>NZ_CP106795.1:4800000-8381966 GCF_025642175.1 Streptomyces albidicamelliae | reverse complement strand
AACGAAGGTGGCCGCCCAGATCGGGAGGGAGGCCAACCGGCCCCGCAAGGAATCTGCCCGACACGGCCGGTGAGCGCGGCGGCTGGCGGCGGGCCGCACCGGCCGGTGGATTCGGGGTTGCCGCCGTACCGGCGGGCGGCCGCGGAGCTCAGGCGGCAGATACTGTCCCGGCGCCTGAAGACGGGCCAGCGGCTGCCGCCCCTAAGCGCCGGCATGACCGCCCGGGCCGCTCCGCGCGTACTGGGCGCCGAGGGGCTCGTCGACGTGGTGTACGCATGGCCCCCAAGGACGGCTATGTCCGGTGACGCATGGTCCTGCACCCCATGACCGCTGGACACTTCGCGGAGGGCTACCCCAGAATGCAGGCCGTGGAGGACCCCCCTCCAGGGTCAAAAGTGCGCGTGGTCAGCGCCTGGTCTGCAGCTTCCCTCATATGGGGGGCGGCCGGGTCGCCGCCCACGAGGTCTTCGAGTTCCGGCAGGTCGGCGAGCGAACCAGCGCCGGCTGGCCACTGGCTCCAGATCGCCGGCCCCGGGCGGTGCCGTTACTTCAACGAGTACCTCGACGCCCTGACGCAGGACACGATCGTCGTACGGGTGCTGTACCACGGGTGAAGGGACAGGCGACGGGCTTCGTCGGCAGTATGACGCCGGGAGGCTCATCGGCCCCGACTCCGCCCCCGCAACGACCGCTGACGCACCACGCGTCAGAGCACGCAGCTCGACAGTCGTGGAAGGCATGGCTCATGACCTGGACGCTGCCGGAGCCGATGCTCGCCCCCCCGTGTCCGACCCGGACCTGCCCCCGGGCTGGGCGGCGGAGCCGAAGGCCCAGGCCGCGGAGATCGCCCGCCTCCGCCGCCAACTGCGAGACAACCGACACGAGCGACAACGACTCCAAGACGAAGTCGATGCCGGCGCCACGGTCATCGCGGCCCTGCTCGCGGAGAACACTGCCCTCCGCGAGCAGATCGCCCAACGCTCAGCCGTCGTCAAACCGCTCGACCGAGCACACGCCACACGCGAGTGAAAGTGGCTCGGAACCAGCCTGGGGCCGGCGGCTGACATGGTGAGGTGTCGTGATCAATCTTCGTGGCGCCGACGCGCGAGATGGACGGTGATGTCGGCAGCCATCTCGACTCTGTCCGGCAGTACCTGCATGATCTGGCTGAATACCTGCTCTCGCTCCGCGGTCGGCAAGACGAGATAAGCCGAGATGGTGGAGAGATGACCCACGTAGTCGCGAGCGCTCATCGTCACGCGCCGTTCGATCACGGACTGCTGAACACCGGTGAACCACCACTCAGACTGTTGCAGCTCAGTACCCGGCCACTGCATCTCATGATCCGGAGGCGTCCCGTCAGGCGACGGAATCTCATCACTCTCCAAGAATGGTGCTCGCGCCGCGCGGACTGCTTCCTCCACAGCCGGGTCAGCCAGTTGAAATGGCCCGCCGCATGAGGCGAATACGCCGCCCGGTTCCAGCAGCGCGGCCACGCGCGACCACCGGCCCTCCGGGTTCGTCCAATGCAGCGCTGCTGCCGCATAGACCAATCCATACCGTTCGCCCGGTCGCAAGTCCTCGAACGCGGCTTGCACCGTTCTGACGCTCGTCTGCACGTGCTTGCGCAGTTCGGCGAGCATAGCCCCGTCAGGATCAGTCGCGGTGACCATGACCCCTCGTTGAGCGAACAGGCGGGTTGCCTTGCCTGTCCCAGCGCCGATCTCGAGGGCGGTCCGAACCGGGTGGCCCGCATAGGCCATCACCATGTCGAACAGCTCCACGGGATACCCCGGCCGGAACCGTTCGTATGCTTCCGCCACCACTCCGAAACTCAGCGCGCGACCAGACATGCCCAGCATCCTGACACGAGCGGCCCCTGCGGTGCTTGATCCATTCTGGCGGGCACAGACGCGTGCTGATGTCTCATGAGACACATCAAAGTCTGGAGAAGGACGGCTGGCGTGCACTTCTGTCCTGGGACGCGCACCGCCTCATCCTGCACTCCCGCGGGGGCACCGACCTCTAATGCTGCGGCACGGGCGCGCCGCGCCTCGCCGAGCAGTAGCCGGCGCACTTCGTGGCCTTCGACCTGCTCCGGCTCTCCGGCACCGACACAATGGGGTTGACCTACCGACGCCGCAGCGCCGCCCTGGAAGCCCTCTTCACCGACCGCCAGCTCACCGCGCCCTGGGTACTGTGCCCCTCCACCACCGATCCGGCCACCGTGCGCGAATGGCTGACCAACTGGACGGCCGTCGGGCTCGAAGGCGTCGTCTACAAGCGGCTGGAGGGACGGTGCGAGCCGTCCGTCCGAGGCTGGAGAAAGCACAAAGCCCGGGAGACCCAGGACGCCATCGTCGGCGCGTTCACCGGCTCGCCGGCGGCGCCCCGCACCCTGCTGCTGGGCCGCTACGACACCGACGGACGCCTGCGCTACGTCGGACGCAGCACCACGCTCCCGCAGACCGCAGGCCGGGCGGTCGCCGCTCTGCTCACCCCGGCCGGCGACGACCACCCCTGGGCGGCCTGGACGTTCTCCGCCGGATGGGGCTCGCGAGAGAGCTTGCACGTCCGCTGCTGCGATCACCGCTGCGAGGGCTGGTGCCGGGCTCCGCCCTCACAATGATGATCATCTATGTCAGGTCTTCAGCGGCTGCCTGCCGGCTGTGTCCGGCATCGGGTTCCAGTCAGTGATGGCGAACAGCCACAGGCCGTTCCGCTTGAAGACGGTGAAGTTCTGCCGCTGGCCGGTGCGGCGGAAGCGGATGGTGCCGCCGCGGACGTCGTAGGGGTCTTCCGCGGTCATGTCGACCGTTACCGGGCCTGCCGCTCCCTTCCGGTAGGCGCGGATGAGCCGGCGGGCGCCGGCTGCCTCGTCGCGGCGGGCGAACCAGTGGTTGTGCCAGGACAGGTCCTCCAGACCCTCCGTGTCGCCGTCACGTACCCGCTCGATGAACAGACGCATGTAGAGCTTGAGGGTGTCGGGGGCGGTCTTGTCACCGGTGAAGGTCACCGCGGGCAGCCCCGTCCGGGCTGCCCGGCGGTAGTCCCACTGGGTGCGCGGCGCGCCCCACGCCGCCGTTCCCGCTGCCAGCAGGACGACCAGGTTGAGGGCGGACCACAGCACGTAGCTGCGCTTCATTTTCACGTCAGTACCAATGCGGGGTGATGTGGGCGACGTAGACCGTGACGCCCCTGCGGCGCTTGATGATCGCGGAGAGGGTGGTGTTCCTGTACTTGCTGGAGTGCTGGTAGACCTTGACGGAGCCCGTCGTGGAGCCGGCGCTGTAGATCACGCCCGCGTGGTCGAGGTTGGAGTCCCCGTCTCCCGCGTATTCCAGCAGCATGATGTCACCGGGCACGATGTTGCTGATGCTCTTGACCCAGGTGACGCTGTCCTCGTTGCCCATGAAGTTGGCGAAGTTGTTCGCGGCCGACCAGGAGTAGGTCATGTCGGACTTGGACTTGCGCCACCATTCGTAGGGACTGCGCTTGATGTCGACGACCGACCCGTACTCCATGTGCGCGCCGCCGCCCCGATTGAGGGCCTTGGACGCGAAATTGGTGCAGTCGGTTCTCAGTTCGTCCTTGTCGTTGTAGTGCTTCGACGCCCAGGTGGCCACGCCGCTTCGGGTGAAGGACGCGTAGCTCGCGGTGGAGGCGCCGCTCGCCGCCGGGAGGGAGTCACCGTCGGTGTAGAAGGCGTCCAAGGCGGGTGCGGTGGTGTCGGTGTCGCCGTTGTCGAGAGAGACCTGCGCCGCCGCCCTGTCGGAGGAGGGCAGGCTGGTCAGGAAGTCGTCCGCGGCAAGTGGCTGGGAGATCACGGGAACCGTGCCGCTGGTGTCGAAGGTGTAGACCTCGTAAGCGTTCTCCTCGTTCTGGGCGCTGCCGTCG
Organism: Streptomyces albidicamelliae; assembly: GCF_025642175.1. Lineage (NCBI taxonomy): Bacteria > Bacillati > Actinomycetota > Actinomycetes > Kitasatosporales > Streptomycetaceae > Streptomyces > Streptomyces albidicamelliae. Next base: position 8,378,069 of record NZ_CP106795.1, on the reverse strand, counting down.
GTCATCGTGGCGGCGCCGGTGTGGTGCGTGTAGACGAAGTCGGAGGTGTCGCCCGAGGGGCCCGCGATGGTGCCGGCCAGGGTGACGGTGATGGCGGTGTAGCCGAGGCCGTCGCCCGCGTAACGAGCCTTCTCGGCGAGCAGGTCGTCCTCCTCGGCGTGCAACTGGGTGCTGAATGACACTCCGTCGGCCTTGGCCGCTACGGCCGCGTCGGCGTTCGCGTAGGTTCCGGTCAGCAGCCCGCTGCGCGCGTCGAGGTACTGCTGGACGATGGATTGGTACGCGGTGGTGCTCAAGGCGTGTGTCGCAGCGGGCACGTTCAGAGCGGACGTTGCCGCCGCGCTGGTGCCGTTGCCGGTGGTCGCGGTGACGGAGACGGTGTACCCGGTGCCGTTGGCCAGACCGGTGAGCACGGCCGTGGTGCCGACGGTCGCGGCGTCGACCGTGGTCTGGGCGGCTTGGGTGGTGGTACCGGCGGCGTAGGCGGTGACCTGGTAGGAGGTGATGTCACCGGAGTAGCCGGTGTTCTCGGGCGCGTTCCAGTGCACCAGCAAGCCGGCGGCGGTCGGCGTCGCAGTTACGGCGGTGGGGGCGTCCGGGGCGCCGGGGGCGATGTAGGTGACGGTGAGCTTGGTGCCGGAGGCCGGGTAGGTGGTCCCCGTGTTGGTGTCGGAGTCCTCATCGGCGGCTTGAAGGGCGAGCCCCTGGTCGGGGTTCGATCCGTCGAACCAGAGGCGTACGGCGGAGGTGACGTCGAGCGCGGCCGGGTCGGCGGCGCCCATGTCGAGCGGGTCGCCGCCAGCGGCCGTGACGAGGTCGGTGCCGCTGCCTGTGCTCGACCAGTCGGCGTTCAGCGGGCGGACCTCGACGTCGTGCGCTTCACAACTGCCCAGGCACCCGGCCGTGCCCATACTGAGGGTCGCCGAGGTGATCTGCGCCCCGGCGGGCAGAGCGGACAGGTCGGGGCGGACGTAGCTGCGCCAGTGCGTGGTGCCGGAGGCTCCTACCTTCAGGGTGGCGGCTGCCGATCCGGTGCACGCGGCGCCGGAGCAGTCGGTGGCGCCGACGTCCACGGTCGCCTGCGTGAGTGCGGTGCCGCTGATGACCTTGGTCGTCGTGGTCGGTGCCGTCGTCGCCTGGGGCAGATGGACGGTGAAGTTCTGCAAGGCGGTGTAGCTGGAGCAGCGGCTGTTGGAACAGGCCCGCATCTTCCAGGTGTAACCGGCTCCGTCGCTCAGCAGGCCGACGGAGAACTCGTCGTCCAGCCCCCCCGATGTGGACCTGTTCGCCGGTGTCCGCGGCTTTGGACAGGGCTGAGGCCGCGTCACCGGTCGTGCGGTCCGTCTGTTCACCGCTCTGCGACAGGGCGGGAACGGCCATGGCCGTTCCTCCGCCTCCGCCTGCGAGCATCATGTCGAGCGTGAGAGCGGCGGCCACGATTACCGCGGTCCGTCTCAGGCGCCTGGCGAAGTGCAAAGTGCTTCCCTTGATCAAGGACGAGAGTCGGTGAATATTCACAAGGGATTCATGTCGCCTTCAAGATGTTGAGGGGTCTACTTACCTCATCCTTACCGCATTGTCTGTGGTCAGAGCCTCGCGAGGGTTTTGGCGCCTTGCTCGGCGTGCGCGTCCGCATGGGCGGTCAGGAGGGCGGAGGCCCTAACGAGTTGGTGCGTGATAACGGGCATGCTCATGTGGTGAGGGGCACGGTCGATCGGGCGGTGTTGGCGCATCCGTTGTTCACTGTCCCCGATGAGCTCTACGCCCTGGCCCCGGTCCTCTTCACCGCTGCCAGAGATGAGCGTGCCAAGGCCGCGCGAGCCGCTGGCGATCGGGGGCTGGCCGAGCAGATCCGCGCCGGCTGCGCAGGCGGGTTCGGCCTGCTCATTCCCGGAGTGGCAGGTGATCAGTGTGGCGTCGATGTCCAGGACCAAGCCGGGCACTTCCCGTCCGCCGGCTTTCGCCGCCGGTATGCCCCAGCGAGTCTCGGATGCCTGAAGCCGGGCCAGTTCCCGGGCCCGGGCTGAGCGCAGACGGTCCAGTACACGTTCGTCGACGGCGGCCAGCAGCCGCCGGGCAGCCGGTGTAGAGGCAACGGGCCCGAACACTTCGCTCTGGTCCCGCAACACGGCCAGATCCGCAATCGCCTCGCCGCCGTCGGCTTCCACCTGGACCGACAGAATCCCTCGACAAGGTTCATCGTCCCAGCTCGGAGGCACTTCCAGGTTCACGCCCATGATCTGGACGGACTCCAGGTGAAGCCCGAGGCCACGGCTTCACGGGCTCCAGCCGCAGCCGCTGGGCCGGCCAGGGTGCCGGTTCGGCCGGGCCGAACCAGATCCGGACATCCTCCCCGGTGCGAACGGGCAGGCGGGGAAAGTCGTTCTCGGCGTGCTCGGTGCGGTGCAGTGCATGCCCCGGGCCCAGGTGCCGGGCGGCGTACGTGTCGAAGTCGGCCGCGTCGGTGGGATGGCAGACGGTCGCGAGCACCTCACTCGTCCCCGGCTCCGGCGTGAAGCCCGGGCCGCGCAGCAGCAGGACGTCGTCGCTGTCGATCATGGTGGCGTTCGCGGTGTCGCGGTGCTCCCGCCAGACCGGGCCAGTGTAGAACGCCTCCAGCGCGCGCCGGCGGTGCGCCATGTCGGGGAATGCGCGCAGCCAGACGAAGCGGTCCGGGTCGTCCAGATCGCGGAACCGGCCGCCGAGGGTGATACCGACCGCCTGCTGACCGGTCACGAACTCGCGCTCGAACAGCTCGATCAGCGTCTCTCTGGCGCCGGGATGCAGGGTGTACTGCCGGAGTTCGACGATGCTCATGCGGTGGCCTGCCCGGTGCGCGTGAGGTCCATGGTCCAGTTGTCGTCCATGCGCGACAGGTTAGGGCCGGTCTCCTGACATCTACTGTCAGTGGATACTGAGCCGCATGCGTGCGAGCCGGCTGGTCACCCTGCTTCTGCTGCTCCAGAACCGGGGCCGGATGACGGCCCGGCAGCTAGCCGACGAACTGGAGGTCTCCGTCCGGACGGTCTACCGGGACGTCGAGGCGCTCGGTGCCGCCGGTATCCCGCTGTATGGCGCTGGCGGCTACCGGCTGGTCGACGGCTACCGGACCCGGCTCACTGGACTGACCGTGGACGAGGCGCGGGCCGCGTTCCTCGTCGCACTCCCCGGCGCCGCCGTCGAACTCGGCCTCGGCGAGGCGCTCGTTACCGCCCGGCTCAAGCTGCGGGCCGCCCTTCCTTCGGAGCTGCGCGAGCACACCGAGCGGATCCAGGAACGCTTCCTGCTCGACGCCCCCGGCTGGTACGGCGACGTCGGCCAAGTGCCTCACCTGGCTGTGGTCGCCGCCGCGGTGTGGGCGCGGCGGGCGGTGGTTTTGCGGTACCGGCGCTGGCGGGCGCCGGAGGAGATCGAGCGACGGGTGGAACCGTACGGGCTCGTCCTCAAGGCCGGCCGCTGGTACCTGGTCGCCGGTGGGCCGTCGGGGATCCGCACCTACCGAGTCGACCAGGTCCTCGAAATCCGGTCGCTGGAAGAAGAGTTCGTCGTCCCGGACGGGTTCGACTTGGCCGGATACTGGAACGTCTATCTGGCCGACTTCCGAGCGCGACTACACACCGCGGACGCCTTGGTGCGGCTCACCCCGGAGGGCGCCCGCCGATTCGGCGTGACACCCACGGGTGACGGATGGACGGAGGCCCGCGTACCCATCAAGTCGATCGACCACGCCCACCGAGCCTTCCTGCGGCTGGGCGCCGATGTCGAGGTCCTGGCACCGGCCGAACTACGCAGCCGCATCGCCGAGACGGCACGAACCCTAGCCGCCCGCTACGAAGCGTGACCCCGGGCAGAGGGTTCTCCTGCCGGGCACCGGTCACCCGCACACGCGTGTCGGACCCGATATGCCTCTTCACCTGAGAAGTGCAGCGTTCCTGACCGCGCCAGGACTCTTGACAGGTTCCATCGCGCCAGGTCAGCGGCACTCTCATTTCGTCGATCGTTCGTGTCCCTCGCGGCCCCCCACGGCCCACGCCGACAACTTCCCCGCTCTAGCAGCGACCAACTGGGACTTCTCTGCCGATCGCATCTCCGGCCCCGTCAACTAGCGAGCGACGCCACGTGTCATGGGCCGAACGCGCGGCGCCGGTGCAGTTCGGGCCTGAGTTCATCCGTGGTGATGAACCAGTTCTGGTGCAGGTCCCCGACACCGCGGACGCGGATGTGCCACTCGCGGCCACCCACCGGATCTTGTTCGAACGACTCGGCGGACACTGGGCCACCGCCGTACCCTCCGAACGCCTGCCCCAGCACAGCGAAGCACACCTGAACTGGTCACTCATCACCCTCATGACCAGGCGACTCACCCGCAAACCCACCCGGTGGACGAAGAAGACCCCGGCAGCCGACGGTGTGACCTGACCAGCCAGACACCGCCCCGGCAAGGGACTCCCACAGCTCCTTCAGTCCCACCAGAACGTCCAGTGGGCGTTATCCACGAGAGCTTCCTCCGCGTAGAGGCGGATGCTCTCGTACCCCTGCCAGATGTTGTTAGGGCAGAACGCAAAGTGCTCCGCAGCGACCGCGAGAGCTTCTCCAGCGTCTGCGGCGGAGCTGCGACCGACAGGTCCAGCCGCGCGTACGACAGAGCAACAACTCGGAAGGCCGGGACACCGAGCCGTCGGCCTGCGTGACCGACGCGCAGAGCGTCAAGACGTCCACCAGCGTGCACGCCGCAAGTCAGGGCATCGACGCCGACAAGAAAATCGTCGGCCGGAAGCGGAGCATCATCACCGACACCCTCGGCCTCCTGTTGGCCGTCCTGGTCACCGCGGCCAGCGTCCAGGACTCCGCCGCTCCTGCTGCAGCGTGGCAGCGTCATGTCACGGGACGGCAGGCTCTTCACCGGCGGCATTCCCCCGCCCGGGGTGGTGAGATCTCCCCGGGAGGGAAAGCGATCAACCACCACAATCCGACGCTCTGGGCAGACAGGAGACCGCACGTGAGCGCCATACCCGAGGGCCGCGACTGGACCCGTATGCAGCGCGCCGACTTCGACGACTGCGCCCCGCTCGACCTGGTTGACGCGGCCGTGTGCCGGCCGGTGCCCGCCGTGCCCGACGAGTGCGGGACCCAAGCACTGTTCGGAAAGGACCCCGAGCACCCGCCACCCCGCCGCCCCCGCACGCCGGCCCCGCCACCCACCGAGGACTCCGGGAACACGGAAACCTTGTTCTAAAACCGGCACGTCACGCCCGTAGGGTGCGGGCATGACCGACCCCGTCCCGCTCACCGGCCGCCAGGCCAACCGGCTCATCACCGTGCTCCGGCACGGCCGGGCCCTTCACGTTGCGGCCACGGAACTCGGCATCGATCTGCGCGCGGTGTGGGCCAGGGCCCAGACCGACACCCGCCTGGCGATCGCTCTGGCCGGCCGGGATCCCGACGTCCTCGGGGAACGCGGCCGCACCCTGCGCGCCGACTACCTCCGCCTCCTGGCCCTCGGCCTCTCCCCCGGCCTGGCGGAGCTGATCCTCGGTATCAGCGGTGTGGCGGCATGACGGGGAGACGATCCGACGTTCGCCGCCGCATGCGACGCGGTCAGCGCCACCTCACCCCCAGGCGCGGCCAGCAGGGTCATGCGGCAGAGAGCGAAGGTCAGGCACCACTGCAGCATGGCGCGACTCCCGAGCGGCGGGTGCCTGAACGGAAGGTGGGTGGAAGGCTTGGGGCATGGCTTCGCGATCGTGGCGGGTGTTCCGGAGTTCTTGGGAGCCGGGTCACGCACCCGCGTTGATGGTGATCCCCCTGGGGTTGATCGTCACGGTCTGCGTGGTCGACGTGCTGGCTCCGCCGCACATTCACCTCAGGCCCCTGCTGGTGGCTGCACGCTCACCGACGGATGACAGAGCTGCAGGCCGGTGAGAACACCTGATCCGTAGCTCCAGAGCGATCGGTCAGCATGGGCAAGCTCCGCCACATAGTGGAGCAGACTTTCGCCCTGCTCCAGCACTTCAAACGCCTTGCCGTCTGATGAAAACGCCGCACCGAACCGCACGACGCCTTCGTCTCCCGAGCCTGCAGCCTCATCTGCTGGCACGGCTGCAGAAGCCCGAGAACGACTGACGGGTGTCAGGGCAGGCCAGGACACCAGCAGGCTGCTTCAGAACGTTGGTACTCTCCGCATCTACGAGGAGGAGGGGAGATGGTCGTGGGAACAGAGCCGTCGAGTCCTCCGAGCCGCTGGTTCAGGGGAACTGGCTTCGGGATCCTGTTCGGTGGACTGACCGCACTGGTGTCCACTGCTGCGATTGGGAGCGCGTGGGCTGCTTGTGACATCGGCAACGGCGTAACCAATGGCATGGCTTTGCTGCTTCTTGCGCCTCTTACATGGTTCGCCGCTGCGGTTCCGTGGGTCATCCTGCACAGCACCCTCGGAAGACGTCATCGCAGGGCAGCCCATACTGCAGGGCTCACCTTCACACTGTGGCTCACCTGGTTCCTTGTCACATGGCTCGGCATGCCGGACTCCTACCCCGCCCCGTTGTGCCCGGGCAACGTCCCACCTTGGTGGCCGAGCTTCATCCCGGCATGACTCCGGCGAAGACTGTGAAACCTGCACCCCCGCAACTGCCCTCACTGCGACAAACCAGTCACCATCGTCGCTCTGCCGGCCACCCCCAAGGCTGCCCGTCCCACCATTCCCGCAACAAGCCCGGACGTGATTCCCATGCGCAGAGGCTGAGGCTCAACACAGCCGAGGAAACCAGAGCGACATGACCACCAGCCGTTCACTATCGTCGCCCTGAGATAGGACGTGGGCATGGCACTGGTGATCACCACCAACCAGCCGCACCCAAGCAACTGGTTCGGAGCACAGGCCAACCCTGTCCTGCCCTCCGACGTTGCCGACAGCATCCTCTCCTCCCTCTGACTCGCCCACCTCGAAGGACTCACCGAGCATGAGATCGGTGAGTCCTTCTGCTTCCCCCCGCATTCCCCAGTTGGTTCACCCCGTGAACCAACTGGGGCGAAGAGCAGCACTGGGGAAATCTCGCGATCGTCATCAGCGGGGAGCCCTGCTGCTCCCTCGGCCGGTCCGGCGTATGCGGGCTGTCGGTTGAAGCGGCCAGAGCGTGGGCTGGTTGGTGGGTCACCGCCTGCTTGGGCCGATGCTCCATACCGTGGCCGATTGGCGGGCGAGGCACGCAACTTGGCGCGTGGCCGGGGCAGGTCAGTTGCAGCGGCAGCAGGGCGAGGTGGCGGCCGGGTCGTCGCCCCGTTCGTGCAGCAGGACCGCTCCATGCCCGCTCCAGGCCGAGAGCGCGTCCGGCTCGCACCCCTCCCAGGGCCACCGCCTGCACGCGCCACGGCCCGGTCTGTGCTGTCCGCAATCCCCCGAGAGAGTGGCCCGACCTGATCGAACGAGTTTGAGCGGCTCCACCTCAGAGCCCGCACGGCCTGAACTTGGCATGAGAACTTGTGTTCGCCGAATGCCCTCCATTGGGCCGTGACGGGACCGAATTCGCCGCGTTCCTAGAGCATCAGTGCCACATCGACGCCCAGACGGAGGACGCCATGCACCCCGCCCCCGCCCCCTTGCAGCAGCCTCCCAGAATCGAACGGCAGCCCCGCTTGCCCACGCACAGCGTTGACGGCGCGCCCACCTCAGCACGCCCGGATACGGGGTGGGCAGCATGAGTGAGTCCACCAATGCATCAGCCGACACCGTTCCGGGACCGCGCACCACCACCGCACCGTCCCCCGCCGTCTCCGTCACCGCGCCCGCGCCCGCGCCCGAGACGCAGATGCGGTACGTCGACCTGACTGGCAGCCGCGAGGCGGCCGGCCGCTCGATCCGGATGCGCGACATGGCCCGCCGCCTACCGCAGTTGGTGCGCCGTTCGCTGGCCCTGGCCTGGCGCGTCGACCGGCGGGCGGCCGTCGGCCTCCTGCTGTGCCAGATGGTTGCCGGCGTGATGCAGGCCTTGGGTCTGGTCGCCATCGCCGGCACCCTGACCGCCCTGCTACGCGACGGCGACGTCTACCACCGTCTCCTTCAGGCATGGCCCTCCGTCGCCCTGCTCGCCGGGGCCGCGGGCGCGCGGGCACTCCTGGGCATCACCGTCAACTGGCTCTCCTTGCGACTGGCCCCGCTGATGTCCCGCGAGGCCGAGCAGATGCTGCTCACCGGTTGTGTCGAGGTCGAGTTGTGCGCGTACGACGACCCAGGCTTCAACCGCGACCGTGAGGCCGCCGACCGCGGTGCCCAGGTCACCGGCGATCTGATCAGCGAAGGCCAGGATCTGATCGCCTCGGCCGCCGCCTTCCTCGCTGGGGCGATCGTCCTGGCCGGCGTGCACTGGGTCCTCCTCCCCCTTCTCGTTGCCGCCAGCCTCCCGCAGGCCCTCGCCCAGGTCAGCGCCGCCCGCGTCCGCTACCTGGCCAACCTCCGCAGTAACGGCGACGACCGGATCCTGTCCGTGCTGCGCTGGCACATCTACACCAAGGACGCCGCCGACCAGATTCGCGCCGGCACCATGGCCGACTTCCTCTCCGGCCGCTATCGGGACACCGTCGCCCGGATCAACCGCGAGGACCGGGCCGCAGCCGACGAGGGCGCACGGATGTCCCTGGTCGGCGCGATGTGCGGAGGGCTGGGGTCGGCGGTGGTGTGGGCGGCGGTCGTGTGGCTGCTGGCGACCGGCCGGATCACCGTAGGGCATGCCGGCACGGCGGTCTTCGCCCTGCAGACCGTCGGCATGGCGGTGCGCGGCTTGGTGGCTGTCGGCGCCCGGGCCGTGCGGACCGGGCTGTACATGGACGACTGGACCGGCTTTCTCGACAAGGCTGGCGGCTTCCGCATGCGCCGCGGCCCCCACCAGCCCGCGCCGCCGCAGACGATCGAAGTCAGGGGGGCCACCCACCGCTACGCCGGCAAGGATCGCGACGCCCTGTCCGGCGTCTCCCTCACCCTGCGCCGCGGCGAGGTCACCGCGCTGGTCGGCTTCAACGGCTCGGGCAAGTCGACGCTGTCGAAGCTGGTCAGCGGCCTCTACCTGCCCACCTCCGGGCAGGTGCTGTGGGACGGCGTCCCCACCGGTGACTGCGACCCGCAGGCCCTGTGGCGGCAGGTCGCTCTCGTGCCGCAGGACTACGCGCACTGGCCGCTGACTGTGCGCGAGAACGTCACCCAGGGCCAGCCCACCGCGCGGGGCGACGCGGCGGTCCGTGAGGCGTGCGAGGCGGCTGACGCCGACGAGGTCGTCGCCAGGCTTGGAGCCGGACTGGACACTCTCCTGGCCCGCGAGTGGCTCAACGGGGAGGAACTCAGCGGCGGCCAGTGGCAGCGCATCGCCCTGGCCCGGGCTTTCTTCCGCCCGGCCGGTCTGCTGGTCCTCGACGAGCCGACGGCCAACCTCGACCCCCGCGCCGAATTTCGCATCTTCCAGCGGCTGCGGACCCTCGCCCGGGACCGGGCGGTACTGCTGGTGACCCACCGCATCACCAACGTGGCCATCGCCGACCGCATCGTGGTCCTCGACGAAGGCAAGATCGTCCAGGAGGGCACTTACGCCCAGCTCACCCAACAACCTGGTCTCTTCCAGCGGTTGTTGTCCTACCAGATCACGTCCGAGCCGGACGATGACCAGCACGAGTCCCCCGCGTGAGCCGCCCCGGCGCCGTGGTCGCCCGCACCAACGGGGACCTTCTCGCCCCTCTACCGCCGTCCCGAGGTGATGACGTGCCGCTCGCCCGCTCCCACATCCGCAGAACCTCCGAGGCGTACCTGACCCGGCATCCGCATGAGCGGGACTCCCTCGCCGGGCCGACGTCCCTCCTGGACGGCGCCGACGACCCGGCCGACCGTGCGACGCTCCCCGGCCACGTCACGTGCAGCGCGGCCGTCATCGATCGTGAACGGCGCGTACTGCACATCGGCCACCGGGGCACAGGGCTGCTCCTCGCCCCAGGCGGCCACATCGAAGGGGACCGCACGCTTCTGGCCGCGGCGCTACGGGAAGTGTGCGAGGAGACCGGCCTGCGTCCGGGCGACCTGTGCCTCACCCCGCAGTTCCCAGCTCTGTCCGCGGCCGACGCTCTCGCGACGAGCGTGGAGTTCACGCAACCAGGCCACGCCGCGGTCGACGTCACCCGCATGTCCTGGCGCCAAGCCGACCGGCCGTACCTGACCCGTGCCGCCGCGTTGCTGAGACTGAGAGGTGCTCCCCGGCGGCAGGCCCGAGCGAACTGCCAGCCGCCCGGACTCCGCCAGCCGGTAGACGACCAAGGAGCTCAAATGCCCGTGCGCAAGCGAGCGTTCGCCACAGCGTTCCTGGCAGCCATCGCGTTCACCGCCCTCGCACCTCAGGTACTCGCCGCCCTCCCTGCTACCAGTAAGGCTTCGTTCCACCACTGCAGAAGGGAGGGGGCCTTGTTCACGAGTTGCGGTTCTGGCTCAGCTTCTGTGACGCGGCCACGCTGGGTAATCGGTTGGGGTGACAGTCCCGGCTGGTTAGGCTCCCGGCCATGAGTGGACCGGTGTTGGTGATCGAGTTGGCGGAGGCCGTCCCCCGCGTGGAGATCCAGCGGCTCCGCGAGTTCCTGCTTGGCGCCTCGGCACGGTTTGAGGAGAAGCGGGTCGGCGAGTACGACCTGAACATTCACGCGGTGAGCCTCGGGATCACGGATGCCGGCGACGTAGACGGACGTCGGCCCATCCTGGTCTCTCTCATGGGGCCTGGGATCGGTGACGAGGCCATCTTCGAGGCCGAGCACGCCGACGAAGTCGACCAGGAATCCCTCATCGGCTTCACCCCCACTCACGCGGTCGACGTCATCGCGTTCTGTAACCGTCCTGTCGACCACCTCGTCACCGCCCTGCTGACCGCCGCCGTCATGGATGTCATCGGTGGTGTCGCCAACGCCGAACTGCGAGAAGATCAGGTTTCAATCGTGGCTGGCCTTCCCGGCATCGTCGCAACGACGACCGATCCGTGGCCCGCCGCGTACGGCTCGGCGGAATTCCTCCGCGCATGGGCCCAACAGCCCGGTTTCCGGCTCCTGAAGTAGCTGGAACTCAGCCAGCAGGCTCACGCGAGTAGTACCAGCTTGCGTAGCAACTTGAAGCCAGCTCGGCCGAACGTCTGGCGCTTGAGCATCTTGACCCGGTTGAGGTGCCCTTCGACGACACCAGAGTTCCAGGCCAGGGTCAGTCCGGAGATCACGGCGTCGAGGTCGCGGGTGACGCCAGCGGCGAGGGTGTGGAGGCTGGGCAGGACGCGACGAAGGAAGTCCTGTTCAGACTGCGGCTGATGCACCCCGAGATCACCATTGTCTGGGCCGACTCCGGCTATGCCGGATAGCTCGTGACCTGTACGAAGCAGCACCTGAACCTGACGCTCAAGACCATCAGCCGCCCGAAGGACGCCGTCGGGTTCGTCATCCTGCCCCGCCGCCGGGTTGTCGAGAGGTCGCTCGCCTGGATCATGCACGCCCGCCGTCACGCCCGGGACTACGAACGACTCATCCAGCACTCGGAATCCTTGATCACCTGGGCCGCGATCACGCTGATGACCAGGCGCATCACCCGCCGGTCCCCCCGCAGGACACAGCCCGCCTCCCGCGAGGCCAACCGGGACTGATGGTTCTTAAGTTCGCGGTCGGCATCTCCGGCCGGACCGGCCCGAAGAATGAGCACCGCTTCTACGAAGGCGCCGGGTCAGCACGATAGGCGAAATACCGATCGAAAATCTCCTGGCTATCGGGAGTGAAGGTCCACTGCTGCAGAGGGGTCCTGAGCGTCAACGCGTTCCACAAGTTCATCCACGACTCACACGATCGCAGACCCCACTGACACCTGCCTGGACCCCGGGGACTGTCGCGCAGTCAGCGGCCCCCGACCCACCTCCCCACGCTCCAGCCCGGCCAGTTCAGGAAAAAGCACTGATGCCCCGTGAGTCCGGGTGCTCGGGACCAGGGTGGCTCACCGGCCCGCCTCCTGAAGCGCCGGCGAAGCGGGGTTCCAGCCCAGCTCGGGGGCGATCAGGTGCCGGACGTCGTGCAGGATCTGTGCGTACTCCTCCCGGTGGAACTCGTACGGCAGCTCCAGACGCAGCTCCGACACCTGCGCGACGACGGGATCGGCCGCCAGCTGTTCCAGGATCTGCTCCGCGGTGCCGATCACGTCCGGAGCGAACAGGATCCGCTTCCCGCCCAGCGCGGCGATGGTCTGCGGTTTCAGGGTGCGCTCGTGCCGGCTGGCGGCGTAGTCCCGGTAGCGGGCCCGGGTGGCCGCGTCGGCGCTGTCGAAAGGCACGATCACCCGCCCGAGCGCCACCCGCGCCGCTGTCCGGTCGGCGCCCAGGCTGCGCCGGTACTCGGAGAGCAGGTTCAGCTGGGCGGTGGTGAAGTCGTCGGTGTCCTCGCCGGAGACGATGTTGCCGGACAGCAGGTTGAGACCGTTCTCGGCGGCCCAGCGGGCCGAGCGCAGACTGCCTCCGCCGTACCAGATCCGTTCCACGAGACCGGGGTTGTGCGGCTGCAGCCGCGGCCGCTGGACGTTGCCGGGCGAGTGGATCACGGTGTCCGGGCCGCCGAGGTAGTCGCCGCGCAGGTGGTCGACGAGGCGGGCGATCCTGCCGTACGACAGGTCGAAGCGAGGTCGTTTTCATCTGTGTTGCCTGCATATAGGGCGGTTCTTGAGGTGTGGGATCGCGGTGCGGAAGAGGTAGTCAGGTGTGGTCGGGGCCTGTGTGCTGGGCGGGGTGACTGGCGGGGCGGGATGTGGCTTGTTCCTGTCTCATCCCAGGACGCCCGGTCTTCCTGGCTGTGTGCTTCTGTCGCCACAGCTGTGCGCCTGGGCGCACTCGGGTCCATGGCGATACGCCGGAGGCATGCCGACGCGACGCCCGTATCCGAGTGGTCTGTCCGATGCCCGCTGGGAGTTGATCGAGCCGGTACTCTCGGCCTGGCGCTTCGAGCGCCGAGGCAGGGCCCTGGACTTCGGCCGGCCGCCAGAGCGCGATCTGCGCGACATCACGGACGCGATCTTGTATGTGGACCGCACCTGCGTCCAGTGGCGCTACCTCCCCCACGACTTCCCACACTGGTGCGGGGTCGCGGGGAGGAGCCCAGGTGCCCAGGAGTTTAAAGTCGTTACGGAACACAGGGGCGAACTTTCGCCAGACGGCGTCGTCGTCGAGAAGCTGCGGTGTGCTGCCGCCGACGTTCCGGAGCCAGCCACGCAGTTCGTCGTCGGACATCAGGTGAGGGAGGCCGTCGGCGAGCCCGAACCACAAGCCCTACCCCGCGCACCGGGACACAGGGGCCGGCCGCCCACCCTCACTCCCGCGAGTCCGCGAGCCCGCCAACGCCTGCGCAGACGAGGCCGGCTTGCGCCGGGTCAGCCCCACCCCCACCAGCACCACCGCCATGCCCGCGAGCACGCGTGCGCCGATGTGCTCGTCCAGGACCACCGCGCCCAGCGTGACCGACACGACCGGAAGCAGGTAGCCCACGGTTGCCGCCGCGGTAGGGCCCTCGTCCGCGATCAGCCGGTAGTTGAGGTAGAACGTCACCCCCGTGCCGAGAACACCCAGCGCGGCGACCGCCAGCAGCGCGGTGGCATCCGGCCTCAGGGGGCCGGCCACCGGAAGAGCCAGCGCACTCCAGGCCGTGGCGGTGAGCATCTGCGCCGCCGACATGGCCATGGGCGACTTCCCAGCCGTCAGATACCGGGCCATGTAGGCGAAGGCCACCGCATAACTGGCCGCCGCCGCCAGCAGATACAGGGCAGGCCAACTCAGCAGACCCGCGTGACGCCAGGGCGCGAAGATCACGACCGTACCGGCGAAACCCGACACGAGACCCACCAGACGTACGAAATGCACCGCTCGATCGGTACCCAGCGCGATCCCGATGAGGAGGGACCACAACGGCGTCGTGGCGTTCAGGACACCCGCGATGCCCGAGTCGAGGTGCCGCTCCCCCAGGGCGAACAGAGCGAAGGGCAGCGCGTTGCAGAACAGCGCGGCCACCACCAGGCGCCGCCACAGGGCCCCGGACCGGGGCAGGCGCTGGCCTGCCCGGCGGGCCAGGAACAGCAGGACGGCCGTGCCCAGGACACATCGGGCGATGGTGATCTGAGCGGGAGTCAGGCCATGAGTCAGGGCCAGCTTGATCCAGAGGAAGCCGGAACCCCAGAAAAGGGAGAGCGCGGCCATACGGAGCGTGGAGGCGAGGGGCATGCAGCTACGGTCACCCACCCAATCAATGAGGACAAGTGAAATGTTTTTGATGGTTCGTTAAGCTGGGCTGCATGCTTGATGTGAGACGGATGCAGGTACTGCGGGCGGTCGTACGCAACGGCTCCGTGACGGGGGCGGCCACGGTGCTGGGATACACGCCGTCCGCCGTCAGCCAGCAGATCGCCACCCTGGAGAAGGAAGCCGGCACCGTCCTGCTCGAGCGGGTCGGCCGGGGCGTACGGCCCACGCCGGCCGCCGTCCTGCTCACCGAGCACGCGGACGCCCTCGCACGACAGGTCGCCGAGGCCGAGGCGGCGCTCGCCGACCTGCTCGCCGGACGGACCGGGCAGCTGGCGGTGCGGTACTTCGCCACCGCGGGCGCACACCTGGTGGCACCGGCCGTGGCACGCCTCCGCACCGCCCACCCCGGCATCCGCATCGACCTCAAACTCACCGCCGACCCCGAGGACGCACTGACCGACGTACGCCAAGGACACGCCGACCTGGCCCTGCTGGTGACAAAAGCCGGGCGGCCGGACGGCGATCTCCGGCTGCTGCACCTGCTCGACGACCCCTACCTCGCCGTCCTGCCACGTGGGCACCGCCTCGCTGGACGGCCCAGCGTGCGATTGAAGGACCTGGCCGACGAACCGTTCGTAGGAAGCGAATGGCCCGGCCCCTGCCTCGACGCCCAGCTCGACGCATGCGCGGCAGCCGGCTTCCGCCCCCACTTCGCCGTCCACAGCGAGGACTACGTCACCGCCCAGGGGTTCGTCGCCGCAGGCCTCGGCGTCAGCCTCATCCCCCGCCTCGGACTCGGCAGCCCACACCCCGACGTCGTCGTACGACCGGTAGACGACCCCGCACCCACACGCACCATCGAAGCAGCCACGCGCGAGACAGCACCCCCACAGCCCGCCCTCGACGCCTTCATCGACGCACTCAAGAAAGCCGCACCCACCGCGCCGGCCGGCATGCGCCCCACCGACCGTGCGAAAGGCGGAGGCCGACAAGGGTGAAGGAAACGGCCCGGCCCGGCGGTGGTTGCGGCCACCGACGAGCAGACCGGCGCCGATCAGACGACCACGGTGATGTTCGCGGCCGTGGGCCCCCTGACCCCCACGATGAGGTGGTAGTCGACCCTGACGTTCTCCCCGAAAACTCCCAGACCGCCGGTGTTGACGGCCGAGCGGTGGGCGTAGACGTCGGGCCCTCCGTCATCCGGGCTGATGAGACCGAAACCCTTCTCCGCGTCGAACCACTTCACCGTTCCCGTCGCCATGACCGTGCCCTTCGCCAGAGGATGCGATCACAGCCTCTCCCAACCCGACGAGCGGCGCACCGCACTCGCAGCCAGACGGCTGGCCTTCACCCGCGGCACACCCCACACGGCAACCGGCGCGAACCATCACCCACATGCACCACACCCTCGGCAGGCCTGCGGCGCCGCCGCGAGATCCCCGCCGGCCACCCGGCCAACCGGGTCGAAGCCACCGGATGACGTGGGGTGCGGTGGGGCTGCTGGCGGGGCGGCCCGGATGGGATGTGTGCAACGCGGCGAGGGGGACCGAGCGCACCACCCGGGAAGCGGGCGCCAGTAGTTCAGCGGCTGAGCCAGGATCAGGGGTCCGCCAAGAAAACGACGTCCAGCGCAGAACGGAGCCGCCCACCGGGGCTGGGCCTCGTGCTGCCGGCCAGCCAGGGACTCAGGACCGCACGCCGACCAGGACCGCCGCCACGGCGAACGCCTCGTGCCCGCCGTAGACGACGACTCGACTGCTTCAGACGAGCAGCACAGTGCGGTGTCCCGAGGCGGGCGCGCACTGCATGATCGTCACATGTCGAATCCTGCTTCCTTCCGTGACCCGTCCAACTGGGGCGACGGCTACGAGCTGGCCATCGAGGTCGGCTCAACTAAAGACGCCCAGCTGCAGACCCTCCTGAGTGCTCTGTGGCGGGCGGCAGGTGTGCGGGGCTGCTTCGGGCGGCGCGAGGGGGAACCCGACGAACAGGACGAGGTGCCGTGCACGGTGGCCTCGCTGACTGAACACACCCACCTCCTCGGCCAGGTACGCCTGCCGACAGGACAGTTGACGGTCTGCGGTTGCACGGCCGTACGCGGTGGCGACGACAGCAGCGACTGGCTGGACTTCTACATCCCCACAGGAGCACTGGACAAGGCCGGCATCGCGTACGGGGACGGCCGGCCGTTCTTCAGGTCTGCGGTCATCGACGACTGGCTCGCCGGCATCGCGATGGAGACCTTCCACCAGGTGCCGTTCAGCCTGGGGCTTGTCGGCTGGATGGTCTCCGGAGGCGCCGACGCCTCCGCCCTGGCGGGCGAGATGCCCACGAAGCGCGACATGGGATACCTGCTTCCGCGCGGCGGCGTCCTGCACTACGGCGCCGCCAACACCTGACCCCGACCACTCCCCTCCACCGGGAAACCGCGGCAGCAAACAAGGCTTGGCGACACGAGCGTCGGGAGGGACGTCCTCGCCGAGCCTGCACAAGGTTCCCCGTGCGTGCGCTGCGTATGGGGCATCGCGCTCAGACGACGGAAGGGCGCTGGAGACCGACCGGGTTGACCGCCCCCCTACCTGCTAAAGCCCGGTCACCGTCTCCTTCGAACTCCGGCGACCACACCACCGTCACCGCCTTCGCCGGCTTCTGGGGAGTCGGTCAGCCCGCCACCCTGCAGATCGGCGACATCCGCGTCTTCTCCTCCTGAGCCCCCGCGGCACACACCGGCGCAATGGGGACCGTACGGCCCCTGGGGCGTCCACGGCGCGAGATTTCCGCCGGCCCGCCCCTGTCGGTATCAGGTGCTGGTGTCAGCGGGATGGCCGCTCGTGCATGCATGCGAGTGGAAACTGGGCGTGCCGCGGCATGGATGGCGATACTCGGGCATACATTGGCATGTTTCTTCATAAACACGCATAGGCCTATCAATGCAAGAAAGGAGTACATAAGGGTGAAAGAGAAGCGTAGGGTTGCCGCCTCGCTGGCCGCCGCAGTCGTCATGACGTTCGCCGGAGTCGGAACGGCACACGCTGCGAAGCAGCCTGGGGCAACAAACGGCATGACCACCCGCGCGGGCATCGCATCCCTTGGCGGGTGCGACAACGGCCACGACTGCCCGAAGCCCCCGCCGGTGCCGACGGGATGCTTCGACATCGACTCGGCAGTTCAGGATCCGGACAAGTTCATCTCGGTGGTGTGCGACGGGCGGGTGTACGTCCTGACGGTCAGAGAGGCGCCGCCCACGGCTCCTCAGCCTGTGGGCGACTGGCAGTTCGTGGGCGGCCCGACCAACGTGGTCGACGCCACGCTGTCGACGCGTGCCAACGAGGTCTATGTCAGCGTGCTGACCGCGACCGGCACCGTGTTCCAGGGCGTCTGCACCGCGACAGAACCGCTCACGGTGCCGTGCACCTTCACGCAGATGCCCACGCCTCCGTGACGAGACGTCAGGCGGATCCTGCCTGACTGGCAAAGCCGACACTAGGTGGTTTCGGAGTGACACACGAGTCGCTGCGGCGTTCGAGGACCTGAATTGACAGCCAGTTTTGGATAGCCGGCGCGACTGGGCGCAGTCAGGTGAGCGAGGTCCTCACGGCCTGCCGGTCACAAAGTGTTGGAGCCCCGGTTGGTGATCATCAACCGGGGCTCCTAACGGACGGGCCACTTCCTCACCGTGGGGCGGCCCGGGGTTAGGACGCGCTCGAGGGCGGCGGACGGAGCCAGAGAATCCGCGCGCGGGCTGTCTCGCCCCCATCGCAGACGTCGAGGTCGGTCGTCGACCTCACCGCCCCGCTGGTGGCACTGGTGCCGGCCGATGCACGTCAGGTCTGTGACGGACGTCCGCTGACGAACCGAAGTGATGCCTTCCCCCGCGCACGCCCACGTCGTCACCGCCCTGCTCGCCCAGGCCGACGCCGAAGGTGACCTGGACCGGGTCGCTGGGGTCGCCTCCCCAATCGTGCGTGCGCATCAGCACCAGCCGGGGCCCGGCACAAAGGGAGGCGGCCGGCGAGCCGGCAGACATGCCCTCGAGCGGACCTGGCAGTGGACTGACCCCTCATGCCGACGGTCTGGGCGTCGACCGGCCGATAGTTCCGCGCTGCACGGTAACGGCGACGAGGGCACCCAGCAGGATGATTCCGCCCAGGGTGAGGAAGGTGATCTCGATTGCTGTTGCGAAGGCTTGGTCAGCGGCTCCACGGACGTGGTCCTGTGAGGCGCCTGGCAGCTGGGCGAGGAGATCGGTGTCGATCCGCTCGCGTGTGAGGGCGTCATCGAGAGCACTCTGTTCTTCCGGAGTGAAGGCATCGCCGGGTTTCAGGAGGCTGTTCCGCTTCTGCCATTCCACGGCGGTGAACAGCATGTTTGTCAGGGCGAGTCCGAAAGTGGCACCGATCTGTCGGGCTTGGATCGCCAGACCTGCGCCGACACCCTTGGCTGAGCCCACAGCGGTGTCCGCAACAAGTGTGGTCGCTGACGGGTAGACCAACGGGGGCGCCAGCCCGAACAGCAAGAGGGCTGGAACGAGAAAGATGATGCGCCTGTCGAACACCTCGAGGGTGAGCCAGAGCAGGCAGACACCAAGGGCGGCCATGCCCGTGATGACCAGCCGGCCACCATGGCCACGCTCAGTCAGCTGTCCCACGAGCGGCGAAAGCACGATGGTCCCCACGCTGGTGGCCAGCAGTAGCAGACCCGTGCGAAATGCACCCATGTCAAGTACATGCTGCAGATACAGCGTCATGTAGAGGACGAGAGCCAGTGACGCGCACTGGACGAGGGCCAGAGCCGCCAAGGGGACGGATGTCGTGGCGCCGCGCAGAGGCCGCAGATCAAGCAGTGGGCTTCGGGCACGGCGCTCAGCCAGCACGAAGGCGACGAGCAGCGCGACACCAGCGGTGAGCGGAGCGAGCGTCCCGACATCGGTGAGCCCCCAGTCGGAAGAGCGTTCACAGGCGAAGACCAAGAGGGCGAGCCCACAAGCGATGAGGACACAGCCCATCAGGTCCAGCGAGGTCGTAGCGGGAGCGCGTGTCTCGATCAGATGCCGCCAGGCCAGGACGACGACCAGTGCAGCCACAGGGACAGTGGCGGCAAAGGCCCACCGCCAGCTTGCGTACTGAGCCAGTAGGGCGATACCCAGCGGCATGGCGATGGCGAAAACGGAGACCACCGCGGTCTGAACGCCGATAGCCCACCCATGTTTCTCCGCCGGTAGCGCGGCGGTGAGGTTCGCCAGAGCGAGCGGTACGGCCAGCGCCACGCCCAGTCCCTGCACGGCACGAGCTCCCACGAGAAAGGCCCCATCGGTTGCGACGGCACACAGTGCTGATCCGGTGACGAAGCAGGCCATGCCAAGAAGAAAAACCCGGCGTCGTCCGAACGCGTCGCCCAGACGACCGCTGACGACAGCAAGCGCGCACAGCGGCAGTAGCGCAGCGACAACGACCCAATGCAGGGCTGAGCTGTCCAGTCCAAGGTCGCGCTGGACCGCCGGCAGGGCAACGATGATGCTGGTCAGGCTGGAAAACAGCAGAGCACTCGCAGTTACTGTGGCCAGCATGGCGGCCCGCTGCTGGATCGTCAGGCGTCCAGAATTACCCATAGGTCCCACTCTGCCGACTGTCGGTGGGTTTGGCCTTCGCGGTGGCTGGACGGGCGACCGGGATCGGCAGTCTGTCGTAGCAAGCAGTCAAACTGGCCACCCCGGCCTGTCCACGGGCGGGGACACCCGGTTCGACGCCGCCGTGGCCGCGGCCATCTTCCCGGCGGGCACCGAGCACGCCCCGGAGATCACCCGGCAGCTCACCACGCGGTTCGCCGACGAGTTCGGCTACGCGGTCGACGACCTCCTGCTGTACCGGGCCGCCTATGCGATGGCCACGAGCGACGCCTTCGCGCCGGGCGGCGGGGACGAGCACTTCGCCTGGTGCGTCACCGTGCTCGAGGACCCGGCCGTCGCCGAGTCCCTGCACCGGTGACCCACCACGGCCAGCCGGGCGGCCGGAAGGTTCCGGTGACGGTGTGTGATGCCCTACGATCCCGAGCGGACCCAGGGTCGCCCAGACGCGATGTGGTTCTTGCCGAACAGGCCCCGGGGCCGCGTACCGGCACCGACGTGTTCCACGTCTGCGAGTTCGTCCCGATCCCTGCCGATCGGATCTGAGCGCGCCGCATGGCTTTGTCCACCCGATCTCATGAACAAAGCTATTCCCGCCTCGGCCCACCGCACCAAGGACACCCCCGTCTCCGCCTGACTCCGGGCGCGCCGCAGCAGCACCGCGACGGCCGCGCACTGCACGGCCATGGCGAGCCCCGGCGCCAGGCAGGCCGAGGCCGGACAGGGCGTGGGCCAGGGGCAGTTGGACGGCGGTGCCGAGCAGGGTGACCCGGAACAGCGCGGGTGCTCCCCCGCTGCCCGCGAAGACCCCGCCGAGCGCGATGAAGCACGCCATCAGCAGCAGGTAGGGGCCGATGCAGCGCAGGAACAGCACGCCCTTGTGGGCGACGTCGGGTCCGGCGCCGAACGCGGCCATGATCCAGGGCGCGGCGGCGAACAGAGCGGTGGCACCGAGCCCCAGCATCCCGGAGAGGCGTACCGCCTGCCGGCCGATGTCCCGCCGTGCGTCCCCACCCGCGCCCCGGGTGTGCGCGCGGTGTGGATGGCGGCGGCCTGCCGTACCGCGTAGAAGGCCATGGTGGCGACGTACATCACCTTGTAGGCGATGGCGCAGGCGGCCACCGCGCTCACGCCGAGCCGGGCGACGACCGCGACCAGTATCGGCGCCCCTCCTTGCCGCACGGTGAAGTCGGCGGACATGGGCAGCCCGGTGGCGAGCGTGCGGTGCAGGGCAGCGGGGAGCGGGACGGCAGGACGGGCCCGGGCGGCCGTCCGCAGCAGCGCATTGCGGCGCAGGCAGCGCAGTACTCGGCAAGGTTTGCCCAGCCGAGTAGGCCTGCCGCCCCCGCAATCGAAGTTGTTCCTCGCCAAGACTCGCCCGCCGGGACATGTCACATCGCGAGCGCCCGGACCCCGGGGGTATCGGGCACACCGCATCCCCGGCGGGTCTGCGAGGACACCGCGGCCGGTGGGCTGAGGGCCGGTCCGACCAGCGGCATGACGGCCGCCAGCATCTCCGCCTCGCTCGCGGTCCCGTCCACGACCAGATCGGCCGCTGCCCGGGAGGGCGCGACATGGGCCGCGTGGCGGTCCCTGCCGGTCTGTAGATAGTTGCGCAGGGACAGTCGCGGGTCCTGACGCTGCGCCTCGATCTTCCTGAGGATCTTGCGGGCCAGGCGTATGTCGTCGGGGGTCTCGACGTACACCCGCCACGCCGCCCGCCTCACCACAGACGGCAGTGACAGCGCGAACAGGCCCTCGACCACCACCAGCAGCACGCCGGGGCGCTGCAGCGCTGCGTCGATGGCGTGTGCCGCCGCTGTCTCGTCGATCGATCCCGGATGGTTCCAGTCGAGGACGGCGTGCCCGTCGGCGCTGACTGTCCACACACCCCTCAGGGGGTCGTGGGCGGGCACGTAGTAGTCGTCCAGATGGATCAGCGTCACGCTCTCGGGACACTGCAGCGACAGCGCCTCGGCAAGGGTCGACTTGCCGGATGCGGTGCCGCCTGCAACCGCCAGTACACCCGTCATAACGGGCGCTCCTCATGTGCTCAAAGGGGGGTGGACGAAGCGGCCGGACAAGCCGGGTCCAGGGAATGTACGGCCGTGCGATCGCCGCTGGCAAGCACGGAGACCCGGCCCGGTTCAGCGGAGCCAGGGCTGCTGCGCACGGCCTCGACGACGCCGCGGACCATCAGCGTGGCATGACGGCCCCTGGGCGCAGGCGGGACGCCGTCGCCCTCATGACCGCCCCGTTCGCCGCCGCCCCGCCAGGCGGATCGAGAAGAACCCCGTCGCAGCCGTTCGAGCAGACCGACAGCGGCATCGCGGTCCGGGACACTCGACACGGTGAGCCCCTAGCCGGTCAGCCATCCCGAACGACGCGTGTGTACGGCGTTGCGGATGGCGCTGGGGAGATGGGAGAGGGTCATGGTGATGAGGCGATGGAGCCGCGTGACGGCACTGCCGCCGGCGGTGAGCGGACTCGGCCTGGCAGCTTCGGCCCGGCACGGCGAACGCCGCCGACACGAAGCTGTCGCCCGGCGAAGACGACAACCACGCCTGCGGCGCACCCATCGACGGAGTACGCGCAGCGGGGCCGGGGGCGGGTGAGGAAGGGCAGTGCGCGATGTCAGGTCGCTTTTCCGCGCGATCGCCGAGGGCCGTTCGCTAACCCCCCGGTGGCTCCTCCTTTGGGTGCCTCCATCGGGAGTACCGCCACCCCACGGTTCGGAGTGGCATCACAGACTCGTGGCCGCTTGCTCTAGGCAGGGGATGTGATGACTGCGCTCTATCAGCGGCGGGCAAGGGCACGCCGCATCCGACGCCTGCACCGGATCGGTTCCTTGGTGCTCGCCGTGGGAGGCGCTCTGGTCCTCGCGGTCGGTCTACCCTGGCTGGTGTGGCGAGGGCCGTATCTGCTTGACAAGGGCTACATCGACACGGCCACGGTGGGTGTAGACGGCGGTTCGGCCGCACTGGTCACTGGCCTGCGCACCGCACTCGTCGCGTGTGCGGCCGCGATCGGGGCCGGAGTTGCCCTGGTGTACACGATCCGAAACTACCGGCTGACCCGGCGCGGGCAGGTCACGGATCGGTTCACAAAAGCCCTGGAACGCCTCGGGTCCGACCAGAGGTACGTGCGGATCGGCGGAGTGTTGGCGCTCGAGCAGATCGTCCAGGACGCCCCCGAACAGGCCACCCACGCCGCTCAAGTTCTGGGCCACTTCGTGCGCGACCGCGCTCCGACCCACCAGCACCCGACTAATCCCCCGAACGGCGAGCCAACCACAACGGACACCTCACTCCCCACGTCTTTGGAAGCAGACGTCCAGGTGGCCTTGACCGCCCTGACGCGTCCCGAATCACGCACGCACGTCGACGACCGCGAGAGGCTCTACTTCGCCATCCTTCACCTCGCAGGCGCCGTCCTGGTCAGAGCCGACCTCACCGACGCCCTCCTGACCAGGACGAACCTCACCCGCGCCGACCTGTCCGGAGCGGACCTCACCAGCGCCTTCCTCCGCCGAGCGGACCTCACCCACGCCTTCCTCGATGGGGCGAACCTCACCGGCGCCAACCTGGCCAAGGCGAACCTCACCGGCGCCTCCCTGCGCGGGGCGGACCTCACACGCACCGACCTGAGCGGGGCGAACCTCACCGATGTCCGGGGATTGAGAACGGAGCAAGTAGAGTCGGCACGTCTGAATGCGGAGACGGTACTGCCGCCCGACATCAGGACAGCCGTGGGGCCACCCACCACCTGAAGAGCAGATCGCCGTATCGGTCGACCGACCGTGCTGCAGAGTGGCGTTCGAGAGGTGACGAACGTTGGGATCACAACCCTGGTGGGCGGACCTGCCTAAGGTCACGTGGCCCGACGTTCCGTCGAACGTCACGACGCGCAGTGCGTGTTGTTGCGCTTCTGGGCTTTCTTACCTCCCTGCTTACCGGGGCGCGTCATATCTTCGACCCGCAGGGAGACTGGATCAGGTTCAGCCAGGCTAGCCTGCAGATCGAAACCGAGGTAGTCCGCTACAAGCAGGCTTGGAACGAGTACGGCGACCCAGCCACCGCCCCAGGAATTCTTGCCGCACGCGTCGAGGACATCTGCGCAGAGGAGACCGGCGCCTGGGCTCAGCGCCTCCCCCGTCCTGCCACCTCGGGCACCACTGACGTCAGGCCTGACACCAACGGCTGACGTCAGCCGCCCAACTTTCTTTCTCGGCGTCTCAACGCGCAGATGTGCGGCCCGGCGGCTTGGGGCCGCAGGCGATGGACGGCTCCGCGGACGTGAGCGGCAGCCGGGGAGGAGCGGGCCGATGGCGGTAGTCAGCTGATAGGACACTCGTCGGTGGCGCAGCCTGACACCAACCCGAGTGCTCAACGCTGGGCCACTTGCCGATAGGGGGAACGATTCGGCGTTTCTCGTGAGAGGGACCAAGCGTCTACAACGCCGTTGCCGGGGCATCGCTCGCTATGACCGCGTCGGCACCTCGACGACAAGGAACCCTGATGTCTCTTCGCTCCCTCACAGCGGCCGCCGGTGCTGCCTGCAGCGCCCTCGTCCCGCTGATGGCCGCCCCCGGCTCCGCCCTGCGTGGCGACGGGCCAGTTCCGCTACACCTAGACCAACGCCGAGGGATACGACGCCGTCGGCTTCCTGAACGACCCACCCAGCGGCCAGTGCATCAACCTGCCCGCCCCGGCCGCCGCCGAGGGAGCAGCTGCCACGGCCACCGTCTTCCTCGACGCCGACTGCTCGGGCGACACCTACTTCACGCTCCCGGCGGGCGCAGACGCCTCCGACCGCCTGCTCCTGCGCTCCGTCGTCTTCTCCTAACAGCCTCCGCCTCGTGACACATCGCCAGCAGGGCCCGGAGCGACGGTTCACCAAGACCGGCGTGGGTCCCGCTGGTGGGACTGCTGACGGTGTAGAGCATGACGCGGCTGCAGCTTCGCACCTACCCTGTCCGAAGGGACTGGCCGTCCGTGGAAACCCGACGCCTGCGCTGGGATGATCTTCCCACCACTGTCCGTACAGCGGTCCAGGAACGGACCGGCCCGGTCCTCGGCGCGCAGGCCATGACGAGCGGGAACAACAATGCGTTGGCCGCCCGGCTGCACACGGCGTCAGGTGAGATCTTCGTCAAGGGGCTCCCTCGCAGCCATCCGCAGATCCGGGCGCAGCAGTGGGAAGCCGACCTGGGCGTGAAGGTGGCGCCGATCGGACCAAGGTTGCTGTGGGATGTGGAAGCCGGCGGGTGGAGCCTCCTCGGTTTCGAATACATCGCGGGGCGGCAGGCCAGCTATGCCCCTGGCTCTCCTGACCTGCTTTTGCTTGCGCAGACTCTGACCGAACTCGGTGAGCGGCCTCTTCCGGCTGTGGCGCTCGAGCCCGTCGAATGGCGTTGGGCCGAGCACGTAGACGATCCTGCGGACCTGGAACGCTTCGCCGGTGACACGTTGGTGCACACGGATCTGAATCCGGCGAACGTGCTCATCACCAAGAAGCGGTCGCATCTGGTGGACTGGGCCTGGGCCGGTCGTGGCGCGGTCTGGCTCGACGCAGCCCTGGCCGTCATCTGGCTTCTCACCAGTGAGTTGCACACTCCCGCCAGCGCCGAGGCGTGGGCCGCGACCATGCCGGCCTGGCACCAAGCACCCGCCCGTTCCCTGGACGTGTTCGCCGCGGCCAATGCGGCGAAGTGGAGTGGGATCGCCGAGCACGAGGAGTGGGCGCAAGGGCTGTGCCACGCCGCCCGCTTGTGGGCCGCCCACCGCAGCCGCTGAGCAATCCGTCGCTGTGGGCCGGCCGCAGGCGTCGTCAACCGTCGGAGGGCAGGCAAACCAGGAAGCCTGCCCGCGGACGTCTCGCCTAGGGCTCGGCTCACAGCCATCGCCTGGGCGGCGGATCGGGCGGGCGGCCTTCCGAGATGGGACCTTGGAAAGCCGCACGCGATCACCACGAACACGCGATGTGGGCCAGGGCCCAGGCCAGGAGTGAGCCTGTGACCTGCGAGAACGGGGTGGCCCCCTTACGGGATGAGGGTATGCGGTCAGGCGTCGATGGTGACGGTGGCGTGGCCGGTGACGAAAGGCGGGTTGCCGATCTGGATGCCGACGCGGACAGCGCCCGGCTGAGCGTTGGTCTCTACCTCCATCTCGGGGTATACGTAGGCCGATTGGCCGGGGTCGAGGTTGAGGGCGGCGGCGTTCCGAGAGGTCAGAGTGCGGTTGCCGTCCGAGCGTTCGGCGGTCAGCTCGATCTCGCTCTTGTGACCGTCCTTGGCCATCATCAACCTGTCCTCGGAGAACCACAGGCCCTCGGGGGCGGTGAAGACGAGATCCTGGGCGCCGGTGGAGTGGTGTCCGGTGTTGGTGAGCGCGAGGGAAACGGGGTACGCATGCTGCTTGCCGGGCGTGACGTGGGCCTCTGCGAGTTTGGTCTGCGTGATGCGGAGGCTGGCCTGCACGGTGGTGCCGGTGACCTCGGCGCGGATCTGCACGGGGGGCCGCTGGCCGATGCTGGCCGAGCCGTCGCTGACCACACCGGGAACGGCGTCGTGCACGGCCTGCAGGTCGATGGCGTAGAGGAGCGGCGCGTTGTCGGTGTCGGTGGTGTTCAGGTGCGGATTGTGGCGGATGACCAGAGTGCGGCCGTCGTCGCGGATGTCGTGCTTCAGCTCGCCGGTGATCGCGCCCAAGGCGGTGTTGGGGTAGGTGTAGGTGGGCCGGCCGGTGAAGACGAACCCGGTGGGTGCACTCAGGCGCTGGTCGAGGTCACCGGGGTTGACCGGCTGGCCCACGGGCGCGAGGAAGCGCAGGTGAAAGCGTGCACTCTGGCCCGGCGCGGCCTTGGGCAAGTTGTCCTGGAAGACGATCAGCGCATGCTCGCCGTCGATGGGTTCGGGAACGACAACGGTGATCGGCAGGACCGCGGTGTTGTCCTTGAGGTTGAGGTCACCGCCGTACTGGATCTCCAGCGTCGACTCGTACACCCCCGGCGTGGCGTCGTCGGTGGCGCGGACGCGGAACACGCCGTCCAGTGAGGCGCTGTGCGGGGCGAGGTCGGTGCCGGTGAAAGTGCGAGTCAGACGGCGACCGTTGCTGTGCTGGGCGCTTTCCAGGCCGTCGGCCAGAGTGAGAACCACCGTGATGTCTTCGCCGCTGGCGATGGCCGGGCCGCGGTTGTGCACGGTGGCGCCGAGCTCGAACTGCTGGCCGCGGGGCGCGGTGACGGGCAGGACGTACTTGCCGTACAGGTCGGCGACCGGTGGGGCCGGCGGCACCACGGCCGACGCCCCGACCACCTTGTACACGTAGTAGCTCCCCACGTCGCCGATGTACAGATCACCGGACGGAGCCACCGCCACCACGATGGGGCTGTAGAGGTGAGTGTTCATCGCCGGGGCGCTGTCGACAGCGGCCCCGGCCACGCCGTCGCCGGCCATGGTGGTGATGATGCCGTCGGGCGCCACCTTGCGGACACGGTGGTTGTCCTGGTCGGCGATGTAGAGATTTCTCGCCCCGTCCATGTCCACGAAGTAGGGACCGTTGAGGGTCGTGGTGGTGGCGGGCACCCCGTCACCGGAGTATCCCTTCGTGCCGTTGCCGGCGACCGTGCTGATCGTCCCGTCGGGCGTCACCTTCCGGACACGGTGGTTGGAGCAGTCGGCGATGTAGAGATTGCCGTCCTTGCCGACCGTCACCCCGGTCGGATTGTTGAGCTGGGCGGCGAAGGCAGGGCCCCCGTCACCGGAATACCCGCCGGTGCCGGTACCGGCCACCGTGGTGATCTTCCCTTCGGGCGCCACCTTACGGATTCGGTGATTGCCCAGGTCGGCGATGTAGAGGTTGCCCGCGTCGTCCAACGCCAAGGACTGGGGCAAGTTGAGCTTGGCGGCAGAGGCAGGTCCGCCGTCGCCGGAGTATCCCCTGGGGCCGGCGCCTGCGACCGTGGTGATGGTTCCATCGGGCGCCACCTTGCGGATCCGGTCGTTCTTCCGGTCGGCGATGTAGATGTTCCCCGCCTTGTCGATCACCGTGCCGTGCGGGCCGCTGAGCTTAGCGGCGGTGGCCCTCTCACCGTCACCGGAGTAGCCCTCAGTGCCGGTGCCGGCGATGGTGGTGATCTTCCCGTCGGGGGTCACCTTGCGGACGCGGTGGGTGCTGAACTCGCAGACGTAGACGTTTCCCGCCTCGTCCACCGTCACTCCCCAGGGAGTCCCGATCTTGGTACTGGTAGCCGGAACGCCGTCCGCTTCGAAACCGTTTTGGCCGTTGCCGGCGGCCGTGATGATCGTGCCGGGAATCATTTGTGTCATGGCTGTTCCTTCTGTCGTAGAACGCGGTGCCCGGACCGGTGTCCGGATCGGGTG
This sequence comes from Streptomyces albidicamelliae, assembly GCF_025642175.1. Taxonomy (NCBI): domain Bacteria; kingdom Bacillati; phylum Actinomycetota; class Actinomycetes; order Kitasatosporales; family Streptomycetaceae; genus Streptomyces; species Streptomyces albidicamelliae. The sequence continues at coordinate 8,349,796 of NZ_CP106795.1, read as the reverse complement.
GTCGTGCTTGTGGCATTGATCCAGCCGCACGGTGGGTGACGTGCGCGGAGTCAGGGGAGTTGGCAGACGGCAGACAGCTGGCTGCGCGTCCGGTGGGCAACCCGAAACGGCGAGGTCACAGGACCTTCGCCTGGGCTTCGACCATGTCCTGCGCATCCGGTCGCCGTGGTGCCAGCCGCTCCGGGGCTGCGGGAATCGGAATGCCGGTCACGAACACACTGGGGCGACGCCGGGGCAGCAGTTTGTACACCGAGACCCCGGCCATCAGCAGGGTGGTGGCCGCGACGACGGTGGCGAGGGTGTCGAAGCCGCTACGGCGTCGGCAGGCCAGCGCGGATGCGCCGCCGACTCCCAGAGCACTGGCCAGTGGCACGCCTGCGTACACCGGTCTCCCGTCTCTCCTGAGCTTGTTCACCACGCGGATACCGGCGCGGCACGCGCACCGGCTTGCCACGTCGTCCGAGGCTGGGCCGGCCTGCTCATGTCGCGCACCAGCGCTCCTCGCGGCGCCGCGCCATGTCCCACAGGGAGCGCAGGTAAACGGCGTGCTGGAACATGTCGTAGGCCAGCTCGACGGCGAGCGAGCCCGCCAGCAGCTGGGACTTGAAGCCCGCGCCGCGGGCGGTGACGACCTTCTCCGCCACGAAGACCAGACCGACGGCGACCCAGAAGGGGGCGAACTCGGGGCGGCCGCGGGCCAGCATCCACACGGTGAACACCAGATACAGACCCAGTGCCAGCACGGACAGCCCCATCAATCCTTGGCGCACGATGTAGGGGGCGGTCACCTTGGTGAGGCCGTAGTCGCGGAGGTTCTCCAAGGCGCCGCGCTGCCAGCGCATCCGCTGGTGCCACAGCTTCGGCAGGGTGGTCATCACCTCGGTCACCACCCGGCAGCCCGGCGGTGAGACGGTGCGGTAGCCCAGCGTGCGCACGGCCTTGGTGATCTCGTCGTCCTCCGTCAGGGATGCCAGCGAGTAGTACGAGGTGCCTCCGCCGATCAGCCCGTCCAGGCGGGCCTGGCGAATCTGGCGCAAGGTCGCGGCCCGGAAGACCGTCGCGGTCCCGGTGAGAACGTCGGCCCGGTAGTCGCGGCGGGCGATCTCGCGGGCGTAGCGCTGAAACTCGAGGCGCTGCAAGGTGCCGAGGAGTCTGCCGCCCGGCTCGCCGTAGAAAATCGCGCCGACCGCCCCGACATCCCCCGTCATGGCCTGGACCGCGTCGGCGAGGAACGAGGAGACGAGGGTGGTGTCGGCGTCCTGGACCAGGACCAGGTCGTGGCCGGCCAGGACGTCCAGGACCTGGTCGAGGGCCTGGTTGAGCGCACCGGCTTTCTTGTGACGGTTCTTCAAGGTCTCCACCACCTCGGCGCCGGCTTGCCGGGCGACATCCGCGGTGGCGTCGGTGCAGTTGTCGGCGACCACGACGATCCGCTCCGGCGGTCGGGTCTGCGCCTGTAAGGCCGCAAGCGCTGCACCGATACGGTCGGCCTCGTTGTGCGCGGGGATCAACGCGAGGATCCGGGGCACCACCGCCGGGCTGCTGGGTAGGGGCCGCACCGTGGCCTGATGCGGGTTTCTACGCATAACCATGCTCCTGACCATGCGCCCGAAACACCGGGCGCACGAGGGGACTGTGCCAAGGGGACTGGTCGAGGGGCGGGGTGTGACGGACATGGACAAGCGCTCAGCGGGCAGCCCGAGCACGCGGACTGTCAGGGCTTTCGGGCCTGCCACGCGAACCGCCGCACTGGCCGCCGGCTGTGACCGGCACCGCGCCTCATCCCTGGTGGGCTCCAGCGAAGCGCCGGACGGAATTTCATCCGGCATATGCATCCCTTCCCCCCGGAGCGACGACTCGCGGAACTTCTCACCCGGCCGGAGCGGGGCGTACCGGATCACCCGTGAAAAGGGCACCTGCCCCGGCGCACAACCTCACCAGCAACGCGCCCCGCAACCGGGTGACCTGCCGACACGGCTGCACCCGCGGCGGGCGCGCCGCCCGACGGCAGGGAAGGCAGAGCGATCCGGCTTTGGGGGGAGGATCTCCTTGGCCACGGAACCGACATCCCCGCCCCCGCGATGAGCCTCCTGGGCGCGACGACCGTCATGCTCTGCCTGGCCGCCGGTACGCGCAGCCGAGCGGACCGGCGGGAGAACTCCGCGCTGAGGCCGCTGTCGAACCCTCCTACACCATCTCGCGGGACTGATGAAGCGACCTCAGCCCGCTGATGGCACGCCGCCAAGACGGCGGCCCTACGACGCTTTCCGCGCCGATGCCGCGCCGGCCTTGCCGGACGACGTCCTCCAGCGGTTCCTCTTCGATCACGGCGACAACGCCGCCTTCGTGTACGACAACGGCAGTGCGGGCACACGGGTCCGCCGCCAGCGACTCGGTGCGAGCACCAGCGTGATTGTCCGCGGAGTGCCTGCCGTGTGCCGCAACCGCGCACCCGAGTGGCCGGCGGTCGGATCGTCGGACCCGATCGCCGTCATCCCCTCCTCCGTTCGGATGTCATGGACGTTTCACTGCACGGAAGCCGAGCGGCTCGGGTGTGCACTTGCCTATGGCAATCCCGGTTCACGGAAGGAAGGACGGCCATGTCTCCAGGTGCAAAAAGGGGTGCTCTTCCCGTCATCTCAGGCCCCCCGAAGTTCGCCGTTCGGTCGCGGACACTGCCCGGTGGGGAGGTCTGGTTCACCTGCGGGCAAGCCTGGGAGTACGACTCGGAGGACGGGCCGGCGTACGCGATCAGCATGACGATGACCCCGGTGAACTGGGACGGGAACCTGCTCCTGATTCCCATCCAGGAGGACCTCCAGACGAGTTAGTTCACAGGACTGACCTGCCCTCCCCTCCAAGGCCGAAGGAGTCACGTGCACGCCAGCGAGACCACCCACCTCACGGAAACCAGAACGCCCGACGACGTCGACGGAGTACTGGAGTTCCTCTGGCTCGAACTGACGAACCGCTGCAATCTGAAGTGCGTCCATTGCTACACCGAGTCGCATCCGCACAGCGGCGGCCGCGACGTCCTCACTGCAGACGACTACGAGGCGGTGATGACCCAGGCGTACGACCTCGGCTGCCGCAAGGTCCAGCTGATCGGCGGCGAACCACAGCTCAACCCGGAATTCCCTGCTGCGTCGCAGCGTGGAACTCGGATTCGAGTTCGTCGAAGTGTTCAGCAACCTCACCATGCTCGACGAGGACACCATCACGTTCTCGTCCGAGAACGGGGTGCACTTCGCCACCTCGGTCTACGCCGACGAACCGGCCGTACACGATGCCGTGACCACCGTTCGCGGCAGCCACGGGCGGACCGTCGAGAATCTGCGCCGGCTCGTCCAGCGCGGAATTTCGACCCGGGCCGCCGTCATCGATGTGAACCAGGACCGGCAGGCTGCGGACCGCACGGTGAAGTTCCTGACCGACCTCGGAGTCAGCGGATCCCGGTCCTCCGAAGTACGGGAGTTCGGACGGGGCAAGGAACTCCTCAGGCAGGAATCGAGCATGTCCGGCCTGTGCGGCTACTGCTGGAGCGGAAAGCTGGCGGTCGCCCCGGACGGAAAGGTCTTCACCTGCGTCATGGCACGGGACTGGCCGGTCGGCGACATCCTCAGCCAATCGCTCGGCCAGATCCTGCAGGGCGCCGAACTCGCCCGGATCCGCCGCGAGATCCACGAGAAGGTGTGGCTGTCGGCGACCACCGACCCGGCGCGCTGCCCCCAGAGCTGCGGGCCGGACCTCTCCTGCCCCTGCGATCCCCTCCTCTGTCCCAAGTGCTGCGGCCCCACGCACCGGTGACCGGAGATGGCCCCCGACGAAAACGAGGGCCAGAGCGGCCCCGCTCCCCCGCAGGGGCCACCCATCCACGACGCGATCTCCAGGAAGGAGTCCGCGCCAGAACGCTTAGAACTCCTAACGAAATGATCTTCGGGGTGGTTGGATCACTCCGGGAGTGACGATCCGGGGGGTGGGGTGGCGCGGCCGAAGCCGTGGCATGTCGAGGACGGGCTGTGGGCGGTGATCGAGCCGCTGCCGCCCAAGGGCGAGCGACGGACCCAACACCGGCTGGTGTGTGGGCCCGGCTGCAAGCGGTCCTCCTCGCCAAGCTCCACAGTGCGAACGCCCTGGACTTCTCCCGTGCCGCAGTCGACGGCTCCCACATCCGGGCATTAAAGATGCTGGAGGCTGTCGCCGCGGCGCCACAGGCGCGGCATGGGCACACCCACGCTTTCGAGTTGGCGACGCAGGGCGGTATCGAACCGGAACCGGATGCCGCGACTGCGGCCGGCCAACTGCCGACGCAGCTCGCTGTGGGGGGGTGGGCCGGAGAAGTGGGAGGCAACTTCGAGCTGCCGCATCCGCTCGTCGCGGTGGAAGTCCACGGTGATGTCGACATCGTGCGGCTCAAGGGCGCCCCGAGCATAGGAGCCGAACAGGTAGAGCTCGTCGACCAGCGTCAACGGCCAAGCGCACGGATGCCGCACGAGCGGCTCCGGAAGTGGGGCCGTCGGCGAGTGGGGACAACGCGGGCCGTCAGGCAGCGGGGTGCGTCGAATGCCCCTGCCGCAGAAGCAGGCAGCAGGCAGCAGGCAGCAGGCAGCAGGCAGCAGGCAGCAGGCACGTCCTGTAGACCGCACCTGATGCACGCCACGTTCACCGGATGCGGCTTTCGGATGCATCTCAGCTATCGCGGTGCGCAGCGGTGCGGGCATGACAGACCCCGTCCCGCTCACCGGCTGCCAGGCCAACCGGCTCATCACCGTCTCCGGCACGGCCGGGACATGGCCGTTGCGGCCGCGGAACTCGGCATAGATCTGCGCGCTTCGTGGGGCAAGGGCCCGTACCGACGTCCGCCTGGCGATCGCTCTTGCCGGCCGGGATCCCGACGTCCACGAGGAACGCGGCCACCCCGGCCGACTACCTTCGCCTCTTGACCCTCGGGATCTCCCCGGGCCGGGCATAGTGATCCTCGGTGTCAGCGGTGCGGGGCCCGGCGGGGAGACGATCCTGCGTTCGCGGCAACGAAGCCCTCTTCGGGATATAACCAGTGCCCCAGAGCCATGGACCACGGACCGGACCGCTGGTCAGCAGTTGACGGGGGGATTTCCGGAGGCGACTCGGCAGAAGTCCGTCCCGGCCCCGCCGTCGACGGTGCCGGCGTTGGGGCCGACGAGGATCGAGTCGCCGTCTGGGCCGCCGAGGATCCTGCCGGACACCGTAGTACCGGCGTTGGCCATGATGAAGTCGTTGCCGGCGCCGCCGTCGACGGTGCCGGCGACGATGCCGTTGATGACGATGTAGTCGCTCCCGCCCGAGCCGTTGACGCTGTCGCCCTGGGCCAGAGCGCCGCAGCTGATGTAGTCGGAGCCGGCAGTACCGTTGACGGTGGTACCGGACACGGGCCGGCCATTGACCGTACAGGAGGTCAGGGCCTGTGCGGGCGTCACGGTCAGGGCGAGGGGAACGGCCACAAACGTGGCGGCGCACAGCGTGCGCATCGCATGTCTGATCATGCGACGAGTGATTCATGGCAACTTCATGATCGCAATTCTGCCCGGTCGGTGACTCTTCCGTACGGGGCGGTGTACCGCCCGGACGGACCACCGCCAGAGCAGACCGAGCGGCTCCAGCGTGGCGCCGTTCGCCCAGCGGCGGAGCAGACGGCCGTCAACGAGGTGGACGTCATCGTGGTGGGAGGCCCGGTGCAGGTCGCAGAGGCGCCCCGGAGCACACCCCCGCCGCAGACAGCCGGGCAGCACGGACGCAAGGACCGCTGATCGGCGGCGTCGTCGCACAGCACATCGGCGACCGCCGCCACCTCGTGCTGGGGCTGGCCACTGGACTGATGCTCGGAGTCTTCTGTGTCGTTGACGGAGTCTTCCTTCTGTGCCGACGCCTGCCGCTCCGCACAGCGGCGGCTCGCGCACCGGCCGTGCCGGGGCTTTCCAGGGCTTCCGTCCATGAGGGGCGGAAAATCGCAGGCGGGGCGCGAGGCGAGCTGATGAGACCGTGGGCGGGGGGGGGCGGTGCCGGCAGGACTCCGCCAGCGGTGTCGTCGGCACCGTTTGACCGCCCCGGGTGTAACAATTACAGTTACTTCCAAGGAGGTGGTGACGTGGCGGGCAACAGTCAGCTCACCGTCGCGGCGCACGCGCTGACCTGGATCGAGCTGCACCGTCGGATCGGGGACGGAAACGCGACATCCGAGGGAATCGCGGGCAGCGTCAACACCAACCCCGTCGTGATCCGCCGACTGCTCGGCAGGATGCGCGAGGCCGGACTGGTGCACTCGCGACGAGGCGCCGAGGCCGGGTGGGTGCTCGCCAGACCGCTGGAGGACATCACCCTGCGGGACGTGTACGCGGCGATCGAGCCGCCCCCGCTGTTCGCCATGCACCGCTCGGACCCCAACCTCGGCTGTCCGGTCGGTTCCGGCATCCAGCCCGCGATGCGCCCGGTGTACGCCCGCATCGAGGAAGCCGTCCGCACCGAACTGGACCGGATCACGCTGGCCGACGTCCTGCGGGACGTCCTGGCGTCGCGGTAACCCTCGGGTTTCGCTTCACGCTCCCCTTTCGAGACCGGCTCAGCACACCGACGGCGAACCCTCCCGCGTCGCACCCTGCCGGGCAGCGACGTAATCGACCATCGAGGCCAGCCGTGGCCTTTATAGAACTGGAGTTCCCATCATGGGACAGCTTGACGGAAAGACCGCCGTGGTCACCGGTGGCAACAGTGGCATCGGACTGGCCAGCGCCAAGCGCTTCGCCGCCGAGGGCGCGTACGTGTTCATCACCGGCCGACGACAGGAGGCGCTGGACGCCGCACTGACCGAGATCGGCCCGAACGCCACCGCCGTCCGCAGCGACGTCTCCGATCCGGCCGATATCGACCGGCTCTACGCTGCCGTCGCCGACCAAGGGCGGCGCGTGGACGTGCTCTTCGCCAACGCGGGCGGCGGTGAGTTCTCCACCCTGGAGCAGGTCACCGAGGAGCACTTCGACGCGACCTTCGGCATCAACGTGCGGGGCACGCTCTTCACCGTCCAGAAGGCACTGCCGCTGCTCAACGACGGTGCGTCGGTGATCCTCACCGGCTCCACCGCGGCGACCTCCGGCGGCGAGGCGTTCGGCGTCTACGCCGCGTCCAAGGCCGCCATCCGTTCGTTCTCCCGTACCTGGGCCAACGAGCTCAAGCACCGGGGGATCCGCGTCAACACCCTCGTCCCCGGCCCCATCCAGACACCCGGAAACGCCGGCCTCGCACCCGACACCGACAATGCCGCCAATCTGTGGGACTTCTTCGCCAGCCAGGTGCCACTGGGCCGCATGGGCCGCCCCGACGAAGTGGCCGCCGCGGCCCTCTTCCTCGCCGGCGACCAGAGCAGCTTCATCACCGGCACAGAACTCTTCGTCGACGGCGGCCTCAACCAGATCTGAAGCAGTCTTGTCGGCCATCGCGGGAATTCAGCGGCATCGCTCGGGCGGCTGTCCCGGCACGCTCGACTTGCGCGCCGGGCCGCGGCCGGGAAGTGGCGGGCGGGGACCGACTCCCGCTTCGGGAAGATCACAGGCCCGCAGGACGGAGGGCGCGGCAACTGACGCGAGCAGCGAGGGGAGCATCGGCGTCAGCAACACCACAGCAAGGTTTCGAGGGGGCCGCCTTCAGCGAGTAGGGCTGCCCAGATCGCAGTGCGGGGCACCACCGCTGCCCCGGCGGCAGAGCACGCCTCGGCCTCCCCTTCGAAGTGAACAGCATCTTCAACCGGGGTGCCCGGCTGGGCGACGCCGTCGAGGTAGTGCACCGGAGGGTTCGAACCCCTGCGGAAGCGGTGGGTGACCCAGCGGACATTCGGCTGGCTGATGCACCCCCACCGCCTGGCGCGGGACTACGAAGCCCTGCCGCAGAGGCCGGACGTTGATCCACTGAGCGACGGCTACCAAACCGGGCCCCGAACTGCCCGGAGAATCCGCACCAATCTGGCGAATTGAAACGGACATCCCACCCACACCAGCCTGGACACTGATCAGATGTTCTCCCCGGATGAACTGGGCCTGCCGCCCCCGTGCATTTCGTCGCCATCACCTTGAGGCGTAGTCATCCCGGCACGGGGGCGTTCGAAACAGCCGGCAGGTGGCCTCAAGGCTGACCGGCCGTACCCGAGCCACGGCTCGCGAAAGTAGTCACCGTCTCCAAGGAGCAGGCGGCGGCTACTCCTTGGAGACCTGCTCCTGATGGCCTTGAGGGTCTCAATGACTGCCGGTGTCGCCGTGGCTTCGGACGATTTCCTTCACTTTGGCGACCGCGAATCCCCATCCTTGCTCGACCGTCGGCTTGGCGGGCACGGCGATCTCGTCGGGGTTGGTGAGCACGTCGAGCAGCACCGGGCCGGGGCTGTCGAAAGCGTGACGCACGGCCTTCTCCAGTTCGGCCGGGTCACTTACCCGGATGCCGGTGATCCCCATCGCGGTGGCGACGGCTGCGAAGTCCGGGTTGTCCAGTACCGTGCCGAACTCCGGCAGGCCAGCCTGCTCCTGTTCGAGTTTCACCATGCCCAGACGGCGGTTGTTGAAGACGATCAACTTCACAGGAAGTCGATGGGTCTTGAGTGTCATCAGGTCGCCCAACAGCATGCTCAGACCACCGTCCCCGCAGAAGGCCACGACCTGCTGTTCTCGGTTCAAGCACTGGGCGCCCAGCGCTTGAGGCATCGCGTTGGCCATCGACCCGAGGTTGTAGGAACCGATGAGCCGGCGTTCGTGTCGCATTTCGACGAAACGGGAAAGCCACACTGTCGCCATGCCCGTGTCGGACGTGAACACGGCATCGTCTGCCGCCAGCCGATTCACCGTGGCCGCCAGCGCCTCCGGACGGATGTCCTGCGTTCGGTTGTCGAGTGAGGAGCGGATGCGGCCGATCAGACCCTTGTCATGCGCGGGATCCGCGAGCCGGAGCTGACCTTCGTGCCACCGGCCGAAGTGCTCACGAGCCTTCTCCAGGTGCGACCGGTCCCGTGCACCCTGAGCCCCCGGTGCCGGTGTGGAGAGGTGGCGCAGGAGATCACGAACGGTAGCGCCCGTGTCGCCGACGAGGCCGATGTCGACCGGTACCCGTCGCCCGATGTGGATTGCCTCGCTGTCCACTTGGATGACGGTCTTACCCTGCGGATACCAATCCCGGTAGGGGAAGTCGGTGCCCAGAAGCAGGAGGGTGTCGGCGTCTTCGAGGGCTGACGCAGCAGCCGGGTTGCCAATCAGTCCGGTCTGGCCGACCTGGAACTGGTTGGCGTCGCCCTCGAAGCCTTCCTTGGCCTTCAAGGTGAGGACCATGGGAGCGGCCAGCCGGTCGGCCAGGGCCAGCACATCATCACGAGCGGCCCGGGCGCCCCTGCCCACAAGCAGCGTGATGCGCTCGGCACTGTCGAGGGTTTCGGCCGCTCGCCGCACGGCCGACTCGTCCGGTCGGCTGAGTGGGGCATTCAAGGAGAACCTGGCAGGACGGTCCCCGCTCAGTTCCCGTTCCCCAAGGTCACCCGGCACGGTCAGAACAGCTACGCCCTTGCGGCCCAATGCGGTGCGAACCGCGGTCTCCAGCATCTGCGGCAGTTGTTCGGGCGAGGTGATGGTGGCCCGGAAAACGGCCACGTCACTGAAGAGGGCGTCGTTGTCGACTTCCTGGAAGTAGTCGCTGCCCAGTTCCGCAAGCGGCACCTGGCCGGCGATCGCCAGGACCGGGGTATGGCTCTTGGCCGCGTCGTACAGGCCGTTGAGGAGGTGGACGGAACCAGGTCCGACCGTGCCCATGCAGACCCCGAGGGTGCCGCTGAGCTGCGACTGGGCGCTCGCGGCGAATGCTGCGGCTTCCTCGTGCCGGCATCCCACCCACTCCAGGTCCTCGGTGGTACGGATGGCGTCGGTCAGAGGGTTGAGCGCGTCTCCCACGACGCCGAAGACTTGGCGTACGCCGAGATCACTCAATGCATCCACGATGACGTGGGCAACAGTACGGGCCATGTGAGTCCTCCAAATCAAGAAGTGAAACGGTCGGGGTCTGCGGCCTTCCAGTCAGCCGCCCAGGAGCGCGGAGGCTCGGCGAGAAGCTGTCCCGGCTCGAGCCACTCGTGCAAATCCGCGTAGGAACGCTCGGTGTGGGGGGCTATACGCCTGCGGAGCATGTGCGGACGCAGGTCGGCCGGGTCGGTGACGCCCATGGACGCCATGATCTCCAGCGCACTGGCTACGGTCGCTTCCTGGAAGCGCTGAACACGCGGTGTCTTGTCGCGGACGTCGAGGGCGCGAGCACGTCGGGGATCCTGCGTCGTCACACCGGTGGGGCAGGTGTTCGTGTGGCACCGCTGAGCCTGGATGCAGCCGACGGCGAACATCATCGCCCGTGCTGCGTTGCCGTAGTCGGCGCCCTGTATCAGGCGTTTGACCAGGTCGGTACCGGTGGCGATCTTGCCACTCGCCCCGACCTTGATCCTGTCGCGCAAGCCGGCACCGACAAGCGCGTTGTGCACCGTGAGCAGGCCCTCGGTGAGCGGTGCCCCTACGTGATCGGCGAACTCCAGTGGGGCGGCACCGGTACCACCCTCCCCTCCGTCTACGACGATGAAGTCGGGTGCCGTGCCTTCCGCCAGCATGGCCCTGCACACGGAGAGGAACTGTCGACGGGATCCTACGCACAGTTTGAATCCTGTCGGCTTGCCGCCGGACAGCTCCCGCATCCTGGCGATGAACCGGACCAGTTCCCTGGGGGTGGAGAATGTTCTGTGGTACGGCGGCGAGATCACCGTCTGCCCCTCGGGCACGTCCCGTACCTTCGCGATCTCGGCGTTGACCTTCGCACCCGGCAGGACGCCGCCAATGCCTGGTTTGGCCCCCTGGGAGAGTTTCAGGGATACGCACTTGACGTGATCGTGCGCAGCCTTGTCGGCGAACTCGGCCGGGTCGAAATCACCGTCGCCGGTGCGGCATCCGAAGTATCCGGTGCCTATCTCCCAGATCAGGTCCCCGCCGGGCCTGAGGTGGTACTCCGACAAGCCGCCCTCACCGGTGTCCTGCGCGAACTTCCCCGCCGCTGCCCCACCGTTGAGCGCGAGGACGGCGTTGGCCGACAGCGAGCCGAAGCTCATCGCCGACACGTTGAGCAGCGCCATGTCGTAGGGGTGCTTGCAGTCGGGCCCGCCGACCCGCACCCGCGGCGGCGTCTTCGGCACCGGGCAGGGAGCCATCGACGGCACGAGGAATTCGTAGCCAGGCTGATAGACGTCCCGTTCGGTGCCGTACGGCTGCTCGGCGTCGGTACCTTTGGCCCGCTCGTAGACGAGGGTGCGGATATCCCTGTCGAAGGGGCGCCCATCGAAGTTCCGCTCGATGAAGTACTGCTGTAGTTCCGGGCGGATGCGCTCCAGAAGGAACCGGGCATGCCCCAGCACGGGATAGTTGCGCAGTACCGAATGCCGCCGCTGCAGCAAGTCGGCCCCGCCCACCAGCCCCAGCAGACCGAGCGGGACAGCAGCAACCGACCACCAGGGCGAGGATCCGACCGCGGCCACGGCCGCCACCATGCCGGCGACCAGAGTGAGAGCGACGAACGTTATGCGTATCACCCTTCGTTTCCTTGCCCTGGATCGGCCTTCCACGCCTGCGATCTGCTCCACACCTGGGTCTCCGCTGCCTGACCAGAGGCAAAATGATCAACCCTGCGTCCGTAGCACTGGTGCAGCCATCAGCAGCCGGTCGACCCGACGTCCGGTCATCGCCTGCCCGCAGACAAGGCCGAATCGGCCGAGGTAATCGCCTGTATGGAGGCGGTCACTTCTGCAGGGATCGCCCTGGCGCGGGCTGTGACGGCTCTGCGTGCTGCTGCGCGTGACGTAGGGGTCGACACGCACGCCACTTCACGGCACCGCCTGACCAGCGTCCGTGCCGCTGTTCCGCGGCACGCCGACCATCGAATTCCCGGCCCCGATATCTGGGTCTTCAAAGTTGAGCGGTGCGGAGGTGTCCGCGGGCTCGGCGGGTGGTGAGGGCGTCAACACCAAGACCAAACGAATCGCGCGCCAAATGCACGGACGAGCAGGCTTCACCGTGCTCCCGCACCGCATCCTCCTCGGATAGGAGCACTCTCCGTCAGCACCGAATGTGAGACAGGGCCAGTCGCTGGACACACCCGCACTCGGAGTGGTGTCGGCGCCGTGGACGCCTCGGTTGGCCGGCCAGGCCGTGAGCCGGGCTCTGCCGCGGCGGCGGATCGACGTCAGCCGTAGGAGAGCGAGGCAAGATCAAGTGCTTGGCGTTACTGGCTGTTCTCTTGGTCCCCAAGGCAGGCTGCGCGCCATATCTCGGCGGTGAGGTCGAGCATGCCGTTGGCCTGTGCCTCGGCTGCCAGGGCGTAGAGGCGCGCGCGGGCCGTCGGGTCGGACTGTTTGACGCGGATCTGCGCCATGAGCATCTCCAAGCGGATCCGGTCCCGGAAGTTGAGCCGAACCTTCTCGGTGGCGGCCTGTTCGCAGTGGCGGCCGGCCTCCTCGTACTCACCTCGCACGTAGGCGAGTTGGGCGTGCAGGAAGGCGCTCTCCTGCTGGTGCTGCGCCGTGCCGACGAGTTCCAGGGCGGGGCGTGCCTCGTCCAGGTAGCGCTGCGCCTTGTCGGGGGCGGGCGGCAGTGCCTGCAGGGCCAGCGCCGCGGCGGCGTGGCGCAGGCGCATCCACAGGAGCAGGTCATCGCGGCTGGACAGTGCGGTCATCGCCCGTTCCAGGAAGGAGGCAGACAGCTCGTAGTTGCCCTTGCGGGTCGAGACTGTCGCGGCGGTCCATAGGGCCTGGGCCGCCAGCGCGCCGGTCTGCCCGCCGACTCGGGCGCAGGCCTCCTCGCTGAGGCGGAAGGCCTCGGCGAGGTCCCCGAGTTCGGCTGTCACTGAGGCGAGCAACAGGCGACATCGGAGCATGTCGTGGTTGTCGAGGGAGTCCTCGCTGCCGATTCGAAGCGCTTCGAGCGCGGTGATCCGGGCCGAGTCGGCCTCGCCCAGGTCGCGCTGGACGCGGGCGAGGTGCAGGCGCGAGTAGACACGCAGCACGGCGTGGCCGAGCTCGTCCGAGAGCGCCGCCAACTTGGTCAGCGTGGTGCGCGCCTCGGACCGCTCGCCGTCGGCCGTGAGGAGTCTGGCCAGGTGGGCATGGGCCTGCCACTGCAAGCCCACGTCCACGTGCTCGGCGCCGGAGAGCGCCGACTCCAGCATCCGCCGGGCGTGGCCCGACTCGTCGCCCACCACGAGCACCGCGGCGAGGACGTCCACCAGGCTTGAGGGATCCGTCGTCTCGAAGGCGCCGGCCGGGACGCCGAGGCGTTCCGCGAGGATGGCGACGGCGCGCTCAGTGGGGGGGCGTGCGCCCGATTCGAGGCGCGACAGGTAGGCGGAGGACATGCCGGGGCCGGTGAGGTCCGACTGGGTCTTTCCGCGCTGCTGCCGGAGTTGCTTCAGTCGGCGGCCGAATGAGGGTTGCGTCAGCATGTTTCGTCCCCAGGCTCGTGTCCGTGTCCCCCTCCCTGACTGGCAATGTTGTCAATCAGGTACTTGGCAAGTCAAACAGTGGGTGAACTCGCGGTGGGCGAGTGCTGTCACGGCCATTCGATGGACGCCTGCTGCGCCGTGTTCCGCATGGGTTGGCCGCCCTGAGCGACGACGGCCGCGGAGGCGCCCAGGGTGAGTACGGCGAGGGCGGCCAGAAGTATACGGCTGATGCGATTCATGGGGGTTCTCTTTCTCTTCGCCGCCTTGGACCAGGGATGGGCCGGGCGGCGGCGACGATCGGTCCGGGCGGTGGCCCGGAGCGGCTGATCAGGGGTTACATCCTGAAGATAGCGAGTTGCCTCGGATTAGGCAACAGATTGACAAGTTCTGGCAAGTGATCTTATGTTCTCGCCATCAGTACGGTTCCGCCGATCACCTTCGGTCGAGTGCGGACGTACGTCGCACCCTTCTCGGAAGCGGGGGATCTGAGCATGCCGAACAGTGCTGCCAACCATTCGACCGAAGCGACTCTGGTGAGTGCCTTCCTGGCGACCGCCGAGCGCCATCCGGAACGCGTCGCAGTCAAGTGCGGTACGGACAGGCTGACTTACGAGGAACTCGAAGCCGCGTCGACGGACCTCGCGGCACGGATCCAGGCGCGGACCGACCAGCCCGCCCGGCCGCTCGCGATCCTCCTGGAGCGCTCCTGCGACATGGTGGTGGCCGCCCTCGCGGCCCTGAAGACCGGCTCGTCCTACGTGCCGCTCGACCCGGGAGCCCCGGCAGCCCGGCTGGCCACCATCCTGGAGGACGCGGCGCCCGCGCTCGTCCTCACCACCGCCCGGCTGGCATCCGCGCTCCCCGCCGGGCAGGACGTGCTCGTCCTCGACGGCCCCCCGCAGGAGACGCCGGCCGCGCCCCTGCGGCCCATGACGATCACCCCGGACACCCGGGCGTACATCATCTTCACCTCGGGAACCACCGGACGCCCCAAGGGCGTCGAGGTCACCCACGGCAACGTCGTGCGGCTGTTCTCCGAGACCGAGTCGCTCTTCGGCTTCGGGCCCGACGACGTCTGGTCGATGTTCCACTCCTTCGCCTTCGACTTCTCCGTCTGGGAAATCTGGGGCGCCGTCCTGTACGGCGGCACCGTCGTGATCGTCCCCGGGGACATCGCCAAGGACCCCGCCCGCTTCCGCGCCCTGCTGCGCGACGAGCGGGTCACCATGCTCAGCCAGACCCCCACCGCCTTCGGCCAGCTGATCGCCGAGGAGCGCGGCCACGAGGATCGGCTGTCCGTACGCTCCGTGGTCTTCGGCGGCGAGGCCCTCAGGTTCTCCGACCTCGCGCCCTGGATCGACAAGTACGGCGACGCCAAGCCCGAGCTCGTCAACATGTACGGCATCACCGAGATCACCGTGCACGCTACCCACCGTCGTGTGAAGGCCGCCGACCTGGAGCAGGACCGCAGCCTCATCGGCCGCCCGCTGCCGGACCTCGGCATCGAGCTCCTGAACGAGGACCTCTCCCCCGTCGCCGACGGGGAGACCGGCGAGATCGTCGTCACCGGACCCGGCGTCGCCCTCGGCTACCTCGGCCGCCCCGACCTGACCGCCGAGCGGTTCGTCACCCTCACCGCCGCGGACGGCTCGCCGCTGCGCGGCTACCGCTCCGGCGACCTCGCTCGCCAGCTGCCCGACGGCGACCTCGAATACCGCGGCCGCCGCGACGCCCAGGTCAAGATCCGCGGCTTCCGCATCGAGCTCGGCGACATCGAGACCGCGCTGGCCGCCCACCCGGACGTGCGCCAGGCGGCCGTCGCCGTCAAGGAGTTCGACGGGGAGCGCGAGCTGGCCGGATATGTCGTGCTCGCCGACGGCGCCGCGCTGGACGTGGCGCGGCTGCGCGACCACCTGCTCGCGCTGCTGCCCTCGTACATGGTGCCCGTCGCCTTCCGGGCGATGAGCGAGTTCCCGATGACGGTCAACGGCAAGCTGGACCGCGACAAGCTGCCCGCGCCGGCCGCCACCGCCGCCGAGACCGCCGCCGGCGCCGGGGCGGCGTCCGCCCGCTCGCTGCGCGAGGAACTGCTGTGCGAGCTGTTCGCGCAGGTCCTCGGCCGCACCTCGGTCGCCCCCGACGACGACTTCTTCGTCCTCGGCGGCCACTCCCTCATGGCGATCCGCCTCGTCAACCGCATCCGCGCCGTCCTGGGCCTGGAGGTCGCCGTCAAGGACCTCTTCGACGCCCGCACCCCGGGCGCGCTCGCGGCCCGGGCGCACGCGGGACGCACCCGCCCGGCCGTACGGGCCCGCACCCGCGAGGGCGACGCCCCGCTCTCGTACGCCCAGCAGCGGCTCTGGTTCCTGCAGCAGGTCCACGAGGGCACGGCCGCCTACCACATCCCGCACGCCCTGCACCTCACCGGCAGCGTCGACGTCGCCGCGCTGGAGGCGGCCGTGCGCGACGTGGTGGCCCGTCACGAGGTGCTGCGCACCGTCTATCCGCAGCGCGACGGCGTCGCCCACCAGCGCGTCCTCGCCGCCGCCGACGCGCGGCCGGAACTGAAGGTCGTCGAGACCACGCCCGAGCTGGTCGACGAGCAGGTGACGGCCGCCGCCCGCGCCCCCTTCGACCTGACTCGCGACCTGCCGCTGCGCGCCCGGCTGCTGCGCACCGGCGAAGAACAGTGGGTCCTGCTCCTCGTCCTGCACCACATCGCGGGCGACGGCTGGTCGCTCGAACCCCTGATCCGCGACCTGGCCCAGGCCTACACGGCGCGTCTGGCCGGGACGGCCCCCGACTGGGAGCCGCTGCCCGTCCAGTACGCCGACTACGCGGCCTGGCAGCACGAGCTGCTCGCGGGCGAGGACGACCCGGACAGCCTCGTCTCGCGCCAGCTGGACTTCTGGACGAAGACGCTCGCGGAGCTGCCCGACGAGCTCGACCTGCCCACCGACCGGCCGCGGCCCGCCGGCGGCGACTTCGCCGGCGACATGGTCGTCGGCGACCTCGACCAGGAGCTGCACACCGCGGTGGCGGCCCTGGCCCGGACCACCGGCACCACCGTCAACATGGTGCTCCAGGCCGCCGTCGCCGCCCTGCTCACCCGGCTCGGCGCGGGCACCGACATCCCGCTCGGCAACGCCGTGGCCGGCCGCACCGACGACGCGCTGACCCCGCTCGTGGGCTTCTTCGTCAACAGCCTGGTCCTACGCGCCGACACCTCCGGCGACCCCAGCTTCGTCGAGCTGCTCGGGCGCCTGCGCGCGGTGAACCTGTCCGCGTTCGACCACGAGGACCTGCCGTTCGAGCGGCTCGTGGAGGCGCTCAACCCGGTGCGCTCGGCCGCCCGCCACCCGCTGTTCCAGGTGATGGTGGCCGCCCAGAACAGCATGCCGGACGACTTCGGCCTGCCCGGCGTCACCGGCACCGCCTACCCCGTCCTCAGCGGCACCGCCAAGTTCGACCTGTCCTTCAAGTTCGAGGAGCGGCGCGGCGCCGACGGCGAGGCCCTCGGCATCCGGTCCGCCCTGGAGTACAGCACCGCGCTGTTCGACCGCGACACCGCCGAGTCGATCGCCGGCCGCCTCGCCCGGCTGCTGCGCGCCGTCGCCACCGCCCCCGCCACCCGGCTCAGCCAGGTCGAGCTGCTGACCGAGGCGGAGCGGGCGTCGCTGGTGCGCTGGAACGACACCTCGACGCGGCCCGCCACCACCGAGCTGACCGCCGAACTGGTCGAACGCCAGGCGGACGCGACGCCGGACGCCGTCGCCCTCACCCAGTCCGGCGCCACCTGGACCTACCGCGCACTCGACGAGCGCGCCAACCAGTACGCCCACCGGTTGCGCGCCCTCGGCGTCGGCCCGGACAGCCGTGTCGCGCTGTGCCTGCGGCGCGGCCCCGAAGCCGTCGCGGCGATCCTCGGCGTGTGGAAGGCCGGCGGCGCCTACGTCCCCCTGGACGCCGAACACCCGGCGGAACGGCGTGAGTTCATGCTCGCCGACTGCGGCGCCACCGTCCTGCTCACCGAGGCCGACCTCGGCGACGACCTCAGCCTGCCCGAGCGGGTACGGCTGCTGCGGGCCGACCGCGACGAGGAGCTCGCCGCCGCCCCCGTGCACCGCCCCGCCCCCGTCGCGGGCGCCGGCGACCTGGCGTACATCATCTACACCTCGGGCTCCACCGGCCGGCCCAAGAGCGTCCTGATCGAGCACCGCGGTGTCGCCACCCGCCTCACCGACGTGATCGAGCGCTTCCGGCTCACCCCCGCCGACACGAGCCTGCAGATCACCGCCCTGGGCTTCGACCCCTCCGTCCGTGAGTTGTTCGCGCCGCTCGCGGTCGGCGCCACGGTGGCACTGCTGCCCGCCGACGGCGCCCGCGACCCGCGCGTCGTCGTCGACGAACTGCGCGCCGTCCGCCCCACGGTGATCCTGTTCATCGTCCCGTCCCTGCTGGAAGCCGTGCTCTCCTACGACCTCCGGCCCGCCGACGTCGCCGCGCTGCGCCTGGTCGGCACCGGCGGCGAGGCGCTGCGCGCCCCGGAGGCGGGCACGCTCCTGAGCGAGTGGGGCTGCGAGGTCGTCAACCAGTACGGCCCCACCGAGAACACGATGATGTCGTGCGTCCACCCGGTCACCGCGGCGGACCTCGACGGGCGCATCCCCGTCGGCGGCCCCCTTTCCCACACCCGCGTCCACGTCCTCGACGCGCACCTGAACCCGGTGCCCGTCGGCGTCGTCGGCGAGGTGTACCTGGCCGGCATCGGGGTCGGCCGCGGCTATCTGGGTCGCGCGGGTCTCACCGCCACCCGCTTCGTCGCCGACCCCTTCGGCGGGCCCGGCGAGCGCATGTACCGCAGCGGCGACCTCGCCCGCCGGCGCAAGGACGGCACGCTGGACTTCGTCAGCCGCGTCGACGGCCAGGTCAAGCTGCGCGGCTTCCGCATCGAGCTCGGCGAGATCGAGGAGGTGCTGGCCGAACACCCGGCCGTCGCCCGGGCCGCGGTCGTGGTGCGCGAGGACCAGCCGGGCGACCGGCGCCTGGCCGCCTACGTCGTGCCCGTCGAAGGCGCCGAGGCGCCGACCCCGGACGAGCTGCGCGGCCAGGTCGCCGCCCGGCTGCCCGACTACATGGTCCCGGCCGCCTACGTCCTGCTCGACGCGCTGCCGCTGCGCGGCAACGGCAAGCTCAACCGCGACCTGCTGCCGCGCCCCGAGATCGGCGCCACCACCTCCGGCCGGGCCCCGCGCAGCCCGCGCGAAGAGGTCATGTGCCAGCTGTTCGCCGAGGTCCTCGGGCTGCCGCACGTCAGCATCGACGACGACTTCTTCCAGCTTGGCGGGCACTCGCTGCTGGCCGCCCGGCTCATCGCCCGGGTCCGCACCGCCCTCGGGCTCGAACTGTCGATGGTCTCCTTCTTCGAGGCGCCCACCGTCGCCGGCCTCGCCGAGCGGGCCGGCGTCGACAACGGCGCCGCCGCCCTGGAGACGGTCCTGCCGCTGCGCACCGGCGGCGACCTGAAGCCGCTGTTCTGCATCCACCCCGGCGGCGGCCTCGCCTGGAGCTACTCCAGCTTCCTCAAGTACGTACCGGAGAACATGCCCGTCTACGGCATCCAGGCCCGAGGCCTGCTGCACCCCGACGACATGCCCGCGACCGTACGGGAGATGGCGGCCACGTACGTCCAGGAGGTCCGGCGCATCCAGCCCCAGGGGCCCTACCACTTCCTGGGCTGGTCCTTCGGCGGCGTCGTCGCCTTCGAGATGGCCACCCAGCTGCAGGCCGAGGGCGACGAGACGGCGCTGCTCACGATGCTCGACTGCTACCCGGGCGTGCCCGACCACTACCGCGTCAACGAGCAGAACATGGTCGCCGCCCTCCTCGACCCCGAGCGGCCCGGCGTGGTGCCGCAGGCCGGCTCCAAGGAGATCACCGACGTCCTGGAGGTGCTCAAGCAGGACACCGGTGCGCTGGCGAGCCTCACCGAGGACCAGCTCGTCGCGCTGCTGACGGCGATGTCCCACAACCGCCACATCGTCAAGGACCACCAGCCGGAGAAGTTCCTCGGGGACGTGCTCTTCTTCCTGGCCACCGAGGGCCGTAACGACGGCGCCCCCATGCCCGACGTCTGGGAGCAGTACGTCGCCGGCCGGGTCACCTGGCACTCCGTCAAGACCACCCACACCGCCATGAACCAGCCGGAGTCGCTGGCCCAGATGGGGCCGGTTCTCGCAGAGGCGCTGGCCGAGATCACCGCTGCCCGGCGCAGCGAGAAGCAGGGGAATGACCGATGACCAATCCGTTCGACGACGAGACCGGCCGCTTCCAGGTGATCGTCAACGCCCGGGGACAGCACTCGCTGTGGCCCGAGTTCGCCGAGGTGCCGGCCGGCTGGTCGGTGGTCCTGCCGACCGACAGCCGTGAGGCGTGCCTCGCCTACGTGGAGGCGAACTGGACCGACCTGCGTCCCGCCCCCGTCGAGGAGGGCGCACCGGTATGACCAGCGACTTCGCGGTCCTGAAGGACCGCTCCGTGCTCGCGCTGTTCGCCGCCAGGTCCACCTCCCTGCTCGGCAACGCGATCGCCCCGATCGCGCTCGCGTTCACCGTGCTGCACCTGCCCGGCGGTTCCCCGACGATGCTC
The DNA here is from genome assembly GCF_025642175.1 of Streptomyces albidicamelliae. Lineage (NCBI taxonomy): Bacteria > Bacillati > Actinomycetota > Actinomycetes > Kitasatosporales > Streptomycetaceae > Streptomyces > Streptomyces albidicamelliae. The sequence continues at coordinate 8,329,624 of NZ_CP106795.1, read as the reverse complement.
GGCGTCGTCCTGGCCGCGCGGCTGCTCAGCCAGGTCACGTTCGTCCTGCTCGGCGGGGCGATCGCCGACCGGCTGCCGAAACTGCGCGTCATGGTCGGCGCCGACCTGGCCGCCGGCCTCACCCAGGGGCTCGCCGCCGTCCTGGTCATCACCGGACACGCCACCCCGTGGATGCTGGCCGGCTTCGCGGCCCTCGCCGGAGCGGCGACCGCGCTCTTCGAGCCCGCCTCGCGCTCCGCGATGCCGCTGCTCGTCTCGGGCGACGACCTGCAGTCCGCCAACTCCCTGCTCAAGCTCTCGATGCGGGGCGGCGGCATCCTCGGCGCCGCCCTGGGCGGTGTGCTGGTCTCCACCATCGGGGCCGGGAACACCATGGTCGTGCCCGCCGCGACCTTCACGCTCTCGGCGCTGCTGCTGCTCGGCGTCAAGGTCGCCCACCAGCCGCCGCCGTCCGACGCGCCCACGCTGATCCGGCAGATCCGCGAGGGCTGGCAGGAGTTCACGGCCAAGCAGTGGATCTGGGTGATGGTCTCCCAACTCGCCTACGTCAACGTCCTGCTCGCCGGGAGCTTCTACGTCCTCGGGCCGGTCATGGCCGACCGGTCGCTGGGCGGGGCCGGCGCCTGGAGCGTGGTGCTCATCGCGCAGGCCCTCGGCTTCATCGTGGGCAGCGTGGTGGCCATCAAGTTCCGGCCGCGCCGCCCGGTGCGCGCGGCCGCCCTCCTCACCATGGGCTTCCCTCTGTCGGTGCTGCTCATGGCCGCCGAGGCACCGCTCGCCGCGATCGCCGGCGCCACCTTCCTGGCCGGCATCGTCATCGACGTCTACGAGGTCCTGCTCGACACGGCGCTGCAGAAGAACGTGCCGCCGCACGCCCTGTCGCGCGTCATGTCCTACGAGTCCCTGGGCTCCTTCGCCCTGGTGCCGCTGGGCATGGCGGGCGCCGGTCCGGTGGCCGACGCCGTGGGCGTGCAGACCGCGCTGTACGGAGCCGCCGCGCTGATCATGGTCGCGGGACCGGCCGTCCTGCTGCTGCGCTCGGTGCGCACCGTGACCGACGTACCCGAATCGGAGGCCGGGCACGAGGCCGGGGCCGAGGCCGCAGAGAAGAGCAAGGCATGACCGCATCCGCCCACGCCACCCCGACCGCCCCCGCGAAGTTCCCGCGCTCCCTGCTGCGCAAGCCGTCGGACGACGCGGCCGCCCGCGTCTTCTGCTTCCCGTACTCGGGCGTCGGCGCCTCGATGTTCAACCGGTGGCCGCGGATGATCGGGGACGTCGAGATCTGCCCCGTGCAGCTGCCGGCACGCGAGAACCGCTTCCGCGAGGCCCACTACGGCACCTACCAGGACCTCGCGAAGAACCTCGCCGACGAGCTGCTGCCCTACCTCGACCGGCCGGCCGTGTTCTTCGGGCACTGCGCGGGCTCCCTGCCCGCCTTCGAGACCGCGCTGCGTCTCGCGGAGCTGGGCGGACCGGTGCCGCGCGAGGTCGTCGTCTCCGCGCAAGTGGCCCCGCAGGACTGCCCCAAGGACCGGTTCCTGGACATGACCGACGAGGCGCTCGGCGCCGAGCTGTCGGAACTCGTCGTCGCCCGCGGCGGCGAGGCGCACCCCATGCTGATCGAACTGACCCTGCACGTGCTGCACCAGGACCTCGACGCCAACCGCGTCTACCACCGGCCGGAGCCGGTCCGGCTGCCCTCCGCCGTCACCGCCCTCACCTGGAGCGAGGACCCGGAGATCGAGCCCGCCGAGCTGACCGGCTGGCAGGAGTGGTCCGAGCAGGTCACCTTCACCGAACTGCCCGGCGCGCACTACGCGTTCCTGAACGCCCCGGCCGAACTGACCCGGCTGCTGCACTCGCTGGCCCTGCCCGGCGCCCCGCTGCCCGCCTTGGCCGTCTCCTCGCCCGCCGAAGGACACCACTGATGACCGACACCATCGACTCCCTGTTCGCCCGCCTCGCGGCCGAACACCCGCACCGCACCGCGGTCACCGGCGACGACGCCACGCTGACGTACGCCGAACTCGACGCACGCGCGAACCGGCTGGCCCACCGTCTGCGCGCCGAGGGCGTACGCCCCGGCGAGGTCGTCGCCCTCGCCGCCGGCCGCGGCGCCGCGACCGCCGTCCACCTGCTCGCCGTCCTCAAGGCGGGCGCGGCCTACCTCGGCCTCGACCGCCGCCAGCCGGCCGCACGCCGCGACCTGATCCTGCGCGACGCCGCGGTCCGCGTGGTGCTCGCCGACAAGGGCGCCGCCGACGACCTCGGGGACGCGTACACCGTGCTCGTCCCCCTGGACGAGCCGTCGCAGGAGACGGAGCCCGGGACGGCCCCGCCGGCGCCCGTCGCCGATGGTGACCGCGTCGCCTACGTCGCCTACACCTCCGGCTCGACCGGCACCCCGAAGGGCGTGTGCGTCCCGCACCGCGCGGTGCTGCGCCTGGTGCGCGGCGCGGACTTCCTGACCGCCACGCCCGACGACGTGTTCCTGCACTTCGCGCCGCTCGCCTTCGACGCCTCCACGCTGGAGATCTGGGGCGCCCTGCTGAACGGCGCCCGCCTCGCCGTCGCGCCCGACGGCGACCTCTCCCTGGAGGGACTGCTCTCCTTCGTACGGGAGGAGCGGGTCAGCGTCATGTGGCTGACCGCGGGCCTCTTCCACCAGGCCGTGGACCTCGGGCTGCGCGACCTGCCCGCGCTGCGCCATCTGCTGGCCGGCGGCGACACCCTCTCGGCCGCACACGTCGACCGGGCGCTCGCCGCGCTCCCGCACACGGTCGTCGCCAACGGCTACGGGCCCACCGAGAACACCACGTTCACCACCGTGCACACCATGACCGAGCCGACCGGGGCGACGGCCGTCCCCGTCGGCCGGCCCGTCTCCGGCACCGGCGTCCTGCTCCTCGACGAGCGGCTGCGCCCCGTCGCCGACGGCGAGACCGGCGAGATCTACGCGACCGGCACCGGCCTCGCCCACGGCTACCTCGGCAACCCGGGCCTGACCGCCGCCCGCTTCGTCGCCGCCCCCACCGGCGCCCCCGGCGAGCGCATGTACCGCACCGGCGACCTGGCACGCCGCACCGCCGACGGCACCCTGGAGTTCCTCGGCCGCGCCGACGGCCAGGTCAAGGTACGCGGCTTCCGCATCGAGACCGGCGAGGTCCGGGCCGCGCTGACCGCCCTGCCTGCGGTCGCCCGCGCCGAGGTCGTCGCCCCGCGCGACGGCTCCGGCACCCGCCGGCTGGTCGCCTACGTCGTCCCCGCCGACACCGCGGCCCGGCCCTCCGCGCTCGAGATGCGCACCCGGCTCGCCGAGACCCTGCCCGCCTACGCCGTCCCCTCCCTGGTGCGCGTGGTCGACGAGCTCCCGCTCACCCCGAACGGCAAGGTCGACCGCACCGCGCTGGAACATCGCTCCGTCCAGGAGCGCCCCGAGGTCAACGCCTCCCACCGCGCGCCCGAAGGCGTCCTGGAGCAGGCCGTCACCGGCATGTGGTGCGACCACCTGGGACTGGAGGGCATCGGCGCCGACGACGACTTCTTCGAGCTCGGCGGGCACTCGCTGCTCGCGGTGGCGCTCATCGCCGAACTGCACCGCGAGTTCGGCGTGGAGATCTCCCCGATCTCCTTCTACCTCGACCCGACCCCGGCCGGACTGGCCCGGTCCCTGACGCAGGCGGGAGTGACCAGGTGAAGCTGACCGACGTCACGGCCGCCGACCGGGCCGCGGTCGACCTGTCCCGCGTCGACCTGTTCGACGCGGCCTACCACGCCGAGGGGGATCCCCACGCCGCCTGGGCCGTGATGCGCGAGCAGGCCCCGCTGCACCGCAGCGAACTGCCCGACGGACGCGCCTTCTTCAACGTCACCCGCTACCACGACGCCTGCCGGGTCCTGGGCAGCCACCGCGAGTTCACCTCCGAGCGCGGCAGCCTGCTCAGCCAGCTCGGACACGACGACGCCGCCTCCGGCCGGATGCTCGTCGCCACCGACCCGCCCCGCCACAGCGAACTGCGCCGCCCCCTGAACAAGATGTTCACCGGCCGCGGTCTGGCCCGCAGCGAGGACCGCATCCGCGACGCCGTGCGCTCCCTGGTCGCCGGCGCCCTCGACGGGCCGGTCTGGGACCTGGCCCAGCAGGCCACCATGCTTCCGATGGCGATCGCCGGCGCCTTGATGGACCTGCCCGAGCCGGACTGGAAGGACCTGGTCCAGTGGACGGGCATGGCCGCCGCCCCGCAGGACCCGGTGTTCACCATTCGCAACCCGCACGCCACCCTCGCCATCGCGCACCACCAGCTCTTCGAGTACTTCGCCACGCAGTACGAGGCCCGCAAGGGCACCGACGGCGACGATGCCTTCCGGCTGCTGATGACCATGCGGGACGGCGAACTGACCCGCGAGGAGGTGGTCGTCAACTGCTACAGCCTGCTCCTGGGCGCCAACGCGACCACCCCGCACACCGTGGCCGGCACCGTCCTCGCTCTGATGGAGCGCCCCGACCAGCTCCGCGCCGTGCGCGAGAACCCCGCGCTGATCCCCTCGCTCGTCGAGGAGGGGCTGCGCTGGACCTCCCCGGCCAGCAGCTTCCTGCGCTATGCCGTGGACGATGTGGAGATCGCCGGGGGATCGGTGCCCCGGGGCGAGGCCGTCGCCGTGTGGGTCGGCTCCGCCAACCGTGACGCCGACGTCTTCCCGGAGCCGTACCGCTTCGACGTCCGCCGCTCCGACAACCGTCACATCGCCTTCGGCTACGGCGCCCACTACTGCCTGGGGGCGACCGTGGCACGCCTCACCCTGCGCCTGTTCTTCGAGGAAGTCCTCGACCGAATCGAGGAGTTCGTGCCGGCCGGCGAACCGCAGCACCTTGTGTCCAACTTCGTCGCGGGCTTCACCAGCCTTCCGGTCCGCGCCGTACCGCGCCGCGTCGAAGCGGTGGCGGGCCGATGAACGAGAGGAACCCCCACACCATGGAGCAGTCCGCGACGGACCTGACCGCGGTACTGACCGGCATCGTCGGCGAGCAGCTCGGTGGCCAGGAGGTCGACCCCGACGACGACTTCTACGCCCTGGGCGGCGACTCGCTCATCGCCCTGCGCGTGGTCTCGGCCGTGCAGGAGCGGGGCATCGCGATGACCCTCAAGGACCTTCTCTTCCACCCGACCGTCCGCGAGCTGGCCGCCCACCTCGCGACACAGGCCCCCGCGCCCGCCGCCGCCCCGGCGCCAGCCGCGGAGCGGGACGCGCTCCTCGACCCCAGCGACCGCATCCTCGTGCCGGTCGGCGTCGCGGCGGCTCTGCCCGCCTCCGCCCTCCAGGTCGGCATCATCTACCTGTGCGAGACCAGCGGTGACCCGGAGCTCTACCACTCCATCATCGGCTGGGAGACCGTCGCCGCCTTCGACGAGCGGCTGTTCCGCGAGGCCCTCGCCGAACTGTGCGACCGCCACGCCGCGCTGCGCACCTCCTTCGACCTCGGCACGTACTCCGAGTCGGTGCAGCTGCAGTGGGAGAAGGTCGAACCCCCGCTGACCGTCGAGCGGATCGGCGACGACAACCCGGCCAAGGGCCACGACAACATCCGCGACTGGAGTCGCGAGGGCCTGACCCTGCCCATCGACTGGAGCCGGGCGCCCCTGTTCCGCTGCCACGTCGTGGCCCAGCCCGACTCCTTCCACGTCGCGATCGCCAGCCACCACGCGATCGTCGACGGCTGGAGCTACGGCCGGCTCATCGTCGACCTGCTGGAGCTGTACGCCGCCAGGCTGCGCGGCGAGAACGCCGAACTGCCACGGCCGCCCGCCACCGGCGAGCACGACTTCATCGTCGCCGAGCGCGAGCTGCTCGCCTCCGGCGAGGCCGCCGACTTCTGGCACGGGCAGGCCGACAGCGAGCCGCTGCTGTTCTCCCGCGGGCAGTTCCACGGCGCGGCCAACGCGGTCGCCGGCGTCGAGTTCACCGTGCCCGGTGTGGTGCTCGACGGCATGCGCGCCACCGCCCGCGACGCCGGCGTCTCGCTGAAGTCGCTGGCGCTCGCCGCCCACGCGCGTGCCCTGTCCGCCTGGACCGGCCGCGACGACGTGGTCAGCGGTGTCGTCGTCAACACCCGTCCGGAGCGGCCGGGCGCCGACCTGATGGTCGGCCTCTACCTCAACACGGTGCCGCTGCGACTGACGGACCTCGGCGCGCCCCTGCCCGAGCTGGCCCGCAGGGCCCACGCGTCGGAGCGCGACGGAGCGCCCTACCGTGCCTTCCCGCTCGCGCAGATCGAGAGCCGCCTGGGCCGGCCGCCCTTCGACGTGACCTTCAACTTCATGAACTTCCACGTCTACGAGGACCTGGACGGCACCCAGGGCCTGCGGACCCGCGACTGGTGGGTGAAGGGCAAGCCGAGCTTCCCCTTCCGCGTCGACTTCGAGGTCGACGGCGCCGAGGCCGGCAGCCGCGTCTCGGTCGCCTACGACCCCGCGCTGCTCGACGAGGCCCGCGTGCGCGAGTACGCCCGCCACTTCGAGGCCGCCCTCACGGCCGCCGGAGGCACCGCATGAGCGAGCGGCGCCGCACCCTTGCGGTGCTCTACGACGACGGCGCGGCCTCCGCGGGCGAGATCGGGGTCGGCCTGGCCGACCTCGGGGACATCGTGTTCCTGCTCCCGCCCACCGGCCACGCCGAACGGCTGCGGCCCGTCCTGGAGAACTTCGGCACCGTCGTGCCGCTCACGGGCACCACTAAGGGCGACATCGCCCTGGCGCGGGACCTGGCGCCGGACGCGGTGGTGACCTACAGCGAGCGCATGGTCCGCAGGACGGCGGAGATCGCCGAGGCGCTGGGCCTGCCGTCCCACACCCCGGAGGTGGCCGCGACGGTCACCGACAAGATCCGCCAGCGCCGGGTGATGCGCGACGCCGGCGTCGACAAGGTCCGCTCCCACCCGCTGAGCTCACCCGACGAGTGGCCGCGGGTGTACGACGCCGTGGGCCTGCCCGCCATCGTCAAGCCGGTGCGCGGCGGCGGCAGTCGCGACACCTACGCCGTCACGACCGCCGCCGAGATGGAAGAGCTGCTGCCGCGGCTGTTCCCCGAGGGCACGGAGGCCGCGTACACGGTCGAGGAGCTCCTGCAGGGCGTGCCGAGCGCGCCGTACGGGGACTACGTGTCCGTGGAGAGCGTCTGCACGCCGCAGGGCGTGCGGCACCTGGCGGTGACCGGCAAGTTCCCGCTGCTCGAGCCGTTCCGCGAGCTGGGCAGCTACTGGCCCTCGCACCTGCCGGCCGACGTCCTGGCGGAGGTCATCGACCTCACCACCCGCGCCCTGGACGCCCTCGGAGTGCGCTACGGCATCACCCACACCGAGCTGAAGCTTACGGCCGACGGCCCGCGCGTCATCGAGGTCAACGGCCGGCTCTCGGGCCATCTCAACCTGATGAGCCGCCGGGTCTGCGGCGTCGACATGGTGCGCCTCGGCGGCCTCCTCGCCCTCGGGGACACCTCGCAGATCCCGGAGTTCGACTACGGCGGCCGCGTCCACTTCCTGTTCAACACCATGGCCCCGGTTGAGCCGTGCCGACTGGAGGCGATCCACGGGGCCACGGACGTGCGCAAGGTCGAGGGCATCGACGGCATCCGCCCCTACGTCCGCCCGGGCACCGACCTGGCCGGCGGGGTGATGACCACGCCGCTGGACGTCATCTGGGGCTCCTGCGCCGACCACACGGCGATGCTCGACGCCCTGGAGGAGGCGCTGCCGAAGCTGACGTACGTCTTCACCCGACCTGACGGCACCGTGCGCGAGGCGACCGCCGCGGCGCTCACCGACGTGAGCGAGGCCGGCGCATGACGGCCGCGGTGGGCCCCAGGACCTGGCTGCGCAGGTTCCACACCACGCCCGACCCGGCGACCCGCCCGGTCCAGCTGGTGTGCCTGCCGCACGCGGGCGGCGCGGCGGGCTACTTCGTCCCCCTCTCCGCGGAACTGTGCGAGGTGGCCGACGTGCTGGCCGTCCAGTACCCCGGCCGCCAGGACCGCTGGCACGAACCCGCCGTCGACGACCTCCACGAGCTGTCCCGGCAGGTCGTCGCCGCGCTCGAACCGGCCCTGGACGACCGCCCGGTGGTGCTGTTCGGACACAGCATGGGTGCCCTGGTGGCGTACGAGGCGGCCCGCCTCCTGAATCCCGCGCGGCTGTACGTCTCCGGATGCCCCGCCCCCTCGCGTGGCGTCGAGAGCGAGCAGGAGATCACCGACGACCAGGGCATCCTCGACGACCTGCGGGCGCTCGACGGCACGGACGCCGAGCTGCTCTCCGATCCGGCGCTCCTGGAGCTGATCCTGCCGGCGCTGCGGGCGGACTACCGGGCCGTACGCACCTACAGTTGGCGGGCGGGCCCCGAACCGTCCTGTCCGCTGACGGTGCTCACAGGCGACCGTGACCCCCGCACCCCGGCGGACGCGGTCATGGAATGGAAGCGGCACGGCACGAAGGACATCCGCTTCCACGCCTATGAGGGCGGCCACTTCTACCTCACCGAGCACACCCGACAGGTGGCGGAACTGATCGCCGCCGACCTCGCCTGAACCCCGGGATGTGTTCGGCGAGACACCCCAGCTGGACTCGTACGGAGGCGGCTGAAGATCGCTCCCCAAGCCGGCAAAGATCGTTTCCCACACCGTTGACAGCCAGACACTCCCCCGCCCCTCAAAGGTGCGCGGGCCGTTCAAGGGCGGCCCGGGCATCCCGCTGGGGTGAGGCCGAGCCGCCGCTCGGCCTCACCCCTCTCGTCGCGGGCCCTGCGCCCACTGGTCAGCCGGTGTGCAGGGCGGTGTACTCGGCGGCCAGTTCGTCCGCCATGCGTGTCACGGAGAACCGCTCGGCGACCAGCTTCCTGCCCGCGGCCGCGTAACGGCGCCGGTCGTCGGCGGAGGTGGCGGCGACCCGCCGCAGGCCCCGCATCAGGCCCGCCTGGCCGGATGTGTCCATCAGGAGGCCGTTGACCTGGTCGCGGAGGTAGTGCGCGACTCCCCCGCGGCGCGGACCGGCGACGGGAAGGCCGGCGTCCATCGCCTCCAGGACCGCTATCCCGAACTCCTCCTTCGCGCTCGGGCAGACGTACCAGCAGCAGGCGTCGGCCGTGCGCTGTGCCAGGGCACGCTGCAGTCGGCGTACCTCGGTGTTCGGCAGGGCCGGCAGCAGCGCCAGGCGGCGCGCGGCCTGCGGGTACGGGGCGAGGAGGGTGTCGATGCGGCGGCGGATGTCGTCCTCCACGGCGGTGCCGGTGCCGGGGCTGCCGCCGATGAGGACGAGGGTCGTGGTGTGGTGGGCGCCCGTCGCCAGCCAGGACCGGACCAGGAGGTCCTGCTGCTTGACCGGGTGCAGCCGGCCCACGCACAGCAGCACGGGAAGTCCGCGGTCCCGGGGGTCGAGGGCGTCGGGGCGTGTTCCGTCCCGGTAGAGCCGCTTCAGCGCCTCGCGCCGCCGGTCGTCCTCGTCGGGTGCGGGCCGGTAGGGAGCGATGCCTTCGGGCGGGGCGCTGGGTCCGCGTCCTTCGTTGAGCCGGGCGAGGCCGGGGAAGTGGCGGACGAGTTCGCGGGTGCCGCCGCGTCCGGGTATACCGACGACCGTGTCCGCGCGCTCGACGAGCCGGTCGGCCAGGAAGACCCGGTGCAGATCGTGCCGGAGGGCGTCCGCCGCGGTGGGGTCGGCGGGATCGCTCGCGGCGTGGCGTTCGGCGAGTCCGCGGTGCGGGTCGGGTGTGGCCGTGAAGACCAGCGCGGCGCCCAGGCGCTCGGCGGCGTCGGCGAGGGCCAGGCTGCCGTCGTCGGCGTATCTGACGTGCAGGACGTCCAGGGGCCGTGGCATGGCGCCGAGCAGGCGGACCGCCCACCAGGTGAGTGCGGGGCGGTGGCGGTGCATCTCAACCTGAGCCGGGGCCGAGGGGGCGTCCACGGGGAGTCGCAGGACCCAGTGCCTGGGGGCGCGTTCGTGGGCAAGCCGGTCGTCGGCGGCGAGGTCCTCGTGCCCGGCGGTCACGACGGTGATGACGCCGGATATCCCGTCGGTCGCGGCCAGCCGGTCGCCGAGGCCGCCCAGCAGCACCGCCAGTCCACCGCTCATCCCCTCCCCCGGGGTGTCCAGGCCGCCCAGCAGCATGCTCTGGGCGACCAGCCGGCCTGCGGGCCCCTGCCTCTCCGGGCCGAACGCGGGTACCGGGGGCGCCAGCAGAAGCCGTTCGTAGGCGTCCGCGGCCTGGGAAGGATGGGGCAAATAGGTGGGGCCGCCGGGGAGTTGACGCAGGTACCGCCAGGCGGAGTGGCGTACGGCCCGATGCGTGGTGGTGCGCGCGAGCGACGCGCTCTCGACCGGGGTGAGGGGATGCAGGCCGGCGGCCACCGCGAGGTCCAGCAGGTGGCCGGCGACCGGTCCGTCGCGGGACTCGCCGAGCATGGCGTGCAGAACCTCCTCGGCGTGCCGGGGACCGTGCCAGCGAACGGTCTCCGGCCACAGCTCCGTCAGCACGGCCATGAGGCGGGGGTCGCCCTCCCGGTGGGCGAGCAGGGCCTCCGGCGTCAGCGGTACGCCCAGCCGGGCGGCGCGACGCAGTCCCGCCACGGCCCTGTCCCGGCGGTCCACCTCGGGTCCCTCGCCGGGCGGGACGGCCCGCGGCCGCAGCCCGTACTCGGCTTCCAGCAGGTTCGCCAGTTCACCCTGCGCGTCCGGAAGACGTCTGTCGTGTCTCGGTTCGGGGAGGTGCGCGGTCCAGCCGGAGCCGTTGAAGAACGCGGTGCGGGCGGCCACCAAGGGGTCGCGGATTTCGTGGCCCGTTCCTCCCGGCCGTGCGGGGCCGTGAGCCGCCGAGGGGGGTGCGAAAGCGGTGCCGACCACGGGTTCTCCTGTCTCAGGGACGGCGCTGACCTCCGTGGTTCGCGGGGTTTCGGCCTTCTGGATGCACCTGCCTCCAGTGTTGATCGCCACACCGTCCGACCTGCCCGAACGTGGCTACGATGCGCTGGCCCGGGTCTGCTGGACAGCGGGCGGAAGATGCCTTGGCCGAGGGGGTCGCATGCCGCGTGTCGTTGTCGTCAGTCCCCCGTTCGTGTCCCACGCACGACCGCTGTCGGTCCTGGCCGCGGCTCTGCGCCGGCGCGGTGCGGACGTGTACTTCGCCTGCGCTCCGGCGTTCGAGCACCTGGCGCGGGAGGCCGGGGTGGGCTTCGAGCCGCTGTCCGTGACGCGGAATGCCAACACCGGGGTGGCCGAGGCGACCGAGCAGGATGCCCGGGAGGCGGCCCGGCTGGCGGAGTTCCTGGACGCCACCAGGGAGGGTGCCGTGTCGGCGCTGCTGGCCCAGGGCCGCCATCGGCGGGCTGACATGCTGGCCGACCCGGACGGGGTGCTCGACGCGCTGCGCTCGGCCGACCGGCGGCTGCGTCCCGACTGGTACGTCGTGGACCAGCTCAGCTACCCGGTCACCCTGGCCCTGCACTGTCTGGGCGTGCCCTACGCGACCTTCTGCCCCGGACATCCCAGCTATGTGCTCTCCGGCCCCGACGCCTACTTCGGCGTCCCCTACGCCTGGCCCGACGCACTGCGGCCCAATCCGGAGCGGCTGCGGGAACTGAGGGCCGCGGCGCGGCAGAACGACGAGGCCTTCACCGCCCTGTTCGCGGCCTTCGCCCGGCGGCACGCGCCCTCCCGGCCGGCTCCGGGCCGGGCCTTCGCCCTCAGCTCGCCGCACGCCGTCGTCTACGCCTACCCGGCGTTCCGCTGGCTGCCGACGCCTCCGCCGGGCCCGGTGCGCCTGTTCGCCGGGCACATGGCCGCAGTCCCGGACCCCTTCGACGCGGAGTGGGACGCGCACCTGAAAACGCTGCGTTCGAGCGGCGAGAGGGTCGTCCTCGTCGCGCTCGGTACGTTCCTGTCCGCGCGCGACGACGTCCTGCGCACTGTCGTCACGGGGCTGCTCGACGGCATGCCGGACGTGTCGATCGTCGTCGCGGCCGGAGAACGGGCCGCCGCGCTGGCCGATCTCGCGGGCGAACGGGCCGTGGTGGTGCCGTCGGTGCCCCAGTGCGCGCTGCTGGAGCAGGTAGACGCGATGGTGCACCACGGTGGCAGCAACTCCTTCACCGAATGCCTGCGGGCGGGCGTGCCCGCGGTGGTGCTGCCGTTCTCCAGCGATCAGTTCTCGGTGGCCCGGGACGCGGAGCGCGCCGGTGCCGGTGTGGTGCTCGACCCGAACACGCTGTCGCCGGCCGACGTCCCTGCGGCGCTCAGGACGCTGCGGCGGACGGTGAGCCCGCGCATGCCCGAACTGGCCGCGGCGGTACGGCGGCGGGGGCCCGGGTGGGCGGCCGGAGAGCTGCTGGCGGCCATGGGCCGGCGGAACTCGACGGACTGATCCCCGGTGCCGTCGTGCCGGGGTAGGTCAGCGGGGCCACGTGCCGGGTGCGGACAGGGGCACCGGCGGGCCGAAGACCACCGGGAGGCCGGGAGCGTACAGAACGCTCACGGGCTCGCCCTGCGGCCTCGACAGCCCGGCCGCCGCGACCAGGTCGTCCTCCCAGCCCAGCAGGGTGCACCTGCGGAAGGACCAGGCGGGGTGTGCGTTGGGCAGGTAGTAGGTGCGACCGAGGAACCGCTCGTGCAGCCCCCAGCGCTGGGTGAGGAACTCCTCCAGCGGCGTGGCCGCCACCGGCTCGTCCGCCACATCCAGCCACACCCGTGCCCCGGCTCGTGCACCCTGGCGCCGACCCGTGCGGTACAGCAGCCGGCTGTCGAACCACTGGCTGTGGATGCGGGACCACCGGTAGGGCAGGCCGAACGCGCCGCGGGCCGTCAGTACGGGCAGCAGCCGGTCGCAGTCGAGCGAACGGAACACCACCCCGCGCCGTCCCGTGGCGTCGCGGCTGTACAGGCGGACGTTGACCTCGCCGAAGCTCCCCAGGTACGGCAGGGCAGGCGTCCGGCCGAAGGCGAGGTCGTCCATGCGGAAGAAGACCAGGCCGACGTACGCCCGGCCCTGGTGGAGGTCGGGCACGGTGCCGGCCGGCAGCAGCCGGGCCACCTCGAACGGGTCGGCGGGCCAGTGCAGGAACACCAGGTCCCGCCAGCGCTGCCGGAACAGCACGCGCCGCACCGTACGGGGAGCCAGCGGGGTCAACGCCTCCGCGGGCCGGGCGCGGTGGGACGAGGGGCCGTACGGGAGACATCTTCTCGGCATGTCCGCCCTACCGCACCACTTCGAGCGCCGCACCGCTGCCGGGACGCACAAGTCTCGCCCCCTCGGAGAGCGCCCGCACGATGACGTCCACTGCGTCCGGAACGGGCAATCCCCGTGGCAGCGGCGGCGCTTGGCCCGCGACGGCGCGCCCGGCGAAGCCCGTGTCCATGTGGGGCAGGTTGATCTCGAGCACGGTCACGCCCTGGCGTCGCTGCTCGCGACGGACCGCCGTCAGCCAGGTGGCCAGCGCGGCCTTGGCGGCGGCGTAGTCCGCCATCCGGGCCGGTGCTGCCTCGGCGACGATCCCGGTGACGGCCGCGAGGACGCCTCCTTCGGGCAACCGGTCCCCGGCGGCCCGCAGGAACGCCATGGGGGCCAGCGCGTTCACCGCCATCAGGTGTTCGGACACCGCGTCCTCCACCTCCCCGGCAGGCCCGAAGGCCGCGACTCCGACGCATACGACGACGCCGTCCAGGCCGCCCAGTTCCGCCGCCGCCCAGTCGACGGTCTTGGCACAGGAGTAGGCGTCCCAGGCGTCGAAGGTGCGGGCGGGAGCGTGCTCGCACGCCGCCGAGACACGGGTGAGGGCCTCGCGGTCACGTCCGGCCAGTGCCGTGCGGGCACCGAGGGCGTGCAGCCGTACGGCGAGCGCCGCCCCGATCTCCCCGGTGGCACCCGGCACCAGAATCCGTGCACCTCGTAGGTCCATGTCCCGCCTCGCGTTCCGTGCCGACGACCTCGCAGTACGTGTCTGGTTCGCTGGTCGGCCGTCCGCCGGATGCAGACGCGGGCACACCGGGTAGGGGTCGCCGTAGTAACCGCCGCGGAGGCGGAGCACTCGGACGCCGTCGGCGATGCGCGGCTGGTTGATCATGCTCACGTCGGTGGGGGCCTCGGGGTGGTGCTTGGCGTCGAAGTCTGCGGTGCCTTCGAGGACCGGCTGACCTCGGACGATCTTGATGACGTCGACGTGGATGGTGATCCACTCACACTCGCTGTACCGGTTGGCCGTGATGCGGTTGATGGAACAGGAAGCATCGGCCAGCCCACGTCGCCCGCAGGGCGCCAGCGGGCTAGTGAATGTAACTACTAGTATGTACAGTAGGTGCATGAGCACCTCGGAACGCCTGATCGAATCCACCCGTGAACTGCTGTGGGAGCGCGGGTACGTGGGCACGAGCCCCAAGGCGATCCTGGAGCGCGCGGGCGCGGGCCAGGGCAGTATGTACCACCATTTCAAAGGCAAGCCGGATCTCGCCCTGGCGGCGATCCGGCGCACCGCCGAGGAGTTGCGCGCCGCCGCCGAACGGGTCCTCGGCGGACCGGGCACCCCGTACGAGCGGATCGAGGCGTATCTGCTGCGCGAGCGTGACGTGCTGCGCGGCTGCCCGGTCGGCCGGCTGACCATGGATCCGGACGTGATCGCCAGCGACGAGCTGCGCGCGCCGGTGGACGAGACGATCGCGTGCATCCGGGAGCGGATCGCCGCGATCGTCGACGAGGGCAAACGGCACGGGCAGTTCGCGCCGGAACTGGACGGCGAGGAGATCGGCGCGGCCGTGGTCGCCACGGTCCAGGGCGGCTACGTCCTCGCCCGCGCCTCCGGCTCCCCCGCGGCCTTCGACGCCGGGGTCCGCGGCCTGCTCTCCCTGCTCGCACCCCGGACTCACGGACAGGAGAACTGAGGCACGTGCACATCACCAGACGGCGCCCCGACACGCAGCAGGGCCCATCGCAGAACTTCACCGGCACGGTCTGGCTGGACGAGATCGCCGCGCCCGCCGCCCCGTGCCGGCTGCGCATGTTCAACGTCCACTTCGCACCCGGCGCCCACACGGCCTGGCACCGGCATCCGCACGGGCAGGTGCTGCACGTCCTGGAGGGAGAGGGGCTCGTGCGGCGCAAGGGCGGTGACGTCGAGGAGATCCGCGCGGGCGACACGGTGTGGATCGAGCCGGGCGAGTGGCACTGGCACGGTGCCGGGCCGCGCACCTTCATGAGCCACCTGGCGGTCGTGGAGGCCGCCGCGGACGGCACGACGACCGAGTGGCACGAGCACGTGCACGACTACCCCGCCTGAGAAGGGAACCGGGATTGCACGCCATGCAGTACGAGTTCACCCTGCCCACGGACTACGACATGGGCGTCATCCGCTCGCGTGTCGCCCGCGTCGGGCATCTGCTGGACGACTGGGAGGGCCTCGGCATCAAAACGTACGTGCTGCGCGAGCGCGGGGTGCACGGCTCGCCGGTCAACCAGTACGGGCCGTTCTACCTGTGGAACACCGCCGAGGGCATGAACAGGTTCCTGTGGGGTGGCGCCTTCCAGGGACCTGTCGACGACTTCGGGCGACCGGCGGTCCGGCAGTGGACGGGTCTGGCGTTCGAGGAGGGCGCCGCGACCGGATCCGCGCCCGGCTTCGCCCTGCGCCGGCGCCAAGCGGTGCCTGACGGCGTGGAGTTGGCCGCGTTCATGGCGGAGACCGCGGCCGAGACGGCGCGGCTGGCCGCGGAGGACGGTGCGGTACTGGCGGCGGCAGCCGTGGACACGCACGCATGGGAGGTCGTGCACTTCTCCCTCTGGGAGCACGCCGCGCCCGAGCGCGACGGGGACCTCTTCCAGGTGCTGCACCTGTCCGCCCCCGGCCGGGACCGGCTCACGCGCGGCCGGCAGTGGTGAGCCGCGTCCGCACCGTCCTCGGTGACGTCCGACCCGGGGAACTGGGGGTGTGCGACGCGCACGACCATCTCTTCCTGCGCAGCCCGCAGTTGCCCGGCCAAGAGCTGGACGACGCCTCGGCGGCACGGGCCGAGCTGGTCGCATTCCGGGCGGCGGGCGGGGCGGCCGTCGTGCAGTGGACGCCGTACGGAATGGGGCGGCGGACGGCGGACCTGCCGACGCTTTCACGGGCCACCGGTGTGCGGCTGGTCTGCGCCACGGGACTGCACCAGGCCGCGCACTACCCGGCGCAGATGCTGCAGGGGCTGCGCGGCCGGCTGGCCGAGGTGTTCGTCGCGGAGCTGACCGAGGGCATCGGGACCACCGGTGTCCGGGCAGGTCTGATCAAGGTGGCGGGCGGCTTCCACGCGCTCGACGCGCACGCCCGCTGGACCATGGCGGCGGCGGCCGAGGCCCATCACGCCACCGGTGCGCCCATCGCCGTCCACCTGGAGCTGGGCACCGGAGCGCTCGACGTACTCGACCTGCTGTGCGACGAGTTGGAGGTGCCGGGAGACCGGATCGTCCTCGGCCATCTGAACCGTTTCCCCGATCCGGTGGTGCAGCGGCAGGCCGCCGCGTCGGGCTGCTGGCTGGCCTTCGACGGGCCGTCCCGCGCCCATCACGCCACGGACTGGTGGATGCCGGAGGCGCTACGGGCGCTGGCGGACGCGGGATTCGCGGACCGGCTGCTGCTCGGCGGGGACACGGTGGTCGCCGGGGCCCGTTCGGTGAACGGCGGCCCCGGGATGCCGTACCTGCTGCGCCGTGTGCGGCCGCGGCTGACGCAGGTGCTGGGCACGCAGCTGGTCGACCGCATCCTCGGAGTCCATCCGGGGCAGGCCTTCGCGGTCGACTGGAAGTGAGCAGGCGGTGGCCCGATCCTGCGGTTCCGTGGCCCTTGCGGCCATTGGCGGCTCCGGCGGCCCGCCGGAGAATGGGGGGCGACGGCCGCCCGCCCGACCCCGAGGAGACGACACCGCCATGGCCCTGGAGATGCGTGACCGCTGCGAGCGCTGTACGGCAGCCCCCTTGCCGCCCGACGGCCCGGCCCGCATCTGCTCGTACGAGTGCACCTTCTGCGAGGCATGCGGCGCGGCCCTGGGGCAGGTCTGCCCCAACTGCGGCGGCGAACTGGTCACCCGCCCCCGCCGGACGGCCGGGGTGGCCTGACCGTACGTCCGGCAGCCCGAGCCCGTGCACACACCGCCGAGCGGCCACCTGGACCCGTGTGTCGCCGCCCACCGAAGGGATGACGATGAGCCACCGGCGGCGACTTGTCCTTCACCCCGCAAAAGGCGCCCGCTGCATTTGGTCGTCGGTGAGCGTCTGCCGGGTGTCGTCGGCGCTCGGTGCCTGGGCTCGTCCCTGAGCGAAGGGCCCGGGTAGGAGACTGCTGAGCCGGTCAGGGGATGCGGAGGGTGGCTCCGTAGCTGTCGGTCTGCCGGAGAGCCGCCGCGTCCTGTGCCGGCGCCGGCCAGGCACGGATGAGGTACCACTCCGTGATCTCGTCCGGGGCGAGGTCGGTGGCGGTGTCACGGCCGCGCGCGTGAATACGCAGCCGGTAGTCGCCAGGACCGTCGAAGGAGAGCACGGGCAGTTCCTCGTCCAGATCGTCCATCAAGCCCCGCACCATCAGACCGCCCGACACAGAATGCAGGGACACCTCAACGATCTCGTCCCAGCCGGTGACATGGGTGTCCGGAGCGCGGAGGTGCAGGGTGACGGTGACGTCGACGTCGCCCGTGTGGATGCCGGTGTGGACGGTGGCAATGCCGTCCTGCACCTCGATGAGCCCGTTGTGCTCGCGGGGCAGGTCCGGGCCGGCGGGGCCGTCCTCGTCGCTGATCTGAAACTGGTGGTACTGCACGGGCACGGGCCCGCGTCCGTGCCCGGCCTGGTCGCTCATGACGTCTCCCATGTGTTCGGCGCTCCGGTCAGGGCTTGATCGGCACGAAGTGGATCCGGACGTGGCACGTCGTCGCCGCGTCGGCCCGCCAGGCGCCAGAGGTCTGCGGGGAGGCAAAGGATCTGGGGAGGACGGCAATCGTGAGGAACAGGTGCAGACGGCCGGTACGCCGAACGGCCCTACCAGTTGGTCAGGTCGACGAGGAGGTCGCAATGCGGGTCGTCCGGCGACGGCTGTCGGTACTGGTCCTCCTCGACGAGGGAGGGCAGGGACGCGATCAGCGCGGTGGCGGGCATCTCGGTGAGGCGGATGTCGGCGCCCACGATGCCGGGACGGTCAGTGCGCTGTAGGTACAGGCGCAGCAGCCCGTCGCCGTGCATCAGGAAGCCGATCAGGAACGGGTTCTCGTCGTCGCCGGGGCCCGAGAGTGCCCGCACGGCGGTAAGCGCCCGGCCCTGTTCGGGCTCCGGGTCCGGAGTGATCTCCTGCGGGCGCAAGCGGATGAGGGCCATCCCCATGACCTCATCCACATCGCTGCTGCTGTGGAGCTGGGGTCCGGTCAGGACCGTACGCAGCAGGCCGGGCACGTAGTACGGGGTCACGGCGTCGTTGGGGATCTCGTAGAGGAAGTCCCGGGCGTTCTCGTCGTCCCCGGCACGGATGGCGATGCGGACAGCACCCGGTGCGGGCAGGACGCCGCGCAGGCGGCAGTACTCGACGATTGGAGCGTTCAGGAAGTACAGCAGGCGGCGGGTGACGTCCGCCTGCTGCTCGCGGTCCTCAGGGTCGGTCAGGTCAACAGCGGAGAGGGTCGTCACCGGACCAACGTAGCGACTGCCGTCGGCCCCGCGCTGCCGATCCGGCGGCAGGGTGTGTGGGCGACACCGGCACCGCATGAGCGTGCTCATCCACCGGGCCGTGGGCCTGACGGGCGACCGGACCGGCCGGTGATCCCCAGGCGCATCGCGCCGCTGTTCTCCCTCCTTCTCGCCGACGACGACCGGCTGGGCGGCCTGAAAGCAGACCTGGTCAGGGCGTTCGCGGCCGACTTCGTCCTCAGCTACCAGCATCTGGAGGACTCCCAGCAGTGGTTCGGCCAAATCAGGGGTGTGGCTACGAAGCACGGCTTCGCCGCGACCCCCAAGGAGTACAAGAAGTACCGTGATACACACCCCGAAATCGCACGGCGCTCTCAGCTGAAGTGGATGTCGCTCAGGTCGATCGAGACCATGACCTGATCGAGGAGTGGGTAGCCATCGGCGTTGCGGCGGTAGGCCCGGCGCTTGGTGGGCAGCACGATGCCGTCCGCGTCGACACAGTCGTAGACGTACTGCGCGGCGGCAAATCCGCCCGCCACATCGACGTGGTAGTCGTGTCGGCGCAGCAGCCGGTCGGGGCCGAAGTAGAAGTCCTGGTGGGTGCTGTGGCTGGCGATCTCGGGTGGGAACGTCGCGCGCAGTCCTCGCCACAGTTCGTCTCCTTCCTGCCACGGCTCGATCTCGGTGACCGTAAAGCCGGGCATGGCGAGCAGGAACGGCGTGGTGAGGTAGGTCCACAGGGCATAGCCGTTGAAGTAGGCGCGGTCCAGCGGGTCCCAGGGGGTCTCCAGAGCGTGGCCGCTGAAGGATGAACGCGGGTCCTCGCGTGCGGCCACCACTCGCCCGTCGAGCTTGTCGATGCTCACACGTCCGGGCGTGAAGTCGGTCTTCTGGTCCGGGGCGCCGAAGGGACTGACGGAGGCGTGCTCCTCATGGAGGAGCACGGTCATCTCGCGGGGCGCGGGATCCTGCGGCAGGCCTTTCACGGTGAACAGATGACCGCCGCTGACAAGGGTGGCTCGCGCCTGGGTCAGTCGGCGCCAGCGTGTGTTCCCTCCGTGGGCGTCGATCGCCTCGGTGAGTAGTTCGGTCATGTCAGGTCTCCTGAGGTGCGGCGACCGCGGAAGGCGTGAGGACTCAACGCTAAGGGATGCTGCGGCGGCCGGCTTGACACCACCCGGGGAGCGGCTCGCTCGGTACATCCATGAGCCGCCAACCCGGACGTTTTTGCCCCCTTTATGGAGGAGGGGGGTTGGCGTAAAGGTGACTTGACGCCTGGTGGACAGGGCAGACTGCTGACCTCGGCCTTTGATGGCACCACGCTGTCCTCCCATGAGAGACATGAACAACAGGTGGCGCCGCCGGATCCGCCCTCCCCGGCCTCGGCACACGGTGGCAGCCGCCGCCCTCGTTGCGCTCGTGGCCGGACTGACCGCCGCCCCCGGCGCCGCTCAGGACCTCGGCCCGGGCGCCGGGCGAACGGAAGCCGCCGCGCAGACCGGAGCGGTCCGGTCGCCGCTCGTCTCCCGGCATCGGCTCACACTGATCACTGGCGACCGCGTCACGCTGGAGACGGACACCTCGGGCAAGCAGAGTGTGTCGGTCGAGCCCGCGAAGGGCCGCGAACGAGTCGCGTTCATCAAGCGCCAGGCCGGTCGCGACTGGACGGTCATACCCGCCGACACGCTCCCGCTGCTCGCGACGGGCCGCCTCGACAAGGCGCTGTTCAACGTCTCCGCCCTGGTCCGGGGCAAGTACGCGCAGCGGGCGAGCCTGCCGCTGATCGTTGAGTTGACCGGTGACGCGGGCACCGCCCGGCGACAGCTGACCGCCGCCGGTGCCGACGCCGTCCGCCCCATCGGCGGGACCCCCTTCGCGACCCTCGGCGAACACCACGCGGACGCCGCCGGGTTCTGGAAGGGCATCGCCCCCGCCCGGGTGGACGCCACGTCCTTCGGAGCGGGTGTGCGCCGCATCTGGCTGGACGGGCACTCCAGGATCGGGCTCGACAGCACGGTACCGCGCATCGGCGCCGCGCACGCCTGGGAGGAGGGCTACACCGGCACCGGCGTCAAGGTCGCCGTGCTCGACACCGGTTACGACCCCCATCACCCGGACCTCAAAGGCCTCGTCACCGAGTCCGCGAACTTCACCACCGAGCCGAACACCGACGACCTGAACGGCCACGGCACCCACGTGACCTCCACGGTCGCCGGTTCCGGTGCGGCCTCGGACGGCAAGTACAAAGGTGTGGCACCGGGCGTCCAGATCCTGTCCGGCAAGGTGTGCACCGCGGACGGCACCTGCGACAACTCGAACGTCGTCGAGGGCCTGGCCTGGGCCGCGCAGCACGGCGCCAGGGTGATCAACCTCAGCCTGGGCGACACGAACACGCCGGAGACCGACGCCCTCGAGGCCATGGTCCACACCGTGTCCCGCGACTACGGCACACTGGTCGTGGCCGCGGCCGGCAACAGCGGTCCCGACAAGGTTTCCTCACCCGCCTCCGACGACCGGGCGCTGGCCGTCGGCGCGGCCGAAGAGGACGACGACCTCGCCGCCTTCAGCTCGGTCGGCCCGCGGGTGGGCGACTCCGGCCTCAAGCCGGACGTCATCGCGCCCGGCGTCAACGTCGTCGCCGCACAGGCAGGCGGCACCACCACCGACGATGGCTATGTCGCGATGAGCGGCACCTCCATGGCCACGCCCCACGTGACCGGAGCCGCCGCCATCCTGTTCCAGCAGCACCCCGACTGGACGGCGGAGCAGGTCAAGCGCCAGCTGATGCAGTCGGCGACCGGCGCCAAGGAGCACGGCGCCTACTTCCAGGGCGCCGGACGCGTCGACGTCGCCCGGGCGGTCGACCAGGACGTCACCGCCGACACCACCGCACTGGACTTCGGGCAGATCCGCTGGACGGACGGCAAGCGGCCTCCGGTGACCAAGACCATCACTTACCGCAACCCGGGCGCGGCGCCGGTCACTCTCCAGTTGAAGGACAACCCGAGCAGCGGCAAGAAGGACGTGCCCGCTCCGGCCGGCGTGTTCCGGCTCAGCGCCGGCTCGGTCACCGTGCCCGCGCACGGAACGGCGGACGTCACCCTCACCGCGACGCCGGAGGCCACGACCACGTACGCCGCCTACAGCGGCGTGGTGAGCGCGACCTCGGCGGACGGCCAGGTCTCGGTGCGCGTCCCGTTCGGCATGGACGTCGAGCAGCCGTCCTACGACCTGCGCATCGACATGAAGAGCCGCACGGGCGGCGCCCCCGACAACGCCTACCTGCTGGTCAACTCGGCCGACGGCAGGGCGTACGACGTCGAGGCGCTCGGCAAGAGCAGCACGGTGGTGCGACTGCCGAAGGGCACCTACTCGGTGAGCGGCTTCTACTTCGACGCCTCCTTCACCGAGGGGACCATCGTCGGTGTGCCGAAGGTCGTGATGAGCACCGACCGGCAGGTGACCATCGACGCCCGGAAGGCGAAACCCGTCACGGTGTCGGCACCGAGCCGCTCCGCGCGCATCATGTCGGCCGAGATCGGCACGATCAGCATGGCCGACCAGCTTCTCTCGGTCACCATGTACAACGCGATCGGCACGGACCACATCGACGGCGTGTACGCGGTGCCGACGGCCCGGGACAAGGAATCGAAGTTCACATACCTCGTCACCAGTGTCTGGGGCGACCCGGCCGGCCCCGACGGGAATCCATCATCGGTCTACTACCTCACGCGACCGGTGCACGGCGCGATCCCGGCGGACCCCGCCTATCACCCCCGCAAGTCGGAGCTGGCCCGGGTGAACACCACGTTCGCCGCGACCGCGCCCGGCACCACGGCCACGCGCATCGTGTGGACGTACGTCGACCACGTCCGCTTCAGCGGACGGGCGATGGAGGGGATCCCGGTCCCGACGCGCCGCGTCGACTACTTCTCGGCGGCCGACGGCCTGCGCTGGCAGACAGCCTTCGACCAGAACAGCTTCCTCGACCCGGACGCACACGGGCAGAGCTACCTGAGCGACCTGCACGGCTACAGGGCAGGCTCCCAGATCGAGGAGCGCTGGAACGGCGGGATCCAGGCCGTGGGCCTCTCGGACCAGATGGCCGCCTTCCGCGAGGGTGACACGATGTACCGGCCCTTCCAGTCGGCCGCCAACGGCAACCTCGATCTGGTGGCCGACACCACGGCCGGGCTGCCCAGGGTGGAGCTGCGCCGCAACGGCGAGCTGGTCTCCCAGGACTGGAGCATGAGCGACGTCCCGGCGGACGCCACCCCCGCCGACTACCGTCTGACGGTCGAGCACGACCGTGACATGGCCCCCAGCTCCGTCTCCACGAGTGTGCGGGCGGAATGGCGGTTCCGGTCGCAGACCACGGCGACCCGGCAGGCGCTGCCGCTGTACGCGGTCCGTATGTCGCCGAAGCTGGACGAGTGGAACCGGGCCGAGGCCGGCCGCAGGCTCGACATCCCGGTCCTGATCCAGCGGACGGCCGGCGCCCCGGCTTCGCCCGTCCGCGTCTTCACCACCGAGGTCTCCTTCGACGAGGGGAAGACCTGGCATTCGGTGCGGATCAAGGGCTCCGGCATGGAGCGCACCGTGACCGTGGAGCACCCGCGCGGCGCCGCGGGCGGCTCGGTCAGCCTGCGCGTCCACGTCGAGGACGCGGCGGGCAACTCCTTCAAGGAGACCGTCATCAAGGGCTACCTGCTCAAGTAGCCGCCTTCGCGGAGCAGCCACTTCCTCGAACAACCGCTTCCGCGAGTAGTGCAGCCCGGCCGCAGCGGCCGGACGGTCGAGGACAGGGCCCGCCGGACACATCCGGTGGGCTCTGTTCGTGTGCGGTGCGGGTGTCCGCCGTACTCAGAGCCAGTCGCGGCGGGCCGCGTGCCAGCCCAGCTGCATACGGGTCGCGACGCCCGCCAGGCTCATCAGGCCCTGGATGCGCCGCTGGACGGTGCGCTTGCTGACCCGCAGCTGTCCGGCTATCGCCTCGTCCGTCATGCCGGCGACCATCAGGGAGAGCAGGTGCCGGTCCTCCCCGACCGGCGAGGCGGCATCCGGGGTGCCGGCGCCGCCGATCTGGCCCTCCTCTGTCACCCGGAGCGGGGCGCCGATCTCCCAGTGGTGTTCGAACAGGGCGATGAGCGCGTCCAGCAGGCTGCTCTCCCGCACCACCGCGGCCTGTAGTTCCCGGGGGTTGCGGGATGTGCCCGAGGCGGCCAGCGGCAGGATGGCCACCGAGCGGTCGGCGATCGCCATCCGCAGCGGCAGCAGAGGCACCGCCCGGGCGACCTCTCCGGCGCGTACGCCCTTGACGACGTAGTCCACCGCGTCGGGGCAGTCAAAGTACGCCTGCTCGTACAGGGCCCTGTAGAGCACGCCCCGGTCCAGTGCGTCGAACTCCTCCTGATTGCTCTCCGGGGACATGGCCACGTACTGGGCCTTCACGAACCACATCATCTCGCGGTCGGTGCCGTGCTGGAGCTGGCGCAGATGCTGGCGCAGCGCCGCCGCGCCGGTGATGATCTCGACGGCCTCGCCCGTGCTCCGGGCCCATGCGCTGCGGCGGTGTGTCTCCGCCAGTTCGTAGACGGCGGCCCGGGTCTGTTCCAGGGCGTCGAAGTGGCGTTGGAGCCGGGGCATGAGGGCCACCTGCGGCGGCACGGCCGTGAACCATTCGGGACTGTCCTCGGCCGCCGACGCCAGTCCCTTGTGCTCCAGCGCGCGCAGCAGCAGCCGCGCGGTCACGACGTCGAGGTCCGAGCGGCCGGAGATGTCCTGAGCGGACGCAGTCCCGGTGGCGACCAGAAGGCGGTAGACCTCACTCTCGTCGGCCGTCAGGCCCACCGTCTCCAGCATGTCGCCACCTTTCTAGTATTCGGGCCGCCTCCGCCCGGGTTTCCGCGGGGGGAACGCGGTCGTCCCGGCGGATGATTCCACCAACCCCTGCGACCAGGCACCACGACGGTTGTCGCCGGCTGGTTCACCGTGACGGGGAGGTGCCGTCAGCATCCGGCGGACCCCGGGCGGGGCCGCTCGAGTGTCACGGACTATGGGCCATGGGGTGGTGAGGTGCGCACAGCGGCGGTTCGGCGCCACTGGGCAGACGCACCGCCGTCAGCCTGCCCCAGCGCTGTTCGCCGACCGGGCGGGATATCCCCACGCCCCGCGCACGCAGTTCCCCGAGCTGATCGTCGAGGTCGCGTCCTGGCTGTAGAGGATGACGTGGGCGACGTTGATCATGCCGGACCTGCGTTCCGCCGAGGAGGGGCCGTTCGGTCTACGGGGTCTGGAGGGCCTTGGCGAGGGACCACGGGCACCCCGCCAGGTCCCGGGAGTCGATTGGCGTGGTCGTTTTCCCAGTATCACCCGGCATGGTTTGATGTTCAAACCACCCCTTGTGTGGGTTGCGCCATGCCCACGCTGCTTCGGTTCCAAAGCACCCTCGGGCGCCCGCCGCAGTCGTCCTGGTGGGCGTCTGGGCACCCTGTCGGCCCGGCTGGTGCAGGCCGTAGGGGCGTCAGCCCGCAGCTAGGCCACCCGCGGCTGGGCCGGGGTCGACGGGCTCGCCGCGGCCGCCGGGCCCGCGCTCGTGCCCGTCGTCACCGTGCCTGACCACCCGCTGCTCTCGCAGTGTCAGCGCCGCTTCCGTTGTCCGGGCGGTGAGCCGCCCCGTTCGCGATCCTGCTGGCCGGCGGCAACTGCAACGACGGCACCCAACTGCTGCCCCAGGACGTACGGATCACGTCTGATCCGACCCTGAATCCCACCACACGTGAGACAGTTCAGGCCGGAGACGACGAGGAGGATGCGAAGCATGTCCACGTGGAACGGATTCGGCACCACGTATCGGGGCTTCAGTCACCCGAATCGTGACGGCAGCCACCACGCCACCCAGTGGGCCGTGCTGTTTTTTCTGCCGGTGATCCCCTTGCGTCGGCATCGCCTGACCGTCGGCGACTCGTCCTACACACAGTATGGGAACGGCAGTACCTCGGTCACCCACTACGCGGTGCACGAGGAGACGCCGCTCGTCGGCGGGGAGATACTGCGCACATATCTGACCTGGTGGGTCATCGGCCCGCTGATCGTTTTCGGGCCCCCCGCACTGGTGCTGTGGCTCGTCGGCGACGGCATCGGATTCATGACCTATTTCCTCCTCCTGGCCGGCTGCGTCGCCTGGTGCCTCTGGGCGGGCGCGGCTATGGAGAAGCGCAACCGCAGGGAGCGCGCGCTGCCTCCGGGGTAGCCCCTCCCTTCTCCGCTACAACGGCTTACGCGATGAGCCGCGTTGTCAGTGTGTGATCAGGCAGCATGCGAGTTTGAGGAACGCTTCGTGGATGTCTGCTCTGCGTTCCCATCGGGTTAACGTTCCTGTGCTTGAGGCCGGGACAGCCGGGCGATGTCCTCGTCACAAAACTCGTGGCCCCCGGCTCGCAGTTGGGCGGCAGTGGCGTCGATGTGGCGAGTCGCCCGCAGGACCAGGTGTTCAGAGTGTACGGGGGACGTGGGAAGGCGTCCGGGGGGTGCGGCGGGCCGGGGAGGTCGGTGCTTGCCGGCCGGGTAGCACCGCCCTCCCCCTCAGGCACTTGTGCGCACGTGCTCAGAGCGGTGGTCAGGCCGCCCAAACTCCCGAGTTCGCCGCCGTCGAACCGAAGTCGAAGTAGAAGTGCGTGCCGTCCCGGACGTCCGTCGCGACGACGGTCCACTGGCCCGCTGGGGCGGTCTTGTACGAACCCTGGCAGTACGAGCCGCCGGAGCTAGGAAGCCAGCACACCGCGATGCTTGTGGTCGTGTTGGGCTTGATGTTGATGTCGGCGCAGTTGGTGGTGGCCGTCAGGTACGGGCCACCCTGTGGGTACCAGCGGTTCCCCGCGGGCTTGGAGTACGACTTCGCACTGCCGTAGCAGGAGAGCGGCCCCGTCTCCCCGCTGGTCTGGGCCTGGGCGGCCGGCGCGGCGGCGAGGACGCCGCCAAGCAGCAGCGTCGAGAATAAGGACGCGGTGACAGCCTTCCCGATGCTCATGTTTTCCCCTCGTGTAGTGCCGGGTTCCCCGGTCGGTTCCCTGGCGGCAGCGGCCCGGGCGGCCCCGTGGCTTCGGCCCCAGCACCGCCATCACAGGATGCTGCGGGACACCCCCTGTGATGCACAGGGCCAATATCGGTCATGTCCTTGTCATATTGCACGAGTCGGGTGGGGCGCCTGTCGAGTCGAATGAACAGCGTCACCGCAGGGTTCGGTCGCGCGCGGACGCCGAGGCGGTCGTAGTGCTCCCAGAACCGGACGCGAGCACCAGCCGTGAGCGCGGCGGCCGCCCCCGGCCGGGCCCGGCCCTGTACTGAGCCGGAAGCGTCCACCGGACGGCGGCCCGCACCTGCCTGCGGCGTCGTCGGCGCTGCTGGTACTGGTGGGCCGGGGCTGGACGGCCTCGCCTGGCCCATCACTCGGCGGCCGCGTGTCAGCGTGGCGAACGGCATGGCCGCAGCGGGCATCAGGCGGCCCCGGCACCGCGAGCACGGAGCTGGGGCCACGGTGCCGACTGGTCTGGGGTCGGGGCTGCGCCGGCGGTGGGCGCTCAGGCTGAGGGCGAGTCCATGGGCGAACGGGTGCCGCAACGGAGGCATGGTCAGGATGAGTCCTGTCCCGGCGGGAAGGCCCTCGCCCCACGTGGTCGGATCGCGCAACACCAGGTAGCCACGGCGGTCGGCACGGCGTAGAGGCGCCACGTCCGTCCGGGGCCAGGAAGCGTCGGTCAGTGGGTGCTCCTGCCGACATGACAGCTCCATGGCCGTGGCGCTCGACCGGACACGGCTCGTTGGGGCGGGAAGGGCGGGAAGATTGAGCGAGTACGGGCGGAGTTCAGGCGTAGGCGTCCTCGATGGCGACTCGGCGCACTGTGCGCAGCGTTGACCGGAGGCTGTCCAGATCGGTCGAGCCCAGGGCGAGGCGGATCGCCTGTGGTGTGTGTGCCGAGGTGGTGAACGGCTCTGCCGTGGTGACCGAGATGAGGTGGCGCGAAAGGGTGGCGGTGAGGCGGTCGGCGCGTGCATCGTCGGGCAGTGGCAGCCAGGTGAAGTAGGACGAGGGGTGACCGACGAGCGGGAGGCCCGCCAGCTCTTGTCTTGCGAGTGCCTGGCGCGTCTTGGCGTCGTCTCGTTTCTCCGCTTCCAGATGGTTCACCGTGCCGTCGTCGAGCCAGCGGCAGGCGATGGCGGTGGTGAGGGCGGGGGTGTTCCAGATGGTCGCCCGGATGGCGCGTTCGAGGGACGGAATCGTGGACGGCGGGGCGACGACGAAACCGACCCGCAGGCCGGTGGCGATGCTCTTGGACAGTCCCGAGACGTAGACAGTGATGTCCGGTGCGGTGGCGGCCAGAGGCGGTGGAGGGTCCTCGACCAGGTAGGCGTATGAGGCGTCCTCGATGATGAGCGGACCGTGCTGTCGGGCGATCCTGATCAGACGAGTGCGGTCTGTTGCCGGCATGACCCAGCCCAGGGGGTTGTGCAAAGTGGGCATGGTGTAGATCGCGCGCACCGGGCGGGTCGCGCACAGCTTCTCCAGGGCGTCGAGATCCGGCCCGTCGGTGGTGGTGGGGATGGGCTCCAGATCGAGATGGAAGGCGTGCGCGAGCACCTTGAACCCGGGGTAGGTGAGTGCGTCGACCGCGACGACGTCGCCGGCGCTCAGGGTGGCCATGACGCTGATGGCCAGGCCGTGCTGGGCGCCGTTGGTGATGAGGATCCGATCCGCGTCGGTGGTGATCCCCCGGCGTCCGAGGTGTCGGGCGATGGAGGTTCTGTCCTGGGGGCGCCCTCGGTGCGGCTGGTAGCGCAGCAGAGAGTCGAGATCGCCGGAGGTGGCCACCTCCCGCAGAACCTGGCGCAGGAGGTCGGCCTGGCCGGGAAGCGACGGGTAGTTGAAGTTCAGGTCGACCACGTCTGTGGCGACTGCCTGCTGATCGATGCCGTGACCGGCGGAGACCGCGATGTCGCGGACGAACGTGCCCCGGCCCTGTTCCCGGCTCACCAGGCCCATCGCTTCCAGTTCGGCGTACACCCGGGTCGCGGTCACCACGGCGATGCCCTCCTGGGCAGCGAGAGCGCGGTGGGTCGGCAGCCGCAACCCCGGGGCGAGCCGCCCGGCCCGGATGTCGGCTGCGAGCGCGTCGACCAGCTTCTTGTATCGCGGGGATGCCATGCGCCGGATTGTATCCATGACAATTCTTTGACTGTCGTGCCGACGGCTTCCTACCGTCGAATCCCACTCAGGTGGCCACCGCCCCAGCGGCGGTGGACACCTCCGGAAAGGACAGCCGCCGTGCACATCGCCATCCTCACCTTCGAGGGCTACAACGAGCTCGACTCCCTGATCGCGCTCGGTGTGCTCAACCGCATCAAGAGCGACGACTGGCGTGTCACCATCGCCACCCCCAGCCCCAAGGTGACGTCGATGAACGGGGTGGTCATCGAGCAGATGTCCACGCTGGAGGAGGCGTGCGCCGCCGACGCCGTCATCGTGGGCAGCGGCATCGCCACCCGAGAGGTCACCGAAGACCCGGCGATCATGAACATCCTGCGGGGCTTGGACCCCTCGCGCCAGCTCATCGCGGCGCAGTGCTCCGGGGCGCTCGTGCTGGCCAGGCTCGGCCTGCTCGACGACATCCCCGCCTGCACCGACCTGGTCACCAAGCCGTGGGTCGTCGCCGCCGGCGTCGAGGTCCTCAACCAGCCCTTCTACGCCAAGGACAACATCGCCACCGCCGGCGGATGCCTGGCCTCGCACTACCTGGCCGCCTGGATCATCACCCGTCTCCAGGGCCAGGACGCCGCCGAAGGTGCGCTGCACTACGTCGCCCCGGTCGGCGAGAAGGAGGAATACATCCAGCGCGCCTGGCGCAACATCACCCCGTACCTGCCCGCTCCGGCCCCGGCGCTCGTCTGACCCACCAGCCCGCGAGCTGCGGCCGGCCAGGAAGCCGCGCCATCGGCGGCCTGGCCGACCACCGGCCCCGGAGCGCCGGGAACCGTGCGGACCTGCACGCCGGGATAGAGCTGTACAGGGCGTGAGGGATCTTGCCGAGCCCGGTGATGCGTGCGTCGCCCGCTATGAGGTCGTGCAGGCCACCGTCGTGGCCGTCTCCTCTGTACGGGGTTGGTGTGCGGGATGTCCGGTCGCCGGACGGGTCTGTACGGTCGGGGCGGTGCGGCCTCGCCGGTGCACGATCCGCGGCGGCGGTGCGGGGACCGGATACCGGGCCCAGGTTCACAGCCACCGGCGCCGCCGCTCGTGGACCCCAGCACCGTCCTCGAAAAGGGCCTCGCCGACTGAGGACGACGACGGTACCTCGTATGTGCCCCGTGCTCGAGGCGCCGTTTGGAGACGTTGATGAGAGGGCCGACCGCCGCCACGAAGCCAACCTCGGCGAGTGATCTAAAGGATCATGCAGGTGGTGGTCGCGTGGGCGATCAGTTTGCCCTGGTCGTCCAGCACCTTGCCTTCGGCGGTCGCCGTACGGCGGCCGGCGTGGATGACGGTGCCCTCGGCGGTGAGGGTCTGGCCGTCGGTGCGGGCGGCGCGGATGTAGTTGACCTTGAGTTCGAGGGTGGTGTAGCCGGTGCCGGCGGGGAGGGTGGTGTGGACGGCGCAGCCCATGGCGGAGTCGAGGAGGGTGGCTGCGATGCCGCCGTGGACGGTGCCGAGAGGGTTGGCGAAGTCGGGGCGGGTGTCGAGGGAGATGACGATGCGGCCGTGAGCGACCTCGTCGAAGCGCATGCCGAGCAGGCGGCCGATGGAGGGGATGTCAGTGGGGCGTTCGGTCTGCACCCAGCGCATCAGTTCCAGGCCGGTCATGGCGGTAAGGTCGGTGGTGGTCACGGGGCGTTCTCCTTGCGAGGTGCTGGTGGTGCCGCCCCGAGGGGCGGGGTGTTCATCAGGCGGGGACGTGCTGGGTACGGGTACTGGCAGGAACGTGCTTGTGCCAGGGGGTTCCGGCGATGGGGTCGTGCCAGGTGAGGTCGGTGAGGGTGTTCAGGGCGACGCGGGTGCGTTCGTTGCCGCCGTTGCGGGTGGGCAGGTGGAGGCCGAAGCCACGTTGTGCGGGCTGACGCGCAGGGCGTTCTGCTTGTCTCGCTCGCACCAGGTGTTGTCGCGGAAGATGGTGTTCGCGGTGAACGCCCTGATGCGGTGGGCGGTTGGGGCAGAGCCCGTGCCCCGGGACACGGCTTGGTGCGGTCGGTGAGGTGCTGGTCAGCCGAGCGGGTTGGTGGTGTCGCGCAGGGTGGCCAGGGCCGGTGCGTACATGCGGGCCTTGATGGTGCCGAGGGTGTCGCCGGCCTTGTTCACCTGTGCCTGGGCGATCTCGATCGCGGTGGAGCGCACGGCTTCCTCGGTGACGGCCTGGTCGACGATGCCGGTGGCCGCGGCGTCGGCGCCGCCGTAGCGACGGGCGGTGATCATGGCCTCGTGCGCGGTCTGCGGCGCCAGCCGGGATTGGATGAGGGCGGCCATGCCGGGGGTGAAGGGGATGTTGATGTCCGCTTCGGGCAGGCACCAGTAGCCGCGGTCGGCGCGCATGACGCGGAAGTCGTGAGCGAGGGAGAACATGGCACCGGCGGCGAAGGTGTGCCCCTGCAGCGCCGCCACCGTGATGACCGGCAGCGACAGCATTCGCGCGAACAGCTCATGGACGGTGACCACGTAGTCCTGGTAGTGGTCGGTGTGGGCGGACAGCCAGTCCAGGTCGAGCCCGTTGGAGTAGAACTTGCCGGTGGCGGCGGTGACCAGGGCGCGAGGGCCTTCCGCCTTCTCCACCTCGTCGAGCGCGGCGCTGACGGCGGTGAGCCAGTCGGGGTGGAAGCGGTTCTCTCCGTCTCCCAGGTCGAGGACGAAGACGTTGTCCTGACGGTCGAGTGAGGGCATGGCGACTCCTTCGGGCTGAGCTGACGTGGACAAGCGACTGCGGGCTACGGCCGGGGCCCGGATGCGGCACCGGGGCGGTCGCGCAGGGCGTGGAGGAGCAGGTCGTGGATCTCGGCGGCGGCTGCCTCGATCGGGGCGGTGCTCCGTTCGGCACGGCACATGATCACCGCGCCTTCGACGGCGGCGATCATGAAGGCACCGAGTCGGCGGCTGCGTTCCTCGGTCAGTCCGTGCCGGACGAGAAAAGCAGCGAGGGCCTCCTGCCAGCGGGCGAAGACTGCGGCGGCCGAGCGGGCAAGCTGGGGTGCATCGTCGTTGGTCTCCACGGCCACCGCCACGATCGGGCAGCCGGCCCGGAAGCCGCTCTCCACGAGCCGGTCCCGCCACAGCCGGAAAAACGCGTCGACGGCCGCCACCGGGTCATCCACCTGCATAGCGGTGTCGATCAGCCCTGTGAGGAAGTCCGCCGCCAGTGCCAGCGCCTCCTCGATGAGCTGCGCCCGCCCGCCCGGGAAGTGGTGGTACACCGAGCCCCGGGGGGCTCCGCTGTGGGCGAGTACCCGGTCGATGCTGGTGGCGCTCGCACCGTATTCACGCAGCAGAGCTGCAGCACTGAGGACCATCCGGTCACGGCTCTCACTCTTGCGCGGGCTCATCTGCTCACCAGCTTCCCCGGGGCCATACGGCCCACCAAATGGTCTACCTGCCAGTAACTTAAGGTGTATGGCATAGAACATGCAAGAGGAAAGCCTGTCGGCGTCAGACCACGGCCGCCTGCCGCGCTTCCAGCGTCCCCTCCAGCCTGTCTCGGTGGCACTACGTGGCGAGGCGGGAGCTGCGCCGGGGTGGCGGGACCTCGTGATTTAGTGGACAGGTGTCCAGCTATCCTGGACACCTGTCCATGAAGGGGAGGGCTCGCTGCTCATGGAAATCGTGGCGAACGTGCTGGTCGGACTGGTGGCCGTGTTGCACATGTACATCCTGGTGCTGGAGATGTTCCTGTGGCAGCGGAAGCCGGGGCGGGGGTTGCACGGGTTCGACCCGGAGACGGCCCGGGCGACCGCTCCGCTGGCCGCGAACCAGGGCCTCTACAACGGCTTCCTCGCGGCCGGACTGGTGTGGGGGCTTCTCGCCGCCGACCCGACCGGCTTCCGGGTCGAGGTGTTCTTCCTGTCCTGTGTGGTGGTGGCGGGCGTGTTCGGCGCCACCACGGCCAACCGCCGCATTCTGTTCGCCCAGGCGCTGCCCGGCGCGCTCGCGCTGGCCGCCGTCCTCGCCGCGCGATGAGCCGGGCGCCGTACGAGGACCCGAGGGCGGCGCGCACCCGCGCCAGGCTGCGCGCCGCCCTGCTCGCCGAGTGCGCCGAGCGACCGCCGACGGAGGTCGCCGTGGCCGCGCTGGTGCGCCGGGCCGGGGTGGGCCGGGCCACGTTCTATGTGCACTACGACGGCATCGAGGCGCTGGCGGTCGACGCGTGCGCGGACGTCGTACGGCAGGCGGTGGACGCGCTGCACGCCTGGCGGGGGCGACCCGATCCGGTCCACGCCCCGCCCGCGCTGCGGGAGTTCTTCACCGGTCTGGCCCCGCACGCGGCCCTGTACCGGTCGCTGCTCGCGCCGGGCGGCGGCGGGCCGCTCGGCCGGGTGCTGCACCGGGACCTGCGGGCCCGCAGCCTCGAGGAGCGCGAACTGGCCGGCGCGGCTGACGCCCCGCTGGTCGCGTCGGCGGTGGCGGCGACCTTCGCGGGTGTCCTCGCGGACTGGTTGCACGGACTGCTGCGGGCCGCGCCGGAGGAAGTCGCGGACCAGGTCTGGCAGTTGCTGGTCGCACTGCACCGGAGCCGGTGAGGAAGCGGAGCTTTCCAGCCGGCTCACCGGCACCCGTGCGCCGTCCGTCCACACCTGACCGGTCACTTGCAGGCGACCTCCCGCGCCGCCCGGGGCCAGGCCTCCACTCCTGAGGACGTGCGGACGTAGGCGGTGTCCCGGTTCCTCCGTCAGCCACAGGTGCCGCTCACGGTAGTGGTACCCGGTGTCGCGGGCGCCCGCGGGCATGCGGACCTGCTTGCGGTACGACGCTGAGCAGCCCGTCACGGGCGAGCACACCTTCGGGATCACGGACGTACGTGCGGCCGCCCGCCCAGGGTGAGGAAGCGGAGCTTTCCAGCCGGCTCACCGGCACCCGTGCGCCGTCGGTCCACACCTCCCAGCCCTGGGCGGCCGACAGTTCGGCGGGATCGCAGGCGGCGTTCGTCTCCGGCGGGCCCCAACCGGGGCGGTCCTTCTGGTCCTTGGCCACCACGACGGCCACCTTGGTGCGGCCCTTGACGTCGGCGGAGTACAGCGCCCGGTCGGCCTCCCGACGCTCGGCCCGGTAGCCGTGGTCGGGCTGCACGGGCTGGAACATGTCGGAGTAGAGCTCAACCCCTCCTCGGGCGTGTCACCGCCCTCCGACCCTGACCATCCGTCGGGTCCGCCGCCCCATCCGTCGGGCCCGCCGCCCTCGAAGATCTCCCCGCCGCACGCCAGTACCCGGCCCTCGGCGCCGAAGGCCAGCCGCAGGGCCACCCGCACCCCCGTGCTGTCGCTCGCATCCCACCGCCGCCACGGCCGCAGCAGGCGAGTGACGAGGAGCTGGTGCGCGCACGAGAGGTGCGCTGATGGAACAATTCGCGCGGGGCCCGGACGTCTTCGGCATCCCCAGCGACGAGACGGGGGCTGTCGGGTTCGGGACTGCGCAGCAGGGAGGCGGCGGCACAGACGGCGGCCCTGGTGAGTGAAGGAACCAGCTCGAGGACGGCCCGGAAACGCCGTGCGACACGTGACGCAGCACGGAGCATGACGCACGCGTCCGTCGGCCCTCCTGCTCGCCATCCCGAGACGACCGCCGCGGCCCTGGTTCTGCTCGGATCCCGACCTCGCCCACGGCCGCGGACAGCCGGTCCAGCACGGGATGAAGGTCGCCGGGCGCGCCGATGAAGGTTCGGGTCACGTGGGCAGGGAGGGCATGCCGGAGTCGCTGGGCTGCTCGGCGTTCCATGCTCTCCAACCCTGGAGCGCAGTGGCGGTCCCGGTAGCGGGCCAGGTGACCACGAACCTGGTGAGGCTCGCGTCGCGGGTGTCCTCGGTGGCGAACTGCAGTGCGGTGACGACGCCGTAGTTGCCTCCGCAGCCTCCGCACAGGGCCCAGAACAGGTCGTCCTCGGGGATGGTGCGTCGGGGCGGACTCGGCGGATGCGGCCGGGGGGATCCAGGATCCGGGCAGGGTGGCTTTGGAGGGATGGGCAAAGAAGACGGGGAAGCTTTGGCCGACTCCCTCACCGGGGCGAGGTGCCGTCTCCGCATCATCTACGCCAGGCAGTCCCACGGCGAAGGGAAGCACGGTGCAGACACTCGGTACACGGCCACGGACGGGACGAGCAGGAGGCATGACAGGCCGGCTGACCCGCCGGCAGGCGGTCGGCTCGCTGGTCGGTGAGGCCGAGGGCAGCTCGCTCAGACGGAGTATGGGCGTTACCCAGCTCACCCTGCTCAGCGTCGGCGCCACCCTCGGCACAGGCATCTTCGTCGTCCTCGGCGAGGCCGTCCCCGAGGCAGGGCCCGCTGTCGTCGTGTCCTTCGTGCTCGCGGGGATCACTGCTCTGTTCTCGGCGCTCTCCTACGCCGAACTGGCCGGCATGATCCCTGGTTCCGGCTCCTCCTACAGCTACGCCTACGCCACGCTCGGCGAACTGGTCGCCTGGGTGTGCGGCTGGTGCCTGATCCTGGAGTACGGGGTGTCCGTGGCCGCCGTCGCGGTGGGCTGGGGGCAGTACGTCAACGAACTGCTCGACCTCGCCTTCGGCGTGACCCTGCCCGAGACCTTCAGCGCGCCACCGGGGGCCGGCGGCACCGTCAACGTCCCCGCCGCCCTCATCGTCGTCCTCGCCATGGTTGTCCTGTTGCGCGGCGCGAAGGAGAGCGCGGTCGTCAACACCGTGATGGTCACCGTCAAGATCGCCTCGCTGGTGATGTTCTGCGCCGTCGCGTTCACCGCCTTCCACGCGGGCAACTTCCGGCCGTTGTTCCCGCTCGGCGCCGCCGGGATGAGCGCGGGCGCCGCCTCGTTGTTCTTCTCCTACATCGGCTTCGACGCCGCCTCGACCGCGGGCGAGGAGGCCAGGAACCCGCAGCGCGACCTGCCCCGCGCCATCATCCTGTCCCTGGTCCTGGTCACCGTCCTCTACGTGATCGTCGCCGTCGCCGCGCTGGGCGCCATGCCGTGGAAGCACTTCGCGGGCACCGAGGCCACCCTCAGCGAGGTACTGGTGCGCTCTGTCGGCGGCGGGAGCCTGTGGCCGATCCTGCTGTCCGTCGGCGCCGTCGTCGCCACGACCAGCGTCGTACTGACGGTGCAGTACGGCCAGATACGCATCCTGTTCGCCATGGCCAGGGACGGGCTCGTGCCTCCCCTGTTCGCCAAGGTGCACCCGCGCACCGGAGTGCCGCGCGCCAACACCGTGATCGTCTCGGCCTTCATCGCGATGCTCGCCGCACTCGTCCCGCTGGGCAGCCTCGCCGATGCCACCAGCATCGGCACCCTCTTCGCCTTCATGCTGGTCAACCTGGCCGTAGTGCTGCTGCGCCGACGCGCCCCGCAGGCGTCGCGCACCTTCCGCGTCCCGCTCTCCCCGCTGCTGCCGCTCCTCGGCGTCGCCTGCTGCGTCTACATGCTCACCAGCCTCGGCGCCGACACCTGGATCGCCTTCGGGACGTGGATGGTTGCCGGCCTCGTCGTCTACGGCTGCTACGGCATCCGCCATTCCAAGCTCGGCCGACAGACCCACGAACCCGCACAGGAATCCGCATGACCTCCCTCGACCTGACCGCCGATGTCGTCGGCCTCACCCGCGCCCTCGTCGACCTGCCCTCCGAGAGCGGACAAGAGGCTCTGCTCGCCGATACCGTGGAGGAGGCGCTGCGCGGGCTCGCCCACCTCTCGGTCGAGCGGATCGGCAACTCCGTCGTCGCCCGTACCGCACTCGGACGCCCCCGGCGGACCCTGATCGCCGGGCACCTCGACACCGTCCCCGCCGCCGGGAACCTGCCGTCCAGGCTCGCCGACGGAAGCGTGCACGGCCTGGGGGCGTGCGACATGAAGGGCGGCGTCGCCGTGGCCCTGCGGCTCGCCGCCAGCCTGCCGGACCCCGCCCAGGACCTCACCTTCGTCTTCTATGAATGCGAGGAGGTCGAGGGCGACCGCAACGGCCTGCACCGGATCGCCGCCGAACGCCCCGACCTGATCGACGACGCCGCCCTCGCCATCCTCATGGAACCCTCCGACGCGGGCGTCGAGGCCGGCTGCCAGGGCATCCTGAACGCCGACATCGTCGTACGGGGCGAGCGGGCGCACACCGCGCGGGCCTGGAAGGGCGTCAACGCCGCACACAAGGCCGCCCGCGTCCTCCAGCGGCTCGACGACCACGCACCCGAGAGGGTCGTCATCGACGGGCTGGAGTACCGGGAGGGGCTCGGCGCCGTCGCCGTACGGGCCGGGGTGGCCGGTAACGTCGTCCCTGACGAGTGCCTCATTACCGTCAACTACCGCTTCGCTCCGAACCGTTCACCCGAGGAGGCGGAGGCGCGGCTGCGCGGGATGTTCCAGGAGTACGAGGTGCGCGTAGCCGAGGCCGTGGCCGGGGCGCTGCCCGGCCTGGACCGGATCGCCGGACTCGTCGATGCGCTCGGGGTCCGGCCCCGGCCCAAGTTCGGCTGGACTGACGTCGCCCGGTTCGCCGCCCTGGGCGTGGCCGCCCTCAACTACGGCCCGGGCGACCCCTCACTCGCGCACACCGCCGGCGAGTACGTGCCCGTGGCGCACCTGCGCGAGTGCGAGGAACGCCTCAGGAGCTGGCTCCGGTGAGCCCTGCCAGGGCCCTCAACTGAAGCCACAGGACCAGCCGTTCGTCGGGATCGTCCAGGTCGATCCCGACGTGCTGCCGGGCCTGCCGGAGGCGGTAGCGGCACGTGTTGGGGTGCACGGCCAGTAGCCTGGCCGCGCCCGCCATGTCGCAGCCGGCGTCGAGGTAGCAGATCAGGGTGCGGGCGTACTCGGTGCCGTGCGCCTCGTCGTACGCCATCACCCGCCGCCAGGCGCCCTCGTTCAACTCGCGTCTTTCTCCCATGAGTTGTGTCAGGCGCAGCAGCGTCACCCGGGGCCTGACCTCGTCCACCGACGCCACCGGCAGCTGCTCGTCCAGGACTCGCAGCACCAGGTCCGCGTCCGCCCGTGAGGCGGTCACCGCACTGACGCCGGGCACCACGGCCCCGAGCGCCGCCCGCACCGGGATCCGCAGGGCCCGCCCGGCCCGCCGCACGATGTCCTCGGCCAGCGCTCGGTGACGCTGCTCGTGCGCGCGCCGGCGCGGCTCCGGGCCGGTACCGCCCGGCGCCTCCGGCGCAGGCAGCAGCGCGTACACCACGCCGTCGACCAGGACACAGGCGTGCCGCCCGTACCGTGCCTCGCACTGCAGGCGCACGACGTCCAGCAGGCGCAGCGCGGTCCGCTCGGCGTCCGGCAGGTCGGCGGCCGCGTCCAGCGCGAAGGCCGCCACCCGCAGCGCGCCGTCGATCCCCAGCCGGGGGGCGGCGGTGGCCGCCTCCGCGGTGCCCTCCAGGAGGCGGCGCAGCAGGTCGCTGTTGTGGTGGCGGGCAAGCTCCCGCGCGGCGCGGGCCCGCAGCAGCAGCAGGGCTGCCGTGGAGGCGCCCTGGGCCAGGGTCTCCTCGGCGTCCGCCGCGAGCATGCCGCCGTCGACCACCCAGATCGAGCCGAGTGTCTCGCCGCCCGCCCGCACCGGCATCGCCAGCCGCGGCAGATCGCCCTTGCCCAGCGCGGGCAGCCGCACCGGATGGTCGGCCGCGAACATCACCCGGTACTGCTCGGTGTTCTCTGCGCTGGCCGGCACCTGCCGGCCCAGGATTCCCTGCCTGCGGTCCTCGTCCAGCGCCTGGCCCGCCACCGTCGAGTACGCCAGGAGGCGTTGATGGGGATCCTCCACCGCGGTCGCCCCGCCGACCGCGGTGGCGATCGCGTCGGCCAGCGCGAACAGGTCGCCCAGTTCGCTGGCCGACACCGCCGCGGTGCCCGTGCCCGGGCCGGTGAACTCCCCCGGCCCGGCACCGGCACCGGCACCGACCGCCGACACCAGCAGCAGGTGCGCCTCGTGCCAGGGCATGTCCCCCTCGAGCGACAGCAGCGCCACGCCGTGCGTCTCCGCCTCGCCCACCGGCCCGTCCGCGCCCCGCACGACCACGCCTGTCATGCCGGCCCGCGCCGCCGCACGTACCACCGCTCCCGCCGCCGAGGCCCGCACTCCGACCGCCAGCAGCAGCCCGCCGGGCGCGGCCGGTAGGGGGCGCCGGCGTCGTACAGCAGCACTTCTGCGACCGGCACCGCCAGGCCCGCCGGGGCCGCGCGCAACCTCAGGGCGGAGTCCCCGACGACGTCCAGCAGATCGCCGAGCGTAGGGACGTCCATGTTTCTCCTCGGTTGAACGATTGGCCGATACGGAAAGGAACGTACGCAGGTCTTGTCGTCATGCACAACTCGGCGGGCGTCGTGGTCTCCGAGACTCGTGCCATGACGACAGCCCCCATCCGTGCCGTCCACGGCGTGGCCGAGATCGCGGCAGTGACCGACTACTTCAGCGACGTCTGGCACACACCCCGCACCGCACCGCCCTACCCGGCCGAGGTGCTGCACAGCCTGATCCACGCGGGCGGTGCCGTGCACGTCGCGCTCGACGGGACGCGGGTGGCCGGAGCCGCCGTGGTGGTCCTCGGACCGCAGGGGGACACCTACTCGCTGGTCGCCGCCGCCGACCAGGGACTCGGCCTCGCCGTGAAGCGGGCCCAGCGCGCCTGGGCGCTCGACCGCGGCGCCCGCACCATGCGGTGGACCTTCGACCCGCTGGTCGGTCGCAACGCCCGCTTCAACCTGGCCAAGCTAGGGGCCGTCGGCACCGAGTATCTCGTCGACTTCTACGGCCCCATGGCCGACGGTGTGAACGACGGCGACGAGAGCGACCGGCTGACCGTGACCTGGGACCTGACGGCCCCCGAACCGGCCGCGCCGCCGCCCCCGGGCATGGACGACGCACACGACCGTCGGGCCGCCCTCGCCCCGGCCGGAGTCAGCGCCGTCGCACCCGACGGCGGACCGCTCACCCTCCACGACCGGGACGGACAGCGCGTGTGGTGCCGGGTCCCCGACGACATCGTCGCGCTGCGCGCCGCCGCCCCGGCCCTGGCCTTGCGCTGGCGGCACGCCGTGCGCGCGGTGTTCACCGACGCCTTCGCCCGCGGCTGCACGGCAACCGGCATGTCCCGCGACGGCTGGTACACCCTCACCCACCAGGAGCAGACGGCATGAGACTCGAACACGTCGAGATCGTCCACGTGGCGATCCCGCTGGTCACCCCGTTCCGCACCTCGTTCGGCACAATGACCACGAAAGACACCTTCCTGCTGCGCGTCGTCACCGACACCGGCGAGGGCTGGTCGGAGTTCGCAGCCGACCCCGAACCGCTGTACTGCTCCGAGTTCGTCGCCGGCGCCGAGATCGTGCTGCGCGACTTCCTCCTGCCGCGCGCGGCGGCCCTGCCGAGGCTCACCGCCGCACGGCTCGCCCCGGCCGTCGCCGGCGTCAAGGGCCACCTGCTGGCCAAGGCGACCCTGGAGACCGCCGTCCTCGACGCCGAGCTGCGCACCTACGGGATACCGCTGGCCACCTACCTCGGCGCGGTCCGCGACCGGGTGCCCGCGGGGGTGTCCGTCGGCATCAAGGACTCCCTGCCCGCACTCCTCGACGACGTCGAGCGCTACCTCGCCGAGGGCTACGTCCGGATCAAGCTGAAGATCGAACCGGGCTGGGACGTCGAACCGGTTCGGGCGGTCCGCGAACGCTTCGGGGAGGCGCTGCCCCTCCAGGTCGACGCCAACACCGCCTACACCCTCGCCGACGCCGAGCACCTGCGCCGGCTCGACGACTTCGGCCTGCTGCTGATCGAGGAACCCCTCGCCGAGGACAACCTGTACGCCCACGCTCGACTCCAGCAGCGCCTGACCACCCCTGTCTGCCTCGACGAATCCCTGCATGACGCCGCCGGCACCGCCTCGGCGATCGCCATGGACGCCTGCCGGGTGGTGAACGTCAAACCGGCCCGCGTCGGCGGGTACCTCGAGGCGCGCCGCGTCCACGACGTGGCCCGCGCGCACGGCCTACCCGTGTGGTGCGGCGGCATGCTGGAGACCGGCATCGGCCGCGCCCCCAACCTCGCGCTGGCCGCCCTGCCCGGCTTTACCCTCCCCGGCGACACGTCCGCCTCCGACCGCTACTTCGCCGAGGACATCACCGAGCCCTTCGTCCTCCAGGACGGCCACCTGCCCGTGCCCTCCACCCCCGGTATCGGCATCGAACCACTGCCCGACGCCCTGCGCCGTTTCACCCGCGCCCGCCGGGACCTGTGGCGGCGCTGATCGACGGCCGGCGGGCGGCCGGGCCCCGGCCCTTTGGATCGCCGCTCGTCAGGCGGAGAGAGGTGGTGCCGGAAGGCGTACTGCACCGCACGGGGAGTCACGAAGGCCGCCACACTCGGCATCCCGCCCGCCACCGATGACCAGAAGCCCAAGCCCCGCCCCGCAATCCGTCGGCACTGGTCCGCCGTACACGCGTGGCGGACCGCACGGCGCCCGGCAGCGCTCCGTCACCGGGTGTCGCGCGAGCGAGGGGCCTACGGTGGGAGATGGTCCCGGCGGCCCCGACGAGCGGCCGGTCGTTCACTCCGGGGGCGGAAGGAGGCACGAGATGTCCGATGCGACACAGGCCACCACAGCCCGGCGCGTACGACATTTCCTCGACGCCGGATATCCCGACGCCGGGCTCGTCGAGGCGGCGGTGGAGGGAGCCGTGTACCGACTCGGCGACGGAACGGTGGCCAAGGTGTGGGAGCGCCGACGGGGATCCGAATTGCGGCGGATGCAGCGTTTCTACGCCGATGCCGCGGCGCACCTGCCGTTCGGCGCCCCGGAGATCCTCGCCGTCGAGGACATGGACGGTGTCCCGATGACCGTGGAGCGGGAGCTGACCGGCGAGCCCTTGGCGGGCAGGATCCGCACCGACGACCCGGACGAGGTGCTGCCCGAAGCGGTCGACTGCCTGGTCGCCGTGTTGCGCGCCCTCGCGGACGCCCATGACGTCGACGAGGTCAAACACCTTCCTGTGCTGGACGAGGAGCGCCCGCTGTGGGAAGGCCACACCACTTTCGGATCCGCCCTGGCGGACCTGGTGGACCGGCGGGTCAGCCGCTGCGCGGACCGGCTCTCCACGCAGGTCCACGACTTCGACGACACGCGCGCCCGGCTGCTTCGGAAGCTACGCTCGCTGCCCCGTACCGACGAGGCGGTCGTCCACGGTGACATCTTCCCGGAGACCGTGCTGGTGGACGACGACCTGCGGCCGCTCGCCCTCGTGGACTACGGCTTCCTGTCCACGGGCGGGGACCCCCGGTTCGACGCCGCCGTGGCCGCGGCCATCTTCCCGGCGGGCACCGAGCACGCCCCGGAGATCACCCGGCAGCTCACCACGCGGTTCGCCGACGAGTTCGGCTACGCGGTCGACGACCTCCTGCTGTACCGGGCCGCCTATGCGATGGCCACGAGCGACGCCTTCGCGCCGGGCGGCGGGGACGAGCACTTCGCCTGGTGCGTCACCGTGCTCGAGGACCCGGCCGTCGCCGAGTCCCTGCACCGGTGACCCACCACGGCCAGCCGGGCGGCCGGAAGGTTCCGGTGACGGTGTGTGATGCCCTACGCCCCCGACTCAGGCCCACATGTATTCACAGGACCGGCGCCTTTACCCTCTCGGTCATCCAGGAGGGCGCGGTACGGGTTCCGCGGGAACACTGAGGGACATGGCGAAAGCTCCGCACCCGGACCGGCGGGACACCGACGCCGGAAGTACCCTCACGGTCGTCGTCGCCGCCCTCGCCAACCTCGGCATCGCGATCGCCAAGGTGGCGGCCGGCCTCATCAGCGGCTCCAGCGCCATGCTCTCCGAGGCCGCGCACTCGGTCGCCGACACGGTCACCGAGGTGTTGCTGCTGACGGCGCTCAAGCGCAGCCGGAAACCCCCCGACGAGGACCATCCCCTCGGGTACGGCCCCGAACGCTACGTCTGGGCGCTGCTCGCCGCAGTCGCCACCTTCGTCGGCGGCGCGGTCTTCTCCCTCTACGACGGCATCCACACCCTGACCAGGGGCGAGACGCTCGGTGACCCGCGGGTGTCGTACATCGTCCTCGCGATCGCCTTCGCGCTGGAGGGCTTCTCGCTGCGGACCGGGGTGCGCCAGGCGCGCGGTGACGCGGACCGCCGCGGGATGCCCTTCCGGCTCTATCTGCGGCACACGCCCGACACCGCCGTGAAGGCGGTGGTTCTGGAGGACTCGGCTGCGCTGATCGGCCTGGTGCTGGCGGCGGGCGGCCTGCTGGGCGGGCAGCTCACGGGATCCGGGGTCTGGGACGGCATAGCCTCCCTGTCCATCGGCGTGTTGCTGCTGTACGTCGCCTGGGTGCTCGGCCGGTCGAACGTGGAGCTTCTCATCGGGCGGCCGCTGCCCCGGCCGGTGCGGGAGCGGATCCGGGCGGAACTCCTGCAGGTGGAGCACATCGAGGCGGTACTGGAGCTGACGACTCTGGTGCAGGCACCGGGGGAGGCCCTGGTGGCGGCCAAGGTGGACTTCCGTGACCTGTCGACCGCCGCCGAGGTCGAGTGGGCCTGTGAGCGGGCCGAGCAGCGACTGCACGAGGCGTTCCCGGCGGTGTGCCGGGTGTATCTGGACCCGACGCCCGGGCATGCGCAGCGGCGCTCGGAGGGCCTGAACCCCGGTTCGTGAAAACGGCCTTCCGGAGACCTCGACCTACTCGCGGGAAGCGGTGCGGCACGGTGTCACGCCTGCTGAGAGGAAGCCCGGGCCCCGCGGCGGCTCACCGGCGCGTGCTGAACTGGCTTTGCAGGATGGACCGGTTGTGAGAGGGCACACGAGGTCCGGAGGTGGCCGCTCCTGCCACTGGGGTTCGAGGATGCTCGTATGAAGGTGCTGATCGGTCGTCCCAGTCTGCGGCCCTACCTGGCTTACCAGCAGCGCACTGCAGCGCACCGTGAGGGGCTGAGCGCTCATTTCCTGGGCACGAGTTCAGTGCTGCTGTCGGACGGGCAGACATCGGTGCTCAGCGACGGGTTCGTCACCCGCCCGGGGATGCTGCGAGTAGGCATGGGCAAGATCGCCCCGAACCGAGCGCTGGTCCGTTCCGCCATCGAGCGTCTGCGGGTGGACACCCTGGCCGCCGTGGTGTGCGCGCATTCCCACTACGACCACGCCCTCGACGCACCGGTGTGGGCGCTGGAGACCGGCGCAGAGCTGGTCGGGTCGGAGTCCACCGCCAACATCGGGCGCGGCCTCGGGGTCCCCGAGTCGTCCTTGCGGGTGGTCGGCGACGGCGACACCGCGACGTACGGCAGTTTCACGCTGACCTTCCTGGACTCCGTGCACAGCCCGGGCGACCACTACCCCGGCACCGTCGATCAGCCCTTGATCCCGCCGGCCCGCGCCGGTGCCTGGAAGACCGGCACCGCCCACTCCGTGCTGGTCACCCACCCCAACGGCCGTGTACTTCTGCAAGCCAGCGCCAACTACCGGCCCGGCGCGCTGCGCGGTCACCACGCCGACGTCGTCTACCTAGGCGTCGGCACGCTGGGCAAACAGCC
The DNA here is from genome assembly GCF_025642175.1 of Streptomyces albidicamelliae. Lineage (NCBI taxonomy): Bacteria > Bacillati > Actinomycetota > Actinomycetes > Kitasatosporales > Streptomycetaceae > Streptomyces > Streptomyces albidicamelliae. Next base: position 8,285,233 of record NZ_CP106795.1, on the reverse strand, counting down.
CGCCGAGTTCGTGCACACCTATTGGGACGAGGTCGTGGCGGCGACCGGGGCCAAGCGGGTCATCCTGGTGCACTGGGACGACTTCTTCCTCGGCCTCGACCGGCCACTACGCCCCATGCCCTACCTGCTCGACGACCTCGACACCACCATGAGCCGACTGCTGCCCCTGGCCCGCCGTGACGGAGTCGATGTTGTCCTGCCCGTCTCCTGGCAGACCAGCGCGCCCCTCGCCGGTCTTGCATGAACTCGCCCGCATCCCCTGGAATCCGCGTAGCGCGGCGATTACCCGGCCAGCGATGCGAGACGAGCCACTCACTGAAGGTGCGGCAGTGGGGTTGCGCGCGCCGGCTGAGGTGCGCTGGTGAGTGGAGCGGCCCGGCCGGTTGGCGGAGCGCCGGACGTCCAGGAGGCATTGGCGCAGATCGACCGGCTCGAACACCTGCGGGAAACGCTCGCCGTCCTGGCGATCTCTCTAGCTCATCGCCCACGGCCACACGCCCGAGCAGGCAGCGAGCGCAGCCGCTGTGCACGCGGCGTGGAAGCCGGCCCACGCCGCGGGCCTCGACGTCTTCGCTGTCGACGCAGGCATCTGAGCCAGCCGGATCATGGTCGCCATGACCGTGGGCAGGCAGGTCAAGAGACCCGTGCGTGTGGTCGGCGTGGCCGCCTTCGACGTGCCCACGCGGCCCGGAAGGGACGTGCGCAGCCCGACAACCGTACCTAGGGTGGGAGGTGGAGGTCTGTGACACGGCCTGGAACGTGACGAAGCAGTAGGGCGCGCGACGCAGCGCGTTGGGGAAGGACCAGAGGCGGTTCTGAACCATGAGGAGTGCACATCGGCTTGAGCCCATGTCGGCGGACCCGGGCGGCGGCAGCGTGCTCGCGGCGTGGGAGCGGTTCGTACAGGGCGAGGATCACATCCCGGGTGTCCGGCCTCTCGTGGCGATCTCCTGGCACCGCTGCCGCGAGCAGTACCGGGTCGATCCTCACCTCACAGAGGCTCCGGTAGCCCTCCCGGAGTTCGGCCATGCCCCCGAGCACGATGTCGTGTTCGCCGAGCTGGGCTTCCGTGCCGCCTCCGTGGCGAATGAAGTGGGCAACCTCGGTTGCGTCGTCACCGTCACTGATGCCGCCGGCCGCATACTCGCCGAGTGGGGTGATCAAGCCACGCTCGCCAGAGCCGGCGGCTGCAATCTGGCGCCCTGGTTCTGCTGGTCCGAGTGCGCGGTGGGTACGAACGGCATGGGTACGGCGCTCGAGGCGCACGGCCCGGTACCGATCCGGGGCGCGGAGCACTGGTGCCGGGCGTTCCACGATTGGTTCAGCGCGGGTATCGCGGTGCGTGACGTGGTGACCACGGAACCGATCGCGGTCCTGAACATCTGCTGCTGGCGCAGCGAGCTTCCTGCGTCCGCGGAAAGCTGGCTGGCGAAGGCGGTCACCATGACCCAGCACCCGCTGAGGAGGCGCGCCAGGGATAGTGGCGCCGAGCTGGTCGCTGCCTACACCCAGGCCAGGGGACGCTCCGGTGCGGCGCTCGCCGCGCTGGACACCGGGGGCAAGGTGGTGATCGCCGACGACATGGCAAGCGTGCTCCTCGGCGTCCCGGCATGTACCCCGGCGGTCGACCCCACACTGCGATGGAACCCCGGGCTGCCGGAATTGATCGCGGCCGCCCGGTATGCCGCCGGCCAGGCGGCTCACAACCCTGACTGGGTCGGCTCGACGCAGATATTTGCCCATCTCGCCGACGAGCCGACATCGATCAGTTTCCGACCCGTCTTCTCGTCCGGACACCTGATTGGCAACCTGGTCTCGTTCGGTGCCTCCGACGGGGCACAGTTGCCGCAGGCGGAGGGTTCCGCGCACCCGTCGGTGCAGCCGCGTCGACTGATCGCGATACGCGGCAACCGGATGGTGCTGCTGCGGCTGCCGGAAGTCTCCTTCGCTGAATCGATGGGAAACGACGTGTGGCTCTCCACCGAACAGGGGCGGCTGCGGGCCGCCTCTCTGAGCCTGGACAAGCTCGACAATGAGCTGGCGGATTCCGGCTTCCTGCGGGTGCACCGCCGGTATGTGGTCAACCTCAGCCGCGTCCGGGAGATCGAGCGGGGGCTAAAGGGCGACCTAGTTTTGATCATGGACGGCCGGGTGAACGACAGGGTGCCGGTCTCCCGGCGGAACGCGCCGGCCGTGCGTCGCGCGCTGGACATCTGAGTAGGCCGGCACGGCCTATGGGTCCGGAAGGAAGTTCCCGTGTCTGACAGTCGGGACGCCATGAGCGGCGAGATGAAACCTGGGAGCGCGGGCGGCCTTGGCCTCTCTGTCTCGGCCGAGCACCGCGGTTGTCCGATCGGGGGCGCGAGCAACCGCGACTGGTGGCCGAACCAGCTCGACCTGACGATCCTCCGGACACACCGCGGCGTTGCCGACCCCATGGGCGAGGACTTCGACTACGCCGCGGAGTTCCGGACGCTCGACCTCGACGCCCTTGCGCGGGACGTCGACGAGGCGCTGACGACGTCGCAGGAGTGGTGGCCGGCCGACTTCGGCCACTACGGGCCGCTCGTGATCCGCATGGTGTGGCATTGCGCCGGGACGTACCGCATCGACGACGGCCGCGGTGGCGCGGGCACCGGCCTGCAGCGTTTCGCGCCGCTGAACAGCTGGCCGGACAATCGCAACCTCGACAAGGCGCGCCGGCTGCTCTGGCCGACGAAGAAGAAGTACGGCCGCAAGATTTCGTGGGCAGACCTGATGATCTTCGCGGGCAACCGTGCCCTGGAGACGATGGGCTTCAGGACCTTCGGCTACGCCGGTGGCCGGGCGGAGGTCTGGGGACCCGACGAAGGGATCTTCTGGGGTCGCGAGCGCACCTGGCTCGGCGACGAACGCCACGTCGGCGTCCGGGAGCTGGAGCACCCTCTCGCCGCGGTCCAGATGGGCCTGATCTACGTCAACCCGGAGGGACCGAACACCGTCCCGGACCCGCTCACCGCGGCCCGGGACATCCGTGAGACGTTCCGGCGCATGGGGATGAACGACGAGGAGACCGTCGCGCTGATCGCGGGCGGCCACACGTTCGGCAAGACCCACGGCGCGGCCGACCCGGAGGCGTACCTCGGCCCCGAACCCGAGGGCGCGCCCCTCGAAGAGCAGGGCCTGGGCTGGAAGAGCAGCTACGGCACCGGAAAGGGCAGGGACACCATCTCCAGCGGGCTTGAGGGTACGTGGACTCCCACCCCGACGAGATGGGACAACAGCTTCTTCGAGACCCTGTTCGGCTACGAGTGGGACCTGGAGCTGAGCCCCGCCGGTCTGTGGCAATGGATCCCGAGGGACGGCGGCGGGGCCTGCACCGTGCCCGACGCCCACGACCCGTCGACGGCACATGCCCCGACGATTCTGACGACGGACCTCGCGCTGCGATCGGACCCGGTCTACGAGCCGATCTCTCGGCGCTTCCTGGAGAACCCCGACCAGCTCGCGGACGCGTTCGCCCGGGTGTGGTTCAAGCTGACGCACCTCGACATGGGCCCGATCCAGCGCTATCTCGGCCCCCTGGTGCCCCGGGAAACGCTGCGCTGGCAGGACCCGGTCCCCGCGCTCGACCACGAGCTCGTCGGGGCGGCGGACATCGCCGCGCTCAAGAGCCGCATACTCGCCTCCGGGCTGTCGGTCTCCCAGCTCGTTTCGACCGCATGGGCGTCGGCCTCGACGTTCCGCATCAGCGACAAACGTGGCGGGGCGAACGGCGCGCGCATCCGCCTCGAGCCGCAGCGGAACTGGGAGGTCAATGACCCCGACAAGCTGGCACAGGTGCTGCACACCCTGGAGGGGATTCAGGAGTCCTTCAACAGCTCCCAGACCGGGGACAAGAAGATCTCGCTGGCCGACCTCATCGTGCTCGGCGGAGCTGCCGCCGTGGAACAGGCGGCCAGGACGGCCGGCTACGACGTTCAAGTCCCGTTCACTCCGGGACGCACGGACGCCACGCAGGAGTGGACCGATGCGGAGTCCTTCGCCCCGCTCGAGCCGAAAGCGGACGGGTTCCGCAACTACCGGGGCAAGGGCAACCGGCTGCCGTCGGAGCACCTGCTGGTCGACCGCGCGAACCTGCTGAACCTGAGCGCGCCCGAGATGACCGTCCTTGTGGGTGGCCTGCGCGTGCTGGGCGCCAACTACCAGGGGTCGCCGCTGGGCGTCTTCACCTCGGTGCCCGGGTCGCTCACCAACGACTTCTTCGTGAATCTGCTCGACACGGGCACGGAATGGCAGCCGACATCCGCGGCCGGGGAAGCCTTCGAGGGTCGCGACCGCGCCACCGGCGAGGTCAAGTGGACCGGTAGCCGGGTCGACCTCGTCTTCGGTTCGAATTCCGAGCTGCGCGCCGTCACGGAGGTCTACGCGAGCGACGATGCACAGGAGAAGTTCGTGCAGGACTGGATCGCCGCGTGGGACAAGGTCATGAACCTTGATCGGTACGACCTCGTATGATCCTCCATCGAGGTTTAGTGGCTGTCTTATGGGGCGGGTTCCAGGGGCGAGGAGAACGAGGCGCGCGATCAGACCGGGTTCTGCCGGCGCAGGTGGGAACACTCCTGCGCGAGGGCTTCGACTTCCGCACCGGGCTGCGCGCCGAACACGAGCAACGGATCGACGAGGTAGCCCGCGCCGCCTGCTGCGCGAAGACCGAGCAGGCCGCCAGATCGGCCGCATCACAGCGCGACGCGGTGCAGTGCAGCCGACTCCTCCCAACGGCGGCTATCCGAGGACGAACGGTAGTTGGTCGCGGACGAGCGGCATGAGTCGCCCGAACTGGAGCTCACCCTTGTCGGTGTGATCCATCCGGCGTAGCGTGCCTTTTGAGTACAAATTTCTCACCCTTCTCGGTCTGATTCACTTGGCATAGCGGGCTCTAAATTCGGAGAGAATATTCCTGCCGAGCGACAAAACGCCCCGGCCGGCGAGGTGTCTCCTTCAGCGCGATCTATGCGAATTGGACGCAGAGATTCGAGATGAGGGGAGTGAAGCCCCTATGACGACCGCGCAGGAGCGAGCCGACCTGCTGGACAAGATCGGGTTGGCCGCACAGAACAAAGCAGCGCTGGGGCAAGTGCTGGGAACCGGAAGCATTGGCCAGGCCACCGAGAAATCGGATGGTCATATGGAGGCCACCATTCGCATCCACCCGGACGAGCTGACCTTCGATCCCTCCATTCTGGTCATGCCCCACGGAGGCGATATCGAACTGGAGCTCGTCAACGACGACCAGAACACGCACTGCGCGCTCCTGCCGAGCAATGGCGACCGGAAATTCATCTGGTTGGTGAACCATTCGCACGGACACGCGCACCTCAACCTCGACGGGCCGGGCTACTACTGGTACGCCTCGCCCACCGGCAACGACGAGGGGCGGGGGCTGACCGGGGCCATCGTCGTCCTGGGGGACGCTCCGCCAGAGGCTCGCCTCGACCGTCCCGAACAGCCGCGGCCGTAGGAACAAGTAGGAGGTGGAGGAAATGACCGTCGACTACGCCGACTATGTTGACGCGGGTGAGGCTGTCGATCAGGGAGCCCTGAGCGGCAAGGTCGCGGGCGGGGAGGTCGCGCCGCCGGTAGTGGCCGGCGTCGACTACGAACGCATACTCAACGCCCGCGAGGAACCCCAGAACTGGCTCACCTACTACGGCGCCTACAACGGGCAGCGGTACAGCCCGCTGGACCAGATCAACACAGAGAACGTCAAGCGCATGGTCCCCGCCTGGGTATTCCAGGCCGGCACCACCGGCCTGATCGCGGGCGCGTCGACCTATTCGTTCGAGGCGGCCCCGATCGTCGTCGACGGGGTCATGTTCCTCTCCGGCTGGGACGGCTGGGTCTGGGCCCTTGACGCGAAGACGGGTGTGGAGATCTGGCGGTACAAGCATGCGGTCCCCTTCGACGTGTCCTTGTGCTGCGGGAACGTGAACCGTGGGGTCGCCGTGGCTCAGGGGAAGGTCTTCTTCGTCACGGCGAACGCTCGTGTGCTCGCGCTCGACGCCACCACCGGCAAGCGGGTCTGGGACAAGACCTACGGAGACGTCCGAGCCGGGGAGAGCGCCACGGTCGCCCCGCTGATCGTGAAGTCCATGGTCATCGTGGGAAGTTCCGGCGGCGAGTTCGGCGTGCGCGGCCACCTCGACGCGTTCGACCTCGAGACCGGCGAGCACCAATGGCGCTGCTACACCGTGCCGAAGCCCGGGGAGCCCGGCTCGGAGACCTGGCCCGCCGACGGCGAGGCCTGGGCACGGGGCGGGGCGAACTGCTGGGTCACCGGCACCTTCGACCCGGAGACGAACCTGCTGTACGTCGGCACCGGCAACCCGGCACCCGACTTCGACGGAGGTGTCCGCGAGGGCGACAACCTCTTCACGGACAGCATCATCGCCGTCGACGTGGACAGCGGTCAGATCCGCTGGCACTACCAGTGCACCCCGCACGACTTGTGGGACTACGACAGCATCGCCGAGTGCATCCTGTTCGAGCACGACGGGCGCAAACTGCTCGGGCACTTCGACAAGAACGGCTACTTCTTCGTACTCGACCGCACGAACGGCGAAAGAGTACAGATCACGCCGTTCGTGGACCGGATCACGTGGGGGGCGATCACGAGGGACGGCCAGGTGACAGCCAAGGTGTACCCGGACAAGGAGGGAGAACCAGTCCACTTCTACCCGGGTCCGGCCGGCGCCAAGGAATGGACCCACGCGGCCTACAGCCCGAAGACCGAACTCTTCTACGTCCCAGTCCAAGACACCGGCGCCACCGCCACGCGGCGACGCCGAGAGTTCAAGGAAAGCATTCCGTACTGGGGCGCGGGCGTTCAGGTGGACATCGAGGACATGGCAGGGTCCATCAGCGCGTTCGACGCAGGCGGCGAGGAGAAGTGGCGCTGGCGCAACGAACTTCCGATGTGCGCCTCGGTGCTGGCCACCGGCGGCGACCTGGTGTTCGCCGGCGAAGCCTCCGGCGAGTTCAACGCACTCGACGCCCGCACCGGTGAACTGTTGTGGCAGTTCCAATGCGGAAGCGGCCACCACAGCAGCCCGACCACCTACATGGTCGACAACAGGCAGTACATCGCCGTGCCGGTCGGATGGGGCGGCTGGGCCGAGGGATTCCTCCCCGGCATGCTCGGCGCGGGCCACGGAAGCGCCCTGATCGTCTTCGCCCTCCCTGAAGCGGCGTAGCGCATGACCGCAGCCTGCCGCATTCGGGCAGAAAGGAGGTGAATCGATGGAACCCCAGCTCACTGTGTGGGAGACCCCCGAGACACAGTCTCAACTCGCCGCGTGGGAGACGCCCGAGTTCGACGAGATCGCTGTCGCGGCCGAGGTGACCATGTACCTCGATCAGTTGGAGGAGTAGCGGATCCGGGGCGGCGTCGGACCTGATCCGGCGCCCTCGGACAGCCCGGCACGGCCCCCGAACGGCCATGCCGGCGACGGACCGGACTTCGACGAACGGAGTGCTGGCGTGTTGCTGCGCGTGCTGGGTTCGGCGGCGGGGGGCGGCTCCCCGCAGTGGAACTGCGGCTGCCCGGTGTGCGCCGCGGTCCGCTCCCGGACCGGCCTCGCGCGCACCCAGTCGTCGGTCGCGGTCAGTGCCGACCACCGCCGGTGGTTCCTCATCAACGCCTCGCCCGACGTCCGCACCCAGATCGAGGCCTTCCCCGCCCTGCACCCCCGCGGCGACCGGACGACGCCGCTGGAGGCGGCGCTGCTCACCGACTCCGAGCTGGACCACACGCTCGGCCTGCTTCTCTTGCGCGAGGCCCGCGCCCTGCGGCTGTACACCACACCCGCCACGCACAAGACACTGTGCGACGGCTCGGGGATTCTACGCACGCTCGAGCGCTACTGCCCGGTCGAGTGGCATGCAGCGACCCCCGGAGCCGACCTCGACCTGGCAGACGGGCTGTCCTGCCGGGTTTTCGACGTGCCCACCACCAAACGCGCCCGGTTCGGAGCCGGGGTCGACCATGGTCGCGTCGTGGGCTACCGGCTGACCGACCAGCGCAGCGGGAGGACATTGGTGTACCTGCCCGGGGTGCAATCGCTGACGCCGGCGCTACGCGCGGAAATCGAGGACTGCGCATGCCTGTTGATCGACGGGACCTGCTACCGCGACGACGAACTCGTACGGCTCGGCCTGTCCGGCAAGACGTCCCGGGAGATGGGCCACCTGCCCATCGACGGCCCGGACGGCAGCCTGGCGCAGCTCCCGTCGCTGGGTGCGGGACGGACGATCTTCGTGCACATGAACAACACCAACCCCATCCTCCTGGAGGACGCACCCGAGCGGCGTACCGTAGAGGAGAGCGGCATGCAAGTGGCCATGGACGGCCTCGAGGTCCAGGTGTAGAGCCGTGACGACGACAACTACGAGAACCGGCGCCGACGGCTTCGTCGAGACGTTGCGGGCCCACTCGCGGCAATACCACGACCATCACCCGTTCCACGTCCGGATGAACGCCGGCAGGCTGAGCCCCCGGCAGATCCGTGGCTGGGTCGCCAATCGCTTCTACTACCAGGAGAACATCCCCCGCAAGGACGCCGCGATCCTCTCCAACTGCCCCGACCTCGAGGTCCGCCGCCGCTGGATCCGACGGATCATCGACCACGACGGTACCGCCGACGGCGAGGGCGGCATCGAGGCATGGCTGCGCCTCGGCGAAGCCACGGGGCTGACCCGCGAGGAGATCCGCGACCACCGGCACCTGGTACCCGGTGCGCGGTTCGCCGTCGACGCCTATGTGAACTTCACCCGGGCACGCCCGTGGGTGGAGGCAGTAGCGTCCTCGCTCACGGAGCTGTTCGCGCCCGACCTGATGGCAGCGCGGCTGCAGGCCTTCGAACGGTGGTACCCGTGGATCGACCCCGAGGGCCTTGCCTACTTCCGCTCCCGCCTGGAGCAGGCACCCCGCGACTGCGAACACGCCCTCGAGGTGGTCACCGCGCACTGCCTCTCCGCCGAGTCCCAGGCCCGTGCCATCGACGCGCTGTCGTTCAAGTGCGACGTCCTGTGGAGCCTGATGGACGCAATCGACCAGGCCTACCCGGAGTGACCATGGACCCGCCCCCTACCGGAACGACCCAGACCGGTACCAGGACCCGACCCGGCGTCGAAGTGTCGGACTTTGACCGGCCCCGGTTGCCGCGGCATGTCAGGCTGGCCTTCTGCCGGACCAGGAGGCGTCGGATTCTGCTGCACCCCGAGACGGTAGTGGTTCTGAACGGCAGCGGCGGGGCTGTCATCGAGTTGTGCGACGGGCGGCACACCGTGACCGAGATCGTCACCGAGCTGGGCGCGCGCTACCAGGCCGTCTCCGAGGACGAGGTGCGACAGTTCTTGACCCAGCTCGTCTCCCGGCGCTGGCTGGAGCTCACCGATGGATAGCCCGTTCGGATTGCTCGCCGAGCTCACCTACCGGTGTCCGCTTGCCTGCCCGTACTGCTCCAACCCGCTGAACATGGCCGGCTACCAGGACGAGCTGACCACCGACGAGTGGCGGCGCGTGCTGGCCGAGGCAAGCGAACTGGGCGTTCTCCAATGTCACCTGTCCGGAGGGGAGCCACTGCTGCGGCGCGACCTGGGGGAGATCGTGGCGCACGCCCACGACGTGGGCCTCTATACCAACCTCATTACCAGCGCCCTCGGGCTCTCGCGTTCGAAAGCCGAGGAGCTACGGGCCGCCGGCCTGGACCACGTTCAGATCAGCATCCAAGCCGACGAGCCGACCGTGTCCGACCGCATCGCCGGCACCCCCTCCTTCCAACGCAAGATCGAGGCGATGGGCGTCGTCAAGGAACTGGGCTGGCCGCTCACCATGAACGTGGTGCTGCACCGGCACAACATCGACCGCGTCGCCGACGTGCTCGCACTGGCCGAAGACGTGGGCGCCGACCGGCTGGAGCTGGCCAACACCCAGTACTACGGATGGGCGTGGCGAAACCGAGACGCGCTGCTGCCGAGCCGGGCCCAGCTTGAGGCGGCCGAGGTCGTCGTGCGGGCAGCCCGCGAGCGGCTGCGGGACCGCATGGACGTCATCTACGTCATCCCCGACTACTACAGCCGCTTCCCGAAACCCTGCATGGGCGGCTGGGCCTCCCGGCAGCTGACCGTGACGCCGAACGGTGACGTCCTGCCCTGTCCGGCCGCCCAACCCCTGCCGCTGCCGCGGGCCAGCGTCCGGGACGAGCCGCTGGAGCGGATCTGGGCCGAGTCCCCCATAATGACCGCGTTCCGGGGGACCGACTGGATGCCGGAGCCCTGCCGGAGCTGCTACCGGCGGGAGTTGGACTTCGGTGGGTGCCGCTGCCAGGCGTTCCTGCTCACCGGTGACGCGGCCCGCACCGACCCGGTCTGCTACCTGTCCCCCGACCACGACCTCGTCGTCCGGGCGGTCGAAGCCGCCAACGCCGACTCGCGGTCCGACGATCCTCCGCTGATCCCCCGCCCGCACCGGCCCGGGCTGCCGGCTATCGCCCCGCCACAGGGTCGCCGAGGCGGTCGAGGCCACCAGGGCTGACCCGCAGGTCGGTGGCCTTTCCGTTGCCCCTTTGCAGGCCGACCGCCTCCCGGCGGAGCGGGTCAGTTGCCGAACCACAACGGCAGCGCCGCTGCGGCAATGATCAAGGTGACCCCACTCAACAGGTCCGAGCGAATCCGGATGAGCCGCGCCGCGGCCCGCCCGAGCTGCAGACCGACCAGCGACAACACTGCTGTCATCACGCCGAAAGTGGCGGCCGAGAACCACGGCGAGATACCAAGGACTCCCAGGCTCGCACCTGCGAACAAATTGTCCAGGCTCAGCGTCAACGGAATGCCGAACAACGCCCACGGGTGGTCCAACTCGTCCGGCTCGGGGTTCCGAAGGGACGAGATGACGAGATAGAGGCCGTACCCGCCGAGCGCGCCCGCGCCCACCACATCGGCGACGTCCCCTACGGATTCCCCGATCTGGTGACCGATCAACAGCCCGACCAAAGGCATAACGGCGTCCCACAGTCCGAAGGTCAGCGCGACCTGCACCGCGCGCTTCAAACCAAATGGGACCGTGCCGAGCGCGATCGATACCCGGAAATTATCGAGACTGAGTACAAAACCCAGGACCAGTATCTCCCAGATCATGGCGACGCCACTGCCCGATGACGACCGGCGTCGGCGAATGCGACTCCGCCTCGGCTCACCTCCACCATGTTCTACAGAGTATCTCAGCCCGGTCGACTGATAAACTGGAAAGCCAAATTCCGGGGCGAATTAGCCGAGTACGAAGCCGAATAGCAGAAACGGACGCTGGAACGGCGACCCGGCCCGTCCGCCCCTGACAGAGGGCGTGAGGCTCGGCTTGGCTGACGGTCCGACCCGGCTGTGCGTCGCCTTGGACTGTCTGGCGTCGGCGCGCTGTTGAGCGGCGGTCCTGGACGCGTTTGGGAGAGGACTCGGCCGGGCCGGGTTCAGGAGACGTCAGCCGTCAGGTACGTCAGGTACACCCCTCCCCCACAGTCGGGCATCTTCCGCAGGGCCCAGCGGCCCCGGACGGTCGCGGTGAAGAAGTTCGACTCGGCGTCGTCCTCCTCCACTTCGCCCTCCTCAGGGATGTACCCGGCCTTGGGCAGCCGCGTGTGCAGGAACGCCAGGGTGGTGTCGAAGCCGCCCCGTACGACGGTGGTGACGACGAGTCGGCCGCCGGTGCGGTGCTCCACCGAGGTCACGACCGCGCCGTCGGGCACCGGCAGGTTCGCGGGAAAGTCCTTGGGGAGAGGCAGCGAGGCTGCCGTGGGACAGCCGTCGGGCGCGGCACCGGCCGTATTCCCGGCCGGCGCCTCGGTTGCCCGCTTCACCGGGTCCTGCGTCGCCCCCGGGTGCTCGGCGTGGTTGCCCGCCGCCGAGCATCCGGTGACCGCGGCCAGGCTGAGGACGGCTCCTACCAGTACGGCAGCCGAGAGCGAGGGTCTCATCTAGTGGCTTCCTCCGGGCTTCTTGTGCTTGCCGCTGACCACGGCGTCGTACGCTCCGTAGAGCGTGTTGCCGGAGGACTGGCGGGCGATGGATGCCAGGGCGTCGTAGTTCTGCGCTCCTCCGGTCGCGCAGGTGCCGGTGCAGCCGTCGGCGTAGGCGGCGAGCACGCGGCCCTGGGCGTCGGTGGTGACGTCGACGAAGTCCAGGAGATTGCGGTCCTTGCCACAGGTGGTACCGCCCGTGCAGATCGAACCCCTCTGGACGGGGTCGGTGGGGGTGGCGTCGGCGGTCACCCAGGACTGGCCGCCGTCATAGGTGGTGGCCACGTACAGGTGCCACACTCCCGGGAAGGCCGGGTCCTGGTAGTTGCCGCCCGTGGTGGTGCCGAGGAAGGCGAAGGCGGCGCGGTTGTCGTCGCCCGCGGTCACGGTGGGGAAGACGACGTTCTTGATGCCGAGGGCCGCGCCGACGTTCTGGTCGTACAGCCACGTCTTGCCCTTGTCGTGGCTGACGGCGATACGGGGCGTGCCGTCGCTGTTCTGGTAGCCCATGTAGACAGTCCCGCCGGCTCCGATCCCCACGCTCGGGTCCGAGTCACCGGCCGTGCTGGACGGGTTCTTGCGGACGGTCCACGTCAGCCCGTTGTCCTCGGAGACGGCCACGGCTTGATGGTCACCGCAGCCCTTGTTGGGCACGTACACCGTGCCGTCCGGGGCGACCCTCACATGTCCGTGCAGGCCGCCGCAGTCCAGCAGCGAGTACATGGCAACGGCGGGCCCGTACGTCAGGCCGCCGTCCCGGCTGACCGCGCAGGAGGCATCAGCGATGTCCTGCGAGCAGTAGTAGACGGCATGCGGGTACGACGTGAGGGCGCCTGGTCCGCCCGGGGCGAAGGGGCCACCGCCGATGGTCTGGTGGTCCACACCGGAGTTGATGCCCGAGCCGGCTGTCGGCGTCCACGTTTCACCGTCGTCGTCGGTGTAGCAGGTCAGCGCGGTCTTGCCGGCGAGCTGCGACTCGAAGGTGCGGTGGGTGACCGGGTCGGTGAACAGGATCGGGTCGAGGCTGGTGGTGCTGCCCTGGGGGCAGCCGTTGGCCGCGATCGCGCTTTTGTCCTGCCATGTGGCCGCACCGGCACTGTCGTACGTGACCTTGAGCGTCGAGGTGTACGCCTGGAACATCGCGGCGCCGCTCGCACGGTCGACGCCGATCGAGGGTTCACCGGCGTTGTGCGCATCCATGATGCCATCGGGTGCCCAGGAGTTCGCGTACGTCGGCGGTGTGGCCGTGCTCGGCGGTGGATCGACCGGAGCGGTGATCAGGCTTGCGGTGCCGGTGAAGCTGTCGCCGAGCGGGGCGTACGGCACCACGCGCACGGTGTACGACGCCGACACCGCCGGAAGCAGCACGGTCTCGGGGTCGCCGGATGAGGCTGAGGCGGCCACCTCCCGGCCGTCCGCGTCGAGGACGTACAGGTCGAAGTCTGCGGCGGAGTCCGGCCATCTGACGTCGATACGCAGGCCGTGACCGGCGTCGAAGTCCGCGGGCACCGACACCTTGAGGGCGTAGTCGTCGCAGGGTTGCGCAGTCGTGCAGCTCACCGTCCCGGCAGTGCCGGAGACGTTCGGGACGGCGGAGGGACCGGCGCTCCATGTGGTCGTGGGCGCGGTGTCGCTGACCGATCCGGAGGGCGGGGTGGCGGCGTCAGCGGCCGCACTCGGCAGGGTTGCGGCGATGAGCGCCGACAACCCGACGGCGAGACGCCCCCGTGATCGCGGGTGGTGGTGAAGACGGCGTGTGGAGAGGAGAGCCACAGGTACCTCGTGGGTTCGCGAGTCAGACGGAGGGTGGTGATGTGTGGCGGTAGGGGTGATGCCTTCGTCTGCTCTACGGGGAGGCGGGCGGCGTCCGTCGCGAGAAAACGGACTCTTCTCGAAGGAGGCCGAACGGCGCGCGGGCCCGCCATACCATTCGGGCCGCGCCCCACTCCCCTGCGCGACTGCGCAACAGCACTTACGGAGGCCTGGTCAGAGGGCGTCGACGCCGCTCACCTTCCAGCCGTCGGAGGTGCGGGTGAGCGTCATACGCACCCGGTTGAGGTCCAGCCGGGGCTGCGGGACCTGAGTGCTTCGGGTGACCTGGTTGACGAAGAGCAGGACGACGGCCCGGTCCGGTGTTGCCGACACGACGGACACCGCCGGGGCGCTGCCGTCGGCGGGTGTGGCCACGGTGGCTTTCACCACGCCGTGGTACTTCGTCGCGGTCGGCGCGACCGCCGCCTTCGTGGTCTTGCCGTACTGGTCGCGGAAGTGGCCGGTCAGCAGGCCGTGGGCCCGGGAGAAGTCCCGGTCCAGGTGCCGGTAGTCGTACGACAGCACGACCGGCGCCGCCTCACGCGCGGCTGCCACGGCCTCGCCGCGGGCCTGCTCCGTCTGCCGCTCCTGCACGTACTGCCACCCGAGTACGGCGACCGTGATCAGGGCCGCCACGAGGACGACGCCCAGCACTGCGGTGAGCACGCCTGGCCGGCCGGCCTTGCGCGGGCGCGCGCCGTCCTCTGGCTCCTCCTCGAACGACTCGGGCTCCGGCGGGTCCTCCCAGCCGTTCGTCGGGGGCTCGACGAGCAGGGTGCGCCCGGAGGGAGTTCGCTCATCCTGGTCGGCGCCCCGCTCGGGGCGCACGGGCCGTCCGGCGCGCTTGGCCGCGGCGCGGGCGGCCGCAGTCATGGTGCGCCGAGCCGGTGAGCCGGTCCCGCGGGTGCGGAAGGTGGGAATTGCCACGGTGTCTCTCCTCATTGATGGCCGTACAGTCGGTTCAGCCCACGAACGTGACATCGGAGGTCAGCCAGCGTCCGGCCACGCGCGTGAGGTCGAGCTGGAGCCGGTAGGTGCGCGCCTGGCCCTCGGGCGCGCCGGTGTTGGTCACCTTGCTGTCGGCCACGACAAGGACCCGCGCCGAACGCGCGTCGGACCGCACGATGCCCGCTTCCAGGACCTGCCCCTGTGATACCGACTTGTTCTGCGCGACCAGCTTCGTCAGTTGTGCGGTCTGCGCGGCGAACTCCTTCTTGAACTCGCCGGTGGCGCCCTTCAGCACATTGCCGCTGTCCCGGTCGTAGTGCCGGTAGTCGAGGGAGGTGAAGTTCAGCGCCGACTGGCGGGCCGCCGCGAGGATGTCCTGGCGGCGCTGTTCCACCGCGTGCTGGTCGGACAGCCTCACCCCCAGCCAGACACAGGGCACGGTCGTCAGCACCGTCACGGCGGCGAGCCCCGCCGACAGCAGCCTCACGCGTGCGCCTCTCCCGCCATCGGTCCCACGAGCAGCCATTGCCACGACTCCTTTCCGAACACGGTCTTTTCTCCGCCCGTCGAGCCGATCTCGACGGGTGTTCCGTCCGGGCCGGTCGCGGTGCCGGTCTCCGGGTCGTACGGGGCCACGAACGCGGCCCGGTCGGCGCTGTACCGACCGGTGGTCGGGCCGGGCGCGTTCTGGGCACCACGCACCGAGGTCTTGCTGCCGCGCGGTACCGTGCAGCGCGCGTCGGTGTTCGCCGGGCGGGTGCTGGTGTCGGCAGGGTCGCGCCGCCGGGTGCCGTAGCCCTGGGTGCACGCGGGCGGGTCGTCGGCGTTCACGGTCATCCCGAAGTGGGTGGTGCCGTCACCGGGGATGACCGTGTAGCTGCCCGCGACCGTGAGCGGGAGCGTGACCAGGGCCTGTTCGACGCCGGGCAGCCGGGCCAGGGTGATCTGGCCGCCGCTGATGAGGTTGGCCAGCAGGACCGGCACGTGCGGCCGTGTGGACCTCAGCAGGGAGTCGACCTGCTGCGCGGCGGGTGGCGTGTTGCCGACCAGCCGGCGCAGGTCGCCGTCGCTCGACTTCAACTGCGCGGTCAGGGTGGCGAGATCGCGGGAGAACGACTTGATGGCCGGGCCCTTGTCGGCCTGGGTCTTGAGCACCTTCCGGGAGTCCTCGATCAGCGAGACCGTCTGGGGCAGCGACTCGGAGGCCGACTCCACCAGCGAGTCGCCGGAGTCCACCAGTCGGCTCAGGTTCGGCCCGGTGCCGACGAACGCCTTGCCCAGTTCGTCGACGGTGACCCGCAGATCGTCCTTGCCGACCGAGTTGACCAGTCGGTCGAGGCTGAGGACAAGGTCGGTGACCGCCAGCGGGGTGCGGGTGCGGCTGCGCGGGATCGGGCTGCCGTCCGTGAGGTACGGCCCGCCCGACCGCCGCGGTTGGAGGTCGACGTACTGCTCGCCCACCGCGGAACGGTCGGCGACCACCGCGAGCGTGTCGGCCGGGATCCTTGCGCCGTCCTCGATCTTGAGCGCCACCGAGACCCCGGACCCGGTCAGCCGCAGATCGCCCACGCGGCCTACCGGTACACCCCGGTAGGTGACCTCGGCGCCGGAGAAGATACCCCCGGACTCGGCGAAGTCGGCGCGCACGGTGTACCCGCGGTGCAGGACGTCGTCCACGAGGCCCGTGTACCGGGCGCCGACGTACGACACCCCAAAGACGGTGACGGCCGTGAAGGCGAGCAGTTGGGCCCTGACCGTACGGGTGATCACGGCAGTATTCCCTTCAGCATCAGCTCGGCAAGGCCGAGGTCGATCCCTGACGGGAGGCGACGCGCGCCGCCACGGATGCTGTAGGCGGCGGTGCACACCGGCGGGCACAGCAGGCTGCTGCCGTCGGAGGGCGTCGGGGGCGCGGAGGGCACGGGCGGGGTCGACGGCAGGGACGGGGTGGACGGCAGGGACGGGACGGAGGGGAGGGACGGGAGGGGGGCGGGAGTGGGGAGGCTGGGGAGGTGCGGTGCTCCGGGGGCCGGGGACTTCCTGCCCTTGCCGGGCTTGCCGGTGATGTTGCCGTAGAGGTTCGCCAGGTCGAGGTCGGCGGTGATCTTCAGGTTGACGTAGTCGCCCTTGACGGCGTCCGTCGCGTTGCGCGGGAACGGGTACGTGGTGAGGATCTCGAGGGAGTCGGGCAGGTCGTCGCCCGCCTTGTTCAGCTTTCGCAGGATGGGCTGGAGCTTTTTCAGGTCGGCGACGGTGTCGTCGTGGGAGGCGTTCACCACCTTGGTGGCCGTCTTGCCCAGCCCGGACAGGGCGGTGAGCATCTTCGTCAGGTCCTTTCGCTGGTCGGCGAGGGCCTTCAGGGCGGGTGGCATGGTGTCGACGGCCAGGGCGATCGTCTTCTTCTCCTTCTTCAGCCGCTTCGCGAGCCGGTCGACGCCTTTCAGCGCGCGTACGATCTCTGCCCGCTGGTCGTCGAGGCCGCCGAGGAACGTGTCGAGCTGCTTCAGCAGGGACCTGACCCGGTCCTCGCGGCCGCCGAGGGCCTTGTTCAACTCGACGGTGATCGTCTTCAGCTGGGCCACCCCGCCGCCGTTGAGCAGCGCGGACAGGGCCGCCAGCACCTCCTCTACCTCGGGGTTGCGGCCGCTGCGGGACAGCGGGATGCGGTCGCCGTCGCGGAGCCGTCCGAGGGGCCGCGTGCCGGCCGGCGCGGACAGGGCGACGTACTTCTCGCCGAGCATGCTGGTCTGCCTCAGATCGGCGATCGCGTTGCCGGGCAGCTTCACCGAGTCGGCGACCCGGAGCCGCACGCGGGCGTGCCAGCCGTCCAGTTCCACCTTCTCCACCGCGCCGACGGTCACGTCGTTGACCTTGACCGCCGACTGCGGCACGAGGTCCAGGACGTCCCGGAATTCGACCGTGACGTGGTAGGCGTGACCGTCCGAGGCGGCGCCGCCGGGGAGCGGGACGTCGTACCAGCCGTTGAACTCGCAGCCGGTCAGGAGCAGGGAGCCGACCGCCGCCCAGGCTGCCGTCCGGCCCTTGCGCCGCGCGCTCATGCCGGTGCCTTCAGTATTCCGCCGAGGGTCTTGTCGACCGTACCCGTCGACGCGGGAGCCGACGGAAGCTCGGGGAGGGAGTCGAAGAGTTTCTTCAGGTCGGCACAGTCGTCGTGGTCCTTGCCGGTCGTTTTCAGGATCGAGCAGAGAACGGAAGCCGGATCCTGCGAGGACTGCGGGTTGTTGCGGGTGTCGAGCGTGCCGGCGGCGGGGTCGTAGGCGTTCTGCAGGTTCGACAGGCCCGTGGGGGCGACGGTCAACAGCTCCTCCAGAGCTTTCCGTTGGGTGACGAGGACCTTGGTGACCTTGGCCAGGCCCCGCACGTTCGAGGTCAGCGCCTTCTTGTTGCCCTTGACGAAGCCGGACACGTCACCGAGCGCGACGGCCAGGTATTTCAGCGCGGCCGCGAGATCCTTGCGCTCCCCGGCGAGTTGCCCGGCCACGACGGCGAGGTCGGAGTTGAACGAGCGCACGCTGGTGTCGTCCGCCGCCAGCGCGGCCGTGAACACCTGCAGATTCCGCACGGTCCCGAACAGGTCGCCGCGCCCGTCGGACAGCGTGGTGACCGCCTGGGACAGGTCCCGCACCGTCTGGTGGAGGTTCTCGCCCTGCCCCTGGAGGTTGTCCGCGCTCACCCCGAGCAGCCGGGACAGCGAGCCCTTTTTGTTGGCGCCGTTCGGGCCGAGCGCCTCGGCGGTGGTGTGCAGGCTGTCGAAGATCCGGTCCAGTTCGACGGGGACGGCCGTACGCGACTCGGGGATGACGTCTCCGTCCCGCAGCTCCGCGCCCTTGCGGTACACCGGCATTAGCTGCACGTAACGGTCGCTGACGACGGAGGAGTTGACGATGGCGGCTTGTGCGTCGGCGGGGATCCTGCGGCCCCGGTCGTACTCCAGCTCCACCCGTACCCGGTCGCCCTCCGGCGTGATCTCCCTGACCTCGCCGATGCGGACTCCGAGGACGCGGACGTCGGAGCCGGGGTAGATGCCGACTGTGCGCGGGAAGTAGGCCGTGACGCGGACGGGGCCGGGGGCCGCCGGCCAGAGGATCACGGCAAGGCCGATGAGGAGCGCGAGCGCGGGGAAGAGGGCCAGGAGTCTGCGGGTCATCGGGTGCCTCCCGTCCGTGGCGTGACCGGGGCGGCGACCAGGTTCTGGATGTAGGAGTCGAACCAGCGCCCGTTGCCGAGGGTGTTGCTGAAGAGCCGTATGTAGGGGGCGAGCAGTCGGACGCTGCGGTCGAGGCTGCTCTGGTTGCGTTCGAGCATCGTCACGAAGGTGTTGAGGTTCTTCAGGGCGGGTCCGATCTCCTTGCTGTTGTCGTCGACCAGGCCGGACAGCTCGACGCCCAGCAGTGCGGAGCTCTTGAGCAGCGTGTGGATCGCCGTGCGCCGTTTGTCGATCTCCTTGAACAGGGCGTCACCGTCCTTCATCAGCGCGGAGAAGTCCTTCGTGTGACCGGCCAGTATCTTGGTGACTCCGTTCGCGTGGTCGAGGAGCCCTCGCAGTGCCTTGTCACGGGCGGCGACGGTCCGGGAGATCCGCGACAGCCCCTTGATCGACGCCCGCACTTCCTCGGGAGAGTCCTGGAAGGTGACGGAGATCGTGTCCAGCGCCTTCGCGAGCCGGTCGGTGTCGACCTCTTCGGTGGTGGTCGTCAGGTTGCTGAAGGCCTGGACGACGTCGTAGGCCGACACGGTCCGCCCGAGCGGGATCTCGCTGCCCGCCTTCAGCCGGCCGGGCCCCTTCGGGTACAGGGCCAGGTACTTCGCGCCGAGGATCGTCTTGACCCGGATCGCCGCACCGGTGTCGGTACCGAATGCCGGGCGGCCATTCACCTTGAAGGCCACCTTGACGTGATCGCCGTCCAGGTCGACAGCCTCGACCTTGCCGACCTTGACCCCGGCGATCCGTACCTCGTCGCCCGGCTTGAGTCCGCCGGCCTCGGAGAAGGCCGCGCTGTAGGTGTCACCGCCGCCGATCAGCGGCAGGCTGTCGGCGTTGAAGGCGGCGACGGTGAGCAGCGCGAGGACGGCGAGGCCGACCGCGCCGATGACGACCGGATTGCGCTCGCGGAAGGGCTTCAGCCGTGGCCGCCGGAGCCGGATCCGGGGCAGCTTCGGGGGCAGGACACGCACCTTCACCAGGGGCTCGGGGCGGGGTGTGCGTCTCGGCAGCAGCCTGGGAAGCTTCGGCAGCTTCGGCGGCAGGACACGCACCTTCACCAGGGGCTCGGGGCGGGGTGTGCGTCTCGGCAGCAGCCTGGGAAGCTTCGGCAGCTTCGGGGGCAGGACACGCACCTTCACCAGGGGCTCGGGGCGGGGTGTGCGCCGCCTGACGCGCATGCTCATCCGCCGCACCTCGCTCGCGCCACGTGCATGTCCGGGGTGATCACCTGTCTGGTCTTCGGCAGCACGATCCGGCCGTCGAAGTCGCAGAGGTAGAAGTTGAACCACGAGCCGTACGAGGCGGTGCCCGTCAGTTTCTCGAGCTTGTTCGGCAGCCGCTTCAGGACGCCCTCCACGGTGTTCTCGTTCCTGTTCAGCGTTCCGGTGAGATCGCCGATCCCGCCGATGTCGTCCTTCAGCGGTGGACGCGCGTCCTCCAGCAGCCCCGACGTGGCGTCCGTGAGGTCGCCGATGCTCACCAGCGACTCCCCGATGGGCCTGCGGTCGGCGGACAGCCCCGAGACCACCCGGCGCAGCTGCGTGAGCAGACCGGAGAAACGGGAGCCGCGTTTGTCGAGCGTCTCCAGGACGGTGTTGAGGTTGTCGATCACCGACCCGATCAGCTTGTCGCGGTCGGCGAGGGTGCTGGTGAGCGAGGCCGTGTGCGCGAGCAGGCTGTTCACCGTGCCGCCCTCGCCCTGCAGGGTCCGGACGATCTCGGTGGCAAGCTGGTTGACGTCGCTCGGGCTGAGCGCGGCGAACAGCGGCTTGAAGCCGTTCAGCAGGGCGTTGAGGTCCAGCGCCGGCCGGGTCCGGGACAGGGGGATGGTGCCGCCCGGGCGCAGCCGGGTCGTGCCGTCGCCCGGGCCCTCGGTGAGCGCGATGTACCGCTGCCCGACCAGGTTGCGGTAGCGGACGACCGCGCGGGTCCCGGCGAGCAGCGGCCGTTCCGCGCTGACGGTGAAGGTGACCTCCGCCAGGGTCCGGTCCTTGATCCGGATGCCCTCGACCTCTCCCACCCGCACTCCGGCCACCCGGATGTCGTCGCCGGTCTCCAGCCCGGTGACGTCGGTGAACACCGCGTGATAGGTCTCCTTGGAGGTGAGGGAGACGTTGACGATGGTGGCGGCGAGCAGCGCCGTCGCCGCGATCGTGACCAGCGCGAAGAGGCTGAACTTGACCAGCGGGGCGGCGGTCTGCCGGGCTCCTGACCTGGTCATGCGACACTCACCGCCGTTCCGCGCGCGAGCGGCCCGAACAGCAGGGTCGCCACGGGCGGCACCTGGTCCGCGGGGACGCCCATGACCGGGGCCACGAGCGAGCCGACGGCCCGCTGCTCGGCCCGGGTGGCGGACACGCCGGCGCCTGCGGGCTGTGCGCCGCCGGAACCTCCGGCCGACGTACCGTCGTGGAGATGGGGCTTCGTCCCGGGCACCTGCGGATGCGGCAGGCCGCGGCAGTTCGGGCCGGACCGCTCGCCGTACACCGGTTCCTCGCCGGGCCGGTACGCCCCCTGCGGCCGGACGGCCTCGAGGGTGATCCGCATCTCGCCGCCCCGGAACGCGTCCTCGGACGCCTTCTCCTGCCGGACCAGGCCCCGGAACAGGCACGGGTACTCCGGGGAGTAGCGGGCGAACAGCTCCAGCGTGGGGCGGGACACCCGGCCCAGAGTGATCAGACGGTCGCCGTTCTCGGTCAGGAAGTCGTTCGCCGTGCCCGCCACGGAGGCGGTCGCGCGCAGAGCCGATGCCAACTGGTCCTTCTTCTCGGTGATCGTCCGGCTGGTGGTGACCGTGTTGCGCAGGATCCGCATCAGGTCGGGGGCGGCGTCGCCGTACACCTCGGCGGCGTCCGCGAACCGCGTGATGTCCTCCTTGAGTGAGGGCATGTGCGGGTTGATGCGGCGCAGGTAGCCCTCGACCCGGGTGAGGTTGTCGCCGATCCGATCGCCGCGTCCCTCCAGTGCGGTGGCGAACGCCGAGAGGGTGGCGTTGAGTTCGCCCGGCCGGACCGTGCGCAGCAGCGGCAGCAGGTCGTTCATCAGCCGCTGCACTTCGATGCCGGCCTTCGTGCGGTCCTGGGTGATGACGTCGCCCGCTCGGATGGGCCGGACCGGCGGGTGCGCGGCGCCGGCGGGAGCGACCAGGTCGACGTACTTCTCGCCGAACAGCGTCTTGGGCAGCAGCCTGGCGTGCACGTCCGCGGGGATGTACGACACGTACTGCGGCTTGAGCGCGATGTCGAGGTTCGCCTTCGTGCCGTCGGCGTGCACCTGGCGCACCTCGCCGACCAGCAGTCCGCGCAGTTTGACGTCGGCGCGTGGCTCGAGCTGGTTGCCGAGGGTGCCGGCCTCCAGGGTGATGGGCACGACGGAGGTGAACGCCTGCTGGTAGACGGCCACCGCGAGCGACAGCAGCAGCGCGAGCACGGCGAGGAACGCGATGCCGTACAGCCTGAGCCTGGTTCTGTGCGTGCGCACCGCTCTCACCCCGCTATCCGTACGGTCGTGTTGGCGCCCCAGATCGCGAGGCTCAGGAAGAAGTCCAGGACGTTGACGGCGACGATCGAGGTCCGCACTGCCCGGCCCACCGCGACGCCGACGCCGGCCGGGCCGCCGCTCGCGTGGTAGCCGTAGTAGCAGTGCACCAGGATGATCAGCACGGCGAAGACGATCACCTTGCCGAAGGACCAGAACACGTCGACGGGTGGCAGGTACTGGTGGAAGTAGTGGTCGTACGTGCCGGTCGACTGCCCGTAGTAGTCGGTGGTGATGGTGCGGGCGGCCAGGTACGAGGACAGCAGCCCGACCACGTACAGCGGGATCACCGCGACGAAGCCGGCGATCATCCGCGTGGTCACCAGGAACGGCAGCGACGGGATGCCCATCACCTCCAGCGCGTCGGTCTCCTCGCTGATCCGCATCGCACCGAGCTGCGCGGTGAACCCGGCGCCGACCGTCGCGGACAGGGCGAGCCCAGCCACCAGCGGGGCGATCTCCCGGGTGTTGAAGTACGCCGACAGGAATGCCACGAAGTTGGAGGTGCCGAGCTGGTTGAGGGCCGCGTACCCCTGGAGGCCGACCTCGGTGCCGGTGAAGAAGGACAGGAACGCGATCACGCCGACCGTGCCGCCGACGACGGCGAGCGCGCCGCGCCCGAAGCTCACCTCGGCGAGCAGCCGCAGGGTCTCCTTCTTGTAGCGGCGCAGGGTTCGGCCCGTCCAGGCCAGGGAGCGTCCGTAGAAGGACAGTTGTGCGCCCAGTTCTTCGAGTGAGCGCAAGGGGCGATCGAGGAGTTCTCGCGGTCTCATCGGCTAACCCCTCTGTGGGACGACCTGGAAGTACACGGCGGTCATCACGAAGTTGGTCACGAACAGCAACATGAAGGTGATCACCACGGACTGGTTGACGGCATCCCCCACGCCCTTCGGACCGCCCTGCGCCGTGAGCCCCTTGTATGAGGCGACGATCGCCGCGATGGCCCCGAACACCAGCGCCTTGATCTCCGCCGCCCACAGGTCGGACAGCTGGGCGAGGGTGGTGAAGGACGCCAGGTAGGCGCCGGGCGTGCCGTGCTGGAGGACGACGTTGAAGAAATAGCCGCCCGCGACACCGACCACTGAGACGAGGCCGTTGAGCAGCACGGCCACGACCATCGAGGCCAGCACCCGTGGTACGACGAGCCGGTGGATCGGGTCGATGCCGAGCACCTGCATCGCGTCGATCTCGTCCCGGATCTTGCGCGCCCCGAGGTCCGCGCAGATCGCCGTGCCGCCCGCCCCCGCGATCAGCAGCGCGGTGACGATCGGCGAGGCCTCCCGCAGCACGGCGAGCACGGACGCGGCACCGGCGAAGGACTGCGCGCCCAACTGCCGGGTCAGGCTGCCGATCTGCAGCGCGATGACGGCTCCGAACGGGATGGAGACCAGAGCCGTCGGCAGGATCGTGACGCTCGCGACGAACCACGCCTGCTGGATGAACTCCCTGGCCTGGAAGGGCCGTCGGGGAAGGGACCGGATGACGTCCAGCGCCATCGCGAAGAGATTGCCCGAGTGCCGCAGCGCACCCGTGGGCGAGAGCCTCATGCGCCCCTCACCCCCGTCCCGTGCAGTTCTGCCTCGCGCCTCGCGATCGCCTCCCAGCGGGGCGGGCGGTTGATGCCGGGGCTGGGAAGGAGGCGGGGAGTCGGCTCATCGGCCGGGCCGGCCTCGTCGATCTGGGCCAGCTCTTGCTCGACCTGGGCCGCGTCCTTCTCCTCCGCCATACCGATCGGCCCCTGCATCCGGCCGTTCAGGAACTGCCGTACGACGGGTTCGTCACTGGCCAGCAGCTCCTCACGGGGCCCGAACATCACCAGCTCGCGCCGGAACAGCAGTCCGATGTTGTCCGGGACCTGGCGGGCGGAAGCGATGTCGTGGGTGACGATCAGGAAGGTCGCGTGGATCTGTGCGTTGAGGTCGACGATGAGCTGATTGAGGTAGGCGACGCGGACCGGGTCCAGGCCCGAGTCCGGCTCGTCGAACAGGATGATCTCCGGATCGAGAACCAGGGCCCGGGCGAGCCCGGCCCGCTTGCGCATGCCGCCGGAGATCTCGCCGGGCAGCTTCGCCTCGGCGCCGATCAGTCCGACCATGTCCATCTTTTCGAGGACGATCCGCTTGATGTCGCTCTCGGACTTGCGGGTGTGCTCGCGCAGGGGGAAGGCGATGTTGTCGTAAAGGTTCATCGAGCCGAACAGCGCGCCGTCCTGGAACAGCACGCCGAACAGCTTCCGCACCTCGTACAGGTCGTGCTCGCGCAGGCGGGTGATGTCCCGGCCCGCGACCTTCACCGAGCCCTGCTCCGGCTTCAGCAGCCCCACGAGCGTCTTGAGGAACACCGACTTGCCCGTCCCCGAGGGGCCGAGCATCACCGAGACCTCCCCGGCGGGCAGCGTCAGCGAGACGTCCCGCCAGATGACCTGGTGGCCGAAGGACTTGGTCAGCCCTTCCACGCAGATCTCGACACCCATCCAGTTCCATCCTTCGCTCGCGGAGCCACTTCGACATCTGCTCTACGGGGAGGGGAGGGGCGTCCGTCGCGGCGGGCGAAGAATTTTTCGTGGAGGTGTGTACGGGGCGCTACGGCAGCTTCGGCGAAGGCGTCCTCGGGGCGGGGACGGAGAGCGGAGCGACCGTTGGGGCCGAGGCCGGGGGAAGCGAGGGGACCGACGAGGCGGCCGACCTCGTCGGCAGGTCCGGCAGGACGGTCGGCAGGCCCGCCACAGCGGTCGGCGGGTCCGGTACGACGGTCGGCAGGCCCGGCACCTTCGGCACCTTCGGCACCTCGGGCGCCTGCGGCACCGACAGCTTCGGGAGCGGGGACGCGGGGACCTCCGGCAGGGACGGCACCGGCACTCGCAGCGGCAACGACTTTTCCCCGGCTGGTGAGGGCGTCCGGCCCCGAGCCGCGGGCGCCGAGGGGGTGGGGGCGGGCGTCCTGGGGTGCGCCACCGGCCCGTTGCCTGGCCGCCGGGGGCCTGCGCATCGCTGGACAGGGTCGGCCGCGGCATCGGGCCGGTCCCGTTTCCGCCCCCGTCGAGCGTGTACGGCAGCACGAACCCCGCCACCACCAGGGTCGCCGCCGTCGAGGTGACCGCGATCACCTGGGCGTTGCCACCCCCGCGCAGCCGCCCGCGCCCGACCAGGAACAGCACGATCCCGAGCGTCGCGGCCAGCGAGGCGCGCAGCGTCCGCCGAGCCCGGGCCAGCAGCGACTCTACCGTCCGGTAGCTGAGCCCCATCCGCACCGCGACCTGGCTCACGTCCAGGTCCTCGGACCTCAGCCGAAGTGCCTCCGCCTGGCGGGCGGGCAGCTCACCGCTGCGCACGGCGAGCCACTTCGCCTCGGCCCGGTCGCACACCGCCTCCTCGACGGGTACCGGGCCCGGCGCGACGAGTGTGGGACGGCTGCCCACCTCGGCCTCGCGGTTGACCTGCCGGTATCGGTCGACACACAGCCGCATCGTCACCGTCGTCAGCCAGGCACCGAGCCGCTCGTCGTCGAGGTCCGGGCGTTCCGCGGCTCGTAGCATCGCCTCGTGAACGGCGTCCTCGGCGTCCTCCTGGCTCATGGAGCGCCGCCGGGCCACCTTGAGCAACTGCTCGCGATGGTTCCACATGCGCTGCCAACGCTCGTCGGTGGCCGCTGTGTCCGCAGGCATGTCCGTCGCCATGAGGGCCCCTTCGCACTCACCCGCCGGTCCTTTGCTTCCGGCCGTGGCGACATTACCGCCGGGTAGTGGCAGTTGTGGAGGGGGAGACGCTCATCATGTTTCAGCCGTTGCCGGTGGTCAGCGGCCCCGCGTCGGGCAGCACACCGCCGCCGGGCAGCGTGAGGGTCGGTTCGGGGATCGGAACCAGCGGCGTCTCCGACTCCTTCGGGACGTCGGCCTTGGGGGACGCGCTGGGGGATGATGAGGTGGGTGGCATCGACGGCGTGTGCGAGCGACCGGGGCCCGGCTTCCGGTCATCCGACGGCTTCGACGGCGAGGGCCGGGGCCTCTTGGGGCGGGACGGCTCCGGCCGGTCCGGCCGCGATCCGTCGGACGCGTCCGGCAGCACGCGGTACCCGGTCAGGTAGTACGCGTACCACGCCTTGACGGTGCGCAGATAGGCGTCCGAGTGGTTGTAGCCAAGGATCGCCCGGTCCAGGTCGGCGCGGCTCGACAGATCCCGGCCCCCCGCGCACAGGTAACGGCCGGCGGCGAGCGCCGCGTCATAGACGTTGTTCGGATCCGTCCGTCCGTCGCCGTTGCCGTCCGCTCTCCAGCGAGCCCAGGTGGACGGGATGAACTGCATCGGGCCGACCGCTCGGTCGTACACCGCATCCCCGTCGTACGCGCCGCCGTCGGTGTCCGGCACGATGGCGAAGGCGCCGCCGGTCAGCTGCGGGCCGAGGATGGGCGTCACAGTCGTACCGTCCCCGCTCACCCGGCCGCCCCTTGCCTGCCCGGACTCCACTTGGCCGATCGCGGCAAGCAGTTGCCAGCGCAGCCGGCAGCGTGGCGCGCTGCGCGCCAGCTCCTCCGCGGCACCCCGGTACGCGGCGTACACGCTCGCGGGCAGGTCACCACCGCCCGTCGCTGCCTGTACCGAACCCTTCTTCCGCGTTCGCAGCGGGGGGAGACCGGTGCGGTACGGGGTGTCGCCGGACGTGCTGAGGCCGCGCTCGGGGGGTGCCGCCTCCTGCCCGGGCTTCGCGGCCTCGGCCGAAACCGCCTTCGGTGCCTGCGATGCGGTCAGCACGGCCATGACCGCCGCCGCGACCGCCGTACCTCTGGCGCCCCTCAGTGCCTGCTTGAGTGCACGCGCTGTCACTGTGCAGCCCCCTCCGTGGGTGAATCCGTCATCTGCTCTACGCGGCCGGAGGACAGGTCCGTCGCACAAAGCCGAAGGGGCCGGGCGGGCGCCCGCTGCCGGAGCGGGGACGGATGCGTGTCTTTGAAGGTCCCAGGGTCAGGGCCTCCCCCGGTGCGCTACAGGAGTGACCCGAAAGACCAGGGAACCGGAACACCTTCAGCGATCCTCAGGAGGTGGCGCACCACGCCCAGCCTCGGCCCGGCCTGAGTCGGCCGAGCACCGAGCTGCCGCGCCATGTCCGACAGTGACGCCGCCGACACCTCCGGGCGCGGCTGCTCCGGCTCATCGAGCCGGCAGGCAGAGGACGGGGCGGCGCGGGCCGTCTGCATACGGTCCCGGCGTTCCCGTCCGCCACGCTCGGCCGTCGCCTGGAGACAGACGGGGTGACCGTCGGCCACCCGGCGAGTGACAAAGGCCCGGCAACCGTCCGTGGTCTCAGGTTTCCCTCGTGGCCGGCCTTCCCAGCGTCGTCGCGACGACGACCGATCCCCTGGCCCGCCGCGTACGGCTCGGTCGCATTCCTGCGAGCCTGGGCCCGACGGCCGGACCGGTGCTGCAGGGCGGTGACTGGCGCAAGGGTGAAGCCGAACACAGCGAACCTCCATCTCTGCTGATCAACAACCAGACCGCCAACACGACCGGCCGCGCCAGCAATCACTGGATCAGCGCTCCGATGCGCGTACAGGACGCGCCCCCCTCGAACTGGGGCCCGACGTCTCGCGGCCGCGCCCCACAGCTCTCAGCGCGGCGAACTCGCGGAGGCGAGGGGTCAGCGGGTGGGTGGGACGAACTCGGGCTGGTCGAGCAGGCGCAGCCAACTTCCGTCAGGCTGGCGCCGGACGACCTGCGCCCGGGCGCCGGCCCCGTCCATCGGAGGAGTCGAGGTGAGGGCGATGTCGCCACTGATCAGCGTGGGCAGCGGTTGTTCCTGCTCGAAACGGGGACGGTTGGCCAGCACCTTCTCCCACAGCGCACGAATCGCCTCCCGGCCCACAGTCTGGTCGCCGGGTGGATAGGCCATCACCGCACCCTCTTCGTAAAGTGCGGCGACCCCGGCCGCGTCACCGGCGTTGGATCGTTCCACGAACAAGCGGGTGATGTCCTCGGGCCGCATGGCCTTCTCGTACTCCGGCATGAATTCCTCCTGACGTCAGGCTTGGACGCTTCCAAGCGTGGCTGGCGACCGGCCAGAATTCCAACAGATGAATCTTCTAGGAACTAGAATCTGCAGTCATGGAGCTGAGGCAGCTGGAGTACTTCGTCGCGGTCGCCGAGGAGCAGAACTTCACCCGGGCAGCCGAGCGGGTGCACATCAGCCAGTCCGGCGTCAGCGCCCAGATCCGCCGGCTGGAACGGGAACTCGGAGCTGAGCTGTTCGACCGGTCGGCCCGCACCGTCACCCTCACCGTCGCGGGAAAGGCGGCGCTCGAACACGCCCGCGCCGCACTCGCCGCCGCTGGGGCAGTCGGCCAGGCGGTGGGCGAGGTGACCGACCTGATCCGGGGGCACCTCACCGTCGGGATGGTCATCGGCTGCAGCCTCACCCCGCTGTTCGACGCCCTCGCCGCGTTCCACCAGGCACATCCCGGTGTCGAGATCTCGCTGCTGGAGGACGGCTCCGACCGGCTCATCGAGGGGGTGCGCACCGGCACTGTCGACCTGGCACTCATCGGGGCGGCAACCGCCACCCCCGACGGGCTGGATGCGCTGACCATCATCAGCGAGCGGCTCGTCGGGGCAGTCCCGGCCGGGCACCCCTTGGCGAAACAGCGGCGGGTCACCCTGCGCGACCTGATCGCCTACCCGATCGTGTGCATGCCGCCCGGCACCGGCCTGCGCACGGTGTTCGACCAGGCCTGCGCCGCACAGAGCCTCCAACCCACGATCTCTCTGCAGGCCAGTGCCGCGGACGCCATTGCCGGCCTCGCCGCCCGTGGGCTCGCCGTCGCCGTCCTCACCGACTCCATGGCCGCGAGTCACCGCGGCCGGCTCACCGTCCGCACCATCGACGATGTCGATACACCCGCAGTGCTCGCCCTGATCTGGAAGAACACGCACAGCCCGGGGATGCGTGAACTGCTCGTGCACAGCCGGCAAGCATTCACCAAGCCCGACCCCTCGACTTCACCGCGAACCCACGGGCCTACCCCTGACATCAGGGCGACAGATCCTTGAGTTCCCACCGAAGTGCCTTCAATTTTCGCGAACTCGCCATCCAGTTCGTCGGCCTCGACAAGATCACCAACATGCACACGCTCACTCCAGCAGGTCCGCCTACGTCGCGGGTGCCAGCACGAACACGAGCCGCCCCAGTACTTCCTCCGCCGGTCAGCACAGGTTCTCGTCAGGGCAGTCCGACCGCAGGTACGCACGCCAGCCGCCGAACGAGGTGATGTCACGGGCACCCTCGACGGCCAGGGGCTCGCAGAGGAAGCCGGTCACCGAGCTGCCGTCCGCGAGTTCCACGCTGCCGAGCGCCATCGGGCGGGGCAGCGCCGCGGCCAGCGCGCCCAGCCCCTCGGCGGGCAGCCGCCACACCTCGGCCTCGACCGCTGCGCCGCCCGCGCCGACCCGGACCAGACCCGGCTTCGCGGGCTCCGTGTCCAGCGCGTACAGCCTGTAGACGGGAGCGGTCGTGGTGGTGCGCAGCAACCGGCCGCCCGCGGCGAGCAGTTGTCCGTTCAGGGGCTGCCCGGCCAGATGCGCCCCGACCACCGCCAGCGGCAGCGGCGGGGCGGTGAGCGGTGAGGCGATGCGCGCGAGCCGCTCGTCGGTGAAGGCCGGGCCGACCAGCATGACGCCGAACGGCAGCCCGTTCACCTCGCCGGCGGGTACGGCCACCGCCGCCAGGTCGAAGAGGTTGGTCGAGTTGGTGTAGCGGCCGAGCCGGGCGTTCGCGCCCAGCGGGTCGGCCGCTACCTCGGCGAGGGTCGGGTGGCCCGGTGCGGTCGGCAGCAGCAGGGCGTCCGCGTCGCCGAGCGAGGCCATCGCACGCAGCCGGAGGGACTCCAGCCGCCGCCGGTCCGCGTAGAGCTGGTGGGCTCGGACGTCCCCGGCCCGGGAGATGATGCCGGCCACGGTCGGGTCGAGGTCGGGCGAACCGGCGTGCGCGTCGACGAAGGCACCGACGGCGGTGTAGCGCTCGGCGACGAACGCGCCCTCGTACAGCATCGCGGCCGCCTCGGTGAAGGGTGCGAGGTCGACGGGCAGCAGTTCGGCGCCCGAGTCGGCGAGCTGTCGCGCCGCGGCCTCGAAGGCCTCGGCCCAGCCCGGGTCCAGGGGCCCGAGCTGCCTGGTCGGCGGTACGGCGATCCGCCACGGACCCGGCCGGCGTTCGACCGGGGCCTTCGGCGCGCGTCCGGACGGCGCCGCCATGAGGGACAGGGCCTGCTCGGCCGCCGGGAGCGTACGGGCGAAGACCGTGACGCAGTCGAGCGAGGCGCAGGCGGGGACGACGCCCTCGGTCGGCACCAGTCCGATGGTCGGCTTCAGGCCGACGATCCCGTTGAAGGCCGCCGGGATCCGGCCCGAGCCCGCGGTGTCCGTGCCGAGCGCGATGTCGGCGATGCCGAGCGCGACGGCGACCGCCGAGCCGGAGGAGGAGCCGCCGGACACGCGTTCCGGCGCGACGGCGTTGCGGACCGCGCCGTAGGGGCTGCGGGTGCCGACCAGGCCGGTGGCGAACTGGTCGAGGTTCGTGGTGCCGAGGACCACCGCGCCCGCCGCCCGCAGCCGGGCCACCGCCGGGGCGTCCGCGTCCGGCAGGTACGCGTACGCGGGGCAGCCGGCGGTGGTCGGCAACCCGGCCACGTCGATGTTGTTCTTGATCGCCAGCACCGTCCCCGCCAGCGGCAGCCGTTCACCGGCGGCTGCCTTCGCGTCGACCGCGGCGGCGTCCGCCTCGGCCTCCGCCCGCGGGCGCAGGCCGATCCACACCTCGGGCCGGTCCACCCGCGCGATGCGCGCGTAGGCGGCCCGTACCCGCTCCACCGCCGTGATCATGCCGCTGCCTCCAGGTTCCGGACGGGCGCGAGGACGACGAGGGCGGTACCCGCCTCGACCTGGCTGCCCGGCTTGGTCAGGACCCGTACCACGACACCGTCGGCGGGGGCCGGGACGCGGGACTCCATCTTCATGGCCTCCAGCACCAGGAGCGGCTGCCCGGCCGACACGTGGTCGCCGACCTCCACGCCGACCTGCCAGACGGAGGCGGTGAACTCGGCCTCGACCAGGTGGCCGCCTTCGGGCACCTCGATGTCGGTGGCAGGCGGAGCCACCTCCGTGGCCGACTCGGCACGTGCGAACTCGCCCGCCGCCTCCCAGGCCGCCCGCTCCGCGTCGAACGCCGCGCCCTGCCGAGCCCGGAAGGCGGCGATGGAGTCGGCGTTCTCGGTGAGGAACCGCCGGTGGTCGGCGAGCGAGAAGGACCCTTCCTCGATCCGCGGGACGAACCGGCCGGAGACGATGTCCGCACGCAGTTCCAGCAGTTCCTCCGGCTCGACCGGGTACCACCTGATCCGGTCGAAGAAGCGCAGCAGCCAGGGCCGGCCCGGCTCGAAGGCGCCGCGCTGCCGCCAGCCCGACCACACCTGGGTGGTGCGGCCGACGAACTGGTAGCCGCCGGGGCCCTCCATCCCGTAGACGCACAGGTACGCGCCGCCGATACCGACCGAGTTCTCCGCGGTCCAGGTGCGCGCGGGGTTGTACTTCGTCGTCACCAGCCGGTGCCGCGGGTCCAGCGGCGTGGCCACCGGCGCGCCCAGGTACACATCGCCCAGCCCCATCACCAGGTACTCGGCGTCGAAGACGGTGCGGTACACCTCGTCCACCGTCTCCAGGCCGTTGACGCGGCGGATGAACTCGATGTTCCAGGGGCACCACGGGGCGTCGTCGCGCACGCCCGCCATGTAGCGGGCGATGGCCTCCCGGGTCGCCGGGTCGTCCCAGGACAGCGGCAGGTGGACGGTGCGGCTGGGGACCACCAGCTCGTCGGTGGCAGGCAGTTCCTCCTCCACACGCCGGGCGATGCCGAGCAGTTCGTCCAGCGGCAGCACACCGGGGTCCGTCCGCACTTGGAGGGAGCGGATGCCGGGGGTCAGGTCGGCGATCCCGTCCGGGCGCCGCGCCTCCAGCGCCTGCGCGAGCGCGTGGATCCGCATGCGCAGTGCGAGGTCGAGCTGCATCGGGCCGTACTCGATGAGGAGGTTGTCGTCGCCGCTGCGCCGGTACGTCACCGACGGGCGGGTCCCCGTCTCCGGCAGGCGGGCGAGGACGCCGCCGTCGACGACGGGCGCGCGGTCGGCCCGCGGATCGGCCGAGGGGTTTCGTCGCAGACCGGCGGCCGCCTCGGTGGTGACGGGGACGAAGCGGACGGTGTCGCCGGGGCGGAGCTGCCCGAGTTTCCAGCGCTGCCCGGTCACGACCGTGGCCGGGCAGACGAAGCCGCCGAGGGAGGGCCCGTCGGGTCCGAGCAGGACGGGCATGTCGCCGGTGTAGTCGACGGCGCCGACGGAGTACGGGGTGTCGTGGATGTTGGACGGGTGCAGGCCGGCCTCGCCGCCGTCCGTCCGCGCCCACCGGGGCTTGGGGCCGACGAGGCGTACGCCGGTGCGCGCCGAGTTGAAGTGCACCTTCCAGTCCGCGCCGTAGAAGTCGTGGATGTCGTCCTCGGTGAAGAACTCGGGCGCGGCGTGCGGGCCTTCGACGGCACCGATGGACCACTCTCCGCCGAAGTCCGGGCGCCGGTCCGCGGGTACGGCGGAGGCTGCCGGGCGTCGTTCGCCGCCGTGCAGGACGTCGCCCGTGCGCAGGGCGCGGCCGCCGTGGCCGCCGAACCTGCCCAGGACGAAGGTGGCCGCGCTGCCCAGGAACCCGGGTACGTCGAGGCCGCCCGCGAACAGCACGTAGGTGCGCAGGCCGTGCTCGTGGGGTGCTCCGACGGCCAAGGTCTGCCCGGCCCCGACGGTGACCGACTCCCACTGCGGTACGGCGGTGCCGTCGACCGTCACCGGCGCGGGCGCGCCCGTGACGCAGACGGTCGTCGGGTGGGTGAAGCGCAGGGACGGTCCCTGAAGGGTGCACTCGAGGCCGGGCGCGCCCTCGGTGTTGCCGAGTGCGGTGTTGCCGAGGCGGAACGAGAGGTCGTCCATCGGCCCGCACGGCGGGACGCCGACCTGCCAGTGGCCGGTGCGTCCGGGCCAGTCCTGGACGGTGGTCAAGGTGCCCGGCGCGACGACCTCGACGCGAGGCGTGGGATCGCCGATCCCGGCGAGCGAGGCGGTGCTGTGGGCCGCCGCGCGCACGCCGGAGTCAACCAGCGCGGCCCGCACCAGGCCGAGGTTGGTCTCGATGCCGTCGAGGCGGGTGGCGGCGAGCGCCGCGTCCAGCCGGTCGAGCGCCTCGGCGCGGTCGGCGCCGTACGCGACGACCTTGGCGAGCAGCGGGTCGTATGAGGTGGTGACCTCGGTGCCGGTCTCCACCCAGGTGTCCACGCGGACCCCGGCGGGAAAGGCGACCCGGGTGAGCAGACCCGAGCTCGGACGGTGGTCGCGGGAGGGGTCCTCGGCGTAGAGGCGGGCTTCCACGGCATGGCCCTTCGGCACCGGCGGCGTGGTGACGACGGCGGTGTCGCCCTGTGCGAGGCGCAGCATCCACTCCACGAGGTCGACGCCGTAGATCTCCTCGGTGACCGGGTGCTCCACCTGCAGGCGGGTGTTGACCTCCAGGAAGTACGCCTCCTCGCGCGCGGCGTCGTACACGAACTCGACCGTGCCGGCGGAGCGGTAGCGGACGGAGGCGCACAGCTCGCGGGCGGCGGTGGTCAGTCGCTCACGGACCCGGTCGGGGAGGTTCGGCGCCGGGGCCTCCTCCAGGACCTTCTGGTTCCGCCGCTGCAACGAGCAGTCGCGGTCCCCGAAGGTGACGACACGGCCCTCGCCGTCCCCGAAGACCTGTACCTCGACGTGGCGGGCGGACTCCACGAGCCGTTCCAGGAAGACGCCGGCGGAGGAGAACGAGGCGGCGGCCACGCGCTGGACCCGTTCCCAGGCGTCGGCGAGGTCGCCGGCGTCGCGGCACGCCCGCATACCGATGCCGCCGCCACCGCCGGTCGCCTTCAGCATCACCGGGTAGCCGATCCCCTCGGCCGCGGCGAGGGCCGCGGCCACGTCGGGCAGCAGCCCGGTGCCCGGGGCCAGTGGCACGCCCGCCGCCTGCGCGGCCGCCCGCGCCGTGTGCTTGGCTCCGAACAGTTCGAGCTGTTCGGGGGTGGGGCCGACGAAGACCAGCCCCGCCTCGGCGCAGCGGCGCGCGAAGCCGGCGTCCTCGGACAGGAAGCCGTAGCCGGGGTGGACGGCGCCCGCCCCGGTGTCCTTGGCCGCCCGCAGCACCAGGTCGGCGTCGAGGTAGGACTGCTTGGCGGGGGCCGGGCCGAGCCGTACGGCCTCGTCGGCCAGCCGCACGTGCTCGGCCCCGCGGTCCGGGTCGGAGTAGACCGCGACGGTGCGCAGGCCGAGCCGGCGGGCGGTGCGGATGATCCGCGAGGCGATCTCGCCGCGGTTGGCCACCAGCAGGGTGTCGAACGTCATGTGACTCAGCTCCCGTCCGGCTCGGAGACGGTCGTCCGCAGAGCGGTCGGTTCGAATCCGTTGCAGGGGTTGTTGATCTGCGGGCAGTTGGACAGCAGCACCAGGACGTCGGTCTCGGCCCGCAGCACGACCTTCAGGCCGGGGGCCGAGATGCCGTCGACGATGCCGAGGGTGCCGTCCGGCTCGACCGGCACGTTCATGTACCAGTTGACGTTGGGCACCAGGTCGCGCCCGTCCAGGCCGTGCCGGGCGCCCTCCGCGAGGAAGTTCTCCACGCAGGCGTGCTGCGACCAGGTGTGGTGTCCGTAGCGGAGGGTGTTGGACTCCTTGGAGCAGGCACCGCCGACGGTGTCGTGCCGCCCGCAGGTGTCCTCGACGACCGTCATCAGCGGCGTGTGCTCGCCCGACAGCAGCACCGAGCCGGTGGTCAGGAAGATGCCGCCCTGGGCCTGGATGGTGTCGGGGGCGCTGTAGCGCACGGAGGTGTCGTGCGCGTCGTAGACGAGGAAGTCCGCGGCCTGGTTGCCGTACAGGTCGGTGATGGTCAGCAGCGACCCCGCCCGGACGACGGCGGACCAGGCGGCGCGGGCGGGGACGGTTACGTCGGTGACGACGCGTCCTGCGCGGGTGGTAGTGGTGGTCATGCGATCCCCCTGGCGGCGAGGTGCTCGGCGGTGTTGAGGAAGGCGCGGCGGCCCTCGGGCGTGGCGTTCCACAGCGCGTCGTCCGGGCCGGTTGGCCGGGCCCGGTAGGCGAGGACCTCCAGGGGGCCACAGACGTAGTCCGGGCGTGGGTCCAGCGGGTGCGGCACGTTGGCGATCAGCACGGTCAGCGGCTGTTCGGCGCGCAGCGTGACGGCGCCGCCGGGGCCCGCGGAGCCGGTGAACACGGCGGTGCCGTCCCCGGTGATCCGTACGCCCTGGAAGAAGGAGACGGACGGCGGGACGTCGCGTGGGCCGAGCCCGTTCTTGAGGGCGGCGAGCTTGAACAGCTCACGCCCGGCGGGGGACGCCGACTGGGGGGACCCGTCGCCGTAGCGGGCGGTGTTGCGGGCCAGGGCGGAGGTGCCGGTGAGGGCGTCGTGGCGGCCGGAGGTGTCCGCGGTGAGGGAGGCGAGGACCCGGCCCTGGCCGGACAGGAGCAGATGTCCCTCGCCGAGGTAGGCGTTCCAGAGCACCTTGACCGTGTCGGCCGTGTTCAGCCGCTCCCAGGGGCGGTCCGCGCTGTACAGCAGTACGTGCGCGCACGCGTCGCCGGTGAGGTCGGTGAGCCGTAGTTCGGTGCCCCGTGCGAGGACCTTGTGCGTGTAATTGCCGCCCGCCACCGTCTCGGCCCACACGAGGTCCTCGCCGGCGATCCCCTCGGGCGGCGCCGGCCAGTCGCTCGCGGGGCACACGGGCATGGTGGTGGACCTCGTGCCCTCTTGGGCGCGGGCGTGGTCCCGGGCACCATGGGCCGACGTTGTCGCTGACGGTGTCGTCACGGCTGAACCTCCGGCTCGGGCTATTTCTGTCGTGCGACAGAAATTAGGGCCGGGCCGAGTCCGGGCCGTTGCCCGTGCGTTTCCGGGCGGTAACCGGCGTCTCACCAGGGCCGATCGGCGCGCGGGGAGCGCGCGGTCCGGTGCGGGGATCACGGGGGTGAGCCCGTGGCCCTGTGCGAGGATCACGGGGTGAGCCCGCCCACGAGCAGAAGAGTCGGTCGTCCCCGTGCCCAGGAGCGTCCCGCCAGTGGACTCCCGCCCCGCGAGGAGGTGCTGGCCGCCGCTGCCGAGCTGTTCACCGCGCACGGCTACACCGCGACCTCCACCCGCGCGGTCGCGGAGCGGGCCGGTCTGCGCCAGGCGTCGCTCTACCACTACTTCGACGGCAAGGAGGCGATCCTGGCCGCGCTGCTCGAAGGGACCGTCCGCCCCTCGCTGGAGATGGCGCGCGAGCTGGTGACCCGTGCCGGGACGGCCGCCGAGGCGCGGTTGTGGGCGCTGTGCCACTCCGACGTGCTGCTGCTGTGCGGCGGCCCGCACAACCCGGGGGCCCTCTACCTGCTCCCCGAGGCGCAGACGGAGCGCTTCGCCGTCTTCCACCAGGTCCGGGCCGAACTGAAAGCAGCGTACGGGGAGTTGCTGGAGGACACGGAGCCGGGCGCGGCCATGACCGCGGAGGAGCTCGCCCTGCGCACGGACCTCGTCTTCGGCCTCACCGAGAGCGTCATCCTCATCCGGCGCGCCGACCCCGCCCGCGGTGCGCGGGCGCTCGCCGCGGCGACGGCCGACGCGGCACTGCGGGTCGCGGGCGTGCCGCAGCGTTCCCTGGCACGGCAGCGCCGCGAGGGGCAGCGGCTCCTCGCGGCGTGGCGGTGACGGCGCCCGGGGCGCGGGCTCACTCAGACCGCTGCGGCCTCCGCCGCGTCAGTGCGGTCCGGCTGCCCGGCCGGCGTGGCGGCGGGCGCGCGACGGCGGCACAGCGCGCCGACGGCGACCGTGGCGCCGACGAACAGGACGGTGAACCACTGGAAGTACCAGTGGCCGCCCGCGGGGTCGTACACCCCGGCGCGGGGCCAGGAGAGATTGACCGTCATGAACAGCCCGTACGCGACCGCCAGGGCATTGACCGGCAGACCCCAGCGGCCCAGGGAGAACAGCGGCCGGCCCAGCTCGTCGCGGCCGTCGGCGTCCGTGGTCGGCCACTGACCCCTCAGCCGCCGGACCAGCATCGGCGCTGTGACCCCGGCGTAGGCGAGGTAGAGCATCGCGATGCACGTGGTGCCGATGGCGAGGAACGCGTCCGGGGAGGCGAGGTTGAGCAGGGTGAGCGCCGCTGCGAGGACACCGACCACGAGGGCCGGGGCGAAGGGCATGCCTGTGCGAGGCGAGACCTTGAACAGCCGTGCGGACAGCGGCAGCATCCCGTCGCGCGCCATGGAGAACAGCATGCGCGTGCCCGCGGTCTGGATGGCCAGGGTGGCCACGCAGACGGCGACCGCGACGTCCGCGAGCAGCGCCCTTCCCACACCGCTGCCCAGACTGCTGGTGAGGACGTAGCCCAGTCCCTCGGTGGCCAGCCGGCCGTCCGTGAGACTGGGCGCGGCCAGGACACCGCCGAGCAGCAGCAGGCCGCCCAGTACGCCTGCCACGGCGAGCGCGCCGAGGATGGTGCGCGGAGCGGTCCGGCGGGGGTTGTGGGTCTCCTCGCTCATCTCGCCCGCGCTGTCGAAGCCGATGAGGACGTAGGCCGCGGTGAACGAGCCCACCAGCAGCGCTGCCACCGGCCCGCCCTGGCCGCCGGTCCGCAGGGTCACGCCGGCGCCGCGCTCGACGTGGGTGAACAGCAGGACGACGATGAGGACCGCGCCGATGATCTCGGCGGTGACGCCGACTCGGTTGATGGCGGACATGACGCGGTTGTCGACGACGTTCACGACCGTGGTCAGTACCAGCAGGAGGAGGGCCAGCAGGGCGGCGTTGGCCGCCCCGGTCGCCGTGGTGGGTGCCGGGTCGCCGCCGGCGAGCTGGAAACCGGACCAGATCGCGGGCAGGACGACCTGAAGCGCGAGTGCCGCAGCGGCGACCACGACCACCTGGCCGATCACCATGATCCAGCCGGTGAACCAGCCGAAGGCGGGGCCGCTCAGCCGGGTCGACCACTGGTAGACCGCCCCGGAGATGGGGTAGCGGGCAGCGAGTTCGGCGAAGCAGGCGGCCACGAGCAGCTGGCCGGCGAGCACGGCGGGCCAAGTCCATAGGAAGAGCGGCCCGCCGAAGGAGTAGCCGAAGGCGAAGAACTGGAAGACCGTGGTCAGGACCGAGATGAAGGAGAAGCCGGCGGCGAAGGACGCGTACCGTCCCATCTGCCGCCGCAGTTCCTGGCGGTATCCGAATGCGGCGAGCGTGCCGTCGTCGGCTGCGCCGGCGGACGGAGGCGGTGGCGGTGGCGGTGCGGGATCGGTGGTCACGGTCATGGCGGTCCCCTGTCGCGGAGGCGTGATCCTGCAAATTCCTGTCGTGCGACAGAAATTAGGGACCCGCCGTTTCCCCGGGGTGTCACGACCGTGTCTGCGCCGTTAGTGAGTCCTCTCGGCGTCACTGCCCGCCGGGGTTGTCGAGCGCCGCACCGGGTCAGGGCACGGAGGGCGCCTCGATGCCCGCAGGCTCGCGTTCGTCCTCCGACCGTCAGCGGTCACCCTCCGATGAAGCTCACCGTTTCCGCCATGTCCGCCCGGCCGGTACGCAGCCTCGACACGCCTTCCTTCTCGAATCCCACCGACAGTCCGCAGTACAGCACGAGCTCGCCATCGGCTCCGACCGTTCGGCTGACGGTCTCCCGGTACATGGTCCACATCACCTGGGGACAGCTGTGCAACCCTTCCGCCCTCAGCAGCAGCATGACCGTCTGCAGGTACATCCCCGCATCACCCCACTGTCCGGGCCCCATCGTCCGGTCGAGGTAACAGAACAGGACGACCGGCGCCCCGAACGCCGCCGAGTTCAAGGCAGCGATCTTCTGCGGCCGGTCGGGATCATCGGGTTCGATCCCCAGTACTGCGTACCGTTGCGCCGCGGCAGCGGAGAAGCGGTCCCGATACGGTGGGGCCAGTGGCTCGGGGTACATCGGATACTCCCGCTCATCACCGGGGTCGTTCGCCATTGCTCTGGCTGTCGTGCGCCTCTTCAGGTCGGCCAAGGGCTCGCCTGTCACGACGTACAGATGCCACGGCTGAAGGTTCCCGCTCGACGGAGCGCGCATCGCAGCGGTCAGCACGCGCTCGAGCACCTCTTTGGGCACCGGCTCATCGCTGAACGCCCGCACGGCCCGGCGACTGTCCACAGCCTCGTACACGTCCACGTCTTCGCGTCCTCTCGTCACCGGCGCTCCCCCACCGTAGTCAGCGGCCGTCAACGAGCGCCTGCGAGCAGCGCGTTCACCGCAGCCCCAGGCCGCTTCCTACGCCGAAGCGGGGTGGGCGGTGGCGTGATCACCGGCAGGTGACCGATGCGATCGCGTTCAAGTACCGCACCGGGACGCCGTCGATGGACCTGCCCGAGCGCTTCGGGTGGTGGGGCTGGCCCGACCGAATGCCGTTCCAAGCGGCGATGCTGTTCGACTCAGAGATCGACCCCGACTGGGCCGACCGGGCCTGCCTCGCCGAGTTCTACGACGAGATCCTCCTCCAGGACACCTGCCGGCCCAGCACCGCAGGCGACCTCGCCGTCGTCTTCTCAGCAGTCTCCGCACGTATAGCGGTCCGTTCGCGTGGGCGGGGGCGAGCGGATGGCCGGCGGGAGCGAGCGGATGGCCGGTGGCGGGCAGCCACACGGGGCATCGCGGGCGCATCACCTGGGCAGATGCGCGCAGCTTCCGGCGTGCACGGTCCGGGCGAGGAAGCGGCGGAGGTCTCGTGCGACCCACGATGCGTGTGACGGCCTGGCTCGGGCGTCACAGGCCGAAGGCGCCGCCCTCGATGAGGATGAGCAAGCCGACGGCGATCAGGACGGCCGGCAGCAGAACGTGACCCCACCGGCTGAGCGCCTTGGCGACCAGGGGGCGCGTGGCGAAGAAGCGACCCGCGAAGCACCACACGGCGACGAGGACCATGAACACGACGGCGTACACGCTCATGCCGCCCACACCGGCTGTGGCGAAGACGGGGACGTAGACGCCGATGTTGTCCCCACCGTTGGCGAAGGTGACCGCGGCGACCTCCAGCGCTTTCGGGCCGCCCTCCTTCGCCCCCTCCTCATCGTCTTCGTGCCCCCGGTGCTTCCAGGCCTGCCAAGTCGCCTTGAGTCCCAGCGCCAGCGGCAGCAAGCCGAGGTAGGGGACGACCGACTCGGGCAGGAAGGTCGCGCCGAACGCTGCGGCGACGGCCACGGCGAGGATGGCGGCGAAGCCGAGGTACTGCCCCAGCACCACCCGGCGTGTGGCGCCGGGGTGCCCGGGCCCCTGGGCGAAGAACAACGACAGGATCAGGATGTCGTCGATGTTGGTGACGGCGAACAGGCCGGCCGCCTGTCCCACGATGCCCGGGTTCACAGGTACGGCCCCTCCGCTCGGTCTCCCTGGACCCTACCGGCCGTGCGCCGGCTCACCGACGGCCAGGCCCAGCACGAACGGGCAGCGGCCCAGCTGGAGACGACTTTGCTCGGGTTCTTCGGTTCTTCCGGGGACTGAGGATCACCACCGTCCACGCCACCTGGGCGTCTGAACATCTGCAGAGTAAGCAGCAATTGGCTACGCCTACCGCTGATGCGGTGGAACAGGTGGTGCGGCGGACGGCTTCGCGGCAGGAGGCCGCCGCGGCATCGTGCTCGCCTAGGAGTTCAAGGAGGTGGCCACGGGTGGCGAGTAGGCGGTGGTGGTGGGCCGTGCGGTTGTCTGCCGCCAGTTCCGTGATCAGGTCCAGTCCCGCGGCTGGACCGTGGACCGTGGCGACGGCGACCGCGCGGTTGAGGGAGACCGTGGTTGGGTCCGAGCCGTTCGCGTGCCGCGTTCAGCGCTCGCATGAAGGTCCAGGCTTCGCGCGCACGCATTGACGGCCTGCGGATGGCCGATGATCCACGTCAGGTAGTACGACTTTCGAGGGGGCGCCCGTCACGCCGCGGTTCCCGGTCCGGCTTCCCGTGGTTCCCCGTGCGGTCGGGTCAGCCCATCATCCGTCACCAGTCGGCGTTCCGGATCCGTCGCATCCAACTCCCAGTAGTGGAGGCACTCCTCGCAACGAATCCCGTCGATCAGTACCTCGTCCTCCCCGTTCGGGCAGTCCGTGCCATCCCCACGTCCTACGCACGCTTCCCAGGTATCCCCCATGCATACGACGCTGCGGCAGCCGGACCGGACCGTGGAGAGGGCTTTGAGGGCGCACAGGCGTATAGCCCCGGCAAACCGCCCCAACACGCTTCAGCAGCCCCGCAAGACGCCCTCTGGCTGAATACTGCGCCGACACAGAACGCCTATGCGCACCGGGCCGGAGTCCGCGCCCGCCCCAGACGCGTCTGATAACTGCTACCTGCGTCTTTGATCCGCCGCACTTGCGTTATGCATATGCACGCTGATCCTCCTGGCCGCCCGCCACAGCGGTAGCTCGGCCCCGAAGAGCCCTGCGCGGACACCTGCCGGGCATGCATGGTCAAGCGACAGCCCAGTCAAGGAGCTCTGGGTCAGCTGGAGGAGCATCGAAAGTGTGATCCATCCGGTGAGCCTTCACGACCTCGGGCACCAAGGTCCACCTCCCCCGTCCGACCGGCTCAGAACGACGTCAGACCGAGATGGAGATCGGCGCGTACTTCGTGACGGATCCGCAGGCGTTCGCGCCGGCGCTACCACGCGTGCCGCGCCGATTCGGCCTGCAGAGTGTGCTGAACTGCTCCGGGCACCATGTGGGGACGGGCGGAGGACACACCAGATGTGGGGCGCGGGCGACACGAAGGAGCGAGCATTCGACGTCCGGGAACGGCTCGCCCTGCTGGCCGCTGCCCTGGCCTCGCTGGTGGTCGAGCTCGACTGGCTGGCCGTGAACGTCGCGATCCCAGGGATCGCTCACGACCTGCAGCGGTCCCCGACAGATCTGCAGTGGTTGATCAGCGCCTTCACGCTGGCCTTCGGCGGTGTAATGCCGGTCGCCGGCTGGGTCGTCGACGCTTTCGGGCGGCGCCGGACGACCGTCTACGCCTTGGTGCTCTTCATGGTGGGCTCACTGATCTGCGCGTTCGCAGATTCTCTGGCCCTGCTGATTGCGGGCCGGGCGTTGCAGGGTCTGGCCGGTGGCTTCGTGGTGCCAGGCGCAGTCGCGATGACGGTCGGCGGATTCACCGGGCGCCGGCGTGACATCGGGCTGGGCGTCGTGATGGCGACGGCGAGCAGTGCGGCAGCCCTGGCACCGTTCGTCGGCGGGCTGTCGGTCCACTTGTTCGGATGGCGTTCGGTGTTCTTCATGACCGTGCCGGTCGGGTTGGCCTCGGTCGTGTTGATCTACCACTTCGTGGTTCCGTCGAGCAATCCGATGGCGACGGCCCGGAGGCCACCGGTTCTCAACGGGGCCTGCATCATGGGCGGTGCCGTAGCCCTGACCGTCGCAGCGGACCGCGGCTCGACGTGGGGGTGGACGTCACTGGCTACCTTCCTGTGTGTCGCGTGCGGAGTATGGCTGCTGGCGGGGTTCGTCTGGCTGGAAAGCCGCGAGTCCTCGGCCATGTTCAGCCGCAACCTGTATCAGGACCGGCGGTTGCACATCCTGACGCTCAGCGGGGCGACCTCCGTCATCGGATTCGTCATGCTGTCCACGCTGGCCATGTGGTACCTCCAAGCCGGCCGCGGCCTGTCCGCGTTCCTGACGGGAAGCCTCTTGCTGTGCTTCTCGCTCCCCAATGCGGCGGCCACCTATGTCGCAGGGCGCCTGGTTGCCCGACGAGGCTCACACGTTCTGCTCAGTGCCGCTCTGGCAGCCGCAGCCATCGGTCTCGTGGCGACAACCACGGTTCCGTTCCCCGGCCCGTACGCCCTCGCGCTGGCCGTGTGCGGAATCGGTGTCGGTCTGAGCGGCGGCCTGACTAATATCTTGATCCAGCAGCGTTCCTCTGCCGAGGAGGCGGGAGCGGTGGCAAGTGTGACCACCGCCTTCAAGTACCTCGGTGCCGCTGTGGCCACCGCCCTGGCCGCCACCGCTCTGGAAACGCTGCATCACAGCGTGGGTGGATCCGCGGCCGACGCCAGTGGAATCGACACGGTCCTCCGCATCACCGCAATCCTGCCCGCCGCGGCCGTCCTGCTGACCGCGCCCGCGGCACTGGCCCGCCCTCGCCGATGACCTACGGAGTTGTCTCACGCGGCAAGGTGCGCGAGCTTCTTGTAGCAGGTCAGGACCATGGCCCGGCTTCGGCCTTGCCAGTCGTTACGGACCACTACGGGATCTTGAGACCACGAGCAGCCCATGGCAGGCTCGTGCCGCATGATCGATGAATTCGCGAAGCACAACCTGCAC
The DNA here is from genome assembly GCF_025642175.1 of Streptomyces albidicamelliae. NCBI lineage: Bacteria > Bacillati > Actinomycetota > Actinomycetes > Kitasatosporales > Streptomycetaceae > Streptomyces > Streptomyces albidicamelliae. The sequence goes on along the minus strand of NZ_CP106795.1, from coordinate 8,241,243 downwards.
GGGAGACTGCGGAGGGACCGCAAGGCGCTTCTCTGGAAACTCGACGGGCTGTCCGAATACGACGTCCGCCGACCTTTGACGGCAACCGGGACCAACCTCCTCGGCCTGGTCAAACACGTGGCCGGCGTCGAGGCCAGGTACTTCGGCGAGGTCTTCGACCGCCCTTCCCCGGAGCCGCTGCCCCGCTGGGAGGACCACGACGGCAGCGATCTGTGGGCGACCGAGGACGAGACACGCGATCAGATCATCGAGTCCTACCGGCGTACGTGGGAATACTCGGACGCGACGATCAACGAGCTTCCCCTCGACGCCCCCGGCCACGTGCCGTGGTGGCCGGAGCCCTATCCCAACACGAACCTGTTCGCCATCATGCTCCATGTCCTCAGCGAGTCCGTCCGGCACGCCGGACACGCCGACATCCTTCGCGAGGGCCTCGACGGCCGGACCGGGCTGCGCGCCGAACACGAGCAGCGGATCGACCAGGAAGCCCGTGCAGCCTACTGCGCGAAGATCGAGCAGGCCGCCAGATCGGCCGCACGGTCAGGGGTTGAAGAATGCCCCGGGTGACTTACGGTTCGAGCGGCATGAGCCGGCCGTGGGTGCTGACCTATCGAAGCGTCTTGGCCTGATGAACTCTGTTGGCCGGCCCCCCGTTGCTCCCGCCGTCCGCTGCTCGCCTGCGAGGTTGGAGCCCGCTCCGCGTGACGAGCAGGCCGCCTTCACGGCAGCGGTGTACGGGCTGACCAGCGACTGCGCCTGGCGCCGTCTGTCGCCGACGTTCGGCACGTCACCCACGACCGCGCATCGCCGCTGCACGAGATGGACCGCGGCCGGTCTTGGGCGTCGGCCGCCGGACGGTTGCAGGAAAAATCCGGGACCCGGGGTGAGGTTGATCTGACCTCGGATCGCGGCGAAAAGGGCAGCAAGCCGCACGTGCTTTCCGATACCAGGGCATCCCGTCAGTCGTCGCCGTGTCCGGCGGGAACATGCACGACAACCTCGCCCTCATGCCGCTCATCCTCGGCATCCCCCGCCGTCCGGCCTGCTTGGGACAACGGCGGCGCCGTCCCGTCGAACTCCGCACGGACAAACCACACTTGTCCCCCGAACACCTTCACTGGCCGTGCGAGAGCCGGCTCGTCGGACGCGTCGCGCAGCCCGGCGATGCTTGACCTCAACCAAACTTGAGCTTCTAGGTTTCCTTCCAGAGCCGCAGGAACCCACCAGCGGCGTCTTGCAAGGAGTTCACCGTGACCGAGCACGCAGCCCACATCGACATTCCCGACCGCTACCGCTATGCCGTGATCCCGCACATCATGGTCGACGACGCCGCCGCGGCGATCGACTTCTACCAGCGGGCGTTCGGCGCCCGTGAGGATTTCAGGATCGACGCTCCGGGCGGCGGCATCCTGCACGCCGAGATCACCATCGGACGATCGACCCTGATGCTGGGCGACGCCAGCGTGAGCGAGGCGGAGGCTGCCTCTTTCGCCGCGCCGACCTCGCTCGGCGGCGGTACGTCCGTCACGCTGCATGTCTTCGTGCCGGACGTCGACAGCCTGGCGGAGAGCGCAGAAGCCGCCGGCGCCGAGATCATCCAGCCGCCGAAGAACATGTTCCACGGTGACCGCACCGTCATCCTCAAGGACCCTTCCGGTCACATATGGGTCTTTCTGACACACGTGGAAGACGTCTCGCAGGAAGAGCTCCAGCGCCGCCTGGCCGCCGCCGGGTGACTGGGCCCCTGCGCGCGCTATCCGGCTCTAAGACCGAGCGTCGTACCTGCGGGAACTCGCACACTGAACCGCTCGATCACGTCGGGGCTGCCCGCCACCAGTACTGGCCGGCCCGAGATCGGGCCCGATGGCGACGCCGCCAGCGGGATCATTTCGGCCGGTGATCCACGTCGTAGAGGGGTCGGACGGCGTGCGTGATGAACAGGCGGCGGATCGCGTCGCAGGTCAGCGGGATCAGGCCGGCCGGCACAGGCAGGTGTGTGCTCGACGGCGAGGATGGCGTGGGCTGGCATCGGCGAGGGTGACCCAGCAGGCCAACGCGGGGCGGCGGCGGACCTGGTGCTCATCCAGCCCGGACAGTCCGTTGGCGTTCGGAAGCAGTCCCCGCGATGCCGGTTGGCCAGCGCCAGCGCCACTGCCCCTCATTCGACCAGGGTTCGTCGCACCCCTCCGGTGCCGGGTCCGTCACCTCGTACGAGACAAAGATCGTCTGACGCCCGATCGTGATCCACCTGCGTACAACCCCGCGTGGATCCCGGCTGTCTGAGAGGCGCCGGAGGATGAGTCCCCGGCGACATTCGCTACAGAGATCGGGGATCAGGTGGGGAAGAAGGTCTGGAGAGCTGCTGTGGCCGGTGGGGCGGCGGTTCTGTTCACGGGCGTGGCCGCAGTGCCGGCCGGGGCGGCTGAGGGAGGGGTCTCGTTCACCCGTGTCCAGGTGAACGGCGGCAAGCCCATCGTGATCGGGGCGTCGAAGGAGGTCGCAGTGCCGACTTCCTTCCGGATGGCGACCACCCACAAGTGGAAGTGGCCGGCGGTGTTCCTTTACCGCAGCGGTACGGGTGATCGACTGTGGCACGCCATCGAGACGAGCGACTGCATCAAGGTGAGCTCGGGCGTGTGCGACTTCAACGAGACGATGTACTTCGACCCGAGCGTGTGGGACATGCACAACAACGAGGCCGGAGCCTGGAAGGTCGCGGCCGAGGTCTCCTTCCAGGGCGGCGGCGGTGACACTGATGGTGAAGATCTCACCGTCTACGTCGAGCGCAGTTCCCGCCTGACCGTGAACGCCTCGCCCGAGCCGGTATCCAAGGGCGGGACCATCACCGTGACCGGAAAGGTCACGCGGGCCAACTGGGAGACCAAGAAGTACGCCTCCTACGAAGGCCGCCTGGTGAGCCTGCAGTTCAAGCCAACCGATGCCTCCTCCTACACCACGGTGAAAAAGGTGTACGCGAACGGTTCGGGTGATCTCAGGACGACCGTGAAGGCATCCAAGACGGGCACGTGGCGCTGGGTGTACTTCGGCAACACGACCACCGCGCCGTCGACTTCGGCCGGGGACCACGTCGTAGTGAAGTGAGTTCCCTGGTCTCGGTTGGGTAGTTGCTGGTCACAGTAGACGTGACCAACCAGAAGGAGCGGGCCACCAGCGTGTGGCGAGTGCGGCGTAGAGATACCCCGTGAGCCATCCCGCTTGTCGTCCGCCCCTTGTCATCGGCATCCTGCTATCGATGCTCGGGGTTCTCTTGGTCATGGCGGCAGCCGGCGTCCCAGGCGGAGCGCTGGTTACCGTACGCCGGAATGCCTCCAAGATCCTTCAGCGCCCGCGCAAGATGGAGCAGGTTCCAGGTCATGAAGGTGGTGTTGCGGTTGGTGAAGTCGTTCTCCGGGCCGCCCGATCCGGGGTCGAGGTACGACGGACCGGGGCCCGCTTCGCCGATCCAGCCGGCGTCCGCCTGCGGCGGGATGGTGTAACCCAGGTGCTGCAGGCTGTAGAGGACATTCATGGCGCAGTGTTTTACGCCGTCCTCGTTACCAGTGATCAGGCAGCCGCCGACACGGCCGTAGTAGGCGTACTGTCCGGCCTCGTTGAGCAGGCTGGAGCAGGCGTAAAGCCGCTCGATGACCCGCTTCATCACGGAGCTGTTGTCGCCCAGCCAGATGGGACCGGCCAGCACGAGGATGTCGGCCGCCATCACCTGCCGGTACAGATCCGGCCAGGCATCCGTTTGCCGGCCGTGCTCCCTCATGTCCGGCCACACGCCGGTTGCGATGTCGTGGTCCGCCGCGCGCACGACGTCGACGTGCACTCCTTGACCGCTCATGACGGCCGTGCTGCGATCGATGAGCCCCTGCGTGTTGCTCGGCTCGGGCGAGGGCTTCAACGTGCAGTTGATCACCAGAGCCCTCAGGTCGCCGTAGCTGGCCGGCGGTGTATCAGTGGCGGGCGACGAAGCGGTCATGCAATCCTCCCAGCGGCCCGGCCGCCGCACGGCGTACGGCACGTTCTTCCCGCTCCAGCCTCTTCTGCCCACCGGGCAGGCGCTACCGCAGCACCTCCAAATGGCTCCGCGGCTTCTGTCACGGAAGCCGTTCGGCCCTGATGAACGTGCTGTATTCGATCACCGAGTGGGGGCGGACGTTGAGCCTCCCTGTGTCGTCCAGGATCTGCTCCTCGTAGGCGAGCAGATTTCCCGTGGCCGGGTCGAAGACGAGTGTCCGCTTGTTGGGCAGTCCGTCGAACCGGTCGGTCAGGGAGAACGCCTCTCCGGTGCGCCCGGCCCGGTCCTCCACTGTTCCCGCGTAGACGATGCCGTCCATGGAAGCCAGAATGCGCAGCACGGCGGCTCGTTGGGCGGATGAGAAGACGTGGTCCTGGAAGCGCTCGGGAAGCACCTCGTACAACAGGCCGGGTCCCATTTTCTGCCCGTCGGCCAGCCAGGTGCGCATGCCCTCGACCGTCGTGGGGGGTTCGCCGGCGCCGACGGCGTCCGGGCCGCTGGTGCCGGCGGAGCGGACCGGCTCCTTGCCGACCGAGCCGGCCTTCTCCCAGATGTCGCGCTGTCGCCCGTCCTGGAACTGAGGCGGCAGGGACATGGACTTCCAGCGGGATGACCCGTCGTGCCTCTCCCAGGTCTCGCGTCGCTCCGGAATGACCGCCGAGGTGACCTGGACGTTGTCGAACCGGGTCGACAGGGCCCAGTCGTCGCGGATGAAGTGCTCGCTCTTCCAGGACTTCGGCCGCGGGTCCGCCTGGCCGGCGATGCGCCCGGCGATCTCCTCCAGCACATCGGCGGCCTGCCGGTCCGCGTGCCGCGGGTGCAGCGGTGCGGGGGTGGCTGCCAGGGCCGGCTGTACGGCGACACCGAAGGGGTCCACGACGACGTAGCCGATCACGCCCGCGGTGACCGCGGCCGCAGTGACCGTCCATGCCCACCGGCTCCGCTGGGGCCCACGTACGGTCCGCCGGGGGCCGGCCAGAATTCCGTCGAGCTGGGCCTGGGCGGCTTCGTTGCCCGTCCGCACGGGGTTCAGGCTGCGCAGGGTCTGGTCGATGTCATGCATCGGCTCTCCCGAGAGTCGTCAGGGCCCGCGGCGCGGGGGTCGTGCCGGTGGTGGTGAGGTGGTGGCGCAGTCGGGTGCGGGCGCGGTGCAGCCGTACGTGAAAGGTGGCCGTGGTGCAGCCGAGGACCTTCGCCGCCTGGCGGGCAGGCAGCTCTTCCCACAGGGCCAGCCGCAGGAGCTCCTTGTCCCTCTCCCCCAAGGCGTCGAAGGCGGCGGCCACCGCCAGGCTCCCCGCCACCCCGTCGGCCGGGTCATCGGCGTACTGCCGGCCGTTCCGGGCGACGGCCTCAGCGAGATTCCCCCGCCTCTGATCGGCCCGTCGGACATTGGCCAGCAAGCGCCGTGCGGTCGCGTACAGCCACGGCAGCACGGCACCGCGAGGTATCTCCTCCAACCGCCGCCAGGCGGTCAGGAACACCTCCGCCACGACGTCATCGACAGCATGAGCGCCGTCCAAGCGAGGCCTTGCCCACAAGTTTCTCGTGATGAAGACGCGGGCGCTGCGGCCACCCTTGATCGCGGAAGGCCTGGGTGCGGTGTCGCTAGGGCACGAAGGGGAGGCGCACATGAACTGGCAGCGCCCCGTCGCCGGCCCTCAGCGACGGTACGCGGTGGTCGCGCTCTCGACGAACGGGCGGATCAACGGGTTGGCATCACCCTCGTTCCACACCGCCACCACTCGGCTCGGCGGCATGTCGATCAGCGGTACCACCGCCAGTTCCCCGGGCAGGTCGTGTCCGAGCGGGGCCAGGCCGACCGTGCCGTTCCACAGCACGGCCTGCAGGCATTCCTGAACGGCGCGCACCACCGGGCCCTCGCGTGGCCTGCCACCGTTCCAGTACGACTGCCAGACGGGGTCGGTGCCCTGCGGGAACTGGAACCAGCGGCGGTCACTCAGCTCGGGCAGCCGCAGCTCGGCGCGGCGGGCCAGCGGATCGTCGGCGCGCAGGACCACGCCCACCGGATCGGTCCGCAGCACACGTACCGTCAGGGTCCTCTCGTCGAACGGCGCCCTGGTCAGCGCGACGTCGACCAGTCCGGCACGCAACCCGCACGTCGGATCGGTCAGATCGGTGTCGCGAACGCGGATGTCGATGCCGGGATGGTTCCGGCGGTAGGTGGCGGCCAGCCTGCCCACACCCGGGTCGGTGCCGTCACCCAGGATCCCGACGGTGAGGGTCGCCAAGCCGGCCGCCGCACTCACGCGGACACGGACGCGGTCGGCATGGTCGAGCAGAGCCCGCGCCTCGTCGAGCAGCACCGCTCCCACCGCAGTGAGCGTGACGCCGGTGGGCGAGCGGGCGAAGAGCAGGGCACCGATGTCGGCCTCCAACTGCTTGATCGCCCGGCTCAGCGGCGGCTGACTCATATGCAGCCGGGCGGCGGCCCTGCCGAAGTGAAGTTCCTCGGCGACCGCCACGAAGTAGCGCAAGGTCCGTAGCTCCACGCTGCAACGATACCCACGAGGTATCGGCACCGCGGGATGGGTCTTGGACAACGGCAGGCCCCCGGCTGTGCACTCGAGGGCATGACCGAAGAAGCGAAGACCAGTGAGCCGCAGGCCGACCTCGCCGTGACGGTGGTGCGTCCCGGCGAGGGCGAGATGATCGCTCTGGGGCCTACGCGCATGCGGATTCTGGAGGACGGCAGCCATACCGGGCATCGCCTCGCGATCGCCGAGTCCGTCCTCGCCCCGCACACCGAAGGACCGCCGCAGCACCGCCACGGCCGACACGACGAGGGCTTCTACGTCCTGTCGGGCACCGTACGGTTCACCGTCGGGGACGAGGACTACGTCGCCGCCACGGGCACACTGGTGATGGTTCCGCCCGGCACCCCCCATACCTTCGCCAACCTGACCGACCAACCGGCCGTCATACTCAGCACCTTCACCCCCGACCTGTACGTGCAGTACTTCCGGGACCTCCAGGAAGTACTCGCCGGCGGCCGGCCGCTGACGCCACAGGCCAACATCGACGCCATGAGCCGCTACGCGACCGAGCCCGCCACCGGCCATGCCTGAAACCGACTGCACTACACCAACTGGCCACCTTTCTATCCACCGGCGGGGCGGTGGCGCTGCCGCCTTCGAAGTCCGCGTCCCCCAGACGACGGACCCAGCCGCCGCCATTGCTCCTCTGGTGATCGAAGCAAACAACCGGGCCCCACGAACCGGTGGCCCATGAACGGGAACCATGAACATCGCCTACTGGATCGTCGCCGGACTGCTCGCCATCTTCTACGCCTACGCAGGCACACTGAAGGTGATCCGCAGCCGCGATCAACTCCGGCCGATGATGGCCTGGGTCGACCACATACCCTTGCCTGCCGTCAGGGCGCTGGGGACGGTTGAAATCCTCGGTGCGACCGGTCTGATCCTGCCGCCACTGACCGGCATCGCCTTGTTTGTGGCGCCGACGGCGGCCATCGGCTTCGTACTCCTGCAGATCGGAGCGATCACCGTCCACCTGATGGGCGGAGACCGCCGGATCGCACTGAACGCCGGGCTCACCGTTACCGCGGCCGCAACCGTCTGGCTGGCCACCCGGCTGTGATCAGGCGCAGTCCTCGACCGGGTCGATACGGCTACAGGTCCGGTCGTCCGCACAGCCACTGTCATTTCTCAGGTTCCGGCACGAGTTGTGTGACACGGGCGCACGTTCAGCGATGGCCCGGTGCCTAGTAGATGTGGTCGTGGGCGCGTTCATCCTTGGGTGTCCCTCGGAGACGCCACACGCCGAAGCCGGCCCCAAGGGCCCCGCCCATGAGAGCTGCCGCTCCTGCCCACACGCCGCTGGGCGAGAGCGCCGCAGCGAGCAAGCCGGCCAACAGGGCGCCAACTAGCAGGTACATGAAGACGATAAAGCACGCAGCGAGGTAGCGATTCCTCAGCGGCGTCATGCCACCTTGCATGAGGTCCTCCTGTCCCCTTCGGCTGGTCCCTTTCTCGCCTGTCCCCGAACGTTCATGATCAATCCGGCTCATGGGGTCGCGTCACAGAAGTTGAGCCAGAGCCACTTCTCATGAACAGCCAATGCATCGCGGGCCCAGGAAGCAGTGAAACAGACGGAGTTGGCGCGTCCACGGTCGGCTCACGGCTCACATCAGGCTGCCCGCATCAATTCGTCTCGACCAATCGGTCAGGAAGGAGCGGCACCATGGCGCCCATGGTGAACTACAACCTCGCCGTGCCCGACGTAGACGACGCCGGTGTCCTGTCCGCGCTGGTGGCTGAGGGCGACGAACTCGACGCCCTGGTCAGCGCGATGGGGCGACCCTGTCGCGGTCGGCGCTCCTTGACGAGTGGCGGGCCGGTCGAGCGGAACTGGCGGCAGCACTTCGCGACACGTCGTGGGACCACGCATTCCCCTGGTACATGTCGGAGGTGACGCCGGCCCTGATGACGCCCCTTCGCCTGGACGGGCGTTGTCCTTCGCCGCCGTCGGACTGGCTGAGCCGGCGGCCCCCTTCCGTATCGAGCTGACGGCACCTGACGGACGGATCTGGGCATGGGGCCCCGAGGATGCCGCGCAACGGGTAGAGGGCGGCGCCGACGACTTCTGCCTGTGTGTCACCCGACGTCGCCCCTGGTCCGAGACCGACCTGACGGCGACCGGCGAAGATGCTCGGAAGTGGCTGGAGGTGGCGCGCGTCTTCCTCTGAAAGCCTGGGCCCTGGCCGCGCACGCGCACCGGGGCCCCAGCTCGGGCACCCCTTCCTCCGATACCAGCAGCGCTTCGACAGCCGTCCGGGCGCGGGAGGCGTGATCAGTCGCGGTGGAGCACCCGCGTCAGCGCGCCCCTGCGCCGCCGAAAAAGGGGCTGGGGTGCCGCCGGGGCCACTGCCTGGTACGGCGGCTTCCCGGCGGTGACCAGATCCGTCCGCACCCGGACCCGATGAGGCCTGTTCCCGCCCGGCTCTGCCGGTCAGGCTTGGGGCATGACCCGAGCACTGATCGTCATCGATGTCCAGGAGTCCTTCCGCGCCCGCCCGCTGTGGGAGACCATCTCCAACCCGAAGATCGCCGACCAGGTGAACCGACTGGCCCGGCTCGCACGCGAGGCCGGCGACCTGATCGTGTGGGTGCTGCATTCCGAGCCCGGCAGCGGCGATGTCTTCGATCCTGCACTCGGCCACGTCCGGCTGATGGAGGAGCTGCAGCGCCACGACACGGAACCGTTGATCCACAAGACTTCGCACAACGCGTTCACCACCACCAACCTGCAGCAGCTTCTCACCGAGCGTGGCGTCCGCGAGCTCACCGTCTGCGGGATCCGCACCGAGCAGTGTGTGGAGACCACCACCCGCGTGGCGAGTGACTTCGGCTACCAGGTCACCTTCGTCACCGATGCCACCGCGACCAACCCCCTTGCGCACCCTGATGCTCCTGCCGGTCAGAGCGTCGCCGAACTGCTGTCGGACCCCCGCACCCTCAGCGCCGAGGAGATCATCAGGCGCACCGAGTACGCCCTCGCCGGTCGCTTTGCCACCATCGCCACCGTCGGACAACTGGAGGCGGCGGGCGAATCTCGGGCATGATGACCGGATCGTGAGCCACATTGTCTTTCTCCTGGTGCCCGGAGTCCACCTGCTTGACCTGGCAGGCCCCGCGCAGGCCTTCTCCACGGCAGCCGACTTCGGGCACCCCCACACCATCAGCTATGTCGGCGAGCAGCCGCTGATCCCCACGGCTCAGGCCCTGCCTCTGGTGGCCCGGGTCGACTGGCCCGACCTCGGCCCCGAGGACCTGATCGTGGTGCCGGGCTGGCGGGCGCTCGCCCTGGCCGACAGCCCTGCTATCGGGGCGGCCACCCTGCAATTGCTCCGGGACCACCATGCGCGCGGCGGGACCGTTGCCAGCGTCTGCGCGGGAGCCGAAGCGCTCGGCCGAGCCGGGCTGCTCGACGGCCGACGCTGCACCACCCACCACGACGTGCAGGACGAACTCGCCCGCCGCTACCCCGAAGCAATGGTCGTCCGCGATGTCCTGTACACCGCTGACGACCGGGTGGTCACCTCGGCCGGCATCGCCAGCGGCATCGACCTGGCACTGCACCTGATCGCCACCTGGCACGGTCCCGCCGTAGCCGCCAAAGTGGCCCGGGACATGGTCGTCTACGCACGGCGCAACGGTCACGAACCGCAGGCCAGCGCCATGCTGCGGTATCGGTCCCACCTCGACGACACGGTGCACCGGGTCCAGGACCTTCTCGACGCCCGCTTCGATCAGCCGCTGCGGCTGCCCGCGCTGGCGATGGCCGTCGGCGTGAGCGAGCGGACCCTCACCCGGCTCTTCACCCGGGCCACCGACGGCCTCACTCCCCTGCGCTATCAGCAGGCCCTCCGTCTCGAACGTGCCGAGCACCTGATCAGTCACGGCGCAACGGTCACTGCTGCCGCCCGTGCGGTCGGCTTCGAGGACCCGCGCATGCTGCGCCGACTGCGAGCCGCGAAAGCCGACCTGTAGCCGCGCCGCCCGCGGAGAAGGGGCACAGTCGTGCCGGTCACCGCCCGGGTGTCGTGCGCCGTACCCCGCCTCCTTTTCGCAGCCGTGCAACCGTCGTCCTGCCACCATCGGAAGTAGAGGCAACAGCTGGCCGGCCAGTCGCCTCCGCCGGCTGCCGGGACATCCCCGAGGGCGGCGCCTGCCTGCACGATGCCGAGGTGGCAACATGTCCAGTCCGCGTTCGCGGCCCTCCGAGTCCGTCTGGGACTACCCGCGCCCGCCCGCGATCCAGGAGGACGACCGACGTGTCACCGTCGAGTGCTCGGGCGAGAGGGTGGCTGACACCGTTCGAGCGGTACGGGTGCTGGAGACCAGCCATCCGCCTGTCTTCTACATCCCCGCCGCTGACGTGCGTACGGATCTGCTGCAGGCTGCTTCCGGGCGGACCCTGTGCGAATGGAAGGGGACGGCCGTTTACTGGGACCTCTGTCTGGCGGACGAGGTTCGTGCTCGGGCATTGTGGAGCTACCCGCAGCCCCGTGCCCCGTACGGCGTCCTCGCCGGGCGCTTCGCGTTCTACCCGAGCCGCGTCGACTCGTGCACCGTCGCGGGGGAAGCGGTGCGGGCTCAGGAAGGCGACTTCTACGGCGGATGGATCACCGGCGAGGTGCGAGGGCCCTTCAAGGGAGGGCAAGGCACTCGCTTCTGGTGAGAACCAGCCGGACCGGCAGTTGCAAACGGTACCTAGGTACAGGTCTACCGTCGGAGGCGTCCCCTTCTGGGGACAGGACGACGGGAGTGAGCACGATGAGCGATCTGGCGTGGGTGCCGCAGTCCTGCACGCTGCCCACCGAGGAACGGCCCCTGCGAGTGGCCGAGTGGGACGAGCTGTTCGCCGAGCGGCTGACCTCGCTGTCGCGACGCGGACCGCTGCGACTGCACCTGGACCTGGCCGGCGGGCCCGGCATCGAGGAGCGGGTGCGGGACCTGGCGGAGCGGGAGGGCGGCTGCTGCTCGTTCTTCGCCTTCACCGTCATTTCGGAAGACAACCGGATCGGTCTGGACATCGCGGTGGCCCAGGAGCACGTCGCGGTCCTCCAGGCCTTGGCTGTGCGGACCGGCGCCGGGGAGCAGCGGTGAGCGCCGGGTTGCGCAGCGGGCAGGTCGCCGAGGCGGCCGGGGTGAACATCCAGACCCTCCGCTACTACGAACGGCGCGGGCTGCTGGCCGAGCCTGAACGCAGTAACGGGGGCCACCGCCTCTACGGCGAGGAGGCGGTGACGGCGCTGCGGGTGATCAAGGCCGCGCAGCGGCTCGGGTTCACGCTGGAGGAGGTCGCCGAGCTACTGGAGGCCGGCCGCCACCGGCACGGCCGTCCTGTCGCGGGGCTCCAGGAGCGTGCGCAGGCGAAGATCGCCGAGGTCGACGCGAAGATCGCCGACCTCACCACCATCCGGGCCGCCCTGGCTGCGGCCGTCGAAGCAGGGTGCGACGACCTGACTGTCTGCGCCGGAAGTTCCCGCTGTCCCATCCCCTTCACCGACCTCGCCGAGGAGAACCGTCATGCCGGACCCTGCTGCTGACTCTCGCCCCCACCGGGCACCGAAGGCCCTGGGCGGCCTGGCCGCTCTGGCCTGCGTTGCGTGCTGCGCATTGCCGGGCCTGATCGCGGCGGGCGTGGTCGGAGCGGGCGTGGGAGTGGTGGTGGGCTGGCTGCCTGCGGTCGCCGTCGTCCTCGCCGTGCTCGCCACGGGGATTTGGTGGCTCGGCCGGCGCCGCAGCCCCTGCTCCTGCGGGCCGAAGCCGTCCGGTGAAGACGGGTGCGGCTGCGCGGCATCAGGAGAGTCGGACAGGGTCGGGCAGGAGGGCGGCGGTATCCAGGTCGGTATGAACCGCCCGGGACGACCGGGGGGCATCGACATTCGTACGCGACGGGACCCCGCATCCGAGAGGCCTGGACCGATCTCGGCGGCGAGGTCCGACGCGACACTGTCCATGGCTCCGGAAGCGGGTCCCCGGGTTCCTACTGGACGTTGACGAAGTCGCTGGCCGACGTCGCGGCATCGGTGGCCGAGGTACCTGCGTAGGAGAAGCGGTAGTACCCGTCGCTCGTCGCGGTCGTGGTGGCCTTCACCGCGCCGCCGGAGCCACTGGTGACGGTCTTGAGGGTCTTGTAGGTGCTGGTGCCCGACTTGCGGAACTGGAGCTTGACCGACACGTTGCTCAGACCCGCGTACTTATGGGTCTCCCAATTGGCGCGGGTGAGCGTGCCCTTGACCGTGATGGTCCGGCCGTGGGCCACCGGCTCGGGCGAGGCGTCCGCCGTCAGCGTGGTGTTGCGCTTGATGTGCACGGAGCCGGCGTATCCGTCGCTGACGGAACCGCTCGGGCGGCCGTACGCGATGGCGTACGCGTGCCAGGTGCCCGCGTAGGAGTTCTTGGTCATGTCGGACTTCGGGTCCACGGTGAAGTGGACTGTGCATGTCGACGTCTGAGCGTCGGCCGCCACGCACAGGCCCGATCCCTCCTCGGCGGGCAGCAGGACGCCGTCCCTGTCCTGTTCATCGAAGGAGGTGCCGTGCCACAGGGCGACCCAGCCTCCGGCGATGCCGTCCGGATCGGCCGCGGTCACCGTGGCGGTGAACGACTTCTTGGCGGAGGTGCCGAGGACGATGTCCTTGCCGCCGTTGACGACGACCTTGGTGATCGTCGTGTCGTCATCGGTCGTAGGTCCCGCGTGGGCCTGCGCAGTGGCGGGAACCACCAGAGCCGAAGAGAGAACCAGGGCGCCGGACAGGACGGTGACCGAAGCGCGTATGCGCATATGCATCCCCACGGTGAGAAGAAGGGCCTGTGGCGGGTCGTCTCCCGCCAAGAGCCCATGGGCGCACGCATCGTACAGATTCTTCCGAACCACGACGAGATGCGGGGATACCTCGTTCTCTCACCGTAGCCTCGCGCGCCGGTTTTCCTCCTCACGCGCGGTCCTTGTCAGCGCGGTTGGCACGCCTGCACCAGACACCACACCGTGATCAGATAGCCCTGGGCAGCCGCCGACTGTCGGCCGGCGCTCGCTGACTACGCCCACGAACTCACCAAGAGGCGTCGGCGCTTGTGTCAGCCGAGCTTCTTCAGCACCTCGGCGATGTTGGCCCGGTACGTACACAGTGCCTTCAGTCCAGCGGCGTAACGGTCGCGGTGCCGTGTGATGTCCACGGTCTGCTTCTGCGCCCACAGGGAGTGCCAGCGTTCCGCGGTGTGGAGGCGGCGCTTGCACGTGACGTCCGCGACGGCGGTGGCCCGCTCCCGCTGCGTGTGCCGGGTGTTGCCGTCGCCGCCCCGCTGCCAGGCGTCGTCCGTGTACGCCGCGATGGGGTCGGGATAGCGGGTGAATCCTTGTTCTGCCACACAGCGGGACCACTCGTCCCAGGCCGCGTGGAGGCGTGGGTCGCGCTTGAGCGCTTTGTCGACTTCGATCGCCCGCGTGCTTGCGTAGAGCCAGTCCCGCTTGAGGTCGATGCCGCGCATCAGCCGCCGGTTCGCCTGGGCGTTGCAGGCGGGCAGGTCCGCATACTCGGCGCTGGTCATCCGGCGCCCCTTCGGCCTCGGGACCACGGGCTTCGCCGGGTCCCAGCCGTAGCCCCAGCGGCGGGCGGCCGCGAGGTCGAGGGCGCCGAAGTCGGTGCTGACCATGGTGGCAACGACGGGGTCGGTGGGGTAGCGAGGATCGAGCGGGAAGTCCGGGTGGCCGTGTTCCGCCATGCACTGCCGGGTCAGCAACGCCGACGCCCGCTGTGATCGCTGGTAGTCCTGCGGCGTGTAGTCGTATCGAGCGGACGGGAGAACGCCCAGGTCCGACGCGGTCCGGACGGCCCCCTGGCGTTCTGGACCAGAGGCACAGATCGCCGCCAGCATCGCCACCGCCGCCACGGCACCCGGCCGCCACCCCCGCTTCGTCATGCGACGGAATGCTAGCGGGCGGCGTGCAGCGGGCGGCCGGGGCCCCGGAGAGCTCAAACAGGGGAGCACGGAAAAGGGTTTGAGCACGGGGAAGCCCCGCTGCTACCTTCGCAGTGGATCGTGAAGTCGTCGTTGGAGGTGAGTCCCGTGAACACAGTTACCCATGGGTGCTCCCCCAACCCGTCACGGTCCGGCGGCTGACGTTCGGTGTCGCCAGGAGCGCCTGAGATCGAGGCACTCCTGAGGAGACTCCGATGAACACAGAAACTTTTCCTGCCGGCCTGAGCGACGACGCGGTGACCGTCACGCGCGTCGCGGACAGGCAGTGGCATGCGTTGGATGATGACCTGGTGGTCGGGCGCGGGCATGCGGAACACCGTCCCGACGGACGCTTGTTCGTCAGCATCGACGCCTGGCACGACGCCATCTTCGACCGGCTCGCCGAGGCGATGCTCGCGGAACTGCCCACGCCGCTCCACACGGTGGTCGACGAAGCCGACGTCGAGCTGACGGCCGGCTGGCGGCGTGCCGGATTTGCCGTCCGGCGCCGCGAGTGGGAGTACGCCGTACCGACCGACCCGCGGGTCACAGGGCTCGAAGCCGTCCTGCCGCCGCCGGGCGTGACGATCGTGCCCGCCGGTCAGGCGGAGGACAGTCTGTTGCGGGCGCTGGACCGCGCGATCCGTGACGAAGTCGAGGACACCGTCGGATGGGAGTCGATGCCCGCCGAGGTGATTCAGCGTCCCGCAGGGGACACCATCGTCGACCCGTCGAAGTACGCGGTGGCCGCGGCGCCGGACCGATACCTGGGTCTGATCCGGGTGGTAAGGGTGAAACGGCCCCGCATCGGGCTGATCGCGGTCCGGGCCGGCGAGCAGCGCCGCGGCATCGCGCGGGCACTGCTGGCCCACGCGCTCGGGACGCTGCACAGCTCCGGGACCACCACGGCCTGGGCCGAAGTCCACGAGACCAACCAAGCAGCCTCGGCGCTGTTCGAGGGCATCGGCGCCCGGCCGATGAGCAGCAACCTGGAGCTGGTGCGATGACCAAGAACAAGAACGTCATCGAGGTCGAGGGCAAGGTCGTCGAGTGCCTGCGCAGCGCCATGTTCACCGTGGAGCTCGAGAACGGCCACCAGGTGCTCGCGCACATCAGCGGGAAGATCCGCAAGCACTACATCAAGATCATGCTGGAAGACCGAGTGCTGGTGGAGCTCCCGCCGTACGACCTGAGTCGTGGCCGGATCGTGTTCCGGTACCGGAACTAGCGGCGGTCGGCACGGTCCGCGGGGGCAGCACCTGAGATCCCGGTTGCGGCCATTCCATGATCGGAATCCCTATGGCCGGTCGGTGGGCAGCGTGCACACTGCGCAGCCATCGCTGACCGCGCGGGTGCTGCTGGTCGCGGTGCACTACCGCGCCATACGGCGCCCGCACCGCGTCTGCGGTTGCTGATCTGCCACCGACTGCCTGGGCTTCCAGCGCCTGCGACTGTCGCGGGCGCTGGAAGCCCGTATCCCGGCCGATGGCGGGGTGCCGATCACCAGGCTGATCTCCGTACCGCGGACGATCCGCATCCCCTCCTGCCGGTCTGGAGGAGGGCTATGCCGATCACGGCCCGTGCGGGTCGGCATCGAGCCCCCTTCGCCCGGATGAAGTACTGGCAGGCTCTCCGCGATGGCGATGCCGCCGCTCGGCGGTTCCGAGCTGTCGTATGCGCCTCCGCGTGCGTCGGAAATTGCAACGGTGCGGAAAAGCCGCCCTCTCTCTCCCATCTGTCATGCGGGGTGCTCCGCGTGTTTCATAGAGGTGTGGCCTGCGGTGCGCGACCATACGAACGCGGCACAGCACAAATTCCAGCCGGTGAGCGCCGTGGCGCGCCGATTGTGTGGGTCGACGTACTCGACGCCAGCAAGCAACGACGTAAAAGGCGGCAGCCGGCAGAAGGAACACCGACACAGGAAGAAGGACGGGCATGTCCGGCAGTGAAAGTGAGAATCCGGTAATCCCTTCGCCGACGCCCACACCCAGTCGGCGGCCCAGGACGAACCGGGACTGGTGGCCGAATCAGCTGGACCTCCAGGTTCTCCACCAGCACTCGCCCCGGTCCAACCCGATGGACGAGGACTTCGACTACGCGGAGGAGTTCGCGACCCTCGACGTCGACGCGCTCAAGCGTGACGTCTTCGAGGTGATGACCACATCCCAGGACTGGTGGCCTGCGGACTACGGTCACTACGGGCCGCTCTTCATCCGAATGAGCTGGCACGCCGCGGGAACGTACCGTATCGAGGACGGCCGCGGCGGTGGCGGCAGCGGCGCACAGCGCTTCGCCCCCCTCAACAGCTGGCCGGACAACGCGAGCCTGGACAAGGCGCGCCGTCTGCTCTGGCCGGTCAAACAGAAGTACGGCCGGAAGATCTCCTGGGCCGATCTTCTGGTCTTCGCCGGAAACTGCGCCATGGAATCCATGGGGTTCAAGACGTTCGGGTTCGGATTCGGGCGACAGGACATCTGGGAACCCGAGGAGATTTTCTGGGGGCCCGAGGACACCTGGCTCGGGGACGAGCGCTACAGCGGCGACCGGGAACTCACCGGTCCTTTCGCCGCCGTACAGATGGGGCTGATCTACGTCAATCCGGAGGGGCCGAACGGAAACCCGGACCCGCTGGCCGCCGCCCGGGACATTCGGGAGACGTTCGGGCGCATGGCGATGAACGACGAGGAGACGGTCGCGCTCATCGTCGGCGGCCACACCTTCGGCAAGTGTCACGGCGCGGTCGATGCCAGCTACATCGGCCCGGAACCCGAAGCCGCCTCCATCGAGCAGCAGGGACTCGGCTGGCGGAACACCTACGGCACCGGCTCGGGCCCCCACGCGCTCACCAGTGGCCTCGAGGGCGCGTGGACCACTGAGCCCACCAAGTGGGACAACGGGTACCTGGACAATCTCTACGGGTACGAGTGGGAGCTGACGAGCAGCCCCGCTGGCGCTCACCAGTGGACTCCCTCGGATCCCGAGGCCATGAACACCGTGCGCGACGCCCATGATCCGTCGAAGCGGCACGCCCCCATGATGCTGACGACGGACCTCGCGCTGAAGGTGGACCCGGTGTACGCGCCGATCACCAAGAGGTTTCACGAGAACCCGGACGACCTGGCGGTGGCGTTCGCCAAGGCCTGGTACAAACTGCTGCACCGCGACATGGGGCCCCTCTCGCGTTACCTCGGTCCGTGGATTCCCGAGCCGCAACTGTGGCAGGACCCCGTTCCCGCCGTGGATCACGAGCTGGTCGGGGACGAGGACATCGCCGCCCTCAAGGGCCGAATCCTCGCCTCTGGCCTCTCCGTCCCCCAGCTGGTCACCACCGCGTGGGCGTCGGCGGCAAGCTTCCGCGGCACCGACAAGCGCGGCGGGGCGAACGGCGCTCGGATCCGGCTCGCTCCGCAGAAGGACTGGGAGCTCAACGACGTCCCCGAGATCTCCGAGGCACTGAGCACGCTCGAGCGGATCCAGCAGGATTTCAACAGCTCCCAGACCGGGGGGACGCGGGTCTCTCTCGCGGACCTGATCGTCCTCGGCGGGTGCGCGGCCGTCGAGGAGGCAGCGAGGAACGCCGGCCACGACATCACGGTTCCGTTCGCACCGGGGCGTACGGACGCCTCGCAGGAGCAGACGGATGTGGAGTCGTTCGCCGTTCTGGAGCCCAAGGCGGACGCCTTCCGCAACTACCTTCCGGCGGGTGAGAAGCTGTCGCCGGAGACACTCATGCTGGACCGCGCCAACCTGCTGACGCTGACCGCCCCCGAGATGACGGTGCTGATCGGCGGCATGCGGGCTCTGAACACCGGCTTCAAGGGATCTTCCCACGGGGTACTGACCCAACGGCCGGGACTCCTGACCAACGACTTCTTCGTCAACCTGCTCGACATGGGCACGGAGTGGAAGGCGTCGGCTACGGACGAGAACGTGTACGAGGGCCGGGATCGCGCCACCGGTGAGGTCAAATGGACCGCCACCGCCGTCGACCTGATCTTCGGTGCGCACTCGCAGCTCCGAGCCGTCTCAGAGGTCTATGCGTCCCAGGATGCGAAAGACAAGTTCGTACGTGACTTCGTGGCGGCGTGGAACAAGGTGATGAATCTGGACCGGTTCGACCTCGCCTGAGCGTGACGTCCCGGGCGGCTCCACCGGCCGTCCGGGACGTGGCGAAGAGCCGGTGTCGACGTGCCGCTCATCGGGCATCCGGTCCCCGTGCAGCTCTGTGCCGAGCGCGCGCACGGGCCCAGCCACTTCCGGCTGGGGCGCACCGCACCATGTCGGCACGGGGAACCTCTGATCGCTTCAGGGAGACAGCCTGGTCGGCGGAGCGACATCAGCTGGGAGCTGCTGTTACCGGGCAGACGGACAACCCAGGCACGCATTCACGTCGGCGTGGGCGGAACTTACGGTTTGTGGGTCACCCAGAGCAGTTCCGCCGGCCAGCGGTGTGCCCAGTCGGGTGGGTCGGTTTCGTTGTAGCCGTTGGGTGTTCCGAGTTCGGGCCGCGGTTCGATGAGGTCGTCGATGACGAGGCCCGCACCGCGCAGAACCCTGACCCAGTCGCCGTAGGTGAGCTGATAGCTGGTCGCGCCGTCGTCTTCGGCGATGGTGTTCAGCCCGAAGTAGTCCTGCCGCAGCGTAGTGGTCACGCGGCCGGCGGCTTCGTCGTAGCAAGCCTCGAACCATGGGCTGGCGACGTTGAACACCAGGCGCCCGCCCCGGCCCAAGACGCGTGCGGCCTGCGGGACGGCCAGGTGCGGGGGCGCCCAGCTGAGCCCACCGAAGTCGCAGAACACCAGGTCGAAGCTCTCGTCGGCGAAGGGGAGTTGTTCGGCGGCGCCTTGCACCAGCGGGTAGCGGACCGCGCCCATCGCACGGGCCGCCGCGGCGAGTTGGGCTTCGGACAGGTCGAGCCCGACCACGGTGGCGCCCTCGGCGGCAAGCGCCCGGGACCACTGACCGGCGCCACAGCCGAGTTCGAGGACGCGCTTGCCGGTGACGTCACCCAGAGCGCGCAGGTGCACGTCGGGGATGGAGTACATGCCCCACAGCCGGGGTGCGGCGCCGATGTGCGGGTCGTGCCTGTGCTGGTAGGCGCTGCTGATCCGGTTCCAGAACCGCCGGTTGGCGGGGATGCTGTCCACGAGCCGACTCCAGCATTGCGCGCCGGGGGCGGTCAACACGATTAGGGCACCGACCCGCCCTCGCCGCGGTCCGGCCCAGGCTCACAGTAACGGAAAGCGATTAAGCGCCACACAAAGTAGACCTGTTGCCAAAAGTGGTGGAACAAGTTTAGATCGCCTGAATTCATGCGGATTAGGATGGGACCGACGGATGTAGATCGTTACGGTCCACAACCGATCACACAGAGCCCAGCCAGCACCCGAGCGGTGAGCGGAGGCGACAGTCGGCGTGGTGAACACCAGAAGCAGCGATGCGAATGGCATCGACTCCCCCAAGTCCCGCGTTCACCGTCCACCACATCAGACCCAAGGCCCGCGAACCGTGCAGACCATGCGGCCCCCGGCACGGCACAGCGTTCGCATGCGGCTGCTCGAGGCCGTGGCCGAGGACCGGCGGGACGTCGACGTGCTGCTGACGGCGCTCCAGCAGGCGGTGGCCGAGGTGCGTGGCCTGGGTGGGATGGTCCATCTCCCGGGCGGCGGCATGAGCGGCATCCTCTACTTGGTCGCCGACAGCGGCCTGCCGGAATCGATGACCCGGCCCTGGCTGATCATCCCGGCACGAGGCGCGGCACCGCCCAGCCGGGCCGCCCGTGACGACGCCATCACCTGGCAACCTCACCTGGCCCCGCCCGACCCGGTGCCGGGCCGGGACCCTGCCTCGCTGTGGCCTTCCCGGCTCCCTGCCGGCATCGGGCACCTGGCCGTCCCCATTCCGGGCGGCGGCAAGCGACGGGGCGCGCTCTCGGTCCTCTTCTCACCGGGTGAGCAACCCGGCGCGGCGGAGTGCGCGTTCCTGGACGAGGTGGCCGCCTGGGTGTCCGGGAGGCTCAGGGCTTCCGGGATCCTCAACCCGTCTCCCGCCCTGCTGCGGGCCCTGGAAAGCGGGCCCGGATCGCAGGCAGTGGATCCCTGGCATGCGGAAGGGGCGCCCTCCGTCACGTACACATGGGATCTGCGTACCGGTGAGCTGACCTGCGACCGACCCGTCGAGGAGGTGCTGACCGGCATAGATCCGGAGGTGATGGTCGGCGGTATCGAGGCATGGGCGGCACTGATCCACCCCGACGACCTGCCGGGGGCGGTCACCGGCTTCGACATGGGCATCCAGATGCGCGGCGGCTTCCAGGACGAGTACCGGATCCGGCGCCAGGACGGCACGTACCTCTGGATCGAGGCTCGCGCCCGGACGATCACGGACGCAGCGGGGGCGCCGGTGAAGGTGATCGGCACCCTTCGGGACAGCAGCGACACCCATACCGCGGCCGAGTCGGTGGGACGGGCGCTGCGACACATGAGCGACGGCTTCGTCTCCGTGGGCACAGACTGGCGCATCGGGTTCCTCAACGAGGCGGCTGAGGAGTTGTTCGGTCCCGCGGGGGACGTGGCCGGAGCCCTGCTCTGGGACATTCCCGCGCTGCATGCCGTGCCGGGGCTCGAGCAACGGTGTCGGGCGACGGTTGCCGAGGGCGAACCGGCCGGATTCGACGTACCGGGGCCGGACGGGTCGTCCTGGCACCACCTGCGACTGGTGCCGGTACCGGAAGGGCTCACGCTCTACATCACGGACACCACCGAGCGGCATCTGCGTGAAGTCGAGCGAGCCGACGCGGAACGGGCGGCGGCGGAACGGGCGGCCCTGGTCCAGCGGATCACGCGGGAGCTGGCCGAGGCGGCCACCGCCCAGGATGTGATGGCGGCGGTGGCCGACGGCGTGATGGCGCCTCTTGGGGCCACGGGACTCGTCATGCTCGGCGTGACCGGCGACCGGCTCACCGTGATCGGCTCCCGCGGGTATCCGGAACGGTTCATCCGACTTCTCGACGGCACCTGGGAATTGGGGGACACGACGAACCCGGTGGGGTACGCCCTGCACACCCGCGCGCCCCTCTGCGTCTCCTCGCCCGAGGAGATGCTGGAGAGCTACCCGGCAACCGAGAAGCTGGTCCGGGAAGGAGGCAAAGCGACGTGGGCCTTTCTGCCGCTGGCCGTGTCGGGGCGCGAGATCGGCGCGGCGGTGATCTCCTTCGGCCGGCCGCGGGCCCTGGACGAAGACGAGAAGACCCTGCTGGCGGCGCTCAGCGGACTGATCGCTCAGGCCCTGGAGCGGGCCGGGCTCTACGACGAAGCGACGACGCGAGCCCGTACCCTCCAGCGCAGCCTGCTGCCGAAAGCCCTGCCCGAGCTGCCTCAGGTGACGACGGCTGCCCGCTACCAGCCGGCCAAGCAAGGAGCCGACGTCGGTGGTGACTGGTACGACGTGATCCCGCTTTCCGCGGCGAGGGTGGCACTCGTGATCGGCGACGTGATGGGCCACGGCATGGCCGAGGCCGCCATCATGGGCGGCCTCCGCACGGCCGTGCGCACCCTCTCGGAACTTGACCTACCGCCCGACGAAATCCTCAGTCACCTCAACGACATCGTCGGAACCATGGGAAACGACGCCTTCGCGACCTGTCTGTACGGCATCTACGACCCGGTGACCCGACGTCTGTCCTACGCCAGCGCCGGTCACCCGCCCCCGGCCGTGGCTCACTCCGACGGCACCGTCGACTTCCTGCCTGTCACTCCGGACCCGCCGCTCGGGGTGGCCACTCCCCCCTTCGAAGCCCTGGAGACCCTGCTGCCCGCCGACAGCCTCCTCGCCCTCTACAGCGACGGTCTCGTCGAGAGCAAGGACAGGGACATCATCACCGGCATGAACCACCTCGCCGAGCTCCTCTCGCAGTCCATGACCGTCTCGGCGACCGCGCCGACGGACGCGCGGGATCTGGACACCCTCTGCGCCACCCTCGCCTCCGCCCTCCTTCCCGCCCACGGCGCGCTGAGCGATGACGCGGCCCTGCTGCTGGCCGGCACCCACCCGCTGACCGCGGAGAACGTGTCCGAGTGGCCGTTGCCCGAGGACCCGATGGCGGCCGGCCAGGCCCGCGAGCTGGTCCGCTCCCAGCTCACCGAATGGGGCCTGACCGATGAGGACCTGGTCATGACCACCGAGCTGCTGGTCAGCGAGCTGGTCGGGAACGTCATCCGGCACGCCTGCGGCCCCATCCGGCTGCGCATGCTGCGTAGCCGGACCCTGACCTGTGAAGTCTCCGACGCCAGCCTGACCACACCGCACATCCGCCACGCCTCCGCCATGGACGAAGGAGGGCGCGGCCTGCAGCTCATCTCCGCTCTCTGCCAACGCTGGGGCACCCGGCACACCCGAACCGGCAAGTCCATCTGGACCGAGCAGCCGCTTCCAGGGTCTCAGTGATCTCTGGGCATGGCGGGTTGCTGGGCCGATGGAACATCTGGCGCAACCTGTAACCGCCCGCGTCTCGTAGGGCGGGCCCAGCCGGAGTCCTCGCGTCACCTTCGCCAGAACAGGTGGTGCGTCACGCCGCTCGGGCTGGGCACGACCTCCAGGTGGAACCGGTCGAGCAGTTCATCGGGGGACTCCCAGAGCCGTAGTCCGGATCCGAGCTTCAGCGGCGACACCGCCACATGCATGGTGTCGACGAGGTCGGCGTCGAGGAACTGCCGGACGGTGGTCACCCCGCCGCCGAGCCGGACGTCCTTGCCCTGCGCCGCTTCCCGTGCCTGTTCGAGGACCGTGGCCGGGCTGCCGTCGACGAAATGGAACGTGGTGTCGGAGAGCGTGAACGACGGACGCGTGTGATGGGTCATGACGAAGACCGGGGTGCGGAACGGGGGCTCCTGACCCCACCAGCCGCGCCAGTCATGGTCCTGCCAGGGGCCGCGCTGAGGCCCGAACTTGTTGCGCCCCATGATCTCGGCGCCGATGTTGCGTGCGAAGTCCCGCGTGAAGTAGTCGTCGAGGCCGCGGCTCCCCCCGGAATCCCCGCGCATGGGCCAGCTCGCCGTGGCTCCGGCCCAGGCGAAGAGTCGCTCGGGATGCTCGAAGCCGAACGGCCGCTCGAGACTCTGGTGCTCACCGGCACCGATTCCGTCACTCGAGACGTTGAAGTTCATTACCCTCAGTAGCTGCTGCATGTCTGTCCTCGTCTGCCTTGTCGCGCCGGCGTGCGGGAAAGCACCGCACATCCCGACGTCGAACGGGACGCGGCAGGATCGACAGCGGCCCGTATATTTTTTCGAGCGTGTACGTTTTGGGCCCGGCGGTAGCGAAGCCCTGGCGATCAGGGTGTGTCGCCGGAATAGTGGAAGCGGCAGGCCACCCCCGGGCCGGGTGTGCGCGGCTCGTCAGCGCTCGGGTCGTACAGTGCACGGCCGCCGGGCCACCGCGACAGCTCGGTGGACAGGGCGACGCCGCCGTCGACTTCCTCGGGCATCCACCCGGTGATGTCCAGCAGCAGACCGTCCAGGGGCCCGCCGACGAGCGCGGCGTACGTCCGCTGGGGCAGGGGGCCGGGATGGGGGTCGTCGTGGTCGCAGCCGTAGACCCGGCCACGCAGCAGCTGCTCATCGCCGTTCATACGACCAGCCTCCCAGCCACCACTGACAACCCGGACAGGCGTGGGGCCGTTCGCCGGGCGTCCCCCAGGGCTTCCCCCTAAAAGCTCTCCGGCATCTCCAGCGCGCTCTCGTCGTCCGCCGCGGTCGGCAGTGCCTTATGGCCCTCCGACCAGTGATTGATCCACCCGCAAACGCCGCATGCGTACCGGCCATTGACCCCGGCGACCTCGGAACCACACCTCCCGCACTGGGTCCGGGTGATCTCCTGCCCGGCAAGGAACGCCGCGGCGGCCGCCGCCCGTTCGGGATCCGGGACCGGCTGTACGCGCTTCCGTGGTCGACTCACGACGTCGACCCTATCCGCGGCTCGGGGCGCGGTACCGGAGATCGGCCCGCGAAGTACACGACCTTGATCGGCGAGTGCGGGGGTCCGCAGTTTGTTCAACATGTTCCGTGACGACGCATGCCGTCACTTCAGTTCGATCTCGACGAAGGCGAGAGGGGCGGTGCCGGTGTTGACGACTTCGTGTTCACCACCGGCAGGGCGCGCGTAGGACTGGCCGGCCCGCAGTTCCGAGGAGGTGACGGTGCCGTCGGGAGTGATCACGCCGGTTTGCCCGTCGGTGACGGGTACGACGACGTAGTCGTACTCGTGCACGTGACGGCCGGTGCTCTCCTGGGGTTCGAAGTCCCAGCGGGTCACCCGAACCCGCTCGTCCTCGTGCTGCACGGTGGCGCGGGCGGTGGTCGTCATCGGCGAGCTCCTCATCGTCGGTCGCCGTACCGGTACGGCTGATGTCGCAGGTGGCAGGCTGACCGCCAGAGACTGCCGCGGCCGGGAGGCGTCCGTCCTTCGGCAGGCGGGCAGGTCGGCGACAACGGAGCCCCGGCAACCTGGGCGACGGGACTCCCGTCACTGGCCGGACGCCCGCATGCGTCAACCGCGGCGTGGGCCGGACCCGGCGCAGCGGACACAGGTCGTCGTCGCTGGACGGATCTCCAGGCGTTCCGGCGGGATCGTTCCGCCGCAGGCTTCACACTGCCCGTACTGTCCCAGATCCAGTCGTTCCAGCGCCCGGTCCAATTCGTGAAGGTGTTCGCGCGCCTGCGCCATCAAGGCGGCGACATGGGCGCGCTCGAAGGCGGTGGTGCCCCCTTCGGGATCGTGCTCGTCGTCCACCGCGATCAGGGCGTTCGCCGCGACGATCCCGTCGAAATCACGGCTCAGCGCGGCCGCCCGAGCCAGCGTGTCCGCACGGTCGGCCGCGAGGCGTGCACGCACGGTCGAGGCGGTGGGCGGGCCTGGCTCGTCATGGCCGTACCCGAATTCATCACCCATGCTCGGACAACAAGCCTCCTTGGCTCCCGATTCCAGGCGGCCGGCGGCGCCGGCCGCGGCGACCGGCCACCGGCCACCGGCCACCGGCGCAGGCTGTACGGCGGCCGAGTCAGGACTGCCGCCCCGTCCGCTCGGCGACGTAGCTCTGGACGAGGGACTGGAAACTGGGGTCGGGCTGCAGGCCGAGATCGGCGGCGCGGCGGTTGTCGAAGACGGCGGGCCAGGAGGCCACGATGGCTTCGACGGCCGGGTCTGGTGTGACGGTGACCAGGTCGGCCGCGGTGTCGCCGGCCGTCTCCCGCAGCACGTCGAGCATCTCGGCGACCGTCACGGTGAGGGCGGGGAGGTTGACCGGTGCTTGGCCGTCGAGCCGCCCGGGCCCGGTGCCACGGTCGGCCTGCGCGATGCGAAGGAGTCCTTGGAGGGTGGTCCGGGGTGACGCCAGCGCCACTTTCAGGTCGGGCCGCACAGGACAGATGGCGGGGAGTCCGGCAAGAGGCTCGCGGATGATCGAGGACAGGAAGCCGGAGGCGGCCGCGTTCGGGCGGCCCGGCCGCACGCTGACGGTCATCAGCCGGGCAACGCGCCCGTCCAGGAACCCCCGACGGGTGTAGTCGGCGATCAAGTGCTCGCAGATCAGCTTCTGGGTCCCGTAGCTGGAGCGGGGCATCGCCGGAGTCGCCTCGCTGACCACGGGCGGGAGCGGTAGGGCGGGGTCGTGGCCGTAGACGGCGAGGCTGCTGGTGAACACCACCCGTGCCACCGGTCCCCGCGCGGCGGCCTGTGCGCGTGCGGCATCCAGCAGCGCGCGGGTGGTGTCGATGTTGGCGCGCATGCCCAGGTCGAAGTCGGCCTCGCATTCTGCGGACACGGCGGCGGCGAGGTGGAAAAGGACGTCGACCGGTTCGGCGAAGATCTCGTCGAGCCGGTCGTTCAGGTCGCCGTGGATCAGGTTCACGAGCGGATCGTCTGCCGTCGTGTAATGAGGTGCCCGGACGCGGTCGGCCAGGACCAGCCCGGTGATCGGCACACCGTTGAAGGCGCGTTCACGAACGAGTGCCGTAGCGAGCCGCTCCCCCAGGAAGCCGGAGGCACCGGTGACGACGATCCTCATACGAGATCCTTCCGGGCGGGGTCTTCGCCTACGCGCGGGGTGCGGCCGCAGCGGACCGACGGGGTATTCACGGACTCATCCGCGGGCCGACGTGAAGAGGAGGCGGCGTTGCATCGATCACCCTGGTCTCGCCCACCCTCGCTGGAGCGAGCAGCCTGGCAGCCACAGTCATGCGTCGTCCCGCCTCTCCCCCACGGACACCGCCCAACCACCAGCGGCGGTCGCTCTACCCATCCCCACCCATCCGTCAAACAGAGACCTGCTCTGCAGGCCAGCGGTGCCACAGCGGACAAGACCACTTCACGCCACCTACGGGCGGACCGAGTGGTCGGCCTGCACGGGGGCCTACGTCGGCGAGAGGGCTGCCCCCTGACTGGCCGCAGTCAGACCGTCTTGACGACCGTGCCGGCCCCTTCCAGCGCGGTCACCTCGTCGGCGGGTGCGGACGAGTCGGTGACGAGGGTGTGCAGGAGCGCGGAGGGGCCGACGTAGGCGTAGGCGGTGCGGCCGAGTTTGCCGCCGTCCGTGGCGACGATGGTGCGTCGGGCGGAGGCGATGCTCGCCTTCTTCACTGCGGCTTCGTCCAGGTCGTAGGCGGTCAGGCCGTCGGCCGCGCTCAGTCCGCAGCAGCCGAGGACGGCGGTGTCGAAGCGCAGGGCTGCCAGGGAGGCGAGGGTGAGGGGGCCGGTGAGGGCTCCCTCGGCGGCTCGGGGCTGCCCGCCTGGCACCACCAGCGTGGCCGGGCCGGGTGTCTCGCCCAGCAGGTGGATGGCCTGCAAGGACAGCGCCAGGACGGTGACGGGCCGCTCCCGCAGGAGACGGGCGACCTCGAGGCAGGTGGTGCCGCTGTCCAGCAGGACACTCTCGCCGTCGGCGATGAGGGCGCAGACCTCGGCGGCGATCCGGCGCTTGGCGTCCACCGCCTCGTGGGCGCGTAGCGCGAAAGGCGGCTCCGCGCCCCTGAGCAGCAGGGTGCGTGCCCCACCTCGGACGCGTTCGAGGACACCCTGGGCTGCCAGCGTGTCGAGGTCGCGCCGGATGGTCATCTCCGAGGCGCCGGTCAGCTCGGCGAGTTCCTGGACCGTGGCACCGCCGGAGTCCCTGACGGTCTTCGCGATCAGCCCGTGCCGGTCTGCGTTGCTCATACCGGGATTGAACACCGCGCGTAAACAAACATGCAAGGCGTTCATTGCCGCCCCTTCCAAACATAAGACGTGTTCGTTTACGGTGAGCGGCATGGAACGTTCCCTTCGAGCCGCACGTGTGGCGACCTATGTCTACTTCGTCCTGTGCGGCACCCTCATGGGCGCATGGGTGGTGCACATCCCGGCCGTCGAGGAGCGGGTGGGCATCAGCCACGCCACGCTCGGTGGGCTGCTGGTCCTTCTCGGGCTCGGAGCCTTCGCCGGAATGCGGATGGCCGGCCCCTTGACCGACCGCCTCGGCGCCCGCGTCGTCGTGCCCGCCGGCGGCGTGCTGTGCGGCGCCACCCTGGTGCTGCCCGGTCTCGCCCGTGATCCGTGGACGCTGGCAGGAGCGCTGTTCGTCTTCGGGGTCTGCAACGGCTGCCTGGACGTGAGCATGAACGCTCACGCCGTGCACGTGGAGAAGGCGTACGGCCGGCCCGTCATGTCGGGCTTCCACGCCACGTTCTCCGTCGGCGGTGTCCTCGCCTCCCTCGTGGCGGCGAGCGCGGCGAGCGCCGGCCTCGACCTCGTCGCAAGCATGGCCGCCACGGGAGCCGTTGGCATCGCTATCGCTCTGGCGTCGGCACGCGCCCTGCTGCCGGCCGATCCCGCCGGCGCCGATGCGCGCGCCGCGGACGAGGCCGAGGCATCACCGACCGGCAAGCGCCGCGACACCGGGGGGCGGGTCTGGCTCCTCGCCGTCCTGGCGCTGATGGTCATGCTGTGCGAGGGCGCGGCCAACGACTGGAGCGCCCTGCACCTCAAGGACGTCCTCGGTGCGCCCGCCAGTACCGCCGCCTTCGCGTACGGCACCTTCGCTGCGGCCATGACCATCGGCCGGCTGGTCACCGACCGCCTCGTCGCCCGGTTCGGTTCCCCTGCGATCCTGCGCCACGGCTCGGCCATGGCCGCCGTCGGCATCACGCTCGTGGCTCTCGGCCCATGGATGTGGGCGGCGTTCGCGGGCTGGGCGCTGTTCGGACTGGGCTTGTCCGGGTGTGTCCCGCAGTTGTTCAGCGCGGCCGGGCACGCCGCCCCCGCGGCCGCCGGCGCCAACGTCTCCCGCGTCGCCGGACTCGGCTACGTCGGTATGCTCGCCGGTCCTGCCGTCATCGGCTGGCTGACCCACCTCGTCGCCCTGAACCACGCCTTCGTCCTGCTGACCCTGCTGTGCGTCACCACCGCTGTGGCTGCCGGGGTCCTGCGCACGGGGCCCGAACGCACGCGACGGAGCGAGATGGCGCGCGTCGGCCACTGACCGCTTGTGCGGCACGGTCCTGACCCCCAGGTGGTGCGATGTGGAGAGCCCCGAACCCGCCCTCGCCGCGTCGGATCTGCACGTGGTGATGTGCTGTGCGTTGTGCACTGTTACCTGTACGCGGTGCTGAGCTGCACTGTGTTGTGGGGAGTCGAACCCCCGCGTTGCTCTTCACGCGCCAGGAGTGGGCTGGAAAACCGCCGGCCCTCGGTGTGTGCACGCCTCCGAAGCAGCTACCTGCTCCACATCGTCCCAGCTTGCTGGACCGCTCAGTCCAGCAGATCGACCTCCCAGTTCGTACGCTGGATGCGCACGTCGACTTCGCGGATCTCCCGGGCGAGCGCATCCGCCTGACCTCGGAGTTCTGCGACCGGAAGTGCGGAAAGCATCATCAACTCGGACCGAAGCTGCCGGCCGTATCCCCGCTCGCCCTGGCCCGCCGCCGCGTCCGCTGCCGCGGTGACCACGGAGTGACGCAGCCGCAGGACATCCCGGCGTGCGAGGGCATCGGTGAGCGTGCCGTCCGGACCCATCTCCACGGTGGCGTTGGTGCGGTTGATCCGCCGGATCAACGTTTCCAGAGCGTCCAGCACCTCGCCGACCTCAGCCAGCAGCTGCGCTGCGTCCTCGGCGGGTGTCTCACCTTCCTGGTACCGCGCACTACTGACCACACGCGCGCGCAGTTGTTCTACACGGCGCGTCGCTTCCGCACGTTCCGCCAGTGCCTCGGCAAGCTTCATCGTCTCCCGCCTCCCCTCCATGAGTTCGCACGAGTATACGAGCGCCAACCGGCTCCCCCGCACCCGGATATTGGGTTCGCCGGGGCCCTGCTTCCGCGCCTTGTAAGGGGTGCTCGACGGGACCCACAGGGAGCCCGTGGGCCCCGTCTGTCGACGGCGCCGCAGTAGGCGCGGCCCGCCGGGGCGACGTGCGCAATCAGTTCCAGTTCGTGCACGCACGCAACCTGCCGCCCTTGCGGTTCGCGCAGGCCCTGGCCACGTAGCCGGGCGCGTTGTAGACGGCTCCGTCCCAGCCGATCGCCACGAGACCGTCGCGCGGCGAGATCTTGCCCAGCGCGTCGACGTTCTTCTGCGCGTGGAGGTTGGCCGTTGTGTACCAGCCGTTGACCGCCTTTCCGCGCACGGCCGGGTTGTGCGGCTGTCTCCGTGGCGCTCAGCGGTGGGCCGCTCCGACGAGTAGGACGAGCGCGGTGAGGACGACCGCGAGGGTCATCGCTGTCGTGACGGGCGCCCCGAGGACTCGCCGGTTCGCCGGTCGCTGCTTGTGGGCGAGTCCGAGCGCCACCCACGCCGCCTGCGCCAGTACACCGGCGACCACGGCGAGGAGCCACGGCATGAGAGCGTCCGGAATGGGGGCGGCGCTCGTCACGAAGACCCCCACGATCGGACTCACGCAGGCGAGCCCGATCCATGGAGCCATGCGCCGCCCAGGTTGCGTTCCCAGCAGTGCGGCCAGGGCCAGCCCCTCGCCGGCCGCGTGCACGAGGAGGGCCGCCACCACGGCGACCGAGGCGGTCAGGGCCAGGGTCGCCCCTTCCAGGAACCGGTGGAGAGCGAGCCCCGCGGCCGCGCCCATGCCGCCCGCGCGCCCCGGTGTGCACGGGCAGCCGAGGTGGGTCAGGGCGCCCACGAGCCAGAACGAGGCGAGCGCGGTCAGCGGCACTGCCCACTGCGGCACGCCGACCTCAGGGGCCTCCTCCCACGCGTCCGGCAGAAGATGGAGGACCGCGATGACCAGCAATATCCCGGACGCTGCGGCCAGTACGAGCGCCGAGCGCCCCGACGCCCGCCGCGCCGACCAGGCCCCCACGACCGTGGCCAGGGCCACCAGGAGCACAGCCACCAGTGATTCGGTGGAGGGCGGCTGCCGGTCCGCTCCGTCGGCGGTGTGCGCGCCCACTGCCTGAACCACGGGGAGCATGTTGCCTCCTACGGGAGCGGCGGGCTACGCGCCCAGCGCCCGCACGCCGCTTCGTCAGCGGCGGTAGCAGTAGGAGTCCGAGGAAGCGTCGCCTCCTTGCAGGCGCGTCTGGTGCACGCGCAGGCCGAGGAAGTCCTCGCCGTGCGGGAAGAAGCGGCTGTCGACCGAGAGACCCCCGTTCGAGGTGTCGGCGTCGAGCTTGATCATCCACGGATCGATGCCCGCGGGGTAGAACTGTTCGTCCCAGGCGGCGTACAGGGAGTTCGTCAGGTAGACGCGCCGCCCGTCGCGGCTGAGCTCGACCATCTGCGCTCCGCCCGTGAGCGGTACGTCGGGCTCGGCGGGGTGCGGCTGCCCGCCGCCGACGATGCCGCCAAGGCGCACCGCCGCGGTCTGTCTCGGATGGAACGGGTCACTCACGTCGTACTGGAACAGGTCGCCGGTACCCCATGCGGAGATGTACAGCCACTGGTCGTCCACCGACAGGTCGATGTCGGTGATCAGTGGGGGGACGGCTCCGAACGGCTTCAGGGCTGGGGGCAGGTCCTCAGGCTGCGCGGGCTCGGCCGGTATGGTGATCACCTTTCGGACCTTGAAGTCCTCTCCCTCCCTGTTCCACAGCCATACCGAGGCCGACAGGTCCTCCACGTTGATCACGGTGTTGGTGAACCCCCACGTCGCCTCCGGGTCGTGCGCGGGGCGCAGTTCCAGCACCATCTGGTGTTCGTCGCCCAGGTCCACCTGTTGCAGGTGCCGGCCGGTTTCGAGCTCCCAGAAGTGCAGTGAGTGGCCGTACTGGCGGTTCAGCAGCAGTTCGGGAACGACGCCGTCCTCGATCATGGAGGGGGTCCCCCACTCGCTGGTCACGGCCACGTTCTGGCGCAGATGCCACCAGACGTCGTACGCGAGCCGCTGCGGTCCGCGCTCGGTCTCCCAGCTGCGCAGCACGTCGAAGCTTTCGTGGTCCAGGAGCGCCACTCCGCCGGGCCCGTCCGCACCGTCCGCGCCGCCCAGGCAGGACAGGAAGACTCCGTCGGGGCCGCAGTGCAGGGTGTGTGGGCGCGAGTACCCGGCCTTGGTGGCCAGTTCCTCGGCCTCGATCACTTTGACCAGGCGAGGGTGCGCCGGGTCGGGGACGGTGTCGAAGACGTGCAGCCGGGAGGAGCGCAGTCCCGGAGCGATGAGAAAGCGACGTGCCGCGTGGTGGTGACCGGCGTGCGCCAGTGCGCTCGAGCAGGCGTTCCAGCCGAAGTGATGCAGTTCATTGCCCAGGTCGGGCAGCGTGGCGTGGGACTTCACGCGGCCATAGGTCGGGGATGCGGGGTCGGTGTCGACGGTGAACAACGCGTCCGCCTGCTGTGCGGTCGGGTCGAAGCCGACGACGTAGGCGAGCGCCTCGGGGGGCGCGGCCACGGCATCGGCCGGAGTGCGGTACAGGGTCGGGTCACCGTGGCCGTCGGAGTCGTGTATGTGCTCGGTCGTTCTCATCGCTTTCCCTTACTCCCGAACGGAAGCCAGGATCGGGTGAACTCCCGGCAGAAAGGCCGGATCCCTCGTTCGGCATCGACGTGCGGCGAGGGCCGGATGTGCCACCGATTCGAGCGTTTCACAGCCGCGGGAACTCTGCCAAGGCGACGGCACGACGGCCGTCCTGTATGAGCCATGTCCACGGATTCGCTGTCGGCACGGCTGCTGAGTGGATCGAACTTCCGGCGCCGTCTGCGGCGGCCAGGGTTCGTGGGGGGGCGCCGACCCTGGGGGGTTGGCGCCGACACCGTCGCGGCCTGCGGTTGCTCTGCCACCCAGGTGAGCGCAGGCCGAAGCCCGGAGATCAGGGCGGCGCCCGCGACACCGCGTCCGCACTGGCTATATGCAGGCGATTTCGGTGCCCTGGGAATTAACACACCGCGTCATTCCGAAGGAATGCGGAATTCGAATTCGGGACGATCCCACGGTACGGCGGGCGGGTTCGCGCGCGCGGTCCCAGTGCGCACGGCACCGACGCGGTGGTAGAAGTCCTCGGCGGGACGATGCGACACGACCATGACGCGGTCGAGCCCGGCGGCACGGGCTTCGGATTGCATATGCGCGACGAGCAGTCGTCCGATGCCCTGTCCCTGCGCTTCGTCGGCGACGAACAGCAGGTCGAGTTCCGGTGGATCAAGGACGAGCGAATAGAACCCGAGGACCAGGCCTCCGCGCTCGTCGGCGTCGACGGCTACGAAGGCGCGGTGGGCCTCGATGTAATCGGGACCGACCCGGTAGCCCGCGACTGCGGATGCGTACTTTCCCTCGTAGGCGCTTGAGTTGCGCACGAGCCGCGTGAGCCGTTTGGCATCCCGTGCGACGGCCCTCCGAATCATGATCGGCTGGCGGTTTTGGGACGTGCGTGAACTCATCGGGACAGTATGTCGCACCGGCAGATGCCTTTGTGCGACGGTCGGCTGCCGGGGCAGTTGCGGTCGGCGGCCCACTCGGTGCCGACCCACGCCGCACCGCCGACTCAGCCCCCCGCAGCCTTGACGTGTCCTGCGCCATGGTGAGGACAGGCAGAGGTCGAGGCGAGGTCCGCCACAACCGCGGTGCCGGCGAGTAGCAGCAGGCCGCACCGGTTCTGGCAGGCAGGGGGCCCTCGCGGGCAGTACCCGCGCCGCAGCGGCACGTGCGTACACCCCAGGCGCCGAGACCACCGCACACCGCCCTAGCCGGAATACGCACCCGCCCACCACCATCCCCACGGCCACAGCAGCTCCACCAAAACCACCACAACCGAAACCAGCAGCAAGGGCCGGGGCAGGTTCCGCACCCACGACCAGCACAACGCCGGCGACGGCCCGGTCAACGGCCAGTAGGGGCACAGGGCCGACCGGACGGGCGGTCCGCGACGAAGTGGACTCTCGCCGTTATCGACCGGCCGCTGATTGCTGTGGAGGGTGATCCGTCCTCCGCGACACGGCGGTGGCCCCCTGAAGCCCCCTGTGGTCTTGCAGGCAGCGCCGCATGGCGTAGTCAGATCAGTGAGCCGGCCGGCGGCGCGCCCGCATGGACGATCGAGCGGCGAACCGGCGTGTGTCTCATCCCCGAGTACGGGGCCCGCTGACCGCCGCTCTTCGTGCAGAGCTCCACCGGGACCGTGGTCAGGACCCGGCGGAGACGGCCGCGTCGAGGCCGCGCGAGGCGACGAGCTGTGCACTGCCGTCGGCCAGGCGGTAGCACAGGCCCACCACAGCGGCCTCACCGTCGGCCACCTTCTGGGCTAGTACCCGGGAGCGGTCCAGCAGCAGGTCGACGGTGTGCCTTATGTGCTCCGCGAGGATCTCGTCCGGCTCGACCCGCCCGGCGGCTCGCGCGGCCAGCACGCTGGGGGTCACCCGCTCGACGACGTCCCGGACGTATCCGGACGGCGTCATACCGTTCTCCAGGGCGGAACAGGCGGCGGCGACTGCGCCGCACGAGTCGTGGCCGAGGACCACGACCAGCGGGGAGCCCAGCACGTCCACGCCGTACTCGATGCTGCCGAGCACCTCCGGTCCCAGGACGTGGCCCGCGGTGCGTACGACGAACAGATCGCCCAGGCCGCGGTCGAAGATGATCTCGGCGGCAAGACGGGAGTCGGAGCACCCGAACATCACAGCGAAGGGCTGCTGGGAGGGCGCGATCTCACTACGGCGAGTGGCGTCCTGGTTGGGGTGCTCGGGGGCGCTGTTGACGAAGCGCTGGTTACCGGCCATCAGCAGCTCGAAAGCGTCGCGGGGTGTCGGGGCCTTGTTCTGAGTCATGGCCGCAGCCTAGGACCGGGCACCGGCCGTCGCACGCCTGGGTCCTCCCTGCCAGTCGGCGTGCCGTCGAAATACTTCGCCCTGGGCTCGACCGTTCCGGCAGCAGATAGCCTCACCGCTCCTCGGGGTGCAGGGCTCAAGCAGGTGGCTCTACGGCCGTCAGCAGCTCTCTCCTGGCCCGGCGGTCCCGACGGCCACAGTGATCACCTGTGCCTGTCGGCGGGCGCGGGATTCAGCTGGTGGCCGGGGCGGCGGCATTCAGCTGAGGGCCGGAGCGGCGGCGTACTCCTCGTCGGTGAAAGGCGTCAGCCGGTGCGCGTCAGCCAGTGCACTACGTCGTGATCGGTGTCAGCTTCGTTGATGGCCAGGTGCACCATCAGCCGGTCGGGCGCGGCGCCGTGCCAGTGCTCCTCGTCGGCCTCGAACAGGACGCGGTCGCCGGGCCGTATGACCTTGATCGAGCCGCCCCGGCGCTGGCACAGGCCGATCCCTTCAGTGACGAAGACGGTCTGGCTCAACGGGTGGCGGTGCCAGACGGGGGCGATGAACGCCGCAGCCTGCTGGTGTCGCGACGGCATCGGTACCACGCCGGACCTGATACAGGCAGTGCGCTGGTTCTTCGTCATGCTCGCGCGCGGCGACGGGGACGGCATCCACGAGGCGATCCGGCTGGCGAAGGCCGGGGCCCTGGACGAGGAGCAGATCCGCGAAGCTGGGCGGCTCGCCCGCGCCCTTGGGTCGGCGGAGGCCCTGATCAGCACAGTCCTGGGTAGCGGCCGGACCTGAGGAAATCTCCGGCCAGGGACAGATCCGCCGACCGCGCCTGGGTGGGTGCCGAGATCATCACGCTGTCCAGGGGGCGGGCTGGGAGTTGGCTTCCCACCTGGCACCCAGCCCGGACCGGGGCCGTTTGCGGAGTGGGCGCGCAGCCGACGCCATCCCCGAAATCGAGGCGACGAACTTCGTCGGTTCTCGGCAGACTGCAGACGTGTCCACGGACGTGAGCGGGATGATCGAGTGCAGGCCTCTGGCGCGGATCTATGGGGAGGACGACGAGGATGCGGTGTGGCATGCCGGCATCGACCTCTTCCTCCTCAACATCGGCAACGCCTACGACGCACTCGCCTGCCTCTTCGGCGTCCGCAACTCGTTCGGGTTCCAGCCCCTGGCGGAAGACCGCGGCCTACCCCATGACGCCTCGGACGGGCTACGGGCCGAGTTCGACGCGTGGAGCGGGCCACCGCACCCGTACGGAACAACATGGATCACCTGGGCCGAGTTGGCAGCCGCCGACTGGGACAGGACCGATGCATCGGGCAGACTCAGGCGCCGAGCGGTCGCTGGGCCAGGCAGCCACTGGGCGCCGGTATGGGACGTGATGCGGACGCTTGCCGAGCTCCACGGGCCGGACCACGTACGCCTCGTCGTGTGGTTCGTCTGAGCCCGCGAACGCTGTACGCCGGCAGGTGGGAGGGCGACGGCCGGATGGCCAGTGCCGGATGTCCGGGTGCCGCCCACCATCAATGCAGGATGCTCACCGCCCGCGCGATGACCAGGAGAGAGGTCAGCAGGGCCGAAACGCTCTCCACGCTCATCAGCAGCTTCGCCCGGCTGGAAAGCGGCATCGTGTCGGTGGGGCTGAACGCCGTGGAGTTGGTCAAGGAGACGTACAGGTAGTCGACCAGGGTCGGCACCCAGTCCGAACGGCTGCTGGAGCCGTCGGCCACCTCCTCGACCGTGCCCTCGTTCTCGTCCTGGGAGAAGCGGAAGTCGGCCAGCGGCAGTTCATCGCGCGGGAGTTGGGTGCGCAACACGGGTCCGCCGCGGTCCAGTTCCCAGAAGGCGAGACCGAAGACGATGATGTTGGTGAGCCAGACCTGGAGCGCCGCCAGCAGGAGCGACCGGCCGTCCTTGACGGAGGCGTAGACCAGTTGGTGGATGAGGAATCCCAGAGCCGACAGGTTGCTCACCGCGATGATGAGCACGAGCGCGAGAGACAGCACGCGGAAGGCACGGGTTTGCCGGGTGAGCCTTCTGGGGTTGATCGCCACGACCGGAATCAACAGCACTAGCTCCAGCGCGGGCAGTACATAGCGCGGAGCGACGAGCAGTTGCTGCGGCAGCAGCAGGTAGAGACAGATGGCGACGAGTGTCGCCACCACGGCCGGCAGCCGGGCCTCACCGCGGCGCTCGTGTCTCGGATGCCTGAGCCGAGCCTCATCACGACCGGTGCGCACCAATGTCCCGACCTCCTCGGTTGCGGCTGCCGCAGCGGAAACAGACTCCCACCTTCCCTGCCTCCACCTGCGAATGCGCGCGGTGGAGGTACGACTTGTCATCCCGTCGAGAGCCCAGTGGCCCGGGCATCCGAGCGGACGGTGACCATCGAACCGCCTGTGCATCACCCAGGCACAGTTGAGTTCCCGTACTCATGTCCGGCTTGGCCTCGGGTTGCGAGCATCAGTGCAGCGGCGGCGCCTGAGAGCGTCGCAGCCTGTCAGACGTTCAGCCAAGAGTGCTCAAACAAGAGTTACGGAGAACCCGCCATGTCCCGTCGTATCGCCCTGTTCGCCGTTGCCGGCGCCGTCGCCCTTGGAAGTGCCGGGGCCGTTGCTCTCGCCTACGCAGGCGATCAGCCGCCGGCCCTGGCACACAGCACCGCCCGATACACCGCCCCGCACGGTGGCCAGGACGGCTCGCTCGCCTTCTCCACCGAGGTCACTGCGTCCTCGGGCGTGAAGAGCCTCAAGGTGCTGGCCTGGCCGGCGAAGTCCGGGCTCGCCACGAAGCGGCCGACCGCCAAGGAGATGGCCGAGGTGGAGTCGGCCCACTGCAAGCCGGCCGGTGCGGACAGCGTGCGGTGCGTGTACTCGGCCGCGGTGACCGCCGCCGACGCCTCTTCGTCCCCGCACGGCTCCTGGCACGTGGCCGTTCTCGCCACGGCCGGGGACGGCACCACCACCCTGGACACCAAGGCGGCGGAGTTCACCGTCAGGTGACCTCGCGGCAGGCGGCAAGCGATCCCACCAGGTCATCTGCGGCAGGTCTGATCTCGCGATGGTGTTCAAGCTCGCCGAGTCCGCTCGGGCCCGCTGGCGCGCGATCACCGCACCACACCTCGGATGACCCTCGCGAGGAAACGAGGGCGGCGCCGCGGGCAGGACCGTGTCGAGGTCGTACCGGCTCTTGTGCGCCACGCGGAAGGAGGCCGGGCTGTCCGCCCGGTGCAGGAGTTCCAGACGCTCCAGCCGTCGGCCCTCAGGGCAGCAAAGGCCCAGCCGGTGAAAGCCTCCACAGCGCGGTCCAGTGGCGCAGTGCGGGGCCCGGGAACACTTCGACGAGTGCGGCAACGTCCTCCATAGAGCAGGGGCGGACGAGCTCGGGAGCAGACGGCGTCGCGCCCGCATGCAGGATGACGGTGTCGATCACCGGCCGACCATTACGGAAGGAGTCCGCCCCCACGCCGACGATCCCAGCCCGCTAGGGCGCGGACGGCCTGGACGGGCCAGTTGAACACCGGCGCCAGGCTTTGCGGGGCGGGCCAGCCGTTGATCACTGCGAGCAGCCGGAAGTACCGATCCCGGCGCGGGTCGTTCACGGTCTCCAGCCGGGCCGGCAGCAGGCGGCGCAGGTCGGTGTCGTCGGGGCGGCCGAGGAGGTGGGCATAGTGAGCCGCAAGCGCCGCAACGAAGTAGAGCGTGTCGCCATCCATGCCCCCACCTTGGCGTCTCCCCCTACGGGAGACTCAAGCCTCATCCGGCTATCGACGGCCGATCGCGCCACGAGTTTTGGCAATGTCTCGCAAATGTCGTTGCAAAGGATCAAGCATCCTGCCGTTGTCCCAACAAACGGGCCTGCTCCCTCTTCAGCTCGGAGAACCCCTGGCGTGCGTACACGGCGAGCGCCTCGCTGGGGAACGAGACCACCGACAGGTGCTGATCAAGGTGCCCATGCGCCCATCGGGCAGTCGTGATCTCGTAGCCGGACACATGCGCGCAGAGTTGGAGCAGTAGTGGCGGCATCTCCGGTTCGCTCAACAGGTCTGCGTGACTGATGACCAGGTCGCGCATGGCCTGGATGTTCGGAAGGAAGACCGTAGTGACCCACAGGCGCCATTCGGTGAGTTCGTCGGGGGTGGGCGGCGGTTCCTGAGCGAACGGCGATTCTCCGCCGGGGCGAGCGTGACGTTCCACGAACGCGCTGAAGGTGCGGCTGTTGGCCTCGGTGAGGGCATACAGCGGCCCGTAGAACTGGCCGAGTTGGCGATTCACGCGAGCAAGGCGTTCCTGACGCTGCGACAGGCGCAAGCCGTTGAGGTACGTGACGACGTAGCCGACGAACGCCAGCCCGATGGTGACGACCACTGCGATCATGAAGGGCGATGCTAGCGAGCAACGCGTCCCATGGTCAGAGGGCCGTCAGCGAGGGCCTCTTGCGGCACCTGACAGAGAGCCTCGTCGTAGCCATATCCCGGCGCTCGGGCCCGAGATGTACGAGGCGGTACTGGCCGTCCGCCGACGGTGTCGACCGGCTACTCCTCGGGCTCCCAGGCGATCAGCTGCTTGAACACCTGCTGGTCGCCCTCAATCTTGAGGTCGCTCAGCGTGAGGCGGCCCCAGACGAAGAGCAGCAGCTGCTCGGCCGTGCCCGTGGCCGAAGCGGAGGCGGGCGCGGCGTCGTCCGTGAGGGGTGCGGGCCAGGCGCCTGTGCCGTCCAGCGTGAGGAGCCAGGAGCGGCCCTCGGTGGCGTGGTAGTGGATGGTGGCGGCCTCGTGCGGCCAGGCTGCCGGGGTGGAGTTGCAGGTGTCGAGAAACTCGGCCACGCCGTCGATCGCGACGTCCGCCGGCATCGGCTGCACGGTGCCTGCGGCGAGCTGGGCGTCGTAGGTGTGCACCAGCACCTCGTGCACCCGGCGCCGGGCAACGCCCCAGGCATTCGCCGGTGACACGCCGGCGCTCCACCACGTCCAGCACGCGCGCTCCGGGCCGGCCTCGCGCAGCGCACTCAGCAGCAGCTCGTTCGACTCGTCGTACCAGGCCAGCAGCGCCTCGAGCTCGCGCGGCACCTCCGCGGCATCCTTGGCCGGCGGAGCCTCGGCCGGGCCGGCGGCGACGATCGCGGCCCACCACCGCTGGCCCGTACCCAGATGCTGCACGAGATCGAACAACGTCCACTCGGGGCAGGACGGCACCGGCGCGTCAAGGCCGGGCGCGGCGACGACCGCACTCCGGAACGCGGCCGACCGCTCGTCGATCAGCTGCAGCAGGGCGGAATACTCAAGACTCTCTGTCACGTCGCTTACCTATCACCCCAGATCAGCCGACCGCACTCTAATTTCCAGCCGTCAGCTTCGGGAGTGGGAACAGCTGATGGAACGCCTGGTCGTAGCCATGCCGCCGTACACGGCCTTGGCGGCGGGCATGGCCGGGCCGTCAGAGGGACGCCAAGAACGCGCGCGCGGACTGTTCGAGGACCTCAAGACGGAGGTGAGATGGAGCGACTCCGAAGAAGGATCGCCGGTCGGGGACCCTTCGGTCGGCGTGTGCAGAAGGTGGAAGTGATGTCCGAGTCCCGCACGCCCGCAACCGCCCGTGTCATCGTCGGGGTAAGCGGCTCGCCGGGGAGTCTCACCGCCCTGGGCAGGGCGGCCGGCGAGGCCCGGCACCGGGGAGCCGAGCTGTGGCCGGTGCTGACCTGGCAGGCCCCGGAGGGGGATCTCGCCGCCCGCAGGTTCCCCGCCTCCGCCTCCATGGTGCCGGCATGGGAGCAGCTGGCGCGGGAGCGGCTGCTACGAGCCCTGCGTGAGCTGTTCGGCAGCGTCGATACCGGGCCGGCCGGTCAGGCGCTCGTCGTCCGGGGTGCTCCCGGACCGGCGCTGGTACGGACCGCCGACCGGGACGACGACATTCTCCTCGTCGGCGCCGGTGGCCGGGGCCGGCTGCACCGGGCGCTGTGGCCGTCGGTCAGCCGCTATTGCCTCGCCCACGCCGGCTGTCCCGTCCTCGCGGTGCCGCCCTCCCCGCTGCAGGCGACGTTGGCGACGGTGCACCGCCGCAACGCCCTGCGGTTGCGCTTGGACACTGGCCATCTTGAGCGGGAGTTCGAAAGCTTGCCGCCTGACGCCTGAGGGGTTCAGGAGGTCGCGTCCGCCTGCAGGTCCAGGTGTCCCGGCCGCCCGCGCTCCGGTGCCGTGGGTAGGGCGAGCCTCCCAGCGCTACGACGACTCACTCCGCGGTGTCGGCGTCCGCCTCGGTCCCGCGGTCGCCCGTGGCTTCACCGAGAGGGAGCGCGTAGAAGAGTACGTCGCGCTCATGGCGCGGGGAACGGTCCCCACGGCAAGGGCGGTTGCCACTCTGGACTTGCACGAGCCACCGCAGGAATGCCCATCGACCATTGTCAGCACTGGGGCCTCCCTGTGGGAGTCGGTGCTGGGCGGTTCGGCGTTCAGTTCCTGCATCGTGGCGGACGACAAAAGTGGTTCACTTGCTGCCGGTTACCGGGTCTTAGTTACGGCCCCCTATAGCGAAGGAAGGCTGATAGATGACTGCCTCTGCTCCGATACCGCCTCCTCCGTCCGTGCCGCCTGCCACCGGTGGTCGTGCCCCCTTCGGCTGGATCGCGCTGTGGGTGGCTGTGGTCGTCGCAGCCGGTGTGGGCGTCGGCATCGGTTGGCTCCTCTGGGCCGGTTCGGACAACGCGGCGTCCGGGTCCGGCCCGGAGAACGCGGCGGCGGATGCCGCGGGCGCGTGCCAAGCGTGGAATCGGGTTCCGGCGTTGAGCAAGGTCTACAGCGACGACGAAATCTCCAGGGCGTACTTCGCCCGCGTCGGCGGTGCTGCCGCTCTGGCCCAGTCCGCCGCCCAACTCGACCACCGTTACGACACCCTGGACAAAGCCTTCCAGAACGTCACCAGGCGCCTGCAGACTTTCACTGTGAAGGGCGCCGGGGCAGTGGCGGCCCACGACAAGGTGACAACTCTCTGCGCCCGCCTGGACGACTGACCACACACCCTCACTCCCTCCCCCCGGTGTTGGCTGCTGAAGCCGATGGCGTCAGCTCCTCGGCTTGTTCCTCGCCGTGCGAGAAAAGCCAAAGGCCTGCCGGGGGGAAGACGTAGCGGCTGACGGCCAGGTAGGTTTCCGCCGTTGGTTCCCGGCCTGGCTGCGCGCCGGACCTGCGTGTCCTTTGGTGGCAGCCGACGCCGCCGCCGGCCAGACCCAGCGCCCAAAGGCGCAGGGAGCCGCCTCGGTCCCGGGCGGCGGAGGAGTGCTCATCTCACTCGTGGTTTCGTCCCGCTGCGGCAGTGCACTGTCCGCGCCCGTACAAGAATCATCCGAGCGCTGACACACCGTGCTGCACACACTGCGCGAGGCCGGCGCCACGGTCCGGTCACCTACGCGCATGGGAACCTCGCGGGCGGAGATCGTATCTGACAGGGCGACATGCCACAGCCGACAGAGAGTCCCCACGCGTTGCCCGGTCCGCCGGGCACCGGGACCTCCGGCACGGCAGCGCTTCGGAGACTTGGAGACACCCCCCATGCAGCTTTCCACCGCCCACAGAACCACGACCCGGCGGATCGCCTCCGCCGCTGTCGCCGCCGGCGCGGTCGTCGGGCTTCTCGGCACATTCACCGCGGCAGCCGACGCGGCGACAGGAGCGCACCCCACTCGCCCGAACCATCCCATCATCGGCGGCACCGAGAAGCCTGTCGGCTCGTACCCGTTCATGGCGGCGCTGCTGACCAAGGGCCGGGGCAACCCGCACGACCGGCAGTTCTGCGGCGGCAGCCTGCTGGCGCCGGACATCGTCATGACAGCCGCGCACTGCGTCATCGGCGCACAGCCCAAGCAGCTCGAAACGGTCGTCGGCCGCACCGTGCTGTCCAAGAAGAACCAGGGCCACCTGCGCAACGTCACCGACGTCGTCGTCCACCCCCGCTATGCCCGCGGGCAGGAGGCGTACGACATCGCCTTCCTGATGCTGGACAAGCCCGTGACCGGTACCGCACCGGTCAACTTGCCGACCGCCGGCACGGACGCTCTCATCCGCCCGGGCGCCAAGGCGACCGTCATCGGCTGGGGCAACACCGACACCGAGGTGACCCACTACCCCGACCGGATACGAGCGGTGGACGTCCCGATCGTGTCGCACATTGAGTGCAAGGCGTCCTACCCGGACTACGACAAGAAGGTCAACGTCTGCGCCGGCGTCGAGGGCAAGGACTCCTGCCAGGGCGACAGCGGCGGCCCGATGTTCCGCAAGCTGCCCGGCCGTCGCGGGGTCTACCAGACAGGCATCGTCTCGTACGGCGACGGCTGCGCCGCCCAGGGCGCTCCGGGCGTGTACACGTACACCGGTTCGGCCAAGCTGTGGGACACCCTGAGCGAGTCCGCGAAGGGCAAGAAACTGAAGCAACTGCTCGGCCGCTGATCCGGCGCAGGGGCGGGCCCGGCTGACCGGCTGCCCGCCCCAGCGATACGTCCCGTGACACCGGCAGGAGTGGCATCAGCTTGTTCACTTTTGCCGGTGCCGTTCTTTTGCGCGATCGCCATCTGGGACGGGGCCGACACACGCGCAGCCAGGCACGGCGAAGGCGCTGAGCAGCACGGCTGACCGTCCTGTTCCCTGCAGGGCCTGCCACCGACCGGCCGTCCGGCACGCATTCAACAGGCTGCGGATGCAGCCCACTTGTGATCTGCTGGGTAGCCCCGTCTCTTGGAGTGGCTGACGATCATTCAATACCGAGAGGCCCGAAGCCCAGGTCTTCCCGCATGAGACGACGCATCTGAGCCATGGCCGAGCGACGCATTCCTACCAGCGACGCTTCTTCGGCGGAGCCG
Organism: Streptomyces albidicamelliae; assembly: GCF_025642175.1. Lineage (NCBI taxonomy): Bacteria > Bacillati > Actinomycetota > Actinomycetes > Kitasatosporales > Streptomycetaceae > Streptomyces > Streptomyces albidicamelliae. The sequence goes on along the minus strand of NZ_CP106795.1, from coordinate 8,197,641 downwards.
ACCGCCGTCCCCCGGGCGTACGCGTCGCGTATCGCGCGCATTCGATGAAACGCCTCGTTACTTGCCGCTACGACCTGCGGCGGGCCCACGAGCCAGAGTCGTTCGCTTGCTGTATAGAGACCGGTGCCACGGACGGCCTCCCTCACGGCCGCGTCACGCGCCGACTCGGACCGGTGATCGCCCAAGGCGACGGCCCGCATCTCCTCTCCGGCCTCCTTCAGGGCGGACACGAACTCTGTGTACACCTCGCGCCGCACTTCCAACGCGTGCCTGCCCTCCTCCCGGCGCCACCGGTTTCGATCGGCGATCAACGTGGCTGTGATGCCGATGACGGCACCGGTCAGTGTGGAGAGAAGCGACTTCCAATCCATGGGCCGCAGCTTGGCTCAACTCCCGCACCGGCACCAGTGGCTCTCACCCCACGGGAGCGGGCGCAGTAGTCCTCCCGGCGCCCTGCGGGCGTATGACCGCCCTCTCCGACATCGGACCAATGGCCGAGCACATCGACTGAGTCCGAGCCCTACCAGGCCGGGCGGGGGTCCCGGAGCTCCGGCGGCGTCTGTTTGGGCAGTCGCCGGTGAGTGTCGGTGCGCAGCAGGATCCCGGGGCTCGGCACGAACTCGTCGGTCGGCGGTGCAGGCTCGTGAAACCGCTCCGTGCGCGGCAACGCCACCTCCACCAGCTTGCCGTCGTGGAACATCCACAAGCCGAAACAGTCGTCGTCCTGGTCGCGAATCAGCACCTGCACCCGGAGCGGATTCGGCCAGGACAGCGCCTCCAGATCTGCGAGGAGCCCGGACCGTCCATAGGCCTTGTCGAATTCGAGCGCCCAGCCGTAGCCGAAGCCGCCATCCTGGCCCTGCACGGGTTCGAACCGCCCCCGCCAGCTGCGCTCGGGGTCCTGTCGGGTCAGCGGTTCCATCACTTCGTCGCTGTAGGGGGCCAGCACGATGACGTCTGCGTCTCTGCTCATGGCGAGATCGGACCACGCACCGCGCGCACCCGACAACCTCAATTGAGCGGCAGGCACTCGGCGAGCAGGGCGAGGACGTCACACCAGGCTCGCTGTGTGTGCTGTGGGTGGTGTCCGACGCCGGGGACCACGGCGTGGCCGACCGGTGGGTGGTGGAAGGCGTGCAAGGCGCCGCCGTAGACGACTAGGCGCCAGTCGACGGCTGCGGCCTGCATCTCGGCGGTGAATGCCTCCCGTTGCGCGGGTGGCATGATCGGGTCTTCCGAACCCACCCCGGCCCACACGGGGCAGCGGATGCGCGTCGACTCGCCCGGCCGGCCCGTGGTCAAGGCATTGACCGTCCCGATGGCGCGCAGGTCGACGCCGTCGCGCCCGAGTTCCAGCGCGATTGCTCCCCCGGTGCCGTAGCCTACGGCGGCGATCTGGTCGGGGTCGGTCCGCGGCTCGGCGCGGATCACGTCGAGCGCGGCGTGGCCGATGCCTCGCATGCGGTCGGGGTCGGCGAGCAACGGCATGCAACGGGCGAGCATCTGCTGGGGGTCTTCCAGATAGCGACCGCCGTGGAGATCGAAGGCCAGTGCCACGTATCCCAGCTCGGCGAGCGCATCGGCCCGGCGGCGCTCGACGTCGCTGAGTCCCATCCCTTCGGGCCCGACCAGGACCGCGGGCCGAGGGTCGGAACCGGCCGGAAGCGCGAGGTGTCCGATCATTGTCAGGCCGTCAGCCAGATACTGGACCGGGCGCGTTGTCACCGTCTTCATGCGTGGCGACTGTAGTGATCGACGGCGCCGGCAGGGCCGGTGTTCTGCCACTGGCAGACGTGGCGAACGCATCGCGTCTCAGCGTCCCCACCTGGGAGAGCCTCCACGATCCTCCTGAGCCATCGCAGATCAGGTGGTGTTTGCTGCCAATTTCTCGCTGGTCGATCGGCGACGGACCGGTCTCCGAGCATCGCGCGGATGTGAACGTTGCCCCACTGCCGCTCCCCGCTCCGTCGCTTCCGCCCGCCGGTAGCAGTCGATGCCGCAACCTGTCGACGTCCCGAGGCGATACGACTCCGCGGCCGCTACAGGGCTGGGGTGAGTTGGGCCTGGCCGAAGAGCAGGGCGTAGCCGGTGGGAAGCTGCTGCAGAATTCGGGTGAGGAGGTCGGGGCCGGCGAGGGCAGCCACGGTGGTGAGGACGGATCCGGTGTCCCAGCGGGTGGTGGCCAGGGACGCGCCGGCCTGTGTGGCGAGGTCCTTGACGAAGGCCCAGCCGGTCAGGGGCTGGAGGGTGGGGATCTGCGCGGAGAGGATGCGTGCGGCTTCCAGGGGAAGGCAGGCAGCGAGGTCGACGCGTTCGTCGCCCGTCAACTGGCGTCCGAGGCCCGCGAGGACGAGGCGTACGGCTTCTTCTGCTCTCTCCCGCGTGGGGTAGGCCCCTTCGTAGCGGACCTTCTCCAGCATCTGCTCATAGGTGATGGTGGAGTTGTGCTGCAGCGGTGCGTGCAGGTCGGTCGTCACTGCAGTGGCTGCCTTTCGTGTTCCTGTCGGGGTGCCCGGCCGACGGAGTGCGGCGGCACTTCCGTGCGGCCGCGGGCATCCGGTGAGTGTGATCAGTTGGGTTGGGGGTGGCCGAAGAGAAGGTCGTAGCCGGGGGGAAGCTGGAGCAGGATCTTCGACATGAGGTCGTCGCCGGCCGCGTCGGCGACCGTGCTGAGGACGGCGCTGACGTCCCAAGCGGCGGTCTGCTCGGTAGCCCCTTCGATCCAGGCCGCCGTCGCCCTGACGAACCTCTCCGGAGAAAGGGGTTCCGTGGCTTGCAGCGGACTGAGGAGGATCAGGGCGAAACCGTCCGACAGGCGCGCCGCCAACTGGGCGCGTACCTCGCCCACCAGGTGCGCGCCCAGCAGCGCGAGCACCACACGGGCCGCACGATCCGCTTCCTGCCGGTTCGCGTACTCGCCGCGTTCGGCCACGCGGTCGAGAAACGCTTCCATGCGCAAGGTCACATCGACCGCCACCTTTCCTCGGCCCGTGGCGCGGAGGACGGGCCAAGAGAGCGAGACGCCCGTCCTCCGCGGCAGCCCGTCCTCTGCGGCTGCCCGTCCTCCGCCGCTGCTCGGCCTGCTGTCGCTGCTCGGCCTGCTGTCGCTGCTCGGCCTGCTGTCGCCGATGGCTCAGCCGGAGATTTCCTTGCGGTCGGATCCCTCGCCGACGGCGATCTTGCGGGGCTTGGCGCGCTCGGCGATCGGGATGCGCAGGGTGAGCACGCCGGCGTCGTAGTCGGCCTTGATCCGCTCGGTGTCGAGCGTGTCCGCCAGCACCAGCTGGCGAGAGAAGACACCCAGTGGCCGCTCGGACAGTTCCATCTGCACGTCGTCGGACTTCGCCACCGGCCGGCGCTCGGCCCTCACGGTCAGCATGTTGCGTTCGACGTCGATGTCGATCGCCTCCGCGCTGACACCGGGAAGGTCGAAGACCACGACGTACGCGTCACCCTCGCGGTAGGCGTCCATCGCCATCGCCGACGGCCGCGACCACGTCCCCGGGCCGACCAGCTGCTGAGCCAGGCGGTCCAGCTCACGGAAGGGGTCGGTGCGCATCAACATCGGAAAACACCTCCAGCAGGTTCAGGCAGTTACTGCCAATGCGCCTCACGGAAGCTGTTGTAACATGTCATCCATTGGATGACAAGTTCAGCGTCGTCCAGGCGACGACCCCAGAAGGAGGTGCTGATGAAGTCAGCCGATCACCCGGACAGGCCGCTCCCCGCGAGGGCCGGCGCCCCGAGCCCGGCGTCCTTCCTCGCGGCCGCGGCGGCCCTGGAGGCCATAGACGGCGCCCTGCAAGCCGCCCAGCACCAACCCACACCCACCGGTGCGTCCGACGTGGGCCCGGAGCAGGCCCTCGCCTCGCTGCACCTGCTGCGGCAGGTCCGTGAGCAGCTCGCCGGCTGGGAGACCGGCCTGATCGAGACCGCCCGCGAGGCGGGGGCGAGCTGGGCCGACCTCGCACCTCCCCTCGGCGTCGCCAGCCGCCAGGCCGCCGAACGCCGCTACCTGCGCGGTCGGCCCGGCCCCGCCGGAAGCACCGGCGAACAACGCGTCCAGGCCACCCGCGACCGCCGCGCGGCCCAGCGCAGCACCAGCGCCTGGGCCCGCCGCAACGCAGCCGGTCTGCGTCGCATCGCCGGCCAGATCACCGCCCTCACCGATCTCCCCGCTGATGCCCGCCAACCCTTGCGCCAGCTCGACGAAGCCCTCGGCCAGGACGACCCCACCGCTCTCCTCGCACCCCTCAGAGCCGCGCAGCCCCACCTCGCGGCCCACCCCGACCTGGCCGCCCGACTCGACACCCTCACGACCTCCGCCGTGGCCGCGAACGATCCCGACTGATGCCCCAGCCCGGGCGGTCGGCGCTCCCCCACCACGAGATGCCTGGCGGAACCACCTCGGCCAGGCATCCACGTGGTGAGGCGTTCACCACCCCGGATCGGCACCGTCGGCGTCTCGCGACCTCCTTCAACTGCCTGCTCAGCGGCGCCCCAGACCCTCTTCCTGTAATTCATCATGTTGCTCCGATGACTGATTTGTGAGGTATCCACGACCATGCCGACCGAGACCTTCGAGTTCCAGGTAGAGGCCCGTCAGCTGCTCCAGCTGATGATCCACTCCGTCTACTCGAACAAGGACGTCTTCCTCCGCGAACTCGTCTCCAACGCCTCCGACGCACTCGACAAACTGCGCCTGGAGAAACTGCGTCACGACACACTGGACGCCGACACTTCCGACCTGCACATCGAGATCGACATCGACCAGGACGCCCGCACCCTCACCGTGCGGGACAACGGCATCGGCATGTCCTACGACGAGGTCGGGCAGCTCATCGGCACGATCGCCCACTCCGGCACCGCCCAGTTCCTCCAGGAGCTGCGCGAGGCCAAGGAAGGGGCGGAGGAAGGGCTCATCGGCCAGTTCGGCGTCGGCTTCTACTCCGGCTTCATGGTGGCCGACGAGATGACCCTGCTGACACGACGCGCCGGGGAAGGCGAAGGCACCCGGTGGACCTCCCGCGGTGAGGGCACCTACACGCTGGAGACGGTCGCTGACGCGCCGCAAGGCACCTCGGTCACCCTGCACCTCAAGCCGGCCGACCCCGACAACCAACTCCACGACTACACCTCGGCGTTCAAGGTCCGGGAGATCATCAAGCGGTACTCGGACTTCATCACCTGGCCCATCCGCATGGCATCCGAAGCTCCGGCTGCCGACAGCGATGACGACGGCAAGGGAGACGGGACACCGGCGCTGGAGACGTTGAACTCCATGAAGGCGCTGTGGGCACGGTCCCGCGACGAGGTGTCCGAGGAGGAGTACCACGAGCTGTACAAGCACGTCGGCCACGACTGGCGTGACCCGCTGGAGACGATCCGGCTCCAGGCGGAGGGCACTTTCGAGTACCAGGCCCTGCTGTTCCTGCCGGCCCATGCCCCCTTCGACCTGTTCACCCGTGACTACAAGCGCGGCCTGCAGCTCTACGTCAGGCGGGTCCTCATCATGGAGGACTGCGAAGCACTGCTGCCGCCGTACCTGCGCTTCGTCAAGGGGGTCGTCGACGCGGCAGATCTGTCGCTCAACGTCTCCCGCGAGATCCTCCAGCAGGACCGCCACATCGAAATGATGCGCCGCCGCCTGACGAAGAAGGTCCTCTCCACGGTCAAGGACATGATGGCCAAGGACTCCGACCGCTACGCCACTCTCTGGCGGGAGTTCGGGACGGTTCTCAAGGAAGGGCTCGTCACCGACTCCGAGAACCGCGACGCCCTCCTCGCCGTCGCATCGTTCGCCAGCACGCACCACGACAGCGAGCAGACGACCCTGAAGCAGTACGTGGAACGGATGAAGGACGGGCAGGACGCCATCTACTACCTGACCGGGGAGTCCCGGCAGAGCATCGAAGCCTCCCCGCACATGGAGGCGTTCAGGGACCGCGGCATCGAGGTCCTGCTGCTCACCGACCCGGTCGACGAGGTATGGGCCGACGCGGTCGGCGAGTACGAGGGCAAGAAGCTGCGCTCCGTCGCCAAGGGCCAGATCGACCTCGACACCCGGGACACCGACACCTCTGATGAGGAGCAGAAGAAGCGGGACGAGGAGTACGCGGCGCTCCTCGGATGGATGACGCAGGAGCTGGGCGAGGACATCAAGGAGGTACGCCTGTCCTCGCGTCTGACCGTCTCCCCCGCGTGCATGGTCTCGGACAGCGGTGATCTGACCCCGGCTCTGGAGAACATGTACCGCGCCATGGGGCAGGAAGTGCCCCGCACCAAGCGGATCCTGGAACTCAACCCCCATCACCAGCTGGTGCAGGCCCTCAACCAGGCGTACAACGAGCGCGAAGACCACGCGGAGCTCGGCGAGACCGCCGAAGTCCTGCACGGCCTGGCGGTCCTCGCCGAGGGCGGCCAGCCCAAGGACCCCGCACGGTTCGTCAAGCTGATGGCGGACCGCCTGGAACGCGCCCTGTAGCCGGCCCGGGCGCCGCAGCGAAGCCCACATGGGAACGGCCGTTCGATTTCCTCCGCTCAGCACAGCGGAGGCGCTCGCCGGATCGGGGCGCGCCGCACAAGCTGCCGGGCTGTGCGCCCCGGCCTAGCGAAGGACGCCGAACGCGGCTGCGTAAATACCCGCGGCGGCACGGTGGACGACACCGTGCCGCCCTACACAAGGCAACCGCGGCCTGCAGCCATGCAGTACTTTCCCGATGCCCGTCCGCCGGCGTCGAATCCACCGCCGGCCCGCATCCCTATGCGGTCAGAGCAGCGACGGCCTCACGCACAGTCGGGTAACACGTCAGGAATTGGTCGAGGCCGAGCACCTTGAAGAGCTCGGCCATGGTGGGACTGCTGTCCGCGATGACGAAGGCCGTGCCGATGGCTTCCGCGCGATGATGAGCATTGATGATCACCGTGATGCCTGTTGAGTCGCAGTACTGCACGCCTGACAGGTCGGCGACGGTGCCGGCGCCGCGGTCGAGGAGGGCGGCCTCGGTGGCCTGCCGCAAGACGGGACCGGTGTAGTGATCCAGTTCTCCCGTGACGCGAAGCACCACTACTCCTTGTGACCCCTGCTCCGTGGTGACGACGAGGGGGCCCTCCGGCTGGAGCGGCGGCCCTTGGTCATGGCCCGTGGGAATGCCTGCGAGGTCAGGCGCCGAACCACCATCACGGGAAGGATCCTCGGCAGGGTCGTGCAGGACGTCGTTCACTTTTACCCCCATCTGCTGCGTTCTGGCCGGGTCCCCCTGCCGACCTGCATCATGTTAATTGTGTGACGGCTTGTACGGACGACCGTCGACTGGTGAGGCGATATGGGAAGCCTGAAGAAGCCCATGAGCCGCTGTGCTGCCCTTGTTTTCGTGGCGACGGCAGCCGACGGGATGCGGTGTGCATCTCTTTCTTTCCACGGTGCAGAAGACAGTGAGCGAATCAGGCGCTCGATTCGCGCGCCGGCTTGCCGGTGACGGCGCCGTGAAGGTCGGCGGGAGGGAAAGGGTGACGTATGCCGGGTGGGGAAGAGAACGACGGTGTCGCGCTGCGGGCGGTCGGCGTGGACGTCTTCGCTGCCGACGCTGAGGTCGGCTCGGATCTCGCTGCGGTGGACTGGGCTGCGACGCCTTTGGGTCCACCGGAGGACTGGCCGCTGAGTCTGCAGACCACGGTCCGCATCCTGCTCTCGTCCAAATTTCCGATGTGGATGGCCTGGGGCGAACAACTCACGTTCTTCTGTAACGCTGCGTACCGTCACGCCACCCTGGGTCACAAATATCCGTGGGCGCTGGGCCGCCCGGCCAATGCGGTGTGGGCCGAGATCTGGGACGACATCGGCCCCCGCGTCCGCACGGTCCTCAGCTCGGGCCAGGCCACCTGGGATGAGGGTCTGCTGCTGTTCCTGGAACGGTCCGGCTACAGCGAAGAGACCTACCACACCTTCTCCTACAGCCCTCTCAGAGACGACTCCGGTGACGTCGTGGGCATGCTGTGCGTGGTCAGCGAAGACACCGAACGAGTGATCAACGAGCGGAGGATCGCGACACTGCGGGACCTCGGGTCGGACCCGAGCGTCGTCCGCACCGAGCAGGAGGTACTGAGCTTCGCCCACCAGCAGCTGTCCAGGAACCGTGAGGACCTGCCGTTTGCCCTGACCTATCTGTTCGAGGGCAGCACCGCCCGTCTGGCCGGCACGACCGGCATGCCCGTCGGACATCTGGCCGCACCGCCCACGCTCTCGACTGACGACGGGAACAGCCTGTGGCCGGTTGCCACCCTGTCGAGAGGTGAAACCGCACCGGTGCCACTCGCCGGTGACGCATTCTCCGGCCTGCCGGCAGGCACCTGGCCGGAGCCCCCCGTGCAGGCGCTGGTGGTCCCGCTGGTGCAGCAGGGCGCCCCGCCTTTCGGTTTCCTGGTGGCCGCACTCAACCGCTACCGGCCACTGGACGAGGGATACCGGGGATTCGTCGAGCTGACGGCCGGGCACATCGCCTCAGGAATCGCCAGCGCCCGCAGCTACGAGGCGGAACAGCGGCGAGCCGAAGAACTGGCCGAACTGGATCGAGCCAAAACCGCGTTCTTCTCCAACATCAGTCACGAGTTCCGCACACCCCTGGCCCTGATCATGGGGCCGGTGGAGGAGCTTCGGGACCGGCTGGCCACCGCCGGTGACGAGGCACGACAGGAACTCGACGTCATCCACCGCAACGGACTGCGGCTCGGCAGACTGGTCAACACTCTGCTGGACTTCTCCCGCATCGAAGCCGGCCGCATGCAGGCCCACTACGAACCGGTCGACCTGGGCCGGGTCACCGCCGAGCTGGCCAGCGTCTTCCGGTCAGCCATCGAGAAGGCGGGACTGGCCTTCGACGTCGACTGCCCACCGCTCCAGGAGCCGGTCTACGTCGACCGCCGCCTGTGGGAGAAGGTGATCCTCAACCTGGTCAGCAATGCGCTCAAATTCACTTTCGAAGGCTCCATCCGTGTCAGCGTGCGTCCAGCAGCCGGTCACGCCGTCGTTACCGTGACCGACACCGGCATCGGGGTGCCGGAAACGGAGATGCCCCGGTTGTTCGAGCGCTTCCACCGCATCGAGTACGCCCGCTCGCGTTCCCACGAGGGCAGCGGCATCGGTCTGGCCCTGGTGAAGGAGCTCGTCGGTCTGCATGGCGGCTCGATCACGGCTGCCAGCACCGAAGGAGTCGGCACCACGTTTGCCGTCCGTGTGCCCTTTGGGACGGCCCATCTACCGGCGGACGCCACGGTGACCGAGCCGAGCGGTAACGCGGCCTCCACGACCGTCGACCCCTACGTGCAGGAGGCCCTGCGCTGGCTGCCGGACCACAGCGCAAACCGGTTCGCCGAGGAAACCGTCGTCCAGACCGACGACACCCGCACACCCGGCTCGTCGGCCACAGCTGCCGGTGCCCGCGTGCTGGTCGCCGACGACAACGCCGACATGCGCGAATACCTCACACGCATCCTGACCGGTGCGGGCTATGCCGTCACCGCCGTCTCCGACGGGCACGAGGCATTCCAGGCCGTGCGCCGCGACTCCCACGACCTCGTGGTCAGCGACGTGATGATGCCCCGGCTGGACGGACTGCAACTGGTGACCCGGATGCGCGGCGACGCCCGTGCCGCTTCCGTGCCCGTCCTGCTGCTGTCCGCCAGGGCCGGCGAGGAGGCCTCCATCGAAGGGCTGGAAGCCGGCGCTGACGACTACCTGATCAAGCCGTTCGCGGCGGCGGACCTCCTCGCCCGGGTGCGGGCGAACATCGAGCTGGCACGGCTCCGCAACCATCACACCCGGTGGCGCAGCGCGTTGATCGACTCTCTCCAGGAGGGCTTCTTCGTGTGCGACGAGTCCGGGACGGTGGTGGAGATCAATCGTGCGTTCACCGACATTCTCGGGTACGGCCCCGACAGCCTGCCCTACGAGGCGGGTCAGCAGCCCTGGTGGCCGGACCCGGACACCGACCCCGACGCGCACCAGCAGGTCTACAAGGCGTTCGCCGATTTCCTGCGAATGCCCCGAGGCTCATTCACTCTGCCCGCCACCCACAGCGCCGGGCACCGGCTCTGGGTCACGGTCACCTTCACCAAAGCCGAGGACCCCGACACGGGACGGCTGGTCACCGTGGGCTCCCTGCGCGACGTCACCGCCGAGCACTACGCCGTTCAGCGGGAAACGGCTCTGGCCGCGCTGAGCACCAGCCTCTCCGAGGCCAGCAGCCTGGAAGAAGCGCTCGCGGGCGCCCTGCACGAACTGCAGACCCTATGGCGAGCCCGCCGAGTACTGGCCACGGTGCTGGGCAACGGCTACGTGCCGGCCCTGACCGCGACCGACCCCCACCTGCGCTGGGAAGATCTTCCCGCGGAACGTCGTCGGGGGATCGTCACGCTGGGCGAAAAAGCGCCCCTCACACCGGTCGCCGACGCCACGGGCGCAGGCGTCGTACTGGACCACCCCGACGGCGTCCTCGCACTCTGGATCGAACTCGGTGAACGCCGGCCCTTCACCCCGGAAGACCAGCTCTTGCTGTCCCTGCTGGCCGGCCGTCTCGCACAGGGACTGGTGCGCGCGCACCAGATGGACGAGCAACGCCATACCGCCCTCGCGCTGCAACGCGCCATCCTCGGACCGGCCCGCCTTCCCAAGGGCTTCGCCGTCCGCTACGAACCCGCCACCCCTCCTCTGGAAGTGGGCGGCGACTGGTACGACACCGTGCCGTTGCCGGACGGACGGATCGGCATCATCGTCGGCGACTGCGTGGGACGCGGCCTGGAAGCCGCCAGCGTCATGGGGCAACTGCGCAGCGCCTGCCGCGCGCTGATGCTGCAAAACACCAGCCCCTCCGAAACACTGATGGCCCTCGACCAATTCGCCGCGGGCGTCACGGGCGCGCCGTGCACGACCGTCTTCTGCGGCGCCCTCGACTCGAGCACCGGAGAGTTGACCTACTGCAGCGCCGGACACCCACCGGGCATCATCGCCCTCCCCGACGGCAGCACGCGGCTCCTCGACGAAGGGCGGTCACTACCTCTGGCCATTCGCACCGGCGTCCGGCGGCCGGAAGGCACGTACACCCTGCCGCCGCGAGGCACACTGCTCCTCTACACCGACGGTCTCGTGGAACGCCGCCGGCGTCTCCTCACCGACGGCATCGAAGAGGCGAGCAGGGCCCTCGAAGAAGGCCGCACCGTCCCCGTGGACGACCTCGCTGCTCGCCTCCTGACCCGGCTCGCACCGGCAGACGGCTATGAAGACGACGTGGCGCTGCTGCTGTACCGGCATCCAGCACCACTCAAGGTGAGCTTCCCCGCCGACGCGTCGCAACTCGCGACGATGCGCGGCACTTTGCGTGAGTGGCTCGACCAATTCGAGCTGCCGCCCAACGCGGTGCAGAACATCCTCGTCGCCGTCGGCGAGGCGTGCGCCAACGCCATCGAGCACGGGCACCGCCACTCGCCCGGCGCGACAGTTCGCCTGCACGCGGAAGTGGCCGTCGACCGGGTGCATCTCACCATCACCGACAGCGGACAGTGGAGAGAACCCCAGCCCGGCCGCGAGCCCCACCGGGGCCGCGGAATCCCTCTCATGCGGGCCATGATGCACCACGTCACCATCGCCCACAGTCTCTCCGGTACCACCGTCGACATGCAGATGAGGATCGCCTGATGCCCACACCCCTCTCCTTGACTCGCAGCCAACGCCCCGACGGAAAGCAGCAACTCACCGCTGCCGGCGAAATCGACATGAGCAACTACGACTCGCTCGCCAAAGCCCTCGAAGCCAGTGCCGAACCCGTGGTCCTGGACCTGACCTCAGTGGACTACCTCGACAGCGCCGGACTCATGGTGCTGTTCGCACACGCCGAGCGTCTCGAAGTCATCGTCAGCCCCCTGCTGGAGCCCGTTCTGTCCGTCTCGGGCCTCACTGATCTGACAACCGTCCACAGAACGGAGCACGGGCAAGGAGCACCATAGTCGCCCACCTGGGGCGGGAATGCAGGCAAGCGTGCGGGCCTGGCACTGGCTACAGCTTGCATCTCTTCACGCACCCGTTGGCCCGTGGGTACGCAGGGCGCTGGTGAGTGGGGCCAGTACGCGCCACCCCATCGTTTCGTACAGCGCCCGCCCATCCGGCGTGGCGCCCAGGACGCCCGCTGTAGCCCCCTGCTCAGCGGCAGCGTCGGCGAGTCCGCGCATCACCACCCGCCCGAGGCCGCGGCGCTGGTGGGCCGGGTCTGTCTCCACCTGGTCGACGACGGCGGTGGGGCCGGTGACAGCGATCTGTCCACGCGCGGCGAAAGCGCCGTCGGCTGTCCGCACCAGAGCGCGGGTAACGCCGGCACGGGTCCAGGTCGTCAGCCGATAGCCGTCAGGGACGGGGCCCGGGACCCCGGTGGGGGCGACGAGCAGGGACGCGGACATCAGGTAGCCCAATCCGCCGGCGAGTCGCCAGCCCGGGGCCAGCCAGGGTTCGAGTGTTTCCGGCGGGACGAAGGCCTTCAACCAGACGCCGGGTGTGGTGGTGCGCTGGGTGATCTCATGGACGGTCGCCTCGACCGCCTCGACCGCGGAGTACAGAACGTGGCGCATGACGTGTCCGGGGAGGCCCACGTCGACGGTGAAGCCCCAGGGAGACGGCGCGGGTTCGGCTGCGCCGCGCGAGGCGGACCAACCGTGAACCCATGCCCGTACAGCCTCGTCCGTGCTTGCGAAAGGCAAGGCTTCTCCCCCTCGTCGGTAACAGGTGAACTTCCCTCGTGATTATTACATCAGGAGGTCCACCGCGAGGGAAGGCTCGTCCCGGCTGGCCGCTCGCCGACCCTGGTGGCGCAGTGGCTCAGCTGAGGAAGCCACAGGGGAAGCAGCATGTAGAGGCGCAGAGAGCACAGCCAGGCTGGTAGATAGGGGCTTCCGCCACGACAGGGTGCCCCCGCCTCACTCCTGCTTGCGCCGTGCGAACCAGTTGGCCGCCAGCAGCCAGGACCACACCAGGACCAGCACGGCCGCTATCGCTACGCGGCTCACGCTGTCCTTGTCCATCAGGCGCCACACCAGCAGGCCGATACTCCGAGCGCTCTCGCTTGCTGTCAGATGTTCTGCACCAGCATCCAGGTGGCGAAGACCATGAAGATCACCCCCGTCACCCGCTGCATGGCGTACCCCTTCCCCGTGGGTTCGGTTCCCTCAGGATTCTTGACCCAGCCCCGCTGCATCCGGCTGTTGATCCGCCACAACAGCTGGGGACGGATGACCTGCACCAGGCCCATGACCAGGAACAGGCACATGAACACGATGAAGACGGGACTGGGAGTGCCACCGTCGGAGGCCACACGCTCTATCGCACTGTGTTCCATAATGCCCAGCTCCCCTGACCTATCCTCAGCAGAATTGCTGTCGCGGCTCGAACGTCAGCGCTTGTTACGCCGACGAATCGCCACCGCAGCGACCACGAAGCCCAGCACGACGATCAGTACCTCCACCCACGCGGGGACGAAATCCGGTGCACGGCCGCCCACCGCCGTCACGACCCACTCTCCGCCGGCCTCGGCGGACGACGCGCCTCGGACTCTTCGCCGGTAGTGCCGCCCGAGGGCTCGGTCTGCAGCGCCGCGCGCATCGTGCGCAGCCGACGGGTCTGCAGGTTGCTGTTGTAGACCATCCATCCGATGAAGACGACCGTGAGCACGGCCATGCCGATGGTCTGCCGTGGTCCGGCGGTGAGCGCGGTCAGCACGGTGATGGCACTGAAGAGCGCCGCCAGGAAGACCAGCGCGGCCACGCGGTGCCGGCTCCGGTGCAGCCGCTGCCCGACCAGGTCGCGCATCGCGGCCCGCTCCTGCGGATCCGACGGCACCTCGCCGGTTCGCAGCTTCCGGTCCAGTGACACGAGGCCTTCCGTCGTACCGCCCGCGGCCCGCTTCTCCCTGCGGCGCGCGACCAGCGCCACGGTGATTCCGCCAAGGGAAATGACCGCGGTCCGCGCCACCACGGAGGGAAACGACCGCCCCGGGTACAGCAGCGTGATCAGGACACTGGCAGTAAGGACGGACAGGGCGATCTGCGCCCACAGGTGCTTCGCCAGGAACACGTTGATCCGTTCCATCCCCGGCCTCCCTAGATCCGCTTCCTGGCCCGGACGGTCGTGAGCAGCGTGGCGCACGCCACCGCCAGAAGGATCCAGGCCACCACGCAGTAAGCCCAAGCCGTCATCCCCCGTGCCGCGCCGACCGAACTCGCCACCGCCCACACGGCCAGGACGAAACAAAGGGCGGTCCACGCGATGTCGGCCAGCCGCACACGTAGTTGAGCGCGCTGACGGGTGCCGGACTGCAGCGTGCCGAGTTCAGCGACCTCGGCCCTCTTGCTCGGTTCCACGAAACGTCACTCCTTTCAGCCGGACCGGGTCTCCCAACTACCCGGGCCCTACGCGCACACGCACCAAGTAGGTGTATATATGCGGAAGTTGTTGATCCGTTTGGCCCACGTAATGCCACCGCGGGGCCTGTTCGACCCCACCATCTCTTGCCGAGGACCCTCGTTTGTGATGGATCGACGAGGGCACGAGGTCTTCACCGCAACAATGGCGAAGACCCTACGAGGAGGCGTGCCTCATGAGTGCCGACGAAAAGGCCAAGGCGAAGACCGAGCAGGCTCAGGGAAAGGCCGAACAGGCTGTCGGAAAGGCCGTCGGGAACGACCGCATGGCCGCCGAGGGGCAGGCCAAGAAGAACAAGGGTGACGCCCGCGAAGCCAAGGAAAAGGCCAAGGACGCTTTCAAGCACTGAGCCGCCCTCAGCACAAGGGAGGGGCTGTCCCGGCATTGACTGGGACGGCCCCTCTTTCTCGTGCGCTCCAGAACCGCCGATCCACGCGGCCTGCGACAGCTCTGACCTGCGGCGCAGATCGCCGACCCAAGCCTGCGGCTCGCTATTGCACAGTGCACCCCGTCGCAGCGGACATCTGACAGGCTCCCCGCCTCGCCAACCTTCTCCATGTGTTTTGTCATGGAAGGTGGGGGCATTCGCAGCCTGCATCAAGGCGACGCGGGTAACGGCACCGTACTGCCCACGACATTCCGCGGACGGGACCAGGCCGAATCAGATGACGAGGGGTTGGTCACGATGACCGTGGCACGGCAGCAGGGCAGTGGGGGCGGCTCCAGCGGCCTGTACGACGTACTGGAGCTCATCCTCGACCGCGGGCTCGTCATCGACGCATTCATACGCGTCTCCGTCATCGGCATCGAGATCATCACGATCGACATACGGATCGTCGTCGCCAGCATCGACACCTATCTCCGCTTCGCCGAGGCGTGCAACCGCCTAGACCTGGAATCCGGGCCTCGCAAACCAGCCGGCCTCACTGATCTGACGGAGAAGCTGACCGAGTCCGGCTCCCGTGGCAAGGCCAAGGGAGCCCTCTCCGGCGCCGCCGAGACCGTCTTCGGCGCCTACCAGCAGGCACGCGACGAGGGCAGAGCCCGTCAGAGCGAGCGCGCTGCGGACCGGGAGACGGAATGATGCGACGACTACGAGGGCTGGCCGGGCGGTGCAGCCCCTGGTGACCTGGACCCGGGTCGGGGGGAGCAGACGACCCAGCGACCAGGTGGAGACACCCACCGCCACCCGAACGGTCCGGCGGCTTCTGCCTCGGGTGCGTGCCCCCGCCGGCTTCTGAGAACCTGGTGACGAGGGTGGTGTCCCATGACCGGTCCGTGCGGCGAGCTGAATCCTGGCTTCGGGGACGCCGTTCTACGTGACCTGGGTGCCGGTGTCTTCACTCTCGACACGGCCGGGCTGATCACCTACGTCAATCCATGGGCGGAGCGTCTGCTGGTCCGGCCGGCGGCGCAGATGCTGGGGCGTGACGCGCATGATCTGCTCCACCGCAGCCCGGACGGCGGTCGGGTGCCGCCCGAGCGGTGTCTGCTGCGGGCTCCGCTCGCGGGCGGCACGGATGCGGTCGAAGGAAGTGAGGAGTACTTCCTGCGCGGGGACGGGGTCCTGCTGCCGATCATCTGGTCGGCGACGCCGCTGGTGCTTCGCGGTGGCGCGCCCAGCGGGTTGGTGATCGTCTTCAGTGACTTCAGCCTGCACCGGGACGCCGAGGACCGGGCGACCGCCCACACCGCCGCTCTGGAAGCGCTCACCGACCGGCTGAATCTCCTCTCGGAGGTCTCGTCGGTCCTCATGTCCCACATGGACGCCACCGTCGCCGTACGCGAGCTGCTTCCCTTGCTGGTACCGGTGCTCGGTCACTGGGCCGCCATCGACCTCGTCGACGCGCAGTCCGGCACCTTGCGGCGCGTCGCCGTGCGCAGCCCGGCCGATCCACACCTCGCCAGGCGACTGACCGGCCCGCTTCCCCTGCCTGCGACGCAGCACCAGGCGGAGATCATCCGCGGCGACCGTCCGGTCCTGCTGCAGGCGACCGACATGCTCGATGCGGACATGCCGCTCACGGCCACCCACCGGATCTTGTTCGAACGGCTCGGCGGCCGCTGGGCCACAGCCGTACCCATCCGGTCCCGCCGGCGCTACTACGGCGTCCTGACCGTGGCGCGAGCCGAAGAGTCCCCTCCGCCCGCCGAGGCCGAGATGCGGCTGCTCGCCGACATCGGACGCCGTCTCGCACTGGTGCTGGACAACAATCAGCTCTACGACGAGCAGCGCAACGTCGCGGAGACCATGCAGCGCCAGTTGCTCGCCCCCTTGCCGCAGGTCGACCGCCTGCGCATGGCCGCCCGCTACCTGCCGGCGCAGCGCGCCCTGGAGGTCGGCGGGGACTGGTACGACGCCTTCCTGCTCTCCGACGGCGTCATGGCCCTGGTGATCGGCGACGTGGTGGGCCACGATCTGCAGGCCGCGGTCCACATGGCCGAGGTACGGAACATGCTGCGCGCACTGGCCTGGACCCACGTGGAGCCACCCAGCATGATCATGCAGCGGCTGGACGAGGCAGTGACCCACACCAGCGACGCACCCATGGCCACGCTGATCTTCGCCCGGATCGAAGGCCCCGAGGGAGGCCCTTGGCGGCTGCACTGGGTCAATGCCGGTCACCCTCCGCCGCTGCTGATCACGCCCGACGGAGCGACACGCTTCCTCAGCGGCGGCCACGGGCCGCTGATCGGCATGAGCACCACCTTGCACCTGGGCCTGACCTGGCCGGACGCGCGTGAGGACCTACCGGCGGAGGCCACCGTGCTCTTCTACACCGACGGGCTGGTCGAGAGCCGGGAACTGCCCATCGACGCCGGCATGGCCAGACTCCGCCATCACGCCTCTCTCCTGGCCGAACGACTGCACGCCGGGACCATCGACGACTTCTGCGATGAACTCCTGCGGCGCCTCTCCCCTCACGGCGACGACACCGCCCTGCTGGCCCTGCGCCTCCCATCGGCCGGAGCCGGCGCCGGCGACGACCACAGTCCGCCACCCCCACCGCAAGACCCTCACAGCCCCGCCGCCCCGGAACGGGCCGCCCCCGGTTCACTCCAGGAACACGCTCCCGTCCAGGACCCCACACGAGCGACCCGCGAGGCCCCTGTGTCGGACGGGGCCCGGTGACCGTGCCCATCCGCTGGCTTGGTCACCGGGCCCCGAGACAGTTCCGGCTGACTCTCCTTGGCCACTTCTGCGGTACAGCGCGGAACTCGCATGACGGTCCACGGAATCAACCTCGAAATGCCCCGCGTGTACTCGCAGGACAGAAGCTCCGAAATGACGACGTGGAACCGATCGAGTCGTTCGTGAGGTCAGTAATTCAGGTGAGGCCACCCGGTCGAGTTGCCCGCCCTCTGCTGGGGCACGCGCGCCACCCTGAGGTGATGGCCGGCCGAACGACCTGGCGGTACCTCCACTGCCGGCGGACGGCGGCGCGCACCGCCATGTTCACCCCAGTACAGGACGCTACCGCCAGCCAGGGCGAAGCCGATTCCCGCGCCCACCAAGGCACCGAAGGCACCTCCCGAGGCGAAGCCGAGCACGGCTCCGGTCAGCAACCCAGCCAGCGAGGCACGGAGGAAGTACCTGCGAATCCTCTCGTCCACCAAAATCACCGCCTTTCACAGAGGTCTCTGCCCAGCCCTCCGGCAACTAACCGGCGATTCGTCACACCAGGTGAATGATCGGCGGTTTCGGCGAGCCATGAAATGCCGACCAGCAGACTGGGCAGGTTCCTCCTTCATGACCAGGTGGTGAATACCGCCTTGGCAAGGGTCAGTTACTGCTGCCTTCTCGATTCGGCGAGTCCAACAGCCTGGAGCGGCCCCGCTGTCACCGGTCCCAGCGGGCACCAGGCCGACCGCGGGGCGTCCGCGCTGCACGAGCCATGTCGAAATCGACGGTCAGGTGTTGGAGCCGCCGCTGGTGTGACGTTGCCCGGAGCGGCTCCCGTGCCAGTCCAGCACCAGGGTGGTGGCGTCGTCCGCCAGGGAGCCGCCGCACGCGTCGAGTACCGCTGCGGTCAGGACCCTGACCACTTCGCGTGGGTGCTCGTCGCGGGTGTCGCGGAGCAGAGACGGCAGGTCGACCGCGGCAGCGCCGCGTTCCCGCATGCCGTCGGTGAGCAACACCAGGCGGTCACCGGGCTCCAGACACAGCCGCTGCACCTCGTACCTGACAGGGGCGGGCACCCCGAATGGCAGGTTGACCTTGATGGGCACTTCCTGCACCCGGCTGTTCCGCACCAGCAGCGGCCAGGGATGACCGGCGTTGATCAGCTCGCAGGCGCCGGTGTCCAGCTCGACGCGCAGCAGCTGCCCGGTTGTCATGCCGCGGGCGTAGCCGGCGAGCGCCCGGTGTGCGGCGTAGGCCTGATCGAGGATGCCGTGCCCTGCGCGGCGGGCTCCGCGCAGGGCGTTGACGGCCAGCGTGGCCAGCAACGCGGAGGCCGTGTCGTGGCCCATCGCGTCGGTGATCGACAGATGGAGGGTGTCCTGGTTGAGGGCGTAGTCGTAGGTGTCGCCGCCGATATCGTCGGCCGGGGCAAGGCCGCCGGCCAGGGTGAAGTGGGCCGCCTCGCAGCAGGACGCCGACGGCAGCAGCTGGTGCTGGATCTCCGCGGCCAGACTCATCGTGGTGGTGCGCCGGCCCCAGTGGTAGAGATCCGTGAAGCGGCGGTCGGTCACCACTATGTAGGCCAGCGCGTGTGCCGCCCTGCCCACCGCCTCACGTACCGTGTCGTCCGCGTACGGCACGATCAGGTCGAGGACGCCGATGCGGTCACCTC
Source organism: Streptomyces albidicamelliae (assembly GCF_025642175.1). Lineage (NCBI taxonomy): Bacteria > Bacillati > Actinomycetota > Actinomycetes > Kitasatosporales > Streptomycetaceae > Streptomyces > Streptomyces albidicamelliae. Next base: position 8,178,387 of record NZ_CP106795.1, on the reverse strand, counting down.
GGTTCGTCACCGGCGCCACCAGCCGCCAACCGCCCTCGACCTCCTCCTGGTGCAGTCGCTGGGACCGCAGAACCCGGTCGTAGACGCTGCCCGCCAGCACGATCCGCTCCGCCTCGCCTCGCGCCTGGGCGGCCGTCCCGGCCCTTGGCAGCCGTACGGCTGCATGCCCGAGCATGTCGACGAACAGAAACGAGACCTCCGCCGCCGAGAACCGCTTCTCCAGGTTCCGGGCGACCACGTCCACCGACTCCACCGGCGCGGCATCCTCCGCCGCCCGCAGCACCTCGTCCAGGCCCAAGCCCACATCACCGGCCACAGCCACCTCCGCAGTCCACTCGGACCGGGTTCCCGGCAGCCCGCGTATGGATGCGCCCGGCCTGGAACGTCGGGGAGCCGCAGCCCCCTAGCGCAAGCAGGGCATAACCGTTTAATATTCTCCGAACCTCTGCCGGAACTACGACGCTGCCCGCGTCGTAGTCACCGTTCGCCTCCTCGCAGGCACCCGGAAGGGGCTTCTTCATGACCTGCACTCCGAGCGAAGATCCGGCAGGCTCCGACTGGCGTGATCAAGCGGCTTGTGTCGGAGAAGATCCCGAGATCTTCTTTCCTCTCTCGGACCTCGTGGCTCCGCACGCGGAGGCTTCTCTGGCCCGCACGATATGCCGCCGCTGTCCCGTGATCATCGCGTGCCGCACCTGGGCGCTCGACCACGGTGAGGACGACGGCATCTGGGGCGCCACGACGGCCGCCCAGCGCCGCGCCATCCGCCGAGCGACCGCAGAATTCACGGCAGCGTCCGGCCGCCACAGCGACGAGACGGGAGAGCCTTCCGAGTTAGCCGTCCGGAGGCACGCCGTACCGCGGCCGCGCCTGCTCGGGAGGGCCGCGCGGCCGGCTACCCCGGTTCGCGGGAGGGCCTTGGTCAGGCGGCGCTCTTCTTACGACGCCGGCCGGCGCCGGCAAGGGCGTCGATGAGGTCCTCGCGGCTCATCTTCGACCGGCCCGGTACCTCCAGCTCGGTCGCCCGCTGATACAGGTCCGCCTTGCTCAGCTTCTGCAGCTCCCGTTTCCCGCCGGTCGCGGCGCTTCGGGAGCGGTTCGAGTCTGCTCCGGTCTTATTCGGCGGCGCCTTCCGCTTCGCGGTCTTCGCCGCCCTGCCGGCCGCGGCCTTGCGAGCGGGCCCGCCCGGCGCGGACGCCCGCCGGGCGGCCGGGTCCTCCCCACTGCCACGGCCGGAGCGGGCGGCCTTGAGGCTGCCCTCGAGGACCTTCATCAGGTCGATGACGTTGGTCGCGTCCGGCGGCGCGTCGGCCGTGGCGATCTCCTGGCCCTCTGCCTTGGCCTTGACCAGCTCACGCACCTTCTCCTGGTAGGTGTCGCGGTACCGCTTGGGATCCCAGTCGGTGCTCAGCGCGTCGACCAGCTGCAACGCCATGTCCACCTGCTTGCCCTGACCCGCCTTTCCGGAGGGCAGTCCGGGCAGTTCCTCGCCCGGGTCTCGAACCTCGTCCGCCCAGTGCAGGGTCTGCAGCACGAGCACCCTGTCCTCCGCGCGCAGGGCGGTCAGGTACTGCTTGTTGCGCATGACGAAAGCCGACCTCGTCACCGGTGCGCTCGTTCACCCGTCGGTTTCGGATCCGGTCGGAGGTGCCGCGCTGCAGCTGGTGGAAGTGCACCGTGTGGTCCTCGGTCGCGGGGCAGAGCCCCACCGGCACCGTGACCAGCCCGAACGTGATCACACCGGTCCAGGTCGCCCGCGCCATACCCCCGCTCCGTCTCGGCCACCCGGCTTCTCCCGGCACGACGGCCGGTGCTGCGCGCCCTGCCTCCACGCTCGCACCGCCGACGCCTCCTCGCCCGCCGGGCGGCCAGGTCAGACGCCCGAACGGGAGCGCCCCCGCACCGGCGATCCCAGGTCCTTATGGTCTCCGGCCGTCTCCGGGACTCGTGCATCTGTCCAGTCCCGAAATGCAGTGCCATGACGGGGCAGGCACGCGGCGGGCCTACTGGATGCACGACCACCACCAAGTCGCGCCGCGGCACCACCACCAAGACCACCACAACCGAAACCAGCAGCAAGGGCCGGAGCAAGTTCCACACCCACGACCAGCACAACGCCGGCGACGGCCCGGTCAACGGCCAGTAGGGCGCCCACCGGTAACGGCTACGGCCTGGGAGCCGGCGCCCCGCTCCCCGCCTGAGGCTGTCCCGCACCCACCGGTGCCGCGGCCCCGCGGAAGCTCCGGCCCGGCATTTCGGCCGGGAAACCGCCGCGCGAGACAGACCTCCCGTCGCGTAGTGTCACCGGTCATGACCGTGCTGCATGGTGCCTCCGTCGTACTCCGCCCGAGCGTCACCGAGGACGTTCCCGCCCTGGCTGCCATCCGGGCCACTCCCGAGGTGCAGGCCCGATGGAAGGGTGCGGACGATCTGGAAGCCGACGTCGCGGCCGGCCTCGAAGACGACGGCTGCCACTGCCTGACGATTCGTCACCAGCAGCGGATCATCGGCATGATCCAGTGGTATTCCGAGGAGGACCCGGACTACCGGCACGCCGGGATCGACATCTTCCTCGACCCCACCGCGCACGGCCGCGGGCTGGGCACCGACGCCGTACGCACCCTGGCCCGCCACCTCATCCACGAGTGCGGCTACCACCGGCTGATCATCGACCCGGCGGCCGACAACACCGTGGCGATCCGCTGCTACGAGAAGGTCGGGTTCCGCCCGGTCGGCATCATGCGGCAGTACGAGCGCGGTCCGGACGGCACCTGGCACGACGGCCTCTTGATGGATCTCCTGGCCTCGGAGCTGACGCGCTGAACCCTCCCCCGTCGCGCCGTCCGGTGACCGGAGAACGATCGCCCGTGCCCTCTGGCCTTCGGTCTCCTGCTGCCTCTAGGTTCGGTGCTGCGGGATCACCGAACCTTGTCAACTTCCTTTTCGCTTGGGAGCTTTACTCGTGAGTGAGCCAAGTCCCCGTCCGCATCAGACGCTCGCGTCCTCGACCGTGAAGCCGGGGGCTGACCGGTGAGGAGCGCTTCCCGGCTGGCCAAGGAGCAGAGGCAGTTGATGTCCGAGCTGGCCTCGGCCGTCGCCGGCCGAGTCGAGGTTCCCGCGGAGCCGACGGTCCTGTTCGAGGCGCTGTGCAATGCCATGGCCGAGCGGCGCGGCCGCCCCACGACGCTCGGCATCCGGGAGTTCCCGAAGGACATCGCCCACGGCACGACCGGGCTCTGGCTGGATCTCGAAGACCGGGATCTCGTGGTCATCGAGGAGAACCTGACTCCCGACCACCAGTTGGTCGTTCTCGGGCACGAACTCTGGCACATGCATGCCGGCCACGCAGGACACGCCATCGACGGCGGGGTGAGGGCCGCACGAGCGGCCCTCACCGCGGCGATCGACTGGCCGGAGATCGTCCGTCGCGTCGCCGCCCGTAGCCATTCGGTTCAGGACGACGAGGTCGCGGCGGAGAAGTTCGGGCTGCTCATGGGGAGTCAGATGCGCAGCTGGCTACTCGGCCCTCGTGCCGCCGGTGTGCAACTCGACGAGGTGGCACGACGGATCAACGCCGCCTTGGGGTATCCCGGAGTGCGGGGATGACCAGGTGAGCACAGGCAGCCTGGTCTACAACCCCTACACCGGCGTCGCGGTGCTCCTCGTGGTCGTGCTGTTGTACAAGGTGCCGGCGCTGGTGAGGGCCTGGCGCAATCCTCTGGTGCGCCAGGTCGGCGGGCTGCTCACGGTGGCCTGCTGCGTCTTCATCTTCGTCGTGCCCTCGACCATCAAGAAGGTCAACGACGTCACGGGGGTCACGAACTTCTCGGCACCGTGGGTCTACAGCCTGCTCACGGGCTTCTGTGCGTCGTGTCTGCTGCTGATCATCAAGTGGCGGGGCGGTCTCGAGGTGAAGGTCCGGCGCGCCACCTTCTGGGTCTACGGCAGCTATGGGGCGGTCGTCACCGCGCTCTGGGTGCTCTTCGCGCTCGGCGACCACCACGTCGAGCGGGTCAAGGACCTGGACACGTTCTACGCCACCACCCCGTACATGCGCGAGATGATCGTTCTGTACCTGCTCGCGCACACCGTGGCCGTCCTGATCACCTCCGCCCTGCTGTGGAGCTGGGAGAGCCGCGTGCGCGGCACCGGCTGGCTGCACGTCGGAGTGGTCGTCCTCGGCGTCGGCTACGCGCTGAACCTGGCCTACGACGTCGCCAAGGTGATCCCGGTGGTGGCTCGGTGGACCGGCAGGACCGGCCTCGACTGGATGAGCACCGACCTGGCGCCGCTGATCGCCTCGCTCGGCGGCCTGCTCATCGGCATCGGATTCGTCCTGCCGCACGCCGCCGAGCGTTTCTCCCACCGGTGGAGTGCCCGCCGCCTGTACTGGGCCCTGCGCCCCTTGGGCCGCGTCCTCCAGATGGTTCCCGCGGCGTCGGCGCCCGTGGCGCTCGGCCGCTTCGAGTCGCTGGACCTGCGCCTGACACACCGGCAGACCTTCATCCGGGACGCCCTGCGCCAGGTGGGCCCCTTCATGGACGCCGACTTGCGCGAGGCGACCCGGGAGCGGCACCTCGCCGCCGGCGACGATCACGCCGTGGCCGAGGCCGCGGCGGACGCGGCCGTCATCCTTGACGCCGTCCCACGACTGCACGTCAGCAGCAAGCCCCAACACCCCGTGCCACGACCGGCGGAGAGCATGCGGGACCTGGCCGCGATATCGCGCGCCATTCGCCGCTCGCCGCGCGTGCGGTCCACGCACCGGGCAGTGCCCAACCAGGAAGAGAGCGTGAACTCATGAGCGCGAGAGCCGCCATATCCACCACCGCCGATGCCGGTGCCGGTCGGAGGGCGATCGTCATCGGCGGCGGTCTGACCGGAATGCTCGCCGCGCAGGCTCTCGCCGGTGAGGCGCACGTCACCGTCATCGAACGCGACACGCTCCCCGACGCTCCGGAGCCTCGGAAGGGGCTGCCGCAGGCGCACCACGCGCACCTGCTGTGGTCCGGTGGCGCGGACGCCATCGAAACGCTCCTGCCCGGGACGGCTGAAGCGCTGGCCGGGCGCGGCGCACGCCGGATCCCGCTGACCGCCGGCATGGTGGGCTTGAGTCCGCAGGGTTGGTTCCGCCGCTGGGACGAGAGCAACTACGTGATCGGCTGCACTCGCGACCTCCTGGACGCGGTCGTCCGCGAGATGACGCGTGAGCACTCCGGCGATCGCATCACCGTTCTGCAGCGGACGGAGGTTCTGGGTCTGGAAGGCGATGCCTCCATGGTCACCGGCGTCCGTATCCGCCGGGCAGGGGGCGCGGAGGACGTCCTCTCCGCCGGCCTCGTCGTCGACGCGAGCGGCCGGTCCTCCCGCACCCCGCAGTGGCTGGGCGTCCTGGGCGTGCGGGCGCCGGCCTGCCGGGTGGTCGACTCCGGGCTCGTGTACGCCAGCCGGGTCTACCGGGCACCCGAGAAGACCCACCACATGGCGTGGCCCATCATCAACATCCAGGCCGTCAACCGGGGCGAGGGCCCCGGCCAGTCCGGTGTCATCCTGCCTGTCGAGGACGGCCGCTGGCTCGTCACCCTCTCCGGGACGAAGGGCGGGCAGCCCACCGGGAGCAACGACGACTTCCTGCCGTTCGCACGCCGGTTGCGGCACCCCGTCGTCGGCGAGCTGATCGAGAACCTCACCCCGCTGACCGACACCCGGATCAGCCGCACCACGGTGAACAGCCGACGGTTCTACGAGAAGACCGCCGTGCCGCGGGGCTTCGTGGTCCTCGGTGACGCGGTGGCCGCCTACAACCCGGCCTACGGGCACGGCATGTCCGTAGCGGCGTTGAGCGCGCTCACGCTGCGGGACACCGTACGTCGATACGGCTGGGCCGACCCGGGGGTGTCCCGGCGTGTGCAGAAGGGTGTGGCCGCCCACGTGAACACGGCCTGGAGCTTCGCCGCCGGATCCGACGTCTTCTATCCCGGCGCCACCGAGAACGGTCCCACCCTCGGGGAACGCGTGGCCGCGCGATTCGTGGACCGGCTCATCCACACCGCGACCGGCTCCGGACGCGTGGCCCGCGGCGTCACGGACGTCATGACGCTCCAGGCCGGCCCGCACACGCTCGCCCGCCCCAGCGCCCTGGTCGCGGCCATCCGCGGGCCTCTCAAACCGCCGCTGTCGCAGCCCCCGTTGACGGCCGAGGAACGGCGGGCCCTCGCAGCGACCTGACCGATCCGCCCCGGGACCGCGGCTCGGGACGGCCGTTTCCAGACTGCCCCGAGCCGCGGACCGGCGGCTCCTACCGCTTGCCGAGGATCTTGTTCATCTCGGTGATCTCGGCCGACTGCGAGGTGACGATCGACTCGGCCATCGTCGTGGCGGGTCCGTAGGCGCCCTTGGCCTGCTCGGTCTTCGCCATCTCGATGGCTCCCCGGTGATGGCTGATCATCATCTGGACGAACGCCCTGTCGAAGGCGTCACCGGACAGCTCCTCCAGCTTGTCCATGTCGTCGCCCGACATCATGCCGGGCTTGGACGAGTGGTCCATCCCGGGCATCGACGAGTGGTCCATGCCGGGCATCCCGGCGTCCGGGACCTTCTCGCCCCAGGCCTTCAGCCAGCCCGACATGGTGGTGATCTCCGGATCCTGCGCCTGCTCGATCTTGGCCGCGAGGTCCTTCACCCGTTGCGACTTCGCGCGCGACGGCGCCAGATCGGCCATGGCCACGGCCTGCCGGTGGTGCGGGATCATGCCCTGCGCGAACGACACGTCCTGCGCGTCGTGGCTGCCCTTCGCAGCCGAAGCGGTGGCCGACGCGCCGCCGGAGGGCATCGCCCCCATGCCGTGGCCCGAGGGCTTCGAGGACGGAGAGGAATCACTGCCGCCGCAGGCGGCCAGGACCACCGCGGCGACGGCGACAGCGGCCGGCGCGGCGGTCCGGCGGAAGAGGGAACGGCGAAATGCCATGGAAGTACAGCTCCTTGAGTGCCCGCGCCCATGCGCGGGAGAAAACGGATGCAGACACACCGGGGCACGCCACCCGCCTTTGGCAGGTGCCGTGCGGGCGCCTCTAGATCCGCAGAAGCTGCAGTTCGGAAAGATCGGGCGGGGCGCGTCCTTCCACCGCTCCGGCGACGGGTACGCCGCCGGCGGTCGCCGCGGGCCGGACGGCGACGGGTGACGGCACCAGGGCCGGCGGAATGTAGGCAGCGGCCGTACCGCCCGCTGCGCACGTACCGGCCGTATGGTCCATGGCCATACCGCCGTCGCCCGCGTCCGACAGGTGCCGGCAGTCTGCTCCGCCCGTGTGGACACGCGTGGGCTGATGCCCGTGGCCCGTCGACTGTGCGGCCATCAGGGCGTGCTGTCCGGTTGCCGGCACACCGGCGGGCGACAGGGCGTGCATGCCCAGCACCCCCGCCACCAGGGCGAGGACCAGCCACATCCAGCGCGCAGGACTCGTCTCAGAGTCGGTGTGCGCGCCGGTCGTCATGGGCCCATCGTAGGGGGGCGGCACCCCTGGAGGGCGCCACCCCCCTCCAAGTGCCTCATGCCACAGCCCTTCCAGGCCGGTGCCCGCCCTGCTCACTCCTCGACGGCACGCCGTACACGGCGGGAGGGTGAGAACGCGTAGAGGTCCAGGACGTCCGGCGGTTCGGCGATGCCCGGGCCGCCGGCCCGGACCCACGCCGTGATGTCGGCCGTGGCGTCGGCGTCGTTGACCAGTCCGAGCCACGCCGGTCTCCCGCCCGCGGCCCGGCCCGCCGGGGAGGGCTGTACGACGATGACGTTGGCCTGTTCGCAGGCGTCGAGGCAGTCGACCGCCCGGACCTGCGCCACCGGACCCAGCTCCGCCCTGAGTGTGGCGAGCTGGGCCGCGTGGTCGACGCCGGGGACCTTGGCGGTGCCGCAGCAGCAGCCCCGGCACACCGTGACCGTGCACCTCGGCGCGGCCTGCTCCTTGCCCGCCTTGCCGCGGCTCGTGCGGCGGCTCATGCTGCGGCCCGCTTCCACGCCGCCTCGCGCAGCAGTCGCAGGCCGTTGAGGCCGACGATGACGGTGGAGCCCTCGTGGCCCGCGACACCGAGTGGCAGCGGCAGCGTGCCGGCCAGGTCCCAGGCCACCAGGCCGGTGATGAAGACACCGGCGATGACGAGGTTCTGCACGACCAGGGCGCGGGCCCGGCGCGACAGCGAGATCACGGCCGGAACCGTGGTGAGTTCGTCGCGGACGACGACCGCGTCCGCGGTCTCCAGCGCCAGGTCGGAGCCGGCCCTGCCCATGGCGACACCGGTGTGGGCGGCGGCCAGGGCGGGGGCGTCGTTGACGCCGTCACCGACGACCAGCACCTTGCGGCCGGCGGCTTCCAGTTCCCTGACCGCGCTCACCTTGTGCTGCGGCAGCAGGCCCGCGCGTACGTCCTCGATGCCGACCTCTTCGGCGAGGCGGGCGGCGGCACGGGGGTTGTCACCGGTGAGCAGCACGGGCGCCGTTCCGGTCAGGGAGGCCAGCGCACGGACGGTCCGGGCCCCGTCGCGGCGGAGCCGGTCGGCGATGCCGAGCACGCCCACCGGCCGGCCGGCCACGGTGACGAGCACGGCCGTACGGCCCTCTTCCTCCAGTTCGGCGGCGAGGACCGCGGCGCGGGCGGACGAGGGGTCCGTGGCCCCGGTCAGCAGCCGCGCGGGTGTGCCGACCGCGACGACCTGTCCGTCGACGGTCGCGGTGACGCCCACACCGGAGGTCGAGTCGAAGTGCTCCGCGAGCGGCAGGGACAGCCCCCGCTCACGGGCCGCTTCCACGATCGCCCGCGCCAGCGGATGCTCACTCGGGTGCTCCGCAGCGGCCGCGAGACCCAGCAGCTCCTCGTCCGTGAGGCGGGAACGGGCCAGCGAGCGGACCTCGGTGACCCGCGGGGTGCCTTCGGTGAGAGTGCCGGTCTTGTCCAGGGCCACCGCGTCGACCTGCCCCAGGCGTTCCATCACCACGGCCGACTTCACCAGGACCCCGTGCCGTCCGGCGTTGGCGATCGCCGACAGCAGCGGCGGCATGGTGGCCAGCACCACGGCGCACGGCGAGGCCACGATCATGAAGGTCATGGCCCGCAGCAGCGAGCCGCCGAGGTCCGCGCCGGCAGCGAGGGGCACCAGGAACACGGCGAGGGTGGCGGCCACCATGCCGAGGGAATAGCGCTGCTCGACCTTCTCGATGAACAGCTGTGTCGGCGCCTTGGTCTCCGACGCCTCCTCGACCATGCGCACGATCCGGGCGATCACCGAGTCCGACGCGTCTCGCTCCACGCGCACGCGCAGTGCGCCGGTGCCGTTGAGGGTGCCGGCGAAGACCTCGTCGCCCTTGTCCTTGGCCACCGGCAGGGGCTCACCGGTGATGGTCGCCTGATCGACGTCACTGGCCCCGTCGAGGACCCTGCCGTCGGCGCCGACACGCTCGCCGGGCCGCACCAGGACGGTGTCGCCGACCGCGAGTTCCGCGACGGGGACCACGTGCTCGGTGCCGTCGTCCGCGAGGCGGGTCGCCGTGGCGGGCGCGAGGTCCAGCAGTCCGCGCACGGAGTCGGCGGTCCGTGCGGTGGCCAGCGCCTCCAGCGCGCCGGACGTGGCGAAGATGACGATGAGCAGCGCGCCGTCCGTCACCTGCCCGATCGCCGCCGCCCCCAGCGCGGCCACGACCATCAGCAGGTCGACGTCGAGGGTCTTCTGCCTGAGCGCCTGAAGTCCGGCCCGACCGGGTTCCCAGCCGCCGGCCGCGTAGGTGAGCGCGTACAGCGGACCCCAGGCCCAGGCCGGGGCGCCGGTCAGCCGCAGCGGCAGGGCGAGCAGGAACAGGACGAGAGCCGCGGCCGCCCACCGTGCCTCGGGCAGGGCGAGGACCCGGGTACGGCGCCGGGGCGCGCCGCCCTCCCGCAGGGGGACGGCCTTGCCTGTGGGGGCCGGAGCGAGCGTTGTCACGGAGATGCGGTCCTTCGAACGGCATGAGCGGACAGTGGGCTCCCGGGTTTCGCGGGTCCCACACAAGCCACCGTACAGGATTGAATGAAGAGTCATTCATGCGTTCATGGGTGGTCGTCCGTAGGATGAAGGCCATGGGCCACGGAGCTGATGCCAAGACCACCGCCACCGCGCGCCAGCGCCTGGAAACACTGGGCGCCGCCGATGTGGCCGCCACGCTCCAGGCCTTGGCGACACCCTCCCGGCTGCGGATCCTGGCCCGCCTCCAGGAGGGACCGTGCGCGGCGACCGAACTGGCCGACGCGGTCGGCATGGAACAGTCCGCCTGCTCGCACCAGCTGCGCCTGCTGCGCAATCTGGGACTGGTCACGACCGAGCGCCGGGGCCGCTCGATCATCTACGCCCTTTACGACAACCACGTGGCCGAACTTCTGGAGCAGGCCCTGTACCACCTCGAGCACCTGCGGCTCGGACTGCGCGACGCCTCCGCCGCGACGACCGCGGTGGCCGAGGCGCACTGAGGGAGCGGGGCCGGCGGCAGCGGGCCCGGAGGTCAGGTGGGGTGCGTCAGGGCGTGGACCAGCCGCTCCACCCGGTCCTGCTGGTGCGGTGCGGCGCAGGGCCGCCGCCGGCCGGGTCACCGCCCGCCCGACGACCCCGGGGTCCAGGTTCAGCAGCGCCGTGGCCAGGTCGACCAGGTTGCCGGCGACAAAGCCGCTGACGGGAGGTTCCGTCCGTGCACCCCCTTGCCAACACCGCGCAGGCAGAGGCCTGGAACGGCTACGAGGGCTCCCACCGGGCAGCCCACCACGACCGCCGGGACGCCGTGAACCGGGCCGGCGCCGAGAGCGCGGGCCCGGGCGACATCCGCTTCGAGCAGGGTGAGGCGCAGGTCCACCCACTCCCCCGGCCACGTTCGACCTCGCCATCAACCGCTTCGGCGTCATGTTCTCCACCGACCCGGCCGCCGCCTTCGCCCACATCGCCGCCGCACTGCGCCCGGGCGGCCGTGTCGCCCTGCTGTGCGCCGCCGAACCCGAGGGCTACCAGTGGCTGTCGGCCCTGGCGACCCTCCACGACCTGCTGCCGACGGCCGGCTTCGGCAAGCCCGGCACCCCCGGCATGTTCTCGCCGGCGCTGGCTGCTCACCGACACCGCGCCCGACGACGCCTGATCTCTGAGGCACGCCGTGAAAGGCGCCGCTTCCCTCAGACGGGCAGGCGGAGGGTGATCGTGGCTCCGGGACCCGTGGGGTCGGCGTGGGCCGTGCCGCCGTGAGCGGTGGCCACCGCGTGCACGAAGGCGAGGCCCAGACCGGATCCGTCGCTGGTCCGGCTGGCTTCGGCGCGGGTGAAGCGGTCGAACGCCCGGGGCAGGAAGTCCGGCGGGAAGCCGGGGCCCTCGTCGGTGACGCTCACCTGCAGCACGCCGGCCCGGACCGCCGCCGCGACGGTGACGGAGCCGTCCCCGTGCCGCAGCGCGTTGTCCACGAGGTTGCCGATGGCCGGGCGCAGCCACCGGTCGTCCACGTCGACGGCCACGAGGGCCGAGTCGACGGTGAGGGGACGACCGGCCTTCTGTGCCGTACCCCGATGGGAGGTGACGGCGGCGTCGAGGAGATCGGGAAGACGCACCGGAGTACGCGTGATGTGGTCGGTGCTGCCCAGCTCCTCCAGGTCCAGCAGGGCGTTGCTGAGGTCGGCCAGGCGCTGGACCTCGGCGTCGACGGATCGCAGGGTCTCGGTGAGTTCGTCGACCGAGCGGGGGCGGTGCAGGGCCACGTCGAGTTCGGCGCGCATCAGGGTGAGCGGTGTGCGCAGTTCATGGCTGGCGTCGGCGACGAACCGGCGCTCGCGTTCCGCGGATGCCTCCAAGCGGTCGAGCACGTGGTTGAGGGTGTGGCCGAGCCGGGTGATCTCGTCGTCCCGGTCGGCGGGCACGTCCAGGCGCAAGGTGTGGGTGCCGTCGGCGAGGGTGGCCGCCGCGGTGCGGTAGCGCTCGACCGGTCGCAGGGCGGCGCGGGCGGTGCGGTAGCCGACGTACGAGGCGGCGATCAGGGTCAGGCCGGAGGCGAGCGCGAGCTGCGCGAGGAGTTCCCGCAGCGCTTCGTCACGGTGCCCTCGCCGGACGGCGGCGATCACGACGTGTCGTCGGCTGCCGTCCGTGACGCGGTGGGCCTGCAGGCGCAGGGTGTCCGAGGTGATCGGCAGCAGGGAGCCGATGTCGCGCCGTACCGTGTTTCCGCGTGCGACGGCGCCGAGTTCGCCCGGTGTGAGCAGCGCCTGGTGGCGCACGGGCTCGCTGGAGCGCTGGACGTGGCCCTGTGTGTCGAGGATCTGGTGGAGGCTGCCGCTGGGGCCCGGCGGGAGCTTCGCCCCGGTGCGTACGGCCCGGTCGAGACTGCGCTGGTAGGCGGTCAGGTCGTCGTCGAGCTGCTGGTCGAGGGCGGTCTTGACCCGCCAGTAGACGAAGCCCGCCGCGCCCGTGAGGACCAAGGACATGGTGATCGCCACGGCCAGCACGAGGCGGGTGACGACGGGCATCCGCCGAAACCGCGGCAGCAGCCGACCGTACGGCTTCACGGCGCGGTCTCCAGCCGGTAGCCGCGTCCGCGCAGGGTCGTGATCGTCGTACGGCCGAAGGCGCGGTCGACCTTGGCGCGCACCTTGGAGACGTGCACGTCGATGGCGTTGCTGCGCAGGTCCGTCTCGCCGTCCCAGACCTCGTCGAGCAGGTGCAGCCGCGTCACCACGCGGCCGGCGTTCTCCATCAGCACCCGCAGCACGTCGAACTCGCGCCGGGACAGGTCCAGTTCGGTGTCGGCCCGCCAGGCCCGCTGCTGCCCCGCGTCGAGGACGAGGTCGCCGATCCGGAGACGGTCGGAGCAGTCGGGGCGGCGCCGGGACAGGGCGCGGAGGCGGGCCAGCAGTTCCTCCATGGCGAAGGGCTTGACCAGGTAGTCGTCGGCGCCGGCGTCCAGCCCGGCGACCCGTTCGCTGATCGCGCCGCGTGCCGTGAGCAGGATCACGGGCACGTCGACACCTTCGTCGCGCAGGGTCCGGCAGACCTCGAGTCCGTCCAGGCCCGGCAGCATCACGTCCAGGACGATGCCGTCCAGGCGCGGGTCGCGGGCGGCCGTGAGGCCGGAGGGGCCGTCGTAGCGGCCGTCGGCGGTGTGTCCGGACTCGGTGAGGTACCGGACGACGAGATCGGTCAGGCGGGTCTCGTCGTCGACGACCAGGTAGTGCATGGGGGTCAGGCTAACCATGCGTGACCCGGGGTTCGCCCGGCCAGGGAGGCTTCATGGTCTGTTCATGTGAAATCCCTACCGTCCTTCAGGTCGCGGTGCCCCGCGGACCGCGACCGGTCCGCCGTCCGACGTGCCGTGACGGAAGGGACTGCCATGCGTACACAGGTGCTCGCCGCCAAGGGCATCACCGACCACATCGCGGTCATCGACCTGATGGCCCGCGGTGGTCTGGACGTCATCGCCCTGCTGATCCTGATCGGCTGGCTCTACCGCCGCCGGCCCAGCGCTCCGGCGATGCCGCTGGTGCTGGCCGCACTGAACATCGGCCTGTTCGCCGCGATGAGCACGATCAGTGCCGGCAAGTTCCCCGCCGGCGTCGGATTCGGCCTGTTCGGCATTCTCTCCCTGGTCCGTCTGCGCAGCGCGGCCTTCACCCTGCGGGACGTCGCCTACACCTTCGTCGCCCTGGTGATCGCCCTGTGCACGGGGCTGCCGGAGCGGCAGACCTGGCTCGTCGTCGCGCTGGCCGTCGTGGTCCTGGTCGCGGTGCTCCTGGTGGACGATCCCCAGGGGTACGAGCCCGCGACGCGGACGGTGAAGCTCACCCTTGACCGGATATACCCCTCCCCGGCCGCGATCACCGAGGACGTCGAAAGCCGCTTCGGTCGGACGCCGCTGTCGGTCAGTGTGGACGAGGTCGACTACGTCCGCGAGACGACACGGGTGTCCGCCCGCTACCCCGCCGAGCCACGGGAACGCGCACTCGCCGCGGACGACGAGCCGCGGGAGCCGGTGACGGTGCCATGAACCCCGGCCTCTCCTTCCCGACCGGACTCGGCCTGGAGCAGCTGCGCGGAGCCACGCTCGCCGAGGTGGACGCGGCCGCCGCCCTGCAGCACCGCATCGACCGCAAGTACCTGGTCCCCCTCGGCCACGCCCGCCGCCTGCTGGCCCGCCTCGCCGACAGCCACCACGTCCTCGACCTCGGCGGGCGCCGTACGACGAGCTACCTGAGCACCTACTTCGACACACCGGAGCTGGGCGCCTGGCGCGCCCACATCCAGAAGCGCCGCCGCCGCTGGAAGGTCCGTACCCGTCTGTACGCGGAGGACGGTCTGTGCCGGGTGGAGGTCAAGACGAAGGACGGCCGGGGCGCCACGGTCAAGCACGCACTCACCGTGCCGGCCACCGCGTACGGGTCGCTCACCGACCACGCGGCCCGGTTCGTCGACCGCGTACTGGACCGCGCGGGCGTCCCCGTCACCGCCGGCGAGCTGACCGCCGCGGCCGAGGTCCGCTACGTCCGTGCCGCCCTCGCCGACCTCGGCCACGGCAGCCGCGTCACCCTCGACGGCGCTCTCACCTGCCACCGCGACGACCGCACCGCCGCGCTCGACCCCGAGCACGTCCTGGTCGAGACGAAAGGGGGCACGCGGCCCGCACCCGCCGACCGCCTGCTGCTCGGCATGGGCGCCCGGCCCCTCTCGCTCAGCAAGTACGTCGTCGGCCAGTCCCTGCTCACCCCCGGCCTGCCCGACAACGACGTACGCCACCTCGCCCGCACCCACTTCACCACCGGGCCCGACGCGGCACCTCTCCCGCTCCCGTTCGAAAGGATCCGAGTCGCATGACCATTCTGCGCGGCATCAAATGGCCGTACGTTCTGATCGCGCTGCTCGCCGCCGCGGCCGCCGTCGTCGGCCTGCTGCGACCGCAGTCGGTGACGGCCTCCACGTCCGCCGCCGCGAAGAAGAAGCCGGGCGCCACCGAGCGGATCAAGCAGAACCCGCCGCCGAAGCTCTTCACCGACGCCGAGATCGCCACGATCGGCAAGGACGCGGCGGCACAGCGCAAGAAGGCCGACGCCCTCTTCGCCCAGTGGAAGTCCACGCACGGCATCGCACGGGACGACAAGGCCTTCGCCGTGTGGGCCGCGAAGCAGGTGCCCGCCCCGCCGGCGGCGGCGCGCCGCACCGCGGAGCTTCGCCAGGTGCAGAAGCTCGCCAGGACGCGGACGCCGGCCGGGACGAAGGCCGCAACCTGGCTCGAGCTCAACGGCAAGAAGGACATCTGGAAGCTGTACCTGCACGACCAGCGCGAACTGATCCCCGCCCAGCAGGGCGAGGCCGAGAAGCTGCAGCTCAAGTCGGCGCTGAAGCTGGCCAAGACGATCAGTGACCGGCTGGCGGCCAAGGACAAGCAGTCCGCCCCGTTCGTGCTGGACCCCAGCCTGCGACCGGAGAAGCACATCAAGCCCGGCGCGAAGGGACCGTACTCCTACCCCTCCCGCCACGCGACCCGCTCGGCCGCGGCCGTCACCTTCCTCAGCGCCCTCTCACCGCACCGCGCCGCGGACTACGAGTGGATGCGGGCCGAAGTCCTCTACTCCCGCCTCTACATGGCCGGCCACGTCACCGACGACCTCACCGCGGGAACCCTTCTGGGCGATCTGATCGGCGACTACGAACTCGCCGTCGACGGCCACTGACAGCCGCGACCACTCGGGGTCGCCTGCTGCGCGGACGGGTAACCGCACAGCAGGCGAGCCGGTCTCCGACAGCGGGGACTGCTTCCGGCACCGGAGCCCATGGCACACTCAAAAAGGACGGCAGTATCCACACCGTCGTAAAGGGGCCGCCTGTATGCGCATCGCCGTCTATCTGCCGCTGCTGCTCTGCCTCTTCGCGCCTCTCGGCGCCCGGCCGCTGTCCGAGCGGTGCGAACCACGCCTGGCCACCTGGCTGCTCACCCTCTCCTCCCTGCTCCTGGCTGCGGCAAGCACCCTGTCCCTGGGGCTGCTGGCCATCACCGGCCTCATCCGGGTCCCCCGACTCGCCGCCCTCGGGCACTGGTCGGCCCACACCGCCCAGCACGACGACCCGACCGAACTCTCCATCGCCCTCCTCGCCGGGCTGCTGCTCGGCGGCGCCGTACTCATGGCCGCCCGCATGCTGTGGCGACGCGCCCGCAGCCTCGCCGCCACAGCGGCGGAAGCCGCCTGCCTGCCCGCACGGAACGGGCTGGTCATCGTGGACGACGACGTCCCGGACGCCTTCGCCCTGCCAGGGCTGCCCGGCCGGATCGTCGTCTCCACCGGCATGCTGCACACCCTCGACGAGACCGAACACGACATCCTGCTCGCCCACGAACGCGCCCACCTCACCGCTCACCACTACGCCTTCGTCGCCCTGGCCCAGCTGGGCGCCGCCGCCAACCCCCTCCTGCGCCCTCTCGCCACCGCCGTCAGCTACACGGTCGAACGCTGGGCGGACGAAGCCGCGGTCACCACCACCGGCGACCGGATCCGGGTCGCCCGCACCGTCGGCAAGGCAGCCCTCGCCTCCTACCGCACATCGGCCCGCACCAACAGGGCCGTCCTCGGCATGCTCGGCCGCCGGAGCCACCGCGACCCGCTCGCCACGGCAGGACCGGTGCCCCGGCGCGTCGCCGCCCTCCTCGCCCCTCCCCTGTCCCGCCGGCCGGCCCTGGCCGTCGCGACCGCCGCCGTCCTCGCCGCCGCGACGCTCGCCTCCGCCGAAGCCGCCCACGATCTCCACCGGCTGCTGGAGACCGTCGGAGTGTCCTAGAGACCGCGGAGAGGTACGGGCGTCGGAGGAACCCCGAAGCGCACAGTGGCATGTCCTCCATGTCGGCTCACAGGTGGGCCTGCGTGTGGTCACGCACGATGATCTTGCCGGTGTTGTCGCCGCGGAGCATTCCCAGGAACGCGTCCACGATGCGCTCGAACCCGTCGACGACCGTCTCGTCGAGAGCGAGCCGGCCACTCTGCAGATGCGGCACCGCGAAGTCGTACAACTCCTCTTGAAGAGCACGGTAGTTGCTGACCAGGAAGCCCTCCATGCGGATGCTCTTCTCCACGACGGCCGCGTGGTCGATGCGCGGAGACGGGGCGCCGGGAGTGTTGTACTGGCTGATCGTGCCGACCCGGACGATGCGGCCGAACTCGCGCAGCGCTCCCACCGCCGCGGCCAGCTGGTCACCACCGACGTTGTCGACGAACGCGTCGATGCCGTCGGGCGCGGCCTTGCCGAGCAGGTCGGCGGCGGGCCCCTCGTGGTAGTCGAAGACGGCGTCATAGCCCACCTCCCGGGTGAGGTGGCCGGCCTTAGCCGCCGAGCCCGTGCTGCCCACGAGCCGTCCGGCGCCGAGCAGCCCGGCGAACCGGCCGGTCGCCGTGCCGACGCCGCCCGCCGCGCCCGACACGAACAGGTCCTCGCCTCCCTGGAGCCGGGCGACCCGGGTGAGGCCCACGTAGGCGGTCAGGCCGGTGCCCCCGAGGACGCTCAAGTACGCGGTGAGGGGCACCCCGTCGAAGCGGGGCAACCGTCGGATCTCCTCGGGCCCGACCACCGCGTGAGTGCGCCAGCCCTGCCGGTGGAACACGATCTCCCCCTCGGCCAGCCGAGGCGTGCGCGAGGCGATGACACGCCCGATGGTGCGGCCCTCCAGCGGTGCGTCGAGGGCGAATCCACCGGGCACGTCGTCCATCATCTCCCGGTGGTACGGGTCGACGGACCAGTAGAGGTTCTCCACGAGCGCGCTGCCGGCCGCGGGCTCGGGAAGCGGGGACTCGACGAAGGCGAAGTGGTCGGCGGAGGGGAAACCGTGGGGGCGGGCGGTCTGCTGCACGGTGAGCGCGGTCTCGTTCATGCCCGGACCGTACGGCGGGAATGGGCGGCCTCATCAGGGGGTTCGGCTCATGTGACAGCCCGTTCCATGAACAGTTCTCATACCTTGAGGTGAGCGCCCCGTGGGCCGCACGAACGACTCCGATCTCGCGCCGCAGGAGCTGCGCGTCCTGGTGGCGGTCGCGGACGCCGGCGGGTTCTCCGCCGCGGCCGAGGCGCTCGGTCTGACTCAGTCCGCGGTGTCGCACGCGGTGCGCGGCAGCGAGCGGAAGATCGGTGCCGTGCTGTTCGACCGGGGCCGCGGCGGCGCCCGCCCCACCCCGGCAGGCGACAGGGCCGTGGCGCACGCCCGCCGCATTCTGCGCCTGCTGGACGTCCTGACCGCTGAGGCACGCGGCGCCGCCCGGCTCGACGCCGCGGAGGGGCCGCTACGGATCGCGGCCTTCCGAAGCGCTGCCCTCCACCTGCTGCCGCCCGTCCTCGCGCGACTGCGCGCCCGGCACCCCGGCATCGAGCCGCACGTGCGGATCGTCCGCGAGGTGGGGCGTGGCACCGCGGGCGAAGTGGCCGACGGCAAGGCCGACGTAGCCATCGCCACACTGGGCGGCTCCGCACCGCTTCCGCCGGGCCTGGTCGCGAGGGAACTCCTCGAAGAGCCGTACTCCCTCGTGCACCCGACGGGTCACCCCGCTCCACGCTCGCTGCCGCTGGTCGACTGGGCCGAGAACTGCGGATCGTACACGCGCGACTGGTGGGCGGCGCAGGACTGGATCCCGCGGGCGACCGTCGAGGCCGAGGACGACGGAGCGGTGCTCTCCCTGGTGAGCGGCGGACACGGAATGGCGATCATGCCGGCGCTGTCCTTGGTCGGAGCGCAGGGCTCGGTCGGGATCACCGATCTCGGTCTCCATCGCCCCAGCCGCCGGGTCGGCTATGTCACCACCTCCGAACTGGCCGGGTCCTCGGTCGTCCGGGCCCTGGTGAGGGAATTGCGAACCGCACTCCCCCAGGGTGTGAGCCTTCTCGGAAGCCAGGCGTGACGAGGCCGAGTGGGTGAACAGGTGCCTTGGTACCGGTGACCGGGCAGCCGTGTGGCCGCGGCCGGGAACGCGAGTGCGCCCACGGTGATGGCCGCAATGGTCGGACAGCGCGCGGAAGCAGAAGGGGACGCGAGGGTCCTCCAGTTACCCAAGTCGCCGCCGCGATCAGGTGTCCCGGCGGTGGCCCCCCGGTGGCGTGGGCGGGTCACTGTTGCCGAGCGGCACCTTCGCCGGTGAGGCGGGTCTCGAAGCCGTCGAGGAGCGACTGGAGGCCGAACTCGAAGGTAGGGTCGGGCGCTGCGACGTACTCGGTGGCGGCCGTAGTGTCGAGGCGTTCCCGCAGACGCGGAAATTGTTTGGCGATCTCGGCGGCGCGTGTCATGGCGTCGGCCGTCAACTGCCCGGCGTCCGCGCCGTCTTTGCTCAGCCGGCGGTTGAGTGAGACCTGCGCGGCGGGCCCGAGCGCATTGCCGAGCACGAAGGTGAACACGGCGGCGGCCGCCCGGTCCGCGTCGTCCGCGGCGAAGCCCGCCTCTTCGTAGATGGCCAGACCGAGGTCGTTGTAGCGCGCCTGGCCCGGGCCGTACAGGAGGTGGCTGCCGAACGCCTGCACGAGCCAGGGATGCCGGGTGAGCATCGCATGCATGCCCCGGGCATGGGCGGTGGCGGCGGCGCGCCAGTCGGTGCCATCGACATCGGGCAGCTCGACCTCGCCCCAGATCACGTCGCCGGCGAGCCGGACCAGATCGTCCTTGGTCTTGATGTGCCAGTAGACGGCCGTGGCGGCCGAGCCGAGCCGTTTGGCCAGGCTCCGCATGTTGAGGCCGTCCAATCCCTCGTCGTCGAGCAGCTCGATGGCCGCACGGACGATCCGGTCTGCGGTCAGGGTTTCGCGGGGCATGACCCCATCTTACTTGCACTTAGTTCAGGGAGCCTGTTCAGAGCGCCTTGCACTTTGTTCAAGTCGTGCCTACGCTGCTTCTCGTACTTAGTTCAAGTGTCCGGAGGGGGAGCCATGTCACAGGAGAAGTTGTCGGAGTTCGTCGGGGCGCAGGCCACATCACTCGGTGTCCCCGGTGTCGCCGTCGGCGTCCTCGTCGACGGTCGGGAGATCTACGCCTCGCACGGCGTGACCAGCGTCCACACCCCACTGCCGGTCGACGAGCACACGCTGTTTCCGCTGGCTTCGGTGTCCAAGACCTTCACGGCGACCGCGCTGATGCGCCTGGTCGCCGAGGGAAAGGTGGACCTCCACGACCCGGTACGGACGTACGTGCCCGAGCTGAAGCTCGCCGACGAGGAGTCCGCGGCACGGATCACCGTGCTGAACCTGCTCAACCACACCGCCGGCCTGGAGTGGAACCTGATCGACGACGGCGAGGGCGACCGCTCCCTTGCCGGCCTCGTGGCGAAGCTGTCCCAACTTCGCCTGATCGCACCGCCCGGAGCCCGCGCCTCCTACAGCCAGGCCGGTTACAACCTGGCGGGCCGGATCATCGAGAAGGTCACGGGCCTGCCCTTCGAGCAGGCCATGGCCTCCCTCGTCCTGGAACCGGTCGGCCTAGCGGACACCGTGTACGGCCTTTCCGAGGTGATGGTCCGCAAGTTCGCCGTGGGCCACAACCGCGGGGAGGACGGTAAATTGCGCCCCGCCCGGCCCTGGGCGGCTTTCAAGGAGGGCGCGCGCGGAGACAACCCGGGCGGCGGCCTCGCCTCCTCGGTGAGCGACCTTCTGCGCTGGGCACGGTTCCAACTCGGCGACGGTGAAGACGTGCTGCCGGCCGCGCAACTGCATCGCATGCGGGAGCAGACGGTACGGCTGCGCGCCAGCACGCTGGGCGAGGGCTTCGGGATCTGCTGGTTCCTGCACGACCTGGACGGCCTGCACGGGATCGGCCACGGCGGCTCGGGAAACGGCCAGTTCGCCGAGCTGCTGATCGTGCCCGAGCGCGACTTCGCGGTGGTCTGCCTCGCCAACGCCGGCCCGGACGGCTACCCCTTCAACCAGTCCGTCGTTCGATGGGCCCTGGAGCACTACCTCGGCGTCATCGAGAAGACGGTGGAGCCGGTCGCGCACGACGAGGGGCGGGCCCGGCAGGTCGCCGGCCGCTACGAGATCGACGCCATGAACCTCGACATCGCCCGCGACGGTACCCGGCTCACCCTGGCGGTCGGCATCAAGCCGGAGATCCGTGCGGCGTCGGACGAGGAGATGCCCCCGGACTACCCGGCCGCGGAGATCGGCTTCCTCCCCGGCGACGGCGACGGCGACGGCGACGGCGACGGCGACGAGTACATCGTCACCGAGGGCGGCCTCGCAGGGCAGCGCGGCTACTTCTCCCGCGACGCCGAAGGCGCGATCACCGGTGTCGACCTCGCCGGCCGGCTCTTCAATCGGGTCGCGGAAGCATCCTGATGGAACCCCGGCAGCCAGCCGGGGGCCGCTGGCTGAGCCGTATCCCACCGGCCGTGGCCAGCCCGGATCGCTCCGCCCGGTCACCGAACAGGGGCTGGTCGGACTTCGGGCCACGCGATGTCGTCGACGGCGAGAAACGGCTCCCGTGCCACGGCTGCGGGAGTCGCCCCGGTGAACTCCACGACGTCCCGGTGCAGATGGGACTGGTCGGCGTAGCCGGCGTCGGCCGCGACGCGGGCCGCGCCTTCACCAGCGACCAGGCGGTGGGCGGCATGGTCGAAGCGGACCAGCTTCGCTGCGCGCTTGGGCGGCAGCCCGATCTGTGACCGGAACCGGGACCACAACCGCTTACGACTCCAGCCGACCTCGGCCGCGAGTTCGTCGACCCGCGCCAGGCCGTGGCCGGCGACGATCCGGTGCCAGGCCCAGGTAACCTCCGGGTCCACCGGCGGCCCGGCCGCCTGCCGGCGAGCGAGCAGCGCGTCCGTCAACGCGAAGCGATCCTGCCACGCGGAGACCTCCCCGAGTCGCTCGCGGATCCGGGAAGCAGCCCTGCCCCACAGGTCGTCCAGCGACACGACCACACCGTCGAGTTCGGCCGGGGACGTGCCCAGCATCGCGCCTGCGACCAGCGGGGACAGCCGCACCTGCACACACTCGACGTTCTCCCCCCGCGCAAGGACTGCGCCCGCGGACCCGAGCCCCGGCCCGGCGACCACGCTTCCCAGCTGCTGCCGCCCGCCGGCACCGTCGATGACGGGCGAGCCGGCACCGAAATCCAGCAGCAGCGTCACGGCCGGGTGCGGGACGATCCGGAGTGCTTGGAGGTCACGGACGTGGAATCCGGCCATGGTGACACCGTCCACCCGGCTGGGCCGTCGCGGGCTCTCGACACCCCACACAGCCGCACCGTGCACGAAGGTCCGCATGATCCCATCTACGCTTGGTTGTCAGTGGCCTGCTCTATGTTGATTGCGCAGGAGCAGAGGGGGTGGGCTGGATGATCCGTGCGTACAAGTTTCTGATGCGGCCCACCGGGGGTCAGCAGGGTGCGCTCGCTGACATGTTGCGCGATCACTGCTCTTTATACAACGGGGCGTTGCAGGAACGGCGCGCCGCCTACCGGCACGGCTCGAGGACGACGGTCCGCTATGGGCAGCAGTCCGCTCAGCTGAAGGACATCCGGGCTTTCGATCCGGAGCGTCAGGGCCGCTGGTCCTTCTCCTCCCAGCAGGCCACCTAGCGCCGTCTGGACAAGGCTTTCGCCGCGTTCTTCCGCCGCGTGAAGTCCGGTGAATTGCCGGGTTATCCCCGGTTCCGCTCGAGCAAGCGGTTCGACACCGTGGACTTCCCGAGGGACGGGGACGGCTGCCGGTGGAAAGCGACCCCGCACGACCCCGTCACCCGCGTGCGCCTGCAAGGTGTCGGTCACGTCAAGGTGCACCAGCACCGGCCCGTGGTGGGGAAGGTCAAGACGATCTCGGTCAAGCGCGAGGGCAGGCGCTGGTACGTCGTGCTGACTGCCGAACAAGCTCGGCCCGACCCGCTGCCCGAGACCGGTGCGGTAGTCGGCATCGACATGGGTGTGGCGAACTTCCTCGCCACCTCCGACGGCGAGTTCGTGTCCAATCCTCGCCACGGGGAGAAAACCGCCGCGAGACTCGAAGCCGCACAGCAGGCCCTCGCCCGGTGCAAGCGCGGATCGAAGCGGCGCCGCAAGGCCGTGGAGACCGTGGCCCGGCTGCACCGCAAGGTCCGCCGCCGGCGCCTGGACCACGCCCACAAGACTGCGCTCGGCCTCGTGCGTGAGCATTACTTCATCGCGCACGAAGACCTCAGGATCCGCAACATGAGCAAGGCCCCCGACCCGAAGCCGGACCCCGGACAGCCAGGCAGATTCCTGCCCAACGGGGGCGGCCGCGAAGGCCGGGCTGAACCGATCGATTTTGGATGCCGGATGGGGGGTGTTCCTGCAGATCCTCACCGCCAAGGCAGCATGGGCCGGACGGGAAGTGATGGCCGTGGACCCCCGCAACACCTCCCGGCGGTGCCCCGCATGCGGGCACACCGCCAAGGAGAACCGGCCCACCCAGGACAAGTTCCACTGTCAGGTATGCGGCCACACCGCGCACGCGGACACCGTGGGCGCCCTGAACGTTCTACGGGCCGGGCTGGCCCGTCGCGAAGCCACACCGGCATAGCGAGAAGCCCCCTCATACATTGAGGGGGAGAAGTTACCGTAGGGGAGCCAGCTGAGGGGAACATTCGTCCAATCCAGCAGCGCGCACCACCGGAGACAGTGGGCGCATGAATGTTTCTGACGGTTCGTACGCGAGCGACGATGCCGGCGTCGCCGAGGCCTCGCCGGTGTCGGCCTCGTCCCTGTCGCTGGAGGACGGCGACATCCATGTGTGCCAGGACGGTCCCCGTGACGCCCCCGCGCTCCTGCTCATTCACGGTTCGGCGTCCTCGGGGCGCTCGTGGGCCCCGATGGTTCGGCTGTTGAGCGGATCCCACCACGTGATCCGCATCGACCTGCTCGGGCACGGCCGGTCGGCCAAACCCGCCGACGGCAGCTACGCGATCCCCGACCAGGCGCGACGCGCCGCCGCGGTACTCGACCGCCTCGGCATCGAGCGCGCGGTCGTCGTCGCCCACTCCAGCGGTGGCACGGTCGCCACCGCTCTCGCCGAACAGCGGTCCGAGCTGGTCACCGCGCTCGCCCTCGTCAACACCGGCCCCAGCCTGGCCGCCTACCTCGCACCGGACTCCGCCGCGACCGGCATCTTGCAGTGGCCGCCGACCGACGAACAGCTCAGGGAGCTGGCGAGCACCGGCTTCAGCCGACCGGGCTATCAGGTACCGGAAGAGCTCCTGGACGACGTCCGATCCATGACCCACCACACGTTCCTCGCGACGATGCAGGCCACCCGCTCCTACCTCGAACAGCGCCCGCTGCCGGACCGGCTGGCGGTCCTGGGCAAACCGCTCTTGGTGATCTTCGGTGCGGACGACCGCAGATGGCGGTCGTCCTCCGCCGGCGAGTACCGCGCCGTCGCGGGCGCCGAGGTCGAACTGCTGCCCGGCCTCGGACACTCGCCCCTGCTCGAGGATCCGCCGCGAACGGCCGTCCCGCTGCTGGCCTTCACCGCGAAGCACGCTGTGCCGGTGGAGCGATGAAGAGGAGCGCTGCCCTGCGCGTTCTGGTCTCCGGCGCCAGTGTCGCCGGTCCCGTGGTGGCCTACTGGCTCAGCAGGCACGGCTTCGCCGTCACGGTCGTCGAGCACGCACCCGCCCTGCGCAGGACCGGTGGTCACGCGGTCGACCTGTTCCGGCCCGCGGTGGACATCTCGCAGAAGATGGGCGTACTCCCGCAGATCGAGGAGCGGGCCGTCACCACCAGCCGTATGACCGTCCACCGGGAGGGCTCACGGCGTCCCGTCCGGGCGGACCTCTCCAAGATCTTCGGTGCCGCCTCCGACCGACACGTGGAGATCATGCGCGACGACCTCAGCGAGATCTACTACGACGCCGCACGCGACGACGTCGAGTACCTGTTCGGCGACTCGATCACCTCGCTCTCCCCCGACGGCGACGTGCGCTTCGCGCACGCCGGACCGCGTCACTTCGACCTCGTCATCGGCGCGGACGGGCTGCACTCCAACGTGCGCCGTCTCGCCTTCGACGGGGAGTCCCGCCACCGCAGCTTCACCGGGGCCTACTTCGGAGTGCTGACACTGCCGAACCTCTTCGCGCTCGACGGCGAGCTCCTCCTGCACGTCGGCATCGGCCGAACCGCGGGCATGTACGGCGCGCGGCACCTCGGCGACGCGCGGGCGTTGTTCCTGTTCCGCGGCGAGCGTCAACTCGCCTACCGTCGCCGGGACGTGCCGCGTCAGAAGGGGTTGTTGCGCGAGGCGTTCGCGGGCATGCACTCCCAGGTGGACCGCTGGCTGGACGAACTCGACCAGGCTCCTGGTTTCTACTTCGCCTCCATCACCCAGCTCCGCATGGACACTTGGTCGAAGGGGAGGGTGACGCTCGTCGGTGACGCGGGCTACTGCCCTGGCGCGGCCGTCGGTGGTAGCACCAGCCTGGCCGTCGTCGGTGCGTACGTCCTCGCCGGGGAGCTGGCACGGGCGGACGGCGACCACGAGCTTGCCTTCCCCGCGTACGAGCACGCGATGGCAGGGTACGTGCGCGGCAGTCGCGAGGTCGCGCTGAGCGCGGCCAGGACCCTGATCCCCACCTCACAACTCGGCGTTCGGGGGCTGGTCCAGGGCGCCCGGCTCATCTCCGCCCTGCCCGCCGGTCCCAGTCGCGCCCTCGTCCGCCTCACCACCAAGAGCGCACGCCTCCACAACTCCGTAGTTCTCAACGACTATTGGGCGTCGACCAGCCCCGTCACGACGCCACCCCGACCTCGCGGGTGACGCCCCAACCGGACTCGGGAGAGAACAGTCAGCGCGTCCGGAACACGGAAGGTCGCTGTCAGAAGGCGCGTGACCAGGACGAGTGCGGCCTCCGCTTCGGCCGACGGAAACCATCAGTTCACCGGGACAGGGCCGGCGTGCCGAAGGCGCAGGCCGGTCAGGCCCTTTCGGGCTTGCGGGCCAGCAGGCAGACGTGCGGTCTCTTCACCCGGCCGCCGGGCTCCTGCTCCAGCCTCGCGGTGACGACGAGTCCGGCCTGCTCCAGCAGACCGGCCATGCGGTCCGAGGGCAGGAGGTACGACTCGTAGGACACCGGACGGCCGTAACCCTGCGTCGGCTGCAGCCGCTCATCGCCGACATAGTCTCCCCAGAGCAGGTAGCCGCCCGGTGCGAGCGTGCGGTGGAACTCGGCGAACACCGTCGGCAGCCACTGCGGGGGTGTGTGGTGGGTGGAGTACCAGGCCAGGATGCCGCCGAGTTCGCCACCCCTCGTCTCCAACGCGGTCATCGAGCCCTCGGAGAAACGTAGTTCCGGGTAGGCGAGCCGGGCCAGTCCGATCATCTTCGGCGACAGATCGACGCCGAAGGCGGACACTCCCAGCCCGGCCAGGTGGGCCGTCAGACGGCCGGGGCCACACCCCAGGTCCGCGACCGGCCCCAGACCGGCCGTCCGCACGAGCTCGGCGAACCCGGCCAGCATCCCGCGCGACAGCGGGTCCAACTCGGCGGGAGGCGGTACGCGTTCGACGTAGTCGGCGGCGACGGTGTCGTACGACTCGCGCACGGCAGCCAGAAAGGAGGGCTCAGCCATGCGGGCGACCCTAGACGAGAGACCTGAACAGGCATGTCACGGTCTCGAGTTGACCTACGCGGCATCCGTCGCCGTAGACACCCGGCAGAACCCACCTCGGGGAGGGTTCTCGGGGCACGGCACTGGGTGACCTGAGGCTTCGGTCACCGCCCTGGTAAGTCGGCGGCCGGCTCATGCGATCACGCGGGCGGCTCTCGATCGAACGAGTGGACGGTCAACTCAGCAAATAGTCGGACGAATTGAGCCCTCGCTGGCGTACGTACCCACCGGCCAGACCTCGACGCAGGACAGGCTGGTACGTGACCGGGCTGGTGGCGGCCGTGGTCCCCCTGGTCGTGGGGCTCTTCCCGGAGCGGGTCGTCGGCTGGTTCGGCGGTGGCGACAGCGGCCGGGACGAGGCGCCGTTGGCCGCCGAGACGGCAAGCCCGCGCACGGCACCCGGCGCCGAGCCGGATCTGCGCCCGACGCTCACCGAACCCTTCCGCGGTTCGCCTGCCGCCCACTGGGCCGACGGCGCGGCAGGGATCACGGTGCCGCCGGCCAAGGCCACCGGCTGGATGGACACCGCCCAGGTCGAGCGGGCGCTGCGAAGAAGCCGGGACTTCCTCGCGGCAGCGGGGCTCGACTCCCGCGTGCTGCGCGGCGAACGGCCCACGAAGGCCATCGCGCTGCTGAACCCGCACCAGGAGGACGTCAAGGCGTATCTCTGTGCCGCCCTGTCGTCGGCGGCACCCACTGCCAAGACCGACCCGCTGCTGTTGTTCAGCCGCTTCCGACCTGAGCGGACCCGACTGGTCGGTGACGTGGTCAAGACGCGCGGTCGGCTCACGTACCGGGAGGGGAAACGCGGGGCGCTCGTGGTGACCGCCGACGTCACCTTCGTGTACCCGGTCACTCCGGCGGGCCACGGCGGGCGGGACCCAGAGGTCGTCCGCACGATCGTGCGGCGCAAGATAGTGATGAGCTGGGACGACCCGGCCAAGGTCATCACTGAACCGGGCACGATGTCGCTCGTCCTGTACGCACTCCACATGACCAACGGCGGCTGCTCCGCCCCGTCCGGGTACTTCGTGCCGCCCTTCGGCACGGCCGTCGAGCAGCCCACCGACGAGACCCGCACTATTGATCCGTACGACCGCAGCAAGCCGATGGGGACGGCCGCCGGCACGACGGCCTCGGGCAAGGACTGCGAGACCGCCACCCGCTCCTGAACCCGGCCGGCACAGGGTCTGCATCTCGGGCGTTTGGGCCGGTCGGCCTGGGCA
Source organism: Streptomyces albidicamelliae (assembly GCF_025642175.1). Classification (NCBI taxonomy): domain Bacteria; kingdom Bacillati; phylum Actinomycetota; class Actinomycetes; order Kitasatosporales; family Streptomycetaceae; genus Streptomyces; species Streptomyces albidicamelliae. Next base: position 8,150,554 of record NZ_CP106795.1, on the reverse strand, counting down.
CAAGCCGACTCGCCGCGGGGCCAAGTGGCCACCGCACCACCCGGAGGGTGGGCGGTGGCCGGCAGCGCCACTGGTGGAGCGGGGACCTGGCCCGTCGGTTACAGGCCGACCGGGTTGACGTAGGTGCCCGGGTGGGTGGCGCCGTCCTGCTTGAGGATCTGGCCGCCGAACGGCCACTTCAGCGTGAAGTGCTTCGTCTCGTTCGGCGGGGTGACCAGGAACTTCGCCGGCACGAACTTCTGCTTCTGCGGCGTGGACTTGGCCACCGGGAGCAGGTTGATGCTGAAGTCGACCGTGTCCCCGTGCTCCAGGACGATCTTCTGGGGCTTCTTGGCCGAGCGCACCAGCGACCAGGTGCTGTCGGTCTTCTGAGCGCCGATCATGTCGACACCGGCGAAGCCGGACAGGGTGCAGGTGCGCTTGCTCTGGTTGGTGAACCAGATGAACGCCTGGGTCTGCTTCTTGGTCTGGTCCATCTCCGGCTTCGCGTCCTCCCCCGTCGCGAAGCCGGCCTTCAGGTCTGCGGTGTGGCAGCGGGTCGGCGCGGCCTTGGCGGTGGCGGCCGAGGCCGGTACGGCGGCAGCGGCGGTGCCGGCGACGACGACGGTCGCAAGGGCCACGGCGGTCAGCTTGCTCTTCATGGAGTTTCAGGTTCCCCTCGTGTACGAATCGGCGCGCGAGGTCAGCGCGCGCCTGCGCACCTGAAGACGTCCAACGCCTGGAAGGCGTTCCGTGTGCCGGGCAACCATTATCCGGCGGCCAGGCTTCCGGTCCGCGTCGTCCGACAGCCGCCCCTCTCACGCCGGCCCTCTCCTGCCGGCCCCGGGACGGGCGTCATCCACGGCGTTGCCCATGCTGGTCCGGACGTGCGCATGGTTGCCCGTGCCTCTCGGCGGGCACTCCGGAGCCCCGGCACTCTGACGGAATTCGCCTGACCGGGCGGACGCACCCTGGAAATGCCCCCTCGGACTCTGGTCCTCTCGTGCGAGGCGGTCGCCGCCATCCCTCGGTCAGGTGAGGTGCTGGACGGTCCGCGCCGTCGAGTCGTAGCTGCGGGCTCCTTCGAAGGTTCCGTCCCACTGCTGTGACAGTTCCGCGGGGAGCAGTTCATCCGGCCAGGGCACCGCACCGGACCTGGCCCGCGCCAGGCTGATGTGCGGGACCCAGTTGCCCGGCTCGTGCAGCGGGTTCCCCTCTCCTGTGCCATACCCGGCCAGCACCTCCCACACCTGCCGCTGCAGGGCCGCCAGCGCGGCGTCCGGCACCACGCGCCAGGCCAGGACCTTCACTCGCCCGGAGAAGCGGATGACGCCCCGCAGGCTCAGCGGAAGGGGAAGCGCCGTGAGAGCCGCGCACAGTTCACGCCGTACGCCCCAAGGCAGCTCGGGCGATGTCGCGAGCGTCACGTGCGGCCGGTTCGTCGGGTGCGGGTGAGCAGACAGACTCGGCAGACCCGCGTCGGCGAGCCGCTGCCAGATGTGGCGTACCCGCTCCTCGGTCGAGGTGTCGGCCAGCAGTTCCACTGTGTGCACGGAAGTAGCCTAAGAGCTGCCCCACAAAAGCCCGTGGGGCCACGCAACTCGGACTTCGCGCCTGTGGCAGCCGCCGTCATGCCTGCCGAACTGCGAGAGCATGCGGGGCGTCATTACGCCATCCAGTTCCACTACGCCTTGCCCGACGATGCCTGGGCCGTGGAACTGAGCGAGGCCGTGCCTGCGCCGGCTGCGTGGGCCGAGGAACCCCAGCGCCCAGAGGCACCTGCCTGGAGCAGCCGGTGGAATGATCTTGCCGTGGTTGGGGTGCTCACGGCGTCGGAGGCTTCCTGCGCAGTCCCGTTCACCGGGCGGAGCCTGCGGCACTTCGGAGCGGGTGACGGTTCCGCTGCGGCAGGTCGGCGCGGATGCAGAATGAAGGGCCGACCGTGGAGTCTTCCGTTGAGCCTCATTCGAACTCTGCCGGACCCACATCCTCACCCAGCCACTGACTCGACATAGCTGATACTTACGCAGGTGGATACACCTACCAGCGATTCCATCGACCAACCGCGCGATACCCGCCTGGCCGACATGGCCAACAATCTCTGCGGCATCATCAAAGGGGGCATCGGCCCTGCGCTGGTGGCCTCTCGCCTGGAGTCACTCGGCTGGAAGACTCGGTCGGCTTCCTGGTACTCCTACGAGGCCGAAACCCTTTGGTGCCGCATCGAAATCGACCAGACCGACGACGGGACGACACTGATCAATGGTGTGATCGACCCTCATCGGATCGATGACCTGGCCATGCTCCTTGCAAGAAGCGGCTGGCAGCACAGCCTTGAACTCTACGACGAGAACGACGAACTGGCCGAACGCCCCTGACTCGCAGCCTCACGACCTGACTGCACGTGGCTTCACCGGAGCGCAACCTGTGCGAAGAGACGGAATCGGCATCGTGGCACACCCGTCGTCGGCCAGGGGTCCCACCGATTAACGGGGCAATGAGCCCCCAATCGGGTTACGAGATAGGGTAATTCGATGCCACAGAAGCTCCCACCCTTGATCACTGAGGCGGCGGCTCTGGCCGTCGCCGGTGTCGGGCTCCACCGGTACGAAATGGGTCCGGCCGTGATCGGGGCGGGGGATGCGACCGTCGTCATAGTCGAGTCCGGGGACAACCCAGGGGTCAGCGGCGTTCAGGACGCCACCAACGTGCTTCTGCACGGGGATGCCGTTACGGCACTGCGCCCACGGCTCGACTTCCGGGCTCCCTGGCCCCTTCACGTCTTCGCCCGCCTGGACGGGGACTGCCTTCCTCTGGGCACCGCACTCTGCCGGGGAGGGTCGTCGACACCAGACCATCTCCACCATGCCCGTCTGGAACTGGACAAGCCTCTGACCCGCGAGGTGTTGGACGCGGTACGGCCCGTACCGGAACCCGGGCCGGTACCGGGGGTGGACTGGGTCGGCCTCGTGGAATCAGATCCGATCCGCGCCCTGGAGGCTTTCGTGCTCGGCTGGTTTCCCGCCGGGGCTGCAGGGTCGATCGGCGAGGGGGAGCAACCGGACAATCTCCCGGGGGCGTTGACGGCCTTCTACAGCCTGGCCCGCCTTCGCCCTGCCGTCCTCGGGTTCCACAACCCGGTGCTGCAACAGCCTCAACGGACCTCGGGCCCGTTCGGCGACCGGCTGGTCTTCGCCGTAGATGCCGAGGGAATCCGGGACTGGTCCATCGCTTGGCCGCCGAAGACCAGGACGCCGAGCGAGAACGATCCCCGCGTATGGCTCACCGAAGATCCGTCCATGGATGACCCGGAGACGAGCCCTGAAGAGGAACCGCTCAGTCGCTTCCTCCTGCAGTTCACCCTCTACGAGGCCATGAACATCGCCCCCTACCAAGCACGGACCTATTGCATGCCGTCCCCGTGCATCGCCCCTTTGCGGAGCGTGCTGCGTCCCGTTCCCCTGAGCCCGTTCCTGCCGACCTACACCGGTGAGCGGTTCTCTGTCGCCCCTGGACTGCTCGCGGCGATCAGCGGCGACGAGAAGGAGGCCGTCGTCACCTTCTCAGCACTGCACGGCGCCACTTTGACACCCCTGCTCGCACACGGATACCGCTGGATTCGCTTCGACGGTTGAGACGCGAGTTCTGCCACCACTGCGCACACCTCTTCGCCAGGGGAATCACGGCTGTACCCGCGGCGGGCTCGACGCAAAACGCCGTAGCCGAACTGCCCATGAGGGCTGTCCGTCAGCGGAAAGGGTCCGCACCGCAGCCGGCGGCCGGTCAAGACGTCGATAGCCTGCCTCCATGGTCACGGGCGAGGACGCTGAGCACATCGGAACCGATCTCGCGGACAAGCGCTGGGATGCGACCCGCGCATGGGCGGAGAAGCAGCTCGTCGAGGGCGAACACATCGCGGCGGTCGCACAGTTGCGCGGCGGCTGGACGTCGGAGATAGGCGGGATGGACGTCCGTGGGCCGAGCGGTCGACGCTCGCTGGTCCTCCGGTCGTTCGTCAGACCCTTCTTCGTCCGCCACGCCGAGGGCCTGCTGACCCGCGAGGCAGCCGTGCTGCGCCTGCTCCACGACACGGACCTCCCCGCGGCCAGGCTGGTGGCCGTGGACGCGACAGCCGAGTACTGCGATCACCCCTCGCTGCTGATGTCCCGGTTGCCGGGGACCCTTCGCCTGGGCGGTGAAGACGCGGACTGGCGTGCGGAGTTGCTTGCCCGGCAGTTGCTGCGCATCCACCGGCTACCAGTGACCGCCGAGGCGAGGCCCCGTGACTATCAGGCGTGGACCTCTCCTGAGCGTGTGCGGCCGCCTGAAGACACCGAGCAGCGCGGGCTGTGGCAGCGGGCCGTGGACGTGCTCCGCCGCGAGCCACCGCAATACCGGGGCTGCTTCCTGCACCGGGACTTCCACCCCGGAAATGTCCTCTTCACAGGGGACGGTGACGGCTTGCGGATCAGCGGCGTCGTCGACTGGGTGGAGACCTCCTGGGGGCCGGCCGACCTGGACGTGGCCCACTGCTCGACCGCCCTGGCTCTCCTCCACGGGGTTTCCACGGGCATGCGGTTCGCCGACCGTTACGTTGCAGCGGGCGGGGCGCTGGCTGACGACCCCGTCGACCATCTCTACTGGCGGCTGCTGGACGCCTTGGCCTTCGCTCCGGACGCCCAGAAGGTCGCCGTCCCTTGGCGCGAAGTGGGCCGTGCCGATCTGACTCCGGCCCTGCTCACCCAGCGGCTTGAGGGATATGTGAGGGCCCTCTTCGATCGTTACGCCTGCTAACGTGCGCGCATGGAGGACCTGGGACTCGTGGCGTGGCCGCCTGCGCCGATCAGGACCGGGCGGCTCGTGCTCCGTGAGCCCGAGGGTCGGGACCGTGCGGTGTTCATCGAGCTGCTTTCTTCGCCGGAGGTGAACGCCTACCTCGGCGGCCCCCGAAGGCGTGACGAGCTTGAACGCGAGACGCCTGAGGTGCCCGAGCGATGGCCCGGGAGTTTCGTCGTGGAACTCGACGGGGCGATGATCGGCCAGATCCTGCTCAGGAGAGCTACCCGGCACCGTCGCCCGGCTGCCGTGGGGAAGGCCGATCTCGGCTACATGTTCCTCCCCCGAGCCTGGGGGTTCGGGTACGCCGCCGAGGCATGCGCGGCAGCACTCGCCTGGTTCGACGGCGTCCTTCCCGGCGAGCCGGTGGTACTCACCACCCAGACCGCCAACGTCGGCTCGATGCGCCTCGCGGCGAAGCTGAGGTTCCGGGAAGTCGAGCGGTTCGAGGCGTGGGGCGCCGAGCAGTGGCTCGGCATGTGGTCCCCAGCCACACCGTCCAGTTGACCGGCGTCGACCGATCCTGCCTGCGTCGGCCGCCGGTGACCACCTGGGACCCGTTTTACGACCAGCAGGGCGGGCGCCCCACGTGCCCTCGGTCAGCCGCTGGGAGCCGAGCGGCCCCTGTCGAGCTACGCGGACGCACCGCCGGACCGCTCCGCACGGAGCATGGAGTAGATCACCTGATCGTGCCACTGCCCGGCGCGCCACTGCGCGGAGCGCAGCACGCCCTCCTTGACGAACCCCGCCTTCTCCAACGCGCGTTGCTCGGCGAGGTTGGCGCAGTCCGTCCAGGCTTGGAGCCGTTCCGCCCTGGTGTGGTCGAAGAGGTACTCGGCAAGCAGCCGCTGAGCGTGCGTGCCTATGCCGCGGCCGTGCGCGGCAGGCACCAGGCCGATCGCCAGGGTCCAGCAGGTGGAGGTCGCCGGCCGCCCCCAGGTACTGGCGAACCACTCCACCCGCCCCACCGTCCGGCCCGCCTCCGCCACGCAGAGCACGCCGCCGTCGGGCCTGAGCAGGCCGGTGTCGGCGAACTCCCGTCGCAGGGCGGCCGGTGAACCGAAGCCGAACCACTGATAGGGGCCGGTCCCCTCGGGCCCGCTGAACTCACGCTCGAACAAGTCGAGGTCGTCGGCCCTCACCGGACGCAGCGTAATCTCGGTGGACATGGAACGCCTCCTGTTCCTCATGGGCCCACGGCTCGACCTCGTACGGCCGGTGTGGGCGACGGCGCCCGACTCTTCCACACGCCTGGCCAAGCCCACGCAGGGTGCCGCGAGTTCGGATCCGAAAGCGATCACCGAAAGGTTGTCGGAGGCCGCCGACGGTCCGGGTTCCTCCCCCGTCAGGCCCGGCTGGTCGCGCTGGCGTGCAGATGGTTGAGGGCGGTCACGACTGCGGTGTTGCGGTACCACAGCAGCCACCTGCCGACCTGACTGCCGAGTTCCTGCAGCATCGTCAGTTGGGCGGGTGCGAGGTCGTGCAAGGGCTGCTCGTGATGGGAGGAGATCATCCCGATCACTGTGCCGTCCGGCCGGAGCAGGGGAACACTGTGACAGGCGCGGCTACCCGTCTGGAGGATCACCTGCCGGGAACCGTCGTCGAAGCTGTCCGAGGCGGCGACGTCCTTGACGGTCACCTGCCGGCGGTCGAGCGCCGCCTGAGCGCACGAGGTCGTCGATGCTCCGACGAAGGCGAAGTAGTCGCTGAAGCGCCGGTTCACTCCGACGTGCTTCTCCATGCGCAGCATCCCGTTCTCCACCAGCTGCACATTGCCCATGCGGGCGCCGGTCACGCTCAGCGTCCTGCGCAGGGCAGCGGTGAGGACGGCGCCCGGGTTGTCGAACCTGGCTCCGACCGCTCGCAGGGCGGGCACCGGTGGTGCGGCGCTGCCCCCGGTGCTCGGCACCCATTTGGGAGCGTCCGGCTTCGGAGCAGGGAGCTGCACGGCGACGTCGGCCAGAGTGTGCAGCTTGATGTTGAACTTCTGGGACGAACTGCGGAGCAGATCGAACGCCTCCCGCTTCGAGGACAGCCGGAAGTGCCTCACGAGCAGCTTCTCGGCACGGGCGACACCGGCGTGGGCCAACCGGCGATTGCGCTCATCGACGTCCTGTCCCGCGTCGTCCCGCAGCTCGGTCTCTGCGGCAGCCGGCGGGGCGGGCGCATGCGAATGTTCGGTCACTGACGGGCCTCCCAACCTGGAAACACCCGTACGCCAGCACGCGGCTGCGTCCGCGCACGAGCGGAAGCACTGCGGTGCCTGCTGGCCGAAGCACCCACCCCCACTCTAAGCACGCCCGCCCCCGCGCCCGCCAGACGGCCTCCCTCCGCTTCACCCGCCCGGGAGTTCCCACCTGATCTCGCCCTCATGCCAGTGACTGGTGGGCGTCAGACCGGCAGCACCGGCGACGGCCGCGGAGGCGTGGTGATCCGGGTGGATATGGGCACGGACCGCCCCTGCGTCCTGTTCTCGCAGCCAGGCAACCAGAGCTCGTGCCGCCTCGCTGGCAATCCCGCGGCCCTGCCACCGAGTCCCGATGACCCAGGCGATCTCGGCGGCGCGTGCGAACTCGCTCCCGGTGACCGTTGCTTGCACCGTCCCGACGAGACTCTTCTCCGCCCGGAGCCGGATCACCCAGTTCCACCACGTCTGGGAGGCATCGGGAGAGCCCGCCACCAGGCGTGCGTACCGTGACCGCAGAGCCTGCGCGGAGTACGGGGTGCCGCCCGTGAAGGCGTGCAGAGCCGGGTCGGCGAGTACGCCGGCCATCTCGTCCGCGTGCTCGACGGCCAGCGGTACGAGGCTCAGCCTCTCGGTCCGGACGGCCTCGATCTTCAGGGCGTCCACGCCGTCTCCGGTACGGACGCCTGCCCTTCCGCCGTCCCGGCGCGCACGTCAGCACTCCCGCACGTACGCACGGCCCGGGTGTTCAACGCGGTCCGCCCGCGCGTCGACGTCGCTGCGGGCGTCGGGTGGGCATGGGTGCGCCCTCGTCCGGGACCGCCGCGGGCGAGGAGAACCCGCCGGGAACGCTCGCCCGGGCGGCAGCCGGCACCTGCGCGACGGGCCGCTCGGCCACGCGGCGTTGACGCGCTGCGCGGGCTACGACGGTGATGTGCGGGATCCGCGAGGCGCAGGCCTCGCAGACCTCCTCGACGCTCCATACCTGGCCCACCGTCGGATCGTGGCGCAGGATCAGCACCACGGCGCCGGCGCACTGGACCGTCTCCGGGTGGGCGGAGCACTGCTGGGCGCCGCAGTAGCAGAAGGCATGGGGGCGTACGGTGGCCGCCTTGGCGTGGGCGGCCGCATGCCCGGCCGCGAAGGCGCGCAAGGCCGCGAGGTCGCGGGAGCGGGGCGGCATCCGGCAACCCTCCTTGCTGCACGTGACCGTGGCGGAGTGGTCACGGTGTCCGGTGAGCCGGACGGTCCAGGCCCGCCCGGGGACCCGCTCGGTGGGGGATTCGCTGTACGCGGTCGTCACAACAACGGCCGTCCATTCTTGGTCGCTGGAAGAGATGCGTCCACTATGAGTTACCCACCGAGCCAGCATGCACCGGTTTTCCGTCCACCACCGTGCGCGCCACCGGGTCGGCGGCTCAAATGGTGACGCAGAACCCGTCCTCGATCACCCGGCCGTCGCCCTCCAGGCCGCTGGGCACATGCCGCGAGCAGCGTCGCAAGCCTCTTCATGTTGTTCATGCCCCGCTGAACGATCACATGGCTCCGAGGTGACGATAGTCAGCGCGTAGCCCGCGACATCGACGACAATCCCGACGAAGGTCGTTTCCGTAGGAGTCATTGGAGGCAAAACCTCCAGCATGCTCGCCGGCTACCCGCACGGCTTCGGCAATGACAGGACCAGAGCGGTACGCGCCCCCAGCCCGGCCAAGCCGTGCCGACCGCGCGGCGACGTCACGGAGGGCGGCAGCCCGGCGAGGGGCGCTCCGTGCGATCGGTGAGACGCGCCCGTGCCGCCGCACGCGGCCACCCGTTTCGCCCGCTGGCCCCTCCGTACACATGAACGACTGGAGTCGCCATGAACTCCCTCTCCGCCACCGACGTCACTCTGAGGGGTGTGGGAGCGTGCTGCGCCGTCGGCAATGTGGTGCTGCACGCCCTCCTCGTCCCTGATCACCTCGAGGAGAAGTTCTACATCGGCGTTCTCTTCGCCCTGGGCAGTGTCGTCATGCTCATCGTGGCGGCGGCACTGGTGACCTGGAAACGCCCCATGATCGCGTGGCTGACCGGAGCCCTCGTCAGCTTCGGAATGATCATCGCCTTCCTGCTGTCGCGCACCGTCGGTCTGCCCGACGGCTACTACGAGTCCGGCTGGGAGCCGCCGTACGGCCCGCTTTCCTTGCTCGTCGAAGGACTGTTCATCCTCGCGTTCCTCACCTGGCTGACGAACACGCCGCCGACCGCCGGCGCAGCGAAACCGCCGGGGAACGCGGACCGGGAACCGGCCGTGGCCGCGCGAAACGGTTGGTGGAGGTGATACGGCGGGCGTCCGCCGGCCATGACTATGCGGTGGGCCGCGGCGCGCGCCGAGGTGCCCGCTGCTTCAGCTCCTCCTCGTCGACAAAGGTGAGCATCGGCTGCCCCGGTTCGCACAACATGGTGACGACGAACTTGGTCGGCGCGTCCGACAGGGCGTTGCCGTCCTGGTAATGGATCACGTCGCCGCCGGGTTCCCAGAACGTTTCACCAGCCTTCACCACGCGCTCCGGCTCTCCTTCGAGTTCGAAGCGGACGGCACCCTCGATCACGTAGCCGAAGCAGGGGCCCGAATGGCGGTGCGGCGGAGTGCCGGGGTCGCCCGGAGGCCATTCGACGAGGATGGTCATCCCCGACGCGCCCTCGGGGATGAACGGCGGTTTGACGTCCGCCAGCATCCTCGGTCCGTACGTCGCCGAGGTTTCCGGCCCGGTGGTTCCCTCGACCAAGTTTTTGTCCGACACCTCGCCACACCTCCGAGGGCTTGAAGGCCGACGCACCGGAGTAACCGCATCTGTGGTAATCCGTGCGCATTCGCTGCCCCGTTCAGGGGTTTCCCCCACCGTGCCTCGCTGCTGCGCCCGTCACAACTCGAAAGGCCGGTCCGAAGTGGTGGGACCCAGACAAGTCAGCTGCCCCAATATTTTCGCAGCTGGCCTTCCATGAACGGCTTCGGGCTCACGCTCACTTCGCCGGCGAAGGGGTAGTCGAGAACGAGGACGAGGGTAAGACTCAAGCCGACCAGCAAGGCGATGGTGCCTACGAAAAGCAGCTGCACCTTGAGGTTCTCCACCCCGTAAAGCAAGGTGACCAGCATCACGACCACCGCTCCCCCGTAGGTGAGGACCTGCAGAAGAGCGGGCAATCGTTGCGTCGCAGCCAGAATCCGGAGTCTGCGTTGTGCGGTCACATCGTTCAGTCGCTCGACCGACTCGTTGTAGAAGGTCTGCTCGGAAGTGCTTTTCGGATTGTAGCCCTGGAATACTCCGTACAAAGCCTCGAGTTTCCCCGAGGTCGCGCTGAGGCTGTTCTTTCCTTCACGCATGAGCGGCCATGCGTCCTCTACGACGGAGTGGATGTAGCCACCGACGGCCAAGTCCAGTTTTTTCTGTACCTCATCCGGAAACGAATGCGCGTTGCGGGAGATCACGGCAAGGTCTGTGGCCTCGGAAGTCACCACCGTCTGCACTTGCTCGAGCTCGGTCCACAAGGTCACGATGACGAAAGCAAGCACGATTCCGTAGATGGCTCCGAACAGCTCGAGGACCGTGCGCGACACGTCATTGGTCACGCCATGGGTCAGCTGCGGAAAAATTCGACGCGCCACCAGGCAAGCGGCGAGCGACAGAACAACCACGCCTCCCACCATGACGAGTGCGAGGCCGGCGGTGTTCAGGTTGTTCAGGAGCCAAAGTCCCACGCGGCCGACCTTACCATGCATGACCAGCTATTCCGGATTTCTGATGAATCCTCCAAAGCCGACCCTGTCCGTGGGCAAAGTGGTTAAAGGCGGAGTGCCGGACGAGTGAAACCCTTGCCATATGGGTTTTCGTCAGTCGGTTGCACCTTCCCGATCCGTGGCCCGCTGGACGCCGTACTCGGAGCGCCTGCGGTAAATCGTGTGACCGTGCCGTCCGGGCAGGCTACTTTGGGCGCATGAACGTCACGGGCCGAAGCACCACAGCGACCGCGCGAGCGACCAGCTCGCCGGTTGCCGCCGCCTGACGTACTCCACTTCCCACCGGCGACCGGAAACGGTTTGCCGGTGGTTCCATGGCGTTCCCGCCCGGGTTCCGATGATCGTGCCGCCCGTTTCCGGTGCCTCCCCGCCGCACACGCGAAGGAGCCACCCCATGAACACCGATCACGTCGTCCGCACATTCGTCGAGTACTTCCAGGAGCGCGGCCACCGCCGCATCACCGGCTCGACGCTGTTGCCGCCGCCCGTCGATCCCGTGCTGTTCACGACCTCCGGCATGCACCCGCTCACCCCCTACCTCGAAGGGCGCCCGCACCCCCTCGGCAGGCGGCTGGTGAACGTGCAGCGCTGTCTGCGTACGACTGACCTCGACGAGGTCGGCGACAACACGCATCTGACCGTCTTCGAGATGCTCGGTACCTGGTCACTCGGCGACTACGAGGGCCGGCAGAGTCTCGGCTGGGGATATGAGCTGCTCACCCAGGGATTCGGTGTCGATCCGGGACTGCTCCACGCCACTGCCTTCGGCGGCGACGGCCGGACGGGACCGGACACCGCCTCCCTGGAGGTGTGGCAGGAGCGCGGCGTGCCCGTGGAAATCACCACCGACGACAACTGGTGGTCCAACGGCCCGACCGGCCCCTGCGGCCCCGACTCGGAGATCTTCCTGTGGACCGGCGACACCCCACCGCAGTCGACGCCGACGGGTGACGACCGCTGGGTGGAGGTGTGGAACCACGTCATGATGCGCCATCGGCGCCTGGACGACGGTTCGCTCGTACCGCTCCCCCAGCGCAACGTCGACACCGGACTGGGTCTCGAACGGCTCGCCACTGTGCTGCAAGGCCGGACATCGGTCTTCGAGTGCGACGTGTTCGATCCCTGGCGCCGTCTCGTGCCCGCCTTGTGGGAACTGGACGAACCGTCGCTGCGGTTGGTCTGCGACCATCTGCGCTCGGCCATCGTGGTGATCGGCGACGGGGTGTCTCCGGCCAACACCGGACGCGGCTACGTGCTCCGCCGTCTGGTGCGACGGGTGCTGACCGTGCTGCGGCGCGACGATCCCTCCCGCGGTCTCGGAGACCTGCCCGACGAACTGTTCCGGCACACCCTCCACCGTTTCCGGCAGACCGTCGCCCCGGACGCCGTCCGCAAGGTGCTGCTCGACGAGGAGCGGCGCTTCGGTCGTCTCCTGGAGCGCGGTCGACAGGTCCTCGCCCGGCCCCGGTTCCGCGGCCCGTTGAGCGAGGAGGACCTCTCCTATCTCCACGACACCCACGGGCTGCCGCGCGACCTCGTCCGCAGCCTGCGACCGCGGTGACCGTTCCCTGCCCGGCGCACGGTCCCAGCCGCCCGCAGGAGTGAACCAGCCGGTGAAGAGATGAGGGCGGGTCCCCCGGTTGCGTGAATCGGGGGACCCGCAGGTGCGGCCGGCGCGGGCGGCCGCGTCAGCGCACGTCGACGTAGTCGGCCGGGCTGGTGGCGACGCCGGTCGTGGAGTTGCCGTAGTACACCCAGCGGTAGGAGCCGTCGACCGAGGCGGTGACTGCGGCCTTCAGGCTTCCGGTGCTGCTGGTGGTGGCCTTCTTGACCGTCTTGAAGGCGTCGGCGCCCTTGGCGCGGAACTGGAGGCTGACGGTACGCCCGCTGTAGGCGTCGTACTTCTTCGTGCTCCAGTTCGCCCGGGTCAGCTTGCCCGTGACGCTGATCGACCTGCCCTTGGCGACCGGCTCCGGCGAGGCGTTGGCGGTGGCCTTCGCCGCGCGCTTGAGCCGGGCGGTCTGAGCGCGCGTCTCCAACTCGCCGGTCTTGAGGCCGCCGTCGGCCTTCCACAGCTTCAGCGAGACGCCAACCTTCCAGGTGGTGGCGTCACTGTTGGAGTCGACGTGTTCCTGGCTCGGGTGAGGGTCGATGTAGAGGTTGCCCTCGCAGTGAGCGTGCTTGGAGTCGGTCTCGTAGCAGGTGTAGCCGCTGGGGCCGATGAAGTTCTCTCCGGTGTCGGCCGCCGTCGTGATACTGCCCCGGTAGAGGAAGGGGTACGCGTCATAGCGGGAGGGGTCGGCCGTGCTGTACCCGGAGGGCAACGCGATGGTGAAGCTGAGGGTCGGCTCCACCACCTTCGACGTGCCGACGACGATCGGCTTGTCGTTGTTGACGACGATGTCCGACACGGTGATACCGGTGTCCGCCGCCTGAGCCGTCGGCGCGTTCAGCGCCGAGAGCCCCAGCGCCCCCACGAGCGTGGCCACCGCGGCGGTTCGTCTGCCTGTCTTCATTCACACCTCTTCAGGAAGATCCCTTACAGGAGGCGGCAGCCTATCCGACGAGTTCGCGAGCAGTAGCCCTGGTTCCAGCAGCACACCTTGGGTCAGCCGAGACCGAACCGCTCGGCCTGTTCGGCCGTCACGGAGAGGAGGACCGTACGCGCCTCTTCCGCGCGGGGAGAGTCCAGTGCGGTGTAGAGGGACACTGCTCGGTCGAGGTGGTCGATGGCTTGCGCCCGCTCTCCCCTCGCCTGCCGGACGAGCGCCGTGCCCATGTGGGCGCGGGCCTGTTCCTCCTGTTCCCCGATTCCGCGGGCCACCTCCAGGGCCGCCGCGTAGGCGTCGAGGGCCTCGGCGTGCCGTCCGGTTCCGTGCAGGGCCTCGCCCAGGCCGTTGAGCGCGCCCGCTTCTCCGTAGGGTTCCCCGGTGCGGCGGAAGTGGTCGAGGGCCTGTCGTTGGTGTTCGGCGGCCTCGTCGTACCTTCCCTGTCGGCACAGTGCGTTTCCCAGGTTGGACAGCGCGTGCGCCTCTCCCCCGGTGTGCCCGAGCCGGCGGAAGAGCGCGAGCGCCTGCTCGAACCGCCCAGCCGCGGCCGCGTGGTCGTCCAGCCGCGACAGGACGATGCCCAGGTTGCCGAGAGCACTCGCTTCCCCGAACGTATGGCCGGTGAGCCGGTAGAGGGCCAGCGCCTGCTCGTACCGCTCGATCGACGCGTGGTAGTCCTCCAGCAACTCCTGCACGATGCCGAGGTTGTTCAGCACGTCGGCCTCTCCGTGGGCGTCACCGGCCGCGCGAAACAGTTCGACCGCCTTCTCGTGGTGCTCGGCGGCCTCCCGGTAGCGGCCCCGCAACTCGTGGAGCACGCCCACGTTGGTGAGATGACGCGCCTCCCCGGCCTCGTACCCGATCCGCCGGCACAGTTCCAGCGCGTCCGCGTGGTGCCGGTGCGCGCTCTCGTAGTCTCCGAGTCGCCGGTGGACCGCGCCGACGCAGGCCAGGACATCGATTTCACCCCGGGTGTCCCCCACCGCGCGGGCTGCGCGAAGGGCATGCGTGTGCACCGTCAGGGCGTCGGTGAGGTGTCCCGAGCGTTCGTAGTGACGGTGGAGCGTGGTGGCGATGCGCACGGTGTGCCGGGACGGTCCGGGCTCCTCGGTCCTGGAACACAGAGCCACCAGTGTGTGCTGGGCGGCGCGCAGCCAGGCACGGCACTCGTCGGCCGTCCGCAGAGGCGGCAGACCTGTGTCGGGCACTTCGACGGCGGGCCGCAGATGCCGTTCGGCGGGATACAGCACGTTCATGGCCGCCGCAGACGCCGCGAGGCAGTGGTCGAGCAGGCGGGTCAGGGCGGCGTCACACTCCGCCGCGCCGTCGTGCCGGCTCGCGAGCTCCGCGGCGTAGGCGCGCAGCAGGTCGTGCATGACATGACGGCCGGGCCCACTCCGACGCACCAGGTGCGCGCGGGACAGGACGTCCAGGGACCGTCGGGCGCGCTCCACGGTTTCGCCGGTCAGCGCGGCGGCCGCGTACACGTCCGCGTCGGTCCCTGGGTGCAGGCCCAGCAGCCTGAACAGTCGCGCCGCCTGGTCGGGGAGGCGGTCGTAGGACCAGGAGAAGACCGCGCGGACGGCGGCCCGGGGATCTCCGTCGCCGGAGTCGAGCAGGTCCAGGCGCCGCCGTTCGTCCCGCAGTTCCTCCACCAGGCGGGCCAGTGGCTCCAGGGGGCGTGACAGGGCCAGCTCGGCCGCCACTCGCAGGGCCAGCGGCAGGCGCCCGCACTGTTCGGCCAGGCCGGCTGCGGCCGCGTGGTCCGCGTCGACGCGCGGTCCGATCAGGGAGCGCAGCAGCGCGAATGCCTCGTCCGGGGAGAGGACGTCGAGGACCACGCGGTGCGCCCCGTGCAACGACACCAGGGACGACAGCGAGTCGCGGCTCGTGATGACCACTTTGCACGTCGGGCTTCCCGGCAGCAGCGGGCGCACCTGTGCGGCGGATGCGGCATTGTCGAGAAGGACGAGCAGCCGCCGTCCGTCCACCGCGGTGCGGTAGCGCGCGGCCCGGTCGTCGAGCCGCAGCGGTATCTCCTGGCCGGGCACGCCCAGGGCGGAGAGGAACCCCGAGAGTGCCTGGGCGGCGGAGACCGGTTCGTCCGGGTCGTAGCCCCGGAGATCGACGTAGAGCTGTCCGTCGGGGAAGGCGTCACGCACCTGGTGCGCCCAGCGCACCGCCAGCGCGGTCTTGCCGATGCCCGCGACGCCGGAGACGGCGGAGACGACCGCTGCTGTTCCGGCCTGCGGGCCGTCTGTGATGAGCAGGCACTCCGTGAGCTCGGTCAGCTGCTCCTCCCTGCCACTGAAGTGGGCTACCGCCGGTGGGAGTTGGGCGGGAGGCAGGACGGTGGCCGGGGCGGCTGACTTGGCCAGGACCGGGTCGGTCACCGTCGCCGCCGGCTCCTGACCTCGGGCGTCGCGCAGCAGCTCCTCGTACGCCGACCGCAGTTCACGGCCCGGAGCCACGCCCAGATCGAAGTCGAGCTGCCGACGGATCCGGGTGTAGGTGTCCACGGCCTCGGCGGTTCTCCCACTGGTGGCCAGGCTGCGGATCAGCAGCATGGCGAGGGGCTCGCTCAGCGGGTGCTCCGCCAGCAAGGGCCGCAGTACGGCGGGCACTTCCGCGGACTTCTCCTGCCTCAGCAGGGCGTGGGCCCACGCCAGCGCCGTCTCCAGACGCTCCTGCGTCCAGGCGGTACGCGTGCGCTCCGCCCATGCCCCAGGCAGCCCCGCCAACGGCACTCCCCGCCACAGCCGCAGCGCCTCTCCCAGGAACTCGGTGCGCTGCGGGTCGGACACCTGCGGCTGGCGCGCCCGCTCGACGAGCGAGCGGAATCGGAGCAGGTCGACGGCGTGTTCGTCCGCCTCCAGGACGTATCCACCGGAGGTGCGTGCGATGCGAAACGACGTCCTGGGTACGGCTGCCCGGTCACCGTCTGCCGTGGGCGCCACGCCGTCCGTGGATGCCGCGCCGTCGAACAGCCGCCTCAGACGGCTGATGTGGGAGTAGAGGGCGGAACGGGCTCCGTCGGGCGCGGTGGTGTCCCAGACCCGGTCCACCAGCGTGCTCACGGAGACCGGCCGACCGGTGTCGGTCGCCAGCGCCGCGAGGACCGCTCGACGACGCGGCTCCCCGATGTCGACCGCGCGTCCCGCGACACGCAGGTCCACAGGTCCGAGCAGGTGCAGGTTCATCGCGCCTCACGCGGGAGGAGGAGGGAACGGCCGTGGTGCGGCGGGCTGTTCATCCGCCGAGGAGGGCCGGCACGCCCTCGGTCCTCCGTCATTCGCTCCGGGGCCACCGACAGGGCGGCCGTCCCAAGGTTTCCGCAAGGTTCACCGTAGATCCTCACCTCACATGCCGTCAGGCGGATCGCGGCAAGCACCGCATGCCGCGGAGAACACCGACATCCGCTCCCGGAGCCTTCCCGGGAGCGGCGTGTCCGCCCGCCCTGCCGGCAGTCGCGTCAGACGTGACCAACCCGACGCAACAAGAGAATGGAATTGTCATGCGCAAGATAATGTCCCGAGCCAATCGGACAGCCGTC
Source organism: Streptomyces albidicamelliae (assembly GCF_025642175.1). Classification (NCBI taxonomy): domain Bacteria; kingdom Bacillati; phylum Actinomycetota; class Actinomycetes; order Kitasatosporales; family Streptomycetaceae; genus Streptomyces; species Streptomyces albidicamelliae. The sequence goes on along the minus strand of NZ_CP106795.1, from coordinate 8,133,677 downwards.
GCCGTCGTCGCGACCGCTTTCATGGCGTCCGGAGCGGTCGTCGCGGGGGCGACGACCGCCTCCGCGGACGGCTGTGTGGGTCCCCTGTGCGGCGCGGTGAAGAACCGGACCGGCGAGACGATGCACTACACCATGAGTCTTGGCGAGGGCCCGCACTACTGCGACGTGTGGAACTGGGGCGGCGGCACCGGGAGCGAGTTCAAGCACGCCAAGTGCAGGCAGGAGTCGTTCGGCAACGGAACGCGGGGCGGTAACGGCACCGGTAAGGACGTCGACGCCTTCACGTTCGCCACGCACGGCTACCACGAGCGGTTCTCGCGGGTCGGCACCTGGCACTGGCGGGCCAAGGGGGTCTGGACGAAGATCCGCAGCGGGGAGATCGGCGACTGCGGCATCGGGGACCACAACGAGGTCTGGTGCACCGTGCTCGTGCAGGCCTGAGGGAAGCCTCGCTCAGGCCTGAGGGCGCCTCGGGGAGGGAGAACGTCCCTGGAAGGCGGCGGCACGGGTATGCCGCCGCCTTCCGGCATGACCGGTCGCTGCCACCCGAAGCCACCGCCACAGAGAGTTAGCGCTCGATTACGCGTACGCGTCTGGGCAGTCGACTGACGGGCGCCGCGCCCTTCCGGCCGGCCCTCGCCTCCCCCCGACCGGAACCGGTCACCGGACCGGGCTATTCTGGCCGCCATACCTGGACACGGGGTGCCCCCGCACGGGGGCTGAGATCACACCCGTTGAACCTGAACCAGTTAGGACTGGCGGAGGGATGTCGTATGTCGTTGCCGTATGCCCATGATGAGACGGCCGTGGCCGAGGCGCGGGGGGTCTTCGACGGCCGGATGCCGACGGCCCCCGGCGATCTGCGAGTGGAAGCCCGCGGCATCGCGCCGGTGCCCGAGGACGCTCGCTACGGCAGCCCCCGCCGCCTGTTCACCGTGTGGTTCGCGCCCAACCTGACGATGACCGGCGTCTTCACGGGTACGGTCGGCGCGGCCCTCGGGCTGGACTTCGCCACCGCGCTGCTCGCCGTGGTGCTCGGTACCCTGCTCGGCGCGGTGCCCACGGCCTATCTGGGAACCTGGGGCAGCCAGACCGGGGCGGGCCAACTCCCGCTGGCGAGGCTGGCCTTCGGACGGGCCGTCGCTCTGCCGGGCGCCCTGCAGTGGCTGTCCTCCATCGCCTGGGACGCCCTGATCGGCCTGTTCGGGGGTGACGCGCTGGCCCAGCTGTTCGGCTGGCCGTTCTGGCTGGGCGTCCTGGTGATGCTCGTGGCCCAGGGGGCGCTCGGCGTGATCGGGTACGAGGCGATCCACCGCCTGCAGACGGTGATGACCTTCGCGCTCGCCGCCTCGTTCGTCGCGTTGGCGGTGAAGCTCGTGCACGGCACCCAGCCCGCGACGGCCGCGACCGTGCACGGTGCCGACCGGGCCGGCGCATTCGTGCTGACCTGCACCATCGCCTTGAGTCTCGCGCTCTCGTGGGCGCCGTACGCCAGTGACTTCAGTCGCTACCTGCCCCGCACCGCCTCGCGTCCCAGCATGTTCTGGTGCACCCTGCTCGGTGTCAGCGTGTCGTTCGTCGCCGTGCAGGCACTCGGTCTGTGGGGCGCCGCCCAGTTCACCGACCAGACCGCCCGCGGTGTCGACCGGCTGCTCGGCGGCGGCGCGCTCGGCGCGTTCGGCCTCCTCGCCGTCGCCGTCGCGGCCCTGTGCAGCAACGCCATGAACGACTACAGCGGGTCGCTGGCGCTGCAGACCATCGGCGTGCGGCTGCCCCGGCCGGTCGCCGCCGCGCTCGCCGCTGTGCTCGGATTCCCGCTCGTGCTGTGGATGCACGCCGCGGACACCACGGCCCGCTTCCAGAACGTGCTGTTGTTCGTCGGCTACTGGATCCCCGCGTTCGTCGCGATCGTGATCGTCGACTGGGTGGCCCGCGCACGGGCGCGCGGCGACCGCCCGGTCGACCTGGCGCAGGAGGAAGCCGCACCGCAGCCGTGGTGGCCGGCCGTCACCGCGTTCGTCGTCGGTTTCGCCGTGGCGGTGCCGTTCATGAGCACCAGCCTGTACGTGGGGCCCGTCGCCCGGGCCCTGCACAGCGCGGACCTCGCCTACCCCGTCGCGTTCCTCGCGGCGCTGCTCGTCTATGTGCCGTTGCGTGTACGACGCCGGTCCTGACCCGCGCGCCCTCCCGAGCGAGTGGGGCGGATCGTGTGAGGCGGCGGCGTTCCGGGACTGGGCCCAGGGCCTGTTGTGAAAGTGCTGGTCCGATGCCTTCGTACGCACACCAGGCTGGGCTGCCGCAGGTCGCGGTCAGCGCTTGGCAGTCAGGGTGATGGTGACGGCCTGTTCGCGGTTGCCGAGATCAACAAAGGTAGCGGTCCCCCCAGCGCCGACGTACGCTCCCGTGCCTCCCGTGACCGCGGCAGTCGGGTTCTCGCCGGCTTTCTGCCGACTGTGGAACATGATCTGTCCTTCGGGTAGATCAAGGACGCTGAGGCACTGAAGCATCGTGACGGGCGGTTCGTGCTGCGTGACAGTGCACTCCACCGCGAACGAGCCGATGACCTTGCCCCGAGCATCGAGGATGTCGCCGCTTCCGATCGTCTCATTCCCCACACTCGGCTGAGGGCCTCCCAGCTCGAGCACTCGAACCCGGGTCAGCCGGTTGGTGACCTTGATCACCTTGGCGGTCTTGCCGTCCCGACCCGTTTCCACCCCCGCAGCCAGGGACGACTCAGCCGGCGCCAGGAGTACCGTCGCGGCCGCCACACCAATCAGCCCCACGGCTCGCATACGACGCACCATCATTCGCTCCTCTGATCGACACGACGACCCCGCTGGACAGCGCATGACAACGTGTTGATCAGAACAGCCTTCACCCCGCCCCGCACTCCAAGCCAGCCACCCTAGTGAACGCGCGTCACCCGGTGGCGGAGGTAGACGACCTGCGAACCGAAGGTGCGGGTCTCGACGAGTTCGAGGTCCACGCGGCGCTCGTGCCGGGGGAAGTACGGGATGCCGCCGCCGACGAGCACCGGGTGGACCAGCGTCCGGTATTCGTCGATCAGGCCCAGCGCGGCCGCCTCGGCGGCGAGGGTGGCGCCGCCGATGGCGATGTCGCCCTCCCCCGGCTCGGCTCGCAACCGCTCGATCTCCTCCGCCAGGCCGCCGGAAGCGAGCCGGGCGTTGCCCTCGACCGCCGACAGCGTGGTGGAGAAGACCACTTTGGGGAGCCGCGTCCAGAGCGCGGCCCATTCGAGCTTCGAGTCGTCGAGCGACGGGTCCTGGTCGGCGGTCTCCCAGTACAGCATCGTCTCGTACAGCCGTCGTCCCAGCAGGTGGACGCCGACCTCTCGTGTCCTGTCGATCCAGGATCGAAAGATCTCCTCGTCGGGCTCCGTCCACGCGAAGCCGCCGTCCGGCCCGACGATGTAGCCGTCGAGTGAGACGCCCATCGAATAGGTCACGCTACGCATCGGAAGTCCTCCTCGGCCGCGGTTCGACAGTACGACCGCCGCATGCCGCGGGCTTGTTACGGCTCGCGACAGCCCTTGGCAAACCCTCGCCCCGCGGGCACTCTCCCCGTACCTGAGTACGTTCTGAGTAGGCGCGCTCATGCGGCCCGACGTGGCGCGGGACACACTCCGAACCATGACACATGTTCCGCCACCGGCCGAGGAGCTGCGGCTCATCGACACCGAGCTGTGGCAACTGGACGCTCGCCGGGCCCAGTTGCTGGCGCGCCGTGCCTGGCTGGTCGCTCGTCTGCCCTCGCTGTCACACCCGAGTCCGGTACCGCCCACGGCCCTGCCCCCACCGCGCGGCCCCGAGGCCACCGCGCCGCGCGTGCAGAACGTGCTGCTGCTCCTGGGCGGCCTGCTGCTGACCATCGCGGCGATCGCGTTCACGCTGGTCAGCTGGGGCCATCTGGGGATCGCCGGACGCTCGCTCGTGCTGGGCGCGGTCACGGTGGCCGCCCTGGCCGCCCCGCTGCCGCTGCTGGGTCGCGGTCTGCGTTCGACGGCCGAGGCGGTGGCCGGACTGGCGCTGGCACTCACGGTGCTCGACGCCTACGCCCTGCACGCGGTCGCCCTCACCGGCGTGGACCCCGCGGGGTACGCCGCCGGGGCGTCGGCGGTGCTGGCGGCCGTGTGGACGGGGTACGGACTCGTACCGCGTACGAGGACGCTGCGGCTGCCGCTGCCGACCGCGCTCACCGCGGCGCAGCTGCCGCTCCTGCTGGGGGCGGTGGCGGCCGACGCGGGTCGGTACGGGATCACCGGCGCGCTGCTCGTGACGGCCGCGTGCGACACGGCGGTGGCGCTGCGCGCTCCGGCCGGGCCGGTGCGGATCACGGCCACGGTCGGCGCGTACGGCGTGGGGGCCTGGGGAGTGCTGGGTGCCGCCTGGCTGTCGTGGACGGCGGACGGTCCGGGCGCCGCGACCCTCGCGGCCGTACTGCTGTTGTTCGCGGCCGGTACCGCCCTGGCGGCGGCATGGCGGGGTCGTGCCGCGGGCCACGCCGTCGGGCTGTCCCTCGCCGTCGGTCTGCTTGTGGTCGCCGCGCTCGGCGGCATCGTCCACCCGGTGCTGCCCGTCGCCTGGCTGGTTCCCGCCCATCTCGTCCTGGGCATAGGTCTGCTGGCTGCGGCGCGGGCCGTTCGGCTGCCGGAGCCCGTGCGGCTGCCGAAGCCCGTTAGGCACGGTCTCGTCCTCGCCTCCGCCGCCGTGCAGGGACTGGCGGTGCTGTGGGCGCTGCCGCTGCCGGCGCTGACTCTGCTGGGGCCGGCGGGCTGGGCGGCGCGGATCTGGTCGGGAACACCGGACGGTGCCCGGGAAGCGGTGTCGGCGGACGCGCCGTGGCTGCCGCAGCTGCTGACGGCACCGCTGGTCCTGATTGCCGTGGCTGCCGTCCTCGCGTTCGCGGTCCGCGCCACGACGTGGCGCCCGAGGGCGCTGGTGGGCGCGCCGGCGCTGGGGTGGTCGGCGCTCATGGCCGTCCCGGTGGTGCTCGACGCGCCGTACCCGGCGGTGCTCGTGGTGGAGCTGCTGGCGACGGCGGCCCTGCTCGCGGCAGCGTCGTGGTGGCCTTGGACGACGGAGAGCGGCGGCCCGCTCCCGGCGCTGGTGCTCGCCCTGGTCACGTCGGTTTCCCTCGCGTTCCTCTCGCTGCCGACGCGGTCCGCGACCGTAGGGGTGCTCGCCGCCCTGACAGTGCTCTTCGGGGCGGCGTCCCTCGTGCGGCGTCTCGTCACCCTCGCGGTCCCGGCCGCGCTCGGGTACGGGACCGCTCTGGCCTGCGCGCTGGGCGCCGCGGCGGGCTGGGCACCGGAGCACACGGCGCTGCTCGTGCTCGTGGTCCCCGCGGTGGCGGCGCTGTTCGCAGCGCGGGCGACCGACGCTCGGACGGCCGTGGTCGCCGAGGTGACGGGTGCGGCCGCGGGGCTCCTGGCGATCGGGCTGGCGGTCGGCGATCCGCCGATGCTCTCCCTGACGTTGTCCCTGTCTGCGGTGATCGCCGCAGGGACGGCCGTGCGCGCCGACCGCCGCCCCGCCGCCTATGCGGCCACCGCGCTCTTCGCGCTGGCCGCCTGGGTACGTCTCGCCGCATGGGGCGTCACGGCGCCGGAGGCGTACACGGTGCCGGCGTCCCTCCCGGCGCTCTTGATCGGCGTGCTGAGGCGGCGCCGGGATCCGCGGGTGTCGTCGTGGGTGGCGTACGGCCCCGGGCTGGCCGCCACGCTCCTGCCGAGCCTCGCTGCCGCCTGGACCGACGTGCACGCCACCCGACCGTGGCTGCTGGGCGCGGCGGCACTGCTGGTCACCCTGGTGGGCGCACGGCACCAGCTGCGCGCACCGCTGCTGCTGGGCGGTGGGGTGCTCGTGCTGGACGCACTGCACGAACTGGCGCCCTACCTGGTGCAGATCGCCGGCTTCCTTCCCCGGTGGGCGCCGCCCGCGCTCGCTGGTCTGCTGCTGCTCGCCGTCGGCGCGACGTACGAACGGCGGCTGCGGGACGTGCGGCGGGTGCGGGATGTGCTCGGCCGGATGAGCTAGGGGTACGTCGTCCGGTTCGGTCTCCGCACGTCGGCAGCGGACCGCATCCGGTCTTGGCTCGCGGAAACCTTCGGAGTACACCGTTGCGGCATCGGGGAAGGTCTTCTCCGATGCCGTCGTTCCGCTCAGACGGTGGCCGTCAGCGGGGCACTGGCACTGGCTTCCCAGACGAAGTCGTCCAGATCCTTGCAGGGGCCGGCGACGCCGGAGAGCACGAGACGATGCGATCCGGTGCCCTCGGCGGAGACGCCCACGTCCTTGGCGAGACCGCGGCGCTTGTACAGACCGAGCTTGACGTGGCCGGCGCCGGTGGCGAACTCGACGTACTTGCCGCCGAAGCTCTTGCCCACCGTCAGTCCCCGGTCGGCGTAGAAATGCTTGGTGGCCTTCACGTCCTCGACACCCAGCAGGACCACGAACTCGTCGAACTCCTGGGAGACCGGGCCGGTGTCCTTCTTCGCCGACGTCGCGATCTTCACGATCGTGCCGTCCGGGGCCTGGACGACGCCGCCGTAGCCCCACAGCGACTTGGAGGCGGGCTTGAGGGAGGTGGCACCTGCGTCCAGAGCCGCCTTGATGAGCGCGTCGGCGTTGCCGGGCTGGGACACCACCAGCGACAGGGTGAAGCCGCGGAATCCTGTCGTGGGGGTCCCGGACGCCCGCAGGCGCAGGTGCGGCGAGTCGGGCCCCAGAAGGGCGGAGTAGAAGCGGTTGGCCGCCGCGAGGTCGGCCACTTCCAGGATGACGGCGTCGATGGAGTTCATGCCGTCGACGTTACGGGCGGCGGGGCGACCGGTGCTTCTCGAAAACTGACCGATCGGCCCGCCGACGCTCATCAGACCACCGGTGGTCCCGCTTCGATCCGGCGCAGTACCGCAGGGAGGCGGTCGAGCCCGGGGCCGGTCTGAATCTGTCGCTCGTCCCACCAGGTGGCACCGGCGTCGTACAGGGGACCGATCACGTCCCTGGCCTTCGCCGCGTCCGAGGGCGTGGCACCGCCGAGCACCAACTCGAAGGGCCGCTCGGCCCCGGCCGTGCGGTGCTTGCGCACATAGGCGACCAGCTCGCGTACGTCGGACACGTCCGGCACGTGACCGTGCCGAGCCGTCTCGAAGAGCGGTACCGCGCCGTCCCACCGCGCTGCCCGCCGCATGGGCGCACGGCGTGGCCAGAACCCGCCGATCCACACCGGCGGTCCGGGCCGTTGCACGGTGGCGGGCAGCAGCGTCACATCGCGTACCTCGTAGTGCCGGCCCCGGTGGTTCACCGGTTCGCCGGACCAGAAGCGGGGCAGCAGCTCCAGCCCTTCGTCCAGCCGCTCGGCGAGGACACGCGGCTCGGCGGTGTCGCCGAAGCTCCGGTACTCGTCCTCCACGGGACCGCCCAGACCTGCGGCGAAGATCACCCGCCCGCCGCTGAGCTGGTCGAGGGTGGCCACCTGGCGGGCCAGCTGCTGCGGCCGGTAGCGGGGAACCGGCGTCAGCAGCGTGCCGAGGCGGATCCGGGAGGTGGCCAGCGCCGCCGCGGTCAACAGCATCCAGGGGTCTCCGAAGGGACGTCCTTGATGCTGTCGGTGCAGTACGTGGTCCCAGACGAACAGACCGTCCCAGCCCGCCTCTTCGGCGGCAGCCGCGACGGTCGCGACCTTACGGGGGTCGGCGAAGTCACCGAAGTTCGGGATGTTGACGGAGAAGCGCATCCGATCAGGTTGCGTGGGCGGCCGCGGTGCGGCAACTGGATATACGTACTTGTGGCTTGAACGAGCAATACGAGCCGCGCACGGTGTGTCGGGTGCCGTCGAGGGGAGATGTGCGCTGACGGCGCGAGCACCCTCAATTCCCCTCGCGGTGCATCTCCCACACCAACTCGTGCAGGGACTGCCTGTATTGATGGATCGCCTCGGCGTACACCGACTGTGCATCACCGGAGGCAGTGGCGTCGAGCAAGCACATGTAGATGGATCGCGAATGATCAAAAACGCGCTGAACGGCCTCGGCCACAGAGTTGCCGGCATCTACGACCATCACATCGCAGGCCCTGGTGAACGGACCGTATGCCTCGCGCAACTGCTTGGCGTGCTCCTCGACAGCCGCCGCCTTCTCCGCGCCCGCCGGCATGGCCAGGACGAGCGGCAGCTCCCTGTACAACGCGCCCATGTCATGCGCCCGGTTGACCACTTCGATGTAGGAGTCCCTGCGGGACTGTGCAAGCCAAGATCTCCTCTGCGCCCTGGCCGCAGCGTCAGCCTGCTCCCGCGCCGCCCTCAGACTCCCACGGCTCGTCACCCAGCTGGCCATGATCGCCGTGGCCGCTGTCAAACATGCCACCCATAATGACCCATCCCCCACGTCAGCGATTCTTGCGAACTCACTGCACTGGGCGAAAGACCGCCTACCGTCCGAGCAGAGGCAGGCAGCCGTCGTCCCTCGCTCGCGGCTTGATGCGCAACGCCAGGTTGTACTAGGTGTTTCATCGCAGCGCTCAACCACGTCGCGTCACCTGCGAAGGAGACACAGTGCCCGCTGAGGACATCAACGCCCGCGCCTGGGCCCTCTACGGAGAGCGTCAGCTCGCCCGCTCCTACATGCCGCCCATCCCCGATCGGATGTCCTGGGCACCGTGGGAGGGGGTAGGACCCGGTGCCGAGATCCTGGGCGACATCGGCGCCCGTCGCGTCCTGGACATCGGCTCCGGCGCGGGCCACCATGCCGTGCACCTCGCCCGGGCCCACGGTGCGCGCGTCACCGGGATCGAGCTGTCGCCCACCCAGTACGAGCGCGCCGCCTCAGCCCACGCGGGCGTCGTAGGCGTGGAGTTCGTCCAGGCCGACCTGGTCGACCACCTCGCCGAGTCCGAGCCCTTCGATGCCGCGTACGCCATCGGCACCCTGGCGTTCCTCGACCCGCACCGCTCCCTGCCCGCGCTGCGTGACGGCCTTCGCCCCGGGGCTCCGCTGATCCTCTCGCTCCTGCACACCGACCTGCACGACCGTGGCCCGTCCACCGAGGTCGTGCCACGCGAGCAGTTCATCCGGCTCAGGGACGATCCACCACTGCCCACCCGGATGTGGGTCCTGGCGCCCCACTTGTGGGAGGACCTGCTCACCGAGTACGGCTTCCGCGTGGAGGCCATCGACCTGCTGCGCCATCCCGACCGTGGTGAGCGGGTCGTTCAGCAGCTCATCCGGGCCCGCCGCCTCACCGTCCGGCCCGCACGTGTCTCCAGCCGCCCGCGCACTGGCCGGCCTCCGCTGCCGCACGCCGCCGTGGGTGTCGGGACGATTCTTCTCGGCGAGCAGGGACTGCTGCTCGGTCGCCACAGGCGCGGCACACTCGAACTGCCCGGCGGTACCGTCGAGGCCGGGGAGTCCTTCGAAGCGGCTGCTGTCCGCGAACTCCGCGAGGAGACCGGCCTGATCGCCCGCCCCGACGACGTCGAGCTGCTGGGCACGCTCGTCGATAACGCCGGAGGCATCGTGCGGGTCACCGTGGGCGCCGTGGTCGGCGCATGGGAGGGCCGACCCGCCACGCAGCCGGACGAGAGCGTAGGCGACTGGGCCTGGCATCCCCTGGACCAGCTGCCCGACGGCCTCTTCGTGTGCAGCGCACAGATCCTCACGGCCTGGCGCCCCGGCCTGCCCATCGACCACTCCCCCGCGCACTTCACGCCCTTCGCCACCCACCGCACCCCTCATACCACAACGCCCCCGACGGACGGCCTGACGTGACGGGCGTCGCCCAGCCGAACGGGGTTGAGTCTCCAGTGGGTGGAGACGGCAGAGTGAGGGCATGGACGTTACGACCCTCTGCTCGATCGGGGAGCTGTCCCGGCGGACCGGCTTGTCCGTGCGGACCATCCGGTTCTACTCCGACGCGGGGGTGGTGGCGCCGACCACCCGAAGCCCCGCCGGCTACCGGCTCTACGACCTCGACGCACTGCTTCGCCTGGAACTCCTCCGCACCCTGCGCGAATTGGGCCTGGACCTGGCCACGATCCGACAGGTCCTGGACCGGGAGCTCCCACTGGCGGACGTGGCAGCGGCACACGCCGACGCCCTGGATGTCCAGATCCGGGTGCTGCAGCTGCGTCGAAGTGTTCTGCGGGTCGTGGCCCGGCACGGCTCCGATCCGGAGGAGATCAAGTTCATGCACAGGCTCACGCAGTTGTCCGTCGAGGAACGCCGCCGTCTGATCGACACGTTCCTTGACGGGACCTTCGGCACAGAGGATGCCGATCAAGCCGCCGTCGCCATGGTCCGCGCCGCCACTCCCGACCTGCCCGAGGACCCGTCCGACGAGCAGGTCGCCGCATGGGTCGAGCTCGCCGAGCTGGTCGGCGACGAGGCCTTCCGGGCCCGGATGCGCCGCACGGCCGTACGCCAGGCCGCCGGGCGCCCGCTCGACATCGAGAGCGAGGCCGGCGAGGCCCTGACGAACCTCACCCGTCAGAAGGTGACCGAGGCCATGGAGGCGGGCATCGACCCCCTTGGCGACAGGGCCGTACCCATCATCGACGATCTGGTACGGCGCTTCGCCGAGGTGTTCACGCGCACTCCCGACCCGGCGTTCCGGAACTGGATGGCCCAGCAGTTCGAGGAGGCCCACGACCCCGAGGTGGACCGGTACTGGCGGCTGGTGTGGATCGTCAACGGCTGGGAGGTCGTCCCCAGCCTGACCCCGGTGTACCCCTGGCTCGTCCAGGCGCTGCGGAACGGCGACGCCGCCTAGGAGCCGTCCCCCTGGCCGGTGCCGACCGCCTCGACCAGCCGCTGGTCTGCGGCGCTCAGCGGCACCGCTCATGATCCGGTCCTGCCGCACGTGGATCCATCATGCGGCTCAGTACGACTGGTGACCGTGCCAGTACGACCAGGCCGCACAGGGCTGCCGTAGCGCTGGTTCATGTAGCTCAGGCCCCATGTGATCTGCGTGGCCGGGTTGGTCCTCCAGTCGGCGCCCGCGCTCGCCATTTTGACGCCGGGGTACGCCTGGACGAGACCGTAGGCGCCGGATGGGTTGAGGGCGCGATAGTCCCAGGTGGACTCGTGGGCCACGATGTTGCTGGAGCACTGGAACTGGGCCGCGCCCACGGTCTGCCGGGCCATCGTCTGAAGCTGCGCGACGGTGTAGGAGCTCTGAACGGGCATGGACGCGGGTGCGGACACGGAGGGGCGTGCGGTGGAGCGGTCGGCAGCCTTACGGGCGGTCCTGCGCTCCTTGGCCTCCGCTTCGGCCTTCCGCGCCGCCTGTCGCTTGACCAGCGCGTGGGCCGCGGCCTGCCCTCGGGCGGACTCCTCGGCGACCTTCTTCGCGGTCGTGTCGGCGGCGATGGCCTGTGCGTCGGCCTGCTGCGTCAAGGGCGCGCTTCGTATCGGGGCTTGCTGACCGGCCGGGACGGCAGCGAGAAGCGTCGGATCGTCGGCAAGCCCCTCGGCACTGTTTCCAGGCTCGCCGGTACTGGTGGAGGTAACTCCGCTGACGGCGCCCAACGCGGTGACCGCCGTGGCCGAAGCCACCGCGAGTCCCCGCACCGAAATCCTGGTCACGCCGATACCCGGACTGCGGTGTCTCCGGTCGACACGGGTGGTCGCCGCGGTTCCGGGACGGCCGGCGGCCAGACCGGCCGAACGGTTCGAGTGCACAAGCCCCTCCGCCAAGTGAAGTGCGGTCATCGACTCCTGTACGCACGGGCCCGGAACCGGGTTGCATCGGATCGGGATCGAGTGATGACCGCATTCCACGGTCGTTCAGCTGATTCTCATCATGAGGCCGCACACTCCGGGTGTGGTGTCGGCTGCCTGGTCGGCGCAGAACCAACCATTCGTCAGAGTCGATGTACAAGCGGCCACTTGTACGGCTCTTGAAGGAATATCCGGGGGATCCCAGTCATGAGGAGTGCGTTCAGGCGTCTGAGCCTGCGGTTGCGGCTCGGCCTGTCCGCGGCCGTGGCGGTGACCATCGCCGTCAGTGCCGTCGCGATCGCGTCGTGGCTGGTGACCAAGCAGCAGTTGACCGACCAGCTGGACTCCAACCTGCAGAACGTGCAGGCGTCGCCGGGATACGTCCAGGAACTGCTGAGCCTCTGCGGTGCTGAGCTGCCGGGTCGTGATCAGCGCACCGAGACCCCCACGCCCTATGTGGTGCAAGTCATCACGTCCGACGGCACGGTCTGCGTGGCGCCAGGACACAAGAAACTGGAGGTCGGCGACTCCGACCTCGCCGTGGCCCGGGGCATCCTCAGATCGACGGTCCACGACACCGTGTCAGCCGACGGGCAGAAGATGCGCGTCTCGACGACGCGCCCGAACACGCCGCCAAGGTTCTCTGGAGGCTACGCCGTATCGATCGCCCAGTCGTTCAGCGTCGTCCACGAGCCGTTGAACAGTCTTGCTCTCTGGTTGCTGGGGTTCTCGGGAGTGGGCATCATCGGAGCGGCGACAGCTGGTGTCGCCGTCAGCCGTAGCGGCCTGAGACCGGTCGAAGCTCTGACTCGGGCGGCAGAACGAATCGCTCGGACACAGGACTTGACCATCCGCATACCGGCCGACGGTGGCGACGAGATCGCCCGGCTCTCCAAGAGCTTCAACGAGATGACCGAAGCGCTGGCGGTCTCGCGAGACAGTCAACAGCAGCTGATCGCCGACGCGGGCCACGAGTTGCGTACGCCCCTGACATCGCTCCGCGCGAACGTCCAGCTGCTGGCCAAGAGCTACCGGTCCGGTCGAGAGCTCCCCGAGAAGGTGATGGACGATTTGCTCACCTCCGTGGAGTCACAGACCGGGGAGCTCGCCGTCCTCATCGCCGACCTTCAAGAGCTTTCCCGTTCCGACACGGTTCACGATGCGACCGCTGCCGGTGTCGTGCCGATGCATGAAGTGGCGCGTCGTGCCATGGAAAGAGTGAAACACCGCGGGAGTGACATCCAGTTCATCAGCGACCTCGACGAGTGGTACGTGATGGCCGAGGCAGCCGCGCTGGAACGCGCCGTTGTGAACCTTCTGGACAACGCGGTGAAGTTCTCACCGCCGGGTGCGGTCGTGAGTCTGCAGCTCAGCAGCGGACAACTCGTCGTACGGGATCGAGGATCGGGGATCCCTGCCGACGAACTCCCTTACGTCTTCGACCGATTCTGGCGGTCCCCGACATCTCGGGGCATGCCAGGGAGCGGCTTGGGCCTGGCCATCGTGGCGAAAGCGGTCGAGGGAGCCGGTGGCACCGTGTCACTGCGGGCCGCTGCCACCCAGGGAACCGAGGCAGTCGTCCGCGTTCCAGGCACCCGGACACCGCCCTCGGAGGGACCCGACCTCCCCTGACATCAGCAGCGACACGGCTCCAAAGTGTCGGGAGTCAGGTGTCAGGTGTCGGAACCCTCGGAGCGGCCGGTCCGCTCGTAGCGGCTGGGGAACGGGAAGTAGGACTCCAGGAAGGCCTTGAGTTCGCCGGCCAGATGATCGCGCTGCTCGGCGGGGGTGTTCACGTCGTTGAGGCAGAAGAAGTCGAAGCGGCGGGTCGCCAGCAGATCCGCCATGCGGTCGGCGGCGTCGGGCCGGGCGACGTCTATGTAGCGCAGCTTGAACGATCCCGGCACGGCTCGGCCGGTGAGGTACGCGTGGTGGTGGTGCAGGGACGCGCCCATGGCGATGTCGGTGGTGTCCCGGAGGCGGGAGCGACTGGTGCGGGCCACGTCCTCGGCGAACCGCTCCTCGATGTCGCGCATCACGGACCGGATCTGCGGGTGCGGGGTGTGCATGAACTTGTTCACGGTGAACCGCGCGTGCTCGCCCAGCAGGAGGCGGCGGACGTTCTTGCCGGCGGCGTTGGGCGCGGGCTCGTCGGGATGCGGGGCGCCCAGGCCCAACTGGAACGGCGAGAAGGGGAGCTTGGCGATGCCGTTGCCGTGGAAGAAGTGTCCGGCGGTGACGGGGCGGCCGACGAAGACGTCGTCGTTGAAGTAGAGGTAGTGCTCGGACAGGCCCTCGATGTGGTGGAGTTGGGTCTCGATGGCGTGCGAGTTGAACACCGGTAGCGCGGTGGGGTCGCTGAAGACGTCCTTGTGGTCGATGACCTGGATGCCGGTGGCGCCGGTGTCGAGCCAGTCAGGGGTCTGACCGTCGGTCACGAGGTAGACGGTGCGGACGAACGGGGCGTACATCTGCAGGGAGCGCAGGGAGTACTTCAGTTCGTCGTGGCTGGTGTAGCGCGAAGCGCCGGTCTCGCGGGCGTGGATGCGGGGTGCTGTGCCGTCGCTGAGATGGGCCTGGCGCCGAGCGGCGTGGACGGGGTCGTTGCCGTCGACCCAGGTGTAGACGACGTCGATGGGGAAGTCGACGGCGTCGATGGTGGGCTGGAGGAAGTCGGCCCACGTGGGGTACGTCCGGTCGGCTATGTCACGGGTTGCCGGCACGAGGGCGTCGACGGGCAGGACGTCCGATACGGCGTTCGAACGCGGTGCGACCAGGGCTCCGGCGAGCACGGCACGCGGGGTCTGGGTGCGCAGGCCGTCGATCCGTTCGGCAGCGCGCTCGTCGCCGCTGTCCTCAGCTGCGAGGAGTTCGTCTCCCTCGCGCCAGAACTCCACGTCACAGCCCTGGGAGAGATCTGCGAGCACCTGGTTCGCGGGGCCGAGCAGGATCTCGCCGAAGCGAATGGCGTCGCCTCGCTTGAGGGCCGTGGGCAGGGCGCCGTCCGCGTACAGGGCCGTGTCCGCCGACCAGGGGTCCTTGCCGGGCTTCATGGCGTACAGCGCCGTCGAGGCGTACAGCTTGCGCAACGCGTCCAGCAGTGCCTTGCGGTCCCCGAGGCGCACCCCGACGACGTGCCGCAGCGGTGAGCGGCCGGGCACCAGGAAGTACGGGACGCCCGCATGGTCCAGTGCGTCGGCGACCAGGGCCAGATTCCGGGCCGACGCCCCGGCCGCTGTGAGCGACTTCACCCTGCGACCGAAGTAGGTGCGGCCTCCCGCGGAGAATTCCGCCAGCTCCGCGTCATCCGCGAGCAGCTTCCCGCGACGAGCTGCGATCTTGTCGGCGCGTTCGCGCTCGGCCGCGCGCTGCTCCTGCTCAGCCGCCTCTGCTTCCGCTCGGCGGCGCATCTCCTCGCGCTCGTGCTCCCGACGCTGGCGAACGGAGGCGGGAAGGAGGCGCTCACCTGCGGTCTTCAGTCGCGACGGCATGAGTTGATCGATTCCTTCTTCGCAGCGGACGACTGCCTCGGCCGGTTTCGCGACCCTGGCGGACATGACAGATATCGAAATCCGCGGATCATACTAAGCCGCTTTTCGATCGCGATCTCTCGCGGCAATCACAACGCTGTAAATAGTGGGGATGTGCGCATGTTGGGGCATTTCCGGCGATAGCCAGATGCTCAGTACCGGCTCCTGAACAGGGCCCGGTCGCCTGCGAGTTCACCGGTCATGGCCGCCGCCGGGAGCCGGTCCGCGAAGCGCTCGTACGCGGCGCACTCCCCGTCGGACAGGTCGACGGGGCGGGTGCCCTCACCGAACCGCTCGGGCGCCAGGCCTCGGCCAGGATGTCGACGTCTTCGTCGGAGTCGAGCGTCAGGACGGCCACGGTCCGCTCCACCGTGCCGCGGTACGCACCCGGACCCGGCACGCTTTCGACGTCCGCCGCACCGTCGGCACGGTGGGTCGCCCGCAGGGAGGGGTTGGCATTCGCGCCGGCCCGGACGGTCGCCGTACACGCGTGAGGGCGCGCAGGTCCGATTCGTCGAGGGTGACCGGGTGGAACGGGACCGGACGCCTGCCGTCCGGGGCGTGGAGCATGCCGCCACGGTGGGGTCACCGTGTCCTGAGTGCAGGGCCGTACGACTGCCCAGGGCCGACGGGAACGCGCGATGGATGTTGCTCCAGGCGTCGAGGGCGGCCGGCGCACGCTCTCCAGACGCACGGCCAGCAGTCCGGCGGCGACACCGTACCCACACACGTCGCGCGTCATCCATGCGCCCTATCCCCGGTGACGGTCGCCCGCGCCACCCGCCGACGGCGTCTCGGAGCGCGCACCACGCCCACACCCGCTTCGGCCGTACGGGCGAGGTGTCGGCGCCCGGAGCACGTCTATCACCCGCGAAGGGCATCAACGCCCGGACGGAAGATTCCCTGCCGTGGACGATCGCGGCGTCTCCCACCGCTTCCACGAGAGGAGCTGTCGTGCGAGCCATCACCGTCCGAGACCGCGAAGCCGGGGTCAGCGGGCCGGCCCTGGAGGACCTGCCGCACCCGCACGCCGCCGAGAACGACGTCATCGTGCGGGTGCACGCGGCGGGATTCACCCGGGGTGAGCTCGACTGGCCCGCAACCTGGACCGACCGGGCCGGTCGTGACCGCACGCCGTCGGTGCCGGGGCACGAGGTCTCGGGAGTGGTGACGGAACTCGGTTACGGGACCACCGGGCTCAGCGTCGGCCAGCGCGTCTTCGGGCTGACGGACTGGGCCCGTGACGGCTCGCTCGCCGAGTACGTCGCCGTCGAAGCCCGCAATCTCGCTCCGCTCCCCGCCGACCTCGGCCACACGGTGGCAGCGGCGCTGCCGATCTCGGGACTGACCGCCTGGCAGGGTCTGTTCGACCACGCCCGCCTCACCACCGGCCAGACCGTACTGGTCCACGGTGCCGCCGGCGGCGTCGGCTCGATCGCCGTCCAGTTGGCCCGCGAGGTGGGAGCCCGCGTCATCGGGACGGGCCGGGCCGCCGACCGGGACACCGTCCTCGGTCTGGGCGCCGATGTGTTCCTCGCCCTGGACGCCGACCCATGGACGGCAGCCGATCAGGTCGACGTGGTGTTCGACGTGATCGGCGGCACGGTCCTCGAACGCTCGGCCCCGCTCGTCCGCGCCGGCGGCACGCTCGTCACCATCGCCCACCCGCCGACCGTGCGCCCCGAGGACGGGCGGTCCGTCTTCTTCGTCGTGGAACCCGACCGCGCCCGTCTCGCCGATCTCGCGCAGCGGCTTCGGGACGGACGACTCGAAGTGCGCGTCGGCTCCGTCCGCCCGCTGTCCGAGGCAGCCGCCGCCTTCGCGCCGGACCGCCGCGTCGAGCGCCGCACGATCGTCCGCGTCGCCGAGGACTGACCGGCTGCGACCCGCGATCACCAAGGAGGTCACAGCCCCCGCGGCGTCCTCACCGTCCGCTGTCGCGGGGTGATCCGCCGATGTGGGCGAAGCGACTCCCGGTGTTATTCAATGAGGTGTGCGGTCAGGGATCTCGGGGCCCCGTCGCACGGGTCCGAGTACGGCCCCGGTGCTGCGCCGGGGATTGCCGAGAGAGCCGCATGGACTCCACACCCTCCCCCTCGTCGTCCTCGCCGTTCGAGCTGGTCAGCAGCGCCCTCGGGCGCTACATCCCGCGCGGCGGAGCGGCAGCGGCGGGTGGGCCGGTCGAGGCGCAGGGCGACCGCGCCACCGGCCGGCGCGTGCCCGACAACGGGGCGGCCGGCCGGCAGGACCAGATCCTCGGCGCGATCAACGTCGACGGGGATCTGAGGATCACCCGCTGCAATCTCGACGCCCCGGTGTTCGCGGGCCTGGAAGCCGTGACCGGGAGCCCTTTCGTCGACCTGCTGCCTCCCAGGGACGTACCGACGGTGACCCGGCGGTTGCGGCAGGTGCTGGAGACCGGTGAGGCGCATGTCGCCCGGATCCAGCGGCTGCGGCGCCGCGACGGCTCGGAACTGGTGGTCTCGCTGAGCATCCTGCCCGCCGCGGTGCCCCAGGAGGGCCTGACCGTTTCCGTGATCGCCATGGCCAGGAGGCTGCACCTGTACGCCGCCGAGACCGCGATCGGCACCTCTCTGGACATCGGCGAGACCGCGCAGTCGCTGGCGGAGTCCCTGCTGGCCTGGGGGGACGTGGCCGCCATCGACCTCGACTTCGCCGTGTGGACGGGTGAGGGGGTCAGCGAGCGGGCGCACGGGCGCATCCGGCTGCGGCGCGCGGCCCTCGTACCGGACCGGGCGTGGCCGGAGGGCTATGTGACTCCGGGTGACGATCTTCCCAGTGACGCGAGTCGACTGCTGTCGCAGGCGGTGCAGCGTGACGACGCCCCGCAGGCCATCGTCATACCCGACCGGGAGGCGGTCGAGCGGGTGCTCGGCAGTCCGCGCGTGATGCGGGCCCTGGTGCCGGGCGACCGGTCGGCGGGGGTGGCGTGCATACCTCTGGTCCTGGACGGCGTGCCGCCGGTCGTGCTGGGGGTGGCGGAGGTCTGGCGGCGGGCGGACCGCCCCTTCCGGGACAGCGAGCTGTTCGAGCTGCAGGAACTGGTGGCCAGGACCGCCCATCATGTCGACCTGGCCCGTCAGCACCAGCGCGAGCACACGCAGGTCCTGGCGTTGCAGCGCCGGCTGCTGCCCAGGACCGGCGGCGACACCGTCGAGATCGCGAGCATCTACCAGCCCGCCACCCCGGACAGCGCGGGCGTGGGCGGTGACTGGGTGAACAGCTTTCCGCTGCCGGACGGCCGTACCGCGCTGGTGGTCGGCGACGTCGTCGGGCACGGTCTGGGGGCAGCGGCGACCATGGGGCAGCTGAGCATGGAGGCCCGCGCGTTGCTGTCCGCTGGGCTGGCGCCCGACGAGGTGCTGGAGCACCTGGACGAGACCGTGTCACTGCTGGACGACGCGGAGTCCGGGCTGGCGGCCGGCTACAGCGCCCTCGGGTCGACCTGCTGCATCGCCCTCTACGACCCGGTCAGCCACCGTGTGGCGCTGTCCAGCGCCGGCCACCTCCCCCCGATCCTGGTGTCGCCGGACGGGCACGCGGGCCCGCTCGCGGTCCGCCCCCATCCCGGGCTGGGCGCCGAGTTCGCCCTCCGCGAGCCGTTTGACGTGCACACGTTCGACGCACCTCCGGGGTCCCTGCTCGCCCTGTACACCGACGGCCTGGTGGAGGACCCGGCCCTGTCGATCGACGAGGGCATCGGCAGGCTGGCGGACGCCGTGTCCGCGGTGCACCCGTGGGACACCCTGCAGCAGGCCGCACGGCGTGTCGTCGCGGCCCTCGCGCCCGTGCGCCAGCGTGACGACGTGACCCTGCTGCTGGCCCGCATGATCGGCTACCGCAAGGAGGACACGGCCACCTGGCGGCTGCCCGCCCGTTACGACGCGCCCGCTCGTGCCCGAGCACAGGTCGCCGCGCTGCTCCGGCAGTGGCGCACCAGGGAGGGCACCCGGGACGACGTGTCGCTGCTGGTCGGCGAGCTGGTCACGAACGCGGTGCGCTACGCGACGGGCCCCATCACGGTACGGCTGATCCGGTCCGGTCACGGCCTGCTCTGCGAGGTCGGCGACACGGGCAACGGCAGGCCACGTCTGAGCCGGCGCGACCTCCTCGACGAGGGCGGTCGTGGCCTGCACATCGTGCACAAGCTCACCAAGCGGTGGGGGGTGCGGTGGACGGACTCCGGCAAGGTGGTCTGGGCGGAGGTCGCGAGGTGACGCGCAGTGCGGACCGACGGGTGGCCGGCGTACGGGCGGCGCATGGGGGGAGCTAGTGGCGGCGCATGGGAGGGGAGCTAGTGGCGGCGCATGGGAGGGGAGCTGGTGGCGGCGTGAGCGTAGGCCGCGGTCCGAGGGACGGCGCTCACAGCGGTACGGACGTCGTGACCGGTGATCCGGGCGGCCCGTGCGCCGGTACGGGCCGCGCAGGTGCGTACTACAGCCACTCCCCCTCCAGGGCGGTGGCGGTGAGGCCCGGTGCCGCCGCGTAGAGGACGGCGCGGCTGCCCGGCTTCTGTCCGGCGTCGTACGCCCGCCGCATGATGTCGAACACGGCGGCGCCACCGCGATTGCCACTGGTGTAGCTGTCGCGGCTGTAGTCCAGCAGCCCCGACGGCCAGGTCTCGGGCATCGTCTGCTCCATGTACTCCAGCACCCGGGTCCCGCCGGGGTGCGCGAGCAGTACGTCGGGGTGCCAGGAGTCGGGGCTGTCCTCGTACCGGACGCGCAGCCACTCCCACATCGCGGTGACCGTCTCCTGTACGGCGCGCGGGCCCCGCCGGTCCATCACGAAGTGGGTGCCGTCGGACCGTGTCTCCAGGCGGTGCAGGTCCATGGTGCCGGGCAGGGTGTGGTTCCAGGCGGCGTCCAGCCGCAGCACCGATTCACGCCTGGGGCGGCCCGTGACGACGGCGGCGACCGCGGTGTCCGCGAACAGCAGCCGGACGATCAGGGACTCGAGGGTGTCGTCCGCGGGCTGGTAGGTCGTGCTCAGCGCCTCCGAGATCACGACCAGGACCACTCGGTCGGGGTCCGCGGCCACGAGATCCGCGGCCAGCGCCAGGGAACGGGTTCCCGCGATGCAGGCCCACTGCGTGGCCGGCAGCAGCATCGCGTCGGCGCGGAGCTGGAGCTTGTTCGCCAGGGCGATGTCCAGTCCCGGCAGCGCCGGGGTGGTCGAGTTGCTGGTGATCAGGCAGTCCACGTCGGAGGCGTCGATCCCGGCGATCTGGAGGGCCCCGCGCGCCGCACGCTCACCGTAGTTCTGCACGGCCTCCCAGGCCGGCGCGGTCCGCTCCTGGACCGTCTTGGGTGCGGGTATCGCTTCGAGAGCGGCCATCACGCGGTCCACGTCCTGCTGGGTGAACCCCTCGCGCGCCAAAGCCTCTTGGGCCGGTCCGGCACCCACGGTACCCAGGCCGCCGCCACTGCCGGGTGCGACGGCTGTCTCCAGCGGCAGCATCCATCCGCGGCTTTCGATGCCCGTGCTGGCCGCGATGCCGTCGATTCGCGGCGCCCAGGCCGCATCCGGGTGCCGATCGCGCACCTCCGCCACGATCTCGCTGGTCTTCACGGCGTGCTTGCCGTGTATCACGGCAGGAGCGCAGACGTAAGCAGCCATGGTGGGGCCCTTTCTGGGGGAAGCAGGGAGGAACGTCACGATTGCTGTGTGATGGGCCACTTTGTGAGGTCACGCCCAAGGGGATGGCGGGTGGCTCCACTTCGGGAGCGAGTGGCCGGTTCGAGCATGGACGCTAAAGGGACATTTGCGCTGTGATGCACACAACTTGGGCACCTTTTAGGCGCGTGACGCGGCACACATCACCGAATGAACGGGGTGCACCTTGGGGCGAGCCGCGCCCACCCTCCTCTGTCTGACCTGCCGTCAGCCGGACTCGGCCAACTCGACGGGCCCCCCTGAAGCCAAAAGGGCATGGAAGGCCGACGCGACGAGGGCGGCCCCTCAAGGGGCGAGGCCGCAGGCCGGAACGCGCTCGTGACTGAGGCCACAGGTCGGCACGTTTTCGTGAGTGAGGCCACAGGCCGGCATGCGCTCGGCCACTTCGCCAGGCCCGCTCAGACGGGGCACTCCGACGACGCAGGTGCCGCGCCATGGCCCGGCCTGCTCAGAGGCCGACGGTTGCACTGGACAAATTAGGACATATACGCATCAAGCTTCTCCGGCGGGAGAGCGCGTCCCGCTCGGTCGCCTCACCGCAGGGGCTTCTCGAGGAGCGTGTAGGACTTGGTCGTGCCACCCGGCTGGGGCTTGCCCTCCTTGCGCCCTACGACGTGATAGCCGGAGTCGACGTAGTACGCGGTCAGCCGCGCATTGCCGGCCAGACAGTCGAGGCGGGCCAGGGTGCGGCCCGCTTCCGCCACACGGCGCTCAGCGGCTCGCAGCAGTCGCAGTCCTGTTCCTGGCAGAGCGGCGGTACGGTCCACCATCAGGCGGTGCACATACCCGGCCGTCGGAGGCTGCGGGCCCCAGGCCTCCGGGTCCTCCCACCACAGCTCCCAGGCCCCGACCGGACGACCCTGCAGTTCCGCGATCCACACTTCCCCGTCTTCCATGATCCGGCGGAAGTGCTCCTCATCCAGTTCGCCGGGCTGCCACTGTCCGGTGTTGCCCCGGAAGTTCATCCAGCGGGCGGCGTCGTCACGCAGGCGGACGAGGGTGGAGAGGTCCGAGCCGACAGCCGGGCGGAAGCGTAGATCGTTCACCCACCGATCCTCACACGCGCCCCCGGTGCACCTTTCTCCGGACCCGGGCCCCGGGCCCCGGGCCCCGGGGTGACTCTCCATGACCGCGAAGGCGACGACGATGCCGGGAGGGGCCCATGTCCACACGTACGCGACGTACGCGTACGTACGGCCGATGAGCCGGTCGCTGCCGGGGCCGGAATCCCGGCGCCCGGCCCGCCCCGCCGGCACCGCTCTTCTCATGCGGCGTGACGGACCCGAAAGCGGTCGGGCGACGCCGGATCTCGGTCGGCGACTTGAATGGGCGCCCCGAGCGACTGCCACACGCTGACGCCGTTCCTCCGGGAGAACCGAATCCGCCCGCGGGTGCCGTCAACTGCAACGCGGGGCCACGATTCGGCAACGCGCGCCCTGTCGGCGCCGTGCGAGCGCAGTGCTTCGGCGAGGACGGTGACGGTGTCGTATCCCTCGAAGGCAACGAAGGAGGGCGCTTCGACGAGCCGCGCACGCAGGGCTGCCTCGACTCGTGTACCGAGTGGGCCCAGACGTTCGGGCAGGTAGCGCAGGAACGGGATCCCTGCGCCGTCGACACCGAGCAGGTCCGCCCATGTGGCGAACTCCGGTTGGCCGGCCGGCGCACCGATCAGAATCTCGTCGAGGCGCCGGTCGCGGCGGACGGACCTGACGAGGGACACTGCCGGTTCCGGGTGGCCGACCAGAAGGAGGAGCGCCGTCGCCCGGTGGTCGACGAGCGCGTCGCACACCGCGGCAGGGGCGAGCCCGCCTGTGTCGAGTTCGATGACGGTGCCGCCGCGTGGAGTGAGGTGGTCCCCCAGGACGTCGACTCCGGATGCCCAGTAGACACTCGGCTGGGTTGCCACGACGATCCTGCTGTGGCCCGTACCGAGAAGGAAGTCCGCGTAGACCCGCCAGCCGTCGGACTGCGGCGGAGCAAGACGCGCGACCCACTGCGTCGGCTGTTCGGTAAGCGCGTCCAAAACTGCTGAGGAACACAGGAACGGCACACCGAGGGCATCCGCCCGGTCGGCAACGGCGCGAGCGACGACGCTGTGGTACTCCCCCGCCACGGCGACCACACCCTGCTGAGCCAGTTCCTCGACGGCCGCCGCGGCTTTCCCAGGGTCCGCGGCGGTGTCTCGTACCACCAGTTCGAGCGGTCTTCCACCGATCCCTCCGGCGTCGTTGACGTCGCGCGCGGCCAACTCCAGCCCGGCGAGGAGGTGTCGGCCTGCCTCGACCCAGCCGGGTCGGGTCAACGGAACGAGTGCGCCGATCCGAACGGGCCCTTCAATATGCGCTGCTGTGAGCGGCGACGAGGACGTACTCATGCTCATGCTCATGCGGTGGTCTCTCCCGTGCGGCGGCGATTCGGTTGCGGACGGGCAGGCCCGCTTGAACTCCTGACAAAAGTAATGGGCTTGGCCTGGTCGGAGGTCGGTGTCGTGCACGAGGCCGCCGGGCAGCGGGGTGCGTTCGGCCGTGTTGTCGCACGTGACAAACCCGGCGACGTCGGCGGGCATCCCCGGGATACTGGTCGCCCATGGATGAGGTCGAAGTCGTCGTCGCTCATTCCGAGCGCGCGACCTTGCGCGTCGGGGACGTGTTCCTGAAGGTGGACGCCGACCAGGCACGCGTCGACGTCGAGGTCGAGATGATGGCCCTCGCGCCGGCCCCGACCCCGACGGTCCTGTGGCGCAGGCCGCCCGTGCTCGCGCTCGCCGCACTCCGGGGACGACGCTCGGGCGCCTCGGCGGGCCGTCGACCGGGGCGCCGGCGGGGTGGGCCGCGGCGGGCGCCGCCATCCGGAGGCTGCACGAAGCTCCCCTGCCGCCCCGGACCGGCCGCGCCGGCCGGAGCATCGCCGCGCTGACCGCGGAACTCGACGACGAGTGCGAGTCGCTCGTGACGAACGGCGTCCTGCCCGCCGACCTCGTCACCCGCAACCGCCAGGTCGCCGAGGCCGCGCTCCGCCCGTGGGCCCCGGCGTTCACGCACGGCGACCTGCAGATCGCGCACCTTTTCGTCGACGGCGACGAGGTCACCGGCATCATCGACTGGTCCGAGGCGGGCCAGGGTGACGCCCTCTACGACCTCGCCACCTTCACACTGGGACACGAGGAACACCTGGACGACGTCATGGCCGGCTACGGCTCCGGCATCGACCTCGACGTGATCCACGCGTGGTGGTCGTTGCGAAGCCTGCTGGCGGTCCGCTGGCTGATCGAGCACGGCTTCGACCCGTTCGCGCCGGGCTGTGAGATCGACGTACTGAGATCCCGGATGTGAGGCTGCGGGGACCCGACTGGTCCGGCGTCCGGGGCCGGTTTCTCGCCTGCCGGTTGGTACGGCCGGACGAGCCGGCCTCTTGGGGGAGGCTGCCGAGATCACGCAGCTCCCCCGCGCCGAAGGGCTCCACCAGTGGCAGGCCGGTGCGTTCGGTCAGCGTCGGATCGACGAAGCCGCCCGCTGCCAGATTCCGGTGACGTCCCGCCCACGAACCGAGTGCTGCGACGAGGGCGTGCAGGTCCGTACCCTGCGGGTCCTCCATGATGACGGGGCGGTCCCGATCCGGCGGATCCCCCTCGATCAGGCGCCGGACCGCGTCGACGAATGCACTGGTCTCCATGGCCGTGAGTCAAGCGCATGCCACTGACATCCCTGCGGCAGGCTGGTCTCACCGCGGCAGCGTCTCTGTGGGAGCAGTTGTCGGGACGGTGCAAGCCAGCTGACGCGTGACCAGGCGGGGGGCCGTCGCGCTCTCGACCAGGACGCCTGTGCATCCCGGCCAGGTCCAGCCCAGCTCCACATCAAGGTCACCTGCGTCCGGACGGCGGCTCCTCGGTCCCCGCTTCTACGATGACAGTCATGGCAAGTCACGAGGACCTTCAGCCTCCCTTCTGGGACACCAGGAGTGGCTACGGCATACAGCCGCCCTTGACCGACCAGGCCGTGAGCGAGGCCGAGCGGCTGTTGGGCGTCACCCTCCCTGAGGCGCTGCTGGACCTGCTCCGGCGTCAGAACGGTGGCCAGGTCAGCGAGAGCCGGAGTGCCTTCCCCACCACTAGACCGACCTCGTGGAGTTCCGACCACGTCCCGTTCGACAGCGTGATGGGCATCGGTCACCGTGAGCAGACGCTGTCCCTGCTTGACAGTCCGTACCTGATCGAAGAGTGGGGCCTGCCAGCGGACGTGGTGGTGCTCTCGGGTGACGGGCACTGCTGGATCGGGCTCGACTACCGGACCTGTGGCCGACAGGGGCAACCCTCCGTTGCCTGGTTCGACGCGGACGACGAGTCGGAGCTGGCCCTCGCGCCGGATTTCGGCTCCTTCCTCCGGGGTCTCACCTCAACCGCGGAGTTCTAGAGCGAGCCGGGCCAAGGAACGACCGGCTGACCTCACCATTGGGCCGCCTACACACCCCGATCTCGACTCGACGACGCGGCAGCTGCGGATGTCGTAAGGAGCGGGTACGTAGGATCGCCGGCATGGCACTGCGACCTGTTCAGGTGAACATCAAGGCTGTTGACAGCTCGGCGGTCGGCCGGTTCTGGGCGGAAGCGCTCGGCTGGAGCGCGTACAGCCCCGGCGTGACCACCTACGTCGGGCCCGCCGGCGGCCCGGTCTGGCCGGACCCGGTCGCCGTCGGCATCGACGTCGTTCCCGTGCCGGAACGCAAGACGGCGACGAAGAACCGTGTGCACCTCGATCTCGCCACAACCTCTGCGGCCCATTACACCGAGTTGGTCGCACGCGTTCGGGCGCTCGGTGCGACGCCGGCCGACGTAGGTCAGGGCGACGTGCCGTGGACGGTCCTCGCCGACCCCGAGGGCAACGAGTTCTGCGTGCTCGAACCTCGGGACCTCTACCGGGGCACCGGGCCGATCGCCGCGGTTGCGGTCGACTGCGAGAATCCTCGGGCCATGGCCGGGTTCTGGGGCCAGGCGTTGGACTGGACCGTGCACGAGATGACCGACGACCTCGCGCGGCTGCGCTCCGCCAAGGGGAACGGCCCGTATCTCGAGTTCCTCCGCACGCCCGACGTGAAGACCGTGCCGGACCGTGTCCATCTGGACCTGCTGCCGTACCCCGGTGACGACAAGGCGGCGGAGGTGGCCCGGCTGCGGACTCTCGGCGCCACCGATCTCGACATCGGCCAGGGCGACGTCCCGTGGACGTGCCTGATCGATCCCGAGGGCCACGAATTCTGCGTCTGCGCCCTGCACTGACGGTGTGACGTGCCGGGCGCCCGGCACGCAGACCGCGTGCTCGGGGCTCACCGGCTTGCTACTGGCTCGCGATCGTCGGGTGTTCTCGTCAGTCCGCGGGCAGGGCGGTGGCGGTTGCGACCGCCCCAGGTTGGGTTCGTGTCGCCGTTGTTGGAGCAGGTCCGGTGCGCCGGTACACATGCGTGGTGGCCAGAGCGAGCAGCAGGAGGCCGCCCGCGAGGACGTAGACGGTGCGGGGCTGTACGACCGCGCCGACGAACCCCGCACCGACCAGGCCGGCGATGGTGGCACTGTTCAGGAGTGCGGCGTGGGCAGCCGCCGCGCTTCCCTGGCCGGCTGAGTCGATGGTGCGCCCCAGCGCTGTCTGACGTACGACACCGAATGCTCCGTTGGCGGCGCCTGCCAGAGCGGTCAGGACGAAGAGGACCGGCAGGCTGTTCAAGGCTGCGATGGTCAGAAGCGCTGCGCCCACAGCACACGCGGTGAGCGCGGCCGGTCGGGCCGTGGCACGTTCGGAAAGCAGACGCCCGGCAGTCCCTGCCCCGATGATCTGCCCTGCCGCCCAGGCCGTCGTCAGCAGGCCGAAGACCGTGGCGGTGGCTCCGTAGGAGTCGCGTACGAGGTAGATCTCCACGACGTTCGTGACCTGCAGGGCGAACGTGAGCACGAGTCCGACGAGCACCACACGTGCAAGGTGGAGGTGCTGCACGAGAATCCGAAGTCCGACCAGGAACCCGGACTGTTGTGCGGGCCGTGCGGGGTCGGCAGTGGTGGCGGACTCAGGTGGAGCGGGCAGGCAGAGGGCCACGAGGGGCACGGCAAGGTAGGTGGCCGCGTCCACCAGGAGCACGCCGCGCAGTCCGACGGCGTCCATGAGGAGGGCACCGACGGCGGGCCCGATGAGGAAGCCCAGGTTGGACGCCATGGAGACGAGTGCACCCGCACGACTGATCAAAGGCGCGGGTGAAGCCTGGAACAGTGCTTTCACGAATACCGGTGCCGCGATCGCCATGAGGCCTGACAGCACGGCCAGCAGGCCGACGAGCAATGCGACGGCATCGGTCAACGACATCACCGCGCACACGCCGACCAGGCCCACGCCCAGGGGAGGCAGCACACGTCTGGCCGGGTGGCGGTCGGATATCCGGCCGGCGAGCCCGGCCAGCAGGATCGCCGGCACGGACATCGCCCCGAACAGTGCGGCGATCCCCAAGCCGCCGGTGGCCCGGTCGTGGAAGTCGAGCATCAATGCGGTGATGGCCAGCCCGTCCCCCAGGCAGGAAACCAGGAACGCGGCAGCGATGGCTGTCACTTGACCTGGAAGACGGATGCGTGCGGCAGCCGAAGTCATGATCCGAAGCTATAGCTTCGAAGCTCACGATGGGAGCCAGTTTCGAAGTTGTTACTTCGAAGTTTTAGCTTCGGGGTTCAATGTCTGCCTCGGGAAGGACCTCCGGGACCGCCCGCAGCGAGATGGCCACCGGACGGCGACCCGCCTCGCCCCCGTCTCGCGCACGGTCGCCGTACGCCTGGAAGAGGGCCTTGACCTGAACGAGGAGTTCGTCCAACTCCTCGGGCCTCACCTCGACCTTGGCGTTGAGGATGGACAGCGCCTCACGCCACTCTTCCGGCTGCTCGCCCTCGACGCTGAGCCACTCCTCCAACTGCCGGTCGCCGCGGGACAGGTACTGCCGTAGCAGTTCCCGGCTCGCCGCACCGCCGTCGCTCCGGCTGTTCGCTACCACGAGTTGGGACGAGCGCGCGCGCCACAGGTGCTTGCGCTTGTCGGGATGCTCGGCTTCCTCGATCAGGCCGGACTCGGCGAGTGCCCGTAGGTGCCAACTCGTCGCGGACGGCGAGAGGCCCGTCGCGGCGGCACATTCGGTCGCCGTGCCCGGCCCCACCTCCGCCAAGCGCGCCATGATCGCCAACCGGGCTGGATGGGCGAGCGCCCGCATCACCTTGGGGTCATCGACGCGAAAGGGCGGCAGTTGAGGGTTCGTCGCTGGGGACATGCGGGCAAGCGTATCCGAAGCGATTCCTTCCGATTTGGCCGTCGTCCGGGCAGGCAGCACATGGTGACTCCTCGGCCTGTTCCGGTACGCGGCGTTCCAGCCAGGGCCCCCTCACCGCCTCGCCAATTCGTCCAGCCAAGCGTGTCCGGGATGCACACGCGTCAGCCAAGTGTTGAGTCTGTTTTGCCGTGTCCGGCTCAGCAGGGGGAGGACTCCGTGGAAGTCCGCCTGATCCTTGGGGCGAGCCGCCTTCGCCTTGAACAACAGGACGAGCTCGGGTGCCAGATAGGGGATGCCGTCCGTGGTCCGCTCGATGATCGTGTCGTACGGCAGTCTCAGGCTCTCGTCCCGTCGGCAGATCCAGGTCCTGCCCTCGTGCGGCTCCCGGAAGACGTCGAAGAGGAACCGACCGTCTTCCGGATCCCGCAGCCAGGTCTGGTGGGTGACGGCGAGCGCCTCCACTCCTGCGCCCGTCCAGATCCGCCCCGAGCCCACCGCGTCGAAGACGTACGTCGGGAACCGGTCCCGAATCTCCGTGAAGTCCGCCGCGGGCACTGCGATCTCCAGATCGTCGTGCGACCGCGACTGCTCTCCGCGGAACAGATCCAGTGCCCAGCCCGCCGCGACACACCACGGCGCACGGACACCGGCCAGCCGCTCAGCGACCTGTTCCGGCCGCCAGGCGTGCGCCCACCGGGCGTCCAAGTCATCCGGGTCGAGAACAGCGCCACCCGGCGGCACGGAGTCGGTCATCGGATCGGCGTACGGCTCGAGATGTCCTGCGACCGCCGCCGCCGGTGGGACCAGGCGCGGCGGAACCGTCGGGTCAGGACGGCGACGGAAGCCATAGACGCCGGTCCTGTCTCCCGGTACATGAGGTCGCCGTCATGGCGCCTCACTGCGGCCAGCCGGAGCTCCTGGACATCGATGAGGGCGTCGAGGAACGGTCGGTACTCGGCCGCGACGAGTGACGGGAGATCTCGGCAAGCGGCCAGAGCCGTTTCGGCTCGGTCGGTCTGAGCGCGGACCAGACCTTCCAGAGCGGGTACGCACGCCTGCGACCTGCTTCGCAGGTCCTCGAACTTCAATCCGTAGCGTACGAGTTCGTCCTGCGGAACTCCGATACGGCCTTGAGTCACGTCCTCGGCCAAGTCGGCGAGGAAGTCGCAGCGCTGCCACCCCTCGATCAGTGCTCGGCAGCCGGCGGCGAACGGGTCGTCCGCTGCGGCCTCCGGGCGGGGCGCGAGCAGCGACGCTGTCAGCATCAGGGCCGGGAGGGCGTAGCGGTCCACGTAGTCCTGGAAGCCGGCCTCGGTGTCGAAGCCTGTCCAAGCGGCCTCGACCGGTGCGCCCGCGAGAAAGGCGCGCACGCGTTCGGCCATGTAAGGGTGCCGATGGACGGTGTCCCACAGAGTCAACAGGGTGTGGTCCGCGGGCGGATCGTCGGCCTCCAGGGCCGTTGCGGTCTGCTCGGCCCAGGAGCGCAGAGCCGCCTGGCGGACGCTCACCTCGCCGGCGTCGATCAGCTCGTCCGTCCTGTGCATGTACGCCACGGCGGCGATGACGGGCGGCTGGAGCCGCGCGGGGAGCAGCAACCGGACAGCCACGTACTCGTGCGGGGCAAACTTTCGCACGTCCCGACGTTGTGTCTCGTAGGCCCGCCGCACGTGCGGATCAGTGATCCCCGCCTCGGTCAGAGCAGTGGACCAACGCATCGCACCCCTTTGTAGGACCGTCAAGCGGCCGCTGCCGGCGCTCCCACCACGGTTCCGGCCGGCGGCACCTTGTCGTGGAGGGGACAGTGTCCCAGCTGTGGTCACCGCCCTGCACGCTGAGGTGCGGGGTCGGGTGTCGGCGTCAGGGGATCCGGCCGGGAGAGCGTCTCGGACAGCGGCCGCCCGTCAGTACGGTGCCCGGGAGTGCGCCGGACATGACTTCGCTCCGCCGCCCCGGCGCGACGTCCGCCAGTGGTCGGTGGTGACCGCGGTGCCGGCGGAAGGCCTGCGCTACGAAGGACGATCGGCCTGCGGCTGTGACAAGGACCCCAAGTACCGTCCGCGGACACGCGCCGAACTCCCCACATCGCCCCTTGACTCGCGGCAATCGGGAACCTTGGACGTCCTGAGGCAATCGTTCATACCGTAGGCGTCACTCTGAGGCCGGGCGCTCGGCCTTGTGGCGTCGCTCAGGTGCGGGGCCTGGGGGTGAAAGGGTCTGTCGTGGGAGTGGAAGAGATCTTGGACGAACCTCGTCGTCGTGACGCGCATACGCCGCCCGCCGGGCGCCACGGCACGGGCCACCGCACGGAGGCCGGCAGGACACCGGGCATCCGGTTCGCCGTTCTCGGCCAGCTCCGCGCCACCCGCGCCGACCAGACGCTTCGCCTCGGGTCGCCGCAGCAGCAGGCGATGCTGGCGGTGCTGCTGCTGCGCTCCGGGCGGGCCGCGTCGATGGCGGAGCTCATCGACGGGGTGTGGGGCGACGAGCCGCCGTACTCGGCGGCCGCGATGATGCGGACGTACGCCTGGCGGCTGCGGCGGAGCCTCGACGAGTCCCCCACCCAGCCGCAGGTCCTCGTCTCCGTGGGCGACGGCTACCGGTTGGCCCTGGATCCCGGCGATGTCGACGCGGTACGGGCCGAACAGCTCGCCGGGCAGGCGGCCGGGCACCGCGCGGCCGGGCGGCCCGCCGAGGCGGCCGCCCGGATCGGGCAGGCGCTCGCGCTCTGGCACGGGGAGCCGCTGGCCGGTGTGCCCGGCCCGCACGCGGAGCAGCAGCGGGGACGGCTGGAAGAGGTGCGGCTGACGCTGCTGGAAGAGCACTTCGACCTGCTGATCGGCGAGGGTTCGCCCCTGCTGGCAGTACCTGAGTTGGGCGCCCTGGTGAGCGCCCATCCGCTGCGCGAGAGCTTCCACGCGCTGTACATACGGGCCTTGCAGCGTGCCGGG
Source organism: Streptomyces albidicamelliae (assembly GCF_025642175.1). Classification (NCBI taxonomy): domain Bacteria; kingdom Bacillati; phylum Actinomycetota; class Actinomycetes; order Kitasatosporales; family Streptomycetaceae; genus Streptomyces; species Streptomyces albidicamelliae. Next base: position 8,102,482 of record NZ_CP106795.1, on the reverse strand, counting down.
AGACAGGCCGACGCCCTGGCTGCGTACCACCGGCTGCGCACCCAGCTGGCCGAGACGCTGGGCGTCGAGCCGAGTCGGGAGCTGCGCACCCTCTACCAGCGCCTCCTCGCCGATGACGCCTCCTCCGCGCCTGCGGTAGAAGGAGAAGCAGAAACCCCGGGCCGTGCCTCGGGGGCCTCCACTGCCGGGTCCGGCCGGCGCTCCGCCGCACGCACGCCCGACGGCGGCGAAGGGACCTCGGCCGGTCGCGGGGGTGCGGTGTCGCCGGGCGTCGTGGGTCAGGCCTCCGCGTTATCCACGACGGGCCTACCGGACGATGCCGGCGAGGACGCCCAAGGTTCTCCGGCACCCGCCGGCGCGGCCACCGCCACGTCTTCCGCCGCAGCCGGCGGGATCTTCGTCGGCTCGCCTCCCGTGCCCGCGCAGTTGCCGGCCGGCACCGTGGACTTCACCGGTCGCTCGCCCGCTCTCGACCGGCTCACGCGGGCGCTGGCCACGGACCACGGCGACGCACCACCGGTCGTCGTGATCACGGGCATGGGCGGGGTGGGAAAGTCCGCCCTGGCGGTGCGGGCGGCACACGGTGTCAGTGCACGGTTCCCCGACGGTCAGCTGTACGCCGACATGCGTGGCAACCGGCACGACCCCACCGACGCCGGCGTGGTGCTCACCAGCTTCCTCACCGCGCTGGGAGTCGCCGCACAGTTCGTACCGGAGAGCCTCGACGACCGCGCCGGGCTCCTGCGCTCGCTGCTGAACGGGCGGCGCGTGCTGATCCTGCTGGACGACGTTCGCGACGCCACCCAGATCTCGCCGCTGCTCCCGGGAGCGGCCAGCTGCGCGGTGCTCATCACCAGCAGGTCGAGACTGTGGGGGTTGCCCACCTCGGCCCGTGTCGACCTGGCCGCTTTCGAGGCGGACGAGGCGGTGTCCCTCCTGGAACGCGTCGTCGGCCCCGCCCGGGTCGCCGAGGACCCGGCGGCAGCAAGGGAGTTGGTGCACAGCTGCGGTCTGCTCCCGCTGGCGGTGCGGATCGCCGCTTCCCGGCTGGCGTCGCGGCCCGCGTGGGGTGCGCGGTCTCTGGCGGTACGACTGGCCGACGAGCGGCGCCGGATGGCCGAGTTGCGTGCCGGTGACCTCACCGTGGCGTCGGTGTTCGAGATGGGCTACCGCCAGCTGAGTGAGGCGCAGGCCAGAGCGTTCCGGCTGGTCGCGGCGGTGTGCGACACGGAGATCGGCACCCCGGCGGCGTCCGCCGTACTCGGGATGGACGAGGAGGACGCCAAGGAACAGCTCGAGGCTCTGGTCGACCTCTCCCTCCTGGACACCTCCGGTCCGGGCCGGTACCGGCTCCACGACCTGCTCCGTGTCTACGGGCAGCAGCAGGCGACACAGGAGGAACGCCTCTCCGCGCTCGACCGGCTGCTCGACTTCCTGCTGGCCACCGCGGCCGGGGCCTTCCAGCGGGTGGTGCCCGGTGACGCGGTCGCCACCACCCTGAGCCCGACTCGCTCGGCCGGTGTGAGGTTCGCCGATGTGCGGGCGGCCCGGGACTGGGCCGCCGCCGAATCCGAGGCCGCCTTCTCCGTCGTCCTGGTCGCCGCCCGCGAGTCACAGGTGGCGGACGTGGCCGAGCCGAGCGCGGGGCCGCGAGCCGCAACCCGTGCGCCCCTCTTGCGCGTCGCCGTGGATCTGCTGATCGCCCTGACGGCCTTCGGACCCTACGTGCAGCGGGAGCAACTGGTCCGCGCCGCCGTGGCGGTGGCCGAGTCGGCCGAAGGACTCGCCGATCACCGCACCGTGGGCCGCGCCCGTTTCCTGTGCGGCAACATCGCGGTGCAGAGCGCCAGGCTGGGGGTGGCCAGGCAGCATCTGCGGATGGCCGAGACCCACTGCCGGGAGAACGGCGACGCGCCCATCCTCCGCCAGATCCTCAACGACCTCGGACTGGTCGCGCTCCTCCAGCACGATCACGAAGACGCCGTGGACCGCCTTGACGAGGCGGTCCGGCTCGCCCGCGAACTCGGCCAGCGGTCCGGCGCTCTGGTGACGACGGTGAACGCGGCCCTCGCCAGGCTGCGTTGCGGACGTGTCGAGGAGGCCCGGCGGGCTTGTGAGAGCGCACTGGCCGAACTGAGAGCCGCCGCGGACCATCAGGGCGTGGCCTACGCACTGTCCGTGCTGGGACTGTGCATGCACGAACTCGGGCGGTACGACGAGGCGGTGGCGCACTACACCGAGTGCCTGAGCGTATGCCGGGCGATGGAGCTGCACGGCCGGGAGGCACAGGCCCACTACCGCTTGGCCGACACCCTCCGTGCCCTGGGCAGGCCGGCGGAAGCGGTGGCCGCCGCCGGGCAGGCGGTGGCCCGCTGCGCGGACGGCCGTGCCGAGCGCGACCACGGGCACGCGCTGGTCGCGCTCGGCCGGGCGCTCGCCGACCTCGGCCGGAACGCGGAGGCGGCGGCCCGACTGGGCGAAGCCGCCGCCGTGTTCACCCGGCTGGAGTTGCCGGACGCCCTGCACGCGACGGCGCTGCGGGAGGAACTGCCCGTGTGACGACGGGCGGTATCGGCGTCGTGGACCGACGGGCGGTACCGGCGCCGTGAACCGATCAGCTCGTGGGGCGGGGCTGCGAGACGGTGTTGTTCCAGTCCTCCGGGCCACCCGCGGAGACGTGGACACCGGCCGGCCCGTCGCCGTGCCGGTGTTCCGTCACGCCGTGGGCCACCACGACGGACGCCGCCCCGGACAGGAGCGCGGCTGTGAACAGGCCGAAGGCGACCCTGACGGACACCGGCGTTCGTACGGCGCGCCCGTCCGGTCGACGGCCGGCCTCATGGGAACTGCGCATTCCACATCTCCTCGTGCTCTTCCGTGCTGACTTGCCGTGCGAAGGCGGGATCACCGTGGCAGGCTCCGATCTACATCGGATCTACGCCGCACTCCACGGCCGGGCGTCGGCGTCCCGACAGCGACTCGCCGGTCCCGGCCGCTACCAACGCCATCAGGACGCCGTCCCCCGGTCTCGGACGCCGGAACGGCCCCTCAGCCTCGCAGGAACACCTCCGCCCTCGCGGTCGAGTAGTGCAGCGACAGCAGGCGGAAGGGCAGGCGCAACAGGAGGATCAGCGCGCGTACCCGCTGCTGCTGATCCGCGTAGTAGTCGTCCAGGACGTCGATGTGGATCGCTCCGGAGCCGGCTTTTCCGAGGACGTCCGTCACGAGGGCCAGGACACCGGGGTCGGCGGACGCCAGGCCGGTGAACGGCGCGAACTTCCCTTCCAGGGCGGCCAGTCGGCGGATTCTCGCCTCGTGCTCCAGCGCTGCGTCGAGGATGCCGGTCATGGCCCGGTGGGGATCATCGGACAGCCCGAGGTGGTCCTGGAAGTACGCGTCGAAGCGGGCGGGATCGGTGCGGTAGATGAGGAGGGCCGCCTCCAGCAGCAGGCCGCCGCTGCTGGTCGCCTCCCCTGTGCCGCCGATCAGTTCCCAGTATTTGCCGTCCCCCAGATCGATGTAGAGGCCTCCGCGGTGCCGCTGCACCCGGTGTCCCAAGCCCAGCGCCAGCAAACGCGCGTAGAGGACGGCGGCGATCGACCGGACGAGGGGGCTGGCGGTGGGGACGAGGACGAGCGGCGACGCGGGCAGCCGGAGCCGCAGATAGGCGCGGTAGTTCCTGGGTGTCAGCCGGACGATCGGACCGTCGTCGTCCATCCGCGCCGTCAACAAGGGTGCCTGCGCGCCCTCTTCGAGGAGCCGGCGGAGGACTGCGCCGCCTACCACCGTAGCGGTCTCCTGCTCCGGACCCAGACCCCTGTCCAGCCGTACTCGACCGGGCACGACGCTGAGAACGGCGCACTCCCGGTGGGCGTCGGTGATACGGGCGGCGACAAGTGCGGCGGCACGCCGCGCCGACCGGTTCGAGCCCGGGGGCGGGGTCCGTGCGGCGTACACCAGGGCGCGCACCGGTGCCCCGGTCGCGCGTTCCGCGGCCACCTCGACGATGCCGGGGGCGGGCGCCCGGACGGTCACCGGTTCACCCGCCCCGGCCACCAGGACCTCCCCGTGCGCGGGGACGGGGGCCACCGAGGGGAGGCGGTCACGGCACAGCTGTACGGGATCGCGCCCCGGCTGCGACCCGGGCCCGGGCCGGTAGGCCCACCGCGTTCTCCGCGGAGCGCCGTCGTGGGTCACCAGGAGGAAGTCGAGTGCCGCGGCGGGCTGCAACTGGTGGACGTGGGCCCACAACGCCCACGCCGCGTCCGAGGGGGTGAGGTACCGCCGCAGGCCGTCGAGCAGCGCGGGAATGCTGCGGCCGTACGGCAGCCTCGCGCCGGCCACCACCAGGGCGTAGGCGTGATCCGCCGGGCTGATCAGAACGGTCCCGCGGTCCACCCGCTGACCGAGGGAAGGACCCGTGATCACGGGCCCGGGTAAGGGGAGGTCGCGGATCAGGCGGGTGCGGTGGGAGCGGATGGTGGAAAGGGCCGAGGCGAGCCTCTTCAGTGACGGCGGAAGCGAGGTCCGACCGGGCCGCGGGTCTGCCGTCAGAGGCGGGCTCGGGCACCCCGGGGCACGGCACGGATCGTCGCCCCCGTACCCCGGGGTGCCCGGTGAGCCGTACGCGGCACGGCGCAGTGCGCGCATGACCTCGCCCATGTGCGCGGCTTCGCCGGGTCGCCCGCCGGTCTCCAGGAAGGCCTCGACTGTGCCTACGGCGTCCAGGTCGTGGGCGGCGTGCGACGACAGGGCGAGTGCGTCCAGCAGCTTCGCCGGTGCGCCCGGCCCGTGTGCAGCCGTCAGAGCGCTGAGGCGGAAGAGGAGTCCCGTGACCGCACGTAAGGCGCGATCGCGCGGCGCACAGAGGTGGTCGGGGCGGCCGGGGGCGTCTAGGAGGTCAGGGACACCGAGGCCGTCCGGGCCGTCGAGCATCGCGTATGCCGTCAGGAGCCGACGGGCCGTCACGAGGTCCATGGAGCGGATCCTGTCGGCAAGTGATCAACAGTGCCTCTGCGGACGACCGTCGCCGCTCGCACGGGTGCATAGCGTGCGGAGAGCGAGCGTAGACCGGGATGCCTCAAGGTCGTCTCAGGCAAGGGTGCTCCGGTACGCCGGAACCGGTTCCCCGGGCACCTCTAAGCGCATGAGCACAAGGAGACTCCCCGCATGGCCACCTCCCCCGTCATCCGCACGTCCGGAATCTCACGGCGCCGCACGTCCGCCGTCTCGGTCGTGGCCGCACTCCTGGCCGTGGCGTCCCTGTCGGCGTTCACCGATGGACCGCGGCCCGGCGCCGATGCGCGGAGTGAGCACTCCGCGTCGGCGCCGGCCCGGACCGACCCGCCGCTGGACACGGATTTCCCGCCCTGCTGCTGAGTGCCTTGACTGGTTGTTGAACTGTCTGGTTTACTTTCCGGTAACATATCCGGAAGGCTGATTCCCGTGCACGACATGGCGGAATTGGGGTCGCGGATCCGTCGTCAGCGCCGCTTGAGGCGCATGTCGCAGACCGACCTCGCAGGCAGCGATCTCTCGCACAGTTACATTTCGCTCCTGGAAAGCGGCAAGCGCACCCCTTCCGAAGAGGTGCTGCGCCGCATCGCCGCGCGCCTGGAATGCGACCCCGGGTATCTGCTCGAGTGTCTGGCGCCGGAGCCGCCCGGCAACCTCGAAGTCGAGATCTCCTACGCGGAGATGTCCTTGGCGAACGGCGAGCCCGAGGCGGCGCTGACCACCTTCCTCGCCGCCCGCGAGAAGGCGGGCGACGGCGGACCGGCCGAGGTCCGGTCCGCCGTGGGCCTCGGCGTCGCCCGATCGCTCGAAGCACTCGGCCGCCTCGAGGAGGCACTGGTCGAGTACGAGCGCCTGCGCGAGGCCGGCACCGACCACCAAGGACAGCCGGCGAGCGCGGTGGCCGATCTGACCGTGGTCATCGCCCTGTGCCGCTGCTACCGGGAGCTCGGCGACCTCACGCACGCCGTGGAGCTGGCCGAGTCGAAGCTGGCCGACCTCCAGCGGCTGGAGATCCCTCCGTCCGTCACCGCGATCGAACTGATGTCGACGCTGGTGGGGCTGTACAGCGAGCGCGGCGATCTGAACCGCGCCGGATACCTCGCCGCACGCGCCATCGAGGAGGCGGAACACCTCACCGACAACCGGGCCCGTGGCGCGGCGTACTGGAACGCCAGCCTCGTCGCCCACCGCAACGGCCGGGCGGCGGACGCCCTGACCTTCGTCCGCAAGGCCCTCGCCCTCTACGCGGAGGGCGAGGACCAGCGGGCCATGGCCCGGTTGCGCAACGCCTACGCGGTGGTGCTGCTGGACGCGGAAACCCCGGACGCGGCCGCCGCCAAGCAGCAGCTCACACTGGCGGAGCGGGAACTCGACCGCCACGGCAGTACCGTCGACCAGGCCTACTGCCAGACGGCGATGGCCCGTGCGGACCTGGCTCTGGACGACAGCGCCGCCGCCGCGGAGCGGGCCCGGTCCGCACTGAACCTGCTGGGCACCGGGCACCGATTGCAGAGCGCCCGGGCGCTTCTGGTGCTGGCCAGGGCCGAGCTGCGGCAGGGCCACGGCGAGCGGGCCCGTGCGGCCTGCGAGCGGGCCGCCCTGTCCCTCGAAGCGTCCGAGGCGACCCGCCAGGCCGGCTTCGCCTGGGCCGAGCTGGCCGAGATCCAGCAGGAGTCGGGGGACGAGCGGGGCAGCCTCGCGTCCTACCGGGAGAGCCTGCGATGCCTCGGGTACCGCTCCAGCACCGTGTCGGCCGCCGAACCGGCTCCCGCAGCCGCCGAGGGCTGACACTCCCGGCACCCTCCTGCCCGTGGACCATCCGTGGTCCACGGGCTTCTTCGTCACCCCTCCCCTCGCCGACGCGTCCCGGCGCGTCTCCATCGGATCTCGCCCATTTTTGTGACTGACGATATTGACCCGTCAGTCACGACTATGTGACCATGGTGGTGACAGCACGGAGGACACCGAAACCGGGGAGGGATGGTGCTCGTCTTGAAAAACGCAGCGTCTTCACCTCTCTCCGGACGGGGCGTCACCGTTCTCGGAATGTCCGCGGGGGTCGGCAAGACCGCCGTCTCGATCGGCATTCTGCGCAGTCTTTTCCGCCGGGGCGTTCCTTGCGCTCCGTTCAAGGCGGTCGCCGTCGTCACCCCCGACGAATACGCCGGGCGGTCGCTGCCTCCCTGGCGACGGGGCGTGGTGCAGAGCTGCGCGGCAGCCGGGACGGTTCCCCGCTGGTGGCACAACCCCGTCGTGGTGAACCTTCCGGACGCGCGCACCCCCGTGGGGGACCTGTACGTACGCGGTCGGCGCCTCGGACGGGTCCCGGTCACCGGGGCCGACCGCCTCGATCTCGGTGCGCTGCCGGACCGGCTGCGCCGCCGCTGCCAGGACGCCGTCGAAGAGGGCTACCAGCGCCTCGCCGGCGAGGTGCCGTGGCTCCTCGTGGAGGGTGCCGCCGGGGTGGGAGACCTGCCCCCGGCCTCGGACCTGGCCAACCGGATCCTGCCCGAACTGGCGGGACTTCCGGTGATCGTCGTGGCAAGCGCCCGGCAGGCGGGTCCCGTTGACGTCTCTGGAGTCACGGACCGGCTGCCCCCGGCCCTGCGCGCGCTCCTGCTCGGCTTCGTACTGAACCGGGTGAGCGACCTTCCCGCCGCGGACGCGACCGCCCAACGGCTCACCCGCGCTTCGGACTTGCCCGTGCTCGCGCGGATCACCGACGCACCACCTCCCATCGGGTACGACGGCTCACCGGAGAAGATCGACGCCATGTGCGAGTACCGCGCCTCGCGTGTCGACGAGTCGGGGCTGATGCGCCTGCTCGACGCACTGCCCGCCGCCGGCCCCGGCCTCGTGGAGGCCGCGCGATGAACGCCGTGGAGGTCCTGGGACTGCACCGGAGCTTCCCTCCGTCACGTGGCGGAGGAACCGCACGCACCGCCCTCGACGGCGTGGACCTGTCGGTCGGCGAGGGCGAGGTGCACGCGCTGCTCGGCCCCAACGGAGCGGGCAAGACGACCCTCTGCAAGATCCTCGCCACCGTCCTGGTGCCCGACGCCGGTACAGCGCGCGTCCTCGGACACGACGTCGTGGGCGAACTCGCCGCGGTGCGCCCGCTGATCGGATGTGTCTTCGGCGGCGACCGGGGGCTGTACGGCAGGCTCTCCGCCCGGCGCAACCTGCACTACTGGGGTGCTCTGTACGGCGTGCCCGGCCGCGAGATCCGGCAGCGGGCCGCAACGCTCCTGGAGCGGTTCGGCCTCACCGCGCACGCCGACGAGCGGGTGGAGACCTTCTCCCGCGGCATGAAGCAGCGCCTGCACCTCGCCCGCGGGCTGATGCACGGCCCGCGTGTGCTGCTGCTCGACGAGCCGACCACCGGAATGGACCCCGTCGCGGCCCGCGACTTCCGCACCCTGATCGGCGAGTTGCGCGAGGAAGGGCGTTCCGTCCTGCTCACCACCCACGACATGGCGGAGGCCGAGGCCGTCTGCGACCGGGCCACCCTCATCGACGGCGGACGCATCCTGCGCACGGCCACCCCCCGTGAACTCGGCTCGCTCCTGTCGCGGCACGAGCGCATCGAGGCGACGGGCGTCCCGGACGAGCTCGTCGAACGGATCCGCATCCATCCCGGCGTGGTCACGGTCGGCGCGGGCCCGCGCGGGGCCACCCGGATCGAGGTGAGCGACCGTCAGGCGCTCGCACCCGTACTGCGGCTCCTCGTCGATGCCGGCGTCACCGAACTGGCGACCTCGCGCCCGGGGCTGGAAGAGGTCTATCTGAGCCTCATCGGCGAGCGCGGCATGGAGGTCGTCGGATGAGGCCCTTCCTGGCGGGCCTGCGCCTGCAAGCCGCCCTGCTGCGCCGGTCGCCCGGCGAACTGCACACGCTGGCGACCGTGCCGTTGTACACCCTGATCCTGCTGGCCATGACCGACGACCCCACCCGGCCCGGCATCGCGGCCAACGCGGTCATCGCCCCCATGCTGATGGCGCTCTGGTCGTTGGGACTGTTCACCGCCGGCGACCTGATCGACCGGGACCGCTACAGCGGCACCCTCGAACCCACGGTGGCGGCCCCGGCTCCGCTGGCCCTGGTCGTCGGCGGGCGTATCTGCGCCGTGACCGCGGCCGGTCTGATCGCCTTCGCCGAGGCATGGGCCGTCGGCCTGTGCTTCGGCGTCCACCTGACGCTGCACCACCCGCTCGCCCTGCTCGCCGGCATCCTCGCGTCGTGTCTCGCGACGGGATGCACCGCGACGATGATCGCGGCGATCCTCGTGCTCACCCGGCGCGGGCGGCCCTATCAGAACTCCCTCAGCTTCCCCGTCTACCTGCTGTCCGGCATCGTCCTGCCCCTCAGTGCGCTCCCCCACTGGCTGCACCCGGTCAGCCGCCTGATCTACCTGTCCTGGTCGGCCGACCTGCTGCGGTCCGCCTTCCGGCCGGACGCGCCCAGGCACCTGCCCGTGCAGCTGCTCGCGCTGATCCTGCTGGCGGCGGCCGGCCTGGGCGCCGCCACGCTCCTGCTGCGCCGGGTGCTCGACCGCGTGCGCGTGCTCGGCACCCTGGGGCACGCATGAGACCCCGCCCGCGCCACCAGGCGCTCACCATCCTGCGACACGGCAGCGCGATCGCCCTGGCCGAGTTGAGGGCCGTCTACACCTGGCGGACCTGGCTGTTCGGCTGGCTGGTCCGCATGCTCAGCCAGGTGGTGTTCTTCACCCTCGTCGGACGGCTGACCGGCGCCGGCAGCGACGAACGGTTCCTGGTCACCGGCAACGCCCTGATGGCCTGCGCCATCGAGGCCACCATGGTCGTCGCCTCCAGTGCCTGGGAACGCTCGCTCGGCACCCTGCCCCTGCTGATCGCGGCGCCCTCCCAGCTCGCCTGGACCTTCGTCGTGCGCAGCCTGCAGTGGGTCGTGAGCGGTACGGCCACCTCGGCGGCCGCGCTGTTCGCCCTGGGCCCGGTGTTCGGGCTGCGCTGGACCCCCGGCACCGTGCCGGTGGCCCTGGTGCTGGTCGTGCTGACGGCGCTCGGAACCTACTGCTTCGGGCTCACGCTGGCCGCCCTGGTCACCGACAGGCCCGCCCTGCGCAACGTCGTCTCCAACACGGCCTACCTCGGCATGATGGCGGTCTGCGGGGTCCAGGTCCCCACCGGCTACTGGCCGGTGCCCGTCCAGGCCCTGGCCCAGGCACTGCCGCTGACCCATGAACTCGATGCCCTGCGGGCCCTATTGGACGGTGGTCCGGCCGTGCGGGTACTGCAACAGGCCTCGCTGGGCGCGGTGATCGGGGCCGGCTGGCTGACTGTCGCCGTGCTCGCCTTCGGCCGGGTGGCACAGCGCGGGAGGCACACCGGAGCCATCGAGTTCGGCACATGACCACGGAACACCGCCCTGGCGGCCAGGCGGCCAGGCGGCCAGGCGGCCACCGACGCGTACCCCGGCACGCGTTCGTCGGCCGCACGAGCACCCACCGCACGACCACCAGATCCGCGACCACCAGATCCACGACCACCCGACACGCGGCCATCGACCACAGGGCCGTAGCCGCTCATGAAACGCCATGAGCCCGGCCCCTGCGCCACTGACCGGCGCATGGGTCCCCGAACCACCGGTACCGCGCCATGGTGCGGCGCCGGCGGCCGGCCGGAGGCTTCCGCCCGGCAGGCCATCGTCCCCCGGCCCCGACCCCGTGAGAGGAGGTGCACCATGGAGCGCAACCACGTCAGCCTTCTTCGTCCCCGCCTGGACAAGATCAAGGTGAAGCCCGTCAAGTAAGGCCCCGCTGCCGGGAAGCCGCTGTGCTTCCCGGCAGCGTCCGTCCGTCCACCGGCCTGGACCTCCGTGCGCCCGGCGGACCGTACCGCTATCCGCTGAGCGAGGGTGTATGAGCACGATGATCGGTGACCTGCCGGTTGCGGTGATCGGGGAGAGCGACGGGCGTTGGAGGACCACGACCCTCTGCCTGGCCGTCGACTTCGGTTCCCGTGACGATCCGCCCGCCCGGGGCGGAGTCGCCCATCTGCTGGAGCACGTACTGATGTCGGCGCCCGTCGACGGCGGCCGTTCGCTCAGCGAGCGTGTCGAGCGGCTCGGCGGACGGGCGAACGCCACCACCGGTCTCGACCGCATGTTCTTCCAGGCGCAGGTGCTGGGCGACCATGTCCCCGAGGTGGCCCGCCTCCTCACCCGGGCCGTGCTGGATCCGCAGCTCGACGAAGCCGTGCTGGAGACCGAACGCCAGGCGGTGCTGCAGGAGCTGGCCGCCGCGGCGGCCGATCCCAGCGACACGGTGCAGGACGCGTTCCTCGCCGCCTGCTTCTCCGGCCATCCGCTGGGCCGTCCGGTCGGCGGCACGGACCAGGCCATGCGCGCCATGGAGTTGGCGGACGTGCTGGGCGTGCACCGCTACGTCCTTCTGCGCAGGCGCATGACCCTGGTCTGCACGGGAGCGACCGCGCCCGCCGAGGTCGCCGAGCAACTCGCCGACACCCCCTTCGCCGGGATCCCCGCGGCCCGCCCGTCGGCGGCCGCCGAGCCGGCGGCGGAGCCGCTGCCCGATCTCGCGGCGGAGCCCTGGACCCCTCTGGACACGGGTGCCGATCCGGACGGATTCTCCTGGTTCGCGACCGGAAGCCGTTCCCCGTCCGTGCACGATCCCCGGCGCCACGCCTTCACCGTCCTGGCCCAGCTGCTCGGCCCCTCCCCCGCCTCACCGCTCTACCGCAGGCTGAGGGGCCGAGAAGGGCTGGTGTACGCCTTCTTCACCTGGTCGCGCGGATACACGGAGACCGGGGCCTGGCGCATCATGGCGGGGGTCGAGAACCGTAATCTCCGGCGCGCGCAGGAGGTCGTCCGCGAGGTGCTGCTGGAGATCGCCGCGGCCGGTCCCGATCCGGAGGACCTCGCCGTTGCCCGGCGCCAGGCGGTGACGGACCTGGTGACCACCGCAGAGCGGCCCTGGGACCATGCGATGGCCCTGAGCCAGGAGACCGGGCTGGGCACCCGACCGTGGTCCCTGGAGACGGGGATCCGTGATCTGGAGAGGGTGACGGCGGAGCAAGTACGGCAGGCCGCAACTTTTGTGACGGAGCATCAGCTCACCGTCGCACGGCCGGAGCCGGCGTGATCCCGGCCGGCCCCGGCCCCCAGGACGCCGACCCCGCCTATCTGGCGGCCTGCCGAGACGCCGGCCTGCTCGTGGACACCGGTGCGGGCCACTGTGTGCTGGGGGCGACGCAGGACCCGTTGAGCGGGCGCGACTACTGCCTCGTCGAGTACGCCCACCCGGCTCCGGTGACCACCGAGGCGGCCGAGGCACTGCGCCGGTATGCCACGGCCGTCCATCCCCACACCGGCGGAGTGCTCCTGCGCACCGGGCCCGGCGTTCGGCTCGGCGCGCCCTGGACCCCTCATCTGACCTACCTGCGGCACGACCCGCCCACCGACGCCGACGGCTCGGGCGGTGACGCCGTTTCCGATGTCGTCATTCGTGCGGCGGGCCCCGAGCACCAGGGGCGGATCCGTGCCTGGCTCGCCGATGCCTTCGAGGCGGGGGCGGCCCAGCAGAACGCGCCGGTGCATCGCGGGGACGCGGAGGTGCAGGCGGACGCGGTCATGGCCGCCCCCGGGCGGTCCAGTCTCGTCGCCGTCGCCGGCGGCGCGCCCGCCGGGCACGCGACGCTGCTGCCGTTCACCGACGAGGTGACCGGCACCGACTACCTCGAACTCTTCGACACCCTGGTCGCCGAGCCCTTCGACGTCCGCGCCGTCACCGCGCGTCTGGTCGAGGCCTCGCTCGCCCGGGCCGCCCGAGCCGGCGTGCCCCTGCTGGGCAATGTGGTCCACGGCGGCGCGACGGGCACGACGGAGCACGGCAGTCGCATCGTCGCCTCGCTGCACGGGCGTGGCTGGCGCACCGAGCACGTCTACTGGCACGCCCCCAACCCGACCGACACCGCGAGGACTTGACGTGAGCGCCCACGACGACGCCCAGGCGTCTCGCCACGAGCCCCACCCCGGCACCCTCCCGGTGCCGGATCTGGCCCTCTTCCGCCGCCTCCTCGACCTCCACGAGGACGCCACGCCCTACGAGGTGGTGACGGCGGCGGGCCGGGTCTCCCAGGCGTACCGGGCACTGGTGATGACGGCGGCCGCCCGCGAGGGCGTCGTCGGCAGCGGCTCGGCGGACGAGTTGCGGCGCCGGGCCGAACGCACCGCGTTCTACGCCCGTGTCCAGGAGCGCTGTGCCGCGCTGGGCGCCCGTCCCCTCAAGGGGCTGTCCCTCGCCGCGTGGTACCCGGACGACCTGCCCCGGCCGATGAACGACCTGGATCTCGTCGTACCGGACACGGCCACCCTGTGGCGGGTCGTCGGGGCGCTGGTGGCCGAGTACGCGCCCCAGGAGATGGACCTGGCGGTGCTGGACGGCGAGGCCCGGCATCTCGCGGTGGCCCTCTCCTGGCCCGGCGCGGATCCGCTGCTGGACTACGAGACCCGCGTGGAGATCCTGACCTGTGCGCTCACCGGCGACGAGGGCGCGGTGCCGCGGCGGCCCGTGCTGCCGGAGGATCCGCTCGCGGCGGCGCTCCTGGCCGTCGCCGAGGAACGCTTCCAACGGCCGTTCAACGGCAAGGACGTGGTCGACGTCATGATGGCGCTGGCCCCGGGGCGCCCTCTCGATCTGCCGTTGCTCGCGCGCGCCGCCGACGCGTACCACCTCGCTCCTGAGCTCGCGGAGCTCCTGGAGCTGTACGCCGGCGCGGTACAGGTACCGGGTCCGGGGTCGGCCCGGGATCCGGGGCGGCTGCCGTCCGGATTCCACCCGCTGCTCGCGACGCTGGGCGAGGCGTCCGTACGTGAGCTGCGGCGACGCGAGGACTGGCGCGGGGAGCGCGGGACGGCGACCGCCCCGGGTGCGGGCGCGCTGCGCCACGGCATGCGCCTCACGCCCCTCGAATCCGTGCCGCGGCCGCATCGCCGGGCGGAGGCCGCCGGCCTGCACCCGTTCGACGGCGGCAGCCTGCTGCTGACCCCGGTCGCCGATTTCCTGCTGGTGACCGGGGCCGTGGTGGATCCCGCGCTGTACGACGCGGCGAGGAGCGCTCTCGCGGAGGTCAGTCCAGCAGTCCGAGGGAGCTGAGCAGGGCCCCCAGGGAGTCCGCGTCGGCGGTGCCGAACGGCCGCTCGGGACGCTCCTTCCGCGCTTCGGAGGCGACGCCCGACTTGCGTTCCGCGAACGCCGTGAGATCGCGGTTGAGCCGCACCGCGTACTCCCCCACGGACGGCCCCCTCAGCAGCAGCGACACGGTTCCGGCCGCCGCGGTCGCGGAGTGCACGGCCTGCGGGTGCAGGACGTAGGAACTGCCCACGGACTCGGTGCGCTCCACCAGGTGCCGTGCCGGGCCGCCGTCCGCGGCCAGCCGTCGCTCCACGTCGGCCACGTCGCCGTAGAGCCGGTGGACGTAGCTGCCGTGCAGGATCGTGGAGGCGAAGGCCCAGCGGTGGTTGTGCGGGCGCCCGTGCGGGTCCTGGTCGCCGCCCGCCCAGTGCTGCAGACGCAGCCGGGTGCCCGAGGCCGGGTCCTCGTGGAGCACCATGCGATTGCCCCAGGGCCTGACCTCCGAAAGGCCGAGCAGTCGTGGGTCGGTCCGCGCGGAGCGCAGCAGGGCGGCCAGCCGGTCCGGTCGGGCGAACCGGCGCAGTGCGTCCTCAAGGGCTCGGGCGGTCCGTGCCGGGTCGAACCGGTCGGCCTCGGCCAGGTGCGGGTCAGGCATGGGCGCGCGGGACGGCGGGAGGGGGCTGCGGCATGGTGTACTGCCGGGCGATGCCCCGGGCGTAGGCGTCGGCCAGCCGGCGGCCGTCCGGGACGGTGAGCCACATCCGCATCAGATGGCGCTGCTCGTCGGGCCCGGTGCCGTTCTGGAAGCCGTCGCGGGCGTGCAGGACCGTGTGGTTGTCGACGTACTGGACGTCACCCGGCACGAGGTCCATGGACAGGGCGACGCCGGGCTCGCCGGCGATGGTGTCCATCATCTCCAGCGCCTCCAGCTGCTGCCGGCTCGGCTCGGGGGGAGCCTGGCCGCCGGCCGGCTGGAGGTAGGCGGGCTGTCCGTTGGCGGCGGCCCTGCGGCGCCAGGACGGCCGGCGCCGGAAGGACAGCTTGCCGTCCAGCCAGGAGATGTGCGAGGCCGCGTAGTACGGGACGCGGTCGCCGTCGGCCTCGTCCTTGTTGTTCATCCAGAACGGTTCGTAGAGGCCGTCGACGAGGTCGGGCCGGCGGCGCAGCAGTTCGTTGTACACGGTGACCGAGCTCGCCACGCGGGAGGCGCCTCCCGTGCGGGACCGGCCGACGCACAACAGGGAGACGATGTCGCACCAGTCGGTGTGGAAGGGCAGTTCCACGTTGGTCTGGTAGGCGAACCGGTCGGGGCGCGCGGGTCCGTCCTCGCGGACGTGGGCCAGGTACAACTCCCGTTTGTCCTGCGGTGTCGGGAACCCGATGGCGCAGGACAGCGCCCAGTACATGAGTTCCAGCCGCTCCTGCGACTGGCCGGCCACAGGCATGCCGCGTACGAGCAGCACCCCGGGGCCGTCCTCCAGGTGGTGTCGCCAGCCCACGGCCTTCACCGCGAGCCGGGGCAGCCGCAGTTCGTCCGCCGGGATGTGGTGCAGCGGGCGGGACCCGCTGGCCAACCGGTCGGCCAGCGCGGTGAGTTCGTCCAGGTCCTGGTCGGTGAGGCGGACCTGCCAGTCGCCGGGCCGGGTGGTCATGCGGTCCCCGCGCCAGGCGGCCGGGGAGTCGAGCGGGGTGCGCAGGACCGGGCCTGCCGTGAGGTCGGTGTTCATAAGTCGACGCTAGCCGTCGGCGAGTGTTTGTGACAAGTAATGTGACTAGCCTGTCACAAGCCCTTGATGGCTGGCTTGATGCTCTGTCATGATGGCCGTCCCGACGCCACTTTGGAGCAAAGTGAACGCTCATACCCCTCTCGCGGATCCCGTAGTCCGGCGGTCCGCCGTGACCACCGTCGAGCCACTGGAGCCCGTGGACGTCGTCGTACGTCACGAATTCTGCGGACCCCTGCTGTGGAGCAATCGCCGCCACGCTTTCTTCCTGCCGAAGGAGGCCCGCGAGAACGCCCTCGTCACGCGGGCCGTCGAGCGCAAGAGCGCCGGCCAGGAATGGGACGACGGGTCCCTGCCCGCCGGCCTCGCGGACGACCTGCGCGAACTCGGCCTGGACGGCCGGGTCCGGGAGATCCGGTCCCCCTACCAGGACCGGCTCAGCGGGCCGCTGGAAATCTACTTCGACTACACCTGGCTGTGTAATCTGGCCCGCCACAAATGCGGCCAGGACTCCTTCTGCTACGCCGCCGAGTTCCTGGGTCCCACCACGATGCGCGAACAGCGCGTTCGGGAACTCATGGCCGAACTCGCGCAGTGGGGCGTCATGCGCGTCCATCTCGCGGGCGGCGAGCCGACCATCAACAAACGCGCGCTGGCGAACTATCTGGACAGCGCGAGCGAGCAGGGGCTCTACACGTCGATGGCGACCAACGGTCTCCTCATCGACGACGACACGCTGGACATCATCCTGCGGAACGGGCTGAAGTCCGTCAGCTTCAGCATCGACGGCGCGTCGGAGGAGACGTTCGGCGCGGTGCGCGGCCCCGGTCTCTTCGACAAGGTCGTCGCCGCGCTGCGGCACACCGTGCGGCGCAAGCGCGAGACCGGTTCCGACATGCGGGTGTGCGTCAAGCCGACGTACACGCCGTCCACCCCCTACTCCGAACTGGAGGCGCTGGTCGAGCTCGGCATCGACGCCGGCGCGGACGTGGTGAAGTTCGCCAACCCCGAGCGCTGCCTCCACCACGAACAGGGCTTCTACTCCCAGCAGGTGGACGAGTACTACGCCGCCATCGAGTACATCGGCACGCTGCAGAAGACCTACGGCTCGCAGATCTCCATCACCAACGTCAGCAACCCGATGGCCGGCTGCGGCGACATCGGCATACCGGGCCTGTCCGGCTGCATCGGAGGTCAGGAGCTGATCGCGCTCAACCCGGACGGCAGCGTCACACCGTGCCTGATGCACCCGCGCAAACTCGGCAACATCGACGACCAGTTCACCGGTCTGCGGGACTTCTGGAACGGGTCGACGCAGCTCACCGACTTCTGGAAGGCCCTGGAGAAGCCCGAGGGCTGCTCCGGCTGCGACATCTACAGCTCCTGCCGCTCGGGCAGCACCACGCGCCGCATCGTCCAGATCGGCCGCTTCGACCCGGAGCGCACCACCGGCGACTTCAGCGCGGTCAAGGACCCGCTGTGCACCCGGGACTACCTCGCCCGGCATCCCGAGAAGAAGCTGCCCGAACCGCCGGCGGACGACCCCACGGCGCTGCGGCACTTCCGCGAGATAGCCGTACGCCACTCGCTGTGAACTCCCCTGCTCTTCGAGGAGCCCCCATGAGAGTCGCGCTCGTCAGTTTCTACGACTCGCAGCGCTTCGCCGAGTTCCCCATCACCCACGCGCTCAGCTCCATGCGACTCGGCGCCTACCTGAGCCGTCAGCACCCCGAGTGGGAGATCAGGCTGCGGGCGTTCGACGAGCAGGGCTGGTCGGCCGAGGCGGCCGGGGCCTCGCTGCTAACCGAGGGATTCGACGTGGTGGGCGTCCCCGCCTACATCTGGACCCTGGAGCGCACCCGGCAGCTGACCGTGGAGCTGTCGAACGCCCCGCAGGCCCCGCTGGTGGTCTGCGGCGGGCCGGAGACCAGGGCCATGCCCTACGCCGACTGGCCCGAGGGAACGGTGTTCGCCATGGGGCAGGGGGAGGAGCCCCTCACCTGGCTCTGCGAACAGCGCGCCGAGGACGCCGGGTTCGACGGGCTCCGCCTGGCGAACGGGCTGGCCCAACCCCTGTACTCGGCGCGCCGGGAGCGTCGGGACGCCTACCGGCACGCGGTCCCCGACCGGCGCGACCGACGACTCCCGCACGGTATCGAGCTGTTCGGCCCGGAGTTCGAGGAACTCCTGGCCGGTGACCCGGTGGAGACCGACTTCACCTGGTACGAGACCGCGCGGGGCTGCATCTACGACTGCAGCTTCTGCGGTCACAACACGCTGCCGTTCTTCGCCACCTTCGACACCGACTTCGTGCGTACCGAGATCAGCAACATGCGGGCCCGGGGGATCCGCCGCATCTTCCTGATCGACCCGATCCTCGGCGGCAAGGCGGCCCGCGGCAAGGAGATCCTGCGCATGTTCCGGGACCTCGCTCCGGAGATCGCCATCAACGCGTACATGCGCCCCGAGTTCCTGGACGACGAATTCGTCGAGGTCCTCGTCGAGTCCAACATCGAAGAGCTGCTGATGGGGCTCCAGACGACCAACCCCAGCGTGCCCAAGCACGTGCGCGGCAACCACTTCGGAAAGATCATGAAGTACGTCCCGCACCTGACGGCCCGGGGCATTCCCTGGCGGGCCGAGCTGATCGTCGGACTGCCCGGGGACGACATGGCGGGCCTGCGCGAGTCGCTGCGGTTCACCGTGGAGGAGCTGCGCCCGTGGTCGGTGCACTCGTACCACCTGACGGCCATCCCGGAGACCAAGCTGTTCGAACTGCTCGACCGCACCGACGACGAGATCTGGATCAAGGCCGACGACAAGCTGCGCGTGGTCTCCGCCAGCAGCTACAACGAGCGCGAGCTGCGGGACATGCTCATCTACGCGGGCGCCGTCACCTCGCTCCACGCCCACCTGCGCGAACAGGGCGTGTTCGACGTCCCGTTCAGCGAGCTCGACGCCCAGGTGGGCCGCATCCTGTCCGACCCCGCCGCCCGTTCGGCCCGCTCGACCTTCCTGCGGATGGGCCAGGACGCGGGGCGGGCCGCATGGGCCGCGTACGGCGCGGGCGCCGTCACGGCCGCGGCCGGCTGAGGGGGACGGTCGTGGCGACACACACCCCGGTGCGGTTGACCGTGCGCCGGCACGCCGAGTCGGTGTGGAACGCGCAGGCCAGGATCCAGGGCGACATCGCCTCGCCG
Organism: Streptomyces albidicamelliae; assembly: GCF_025642175.1. Classification (NCBI taxonomy): domain Bacteria; kingdom Bacillati; phylum Actinomycetota; class Actinomycetes; order Kitasatosporales; family Streptomycetaceae; genus Streptomyces; species Streptomyces albidicamelliae. The sequence continues at coordinate 8,083,406 of NZ_CP106795.1, read as the reverse complement.
CCCCTGACCGCGGCCGGAGCCGCCGAGGCCGAGCGGTGGGCGGCCGATCTCACGGTCGACGCCGGCATCCGCACCGTCTGGAGCAGCGACGCCGTGCGTGCCCGAGCGACCGCGGCCGCCGCCGGCCGCCGACTGGGTCTGCCCGTGACCAGCACCCGGCTGCTCGCGGAGGCGGGCGCGGGGGTCCTGGAGGGACTCACCCACGCCGAGGCAGCGCGCACCCTCCCCGAGCCCCACCGGGTGTGGAAGGCACGCGGCGACCTGGACGCCATCCCGGGAGCCGAATCGGGTGACCGGCTCCAGGCCAGGGCGATCGCCTTCCTCACGGCCGCGACGGGACCCGGCGGGGCGGAACTGTACGGCGGCGCCCAACTCGTCGTGAGTCATGCCGCGTTCCTGCGCTGCCTGGTGAACACCGCGCGGCAGCGGCCCCGCACCACCCCCGTGGCGATCGGTCACGGCGACACCCATCTGCTCACCGATCCCTGGACGGCTCTGCGGCCGGAGCGGCTCAACCAGCTCTGGCGGCCCGCGGCCCACCGTGTCTCCCCGGGCCCCGACGGCGGTGCCGGCCCGGCGGCCACGCGGTTCGTGGTCAAGCTGGTCCCGGGCCTCGGCGCCGACGGAAGGCTGGACCAGTACCGCACCGTCCAGCACGCCGTGAGCACCGCGACCGGCACTCCCCCGTTGCTTGCGGCGGCGACCCGCGGAGACGGCTCGGCCGTCACGGTGCGCCGATTCGTACCCGGTACCACCCTCGGCCACCGGCTCGGCACCGACGAGGAATGGGAACTCCTCGACTTCTACCAGCGGTTCAACACGCGGCTCGGGGCGGCGGTGCAAGCCGACGCCCTCACCGGCGTCCGGTCGCTCGCCGACCGCATCGACATCGCGCTGCGCGGACCGGACAACGAGGCGGTGCGCGAACTGCGCGCCCTCACGGGCGACCGCGGAATGCGCGCGTTGTTCCACGACCGTTCCCAGGTCGCGGACTTCGACCTCCACCGCGACAACACCCTGCGCACCGACACGGGGCAGTTGCTGCGGATCGACCTGGACTCGCTCTGCCCCGGCCCCCCTCTGCTCGGTGAGGCCTGTGCCCTGGTCGGCGCCTCCGCGCTCTATCCCACGGGGCAGTCCGCCTCCCCGTACGAACGACCTCACGTGAGGCGGCTCGGCGGCGACTCGGACCACGCCCGGGAACTGCGGCACCTGGTCCGGGTCCGGCTCCTGCTGGGCCTGTGGTTCTTCCTCGCCGCCCCCGGAGCCGCCGGCACCGAGGGCAGCGAACGGCACGCCGCGCTCTACCGCGCGGCCCTGACCGAGCTGACGGCGCTCGACCAGGAGAAAGGCAGCTGCACCCGATGACCGCACCGACCGAGGACTCGTTCCTCCTCCTCAAGCCCGACACGCTGGAAAGGGGACTCGCCGACCATGCCGTCGACGCCGTCCGCCGTGCCGGCCTCACCGTGACGGGGCGCGTGCCCGTCCGGCTGACGGAGAGCCAGGTGGCGGGGATCTACCCGCAGGTCGACCCGGACCGGCGTCCACTCACCGCGGGCATCATCCGCCGCTATCTGATCGGCAGGCCCGCCGCCTGCATCACGGTGAGCGGACGCGACGCCTGCGCACGGGTGGTGGAGGTCAAGACCGCGCTGCGCCGGGAACTCTCCGACGTCCTGTACGGCAACCTCGCGCACAGCCCCGACACCCCCGACCAGGCCACCTCCCAGCTGCTCGTGCTCGCCGGACGCGGACCCCACGCCGTGTTCACGCCCAAGCCGGGCCCGTGGCGCGGCTGGAGTCAGGAGCGCATCGAGGCGGCCCTCGACGTCTGGGCCGCGGACGCCGTCGAGGTGGGCACCCGCAGGCCCACCCGCTGGTCGCCGCTCCCGAAGACGGGAGGACCCGGGGTGCGGGTGGCCGTGCCGCGCCGCTGGGTCATCGCCTTCGACGACATCGCCGCCTTCCTCGCCCGGCTCGCCGGCCGCGACGATCCGGGATTCGCCGTACGGGCGACGCTGGCCGCCCTCTACGACCGTGACGGACTCCCGCTCGCGGCCCCCACCGCCGCCGACGCCGAGGCGCTCGCCGCCCAGGTGACCGAGTTCGGCCTGCTGGCCACGCCCGTGGCCGGATCCGACGGTTCCCGACGAGTCGCAAGGAGTGCCACACGATGACCGGCAAACTGGGCAAAGGCGTCCGCGCCGCGTCGGACCTCTGCTTCCGCGCGCTCTCGGCGACGGCCCGACGGATCACCCCCAAAGCGCGTGCGTCCACCCGGGAGCAGACCGAGTCGGATCTGATCCGCTTCCGGCGAGCGCGGAACCGCAGCGGCGACAGCTACCCGCTGTGGTGAGCCGCGCCGACGGGGCCGTCGCCGCCGTGTCGTACGCCCTGACCTCCGCCGTGTACTACGCCGTGATCACCCCGCTGGCCCTGCTCGGGCGCATCGGCGGTGCACGCGACCCCCTCGCTCTGCGGTCCTTCCGCGCGAGCACCGGCTCGGCCCTGCGCCGACTCGACCGGGCGTTCGGACCGGACGACTTCCTGCCCGGACGGGCCGGGATCTCACCCGCCGAACGTTCGTGCCACCGCCTCGACGGGCCGAAGGGACCGGTGCAGCCATGACCGCCATCGTGGGCATCTCGGCCTTCTACCACGACAGCGCCGCGGCGCTGGTCGTCGACGGCGAGATCGTCGCCGCCGCGCAGGAGGAGCGCTTCACACGGCGCAAGCACGACCCCGCCTTCCCCCAGCAGGCCCTGGCCTATCTGCTCGGTCAGGCGCCCGGCGAGGTGGACGCGGTCGCCTACTACGAGTCGCCCTGGCTCAAGCGCCAGCGGGTCCGGCGGAGCCTGCTCGGCACCGCGCCGGGAGGGGCCGAGGCGTTCCGGCTCGCTCTGCGCGGCGGTATCGCACGGCCCGACCACACCGAGCGGCGCATCCGTGCCGGGCTGCGCACCGCAGGACTCTCCGGGGACCTGCCCGTCCTGTGGTCGAGGCACCACCTCTCGCACGCGGCGAGCGCGTACTACCCCTCCCCGTTCGAGCGTGCCGCCGTCCTGACCGTCGACGGGGTGGGCGAGTGGGCGACCACCGGCATCTTCCTCGGCGAGGGCGCACGCATCACCGCCCTGGCCGAACAGGTCTTCCCGCACTCCCTTGGCCTGCTGTACTCGGCGGTGACCCACTTCTGCGGGTTCAAGGTGGACAGCGGCGAGTACAAACTGATGGGCCTGGCCGCCTACGGCGACCCCGGCTCCCCGCAGACCCGGGCGTTGCGCGAACTGATCCGGGAGCGGCTCGTCGACGTGCGCGAGGACGGCTCGTTCGTCCTGGACATGCGGTACTTCACCTTCCACCGCGGCGGCACCATCATCGACGTACGGCGCTGGGAGCGGCTGTTCGGGATGGCGCGTCGCAGGCCCGAGAGCGGGGGTGCCCAGCGGTACGCCAACCTCGCGCTCGCCGTGCAGCAGGTCACCGAGGAGGTGATGGTGCGTCTCGCCCGCCACGCACGCGAGCTCACCGGCGCCGACGCGCTGTGCCTGGCCGGCGGGGTCGCCCTCAACTGCGTGGCCAACTCCCGGGTGCTGCACGAGGCCGGGTTCGACCGGGTGTGGGTCCAGCCCGCCGCCGGAGACGCCGGCGGCGCCGTCGGGGCCGCCCTCGCCGCCCACCATCTGGCCCTGGGCGGTCACCGCCCCACCGCTCCTCTCCCGGACGGGATGAAGGCGGCCCACCTCGGCCCCGACATACCCGACGGCGCGGTCGCCGACCTGGTGCGCCGGTACGGCGCGCACTGCACGTCGTACGACGACTTCGACAAGCTGGCCGAGGAGGTGGCCGGGGAGCTGGCCGAGGGGAAGGTCGTCGGCTGGGTCCAGGGGCGGATGGAGTTCGGCCCCCGGGCACTGGGCAACCGCAGCATCCTCGCCGACCCGCGCAACGCCACCGCCAAGTCCTGGCTGAACGCGAAGATCAAGGCCCGGGAGGACTTCCGCCCCTTCGCGCCCTCGCTCCTCGCCGAGGCGGCGGACGCTTACCTGGAGCCCCCCGTGCCCTCCCGCTACATGCTGCTGACCACCCGGGTCCGGCCTGGCGACGACGGCTCGCCCATCCCGGCGGCCACGCACGTCGACGGCACCGCACGGCACCACACCGTCGAGGCCGCGGACAACCCCCGCTTCTGGGGGCTCATCGACGCCTTCCGGACCCGCACCGGCTGTGCCGCCCTGGTCAACACCAGTTTCAACGTCCGTGGTGAGCCGGTGGTCGCCACCGCCGACGACGCGTACCGGTGCTTCCTGCGCACCGGCATGGACCTGCTGGTCATCGGCGACCACCTGTTCCGTCAGGCCGACCAGTCGGCCGAACTCGCCCACGACAGCCTGCCGCTCGACTGACCCGACCGGACCGGACGCCCCGTTCACCGGGACGACGCGGCCGGCATCCGCCCGGCTGACGTCCGCGGCAGGAGGAGAAGGACAACTGATGACCACCGCGCTGCTGTGCACCGGCTGGCCCCGCGGGATCGAGGTGGCGCTGGACCGGCTCGAACGCGACGGGCGACGCCCCGCCCTGCTCATCCTGCCGGACACGGTGGCCGGCGACCGGGCGTGGACGGAAGCGGCGTTCGAACGGTTCGGGCTGCCGGTGCTCCTCCTCCCGCAGGCGGAGATCGTGGCCGGCCGGCTCGCCCCGGAGGGCAGGCGCGCGGTACGTGCCGCGGGCGTGACCGCACTGCTGGTGTTCCGTAACGACGGCGGGACGGTCGACCGCGGGGCTGCGGTCCGGTTCGCACTCTCGGTACCGGTACGCGAACTGCTGGTCATGCACGGACGTGGGGACGTCACCCGGTACGGGCGTACGGCTCTGCTGGCCGCCCTGTTCCGCGACCGTGAGCCGGGGCGCGGGGGGTGGCGCGAGCGTGTATCCCGCCGCACGCGTGGGACGGGGCGCGGCCGCCGCGAGGACGCCCCGCCGGCGGAGCTGTTCGATCCCGTGGCCGGACGGCACCTCCCCCGGGGCGGCGACTTCGCCGGCGTCGACGCGCGCGGCGGCCTGGACGTCAGTCCGCTGGGGTTCCTGCGCGTGCCCGGGATGGCGGAGCCCGCCGATCTGGAACCGTCCCACCGGCGCCGGGTGATCATGCTGGGCGGCAGCGCGCTGTACGGGCTCGGCCTGCCGGACAACGCCGCCACCGTGCCCGCACGCCTCCACCGGCGCCTCGCCGACGCCGACGACGGGCCCGAGGTGCTCAGCTTCGCCGTGCCGGGTGGATGGTCGCGCGGCGAGTCCGCGATGCTGCTCTACCGGCTGCGTCACGCCAGGCCCGACAGCGTGGTGACCCTCTCCGGCTGGAACGACTTCAACACCCTGTTCGCCATGGACCTGGTCAACGGTCCGGGTGCACAGGTGCTGAACTGGACCTTCTCCGACTACCACCACTACTTGAGGATCCACGCCCCGCACGAGATCGACGACACCCACGTCCCGTTCGCCCGCAAACCCTCCGTGGTGCGCAGCCTGCCGCACCTGGACTCCGCCGTCTTCCCCCGCTCGGGAGCACGGCTGCGCGGTTCCCAGTGGCTGGACAACCAGGCGCTGATGGCCACCGTCTGCGAGCAGCAGGGCAGCCACTTCGTCTGCGCCCTGCAGCCGCACTCGCTGCTCCAGCCGGCGCTGGGCACGGAGTTCACCCGGAACTGGGTCACCTCGCACTACGACTTCGCCTTCACCGGCAGGGACGGGCAGCCCGGCCGCGCCGAACTGTTCGACGCCTACGCCGATTCGATCGCCTCCGTCTACCAGGTCTACCGGCAGGGCCTGGCCGAGCTGTCCGCGCGCTTCCCGACCGCGACCTTCCTCGATCTGTCCACCGTGTACGCGGACGAGGACGCCCCCTGCTTCCTCGACGGAGTCCACCTCAGCGCCCACGGAGCGGACGTACTCGCCGACGCCCTCGCGAAGGCGCTGGGGCAGCCGACGGCCGGCGTCCCCCGCGGAAGCGGAACCGCGCCGTCCCGGACGGCGGACGAGAGCGGGGGCACTTGGTCTTCCACGCAGGGGGCGGCCGATCCGCGACCTGCTGCGGGGCGACGCCTTTCCGGCCTCTGAGCAGGCCCGCGATCCGCACTGCGAGCGCTACGGGTGCTGATCCCCGGCGCGGCGGGACGAGCGTGCTCGCGCCGCGGCCACCGTCAGGATCGACCCGCGGCACGGTCGGGAAGCCACCAGGGGCCGATCGACCGTCCCCGTTTCGCGTGCCGAGCGTGCGTTCGCTCCTCCACCCCTTGATCGGTGGGCGGGTGACCGGCGAGGGGAATCGACCGTGGGGGCGGTCGTGCAGTACACCGTGACGAGTGGGGGGCCAGGACCTGCCCGAGCCGAAGGACTGGACCGGCGCCCTCAAGGGCGTCCAGCACAGCAAGGACGCGGGACGGCAGGTGGTGAACCTCCTCGCCGACGAGATCTACCGCCACCTCCGACATGGGCCCGTGCCACTCCTGCCGGTCAGTGATCAAGGACTTCCGCAGGGGCTTCCCGGCCCTGACACTCCGGATCCGCTACCGCAACGCGCTGCGCGGCGGCAGCTCCGCGGCCCTGATCCCGGCGGGCGACGGCCTGTACGGGCAGTACGGAATCGGCGACGCCACGCAGCGCGCGGACCAGCTGTGGGCCAAGACCTACCCGGGCAATCCGGTGGCCGCAGCCGCCGGAACCTTCGACGTCAAGGTCACCGGGCCCGGCGGCCGGCGATTCACCGGCACCGTGCGGGGCATCGGCCAACAGCCCACTCCTCGTACCTGTGCCCGGCACCGACTTCGACCGCGGCTCCGCTCGACGAGGTGGCTGCTGTCATGGACGGGATCGCCCAGGACATCAGCACCCAGATGGTGCCCGAGCGGCTGATGCGCCCGCAGGCGTTCCGGCAGTGGATCCGCGGCATCGGCCAGGGGACCGTACGGCTCGACTGCGAACGAGGGCCCGGCAAGGACGGCAGGACGGCTACACGGACGCCACCGAGCAGGACGGGGGCACCTGGCTGAAGACCTTCCCGGCCGCCCGCTGACCCGACGGGGTCCTTCGCGCGCCCGTTCGCCCCTGCCGTTCCGGCCTCGGCCGAGCCGAGGAGGACAGCTTTACGGCGCTTCGGGCGCGTCGTTCTTCCCCGCGGTCGCGGGCCGCCGGGCTGACGCGTGTCACCTGGGCGCGCCACAGTGCTTCCACCGCAGCCCCCAGCCGCGTCCCGCAGGGCGTCCACCGCGATGGCGAGGGGTGTCGCCGTCGTGGGACGTCTCCGCGGGGCGCCGGGCGCCCCGACCGAGGACCGCGGTCGCTACAGCTTGGTCATCTTGCTGTACGGGCTCAGGATCCGCATCTGCTCGGAACCGAAGTCCACGAGTGCAGCGACTCCGTCCTCGATACCGATCACTCGGCCGAGGCCGTACGCGTCGTGCGTGACCTGGTCGCCCACGGCGAAGTGCTTCGGAGGCGGCGTGATGGGAGCCTTGAAGGGGCTCGTGGGCAAATGGCGCTTAGGTGCAGCAGGCTTTGTCATCGCCCCTAGTATGCGCCTACGAAGTGCACTGGTGGCTACCCTCGCTGACCGTTGGCCCCCTTTCCCGCACGAGCTGAGCCTGCCGGTCGGCCGGTCGGCGGGCGGTTCGACTTCGTGGAAGGCCGAACCGCCCGTACCCTTCTGGTGTCTACGGGCGTCACATAGCGGGCGCCGAAAAGTTGGAGGCAATACCTCGTGCTGATTGCTCAGCGTCCGTCCCTGACCGAAGAGGTCGTCGACGAGTTCCGCTCCCGGTTCGTGATCGAACCGCTGGAGCCGGGCTTCGGCTACACCCTCGGCAACTCTCTCCGTCGCACCCTCCTGTCGTCGATCCCCGGCGCTGCTGTCACCAGCATCCGCGTCGACGGTGTCCTGCATGAGTTCACCACCGTGCCGGGCGTCAAGGAGGATGTCACCGACCTGATCCTCAACATCAAGCAGCTGGTCGTCTCCTCGGAGCACGACGAGCCGGTCGTGATGTACCTGCGCAAGCAGGGCCCGGGTCTGGTCACCGCCGCCGACATCGCGCCCCCGGCCGGTGTCGAGGTCCACAACCCCGACCTCGCCCTCGCCACGCTCAACGGCAAGGGCAAGCTGGAGATGGAGCTGACCGTCGAGCGCGGCCGCGGCTACGTCTCCGCCGTGCAGAACAAGCAGGCGGGCCAGGAGATCGGCCGCGTCCCGGTCGACTCCATCTACTCGCCGGTGCTGAAGGTCACGTACAAGGTCGAGGCCACGCGTGTCGAGCAGCGGACCGACTTCGACAAGCTGATCGTCGACGTCGAGACGAAGCAGGCCATGCGTCCGCGTGACGCCATGGCGTCGGCCGGCAAGACCCTGGTCGAGCTGTTCGGTCTCGCCCGCGAGCTGAACATCGACGCCGAAGGCATCGACATGGGCCCGTCCCCCACGGACGCCGCCCTGGCCGCCGACCTGGCGCTGCCGATCGAGGAGCTGGAGCTCACGGTCCGTTCCTACAACTGCCTCAAGCGTGAGGGCGTCCACTCGGTGGGCGAGCTGCTCGCGCGCTCGGAGGCGGACCTCCTGGACATCCGCAACTTCGGTGCGAAGTCCATCGACGAGGTCAAGGCGAAGCTGGCCGGCATGGGCCTGGCCCTGAAGGACAGCCCGCCCGGATTCGACCCGACCGCCGCCGCCTTCGACGCGGACGACAACGGGGGCACGGGCTTCATGGAGACCGAGCAGTACTGATCGGCTCACCGGGCCGCGCACAGCGGGAAGGGCGGCCACGCCGCCCTCCCCCGATGCCCCCGGATCCGCGACGGCCCCCTCGGAGATCACTCCGAGGGGGCCGTCGTCTGCGTACTTCCGCACTCCCGATGTCCGTGCCGCCGCCGTACCAACTCGGGCGTGCCCTTATTGGTTTGCCGTGGGCCTCTCCCGCCGGATAGGAAGCTCGCATGTTGAGAGGCGGCAAGGTGGGGCTCAGGGCCCGGCACGAGGACGACATCCCGGTTCTGCGAGCCGAGCTCTACGACGACGTGGTCAACTCCTCCCGGGCCGAGAGCGGCCCGTGGCGGCCGATCACACCCGGCTACCAGGATCCGCGGCTCGTGGTGGACGACGAGGAGGAGCGGCGCGCCCAGTTCTCCGTGGTGGAGCTCGAAGGCGGCACCCTGGTCGGCTCCACGGTGCTCTGGGGCATCGACACGCACAACCGGTCCGCGCACATCGGGCTCGGGCTGCTGCCGGCCTCCCGTGGCAAGGGTTACGGCACCGACGTGGTCGCGGTGCTGTGCCACTACGCCTTCGTCGTGCGCGGCCTGCAGCGGCTGCAGATCGAGACGTTGTCGGACAACACCGCGATGCTGCGCTCCGCCGAGCGGAACGGCTTCGTCCGTGAGGGTGTGCTGCGTTCCTCGGCCTGGGTGCTGGGCGAGTTCGTGGACGAAGTGGTGCTCGGGCTCCTCGCCCGGGACTGGACGCGGGATGCGCAGGCTCAGGTTGCCGTCCGGACCCGCGGCTGAACGGTCAGCGGCCCTCCAGGTAGGTGGTGCGGCCGTCGTCGTCGAGTTCGAAGGGGCCCTCGGGGATGATGCAGAACTCGTTGCCCTCGGGGTCCGCCATGACCAGGAATCCCCCGTCCGCGTACTGCTCCAGCCGGCGCCCGCCGAGCGCCTCGACCCGCTGCTGCTCGCTCGCCGGGTCGGGTGAGGTGATGTCGAAGTGCATGCGGTTCTTGCCCGACTTGGGCTCGTCGGTCTGCTGGAAGCCGAGGCCAAGGCCGTTCTCCCGCCGCAGCCACACGTACGGCCCGGTCCGGCCCACGACGGGCCTGCCGAGCACCTCGGCCCAGAACGCGGCCAGCCGCTCAGGGTCGGCGGCGTCGACGATGAGGGCGTTGATGTGCATCGGGGAATCTGCCATGCCGGCATCTTCTCAGGACGCGTACGGCTGCCCCACGCACGCGCGATCACCGGAGCCCCCGGCGTCCCACTCGTCCACGCCGGCGCCCGCTTCGAACGCGGGCTGCCGGTGGATCACGGCCACACCTTCGCAGCCTGAGGAGCACCTCGAACCGTGACCGCTTTCGACACCTACGGCACGAGCGTCCACACCGCCCGGCAGCTTGCCGACCTGGTGACCGACCGCCTCGGCGCAGCCTTCACCGAACGGGACAGCGACCACCTCGGCGCCTTCTTGCTCGCCACCCTCAGCGACGCGACCCGCATCCAGGTCCAGCCCAACGCGATACCCGGCGACGACGGCGACGACGACCTCTACGACGAGCAGCACCCCGATCTGCCCGTGCTCCTTCTGATCACCGCTCCGAGTCCAGACACCGTCATCCACGACCAACTCGCAGGCATCGAAGGGCTCGTCAGGCTCGCCCCTACGCGAAGGTGAAGCCAGAGCCCGTACCACTCCCACGGGTTTGACGATCGTTCGCCAAGACTGCGAGTCGCGGCGCCTGGTGACAGTATGCGTACGGCGGTGCGCGCCGGGAGGAGTCGGGCGGACCGTCGGCGCCGGGGAGACGCGGGTCACATCCAGGGGTGTCACAGGGCGTTGGGCCGTCTCGTCTCAAGGGGTGAAGCCACTGACGAGCGTGGAGGAGCACACCATGGACGCGCGACTGAACTACTTCGCCGACCCGACCGCCGCCAAGGTCCTGAAGCACTTCATGTCGGCGGGCAAGGCGCTCAAGGAGTCGCCGCTGCCGGCCGCGACGCAGGAGCTGGTGGCGCTGCGCGTCAGCCAGATCAACGGCTGCGCCGCCTGCATCGACATGCACACCAAGGACGCCGCCGCAGCGGGCGAGACCTCGGTCCGGCTGAACCTGGTCGCGGCGTGGCGGGAGGCCACGGTCTTCACCGACGCCGAGCGTGCCGCGCTGGAGCTGGCGGAGGCAGGGACCCGGGTCGCGGACGCGGCCACGGGCGTCAGCGACGAGGTGTGGGCGTACGCCGCCAAGCACTACGCCGAGGAACAGCTCAGCGCCCTGGTGGTCCTCGTCTCCTTCATGAACGCGGCGAACCGGCTGAACATCATCACCCGGCAGCCGGCCGGCCACTACGAGCCCGGGCAGTTCCACTGACGTGAACAAGATCGATGAGTTCGAGGAGCTGCGGCCGCTGCTGTTCTCGATCGCCTACCGCATCCTCGGCAGCGTGGGCGAGGCCGAGGACGCGGTGCAGGAGACGTGGCTGCGCTACGACGGTTCGGCAACCCGGGTCGCGTCGGCCAAGGCGTTTCTGTCGGCCACGGTGACGCGGATCTCGATCGACGTGCTGCGCTCCGCGCGGGTGAGGCGGGAGGAGTACGTCGGCCCGTGGTTCCCCGAGCCGCTGCTCAGCGATCCGTATGAGGATCCGGCACGTTCGGCGGAGCTGGCCGACTCGGTGTCGATGGCGGCGCTGCTGCTATTGGAGCGGCTCAGCCCGCTGGAGCGCTCGGTGTTCGTCCTGCGCGAGGTGTTCGACTTCGGGTTCGACGAGGTCGCCGCCGCGGTGGGGCGGTCGGAGGCGGCGTGCCGGCAGCTGCTCGTACGGGCCCGACGGCACATGCGGGCCGGACGGCCACGGTTCGAAGCGGACGGCCAGGAGCGGCAGGAGCTGGCGACGCGGTTCTTCGACGCGCTGAGAGGCGGTGACGTGGGCGGGCTGCGGGATCTGCTGGCCGCCGACGTCCAGCTGGTCGGGGACGGCGGCGGCAAGGCCCCGCAGCTCGCCAGGGCGGTCAGCGGTACCGAGAACGTGGCCCGGCTGCTCGTCTCCGTCATCCCGCTGCTCGCCCGGATCGGAGTCACCTTCGAGCCGCGAGAGATCAACCGGGAGCCAGGCGCGATCTTCCGCGACCGGGACGGCAAGGTGCTCCACGTCCTCGCCCTTGACGTGGTCGACGGGCAGATCCGGACCATTCGCTCCGTGATCAACCCCGACAAGCTCGGCCACCTCGGGCCGGTCGCCGACGCCTGGGCCGTCGACCGCCAGGTGAGGCAGGCCCGGTTGGCCGACCACCGGTAGTTCTCGGCACGAAGGGGCCGTGAAGTGGCTGGAGCCGTTCCGCTCCGGTGGGGGTGGCCGGTCCGGCACGACTGTCAGAGGCGTCTGTCAGGCTCTGCCCATGGAGATGACGCTGCAACTGACGATCGACTGTGCCGATCCCCGGCGGCTGGTGGCGTTCTGGAGCGAGGCCCTGGGATACGTGCCGGAACCTCCGCCGGGCGGTCATGCCACGTGGCGGGCGTACTGGGCGGCCATGGGGGTGCCCGAGGAGGAGTTGCCCGATGGTGCGGGCGACGTGCCGGAGTCGATCGTCGACCCCGCCGGCCGGGGGCCGCGCGTGTGGTTCCAGCAGGTTCCGGAGCCCAAGGCGGTCAAGAACCGCATCCACTTCGACCTGAAGGTCGGCGGCGGGCGGGACGTCCCGTTGGCGGTCCGCACGCAGCGCGTCACCGCCACGGTGGAGCGACTGGTGAAGGCCGGCGCCGACGTGCTCCGGATCACGGACTTGCCGGACATGGGGCAGTACGCCGTCCTGCTCCAGGACCCGGAGGGCAACGAATTCGACGTCGTCTAAGGGCTGTCCCGCAATCCCCCGCGGGCGCACGCCGCCGGCTACGGCGCCTCGCTGCGTTGCCGGAACACCCGAATTTGCCCCGTATGAGGACGCTCCTCCGCCTTGCGATGCACCGCGTCCGACGCCGCGCACTGATCCACCAGGGACTACGGGACAGCCCTCAGCGCACCGCCGGGGCCCGGCTCCGCTTCGGGCGCCGGGATCAGCTCCTGGGCCGCGCCCGGTGGAGCTGCCAGGCCGCCAGGGCCTCGCGCCGGGTGCCGTCCGGGTGGCGGGCGTGCCAGTCCCGCAGGAACCGGTTGAGCTCGAACTGGGCCCCGATCTCCTGCGGTCGGGCCGCCTGCGGCCGAGTGGCGTGCCAGTGGGCCACCGCCTCGGCGAGGGTGTGGCCCGCTTGCCGGGCGATGTAGTCCCGCATGAAGGCGTCGAAGTGGAAGCCGGGCCCGATCTCCCGCAGGAAGTACTCGCGCAGCACCTGGCTGCACCGCTGACCCTCCGGAATCACGGTGTCACCGTCGACGGGGGCCGTGAGCTGGCGCCCGCCGCGCCGCGCGGGACGTGCCGGCTCCGGCGCGGGGAGACCGTCGAGCGCGGCGGCGAGCCGGGCCGTCAGCGCGGGCTTGCCCCCTGCGGTGGGCAGACCCATCCTGCGGGCCAGACCGGACAGTTCGGCCAGGGTCCAGTACCAGCGCAGGAGCTCCGCCCCGGTCAATCCGGGAGTCAGAGCGGGCCGCAATTCCTCTTCATTCGCACGCACGTTCCCATCCTAAGGCCGGTCCCGTAACTGCCGGTCACGGGTGAGGTGATCTTCCTGTGGCTAACTTGACGATGCGGCAGCTCGCTCCGCTGTTCGGGGTCTCGAAGTCGGCCGCGGACCGCGTCATCGACCATCTCGGGCCGGTGCTCGCGCTCCAGCCCCGTAGGCGGTTTGCCAGGGACACGGTGCTGATCGTGGACGGCACTCTCGTGCCCACCCGCGACCACGCGGTGGCCGTGCAGTCCAAGAACTACCGGTACTCCACCGCTCACCAGGTTGTCATCGACGCGGACACCCGACTCGTCGTGGTGGTCGGCCGGCCGCTGCCGGGCAACCGCCACGACTCCCGCGGCTGGGAGGAGTCCGGCGCCAAGGCCGCCGTGGGCAACACGACCACGATCGCCGACGGCGGCTACCAGGGCACCGGACTGGTGATCCCTCACCGCCGGGACCGCGGCCAGGCAGAACTCCCCGACTGGAAAGAGGAGCACAATCGGTCCGGCACTGGCGTCACTTGGCGTTGGGGTCACGCAAGCCGACTGCGTCATGCCGCCAGAACGGCTCTGCATAGACCAGCGTCCCCGTCATCCATGGCTCATACTCCGGGAACCTGATGACCTGAAAGGCACCATCCGGGATGCGCAAGGACGGCTTTCGGAAGCCCAGGCCACCACCGGGCACGAAACCGAAACGCGAGTAATAGCCCGGATCACCCTCCAAGAAGACGAGCGGAACAGCCCGCTCGGCCAGGACCCCCAGTCCGTGTCGAACCAGGGCTGAGCCGATACCCCGCTCATGGAGCTCAGGCATCACGGCCAAAGGACTGAGGACTTGCACGTCAACCAGCCGACGAGGCGCATCGAGAAGACTGCGGGTGAACATGACATGCCCGACGACCTGCCTGTCGTGCTCGGCGACCAGCGAGAGACCGTCCTCGGGTGTGATGGTGTCCCGCAGGGTATCGACCAGGTCGGCCACGGCAAGGCCATGGTCACCGAACGCCTGCAGGTGAACATCCCGCACGGCCTGCCTGTCGCCCGGAAGTTCTTCGCGAAGATCCATGCCCGGAGGCTAAAGGCCCCTCCGGGCGGCTCGCACACGGTTTTGGAACCGGAAGGACACTCGGCCAGTGCCCGCTCAGTTGCACACCGGAGCAGCATCCGAACCGAACGCTCGCCCCGGCGGGGCGAAGGTTCGCTGATGCGGCACTAGGATGAATCATGAACACTAACTCCATGCATCCTCGACGTGGTTGGACCCAGCGGCGGCGGACGGCTGTCCTGGCCTCCCTGTTGAGCGCGGCGGCCCTCGGATGGACCGCGGTCGCACTGAGCGTGCACACGACCGGCTCGGCCGCACTGGACCCCGACCGTGTGACCGACGCCGACGTGGCCCGGCTGGGCGCCGCTGTCATGGCCGGCATCGCGGCGCTGGCCGCGGGGCTGTGGGGGCGTCACTGGTCGACCCTGGCCCGGCCGATGGCCGGCGGTGGTTGGGCGCGCGGGGCGTTCGCTGCCACCGCCCTCCATTCGATGTTCGTCGTGCCGGTGATCCTGCTCGCCTCCTGGGAGTGGAAGGCCCTTGCCATCGCGTTCACGTGCGCGGTGCTCGCCGCCGGTGTGCGGGAGGCCGCCGGCGCGACCGGCCGAGCCACCGAGGCATTCGCCTAGGAGCTGTCCGGGCGATCTTGTGACTGGTCTCGGGCCGGGTCGTTGACCGGGAATGGGTCGGAAGATCTGACGGACGCCGAGTGGGGCCGGCTGCGGTTGTTTCTGCCGGTCAACAACGGTCGTTGTGGCGGCCCGGCCAGACTGGTCCTGCGCAGAAGGGGGGCGTTCAGCTCACCGCGTGCCACCTCCAGGACCGCTTTTCCGGGGATCCGACGTCCGCGAAGCGCCTCGGCCGCCTCATTGAAGCGGTCCCATGATCCTTGCCAGCCAATCTCGACGGTGACGGCCCCCTCGGCGGCCAGCTCGGTGAGAACGGCCAGCTCCGCGCCGGTGTCGCCCTGGATGACGAAAGAGGTCGGCGATGCTGGTGGGCTGGGCCGAGCGGCATCGGTCCGCGGTCGCCGAGGCCCGCGCCGCCTACGACACCGCGGCGAAGCAGGGACCCGACGCCGACTGAACGGGCCCGGACCGGCTCTCGGGCTTCTGCATGTCAGCGACAGCCAGCGGGGAGCGAAGGGCCTGCCATCGGCGTCACCAGACCTGCATGATCGCCCGGACAGGTCCTAGGGGCTACGGCAGGGCGCCGGTATGTACGCCGGTGTCAGCGGGTCGGCCGGCCTGTCGGCCTGGGCTCCGGAGCGCTGTCCCGCCCGCTGTCGGAAGACTTCCGCGGGCCCGGCCCTCATGAGGGTGCGTGGGGCGGCCGTGTCGCCGGAGGAACCTCGGGGCCGTTGCGCGTCTGTGCCTGATCGTGTCCGAGCTGCGCGCCGAGTGGCGCGTCGTAGGTGGGCCACGGGTGCGTTGACGGTACGTGGACGGCCGGCGCCTGCTGGGCGACGGTACTGACCGCGGCGATACCGCGGCGCCGTGCGAACCACAGGACGGCCGCGGCATAGATCAGGATCGTCGGTATGTCGACGGCCGCTTCCACCCAGCCCATGTCAGCGGCCGTTTCGTCCGTGTCGAGCGCACCCTCGACACCCGCCGCGACGCCCATTCCCACCAGGTTGTTCACGGTGTGCAACGCGATGGAGGCTTCGAGCCCGCCGGTGCGTACCGCCAGCAGCCCCATCACCCCGCCGAAGACGACCAGATCGGCGAAGCCCCACGCCGTGCCCCACCCGTGAGCCGCGGCGAACAGCACGGCCTGGGGCAGCACGGCAATCCACGGTGACCGCAGCCAGGACCCGACGGCCTGCACCAACCAGCCCCGGAACACGTACTCTTCGGCAGCCGCCTGCAACGGTACGAAGCAACAGAGCATCACGAGGGCCAGGAGGAACGAGCGCCAACCGACCCACTCGGCCTCCCCGCCGCTGTCCCCCGTCCCCGGCAGCAGGAAGGTGATCCCCAACGACACCGCGACGATCGGCAGCGCCAGGCAGAGACACAGTCCCAACCAGCGTCGGCGCAGTCGCCCCGTCACCGACGAGACGGTCCCGGCCGGACGGCCCTGCACCCAGCGCGCCGCCAGCAGGACCGCCGGGATCGCGATGGCTATGGACAGCAACTCGACGGCCATGTCGCCGATCGAGCCCCAGGTGCGCATGTCGTCGGCGTCGGTCGGGCGGTCGAGGATCGCCCCGCCGACCTCGGACACGACGACGAGCACCATCATGAGCAGGGCCGTGCCGACGCCCACCACGACCGTCCCGGCCAGCGGGCGCCACCACCGCCCGCGCCGTCCCTTCAGGAGCGCCAGCCGGTGATAGGGCAACGTAGGGGCCGGATCCGGGTCCTGCGGAACAGCCAGAGGACCGTACGGACGGGGGAAGTTGATCGACATGACGCCAGCATGCCAAGTTACGCCGGCCGGAGCACCCTGCCCACGGTCCGGCCGGTACTCCCCGGCCCACGCGTGCCCGGCCGCTGCGGATGTCTCCCGTCGCCCGGGCCGGGTGCGGTGGTGTTGAATACGGCGGCACGGGCGAGCGTGGGCGTGCGGCGAGTCGGACCGCTGGGCCGGTCTGCCAGGGGCGGGCGGCCGCGGACGGCAGAGCTGCTGACGGCCGGTTCGCGGATCCGGTGGCGGCACGGCTGCTCCGTGTCGCGGAGCGTGCCTCCGTGGACCTGGTTCGCGCGGGCACTCCCCCGCACGGCCGGCGGGAACGCACGGTGCACGAGAGTGTGCGAGCGTGCGGCGAGGTCGTCGTACCGCGGACCGTCGCGATCGACGAGGCGCTCCGTGCTCGCCCGACCGGATAGCTCGTGATCCTCGGAGCCGGTCTCGACCCGTGGGCGTGGCGGCTGGCCGAACTCGCGCGGACGGATGTGTGGAAGGTCGACCATCCCGCCTCCCAGCAGGACAAGCGCGCCCGTCTCGCCGAGGCCGCCGCCGTACCACGGGAGACGGACGAGGGCGACCGGCGCGGCGGCGGGTTGCCCGTCCTCGCCCGAGCCGTACGGTTCACGCCGGTCGATTTCGCCGTCGGCGATCTCGGGACCGCCTTGGAGGCCGCCCGGCACGATCCGTCCGCGCCGACGACATGGCTGTGGGAGGGCGTCGTGCCGTACCTCACGCGCGACGAGGTGCGCGCCACCGTGGCCGCCCTCGCCGCCCGGACCGCACCGGGAAGCGCACTCGTCCTCAAGTACCAGGCACCGTCGGCGAAGGCGGCCGTAGGACGGCTCCTGACGCGGGTGCTCGGCGGTTCCGTCAACGCGGGCGAGCCGTGGCGCTCGCTGTGGCGACCACGGCAGACGGCCACTGCTGGCGGAGTACGGCCTGCGCGTGGTGGTGGACGAGGACCTCCTCGACCTCGCCCGCACCCTCGGCGGTCCCACACGTGCGCGGGCATCCCTGCGGTCGGGGCGCGTGGCCGTCGCCGAGAGCCGCTGAGGCGTGAAACGGCATCGACGGTCGGCAGTCGGCGAACCGGCGAAGCGTGCAGGGCGTGGAGCCGCTCGGGAGCGGGTCCACGCCCTGCCGTGCGGTACGCGCGACCGCCGTCTACGGTTCCGTGCCCCATACCAAGGTGCCGCCCACGTACACGGTGACCTTCGTGGCGTCCGCGTACGACGTCCCGGTGCCGCGGCTGTAGTCGTCGGTCTCGTTGAGGTTGGACCAGTCCGCTTTCGCCAGCCGGAGCTGGATGTCGCCGGTGTTCGCGCCTGCAGCGAGGGAGCCCGAGGCGAAGGTGACGTCGAGGCTGTGGTCGGCGCCGGTGCGGCCGGCCGGGAGGGTCGTGACGGACGTCTTCACGGTGGAGCATCCGACCTGGGCGTAGTCGCACCACGTCTGAAAGCCCACGGACGACGACTCCCCGGTGAACCAGTAGCGGACGGTCACCCTCGACAGGTCGACGGCGCCGGTGCCCGTGTTGACGAGCTGGAGGCCGGGCTTGATCTGGTTGTCGCCGGAGGCGGAGTCGTTGTTCTTGTACCGCGCCTTCAGGCCACTGGTGCCGCCGCCCCCGCCGCCGGAGGTCTTCGTCGTCGCCGAGACGGCCGCCGAGGCGGTGGAGACGTTCCCCGCCGCGTCGCGCGCCTTGACCGTGTACTTGTAGGTGGTGGCGGGCGACAGCCCCTGATCGGTGTAGGACGTGCCGGTGGCCGTCCCGGCCTTGACGCCGTCACGGTAGACGTCGTAGCCGGCCACTGCGGTGTCGTCGGTGGCGGCGGTCCAGGTGAGGGAGACGCTGTCGGCGGCCGTCGCGGAGACGGTCAGGCCGGTGGGTACCGTCGGCGCCTTCGTGTCGCCGCCGGTCCCACCGCCGCCCGAACCGCCCACGGGCGGGTAGGCGTTGGCGAGCAGCTGGCGGAACTGGGCGGAGAACCAGTGACCGGCCAGCGGCGCGTCGGCCAGCGCTCCGGTGGGGTTGTTGCCGTTGCGCGCGTTGCCGGTGTACGTCGGGTCGCACATCCGGTCGAAGTTCTTGCCCTCGTCGTTGTCGACGGCTTTGCTCGCGCCGTCCGACTCGCCCGGCGGCTTGGCCCAGACGTAGGCGTCGACGCCGGCATCCGGTGCGGTGGCCGGACGTTCGCCGAGTCCAGCGCCGTTCTGGTTGCACCAGTTGCCGGCGTGGATGCGGCGGTCGACGCGGCCCCCGTCGACGTAAGCGTCCACGCTCGTCGAGGGACCGGGACCGGTCGGTCGTGCGGAGCCGCCCCAGCCGTTACGGGAGGTGTCGATCAGCATGCCGATGCCGCTGTCGAAGCCCTGGGCGACCAGCGCGGTGCGCAGGCCCTGGGCGTACGTCGTCTCGTCCACGTACTGGTTCCAGTCGATCCACTTCGACTGGCGGACGCTCTGCCCGTTCACCGTGTCGGTGATCTTGACGTGGGGTTCCTTGGTGGCCGAGTAGTTGGCGGTGTTCACGATGAAGCCGGTCACGTCGCCGACGGTCGCGCCGCTGGTCGTCGCGGCCTTCTTGAACTCCAGCGCGGAGGGCACCAGGTTGCTGTCCCAGCCGAGCCAGCCGTGGTGGCCGGCGTCGATGTAGTTGTACGTGTTCGACAGCGCGCCGAGCTTGTGCAGGGCGTACCCCACGCCCTTCTCGTAGTTGCCGTTGGACTTCATGGTGGCGCACTCGGGGGTGGACCCGGCCGTGCCGCCGGCGTTGGTGACCAGGTTGGGCAGCGAGTCGGGTTCGATGAGGTTGACGATGCGCAGGCTCGCGTAGGCCGGGTCGGCGAGCACCGTGGCGATGGGGTCGATGTACTCGGACTCGTAGCGCCCCAGGTCGTCGGGGCCCAGCTCGCCGTTGGAGGCGAGTGCCGCGCAGTCGCGGCCGGGCAGGTCGTAGATCACCAGCTGGACCAGGTTGGCGCCCTGTGCCTTGGCCGCGTCCAGGTGTGCCTTCAGACCGCGCGCCTCGGAGGTGCCGTTGATCGCGGCGATGCGGTCGAGCCAGACGAAGGTGGGCTGGTCGGCGACGGCCGAACCGCCGGGTTCCGCCGCCGCCCTGGCCGACCAGTCGGGGTTCACATAGGGCTTGGCTCCGACGTAGGGGTTGTCGAGTTCGGCGGCGGCCGACGCGGTGCCCGGCAGGGCTGCCACGCACAGCCCCGCCGCCAGGACGACGGACGCGAGGGATGCGGCGGACGCCGTGGCCGCTCGCTCACGGCGACGCCAGGGCTGCGGTGGCGAGGCGTCCGGCTCGCGGAAGCGTGTGACGGGCCTGGGGAGGGACATGAGGCGACTCCTGGTGGACGGCGGGCTGGTGACGGGCTGTGGGGTGGGCGCGGTCCGACCGCGGACGGGCCGCCTCGTGGGCGCGCGGGCACGCTCATTGGGCGGGCACGGGTGGTTCGGACGGCTTCCACGGGCTGCGCGCGTGGTGCAACGGGTGCGATCAGGTAGGTGCGTGGCGCACCTCGGTCCGACCGGAGCCTGGTCCGCGACACGGTGACGCGGGGCGTCCTTCCGACCACGGGGACTGTGGGCGGACCGGAGAGAACAGGACCAATGTGCGCCTCGCCGTCCGGCCCGGGCCGTACCGGCAGGCGAGTTCGTTCCGTCGAGCGAGCAAGCGACGGATCGACCGGCTGAGTGGCCCGCCGGTGCGGCGCGAGCCGGTGCCGCGGTACGACACCCAGGGCGGAGCACTCGGAGCGGTGCCCGGCCGCTGGGACACGCGGAGGACAGGGCACCGGGGGCTGGACACCGGGGACTGGGAGCGCTCCCACGGTGAAGCCGTCCGGCCTTTCATGTCAACACCCTTGCCGCGAAAGGCTTTTCGTCCGGTTCCCCACGCGGGACAGGCCGATTGCGACCGCAGGTATTGACGTGTGCACGCTTAGTGGCTTCCATGGGGCGCAGTCCGGCTCCGACGAGCCGGGCCGGCCGGGGCGGGACACCCCGGACGGCCCGCGGGAGCCGTCGGCCGGACGCCCTCCCCCACCCGAAACCGATATGCGACACCCCACGCCTGACCATGGGAGCGCTCCCACCTCATATCGGCCCGCCGAGAGGACCCCCACGATGCGTCATCCTCCCGCTCACCACCTCGGCCGCACCCTCGCCGCCCTCGTCTGCGCGGCCGCCACCGCGCTGGTCCCCGTGCTTTCCCTACCGGCCACGGCACGGGCCGCGACGCCCTCCGAGCCGCGTCGGCCGGTGGCGACCGCCGTGCCGGGTGCCGGCTACTGGCACACCAGCGGGCGCCGGATCCTCGACGCGCGGAACGAGCCCGTGCGGATCGCCGGGATCAACTGGTTCGGCTTCGAGACCGCCAACTACGCGCCGCACGGCCTCTGGTCGCGCGACTACAAGTCGATGACGGACCAGATGAAGTCGCTGGGGTACAACACGATCCGGCTGCCCTACAGCGACGACATCTTCAAGAACACCACGCCCAACGGCATCTCGTTCGCGGGCGGCATCAACGCCGATCTCGAAGGGCTGACGTCGCTCCAGGTCATGGACAAGATCGTCGGCTACGCGGGCTCGATCGGCATGAAGGTCGTCCTCGACCGCCATCGGCCCGACTCCTCGGGGCAGTCGGCGCTCTGGTACACCTCGGCCGTACCCGAGACGACGTGGATCGGCGACCTCAAGGCACTCGCCGCCCGCTACCTGGGCGACACCGCCGTGATCGGTATCGATCTGCACAACGAACCGCACGATCCCGCGTGTTGGGGCTGCGGTGACGCGGCCACCGACTGGCGGCTCGCCGCCGAACGCGCCGGCAACGCGGTACTGTCCGTCAACCCGGACCTGCTGGTCTTCGTGGAGGGCGTGCAGACGGTCGGCGGCCAGAGCTACTGGTGGGGCGGCAATCTCGCCGGTGCCGGTTCCGCCCCGGTGTGCCTGGACGTACAGGGCCGCCTGGTGTACTCGGCGCACGACTACGCCACCAGCGTGGCCCAGCAGCCCTGGTTCGGCGACGCGTCGTTCCCGGCGAACATGCCGGGGATCTGGGACAGGTACTGGGGCTACCTCTTCAAGCAGAACACCGCCCCGGTGCTCCTCGGTGAGTTCGGCACCACTCTCCAGTCCGCTGTCGACCAGAAGTGGCTGGCCGCGCTGGTGGAGTACCTGCGCCCCACCGGCACGTACGGCGCGGACAGCTTCAACTGGACGTTCTGGTCATGGAATCCGAACTCCGGCGACACCGGCGGCATCCTCAAGGACGACTGGCAGACGGTGGACACGGTGAAGGACGGCTACCTGGCATCCGTCAAGGCGCCCGGGTTCGGTGGAGGCGGCTCCGGCGGCGACACCACGGCCCCCTCGGTTCCGACGGGGCTCAGGGTGACCGGCACGACGGCGTCCTCGGTCTCGCTCACCTGGTCGGCGTCCTCCGACGACACCGGCGTGGCGGGGTACGACGTCTACCGGGGCACCGGCAAGGCCGGATCGGTCACCGGTACCTCGTTCACCGACAGCGGGCTGACGGCGGGCACCGCGTGCGACTACACGGTCCGGGCGCG
The DNA here is from genome assembly GCF_025642175.1 of Streptomyces albidicamelliae. Lineage (NCBI taxonomy): Bacteria > Bacillati > Actinomycetota > Actinomycetes > Kitasatosporales > Streptomycetaceae > Streptomyces > Streptomyces albidicamelliae. The sequence continues at coordinate 8,060,995 of NZ_CP106795.1, read as the reverse complement.
GGATTCGGCCGGCAACACCTCGGCGGCCTCCGCCGCGCTCACCGCGACCACGGCCGGCACCGGTGGGGGCGGGGACGCGGGGTGTTCGGCCGTCTACAAGGTGAGCAGTGACTGGGGCAGCGGATTCAACGCCGACGTCACGGTCACGAACACCGGCCGTGTCCCGACGAAGTCGTGGCAGGTCACCTGGAGTTGGCCGGGCGGTCAGACCGTCACCGGAATGTGGAACGCCTCCTACAGCCAGAGCGGCCGGGCGGTGACGGTCAGCAACGCCGGTCACAACGGTGCCGTCGCGCCCGGCGCGTCCACCTCGTTCGGTTTCGGAGCGGCTCCGGGCGGTGCGGGTGCACCGGTCCTGGCCTGTCGCGCGGGCTGACGCCCGACGCCCCGTGCGGGGAGAGCCGGCCGGCCACGGCACTCCCCGCACTCGCCGGCCGCGCAGGATCAGGCGAGGGCGTCGCGCAGGTAGCCGGGCAGGATCTGACACACATCGGGGTCCACCGTCGAGCCGTGTGCGCGGAGGTCGTCCGGCGAGACGGTCAGGCTGCCGCCCGCGCCGGTGCGGACGACGGCGCGGAACGTTTCCCCACCGCGGGCCGGAACCCTGGCGAGGTGGCCGGCCAGGGCGGCACGGCCCAGCTCGACCGGGTCGACGTCGGTGGTCGTACGGCCGTAGCCCTTGCAGATCCACACGCGGCTGAACGGCTCATACCGCTGGACCTCCCATACCACCAGGCCGTCGGCGTCACTCTCAGGGGACATGACTGCGATCATGCCCCGAACCGCTGACCGCACCGCCGCTACCAGTGAGTACTGGCCGAAAACAGTGATGGGCGGCGGGAGCCGGAGGTTGACGTCCGGTAACGATCTACCGATCTCGGCCACGCCGGTACATGGAACATACATACGATCCCCTGCATGAACAGAGCTGTGAAGATCGGCCTCGCCGGTACGTGCACCGCCCTGCTCGTCCTCGGGGGAATCGGTACGTACAACGTCGTGCACAGCCTGAGTTCCCCGGATGACGGCACACCGGCCGCCGGGGGCACCTTCGACGCGGCGGCGTTGTCGAGCACGCCGCCGTCGAACGCCGAAGCGGTCAAGCTGACCCGCGCGTTCCTGGACAGCTGGTCGCATCAGCACCTCGAAGGCGCGGCGAGCGACACCGACGTGCCGAACACCGCCGGACAGGCTCTGCGCAACTACGCGGACGGCCTGCGGCTGAAGAAGCTGTCCTTCGCCCGCGTGCACGCCGCCGGGCCTTCGGCGGTCACGCACGGCGCCACCAAGGTCGACTTCGAGGTCACCGCACGCGTCGCCGGTGGCACGTGGACGTACCCGAGTGCGGTGGCCGTACTGAAGAGCGCGGAGGGCGTGCTCGCCGTCCACTGGAACAACTCGGTGCTCTACCCGGGCCTGGCCGAGGACCAGTCGTTGACCGCGGGTGAGCTCCCCGCCGACGCGAGCGCGGTGAAGGTGGTGGCACGCGACGGGAAGACGAAGCTGTCCGGATTCCCGTCCCTGCGGGAGATCACCGCGACGCTCCGCCAGAACGCCCGGGCCACCGGAGGCAGCACCGGGACCGGCGTGGCCGTGGTCGACGGCGGCGGCGCTCTCGTGGAGAGGGTGAAGGTCTTCTCCAAGGGTCGGGCACCGGTCGTCAGGACGACCATCGACGCCCGGCTCCAAGCGGTCGCCGAGAAGGCGGTGAAGGACTCCCACCTGCAGGACAAGCCCGCCGGGACCGTGGCGCTCGACTGGAGCAACGGCCACATCCTGTCGATCGCGCACACCGGTGCGGACGGGGACATCGCCATCAACGGCATCAAGTCGCCGGGCTCCACGATGAAGATCATCACCTCGGCGGCCCTGTTCGACCAGGCGGGCCTGACGGTGAACAGCCCGGCGCCGTGCACCGATTCGCTGATGGCCAACAGCCAGGTGTTCCACAACGACCCAGGGGTGAAGGCGAATCCGTCCTCTTCCCTCGTCCAAGCCTTCACCGTGTCGTGCAACACCTCTTTCATCAAGGACGGCTTCCACCATCTGGTGCACGACGGGGACGCCTCCGCCCTGCACGACGAGGCCGTGAACGTCTTCGGCATGGGCAGCTGGTCGATCGGCGGCGGCGTGGCCACCACCGACCCGAGCATCCCGCCGGACGTGCGGGGCAGTGACCAGGCCGCACAGTTCATCGGCCAGGGCAAGGTCACGGCCACTCCCCTGTTCATGGCGTCCGTGGCGGCGACCGTGCGCAACGCCGGCTTCGAGCAGCCGGTCATCCTTCCCGGGCAGCACCAGGACACCGCGCCCCGGCCCATCTCCGCGCGGACGGCCGGGGCTCTGCAGTCGATGATGCGCCGCGTCGCCACCTCCGGTACGGCGGCTCCCCGGCTGGGCGGCCTGGCGGGCGTCGGCGCCAAGACGGGCACCGCCGAGGAGGGCGACCACACCAACGGCTGGCTGACCGCGTACAACTCCCGCATATCGGTGGCGGCCCTCGTCGAAGGCGGCAGTTCCGGCGTGGACTCCGCCGGCTATGTCGTACGGCAGTTGCTCACCGCCCGCTGACACCCGCACCGGCGGACGTCGTTGCCGCGCCCGTCCTCCACGCGCCCTTCTCCCGGCGTGATCGCAACGGGACCCGGCACGCGAGGTGCCGGGGCCCTGGGGAAGGACGGCCCGTCGGTCAGGACGAGGGGACGGTGTCCTCGAACGTGGTGCCGGCCGACCGGTAGGCGGCCACCTTCGCCGCCACCGTCGCCGGGGTGAGTACCTGGTCCTTGACGTGCAGGACGTAGTCGACCTGCTCGTCGTACTTCCGCGGGCTGGTGCCGCTCTGGCCCGTCAGGTCGATGAGCCACTGGTTGAAGTTGATCGACATGGGCCGCTCCGGCAGGTAGGCGGCGTCGTGCGTGCCGAAGAGCCGGCCGTCGATGTAGTAGCGGATCGTGCTGTCGTCGATGGTGAGGAGGACGTCGTGCCAGCCGTCGTAGCTCTGCCGGCTCTCGGTGTGCTGGTTCACGGCCTGCCACGGGTCGGGGTTGTAGGTCTCCCAGGACGTCGTGTACAGGATGTTCGACGTCTCGCCCCAGCCGCCGTTGGGCAGGTACTCGAAGTCGTACTCGGCGTAGTCGTCCGCCATCGGTGCCTTGAGGTCGTTGATGGTGAAGAACGTCTGCACCAGGTGGTCGCCGTCCGGGCCGCTCCTGGGCGCGTCGCTGAACCTGATCCGTGCCGCGTACGTGCCGTTCTTGAACTTCGTGGCCTTGGTGAGGACTTCCGTCTGCCGGGTGCTCTCACCGGTGCCGGAGGTGGAGGTCTCCAGGTTCATCACCGAGTTGCCGCCGGAGGAGGAGAACGTCACGTTCTCGGGCGCCCAGGTGGCTCCCGGCACGCCGGGCCCGCCGGAGTTGGAGCGCACGTTCCAGCCGTGGGCCGAGATCTTGGGGTCGTTGTGCGCGGTGTAGTCGAAGTCGTCGAAGAGGGTGGCCCCTTGGGCAGGTGGATCGGTGGGATCGGTCGGGTCGGTGGGATCGGTCGGGTCGTTCCCCTCGGGTGCGCTCCCCCAGACCACGGCCCCGTCGAGCTGGGCGGTCACCTTGCTCCAGTTCCCGTAGGTGGTCTGCGCCGGGCCGAAGGAGTAGTCGTCGGCCTGGTTCAGCGGTTGCCAGTCCGAGCGGTAGAAGCGCAGTTGCAGGTCGCCGGAGTCGGCGCCGGGGGCGAGTGAACCGGCACCGGCGGTGAACCCGATCTCCAGGTAGCGGTCGGCGTTCGCCGTGGGACGGGCCAGGGTGCCGAACGTGCCGGTCACGTTGGCGCAGCCCTTGACGGCCCACGAGCAGGCGAAGCGGTAAGTGGTGCTCGGAGTGTCGGACTTGAAGTAGTAGCGCACCTTGACGCCGCTGAGCGCGACACCGGCGGCGCCGACGTTCTTCACCTTCAGCCAGGGTTCGGCCTGGTCGCTGCCGGTGGACCCGGTGTGGTACTGCACGGTCAGCTCGCCCGGGGCGGCGTTCGCGGTCGCCGGCTGCGCGGCGAGGCCCGCGCAGCCGAGCACGGCGGCTAGGGCGAAGGTCAGCGAGTTCTTCCTGGTTCTGCCGAGGCTGGGCCGGGGCATGTGCGTCCTCCTCATGGCTGTTCACTTCCGGAACGGTGGGGGCGTCGGGATGTGCGAGTCGGGGACGTACCGGTGGAGCGGCCCGTGCCGGGCGCGATCGGCGGGTGCACGGACGGGGGAGGTCGCGGGGCCGACATGTCCGGCCGTCGAGACCTGACCAGTTGGACTGGTCAGGTGACCTCTCGTAGGGGAGAAAGTGGCATAGACCAAAGGCCGCGTCAACTGCTCAGTGCGACAGTTGAGTTGTGGATCAGCGTGGGGGCGTGGTCAACTGGACAGGCAACTGGTCAGCCGGCGCTGAGGGGGGCGGACAGTGGACGCCGACGAGAAGAGGGGCGCGCCCGGGGCGGTGCTGAAACGCGAGCGCGTGCGCGAGCACATCCTCGAACTCGTCGAGGCGCGAAGCCCCGGCGACCCCATCCCCTCCGAGCGCACGCTCTGCGCGCACCTCGGTGTCTCCCGGCCCACGCTGCGCACCGCCGTCGACGAACTCGTCACCGCGGGCCTTCTCGTCCGCGAACACGGACGCGGCATGTTCGTCGCACCGGAGAAGATCACGCAGGAACTCGTCTCCCCGGGACACGCGTTGGCCGTCACCCAGGCCGCGGGCGCCTGGTCCAGCCGGCTGCTCGAGTTCACCACCATGCCGGCCGGGGCTCGCGTCGGCCGCAAGCTGCGTCTTTCACCGGCCGCGGGCATCGTCTACGTCGCCCGGCTGCGCCTCGTCGACGGCGCGCCCATGGCCATCGAGCACCTGCACATCCGCGCCGACCTCGTCCCGGGCCTCACCTCGGAGGAGTTGGAGAGCGGCGATCTGTACGAGCATCTGCGCGAACACCACGCCGTGCACGTCCGCGACGCCGTCCAGGCGATCGAACCGACCGTCGTCACGCGCGCCGAGGCAGAACTCCTCGGCGTGCCGGAGCTGTCGCCCGCCCTGTTGTTCGAACGGCTCACCTCGGACGCGGACGGGCGGCCCGTCGAGTACGTCCATTCGCTCTACCGGGGTGACCGCTACCGCATCGTCTCCCGGCTCACCCTGGGTCCGGCCGCGAACCTGGCCGACCCGCCGGCGGGCCATCATCCGGGCATCCCGCCGGGGGACTTCGCGCACCGCGACACGGTCGCCTCCTCCACACGGGGCGACGTGCAGGCGTAGCGGCTGCTTGCCGCCCGCCGGGGCCGTTGACCGCCTACGAGGACATGGCCGCCAGGAGCCCGCTACCAGGACTACGGGCTGCCCAAAGGTGCGGAGGTCGTCCTCGACCGCTGCCAGGTCCGGGATTCCGGCGCGCGCCGTACGACCAGTCGTGGATGTCGAGGCGAGCCGGCAGGGCTCCCGCCCGGACCCGTCGGTCGAAGCCGGCCAGTGCGGTCGCGGCGTCGCCCGGAGGACGAGCGAGGAACGGTTCGACCGAGCGGGTCGATGCCAGGACGTCGGTGCCCGGCTCGTCGGGGAACCAGCGCGCCGGATCGGCGTCCAGTCCCCCGGTCCACGGTCCACGTACCCGGTCAACTGATCAACGGTGAGAGGCACACGGGAAGACCAAGCGCCGGTTCCTGGCCGGACTCACGGGGCCGGGGCCCCGGTACGGCGCCCTGCGGCGGGACTCCGGGCCGGGTGCCGACGTCGGGCATGGAGACGCACTGAGTACGAGAACTCATGTGCCCCGGGACGGCGGCTGGCAGGCTGCCCCGCATGACAAGCGGCAGAGGGACGCTGACGGCCCTGCATCTCTTCCTGGTCTGGGCGGCGACGGCGGCCGTGATGCCGGTGCTCGGATTCGGGGTGGTGGTGGCGGGCTGGGGCGGTGGCGCCGGGGCGGCGGTGACCGTCCTCGTGCTGGGTGTGCCGCTCATGGTGGTCCTCCTGGTCCTGGCGGGCCTGCCGGCGAGGACCGTGGTGCCCCTGTGCGGCTCGGCGGGCCGGCGGGTCGGGTGGGCGGTGGCGGTCTTCGCCCTCGGCACGCTCGGTGTCCTGGCGGGGCTGGCCGCCTACAGCGGGGACGTCGACCTGGGGAGCGCCGGCACGCGGATCGCGTTGACGGGCGTGCCGTACGCCGTCGCCGCGGCGTGCTTCGTGCCGAACCGGTGGGTGCGGCTGGGGGCGGTGGCCGCGCTGGCGGCCGGCCTGGTCCACGGGGGCTTCGTCGGCCCGGCGCAGGCGGGGCAGCACCGTCACACAGCGGAGATCGCCCGCTTCCGGGAGCATCCCGGACTGCTGTATCTGGGCGCGGCGCCGTCCGGGATGCGGGTGTCCCGGGCCGTGGTCGGGCCCGCCTCTTTCAGCGTCGACTACCGCCCCGTGCGGGAGGGATACGAGTCGGGGCACGTGGGCCTGGTGGTGCGTACACCGTTGACGCCGGCACCCCGATGTCCGGAGCCCGCCGACAAGGGCGCCACCTGCACGGTGGACGCGCACGGTGTGATGCGCGTGATCCGCCGTCTCCCCGGCGGCGCCGTGGACATCACCCTCACGCAGCGCCACCACGACGCGGAGGTCGAGGTCGGCAGCCAGTCGCTGGACGAACCCGGCCTGCGTCGCCCGCTGCACACGGTGCACCCGCTGTCGGACACGGAGCTGGAATCCCTGATGCGGGAAAAGGCGATCACCCAGGGCTACTGAGTCGGACGGTGCCGGTCCGAGTATCGACTGGTGCCGGCAGCGGTCGGCGTCGCGCGGGACGACCCCGTGCGTGTTGGATGGGCACCAGCGGTGTGCGCCGACGCGGAGGAGGAGATGGTGCCCGGAAGAAGCACTCGGCTGTTCGCGGGCGCCCTGACCGCGGTCTGCGTGTTGCTCGTCGGCTCCAGCGCGCCGAACGGCGCGCTCCTCGCCAGGCCGCTGCCGGTCGACGCCGCCGAGACCGTCGTACCGAATCGCGTCATGACGTGGAACATCTGCAATCCCTGCAATCGGAGCGGATACAACGTCGGCCGGGCGGCGGAGATCGCCACCTACGCACCCCAGGTCATCGGCCTGCAGGAAGCGTGCGTGCGGGACGTCGAGGAGATCCGCAAGCTCCTGAAGAGCCTCTACGGCCTGGACTACCACGTCGAGTACGGGAGCGTGCTCCGTAACTGGAACCGCTGCGGGGGCCTGCCGTGGCGACCGGGAGCCTACGGCCAGGCCGTCCTCTCGGCGGCACCCATGACCGGGCGCATCAGCGTCGAATACCCCGACGGCGGGTCCGAGGACCGCGGGTACATGGCGGTGACCACTCTCGTGGGCGGCCGGCCGGTGCGCGTCTTCAACACCCACCTCGCCCAACGGCGTCAGGAGACGGTCCGGGCGGACCAGGTCGACGTGCTCGCCCCTCAAGTCGCCCGGTACGACCGGGTGATCGTGCTCGGCGACTTCAACAGCGTGCCGAACGCTCCCGAACTGGGGAGGATGTGGGCGCTGGCCTCGGACGCGGATCCCGAGTGCCGTCCGTCGCCCGCCGACGCCTGTGAGACGACCACCGACTGGCACAGCAAGTTCGACTACGTGTTCCTGCGCGGCATCGCGCCGCTGGCGCACGGTGTGCATCCGAGCCCGTACTCGGATCACCACCTCTTCCACGCCGACCTGGGGCCGGTCTGAGGCGTGTCCCGCCGGATGCCCTGCGAGCCGCCGGGTGGCAGAAAAGACGAAGGGCAAGGAGAGCCCTCTCCTTGCCACTCTCAAGTTATAGCGCGACGGGGGGCTTGCGGCAAGGCCCGGGTCACGGCGCAGAATCGTCGGCCGGTGCCCCAACGTGGGGAAATGAGGCGGCGATGCGATCGGCCACCGCGGTGTCACGGTGCACGCCCGCCCCGGAGGGAGCTTTGTGATCGAGCGGTACGTGTTGGATCTTCAGGAGACCGACGAGACCCAGGTCGCGGTCGTCGGCGGCAAGGGCGCGCACCTGGGCGGGCTGACGCGGATCGAGGGGGTCCGCGTACCGGACGGCTTCTGCGTCACGACGGACGCCTTCCGGCGGATCATGGCGGAGGCCCCGTCGCTCGATGATCTGCTCGCTCGGCTGTCGCGCGCGCACCCGGACGACCGGGAGACCATCCGCACACTCGGCGCGGAGATCCGCCGGACCGTCGAGGGGATCGCCGTCCCGGACGACCTCGCGACGGCGGTCACCCGCGCGCTCGCCCGGCTCGGCGAGGAAACCGCCTGTGCCGTCCGGTCCAGCGCGACGGCGGAGGACCTGCCGACGGCCTCCTTCGCCGGCCAGCAGGACACGTACCTGAACGTGGTGGGGCCGACGGCGATCCTCCGGCACATCAGCCGGTGCTGGGCCTCGCTGTTCACCGAACGGGCCGTGACCTACCGCCAACGCAACGGCGTCGACCACCGTACGGTCCAGATGGCCGTGGTCGTCCAGCGGATGGTCTTCCCGCAGGCGGCAGGCATCCTGTTCACCGCCGACCCCGTCACGGGGAACCGGACGGTGGCCACCGTGGACGCCGGCTTCGGCCTGGGCGAGGCCCTGGTCTCCGGTCTGGTGAACCCGGACGTCTTCAGGGTGCGGGATGGCGCGGTCGTCGCCAGAACGATCGCCGTCAAAGAGCGTGCCGTGCACGCGCTGCCGGCCGGCGGAACTCGGGAGGTGCCGGTCGACCCGCCCCGGCAGGGGCAGCCGACGCTGACGGACGCGCAAGTCGTGCGGCTCGTGGGGCTCGGGCGGCGGATCGAAGCACACTTCGGCCGCCCGCAGGACATCGAGTGGTGCCTGGCCGACGACGGCTTCCAGATCGTTCAGAGCCGGCCCATCACGACGCTCTTCCCCGTTCCCGACGTCGGCGACCGGGAGAACCACGTCTACGTCTCCGTCGGCCACCAGCAGATGATGACCGACGCCATGAAGCCCCTCGGGCTCTCCATGTGGCGGCTGACCGCCATGGTGCCGATGCACGAGGCCGGCGGGCGGCTGTTCGTGGACGTCACCCCGCGCCTGGCCTCCCCCGCGAGCCGCGCCGGCCTCCTGGACCTCATGGGGAAGGGCGATCCGCTGGTCAGGGACGCACTCGAGACCGTGCTCGACCGCGCCGGCTTCGTCCCGTCGCTCCCGGACGCGGGCCCGGGCGGGCCGCCCGCGGGCGGCGCGCCGGCCCCGATCCCGACCGATCCGGCCGTCGTCACCGAGCTGATCGAGCGCAGCGAGGCGTCCCTCGCGGCCCTGGAACGCGACATCCGGACGAAGACCGGGCCGGCGCTGTTCGACTTCCTGCTGGAGGCCTTCGAGGAGCACAAGCGAGTCCTCAGTGATCCGCTGAGCATCCAGGCGATCATGGCGGGCATGGAGGCCACCTGGTGGCTCAACGACAGGCTGCGGGAGTGGCTGGGCGAGAAGAACGCGGCCGACACGCTCACGCTGTCCGCCCCCGACAACATCACCTCGGAGATGGGCCTGGCGCTGCTCGACGTGGCGGACGTGATCCGTCCGCGGCCCGAGGTGGTGGAGTTCCTCCAGGGCGTCGAGGACGAGGACTTCCTGGACGAGCTGGCGAAGCTCCCGGGCGGGACCGAAGCGCGTGACGCCATCGAGGCCTACCTCGACCGGTACGGTATGCGCTGCGTCGGCGAGATCGACATCACGAGGCCGCGCTGGCGCGAGCGGCCCGCCACGCTCGTGCCCGTGATCCTGGACAACGTCCGCAACTTCGGCCCCGGCGCCGCCGAGCGGCGCTTCGAGCTGGGGCGCCGGAAGGCACAGCAGAAGGAACAGGACGTGCTGGCACGCCTGCGGGCCCTGCCGGACGGAGACCGGAAGGCCGACGAGACCAAGCGGATGATCGACCGGGTCCGCACCTTCATCGGGTACCGGGAGTACCCGAAGTACGGCATCGTCAGCCGCTACTTCGTCTACAAGCAGGCCCTCCTGGCGGAGGCCGAACGCCTCGTACGGGCCGGCGTGATCCCCGAGCGGGAGGACGTCTTCCACCTCACGTTCCAGGAGTTCCACGACGCGGTGCGCTCGAACCGGGTGGATCTCCGGCTGATCCAGCGGCGCAAGGACGCGTTCCGGTCGTACCAGGCGCTCACACCGCCCCGGGTGCTCACCTCGGACGGCGAGGCCGTCAACGGCGCGTACCGGCGCGACGACGTGCCGGCCGGCGCCCTCATCGGGCTCCCCGTCTCCGCCGGGACCGTCGAGGGAAGGGCCCGCGTCGTCCTCGACATCGCGGACGCCGACCTCGAAGCGGGCGACATCCTCGTCACGGCCTACACGGACCCCAGTTGGTCCCCGCTGTTCGTCGGCATCGCGGGCCTGGTGACGGAGGTGGGCGGCCTGATGACCCACGGCGCGGTGATCGCCCGGGAGTACGGCCTGCCGGCCCTCGTGGGTGTGGAGCGGGCCACCCGGCTGATCCGGGACGGGCAGCGGATCCGCGTGCACGGCACCGACGGGTACGTCGAGATCCTCTCGTGACCGGCCACGGGCGGTGAGGAGCGCCGTGCCGGCCCCTCCTGGGGCGAGGGGCCGGCACGGCGTGGACCGGTGTCACTGCAGGGCGGGTGGTGCCGCTTCCGTGCCGGTGCCCCACGAGGAGGGCGTCGAGCCGACCTGGAAGGACAGTTCGCGCAGCCGGCGGAGGTTATCGGTGGTCAGGTACGTCTTGCCGTAGGCGCTGCCGTCCGTCCGCGCGGACTGGATGTAGCGCCGGGAGTCCGAGGTGCCCGGCGCGCGCACGGTGAGCCGGCCCTGCGGGTAGTAGCGGCGGTCGAGCGTGATGTCGACACGTGCGAAGACGGGCGTCGACAGGCCCCAGGTGTCGGTGCCGGGCTGCACCGGGAAGAGGCCGATGGACGACAGCACGTTCCAGGCCGACATGGTGCCCAGGTCGTCGTTGCCGGTCATACCGGTCGGCGCGTCCGTGAACAGGGTCAGTGCCGCGTGGACCACGTCGGTGGTCTTCCAGGGCTGTCCGGTGGAGAGGTAGGTGTAGGGGGCGATCAGGTCCGGTTCGTTCTGCGGGTTGTACTTGTCCGCGTTGTAGTAGTCGTACGGCCCGTTGACCCACACCTCACGGGCGGTCCTCGCGGGGTCGGTGACCAGCTTGTCGTAGGCGAAGAAGGAGTCGAGCCGCTGGTTGGCGGCGTCCTTGCCGCCGATCAGGTCGATCATGCCGGGCAGGTCCTGGGGCACCAGCCACTGGTACTGCCACGACGTGCCCTCGTGGAAGCCCTCGCTGCGGGCCGGGTCCGCCGGTCCGGTGAAGGCGCCCGAGGCGTCGCGCGCGCGGAAGAACCCGGTCGACCGGTCGTAGATCTTCCGGTAGTTGCGTGCCCGCTCGGTGTACCGCCGTGCGTCCGCGCGGTGTCCCAGGTCCTTGGCCATCCGGCCGAGCATGGCGTCGGACAGGGCGTACTCCAGGGTGGCCGAGGCGCCGTGGTCGTAGTCGGAGTCGCCGGGCTTGGCGTGCGGCCGGCCCTTGACGTAGGGAGCGAAACCGTCGGCGATGTACTCCTTGTTGGCCTCACGGCCGACGGGAGCGGAGTCGGCGGGCGGGACACCGTCGGCGTTCCGCTTGAGCGCGCGGTAGGCGTCCTCCTCGTGCCCCTTCAACAGCCCCTGCTGGTAGGCGTTGGTGAGGAAGGGGGTGACGGGGTCACCGGTCATGATGTTGGTCTCGACCGTGCCGTAGCCCCACTTGGGCAGCCAGCCGCTGTCCTTGTCGACACGGATCACGGACAGCGCCATGTCCCGTGCTTCACGCGGCGCCAGAAGGGACAGCAGCTGGGTCTGGGTCCGGTAGGTGTCCCAGAGGGACCAGTTCTGGTAGTAGGTGAAATTTTCGGCGCGGTGCACCTTCTGGTCCCAGCCGGTGTAGCGGCCGTCGACGTCGCTGCCGATGTTCGGTGCGAGGAACGAGCGGTACAGCGAGGAGTAGAACGTTCGCCGCAGGGTCGTGCTGCCGCCCTGGGCTCGGACGTCGTCGAGCCGGTCCTCCCACGCGTCCACCGCGGCCCGGCGGGCGTTGTCGAAGGAACGGCCGCCCTCGGCGCGGAGGTTGGCATCCGCCCCTCGCGCGTCGACGTACGACAGGGCGGTGGTCGCCTCGACGGTACGGTCCTTGGAGGTGTCGAAGCGTACGAAGGCGCCGTTGCGCTCGCCGTCCGCCTGCGACGTCTTCGAGCCGTCGGTGACGTCGGCGCCCTTCCAGGTGCCGGACGCGGTGAACGGCCGGTCGAACCGCGTGATCGTGTAGACCGTGTACGGCTTGGTGTCCTGGCAGAAGCCGCTGCCCGTGATGGCCGTCCGCACGGTCCGGTCGTCGAGGATCTCCACCTTGGTGCGGAGGGTCTTGTGCAGCGACTGACCGGCGTTGATGAGCACGTTGGCCTTGTCGGTGGCCGGGAACGTGTAGCGCTGCACGGCGGTGCGCTCGGTCGCGGTCAGCTCCGCCCTGACACCGCTGTCGAGGCCGACGCCGTAGTAGCCGGGCGCGGCCGTCTCGTCGTCGTGGCTGAATCCCGCGGCGTAGGTGGCGTTGTCCGTGCTGGTGACGTCGCCCGTGGTGGGCAGCACCGGGAGGTCGCCGCCCAGCCCGCAGCCGACCCCGGACAGGTGGACCATGGAGAATCCGCGTATGTGGTCCTGCGAGTAGTCGTAGCCGGTGTTGTGCCCGGTGTCGGGGGAGAACTGGACCATGCCGAACGGTACGGCCGCGCCGGGATAGGTGTTCCCCTCGTTCTCCGTGCCGATGAAGGGGTTGACCAGATCGGTCAGCCGGTCCGCGCCGCGCGTCCCGCCGACCGCGGCATGCGCTGCCCGCGTGGTGAGCCCGGTGCCCGGCAGTCCGGTGCACAGTCCCGCGCCCAGCAGAGCGGCCACCGCCAACGCGCTCAGGGAGCGCGGTCGGTGACGGCTGATGCGTTGTTTCATCATGCGCCTTTCGACAACGTTGTCAGGGCCGCGGGCCATTCTTCGTGAGCGGTATTGGGGCGTCAAGGTGGCGTGCGGAGGGGGTTGTTGGGGAATCCTGAGGTGTCCGAGGGATCGGACGCATCCGGGAGTTCCTGCCGATCGGGCGACGGGAGACGGTTGGTGGGCGGCTGGTCGGTCGGTGGACTGGTCGGTCGGCCGGTCGGCGACAGCCAGTCCCGCCGGGGTTCGGCGGCGCCGTGTCGATGACGGGTGCCGAGGGGGCACAGCCGACGGCACCGTGTCGATAGCGGACAGCGATGGGGCACAGTCGGAGGCACCGTGTCGATCGCGGGTGCCGATGGGGCACAGTGGGAGAGTCACTCCCACGTCCCGTCGCCCGACGGCCCCGCACCACGCCCCCAGGCCCCACCTGGCCGAAGCCGGCCACTGTCGATGCCAGCACTGGAGCAGGAGGACACCGATGCGTCTCTACGCCCAGACCCCGCCCCGCCGGATCCGTCAGGTGTTCGCGGACCTGATCGCCGTGGCCCTGATCGCGGCCTCGGTCTGGTTCGCGCTGACCGTCCGCGACGCGATCATGTCGCTGGCCGAGCCCGGCCGGAAGGCACAGAGCGCGGGTGACGACCTCGCGACGGGCCTCAACAACGCCGCCGACAGCGCCTCCGGAGTACCGCTGATCGGGGGCGCTCTGAAGAAGCCTCTCCAGGCCGCGGCGAGCGCCGGCGACGGTCTCTCCGACGCCGGCCGGTCACTGCAGGACGTCGTGGGCCAGGTCGCCGACCTGACCGCCCTCGCGTTGATCGTCCTTCCCGTCGCCTTCGTCCTGGTGCTCTGGCTCCCACCGCGGCTGCTCTGGATCCGGCGCAGCGCCACCACCCGGCGGCTCCTGGACGCACCCGGGGGTGCCGACCTGCTGGCCCTGCGGGCCCTCACCGGGCCGCTCCGCGATCTCGCCCGGGTCCCCGTCCCGCCGGGTGGCCTGGCCGACGCCTGGCGCCGCGGAGACCGGCAGGCGATCGCCGACCTCTCCGAAGTCGCCCTGGCGCGGGCGGGGTTGCGGGCTTGACGGCCGGAAGGGGGCGGGCGGGGCGGTAGGGGCGGGGGCGCCCCGGCCGAGCGGGCTTTCCTGCCCATTGGGGGCGGACGCACGCCTCCGCCCCGGCCGGTCCTCCCCCTCCCCCACCGGCCTGATCCATTGCCGCCGGGTGCCTGGAGCCTGCCGTCCGGATCATTCCCCGCTCGGGTCGGCCGACAAGCCCTTTTGGGCCAGGCCGGCCTGATGGCGTCTCCGGACGGTGCTGCGCGGCTCGCCCTGCCGATCCTGCTCTGAACTGGCGTCGCGTGCTTCGCCTGCCGCCCGAGGAGAGCCTTCAGTGAAGATCCGACCGGACCTCGGTCAGTCGATGCCTTCGACGATGCGGAAGTCGCGCTCAACGCCGTCGGAAAGGGCGACCAACGCCTCCTGGTAGGCCGCACTCTCGTACGCCGCGACGGCCTGCTCGAAGCTGTCGAACTCGACCAGGACGGTGCGCTCGGCGATTCCGGCGCCATGCGCCACGACCCGACCGCCACGGACGAGGGTCCGGCCGCCCCCGGCCTTGACGGCCGCAGCGGCCAGCTTGCCGTAAGCAGCCAGTTTCTCAGGGTCCGAAATGGTGCGGTAGGCGCTGATCCAGTAGCCCTTGGGCATGGGACCTCCAGTGTGGGGATGAGTGCGTCTGGCTTACGAGGTGGTCTCGGACGAGCGTCTGTCCGGGGTGAGGATAAGGCCGCCGATGGCGCTGCCCAGGGAGTATTTGACGCTGCGGACGACGTAGTTGAAGCTCATGGCGCTCGACGTCTCGCTGCTGAGCGGCGTCCCGAGGCTGGCGACCGCCGCGACGACCAGAGCGGTGAACATCAGGGCGGGGCCAGCAGCCGCGCCTCGGAACGCGCCACCGGGAACGCCCCCACCGCGGCCCCGCCGACCGGCTGCGCGGTCACCGCTTCGGCCCTTCGCGGTCCTGGCTTTCGAGCTCTGCAAGATGCTTCAGCGCCGGAAGGGCCGCCACCAGCGCCTCGACCTCGCCGCCGGTGAGCTCGCCGGTCAACCGCTCGAACGCGAGAACGCCCGCCTGGTGCCGCGTCCGGGACATAGGAGGCGCCGGCCTCGGTCAGGCACCCCAGCGTGACCCGCTTGTCGGACGCGTCGCCCCGCCGCTCGACCAGGCCGTTCGCCTCCATCACCCGGACCAGGGCGGTCATCGCGGGCTGGGTGACGCCCTCGACCGCGGCCAGATCGGTGATGCGCCGCGGGCCGGTCCGGTCCAGGAGGAGAAATGGCCTAGCCGCGTGGGCTGATCCGGTGGTCGAATCCGAGGGTTCCGGGATCGAGGGCCGTCGTACCGCCGTCGACGGTGAGGACCGAGCCGTTCACGTACGACGCCGCCGGCGACAGCAACCAGTCGATCACCTCGGCGACTTCGCCCGGCTCGCCCGGCCGGCCCATGGGCAGGAACGCGGTCGCCGCGTCGTAGGCGGCGTCCACACCGCCGTCGAGGCTCGCTTCCTGCGCGAAGCGCGTCATGCGCCGGTCGGCCATCTCGGTGCGCACCCAGCCTGGGCACACGATGTTGGCCCGCACGCCCTGACGCCCGTAGTCGACGGCGACGGAGCGGCAGAGCTGGAGCAGGGCCGCCTTCGAGGTGGCGTACGGGGCGTTGCTCGTGCCGTTGCGCAGCGCGGACACCGAAGCGACGGCGACCACGGCCCCGCGCGCCGCCACCAGGTGCGGGAGCGCCGCGCGCAGGAGCATCAGCGGGCCCGTGACGTTGGTCCGCATCACCTCGTCCCAGTCCTTGAGGGACAGGTCCCCCACGGCTCCGCCGCGCCCGATGCCCGCGTTGAGCACCAGCCCGTCGAGTCGCCCGTGGGCGGCCAGGGCCGCCTGGACGAGACCATCGGCCGCCGCGGGGTCCCCCACGTCGGACGGATGGGCCAGAACCCCGGTCTCGGCTTCGAGGCGTCGCAGGGGCTCGACGCGCCGGCCGGACACGACGACGTGGTGGCCGCCCTCGCTCAGCAGCCGGGCCGTCGCCTCCCCGATACCCGAACCCCCACCCGTCACGATGACCACTCGTTTGTCCGTCACTGCTGTTCAGCGCCCTCCTCCGGGATCATGAAGCACGACCGAGCCTAGGTCCCGGCGATCCGTCGCGGACGACTTTGAGACAGGTGGACGACGCGGGCGACGCGGCTCAGGTGGGGGAAGGCCTGCCGGCCGGTGGCTCCGCCGGACGCCCGGGCGGAGGCCGCCGCACCCCTCGCCCGATCTCGTCGGCAGGCCGGGAATTTCGGGGTCACGCCCCGCGTTGCCGCGATCATGACGTCGCCGCTGCCCGAAGTTCTGCGCTACACCGCCTTCTCCAGCAACCCCGAGGGGGGCAACCCCGCGGGGGTTGTCCTGGACGCCGCCGGTCTGGACGACGATGCCATGCTGGCCATCGCCGCCGACCTCGGTTACTCCGAGTCGGCGTTCCTGACCGTCCCGCCGGAAGGCGTCGAGGGGCGAACGGAACGGGCCTACGCCATCCGCTACTTCAGCCCCAAGGCCGAGGTGTCGTTCTGCGGGCACGCCACCATCGCGACCGCCATCGCGCTCGCCGAGCGGACCGGCCCCGGAGAGCTGGTGTTCGCGACGCCCGCGGGCACGGTGCCGGTCGAGGTGGCCGCGGAGGGCGGCACGCTGCGAGCCACGCTCACCAGCGTCGCGCCGCACATCGAGGAGGTCTCCGACGCCGATGTCACCGAGGCACTGGCGGCCCTCGGCTGGCGGCGGAGCGAACTCGACCCGGCCTTCCCACCCCGGATCGCCTTCGCCGGCGCCCGCCACCTGGTCCTCGCGGCGGCCACCCGCGCCCGCCTGGCCGACCTCGCCTACGACTTCGCGCGCCTCGAGACGCTCATGCACCGCCTCGACCTGACCACGGTCCAGTTGGTGTGGCGGGAGTCGGACACGGTCTTCCACGTCCGTGACCCCTTCCCGGTCGGCGGCGTCGTCGAGGATCCGGCGACCGGCGCCGCTGCCGCCGCGTTCGGTGCGTACGCCCGCGAACTCGGTCTGGTTCCCGAGCAGTCCGTCCTCACCCTGCGCCAGGGTGAGGACATGGGCCGCCCGGGCGAGCTCACGGTGACGCTCCGCGCGGGAGACCCCCGCGTCCGAGTGAGTGGAGCCGGGACCCCCATCGGCTGAACGGGGTCCGCATCAACTGAACGGGGCTCGGCGCCGACGCGCTCGCGCCGGCACAGCCGTCCGAGTACGCGCCCGTGACGATTCGGGTCGAGCGGCGACCGGGTCCGCCGCCGCGGGGGCCCGCGTCGGCCGCAAGGGCCGTGCTCCGTCCGGCCCTTGCGGCCGTCCCGACGCACGCGCGGTTCGGACGTCGGTCGGCGTCACCGCTCGGGTCGGCGCCGTGCCGGCCGTGCACTCCGGCCGGCCCCGGCGGCGCCCGCGCGGTCCCCCAACCGCAACCGCAACCGCAACCGCAACCGCAACCGCAACCGCAACCGCAAGGACGACGCGCTGCACCGCGCCGATGCTCCTCGTTCCCGAAGAAGTTTCGATCCGATGCAACCCGGCCCCGGGCCCGTGCGTATACGAGGCGACACCGCACCTCACACGGGGGAACACTCATGCATCTGGACCGTTCGGCCGGTCGGACCGCCGGCCGCCTCGGCGCCGCTGTCACCGCCTGCGTCGCTCTGCTCTCGGCCGTCGGCTGCTCGACCGACGCGGGGACCGGCGTCCGTGTGGCCGATGACGCACCACGCACCCATGACTCCACGGCGGCCCCCGCCCAGACTCATGGCAGAACCGCCCATGCACGCCCCGCTCCGTCCACGCCGGAGCCCGCGGTACTGGCGCGGGCGACGGTGAACATGTCCGACGGGCAGACGGTCGGTGTGGGCATGCCGATATCCGTCACCTTTCCGCAGCCGGTTCCCCTCGCCGACCGCAAGGCCGTCGAGGACTGGCTGCGTGTGCGGACCTCGTCCGGTGCCACTGGCGCCTGGAGCTGGGTGAAGGGACACAACCTCTGGGACGGTCAGCGTGTCGACTTCCGCCCGAGCACCACCTACTGGGCGCCCGGCACCGAGATCACGCTCCGTCTGGGCTCGCACGGCGTCCGCCACTTCACGATCGGCCGTTCACTGGTCGCCACGGTCGACGCCGAGACGCACCAGATGACCGTCGTCACCGGGGGGAGGACGCAGCGCATCCCCGTCACCACCGGGGCGCCGGGTACGGACACCTGGAACGGAACCATGGTCGTCATGGACAAGCAGCCCAAGGTGCTCATGGACTCGCGGACCGTCGGCCTCGGTGACGAGTACCGCGGTGACTACTACTGGGCGGTGCACCTGACGACGTCGGGGACGTACGTGCACCAGAACCCGAGGGCGGACACCGAGGCCGGCCACCGTAATGTCACCCATGGCTGTGTCGGCCTCGCCACCGACGGCACCGCCAAGCGCTTCTACGACCAGGTGCGGATCGGTGACGTCGTTAAGGTCGTCGGGGCGAAGAAGGACCGCGTCGCCGCCGGCAACGGCTACGGCGACTGGAACCTGACCTGGAAGCAGTGGCTCGCGCACAGTGCCGCCGGCGCCACGACGACCGCGTGATCCCCACCGCACCGGCCCACCAGACGCGCCCCGCGCCGTGATGAAGAGAGCAAGAGAAGGTGACCGAGGACGAGTTCGACCTCTTCTACACGGCTGCCTGCCCGCGTCTTGTCGGCCAGTTGTACGCCTTGACGGGCGACTACGCCGAGGCCCAGGACGTGGTGCAGGAGGCGTTCGCTCGCGCCTGGGAGCGGCGTTCGTCCGTCCTCACCGGCGACCAGTCCCCGGAGGCGTGGATCCGCACGGTGGCGCACCGTCTGGCGATGAGCCGCTGGCGGCGCGCGCGCCACTGGTGGGACCTGGTCCGCGGCGAGTCGCCGCCGCGGTCGGTGCCCGAACCGAGCCCGGACCACGTGGCGTTGGTCGCCGCTCTGCGCCGCCTGCCGGAGGTCCAGCGGACCGCGATCGTGCTGCACCACCTGTGCGATCTGAGCGTGGAGCAGATAGCCACGGAGACCGGTGCGGCCGTAGGCACCGTCAAGGCACGCCTGTCACGCGGCCGTACGGCGCTCGCCGCTCACCTGGTGAGCGAGGAAACCCACTCCACGGAGGAAGCCCGTGTCTGACCGGACGCCACCGCAGCCCCTGACCGAGACGGAGTTGTCGGCCCGGCTCCGTGGCCTGGCCGCGCACGGCGCGGCACCGGCCACCGGGTCCCAGGCGAGGAGCCGGGCGCAGCGCCGCCGGCGCAACAGGCGCGCGGTGCTGTCCACGGGCGGGATCGCCGCGATGGCCGTGGCGGCCGTCGCGGCGGTCACCTCGGGCGGCCTCGACTCCCCCACCCGACCGGCCGTGCCTCCGCCCGCCCCTTCCCCGGCGCCCGTCCAGCGGGTGATGGTCGACCTGGACGCCCACACGCTGAGTATCGACGGGAGGGTGTTCACCATCGCCGCGCCGGCGAGCTTCTGCTCGATCGGCGAGACTACGGTCACGGTCACCGCCAAGTACGCCGGCGTGCACCTCCAGCCCAGCAAGCAGCACGTGGGCCGCCCGGGGCCCAGGAAGTGGGCGGTCACCTTCACCGACCGCAGTCACCACCAGCGGCTGCTGTTGTTCGCGATGGAGAAGTCCGATCTCCCCTACCTCGGCCAGGACCACATCCTCGGCGCCATCGCCCTCGCTCCGGCGGACGGGAAGCGGGTGTACGACGCCGTGCGGCCCGGCGCCCGGGTGGAGATCAAGGGCCGGCACGCCGCGAGCAAGGGCTCGGACTCGGCGTGCATCGACCGTCAGCCGATCACCCCTGGCCACTGATGTCGAACCTTCGACGCACCGCACACGCGGTGCACGCGACCCTGATCCCCGAGGAGAGGAAGTCCCGTGGCCCGCACCGGTATCGAGGCGGCTCTGAACGATCTGCTGTTCGACCGCGCACTCACCCTCCAGGAGGGGGTTGATCGCCACGTCACCCCGGAGTACCGCCGGCACGCCTACGGCCGGTTCAGCCGCATCGAGGAGACCACCCTGATGCTCCAGGGCTCCGGCTCGGACCGCGATCTCGGCAGCGCCCGCTGACCGCCTCCGGCGGGGGCCGTCGGACCCCGGCGGAGGAACACGTCGCGCTGAGCAGGGGTCAGGAAACGCTCGCGAGGATCTTCCGCGCCACCTCGGCCGCTGCGTGCCCCTCGTCGTCTCCACCCGACGTTGGGGCAGGCCCTTCGACGCGTACGGCGACGGCCGTGCGGCGTCCGCCGGGCGCCTCCGTCCAGCCGATGAACCATGAGCTGGCGGACTCCCCCCTGCCGCCGACCGTCCAACCCGCCTGTCCGCTCCGCCCGATGACCTCCCGCAGGGCGTCGGCCGTGCCCCGGGAGATCGCCCGCTTCGCGGAGCGGCCGTCCTGGGACTCGGGCCGGTGGGTGGAGCCGTCCGCATCCGTCACCAGTTTCACCAGCCGTGGGGGAACCAGCCGTCCGCCGTCGGCGACCGCGGCCACCACGCGCGCCATCGCCAGCGGAGTCGCCCGGACGTCTCCGGCGCCGATCCCCGTCAGAGCCACGCCGGCGGTCGACGTGCCGGCGGCTGGATAGCTGCTCTCGGCGACGGACAGGGGCACCTTGAGCGTGTCGTCGTTGAAACCGAACTTCTCCGCCACCGCACCGAGTCGGGTCAGGCCCAGGTCAGCGGCCATCTTGACGAAGACGTTGGCGCAGGAATGGCGCAGCGCCGTTCGGATCGAGGCGTTCTCGCACTGGGGCGATGTGCCGGTGACCCGTTTCGTGGACAGGGGGAGGACGAAGGTGCGCGGGCTGGCGGTGGCCTCGTCGACCGTCGTGTAGAGCTTCTGCTCCAGAGCCGCGGCCGCGACGACCACGCTGAAGGTGGCGCCCGGGGCATCGGGCTGTTTCAGGGCCCGGTTGAGCATCGGTGAACGGCTGTCGGTGGTGGCCGACTTCCACGCCCGAGCGTCCTTCGATCCCCGGCCGCTGAATCGCGCCGGGTCGTAGGACGGTGTACTCACGACGGCGAGGAGCTCCCCGGAGTCCGCGTCGAGCGCCACCGCGGCACCCTGCCGGTCGTCCAGCGCGTCGAACGCGGCCTCCTGCACGGCGGGTTCGATGGTCGTCGTGACGTCGCCCCGTGCGGAGCCGGACGCTCCGGCGCCCAGCGTGCGGTCGTACACTGCTTCGAGGCCGGAGTTGCCGTACACCATCGATCGGTAGCCGGTGACCGGCGCGTAGAGCGGGCCGTTCGTGTAGGTGCGCTGGTACGGGGCCTTGGCGAGGTGACTGGGCTGCGAACCGGTGACGGCCTTCCCGCCGACGATGATGTCACCGAGTCCGTGTTGCGAGCGGGGCGGAGTGACGCTTCTGCCGTTGGTGTCGGTGCTCGTGTCCTGGCTGCAGCCGGTCGTCACAGCCGCAATTGCGACGAGAGCCCCCGTGACGCGGAGCGCCACTCTCGTGGTCGTGTGCATGGGTGCATTTTAGAGAACACCGCCGAGAAGACGGGCAGTTGCTCACGAACGGTTCGTGGATCTCGTTTCCGTGTGCGCATCCGGACGGTGCGGGACGTGCGATCCGGACGGTGGCGGATGCGCGACTTCAGCCTCCGCCAGGGCGATCAGGACCACCTGGAAACGCGGGCTGGGACTTCGGCCGCCCGGCCTCCGGCCCAGTGGCACGGCCGAGATCGTCCGGCGCGGCCGTCGGCACGGCGCGGCTGCTCCACGTGCGGATGTCGCCCCCTATGGTGCGCGCGCACGGGCCGCTGACGGCTCCGGTTGAAGTCGTCGGCGGGCAGGCCGACAGTGGAGGGTATGAGCCGTCACCGGCGCCCGCCTCGCAAGGCCCCGTGGATCGCGGCCGGCGCGGCTGTGCTCGTGCTGGGGGGCGGCGTGGGTGTGTGGCTGGCAACCACGGACGGCGGTACGCCCCGTCCCAGCCCGTCGCCCTCGAAGGACATCTCCGTGCCGACGTCGACCCCGCGCCCGTCCCGAAGCCCCGCGCCGGAGACGTCGAGCAGCACACCGTCGGCGACACCGACCACCCCGGCGCCCCGTCCTACCCGGACGGCACCGAGCAGGCCGCCCCGGACGTCCCAGGCGCCGACCACCCCGCCGGCACACCGCCCCGCGCCGACCGCGCCCACCGTGTCCGCCCCCGCCCAGCCACCCACCCACCGGTCGACGCGGGTGACGCCGAACCCGGTCCGGCCGCCGGCGAGCACTCCCCGGTCACGCCCTCACGCCCCACGGCGACCACGGCCCCGCGGCCGTCGACGCGTCCGCATACGCCCGCTCCCACCGGCACTCCCACCCCCGCCCCGACCGCCACCGGGTCCGGTCCGACGACGACGTGGTTCACCTCGGCCGCCGCGATCGCCGCCGCGCAACGGATGGCAGCGGCCGGAACCGTCGGCGACCCCGCGTGTTCGATGGCCGCCGTGGGCCGGCCGGATCCGAGCCTCGTCCCCCAGGGCGGCCGTATCGGCATCGGGAGCTACGGCGGCTACTGGTGCCTGATCTGGTGAGCGGCCGGACCGCGCGGGTCAGTGCTGAAGCACCCAGCCCGGCGTCCAGGTGCCCGCCGTGTCGTGGCCGGCGGCCGCGGCCGCCAGGTAGGTCCGGAGGGTGGCCAGTGCCGGGTGGGGGTTGTCGCGGTGCCAGACGAGCGAGTGCGGGTAGACGGGCTGCGGGTCGGTCACCGGGATACGGCGCAGACCATGGGCGGCGGGCCAGACGTGACGGGTGTGCTCCCCCATGAAGGTGGCCAGCGCAGGGGTGTCGGCGATGGTGTCGAGGAGGGCGTCGGAGCCGAAGTTGGGGCCGGTCGCCTCGATCGTGAGGCCGAACTCGGCGACGAGGTCGTCGTAGTACGCGGCCCATTCGGAACCGGGGACGATGCCGGGCATCCAGATCCGGTGCCCGACGAGCTGAGCGACGGTCACCGAACGCGCGCCCGCCAGCGCGTGGGCGGGGCCGGTGAGGAGCTGGAGCGGCTCGTCGAGCACCCGGACGGACTCGATGTCCTCCGGGAAGGGCCGGCCGGGCATGGCGACCGCGCGGAAGGACGCGTCGATCGTGCCGGACCGGATGGCGGCGACGGCCGTCTCGATGTCGAGCAGCATCAGCACGTCGAGGTCGATCTCGGGGTGTGCCTCGTGGAAGCCGCGCATCAGGCCCGACGCCGCGCCACGTGAGGCGATCACGTCGACGCGCAGGGGACGGCGCCCGGTGTGCACGGACGCGACCGCGCGCTCGGCGACACGCAGCAGCTCGCGCGCGTGGGGCAGGAAGGCCTGCCCGTCGATCGTGAGCTCGGCCCCGCGTGGCGTGCGGGTGAACAGTCGTACGCCGAGGGTGCGCTCCAGCGCGGCGATGCGCTTGGACACCGCCTGCTGGGTGACCGCCAGCTGGGCGGCGGCCTCCTGGAAACGCCCCGCGTCGGCGGCGGCGACGAAGGTCCGGACGGTGTCGAGGTCCATGACCGCACCCTACGGCCACAACCACGGGTTGTGCGTAGCGCCTCGGTCGTTGTTTGACCCCTGGACACAGCGCTCGCTTTGATGATTCCGATCGCGATTCGGTTGTTCGGGTGAACGGTGTGTGGGGGCAGGCGTGCGGAGCGGGCACCGGCTGGGACGGCTTCGCGGCCGGCGACTGGGGCGGCCCTTCGGGTGGCTCTGGGCCGCCTACGGGACCAGCGCGCTGGGCACCTGGCTCGCCTTCGGCGCGTTCCCGCTGATCGCCGTCCAGGTGCTGCGGTGCGGACCGGCGGCGGTCGCCGCGCTCTCCTCCGTGGGGGCGGCGGTCGGCGCGGCCGTGGCGGTGCCGCTGGGGCCGTGGGTGGAGTTCCGCCGCAAGCGGCAGGTGCTGATCGCGATGGACCTGGTGCGGTGCGTGGCGCTGCTGACGATCCCGGCCGCGTTCACGCTCGGCGCGCTCACCTTCGTTCAGCTCGTGCTCGTCTCGGTCGTCGTCGCGGCGGCGGACATCACCTTCCGCGCGGCCTCCGGCGCGTACCTGAAAGCGCTGCTGCCGGGCGAGGATCTCCTCGTCGCGAACGCCCGGTTCGAGTCCACGTCCTGGACGACCACGATCGTCGGGCCGCCACTGGGAGGCGTGGCGATCGGGCTCCTCGGTCCGCTGGCGACGGTGGTGGCCGATGCGGTCAGCTACCTGCTGTCCGCTCTGGGCCTCCGTGCGATGGGCGGGGCGATGGGTGGGGCGATGGATGGTGCGACGGACGGGCAGGAACCGCGGCCCGAGCGCCGGAGGACCGCGCGCCTGCGCCCCGGGGACCTGCTCGACGGCTGGCGGTACGTCCTCGCCGACGTGCCGCTGCGGTCGCTGTTCTTCAACACCGCCCTGTTCAACGGCCTGGTGATGGCCACCCAGCCGCTGCTGGCCGTCCTCATGCTCGGCCGGCTCGGGTTCTCCCCGTGGCAGTACGGCCTCGCCTTCGCCGCACCGTCGATCGGCGGGCTCCTCGGTTCACGGCTGGCCCGGCCGCTCGTCACCCGGTTCGGACAGCACCAGGTCCTGGTCGCGACCGGGGCGCTGCGCGCGCTCTGGCCCGTGGGCCTGGCCTTCCTCGGACCGGGCACCGGAGGGCTGCTGCTGGTGATGGGCGTCGAGTTCGGGCTCATCTTCTGCTGCGGCGTCTTCAACCCCGTCTACACCACCTTCCGCCTGGAGCACACCGCGACCGACCGGGTCACCCGCACCCTGACCGCCTGGGCGGTGTCGACGAAGGCCGCGACCGCCCTCCTGACGGCTCTCTGGGGTGTGCTGGGCAGCCTGCTCGGCCCGCGTACGGCCATCGGACTGGCCGGTGTGTTCCTGCTGACGACCCCGCTCCTGCTCCCCCGCCGGCCGGCGGCACGAGTCCCGGAGCCGGAGCCGGCCCCGAACCGCGCCTGACGGCCGCCGGGCGGCACCGGGGGCATACGGAGCCTGAGCCCCCGACCGCTCTCCGTGATCGGCGGCTCAGGCGTTGTTCACGCCGTCGGCAGCAGCGGGCCGGAGGCCTCCGGCTCGGCGGCGCCGCCTTCCTCGCCGGACCGGAGTCGCAGTTCGGGGGGGCGGCGGAAGCCCGAGGAGCAGGTACCGCACGGCCGAGTGGCGGGTTCCCGCGCGCCACTGGCGCACGGCGTAGGCGATCACGCAGACGTTGACGAGCGTGAAGCCGAGGAACGCCCCGAAGTTGATGAAGGAGGTGGCGTCGGCCAGCGAGAGGTTCCCCCGCCTGCATCCTCGGCAGCGCCGGCGACCGGTGCGACTGACACGACCGACCCGGTACGACCGCGGAGGGCGTTGCCCGGTGTGGCTCTTAGGTCGGCTCCCGGTCGCTCCTCGGCGCGCCGGCCGCCAGCTTCAGGAGCTCATCGACCGACCACTGGTCGTAGGCGTGCTCGCCGTACTTGGCGGCGAGCACGCGGCCGTCGGGCGCGACGAGGAAGTCGCCGGGCAGGCCGAGCCGGCCGCCGTGCGGGCGGGTGACGGGCAGCCTCTCGCGGCCGCGGACGACGTTCCAGGTACCGCTGAGGACGGCCCACACGATGGGCCCCCAGACACGCGGGTCGAGCAGGGCGCGGGACGAGCGTTCCACACCGAACTCGACGTACAGCCGCCGGTCCGGGTCGGCTGTTACGGCGAACGGCAGGGCCTCCACATGCGGCGCCAGTTCCTCGGCCGGCGAGTGGAACAGCACGACTTCTCGCACACCGGCGGCTTCGATCTCCTCGTGCCGCCGCACCACGGTCCGCAGGTGCAGATTGCAGACCGGACAGCCGGCGAAGCGACGGAACTGCAGGTGGACCAGCCGGTCGGGATCGGGAAGGGTGATCCGCTCCCCGGAGACGGTGGACAGGTGGCGTGGGTCGACGGTGGATCCGGGCTCCACCGGGCCGCGTGTCGGGCGCATGCTTCCCCCTTTTTTAGGCGTACGGCCTACACTTACGAGTGTTAGGCGTATGTCGTACGCTGTCAACCGCCATGCCACGTCCTCGTTCGCTCACCCCGGAACAGCTCGCTTCGGCCGCCCTCGCCGTCATCGACCGCGACGGGCTGGCCGCGTTGTCCATGCGTGCCGTCGCCAAGGAACTCGGCATGAGCACCATGGCGCTCTACCGGTACGTGGCGGACCGCGGGGAACTCGAACTGCTCGTCGTCGAGCGGGTCCTGAACGACGTGGACACCGGGATGCCGGATCCGGCAGCGTCATGGCGCGAGCAGGTCTCGGTCATGGCACGGCGCCTGCGTGACACCGTGGGCGCCCACCCGGAGGTGGTTCCCCTCACGGTCGCCCACCGGCATCACTCCCTAGGGGTACTGCGCTGGTCGGAGACCGTGCTGGCCGTCCTCACCGCGGCCGGACTCGAAGGGGAGCGGCGAGTCGTCGCCCTGCGCGGTCTCCTCAGTTACGTCATCGGAGCCATCCAGCTGGAGCACCTCGGCCCCCTGGCCGGTCCCGGCACGACAGCCATCACCCGACTCTCCCCCACCGACTTCCCGCTCATGACCCGGACCGCCCGGGACGCCCGTGACGTCGGCCCCGACCAGGAGTTCCTGGGTGGCCTCACCATGCTGCTCGACGGCCTGGAGCCGTAGGACTCCGGCGGGTTCCGGGCCGCCGCTTGACGGTCACAGTCGCCGTACGCGCAGCACACCGGTCCGCATCGGGAGAGTGAACTCGCCGCGGGCGGTCTCCGGTCGGGTCGCTAGGAAGGCGTGGATCCGGGCCAGCGTGGCGTCCCGCTCCGGTTCCGGCATGACCAGCATCCCCGCGCGAGTCGCCAGGGTCGCGACCAGGGAATCAGCTGTACGGCGTTGACCGTGCGGGAACTCGGCCTGCCTCGGCCACCCGAATCGGGCGGCCGCGCCATCCCCGGGAAGGTGCATGGCGGCCGTCTCGGCGCGCCAGGCCGCGGGCGTGTCACGGGAGCCGACAGCCGCGTCCCCGCCGACCCGTGCCAACGCGGCCACCCACTCGACCTGGTCGTCCATGAGGTTCCACAGGCCGGCCAGGACGCCGTCGGGTGCGAGGACCCGGGCGATCTCCGGTCCCGCGGTGGCCATGTCGAACCAGTGCATCGCGTTGCCGGCCAGCACCGCGTCCACCGAGGCGTCCGGCAGCGGGATCGCCTCGGCACTCCCGGGCAGGGCGCGAACACCGGGCAGTGAGCGGCGCAGTTCGGTCCGCATCCCCGTATCGGGCTCGACGGCGATGACCTCGGCGCCCAGGACGACCAGCGTGGCGGTCAGCTTGCCGGTGCCGGCACCGAGGTCGAGGACGCGTGGGCCGGGCGCGGGTTCGAGTGCCCAGCGCACCGCGGCCCGCGCGTAGTCAGGTCGGTGCGCGGCGTACGCGTCCGCCACCGCACCGAACGACGAGGCGTGCAGCTGCCGTTCATCCTGATCCACGGGGTGACGCTAGCGGGGTGGCCGCCGGTCGGCCACCCCGCCCGGCCCCGTCGACGCGCGGGGGTCACCTGCGCGGTGCGGGGAACGCGATGCCGGTGGGGGTGTTGAGGCCGGTGAGGGGAACGGTGGTCTGCCGACCGCCGCTCTCCTGGAATCTCACGACGCGATGGTGCGAACCGTCGGCCACGTAGAGGTTCTTGTGGCCGTCGACGGCGAGGCCCAGCGGACCCAGCAGACCGGTGACGGGCACCGTGGTCTGCGATCCGCCGCGCCCGGCCACCTTCACCACGCGGTCGTTGCCACTGTCGGAGATGTAGAGGTCGCCCGCGGAGTTCAGGGCCAGTCCGGTCGGCTGGGAGAGGCCCACCGTGGGCACGGTGGTCTGACCGCTTCCGTCCACCGCCACCTTGACCACGCGGTTGTTGATGAAGTCCGAGACGTACAGGCTGCCGCCGGCGAGTGCGAGACCCCAGGGGTGCAGCAGGCCGGTGGTGGGGACGATGCTGCGCCGCCCGTCCGGGGTCACCCTCACGACGCGGTTGTCGAAGCTGTCGGCGATGAACAGGTTGCCGCCCCGGTCGACCGCGAGGCCCAGGGGGCGCGAGAGGTCGCCCGTGGGCACCGTGGACTGCGTGCCGTCCGCGGCCAGCTTCACGACCCGGTTGTTGCCCGTGTCGGAGACGTAGAGGTCGCACGCGGCGTCCCATGCCAGACCGGTCGGACGTACCACGCCGTCGAGCGGAACGGTCGCCTGTTCGTCTCCCGCGGCCGGCAGCGTGACCACGCGGTTGTTGCCGTAGTCGGACACGAACAGTGCTTCCTCGCCCGGCGCGCGCGTGTGGCCCTGCACGGCGCCGGCGGAGGGGATCGACAGAGCACAGGCCATGAGGAGGCTCGCGGCGCCCGCCAGTCGCCCGGTCCATCGGCGCGTGCGGTCGGCTCCGGGCAGAGCCGTGTCCGTTCGTGACGTCGCGGTGGTGTGCTCCACGATTCACCCCTCTGTCATCGACAGCCGGCGTGCTGCCGAACGTCTCTCGCCGACCTCGGGAAGCGGCTTCTCGCCGACCTTAGGAAGCGATGCGAGGGGGTGCGGGAACCACGCCACCGTCCGGTGTGCTGATCACTCCAATGCCCGCGGCCGATCGTGCTCGGACGGGGGGAGGCTGCCGAATCAGGCGGCGGCCGGGCTGCCGGCGTCGCCCGAGAAAACACGAAGGGCCCGGCCTGATCGGCCGAGCCCTTCGATTCGTAGCGGGGACAGGATTTGAACCTGCGACCTCTGGGTTATGAGCCCAGCGAGCTACCGAGCTGCTCCACCCCGCGTCGGTACCTCCACTCTACCCCCTCCAGGAGGGCCGCCCGACCAGCCTGCTCGGACGGCCCGGGGACCGGCATGGTCACGGCCACCGCGCTCTTCGTCAAGTCCCGAGTCCTCGGAACGTGACCCGGTTCTCGCATTCGGGCCTACTTGAAGCACGGGCCGCACCGGAAAGACCGGAAACAGAAAAGGCCCCTGAAACAAGTAGGAGAAAACCATGCAGCGCATCAGCCAGACCACCCCGGAAATCCGTACCAAGCGCGGCTTCCGTATCTCGACCCTCGTCGCCTCGGCCGTGGTCGTCGCCGGCGGAATCCTCCTTCCGGCCACCGTGGCGTCGGCGGGCACGATGCCCGACTCGGTCGTGACGACGGTGGCCGCCCACCATAAGAACCACGATCAGAAGAATCACCACGAGAAGAGCCATCACAAGGAGGATCACAAGAAGAACAAGGGCAATGCGACGGGTGGTAACGGCGGTGACGCCACGACCAATGGTGGCGGAAATGCGACCGGCGGAAACGGCGGCAACGCCACCACCAACGGCGGCGGGAACGCGACCGGCGGAAAGGGCGGCGACGCCACAACCAATGCGGGCGGAGATGCAACGGGCGGTAAGGGTGGCGACGCGACCACCAATGCCGGCGGCGACGCCACCGGCGGAAAGGGTGGCGACGCAACCACCAATGCCGGCGGCGACGCCACTGGTGGTGACGGCGGCAACGCCACGAGCAATGGCGGCGGCGACGCGACCGGCGGCAACGGCGGCAACGCCACGAGCAATGGTGGCGGGGACGCGACCGGCGGAAACGGTGGCGATGCCACTGCCTGAGGCATGAGCCGCTGACGGCAGTCAGTGAACGACAGGGGCTGGGTGGCGCGACCACCGGCCGGGCCACCCACTCCCCCGACCCACCCCTGATCTTCGATTCCGAGCCCCGACATCCCCGATCTCCACGGAAACGGCACTCCTCATGACCCGCAACGTCCGGAAGCACGGCCTGGCCATGGCCGCCGCCTCACTCCTGCTCCCCCTCGGCATGGTTCTGATCCCGGCGGGCGGCGCGGTCGCCGCCACCGCACCGCACTCGATGGCGGCCTCGGCGAAGCACGACGACCACGGCAGCGGCAAGAAGGACCACGGTGACCACCACAAGGGCGATCACCACAAGAAGCACGACGAGCACGGCGGCCGGCACCACAAGGACAACGGCGACCACGACACCTGCCGCCCCGGGAACGGCACCGGCGGCGACGGCGGCAACGGCACCGGCGGCGACGCGACCGTCTGCACCGCCCCGGGCGGCACGGGCACCGGTGGCACCGGCGGCCGGGGCAGGGGCTCCTGCGGCGGCAAGGGAACCAACGGCGGCAACGGCACGGGCACCAACGGCAAGAACGGCCCGCCGTGCCCCGACGGGAAGACCCCGCCCCCGCACAGCGGCGGCGGCTCCAGCACCCCGGACGGCACCGGCAGCACCCCGCCGCCCGAGAAGCCCGCTCCCGAGCCCGACACCGGCGGCTCCGCCCCCGACACCCCCGCTCCGCCGCCCCCGCCCGACGTGGTCGTCAAGTAGACAGACCCGACGGACACCCACCTGAAGATCTCCACCACGCTGCCCCGCCGCCCTCCTCGCGGCGGGGCGGCGCGGTGTTCCCCGAGCGGTCAGCCGGCACGGCAGGGACCGGTCAGCGGCGGACCGGCCGTCCCGATGCTCCCGCGTCGCCGCGCCGTCCGTCTCCGTTCGGGCGAAAATCGGGGGGAGGGGTGCCCTGACGCCCCTCCGTCCGCATGGCCCCGATTCGGGAGTGAGTGCTGTGGGAAATCAGCCCGGCATGATCGAGAGCGTGGTGCGCGGGGGCGCGGCAGGCGCCGCCGGCACGACCGTACTGAACGCCGTGACCTATGCCGACATGGCGGTGCGAGGCAGGCCCTCGAGCCAGGCTCCGGCCGAGGTGGTGGAGAAGATCGCCCAGGACACGGGGCATCCGGTCGCGGGGGCGGGCGAGACCCGGGACAACCGCCTCTCGGGCCTCGGCGCGCTGTCGGGTATCGCCGTCGGCTGCGGGATGGGCGTGGCCGTCTCGCTGATGCGTCAGGCCGGTGTCCGGATGCCCTGGTGGCTGGGTGGTGTCGTGACCGGTGGCCTAGCCATGGTCGCGACCGACCTGCCGATGGCCCGGCTGGGCGTGAGCGATCCGCGGACCTGGTCGGCCAAGGACTGGGTGTCGGACGTGATACCGCATGTGGCGTACGGACTGGTCACCTATGGGATGGTGACGGCTTCCGACCACCGGGCATGAGCGGGCACCGGGACCCGGCTGCCGTGCGCAGGTGCCCGATGCGGCCCTAGAGACTCGCCAGGATCTGCGGCGACACATTCTTGATCATGGTGTTGGTCCAGCGGATCTGCCGACGGGGTCTGCGGATGGCAGTCCGAGGCCAGGGTCAGCAGCGCCTCGTTCCTGGTGGCCTGTGCGACCTGGGCGAGCATCTCCCAGTACAGGGAGTTCTCCGTGGCGTAGAGATGCAGTGCGCGCAGGTCGCGCAGGAGGAGCAGGCCCGGCTCCGGACGGCGTCCGACCGCTTCGGCCGCCTTCCGCCCGAGCTCGGCGAGGACACCGGAGCCCGTCCCCGAGGAGTGGAGGTCGAGGCCCTGGTCGCGGGCCGCCTGGGCCGCCACTCGCAGCGCGTGTTCCACGGACCATCGGGCGAGGTCGGTGGCGACGTGGTGCACCTCGTGGTCGGTGCGGAGGCGGTCGGCGGCCAGCCGGAGTTCGCCGGCCAGGTGCTTCTCCCCGTGGTGGAGCACACGCAGGACGAGGGTGGTGCCGTTCACGGGGCGTCCTCCGTACGGTTGTCCCGGGCCGGCTCCGCCCCGCACCCCTCGGGCCGCGGTACGGCCGGCCCGGCTCGTCGGCGCGCCGGTCAGAAGAGTGTGGCCGCGCCCACCGAGGGAGCGTCGTCGTAGACGAGGAGACCGTCGTCGCGCAGGCGGACGCCGGGCGTCGGGGTGTGCGTGGTGAGGCGTCCGTCGTGCATGAGGTGGTGGACGGGCTCGCCGAGGGCCAGTACGGCGAAGTCCGCGATCAGGCGGCGGTGGCATCGCCACCACACCGCCTCGCTGCACATCACCGCGGTGCGTGCCGCACCCGCCTGCCGCATCAGCTCGTCCATGGCGGCGACGAACTCCGGGCTGCGGGTGTGCGCCGCGTAGCCGCGGAACGAGTCGTTGCGCCAGACCGTGTCCGGCGAGTCCGGCGACGGTTTGCGCCAGCCGCCCAGCCGCTGCTCCCACCGGTAGGCGAGGTGCTCCGCGGGCATCCACTCGGTCAGCCGCTGCCGTGACAGGTCGGGGTCGCGGCGGCTGCCGGGCGCGGTCCTGACGTCCACGACGGCGGTGACACCGGCGCCTCGGAGGAGTTCGGCCAGCGTGGTCCGGTCCGCTGTGCTGTGGCCGAAAGTGATCAGTCCAGCGGGGTTCGGTTGCCCCTCGGGCGGAGCCGGTCCGGTCATCACGGGCCCCGTCGCCGGCCGACGACCGTGCGTGATCCAGCCGAAAGCATCGTGCTCCTCGGGTTGCGGGCGATTCACTCCCCCGCCCCCGGTACCCGTCTCCGCCCGGTGCGATACGTCGCGGCGGGCGGAAGGGGCCTCCCGCTGCCCGCCAGGCGGCCCCGCGCCACCTCCTCCGCCGGCCGGCCGGCGGAGGAGCACGGGGGCGGTCAGCCTCGGCCGAAGCTCCGCCGCTCCAGCGCGACGGCCAGTTGGGGGTACCGGCCGGGCACGAGCCGTACGAGCCGGTCCACGATCTTGGCGTCGGTGCCGACGCGGATACGCGGTCGGCCCGCCTCGACGCCGTCGACGATGATGCGGGCCGCCTGCTCGGCGGGCATCTTCAGCAGCTTCTCGTTGTAGACGCGGGCGCGGTCGAGCTGCTGCCGGGTCGGGGCGAGCCCGCGTGCCCGGGCCTGTTCCAGTGCCGCGTTCGCGATGTTGGTTTTCACCCCGCCCGGGTGGACCACACTCACCTGGACCGGGTGACGGCCGGCGAGCATCTCGGTGCGCAGCGCCTCGGTGAAGCCGCGGACGCCGAACTTGCTCGCGCAGTAGGCGGACAGGGTGGGCTGTGCCAGGTAGCCGTTGAGGCTGGAGACGTTGACCACGTGGCCGTCGCCGGAGGCGATCAGGTGCGGCAGGAACGCCTTCGTGCCGTGGATGACGCCGAACAGGTTGACCGCCAGCGTCCGGTCGTACAGTTCCCACTCCGCGTCGAGGACCGACTGCCCGCCACCGGCGATCCCGGCGTTGTTGTAGATCTGGTGGACCACTCCGAAGTGCTCGGCGACGGTGGCGACGTAGGCCTCGACCGCGGCGCGGTCGCTGACGTCCAGGTGGGCGGCGTGCACCTCGGCGCCGAGGGCCTTCGCCCGGTCCGCGGTTTCGGCGAGACCGAGGTCGTCGACGTCGCTGACGGCCAACCGGGCTCCCCGCTTGGCCAGTTCGAAGGCCAGGTGCCGGCCGATGCCGGACCCGGCTCCGGTGACGGCGGCGACCTTGCCGCGGACGCTGCTCATACGGGATCTCCTGTCGGTGAGGCGGGCGTGACCGGGGCGGTGGCGGCGCCGGCGAGCTCGCTGGTGAGCTCGACCAGTCGGTCGAGGACGCCGGGGGCGAGGTGGTGACCCATGCCCGGGATCTCCACGTGCCGGGCGCCGGGGACGGCGGCGGCGGTCGCCCGGCCCCCGCTGGGGTGCACCATGCGGTCGGCGTCCCCGTGCACGACGAGTGTGGGCGCGGTGATGCGGCGCAGCTCGGCGGTGCGGTCGCCGGAGGCCCGGATGGCGTCGATCTGACGCGCCACCGGTGCGCCGGCGCGGTTGCCGCCGCACCGGTCCCAGACGGTGGCCGCCCAGGCTCGTTCGAGGGTCTCGTCGGGCAGGTACGAGGTCCCGCCGATGTGGGCGAGCATCGCCAGGTGCCGCTCCACGGACTCCTCGACGGTGCGCGCCGGGGCCTTGGCCAGCCGGACGAGGGTCGACCAGGCCGGCTGCCCGACGCGCCGGCTCCCCGTGGTGGAGAAGATCGAGGTGAGCGTGGCGACCCGCTCGGGGTGCCGGGCCGCGACGGTCTGCGCGATCATGCCGCCCATCGACATGCCGACCAGGTGGACCCGGTCGATGCCGAGGAAGTCGAGCAGGCCGACGGCGTCGGCGGCCATGTCGGCGAGGTCGTAGGCGTCCGGCCGGGGCCGGGCGAGGAGCTGGCGCACCCGGCCCGGCGGTGGGGCGTCGACGCGGCTCGACCGGCCGGCGTCCCGGTTGTCGAACCGGACGACGCGGAAGCCGCGGCCGGTGAACCCGTCGACCATCCGGTCCGGCCACGAGGTGAGGTCGAGCCCGAGCCCGGCGATCAGCAGCAGGGGGACGCCGTCGGCCGGACCTTCGACCCGGAAGCAGAGCCGCGGCCCGGCCGGCAGGTCGAGGAAGCGGTCCCCGGTCGCGTCCGGCTCGGTGGACTCGACGGGGGCGAGGCCCGTCATGCGGTCACCTCCGCGGGGGCGGCGGCACGGGAGAAGTGCAGCTCCGGATCGGACACACCGCTGCCCCGCAGCAGTTTGACGTCGTCCCGGTAGTCCATGGAGGTCAGCCACGGCATCCGGTCGCCCTGTCGGGGCAGGGAGTCGACGGCGCGCCGGATGTAGCCGGCGCCGAAGTCGAGGAACGGCCGGGTCGGCATGTCCGGGTCGGCCGGTTCGGGCCGGCAGATGTCGTACGCGTGCCGGTCCATGTGCGCCAGCAGCCGGCAGAAGTGCTCGCAGAGCAGGCCGATCTTCAGTGTCCAGGAGGAGTTGGTGTAGCCGATGGCGTACGCCAGGTTCGGCACGCCGGAGAGCATCATGCCCTTGTAGGCGAGGGTGTCCGCGAGCCGCACCTCCCGGCCGTCGACGGTGACCTGGACGCCTCCGAAGGCCTGCACGTTCAGCCCGGTGGCGGTGACGACGACGTCCGCCTCCAGTTCCCGGCCCGACTCCAGCAGGATGCCCTTCTCGGTGAAGCCGGCGATGCGGTCGGTGACCACCGAGGCGTCGCCGTCGCGGATCGCCCGGAACAGGTCGCCGTCGGGTACGGCGCACAGCCGCTGGTCCCACGGGTCGTACGGCGGGTTGAAGTGCTCGTCCACGGCGAACCCCTCGGGCAGCTGCCTGACGTTGATCCAGCGGATCAGCCGTCGCGCCGCCTTCGGGTGCCGCTGGCACCAGCTCCACACGAAGCGCTGCTGGGCGATGTTCTTGCGCCGGGTGAGCGCGTAGCCGCGCTCGGGGCCGAGGTACTTCTTCAGCGCGTTGCCGATCAGGTCCTTCCGCGGCACCGGCAGGATGTACGTCGGCGTCCGCTGGAGCATCGTCACGTGCGCGGCGGTGCCCGCCATAGCCGGTACCAGCGTGACCGCGGTGGCACCGCTGCCGATCACCACGACCCGCTTCCCGGCGTAGTCCAGGTCCTCGGGCCAGTCCTGCGGGTGCACGATCGGTCCGGTGAACCGGTCGCGGCCGGGGAAGGACGGGGTGAACCCCTCGTCGTAGCGGTAGTAGCCGCCGGCGCAGAAGACCCATCCGGCGGTCAGCGTGATCCGTTCCCCGGTGTCGGTGCGCTCCACGTCGACGGTCCACCGCCCCTCGCCGGTCGACCAGGACACCGCGTGCACCTTGTGGTGGTAGCGGATGTGCGGGTCCAGGCCGTTCTCGGTCGCCGTCTCCCGCAGGTACGACAGGATCCGGGGCGCGTCGGCGATGGACTGCTCGTCCCGCCAGGGCTTGAACTCGTAGCCGAAGGTGTGCAGGTCCGAGTCGGACCGGATGCCCGGGTAGCGGAACAGGTCCCAGGTCCCGCCGGAGGCCTCGCGGGCCTCCAGGATCGCGAAGCGCTTCGACGGCAGCTCGGTCTTGAGATAGCGGGCGGCACCGATGCCCGAGATCCCGGCCCCGACGATGAGGACGTCGAGATGTTCCGGGGCGGGTGGCTGGGGGGCGGTTGACATGGCTGGCGGCTCCGGGCGTTGTCGGTCGACGCGTCCATGGTGTGGGGCGGGCCGCGGGACCGCAAAGGGCATGTCGCACCGCTCCTGCCCGGCCTGGGTGGCGATCTGCACCTCTACGATGGTCGCCATGTCGTGGAAGACGCCCTCGCCGCGGGTCCGGGAACTCATTCGCCAGGGCGCCGAGATCGCGCTCAATCCGCCGGCCGAGTGGCTCGCCGAGCTCGACGCCGCCACCCTGACCGGCCAGGCGAGGCAGCAGATCGCCGCCGACCCGGTGCTCGCGGCCGGCACCCGCCAGACCAACCGCTCCAACCTGCT
This sequence comes from Streptomyces albidicamelliae, assembly GCF_025642175.1. Taxonomy (NCBI): domain Bacteria; kingdom Bacillati; phylum Actinomycetota; class Actinomycetes; order Kitasatosporales; family Streptomycetaceae; genus Streptomyces; species Streptomyces albidicamelliae. The sequence continues at coordinate 8,024,797 of NZ_CP106795.1, read as the reverse complement.
GTTCTGGGCCGCCGCCAACGTCCGCGCTCCCGGTGAACCGGTCCCGGCCAATGACACCGAGGCACCCCTGTCCGTCGCCCGGGACCTCATCCGGCGCGGCCTGGACGAGTCGGCCCTCGACGCCTATCGCGCCGGCGAGAGCGTCGCCGTGCGGCTGTGGACGCAGGTCGCCTGCTCGCTCACCACCGACTCCGAGGAACTGCGCGAGCTGCTCGACGTGTCCCTGCGGTCCATCGCCGCGTTCGTCGACGACACGGTGAGCGCGATCTCCGTGCGCATGCGCGCCGAACGGGACGAGCTGACCCGCGGCACACACGCGGAGCGGCGGGAGACGGTCGCCCTGCTGCTGGAGGGCGCCCCGATCACGCGCCGCCGGGCCGAGAGCCGGCTGGGCTACGGTCTCGAACCCACGCACACGGCCGCGATCGTCTGGACCGACGCCCCCGATGCCGATCTGCGCCACCTCGACCGTGCCGCGGACTCCCTCGCCGAGGCCGCCGGCCAGGCACGCCCGCTGAACATCCTCGCCAGCGCCGCCACCCGGTGGGTGTGGGTCCACGGCGGCCCCGACACCGACCGGTTGCGCGCCGCACTCGACCGGCTGCCGGGGGTGCGGATCGCGCTGGGCTCCACGGTGCCGGGCATCGACGGCTTCCGCCGCAGCCACCTCGACGCCCTCACCACCCAGCAGATGCTCACCCGGCTGACCTCGCCGTCCCGGCTGGCCTCCCATCACGAGGTCGAACTCGTCGCGCTGCTCACCGCCGACCCCGAGCGCGCCGACCGGTTCGTCAACCGCACCCTGGGCGGCCTGGAGACCGCGCCGCCCGAGGTCGTCGAATCGCTGCGTGTCTTCATCGCCGAGCAGTGCAACGCCACGCGGGCCGCCGTACGGCTCTTCACCCACCGCAACACGCTGCTACGGCGCCTGGCCCGCGCGGAACGACTGCTGCCGCGCCCCCTCGCCGAGCACACGGTCGAGGTCGGCGCCGCCCTGGAGGTCCTCCGCTGGCGGGGCCGTCCCTGAGCCGCCCCCTGCCCGCACGTAACCGTTGGGTAATTACCCGGTGCCGGGGTGCGGTTGCCGGGCAGGCTCCCCGGATGCAGATGACAGAGGACTTCGCCGCGACGGCCGCATCCGTGGCCTCGGCCATCCTGATCGCCGCCACTGTGGAGGTCAGCGCGTACCGCAAGTCCATCCAGAACTCGGCCAGGACCGGTTTCACGAGCTACCGCCGCCTTTCCGAGGAGTGGCGCGACCTCTCGCCGGAGGACCGCCGGGCGGCGGCCAGGTCCTTCTGGGAGTCGGACGGTCCCGCCCTCGGGGTGGGGGCGCTCAAATCCTGGGTGACCGTGGTGGTGGCCTGCGTCTGGTCCGTGCTGATGCTGGCGCAGGGCGTGGTGATCGTGGCGGGCCTCGCGTGGCTGGCCTCGGACCATCCGAGGGCGGAGCGGCTGGCGCTTGCCATGCTCGCGATCGTGGCCTGCGGATCGCTGATGGTCGCCGTGGTGCCGATTCTGCGGGTGCTGCGCGCGCCGTTCGAGCCCTTCGGCGGCATGTGGGCCGAGCGGTTGATCCGGGACCGGGCGGAGCGGGTGCTGGCGGACGAGAACGCCGGTGCGCACACCGCTGACGGCGGCGCCCCGTCGCGGGGGGCGGCGGGCGCGGACGAGCCGGCACCTCGCACAAGGTGACCTTGTGCGAGGTGCCGGCTTGCCTCATCCGTCAGCCCTGGGTGCCGCCCTGAGTGTTGCCGCTGCCTCCACCCTGGGTCCCACCCTGGGTGTTGCCGCTGCCTCCACCCTGGGTCCCACCCTGGGTGTTGCCGCTGCCTCCACCCTGGGTCCCACCCTGGGTGTTGCCGCTCCCGCCACCCTGCGTACCACCCTGGGTGTTCCCGCTGCCACCACCCTGCGTACCACCCTGGGTGTTGCCGCTCCCGCCACCCTGCGTACCACCCTGGGTGTTGCCGCTCCCGCCACCCTGCGTACCACCCTGGGTGTTGCCGCTCCCGCCACCCTGCGTACCGCCCTGGGTGTTCCCGTTGCCGGAGCCCTGGGTGCCGCCCTGGGTGTTTCCGCCCTTCGGCATGCTCTTCGAGGAGTTGCTCTTCGACGAGCTGTTGGAGCTGCTGTTCTTCGACGAGCTGTTCATCGAGTTCGTGGAGCTGTGGTGGGAAGAGCTGTGCTGGTGGTGATGGTCGCTGGCGTGGGACGCCGTGTGGTGCTTCATCATCGGCGCGGCCTCGGCGCTGGCCACACCGACCGATCCCGCGGCCAGAGCGGCGAGGCAGGAGATACCGGCGATACGGGCCAGGTGACGTCGGGCGTTCATCATGGGGATTCCTCGGATTTCTGAATTCTGTGATCTGTGTGGATTGCAGTTCGTGGTTGAACTTGCTTGATTTAATTTCAGCTCTTCCGGCCGCCGCTGTACGTCCCCCAGCCGGTGGAGCGACCGGCTGACCCGCGCGTCGCCCCCTCGGCCGACCGGTTGCGGAGCCTCCTGAAGGGTGAGGACCATTTCCGTGAGGCCGTCTGCACATACATGGCGAGGAGCCGGTTAGAGGACGAGATGACATCTCCGAACGCGTTGCCGACCGCCCACGAGGGCCGCCCGCCCGGTCACGGAGGGGAGGCCGAGGTTCCCGCGCTGCATCTGCGCAGGTCGTTCCGGTGGCAGGCGCTGCTGCGGATCGCCGTGGTGATCGCGTTCGCGGTGGATCTGGCGGTGTTCCCACCGTCGGAGCAGCTACCGCTGTCGGTGGCGGTGGCCGCCGTCTACGTGCTGTGGACCGCGGCGACGCTGTGGGCCGCCTTCGGACCGCACCAGCCGTTTCCGAACTGGGTGTATCCGCTGGCCGACCTGACACTGCTCACCGTGTTGATGGCGGTTTCCGGGAATTTCTCCGACCCGAACTGGAGCTCTCCGCTCTCGGCCGACATTTTCCTGTTCATTCCCGTTCTCGCCTCCTTTCAGATGGAGCCGATTCTCACCGCCACCTCCGGGGTGCTGGCCGCGGCGAGCTACGCCACCGGCACCGGCCTGGGACACATGCAGCAGCCGTACTGGCATTTCATCTTCGTCCACACGTTGTTCATTCTGGTGGTCTGCGCCGGCTGCGTGCTGCTCTCCGACGTCCAGCAGCACCGGGTGCGGTCGATCAGGGAACTCGCGGAACATCGCCTGTGGCTGCTGGACCGCATCATGGCGGCGGAGGAACGCGAGCAGCGGAAGATCGCGGAGGTGCTCCACGACGGCGCCCTGCAGAACGTCCTCGCGGCCCGGCACTTCATCGACGAGGCGGCGTGCGGCCCGGAGGACGTCACCGATTCCCTGCAGCGTGCCGACGAGGCCCTCACGGCCGCGAGCAGGCAGCTCCGCTCCTCGGTGCGGACGCTGCACCCCGAGGTGCTCGTCTCGGGCGGCCTCGTACCCGCCCTGGAACACCTGACCCAGCAGGCGTCCGAGCGCGGCCGATTCCACGCGGAGGTCCACGCGTCCGTCACCACGGCGGGGAGCGCCGACCGGCCGCTCTACTGGCTGGCCAGAGAACTGCTGGAAAACGTCGTCAAACACGCGCAGGCGAAGAACGTCACCGTCACGCTGCGGCAGAGCGACGCGGCGAGCGTAGGGCTGTCGATCCGCGACGACGGCATCGGAATTCCCCCCGACGCCATGACCAGAAGCCTTTCTTCCGGGCATATCGGTATCGCCTCACATCGTGCCCGCGTCGAGGGAATGGGAGGCACGTTCACCGTCCACTCCAATCCCACCGGCGGCACCACCGTCGAGGCCACTCTCCCCCTCGAATAGCCGCCCGTCCTTTCCGGTGGCGAGAGGCTGGGCGGCGTAGGTGAGGCGCACGACACCGTCGGCGTGCCGTTCCGCGGACGCGTGTACCCCGAACACGTCGGCGAGGATCTCGGGGGTGAGCACTTCGAGGACCGGTCCGGCCGCGACCACGGTTCCCTCGTGCAGGACGACGATGCGGTCGCAGAGCCGGGCGGCCAGGTCCAGGTCGTGCAGGACCGCCAGCGTGGTGACGCCGGTGGTGCGGATCAGCTCCAGCAGTTCGAAGCGGGCGCGGATGTCGAGGTGATTGGTCAGCTCGTCGAGCACGAGCAGCCGGGGCCGCTGCGCCAGTGCCCTCGCCAGCAGGACGCGCTGCCGCTCCCCTCCGGACAGGGAGGCGTAGTCACGGTCCGCGTAGGGCCGCACCCCGCACCGGTCGATCGCGTCCCGCACGGCCCGGTGGTCCTCGGCGCCGTCGCGTCCCAGCAGACCGTGGTGCGGGGCGCGGCCGAGCGAGACGATCTCGGTGACGGTCAGCCCGGACGTGCTGCCCGTGGCGTCCTGCAGGACGGCGGCGGTACGGCGGGCCGCGGCGCGTGCGGACAGGGCCCACACGTCGTCGCCGCCGACGGCGACCACGCCGTCCGCCGGCCGGAGCGAACGGTAGACGGCGCGCAGCAGTGTGGACTTCCCGCTGCCGTTGGGGCCGATCAGGCCGACGACGTCGCCGGTGCGTGCCTCCAGGCTCACGGCGTGCAGGATCGGCCGGTGGTCCAGGGTGATGCGGAGCTGGTCGACGGTCAGTTTCATGGGTCAGTCCAGGCCCTTGTCGCGGCGCAGCAGCCAGAGGAAGAAGGGGGCGCCCAGCAGGGCGGTGAGGATGCCCAGTGGCAGTTCGTTGGGGCGGTCGAGCGTCCGGGACAGCAGGTCGACGAGGACGAGGTAGAGGGCGCCCAGCTGGGCGGTGAGGGGCAGCAGGCGGCGGTGGTCGGCGCCCAGGGTGAGGCGGACCAGGTGCGGGATCATCAGGCCGACGAAGCCGATGCTGCCGGCCACGGCGATGACCGTTCCGGTGAGGAGCGCGCTGAGCACCAGGAGTGTCGCGCGCAGCCGGTTGACGTCGACGCCCAGCGCGGTGGCGGACTCGTCGCCCGCCAGCAGGACGTTCAGACGGCGTCCGAAGAGGGTCAGGAGGGCGGTGCCGGCCAGGACCACCACGGCGACGGCCGGGATGCGGTCCCACTGGGCACCGGCCACGCTGCCCAGCATCCAGAACATGACCGTGCGCAGTTCGGTCGGGGTCGCCTGGAGCTGGACGTAGGACGTCGCCGAGAGGAAGACGTAGCCGACGGCGACTCCGGCCAGTACCAGTCTGGTGGGTGCCATCCGGCCCCTGCGCCGTCCGAGCGCGAAGACGAGTGCGCCCGCCACCACCGCGCCGAGGAAGGCGGCCGCCGACACCCCCAGACCGGCGAGTGCCGCGCCGCCGCCCAGGGTGATGACCAGCACGGCGCCGAGCGTGGCGCCGTAGGAGAAGCCGAGGACGATGGGGTCGGCGAGCGGGTTGGACACCACGGTCTGCAGCACCGCTCCGGAGACGGCGAGGCCCGCGCCGACCAGCGCGGCGAGGACCACCCTGGGGGTGCGGAAGTTCCAGACGATCTGGTCGGTCGCGAGGTCGCCGGCCGTGCCCCGCCCGGTGAGGTGGTGCCAGACGATCCCCCAGACGTCGCCGAGCGGGACGGTGACGGCTCCGATGCTGATCGCCACGATCATGGTGGCGATCAGCGCGCCGGGCAGGAGGGTGAAGGCCAGGGCGGCCCCGAGCCTGTCGCGTCGGTTCAGAAGGCGTCCGGGTGCAGCATCCGCGCGATCTTCCGTACGGCCAGGTCGTTGCTCGGGCCGAGGTACATGGAGTCGGACAGGACCACGAACGTGTTCTTCCTGGCGGCCGGCCACTGGGGGAACTCCTTCAGCAGTTTCCTGGCGTAGGCCGCCGGGTCGGGGTCGTGGTAGCCGATGACGACGAGTGCGTCGACGTCGGTGGCGGCCACCTTCTCCTTGCTCAGGTCGGCGAAGGCGGTCCTGGAGGCCGACTCGAAGGCGTTGGCGCCGCCGGCCTTGGCGAGGATGTCGTTGTAGATGCCGTGGGCGACGACGGAGCTGAAGTCGTTGCCGCCCATGGACATGTTGGAGAAGAGGACCATGACCTTGGGCGGCTTCCTGCCCTTGACCATGGCGGCCACCTCGTCGATGTGGCTTCGGGAGGCGGCGATCAGCTTCTCGGCCCGCCGGGGGACGCCGAAGATCTTCCCCATGTCGCGCAGCAGCGTGTAACTGTCGGCGATGGTCGTCTTCGAGGTGTCCTGATCGCAACCCTGCGGTGAGACATAGGTGTTGGCCCCGACCTGCCCCAACTGGTCGCGGGTGGCGAAGCCGTTCTTCTCGTCGAAGCCGTACGACGTCGTGGACAGCACCAGGTCGGGGCGCAGGCCGAGCATGGCCTCGCGGGGAATGTCGTAGGCGTCGTTGAGTTCGATGTGTCCGGTGGGCAGCGCCTTGACGGCCTCGGCCCGGCCCGGCACCTCGCTCATGCCGTAGTTCTGCTCGTTGGCGACGATCCGGTCCCCGAGGCCGAGGGCGAGCAGGGTCGAAACCTCCGCCACGGAAGCGCCGTTCATCACGACGACCCGGCCGGGAGCCTTCTTGAAGGTCTCGTTCCGGCCGCAGTTCTCGATGGTCACCGGGTGCCCGGTCCTGGAGGCGGCCCCGGTCCGGTCGCCGTTCGTCCTCCCCTCGGTCGAGGAGTCGGCGCATGCCGTCGTGATCAGGCAGAGGGCCGCGGTCAGCACCGCGGCGACCGGCCGTTTGAGGGACATGGTGGCTCCTTGCTCACAGGCTCGGTGGTGTTCCGTTGGAGTAGTCGTGGCGCGGTGGTCCCGAGTTCCCGGCGCGGGGCGACCACTGCGCCGGGGAGGCCGGGCGGGGACCGTGTCCGGCCGGTGCGGGCAGCTTGCCGGTGGCCACGCAGTGGTCGAGGTACCGGAAGACCAGGCCGCGGTCGACGGGCGGACAGGTGAGGCCGCTGCCGCGCAGTCCCTGGCGGACGTGGTCGGTGCGAACGTGTCCGAGGCGCAGCTCGGGTGTGCCGCTCCCGGTGGTGCCGTGGGAGTCGAAGAAGGCGAGCAGGGTGGCGGCCGGCCCGGACGCAGGGGGCAGGTGGTCGCGCCATCGGGCGAGCGGCAGGCGTCGTACGGCGTACCCGTACTCCTCCACCCAGTCGTAGAGATCGCTCAGCCTGATCCGCGGTACGGCCGCGTGGTTGAAGACGGGTCCGGTGGCCGTGCGGGCGAGGTGCACCACGGCCTTGGCGATGTGGTCGACCGGTGTCCAGATCTCGTCGTCGAACAACTCCGGGAGGATTCCGGCCGGGAGACCCGCGCGCAGCACGCTCCACAGGAAGTCGTCGGTGTGGACGTATCCGGTTCCGGCGGGTCCGACCACGCGTCCCAGCCGGTGCACGGTGACCGGCAGACCGCGCCCGGCCGCCTGTTCGAGCAGGCGTTCGGAGGCCCATTTCGACTGCTGGTAGCCGTGGCGCAGGCCCTCGTGCGGTGGCAGGAACGCCTCTCGCACCTCGGGCTCGAGGCTCGCCGGCGGGGCCACGGACAGCGTGGACACGTAGTGGAGGGGAACGGTCCGTCGGGCCGCCAGGCGCAGCAGGTGCCGGGTGGATTCGGTGTTGACCGCGCGCAGGGTGCCGTACTCGCGCAGGATGCTGACCGTGGCGGCGTTGTGGAAGACCGCGTCGCAGGTCTCGGCCAGTTCACCGAGGAGTCCCGGTGCGAGGCCGAGGTCGGGGCGGGCGAGGTCGGCGGGGACGGCGGTGACGCGCCGCCGCGCGGGTTCCGGGAGGCCGAGGTGGTGTTCCCGCAGGGCCTTGCGCACGCGGCCGGCGGCCGCGTCGCCGCTGGGCGCCCGGACGGTGCAGACGATCTCCGCGTCCGTGGCGGCCAGGAGTTCCGCCAGCAGGTGCGCGCCGACGAAGCCGGTGGCTCCGGTCAGCAGGATGCGCGCCGGGGTGCCCGTGCGCCGGACTGTCCCGGGGCGGATGTCCGGATCGAGGACGGTGTCGGCGTGCAGGGCCGCGGGGAGGCCGGTGGCGGCGGGTGAGCGGTCGTCGAGGAAGCGGGCGAGTGCCTTCGCCGTCGGGTGCTGGAAGAGCCAGGCGACCCGCACGTCACGGCCGAGTTCCGCGCCGAGCCGGTTGGCGGCCTGGATGGCCTGCAGGGACTGCGCGCCCAGGTCGAACACGTCGTCGTCGGGAGTGATGCCGTCGACGCCCAGGATCCCTTGCCAGACGCCGATGACGGTCCGCTCCAGGGGGCTGCCGGTGGCCGGGACGCGGGGCCCGCACGCGGTGCCCAGTGCGGGGCGGTCGATCTTGCCGGATCCGGTGCGGGGCAGGCGGTCGTGGAATGCGACGGCCGAGGGGATCATCGCGGCCGGCAGCCTCGCCCGGAGGTGAGCCCTCACCTCGGAGGCGGACGGGTCCGGGGGGTCCGTGACCAGATGGGCGGCGAGCCGGCGGGTGCCGTCCGGCATCGCCTGGCCGACGACGGCCGCCTCGCGTATCCGGGGATGGGCCAGGAGCGCGCTCTCCACCTCGGCCGGGTGCACACGGTGACCGCTGATCTTGAATTCCTCGTCCACCCGGCCGAGGAACCGCAGTTGCCCGTCGTCTCCGATGTCCACCAGGTCGCCCGTGCGGTAGGCGCGGGGTGCTCCGGGAAGCGCTGCGAGAGGCGCGAACCGGGCGGTGTCGCGGGCTCCGGTCCCCCGGTAGCCGAGGGCCAGGTTGTCACCCAGCAGGTACAGCTCCCCGCCGACGACGGCGGCCCTGGTGCCGGGCAGGGGCAGCCCGATGGGTACGGCGCCCGGGGCGAGCCCGGGATCGTGCAGGTCGGCGACGGTGGCGACCACGGTGGCCTCGGTCGGACCGTAGGTGTTGAACAGCCGGACGGAGGTGCCGACGGCCTTGCGCCAGCGCTCCACCCGTTCCGGCAGCGCGGCCTCACCGCCGATGACGACGGTCCGTACACCCGCGGGCAGGGCGGCCAGGCCCGTCGAGAGGGCGTGGGTGAGTTCGTGCCAGTAGGCGGTGGGCAGGTCCAGCACGCTGATGCGCAGGCGCGCGCACGCCTCCAGGAATCGCGGGACCGACTCCGTCATGTCGTCGGTCCGCACGACGAGGGTGGCTCCGGCGCAGAGAGTCAGGAGGATCTCCTCCACGCTGGCGTCGAAATGGAGCGGCGCGAACTGCAGGACGCGGTCGTCGCTCTGCAGCCCGTAGCGGTGGGTCGCCCCGGTCACGAAGTTCGCGAGGGCGCCGTGGCCGATCTCGACGCCCTTGGGGCGACCGGTGGAGCCGGAGGTGTGGATGACGTAGGCGGGGTCCTCGGCCGACGGGGTTCTCGGGGCGGGGCCGCGCGGCGAGTCCGGCTGGTCGAGCGCGACGACGGGTGTGCCGGTGAAGGTGTCCGCCCGGGTGCTCGTCGTCAGGACCAGGGCGGGCTCGGTCCCGCTCAGCAGCTGTGCCGTCCGCTCGGGCGGCGCCGCCGGGTCGAGAGGGCAGTAGGCCGCGCCCGCGAGCAGCACGGCGAGGACCGCGGTGACGGCACCGATCCCTCTCGGCAGCGCCACGGCCACCAGGGTGCCCGGGCCGGCACCCCGCGCCGTCAGCCGGTGCGCCAGCTCGCGTGCGTCGGCGTACAGCCGTGCGTACGTGATGCTGTTCCCGGCGTGCTCCACGGCCGCCACCGCGCCCCGGTGGGCGGCGTGGTCGGCGATCAGGCTCAGCACCGGGCGGGCCGGGGCGGGCAGTGGGCCGCCGTCGAGAACCAGTGCGGCCGGCGGACCCAGGGGACGGTCGGGAGCAGCCACCGCCTCGGCCAGCAGGGCGAGCAACCCCGTGTGGAACACGTCGAGTTCGGTCTCGTCGTACAGGCCGGGGTTGGCGTCGGTCACGATCCGCAGGCCGGTTCCGTCCGAGCGGTCGTACACATTGACCGCCAGGTCGTCGACGGGACCGGCGGAGACGTTGTGCACGGTGCTGCGGTGTCCGGCGAACCGCAGATCGTAGGCGAACGGCATGATGTTGACGCCCGGCCCGGAGAGGCGCCGCTGTCCGCCCACCAGCTTCAGGTCGCGGCGCAACTGTTCGTAGCGGTAGCGCTGGTGCGGCAGAGCGGCGCGCAGTTCGCCGGAGACGCGGGCCGCCAGGACGCGCAGGGTGTCGCCGGCGGTGACGGGCACCCGCAGCGGCAGGATGTTGCGCACCATCGCCGGTACACGCAGCGCCACCGAGCCGAGACGGCCCATGACGGGCAGGCTCAGGACGGTCTCCGGGGCTCCGGTGACGCGGTGGAGATGGGCCGCCGTCACCGCGAGCAGCACCTCGGACCACGTCACCGCCAGCTCTCGGGCGACCGCGCGCAGCGCGTCCGCCCGGTCCGGTCCGAGGTCGGTGACGCGGCGGTGGAAGGTGTGGGCGGGCAGCGCGGACCGGCCGGCCGGTGAGGCCACCGGGGGCCGGTCGGCGTACCGCGTGTTCCAGTGGGCGCGGTCCCCGGCGTGACGGTCGCTCTCCCGGTACGCCTGTTCCTCGGCGCGGACGGAGTCCAGTGTGCCGAAGCCGCTGTCCGGTATCGGCTCGCCGGCCACGAGGGCGGTGTAGACCTGGGCCACCCGGCGGGCGACCAAGGAGAGGCCGAAGCCGTCGAGGGCGATGTGGTGCACCCGGTGGTACCAGAGGTACTGCTCGGCGCCGGTCTTCAGCAGGGCGTGGCCGAACACGGGTCCCCGGGCCAGGTCCACGGGCCGGGCCAGGTCCCCGGTCATCCACGCGGCGGCGGCGGCGCGCGGGTCCGGTTCGCCGGTGAGGTCGACGGTGTGCGGCTGCCAGTCGGTGACCGGAGTCTCGAGCTGCCAGGGGCGCCCCGTCCCGTCCGCCACGTAGGTGACGTTGAGGGCTTCGGTCTCGGCGACGACGTGGTGGAGGGCGAGTGCGAAGACGGCAGCGTCGACGGGTCCCTCGATGCACACGTACTCGGCCGTGTTGTAGGCGGGGCTGTCCGGGTCGAGCTGCTGGCCGGTCCAGATGCCTTCCTGCGCGGCCAGCAGGGGACGGCGGCGCGCGGGCCTAGGTGCCGGCATGGTGCCCTCCTCCTCGGCGTTCGGCGAGCAGCCGCCACCACTGGGCGAAGGAGGTGCGCTCGGCGAGGTCCACGAAGCTGACGTCGGCACCGGCGGCCTGCCACCGTTCGAGCAGGGTGACGATGCGCAGGGAGTCGAGGCCCGCGTCCAGCGGGTTGTCGTCCAGGTCGACTTCGTCGGGCCGCAGGTACAGGAACTCGGCGAGGTCGGCGCGGAAGCTGTCCGGGGTGAGGGGTTGAGGCATGGTCTCTCTCTACGGCGGTGTCGGCGGCGTCAGTTGACCTTGCGGGCGGAGTCGCCCCAGAAGCGGTCGCGCAGCTCCCGGCGGAGGATCTTGCCGCTGGGGTTGCGCGGTACGCGGTCGATGAACTCGTAGCGCGAGGGCAGCTTGAAGGCGGCCAGTCGCGGTACGAGGAAGGTGTGCAGGTCCCGTGGGCTCGGCCGTTCGCCGGGAGCGGGGACGACGAAGGCGTGGACCCGTTCGCCCCAGCGCTCGTCGGGGGCTCCGACGATCACGGCCTCGGCGACGCCCGGGTGGTTCGCCAGCACGTTCTCGATCTCGGCGGGGTAGACGTTCTCGCCGGCGACGAGGACGGCGTCCTTGATCCTGTCCTGGATGAAGAGGTAGCCGTCGTCGTCGAGGTACCCGGCGTCGCCGGTATGGATCCAGCCGTCCACCAGGGTCTGGGCGGTCCTCTCGGGCAGCCCCCAGTACGCGACCATGCGGGCCGGGGTGTGCAGGCAGACCTCTCCGATCTCGCCCGGTGGCAGCTCTCGGCCCTGGTCGTCGATCACTTTGGCGCGGACGCCCGGATAGGGGCGGCCCGCGGCCCGCATGCGCGCTCCGCCGGGCAGATGGTCGGCCGGTGGCAGGCACAGGGCGGTGTTGCCGGTCTCGGTGAGGCCGTAGATCTGGGCGAACTCGCAGTCCAGGACGGTGAGGCTGTCCTCCAGCAGGTTCTCGGAGATCGGCGAGCCGCCGTAGACGGTCTTGCGGAGTGTGGTGAAGTCCGCCGCGGACACACCTGGTTCGGTGAGCAGCAGACGGAGCATCGCCGGCACCACGCAGGCGGTGGTGACGCCGAGTTCGCGGATCAGGTCGATCGCGTGGCGGCCGGCGAAGGCGCGCATCGCCACGATGGTCGTGCCCGCGTTGAGGTTCTGCGTGGCCCACCACAGACCCCCGATGTGGAAGCCGGGGATGCCGACGAGCGCGATGTCACCGTCCCGCCAGTCGATCCAGTCGAGCCCTTCGCGCAGCAGGGCGTCACGGACGGCGAAGAAGCTGCGGTGCGCGAGGACGACGCCCTTGGGGAGTCCGGTGGTGCCGCTGGTGTAGAGCTGCGCGATCGGGGTTCCGGCTCCGGCCTCGAACTCCGTCTCCGTATCCGGGTGTCGGGCGCTCCACGCGGTGATGGATTCCAGCGGTACGACCGTCTCGGGCGGCGCGGTCGGCATGCGCGCCACGACCGGCGCGAACTCGCCTTCCAGGAAGAGGAGTCTGGTGCCGGAGTCCTGGAGGATGTGGCTCACCTCGGGGGCGGTGAGCCGCCAGTTGACGGGGACCAGCACGGTGCCGCTCTTGGCACAGCCGTAGAGGATCTCATAGTAGTGCTCGGACTCCTTGCCGAGGTACGCCACGCGGTCGCCCTCGGTGAGTCCGGCGGCCCGGATGGCGTGGGCGATGCGGTTGCTCTCGTGGTGCAGGGCACCGTAGGACAGGCTGCGGCCTTCGCAGAGCACGGCCGGGGTGTCGGGGCGGCGGCCGGCGTGGAAGCGGACGGTTTCGATGAGGGTTTCCATGGGCGGTCCCTTCGACGGCCGGGTCAGGGGAGGTTGACGAAGGCGAGGGTGGCCTCGCCGTCGCAGCGTCCGCCGTCGGCGTCCCAGTAGCGGTAGGAGGTCCTGGCGTGGAGGAACGGTCCGCGGCCGTCGGGCTCGCGCCGGATGACGGACAGGAACTCCATCTCGCCCGAGAAGGCGCGGGGGTCGATCGGGCGCCGGAAGCTGCCCGAGAAGCGGGCGATGAGGATGTCCGGGAGCTGGTGCCGCCAGAAGTCGTCCAGGGTCCAGTCCTCGAACCCGGCCAGCAGTCCTTCCCGGACGGACTTCGCGACGAGGTAGTACATCATCTGGTTGTAGGCGATGTTGACCTCGACCGAGTTCAGGTGCCCGGTGTCGTCGATGTAGCAGGACTCGGGGATCACGAACTCGCAGCGCGCCGCGGGGTGTTCCGGTCCTGGCGTGACGACCGCGGACGTCAGGTACTTGCAGTGCGCCTTGTACGGCGCCAGGACACGCTCCAGGAGGTCGGTGTCGGTGGCGTACGGGCGCCGGGCGGAAGTGGTGGTCATGGCACTCGTATCCCGTCGTGCAGCTTGTGGTCGTCGTGGACGGTGACGCGGTAGGAGACGGTCGGTTCCGGGGTGGCCGTGTGCCGGGCGCGGTGGACGAGGCTGCGGTTGTCCCAGACGAGGAGATCGCCCTGCTCGAAGCCCTGTAGATGGATACCGTCGTGCTCGAAGGTGTCGTCGAGCTGGCCGGTGGCCTCCAAGAGACGGTGCAGCAGGTCGTCGTCGAGGGGCCTGCCGTCCGCGTCCTCCATGCCGACCGTGAAGCCCTCACTGATGTAGAGCACGGTCTCGCCGGTGAACGGGTGCGTGAACGTGGTGGGTTGGCGCACGGCCGGAGTCTTGCGCTCGACCTCTTCGGCGACTTCGGAGAGCGGACGGTAGACGTCCTGCGGGCGGATCTTGAAGTATTTGCGGACGGAGTGCCGGCAGTAGGTGCCGGCGATCCGCTCGCGGAGGTCCTCGGGCAGTTTCGCGTGGGCCCGGCCCATGTCGATGAAGTAGGTGCCGCGGTCGCGTCGCGGGACGACCTGGGGGTGGATGAGGGTGATGCCGAAGGGGTCGGGCATGAACTGGTAGTCGGCGTGCCAGAACGTGCCGGTCTTCGGCACACCTATCCGCTTGCCGTTCTCCGGGACGTTGGAGGAGACGAAGATCTCCGGGAGCTCGGGGTGGTGGTACATGGGCTCGTAGTACGTCTCGGGACGTCCGAGGCGGCTGCCGAGGTCGAGGAACTGCCGGGGAGTGAGGTCCTGCCCCTTAAGGACGGCGATCTTCTTCGTGTAGACGGTCTGCTTGAGCCTCCGGACGTCCGCCTCCGCGGCGGTGGTGTGGTCGAAGCCCTCGATCGTGGCGCCGAGGGCGGAGCCGGGATGTTCGGTGATCTTCATGACGGGATTCCTTCGTGGGGGTGTTCGGAGAACGGGTGCCGGCAGCACCCCGTGGGGCGGCGCGGTCTAGGAAGCGGCCGGGGTCCTGCGCAGGGCGTGGGCCAGGGGCACACCGCAGGCGATCCCCGCCGCTATCGCGAACACGGCGGTGCGCAGGCCGGCCGCCGAGGTGCTGTCGGCCGGATGCCGTCCGGTGGCGCCGGCCAGCGCCACCAGCACCGCGAGTCCCACCGCGCCGCCGATCTGGAGGCCGGTGGAGGTGATTCCCGACGCCACGCCCTGGTCGTCGGGGGCGACACCGGCGCCCGCGGTGATCCATATACCGGTCCAGGCGGCACCCTGGCCCAGACCGACGAGCACGATGCCGGGGAGCAGCAGGAGGTAGGAGCCGTGCGGGGTGAGTGCGAGGCCGAGCGCGGCCGCCCCCGTCGCACCGAGTGCCATCCCGCCGGTCAGCGTGCGGTGCACACCGACGGCCGCGACGGCCCGCTCCCCGGCCTGTGTCCCCACGGCGACCACGACGGCGGGAACGACGAAGGCCACGCCGGTCGTCAACGCGCCGTACCCGCACACCTCCTGGAAGTACAGGGTCAGGAAGTACGGCAGCGAGCTGAACGTGGCGCTGTAGACGGCGGTCACGGCGATCGCCGTGACAAGCCCTCCGCGCCCGACGAGGCGGCCCGGCACCAGCGGATCGCGGGAGCGACTCTCGACGACGGTGAAGAGGGTGAGCAGAGCCACCGCGAGGACCGCGCTCACCAGGGCGGACGGGGTGCTCCAGCCGGCCCGGGGGGCACGCACCAGCAGGAACACCAGCAGGGTGATGCCCGCCGTACCGGTCAGCGCGCCCGCCAGGTCGAAGCTCCGCGCCGCGACCGGTGGGACGTCCGCGGGGAAGAGCGTCCAGCCCGCCCACGCGACGGCCGCCGCCAGGGGAACTCCGGCGAAGAACACCGACGGCCAGCCGAAGGCCTGCACCAGGACGCCGCCGAGAAGGGAACCGGAGCAGAGACCGCAGGCGCCCGCGGCACCCCACACCGCCAACGCCCGGTTACGGTCCGGTCCTTCGGCGTAGATCGTGTTGATCAGGGACAGGGTGGCCGGGAAGAGCAGGGCGCCCCCGATCCCCTGGACGGCCCGCACGGCGATCAGTGCTCCTGGAGTCACGGAGAACCCTCCCACCAGCGAGGACACCGCGTAGACCGAGGCCGCGACGACGAACGTACGGCGCCTGCCCAGCAGGTCCGCTGCCCGGCCGCCCAGCAGCAGGAAACCCCCTGTCGCCACGACGTAGGCGCTGACCACCCACTGCAGGTCGTGCTCCGCGAAGCCGAGGCCGGTGCCCATGGCGGGCAGGGCGACGTACACGATGTTGTAGTCGAGGGCGATGACCAGTTGGGCCAGCGCCAGAACGAGGAGCGGCAGCCGTGCCGACATGGTCCGCTCCACCTACCCGTCCGCTCCCATCAGCCGTCTGACCTCCGTGACGAGCACCACCAGCGCCCGCCGTTCGGCAAGGGTCGTCTCGGGATGCCAGAGGTCCACGAGGAGACAGGTGCGTGGACGGTCGCCGTCGTTGCGCGCCTCGTGCTCGAAGGAGTAGTCGAAGAGCAGGCACCGGCCCTCCTGCCAGGTACGGGTCTCACCGGCGACGGTGATGCTGCACCCGTCGGGGATGTCGACGGCCAGGTGCAGGTTGATGCTGAAGTTCCACAGGTCGCAGTGCGGGGCTATGGACGCCCCGGGCAGCAGGGTGGAGAAGTGGCTCTCCAGGAGGGGGCAGATCTTCTCCGAGTCGACGGCGAACTCTTCGAGCACCTTGTAGGCGGTGGGCACGAGCGCGGCCGACGGCTCGACCATGGCTCCACCGCGGTAGAGGTGGAGGGCCTGCCAGTCCTCCTGCCGGGTCAGATAGTGCTCGTAGGCGGAGAACGCCTCCCGGCGCATCTCCCAGGCCGAGGTCGACTCGTCCTTGATGGCGGGATGAGCGCGCTCCAGCGCCTCGACGACGGGGACCAGTTCCGGGTGGGCACGGGGCTCGTGCCACGGAGTGGCGGACAGACCCGGCAGGATCCATCTGGCCCCCCGCCGGAGCGGGTGCCGGGGGCCGCCCCCTCCGGGTTCCAGCATCCGCTCCACCCGGCTGAGGGATGTCGCACCGTGGTCGCTTCTGATCGCCGCGAACGCGTCGTCCGTCTCCGGTGTCATGAGGTCCTCCTGGCCGCTCGTGCGACCGTCCCTGTGCCGTGCCGTCGCATCAGTAGTCGGGCGGACGACCGGGCGAGTTCCCGTGACTTTCGGACAAGACGACGCGTCACCAGGGGAATTGGCACCTCCGTTCACTCGTGGGGAGCTGCGGCGGGGCGTCCGGGCCGGCGGTCACGTGAGGCGGCGCCGGCTGCCGGCGCCGCCTCGCGGGTCGTCCGCGGGCGGCACCGGTCCGGTCGCCGTCAGGCCGCCCGGCCGGCCGGGGCGGACCCGGGAGGAGTGGGTTTCCCGACGGCCGGGCCGCCGGCGGGCCCGTCGGCGTCGGCCAGCAGCGCGGTGAGGGTCGCCCGTGCGCGGGCCACGCGTGAGCGCACCGTCCCCACCGGGCAGCCCCCGAACCGGGCCGCCTCCTCGTAGGACAGGCCGACCACCTGAGTCAGCACGAACGCCTCGCGGCGTTCGTCGGGGAGGGCGTCCAGCAGGTCGAGGAGGGCGATGCCGTCGTCGAAGCCGGGCAGACCTCTCGGCTGCGCCCACTCGGCGGCCGCCTGCCAGTCGTGGGTGTGCGCCGTCCGGGGGCGTACGGCGGCACGGCGGAAACTGTCGACGACCGCGCGGCGGGCGATGGACAGCAACCAGGTACGGGCGGAGGCCCGGCCCTCGAAGCGGTGCAGGCTGTCGAGTGCCCGCACGAACGTGTCCTGGGTGAGGTCGTCGACGTTCTGGGGGTCGGCGCCCAGGTGGGTGACGAAGCGCAGCACGTCGGCGTGCAGGGCCCGCACGAAGCGTTCGGCCGCTTGCGGGTCACCGCTGCGGGCGGCCAGCGCCCAGGCGGTCGCGGCGGCGTCCGCCGCGGCCTTCTGCGTTCGCGAAGCGGGCAGGGCGGAAGTGATCACGAGGTGTCCTTCTCAGGTCCTCCGGAGCCCGGTTGTGGTGGGACCGCGGTTCTCCGGTGAATGGGGTGCCGCCGTAGGGGTGGTACGGCGGTGCCCGGGGCTCGTGCGCACTCGTGCGTGGGCAGCGGTGCTGGGGGTTCTCGGGAACCCATCAGGTCCCTTGAGGACCGCTCAGGTCCTCAGGACCGCTCAGGTCCGCGGGACCACGCAGGTCCGCGGGACCACGCAGGTCCGCGGGACCACGCAGGTCCGCGGGACCACTGAGGTCCTGGAGAACCGCTCTCGGCACGACCGCTGGACTCTTCCGAGGAGGTCTCAGAAACGCCCTCGGGAAGGGAAAGAAGGGGGAGCCCCGGTGGATCCGGCTGTCTCAGGCGACAGCGAGGCCCACCGGCGGCCCGCGGGAGATGATGGCGTGGCAGAGCAGGAGTCGTGCCAGGCGGCGGTGCCCGGGGGCGCGGCGCCTGCGCACCGGCGGCCGGCTCGGCGGCACGGGCAGGGCGAGCAGCATCCGCAGAGGGGCCACCAGGCGCGTCGCGGCGGTCCTCAGCAGGCGGAACACCGCGCGCTCGCCGTGCGCCAGCCACAGGCCGCACAGGATCGCGGCGAGCAGGTGGGCGGCGAACATGCCGAACGTGCCGTCGCCGCCCATGCTGTGAGCCATGTGCATGCTGGGGCCCATGGGCGTCACGGAGCCCGGCCCGGTGTCCCCCAGGCCGGGCATGTGCATCGCGTCCATGTGCAGGGAACCCATGTGCATGGGCCCCATGTGCAGCGAACCCACGTGCGTAGCGCCCATGTCCATGGCGTCCATGTGCGCGGAGCCCGCAGGACCCGCGCCCATGCCCATGGTGTCCACGCCCCGTGCCACGGCGGGCGGCCCCTCGGACCGGCCTGACACGAACGTCTGCGCCAGCGAGAAGCCCTCGTGCAGGACCGCCTGCGCACCGACCACGACCGTGACGATCAGCGCCTGTCCGCGCTCACGCCCGGCGAGGCACCAGCCGGCGGCACCCGTCCCGGCCGCCCCCGCCGCCATGGCCCACCAGGGCACCGGGACACCGGACATCATCACGTGACCGAGGGCAGCGAGCAGCACGCAGGCGGCGGCGAACACACCGGCCCGCAGCGTGCGGCACCACCCTCCGACAGTCATGACGCGCCCATCTTCCCACCAGTGGTCAGGTCGTCGTCAGGGGGTACGTACGGACGCCTGCCCCGGACTCAGCCAGAGAAGAGTGACACATACCGAACCGTCAGGGCGGGAACTCCACGGACGTCGCGGACGACTCCGGCACGTGGCCGTGCTCAGGCGCGGCAGCGCAGCAACTCCAGCGGCGGCTTGGTGTGGAGGTCCGTCCAGAAGTCGGCGCCGAACTCACGGACGCCGTCCTCGGACACCTGGAGCGGGACCCACTCCACCGCACGGAAGCCGGCCGCCCGCAGACTGTCCTCGTAGACCTCGCGGCGCGGCGCCGTGGTGACGATGGTGATCGGCTCGGGCTCGACGAGGGCGGTGACCCGCACCCGCGGACCCGTCTCGGTCTCCTCGCCGGTCGGCTCGCAGCGGAACCCGTACCGTTCCAGGGACGGGCAGTAGAACCGGTAGTCGGGCTTCTGCGCCAGCACGAAGAACGCCCCGCCCGGCACCAGGCTCCGGTGGATGTTGCGGCACATCCGCTCCATGGCCGCGACGTCCTCGGCGTAGTTGAGGCACTGGACGCCCACGGCGACGTCGAAGCGCCTTTCCCGAGGCCGGAGTTCGGTCACGTCGCCGACCTCGTGGCGCACCCCCAGCGGGTCACGCCGCTCGATGTCCCGGGCGGCGGCGATCATCTCGGCGGAGATGTCCACACCGAGGACGTCCGAGGCGCCGCGCAGCTGGAACTCCCTGCTGTAGAAGCCGGTGCCGCACGCCACGTCGAGGACCGACCTGCCGCGCACGTCCCCGACCATGCCCAGGAGGCTCGGCACCTCCCCGTAGCGCGTCAGCGGCAGGGACGGACGGGCCGTACCGTGGTCATGCGGCGAGTCTCCTCCGCGCCCGTCCGGACGGCGTACTGGCGGATGGCACAGGGAAGTTGGCCGGATACCCCCGAATCGACCAATCCCGTCCGGTCACGGCGTTCCCGCCATGGGCCTCGTCCGACACGGTCAGGGCCGGAAGGCGGCCGTCCCCGGGCGGACCACCACGGCGGGTATCCGCACTCGGCCGCCGCGGCGGAACGTCAGTGTGAACGACACCCGGTCACCCGCCCGCCACGCGCCGGCCGGGACCGGGACCGTCAGGTCCACCGAGTGCGGTGACATCGCGACCGTCCGCCCGGCCGGTATCTCGACCGCGTCGATCGAGTCCCGGTAGCCCGTCGCCCCTGCGCCCATGCGGTGCCGGGCGAGTGTCACCCCACCGGGGACCCCGGGTGAGGTGACCCCGAGCAGACGGTCGGTCGAGCCGCCGCCGTTGGTGATGCGGAAGAACGCCGCCGTTTCGGGCGAGGCACCGGTCGGGAGCAGCACGCGTCCTTCGGTGACTCGTATGCGGGCGGGGCTTCCCGCGTGGCCCGCGCCGACCCAGGCGGTCAGGCCGGCCAGCGCCAGGCCGGCCGCGGCGACGGGCACGAGGGCGGCGAGCAGGGCGTCGGTCAGCGGCCCGCCACCGGTGAGCCGGGCGATGGTCCCGGCAAGGGGTCCGTTCACCGCTGCACCGTCCTCCTCCGCCGCCGCTCACGTGCCGGAGCGGGCCGCCACGCCCGCAGGCGCAGGCTGTTGCCCACCACCAGCACGGAGCTGGCCGACATCGCCGCCGCGGCCACCATGGGGTTGAGCAGTCCGGCCACGGCGAGTGGCACGGTCACGACGTTGTAGCCGAAGGCCCACACCAGGTTGGCCCGGATCGTGCCGAGCGTGCGCCGGGCGAGCAGCACGGCGTCCACCAGGGCTTCGATGTCCTCGCGTACGAGGGTCAGGTCGGCCGCGCCGATGGCCACGTCCGTACCGCTGCCCATGGCGATGCCCAGATCGGCGCCGGCGAGCGCGGCGGCGTCGTTCACGCCGTCCCCGACGACCGCGACCCGGCCACCCTCGTCCCGCAACCGCCCGACGAGGGCTGCCTTGTCCTCAGGCGTGCACCGGGCGTGCACCTCGTCGATGCCGAGTGCGCCGGCCACGGCTCTGGCGGGTGCCTCACGGTCACCGGTGGCGAGGACCGGCCGGATCCCGAGTCGGCGCAGCCGGTCCACGGCTCGGTAACTGCCGGGCCGGACGACGTCGCCGACCGCGATCAGCGCCTCGGCGCGTCCGTCGACGCGTACGAGGACGGGGGTGTATGCGGCGTTCTCCGCCGCCGTGAGCGCGGCCCGCAGCGCGGTCGGCAACTCGCCCTCCGGGGCGACGACCTCCACCGTGCGGCCGTCGACGTGGCCGCGTACCCCCCGTCCCGGCGTGGCCGTGAAGTCGCGTACGGCGGGCAGCGGTTGTCCGGCCGGTGCGCGTCGCGCGCAACTGGTGACGGCTCGCCCGAGCGGGTGTTCCGACCCCTGTTCCACGGCACCGGCCAGGCGAAGGACCGTCTCCTGGCCGAGGCCGCCCGGAGCCGCGGTGATCCCGGCGACGGTCATGTGGCCGCTGGTCAGCGTTCCGGTCTTGTCCAGGACCACGATGTCGACGTGCCGGAGTGCCTCCAGGGTCCGCGGACCACGGACCAGTACGCCCAGTTGGGCCCCGCGGCCGGTCGCGGCCATGAGGGCGGTGGGCGTGGCCAGGCCGAGCGCGCAGGGGCAGGCCACGACGAGTACGGCCACGCACGCGGTGATCGCCGCCTGGGGGTCGGCTCCGGCGCCGAGCCAGAACCCGAGCACGGTGACGGCGACGGTCAGCACGACGGGTACGAACACCCCGGCCACCGCGTCGGCCAGTCGTTGCGCCCGCGCCTTGCCCGCCTGGGCGTCGGTCACCAGCCGGGTGATCCGGGCCAGTCGGGTGTCGCTCCCGACGGCGGTGGCTCGCACCAGGAGCAGACCACCGGCGTTGACCGCACCGCCGACCAGGGCCGATCCTGGCCCCACCTCGACCGGCTCGCTCTCGCCGGTGACCAGGGACAGATCCAGGGCGGAACTGCCCTCCACCACCAGGCCGTCGGTGGCGACCCGCTCACCGGGGCGCACGGCGAAGACCTGCCCCACCCGCAGCTGTTCGAGGGGCACGGAACGCTCGCCGTGCCCGTCCCGTACGGACACCTCCTTGGCGGCCAGCTCCGCCAGCGACCGCAGGGCGGCTCCGGTCCCTCGTCCCGCCCGTGCCTCCAGGAACCGTCCGGCGAGCACGAACAGCGGGACGCCGACCGCGGCTTCGAGGTACACGTGCGCGGGGCCTTCCGACGCGGACGGCAGCAGACTGAACGGCATCCGCATCCCCGGGTCGCCCGCTCCCCCGAGGAACAGCGCGTACGCCGACCAGGAGAAGGACGCCACCACACCCAGCGACACGAGGGTGTCCATGGTGGCCGCCGAGTGGCGCAGTCCGCGCACGGCCCGTACGTGGAACGGCCAGGCGCTCCACACCGCGACCGGGGCCGCCAGCACGAAGCACAGCCACTGCCAGTTCCGGAACTGCAGGGAGGGCGCCATCGACAGGACCAGGACGGGAACGGCGAGCAGCGCGGTGACCACGAGCCGCTCGCGCTCCCGCCGCGCGGCGGCCTCGGCGTCCCTCTCGCGGCCGTCGGTCCCTTCGCGCCCGTCCGGTACGGCGGCCTCGGGCAGCGCGGCCTCGTACCCCGCCTGTCCGACCGCCGTGACGAGGTCCTCCGCGGGGACGTCCGCCGGATGGCTGACCCGGGCGCGTCCGGTGGCGAGGTTGACGGTGGCCGTGACCCCGTCGAGTCCGGTCAGCTTCTTCTCCACCCGGCGGACGCACGCGGCACACGTCATGCCGCTGACCGTCAGATCCGTGACCACCAGCGGCGCCGGGATCTCGGCCCCCATCACTCACCGCCGCCGTGCATGCCGGGCATGTCACCCGTGCCGCCCCCGCTGCTTCCGCCGCCTCCGGAGCCGCGCATCCCGGGCGCCACCGGCCCGGTGGCCGATCCCACGGCGTACGACACCGAGAAGACCAGCACCAGCAGCAACAGGAAGCCGCAAAGCTTGGGCGGGGGCAGGAGCGTGCGGGGAACCCCGGCCGCGCGGCGGGAGGGGTGTCGGGACTCGGCCATGCTCGACCTTCCTGGTCGCTCGAACCGTCGTACGGCGCAGCAGGTCGCAGCCGTACCGCTCCAGCAGTCGGACGGATCGGTGGCCGAGTTCCCGCACGGGACGATGGCGTAGGCCACATGGCGTACGCGTGCGGGGCTCGACGTCAGCCGGTGTCCGCGGAGCGGGTGTTCCAGCGTTCCTCGATCCTGGCCAGGCGCCAGTAGGCGATGGCCACCGCCCAGACCACCACGAACAGACCGACGATGACGTAGCCGACGCTGTCCAGGTTCAGTCCCGCTATCCAGCCGGTGACGCCGTCACTCAGGCCGAGCTTGTCGTGCAGGACGCCGACCAGCTCGATGGTGCCGACGAAGAACGCGACGGCGATGGACAGGCCGGTGATCGTGAGGTTGTAGAACACCTTGCGGACGGGGTTGGAGAACGCCCACTGGTAGGCGAAGTTCATGAACGTGCCGTCGAGGGTGTCGAACAGGCTCATGCCCGCGGCGAACAGCAGGGGCAGGCACAGCACCGCGTACCAGGGCAGCCCGGCGGCCGCGCCGTTGCCGGCCAGGGCGAGGAGCAGGACCTCGGTCGTGGTGTCGAAGCCGATCCCGAAGAGGAAGCCGAGGGGGAACATCTGGCCCGGGCGGCGGATGGACCTGGTGAGCCGTCCCAGGACGCGGTTCATGAACCCGCGTGAGTCGAGGTGCGCCTGCAGTTCGGCCTCGTCGTACTGGCCGGCGCGCATGGCCCGGAAGACCCGGAGGATGCCGAACAGCGCCACGAGGTTGAGGGCGGCGATGAGGTACAGGAAGGACCCCGAGACCGTGGTGCCCACGGTGCCCAGGACCTGGTGGGTGCGGGAGCCGTCGTTCATCAGGGTGCCGGCGAGCTTCGCACCGCCGGCGACCAGGGCGGCCATCGCGACCACGACGCTGGAGTGCCCGAGGGCGAACCAGAAGCCCACGGAGACGGGCCGTTTGCCGTCGGCCATCAGCTTGCGGGTGGTGTTGTCGATCGCGGCGATGTGGTCGGCGTCGAAGGCGTGCCGCATGCCGAGCGTGTACGCGGTGACGCCCAGCCCGACCCCGAACGCCTTGGTGCCGACCTCATAGTGACGGGGTATCACCAGCAGGAAGAGGATCCCGAAGGCGACGACGTGCAGTGCCACGATCACGGCCAGGAGTCCCGCGGTGCGGACGGTGTCCTCGCGACGCCAGCGGAAGGACGGTTCGGCGTCGGTTTCGGGCACGCCTTGGGACACGGTCATGCGGTCACGCTCCAGCACCTCGTGGATCAGCTTCGTGATGCCGTGGCCGGTCTCCTGGCTGACGGGTCGACGCGCCCGCCCCTGCCTTCCCGGCCGTGCGGCCAGTGGCATACGTGGGGCGGGAACTCCCCGATCACAGTGGCGAGGGCCGCTCCGGCCTGAGCCCCTGAGGGCTGTCACCGGTCTTCCCGAACACCACGGCCCGTCCACCCTAGAAGGCCGGGGTCGTCAGCTGCAAGATTGCACAACTGCTCAGGTATGGAGGCGAACGCCCGGGGCTGCGATGATGGCGGCATGCATCTCGTCCCCGCGGACCGTTCCGGGCGGCGCACCATCGACGGCCACCGGGTCTGTGACGCCATCGCCGCCGTCGGCGAGCCCGAGCGGGTGCGCACCTGGGCCGACCGCTTCTCCCTGCTCTCCGATCCCGGTCGGCTGTCCCTGCTGCTCGCCGTCCACGAGGCCGGTCCCATCGCCGTCTCCGACCTCGCCGTGGCCACCGGCATGCGCGACACGACCGTCTCGCAGGCACTGCGCCTGCTGCGGGCCGCGGGAGTGGTCGAGGGCCGCAAGGACGGCCGGATCGTGCGCTACCACCTCGTCGACGGCCCGGTGGCCGCGCTGCTGGAGCACTGCAAGTCGGCCGGCACCGGCGACGGCCGCGTACGGCCCCACCGGTCCGAGGAGTAGGGCGTCGTACGCGGCTGCGCACCGGTGACGCGGCGCGGTCGTCGGGATCCCGGCCGGTGCCTGTGCCGGCCGGAGCCCTCAGTCGCGGATGCGGGCGTTGAGCCGGGCGGCCTGCCGCGTCAGGTGGTCGCGTTCCGCCAGGTTGGGAGCCTTGTGAGCCGCTTCGGCGTACAGGCGTGCCGCCGTCACCACGTCCCCGTCGCGCTCGTGCAGGTACGCCGACACGGCCGAGTGGCGGGGCAGCGAGGCGTCCAGCTCCGCCAGCGCGGCGAGCCCGGCCCGCGGGCCGTCCGCCTCGCCGACGGCGACGGCACGGTTGAGCCGGACGACGGGGCTGTCCGTGAGCCGTACCAACTCGTCGTACCACTCGACGATCTGCACCCAGTCCGTGTCCTGCGCACGCTGCGCGTCCGCGTGCAGGGCGGCGACGGCGGCCTGGGCCTGGAACTCGCCCAGCCGGTCCCTCGACAGGGCCGCCTGCAGGATGGTGATGCCCTCGGCGATCGCCTTCGTGTCCCAGCGGCCGCGGTCCTGTTCGGCGAGCGGCACCAGGCTGCCGTCCGGCCGGGTCCGGGCGGGCCGCCGGGCATGGTGCAGCAGCATCAGCGCGAGCAGCCCCGCCACCTCCGGGTGGTCGATCCCGGCCGCGAGCTGCCGGGTGAGCCGGATCGCCTCCGCGGCGAGGTCCACATCACCGCCGTACCCCTCGTTGAAGATCAGGTACAGCACGCGCAGCACGGTGGCGACGTCGCCCGGCCGGTCCAGCCGCACGCCCGAGACGGTGCGCTTGGCCCGGCTGATGCGCTGGGCCATGGTCGCCTCGGGCACCAGGTACGCCCGGGCGATCTGCCGGGTGGTCAGCCCGCCCACCGCGCGCAGCGTCAGTGCCACCGCCGACGACGGCGTCAGCGAGGGGTGTGCGCACAGGAAGTACAGCTGGAGGGTGTCGTCCACCGCCGGTGAGGGCGCGGGCGCCGGCTCCTGGTCGACGCGGTCCTCCCGCCGGCGGCGGGCGGCGTCCGCCCGCACCGCGTCGAGGTACCGGCGCCAGGCCACGGTCACCAGCCAGCCCTTCGCGTCCCGCGGCGGATCGGCCGGCCACACGCGCACCGCTTCGACCAGCGCGTCCTGTACGGCGTCCTCGGCCGCGGCGAAGTCCGCGCCACGCGCCACCATGACGGCGAGCACGCCGGGCGTCAGACTTCGCAGCAGCACCTCGTCCACGGCCGAGGTCACTCCGTGACGGTCGGCGGCTCGGCGAGGAACGGGCGCAGCTCCAGCCACTCGTGGATCGGCTCGCCGCCCGCGCCCGGCGCGGCAGACAGTTCGCCCGCCAGCTCGACCGCCCGCTCGTAGTCGTCGACGTCGATGACCATCCAGCCGGCGATCAGGTCCTTGGTCTCCGCGAACGGACCGTCGGTGACCGGCGGGCGTCCCTCACCGTCGTACCGGACCCACGTCCCCTCCGGGGCCAGCGCCTGCCCGTCGACGAACTCTCCGGTCTTCTCCAGCCGCGCCGCGAAATCGCGCATGTACTGCACGTGCGCCGTGATCTCGTCCTGCGTCCACTGGTCCATCGGCACGCAGTTGGCGGCGGCCGGAGCGCCCCGGTAGTGCTTCAGCAGCAGATACTTCGCCATGGTGACCGTCTCCTCGAAGCTCGTGCGGCCCATTGTGGCCGCCTTCACCCTGGAGACGGAGCGGCTCACGGGATCTCGACATCGCCGCCGGATTTTTTTTCGGCCGGGTTCGACGCCCTTGCACGACCGACTTGCCGCACGTCGGCTCGGCCGTGCCTCACCCGCGCGGGCTGCCGGCTTCGGGGAGCTTGCGTGCCATGCGTTCGTCGTGCACGAACAGGGCCAGTCCGGCCGCCAGCACCGCGCAGGCCGCCCACACCGCGCGGGTACCCCAGTGGAACGTCAGCCAGCCTCCGCCGAACGCCCCCGCGAGGAAGGCCAGCACCACGGCGGCGAAGTGGCGTGCCCGGCGGCGGGCGTCGGCGCTCCGGCCGACCACCGCCTCGTAGGCGTTCTGCATGGCCGAGCGGAGGTTCCCGGTCGTCATCGTGCTGTTGTAGACGGTGTCGACGAGGGTGCGGAAGGTGGACATCTGGACCGACGCCATGAACGCGATCAGGACCGTGACCAGGGCGTCGGGCGCGCTCGCGGGGATGAGTCCGACCACCGCCAGCACGACGCACTCCAGCACCATCGCCACGCAGGCCGGCCGGCGCAGCACCGCCGCCACCCTCGGTCGCCGGATCGTTTCGGCGACCAGGACACCGGCGAGGAAGGCAACGACCGCGGGGAGGTGGCCCAGCGCGTCCCACCAGTGCCGCTGCGCGGCCGCCACGCCCATCAGGACCACGTTGCCGGTCTGCGCGTTGGCGAAGACGCCTCCACGGCTGATGAAGGTGTAGGCGTCCAGTCCCCCGCCGACCAGCGCCAGCAGGATGCCCAGCCGTACGGACCGGTCCGTCGGCAGCACCTCTTCGACTCCACCGGGCCCGACGGCGGCGCCCGGCCGAGGCCCCGTCGAGTCGCCGTGCCCCGCGGCATCCTCCGCCCCGGCCGCGGCGGAACCCGACCGCTCGCCCGGGCGTCGTCCGGTGGCACCGCCGGCGTCCCCGGCACCATCCGCCCCGGCCGCGGCGGAACCCGACCGCTCACCCGGGCCTCGTCCGGTGGCACCGCCGGCGTCCCCGGCACCAGCCGGCCCCGGCGCACCCCCCGCCTGAGACCCCCTTGAGTCGCCACGCCCCTCGGCACCATCCGCCCCGGCCGCGGCGGAACCCGACCGCTCACCCGGGCCTCGTCCGGTGGCACCGTCGGACCCGGACCCTGCTTCTGCGCCCGTCCCTACAGCACCGTCGGCGGGCGGGCTCTGCTGCTCGGGGTGGCCTCCCGTCTGCGGTGTGGCGTCCGACATGTCTGCCCCTTCCGCCTCCCGCGGCCCGCCGTCCGGCAACCTGGCGCGCGGGGGTCGAGCCTGTCGTGTCCCGGCCGGCAGTCCGTGCCGCCGCCGCGCCCCGGCTCGATCAGCCGGCGTCCGTGCGCCGGCCGATCCGGCAACCGGTCGTTGGCGTGCTCGCGCGCCGCCGGGGCTCGGCCTGCCAGAGGTGCCTTGCGGTCCGGTCGGAGGCTCGCCCTGCCAGAGGCGCCTGATGTTCCGGCCGGCCCGGCGCCACCGCCCGCAGCCCCGGCGCGGCGCGCAGATGTCTTCCGATCATCCCCCACTCCCCCGGCGGCTGCCCGGTGGCGCGGGCCTCGGACGCCCTGCCATCGGGCCTGGCCGGTCCCGTCCAGGCCTCGTAGGACCGGCAGGGCCCGCAGGAGCCTCTGGTGATCGGCCCGCGTCACCGTCCCGCGTTCGCCCGGCGACGGCCCCTTCCGCGGGAGGAGCGCACCGACGCGTGCGTACGGCCCCCCGTGCGCCAGGCGGATGCGCCCGCCGCACGCCGGGGGGAGCATGGAGAACAGCCCACCACACAGCCACGCAGCCAGCTTCAGCCTCACGCGCCCTCCGGACGGGCGTCCGACGCGGGACACGGCCATGAACGAACCCACGGACCCCCAGACCACTCTGCACCGGGACTCCGCCCTCGCGACCACCTTGCGGGACGTCGTCGAGCACCTGGGCGCGAACACGGGCCTCGCCTACCTGCTGGACGAGGACAGGCGGACCCTGCGGACCGCGATCGTCGCGGGGGCCCAGCCCGCGATCTACACCATGCCGGAACGGGTGGACGTCGACGCCCCGTACGCCACCGCGGCGGCGTTCCGCACCGGTCAGATGACCATGGCCGGGTTCGCCGCCCCGTACTACCCCGATCTGAAGCTCGCCAGCCGCATCCCCTTCCCCTATTCGGTGATCTCCCTCCCCCTGGACGCCGAGAGCAGCCGCCTCGGCGTTCTCACCTTCGCCTGGGTGCCACCCCGTACCCGCTTCCTGCACGCCCACGAGATCGCCTGGCTGACCGACCGGGCCGAAGACCTCGGCCGTACCCTGCACACCCTCCTCGGCCAGGGCGTCGACATGCGTCCCGGCACCAAGCCCGCGCTGATCCCGCTGTACCAGCCGAAGTCCCACGCGGCGCAGGCCGACAACTCGGGCTGGGGCCTGCCGCACGTCCCGGGCTCCACCGAGGTCAGCTTCATGTACCAGGTGCACCAGCTCGCCGCCGAACTCAACGAGGCCGCGAGCATCGACGAGATCATGCAGGTCGCGCGCGACCGGGTGATGGCCCCGTTCGGCGCCTCCGCGTTCGTCGTGAGCACGCTCAAGGACGGCAGGCTCTGGATCACCGGGCACAGCGGGTATCCCACCGTCGCCCTGCGGCTGCTGCACGGCCAGGCCGCCGGCCCCCATCGCCCCGACGCCGACGCCCTCCTGACCCACACCCCGCTGTTCTTCGAGGACCACGCGACCCTCACGCAGGCGTATCCGCACGCCGTGGACGACGAGCTCGAAGCGACCGCCCACCTGCCGCTCATCCTCAAGGACCGGCTCACCGGGGTGTGCACGCTCGGCTTCGGCCGGCCCCGCACCTTCAGCTCGCAGGAACGCGCCGTCGCCATGATGATGATGGACCTCCTCGGTCCCGCGATCGAGCGCGCGAGTCTCGACGAGAACGCCCGCTCGTTGGCCGAGAACCTGCAGAAGAAGCTCCTCCCCCGCGATCTCGTCGAGGTCCCCGGCATCACCACCACCGCGCGCTACCTGCCCGCTCCGTCCACCGCCGGACTGGGCGGCGACTGGTACGACATGATCCCGCTGCCCGCCGGCCGCCTCGCCCTGGTCATCGGCGACGTCGAGGGGCACAGCATCGAGAGCTGCGTGGTGATGGGGCAACTCAGGAGCGCCGTCCGCGCGTACACCACCGAGGGCCACCCCCCGGACGCCGTGATGACGCGCGCCAACCGTCTCCTCAACGCCCTCGACACCGATCTCATGGCCACGTGCTGCCTCACCACCGTGGACCCCTCGACCGGCGTCGCCGAGACCGCCCTCGCCGGTCATCCGCCGCCGCTCATCCGCACCCCGAACGGGCAGATCGCCGCCCCGGACCTCCCTCCGGGCATTCCCCTCGGGATCGACCCCGAGACCACGTACACCGCCGACGAGACCCCGCTCAGCCCCGACACCCTGCTCATCCTCTACACCGACGGCCTCACCCACACGCACACCCACGACACGATCCTGTGGACCCACACGCTCGACACCACCACCTCGCCGCCTCCCCACGCTCCGCCGTCGGCCACCCCCGCCCAGGTCGCACCCTCCCTCGACACCCTCGCGGACCATCTGATCGACCAGGCCACCACGCACGGCACGCACCACGACGACGTCGCGCTCCTCCTCGCCCACTACGAGGGACCGCACCCCGGCCCCAACCGCCGCATCAAGCGCACCACGTTCCACCGCCACGACCTGAGGGCCGTCAAGGCGGCCCGTCAGTTCATCACCGACAACCTCCACCAGTGGGGCCTGGACGACCTCATCGACAACTTCCAGCTCATCACCAGCGAGATCGTCACCAACGCCCTCATCCACGCGGACAGCGACGTCGATCTCCGCCTGCGCGAGTACCCCGACCACCTGCGACTCGAAGTGCGCGACACCAACCCCACGCCGCCCATCCCGACGCCCATCACCCAGACCCTGGAACAGAATCAGCACGCCGAGCACGGGCGGGGGCTCAACATCGTCGACACCCTCTCCACGCAGTGGGGCAACACCCCCAGCGGGCGGGGCAAGACCATCTGGGTCGACATCTACAACACCTAGCGCGCGGTCGTCCGCCTCCCCGGCGCACTCGTGTCCCCCGTACGGACGGGACGGTTCCGCCCACGAACCCCCCAGGTGGACGACGGCGCCCGTGGCGACGGTCCCCAAATCTGGACGCCAGGGCACGAACCCGTGCCCGCGCCTGAGGAAAGGACTGTCGAGATGAAGCAGCACAACCGGTCGGTGTCCGTCGTGCTCGTGGCCGTGTCCGTGGTGGGTGTGTCGGCGGGCATCGCGTCCGCGGACGGCATGACCCCGTCGCACGCACCGAGCGACAAGGCCTTCGTCGCGTTCATGGCGAACGTGAACGTGAGCGAGATCGCCGCGGGGAGCAACGCGCAGAAGAACGCGACCAGCGAGTGCGTCAGGCAGGCGGGCCGTGTCCTGTACGACAACCACACGCAGCTCGAGGTGAAACTCAAGCCGGTCGCGAAATCCCTGGGCGTGTCGCTGCCCAGCGGTCCGACCACGGCCGACCAGCGAATGTTCGCCCCCGTGGCGGAGAAGGCGCACACACCCGCCTACGACACGGCCTGGCTGAAAATGATGTACCCGGGTCACAAGGAGGCACTGGCCACCATCGACCAGGAGATCGCGAGCACACGGAACAGCCAGGTCAAGGCGTACGCGGAGATGGCCCGTCCGATCATCCAGGCGCACCTGGACATGGTCTACGGCGCCAAGTGCCACACGCCCCCGAGCACGAGCTGACCCGCCGGGCGCAGGAGGTCCGGGCACCGCGGCGGGGCGGATCCTCTCGGGGGTTCCGCCCCGCCGCCTCGGGGCGTCGGCATGCGCGCCGCCCGGGGGCGTCCGCCCCGGTGCCGTCACACCGGGGACGGCATATGGTCCGTATATGGGTGATGCTCGACTGCTCGCCATGGGTGGAGCGGCACGGGGCGGCCACTGTTCCACCCTGGCTCGGGTGCCCGAGCCGGCCGGGCAGTTGACGCGCCGAGCGGCGAGTGCCCGCGCCCGGAGGTGAGGCGTGTCCGAAGCGGTCACCGGCTCTTCCGCCGCCGGCTCCGGTCCCGAGGCGGTCGGCGCCGTACTCGGCCGGCTCGCGCGGGACGCCGGCGCCTACGCGAGCGCTCTCTATCTGATGCCGCCGGACCGGCAGGTGCTGCAACTCGCCATGCTGAGCGGTCTGTCGATGCGCATCGCCTCGCCCTGGTCCCGGGTGGCGCTCGCCGCCGCGACTCCGGTGAGCGACGCGGTGCGGGAACGGCGGCTGGTGTGGATCGGCGGTCAGGAGGAACTGGCGCGCCGCTATCCGCAACTGGCGCTCGTCCTCCCCCATCCCTTCGCCATGGCCGCCGCACCGATCGTCACCGGCGACCGGGCATGGGGTGGAGTGGTGCTGCACTGGGCCGGCACCCACGCGTCCGTGCTGAGTGCACAGGAGCAGGACGCCGTCTCCGGCGCCTGCCACGACCTGGGGCACCTCCTGCGGGAGGCCGCCGGCAGCGGACACCCGGTGGTGGCCGGTCCGGAGCCGCGGGTCCTGCCCACCCTGCGGCCCCGTGCCACCACCCCGGCCGAGGCGCAGGCCGCGGTCGACTTCGCCGAGCGCCTCCCCAGCGGCTGCTGCGCGCTCGACCAGGACGGCAGGATCACCTTCCT
This sequence comes from Streptomyces albidicamelliae, assembly GCF_025642175.1. Classification (NCBI taxonomy): domain Bacteria; kingdom Bacillati; phylum Actinomycetota; class Actinomycetes; order Kitasatosporales; family Streptomycetaceae; genus Streptomyces; species Streptomyces albidicamelliae. The sequence continues at coordinate 7,992,873 of NZ_CP106795.1, read as the reverse complement.
CACCACCGCCGCCGCCGAGCTCCTCGACGCCGACATCCCCGACCTGCTGGGCCGGCGGCCCTGGGAGGCCCTGCGGTGGCTGGACAACCCCGTGGCCGAGGACCGCTACCGGGCCGCCACGCTCAGCCGCCAGCCGACGTCCTTCACCGCCCGGCGTCCGCCGGACCAGTGGCTGTCCTTCCACCTCTACCCGGACGCGTCCGGGATCAGCGTGCGCGTCGTCCCCACGCACTCGGGCGGCACCGTCGTCCCCCCGCACCTGCTGCACCCCGCGCCCGCCGCAGGACCGGGCCGCGCCACGGCGCTCTACCACCTGATGCATCTGGCCGCCACCCTCACCGAGGCCGTCGGCGTACGGGACGTCGTCGAGAAGGTCGCCGACCAGGTCCTTCCGGCCTTCGGGGCCCAGGCCCTCGCCCTCATGGCCACGGAGGAGGCCCGGCTGCGGATCATCGGGTTCCGCGGCTACTCCGCCGAGCTCTTGCACCGCTTCGACGCCGCCCCGCTGAGCTCCGACACGCCCGCGGTGCACGTCCTGACGACGGGCGCCGCCAAGTTCTTCGGCACCTTCACCGATCTGAAGCGGGCCTACCCGCCCGCGGTCCTCCAGGACGGCATGGCCGCCTGGGCGTTCCTCCCCCTGATCACCTCCGGGCGTCCGGTCGGCTCACTGGTCCTCGCCTACGACCGGCCGCGCGCCTTTCCGCCGGAGGAGCGGTCCTTCCTCACGTCGGCGGCCGGACTGATAGCCCAGGCACTGGACCGCGCCCGTCTGTACGACGCCAAGCAGCAGCTCGCCCACAACCTCCAGGCCGGTCTCCTGCCCCGCACCCTGCCCGGCGTTCCCGGCCTGGACGTGGCGGCCCGCTACCTCCCCGCGAGCCGCGGCATGGAGATCGGCGGCGACTTCTACGACCTCATCCGCCTCGACGAATCGACGGCCGCGGCGGCCATCGGTGACGTCCAGGGCCACAACGTGCAGGCCGCCACCCTGATGGGGCAGGTCCGTACGGCGGTCCACGCCACCGCCGGCGCGTCTCCCGGTGAGGTGCTCGCGCGGACGAACCGGCTGCTCAACGACCTCGACGCCGGTCTGTTCACCAGTTGCCTCTACGCCTATCTCGATCTCGACCGCCAGTGCGCCTGCCTGGCCACCGCCGGCCACCCACCGCCGATCCTGCGCCACCCCGACGGCCGAGCCGAGATCCTCCCGCTGCCGCCCGGAGTCCTCCTCGGCATCGATCCCGCCGCCGACTACCCGACCACCGAGGTGCCGTTCCCGCCCGGGTCCGTGCTCGCCCTGTACACCGACGGACTCGTGGAGGCTCCGGGCACGGACATCGAGGACGCCATCGACGCTCTCGCCGACCGGCTGGCGCACGCCCGGGAGCGGACCATGGACGCCCTCGCCGACACCCTCATCGACCAGGCCCGGCTCACCGAGCCCCGCAGCGACGACATCGCGCTGCTCCTGATCCACCCCCAGCAGACGGCCCGCTGACAGCGCTCGGCGCCGACGGGCCGCTCAGCGGCCCGTCACCGACCGGGCGGCCGCCTCGATGACGGCGGTGACCGCCGCCGGATGGGCGACGGGGATCGCGTGGGAGGAGTCCACCTCGGTGACATGGGCGTTCGCCCGCTCGGCCATGTGGCGTTGCGCGGCCGGCGGGATGACCCGGTCGTCGTTCGCCACCAGGTACCAGGACGGGAGGTCGTGCCACGCGGCGTTCTCGCTCCGGGCCGCCAGGGCGGAGGCGTCGATGGGCCGTTGGGTCGCGGCGAGCACCGCCGCCTCACGTTCCGGGACGTCCGCGGCGAACACCTCCCGGAACAGCTCCGGGCGCACATACAGATCCGTTCCCCGCTCGCCGTCGGCGAGCGGGTAGGAGGCCTGGTCGAGAGCGCCGGGGAGAAGGCTGCCGGGGAACGCGCCGAGGACGTCATCGGCGCTCTCGCCCTTCTCGGGCACGATCGCGGCCACGTACACGAGCGCCTTGACCTGGGGGCCGGCCGCGGCGGCGTTCGTGATCACCTCGCCGCCGTAGGAGTGGCCGACGAGTACGACGGGTTCCTCGATGGTCTCGAGGACGCTGCCCAGGTAGGCGGAGTCGGCCGCCAGGCCGCGCAGCGGGTTGGCCGGGACGACGACGCGGTGGCCGAGGATCTGAAGCCTCTCCGTCACCAGGTTCCAACTGGATCCGTCGGCGAAGGCGCCGTGCACCAGGACGACGGTGGGGTGCTGCGGCCGCTTCTTCGCCGGGGCGGCGAGAGAGGTCGTGGCGGTGCCGATGACGGCCGCGGCGGCGAGCGCCGAAACGGCCGGAAGGGTTTTGATCATGATGAGTTCCCGTGAGGTGTCGTGCGCGCACGCACGCTGGGCGGAGAAGTGTTCCGCCTTCACGGTCCCTGACCGGCCCACCCCGCCTCACCAACCGATCGGCCTACGGAACGGGGGAAGGCCGGTGGCCCGATCGACCGACACGACCCGTGTCCGCGAACACGGTTGAGCACCCGTCACCTACCGGGAGCAACTCGGCGGCTCGGCCGCACAAATACCGGACCACCCAGGCGGGCGTCAGCGAACGATCCGTCGAACCGGAGCAGGGCACGCTCAGTCCACGCCGTCGCCCGAGGGCGTCCCGAGTGGTGGCGTCGGGGGCAGGTCGTCGAGGATCTGCTGGAAAGGGCGGCGCAGGGCCACGGCCGCGGGTCGGCTGTCGGAGCGGGCGTAGGCCGCCAGTGCCGCGCGGGCCTCGGTGACGAGGGGCCGGAAGTCCTGCTCGGAGAGGAGGGCGTCGATGGCCCGTGCCGTGGCGTCCGCCACGGGACGCAGCTGCCGTTGGGCCCGTCGCACGTCCGCGGCCAGATCCGGGCGGTCGGAGAGGGCTGCCGCCTCACGGGCGAGGGTGCCGAGATCCACGGCGATCCGCTCCGCCGTCTCGATGGCCTGGACGAGGCCGGCCACGGCGCCTCGGTGCCGGCGCCGCAGCGGATTGAAACGCATCGCGCGCTGGGCCTCACGCGCGCGGGTGGCGTCCGCCTTGACGGCGGCGATGTGACCGTTGACGACGGCGAGGTTGTCCCGCGCGACGGCCGCGCCGCCGGTGAGGACGGCGGGGGTGACCGTGACCCCCTGGGCGAGCCGGTTGCGGCAGTCGTCCGCCAGGACCTTCAGGACGCGCCGTGGATGCGGCGGCCAGAGCAGCGGGGCGAGCGCTGTCGTCACCAGCGCTCCCAGGGCCGTCTCCCAGAACCGGGACAGGGCGTAGGCGTCGGGAGCGGGATTGGCGAGGACCAGCAGGGAGGAGGCGGGCACCTGGACGTTCAGGCCGGCGCCCTTGGGGAAGAAGATGCCGACCGCGAGGCCGAGGGCCACGACGACCACGAGCGACTCGGTCGACGGCCGCAGGACGTTCAGGGTCGCGATGCCGATCGCCACACCCGCGACGACGGCCAGGACACGCTCGTAGGAGATCTGCAGGGCGCTCATCGGGTCGCCGCGCAGGGCGACGAGGGGGACGATCGCCGCGTAGACGGGTGGCTGGTCGGCCCCGGCCCACTTGGCCGCCGTCCAGGCGGCGACCACGGTGACGAGGATCCGGGAGGCGGCCGGTCCTTCGGCGCGCAGCTGGTCGCGGATCCGGTCCCATCGGCTCACCCGTGAAGCGCGATCGGGCTTCATGAAGGGGAGGAATCATCGGAAACCGGCACGCGCGCACCCTATCCCGGGCATGGTCCGGGCAGGGGGCAACTCCGTGCCGGGGCGCAGGTGTCGTGAGCCGGGTGTCCGGGCCGTCCGCCGGGGTCAGCCGGCAGGGCGTGCCGTCGGGGCGGGGATCGCGGCGTCGACCCGCTCGACCAGGATCAGGGCCGCGTCGTCCTGTCGCCGGCCTCCCCCGTGCCGGAGAAGGTCCTCGCGCAGGGTGTCGAGCAGGGCCGCGCCGGTGAGCCCGGTCCAGCGCTGCAGCCGCCGCAGCAGGGGGTAGAACGTGCCGTCGTCGGCGCGGCATTCGGTCACTCCGTCGGTGTACAGCAGGATGCGGTCGCCCAGCCGGAAGGGCCTGGTCACCAGTTGGTGCCCGGCCTGGGCCAGGTCGCCGAACCCCAGCGGCAGTCCGCTCACGGACGGGGTGAGGGGCACCGAGCAGCCGCTGCGCAGCAGGAGCGGCCGGGGATGGCCGAAGTGCACGATGCGCACGACTTCCTCGGTGGGGATCTCGACGACGACGGCGGTGGCGAAGCACTCGGAGAAGGCGCCGGCCGTTCGCGCGTAGCGTTGCGTGCTGTCCTCCAGGCGCTTGGCCAGGCGGTCCAGTGACCTCTCGGTGTGCGCGGCCTCCCGGAAGCAGGTCAGCAGCGCGGCCGCGGCATCGACAGCGGGCAGGCCCTTGCCGCGGATGTCGGCGATGAGCACCCGCACGCCGAAGGCGGTTTCCAGGCATTCGTAGGCGTCCCCGCCGATGCGCGCCCGGTGGTGCGCGGCGAGGTAGAGGCCGTTCAGGCGGACCGGTCCGAGGCGTTCGGGCACCGGGCGCAGGACCACCCGCTGGGCCGTCTCGGCGATCAGCCGGACGTCGGCCAGTTCCTGTTCCCGGCGCAGCCGGACGGATCCCGCCCACATGGCCGCCAGCGACACGGCGGCGATGCAGATGATCGTGCCCAGGGACGGGGCGTCCAGGAGCCAGCCGTGGAGCCATGCGACGAGCAAGGACGTCAGGCTGGTGAGCAGCCCTGTGCAGGCTATGCCGGTCACGGTGCAGGTGGCCGCCGCCAGTGCGGGTACGGCCGCGAACACGGGTCCGAACCGGGTGTGCGAGGGAGCCCAGAGCACCAGGACGGCCGAGACGACCAGGGCGACGAGGGGCACGAGGATCCCTATGGTCGCCCCGTACGCCGCCTCGCCGACCGCGCGCCGGGCACGGGGCATGTGCGTGCGCTCCTGTACGAGCACGGGATCTCCTGTTCAACGGGCTGCCGACGGGCCTCCGTCGGGGGATCCGCGGCGGATCCGGAAGGCGTCTTCAAACTAGGGCCGGGACCGGACGCCGCTCGTGGCCCGTCCGGCTGTTCTGGCGGGCGGGGGGCCGTCCCCCGAGCGGGGGAACGGCCGGGTCCACCGGTCGGCGGACGGCGGCGTTCCCCCGATCGGCCGACACCCGCGTCAGGAGGCGCGTCCCTCCGCCGGCCCATTCGGCGGCCCGGGCGGCGGGCCTAGCGTCGAGGCATTCCCACTCACACAGGAGGACGACATGCCCGATGTCTTCGCACGCCTGGCCCGGGAGGGCGTCTCCGTCTGGCTGGACGACCTCGGCCGGGCCCGCCTGGACGCGAGCTCGATCGACCGGCACGTACGGCAGGGACGGGTGTCCGGGCTGATCACCGACCCGGCTCCCACCGCCCTGTTGCGCTGCATGTACGCGAGCCGCGTCGGCAGGGCAGCCGACCGGACGCCTTCGTGGTTCCCCGCTCCGGCCGTGCTGCGCGACATGGGGGCGGCCGATCTCCGTCTCTCGTGCGATCTGCTCGCGCCGGTCCACCGGGACAGCGGCGGCCGGGACGGCTACGTGAGCGTCGCGCTCTCCCCCCGGATCACGAACCGAGCGACCGACGTGGTGAACGCGGCCGTGGCACTGCGCGCCCGGGTCGGACGGCCCAACCTCATGATCCGGATACCGGCGACGGACGCGACCCTGCCGGCCGTCTCGGCCTGTCTGGAGCTGGGCATACCCGTCCAGGCGACCGGGGTGTTCAACCCGCTGCGGCACGAGCAGGTGCTGTCGGCCGCGTGCACCGGCCTGGAGCGGGCCCGGGACCGGAGGCAGCGGCTGAGTGACGTGGCCTTCGTGGTGTCCTTCGCGCCCGGCGCGGTGGACGTCGCCGTGGACCGGTGCCTGGACCTGGCGGGCGGAGCCGAGGCGGCCGCGCTGCGGGGCGTGGCGGGGCCGGCACTGGCCCGCCTCGCTCAGGAACGTCAGGAACGGCTGCTGGACAGCCCCCGGCTGCGGCGGCTGACGGCGGCCGGAGCACTGCCGCCGCGCATGCTCTGGCTGACCTCCGTCCCGGGCCGGTCCGCGGACACCCGCTACGTCGAGGAGCTGGTCTGCCCCGGCACCGTCACGGCGGTGCCCGAGGGCTTGCTGAACGCGGTCGCGGATCACGCGTGCGTCAGCGGGGACCGGGTGCACGGGCGTGTCGCCGACGCCCGTCGCAGGCTCGGCCACCTCGCGTGGTTCGGCGTCGAGCTGGACGGCCTGACCACGGCTCTGGAGCAGGAGGCGGCCCGTGGGACCCGTCGAGGACGGACACCGGCCACGCCCATCGCCACGGTCGACGCCTCGCGGACGGGTACGGCACGCGACGGGGTGCGTCACCCGGCGGGCTTCGCGGCCTGACGAGGAACGGGCTTCCAGGCACCGGGCCGGTCCCACGGGCCGTCCACGGCATGCGGAAGCCCCTCTCGCCGGATAGGCTCTTTTCCCCCTTCTGCACGGAAAATCCGTTCTCCCATCGGAAGATGGGCTCTTCCCCCGGGAATCGGTCATGCGCAGAACGCAGAGGACAGCTCGCGGTTGTGCCGCTGTGGCGGCCGCTTCGCTGCTCGGCGCGGGGCTCGGTCTCACGCCCGCCGCCGCGGCCGCGCCGCCGGCCGGCACACCCTCCGCCGCGTCGAGTGCCGGGCAGGACGCGATCACCCCGGTCACCGCGTCCACGACGACCGTCCCCGTCCCCGTCCGGGGCACGGACGGCAGGACACACCTCGCGTACGAGCTCACGGTGGTCAACGAGAGCACCCTGCCGGCCACGCTGACCGGGGTGACCGTCCAGGACCGCGACGGCCACCGCACCCTGCTGAAGCTGACCGGCGACGCCCTCGGGGCGCACTTCCGGCCGTCCGGTTCGGCCCCCGGCACCAAGCCCACCGACCAGTTGTCGCCGGGGCGTCAGGGACGGGTCTGGATCGATGCCGTCGTACCCGCCGGCATCTCGTTCCCACTGCGGCTCGGCCACCAGGTGTCGGTGACCTATCCGAAGGCCGTCGGCATCATCCCCGAACAGGTGACGGAGTCCGTCGCGAACCTGACGGTCCCCGACCGCCATCCGGTCGTCCTGCGTCCGCCGCTCGGCGGCGCCGGCTGGCTCGACGGCAACGGATGCTGCGACCAGGTCACTCCGCACCGGGGCGCGGGTTCCCCGCTGAACGGGTCCACGTACTTCGCCGAGCGCTTCGCGATCGACTTCGTGCGCCTGGGCGCCGACGACCGGCTGCGCACGGGTGCGGTGGACAAGGTGAGCAGCTATCCCTACTACGGCGTTCCCGTCACGGCGGCGGCCGACGGGGAGATCGTCTCGGTCGTCGACGGGCTGCCGGACTCCACCCCGGGCGAGAGCCCGGCGAACCTCCCGCTGAGCGACTACGCGGGCAATCACGTCGTGGAGAGGCTGCCGGGCGGCGAGTACGTGCTGTACGCCCATCTCGCCCCGGGCTCGACGGGCGGCAGGGTGCGGCCCGGTCAGAAGGTGACGGCGGGCACGCGGATCGGACAGCTCGGGAACTCGGGCAACAGCGACGCCCCGCACCTGCACTTCCAGGTGATGAACGGCCCGGACCCGCTCGCCTCGGACGGACTGCCGTTCGTGTTCTCGTCCATGTCCCTCCAGGGCGGCCTGCAAGGCTCCGTAGACAGCCTCTTCAGCGGGAAACCGGCCCGGATCAGCCCCGCCCCGGCCGACCGGGCCGACGCAGACGAGGAGATGCCCCTCTACCTCGACCAAGTGGCCTTCCCCGCGAACGGATGACTCTCGGGGTCCCCGCGAACGGATGACCTACGACGTCCCCACGAACCGGTGGCTATCGGTCCCCGGCCCGCCCTCACGCACGGCTGGTGAAGAACTCGGTCCAGACGGCCTTGCCGTCCGCGTCGTGGCTCTCGTACCCCCAGGCCGCGGAGAGCGACTCCACGATGAGCATCCCGCGCCCACCGGTGTCGCCTTCCGCCGGCTGCCGCACGCGAGGCGTGCTCAGCGGGTCGTCGTCCTCGACCTCGACCCGGATGAGGGTGTCGTCGGCGTCGATACGGACGTGGAAGACATGGCCGCCGTCCTCGGTGGGGGTCCCGTGGTTGACGGCGTTGGACGCCAGTTCGGAAACACACAGCCGCACGTCGTCCATGCGACCGGTCACCCGCCAAGCTTCCAGCGTTTCCTCGGTGAAAGCCCGGGCGGCCGCTATGGACTCGGGAACAGCGGTGAACGAATGTTCTGCGTGTTCTTGCTTGTGCATGGCATATGTCGCAATCAGGGGGCGCAACCGTACGGCACGCGTGTCCTTCTCTTGTCCAGAGCCGGCGCCGGTGAAACGCCTGTTCTCCTTGTGAGCGGCGGCGCTGCCGTTCTGTCCACCAGTACGCCTCCGACGGCGCTCGGCCCGCGTCGTCCGAACGGCTGACCCTGCGGGGGACTCGCGTCCATGCGGGTTGCAGTTGCCGCCCGGACGAGTCGAAACGGCGACCGCGACCGTTGTGCACGGCACCCGATAAGCCGCCAGAAAGGCCCCGCCATGCAGCGCACGACCTTCTTCCTCGCCCTGGGCGCCCTACTCAGCGCGGCGGCCACGGGGTTCCTGGCCACCACCGCCATCCGCAACCACCACGAACATCACTGAACCGTCGCCGAGGGCCGGTAGCCGCATCGCCAATCCAAATGCGCCCCGCTCACGTATCACGTGATGAGGTGACCTCGGGGCCGGCCCGTCTCGTGCCGCCGAGGTCGTGCGCGACGATGGAAGAAGGCGTATACCCATGCGAGCAACACGCCCGAAGCGTCTCGCCGTGGCGTCCGCGGTCGGCATCGTGCTGGTCGGCGGCGCCACGATCGGCGCGGCGGGGACGGCCGCGGCAGCGACTCCCGCCGTGCACACGAGCGTCGGCACCGGCTGGTGCGGCGGAGGCGACTGGAACCGCTGGTGCTTCGACCACCACGGCGACCGCTTCGACAACCGCTTCGATCACCGATTCGACCACCGCTTCGACCACCGCTTCGACCACCGCTTCGACCGGGGCGCGGTCGTGATCATCGTGCTGTAGCCCCCACTCCGGGGCCCCACGCGGTCGCCCTCCCGCCTCCGCTCGTCCGCCGCCCTGACCGGCTACGGGTGCTCGTAGAGCTGGAGCACGCCGGCGAGCGAGAAGCAGAGGGCGCCCGTGAGGGTGCCCCAGTTGGCGATGTCGGCGTTGACCGGACTGCCGGTCGCCGGGCGGGTGTACGCGGCGAGTGCGGAGGCCATGAAGAGGACGGAGCCGAGCTGGTTCACGGCGACGATCCACCAGCCCAGACTGTGCGGGCGGACGCAGGGCCGGCCGTGGCAGAGCTCGACGAAGCCCAGGTGCCCCGAGACGAGGAACAGTACGCAGCCGATCACGTCGGGCACCCAGATCAGCCGGTTGACCTGCTGGACGCTCAGGCCCTGGAGGAAGGAGTCCAGCAGGTTGACCGCGAAGACGAGTGTGCCCAGGAAGAGGACGAACGCGCCCAGCCAGTCCACCCGCATCGGCTCGTAGCTCCACCACCGCCAGCCGCGGGTGGCGAGCCGGCCTACCCCGGTGGTGTCGTGGCGGGGTGCGTTGATCACCTGGAGCAGCGAGACATAGCCGCCGGTGTTGAAGAACAGGCCGCCCGCGAAGTAGATCGACGCCAGCTCGGTGGCGTCGCCCGACCCGTACAGGGCGAAGCCGGCGCCGGCGGCGAAGAGGCCCCCTCCGATGACGAACGCGACCGCCGCGATGACGTTGAGTCTGCGCAGCCGGCCGAGCGCGGCGGCGTCCGCGCGGGTGTGCCGGCTCTCCGTCCCGCCGGGCGCCCGGACGGCGAGTGCTCCACGGCGCCGTGCGGTCCGTGACTCCCACACCGTCTCTCCGCCGCCGGGCAGCGGCCAGGTGACTCTGGTGACGAACGGTCCCGCGCCCTCGGCACGCTGCTCAGGCTGCCCCACGCGCCGAGCCTAGACATCGGCCGGGACCGCGTGGCCCGCGAAACGCCGATCCGCGCGCGGGTCCCCCTGGGTAAGCTCGCACGCGATTGTTCTCAGCCGGGCGGGAAGGGGTCGTGGCGGGCAGGCCCCGTGCGGACATGGCGGGCATCGAGACGGCAGGGCTCGGCAGCGGCCGACTTCTCCGCGTTCGATCCCGCGCGCCATCCGCGCGACCTCCCCCGATAACATGTTCGACTTGTGGCGATCACCCTGGACACCGGCCCTCGCACCGGTGAAGAAGCACCGTCCAGGCCGATCGACAACTTTCCTGGACAATATCTACTAAATCGGCCGGACAATTGACATCAATACCACCGCGGGTATTCGCGCGAATGGACTGGAGATCCGCATTCGCCGCATGGCGCCGGCCGCGGGCGATCCTGTGGACCGTGGCCGGGACCGTCACCGTCGGCTTCCTTGTCGCGCTGGAGATCGCCGCACGCCACTACGGCCTGCCCGGGCCCATGACCAACCAGGCGAAGGAAGTCGTCCTCGCCCCCAAGTCCGGGCCGCTGCTGTACGCCAGCATGGCGTTGATGATGGTCGTGCTCCCCTGGCGGCAACGGTTCGTCGCGGCCGGGGTGGCGGTCGGCATCGACGTCGTCTTCTTCCTGGTGCGATGGGCCGTCGACGCCAAGATGATGTTCGGCAACGGCGCGCTGTGGGTGGTGCTGGGCTACGCGGTCATCGCCGTCACACGACGCACCGGCCGCGAGCGCGTGCTGCTGCTGAAGGGCGTGGGCCTGGCGCTGCTGCTGGTGGCCGGCCGCAAGACGGGTGACACCTGGCTGCTCATCACGTCGAAGACCCGCCCGACGGTGCTGGATCAGTACGTGGCGACGGCAGACCACGCGCTGGGCAACCCGTCCTGGGTGGTCGGGAGAGTGGTCAGGGCCACCGGTCCGGTCGGCTCCCATCTCCTCGACTACGTCTACATCCAGCTCGCGGTCGCGGCCGTCGTCGTCGCGCTGTACCAGCTGCGTGACGTGGCGAAGGAGGGCCGGTTCCCGAGCCATCACCTGGTGCGCACCTTCCTGGTGATCGGCCTCCTGGGACCGGGCATCTACATGCTCTTCCCCGTGGTCGGGCCCGTCTTCGCCTACGGCCCCGGCGCCACCGGCACCGGCGGTCTGCACTGGGCGGTGGGCGACCTCTGGCCGAACACGCCACCGGTCGGCGCGCCGCACCCGATGCCCTACGACGACCTCACCCCGCGGAACTGCATGCCCAGCCTGCACACCGCGTGGGCCACCGCGATCTTCATCCATTCCCGCAAGGCCCCACGCGCTCTGCGCATCGGCGGGGCGTTCTGGCTCGTCGCCACCCTCGGCGCGACTCTCGGTTTCGGCTACCACTACGGCGCCGACATCATCGCCGGCGTGGTGTTCACGCTCACCATCGAGGCGGCCCTGCGTTCGGCCGCACGCGGCTGGAATCGCGCGGGAACGCAGTTCGTCGCCTACGGGACGACGGTTTTCGGCGCGCTCCTGGTCACCTACCGCTATCTGCCGGTGGAGATGGCGAGGCACCCGTGGGCTTTCGGCCCCCTTCTCGTACTGGCGACGGCCTCGGTGATCCAGGGCTACATACGGACCACCCGATCGTGGGAACCCCAGGTTCTCCCGGCCGTACAACCGGAGCCCCAGCCCGAACCCGTCTGAAGCCTGCCGCACCGAGATGTCGACCGGGTGAATCACCAGTGGCGGAATACGGTGCCGCGGGAAACGGAGGGAGTTCGCGTCCGCGGACAGGACCAGGAGCCGGCTGGTGCCGTCGGTGCGGTCGGTGGCGAAGGTCAGCCAGTAACCCCGGTCGCCTCGGTGGGAGCCGGGCACGGGGGCGAAGACGGGTTCGCCGACGGAGAGGTCACCGGCGGCCCAGACCACGGTGGTGGTTCCGGTGCCGCCGACGTCGTACCAGCGCAGCGCGTCGGTCCCGGGTTCCCGGCACCGGTCGTCCCCGGTGCCGTGCGTCTACAGGCGGACGACGATCAGGGCGACGTCGTCGCGTCCGCCGTCGGCCACGCCGAGCCGGGTCAGGAGGGTGTCGGCCAGCTCGTCCGGGCTCATCCGCGCGTGGCGGCCGACGACGCCGGTGAGACGGCGCAGCCCCACGTCGATGTCCTCGTCACGGCGTTCGACGAGCCCGTCGGTGTACAGGACGAGGGTGTCGCCCGGGTTGTACGGCACCGTGACCTGGGGGCGCTTGTCCTCGTCCGAGGGCACGCCGAGCGGCGGATCGGTGGCCTGGTCGAGCAGGACCGTGGTGCCGTTCGCCTGGGTCAGCACGGGCGGCAGATGGCCGGCGCTGGTGTAGGTGACGCGCTCGGCCCGCGTGTCGACCACGGCCTTGACCGCGGTCGTGGCCAGAGCGCCCTCACAGGTCTGGGCGTAGCGGTTCAGGACGTCCATCGCCCTGCCGGGTTCGTCGGTGGCGCGGATGGCGGCGGACAGCGTGCTGCGGAGCATGCCCATGACGGCGGCGGCGTCGAGGCCGTGGCCCACGACGTCGCCGACCGCGACGGTGTACCGGCCTTCCGGCAGGTCCACGACGTCGTACCAGTCGCCGCAGACGTTGAGTGAGCGGGCGGCCGGCAGGTAGCGCACGGCGATGTTGTCGTGCGCGGCCAGGTCCGGGGTGTGCAGCATGGACTCCTGGAGCCTGAGGGCGGTCTGCCGCTCCCGGCCGTGGGCGTCGCGGAGCTCGTCGTTCAGGCGCTGGAGTTCCTGCGCCCGCGTGTACAGCTCGGCCTCCATCGAGGCCCGCTCGCCGCACGGGTCGTCGGGGCCCGCCCGCAGGTCGCGGCTCAGCAGGAACTCGGTCATGTCCTCGACCCGGTGGATGATCCAGGCGACCTCTCCGTCGGGTCCGAGAACGGGGGTGTTGATCGGCGACCACCACTTCACCTGGAAGACGCCCGGACTGCCGGTGACGGGGACGTCGTACTTCTGCACCGCCATGGTGTCCGGCTTGCGCGAGGACATGACCCGCTCCAGGGACGCGCTCAGATTGCGCACGCCGTCGGCATGGGGGTCGGCGGGATTGTCGGGGTGGACGTCGAAGAGGTAGCGGCCGATCAGCTCGTCCCGGGTGCGGCCGGTGGCCCGCAGGTACGCCTCGTTGACCTCGGCGATCACCAGGTCGGGGCGCAACACCAGGTAGGGGCTGGGCGTCACGGTGAACAGCGCCCGATAGTCGATCCCCGATGTGGTCACGGCCGGCCTCCCGTCGTGCCGCCGGATCCCGTACGAGAAGTATGCGCCTGGCAGCGCGTGGCGGCCGACCGCGAGCGTGTCCGGAGGGGGGGTGCTCAGGGGCGCGGGCCCGCACCGCCGTCGAGTCCTGCGGACGAAAGACCCGTCCACTCGGCCGCCACGGCGGCGGGCTCGGTGTGCGGGCCGATCCACTCGCACAGCAGGACGGTGGCGTCGTCCTGGAGACGGCCCTCGTGGTATTCGAGCAGGGCGTGGATGAGGCGGCGCAGGGTCTCGGGCACGGGCAGGCCGTCGGCGTGGTGGCGGATGAGGAAGTCGGTGAAGCGCTCGATGCCGAACTCCCGGCCGCCCGGCCGGCGGGCCTCGGTGATGCCGTCGGTGTACAGGACGACGCGGTCGCCCGGCTGGAGGTGCTCCTGGCAGACGGTGGTGGGCAGTCCGAGGTCGGTGCCCATGGGATGACCGGGTGTGCAGGCCAGGCGGGTGGTCCAGCGGTTGTCCCGGATGACGATCGGCGGGTGGTGGCCCCGGTTGACCCACTGCAGGGTGCCGGTGCCGGTGTCGAGGGTGGCCAGGATGCCGGTGACGTACCGCTGGTGGCCGTACTGCTCCAGCAGGGCCGCTTCGACGGCCTCGGACCTGCCGATGAGGTCGGCGCCCTGGCGGCGGGCGTTGCGGTAGGCGCCCAGCGCGAGTGTGCCGGACAGGCCAGCCGCGGTGTCGTGGCCCATCGCGTCGAAGATCGCCAGGTGGACCAGGGGGCCGTCGACGGCGTACTCGAAGACGTCGCCGCTGATCCGGTAGGCCGGTTCCAGTGAGGCGGAGATGGCCACCCGCGCGTCCGCGTAGGTGCGGGGAGGCAGGAGGTTCCACTGCATCTCCGCGGCGAGGCTCATCGGCTGCGCCCGCACCCGCTTGGCCAGCTCGTCGCTGGTCGGCCGCTTGCTCACGATGATCAACGCGATGAGCGCGGCCAGCGCCTCCATGTCCGTGCGGGTCTCGGCGTCGTTGCGGCCCGCGCTCACCCGGAGCAGCCCGATGCGTTCCGTCCCGTCCAGCAGCGGCACCCACCAGTCGAAGACGTCCTCACCCGCCGACGCGGCGGGCAGGACGTCGATGTACTGGTACGCGCGTCCCGGCACGGTCCCCTCCACGTGGAGCTCCGCCTCGTGCCCCCGTCCGGTCGTCTCGTCCCCGGCCAGCAGGCGGAGGCTGGTGCGCTGCAGATCCGCCACGTAGATCAGCACCTGGTGGAAGCCGGCCGCGCGGGCGCACTCGGAGGCCTTCGCGGGCAGCATCTCGATCGGCATGAGGTGGCTGGCGCGCAACAGATCGGCGAGCATCGCCCGGCCTCCCCCGCCGCTCCTTGCCGTCACCGTCCACCTCCAGTCGTCGCCGGCCGCGTCACGAGCACGCACGCCTCCCTCCCTACGAAACACCAGGAAGCGGCGGACGCGCACGAGAACGCGGGCGGCGCGGCGGGGCCGGGAGCGGCGGCGCGGCGGGGCCGGGAGCGGCGGCGCGGCGGGGCCGGGAGCGGCGGCGCGGCGGGGCCGCGGCCGGGAGCGGGGGTGGGACGTCGCCGCGGCCGGCAGCGGGCAGGGCCGGGGCCGGGAGCGGCAGTGTGGCGGCGCCGCGGCCGGGAGCGGCAGTGGGGCGGCGCCGCGGCCGGCAGCAGCAGTGGGCGGGCGGCGCCGCGGCCGGCAGCAGCAGTGGGCGGGCGGCGCCGCGGCCGGCAGCGGCAGTGGGGCGGCGCCGCGGCCGGGAGCGGCGGTGGGGCGGCGCCGCGGCCGGCAGCAGCAGTGGGCGGGCGGCGCCGCGGCCGGCAGCGGCAGTGGGGCGGCGCCGCGGCCGGGAGCGGCGGTGGGGCGGCGCCGCGGCCGGGAGCGGCGGTGGCCCTGCCCGCTGTCACCCTGGCGGCGCCGGCCGTCGTGGCTCGGCGGCATTTACTGCACCTGAGCCCGGCGCGGCCGTGGACGCCCCGTGAAGGGGACGCCGCCGGGCCGCGCCGCGTCTCCCATCTACCGGCTGTGCCGGCGCAGCAGCGCGCCGAGCACGGCCGGGTCGACCTCGGCGGGCTCCGGGGGCGGCTCCAGAAGACGTCGTCGGTATGCTCCCGGACCTGCGCGCGGTTCGTCCGGGGCCGGCGCGGAGGCTCGCCCGGCGTACCCGTGTGCCGGGCTACGCGGAGGCTTCGAGAGCCGCCGGGAGGCCGTTCAGGCGGAGGCGGACGGCACCTCGCAGATGCGCGAGGTCGGCGGCGCCGTCACCGGTGGGTACGAGGAATGCCGCCTGCTCGGTCCAGGTCAGCGAGGTGCCCCGGCCCTCGGGGGTCAGTTCGACCGTCACCAGCGAGGTCCAGCGCAGGACGTCGTCGACGAGGGACTCGTACCCCTGGACGATGCGCCTGTCCGGCACGATGTCGAGGTAGCGGGAGCGGTATGCGAGGCGTTCCTCGGTGCCGTCGAGGTGGCGGAAGGTGCTGCGGGCCCGGTCGCCGCCGCCGACGCGGAAGTCCAGTGTGTACGTCGCGCCGTGACCGGGGAGTGCGAACCAGCGCCGCAGGACCACCGGATCGGCGAACGCCCCGTACACCGCCCGGGGTTCGGCGTCGAGGTGCCGGGTCTCGGTGAAGGCGGTGTGCCGGACGGCCGTCACCGCTCGCGCGTGGGTCATGCCCGGTGAACGCGGAGCCGGCGGTCCCCATTCCCGCCCCTGACGGCTCCGGCCGCCTCAACACCGTTCGGAGACCGCCGTGTTGCGGAGCCGGGGTCTCGCACCGGCAGCACGCGCCGCCCGGGACGCCTGCTCTCCGGTCGAGCGGGCATACGGCGTGAGCCGGGGGACGGACGCTGCCGGCGACCGCCGTACACCCGCTCGACCACAGGGGGAACCATGCCGACCGCCGCCATCCGGAGAACCGCCGGCCCTGCGCAGCCGGTGCGGGAGGGGTGAATGGGTACCGCCACGAAGGTTCCCGAGACCCGGGACATGAGCGGCGAGGAGCTGTCCGGCGACGAGGCGTGGGCGGCGCTGCGCCGCTACGGCGGCTGGTCCCTGATGCGCGACGCCTTCACCCGCTTCCGCTACGCCGACGGCTTCAGCCACTCCCGGGCCCTCGCCCTGCAGACGGTGCTGGCCGTCATCCCCCTGACGATCGCCTTCGTCGGCCTGTCGGCCACCCTGCACACCGAGACGCTGGGCAGGCTGGCCGAACTGACGATCCACCGGATCGCCCGGGGACCCAGCGCCGGCGTGGTCGACGACGCCCTCGCCCGCAGCCGGCGCACGGCCGGTGACGGCGCGGCGGTGGCCCTCTGGCTCTGTGCCGCCTTCTCCCTGGTCAACGTCACCACCGCGATGTGCCAGATCGAGCGGGGCGCCAACCGGATCTACGGCAACGAGCGCGACCGCCCCTTCCGTGCCAAGTACCTGCGCGGACTGCTGATGGCCCTCGGCGCGGGCCTCCCGCTCGGACTGGGGTTCGTCGTCCTCGTCGCCGGTGACGACCTCGCCGCGGCGGCGGTGACGGTCTACCACCTCGACGACGGCGCCCGGACGGCCTGGGACGTCCTGCGCTGGCCCTTCGGCCTGCTGCTGGCCCTCATCTCCGCGAGCACCGTCTTCCGCCGCTCCCCGCGCCGCAGGCAGCCCGGCTACACCTGGCTGGCGTTCGGCGCGGCCGTCTACCTGATCCTGTGGATGACACTGACCTGGCTGCTGACCCTCTACCTGAACGTCAGCGGTTCCTTCGACGCGATCTACGGCCCCCTGAGCGCCTTCATGTCCTTGCTGCTGTGGGCCTACCTGACCTCCATCGCCCTCTTCCTCGGACTCTCCTTCGCCGCGCAGCTTGAGGCGGCGCGCGGACGGCGACCCGAACCGATCCGGGCCGACCCGGGAGTGTGAGTGCTCGTGTCCGGGCACCCGCCATTCTTGGGACACGTTTTACGCAACGCACGCAACTGGGTCCGGTCCCCCGTCTGTCTGACAGGGAGTCGGGCCCATGAGGGCCGAAGGGCTAGAGAGCGGGGGCAGGTCGTGGGACGGCGCAAGGGCGGCATAGGGATCGCACTCGTCACGGCTGCGATGCTGGTGGGCGCGAGTGCCTGCGGCGGGGGCGGCAGTGACATGGCGGGCGGGGACGACGCCAAGGCGCCGGGCAAGCCGGGTGCGAGTGCCTCCCCCTCGCCGAAGAAGCCCAAGGGGCCGCCGATGCTGCTGGAGACGATCACTCCGCAGAGCGGGACCACGGTCGGCGTGGCCATGCCGATCTCGGTGGTCTTCACGAATCCGGTGGCGGCGAAGGCACGGGCGAACGTCGAGAAGCACCTGAAGGTCAGCACCTCGCAGCCGGTCACCGGCGCCTGGCACTGGTTCGGCGACAAGCGGGCCGACTGGCGGCCGCAGACGTACTGGCCGTCCGGCACCACGGTGAAGATCGACGCCGACATGACGGGCGTCGGCAACGGCAACGGCCGCTACGGGGTGCACGGTTACACGCACACCTTCAAGATCGGTGACGACGTGCGCGCGGACGTCTCCGTGACGGGCCACACCATGAAGGTGACTCGCAACGACAAAACGGTGCGCACCCTGTCGATCAACGCGGGCAGCCCGCAGTACCCGACGTGGAACGGCACGATGGCCGTCATCGACAAGCAGGAGAAGGTCCACATGACCTCCTGCAGCGTCGGCATCAGCTGCGACAAGGGCAGCCCCAACTACTACGACCTCACGCTGCCCTGGGACGTGCACCTGACCCAGTCCGGCACCTACGTGCACTACTCGACCGGCGACCCCAACCCGGGCAGCGGCAGCGCCCGTGGCTCGCACGGCTGCGTGCACCTGTCCATGTCGGACGCCAAGTGGTTCTACGGCCAGGTCAAGCAGGGCGACCCGGTCACCATCACCGGTTCGTCCCGCGCCAAGGCCCCGGCCGACAACGGCTATGCGGCCTTCAACCTGAGCTGGGACCAGTGGCTCGCGGGCAGCGCGTCCGGGAAGGGAACGACCTCGGCGCTGTGACGTCCCGAGGTGACGGGCGGATCGTCCGCCGCTCCCGCGGTCCCGTTCTCCTCCGGGAGAGCGGGACCGCCGTCCTTCCCGGGCGGCTCAGCCAATCCTGCCCCGGGACTTGATGAGCGGCGCGTCCCGGGTGAACTCCCTGAAGCCGACGCCGTAGTACAGCCCGCGCGCCCGGGCGTGTCCCGGTGCGCCGAGGCAGGCGACCGTCATGTGGTCGGCGCCGGCCTCGCGGGCCAGCCGCATCCCGTGCAGCAGCATCGCCGTGCCCAGCCCGCGCCGCCGGTGGTCCGGGTGCGTTCCGACCGGCTCGAACTGGGCGGTCCTGTTGACCGTGTCGAGCCACATGATCGTCGATGCGGCCATGGTCCCGTCCGGCGCCTCCACCAGGACGTGCAGGTCGCCGCGGTACGGCGGGGTCCGCCGTACCCCCTCGTAGCCCTCGGCCGTGTACGTCGACGGCGCCCAGGCGTCCACGTGGGCCCGGACCGCGGCGCGCGGCCCGGCCTCGTCGGCGGTGCGGAACCGGAACCCGTCGGGCAGGACCGGCCGTGCCACGTCGTCGAGGTCGCGCCGGTTGAGCTGCGTCCAGGAGCCGGTGTCGCCGAGTGCGGCCGGATCGGTCCCGTAGCCGTGCGCCGCCCACCGCCCCAGGGCGTACTCGTTGGCGGCGCTCGGCACCACGGTGCGCTCGACACCGGCCGCCACGGCGTCGTACCAGTCGATCACCTCGTCCACCAGCTCCCTGTGGTCGGGATGGACCTGGTAGGTCAGCGCGGCCCCGGTGACGTCCTTCACCGACCCGTCGCCGCGCGACACCCGGTGGGGCAGGGCCACCCAGCCCCAGGCGACCAGGACGTCACCGGAGAACCACAGCCGGCGGACCCAGCTCCCGCCCTCGCGCGCGTGGCCCTTGCCCCAGATCCAGGCCAGCTCCCCCAGCGACGCGTCGCTGTTCACGAGGTCGGGACGGACGGCGGTGACCCGCTGGGCCAGGTCCTGCATGAGCTCCACGTCGGCCGCCGTAAGACGCTCGAAGTCATCCATGGTGGGCCACTGTGCCAGGGCACCGCGGCGCCATCGACTGCTTTTCCCGGCGCGGAGCCGGCACCGGGGGGCGCGCGGGGCTTGCCGCGCGCCTGAGCGGTCTGGTTGGGTACCAGCGCCGTAGGCACGGTGGGCGTGCGGGGCGGTGGGAGCGGAGCGATCAACGTGCACACGACGGGACGGCAGGACGGCTCGTGGTCCTTGCCCGAGGGGCTGGGACAGGCGATCCGGGGCACTGCCGAGGAGATCGCCACGCTGGTGCGCGGCGTGGGCGACACGGCGCTCGCCGTGCCGGGGTCGGCGTGGGCCATCGGCGAAGCCGCCGCCCACCTCGCCCTGGCCAACGAGCTGATGGCCGACCTGGCGGCGGGACGGGAGCGCCCTTACGGCGACGGGACCCCGCAGAGTCTCGCCGAGGCGAACGCGCGGTCCCTCGCCGTCTTCGGGGAGCGCGGGGCGGAGCCCCTCGCGACGATGATCACGCAGCAGGCAGACGCGTTCCTGGACGCCGTGTCGCGTTCCGGGGCCGACGGCCCGGCACCCACCACGCCGCTGGGCCCGATGAACCGCTCCGTTCTCGCGTCCTACCTGCTCACGCACATGCTCGGCCACGGGTACGACCTGGCGCGCGCCGTGCGGCGGCCGCACATGATCGACCGTGACCGGGTGGGGCTGTGCATGCCGTTCATGCTGTCGGTCATGCCGCGGGTCACGAACCCCGCGGCGACGGCGGGGCTCGACGCCGACTACCGGATCCGGCTGCGCGGGGGCGGGACGTTCGGTGTGTCCCTGGCCGACGGCGCCGTACGGGTGACGCCGGGGGCGCCGCCGGGGCGCGCCGACTGCACCATCCTGCTCGATCCCGTCGCCTTCCTGCTGATCGCCCTGGGCAGGCTCAACCCGTGGCGTGCGATCGCGCAGGGGCAGGTCCTCGCCTGGGGCACCCGGCCATGGCTGGCCCCCCGCTTCCCCACCCTGTTCACCGCGCCCTGAGCCGGCCGTCAGCGGTTCGACGGGTGGCCCCGGCGCGGGCGGCCGGCGGCACCGCCGCGGGAGCGGTGGACCAGGAACAGCGCCAGGGCGAGCAGCGCGTGCACCTGGTGGACGAGCGGTGCGTGCGCCATGGCCGTGACGTCGGGTTCGGGGCGGTGACAGGTGACGGCCCTCGCCCGACGAGCGTGAACGCGCTCGTCGGGGTCCACCGGCCGAACCGGCGGACCCCCCGAGGCGGTCGCCTCCCCCGGTCAACCGAGCGCGTTCCAGAACGCGCAGTGGTGGCGTTGCCGCGCGGTGCCCGTGGGTACGACGTGGTCCGGTGCCAGTGACTGCACCGTCCGTTCGGACCAGGGCGGTGTGGACGGGCCGTTCGGGTCGCCGGTGCGGGCGAAGCGGGTCCAGTAGTCGATCATCGTGTCGGCCAGCCGGTGCTGTGGCGCGGTCAGCTCGCGGGGGCGTCCGCCCAGGTCGAACAGGTAGGGCAGCTCGCTCGCGTGCGGTGCGCCGAGTGGGAACGGCGGCGTGCCCGGGGTGAGGGGCGGGGCGTGCTCGTCGGCGAACTCGTACCGCCGGACGGGCACATGGGCGGCGAGCAGGTCCCCGGTGCGTGCCGTGGGGCAGGCGAAGTTCGCGTCACCGATGACCGCGCCGAACACCGTACCGCCGTCGGTGCGGTGCACGGGATACTCGCGGACGATCGCCTTGGCCCGGCCCGGGGCGGGGAAGAAGGTGGCGGCGACGTCGGGCCAGGTTGCGGGCGTGACGGGATTCCCGGCCTGGACGATGCCCGCGGCCCAGCCGTTGCCCTCGTCGTGGTTGTTGCCGACGAGCACGGGGACGTGGTGGAAGCGGCCGGCGGCGATCGCCGCCGCGGGCTCGTCGGGCAGCAGGGGTGTGGTGTACGCGGGCTGCTGGTCGGTGTCCTGGACCGCGAGCAGGCGGGAGACGTCCACGCGTCGCAGACAGGCCATCACGTCTCGGGCGGATCCGCAGCCGGCCCTCGCCGCCAGCTCCGCACCCGTGGCGCGGGCCGTGGAGAGTGGGACGGAGGAGGGGGCGAACGGCCGGTCGGGGCGCCCCGTGCACGGGCCGCTCTCGATGATCGCCCGGTCGAACAGGCCCGCGGCGGCCGGTGACGCGAGCTGGGCGCAGACGCTGTAGCCGCCCGCCGACTCGCCGGCCAGTGTCACGTCGTGCGCGTCCCCGCCGAAGGCTCCGATCTCGGCCCGGACCCAGCGCAGCGCCGCCTGCTGATCGGCCAGGCCGAAGGTGCCGGAGCCGGGCAGCCCCCGGTGCGCGAGGAAACCCAGGGCGCCGAGGCGGTAGTTCACGGTGACGACCACGACGCCGCCCCGGGTGCCCATGCGGTGGGCGTCGTACGAGCTGCCAGCTCCGGTGGTGAAGCCGCCGCCGTGCAGCCAGACGACCACCGGACGGGGGCGTTCGGGGCGCGCGCCGTCGGGCGTCGTGACGTTCAGGTGGAGGCAGTCCTCGTCGGTGCCGCCGCCGGGCACCTCGCCGGCGTGTTGCGGGCAGGCGCTCGCGGGCCGCGTCGCGTCCCGCACCCCGGACCAGGGGCCTCCCGGTGGGGCGGCGCCCAGCGCAGCCCGCCGACCGGGGGCGCCGCGTAGGGCATGCCGTCGAAGGTGCGGTAGCCGTCGTGGTCGGCACCGCGCACCAGGCCGTCGTGGGTGCGCAGGGTCGTGGTGGCACCCGGCCCCCGGCCGGCCCGGGCGCCGGTCGTCGCCACGGCGGGAGGGCCCGGCTGCGGTGGTGGTGCCGCCGACCAGGCCGTCGCGAGTACGGCGGTCAGGGCGCAGCCCAGGGTGGTCAGGACGCGGTGCGTGGTCATCGTCTCCCCCAGCGGGTCAGCTGCCGCCCATGCCGCCCTGCGCGGCGATCATGGTCGTCGGCAGGGCACGTACGGTCTTCTCCAGTCCGGGCGCGAGGGCTGCCAGCCGGGCCGTGCCGGCGTCGATGCGGGCCCGGAAGGTCTTCCGGTCCCGGCGTGACACGACCGAGCGGACTCCGCCCGCGGCGGCGAGCGCGAGCAGCGCGGCGTCGGCCAGGGGGATGTCCTGTACGGGGCCGTCCCCGTGCAGCGCGGCGGTCACGCGGGCGTGCGGGGCGGTGCGCGCGGCGGGGTCCGTCAGGGTCAGCCGCCGGGTGCCGAAGGGGGTGCGGGGTTCCCGCACGGTGAGAAGGCCCTCCGCGGCGAGCCGGTCTTCGACCTCCCTCAGGGTCCGCTTGCGGTGCTGGCGGACGAGCTGCTTCCAGCCGTGCCCGTCCGCGGCGTCGCGCAGCACGCCGTCGAGGACGGGGTCGCCGGTCGGCCGGCTGCCGGACACGGTGACGGTGCCGCCGTCCTCCCCGAGCCGGCCGCGCATGGCGAGGTCGACCAGGGCGGCGGCCCGGACCAGCAGCTCCGTCCGGGAGCGGTCGTACGGGCCGTGGGCCGTGTCGTCGTGGGCGAGCAGATACATGTGGCGGGTCAGGTCGTCGGTCACATCCCGACGCTACGGCGGGGCGCCCCGGCCACGGATCGGCCGCGGGAACGGACCGGCGCTGGGAGCACAGGAGGATCACCGCCCGGTCTCCTCCCCGAGGAGGAGACCGCTGTCAGGGGCGGCGCGGCTGGACGAGGCCGTGGTCGTAGGCGGCGACGACGGCCTGGACGCGGTCGCGCAGGCCCAGTTTGCGCAGCACCGCGGTGACGTGGTTCTTGACGGTGGCCTCCGACAGGCGCAGCCGCTCGGCGATCTCCGCGTTCGACAGGGCCTGCCCGATCAGGGTGAGCACCTCGCGCTCGCGGCCGGAGAGGTCCCGCAGCGAGGGCGGCGGCCCGGGGTCGGGCGTGGTGCGCAGGAACCGGTCGAGGACGCGGCTCAGGACGGTCGGCGCCAGGAGCGCGTCGCCGCGCGCCGTGAGCCGGATCGCGTCCACGAGTTCGGCGGGACGGATGTCCTTCAGCAGGAATCCGCTCGCCCCGGCGCGCAGCGCGGCGACCACGTGCGCGTCCACGTCCCAGGTGGTCAGCACGAGCACGCGGGCCCGGCTGCCGTACTCCGCGATGCGCCGGGTGGCCTCGATGCCGTCCAGGACGGGCATGCGTACGTCCATCAGCACCACGTCGGGCTGCCGCTCCCGCGTCAGCCGCACCGCCTCCTGGCCGTCGGACGCCTCACCGACCACCTCCAAGTCGTCCTGGGCGTCGATGATCATGCGGAATCCGGTGCGCACCAGGGTCTGGTCGTCGGCCACCACCACACGCAGGGTCATGAGGCACGCTCCATCGGCAGCCGGGCCGCTACCTCGAAGCCGCCTCCGGGCAGTGGACCGGCGCGCAGGCTGCCGCCCACGAGCCGGGCGCGCTCGTTCATCCCCAGGAGACCGCGTCCCGATCCGGCCGTACCCGAACCACCCGACGGGGCACGCCCGTTGTCGACCACTCTCACCGTCACGCACTCCTCCTCGACCGTCACGCGCACGCTCGCCTCGTCGGCGCCGGCCGCGTGGCGCAGCGTGTTGGTCAGTGCCTCCTGGACGATCCGGTACGCCGCCAGGTCCACCGCGGCCGGCAGCCCCTCGGTGGTGCCCTCGCGGTGCAGGCGCACGGTCATCCCGGTGGCCCGGACGGTGTCGGCCAGCTCGTCCAGACGCGCGAGCGAGGGCACCGGCCGCCTCGGCTCCCCCACTTCCTCCTCGCCCTCGTCGGGCCGGAACGCACTCAGCAGCAGGCGGAGTTCGCCCAGCGCCGAGCGGGCACTCGTCTCGATGGCCCGCAGGGCCTGCCGGGCCTGTTCGGGACGTTCGGTGAACACGTGATCGGCGGCGCCGGCCTGAATGACCATCACCGAGAGGGTGTGGGCGACGACGTCGTGCACCTCGCGCGCGATCCGTGCGCGCTCCTCCACCACGGCCCGGCGCGTCTCCGCCCGCGTGCGGGCCTGTTGCGCCCGGCGCCACTGCCCCGCCGTCCATGCCAGGACCACCGTCAGGAGATAGACCGCGAGCCCCGTGGGGCCGCCCGCCGTGAACGCCAGCGGCGCCGGCAGACACATCGCCGCGAGCGCCCACGCCGACAGCCGTCGCGGTCCGGTCGCCGACAGCACGCACAACGTGATCTGCGCCGCGAGCAGCGCTCCGGTCAGGGTGACCGCGGGCAGCAGCGCCCACACCGCGAGCCCCGTCACCGCGCCGGCCGCGAGTACGGCGACCGGGGCACGCGTCTGCCACCTGAGGGCGAGGGCCTGCGCGAGGACCAGGGCCGCGGCCACGGCCGGCCGCCGGCCGTCCCCATCGCCCGCGACGAGCACCGAGGTGCCGAGTACCGCGAGGACCAGACCGGCCGACCCCCACCACAGGGCCCTGGCCGTCCGGGGCGGCACCCGGCCCGGCGCCTCCCCGTCGAGGGCGTCGTCCCGGCCGCCGCTCACGGCCGGGGCCGGCCCGACGCGCCGGGCCTGAGCGGCGTCCTTCGGGGGGTGCCCTGCCGGCATCGTGTCTCCTGCCGCTGATGGTGGTACGTCACCGACCCTAACCTCCGCCGGGGGCGCGGCGGGGTCCGTCGGTGCACCACCGGTCGTGTGCCGCGCCCTCGCTGTGCAGGGCGAGCCTGCAGCACGGGATCAGCGGACCGGGCCGCTCACCCGGTACGCGACGCCGCCGCTCCCATTCCTCCTGCCACAGTCGGCGACGGTGGTCGGCGCGCAGGCGCCGTTCGCACCAGGCGAGGAAGACGGCGCAGTAGAAACCGGGCACGCACCACCAGGAGGCGTGGACCGCGAAGTAGACACCGGTGGCGGCGCTGGAGGTGGCGAGGACCAGACAGACACGGGCGTCTCGCAGGCTGTTCGTCATCGGCTGCTCCGGGGGGTGTCGGCTGCGGAGGGCTCGGCCCGCCCGACTGAGGCCGAGCAGAGCAACGGTGATGAACTGGAAACGACGCCGCCTACCGGGAGGACGCGGACATTCACCGTGTCGTTCCCGGTCGGGCCGTGGGCATGCGGACGGACGTTCGGCGCGGACACGGCCTAGCGCATCGCCGCGGCCGCGCTTGCCGGAATCGGTGTTCGCGAGTCGGGCATTTGCCTGAATCGTCGGCGCATCCCGGGCCCTGTGGCGGGCAGGCGGGCTGCTTCGCTTGAAGGAGACCGCAGGACGACACCACGTGTCAGGCGCGCTCGAAGGCCGCCGTACCGCACAGGCCGCCTTTCGCGCAGGGACCGAACAGCAGAGGAGTTGGGTATTCGTGAGCAAGGTGCTGTACGTGCATGCCAAGGGCGGCCCCCCGGTGGGGCACGCCCTGTCGCGGGTGGCCGCCAGGTCCGCGGTGCACCTGCTGGCACTCAGCGAACTGCCCGCCACCGTCGCGGCGGAAGCCGCCCGGCTGTGCGCCACGGCCGTCACCACCCCGGACGCCGACGGCGTCGACCTCGTCGAACTCATCACCGCACGCGCCCGCGAGGTCGGCGCCGACGCCGTCATCACGTTCTCCGAGTATGCGGTGGTCGCCGTCGCCGAGGCGGCACGGCGGCTCGGGCTGAAGGGTCCCGGGCCGGCGGCGACGCTGGCCCGGGACAAGCGGCTGATGCGTGCCGCCTGGGAGCGGCACGGCATCCCGCAGCCCCGGTTCCGCGGGGTGCGGGCCGTGGCCGAACTCGACGCGGCGGGCATGGAGTTGACGTACCCGCTGCTGCTGAAGGCGGCGTGGAGCGCCGGCTCCACCGCACACCAGATCATCGACTCGCCCGCGGATCTGCACGGCGCCTGGGCGCGTTCGGGTGCGGTGATGACGGAGTCCGCCCGGCTCGGCTTCGCGGAGCTGCATGTCATCGGCGCCGGCGAGGACTTCATCGTCGAGGAGATCGTCAGCGGCTGCGCGGAGGAGTGGTTCGACGGCCCCGGCTGGGGTGACTACGTCAGTGTGGAGGGCGTCGTGGTCGACGGCGTCTTCCAGCCGGTCTGCCTCAGCGGCCGGATGCCGACGATTCCTCCCTTCACCGAGCGCGCGGGCATCACTCCGGCCGCTCTCGGCGGCGAGGCGCAGGACAGGATCGTGGAGCTGGCCCGGCGCGCCGTGGCGGCGCTCGGACTCGAGAACTGCGGCACCCACACCGAGATCAAGCTGGGCGCGGAGGGCCGGATGTGGGTCATCGAGACGGCCGCCCGGTTCGGTGGCGCGATGACCGTGCCGCAGATCGAGGAGGTGTTCGGACTCGACCTGGTCGGCATGTTCACCGACCAGTTGCTGGGCAGGTCGCCGGACTGGCCCGCGCGCGTCCTGACACCCGACGACGCCGACGGCGCGGCCGGGTCCCTGGTCGTGCTCGCGGTGGACGGCGACGGCAAGGCGTGGCCGCAGCGGCACGTGTGGGACGCGTCCGCGGTCGTGCGGTCCGCGCCCCTCGGTCCGGGCAGCACGTTGTCCGTGGTCGCGGAGAGCTCCCTGCCGGACGGCACCCCCGTACCGGTCTACGACCCCGCCGCGGGCGCCAACACCATGGCGGGCCTGTGCCTGCTGTCGGCCGACCGGCCGCAGAGCGTCGTACGCGACTTCGCGGCTCTGGTGGACGCGCTGCCGCACCTCCTGCCCGCGGCCATCGGTGGGGAGGCACGGGCATGACGCTCGCCATGGACCAGGCCGGCCTGCCCGAGGCGGCGGGCGACCGCACCGTCGTCGGCGCCAACCTGTCGCTGCCGCTGTTCCGGACGCTGTCCGGGGTGCTCGCCGGTCACCCCTACCTGAAGGTGGTGCTGGACCGGTCCGAGGACACCTGGCATCTCCTCGACACCCGGGTGCACCCCTTTCACGTCAACTACATCGCCACCCGGATCCTCGGCATGACACTCGACGAACTCGACGCGGATCTGGACGCGTTCAACGCCTCCGTGTACATGGACCCGGAGCGCCGCTTCCTGCTCGGGGTGCTGTCCCTGCACACCGACGACGACCCCGACGGCTCCGAGCGGCCCTTCCTGGTGCTGGAGACGACCGAGGCCGACACGATGAGCGGTGCGCTGCTGGAGGAGTTCTACACCTATGTGCGCGGGCGGGTCGAC
This sequence comes from Streptomyces albidicamelliae, assembly GCF_025642175.1. Taxonomy (NCBI): domain Bacteria; kingdom Bacillati; phylum Actinomycetota; class Actinomycetes; order Kitasatosporales; family Streptomycetaceae; genus Streptomyces; species Streptomyces albidicamelliae. The sequence goes on along the minus strand of NZ_CP106795.1, from coordinate 7,965,501 downwards.
GGGCGGCTGCCGCTGCTGCTGAAGCCCGCCAACCACGGGCAGGAGCAGGAGCTGGCCTCGATCGGTGAGGCCCGGGTGCCGCGCATCCTCAGCCACGAGCTGTTCGGCAACCGGACCCGTACCTGCCTCAACCCCGGGGAGGCGGAGGGCAGGCTTCGGTACTTCCGCAGCACGGCCGAGTACGCGGCGGCGGCCGCGGAACTCGGTTGGTCGGACATCGTCGCCATGCCGTGCCTGCCGGACGACGTGCCGCGGGTCGCCGGGTTCGTCAACACCGCTCCCATCACCCCGCTTTCGCACACCAACGTCCTCGCCTCGGGGTGGGCCATTCCCAACGCGATCGTCCGTGACCTCGACGCGCTCGTGGAGCGGGACGGTCTCGACGGTGCCTGGGTGCGCTACCGGGTCCGCGAGGACGCGATCACACTGGAACGGCTGCCCGGCGCACCGGCTCTGGACCGGCCCGTCTGGCATCAGCAGCGCATCCGCATCGGTGCGCCGCTGCTGGAGGAGGCGCCCGTCCTGGCACTGCACCGGCTGCGCCGGACCGACCGCGACAGCTACGGCACCAAGGCGGCCAACCTCGGGGAGCTGCACCACGTCCTGGACAGCCGTACCGCCGATCTGACCGCGTTCTACGCACGTCCGCGCCCGCCGCGGCCCCATCTGCTCGCCCACCTCGCCGCCCGTCTCGGCGAGACGGACCCGTCGCCGGAGCGGCTGCGCACCGCAGCGGCCGAACGCGTGGCGGACACGGTCCGGGCTCCGGACGGCGTGGCCCTGCCCTTCCGGCTGCACCACCTCTTCCTCACCTCCTCCCCCGCGCTGCAACAGGGCATCGGCAAACTGAAGATGGCCCTCGAACTGGAGGCGTTCGACGTCATCGACTCGCTCTGCCTGGGCCTGCAGCGTCTGATCCACGGCACACCCATGCCGGAGGAGGTCGTCCGGATGATCACGGGGGCGGTGCCGGCCGCTCTGGCGGACGGCCGCCGGCTGGTGGTGCGCTCCTCCTCCAACGCGGAGGACCTGCCGGGCTTCTCCGCGGCCGGCATCTACGACTCCGTCACCACGGTCCAGGGCGAGGACCAGCTCATGGACGCCGTACGGCAGGTGTGGGCCTCCCTGGTCTCGCCGCGCAGCGTGCGGCTGCGGCACCAGGTCGGCATCTCGCTGGACGACACCTACATGGGCGTGATCGTCCAGGAGTACGTACCCGCCGGCCTCGGCGGTGTGCTGGTGACGTGCAATCCCACGCGCCGCGAGGACTTCCGCAACGTGTATCTCAACTGCACGGCCGACTCGCCCGAGCGGGTGGTGGACGGGACGGTCCTGCCGCACCAGTACCTGTACAACACCGTGGAGGGCGGCGGTCGTACCGTCGACGTCGGCTCGTCGGGCGCGGACCTCCCCGGGCCCACGCGCGCGGCGCTGGCCCGACTCGCCCTGACGGGACGCCTGTTGCAGTCGCACTTCAGCGCGGAGGATCCCGACGACGCGCTGGACATCGAATGGCTGATGACCGCCGAGGGCGCGTTCCGGCTGGTCCAGATCCGCCCCTACGCCCGGTGAGGGACCGTATGCGCGCCCTGCCCTTCCGGAGGACCGCGGCGGCCGCGCCCCCGGCCGCCCGGCGCATCATCCGCCTCAACAACGGCTTCCAGCTGCTGTTCAACCTGCTGTGGTGGATGCCCGTCTTCTACGCGTACCAGCGGGACGCCGGTCTGTCCGACGGCCAGATCTTCGGCATCCAGAGCATCTACTACATCGCGTTCTGCCTGTTCGAGATACCGACGGGAGTGGTCGCCGACCGTATCGGCGCTCGCAACTGTCTGCGCGCGGGCGCCGTGGTCATGACGGCGGCCAATCTGGTGCCCGTGGTGTCGGCGTCGTACGCGGGCTTCCTCGTGCACTTCCTGGCCATCGCCGCCGGCCGTTCGCTGACGTCGGGTGCGGCGAGCGCCTACCTGTACGAGGGGCTGCGTGCCGAGCGGGCGGAGTCGCACTACCTCCGGGCGGAGGGTACGGCCCGGGCGCTCGGACTCGCCGCCAAGGTCGGCTGCTGGCCGCTGGTGGGGCCGCTGATGGCGCTGGCACCGCAGACCCCGTACGTGCTGAGCGCGGCGAGCGCGGCCGGTTCGCTCGGCTGTGCGCTCGCCCTGCCGCGGCTGGCCCCGGGCGGCGCGGAGGCCGGGGCGGACGCCCGGCGGGGCCGGCGTGGCTCGCTGCTGCGCGACTCGGGCGCCGCGCTGCGTGCCCTGCGGGCTTCGCCGTGGCTGGCTCTGCTCATGGTGCAGGGGGTGGCGGTGTTCACGCTGTCCCGGATCTGTCAGGTCAACCTGTTCCAGCCGGTGCTGCTGGAGCACGGGGTCGGGGAGAGCACGCACGGCAGTGTGCTGGCGGCGATGACGGTCGCCGAGGCCGTGGCCTCGGGCCGGCCGCAGTGGCTGTGCCGCCGGCTGTCGCCGATGGCGTGGGTGTCGGTGCTGAGCGTGGCACTCGCCGCGACGCTCGCCGGTACGGCCCTGGGCAGGCCGTGGGCCGTGATCGCCCTGCTGTGCGCGTTCGCCGCGGTCACCGGGTTCGTGTATCCGGTGCAGCGCAAGCTCGTCAACGACGCCATCCCGTCCGACGCGCCGCGTGCCACGCTGCTGTCGGTCGAGAGCATCGTGGACCGCGGTGTGTGCGCGATCGCGGCGGTCGCCGCCGGCGCGTACCTGGCGGCGGGCCGGCTGGACGCGCTGCTGTGGCAGAGCGCGGCGGTCACCTGTGTGCTCATTCCGGCGATCCACATGGCCCTGCACCGGATGAGCCCGGAGAAGGCCGCCGCCCGGAGGGCGAAGCGCGCCGCCTTCTCGGCCTCCGGCCAGCTTCCCGTCGACTCGGGCAGCCGTGCGGCTCCCCCGGTACCGGAACAGCCGGTGCCCCTGCCGGTCGACGAGGGAGCGGCACCTCGCCCGTGATCCGGCACGGGCGCGGTCCGCGGCGGCCGCCCACCCCGTCACCGGCTGGCCGGAACTGACCGGTCCGGCGCACATCTGAGCACTCACGCGTGGTATGTGACGCACAGTGAGCGAGTCGGTACGCCGGAGGAGTTGCCATGGACGAGACCGCTTTGAACACACTGCTGGCTTCCCTCCCCGTGTCGTGGTGGGAGGCCGGCCGCGACGCGGGACCGACGGGGAGCGGGGGCGGCGCGTTCGCGGACGAGCGCACCGCCCGCCGCTTCCTGGCGGCCCTGTGCGCCGAGCGCGCCGGTCCGTCGCGGCCGACGGACGACGGCCCCCACCCCGCCATGCCGTTCGCCGACCTCAGCCCGGCCGCGGTGTTCGTCCGCGATCCCGACGGTCGCTACGTCTGGGCCAACCACGCGTACGCCCACATGTACGGGACCACACGCGACACGCTGATCGGACGCCACCTGTCCGACTTCGACGAGCCCGACGACGCGGCCCGGTTCCTCGCCCTCGACGAGGAGGTGCTCACCCGCGGCCACCCCGTGCGGCACACGCTGGTCTACCAGCGATCGGACGGCTCCCCCGGCCACGCCGCCGGCTACCGCTTCCCCGTGCACTGGGGCTCGCGCTGCGTGGCGGGCATCTACGTCGACATCACCGACTACGTCCACGCGTTGGACGAACGGCGCCGGGCCGAGGAGGACCTTCGCGCGCTGCGGGACCACAGCGGCCTTCCGTGTCTGCGCCTGTCGGCGGACGGAGTGGTCGGGGAGGCCAGCGCCGCCGTCGCCGAGGTGCTGCGGGTACGGCTGCGCGACCTCGTCGGGCACCCTGCCGACCGCCATCTGGCGCCGACGCCCGAGCGGACCGCGTTGCACCGCGTGTGGGGCGACCTCGTCGGCGGCCGCCGCAGAAGCGTGCGTACCAGCGCGGTCATCGTCGACGGCGACCAGCGCCGGCGCCGGGCCTGGGTCTGCCTGAGCGCCAGTCGGCACGCCCCGGAACGCCGGCCTCACATATGGGCCGTCATCACCCAACTGGGCCTGAGCGACGAGGCGCAGTCCCCGCTGACGGCCACTCAGGTGCGCATTCTCGCCCTGCTGGCCGCCGGCCACAACAACGTGGACATCTCCAAGGCTCTGCACCTGTCGCGGCAGACCATCGACTATCACCTGGGGCGCCTGCGGCACCGGCTGGACGCACCCACGCGTCCCGCCCTCGTCGCCCGCGCCTACGCGCTCGGCATCCTCTCCCCCCATGCCTGGCCGCCTCGCGCCACCACGGCGACCCACCCGCGAAGTCCGGCGTGAGCGGCGCGATGGAGAGAGGCCGAGGACCCGCCGGGGTGGGACGGTCCGGGCACCGCGCGGGTGCCCGGACGGCGGGGACCTCGGTCCAGACCTTGCCGGCTGGGAGGTCGTGTTCGTTCTGGTTGCTTTGCGCAACATGCGGAGAGGGGCGCCGGTACGACCCCGGCGCCCCTCCACGAACCCGCGTGTCTACTTCAGCTCGGCGCCGAACGCCGCCTTGCTGTACGGCGCGCCGACCGCCTTCCCGCCGAAGCTGAGGACGTCGTCGGTGACCACGCCGGAGGGGCCGCCGCGCAGCACCCAGACCGCGCCGTTGCCGTTGTCCTCCCACGGCGCGTCGGCGGCCAGGTCGGCGCGGCCGTTGCCGTCGGTGTCGAGCAGCCGGACGGCGGCGCCGAACGCGTCGTACTTCTCGGCGGTGCCGGGCACGCCCTCGGTGTTCTGCCCGATCGACTGGGCGCCGGTGCCGGTCAGACCGGCACGGCTGCCGCGCAGAACGTTGACCACGCCCATCTCGTTCTCGCCGGGCACACCGACCGCCACGTCGTCGATGCCGTCACCGGTGAGGTCGCCGACGGCGATCGACGCGCCGAACCGGTCGTCCTCCTCCCGGCTGCCGGGGACTCCGGGCGAGTCCTGCGAGAACGTCGCCCAGGTCCCCGGCCCGCCGAGGCCCCCGGCCCTGCCGTACATCACCGAGACCGAGCTGTCGTTCTCGGAACCGGTCAGGAGGTCGTCATACCCGTCGCCGTTCACGTCGCCGACCGCCACCGCGCCGTCGCCCTCCGGGTGCTGGTCGGTGACGCGCTTGAGCCCGGTGGGACCGCTCAGGTAGAGGGTGCTGCAGTAGCTGCCGTCGCCGCAGTACTCGGTCACGACCAGGTCGGCGCGGTGGTCGCCGTTGATGTCGCCGGTGTCGCCGTCCCGGACGTCGATGTACTTCAGGTGGCCGGGGTCGAGCGGGGTCTTCGCGGCCGGGACACCGGTGCGCTTGAGCGGGCCCTTCCAGATCGTCCCGGTCGTGCCGATCGGGTCGTCGCCCGGGGCGAAGCCCGCCCGGAACACGGCGAGATCGAGGCGCCCGTCGCCGTCGAAGTCGGCGGTCTGCGTGGAGGTGGCCGGGATCGACCGGCCGCCGGACAGCCCGTGCGGGCCGCCCCAGACCACGACCGCGCCGTCCCGGGTCGAACTGCTGCCGACGACGAGGTCCGCGTAGCCGTCACCGTCCAGGTCGCCCTTGGACAGCTGACTCCCGAAGGCCTGTCCCTTGACGGCACTGCCGGGGACACCGGTGGTGGCCCGGCTGAGGTTCGTGCGGCGGGTGGTGGACAGGCCGTGCGGGCCGCCGTACATGACGGTGACGAACCCCGCCCCGGACTGGCCGCCGACCGTGCCGTTCGGGGCACCGACGGCCAGGTCGGCGTACCCGTCGCCGTTGAAGTCGTCGCGGACGGGCGTGCTCTTCGCCGGAGCGGCGGACGCGACCGGGACGGTGAGGGCGAGGGAGGTCAGGCCGAGGGTCAGCGGCAGGGCCCAGCGGACGTGCGAACGCGAGCGGAACAAGGAGGAACCCCCTGGTGTACAACTGATGGTCACCGCAGGAGACTCACCGCGTGTGCGAAGGGTTGTACGGCCAGGGGCCGTTCACCGTCCGCCGGGTCCCGGCCGGGCGCCGGCCACGCCCGCGGGGTGTTCCCGGTCGTCCCGTACCGCCGCGCCGGGAAGGGCCTCCCCGCCGCGCGCCGGGGGCCGCGTCGGCTCGGACGGCCGCCGGCACCTGTCGGCAGGGTCAGGACGGCGAGGCACAGGACGACGAGCGCGACACCGGCCCAGCCGGCGGCGGGGAGGCGTTCGCCGACGACGAGGACGGCCAGGACGGCGGCGACGGCCGGTTCGAGCAGGGACAGGGTGGTGGCCGTGCTCGCCGGCACATGCGTGAGACCCCAGCCGAACAGGAGGTAGCCGGCGAACATCGGGACGAGCGCCATGTAGGTGCCGACGGCCGCGTTGGTCCAGGAATCGACGAGCGGGCCGCCCGTCACCAGCAGGACGGGGAGGAGGAGCACTCCGCCGAGTCCGAAGACGGCGCCCATCGCCGCGCGTGAAGGGATGTCCCGCGTGATCAGCCGATGGGCGGCCCAGGAGTACAGGGCGTACGTCCCGGCCGCGACCAGCCCCAGTGCGATGCCGAGCAGCGTGCCGCCCAGGGACGAGCCACGCGTGCCGCCGGAGGAACGGGTGGCTTCCGCGACGCACAGCAGGACCGTGCCGAGCAGGCCGAGCGAGGCCGCGACCATCCAGCGGCGGGTGAGCCCGCGACGGTCCACGACCCGTTCGATCAGCGCCGAGGCCAGCGGCGTGGTGCCGATCGACACCACGGTGCCCACCGCGACGCCGGCCAGGTGCATGGAGCTGTAGAACGCCAGGGGGTAGACCGCCACCGAGACGGCGCCGAGGAGTACGGTCCCGCGCCGGGCGCGCAGTCGCGACGCGCTCCGGCTGATCGGTCCCGTGGCCGCGATGGCCTGGAGGAGCCCGCCCAGTCCCATGGCGACGGCGCCGATCGCGAGCGGGCCCACGGCGGGGGCAAAGGTGGCGGCCGTGCCCGTCGTACCCCACAGCACGGAGGCGGCCAGCACGCACAGCGCACCGGTCGTCGCGGACCGGCCGCCGTACCCGCCCTTCACAGCCGGTCCAGCAGGGCGCCGGCGAGGGAGCGGGCGCGCCGCAGACGCTCGTCGTCACCCTCCAGACCGGCGCGGGCCATCGCGCCCTCCAGCAGGAAGGCCAGATGCTCGGCGGTCTCGCGGGCCTCGTCGGCGCGCCCGGGGAGCAGCTCCGCGAGGTGCCCGGCGATCAGCCGCTCGACCTCCTCCTTGTGGGCGCGGACCACGGCTCGGCCCTCGTCGCCGGCCGGCAGCTCGGCGGCGGCGTTGAGCAGTCCGCAGCCGCGGAAGCCGCGCTCGTAGGTGAACGCGGCGTGGTCCGCGTACGCGTCGAACACCGCCAGCACGCCCTCGCGCGGCCCGTCGGCGTGTTCCAGCCGGGCCCGGTACAGACCGAGCCACTCCTCGTGGCGGGCGTCGAGATAGGCCCTGACCAGGTCGGCCTTGGAAGCGAAGTTGTTGTAGAGACTCATCTTCGCCACGCCGGCCTCGGCGGTGATCGTGTCGATGCCGGTCGCGGCCACACCGTCGGCGTAGAAGCGGCGGGCCGCCGCCTCCAGCAGCCGCTGCCGGGCCGGCCGGCGGCGGCCGCCGGTCCTCACATGTGCTTCCGTCTCGCCCATCACAATCCAGACTAGGTAGGTAGGTCTACCTAGAATAGGCACGGGCGCCGGGTGGCGCCACCTCCGGCGCGGGTGACCGCCTGGACCTGAGAAGGCGGGCCTCGGACTGACGGGCGTGCCGGTGCCGATGAGCGCGCTTCTCGCTCTGACCGGCCGCACGGCACGTGTTCAGGATGCGTTCAGGCTTCCTGTGCCACGGTCGGGGGTCTCGGCCGCCGTCGGCGGTCGGCACCTCCAACAGGGCGCTCGTCCCGCATTCGGGGCGGGCGCCCTGTCGTTCGACCGGCAAGGAGAGAGTGACTTGGAGACACCGGAGGTCCTCACCGACTTCGATGCGGCGCGCACGTCGAGCACGACCGGGTCGGTGAGGAAGAAGCTGCCCGAGGTGACGCCGGCGTTCTGGGTCATGAAGATCGCCGCCACGACTCTGGGCGAGACGGCGGGCGACCTCTTCGCGCAGACCCTGAAGCTGGGCTACTTCCTCACCACGATCGTGCTGTTCCTGGTGTTCGTGGTGACGCTGGTCGTCCAGCTGCGCTCGTCCCGCTACCACCCGTTCTTCTACTGGACCGTGATCCTGTCGACCAGCATGGCCGGCACCACGATGTCCGACTTCATGAACCGCGACGCCGGCGCCGCGTACCTCTCGAACGGCGCGACCAGGCTGGGCTGGGGCCCGCAGGGCCTGGGGCTGGGGTACCCCGCCGGCGCGGCGATCCTGCTCTCCGTCCTGCTGGCGATCTTCCTGGCCTGGAAGGTGAGCGGGATGACGTTCCAGATCCGCGACATCGTCACCTTCAGGGGGGAGGCCCTGTTCTGGTCGGCGATCCTCGTGTCGAACACCCTCGGCACCTCCATGGGCGACTTCCTGTCCGACAGTTCCGGACTGGGCTATGCCGGGGGCGCGCTGCTGGTGACCGGCGCGCTCGCGGTGCTCGGGGCGCTGATGCGGGTGCGCGCGGTCCCGAACGTCCTGTTGTTCTGGATCGCCTTCGTCCTCACCCGCCCGCTGGGCGCCACCGCGGGCGACTTCCTCACCAAGCCGGTGGCCAAGGGCGGCCTGGATCTCGGCACGGCGGGCTCGTCCGCCGTCCTGGTCGCCGTCCTGTTCGGGCTGATGGCCCACGCGCAGGTGCGGGAGCGCCGGGCCGCCGTCCGGCCGGCCGGGGCGGAGCGGGCCCCGGTCACCCGGCGGGCAGACCGACCGTGAATCTGGCCCCGGGCCGGTGCCCGGGGTCGTACGACACCTCGCCTCCGACGGCTCGGGCCAGGCGTCGCGCGAGCGACAGGCCGAGGCCCGCGCCGTCGTGCCCGTCGTCGGGGTCGGCGCGCCGGCCGGGCTGGAACAGTTCGTCGACGAACGCCTCCGACACTCCCGGGCCGTCGTCGGCGACGTCGATCCGTACGGCTCCGGGGACGCGCCGTGCGGACACGGTGACCTGGCAGTGGGCGTAGCGGAAGGCGTTGACGAGCAGGGGGCTGAGGATGCGTTCGAGGAGAGCGGGCGCGACCCCGGCTTCCAGCGCCGGGGCCCCGGCCCGGCGCACGGTGGGGTCCGTCTCCACCACGGTCTTCACCCCGTCGGGTACGACGAGGTCGCGGAGCAACCGGTCCAGAACGGGCAGGACGCCGGTGGTTCCGGGGGCCGTCGCCGGGCCGGCGGCGTTCTCGCGGGCGTCGGTCAGCAGGGTGTCGCAGATCGTGCGCATGGACCGGGCGGCCTCGGCGATCACCTCGTGGGTGGAGTGGATCTCGGCGTCCGTTCGGGGGCGGGCCCGGGACCAGTCGAGTTCCATGACGATCCGGGTGAGCGGTGTGCGCAGTTCGTGGGACAGCTCTCCCGTCAGCTGCTGTTCGTGGCGCAGGACGGTGCGTATGCGGTCGAGCAACGTGTCCAACGAGGTACCCAGTCGGGCGAGTTCGGCCGGGTGCTGTTCGTTGCCGAAGCGCTCGGCCGAGCCTACGGCGCTCCACTGTGCGGCCTGGTCGGTCATCGTCCGCACCGGGCGCAGGGCCCGGCCGACGGACAGGCGGGTGAGGACGTACGTGCAGCCGAGCATCACGGCGTCCAGGACGAGCGACCCCAGCAGCAGGGCGTCGGCCGAACTCCGGTACGGGGTCAGGTCCAGCGCGGTGACGACCGTGGCGGTGGCGCGGCGCCCGTGGAGGGGCTGTGCGCACAACCGGACGGGCCGGTGATCGGGCGCGCCGACGGTCGCGCAGGCATGCCTCCCCTGCGCGGCCAGCCGGTCGGCGGCCCGGGTCGGTGGGCTGCCGGCCGTGGCCGACGGCGGTTTCTCCAGCAGCCGGTTCCCGGCGTAGATCCACACGTGGGCGTCGAGGAGGCGGTCGTTGACGCTTTCCAGGACGCGGACCGCGGGTCCGGTGGTGTCGACGGTCGTCGCCACCACCGCGGCCCGGCTGCGCAGTTCGTCGTCCGCCTGGTGCCGCAGATGCCGGTCCGCCACGGCGTTGAACACCACGGTGAGGACCGTCATCAGCAGGGCGGCGGTGGTCAGTGCCACCAGGGAGAGGCGGCCGCGCAGGGTGCGCGGGGCGAGGCGGCGCAGGGTACGCGGGGCATGGTTCACGACAGGCGGTGTCCCCTCCCGCGTGCCGTGTCGATGCCGAGGCGACTGCCGGTCTCCCTGAGTTTGCGGCGCAGCCGGCTCAGGTACTGGTCCAGGGTGTTGTCGCTGACCTGTGCGCCCTCGGGCCAGCCGGCCCGCACCAGGTCGCGGCGGTGTACGAGCGTGCCGTCCGCGGCGACGAGCGTGGCCAGCAGCCGGAACTCGGTCGGTGACAGGGCGCTGCGCTCACCGCGCACGGTCATGCTGTGGTCCACGGCGTCCAGGACCAGGTCGCCGGTGGTGGCCGCCGCCGTCGCCGGGGTCCGTTTGAGGACGGCCCGCAGCCTCGCGGCGAGTTCGGCGAGGTGGAAGGGCTTGGGCAGGTAGTCGTCGCCCCCGGCGGAGAATCCCGACAGACGGTCGGTGAGCCGGTGCCGGGCGGTCAGGAAGATCACGGGGGCGGTGAAGCCGTTGGCCCGCATGGCCTGGCACACATCCCTTCCGTCCGCGTCGGGCAGGCCGATGTCCAGGACGGCGGCGGCCAGGCCGGCCGTGGCCAGCCGCAGGGCGGTCGCACCGTCGGCGGCAGGCACCGGGGCGAAGTCCGCCTCGGACAGGCCGCGGCGCAGCACGTCGCGCAGGGCGTGATCGTCCTCGACGACCAGGATCTTGGGGCGCATGATCCTCCGTCGGCTCCACGCCGGGTCGGGTGTGCGGGCGAGGAGGGCGGTGACGGCGCAGGAAAATCTCCAGCCACCCGTTGGCAGCCACCCTACCGTCTACAGTGACGTAGACACTCTAGCGGAAGCAGGCTCGCCCGAGCCGCACCGGAAGTGCGCGCGGCGGGGATGGCCGCACAGCGCACCGGCGATCCGGCTCCACGGGCCCCTGCTGCGCGCCGCCATCGACGGTGACGCGGAGAAGGCCGCGGACCTCGCCTCGGGACACGTGGCAAGGTTCGAGGCGGCGATCCGCAGCGTCATCCGACGCGGCACGCCGCCCGCGGCGCCGTCCGGACCGGCTCCACGGCCCTCCACGGCCATGAGTCGCGGGCGGGCCGCCACCCCTGATCACGTTTGCCGTATGGTCTCTTTGGCATATGCAGCCAACATTTGGTGGGGATGGCGTGACGACGGAGAGCAACTCCCAGATTCTGAGCGAAAGGCTGACCGCCGAGCGCGACGCCTTTCTCGCACAGTGGGCCCGGGTGGTCGGCACGGAGGTACAGGGCCGCCTGAGCACGGTCGAGCTGGAGCGTGAACTGGGCGAGTTGTACGACGCGGTCGTCGCCGCCCTCACCGCGGGCGGACTGGACGGCCGGGGCGAGCACTTCCGGGAGGTGCGCAGCCTGCTGATCGAGCTCTCCCGCAACCGCGCCCGGCAGGGCTTCACGCCCACGGAGACCGCCCGGTGCGTCTTCGCCCTCAAGGAGGTGCTGGAGCCGGCCCTCGCCGCCGACGAGAACGGCGCGCGCACGTACCTGCAGTTCGCGCGGCTCCTCGACGACCTCGGTCTGCTGACGACCGAGGCGTACGTGCGCACCCGGGAGGAGATCATCTCCTCGCAGGCCGAGCAGCTGCTGGAGCTCTCCACCCCGGTCGTCCAGCTGTGGAAGGGCGTGGTCGGCGTCCCCCTCGTGGGCACCCTCGACTCGGCCCGCACCCAGGTGGTGATGGAGAAGCTGCTGCAGAACCTGGTCGACAGCGACTCCACCCACGCCATCATCGACATCACCGGCGTCCCGACCGTGGACACCCAGGTCGCCCAGCACCTGCTGAAGACGGTGGTGGCCGCCCGCATGATGGGCGCACAGTGCATCATTTCCGGCATACGCCCGCAGATCGCCCAGACGATCGTGGCGTTGGGGATCGAGTTCGGTGACATCCCCACCAACGCCTCGCTGTCCGACGCGCTGCGCCGGGCGCTGAAGGAGATCGCCCAGGACGCCGAGGACGACGTGCGGGGTCTGCTGTGACCGACCGCGTCCCCGTACTCAAGATCGGCGCGATCCTGCTGGTCTCCATCCAGACGGACCTCGAGGACCAGATGGTGATGGACCTCCAGGAGGACCTGTCCAACCGCATCGTCGCCGACGACGCCAGGGGTGTCGTCATCGACATCTCCGCGCTGGAGATCGTGGACTCCTTCGTCGGCCGGATGCTGGCCACCAATGCGGCGATCTCGCGCGTTCTGGGCGCGGAGACCATCGTCGTCGGCATGCGGCCCGCCGTGGCCATGACGCTCGTGGAACTCGGCCTGTCCCTCCAGGGTGTCCGTACGGCCCTCAATCTGGAGCGCGGCCTGAAACTCCTGCGTCGTCTCAGCGCGAGCCGCGCATGAAGGACTACGGCACCGCGAGCGCCTCGATCGAGACCGTCTCCGTTGCCACCAGCAGCGACGTCGTCTCCGCCCGTCAGATGGTGCGTTCCCTCGCCCACAGCAACGGCCTGTCGCTGATCCACCAGACGAAGCTGGTCACCGCCGCGAGTGAACTCGGACGCAACATGCTGGTCTACGGCGGTGGGGGCGTCGTCCGGGCGGCTGCCGTCGACGACGCCGGCCGCTGCGGCATCTTCGTGGAGTTCGAGGACCAGGGGCCCGGGATAGCGGATCTGGAACTTGCGCTCACCGACGGGTGGACCTCGGGCAACGGCATGGGGCTCGGGCTCAGTGGCGCCAAGCGGCTCGTCGACGAGTTCGACATCGAATCGGGTCCAGGGGGTACCACTGTGCGCATTGTGAAGTGGGGCAGGTGAACGGCTCTCTTGTCGGCGCGGCCGGCGATGTCTGCTGGTTGAGGTCGGACATCGCGCTGGCCGCGGCGGCCCGCCGGCAGGCGGGGCTGCTGGCCCGCAGCATCTGCCTGTCCGAGGAGCGGGTGGCACGCTTCGAACTGTGCGTGACGGAGATGGCGACCAATCTCATCAAGTACGCGGACGACGGCTCACTGGCGCTGCGCGTCGTTCGCGTGCGCGACCGCGTGGGCGTCGAGTGCCTGTCCCTGGACAGCGGTCCGGGGATCGACGACGTCGAGCGGGCGCTGCGCGACGGCACCTCCGCGTCCGGCAGCCTGGGCATCGGCATGGGCGCCATCGAACGGCTCGCCGACGTCTCCGGTATCCACTCCCTGCGCGGCCGGGGCACCGTCGTCCAGGCGCGCTTCTGGGCGGACGGGCAGGTGCCGCCGCCCGGGCCGGCGGACACCGACGGGCTGACCCGGCCGATCAGTGGCGAGCAGGTCTGCGGTGACACGTGGGCGGTGCGCGCGGTCGTCAGCGACGGCGCCGAGGCGCTGCTGCTGATGATGTGCGACGGGCTCGGGCACGGGCCCCTGGCGGCGCGCGTCGCCGACCTGGCCGGGGAAGCCTTCCGGGACAGCCGTCACAGCCGCCCGGAGACCGTGCTGCAGGACGTGCACAACAGTCTGCGCGGCACCCGCGGTGCCGCCGTCGCCATCGCCCTGCTCGACCCGGCCGGGCAGCGTGTGCAGCTGTGCGGGGCCGGCAACATCTCGGCCCTGGTCGCGTCCGAGGGCACCCGCACCGGACTGCTGTCCATGCCGGGGATCGTCGGGGCGCAGCTGCCGCGGCTGCGTTGCTTCGAGGCCGCGTTCCCGCCCGGCGCCGCCCTGGTCATGCACTCCGACGGCCTCAGCGACCGCTGGAAGCCGGCGGACTTCCCCGGCCTGTTCACGCAGAACCCCTCGCTCGTCGCCGCGCAGATCCTCAACCAGGCCGCGGTCCGCCGGGACGACGCCGGGATCGTCGTGGCGATGCGCAGACAGCCGTGAACGCCGCGAGGTCCCTGCACGAACTGATCACCATCGGCCTGGAAGAGGCGAGGGACGTGGTCACCCTGCGCCGTTGCACCCAGGCGGTCTGCCGTGCCACGGGAGTGACGGGCACTCCTCTGGTACGGCTGACCACCGTCGTGAGCGAGGCCGGCGAGCACCTCCTCGGGACGCAGGACCTCACCGCGGAGCTGTGCCTGGAGGAGTCCGACGCCGTCGCGGTGGCCGTGCGGTTCCGCTGGAGGGAGGAACGCCGTCCGTCGGACGCCCTGCTGGCCGCGGCCGCCCGGCTGCTCGACGCCACTCGTCTGGAGCCCGTCACGGACACCGGCCGCCATGAACTCGTCCTCTGCCAGCGTGCTCCGGCCCCCGCGGGGTCCGTGCGGTAACTGGCCGCCGACGTGCGCGAGCGGCTCGCCGGCACCGACACGGCGGCCGATCTGATCGACGCGCTGCGCACCCAGAACCGCCAACTGCTGGCGGCACTGGAGGAATCGGAGCGCCAGCACGAGGAACTGCAGCGGCTGAACGCGGAGTTGGAGGAGACCAACGCGGGGGTCATGGCGCTGTACTCGGAGCTGACGAGCGAGCTCCAGGCGACGAACAGCGGTGTCGTGGCCCTGTACGCGGAGCTGGAGGACAAGACACGTCAGCTCGAAGTGGCCCACGAGTCCAAGACCCGCTTCTGGGCCAACGTCAGCCATGAGCTGCGCTCCCCGGTCAACTCCGTGATCTCCCTGGCCCGTCTGCTGCTCGACGCCGGTGCGGACCCGCTGTCCGACGAACAGCGTCAGCAGGTGGCGCTCGTGCAGGCGTCGGGGAGCACCCTGCTCGCCCTGGTCGACGAGCTGCTCGACGTCGCGAAGGCGGAGTCCGGCCGGCTGGAGCCGCATCCCGTGGACACCGATCTGCGGTCGCTGCTCCACCAGTTGCGCGGCACCCTGCGCGGCACCGCGCAGCCGGGGGTCGCTCTGCACATCCCGGACGAGAGCCAGTGGGGTCCGCTGCTGACCGACGAGGTCATGCTGACCAGGATCCTGCGGAACGTCCTGTCGAACGCCCTGAAGTTCACGACGGAGGGTTCGGTGACCCTCACCGTCACGGAAGTGGACGGCGATTCCGGCCCCCGCTTCGTCTTCCGCGTGCAGGACACCGGCGTCGGCATCCCGGCCGACGAACTCGACCGCGTCTTCGAGGAGTTCTACCAGGTACGCGGACCCCATCAGCGGGGCCGGGCCGGAACCGGCCTCGGGCTCCCCTACGCGCGGCGGCTGACGCAGTTGCTCGGCGGCAGCCTGACGCTCGGCAGCGAGGTCGGCGTGGGGACGACGGTGGTCGTCGACATCCCCGCCCTGTCGGCCCGGCCGATGCCGGAGACGACGGCCGAGCCGGCGGCAACGGTTGAACCGGCGCCGGCGGCGTCGGCGTACGACAGCCGGGCGGAATCCGCGGGCGCCGGTCCGGGCCTCGCGGCACCGGACGTGCCCCTCACGGAACGGGGCGGGCCACCCGAGCCGTCGCCGCACGCGGCGGTGAACTCCGTGGTGGTCGTGGACGACGACGAGACGTTCGTGGCCGGCTTTCGCACCCTGCTGACGGCGTACGCCGGGTCCGTCACCGTGGTCACCGACAGTGCCCTGGCCGTGGGCACCGTCGAGAGGGAGCGCCCGGACATCGTCTTCCTCGATCTCAACATGCCCGGCACCGACGGGTACGAGGTCAGCCGGCTGCTGGCCGCGAATCCGGCGACGGCCCGGGTGCCCGTGGTCGTACTGACCGCACTGGAACCCGCCGACGTGGACCGCACCCGCCTCGCCCAGGTCCGGCTGGTGCTGAACAAGTCCCGCCTCACCTCGGCCGGCCTCGCCGCCGCCGTACGGCAGGCCGCCCTCCGTCCACCCCAGTCCTTCGCCATCGACTCTCCGGCGCCGCCCCGGACCGAGGAACGCCGATGACACTCCCCAGCGACACCGACCACAGCCCGGCACTCATCCTGGTCGTCGACGACGCGCCGACCAATCGGTACGTCCTGGCCACCACCCTGCGCCGGGCGGGACATCAGGTCATAGAGGCCGAGGACGGCACGCAGGCCCTCGAACTGCTGAGCGTGCCGGGGCCGCTGCCGGAGATCGCCATCGTCGACGTACGGCTGCCCGACATGACCGGGTTCGAGGTCTGCGAGCACATCAAGAACACCCCGGCCACCGCCGCGCTCCCGGTCATCAACATCTCCGCCTCCGCGATCACCGTGAACGACCGGACACAGGGCCTCAACCGGGGTGCGGACGCGTACCTGGTCGAGCCCGTGGCCCCGGACGAGCTGCTCGCCACCGTCACCGCCACCCTGCGCTACGCCCGCGCCCGCCGCCGCGCCGAACTGCTGGCCCACCGACTGCACCTGCTCAACCACTTCACCCTGGCCCTGTACAGCACCACCGACTCCCAGGAGCTGGTCCGGGTGACGGCCCGCGCGGCCGCGGCCATCTTCGGATGCGGCGCGGCCGCGATGCTCACCACGCCCGAAGGCCGTCCCCTGGTGGCGCACACCTGGCAGGACCGGCCCGGCCGGTCGCGGCCGACGGAGCCGCAGGTGCACACGATGGCGGCCTGGCCCTGGCGGCGCGACCGTTCCGGCTCCCAGGACCGGCCGGGACCGGAACCCGAACTGCCGTGCCTGCCCCCCGATCTCAAGGACCCGGCGCACCGGCGCACCGTCAAGGGCCGGGCGAAGTCCGAGCGCCCCCCTGTGGTCGTCGTCATCGCCGCCGACGCCGTCACCACACCGGACGACGAGCAGGTGCTGGCCCAGCTCACCCAGGCGAGCACGCTGGCCCTGGAGGCCTTGCGCAGTTACAGCGAGGAGCACGCCCTCGCCCTCACCCTGCAGCGCAGCTTCCTGCCCGAGCGGCTGCCGGAGAACCCACGGGCGCAGCTGGCCGTGCGCTATCTGCCCGCCAGTGAACGCACCGAGATCGGCGGCGACTTCTACGAGGCGATCAGCACCTCCGCGGGCCTGGTCGTGGCCGTCGGCGACGTGGCCGGGCATTCGCTGGACGCGGCCATGATCATGGGCCAGATCCGGCACGCCCTGCGCGCCTACGCCGCGGAGGGACACCCGCCGGAGACGATCCTGGCCCGGCTCGACCACCTGCTGATGTCCGTGGAGCCGGGCGCCACGGTCACCCTCTGCGTCATCCTGATCGAGTACGACTCGGACACCCTCCACCTGGCGAACGCGGGACATCTGCCACCCCTGTTGCGCAACCCGGACGGTACGACCTTCTTCGTCCCGGAGCACGGCCCCCTCCTGGGCCTCGGCCTGCCCCACCCGCCCGCGCGGAAGATCACCGCGGAGCCCGGCGCACTGATCATCCTCGTCACGGACGGCCTGATCGAACGGCGGCACACGGATCTCCAGCACTCCCTGGGCAGTCTCGCCGAAACGGTGAGCGCGGCTCCCACCGGGCCGGAGGAAGCCTGTGCCCACCTGCTGGAGCACCTGCCGCCGGACGGCAGCGACGACGTGGCCCTGATGGTCGTACGGCTGAACGCCGCCCGAACCTGCTGACCGGCGCCGCCGGCCGGTGGCGGAGGGCGACCGGGGCAGAGTCACGACATCCACAGACGCGGAAACGATCCGAATCACTCATTAGGTTTCAGTGATTGCTTTAACCCGATTCGGCGGACATCGCCCGTGGCATGTTGACCTCCTCACACCACCTCGGGAGGATCCGCGTGCCCAACTCCCCCACGCCCACGGACGCGTCGCCGCGCTACCCCCGCTGGGCCGACCGGCTCATACGCCAGCTGGACGCCTTCGCCGCCACCCGGTCCCGGGCGGAGCGGGTGCCGGCCCTCGTCCTCAGCCGTCAGGAGGGCGGCGACGTCAGGGCACCCGCGTTCATGATCCGGGAGTACGAGCACCGGCTCTCACCGGTCCGCGGCACCACCCACTTCCAGGTGCCGCACGCCGTCGTCGACGACAAGGAGCTCACCGGCGGCTTCCTCGCCGCGATCGACCGCGTGGCCGTGCGGTTCCAGCTCACGATGCCGTCGGGACGGCTGCGCCTGCCGTCCTTCCACACCTGCCGGGCCGTGCTGGAGGCGGAGCGGGGCACGGGGGACCTGCAGGCGCAACAGCAGCCGATCGTCGATGAGTTGTACACCGCGCTGCTGACGAGGCGGAGGTCGCTCAGGACCGGCGCGCGGGTCGCGGAGCTGCTGGGGCAGCACCTTCTGACCGGCTGGCTGCAAGGGCTCGTCACCGCGCTGATCGTCGGCTTTCCCAAGCTCTGCTACCGCTTCCGTCTACGCCACTGGGGTCTGCGCTGGGTCGCGGACGAGAGCAACGCGACCTGCTTCCTGGACGCGGCGCTGGCCTTCTGCCGCGACGGCGAGCTGGACGCAGAGGATCCGCGGGTGCGGCGGATCCTGCTGCGCGCGCTGCTCACCGACCTGCGGAGGGCCACCCGGAGCAGGACCTGGCTGAGCCATGTGTGGGCCCGTCGCCGGTGGTCCTTCGTCGTCCTCGTCCCGGAGATCGACGACGTGGACGGCGCCGGCCGGGCGTTCCTCGGCACCTTCGAGGAACTCGCCGGCGACCAGCCGTCCCGCCCCCTCCTGGTCCTGGCCGCCTGCGCGGGCCCGCCCCCGGCGTACGCCGCCCCGATCGACGCCGACCTGCGCCGGCCGAACGGCATCCCCGACAAGGTCTTCACCTACCTCAAGGAAGGCAGTGCCGAGCCCGTACGTCTCGTCACCCTGCCGGCCGAGGACGACACCGAGGGCACGGCGAAGGAGCGGATCGAGACCCACCCCGGTGTCATGGCCCGCAGGGACCGCCCCCTGGACTGGCTGCGTCCGGCCGTGCTTCCCGCACTGGCCCTGGCGAGCGCCGGCGCCCTTCTGGCCCCGCACTACCTCTGGCCGGCGCCCTCACCCGAGCCGCCGGCGGCGCCCTCGTGCGTCACGGTCGGGACGGGCGAGCGGGTGGGCGTCACGGACGGCAGGCAGTGCAGTCTCGCCGTGCCGGGGAGCCGCGGGAAGGAACTGCGCGACCTCGAACGCCAGGTCGCGCGGGAGAACGCCCTCGTCCCCGGCGGGCGTTACCGCACACTGGTCTTCCTCGCACCCCTCAGCCTGCAGAACGGCGTCTACGACGATCCGCCGGTGGGGCTGCAGATCCTGCGCGGTGCGATCGCGCAGCAGCACCGCCTCAACGCCGGGGTCCGCCAGAACAAGATGCCGATCCGGCTGCTGATCGCCAACACCGGCCAGTACTTCAAGTACGGTGCCAGGAGCGCCCGGTCACCGAAGGATCCCGACGTCACCCGGATGATCGTCGAACGTCGGCGAAAGGACCACATCGCCGCCGTCATCGGGCTCACGCAGAGCCGACCCGAGTCGCTCGAAGCGGCCCGGGAACTCGACCAGGCCGGCATCCCGGTCATCGCCAACGGAGTGACCGGCAGCAACATGGTCGGGCCCGAGTCGCCGCAGCGCTACTTCCAGATCTCCGCACCCAACGCGCGGGTCGCGCCGGTCCTCGCCGACTTCATCGAGCACTCCCCCACCGTGCACGGCCTCAGCAGTGGCACACCGCACGCCGTGGTCGTGTACGACCCGACCGACGCATACTTCAGCACGGACCTGAAGAACCTGTTCCTCGACTCCTACGGCAAGCACGGCGGCGTCGACCTGGTCGGCTTCAGCGAGAAGCCCGGGGCGACCACCCCGGACAACATCGCGACGGACGTGTGCAACAAGGTCTCCGCCACCCACGGCATCATCGTGTACCTGGGCCGCTCCGGAGTCCTGCCCAGCCTCCTCAACGCCATGCAGAGCGCGGGCGGGCACTGCCAGCCGCCGGAGGGAAGCACCATCCCGCTGATCGCCGAGAGCGCCCCCATCGACTTCCAGCTCCACCCGGCCGAGACGGCGCGCGCCTACCCGTACATGACGCTCATGTACGAGACGGCGAACGCCCCCACGCAGGATCCGCGTGACCCGTACGCGCAGTTCACCCGTGATTTCGCGGCCGTCTTCGGCGGCCGCAGCGCCGACGCCGACGCCGCCGGCGGTTTCGACACGGTGGGCATCGTCACCAAGGTCGTCGAGAACCTGCTCCCGGCGTCCCACGACGTCCAGCCCAACGACATCTACCTGTGGCTCACCGCCCACGGGGTGTCCCAGTACCCCGGCGCCTCGGGCGTGCTGCGCCTGGACGGCAAGCACAAGTACCCGCCGGACAAAGCGGTGTTCATCCGCGAGATCGGCCAGCCCGACGGTGCGACGGCGACCCTGCTGAGCTGCGGGATACTGCCCAACCGGCAGCACCCGGCCCGCTGGGGGTCCGAGCCCGACACCTTCCCCTGCCCCCGGGACGGCTCCCCGCCCGCCTTCTGACCCGGTCCCGAGGACGGCCGCACGGCCGGGCGGTCAGAGACCGACCACGATCAGTGCGATGTCGTCGCGTGCGCCATGGCTGACCCCCAGACGCTCCAGCAGGGCGTCGGCCAGGGCGTCCGGGGTCTGCCCGAGGCAGTCGCGCAGGGTGTCGGTCAGACGCTGCAGTCCCTTGTCGATGTCTTCGTCACGGCGCTCGATCAGGCCGTCCGTGTAGAGGACCAGGACGTCACCCGGGTGGTAGGCGGCGCCCGCCTGGGGGCGCGGCACATGGGTGGGTCTGGCGCCCAGGGGTGGATCGGTGGCCTGGTCCAGGAGCTGGCAGGTGCCGTTCGGACGCATGAGGACGGGCGGCGGATGACCCGCGCTGGAGTAGATGACCAGCTGGGAGCGGGTGTCGACCAGCGCGGTGACGGCGGTGGCCGCCAGTGCGCCGTCGACGGAGCGGGCGTACAGGCCCAGCACCTCGAGCGCCTGGGCCGGGCCCGCCACGGCACGGCTGGCCGCCGACAGCGCGCTGCGCAGCATGCCCATGACAGTGGCGGCTTCGAGTCCATGGCCGACCACGTCGCCGACGGCCACGAAGAAGCGCCCGTCGGTCAGGTCGACGGTGTCGTACCAGTCGCCGCACACGTTCAGCGAGCCGATCGCCGGCAGGTAGCGCACCGCCACATTGGAGTGCCGCGCCAGGTCGGGCGAGTGCAGCATGGCTTCCTGCAACGTCATCGCCACCTGCCGCTCGCGCGCGTGCGCCCGCCGCAGTTCCTCGTTCACCCGCTCCAGTTCCTGGGCGCGGGCGTACAGCTCCGCCTCCAGACCCGCGGGCGGGGGGCCCGGCCGGTCGACGGGTTCCGGCCGCTGCCGCTCGCGGCGGCTGCGGACGAAGCCGGTCACGTCCTCGACCCGGTGGATGATCCACGCGACCTTGCCGTCCGGGCCGACCACGGGGGTGTTGACCGGCGACCACCACCGTTCCTCGAAGGAGCCCGGCTGCCTGGGGACGGGGATGTCGTACCGCTGGACGGCCATCGTGTCGGGCCTGCCCGTGGTGAGCACCCGTTGCAGGGAGGCCGACAGGTTCCGCCGTCCGTCGGCCTCCGGGTCGGCCGGGTTGTCGGGGAACGCGTCGAAGATGTACTGCCCGAGCAGTTCCCGCCGGGTGCGGCCGGTGACCCGGCAGTAGGCCGCGTTCACCCCGACGATCACCAGACCGGGGTCGACCACCAGGTAGGGACTGGGTGTGGCGGCGAACAGCGCGGCGTAGTCGACCAGGTCACCGCTCGGCTGCTCTCCGAAATCAGTAGCACCCACCTGTCCAATGTAAGCGGGCATCGCCCGGCAGGCTCGCGTACGGCGGCCGCCGCGGAGGGCCACCGTCGCGGGGTGCGGTCAGCGGTCGGCGTACAGCGTCTCCAGATCGCCCGAGAGCGCGGCGCGCACACGCCGGGTGACCTCGTCGACGAGCACTTCGGGCGCGTCGTCGAGCAGCGCGGCCATCGTCATCTCGGCCACGTCGGCCGCGAGGATCTTCGGTGAGTCGATGTCCGCCGCGAGATCGGTGTCCACGTAGCCCGCGTGCACGCCGACGACCAGCGTGCCCTGTTCGCGCAGCGCCAGCCGGAAGGCGTTGGTCAGCGACCACTGGGCGGACTTGGAGGCCGCGTAGCTCGGGAGCCGCCGGTTGGCCACCCAGGACGCCACGGACAGCATGGTGACGAGAGCCCCGCCGCCGTTGGCGGCCAGCACGGGCGCGAACGCCCGCGACACCGCCCAGGTGCCGAAGTAGTTGACCTCCATCTCCCGCCGTGCGCCGTCGAACGACCCCTCCAGGAGTGCCGGACCACCGGCGACGCCGGCGTTGTTGATCACGATGCTGACGTCGTCCGCGGTGCGCGCGGCCGCGGCGACCTGCTCCTCGTCGGTGACATCGAGCCGCAGCGGGGTGACTCCGGGTTCGCGCATGCTCTCCGGATCCCGGACACCGGCGTAGACCTTGGCGGCACCGTGAGCGAGCAGCGCCCGGGCGAAGGCCAGGCCGATGCCGCGGTTGGCTCCCGTGACGAGAGCGGCGGAACCCTTGATGTCCATGGTCGGCCCTCCTGTGACGGTGTGAGGTTGCGAACGTCCCGCGGGCCCCGCGGGCACCGGCAGTCGCCGGCGGGGGGCGAGGCCGGCAGCGTCGTGCGGAAGAGGGCCGGACACCTCCCGGCCGCTCGTCCCAGTGTCCTCTTCCGGCCTGCTGATCGCCTTCCGGTACGGGCGGCGGACCGAACCGGGGACCGTGGAAGCGGGCCGGCTGGGCGTCGCCGACGGACGAAGGGCGCCCGCCGGCCCCGGTGCGGGGCCGACGGGTGCCGGGGAGGGCGTCGGGGGGCGCCGGTGGATGTCACATCTTGGGCATCAGAACGGTGTCGACGATGTAGACGTTGGCGTTGGCGGTCTTCACGTTGCCGCAGACGACCTTGGCGTTGTCGTTGACCGTGTAGGACTCGCCCGATCCGGAGGTCGTGACCTTCGACTTCTCCAGGGTGTCGAAGGAGCCGTTCTCCAGGTCCTTCGGCGCGAGCTTCTGGCCGACGACGTGGTAGGTGAGGATCTTAGTCAGCTGGGCCTTGTCGGCCAGGACCTTGTCCAGGGTCGCCTTGGGGATCTTCTTGAAGGCGTCGTTGGTCGGCGCGAACACCGTGATGTCCTGGGCGTTGTTGAGGGTGTCGACCAGGCCGGCCTTCTTCACCGCGGTCACAAGGGTGGACAGCGCCGGGTTGTTGGAGGCGGCGGTGGCCACCGGGTCCTTGGCCATGCCGTCGAAGGAACCGGCGCCGTTCTTCGGCACGGCCGAACAAGCCGCACCGAACGGCTGGTCCGTGTTGCTCGCGCCGCTGCTCGAACCGCCCATGTCGGCTGCGCTCTCCGTGGCAGAGGCCGACGCCTTGCCGGCGGAGTCGGACTTGTCCGAGTCGCCGCCGGAGCAGGCGGTGAGGGCCAGGGGCAGTACGGCGGCCGCGGCGAGAAGGCCGGTGGTACGGCGGAAACGCGTGTTCATCATGTTCTCCTGTTGAATCGCGCAGCACTGTGCGGCTGCGTCGGGGGGTGTGGGGAAATGTGGCTCCGGAGGGCGCGAGGCCCGGGTGACGGGGCCCGCCCGGATCACTCGACGGTGACGACCACCGAGTGCCGTCCGCCGGCGCCGTCGGGGATGGTGCGGGTGCGTCTGTCCGCCTGCACGGCTCCCGTGCGGTCGGTGGCGCGCACCGTGAGGGTGTGGCTGCCCTTGGTGGCCTGCCAGGCGTGGGACCACTGGCGCCAGGTGTCCCGGGTGTCCTCGGCGGCCAGGCGGGCCTCCTGCCAGGGGCCGTCGTCGACGCGGACCTCGACCCTGTCGACGCCCCTGTGCTGGGCCCAGGCGACGCCGGCGACCATCACCGTGCCTGCCCGGGGCCGGGCGAACGGCCTGGGGGTGTCGATGCGCGACTGGGTCTTGACGGGAGCCCTGCGCGCCCAGCCGCGCTTGACCCAGTAGGGGTCGTAGGAGGCGAAGGTGGTGAGTTCGATGTCCTCGATCCACTTGCAGGCCGACACGTATCCGTACAGGCCGGG
This sequence comes from Streptomyces albidicamelliae, assembly GCF_025642175.1. Classification (NCBI taxonomy): domain Bacteria; kingdom Bacillati; phylum Actinomycetota; class Actinomycetes; order Kitasatosporales; family Streptomycetaceae; genus Streptomyces; species Streptomyces albidicamelliae. Next base: position 7,941,583 of record NZ_CP106795.1, on the reverse strand, counting down.
GACGACCATGCGGACGGGGAAGCCGTGGTCGAAGGGCAGGGGTTCACCGTTCATGCCGAGGGCGAGCATCGCGTCGCGACCGTCCATGACGTCCTCGACGGGAGTGCCGATCGTCATGCCGTCCACCGAGCGGGCGACCAGCTGGTCCGCCGGGCCACCGTGGGACGGGGGCCGCACCCCGCACTCGGCGAGCAGATCGGCCAGTCGTACGCCGGTCCAGCGGGCGTTGCCGACATAGGGCCCGCCGACCTCGTTCGACACGCACGTGAGCGTGATGTCCCGCTCGATCAGCTCCCTGCGCAGCAGGTCGTCGAAGGAGTAGACGGCCGGACGGTGCACCCCCTTGCCGTGAACGCGCAGCCGCCAACCGGTGGCGTCCACCTTGGGCACCACCAGCGCGGTGTCCACCCGGTAGAAGTCCTCGTTCGGGGTGACGAAGGGACTGATCCCGGGGACCCGCGGCCCCGCCCGCTCGGGTACCGGCTGTGCCGGTGACCCCGGGCGCGGCAGGACGACCCGCCGGCGCGAGGCTACGGCGTTCCGGCCGCGCGAGCCGTTCAGCGACCGTCCGACGGCACCCACGACCGCCGAGGCGGCCGCGGCGGAGGCGGCGGCCACCACGAACCCCCGGCGGTCCCAGTCCTCGGAGGCGGCCCTTCCGGCCGCCTCCTTCCCGGCCGAGGCTCCGGACTCCGCTCCGGGTGACCGCCTCACCGTGGTCAGGCGGTACACCAGGACGTACAGGAGCAGCCCTCCGGCGAGCGCCCCCACGACGGACGGCAGGGCGTCGGTGATGCCACGGGAATCGGGGCGGCTGAGGGCGGCCGCTGCCCCGACGACGCCGAAGAGCAGGACCCCGGCGGCCCCGCCCCGCCTGAACCGTGTCGCCAGCACCCCCAACGCCAGGGCCAGCACGGCCAGTACGGCGAGGATGCCGAGCCGCAGGACGAGCTTGTCGTCGGTGCCGAAGTGGCGGATCGCCCAGTCCTTGACCGGGGCGGGCGTCACGTCGATGGCCGCGCCTCCGACCGCGACGACCGGACCGGCCTGCGGCCGCACCGCCGCCGCGGCCAGTTCGGCCACGGCCAGGGCGGCGCAGCCGGCGAGCGCTCCGCTCAGCGCGCCCAGCGCAAGACGCGGCAGAACCGGCCGTGTTCGCTGATCCTTCTCTTCGTCCCTCACGCCGGGAATCCGGTTCTGCCCGCCCACCGGATTGGTGGTCCCCTCGATCAGGTGAAAGAAGATTTCGCACCAATCCGCGGCGCGTTCCGCAACGGATATTCCGCTTCACCTGGTCCGGCTCACCGGCGCTGGGGGTAAGACCTAGGCACTGCTCCGGCGAAGTCCGTGCAGGGACGGGGCGGCCCGACGCACTGCCGGCGGGGAGCACTTGCTCAGCACCCGATCCGGCTGGAACATCAAGCCGCACGGGAGATCGCCGCGGGTGGGCTCCAGGAAGGAAGGCGTCGAATCGATGATGCGAGGTCACGACGGCCGACCGGCCGTCCCGGCCCTGGGGGTCCGGCACTGCCCGCAGCAGCCGGAAGCCGCGGTCATCACCCTGCACGGAGGACGGGAGGACGGCTACCAGACGTCGCGGCCCTGGCATCCGGCGGCGCTGAGGATGCGTCCGGTACTGCGTACCGCGGCGTCGGCCGTCTCCCTCCAGGAAGCCGTGCTGGGACACGTCCGCTACCGGCACCGGGGGTGGAACCACGAGGATCCCCTCCAGGACGCCTACCGGGCGCTCGACGAACTCGAAGAGCTCGCGGGTCCGGTACCGGTGGTCCTGATCGGTCACTCGATGGGTGGCAGGGCGGCGCTGCGCGCGGCCTCCCATCCGCTGGTACGTGGTGTCGTCGCCCTCGCCCCCTGGCTGCCACCGGAGGAACCGACGGCACACCTGCGCGGCAAACGCGCCGTCGTCCTGCACGGTGACCGCGACACCGTGACCAGTCCGGACGCCTCCCTGGGCTACGTCCGCCGGGCCCGGCTCGCGGAGTCCCGCGCGGGCATCGTCCTGATCCGGCACGGCGACCACGCGATGCTGCGCCGGGCCGCCCTGTGGCACCGCTGTGTCGCCGGACTGGTCGCGGACCTCCTGCGCCCGCGGGAGAACCCCTCGGGCCTGGCCGCCGCGAGCTGTGCGGCCACAACTCCTTTGCTGCTGTAGGCGACCGGCCCGTTCTGCCCTTCGCCGCGCCCGGCAGTGTCTGGGCTGCCACCCACGACGAACTCGCCCGTCTTCTCGGCCGGCAAGACACCGGCGCGGCCCGCGCTCTGCTGATCCCTGCCATGCCTGGTTCGTGTGACGTGCCCGGTGGGCCGGGCAGCGGCGTCCAACTGGCGTGCACAGCCACCGGGCCCGTTCGGACGGGGCCTGCGGCTGTCGACCCACACTCATGGCGGTTCCAGCCACAGGGATGTCCGGTGCCGGTTCGGACGCCGGGAGTTCGCGACGCCCGCGACCTGGAGTGCGTCCCAGCCCCGCATTGTGGACAGCCCACCTGCACCGGGGCGCAGAAGGCGGCATGGGCGTCCGAGACCGTCCGAGAGCGTCCGGAGGATGTCGTCGCACTTTCTGTCCGAGGGCGCGGCCCGCTGTGCTGGAGCCGTCCAGGTCCCGCACCTCCCGTGTCCTCGGCGACCGGGCGGGCCGGGCCGTGCGGGCCCAGCCCCAGAGAGAAGGTGCTGCCGTGCGCCAGCCGTTTCCCATATTCGCTCCCGAACCGGGCAGTCCGCCCCCCGTGGCCGAAGATCGGCGCCAATCGGGCGCCGTGCGGACGACGGTCCGTGCGCTGTCCGCCGCGCCCACGGTGCTGCGTGCGGCGTGGCACGACGCGCAGCTGTGCTGCGCCGCCTTCGACGAGGTGGTGCTGCCGCTGGTGGCGGCGGAGACGCCCAAGGGGCCTGAGAGGGACCGGCTGGGAGCGGCGCTGCGGGCCTGGAGCGCCAAAGGCGGTCACATGGTAGCGGCCTGCTGCCGGGCCGCGGGCCGACGGTTCACCGGCGAGCATGCGGCCGTCTCCGCGCTGGGCTGTGCATTCGCGCGGCTCTACGACGACCTGCTGGACGAACCCGGCCGGACAGGCTTCGCCGAACGCGCGGGCCGGCTGTTCGCCGGCCGGCCCTGGACGCCACGCGATCCACTCGAAGCACTCGCGGGCGCCCTGTTCTCGACCCTCGAACAGCGTCTGGGCCGCCCACCCGGGGACGTCCTGTACACGGCTCTCGCCACGGTGCATCGCTACCAGTGCCGATCCGCCCGGCAGGCCGCGCCCGACGTGACCCTCGCCGAGCTGGAGGAGATCACTTACGGCAAGGGGGGCGCCACGATGGTCGTGTTGTTCGCCCTGGCCCGGCCGGGCATGACCGCGGCCGAGGCGGCCGCGGTCGCGGAACTGGGTGCGGCGCTGCAACTGTGCGACGACCACCACGACCGGGCCCGTGACGCGATGCTCGGCATCGCCACCCTGCCCGGCACCGGGGCCTGCGGTCGGGCTGAGCTGCGGGCGCGGCTGGCCGCCGCAGAGGCAGGGCTGGCGAACCTCTACGGGAGCCGTCCGGCCCGCCGACTGCTGGACGAGGCCCATGTCTTCCTGCTGCTGAGCGAGATCGGCCGGGCGGCGTCCGGCCTGCGTCGCCCCGCCCCCGTTACCGCCCCGACCCGCCCCCTGGTCGCGCTGCTGCGGCGCGGGCCGGCCGCCGTGGTCACGGCATCCGGGGGGAGCCGGTGAGGGCGACTGTGAACGAAATGATCGACGCCTTCCACCGCGACGGGCTGAGGGCCGCGACGGACGTCTACCTGCGGGCGACCCGGCGCGGGCCGCTGTCACGGGCCGGTGCACGGATCGTCGAGAGCGTGCTGCCGGTGACCGAGCTGTGCACCGCGCTGCTGCGCTACGACGCCGCGATCGGCACCTGGGGAGTGGGCCCGGGCTCCAGGGCGATGCTGGAGGAATGGGATCTGCAGCCCCGCTGCGAACTCCATCCTGATACCTGGCGGGTGCTGGACCACGAGCCGTTCCTCGCCTTCGGCAACCACGCCTGCGGCCTCGAACCCGCCCTGTTCAACGCTCTGCTGACACGGACGGACATTCACTATCTGGCCGGTGACTTCGTCGCCAGGGTCGGTCCGAACCTTGCCCGAGTGGTGCTGCCGCTAGCCCGCCCGGACTCACCCGCCCCCACTCCCGCCGGGCTCCGCGCTCGCGCGCTGGACGCCGTGGAGCGCGCACTGTGGCCGGCTCGCGACGACTTCGCCGCCCGCCGCGCCAACGCCGCGCAGCTGGCGCGGGCGGGCCGGCTGATCGGTTCCGGCGGCGCGGGCGTGCATGTGTTCCCGAGCGGCTCCCTGCACCCCGGGGCGCCCTGGCAGCCCGGGATCGGTCATCTGGTGCGGTCCCTGGCCCGGGCCCGGGGGACCCAGTCCTCAACACGGCCGATTCACCTGATCCCCATGGTGTACGGGGTGCGCGACGCCCACCTGCTGGCGGCCCGGGTGCTCGGGGCCCACCCGGGGATGCGGGCAGCCGCCCGGCTGCGGCTGGCCGTCCGGGACCCGGGCCCCTACGTCTACGCCGACGCACCGGTGCCTCTCGACGTGTTCTTGCCACCGGGCGATCCACTGCCACCGCCGGCCGTCCTCGCCGAACGGCTGAGGGAGCTGTGGCTGAGGGCCCGCGCCGGCGCGGACAGGGCGATCCCCGGCTGGCGGTCGGCGGGCTCCGTGCTGGGGCCCCGGAGGCTGCCATGACCGCGGCCGCGTCGACGGGCTCCCGGGTGCTGTGCCTGAGCGTGGTGATCGGGGCGCACGGGACGCGTGCGGTCAAGGTGCGGCTGCCGTACCGGCAGGGCGGCTCGACGGCTTACCTCGGGCGGCTCGGCGACGGGCTGGTGGCGAAGTTCTTGAAGGTCGACGACTTGCGTCGGGCGCTGCACACCGGAGCCGCGGGCGGGCGGCCGGCAGAGCCGCTGTGGGCGGAGCCGCTGCGCCACCTTCCATTGCCCGACAACCCGTTCCGGCCGACACGCGCCCAGGCCGCGCGGCTGCGGTACGGACACGACCGGGCGGTGGCCCGGATCCGCGCGATCGCCCCGGACGCGGCCGACGCCGTGCTGCGCCGGACCGCGCCCAGGCTGCCGGCCACCCGTCGGCACCTCCTTGTGGACCAGATGTTCGGCACGCGTGCCGCGGTGAGCTTCGCTCCGGAGCCGTCCGTGCTCACCACCGCGGACTTCCCCGAGCTGGGCATCGTCGACGTGCCCACGTTGCTCCAGCAGGACGTGGGCCCTCGGATCGCCCGTGCACTGCCGACCGAACCGGGCGCGGCGGGCGCCGCCCTCGCCGTGCTGCTGGGCCTGGCCCAGATCATCGCTGAGGACGACGGGATCGGTCTGGACGTCGTGCCACGTCCCTCCCGGCGCGGACTGGTGCTGCCCAATGTGCTGCTGCGCCCCGCCGGTCCGGTGTACGTCGACTTCTTCGGGCTCGGCGACCCGGCCGGCGGGCTCGTGGAACGCGCCGGGCACCGCGTCCTGTACGGCGGTGCACGCCCTGCGGCGGCGCTGGCCGCCCGTACCGCGGCCACCGCCGCGGCCCGACTCGCCCACTCCAGGGATCCGCTATGACAACGCGCGCCAATCCTGCGGCCGTACCCGCGCACGACCCGATCGCCCTCTCACGGCGGTTGTACCGCCGGGGCAACCGGCTGCTCGGGCCGATCGCTTTCTCCGCCACGCTCGAAGACCCCAGGACCGTCCTGCAGGCACTGCGGGTCGAACCCGGCCAGCATGTCCTCTGTCTCGCGTCCGCCGGTGACATCGGGATCGCGTTGCTGGCGACGAACCCGCGCCGGGTCACGGCCGTGGATCTGTCCCTTCCGCAGCTGCATCTCACCGAGCTCAAGCGCACGGCCGTGGCCTTTCTGCCGCACGACGGCTACCTGGCCCTGCTCGGCGCCTCCCCTGGCTCGCGCGGCCGGGGCGGCAGCCCGGCGACCGCCGCCTATCAGGCACTCCGGCCGGAACTGCCGGATCCGGTACGGCAGTTCTGGGACGGCAGGCTGGACATGATCGACGCCGGGCTGCTCTGGCAGGGCGCGGTCAGTCGACTCGCGACGCTCGCGGGTCCGCTGTGGCTGCCCTTCGCAGGAGCAGCTCCGCAGCGTACGGCGCTGCTGCTGCGCCGGGTTGCCGACGGCGCGCACCGACCTCTGTGCTGCCCGGCCCCCGTCGACTACCCCGGGCTGGCGACACGGGCCGACCGGCTGGTGCTGCGGCACGGCGACGTCCGGCAGCGGCTGCGCGCCGAACCAGCGGGCGGCATCGACAGGTTCGCGTTGTCCAACGTGGCCGACTGGCTCACGCCGGCGGGATGGCACGCCCTGCTGGCCGAGGTGGTCCGGACGGCGGCACCGGGCGCCCGCGTGCTGGCCTGCTCGCGCCGTCGCCGGCTGGAGGTGCCGAGCGGCCTCCGTGAGCGCCTCCGCCCGGACCGCCGACTCGAGCGGACGCTGCTCGGCGCCGACCGGATCCGCTACTTCCGCAGTCTCACCGTCCTGACGGTCCAGGGCCGGGATTCCGGCGGTACGGATGCCACGCCGTCAGCCCGAGGCGCCAGAACATGACAGACACCGCGAACCTTCCTTTCACCGGCCGACCACCGTGCGCCGTTCCGGACAGGCCACCGCGGCGCTCCTGTCCCGGCCGGCCCGAGTGCACCTCGCCGCGCCCGGCCGGGCCCCGCGGCCTCAGGCCCGGCCTCCGCTTCGCGACCGACCGACCGCTCGCCCCGGTCACCCCGCCGTCACCCGCCGCGGCCGCCTGCAGCGCCCCGCCAGATCCGTCCCGACCGAAGGGTCTCCGCCCCGTGACACACCAGTCCACCGCCGCCCCCCTCGCCGTCGGTCCCGCCCGCGACCTCATGCCCGAGGGCCGAGCGGAGTTGCTGTGGACCGTGCAGCGCACCCTGCGCGCGCACACGTCCCTGGCCCCCCGTACGTTCGAGGAGCTGGGCCTGGCCTACGACCAGGATCGCCTCCTGGTCGCCGTCACCGAGCGCGGTGACCTCGGCGGCTGGCTGCTGTGTGTCCGCCATGCCGACGGCGTCACCCAGGAACTCGCCGGTCTGTACGTCCGCCCCGGGTTCAGAGGGAGCGGCACCGCGCGCCTGCTGATCGCAGCGGCGCTACCAGGGGCCCGCACCAGCCTGGTGCTCACGACCCGGCAACGGTTCGCCCGGCACCTCGTCCGGCACGCCGGTTTCCGCCGCTGTGGGCCGCGCGACCTGGTCTCGGCCCAGTGGCGGGGGATGCTGGCCGACCGCTTGCGCCCGGCCCGCCTCGGCGCGCTCATCTCCGCCGGGCCGGCGGCCGGCCGTCCGGCTCTCCTGCGGCACGATCGGCCGGCCGAGTCCGAGCCGTGTCCCGGCTGCCTTCGCCCGGTCCACGACGGCCGCGCATTCACGGCACGCGACGCGGCGTTCGGCACCGGTGCGTCGAGCCGCTACGCCGCCTGTCCGCACTGCGGGCACCTCCGTCAGGTGTCAACAGGCACCGACGTGCTGGATGTGCTGTGCGAACCGGCGTCGCCGTTCACTGCCGGGGCGATGGACAGTGCCACCGTCGAGCGGCTCGTCTACCGGCCGCGCGCCCGCTGGCTGGCCCGGCACGGTGTCCTCTCCCCGGGCAGCCGGGTGCTCGACGTGGGCTGCGGGACCGGGGGCTTCCTCGCGCATCTCGCCGTACGCCACGGTGTCCGCGGCACCGGAGTGGAGGCCGACCCCGTGCTCGCGGCGCGGGCCCGGGCGCGCGGACTCGCCGTCCACCAGGCCGACTTCACCCGCTTCGAGACCGATCTGCGCTACGACGTCGTGACACTGTTCCATCTGCTGGAACACTGCCCCGACCCGGAGGCCGTACTGTGGCGAGCCTCCTCACTGCTCGCCCCGGGCGGAGCGCTGTGCGTGGAGGTACCCGTCGTGGGCGGGCTCGCCGGGCGGCTGTACGGAGCGCACTGGTTCCCGCTGCTTCCGCCGTTCCACCGGCACATCCCTTCGCGGGCCTCGCTCGCCGAGACTCTGCGCCGTGCCTGCCCGGACGGCCGTGTCGACGCCTCCCGGCCGATCTATCTCCCCGGCGAGTACGCCGTCTCGGCTGCGCTGCTCTTCGAGCCGCTTCTGCCCCATCCGCACCAACGCCGCCGACTGGGGCCGGCAGCGGCGGCCGTGGGCTCAGTGGCCGCCCTGACGGCGGCGGGCCTGTCGCTGCCACTGGAAGCCGCCTCCGCCGTCCTGCACCGGGTGGTACCTCTGGCCGGACACCACCGAATGCTCGTCCGTACGGCGGGCGACAGGTGACGGCCCCCGACAGCACGAAGTCCGCGCCGCACGTCCGGGGGATCTCGGTGATCGTGCCCGCCTGGAACGAGGAGTCGTTCCTGCCCAGGTCCCTCGGCTCGCTGCGCCACTCCGCACTCCGTCTCGCCGACCTCGGTTCCCCCGTGAACTGCGAACTCGTCGTCGCCGACAACGGAAGCACCGATGCCACAGCCGGCCTCGCCCGCGCCTACGGCGCGCGGGTGGTGACGATGCCGGAGCGCGGAGTGGCTCGGGCACGGAACGCAGGTGCCCAGGCGGCTGATGGTGATCTGCTGGTGTTCACGGACGCCGACTACCGGGTCCCGTTGGGCTTCCTGCCCGGCCTGGCCGCCCGTTTCGGCGAAGACGCCGGACTCACCGCGGCCGGCGTGCGTGTCGTGCTGGAGCCCGCCGAGATCGACCCCATCACCCGGTTGTGCGCGCACGGCGCGCTGCGGCTGCTGACCAAGGTCAAGCACATGTCCTTCGGCGTGCTGGCCGTGCGGGCCGGCTGGTTCACCTCGGTCGGCGGCTATCCGCAGGACCTCTACGCCTACGAGGACGTGGCCCTCCTGGAGCGCCTGCGTGTGGACGTCCGGGCCGGGCGGGCCCGCTGGAGCCAGCTCGACGACATCACCGTGCACGCCTCGCCCCGCGGATTCCACCGCGGCGGCATGTTCTCCACGTATGCGCTGATGGCGGTCTCCCGCAGCGCGCGCAAGGACCTCACTCGATGCGGATACTGGTATGAACGACCCTGAACCGTTCCCTGCTCCCCCCGCCGCGCCGGCCCCGCCCTCACCGATCGGCCGCTGCCGGGTGCTCTGTGAGGCCCTGCGCGTCCCCGGGCAGGCGGTGCGGCTACTGCCGACCCTGCCGGCCGTCAACGCCGACTGCCGGACTCTCGCCGCGGCCCACGCGTCCGCGGTGGCACCCCTGCTGCCCGGGGGCGCCGACGGCGCCCTCGGTCGACGGCTGCTGCCCTGGGCGGTCAAGGGCGGCCTGCTCGTGCTCCGTTATGCCCGTCTCACGGGCCACCCGGTCGACCCGGCGACCGCCGTCCTGGCGGGCGCGTTCACCCGCCTGTACGACGACGCCTTCGACGAGGCCCGCGGAGGCGAAGGTCTTGCGGTGCTCGACCGTCTGGTCGCCGAGCCCACGACTCCCGCCCCGCAAGCGCCGGGCACCCCCGCGGAGTCGGCCGCCGTGCTGTTCGCCGCATTGCGGGAGCGGCTCCCCGCCGATCGCCATCCGGTCTCCTACGGCGCGCTTTCCCAGCTGCACGCCGCCCAGCACGCCTCCCTGCGCCCGCCCGGGGACCGCCGGCCGAGCGCGCCCGAGCTCGTGCGGGCCTCGCGCCACAAAGGCGGGCTGGGCATGCTCGTGCTCGGCGGCCTGGTGCAGCCCGCCCCGGCGCCGGCCCAGCGGAAGGCGCTGCTGGCCCTGGGCGGCTTCTTGCAACTGGTCGACGACTACGAGGACCTGGCCGTCGACCTGCGCGCCGGGCTCCGCACAGCAGCGACCTGCGGCAACCTTCCGCTCGGCGCGCTCTACGCGGAGCTGTCCCACGTGGAGGCCCTGCTGGCCGCGCTGTACGGGCCGTACCGCACCCGGCGCTTCACCGACGGGCTGGTCTGCTGGTTGCACCTGGCAGCCGTGACCCGGCTGGTGCGCGGCCGCACGCCTCCGTCCTCCGCCGGACCGGCCGCCGCCGGACCACCGACCGTGACCGCTCTCTTCACCCGACGAGAGGTGATCCGTTGAGAACGACCCGTCGCCGCCGTGCCCTGCCCTGGCGCACCGCCAACGCCGAGTGCGCCCGCGCCGCCCACGAACTCGGTCTCCTGCGAGATGAGTTGCTGTTCCATCTCGACTCCCGCCTCGGTGTCGCGGAGCGCCGCCACCTCACCCACACCGTGCACCGGATCAACGCGCTGCTCTTCCTCTACGCGACGCTGCGCCGCGCGCCGCACGACACCCGGCTCGGAGTCCTGCTGGGGACGGTCACCCATCTCCTCGACCATGTCTACGACCGTCCGGCCGCCGGAGCCCGGACCGGACCGCTGGAGGAGGTGGTGCTCGGCACCCGGGTCCCGGATCCGGGGGATGTCTGGCAGAGCGTGCTGGGAGAACTGGCCGCCCGCTGCTGGACCTCGGTCGCCGACGCGGACGCGGTCCGCCCGTATCTGGTCCGCATGCTCGCGACCCAGCGGCGCTCCCGCGAGCAGATGGGACCTTCGGCCATGGAACCGGCCGCGCTGGAGGAGCTGACAAGCGACAAGGGGCACCACTCACTGTGTCTCTACTTCGCCGCCGTCAACGCCGGCTTCGGACCCGCGGAGGAGTCCGCGCTGCGCTCGTTCGGCTCCTACCTCCAGTACATGGACGACCTGGAGGACCGCTACGAGGACCGCGCAGACGGCCGCGTCTCGCCCGTCGGTCCGGGGTTCCGTGCCGTCCGCGAGGCCGGCCGCCGGTTCGCCGCGGCACGCCGGGACCTGGCCGACTTCTACGGCCGCGGTCCCGGCGCACGCCACCGGATGCTGCTTGCCTGGCTCACGCTCTTCCATATCGGCGTGGTCGTCGGCGCCGCCTGCGAGACGGCCGAGAGGCGTCTTCCCGCTCCTGTCCGCCGGACTCTCGACCGGGGTCGGCGCGGACTGGCCGCCCGGGTCCCCTTCTTCGAGGTCGCGCCGGTCGGCGCGCCGCCCCAGCCTGCCGGAGGGCAATCATGACCACTGACCTCGCGTGGACCGATACCCGGTCCTCTGCCCCACCTGCGCTCGGGGGCGTCTCCCACTACCTGGCCCTGTCGCGCCTGCCCGTCGCGGTCTTCACCTGGATCCCGTACGTGGTGGGAGGGCTCCTCGTGCCCGGTCTCGGCGTCGGCGGCTGGCTGGTGCTGATCGGCGCGGGCACCCTGCTCCAGGCTTTCGCCTGCCATGTCAACGACCTCACCGACCTGGCCTCCGACCGGTTGAACCCGGCGCGGCTGCGCAGCCCGCTGGTGCGCGGCGCGGTGGCCCCGGCGACTGTCGCGGGCTGGGCGGTGACCGAGGCCGCCGTCCTGGCCGCCGCAGCCTGGGCCCTGGCGGACGGCACGGTGGCACGGGCCGGGCTGGTCGGTGTCGTGGTGCTGACCGCGTGGCTGAACATCCTCCAGAAGTCACCGGAGAGGGGCTCCCCCATGCTCTGGGACTATCTGTTCGGGGTGGCGATGGCCGCGCCCCTTCCCCTGGTGGCACTGGCGCGGGGCGGTCACGCGGGCCTTCCCGTCTGCCTGTTGGTCGTGGGATTCGGGTTCCACATGGTGGCCACCAACAGTTCGGTGGGCAATCTGAAGGACATCGCCACGGACCGCTCGGCGGGGTCGCGCACCACGGCGATCGCGCTCGGCGTGCGCACCCGTCACGAGGGCGGGTTCCACTTCCCGCGGCGCTATCTCGTGTTCGTGCTCTCCGCACAGGTGGGCGTCGCGGGGTGCACGGTCGCGGCGGCCGTGGTGCTCGGGGTACGTGGCTGGGACGTCCGCCAGGCGGTGCTCGCCATGGGCGGGGCTGTGCTGGCGCTCGCCTCGTCGGCAGGCCTTGCGCGACTGTTCACGGGGCCCGGTCCGTTCGCCGACGTCTCACGGTCCGAGCTGACGGCCCCGTCGAGGCGGGGTCAGCTGCCGCCCGGATGGCTGCGCAACGGGGGCTGGTCGTTCGGCAACACGCTCGCCTTCCTCCTTGGCTGCGCGGCGGTGCTGCCGGGGCCGTCCGCCGCCCGACTGGCCCTTGCGGTGGCGGGCTGGTTCGCGGCGGTGCTGGCGGTGGCGCGGCTGCGCACGGTGCGGGCCCGGCGCGATGCGCTCGGCACCGGGGCAACCGGGGCCGCGTCATGACGGGCACCGTACTCGCCCTGTCGGGCCGCGAGGCACCGGCCGAGGTGCTGGCATGTCTGACCCTGCCGCGTGCGCGTGCCGAGAGATTCGAGGAGTTGCTGACGGACGCGGCCCTCGGTCCGGTGCCTTCGCTCAGCGCGGCGCTGAGCAACACCGTGCGACGCACGGGCAAGCGGCTGCGGCCGGGCCTGCTGATGGCCTTCGCACGGGCCGCCGGGGCAGACTCCGGGCCCCGGATGTTGCGCCGGGCCGCCGCGGTGGAACTGCTGCACTTGGCCTCCCTCGTGCACGACGACCTGATGGACGACGCGACCACGCGCGGTGGCCTGCCGACACTCCACCGTACCCATCTGGCCGCCGGGGCCGTCGTCGGCGGCGACCGGCTGCTCGCGGCAGCGGGCCTGCTGCTCGCGGACGCGGGGCCGGAGGCGCACCGGGTCTGGTCCGCGGCGTTCTTGGAGATGTGCGACGGCCAGGCGCTGGAGTCCGCCCACCGGCACCGGTTGATTCCCCCCGCTGAGTACCTGCGCCAGGTACGGGGCAAGACCGCCGCCCTGATCAGCGCGGCCTGTGTCCTCGGGGTACTCGCCGACAGGCCGCAAGCGCCGGCGTCCGCCGCGGCCGACGCAGCCGCCCGCTACGGCACCTGCCTGGGCGTGGTGTTCCAGATCGCCGACGACCTGATGGACGTACTCTCCACGTCCGAGCGCTGGGGCAAACCCGTGGAGCACGACGTACCGCAGGGCGTGTACACGCTGCCGGTGCTGCTGGCGGCCCGCGCGCCGGGCGGAGAGAAGCTCGCCGGGCTGCTGCGGCCGGAAGCGACAGCGCGGGAGACGGCCGCCGCGTACGGGATCGTCCGACGGTCCGGAGTGACCCCGGCGTTGGCCGTCGCAAGGGCCTGGGCGGCTCGGGCCGCGCGGACACTGGACATGGCGGGGTTCACCGGTCCGCTCGCGGCGGACCTCGGCACCTTGCCGGCGCGCTATCTGGAATCGGTGCTGGCCCACGCCGTGCCGGCGGCCCACGCGCGGTTCGTCGACGTGTCCGGCCTGAAGAAGCTGCACGCCCTGCCCCCGGCAGACCGGCCGGCGCTTCAGCCGTTCGATCCGGCGGGGTGAGGCGGGCGACCGGGTTCCCCGCTGGAATCGCCGCGGTGTCGCGTCCTGGGCAGCGCCGCGCCGTCCGGTGCCCCGGTGGGCTCGTCGAGGGCCCTACGGGGGCCAGGCGCGTGCGGATGGGCGTTACCCAGGACGCGGGTGCACTCCGACGCCAGTTCCCGGTAGGCGTCCCTGGCCGAGTCCGGCCCGTGCGTCTCCACGACGAGCCGCGTCAGATGCTGACGGGTCACCAGGGTGGCCGGATGGTCGGCGCCGAGCAGCACCGTGCGCTCGGCCAGGACGGTCCGCAGGATCTCGGCGGCGACGGTGTACCGGCCCTGTTCCAGCAGGACCAGGCCCAGGTCGTGCCGGGTCGCCAGGGTGTCCTGGTGGCCGGGTCCGAGGATCCGGGTGCGGGCCGCCAGCGTACGAGCGAACCACACGTGCGCCTCCTGGACGCGGCCCAGTGCCAGCAGCGCCCGGGCGAGGTAATGCTGTGTGGTGAGCGTGTCCGGGTCGGTCTGGCCGAGCACACGTACCCGGGCGTCGAGCACGGCGCGCAGTTCACGCACGGCACGAGCCGCGTCGCCGCAGCCGAGCCTGATGCGGCCCAACTCGTGTTCCAGGGCGAGTACATCAGGGTGGTCAGGGCCGAGCAGGCGCCGGCTCTTGGGCAGAGCGTCGGTGCAGATCCGTTCGGCCTCCCGGAGACGTCCGCTCACACGTCGGTGGCAGGTGGCCAGCCGGACCGGGAGCAGCAGGTCGTCTGGCACCGCGGGGACACCGGTGCCGCCGCCGAGGTCGTCGACCAGGTCGAGAGCCGCCTGCTCCTGACCCGCAAGGACTTCCAGGCCCGGCCAGGCGGCCGGGTCACGGGCCTCGTACTCGGCGAAGGCCACCATCAGCAACCGGGTCAGCAACTCGAAGTAGTCCGCCAGCCGAGTGCGTACCTCGGTGGTGTCCCGGAAGAGTCGGCGCACCGGGGAGGGCAGGGTCAGCAACTCGGTGTCGCCCTCGCGGTGCCGGGTGACGAAGCCCAGGTCGACCAACGCGTCCACCAGTTCGCACAGGGAAAGCGCGCCCAGCCCGGGGAAGAGCGGCGATCCGGCGAGCACGTCGGGACGCAGCACTCTCGTCCACGGGAACGGGCCGGGGGCCAGACATGCGGCCAGGTGCAGCAGGGGACGCGCCGCCTGCAGTCCGCAGCGCTCCAGCATGTCCAGGGAGAGTCGCCAGCTCCGGCCCATGGGGGCCGGTCGGTGGGGCGCGGCCAGCGCGCTGGGGTCGCCGCCCCGGTCGAGCGAGGCGGCGTAGTCGGCGAAGGTGCGGGGCGTTTCCGCATCGGCGAAGTCGATCGGAACGCGAGCAGCGGCGGCGAGCACCCCGCCGGCCAGCCGCAGCTCCAGCGGCAGACCCCGAGCCGTTCGGCGAGGGCGAGGGCCTCGGCCGGGCCGCCGCCGCGGGGAGCCAGTTCCAGCAGCACCCGCGCCGCGTCGCCGCTGGCCAGCGGCGCCACCAGGTGGGCGTCGAACCAGGCGCCCCGAGCCGGACCGCTGGGCCCCGGATGGCGCCAGGTGCGCCCGTCCCGGGTGGTGACCAGCACCATGCCCTGCATACCGGACACCGGGCGGACCCAGCCGGTGCCGTCCACCACCCGCCCGCCGCCCGGGGCAAGTACGTCGTCGGTGTCGTCCGCGCCGTCGACGACCAGCAGCCAGGGCCGTCGCTGGGCACTCAGCAGCCGCCACACCAGGTCAGGAAGGCTGGAGTGCTCCAACTGGTTCCGGGAGGCGCCCAGTTCGGCAGCGAGCGCGTACATGGCGTCGGCTGTCGCCGCAGCGCTGTCGGCGCCCACCCACCAGACCTGCGCGCCGTGTGCCACGGCCGCCCTGGCCAGGGTGAGGGCGACGGTACTCTTCCCCACTCCGGCTAGCCCGCACAGGACGTGCACACGTGGGGTGGAGGCGGTGCCCAGGGCGGTCGCGAGCCGGCCGACGAGCCCGTCCCGCCCGCGGACCACGGGTTCATGCGACAGTCTGGCGAGCGGCGGCCGGATGCTGCGCAGCAGTGCCCGGCCCGCCCGGCCACCCGCGGCGGTCTCGCTCCGTGGCGCCGGGGCGGGCACTCCGACCAGCCGGGATCGGGCGGCGGCGCGGGGCGAGGGGGCTTCGGCCGGCACCGGTCCCGTAGCTTGGGGCCGCACGGACCGCGGCTCCCGGACGGCACGGTTGTCCGGATGCGCCGACCGGGCGGCATCCCGCAGCCGGTGCCAGACCTCGTGCCAGGCTTCCTGCTCGGACGCGCCGACGCGGCAGGCGGTGAGGAGCCGGCTCAGCCGTAACTCCTGCCCGACGGCGGGAAGATGCGTACCGGCGAAGTATCCGCTGAGCGTACTGAGCGCGATGCCTGACGCCGCGGACACATCGCGCACGCTGAGCCCGGCCCGCTGACGCAACCGCGTCAGTGCCCTGCCGAAGTCTCGGACCCCCTCGACGGCATCCAACTCGACTGCATCCAAACCTGGTTGACACGATGCAGTACCGGCGTCCGTCACTCCGCCCGTGGCGTTCCGGTCACCGGCCTGGAATTCCCCGCTGTCGCGCACACTGCCCCTACCCCTGTGAAGCCGCCGACGGCCCGAACCGATCGGCCCCAACCCCGAAATCAAGCCAACAGACCCTTCACATCATGGCATTTCGGCATCTGCCAGACAGTCGGAACATAAAAATTCCGGGCGGCCATGGTGGCCGATGCACTCAGGAACGGTCCGAGCTCAAGATCGATTGTCAGTGGTGGGTGAGAGAGTTGGAACATCAAGACGGAACGAGGGGGAGCTGTCATGTCAGGAACCCAGAACTACATCAACCACGTTGCCCTGGTGCTGGACGCGAGCTCGTCGATGAGGCATCTGAGCAGCAAGGTCATCGAGGTCGCCGACCAGCAGATCGCCTATCTCGCCCGCCGGTCCAGGGAGCTGGACCAGGAGACCCGCGTCACGGTGTACGTCTTCGCCGACAAGGTGGAGTGCGTCATCTACGACAAGGACGTGCTGCGGATGCCGTCGCTGCGGCAGCTGTACCGCGTCGGTGGCATGACGGCCCTGCTGGCGGCCGCACTGAAATCGCAGGCGGAGCTGGCGCAGACGGCCCAACTGTACGGCGACCACAGCTTCCTGACGTTCGTTCTCACCGACGGTCAGGAGAACGCGAGTCACCGCTGCCCCGACGCCCCCACCAGGGATCCTCGTGAACTGGTGCGGGCCGTGGCCGAGATGATCGAGACGCAGCAGGACAACTGGACGCTGGCCGTCCTCGTGCCGGACCAGATGGGCAAGCGCGAGGCCATGCGGTGCGGCTTCCCGAAGGACAACATCGCCATCTGGGACGCCACGAGCACCCAGGGCCTGGAGGAGGCCGGCCAGGTCATCCAGGAGGCCACCGAGAAGTTCATGGTAGGCCGCACCAAGGGCATCCGGGGTTCGCGCGCTGTGTTCTCCGTAGGGGCCGAGGCGGTCAACAAGGACACCATCGAGGCGGCCGGGCTCACTCCGGTGGATCCGGCGCAGTACGAGCTGATTCCGGTGGCCCGGGACGCGGCGATCCGGGAATGGGTCGTGGAGAGCGGCCACACCTACCGTACGGGCGGCGCCTTCTACCAGTTGAGCAAGTCGGAGAAGATCCAGGCGCGGAAGCAGATAGCGGTGCTGGAGAAGAAGACGGACCGGGTGTACACGGGCCCGGAGGCCCGAGCCCTGCTCGGCCTGCCGGACGTGGAGGTGCGCGTCAAGCCGGACCACAACGACGACTTCACGATCTTCGTACAGAGCACCAGCGTGAACCGGAAGCTGGTGCCGAACACCCGCCTGCTGCTCATGAACTGACGCCTCGAAGGCCGCTCGCGCCCACACGGTCCCGGCGCGTGACCGTCAAGGCGCTGCCGACCTGGCCGGCCTCGATCGGGGCCGGCCGCTCGCCTCACGTGACCGGTCCCCGGTCACCGGGCGCAGGCGCACGGCGGCGTCCAGGCCGGTACCGGGAGCCGGATGCAGGGTGATGTCGCCGCCGGAGGCCTGGACCAAGTGGCGGACGATGGGCAGGCCGAGTCCGGTTCCGTCGTGCTGGGAGTCGGAGGAGCGCCAGAAGCGGTCGAACGCGCGAGCGCGATCGGCCTCGGTCATACCGGGCCCCTGGTCGATGACGTGGAGCCCGGTACCGGGCGCACGGTGGATCGTGACCGTGGTGCCGGGTGGCGAGACACGCAGGGCGTTGGCGACCAGGTTGTCGATGATCTGTTCCAGGGCGCCCGGGATCGCCCACACCCGGCCGGCCGCGCGGCCGGTGATGGCGAGGGCGACGTACTGCTCGGCGGCGAGCGGCTCCCACATGGCGGCCCGGTCGGCGATGACGGTGTCCAGGTCGACCGGTTCGGGCGTGGTGGCGCTGTTCTCCAGGCGGGCCAGGGCAAGCAGGCCCTGCACCATTCGGCTGAGGCGCTCCACCTCGTCGACGGCCTCCTCCAGACTACCGTGGGCGCGGGGGTCGAGGTAGGGCTCGAAGTTCTCCAGGCGCAGCCGGAGGGCGGTGAGCGGGGTCTTCAGCTGGTGGGAGGCTTCGGAGGCGAACGCCTGCTGGGCCTTGAGCAGTTGCTGCAGACGTGTGGCCGTACGGGTGAACGAGACGGCGAGGCTGCGCAGTTCGGGTGGGCCGGTGGTGGTGTCCGGCGGGTTGGTGAGCCGGCCGTCGGCCAGCTGGGCGGTGGCGGCCTCCAGCGTGCGCAAGGGGCGGGTGATCCAGCGGGCGAGGGTGAAGGCGGCCAGCGCCACCGCGGCCAGAACGCAGGCCCCGGCCAGGGCCAGGGCGCCCCAGATGCGGTGGACGCGGGAGTCGACCTCGGCCGTGGGACTGGTCAGCCGCAGGGAACCCCGCACGGTGGTGCCGGAGGAGCCGGGCACCGTGGCCGAGAGCACCTCGTCCCCGGTGACGACCGTCGGCTCGTTGCGCAGGGCACGGGCGATGTCCGGTGCGGCCGCGATGCTGACGCCGATACGACCGGACGGATCGGAGTCGGCCAGGACGACACCCTGCCGGTCGGTGACGACGACATGGCGGCCGGTGCGGGTGGCGTAGTCGCCCACGACCTCGGGCAGGGCTTCCAGGTTGCCCTCTTCGATGTTCTCCTCGGTGATCTCGGCGAGCATCGAGGCATCGCGCTCCACGCCTTGGGAGGCGCGGGTCATCTCGCCGCGTGCGTAGATCCAGCCGAGGGGGATCTCCAGTCCGGCCAGGACGAGGATCGCCAGGCCGAGGTAGCTGAGCAGCAGGCGCCGGGTCATCCGGCCGCTCCGGGTTCCCCGTCGGCGCCGGGGACGGTGAGGCGGAAGCCGACGCCACGAGCCGTGGTGATCCAGGCCGGGTCGCCGAGCTTGCGGCGCAGGGCGGCCACATGGGCGTCGAGGGTCTTGGTGGGGCCGAAGAAGTGGGGGTCCCAGACCGTGTCCATGATCTGTTGCCGGGAGTGCACCGTGCCCGGGTCCCCCGCGAGGAAGACGAGGAGGTCGAACTCGCGGGGGGTGAGGGCCACTTCCTCGCCGCGGAGGTGGACCTGCCGGGTACGGCGGTTGATCTCCAGGGCGCCGAGCACCTGTGGCCCGGGGACCCCGGCGGCGGGACGGGCGGGCGCGGGGTAGGTCAGCTCGCCGCTGGTGCGCCGGGTGACAGCACGGATGCGGGCCACCAACTCCCGTACGCCGAACGGCTTGGCGAGGTAGTCGTCGGCGCCCAGTTCCAGGCCGACGATACGGTCGGCCTCCTCTCCCCTCGCGGTGATCATGATGATCGGTACGGCGGAGCGGGCGCGCAGACTGCGGCAGACGTCCAGACCGTCCATGTCGGGCAGGCCGAGGTCGAGCAGGACCAGGTCCGGAGCGCCCTCGGTGCCGGCCAGTCCGGCGGCACCGGTGCGGGCGTGGTCCACGGTGAAGCCGTAGCGCCCGAGCCCTTCGGTGAGGGGGCCGGCGATTCGGTCGTCGTCTTCGATGAGCAGGAGCCGCATGCCGCAAGGCTCGCACAGCTGTGCCGAGGGAGTTCCGGTGTCCATGGGAAGCCGCCTGAGACTTGTGGGGCATCTGGGGTCCGGTGTAGCCGTGAGGGGCGCTCCGCTCGGCCCGCGCGTCTCAGCCGTCCTTCTCCGTCTCCTCGGTGCCTTCCTGCTTGGTGTCGGTGACCTTGAAGGACTTGTCCAGGTACACCTCGACCGTGGTGCCGTCCTCCTTCTTCACCTCGACCGCGTACATGCCGGGCTTCTCCGCGTCCTCCTCGGACTTCAGCACCGTGCCCGGGTACGCGGCGACGGCCGCCGCCTCGGCCTTCTGCTTCACCTCGCCGGTCAGCGGCGGTTCCTTCTTGTCGTCGGTGTCCCCGGCGCCCTCCCCCGCCGCGTCCGCGCCTCCCGAACCCTGCGCGGCCTGCTGGGTGTCCGACTGCGAACCGCCGGAGTCGGAGGCGGAGTCGGAACCACCCCCGCAGGCCGCGAGGGCGAACATCAGCGCGGCGGCGGGAGCGGCGAGGAGGGCACGGCGAGGCAGGGTACGCATGAACGGTCTCCGGTTTTCGGGGAGGGGGGTGATCCGGGAGCCGGACCACCGGGGGACGAGCACGACCCTATGAAGGCGCCGTAGAGAGGCCGTCCAGCGCAGGGGAAGCGGCAGCCCAGCAGATGTCCAAGGTTTCGCCACCATGGCAGCCGGAGGCCAACTGCTCCTGTGTGGGGCGGCGTTCGGCTGCAGGAGGTCAGTGAGCGCGGGGCAGGCTGATCCGGAAGGCGGCCCCTCCGGCGGGAGAGTCGGTCAGGGACAGGGTCCCGTGGTGGCGCCGGACGACGTCGCGGGCGATGGCCAGGCCAAGGCCGGCTCCGCCCTCGTCGCGGCTGCGGCCCTCGTCGAGGCGGACGAACCGTTCGAAGACGCGCGTGCGGTCGGCCGGGGCGACGCCGTCTCCGTCGTCGGCCACGGTCAGCACGACGGCGTCGCCCACGGCGTCCACGGTCACGGTGATGCCGGTGGAGGCGTGCCGCTGGGCGTTGTCCAGCAGGTTCCCCAGCACCCGGGAAAGCTGGTTCCTGCTGCCCTTCACCTCCAGCGCGGTGTCGGCGGCGGTGACGGCGGGGGTGACGCGGTCGGTCCGCGCGCGCCGTGCCACCTCTTCACGCACCAGGGCAGCCAGATCGACCAGGGTGTCCGCGGGCCGCTCGCCGGCGTCGAGGCGGGCGAGCAGCAGCAGGTCGGCGGCCAGGTGCTGGAGGCGTACGACGTCCTGCAGCAGGTCGGGCACGTCGAGCAGCTCCGGGTGCTGCTCCGCCACCTCCAGTTGGGTGCGCAGGGAGGCGATGGGGCTGCGCAGTTCGTGGGAGGCGTCGGCGACGAACCGGTGCTGGCGCTCCACCGACTGCTCCAGCGCCGCCAGGGTCTGGTTGGTGGTGCGGGCGAGCCGGGCGATCTCGTCGCGCGCGTCGGGCTCGGGCACCCGGCGGGCCAGGTCGCCGCTGCCGGTGATCTCCGCCATCTTCGCCCGGATGCCCTCCACCGGCCTGAGCGCGCGCCGCGTGACCAGCCAGGTGACGGCCGCGACGACGACGAGGAGACACGGCAGACCGGTCAGCATCGCGCGGACGACCTGGTCCGACGTGGCCTGTTCGTCCGCCAGCGAGGCACCCGCGTACACGGTGTAGGTACGGCCGTCGTACGTCGTTCCCTGGACGGCGGCGAACCGGTACGCGTGGGACTCGTCGCCGACCCGCACGGTCAGCGTCCTGCGTTCGACCTCGGTGCCGACCTTGCCGCGCGCCGGTGTGCTGTCGTGCCCGTGGTCGTCGTTGTCGTCGTCGTCCTGGTGCCTGCCGCCCGACGCCGTGCCCGCGGGTGCGGGCGTGGGCGCGGACGCGGGTGCGTAGTCGCTGAGCACAGGGCGTCCGCGCAGTTCGTCACCGGCGGCCAGTACCTTGCCCGTCGCGTCGGCGACCTGTACGAGGTCGTCCTCGTCGTCGGGCAGGTCGAGGGTGCCGAAGTCGCCGTTGAGCGCGGCCTGGGCGCCCGCCACGGTGCGGGCGGTGACCTCGGCCTCCAGGCCGGCCCGTTCGGTGAGGTTGTGCCGCAGGACGGCGACGACGAGGATGCCCGCGGCGACCAGGGCGATCGACACGACCGCGGTGGCGGCCAGCGCCGCGCGGGCTCGCACGGAGGCGAAGGGTCTAGGCAAGACGGCCCCCGTCGGCTTCCAGCCGGTAGCCGGCCCCGCGCAGGGTCGTGATCGACCGCCGTCCGAAGGGCACGTCGATCTTTCGGCGCAGGGCGCTGACGTAGACCTCGACGATGTTGGGGTCGCCGTCGTAGGCGAAGTCCCATACGTGATCGAGGATGTCGCTCTTCGACACCACCTGCCCTGCGTGCACGGCGAGGTGTTCCAGCACCGCGAACTCCTTCGCCGTCAGGGCGATGTCCGTCCCGGCGCGCTCCGCGCGTCTCGCGGCGGGGTCGACCGTCAGGTCCCCGATGCGCAGCATCCGGGCGCCGGCCCGGGTGCGGCGGCGCAGCAGCGCCCGGATGCGGGCCAGCAGCACCACGTACGAGAACGGCTTGGTGAGGTAGTCGTCCGCGCCGGTGTCGAGGCCCTCCGCCTCGTCGTACTCGCCGTCCTTGGCGGTGAGCATGAGGATCGGCGTGTCGTCGCCCGCGGCCCGCAACTGCGCGCACACGCGGTAGCCGTTGAGACCGGGCAGCATGATGTCGAGGACGATCAGGTCGTAGTCCCGCTCCCGCGCGAGATGCAGACCGGTGACGCCGTCATGGACGACGTCCACGGCGAAGCCCTCGGCACCCAGTCCACGGGCCAGGGCGGCGGCGAGACGTCTCTCGTCCTCAACGATCAGCAGGCGCATGTCTCCAACGTCGCAGACCCTTCCTGAAGGGATCTTCAGGAACCTTCAGCGTGGCTTCAGGATCGCTCGTCGATGGTGGTCGGCGTCGGGACGGGACGCACCGTCCCGCACTCGTCCAGAGCCTGGTCCGGATTCTCGCCCGGGCTCTTCCAGGCTCGTCCAGAGACCCAGCAACCCAGAGACCCAGAGATCCAGAGACAGGGAGACTTCCTCATGAGGGCTCGTTCGCACACTCCGACCGGTCGTCGCCGCACCATCGCCACCGTGATCGCGGCCACCGTGGTGCTCGGCGGCGCAGGGGCCGCGACCGCTGTCGCCTTCGCCGAGGACGGCGATCACCAGGGGATGGAGACGGCCGCGGCCGGCTCGGCCGGGGCCGACCACGGCGACCACGGCGACCACGGCGACCACGCCAGTAACCGCACCATCGCCGTGGCCGGCAAGGTCGATCTGGCGCAGGCCGTGGCGGTTGCCACTCGATCCGCGGCGGGCACGGTCACCGAGATCGAACTCGACGACAGCCTGGGCAAGCCGGTCTGGAAGGCTGAGGCCGTCGACGCCCGCGGCACCGAGCGCGAGTTCACCGTCGACGCCGCCGATGGCACGGTCACCGCCGCCGGCACGGCGAAGGACGACGACTCGGACGATGACGCCGCCCTCGCCAAGTCCGCCCGGACCGACGTGACCAGGGCGGTGAACGCGGCGCTCGCCAGGATCAAGGGAACCGCTACCGCCGCGGAGCTCGAAGGTGAACACGGCACGCCCGCCTGGCACATCTGCGTGACGGACGCCAGGGGGCACGACCACGAGGTCACCGTGGGGACCCGGTCCGGCAAGGTCACGGCCGCGGAGGCAGACGACCACCACCGCCACGGCGGCTCCGACGACCACGACGACGACTGACGGAGGAGCACGGAGGCACCACGGAGGATGGACTGATGCACTGATGCACTGATGCACTGATGCACTGACGTGCCACGAAAGGTTCGGTACAGGAACTCGGAGGTCGGCATGGCAGGGCGCGGGTCTGCGTGGTGAAGTGTGGGCCTCTGCCAACTCCGAGACCAGGGAGCGTTCCTTCCGATGACCGCACAGCCCGCACGCCCTGAGCGCAGCGGTCCCGAGACCGCCTCGGGCATGGATGTCTCGCCGTTCAAGCCTTCTCTCGTCAAGGCGGTGTTCCGGGACGTGACCCCGATGCACGTCTCTCGGGCGGCCGCGTGGGCCGCCGCGTCGGTGACGCGGACCGTGCTCACGGAGATCATCGACGGCGCGCGGAGAGCGGCGGCGGAGGAGGCACGGAAGAAGCTGACTCCTGGGGACCTCGTTTCGGCGATCGACCGGAACG
This sequence comes from Streptomyces albidicamelliae, assembly GCF_025642175.1. NCBI lineage: Bacteria > Bacillati > Actinomycetota > Actinomycetes > Kitasatosporales > Streptomycetaceae > Streptomyces > Streptomyces albidicamelliae. The sequence goes on along the minus strand of NZ_CP106795.1, from coordinate 7,917,962 downwards.
TCGAGCTCGAGGTGGGGCACAAGTGGTACGACCACAGCCCGACGTTTCGAGGCCTGACCGGTGTCCTGTACGACGCCGACGGTGTCATCGTCCCTTCTCGCAAGCGCAGCAGGTCACGCAAACCCAGTGCGTTGGTCGGCGCCCACAGGTTCGAGGCCGGGGTCAGGAAGCTGCTGTGGGGCCAGGGGGTGACGGCCGTCCCTGCGATGGTCCGCGACCTGGACGGCATCGCGAGTGTGTTCCTGACGGACCTCGCCCGGGACGCGGCCATGGTCGTCCGCGAGGGCGGGGTGAGACGCTTTGGTACGGTCACCGTGGTGCTGTCGGACGAACCGGCCCCGACCCCGCTCCCCAAGGAGGCGTTCCGGGCCCCGGCCGCGCGCAGGGGGGACCGGCGGACCATCGGCAGGGACGACGTACTGGCCGCCACGGCGATGCAGTTGTTCGGCGGCCGTCTCAGACAGCGAGCCCTCGCCGAAGCCCGCGAGGCGACACAGAACACCTTGGCCGGCTGACCCCCCAGTCCCCCGGGGACTACCGTTACTCCCCCAACTCGACTGATCGCCGTACAGCTTCGCCACCGGGGGGATCATGCGCCGCACCGCCACCGTGTTCACCGCCCTCATCACCGTCTGCTGTCTCGCACCTTTCACCGCCTGCACCGGCGGCGGCGATGAGAGCAGCCCTAAGCCGAGTGCGCAGACGGTGCTCAAGCTGAGCCAGAGCGCCGATACCGCCGGTGCCGGGGGCGACGGGACCATGCGTATCACCCCCGACACCGTGCTCTACCTCCGCAGCACGAGCAACGGCACACCGGAGCACGGCCTGTATGCCATCGTCACCTTCAGCGCCGAGAACCGGTCCAGGAGACCGGTGACGGCCACGACGAAGACCGGTGGCTTCCGCTGGAAGGCAGCCGACGGGCACATCGTCCGCGCGGGGAACAGCAAGAGCGCGGCCAGGATCGCCCCCACGGGTTTCGCCGACGGCGGTCCGACCGTCGCCGGCGGCACCTTTCGCAGAGACACTGTCGCCTTCGACATCACCCACGCGGAGAAGGGCGGCACCCTCCTGTACGTCGACGGCAACGGTGACGCCCATCGATGGCAGCTCCCCGCCACCAGCTCCGGGCGTGCCGTATCGGCGTTGAAGCTTGCCCTCACCTGAGTGGTCCCCCAGCAAGGGATCCCACCCGAAATCGCTTCCCTGCCAACGGTCGACGGGGACTCGTCGGCGCTACCGTACTGAGGGTGACGGGAATCGACGCCCACCGGCGGTGGTCCGGGTCCATGCCGGCAGCCTACGATCAGTACCTCGTGCCGGTGGTCTTCCGGCCCTTCGCCGAGGACCTGGCGGCCCGCGCGGCGGCCCTCCGCCCCCGGCGGATCCTCGAACTTGCCGCAGGGACCGGCACTTTGACGTCCAGCCTGCTCAAGGCGGCCGCGTCGGCCGAAGTGACGGCCACCGACCTGAACGAGGCCATGGTCGCGTTCGGGGCGGCCCGGGTGCCGGACGCGGTGTGGCGACAGACGGACGCGCAGTCGCTGCCGTTCCCGGACGGCGGCTTCGACCTGGTGGTCTGCCAGTTCGGCGTGATGTTCTTCCCCGACCGGCACGCGGCCTTCGCCGAGGTCCGCCGGGTGTTGGCGCCGGGCGGCCGATTCCTGTTGAACACCTGGGGCCCGCTCGGCACGCACGCCTTCGGAGCCGCTCTGCAGGAGGCGCTGGAGCGGGCCTTCCCGTCCGACCCGCCGCAGTTCCTCCCGACGGTCCCCCACGGCTACTCCGACCCCGCCGTCGTGTCCGCCGAGCTGACGGCCGCCGGATTCGCCCTCGAGGAGGAGCGGGAACTGACGCTGGAGGGCCGGGCCGCGTCGGCCGCCGATGTCGCTACCGGCTTCCTCACCGGCACTCCGGTGCGCGCGGCCGTCGAGGAGCGCGGCGACGCACCCACGATCCGGGCGACCGTCATCGAAGAGATGACGGCCCGCCTCGGCCCGGGGCCGGTCGCCGCCCCCATGACGGCGTACGTCTTTTGCGCCACGTCCTGAACGCGGTAAACCTCCACGCCGGGGAGGACGGCAGACCTGGGACGACAGCGACGCCCGGAACGCGGACGCCACGACGTTCTGCCGTTCTGACGGCAAGGCAGGTGTGCCGCGACCACGCGCGCGCCCCCCTGGTCCTCAGTCCACGTCGGGAAGACCGGTCAACCAGGCGGCGAGAGCCGCGCCGATCTCGTCGGGGGCGTCCTCCTGCACCATGTGGCCGCCTCGGACGGTCAGATGAGTCTGGTGCGGCCATGCCCGGGCGACGGCCCGGTGCGAGGGGAACATGGCCCCCGGAACGGCCTCGATGAACAACTTGGGCACCGTCGACTGCGCCAGCCACGCGGCATAGCGCGTGATGGCGTCGTGCACCTCGTGCGGCTCGCCCGCGACGGGCACCTCGCGGGGCCACGTCAGGGTCGGCCTGCGCGATTCACCGGGCTCCGCGTAGGGGCGGCGGTACACGGCCATCTCCGCCTCCGACAGACCGCGCAGCACCTCCGTGGGCAGAACCTCCTCGACGAAGAAGTTCCGGTCGAGGACCATGTCCTCCCCCTCGGCGGAGCGGATCGCCCGGAAGACGGGCACGGCGGACTCCGGCCAGTCGCTCCAGGAGTCGATCGGGGCCACGAACGCCTCCATGTAGGCGATGGCCCGGACGGCGGAGGGGTGACGGTACGCCCAGTCGAAGCCCAGGGCCGAGCCCCAGTCCTGGACCACCAGGGTCACCCGCTCCCGCACACCCAACGTCTGGAGGAACGCGTCGAGGAAACGGCGATGCTCCACGAAACGGTACGAGTCCGGGCCACTGTCGGGCAGCTTCGCGGAGTCCCCCATCCCGATCAGGTCGGGGGCGATGCAGCGGCCCTTGTCCACCAGGTACGGCAGCACGTTCCGCCATACGTACGACGACGTCGGGTTGCCGTGCAGGAACACGATCGGATCGCCTTCGCCCTCGTCGACGTACGCCATCTCGAGTCCGCCGACGCCGATACGGCGCTTCCGGTAGCGCTCGCCCGCGGAAATCATGAAGCCCCTTCGCTTACACCGCTCCACCGCACGGGGTGATTATGGCCAGGTGCGGGCGGAATGCCGCGGTCATCGCGCCGAGCCCTTCGCCCGTACGGCACCACTCACGCGGGAGGAAGGCAGGAGCCGTGTCCCGGCGTCACCGGTCGCGCGTGGCCGGGCAGTGCTGCCAGCAGGAGACGGTCCCCCGGTGTGACGAAGGCGAGCGTCTTGACGGTCCGCCCTCGCGGGGTTCGACCGGCTGCCGTCCTTCACCGCGCCGGCCGGGCACCGTGCTTCGGGCGCCCGGCCGGGTCCTGTCCCGGTTACCGGTCCCGCTTACAGGTACGGGTGGGTGATCAGCTCGATCGCGTGACCGGCGGGGTCCTTGAAGTAGACCCCTCGGCCGCCGTGTTCGTCGTTGATCTCACCGGGGCGCCGCATCTGCGGATCGGCCCAGTGCTCGATTCCGCGGTCGCACAGCCGCCGGTACGCCCGGTCGAACAGTTCGTCGTCGATCAGGAACGCGTAGTGCTGCATCTGGATCTCCACCGGCGGCTCGGCGAACTGGAGCAGTACCCCGTCGTGGAGCTGGATGTTGGTGAAGGGACCCCAGGACGGTGCTTCCGGAAGTTCCAGCAGTTCGCGGAAGAAGCGCGCCGACTCGCCGCGGTCCTTGGCGGCGATGATGGTGTGGTTGAACGTGACTGACATGCGGTTGACCTCACTGTCGCTCTGCGCGGGAAAGGGATTCGTCGTGCGCGAGCGCGGGGAGGTCCGCGTGCCGGAGTGGAGTGCTGTGCACGCACCCGGCGTGCGATCAGCCCTCCACCGGATTGCCGATCCGTGTGTGGCGTAGAGCCGGTCCGGTGTTCACGTCGAGCAACCCTAGTTGATCTGAGGATCTGGCGGAAGCCGCGAAGGGAACCGGACCGCAGGCAGCACCTGAAGAGCTGTGCCAGACCTGCATCCGGTTGCCGCCGGTCAGCGGCGCATCGGTGTCCATCTCGGCGGGACCCGGTGTACGCCCGGTGTGCTGCGCAAGCAACAGACCGCCGCCCGGCTGGGCGAGGCCCAGACACCCTGGGCGCCGGCCCCTGCCGAAGCGCCCTCGATCAGGCCGCGCCCGTGCTGGCCGCCGACCTCACCCGGGGACCGGACACCCGCCGCTGGCCCGTCTTTCGCCCCTCAGGCGGTCGGCCTCGGCGTCAGGGCCGTCTTCTCCCTGCCGCTGAGCATCGGCCGGCCGGCCCTTGGCACCCTTGACTTCTACCGCGACACGGCCGGCGCGCTGGCCGACCGGGACCTGCGCACCGCCCTATGGGTGCGCGACGCGATGACGTTCACGCCGCTCAACCGGCATACCGCCGACGACTTCCCACGTATGGGCGAGGGACGGTGAACAGTGATGAACCGCGAACATCAGCTGGCCTAGGCACTCGTCGAGCGGGCCGACTGCCTCGCCGACGCGCCGATCCAGTGGTGATGCTGGACCGGCTCGCGCTGCGGTGTGTGGAGATCACCGGAGCCGACGACGTCGGCCCGACCTACGGCCGGAGAACGTTGAGCGGTGGTCCGAGCCGCCGGCGTGAGGCGGGCACGCTACGGCGCCCTCGGCACGGTTCAAGGTGCCTCGATCCATCGCGGCCCTCTGCGGCCCTCACGGCTTGAGGACGACCTTTTCGCAGTGGTCCTTCTTGTTCTTGAACAAGTCGTAGCCGGTCGGTGCCTCGGTCAGGGGCAGCCGGTGGGTGATGATCCGGGTCGGGTCGATCTTGCCCTGCTCGATCAGGCCCAGCAGCGGTTTCATGTACTTGTGCACGTGGCACTGTCCGGTGCGCAGGGTCAGGGACCTGTTCATCCAGGCACCCGCGGGGAACTTGTCGATCAGTCCGCCGTAGACGCCGATGACCGACACCACGCCGCCGCCGCGGCAGGACAGGATGGCCTGGCGCAGGGCGTGTGGCCGGTCGGTCTCGGAGCGGACCGCCTGCTTGGCGCGGTCGTAGAGGTGGACGTGTGAGGCGCCGTGTGTGGCCTCCATACCCACCGCGTCGATGCACTTGTCGGGGCCCCGGCCGCCGGTGAGTTCGAGCAGTGCCGAGCGTACGTCGGTGTCCTCGAAGTTGATGGTGGTGTAGCCCTGGGCGGCGGCCATGTCGAGCCGGTAGGTCTCCTTGTCGATCGCGATGACCTTCTCCGCGCCCAGGACCCGGGCGCTGTCCATGGCGAACTGGCCGACCGGGCCGGCGCCCCAGACGGCGACGACGTCACCTTCCTGGATGTCGCACATGTCCGCGCCCATGTACCCGGTCGGCAGGATGTCGGACAGGAACAGCACCTGCTCGTCGGTGAGGTCCGACTCGATCTTGAGTGCGTTGGCGTCGGCGAGCACCACGCGGGCGTACTCCGCCTGGCCGCCGGCGAAACCGCCGGTGAGATGGGAGTAGCCGTAGATGCCGGCGGTGGGATGGCCGAAGAACTTCTCCGACAGGCCGGCGTTGGGGTTGGTGTTCTCGCAGCACGAGTACAGCTCCGCGCGGCAGGACGCGCAGGCGCCGCACGCGATGGGGAAGGGGACGACGACCCGGTCGCCGACGCGCAGTTTGCCGTCGCTGATGCCGGGGCCGACCTCGACGATCTCTCCCATGAACTCATGGCCCATGATGTCGCCCTTTTCCATGGTGGGGACGTAGCCGTCGAGCAGGTGGAGGTCGGAGCCGCAGATCGCCGTCGAGGTGATCTTCACGATGGCGTCGCGGCTGTTGAGGATCGACGGTTCGGGGACGTCCTGCACCTCGACCGAGTTGCGTCCCGTCCAGCAGTTCGCCTTCATGCCAGGGCCTCCTTCAGTTCGTCCTCGGTCAGCGGTCGGGCCGGGTGCTGCGGGAACTCGCCGCGGGCCCGCTTTCCGCCGGGTGCGCCCTCGGAGCGGACGACCTCGCCGGTCTCCGCGATCTGCTTGAAGCGGCGCAGGTCGTCGTCCAGCTGCTGGTGCGGTTCCTCACCGAAGTAGCGCGCCGCGGCCTTGCCCAGTGTGCCGCCGGGCAGGTCGTAGCGCAGGGTCACCCGGATCTCCGTGCCCCGGCCGCCAGGGGCGGGCTCGAAGCGGACCTCGCCGGAGTTGTCGATGTCGGCGCCGTCCACCGACTGCCAGGCGATCAGTCGGCCGGCTACTTCCTCTGTGGTCTCGGCGTCCCATTCGACCGTCTTGCCGAACGGTGCGCTGGCCCGCCAGTGACTGGTGCGAGGGCCGGTGACACGTACCTCCTCCAGGTGCGCCATGAAGTCCGGCAGTCGCTCCAGGTCCCTCCAGAGGGCGTAGACCCTGTCCGGGGGCTGGGTGACGGTGGTGGTCGCGGTCAGTTCCATGGGGGTGCTCCTACGGGTGCGGGTCACGGCCGCGTAGACGTCCGTGGCCGTGAGGGCGGTGACCGCGGCGGTCGCGGCGACGGTGCGGCCCAGGCCCCGGCCGTCGTGGTTCTTCAAGGCCCGGGTCAGCATCGTCAGGTCCATGAGGTCGCCGCCGACGCGGCCCCAGAGCCAGGCGGGGTGCGGCCGTCCCAGCAGCCCGGCCGCCGCGGCCAGCTCGCGTACACCGACGGCGGTCGTGGCCGAGCGGTGCCGGAGTGCGTCGTCCACGCCCAGGGCCCGGGCGAAGCCCGCCGGGGCGGCGACCTGCGGCACGCCCAGGAGCGCACTGGCCCAGCCCAGGCCCCGGACGAGCGGATCGTGTCGGAGGCGGGAGGTGGAACGGGTGTCTGTCTTCATGAGTGCTCCCCACGTGCGGTGAGGTGAATGGATCGCGGTCCACTTGAGCAAGAGCGAGAAGGTGAAAGGCGCAGAGTGGACAACGGCGGAGTTACCGCGTGGCCCGCGACCAATCCTCAGCTTCCGTCACCTACCGGCTTCGCAGCGGTGAGCCGGCCACGGTTGATCGCCGTTGCCAGGCACGGCAGGGGCGCAGGCGACAGTCACCCTCTCGGCCCCGGCCGAAGCCGGGGTTGGACGCGGCGCACGTTTCTGCGGCCGTTCACCCGGATCAGTTGCAACGATGCGTCCGCCGGCGACCCGCTCGGCGGAGCTTCGACACTCCGACGGCGTGCGGTGCGGGTCCCCATCGGCATGCGACGCGAAACCACTCCTTTCAGCGATCGACGGGCAGGACGCGAAGACGACGCCCCGTCGAATCCGCACTCGGCAGCAGATCACGCTGCCATGCCGAAGGGCGGAAAGACCCGGGGCGGCACCCAGGGCTGATCACTGACAGGTCGGTGCCCCGCGGAGCGAGGTATCCGCGGGGCACCGGCACGCTGCCTTCGGTGATCGCGGCTTGCAGACCTGCCGGATCTTGCTCTGTACCGTCTCTGCAAACGCGGGCCCCCGGAGGGCGCCGACACGGCCGCCTACTGGCTGCCCCCGAGACCGCCCGGCGCATCGTCGCCCAGGGTCAGGCGGGCGGTGAGGCGCTTTCCGACCAGCTCCCGCATTACCTCGAACCCCTGGCAGACGGCCAGTACGATCCCCAGACCGTGCTGACCCACGCGCCCCGCATCAGCAGCCCGAGCCACCGGCAGCACCGGATCGCCATCCCACACCCGCACCTCCACCAGACCCCCGGCGATCCGCAGATCCAGAAGCACCGGCCCGGGCGCGTACTTCTGCGCATTGGTCACAAGCTCACTCACCACCAGCTGCGTGAGCTCCACCGCTCGCTGCGAGACGATGATCCCGCGCTCGACGAGCATCCGGACCAGGAAACCAGCGGCCCAGTGCCGGGCCTCGGCAATACACCCGCCTTGTCCGTCCAGAGCCAGCGCGGCGCCCGACGGGGCGTCATGGGAATCGGGCGTCATGCTGTCCTCGCCCCTCAGGGCCCGCGGTATCCGCGCCGCCTCTACACCTCACACCTGCCGCCCCTGGTACCCGTGATCGCGCCCGGCACTCCCTTCCGCGTCTGAACTATTGGCTATGCCAAACATCGGGGCCGCCTCCTGCGGTGCCGGACAGTACTCACGGCAGCACCGTGATCACCGTGACCGGCGAGATCGGCCACGCCATCGCCGCCGCTCGCACCGCCTGGTCGGCCCGGCCGGGCCCGTAACGCGCACCCTGCAGATCGTCGGCGTCGACCAGCTCCTCAGCTGCCACCCCACCCTGCGCGGCTAGCCCACTCTGGGCAGGCACCCCGTAACCCACCGAAACCCCGCCCACCGTCAGAAGATCTACCCCGTGACCTCCCCGAGCCAGCCCCGCCGCAACGGCCAACCCCACACCGTCGGCATGGGCCGCGGCGAGCTGGAGAACGAAGTCACCCAGTTACGCCACGCCGTCTCCTCCCACGCCGCCATCGACCGGGCCATCGGCGTCTCCATCTCCGTTGATAAACCGACGCCGAGTTGGTGTCGTTGGCCGCCACGAGCGCGGTGAGGAGGGGTTCGTCAGCCGGGGCCGAAGCGTCGACCTGGGCGAGAACGGCGACCTGGTCGTCGGGGTAAAGGTGATGGGGCAGGGCGGAGAACGAGCTGGCGGCACAGCCGTGTCCACGAAGTGGTGGAGCGCTCGCCGGCGGCCTTCTTCAACGCGTCGCGTACCGCGGCCGCCACCTCCACGCCCGCCCAGGTCGCTCAGGCGTGGCTAACGGCCGAGGGCGAGCACATCGTCCCGATCCCAGGAACCAAGGAGGTGGCGCGCGTCGAGGAGAACGTCGCTGCGGACAGCGTCGAACTCGCCCCGGAACAAATGGCCACGCTCGACAGCCTGCCTCCAGCTGCCGGCAGCGCCGAGAACGACGAGGCCAGGCGGCGGATCGAACGCTGACACACGCGCAGCGCCTCGGCGCCCCAGCGATCGAGCCAGTTGAGCCGATCTCTAAGGCTTGGCGGACGCCGGGAGCTGCGGATGTGGCCCGCAGGGGCAGGGCGTAATGTGGGCGATACATCCGGACCGCGCCCGCTGGGCGCGCAGTCCCGCGTGCCCCCACCGATTTCTCCGTGGCTGGGGTGCGCCTGGACGAGCGGAGGATCTGCGATGGGTACAGTCACGACCGACGACGGCACCACGATCTTCTACAAGGACTGGGGTCCTCGGGAGGGGGAGCCGATCGTCTTCCACCACGGGTGGCCGTTGAGCGCCGACGACTGGGACAACCAGATGTTGTTCTTCCTGGCGCAGGGCTACCGAGTCATCGCTCACGACCGCCGTGGCCACGGACGCTCCACCCAGACCGCGACCGGCCACGACATGGACACCTACGCCGCGGACGTGACCGCGCTGACCGACGCCCTCGACCTGCGGGGTGCCGTGCACATCGGCCACTCCACCGGCGGCGGCGAGGTCGCCCGCTACGTCGCCCGCGCCAAGCCCGGCCGCGTCTCCAAGGCGGTCCTGGTGGGCGCCGTGCCACCGCTGATGCTGAAGACGGAGGCCAACCCGGGCGGCCTGCCGATGGAAGTCTTCGACGGCTTCCGTGAGGGCGTTGCCGGCAACCGGGCTCAGTCGTTCATCGATATTCCCTCGGGGCCGTTCTACGGCTTCAACCGTCCCGGAGCTCAGGTGTCGCAAGGCCTGATCGACAACTGGTGGCGCCAGGGCATGATGGGCGCGGCGAACGCGCACTACGAGTGCGTTGCGGCTTTCTCCGAGACCGACTTCACCGAGGACTTGCAGCAGATCGAGGTGCCCGTCCTCGTCGCGCACGGAACCGACGACCAGGTCGTCCCGTACGACGACTCGGCACCCCTGACGGTCAAGCTCCTGAAGAACGGGACCCTCAAGTCCTACGAGGGCTACCCGCACGGGATGCTGTCGACGCATCCGGAGGTCCTCAACCCGGACATCCTCGCGTTCATCCGTTCCTGAACCCGGCGGGCCGGCCTCGCTCGCGGTCGACGTCCGCGGCCTGGTCATCGCGGTCGCTGTTTTCGCGGCTTAGGTGCACGACAACCGGGCCGGGACCGGCTGCTGGACCCCTCCGCTGCGCAGAACAGGTGCGTTCAGAAGGCATTGGTGGACCAGGGCGTCCTGCAGGCGAAGCGGTGGGTCGTCGGACGCACCTACGGGATCTTGATGCTGCACCGCCGCCTCGTCCGGCGGGTAGTCGGCCCTGAGTCCGTCTTGGTCAGCCGGGGGCGGAGGTTGTGGGGCTCGGGGCGTCGGAGGCCGGGGCACGGTGCCAGACAGGCCTGGCACATCGGCCACGCCGGCGTACGGCCCGCGCCGGGGCGCCTCATGCGCCTGGCGGAGATGATCGGCCCGCCGACGGCCTCCGCGGGGAGGAACGCGATGGTGTCGTCCCGCGGGGCTCCATCGGCAAGGGCCGCCGGCGGCAGTCCCGCTGTAGCAGCGCGCCGTGCGTCCGCCGCAAAGAGTGCCTGGCGAAGCCGTGGCCGCACAGGAGTCACCCCACGCGCACGCTGTTGCCCGGAACACCGGACGGTGCCACCGGCCCTCGGCACCCGGCCCCCAGCCCGGGCATCGGGTCCGCGCCGAGCCGGTCCCCTCCCCCGCAGTGCCGTGTCGCGAGTCCGCCAGCGCTCAGGGTTCCGCCGCGGAAGAGTCGGCGACGGCTCGGCTGTCGATCCGGGCCGCTCCGTCCGACACGGCGCGAAAGGGCACCGCACATGCATGTCGTCCCCGGACTCAAGGTCCTGTACTTCGGAACTCCGGTGGTGCTGATCAGCTCACTCAATGAGGACGGCACGGCCAACCTCGCCCCCATGTCCTCCGCGTGGTGGCTGGGTCAGAACTGCGTGCTCGGTCTCGGCAACAGCGCCCGGACCACCGAGAACCTGCTCCGGGAAGGTGAGTGCGTCCTCAACCTGCCCTCCTCCGCGATGGTCGACGCCGTCGACCGGATCGCCCTCACGACCGGGAGACCCGATGTGCCGGACCGCAAGGCGGGGCAGGGCTACCGGCACGAACCGGACAAGTTCTCGGCCGCGGGGCTGACCGAACAGGCTTCGGACCTGCTGCGGGCCCCCCGGGTCGCGGAGTGCCCGATCCAGCTGGAGTGCAGGGTCGTCTCATCCCAACCCGTCGGAAGCCCCGACGAGTTCGCCACCGCGTTCCAGGTCGAGGTCCTTCGCGCCCACGTCGAGGAGGAGCTGGTCATTCCCGGGACGCACCACGTGGATCCACTCGGCTGGGACCCCCTGATCATGAAGTTCTGCGAGTTCTTCGGCGGCGGACACACCGTGCACCCGTCGAGGCTCGCCGAAGGGTGGCGGATGCCCCACCCGCGCATGCCTAACCGACAAGCCGACGACGCCAGTTCAGGGAAGTGACGGAGATGGCGCGGGTGGGGTCGCGGTCCCACTCGACGTCGAGTCCGGCCGCTTCGAGGGCGGCCACCACCTCGTGCCCGATCGCCGCGGTGGTCTCGGACGAGCCGTCGAAGCCGCCGTACAGGAGCATGAGGCCGTGGCCCGACGCGGCGGAGTCGGTGCACTGGGAGTGGAAGTAGACGAAGCCGCGCGTGTCCGGACCGCCTTCGGCACCGATCTCGGCGTCACCGCAGTTGCGGCAGCAGGTGAAGTTCTCCCGGGCGGTGACACCGGCCTCCTGGAGAGCGGTGAACGCGCGGGTGAGCCGCTCGGGGTCCGTCTCGCCCTCCCAGGTGGTCTGCTCGGCGACGCGCTCCAGCCACAGCTGGTCGACCAGGGCGGTCGCCTGTGCGCGCGACACGGGCCGGCGGTCGCCGGTGACCAGGTACTCCTCGGCCAGCTCGGCCACTTCGGCGCGGGAGGCGTAGCCGCCGGCCAGTACCTCGCGAAGGCGGCTCTCCAGGTCCCGGCGGTCGCCCTCGTCCAGGTCGAGCGGCGGCACCTCGCGGACGGGCCCCATGTCCAGCGGCGACCAGGCGAATTCGGCGTCCCAGCCGTCCTCCCGGCGGGCCCAGCCGGTCAGCGCGGCCGTCACGGCCTCCGGTGTGCCGGCCGTCGTCTGGAAGTGCCGGTCGGCGGCGCCGTCGCGGTGCTCCAGGGTGTAGTCGCCGCCGCTCTCGTGCCAGACCTGGGCGAAGACGTCGGGCAGGTCGGGTATCCGCTGGAGCACCAGGAACCGGTCGTCCTCGCCCCCGATGCGCCGCACCAGCCCGGCCAGTTCGTCGGCGGACACCCGCACGTGCCGCTGCCGGTTCTCCGTCTTCACCACGATCTCGAGCATGGGCAGAGCCTGGCACACGCCACTGACATGGGGGCCGACGGGGCGTGCGGCCACGGCGGCCTGCCGGTTGCCGCCGCGCGGCGCGGCGCGGCGGCTTGGCACGGGGCCACCGCGTGGCCGGCGGGTGCTCAGCAGTCGAACACCGATCAGTCGAACACCGACCAGCAGATGTCGTTGCGCAGGCGCTGGTCGTCGAGTACCAGGTCGCGGATGGCGTCCGGAAGCCGGTCGCGCTGCCACCGGCACTCCAGCCGACCGGCGGCCTCGCGCTCCCCTTCCGGCGCGGCGGCGCGTACGGCCTTGATCGCGTAGGCGGCCGCACCCAGCTCGTGCGCGGCGACATGGGCGACGGCCCCGGCCTGGCCGGCGGCGTACGCGGCGTGGCGTGCCGCGCCACGCAGGGGGCGGGCCGCGCCCATCGCATGGCCGCCCGCCGCACGCGCCCGCATCATTCCGACCTCGCCGCGCGTCCAGGCGCGGGCGTGCTCGATCGCCTGGCGCGGCCGGGGGTCGTCGGGCCGTACGGACTCGAAGAGGCCCAGGACGTGTTCCGCGCAGGACGCCGCCCACAGGGCGAGGAGGTGATGATCCGCGTCCGTGAGGGTCCCGCCCCGCCGGATCGTCACGAAACGGGGGTCCCTGACCTTCGGGAGGATCATGCCCGTACTCCTTCTGCCAGCGTCCGCCCCGTATCGGCGGGCCGGGCGGCCGCCACCGTGCCCGCCCCGGGCGCAGCCTGCGCAAGCAGGTGGTCGGTCCGCAAGTCCGGCCACCGCTCCGGCCACCCGCGAAGCGGACGGGGCTCAGCGGTCGCCGCCGCGCTCGCCGGTGAGCAGGCGTTCGAGCTGGTCGAAGCGTGCGTGGAGGGCCTGGACGGTCTCCTCACGCAGCTGGTGGGCCCGGCCGCGCCTGCGGTCCTCCCGGCCGACGAACCAGGTCGCCAGCGCGGCCGTGACCATGCCGTACGTCGTGATGCCGACGACCATGACGACCGCACCGACGACCCTCCCCCACGGTGTGACCGGGAAGAAGTCCCCGTATCCGACGGTGGTCGCCGTCTCGATGGACCACCACAGGGCTTTCGGGTACGACGTCAGGTTCGCGTGGCGGGCGCCCTGTTCGGCGGTCACCACGGCCCAGGACCCGGCGAGCATCACCAGCACGAGGACGATCGTCGCGCCGCCCGCCGCCTTCAGGTGCAGTGACCGTCCCTCCCGGCCGACGAGCACGGCGAACACCCTGGTGAAGAACCCGGGAAGCATGATCACTCCTTCCGCCCGGGGCCAGTTTCCCCGGGGGCCCGCGGCCTCGCCCGCCGGGTGGGCCGTTCGGGCCCCGCGGGCGCGAGCCGGCGGCTTCCGCGCCCGGACCCGCGAGCGGATCGAGCCGGTCGGTCTGTGACATCTCTGGGCATGGCGTCCACCGCGCTCTACCCTCTGTGCCCGACCTCGGCCTCTTCCCCCAAGGAGGGCGTACTACGATGAGCTACAGAACGAACGGCACCCCGGACCACACCCGTTTACGACGTTCGGTCGCCGGTCTGGTCGCCTCGCTGCTCGCTGTCGCGGCGCTGGTGATCGGCGGCGCGCCGGCGCACGCGGCGCCCACGGCACCGTCCGGCCGGGCGTCCGCCGCGACGGTGGACCTGGCGCGGTGGATGGGCGACATGCACGGCTATCTCGACGGGCAGCCGCTGAACCGGATCGCCATGCCCGGCAGCCACGACTCGGGCAGCTGGAGCATCCCGGCCGACCCGGCGCTGTGCACCAGCGGTTGGTCCTACAACGTCGCCAAAGTCGATCCGCGGCTGGCGGCCAGCATCTCCCGCTCCCAGAGCGGCAGCCTCACCGACCAGCTCGACCAGGGCGCCCGCTATGTCGATCTGCGGCTGTGCTTCGAGGGCGGGCGGTGGCGGACCTTCCACGGCGCCCCGATGGGAGGGGTGTTCTTCGACGACGCCTCGGGTGAGGCGGCCTCGGTGAAGCGCTGGATCGACGCACACCCCTCGGAGGTCGTCGTCCTCAGCGTGTCGGTGACCGCGCCGGCGGGCACCGACGTGAAGGAGCCCCTGACCCGGCTGCGGGACCTGTTCGGCTCCCGGGTCGCCACCCGGACCGAGCTGTCCCCGAGCTCCACCTACGGCGACTACATGAGGGCCGGGAAGAACGTGGTGCTCGTGGACTCGTCGGGTGCCGTCGACCAGCCCTGGGCCTGGCACGGGGACAGCGTCTCCGACCGCGGCAGCTACCCGGCGGGCGATCCGTCCTGGTGGGACATCCTGAAGTCGTTCTTCAACGGGAGCCCGCCCCAGCAGATCTACGACCAGACGCTGTCCCTCAACCAGGCGGCGCTGGCCCGTGATCCCGGCGCCGACGCCGGCCGGTTCTTCGTGCTGTCGAGCATCGTCCAGCCCGATGTGCAGATACCCCAGCTGTTCCTGATCCGGTTGCTGTCACCGTTCTTCCCGGCCTCCGTCCGGGACAACTACCTGATGTACCTGGCCAACGGGCTCAACCCGCAGCTGGTCACCAAGCTGCGGACGGACTGGCGGGCACCCGCACTGGCCCGCAACATGAACATCGTGACGATCGACGATCTGGGCGGCCGGCCACAGGGCGATCTCCAGCGCGCCGTCATCGACATCAACACCCTCCCGGGCCGCACCGCTTGACCCTCACAGCAGTCCGCCGGTCCCCGGTCCGGGGACCGGCGAACGCGGCGGGGTCCTCGTGCGTCACAGGTCCGGCGACCACTTACGGACTCGCCTCGACGACGCACCATCGGACCCTGGGGGACTCATGCACACGACCACGACCACGACCACGGCCACCCGCGCCGTGCGTCTGCTCACCGCGCTCGCTCTGTCGGCCGTCACCGCCGCCGCGGTCACCGGATGCGGCGGCGAACACCACACCGGTCCGTCGAAGGTCCGCCCCGACCGGCCGGTGACCCGGCCCGAGGACCGGGCCCGCCAGGTGGCCGACGCCTGGGACGGTTCCGCGGCGGCCGCGACGTGGCGCAAGGGCTACTACCCGATGGCGGACGCGGTCCGGTTGCCCGACGGCGGTCTCCATGGTGCGGCCGACCGGCACGCCTACGAAACCGGCACCTTCGAACTGCGCGGCACGCTGCCCGCCGCGCCCCGGCCGGGCGGTGTGGTGAGGTGGCAGAACGGTGGCTCCCTCGGCATGCCGATCCTTTCGGCCCGGGAGGTGTACACAGCCCTGGTTCGCGACAGCGGCCCTGGGCCCCGCCTGACCGTGACCGGGGCGAGGCCGGGCGAGACGACCGTGGTCACCAGCCGGGGACGCGCGACCGTCCCCGCGTGGCTGTTCACCGTGCGGGGCTACGACACCCCGCTCAGGATCGCCGCCGTCAGCCCGTCCCCGCTCCCCCGGACCCCCGTCCGGCCGCTCGGGCCGGAGCCGACCGACGAGCAGGCGCCGCTCGGTGAAGTGGTCGACGTCGCGCCGGACGGCAGGTCCGTCACGGTCCGCGCCACCCACGGCTCCTGCGACGACGGCCCTGTCGTGAAAACCCTCGAGACAGCGCACAGCGTCGTGCTGTCGGCATCAGTGGCGGGGGCCCGGGACGGCATCTGCCCCAGCAACCTGCTCATCGAGCGGGTGAGGGTGACGCTGAAGTCCCCGGTCGGCGGCCGCGCACTCCTGGACGCGTTCACCGGGCGGCCACTGACGCACGGCCAGTGAGGCGGCCGCTGGGAAACGCGCTGGGGCCGGAGCCAGCCGGCCGGTAGCGTCGGAGCAGGACTCGGGGGGTGGGCCGGTGCGGCCGATGCTGCTGGTGGACGTGGACGGGCCGCTGAATCCGTATGCGGCGAAGCCGTCCAGACGGCCCGAGGGTTACGGCACGCACCGGTTGATGACCCCGCGCTGGGCTGCGGCCGAGCGGCGGCGGCTGGCTGCCTGGGGCCTTCCCGACAGGGCGGCGAAGCCCCTGCGGGTGTGGCTGAACCCGGCTCACGGCCCAGCGCTCACCGCGCTGCCCTTCGATCTGGTGTGGGCCACGACGTGGGAGGACGAGGCCAACGCCTTCCTCTCGCCTCTCCTGGGGCTACCCCCGCTGCCGTACATCGCCTGGAGCGATCCCCATGCCCGGCAGGAAGGCGGAGTGTTCTGGAAGACGCCGGACGTCGTCGCCTGGGCGAGAGGGCGCCCCTTCGCCTGGGTCGACGACGAGATCACGGACGCGGACCGGACCTGGGTGCAGGCCCACCACCCGGGTCCGGCGCTCCTGCACCATGTCGATCCGCGGATCGGACTGACCTCGGCGGACTTCGCGCGCCTGACGGACTGGGCGAGCCTCCTGGCCGGCTGACAGCACCTGGGCGCGGCACGCCGGGGCCCCGCCGTCGCCGCTCAGCGGACGTGGCGCGCGAGCCGGGTGGCCGTGTACATCGCGTGTTCGAGGGGGCCGCGCCGGAAGTGGTGGGTCCACAGGGTGGCCAGGAGAGCGGCGGCCGCGACGAACGCGAGGAGCACCGGCAGCTCGCTCATGCCGTCGCCGTCGACCGCGGGCACGTACCAGACGTCGAGGAGGAGCCAGAGGGCGACGACGTGCAGGACGTACACGGTCAGTGCCGTCATGCCGACCGCCGCGATCGGCCTGGTCAGGCGGTTGACGCGGGGCAGGCGCTCCGCGACGGTCAGGCACCCGGCCAGCACCAGCAGGGCGACACCCGTGTCGCCGATGACGGCGAAGGTGGTCTGGCTGTGCGGGGCGGCCACGAGCAGCCAGGCGAGCGGGGTGCGGTCGTCGGGGCTGCCGACGGTGTCCGACCACCACGCCGACGCGGGTGAACCGCCGTCCGTCGCGGCGGCGACGGCGGGAAGGGCGCCCGGCACCGTGTGCAGCGCCAGCCAGGAGCCGCCGTGGCCGAGCACGGCGAGCGCCCCGCCGGCCAGGGCCAGGCGGAGCCGGACGCCGGTCCGGGTGAGGTCGAGTCTGGCGACCGCCATTCCCGCGACCAGGAAGGGGATCCAGGTGAGAACGGGGTACGGCCCCGTGAACAGCAGCTCGATGAGACCGTCCGTGTCGGTGAGCCGGGCCAGCGGGTCCCACGCCATGACGGTGTCCGCCCAGTCACCCCCGTCGATCGACTGCCGGATCACGTACAGGATCTGCGGCAGGATCAGCGCGCCGGCGGCGGCGATGAGCGCGAGCGTTCCGGCCCGCAGCCGGTACAGCGGGAGGACGGCCAGGAAGAGCACCCCGTAGAAGCTCAGGATCACGTCCACCTCGGTGTCCAGCGCGGTCAGGACGTAGCCCATGGCCACGAGGACGGCCGCACGGATCGCGACGCGGGCGACGGCCTGCCGGCCGGCCCGCCCGGTCCGGGGCGCGGCCGGCCGGTGATGATCACCAGCGAGAAGCCCGCGAGGAGCGCGAACAGGGCGGACGAGCGGCCCCGCGCGCACTCCACCAGGAACCCCACCGGACCGCCCACCGCGGGGTCGGGGCCGACGTGGACGGAGTACATGCCGAGGACCGCGAGGCCGCGGGCCAGGTCGATGCCGACCAGCCGGCCGGTCGAGGGCGCGGCCGGAGCGTGAGCGGTCGAGGACCGGTCCGCGTCGAGTACGCGCGGCACCTCCGCCGCGACCGCGGGCCCTGCGTCATGCCCCATGTCCTCATGGTTCGCCCGGCATCCGGGACCGCTCACCGGGCGTGTTTCCGAAGGCGCCCCGCCGACCGGCCGAAGCCGCCCCCGCCGATCGGCGGGGTCCGGGCCGCCGATCGGCGGGATTCGGCTCCGCGCCGCGCGGTGCCGGCCTCCGCGTGGTACGCATCGAACAGCGGGCACGCAAGGAGCGGAGCGCACGGTGATCCGGGTACTGGTGGTCGACGACGAGGCCCTGGTCCGTACGGGCTTCACACACATCCTCAACACCGCGGACGACATAGAGGTCGTGGGGGCGGTCCCCGGCGGCCAGGCCGTCCGTACGGTGCGCGAGGCGCGCCCCGACATCGTCCTGCTCGACATCCGCATGCCGGACGTGGACGGACTCACCGTCCTGGCCGAGCTGCGCCGCATGCCGGACTGCCCGGTGGTGGCGATGCTCACCACGTTCGACTCCGACGAATACGTGGCGACGGCGCTGCGCTCGGGCGCCGCGGGCTTCCTGCTGAAGGACACCGATCCGGAGCAGCTCCCCTATCTGGTGCGGGCTCTGGCCGAGGGCGGTACGGTGCTGTCGTCCAAGGTCACCCGCACGGTGGTGGACGGCTATCTCGACCAGGGCGGCCGTGAACCCGCCGCCCGCCTCGCGGCCCGGCTGACCGAGCGGGAGCGCGCCGTCCTCGTCCTGATGGCGGAGGGCCTCGCCAACGCGGACATCGGCGAACGGATGCATCTGAGCGCCGGCACGGTCAAAGGCCATGTCAGCGCCGTGCTGAGCAAGCTGGAGGTCAGCAGTCGTGTGCAGGCGGCCTTGATCGCCGAGCGGGCGGGCCTGCTCGGGCCGGCGCGGGAGGAGGACACCCGGTGAAGCGCCGGGGAGTACCGCCTGCGCTGCTGGACGCCTTCCTCGTCCTGGTCGCGCTGATCGACACGTGGGCCAACGTCGGCTTCGACCGGGGTGCGCCGCTGGGCTGCGCGCTGCTCGCGTCCTTCGCCCTGGTGCTGCGCCGGCACCTGCCGCTGACGACGTTCCTGCTCACGCTGCCCACGGCCCTGGTCACGGACGCGGTGTTCGCCACGCTGGTGGCGCTGTACACGCTCTCCTCGCTCAACCGCCACCGCGTGCTGCTGGGAATCTGCGCCCTGACGTACGCGGTCATCGACTTCCTCCCCTGGCCGTGGTCGAACCTGCGGGCCACCGAGCTCGCGGGCACCCGCAACGTGGTCCACATCCTCTACTCCGTCGCCTCGGCGGCCGCGCCGGTCTTCCTGGGCCAGCTCGTCCAGGCCCGCCGTGAACTCTCGCTCCGGCTGAGCGAGATCACCGAGGCCCGGGAGAACGAGCGGCTGCTGACCGCCCAGAGCGTGCTGGCGAAGGAGCGGGCGCAGCTGGCGCGGGAGATGCACGACGTGGTCTCCCACCAGGTCAGCCTGATCGCCGTACAGGCCGGAGCACTCCAGGTGGGCAGTGGGGACCCGGAGACGAAGAGCGCCGCGGCGACGATCCGGCGGCTCAGCGTGCAGACCCTCGACGAGCTGCGGCACATGGTCAGCGTGCTCAGGGCGTCC
Organism: Streptomyces albidicamelliae; assembly: GCF_025642175.1. NCBI lineage: Bacteria > Bacillati > Actinomycetota > Actinomycetes > Kitasatosporales > Streptomycetaceae > Streptomyces > Streptomyces albidicamelliae. The sequence goes on along the minus strand of NZ_CP106795.1, from coordinate 7,898,531 downwards.
GGCAGCCGTCCCACGGAGCTCACTCCTCAGCCTTCCCTCGCCGACCTCCAGCGCCTGGTCGACGGCAGCGGTATCGAGGCGGAACTGAAGACGGATCTGCCCGGGGACCTGCCGCCCGCCACCCAGCGCGCCGTCTACCGGACCGTGCAGGAAGCGCTGACGAACGTCCGCAAGCACGCCCCCGGCGCGCGAGCCATAGTCGCCATCCACCACATGAACGGCACCATCGGCCTCACCGTCACCAACACGGCGCCGACCCAGGCGCCGCTCCCGCTGCCCGGTGCCCACCACGGCCTGGTGGGACTGCGCCAGCGTGCCGAACTCCTCGGGGGGAGCATCACCTCCGGCCCCACCTCCGACGGCGGCTACGAGCTCCACCTCGAACTGCCGATAGGGACCACGTAGCGACCGGGGGGCGCGGCCGGCTCTCCGGCGCGCGGGCCCCGGCGGTGAGCGATGAGTTCGGGCGGTGCCTCAGGTCCACCCCGGTATGACACGCGTCATCGCCGACATCTCGGTCTCCCTGGACGGCTTCGTCACCGGCCCCGGCCCCGGCCCGCGCCACGGGCCCGGGTCGGGCGGCGAGGCCCTGCACACCTGGGCGTTCTCCGACGACCCCGACGACCGCAGGGTGCTGCGCGAGGGGACCGCCCGCTCGGGGGCCGTCGTCCTCGGCCGCCGGCTCTTCGACCTGGTCGACGGCCCCGCGGGCTGGGACGACACCACCGGCTACGGCGCCGGGGAGGTCGGCAGGCCGGGGTTCGTCGTCGTGACGAGCGCGCCGCCCGAGTCGGTACGGCTCACCGACCTCGACTGGACGTTCGTCACCACCGGCCTGCCCGACGCCGTCGCCGCGGCACGCGAGCGCGCGGAGGCTGCCTCCCCGGAATCCGGGGACGGCCTGGACGTCGTCCTCATGGGTGGGGGCGCCACGATCGGCTCCGCGTTCGAGGCCGGTCTGGTCGACGCGCTGTCACTGCACCTCGCGCCCGTCGTCCTGGGCGCCGGGACACCCCTGTTCACCGGCCGTACCCGCCGCACGCTTGGGCAGCGCGGCGCGACCGTGACGTCCACGGCGACGCACCTGTTCTACGACGTGCGCTGAGGGCCGGGTCCGTCATGCGGCCGCGGTGAGCGCGGCCGCGGTCAGCCGTATCGCCGTGTCGGCGCGGGCGAGGACGACCAGGCGGGTTCCCCCGGCGTCGGCGTCGGCCTCGAGCAGGCGCCGCACCGGAGCGCTGTGGGTGGCCACGGACATCACCAGGCCGAGGCGGCTGCACAGTCGGTGCACGCGCAGCACCACGCCGACCGCCGAGTCCGCCGCCGCGGGCCCGTCGAGCACGAGGACGAGGGAGGTCGGTGCGTGTCCCTTCACGAGATCGCTGATCCGGGCGAGCAGGACCGCACGGCCGTCGCTGCCGGGATCGTCGTGCACCGTGACGACGAGTACGCCTTGCTCGCGCATGGGACACCATCACGGCCATCCATCTCCTTTTCCGGCTAAACGGTTCACACTCGGACTACCCCTTCCGGGCGGGCTGATGCAGAAGGGCGGCCGGTCCCCGGGCCGGGGCCATCAGGGTGTCTCCGGGCGGTGTCGGGAGGCGGGCGCGGGGCCGCGTGGTCATGCTGGCCAGGTAGTGGCGGACACCAGGCGACAAGGAGCACGCTATGCCGACGGACGCGGTCGGACGGTTTCTGGCGGCACTCGACCCGGACCACCGGGAGGCGATCGGCGCCGAGCCGCGCGAGGAACAGGAGCGGCTGGCGGCGGCCTGGGAACGCGAGCTGGAGGCGGACGACGAGCTCGACACCCTGGACGAGCTCTCCCCGCCGGCGGCGGAGGCCGAGGCGGCCCGCCGCGTCCTGGAGCGCGAACTCGGCTGAAGCGCACCCGGTCATTGCGGGATCATGAACAATCCTCACGTTTCTGTGGACTCCTCGGCGGGGCTCTCCTAGGGTCACCGCGGCGCGACCACCCGTCGTCCGCATCCCGAGGAGCCCCATGTCCCGCAGGACACTCCACCGTGCCCTGGGCCTCGCCCTGGCCCTGGTCGCGGGTACGGCCGTGGCCGGGCCCGTGCCCGCTCAGGCCGACCCGATACCCGAGGCGCCCGGCCACCGCCTGGTCGACGCCTACACCGGCGCCCCGGCCGTCGCGCGTCCACTGCCCGGTGCGCAGCCCCCACAGCACCCGTACCTCGCGCCGAACGGCCGGTCCGGGATGCACGCGGACGGCTGGGGCAGCGCCACCTACCCCTGGTCCGGCCCGCTCGGCGCGCACCCGCGGGCCGACAGCGAGCGGATGGCGCTGCTGGGCGGCGAGTGCGCCAACGTGACCTTCGACCGGGCGGGCCGGATCGTCACCGTCTGCGGGACGTTCACCGGGTTCCTGGTGAAACTGCTCGACCCGCGTACCCTCGCGACGCTGGCCGAGTACAGGCTGCCGCAGCGGCCCTCCACCGTGGAGGCGATCACCCGGCTGGACTTCTCCCGGATCTTCAAGGACACCTCCGGCGGCGCCTACTCCTACCTCGACGACCAGGACCGGCTGGTGCTCGCCGACTCCCGCCAGCACATCGTCCGCCTCGCGCACCGGCAGCAGCCGGACGGCGACTGGGAGTTCACCGTCACCGACGACTGGGACCTCACCGCACGGGTGCCCCACGACTGTGTGACCTGGACGAACCTGTACCCCACCGGAACGTGCGACCCGGTCACCTCCGTCATGCCGGACTGGCGGGGCCGGATCTGGTGGGTCACCCGGCAGGGCCGCGTCGGCACGGTCGATCCGGGCAGCGGGAGGGTCCGCTCGATCCGGCTGGACGGGGAGGAGATCCAGAACTCCTTCTCCGTCGCCGCCGACGGGGTCTCGATCGTCTCCGACCACGCGCTGTACGAGTTCACCGCCGCGGCGGACGGGACCCCCGCGGTGGTGTGGCGGCAGACCTACGACCGGGGCACCGGCACCAAACCCGGCTCGGTGAACCAGGGCTCGGGCACCACGCCGGACATCTTCGGCGACGGCGGCAGGTACGTCGCGATCACCGACAACGCCGACGACCGCATGCACGTCCTCGTCTACCGGCGCGGTGCCGGCGTAACCGCCGACCGGCGGCCGGTGTGCGAGGTCCCCGTGTTCCGCTCCGGCGCGTCCACCACGGACAACTCCCTGATCAGCTGGGGCGACAGCCTGGTGGTCGAGAACAACTACGGCTACGGGAACGTCACCTCGCTCACCTTCGGACGGAGCGTGGTCGGCGGGGTCACCCGGATCGACGTCCGCCCCGACGGCAGCGGCTGCGACACGGTCTGGGAGAGCGCCGAGCGGTCGCCGTCCGTCGTGCCGAAGCTGTCCACCGGCAACGGGCTCCTCTACCTCTACACGAAGGACCCCGACCCCCTGGGCATCGACGCCTGGTACCTGACCGCCGTCGACTTCCGCACGGGACGCACCCGGTGGAAGCAGCTCGTCGGCACGGGCGCCGGTTACGACAACAACTGGGCACCGATCACACTCGGCCCGGACGGCACCGCCTACGTCGGCGTCTTCAACGGCCTGGCCGCCGTACGCGACGACGGCTGAACGGGCGGCGGGCATGCCGACGGTGTGCGGAATCCTCCCGTCGGCATGTCCCGCGAAAGTATGGTGCTGCCCATGAAGGCACTTTTGTTGTCTGGTGGCTCCGGTACCCGTTTGCGCCCTATAACCCATACCTCGGCGAAACAGCTCGTACCGGTCGCGAACAAGCCGGTGCTGTTCTACGGCCTGGAGGCGATCGCCGAGGCCGGGATCACCGAGGTCGGGATCATCGTCGGCGACACGGCCGAGGAGATCCGGGAGGCGGTCGGCGACGGCGGCGCGTTCGGCCTCGACGTCACCTACATCCCGCAGGAGGCCCCCCTCGGTCTGGCCCACGCGGTCCTGATCGCCCGTGAGTTCCTGGGCGACGACGACTTCGTGATGTACCTCGGCGACAACTTCGTCGTCGGCGGCATCACGGATCTGGTGACCGCCTTCCGCGCCGAGCGGCCGGAGGCGCAGATCCTGCTGACGAAGGTGCCGAACCCGACCGCGTTCGGGGTGGCCGAGCTGAACGCGGCCGGCCGGGTCGTCGGTCTGGAGGAGAAGCCCCGGCATCCCAAGAGCGAGCTGGCGCTGGTCGGCGTCTACCTCTTCACGCCGGCCGTCCACGAGGCCGTGCGCGCGATCGAGCCGTCCTGGCGCGGCGAGTTGGAGATCACGCACGCCATCCAGTGGCTGATCGACACCGGCCGTGACGTGCGCTCCACGACGATCTCCGGGTACTGGAAGGACACCGGGAACGTCACCGACATGCTCGAGGTCAACCGCTCGGTGCTGGAGACCGTCGAGCGCCGTATCGACGGCACGATCGACGACGACAGCGAGATCATCGGCCGGGTGGTCGTCGAGCGCGGCGCGAAGGTGACCGGCAGCCGGATCGTCGGTCCGGTGGTCATCGGCGCGAACACCGTCATCGTCGACTCCTACGTCGGCCCCTTCACCTCGATCGCCGCGGACTGCAGGATCGAGGACAGTGAGATCGAGTACTCGATCGTGCTGCGCGACTCCTCCGTGAGCGGTGTACGCCGCGTGGAGGCCTCCCTCATCGGCCGCAACGTCGAGGTCACCCCGGCGCCCCGCAAGCCGGCCGCCCACCGTCTCGTCCTCGGCGACCACAGCAAGGTGCAGATCTCCTCATGACGACGAACATCCTGGTGACCGGCGGTGCCGGCTTCATCGGCTCGCACTACGTCCGTACGCTCCTCGGCCCCGCCGGCCCCGGTGACGTGACGGTCACGGTGCTGGACAAGCTCACGTACGCGGGAAATCCGGCCAACCTCGACGAGGTGCGCGACCACCCGGGATTCGCCTTCGTCAAGGGCGACATCTGCGACGCGGAACTGGTCGACGGGCTCCTCGCCACGCACGACCAGGTGGTGCACTTCGCCGCCGAGTCACACGTGGACCGTTCGATCCTGGGGGCCGCCGAGTTCGTCCGGACCAACGTGCTCGGCACCCAGACCCTGCTGGACGCGGCGCTGCGCCACGCGCCGCGGACCTTCGTGCACATCTCCACCGACGAGGTGTACGGCTCCATCGAGTCCGGCTCCTGGCCGGAGACGGACCCGCTGAGCCCCAACTCCCCCTACTCCGCCTCCAAGGCGTCCAGCGATCTGCTGGCCCTGTCCTACCAGCGCACCCACGGGCTCGACGTGCGGGTGACCCGCTGCTCCAACAACTACGGGCACCACCACTTCCCCGAGAAGGTCATCCCGCTGTTCATCACCAACCTGCTGGACGGCAGGAAGGTCCCGCTGTACGGCGACGGCGGCAACGTCCGCGACTGGCTGCACATCGACGACCACGTACAGGCCGTCGAGCTGGTGCGTACCCGGGGGCGCGCGGGCGAGGTCTACAACGTCGGCGGCGGCACCGAGCTGTCCAACAAGGAGCTGACCGAGCTGTTGCTGGAGGCCTGCGGCGCGGACTGGAGCAGTGTCGAGTACGTCACCGACCGCAAGGGCCACGACCGCCGCTACTCGGTGGACTGCGGCAAGCTGCGGACGGAGCTGGGGTACGAGCCGCGCAAGGACTTCGCCACCGGCCTCGCGGAGACCGTCGCCTGGTACCGCGAGAACCGCGCCTGGTGGGAGCCGCTGAAGGAGCGCGCCGCGCTCTAGTTCCACGGCCGGGGGCGGTGGCCATCGCCGTCCCCGGTCCCCTTCCGACGACGAACAGGGAACCATGACCACCACTTGGCTGATCACCGGTGCGACGGGGATGCTCGGGCAGGACGTTCTGGCGCGGCTCGGCCGGGACGGCGAGGAGGCCGTCGGCCTGGGCAGCGGCGGTCTCGACATCACCGACCCCGACGCCGTGCACGACGCGGTCGCCGCGCACCGGCCCCGGATCGTGGTCAACTGCGCGGCGTGGACGGCCGTGGACGACGCCGAGGCGCGCGAGGCGGACGCGCTGCGGGTCAACGGTGACGGTCCCCGCAACCTCGCCGAGGCCTGCGAGAAGGCGGGTGCCGGACTGCTCCAGGTGTCGACGGACTACGTGTTCGCGGGCGACGGCACCAGCCCCTACCCCGAGGACGCGCCGACGGCACCGCGCAGCGCGTACGGACGTACCAAACTGGCGGGGGAACGGGCCGTGCTGGCGGCGCTCCCGGAGACCGGGTACGTCGTGCGCACGGCCTGGCTGTACGGCGCGGGGGGCGGGAACTTCGTCGACACGATGATCGGCCTGGAGGCGGCCCGGGACACCGTCGACGTGGTCGACGACCAGCGCGGGCAGCCCACCTGGACGGTGGACCTCGCGGACCGGCTGGTGCGACTCGGCCGGGCCGCCCTGGCCGACACCGCGCCCGCCGGTGTGTACCACGGCACCAGCGGCGGGGAGACGACCTGGTTCGGGCTGACCCGGGAGATCTACCGGCTGCTCGGCAGCGACCCCGGACGTGTCCGGCCGACGAACAGCGCCGCCTTCGCCCGGCCCGCGCCCCGCCCCGCGTACAGCGTCCTGGGGCACGACCGCTGGCGCCGTGCCGGTGTGGAACCGATCCGCCCCTGGCAGGAGGCGCTGGCGGCGGCCTTTCCCGCTCTGCTCGAGAAGAAGAGAGGTGCAGCCAGGTGAGCAACAGAATCCAGCCGACCGCCCAGGTCGACGAGAGGGCCACGGTCGGTGACGGGACGACGGTCTGGGATCTGGCCCAGATACGCGAGGACGCCCGGCTGGGCACCGGGTGCATCGTGGGCCGGGGAGCGTACGTGGGCCCGGGGGTGCGGATCGGCGACAACGTGAAGCTCCAGAACTACGCCCTGGTCTACGAGCCGGCGGTGCTCGGTGACGGGGCGTTCGTCGGGCCCGCCGCGGTCCTCACCAACGACTACTTCCCGCGGTCGGTCGACCCGCAGGGCCGGCTGAAGCGCGGGGACGACTGGGAGGCCGTGGCGGTCGTGGTCGGCGAGGGGGCGTCGCTGGGAGCCCGTTCGGTGTGCGTGGCGCCGGTGCGCGTCGGCCGCTGGGCGCTGGTCGCGGCGGGCGCCGTGGTCACCCGGGACGTGCCGGACTTCGCGCTCGTGGCGGGCGTGCCGGCCCGCCGCATCGGCTGGGTGGGCCGGGCCGGGGTGCGCCTGGTCGAGCGGGAGGACGTGCCGGGCGGGTGGGAGTGCCCGGAGACGGGAGCGCTGTACGAGGAGAAGGACGGCGAGCTCGTCGAGCGAGCCTGACGCCGATTTGCCCAAAACGCCGATCCTTGAACATCGGCAGGCATAACATGTGTTCGAACTGTGCAGACCGGGCACAGTGAGGCCACAAGTCAGTGGTGCCCAGGGGGGGTTACCGGGTGAGGACACCTGTGCCTGAAGCGAGGAGCGGGCACCGCTCCGTCGCCTGACGTCTTTCTTCTTCCGCCGCTCGGCCTGCGCGCCGCGGCGTTCATGAGTCTGTGCAAGCACAGGACCCACAGGGGGGTTGGTGTGTGCGAAGGATGACCAACACACGTCTGGCGGCGCTCGGCAGCGAGGATCCGCCACTGCTCTCGCTCACCCGACGACTGCTCGCGCTCGCCGAGTCGGGACTGCCCTCGATGCTCCTCGACGGCGGTGAGGGCTTCGCCTTCACCATGGCCGGGCGGGAGGCGCCCGACAGCACCTGGACCCTGCAACGGCGCGGAACCAGCGTCCGGTACGCGGCCATCACCGTGCTCGGTGCCCGGTTCCTGCCCGAGGACCGCCAGCGCGCGGTGCTCGGCGGGCGTACCGCCCAGGAGTTCGCGGGCCTGCTGATCGAGTCGCTGCCCACGGTGACCAACCTCGGGGACGCGGCGCTCATCGCCTGGGCCGCCGCCGACACCGCGCACCCCAAACTCTCCGACGCACTGGCTCGGGTGGACGCCCTGGACGAGGCGGGCCGGCCGCAGTACACCGTCGAGGCGGCCTGGGTGCTGTCCGCCCTCGCGGCGGCGCGGGAAGCGGCGGACGTGGAGGACCGGCTCATCGCGGCCCGCGACCGGCTGCTGCGCGCCCGGGCGGGGAACGGCCCGCTCTTCCCGCACGCCACCGGCCCCGGCCTGGTGCCCTGGTACCGGGCGCACGTGAGCTGCTTCGCCGACCAGACCTACCCGTTGCAGGCGCTGGCCCGCCTGCACGCGAGCGGCCACGGCGGCGACCCGGAGGCACTGGCCGCGGCCGAGGCGTGCGCCGCGCGCATCTGCGCACTGCAGGGCGACGGCGGCCAGTGGTGGTGGCACTACGACGCGCGCACCGGCGGTGTCGTGGAGGGCTACCCGGTCTACAGCGTCCACCAGCACGCGATGGCGCCGACCGCGCTGCTCGACCTCACCGACGCCGGGGGCAGCGACTTCGGCGCGGCGGTCCGCAAGGGCCTGCGCTGGATGACCGAGGTGCCCGAACTGGCCGAACACCCGGAGCCGTTGATCCTCGACGAGCTCGGCGTCACCTGGCGCAAGGTCTACCGGGGCGATCCGAAGAAGGCCGTACGCGCCGCCCGGGGCCTCGGCACCCGGGTCGCGCCCGGCCTGCGGCTGAAGACCCTGGACCGGGTGTTCCGCCCCGTCTCCGTGGACCGCGAGTGCCGGCCGTACGAGTTCGGCTGGATGCTCCATGCCTGGCAGGGGGGCCGGATATGAGGGCGCGTCAGTCGCTGTTCGGGGTCGAGCTGGACCCGCTGACCATGGACGAGACCGTGGAGCGGTGTCTCGAGGCCGTCCGGGACGGCAGGAAGCTCGAGATAGGCGTGGTCAACGCCGCGAAGCTGGTGAACATGCGGCGGGACCAGCGGCTCGCGCGGGCCGTGGCGGGCTGCGACCTCGTCCTCGCCGACGGACAGGCCGTCGTCTGGGCCGGCCGGGTGCTGCGCGCCCCGCTGCCGGAGCGGGTCGCCGGCATCGACCTGTTCCTGCGGCTGCTGGGCGAGGCGGAGTCCGCGGGCATGTCCGTGTACTTCCTCGGCGCCAAGCAGGACGTGCTGGAGCGGATGCTGCTGCGGGTGGCCGACCGCTTCCCCGATCTGAAGGTGGCCGGCAGCCGCAACGGCTACTTCGACGACTCCGAGCAGGAGTCGATCGCGGACGGCATCGCCCGCAGCGGCGCCCACATGCTGTTCCTCGGCATGACCTCGCCGAAGAAGGAGATCTTCACCGCGGCCCACGGCGAGCGCACCGGCGCCCGCATCGTGCACGGCGTCGGCGGCTCCTTCGACATCCTCGCCGGGGTCACCAAGCGGGCCCCCGAGGCCTGGCAGCGGTGGGGCATGGAGTGGCTCTACCGCGCGCTCCAGGAGCCGCGCCGGCTGGGCCGGCGCTACGTCACCACCAATGCCGCCTTCCTTCTCATGACGGCGCGCGAGTACTTCCGGGCCGCCGCGTCGCCCGCTCCCGCGAACAGGAGTCACTGATGCGCGTAGTAGTGGTTGGACAGGGTTACGTGGGCCTGCCGCTGGCCATCCGCGCCGCCGAGGTCGGACACGACGTGGTCGGCTACGACGTCGACTCCCGCCGGGTCAAGAGCCTCGCCGCCGGTGAGTCCTTCGTCGAGGACGTCTCCTCCGAGCGGATCCGCGCGGCACTGGACGCGGGTGTCTACCGCGCGAGCGACTCGGCCCGTGACTGCGCCGGTTTCGACGTGGCCGTCGTGACCGTGCCGACCCCGCTGCACGAGGGGACCCCCGACCTGCGCTACATCAGGGAGTCGGGGGCCACCCTCGCCCGCTACCTGCGCCCCGGGGCCACCGTGGTCCTGGAGTCGACCACCTACCCGGGCACCACGCAGGAGCTGTTCGCCCCCATCCTGGAGGACGGCTCGGGGCTCACGGCGGGCACCGACTTCCATCTCGGGTACAGCCCGGAGCGGATCGACCCCGGCAACGCCGTCTGGGGGTTCCAGGAGACTCCGAAGGTCGTCTCGGGCGTCAACGAGCAGTCGCTGACGGCGGTCAGGGGGTTCTACGCGCAGCTCGTCGACACCACGGTGCCCGTGGGATCGCCCAAGGAGGCCGAGCTCGCCAAGCTGCTGGAGAACACCTTCCGGCATGTGAACATCGCGCTGGTCAACGAGATCGCGATGTTCGCCCACCACCTGGACATCGACGTCTGGCAGGCCATCGACGCCGCCTCCACCAAGCCCTTCGGCTTCATGAAGTTCACGCCCGGGCCGGGGGTCGGCGGCCACTGCCTGCCCATCGACCCGTCGTACCTGTCCTGGCGGGTGCAGCGCGAACTCGGCCAGAGCTTCCGCTTCGTGGAGCTGGCCAACGACATCAACAACCACATGCCGGAGTACGTGGCGCGGCGCATCGGCGAGTTGTTCAACGAAAGACGCCGTTCCGTGAACGGCTCGAACATCCTGCTGCTGGGTCTGGCGTACAAGAAGAACACCGGTGACGCCCGGGAGTCGCCCGCCCTGCGCATCTCCCAGCTGCTGCTCGACATGGGCGCGCAGGTGAAGGCGGCGGACCCGCACGTCGTCGAGAGCCTGCCGGTGGACACCCGTCTGGTGCGGGTGGAGCCGACCGCCGAGGAGCTGGCGGCCGCCGACGTGGTGGTCCTGCTCACCGACCACGACAGCTTCGACTACGGCGTCATCGCCGAACACGCCCCCTTCGTCCTCGACTGCCGCCGGCGGCTGTCGCCCGGACCCACGATCGAGGTGCTCTGAGCCATGCCGCGTGTCGTCTGCGTCGCCGGGGCCCGCCCCAACTACATGAAGATCAAACCGGTGATGGACGCCCTGGAGAGCCGGGGCGCCGAGGTGATCCTCGTCCACACCGGCCAGCACTACGACCCGGCGATGAACGACGTGTTCTTCGCCGACCTCGGCATCCGTCCGCCCGACCGCTTCCTCGGAGTCGGCTCCGGTACCCACGCCGAGCAGACCGGACGCGTGATGACCGCGTTCGAACCGCTGCTCGGCGAGGTGTCCCCGGACATCGTCGTGGTGGTCGGCGACATCAACTCCACGCTGGCCTGCGCCCTGGTCACGGCCAAGGCCGGACCGCTGCTGGCGCACGTCGAGGCGGGCCTGCGCAGCCGCGACTGGAGTATGCCCGAGGAGGTCAACCGCGTCGCCACCGACCGGGTCAGCGACTACCTGCTGGCCCCCTCGCCCGACGCCACCGAGAACCTGCGCGCGGAGGGGTACCGGGAGGACCAGATCCACCTGGTCGGCAACGTCATGATCGACACACTGCTGGCCAACCTCGACCGGGCCCGGGCGTCCGACGTGCTCGGCCGGTACGCCCTGGCCAGGGGCGAGTACGGCCTGGTGACCCTGCACCGCCCGGCCAACGTGGACGACCCCGAGGTCCTCGCCGGACTGCTGAAGGCCCTCGGCGAGATCGCCGGCCGCTGCCCGCTCGTGCTGCCCGTGCACCCGCGTGCGGCCGAACGGCTGGCCGAGATCGGCGTACCGGGGGGCATCACGCTCGTACCGCCCGCCGGATACCTCGACTTCATCGCCCTGCAGGACTCCGCCCGCCTCGTGCTGACCGACTCGGGAGGCGTGCAGGAGGAGACCACGGCGCTGGGGGTGCCGTGTGTGACCCTGCGGGACAACACCGAGCGGCCCATCACCGTCGAGGAGGGCACCAATGTGCTGGCCGGCCGCGACCCGGCGCGCATCGTGGCCACCGTGAACCGGGTGCTGGACGATCCGCCAGCCGCGCGCCGGCCCGAGCTGTGGGACGGCCGCGCGAGCGACCGCATCGCCGACGTGCTGCTGGAGGGAGGGACGGCGGGCACCCGGCCGAGGCCCACCGATCGACCGTTCCCCATATGATCCGCCTGCAACCTATGCTCGTTGGACGTCGGGTCGCTAGGGGGGACCGCCATGGATCTCGCTGAGATCTTCCGTGTCATGCGCAGGCGCTGGTACGTACTGCTGCCCGGGCTGCTGCTGACCGCGTGCCTGACCGTGGCCGTGGCCCTGGTGGTCCCCGTCACCTACCAGTCGCAGAGCACGGTGGTACTGCTGAACTCGCAGAAGGCCACGGTGGCCTACGACGGCAACCCCTTCCTCAGCACCCAGACCTCGCTCACCGGCATGGCCGACAGCCTGGCCCGCAACCTCAACTCCGACATCTCCCTGCGGGAGCTCAAGTCCCGTGGGGCGAAGGGCACGTTCGAGGCCAAGCTCGCCGACAACGCCCAGGGGCCGTTGATGTGGCTCACCGTCACCGGCACGGACAAGGCCGCCGTGCTGGCCTCGGACCGCATCCTGACCGCCTATGCCAAGGAACGGCTGAACCAGTTCCAGAAGCAGCAGTCGGTGGCCCCGAAGGCCATGATCCGCATGACGACCATCGTGCCCCCGCAGAACCCGGTGGCGCAGACCAAGACCCGGCTCGAGTACCTGATCATGGCCGGGGGCCTGGGTCTGGTCCTGAGCCTGCTCGCCACGTTCTACGTCGAGGCACGCCGGCGGTCACGCACGGCCGCTGCGCAGCCGGACGGGACCGCCGGCCCGGACGGCAGCGAGACCGCGGGTCCGGCCGGGAGCGACACCGCCGGGCCGGCCACCTCCCCGACCGTGCGGCCGGGGAACCGGCCGCCGAACAGACCATCGCCCTGCGGACACAGCCCAGCTGGGCGCGGTCCGCCGAGAACCGGCCCGCCGCCGAGCCGAGGGCCGGGCGGCCCGTCATGGCCGCGGCGCCCGCCGCCGAGCCGCTGGACGAGGAGTCGTCGCATGGACAGCGTTCGCACACCGGACAGCGACCCCTCTGAGAGGAGCGGCGCCCCCGCGCCGCCCGAGCCTCCACCACCGTCCCCTCCCCCGTCCCTCGGCGGAAAGGTCCGTTCCGCGGCCCGCTGGAGCCTGATCAACACCGTGGTCATGCGCCTGGGCAACTTCGCCACCGGTATCCTCCTGGCGCGGTTCGCCCTCGGACCGGCGGAGTGGGGCGTCTACGGCATCGCCCAGACCGTCCTCCTGGTCCTGCTGTCCGCCAACGAGCTGGGCGTCGGGCTGGCCATCGTCCGCTGGGACGGCGACCCCCGCCGCTTCGCGCCCACCGTGCTCACCCTGGGAGCCGCCTCCAGCGCCCTGCTGTACGCGGCCATCTTCGTCTCGGCACCGGCCGTCGCCGGCCTGCTCGACTCCCCCGAGGCCACGGGCGTTCTGCGGGTGATGTGTCTGTGCCTGGTGATCGACGGTGTGGCCCAGGTCCCGGCCAACTTCCTCACCAGGGAGTTCGCCCAGGGCAAGCGGATGGTCATCGACGCGCTCAACTTCGTCCTCAGTACCGCCGTGACCCTGGTGCTGGCCTTCGCCGGCTGGGGCGCGATGAGCTTCGCGTGCGGCGCGGTCGCGGGCAACGTCGCCGCGCTGATCGGCTGCGCCCTGGCCGCCCCCGGCACCCTGCGGTTCGGCTGGGACCCTCAACAGGCCCGCGCACTGCTGGGGTTCGGGCTTCCGCTGGCCGGCGCGAGCCTTCTCGCCCTCGCCGTCGTCAACGTGGACACCATGATCGTCGGCTCGTCCCTCGGCCAGGTGTCGCTCGGTTTCTACGTCCTGGCGTTCAACATGTCCGGGTGGCCCGTGCGCATCATCAGCGAGGCCGCCCGCCGTGTCTCCTTCGCCGGCTTCTCCCGCCTGGCCGGCTCCCCGCAGGCCCTCGCCGAGGGCTTCGGCCGCGCGCTGGGCGTCCTGGTCACCGGCACCGTGCCGCTGTGCGTGCTGCTCGGCGGCCTCGCCGCACCGGTCGTCCACCTCGTCTACGGCAGCACCTGGGTGCCCGCGGCGGCGGCGCTGCCCTGGCTGATGGCCCTCGGCCTGGTCCGCATCGGCTGTGAACTGGCCTACGACTGCCTCGTCGCCGCCGGACAGCGCCGCTCCCTCATCCTGGTCCAGGCGCTCTGGCTCGTCGCCCTCGTCCCCGTCCTGGTCGCCGGCGCGCACCTGAACGGCATGGTCGGCGTCTCCCAGGGCCATGTGCTGGTCGCCGCCGGACTCGTCGTACCGGCGTTCCTCTACGCCCTCGGCCGGGCCGGGATCGGGTTCGGCACCATCGCCCGGGCCTGCGCCTGGCCGCTGCTCGGGGGAGCCGTGATGGCCGTGGTGCTGCTCGCCGCGCGGCGCATCCTCGGCGACAGCGCACCGGCCCTGGTCCTCGTCGGCACCGCCGCCCTCGCCTGCTACGTGGTGTGCGTCCTGCCAAGCCGCCGGTTCCTGCTGGGCTCCCGGGCGGTGGAGACCGTATGAGGGTGCTCCGCCGCCTGCTCACCGTCCTGCTGCTCGCGCTGTGCGCCGCCTGTTCCGGTGGCGGCGGCCCCGCCGAGGACGGCAAGGGAGCCGCCTCCGGCCCCGGCAGGGCCGGGACGGCGCACCCGCCGAGCGGCACGGGACGCGAAGCGGGCTTTCCCGACGCCAACACCACCGGCCCCCGTGTCCCCCTGACACCGCACGACACGGGCGACATGGCCATCCGGACCGACGGAACCGTCATCAAGGGCTGGGACATCACCGGCTCCCTCGACATCTACGCGAACGACGTGACGATCGTCGACACCAGGATCACCTCCGCCAACTGGTGGGGGATCAACCTGCGCCCCGGGTACCGGGGGCTGAAGGTCCTCCACAGCACCATCACCGCCGTACCCGGCAAGGGCCCCGACAACGGCGGGGTGGACTACGCCGTCTCCAACATGAGCACCAGCGCCGTCGAGGTCGGCTGGTGCGACATCTCCGTGTTCGGCAACGCCCTGTCCATGGGCCAGGGCCACATCCACGACAACTACGTCCACGACCTCGTGCCGTTCCGCAACGCGGGCGGCGAGTGGCAGCACACGGACGCGGTGATCAGCGGCGGCAGCAACAAGGGCAGGCTGATCATCCGGCACAACACCCTGCTCAATCCCGTCGCCGTCGGCCAGGGGGCCTCGGCGAGCATCGGACTGTTCTCCGACACCGGCCCCGTCTCCAACACCGTCGTGGACGGCAATCTGCTGGCCGGGGGCGCGTACACCCTCTACGGGGGCGGCAAGGACGCGACCGGGATCACGGTCACGAACAACGTCTTCTCCACCCGGTACCACCGCAACGGCGGCGGCTACGGAGCGGTCACCGCCTGGAACGCCGACGGCTCCGGCAACGTCTGGCGCGGCAACCGGTTCACCGACGGCACCCCGGTCACCCCCGCGCCGGCCGGCTGAGGAAGAGGAACATGCGACGGATCGCCCGCGCCCCCTGGGAACTGCTGAAGCGCGCCTTCGGCTGGCTCGTCCTGTTCGAGCTCCGCAACAAGGTCCTCCTCGCCCCGACCGCGCTGCGGCTGCGCCGGCTGGAGACCGCCGAGACCCGCCGGCTCGCGGCCGGCACCGCCGAGGCGCCGGCCGCCCTCGTCGCCACCGTCATCGCCACCCACCGCCGCCCCGACCAACTGCGGGCCGCCGTCCGCTCGGCACTCGGCCAGACGGTGCGCGACCAGGTCGTGGTGGTCGTGGACGACGGCGCCGGGCTGACCGAACTCCCGGACGACCCGCGGCTGTTCGCCGTGTCGCTGGCGCGGAACACCGGTGTGGCCGGTGTCGTGCGCAACGTGGGCATCCGCCTCACCCGCTCGCGGTACGTGGCCTTCCTGGACGACGACAACCTGTGGGAACCCGATCACCTGGAGCGGGCGCTGGCGGTGCTGGAGGCCCCCGGCGGGCCGGACGGTGTGTACACCGCGCTGCGCCGTGTCCTGCCGGACGGGACCGAACGGGACGTGCTGTCCGTGCCGTTCGACCGCCGCCGGGCCGCCCGGGAGTCGTTCCTCGACACCAACGCGTTCGTCGCGCGCCGCACCCGGGGCCTGCGGTTCAGCCGGCTGCGGCGGACGCCGGAGGTGCTGCCGCGCGAGGACTGGGAACTCGTCCACCGGTACAGCCGCGGCCACCGCGTGTGCCACGTACCGCACGCCACCGTGCGGTACCTGGTCAACCCCGAGAGCTTCTACACGACCTGGTCCGGCTGAGCGGCGCCCGGCCCGGCCTCACGCTCCCGCGGGGGCCGCAGTGCGCCCGGCCGGAGCAGGGCGGCCGCCGCCGCACGGCTGGCCTCCCTGCCGAGCGCGGCACGCGACGCCTCGCGCAGGAACACGGCCGCCCGGAAGCACCCGGTCGCGAGGGCGCCGTGCCGACGCCCGTACAGGCGCACCCGGTTGAGCGTGAGCAGGGTCCACAGCCGGGGCGACACCCGGGATTCGCCGCCCAGGTGCACGGCTTGAGCGGTCGGCTCCAGCTGTGTGCGGTAGCCCAGGTCCCGGGCGCGGAGGCAGTACTCGGTCTCCTCGGAGTACAGGAAGAAGGACTCGTCCCAGGGACCGCAGGCGGCCAGGCAGTCCACCGAGAGGGCCATGAGCGCGCCGGTCGCCCAGTCCGGGCGGGTCGGGCCGGCGTAGGCGGCGGGATCGGTGACCAGTTCGCTCAGCCGCGGGAAGCGTCCGGCCCGCCGGTTGCCGATGATCGCCTCCCCGAGCGCCCGGGCCACCGTGGACTCACGGCGCAGCGAGTACAGCGGCGCCTCGCGGCCCTCCTCGTACAGGAGGGGTACGGCGATCCCCACCTCGCCGTCGAGCCGGTCGACGAGCCGCTTGGCGCAGCCCTGCCGCATACGGATGTCCGGGTTGCAGACGAGCACGGTTCCGTAGCCGCCGTCCCATTCGCCGGCGGCGTCGAGTGCGGCGTTGATGCCCGCCGCGTATCCGGCGTTGCGGCCGGTCTGCACGACGGTGGTGTCGGGCGCGAGGGCGCGCAGGACCTCCACGGTGTCGTCGGCCGAGTCGTTGTCGGCGACGACGAGCCGCCAGTCGAGGCCGGCCATGCCGTCCGGGAGGGCGGCGAGGAACCCGGGGAGCACCGCGGCGCTGTTCCAGGTGACGACGACGACTGCGACGGGGCTCATCGGATCTCCGCGAGTTGGGGCGACGGGGTGTCGGGGGACTTGCCGGGCACCGGGGCGGCGGCAGCGGCAGCCGCCTCGCGCCGGACGAAGCTCAGATAGCTGCCTCCCGCCCCCAGGACCAGGAAGAACATGCCGGCGAACATGGGGAAGCTGAGCGAGTCGAAGGTGGCGCTGATGACGAGGGCGACCAGGGACGAGGCGAAGAAGGCCTGGCCCAGTTCGCGGTCGGACTCGGTGCGGGCGAGGCGCCGGATGGAGCCGCCCTGGTGGATGCCGGTGATGAACAGCACGAGCAGGGCGACCGCCCCGAGCACTCCCATCTCGGCGAGGGTCAGCATGTACTGGTTGTCCGTGAAGAAGTACAGGTCCGGTGTGAAGGTGCCGAAGCCGCGCCCGAACAGGGGGTGTTCCTTCAGGTAGGGCACGATCGCGCTGTACTTGACGGTGCGGGCCTGGGTGCTGCTGTCGGAGTTGGACAGGAACGACGCGAACAGTTCGGTGATGGTGCCGATCAGCCCGGGGATGAGCACCTTGAAGCCGGCCACCGACGCCGTCATCAGGCCGAGCGCGGCCCAGCGGCGCCGGGGCTTCCAGCGGGGCACCATCACCAGGGCGATCAGCAGCATGCCGATGATCGAGGTCCTGGACACGGTCAGCGGCAGCGCGCCGGCCATGAGGACGACCGGCCCCCAGCGGCGCAGGACGTGGAGGTGGCGGCGCACCGGGTCGAACGCCTGCTGGACGGCGAACGGCACCAGGATCGCGAGCATGCCGCCGAACTCCAGCGGCTGGGCGGTGGTGGACCGGGGACGGGTGAAGGAGCCGCGGTCCATGGCGGTGACCTGGGCGACGCTGGTCTGCAGTCCGGGGATGTGGATGGAGTCGGCGATGTTGGTGGCCGAGAAGAAGTCGTAGTAGCCGATCGCGGCGACGACGGTCCCCATCACCACGAGGCGGCGCATCAGGACGTCGAGCCGGCCGCGTTCCTGCACCCCGGCCGAGGTGAGGACGACCAGGGACACCCACACCAGGAATCCGATGAGTCCGCGGTCGGCCCCGAGGACCTCCTGGTGCGAGCTCTCGCGCATCGAGTCGGCGATGTACGCCATGAGGACGGCCGTGCCCAGCACGCACATGGCGATCCGGACGAGCCGGGTCCCCGGCGCCGGGAGGATGCGGCCGCCGAGCCAGGTCGCGAGGTACCACAGCAGTCCGAGCAGGGCGAACACGTTGGCCGGGGTGCCGACGCCGCCGAGCGCGGGCAGCGCCAGGTTGGACGGGACGAAGAAGGCCAGCACCAGGTAGACGGTGAGGATCGCGGTGGCGTCGACGCGCCTGCTCAGCGCGCCCGCGCGCAGCCGTCTGGGGGCGCGGGGCTCCTTCTTCGGCGCGGCGGCGCCCGGGCCGGCGCGCCGGCGGCGGCGCACGACCGAGACGCCCTCCATCAGGATCGACAGCAGGAACGCGCTGACCACGCCGAGGATGACGACGGCCGCGATGTCCTGGTAGCGGCTCTTCGACTTCGCCACCGGGGTCTGCGGCAGCACGACGGGCGTGGTCTGCACACGGTAGGGGGTCGGCACCTTGTCGGCGGACTGCAGGGCCTTCAGCTGCTCACCGGCGAAGGTGGTCAGGGTGTTGGTCTCCGCGAGCACCTTCTCGCGGTCGGTGCCGGTGACGCTGAGCACGAGCAGGGGGCTGTCGCTGGCCGGGGCGAAGCCGGCCGTGTACGGATCGGTGACGCCCCGGCCGCGCAACTCCTTGGCGGCGTCGCTCGATTCGAGGGTGCGGATCAGCACGTCGGCGGTGACGATGAGCGAACCGCCTGCGTTCGAGATGGGGTTGCCGAAGGTGGGGGCGAGACGTGCGACGGCCGAGGAGTCCAGCAGGGCGACGGAGCTCTGCGACTGGTAGGAGACGGGCACGGTGACGTACAGATAGCCGCCGCCGAGCAGACTGAGCAGCGTGAAGGGCACCATGAAGTACCAACGTCTGCGCAGAATGGCCCATATCTCACCAAGGCTCACGAACCATCCCCCCATTCGGTGGCATCCAGCCGTGTGTCCTGCCAGTATCGGGGGTGACGGAAGGATCTCCTA
Source organism: Streptomyces albidicamelliae (assembly GCF_025642175.1). Classification (NCBI taxonomy): domain Bacteria; kingdom Bacillati; phylum Actinomycetota; class Actinomycetes; order Kitasatosporales; family Streptomycetaceae; genus Streptomyces; species Streptomyces albidicamelliae. Next base: position 7,879,500 of record NZ_CP106795.1, on the reverse strand, counting down.
TGTCGCCCGGGAACGTCGCCGACGCGCTGCTGCGCCGCTGGTACGTCGTGGTGCTCGCGCTGTTGCTGACGGCGGCCGGCGCGTACCGGGTGGTGCGCCCCGCCCCGCAGTTCACCGGCTCGGCGGTGGTCGTCCTCAAGCCGCCGGTGACCCGGAACCAGCCCAACCAGCTCACCAATCTGCAGCCGCCGCTGGCCCTGGTCTCGTACGGGATCGTCGAGCAGCTGCAGTCCCCCGCGGGGGCACGGGAGTTGCGGGCGGCGGGCGTGCGGGGGACCTACCATCTCATCCCCCGCAACAGCGGCACCAGCGCGACGCCCCGCTATCTGATCCCTTCCTTGCAGGTGCAGTCGCAGGCGTCCGGTGCGGACGCCGCGGTGACGGCGGTCCGCCGGATCGTCGACGTCTACACCGAGCACGTCGAGCGGTTGCAGACCGCGCAGGGCGTCTCCGCCGGAGCGCGGATCACCGCCGCCGTGCTGGTCGCGCCGAGCGCCGCCGAGGTCCAGGGCGACCGGAGCCGGGGTCTGGCGGGCACGGCCCTGCTGGGCGCGGCGGCCGGTGTCCTCGGCGCGTTGTGGCTCGACCGGTACCTGATGGGCCGCCGGACGGTGTCCCCCGGTCGCCACGCCGGTGCGGTGGCGGTGGCCGACTGAGTGGTGCCGGTGGTCCATCAGATGCCGCGGCGCTTCCAGGACTCCCACCACAGCGCCTCCCGGCCGCGCTCGGCGACGGCCGACCACACCAGCGGCTGCAGGTAGGGCATCGCCTTCGGGCCGATCCGCCGCCGGAGCCGCAGCGCCCGGTACTCCGGCAGCGCCGCGTAGTCCGGCAGGCACTCCGCGGCGAACGCCACGCAGTCGTCGACCGGGACGACCTCGGTACGCCCCCGGTCGTAGGCCCGGTAGGCGCGGCGCAGGGCGAACCGGGCGAGCCGGGTGTGGACCTGGTCGGCCAGCCGGTCGGCGTGCGGCAGCCGGTCGCCGCACTTGGCGAGCACCGAGTCGAAGGCGACCAGGCGCTGGCGCAGGTCGTCGAGCTGGCCGCCGAAGTCGGTGGTGGACATGTTCTTGCCGTGGACGCGGTAGAACGCCTGGTCGGCGCCGCGTACGTAGCCGACGTCGGCGTGGGCGGCGAGCCGCATCCACATCTCGATGTCGCCGGCGTGGGGCAGGGCCGGGTCGTAGCCGCCGACCGTGCGCTGCAGGCTGGTACGGACCACGACCTCGGGCGAGGTGATGCAGCCGGTGCCCTCGCGGAACCGGCGCTCCAGCCACCACTGCCCGGGGTAGACGACCGAGCCGGTGGAGCGGGTGCGGGCCCGCGGCAGGGGGCCGCCGTGCTGGAAGCGCAGCGGCCGTCCGTAGGCGAACCCCGCCTCGGGGTGGGCGTCCAGGAGGGCGGCGGCCCGTACGAGTGAGCCCGGGACCAGCCGGTCGTCGGCCGACAGGAGGGCGACGTAGTCGCCGTCGGCCCATTCCAGCAGGCCCTCGTTGTAGGTGGCGATGTGGCCCTTGTTGGTCTCGTGGACGAGGACCTCGATACGGGGGTCGGAGGCGGCGAGTTTGAGCGCGGCCTCCGCCGAGTCGTCGGGCGAGGCGTCGTCGATGATGAGCACCCGGACGTCGACGCCGTCCTGCTCGTCCAGGACGCTGCTGACGCAGTCGGCGAGGAAATGGCCGTACTTGTAGCACGGGATCACGACACTGACGGTGCTCATCGGTGGGCAAGCCAATCCCCGGTGGTGGTCCCCGCCCCGCTGGACGGGGACCACCACCGGTGGGTGCGGTCGGTCAGTTCTTCTTCTTGCGGACGGTCTTGCTGGTCAGGGTCCAGCTGTGGGACTTCACCGTGTGGCGGTGCTTGTCCCGGGCCGAGAGCGTGACCTTGAACCGGGTGCCGTCGGGCAGCGGTGCGGACAGGTGGACGGCCATCCTGTGGGTGGCCCGGTCGTAGGAGGTGACGGCCGTGACGTGGAGCTTCCTGGCGGCGGCCGCCTGGGCGCCCGGCAGGACGGTCAGGGTCGCCTTGACGTTCGACAGCTTCGTCCCGGCGGGGAGCGTCACGGTCAGGGGGTGGGCCGCGTCGGCGGTGTGCTTCAGCGAGGACGTGGTCACCTCCGAGGAGGTGGCCCTGGCCAGCGATCCACTGGGGTTGTCCGCGGTGAAGACGGGCCCGACCCAGTAGTTGGCCGATCCGTAGGAGCTGTTCGGGAAGGCCGGTCCTGCGCCGTACCGGTAGAGACCGTTGTGGTGCGCGGTCGTGTCGGCGGTGCCGGTCAGCGGGTAGGACTGGTGGGCCGCCGCGAAGTACCCGCCGTCGACGGCGTAGTGGCCGTTCGGGGCGTGGTACGAGACGACGTACGCGGTGTCCGCGGTGACGGCCACCGGGGTGGTGAACGTCATCTGCTGCCAGCCGGTCGCGGTCTCGCCGGTGAAGGTGCCGGTGGCGAGGAGCGTGCCGTCGTCGGACCACAGGCTGCCGGTGTGGGTTCCGGTGTTGCCGGTGCCCTTGTAGAAGGTGACGCCGGTGATCCAGCCGGCCGCCGAGGACGTGAACCGGGTGCCCAGCTCCACGGAGTTGGTGTCACCGGTGACGTCGGTGGTGGCCGGAACCGTGGCGGAGTTCCACAGCGTGCACGGGCAGGTGACCGCGGGCGGTGTGGAGCTGGTGGTGAAGGTCCATGTCACCGGGTCCGCCATGGCGTTGCCCCACAGGTCGGAGGCCTGGACGGACGCGGTGTACGTGGTGTGCAGCGCCAGCTCGGTCGACGGGGTGAACGTCGCCTTGTTCGAGGCGGGGAGTGTCTTCGCGCCGGGAACGGTGTCGCCGCCCGCGTCCTTCAGGGTGAAGGTCAGGGTGTCGGCGTCGACGGCCGAGCTGAAGACGGCCGACACCGGCGCGGTGATCGACACGCCGGTCGCGCCGGACGTCGGGGAGGTCGAGGTGACGGTGGGCGGGGTGGTGCTGGCCGTCGAGGTGTCCAGCACCACGTCGACCCAGTAGTTGCTGCCGGAGGACGCCGACGACGGGAAGGCGCTGGTCGAGCCGTAGTGGTAGACCCCGTTGCCGCCGTCGGTGCCGGACTTCAGCGCCGTGAGCGGAGCCAGGCCGGCGTCCTTGTCGGAGAAGTAGCCGCCGTCGTAGGAGTAGCCGCCGTTGGGGGCGAAGTACGAAGCGACGTACGTGGTGTTGGCCTTGACGGACACCGGGGTGGAGAAGTTGAGCTGCTGCCAGCCGGAGGCCGTCTCGTTGGTGAAGGTGCCGGTGGCCAGGCGGGTGCCGGAGGCACTCCACAGGCTGCCGGTGTGCGAGCCGGTGTTGGCGGGCGACTTGTAGAAGCGGACACCGGTGATCGAACCGGCGGCGGTGGTGCGGACCTTGACGCCGAGCTCCACGGAGCTGCCGTCGCCCGCGTTGACGGTGCCGGGCACGGCCGAGGCCGGCCAGACGGTGCAGGGGCAGGCCTGCGGGCCGACGGTCACCGGGACGGTGGTCACGGCGCCGATGTTGACGCTGTCGTCCACCGCGCGGACCTTGACGGAGGCCGCGCCCGGGGTGGTCGGGGTCCAGCTGTAGCTCCAGGAGGTCAGTCCGGTGGCGGCGTTCCAGGTGGATCCGCCGTCGGTGGACACCTCCACGCGGGCCACCACACCGCTGCCCGAGTCGCTCGCCGTGCCCTTGACGGTGACCGGCTTCAGCGCCGGGACGGTGACCCCGGAGGCCGGGGCGGTGACGGTGACGGCCGGGCCGGTGGTGTCGGTGGAGGCCGTGGCGGCGGTGAGGTTGCTCTGCGGGCTCTTCGGCTGGACGCCCATGTCGGCGAGGACGTTCAGCGTCGCCTGCTGCATGCGGCTGTCCTCGGTGACCACCGTGTCGTCGGGGTTGTACGTGGGCACGTTGGTCAGGCCCCACGACCACTGCACGGTCCCCGAACCGAAGACCAGGGCCCCGGAGTCCTGGTCGCGGAACTCGACGAGATTGTGCGTCGCGGTGCCGTTGCCGTAGACGTTGCCCCAGTCCTTGCGGAGCTTGCCGTCGTTGATGTCGACCGTCGTGGACGACACGTCGATGGCTCCGGCCGGACGGGTGCTGTTGTCGAGGTCGCTGTCCCACTCGTAGCCGAGGGTGCCGGTCGGGAATGTGGCGGTCTGACCGGCGGAGAGGTTCGCGACGGAGGTGTTGCGCCAGATCCGGTTCTTGCCGTACGAACCGGGGACGGTGATGGCGTCGCTGCGGTAGCCGTTCACCGTGAACATGGAGCCGGTGAGGATGTTCGGCGGCTGGTAGGTCTGCCCGTACTGGGTGCTCGTCGGGTCCATCCAGGTGCCGGTCCAGGTGCCGCTGGGGTCGGCGATGCCGTTGCCCTGCGCCATCTTGGTCATCTTGTAGCAGACCATGGTGCGGTTCGCGGTGTTCGCACCGTCGATGCTCGGGGCGAGCCGCGTCTTCCAGAAGACCTCGTTGCCGCTGAAGAAGGCCTCGCGGACGCCCGCCTTGCGGGCGGCGAGCACGTTGGAGTACTGGCTCTGCGTCCAGTACTCGTCGTGCCCGGAGGACACGTACACCTTGTGGTTCTTCAGCAGGGTCGCGCCGTTGGCGGACACGTCCACCCCGGAGAGGTAGCTGACGTCGTAACCGTTGCGCTCCAGCCAGGACAGCATCATGAACTCGGAGCCGTAGATGCCGTTGTCGCCGCCGATGTCCAGCGGCCGGTTGTAACTGACCTCGTAGGCACGGCCGTCCGGCGCGGGGCCCGCCCCGCCGTACAGGTCCTGGCCGCCGTAGTCGTTGTACGCCTGCCAGGTCTGGTCGCTGGTCTGCACGACGACGTCGGAGGTGCTGGAGTCCTTGCGGACGACGAACGGGTACGGCATCAGGCCGTCTCCGTCCGTCTGCGTCAGGTTCGCGATGTACAGGCCGGACACCGCGTCGCTGGGCACCGTCCAGCTCGCGGTCACCGGCCAGTTGCCGCAGTCGACCAGGCCGGTGCCGGCCTTGGTGGTGCAGTTCGCGGGCTTGGTGGTGAAGTTGGCGGGATAGGTCACGGCCGCCTGTGCCGCGGTCGAGATCTCACGGGCGCCGTCGCCGCCGTACCAGCCCAGGCGGTAGATCTCGATGTGGTACGAGGTCTTCGACTGGACCTTGAACTGGACGGTGTCACCGGCCTGCACGCTCTCCTTGGTGGAGAAGCCCTGGATGTCGCCATAGGCGTTGGGCGAGAACCAGTCGGACTTGGGGTTGCCCGGCTTGGAGTTCTCGCAGACGATCGGGTTCGAGCCCGAGCCGCACGGATCGGACGCCGCCTGGGCGGGCACGGCCAGCGGGAGCACCGCCCATATCAACGCTGCCACGACGGCGAGGCGACTGCCCCGGATCCGTCTGCTCCATTTTTTCATGTGTACCTCTCAGCGGTGCTGTGCAGGACCGACCCGTGCGGTCGGGGTGGTGCGTGAGGCCAGGTACCGATCAGCCTCGAAGCGCGTCGGCGAGCGCGTCCACGACCGTCTGCTGCTGGTCGGGGGTGATCTGCGGGTAGAGCGGAAGCGACAGGATCCGCTCCGCGGCCTTCTCGGCGTTCGGGAAGTCGCCCCGGGTGTGGCCGAGGTGCCGGTACGCCGGTGTGAGGTGGACCGGGGCGGGATAGTGCACGCCCGCGCCGATGCCCTCCGCGTTGAGCTTGCCCACGACGTCGTCGCGGTCGGCGCCGACGACCTGGACGACGTAGAGGTGCCAGACGTGGATGTTGCCGGCGGCCGTCGTCGGCAGCACGACGCGTCCCGCCGCGGCCAGATCGGCGAGCAGCGTGTCGTAGCGGGCCGCGGCGGCGCGCCGGGCGGCGTTGCCGTCCGCGAGCCGGGCCAGCTTCGCCCGGAGCACGACGGCCTGCAGCCCGTCCAGCCGGCTGTTGAACCCGGGCACGTCGTGGCGGTACTTGGCGACGCCGCCGTGGTTGGCGATCGCGCGGATGAGGCCGGCCAGTTCCTCGTCGTCGGTCAGTACGGCGCCGGCGTCGCCGTAGGCCCCCAGGTTCTTGCCCGGGTAGAAGCTGGTGGCCGCGATCCCGCCGCTGCCCGGCGACCGGCCGTCTCGGGTGGCGCCCTGGCTCTGCGCGGCGTCCTCGACGACCCGCACCCGGCCGGGCAGCCGGCCGGCCAGCCCGGTCACCTCGGCGCACTGCCCGTACAGGTGCACCGGCACCACCGCGCGGGTGGCCGGGCCGACCGCGTCCAGCGCGGCCTGCGGGTCGAGCAGGTAGCCGTCGGGCAGGCAGTCCGCGAGCACCGGCCGCGCGCCGGTCCTGGCCACCGCGCCCGCGGTGGCGATGAACGTGTTGGCGGGCACCACGACCTCGTCGCCGGCCCCGACCCCCACGGCGCGCAGGGCGAGTTCGAGGGCGTCGGTGCCGTTGGCCACGCCCACGCAGTGCGCGACGTCACCGAACTCGGCGTACTCGCGCTCGAACCGGCGGACCTCCTCGCCGCCGACGAACGCGGTGTCGGCCAGGACCCGTTCGAATCCGGCCCGCACCTCGTCGGCGACTTCCTCGTGGGCCGCCTTGAGGTCCACAAGCGGAATCTGGTTCATGTGGCCGGTCCCCCCGTTGTCCGTGTCCCGAGCTCGTCCAGCACCGGCGCGGCCGCCGCACGCAGCCGCCGCGCCGGGTTCCCCGCCCAGATCTCGCCCGGCGGTACATCGCCGAGCACCGTGCTGCCCATCCCGACCAGCGACCACGCGCCGACCGTCGTGCCCTCCCGCACCAGGGCCCCGGCGCCGACGTAGGCGCCGCGCTCCAGCCGCGCTCCCCGCCCAGCCGGGCGCCGGACGCGAGCGTGGCGAAGTCCCCGACCACGTCGTCGTGGGTGAGGACGACGTGCGGCATCACCGCGACGTGCGCGCCGACCCGCACGGCGGCCGTCAGCGCGCAGTGCGCGAGCAGCACCGATCCGGGGCCGACGTGCGACGTCGAGGAGACCGCCGCCGTCGGATGGACCACGGTGGCGTAGCGGTCCCCGGCGAGGCCCAGCCGGCGCACCAGACGGGCGCGGGAGGCGTAGTCCCGGGGGTTGCCGACGCAGATCACGACCTGTGCCGCGGAGCGGTCGTGGACCAGGTCGCAGCCGCCCAGGACGGGCACGCCGTCCACCTCCGTGCCGTGCAGGGAGGTGTCGTCGTCGAGGTGCCCGAGCAGTTTCAGGTCGCCCGCGTCCCGTACGGCCTGGGCGGTCTCCCGGGCGAAGCCGCCCGCGCCGATGATCAGCAGTTCGTTCATGGGCGGGCCTGTTCGCGCAGTACCGCCACCACCCGGTCCTGCTGGGCCTCGGTCATCGTGTGGTACATCGGCAGGATCAGCGAGTCGCGGCTGATCCGCTCGGTGACCGGCAGCGGTGCACGGGGGTGGTCCGCGTAGGCCGGTTCGAGGTGCGTGGCCATGATCCCGCGCCGGGCGGAGACGCCGGCCGCGGCGAGCGCGGCGAGCAGGTCGTCCCGTCCGACGGGGAAGTCCTCGGCCGGAAGCACCCAGTACGACTGGAAGTTGCTCTGGCCGTGGGCGGGGTCGCGGACCGGTACGAGGCCGGGGACGTCCTGGAGGAGGGCGTCGTAGCGGGCCGCGAGGTGGCGGCGGCGCTGGATCATCGCGTCGAGCTTGCCGAGCTGGACGAGGCCGATCGCGGCCTGGACGTCCGTCATGCGGTAGTTGTAGCCGACCTCGAGGTAGCTCTCCAGGACCGGCCGGTCGCTCGCGTGACGCTCGGCGGCCGAGACGTTCATCCCGTGCTCGCGCAGCCGGCGCAGGCGCGCCGCCCATGCCGCGTCGTCCGTGGTGATCATGCCGCCCTCGCCGGTCGTGACGACCTTGCGGGGGTGGAAGGACCAGGCGGCGAGCAGCGCGCCGTGTCCGACGGGCTTGCCGCCGACGGTGGAGCCGATGGCGCAGGCCGCGTCCTCCACCAGGGGCAGGTCCCACTCGGCGCAGGCGGCACGGAGGGCGGCCACGTCGGCGGGTGCCCCGCCCTGGTGGACGGCGAGGACGGCCCGGGTGCGGGGGGTGCGGACCGCGTCCACGGTGGCCGTGGTGAGGTTGCCGGTCGCCGGGTCCACGTCCGCGAACACGGGCTCGGCGCCGACGTACCGCACGGCGTTGGCCGTGGCGATGAACGACAGCGACGGGACCACGACCTCGTCGCCGGGTGCCAGGCCCAGTGTGACGAGCGACAGGTGCAGGGCGGTGGTGCAGGAGCTCACCGCGATGCCGTGCTCGGCGCCCACCCGCTCCGCGAAGGCCCGCTCGAAGGCGGCGACCCGGGGCCCCTGGGCCACCCAGCCGGACAGCACGGCGTCGGAGGCGGCCGCGGCCTCCTCCTCGCCCAGCCAGGGGATCATCACCGGGATGCGGTCCGTGCTCATCGCGCGGCCTCCCCGGCGGCGTCGGCGGCGCGCTCCGCGCGCCACCAGTCCACCAGGTCCCGCAGGCCCGTGCGCAGGTCGATCCGTGCGGTGAAGCCGAGCCGTTCGGCGGCCCGGCCGGTCTCGGCGAGGCGCCGGGTGACCCCGTTCACGGCGCGCGCGGGTCCGTGCTCCGGCTCCAGACCGGACGCGCCCATCGCCTCCAGCAGGCCCTGGGCGAGCTCCTTCAGCGAGGTCTCGGTGCCGCTGGCGACGTTGAACACCTCGTCGGTGAGGTCCGACTCGGCGGCCAGCACATTGGCCCTGGCGATGTCCCTGACGTCGACGAAGTCCATGGTCTGGCTGCCGTCGCCGAGGATCAGCGGCGGCTCGCCCGCCTCGATCCGCTCCATCCAGCGGATGAGGACCTCGGTGTAGAGGCCGTGGATGTCCATGCGGGGGCCGTAGACGTTGAAGTAGCGCAGGGCGACGTAGTCCAGGCCGTACATGGCGTGGAAGCTGCGCAGCATGCCCTCGTTGAACGCCTTGGCCGCGCCGTAGAAGGTGTCGTTGTTGTAGGGGTGGTGGCGCTCGGTGGTGGGGAACTCCTCGGCCATGCCGTAGACGGAGGCCGAGGAGGAGGCGATCACCTTGCCGACGTCGGCCTCGACGGCCGCCTCCAGGACGTTGAAGGTGCCGTCGACCATCACCTCGTTGGCGAGCCTGGGTTCCTCGGCGCACTGGGTGATGCGGATCGCGGCGAGGTGGAACACCAGGTCGGCGCCCTCGGTGACCTTCCGTACGGTGGCGGCGTCGCGGATGTCGCCCTCGACGACCTCCACGACACCGCTGCCCAGGGCCCGGGCGAGGTTGCCCATCCGTCCGCGCACGAAGTTGTCGAGTACGACGATCTCGCGGGCACCGCCCTCGGCCAGGAGGTCGACGAGGTTGGAGCCGATGGTGCCCGCCCCTCCGGTGACCAGGATCTTCTTGCCTCGTACGCTGCTCAACTGCACTGCCCTCTCGGTGGGTGGAACTGTCAATGCCCGGCGCGGAGGCCGACGACCGCGCCGCGGAACTCCAGGCTCCGGGAGGCGGCTTCGAGAATGTCCAGCACGCGCAGCCCGGCCCGGCCGTCGGTGAGCGGGGCGCGCCGGTGCCGGATGGCGTCGGCGAACTCGTCGACCATGCTGCGCAGCGCTTCCTTCTCGCCGATGGCCGGGGCGACCATGTCGCCGGAGCGGTACGAGACGAGCATCTCCCGGCGCTCGTCCGCGCCGATCTCCTGGGGCGCGGCCAGGTCCACCCCGCGGTCGTAGACGGAGACGCGCTGGAGCGGATTGAGGTCGTCCCACAGGAGGGTGCGCTTGGCGCCGCCGACCATGGTGGTCCGCACCTTGGTCGGGGAGAGCCAGTTGACGTGCACGTGGGCGATGGCGCCGGTGTTGAGCTGGAGCGTCAGATAGGCGACACAGGCCTGTCCGGCGCCGATCGGGTCCGCCCCGTGGGCGGCGACGGCCACCGGTTCGACGGTGTCGGGGAGGATGAAGTCCAGGATGGACAGGTCGTGCGGGGCGAGGTCCCACATGACGTCGATGTCCTTCTGGACGAGCCCCAGGTTGATCCGGACCGAGTCGACGAAGTGGATCTCGCCGAGTTCCCCGGAGCGGACCAGTTCGCGGATGCGGCCCACGGCGGGGGTGTAGCAGTAGGTGTGGTCGCACATCAGGGTGAGTCCGCGTTCCTCCGCCTCGGTCACCAGGCGCAGGCCGTCGGCGTAGGTCGCCGCGAGCGGTTTCTCCACGAGGACGTGCTTGCCGGCGCGCAGGGCGGCCAGGGCGATGTCGAGGTGGGTACCGGCGGGTGTGGCCACGGCGACGGCGGCCACGGAGGGGTCGGCGAGGACGGCCTCGTAGTCGGCGGTGGCCTGGACGGTCGAGTAGCCACCGAGGACCCGCTGGGCCCGGTCCACGTCCAGGTCGCACAGCCAGCGCAGCCGGAACCGGTCGCTGGCCTGGAAGTTGCGCACGAGGTTGGGGCCCCAGTAGCCGGCCCCGACGACCGCGACGCCCAACGGCTCCGTGGTGCCGCTCACCGTGTCCTTCTCCTTGCGGTTCATCAGTAGGCCCCTGTTCCCCGCACCACGGCCGAGCCGGTGCGCATCAGAATCACCAGGTCGAGGCTCATCGACCAGTTGTCGACGTAGCCGAGATCGAGCCGGACCGCCTCGTCCCAGGGCAGGTCCGAGCGGCCGCTCACCTGCCAGAGCCCGGTGAGGCCGGGTTTCACCAGCAGCCGGCGTTTGACCTCCGGCGTGTACTCCTCCACCTCGTCGGGCAGCGGCGGGCGCGGTCCGACGAGGGACATGTGGCCCTTGACCACGTTGATGAGCTGGGGCAGTTCGTCGAGCGAACTGCGGCGCAGGAAGGATCCGACGCGGGTGACGCGCGGGTCCTCCTTCACCTTGAACAGCAGCCCGTCGCTGTTCTGGTTGAGGTGCTCCAGCTCCGCCCTCAGGTCCTCCGAATCCGGCCGCATCGTACGGAACTTGAGCATCGTGAAGTGGTCGCCGTACCGGCCCACCCGCTGCTGCCTGAACAGGGCGGGCCCGGAGCTGTCCAGGCGGACGATCAGGGCGATCAGCAGCATGGGCAGGGCGAGGAACAGCAGGAGCGCCGCCGCGAGCGAACGGTCCAGCAGTTCCTTCGGCAGCCGGGACATCGGGGAGAGGTTGGGTGCCTGGATGCGCAGCAACGGCACGCCGTTGATGGGCCGTACGGTCAGCCGGGGGGCGGACACGTCGGCGAGTACGGGGGCGAGCAGGAAGTCGACGTCCTGCACGGCCGCCGTCCAGGACATCCGGCGCAGTACGGAGGCGTCGAACTCGGGCGCGGGCAGCACCACCACGGTGCTGACGCCCAGGGCTCGGACGACGTCGTCGATGTCGCCGACGCCGCCGACGACGGGAAGGCCCAGCTCGCGGATCCCGGCGGCGTTCTCCGGATCGCTCAGGCACACACCGGCGACCTGGAGTTCGTGCACGCCACCGGCGCGCCGCAGGGCGGCGAGCAGTGCCGCGGCGGAGTGCGACGGCCCGACGAGAAGCGTCGTGCTGCGGTCCCGGCCTCGCGCCCAGCGTCGGTAGAGCCGGCGGCGGAGCGCGTAGCGGACCGGCAGGGCGAAGGCGGCGGCCGGTACGGCGGCCATGATCATGTCATGGAGAAGCCCCCAGTCGTGCGTGAACAGCCAGTGCACGCAGGCCGCCAGAGCCGGCAGCGCGACCGCACCGCGCAGCACCCGTACGTACTCCTCGGACCCCCGGCCGAGGGCACCGCGGTCGTAGCAGCGGTGGGCCACCATGGTCACGATCCACATCGGCGGCAGCACCAGGGCTACCGTCCAGCGGCCGTACACCGCGTGGATCGTTAAGGCCGCGGCGACGGCGGCGAGGCCGTCCGCGGCCAGCAGGACTATCCGGTACTTCCGTTCCCAGCGTCTTCGGCGAGCATCCGGGATGCTCCGTTCCACAACCAGCTGCTCATGCGTGACCTCAATGGTCATGCCCCCCCCACCACATACGCGGCGATCCCCTGACCGAACCGAACCGATGCATTCGGCAGCCAGTCCCCGGTCAGGGCTGGATCAGCACCGCTGTGTCTCCTCCACACAACGGCACTGGAAAATGAGGGAGCTTCGACGGTTCCCCAACCGCCTCATGCCCCCCGCATGGTGCGTAGCGCCGATCCTGACCCGGTTCACAAGGCTGCGCCCTGGCGTACCGCCAAGGCCGCTTCCCCCTCCCAAACCGGTCCGGCGGTCATCAATCTAGACCACTGGACGCAGTCGCGGGAACAGTTGGACGAAACACTCGGCGCACGGGTGATGACGACTGCATACTGCCCAGGTGACGAGCATCGTGATACCCGCGCACAACGAGGCGCGTGTCATCGGCCGGCTCCTCGATGCGCTGCTGACCGATCCCTCCGACGACGCCACCGACATCGTGGTCGTGTGCAACGGCTGCACGGACGACACCGCCCGGATCGCGGCCGAACGGGGCCCGCGCGTACGGGTGATCGAGATCCCCGTCCCCTCCAAGCACGCCGCCCTGCGGGCCGGGGACGAGCACGCCCAGGGCTTCCCGCGCGTCTACGTGGACGCCGACGTCGTCCTCACGGCCTCCGATGTACGGGCACTCACCGGACCGTTGCGCGACGACGCCTCGGGCGTCCTCGCCACCGCCCCCGATCGCCGCGTCCCGCTGGCCGGCTGCGCCTGGCGGGTGCGCGCCTACTACCAGGTGTGGCAGCGGCTCCCCGCGGTGCGCGAGGGGCTGTTCGGCCGGGGCGTCATCGCGGTCTCCAAGGCCGGCCACGACCGGATCGCCGCACTGCCGCCGCTGATGGCGGACGACCTGGCCGCCTCCCTGGCGTTCACCTCCGGGGAACGGCTCGTCGTCCGCGAGGCGGGGGTGGTGGTCCACCCGCCGCGCACCTGGCCGGACTTGATCAGGCGACGCATCCGGGCCGCGGTGTCCACCGCCCAGGTGGAGCGGCACCAGTCTCCGGTGCAGGGCTCGGCGCGGACGAGCAAGGCGGACCTGGCGGAGCTGCTCCGCGCGGAGCCGAGGCTCCTCGCCGGCGTCGTCGTCTTCGTCGCCGCTGCGGTCGTCGCCCGGCGGAAGGCCGAAAAAGCCATCCGCGCCGAGGACTTCGGGACCTGGCTACGGGACGAGAGCAGCCGGCAGAACTGACCGCACCGCACCGGAGTCCTTGAACATGTACCTCACCGACCGCTCCACCCCTCGCGACGCGGACACCGGGACCGCCCGGGGACGGGGCCCGGCGCGCAGGGTCGCCCCCGTGGTGCTCGTGCTGGGCACGGTCAGCCTGATCACCGACGTCTCCTCCGAGATGGTCACCGCCGTCCTGCCGCTCTACCTCGTCACCCGGCTCGGCTTCAGCCCCCTCGGATTCGGCACCCTCGACGGCGTCTACAACGGTGTGAGCGCGCTCGTCCAGCTCACCGGCGGCCACCTCGCCGACCGGGTGCGCAACCACAAGCTGATGGCCGGGCTCGGCTACGGCCTGTCCGCGCTGTGCAAGCCGCTGCTCCTGCTCGCGGGCAGCGTCGGCACGCTCGGCACGGTCCTCGCCCTGGAACGGACCGGCAAGGGTCTGCGCACCGCCCCGCGGGACGCGATGATCTCCCTGTCCACACCGTCCGCGAACCAGGGCCGGGCCTTCGGCGTGCACCGGGCCATGGACACCACCGGCGCCATGCTCGGCCCGCTGGCCGCCTTCCTCATTCTGCGCACGGCCGCCGACGGCTACGACGCCGTGTTCGGGGTGAGCGCGTGCGTCGCCGTGCTCGGCGTACTCGTGCTGGTGCTGTTCGTACCGGGCAGGCGCCGCGGCGCGCCGGAGGCGGAGGAACAGAGGCAGCCGGTCCGCGTCCGCGAGGCGCTGGCGCTGCTGCGGCTGCCTCGGCTGCGGGCCCTCGCCGGCTGTGCCGCGCTGCTCGGCCTGACCACCGTCAGCGACGCCTTCGTCTATCTGCTCCTGCAACGGCGCGCGGGCATCGGCGACGAGTGGTTCACCCTGCTGCCGCTGGGCACCGCGACGGTGTTCCTGCTGCTGGCCGTGCCCGTCGGCGCGCTGGCCGACCGGATCGGGCGGCGCACGGTGTTCCTCGCCGGGCACGCCGGTCTGCTCACCGCCTACGCCCTGCTGCTGTGGACCCCGTCCACACCCGTCCTTCCCCTTCTCGTCCTCGCCCTGCACGGCACGTTCTACGCCGCCACCGACGGCGTGTTGCCGGCCGCCCTCGCCGACGTCGTGCCCGAGCGGCTGCGTGCGACCGGCCTGGCCGTCGTCGGCACCAGCCAGGCGCTGGCCCGGTTCTGCTGCTCGCTGGCCTTCGGCGCCGCCTGGACGGTGTGGGGGGACGGCCCGGCGCTGGCCGGATCGGCGGTCGGCCTGCTGTGCTGCGCCGCCGTCGCGGGCATGGTGCTCCGGCCCGCCGGCGGTGCGCGATGACCACGAAGACGACAAGGAACCGGATGACACCGCTGGCCCGCCGCCTGCTCGTACTCGTCACGGCGGTACTGCTCCTCGCGGGCGTGGGCACGGGCATCGTCCTGCACGCGGCCGCACGGGCGGACCGCGCGAACCAGCCGCGGTCGGGCGGTCCCGGCGTCAACGCGGGCAAGGTGTCGCTCGATCAGAAGGGCCGCCTGATGTTCGTCAACGCGGCCGCGGGCCCGCACCGCACGGCGGTCGCGTCCGTCCCGGCCGGCGACCCCGACTCCGGGCGGACCGCCGCGAACCTGAAGTGCGCGCGCTTCTACGCCGCGGCCGGCACCGGCGTCTGCCTCCAGTCCGTGCCCGGGGTGCTCAAGCAGAGCAACCGGGCCCTGCTCCTGGACGCCGGTCTGCGCACCGTGCGTACCTTCCCGCTCGCAGGCAACCCGAGCCGGGCCCGGGTCTCGCCCAGCGGCCGCTTCGCCGCCTGGACCGTGTTCGTCTCCGGCGAGTCCTACTCGTCCGCCTTCTTCTCCACGCGGACCTCCATCCTGGACACCCGCACCATGCGGCTGACCCCCAGCCTGGAGACGTTCGCGATCGTCAGGGACGGCAAGCCGTACCACGCGTCCGACGTCAACTTCTGGGGTGTCACCTTCGCCGCGGACGACGACACGTTCTACGCCACCCTCAACACCGCCAACCGCACCTATCTGGTGCGGGGTTCGCTGTCCCGGCGTACGGTCACCACGCTGGTCGAGAACGTGGAGTGCCCCTCGCTGTCCCCCGACGGGACGCGGGTCGCCTTCAAGAAGCGGATCCTGTCGCGCACCAACCTCTGGCACGAGTACGTCCTCGATCTGAGGACGCTGCGCGAGACCGCGCTCGCCGAACGCCACAGCGTCGACGACCAGGCCACCTGGCTGGACGACCACACCCTCGCCTACGCCCTGCCCAGCGACGGGAAGATCGGCGGCAGCGATCTGTGGAGCGTGCCCGCGGACGGATCGGGAACCCCGCGCCTGCTGATCGCGGGCGCCTCCTCCCCCGCTCCGCTGTAGGCCGGGACCGCTGACGGCGTCCCCGGGGCCGACCGGCACCGTGGACGGTGCCCGTGGGGCGAACGGGGACGGAATCGCGACAGGCCCGCGCCGGACACCGTCGCACCGTGATCACGGCCGTACGCTCGGGCCCATGGTCCGGCATCGCATGGTCGACGTGAACGGCATCCGGCTGCACCTCGCCGAACAGGGCGACGGCCCGCTGGTGGTGCTCCTGCACGGCTTCCCGGAGTCCTGGCACTCCTGGCACCGCCAGTTCGGCCCGCTGGCCGACGCCGGCTTCCGGGTGGTCGCGCCCGACCAGCGCGGCTACGGGCGCAGCGACCATCCCGAGGACGTCGGCGCGTACACCATCCTCCATCTGGTCGGCGACGTCGTCGGACTGGTCCGGGCGCTGGGCGAGGAGAGGGCGTACGTCGTCGGGCACGACTGGGGCGCGCCGGTCGCCTGGCACACCGCGCTGCTGCGACCGGACGTGGTGCGCGGGGTGGCGGGCCTCAGTGTGCCGCCCCCGTTCCGCGGGGCGCGGCCACCGCTCGCCACCATGGAGGAGATGTTCGGCGGCCGGTTCTACTGGAACTACTTCGCCCGTCCGGGTGTCGCCGACGCCGAGTTCGGGGCGGACCCGCGCACCGCCCTGCGGAAGTTCATCTTCTTCGCCTCCGGCGACGCGCCCGACGCCGGTGAGGGCGGGCAGCCGCTCGTCGACCCCGAGCGCGGCTGGCTCGCGACCATGCCCGATCCCGAGGTGCTGCCGCGGTGGTTCACCGAGGAGGATCTCGACGCCCTCACCGAGAGTTTCTCGCAGGGCTTCACCGGCGCGCTCAACTGGTACCGCAACCTCGACCGCAACTGGGAGCTCACCGCTCCGTGGCAGGGTGCCGTGGTGGACCGGCCCGCCCTGTACGTGTACGGCGACCGGGACGTGGTGCCCGCCTTCCCCGGCACGCCCGAACTCATCTCCCAGCTGCCCGAGTTGATGCCCAGCCTGTGGCGCCCGCCCCTCGAACTGGCCGGCTGCGGGCACTGGACCCAGCAGGAACGCCCGGAGGAGGTGAACGCGGCCCTCGTCGAATTCCTCCGGGCCTGCGACTGAGTCCGACCCGCCCGGCCCGGCAGGCCGGCCCGGCCTCCCTCGGCTCTCCAAGCGGTCCTCGACCGGGACCTCGCACACTGCGCGCAGTCAGCAGCCGCTGCAACCCAAGGAGAGCCGTGTCCACACGTCTGTTCACTTCGGAGTCCGTCACCGAGGGGCACCCCGACAAGATCGCCGACCAGATCAGCGACGCCGTCCTGGACCACCTGCTGGCGGCCGACCCCGCCGCCCG
Source organism: Streptomyces albidicamelliae (assembly GCF_025642175.1). Classification (NCBI taxonomy): domain Bacteria; kingdom Bacillati; phylum Actinomycetota; class Actinomycetes; order Kitasatosporales; family Streptomycetaceae; genus Streptomyces; species Streptomyces albidicamelliae. Next base: position 7,862,700 of record NZ_CP106795.1, on the reverse strand, counting down.
CGTGGCCGTCGAGACCCTGATCACCACCGGTCAGGTGCACGTCGCCGGCGAGGTCGGCACGACGGCGTACGTGCCGGTCGCCCGGCTCGTCCGGGACACGGTCCTGCGCATCGGGTACGACGCCTCGGCCAAGGGGTTCGACGGGGCGTCCTGCGGGGTGTCCGTGTCGATCGGCGCCCAGTCGCCCGACATCGCCCAGGGGGTCGACACCGGCGGCGCGGGCGACCAGGGGCTGATGTTCGGCTACGCCTGCGACGAGACGCCCGAGCTGATGCCGCTGCCGATCCACCTCGCGCACCGGCTCTCCGCCCGCCTCGCCGAGGTGCGCCGGGACGGCACGGTGCCCTACCTGCGCCCGGACGGCAAGACGCAGGTCACCATCGAGTACGACGGTGACCGGCCCGTCCGGCTGGACACGGTGGTCGTCTCCTCGCAGCACGCGGCGAACGTCAGCCTGGACGGGCTGCTGGCGCCGGACGTGCGCAGGTACGTGGTGGAGCCGGTGCTGGCCCGGCTGGCCGAGGACGGGGTGAAGGTGGACACCGAGGGCCACCGGCTGCTCGTCAACCCGACGGGACGCTTCGAGATCGGCGGGCCGATGGGCGACGCGGGCCTGACCGGCCGCAAGATCGTCATCGACACGTACGGCGGCATGGCCCGGCACGGCGGTGGCGCCTTCTCCGGCAAGGACCCCTCGAAGGTGGACCGTTCGGCGGCGTACGCGATGCGCTGGGTCGCCAAGAACGTCGTGGCGGCGGGCCTGGCCTCCCGCTGCGAGGTGCAGGTGGCCTACGCGATCGGCCGGGCCGAACCGGTCGGGCTGTTCCTGGAGACCTTCGGCACGCAGGAGGTGCCGGTCGAGCGGATCCAGGCGGCCGTCACCGAGGTCTTCGACCTGCGCCCGGCCGCGATCATCCGCGACCTCGGGCTGCTGCGGCCCATCTACGGCCAGACGGCCGCGTACGGGCACTTCGGCCGGGAACTCCCGGACTTCACCTGGGAGCGCACGGACCGCGTGGACGCACTGCTGTCGGCGACGGGGCTCTGACATGACGGACGCACCGACGCCCCGGGGCAGCGCTCCCCGGACCCTCGCCGTCACCGGGTCCATCGCCACCGACCACCTGCTCACCTATCCCGGACGGTTCGTCGAGCAGTTCCTGCCCGGCCGGCTCGACCACGTGTCGCTGTCCTTCCTCGCCGACACCCTCGACGTGCGGCAGGGCGGGGTCGGCGCCAACATCGCCCACGGACTGGCCGCGCTGGGGCACCGACCGGTGCTGGTCGGCGCCGCGGGCACCGACTTCGAGCCGTACGGCCGGGCGCTCGCGGCACAGGGGGTGGACGTCTCGGCGGTGCACGTCTCCGAGACCCGGCACACCGCCCGGTTCATCTGCACCACGGACGCCGACGGCAACCAGCTCGCCACCTTCTACCCGGGCGCGATGGCCGAGGCGGACCGCGCCGGCCTGACCGAGGTGATCCTGGCCCGGGACGTGGACTACGTCCTGATCGGGGCCGACGACCCGGCGGCGATGCTGCGCCACACCCGCGCCTGCCGCGCCCTCGGAGTGCCCTTCGCCGCCGACCCGGCCCAGCAGCTCGCCCGGCTCGACGGTCCCGCCGTGCGTGAACTCGTCGACGGGGCCCACCACTTGTTCACCAACGAGTACGAGCACGACCTGCTGCTCACCCGCACCGGCTGGAGCCGCGCGCAGGTACTCGACCGCGTCGGCACCTGGGTGACCACGCTCGGCGCCCGGGGCTGCCGGATCGAGCGGGTCACCGGCGACGGGACGGTCGTGCCCGCCGTGCCGGTGGCGCACCCGGTCGACCCCACGGGGGTGGGCGACGCCTTCCGGGCCGGATACCTGGCCGGTCTGAGCCGCGGCCGGCCCGAGGCGGACCGGGCCCGGCTGGGCTGCGCCATGGCGTCGCTCGCCCTGGCCGCGGTGGGCACGCAGACGTACACGGTCGGGCCGGGCGTGCTGGGCGCGGCGCTCACCCGGGCCTACGGTCGCGACGCGGCGGCGTCGGCGGACCTGACAGGAGTGGAGGCGGCATGACGGAGATCGCACTGGTGACCGGGGCCAACAAGGGGCTCGGCAAGGAGATCGCGCGGCGTTTGGCCGCGAAGGGCCTGACCGTGTACCTCGGGGCCCGGAACGAGGAGCGGGGCCTCGGGGCGGCGCGGGAGCTGGAGCGGGCCGGGCGGGAAGCGGTCCCGGCCGGCGGGGACGTGCGGTTCGTCCGGCTCGACGTCACGGTGCGCGAGCAGGTCGACGCGGCCGTACGGCGGATCGAGGAGGAGTGCGGGCGGCTCGACGTCCTGGTCAACAACGCGGGGATCGTGACCGAGTGGGGCGTGCCCGTGGAGGAGGTGACCGAGGACCACCTGCGCCGGGCGTTCGAGGTGAACCTGTTCGGCGCGGTCGCCCTGACCCAGGCCTGTCTGCCGCTGCTGCGGCGCTCGAAGGATCCGCGGGTGGTCAACCTGTCCAGCCCGCTGGGCTCGTTGAGCCTGCTGAGCGATCCCGGCGGTCATCCGGCGGCGTCCCGCGGTCTGCTCGCGTACAGCTCCTCCAAGGCGGCGCTGAACGCGGTGACCCTGGTGTACGCCGAGGCCCTGCGCGCGGAGGGGATCCGCGTCAACGCGGCCAATCCCGGTCTGGTCGCCACGGACCTGAACGCCGACTCGCCGTTCAGCCGGGGCACGCGCACGGTGGAGCAGGGTGCCGAGGTGCCCGTGAGGCTGGCGCTGGGCGCGGGCGGCACGGGTGGCTTCCACGGCGGTATGGAGGGGGACGTGACCGAGCGGGTGCCCTGGTGACCGCCGGCGCGGGACGGCGCGCGGGCTGAACGCGGCCCGGGCGGGGCGGGTCGCGCGTCGCGACGGGAACGGCCCCCGGCGGCACCTCTGCCGCCGGGGGCCGTTCCCGTCCGAGGGTGTGCCCGGGCCGGTCAGCCGCCGGTGCGGACCGCCCCGTTCGCCAGGTCGAGCAGGTTGCGCGGCGTGCGGGCCTCGGACACGTCCTCGTCGGGCAGCACGATCCCGTATTCGTCCTGGATCGCCGCCGCCGTCTCCATGAGCGCGAGCGAGTCGTAACCCAGCTCCTCGAAAGGGGTGTCGAGCGTGGCACCGCTCACCTCGGCGCCCTCCTCCTCACCGGCGCAGTCCACCAGGATGCGGCGCAGGTCCTCGATGTCCAGGGTTGCCATGGCAGTCGTCTCCTCGAAGTGCGTGTGACGTGGTCCCGGGCATCGTGCGGCCACCGTCTTGGAGGCCGCTGGAAGCGGTCCAGCGGCGCTCCGGTGGCCTCCCAGCCGCCCGCGATGCCGGTCTCCCACGCTGAGGACCCAACGGGGGCTGTGGAAGGGGCGGTGGGCCATGGGCACGGACGACCGGCGGGCACGGGCGGCCGGCGGGGGACCCGCACGGACGGGAGGCGCCCGGTCCCACGGGCTGAGGGTGGTGCCCGGTGGGCTGGGTCCGCTGGAGCCCCGGCGGCTGGTCGAACACGCGGAGGCGGCGCTGGAGGTCGTCGTCGGGGCCGTGGGCGGGCCGGACACCGGTCGCCTCGGCCGGATCCCGGCGGACGCCGTGGGCGCCTGCTACCTCGACCTGTGGATCTGCGACCGGCTCCTGCGCCACGACGGGGGTGACCGGTCGGCCGCGGCGCAGTGCCTGGTCCCGCTGCTGTTGCTGGAGGGCGTCGGCGGGTTGGCGGCCGCTCTCGGGGCCGGGCTGCACCGGCCCGAGCCCGCGGCGGTCGAATACCGGCGCCGGCGGCGGGTGCTGGTACGGGCGGCGCGGGAACGTTCGCCGCAGGTGTGGGGGCGGCTCGCCCGGCGGATGGACCGCCTCGCGGCGGGCGAGGACCGTCTGGCCCACCCGCTCACCGCCGTACGGCACCGCGCGCTGCCGCCTCCGCTGCCGGAACTGGTCGGCGGGCTGGAGGAGGAGCGGCGCCGCCTGGCCACCGCCGTGACCCGCGAGCCGGCCGCCGACCTGCGGTACGGTCCCGCCGAGCGGTACGCCCTGCTGACCGCAGCGGCCGCCTGTGCCGACGGCTGGCGCCCCCACGGTGCCGGTGTCCACGACAGCACCCTCGGCGTCGGCGCCCGTCGCGCCCGCCTGTGCGGGGCCCTGTGCCGGCTCTCCGTGCGGCTCGATCTGCCGGTGTCCGAGGCGGCGCGCACGGCATGGCGGGCGGACGTGCTGCGATGCGCCGTGGCGTGACGCCGCTGGTAGCCGTGGCGCCGGCGGACTCCTTGGGACCGGTGCGGGCGGCGCTCGCCCGGTACGGCGATGTGGCCGTGCACGCGGACGCCGCGGACTGGGCCGTGGACCGGGCGGAGGAGGCCGCGCTGTGGGCCGGCGCCGAGCGCGGGCGGCTGACCGGACCGCTTCCCGCGCCGGTGCGGCGGCGGCTCGTGGCGTCCCGGCGGCTGGTCAGATGCGTGGCGGGGTCCGTCCTCGGGGTCGATCCGCTTCTCCTGGAACTCACCCGTGATCCGGGCGGCCGGCCCCGGCTGCGCGGGTACGCCCACCTCCAGGTGAGTCTGAGTCACACCGGGAACCGGCTGGCGCTAGCGCTCGGTGCGGGCGGCGTGCCGGTGGGGGTGGACGTGGAGCGTGCGGACCGGCCGGTGCGGGTGGAGACACTCGCGCGCCGTATCTGTACACCCCGCGAACGGGCAGTGCTGGCGGGTCTGCCGCCGGCCGAACATCCTGCCGTACTACTGCGGTTGTGGACCCTGAAAGAAGCGCATGCCAAGGCGCTCGGGGCCGGACTGCGGCTGCCGTTCACCGGCTTCGGATTCCGCTTGCTGGGCCGTACGGCGGTGCTGACCGACGACCGGGGGCAGCCGGTGCGGCCCGTGGAGTCGCGGTTCACGACCCATCTCACCGCCACCGGACATCTGGTCAGCGTCGCGGCGGGTTCCCCCGCGGGCTGATTCCGCTTGGCGGACGGGAACCGAGCGGAAATTCGTACGCCTTTTCGTCGATATTTTGTGAAGACCGTTCCGGGCGCCGGTGAATCCACCCGTCAATGAGAGCAGTTCACGGCTAGTGTGACGCCGATCACTTCTGAGCCGCTGGCATTGATTGCGTTTGCTCTTATACCGTTCAAAATAGACGTGGACTGGACCACCAGGTGTACGCGGACGGCCGCACGGGGGCACCGCGAATCATTCTCGCCACATCCGACGTCACCTCCATCATCCGTAGCGGACGGAGATCGTTTGCACGATTCGGCGGACCATTTCGCGCGCTCGAAAAACAGGGGGAAAGAAATTGAAGTTCAAACTGCTGGGACAGTTCGAAGTAGTACTGAACAATGGCCGGCCGACGACCCTGACCAGGTCGAAAGTCAGCCAGCTCCTGGGACTGCTGGTCGTGCAGAACGGCGAGTCCGTCGGGGCCCACACACTGATCGAGGAGCTGTGGGGGGAGAACGTACCGCGCAGCGCGCTGACGACCCTGCAGACGTACATCTACCACGCCCGCAAGCTCTGCGGCATCGGCCCCGGCCGCCAGTCCGTCCTGGTGACCCGGCCGGCCGGCTACAGCATCGAGGTGCCCGGCGACTCCGTCGACAGCGTCGTCTTCGAAGGCCTGGTCAACCGCGCGCGTACCGCGCTCGACCAGCGTGACGCGCAGAGGGCCGCCGGGCTGCTCGACCAGGCCTTCGCTCTGTGGCGCGGCCCGGTGCTGGCCGGAATGATCACGGGGCCGGTGCTCGACGCCCACCTGACCTACATCAACGAGCTGCGACTGTCCGCGCACGAGCTGCACATCGCGGCCTGCGCGCGGCTGGGCCGCCACCAGGAGATCATCCCGCGCCTGCGCCTGCTGGTCGCGGAGAACCCCCTCAACGAGAGTTTCCACGCCCAGTTGATCAGGGCCCTCTACAAAAGCGCACGGCGGGCCGAGGCCATCCAGGCCTACCGAAATCTCTGTCGCATACTCGACACGGAACTGGGCATCGAACCCGCACCGGAACTGCAGACGCTGCAACAGGACCTCATGACCGGAATTCCGGCGGGCCAGTCCGCCGACCACTCCTTCGGGCAGGTTCTGTTAGCCGAAGGAGCAGTCCCCCGGCGCAGCTATTGCTGACAGCCTGGAAGCGTGCCCGGGCCGCGGCAGCGGAGATCGGGCGGGTATTCACCCACACAATTCTTGGCTGTCCGGAGGGAAACGCATGTCCGAGAACCCGGTATCCGTCGCCATCGCTTATCACAGCGGGTACGGGCACACCACGAGAATGGCCGAGGGGGTCGAGGAGGGCATCAGGTCCGTGGCGGGCGCCGCGGTCGAGGTGGTCAAGGTCGACGGCATCACCGAGGAGGACTGGGCCCGGCTCGACGCCGCCGACGCGATCATCTTCGGATCACCCACCTACATGGGTTCGGCGAGCCCCGCCTTCCACACCTTCGCCGCGGCCACCAGCGGCCGCTGGTACGGGCTGGCGTGGAAGGACAAGGTGGCGGCCGGGTTCACCACGTCCGGCGCGATGAGCGGCGACAAGCTGAACACGCTCCAGTACTTCACGGTGCTCGCCGCACAGCACGGTATGCACTGGGTGAACCTCGACCTGCTGCCCGGTGACACGGAGAACGACCTGAACCGGCTAGGCGGCTGGCTGGGCGCCATGGGCCAGTGCCCGGGCGACCAGGGTGCGGAGTCCATGCGTAAGGGCGACCTGCTCACCGCGGCCCACCTCGGGCGCCGGGTGGCGGAACACGCCCTGCTGCTGCGCACCGCGCGGGAGCGCACGGCCGCCTGACACCGGCACGGCGCACGAAGAGGGTGCCCCGGGGACTCGCATCCCCGGGGCACCCTCTTCTCTCTTCCTGCACGCGTCCTGGTACGCCGGGTCCGCTCAGTCGGCCCGCAGTCCGCGGCGCAGCGCGTCGATCTGGTCGCGCACCATCCGGCGGGACACGTCGGCGTGCCCGATGCCGACGGAGGCGTGGAACGTCCCGGGGTAGTGGACCAGTTCGGTGGACACGCCCGCCTTGATCAGCCGGTGCGCGAAGTGGATTCCCTCGTCCCTCAGCGGGTCGTACGCGCACACCCCGACGAACGCGGGCGGCAGCCCCGACAGGTCCTCCGCACGGGCCGGGGCGGCGAGGGGGGAGGCCGGTCCGGAGCCGGTGTAGTGCTTCCAGCTGAGCACCAGCGCGGCCCGGTCCAGCACCGGGGTGTCCGTGAACTCCCGTGCGGAGACGGTCTCCAGGCGGTCGTCGAGCTGCGGGAAGAGCAGGTACTGGTAGCGGATGCGCGGACCGCCGGTGTCGCGGGCGCGCAGTGCCAGACCCGCCGCCAGCGCACCGCCCGCACTGAACCCGCCCACACCGATCCGGTCCGGGTCGACGCCCAGTTCACCGGCGTGCGCGCGGGTCCACTCCAGTGCGGCCCAGCAGTCGTCCAGGCCGGCCGGGAAGGGGTGTTCGGGGGCGAGCCGGTAGTCGGGCGAGACCACCACCGCGCCCACCTGGTCCGCGATCCGGGCGGCGAACGCGCGCGGGGTGTCCAGGTCTCCGGTGACGAACCCGCCCCAGTGCGGGAAGAGGAGCGCGGGCAGCGGGTCACCCCTCCGGGCTGCCGGGGCGTACACCCGCACGGTGAGGCGGGGGCCGCCGTCGACGGGCAGCACCCGGTCGCTCACCCGGACCCGGTCGAGGTGCTCGTAGTGCGGCTGCTTGGCCATCACCCGGCGCATGACCGCCCGGGCCGACTCGGGATCGGCGTAGTCCAGCGGCCGCATCCCCGGTGCTTCCGGGGCGAGTTCGGGGTCGAAGTCATAAGGGGACGGCATGACGGAACTCCTCGGGGACGGCGAGGGACGGCGTCGGCGGCCCGGCCTCGGCTGCGCCGGGCCGCCGACGCCGTCGAGGGGGGGTGGGACGGTGGTCGGTGGTGGTGCCGCCCCGGAGCGACGGCGGGCGGCACCCGTCAGCCGGCGTTCCGGGTGAAGACGGTGAACCTGCGGACGCCGAGGGCCGCGCCCTGACCCCACAGACGGTTCTCCGGACGGCTCGTGTCGTCGAGGAAGCTCTGAGCGGTGGGCTCGCCGCGCACCGGGTCGTAGTAGTGCCCCGTCTCCGTGGTCAGCCGGACCAGACCCGAGCCGGGCACGCCGGGCCGGGCCCCGTCGAGGGCGTCGAACAGGCCGAGCCCGAAGGTGAACTGGCGCGGCGTCACCGTGGCCGGTGTACCCCCGTGGTCGAGCAGCAGGTGGCGGCGGGAGGGCAGCAGCCGGCCGATCCGGTCGACGGTGAACACCTCGCGTCCCTCCAGGTACCAGCGGATCACGCCCCGGGAGCGGTCGTACGCGATGCGGACGTGGTGTTCGGCGGTGGGCGAGGGGCGGCGGGCGACCGGCACGGCGTAGGTGAAAGCCGCGTAGTCACCGAGGGTGTCACGGTGGTTGGGGAGGCGCTCGTAGAACGCGTACACCGTCCTGTCGGTGAAGAAGAAGTCGACCGCGATGCCGGTCTCCTGGTCCTCCGCGGGCAGTCCGGCCATGGCGAGCCGCAGGTCGTCGTGCGGATCGGCGACCGCGGAGCCGAACGGGTGGGCCGCCGTACCGTACGTGGTGGCACTCAGCCGCGCCTCGGCGACCAGGAGGCGGCCGGGCTCGGCGGTGAAGCCCAGCAGGCCGTCGGCGGTGTGCTGGTCCGGGTACGACAGCCACTTGACGTGGTCGAGCGAGCCGGGCAGACCGCTCGGCTCGTGCTGGCCGAGGGTCAGGGTGTAGGCGGGCTCGCCGGTGCGCGGGTTGCGGCCCTTCGCCGCGAGGCGCAGGCCGCGCCCGGACGTGTCGGCCACGGCGTCCTCGCCGACGCCGCCGCCGAAGGGGATCCCGGTCCAGCGGGCGCCCGGGCCACTGGTGGCGAAGCCGCCGGAGAAGTCGTCCTCGAACAGGACGCGCCGGCCGGCGGACGGGGCGGTGCCCCTCGCCGCGGCCGGTCCGGCCGACAGGGCGGTACCGGCGAGGGCGGCGGCGGTGACGGTGAGTGCCGTGCGGCGGCTCAGGGACATACGGGTTCCTTTCCGGAGGGCGTGCGCGGGGTCGGTGGGCTGATCAGAAGCCGAGCGACTGGTAGGCGTAGGCGGTGGCGGCGGACTCCACCTGGAGGCCCTGGTGGCCGGCCATCGAGTTGACGTCCCGCCAGAAGCGCTGCACCGGTTCGGCCGTGGACTGGCCGGTGGTGCCGACGCCGCGGAAGAGCCGGTTGGCGACGCCGACCAGGAGGTCGGTGGCCATGGCGCAGTCGCGCCAGCCGCGCATGGTCCGGGCCGGGGTGAGGCCGTGGCCGCTCTCGTCGGCGTTGCGGGCGGCGCGCTCCAGGAGCAGCTCGGCCGCGTCGATCTCGCCGGCGCTCCGCGTCAGGGTCACGTCCCAGGTGACGCGGTTGAAGGACGGCATGCCGGGCAGCGCGGGAGCGGGGTTCCGCGCCGCCGCGCGGATCTTCCGCTCGGCGTGCCGCCGCCAGGCCGCGAGCGCGCCCTTGGCGGCGCCCAGTGCGGGGGCCGCGAACATCATGGTCGTGCCCTGCATCGGGACCGCCAGGCGCGGCGCGACGTCGACGGCGCCCCGCCCGGTGAACAGGTCCTCACGGCTGACGGAGCGTGCCTGGGGCACGAACACGTCCTCGACGGTGACGGAGTGGCTGCCGGTCGCGGCCATGCCGACGTTGTGCCAGGTGTCCTCGGTGCGCCAGGCGCCCCGGGGCACCGCGAAGACACGGGGGGCGCCCGCCGGGCCGGAACCGGCCGGCGGGTTCGCCGCGAGCAGCGCCCAGTCGGCGTGGTCGATCGCGCTGACGTAGCGCCAGGTACCGCTGAGCCGGTGGCCGCCGGGGACGGGGCGCGCGGTGCCGAGCGGTGTGAGGGAGGCGACGAGGAACGCGTCGGGGCCCTCGGCCCACACCTCCCGGCGGCCCTCCAGCGGCAGATGGGCCGCCATCCGGCCGACGTGCGCGGCGAGCGAGACGCACCAGGCGGTCGCCGCGCAGCCCTCGCCGACGGCGCTCACGGCCCGCCCGAGTTCGAGGAAGGTCCCCTCGGTGCCGCCGTGTGCCGCGGGCACCAGGTGCCGTGCGAATCCGGCCGCCACGGCCGCCTTGACGACGTCCGGGGCCAGGCGCCGCTCCCGCTCCGCGGCGGCGGCACACCGGGCGGCCTCCTGGGCCACGTCCCGGGCGGCCGCCACCAGCGCCTGACGGTCCGGCGGTGCGTCGGTCGTCGCCTGCGGGGGGCCGGTGCTCGGTGTCGGGGCCATGCTGGTCTCTCCTCGACTCGTACGGTGGACCGCCCCGGGCGTTGTCGCAGCCGGGCGCGGCCGGTCGGCGACCGGGAGCCTCCCCGCCGCCGCCCGTATTTCGCTTGGCCGGCGCTTGGACGTGCCTGGCGCGGTGCGCGCCGGACACCAGCGGCCTCCCAGCCGACTGCGAGGCACCGCCGGAACGCTGTGGCCCGTCACCGCATCCCGTGCGCCTCGGAGGAGAGCCCGTGATCATCCACACCCTCGTCTACCGGTTCGCGGACTCGGTCGACGAGTCCCAGCGCCGCGAGTTCTTCACCGACCTGGAGAAGATCGCGCGCGGCTCGGGCCTCGTCACGCACTTCGGCCACGGTCCGCACCACCGGCTGCCGGTCGACGACCACGCCGCCGGGACGACCGCGAACGCCGTGGCCCAGTTCGCCTGCCGCGACATCGACGACCTGCGGGCGTTCTCGGAGCTTCCGCACGTGCACGAGCACATCGCCGGCTGGCGGTCCCGCATCGCGTACGAGGCGGCCTACGCCAACCACGACGACCTGCTCCACGTCATCGCGCCCGCACTCACGAAGGAGAGTCCCATGCACCACACCGAACACACCGTCACCGTCGACGCCCCGGCCGCGATCGTCTGGGACGTCCTCGTCGACGTCGAGGGCTACGCGCGCATCTTCCCGCCCACCGAGGACGTGAAGATCCTCGAGGAGTCGCCCGAGCACCAGATCGCCCGGCTGACCGTCGACGTCAACGGCGAGGTGCAGTCCTGGATCTCCCGGCGGGACATCGACGCCGGCCGCCGTGTCATCGCCTACCGGCAGCTGGAGAACGCCCCGATGATGGGTTACATGGGCGGCGAGTGGCGGGCCCTGCCCATCGACGAGCACACCACCCAGCTGGTCCTGACCCACGACTTCAAGCCCCGTGAGCCGGAGGACGGCCTGGTCGCCGGAAAGTTCACGTACGAGCAGGCCGACGAGATGATCAAGGCGGCGGTGGAGCGCAACAGCGTGGCGGACCTCGGCGCGGTCAAGGACGAGGCGGAGAAGCTCGCCGGTGAGGGCGCCGCCGAGTGAGGCGCCTCGTCGACCTGAGCGTGGTCACCCGGCACACGCCGAGCGAGGCGACACCAGTCACGGTGGAACTCCTCGACCACGTCACCGGCGCCACCGTCCTCGGTCTGACGCCCGAGGACTTCCCGGACGGGATGGCGATCTCCAACGAGACGGTGACGCTGACCACCCACACCGGCACGCACATGGACGCGCCGCTGCACTACGGCCCGCTCAGCGGCGGCGCGCCCGCCAAGAGCATCGACCAGGTGCCGCTGGAGTGGTGCGTGGGTCCGGGCGTACGGCTGGACGTGCGCCAGGTGCCGCCCGGCGAGGGCATCACGGTCGAGCACCTGCGCGCGGCACTGCGCGCGGCCGGACACACCCTGCGGCCCGGCGACATCGTCCTGCTGTGGACCGGTGCCGACGCGCTGTGGGGCGAGGCCGAGTACCTGACGAAGTATCCGGGACTGACCGGCGAGGGCACGGCGTTCCTCGTGGAGTCCGGGGTACGGGTGATCGGCATCGACGCCTGGGGCCTGGACCGGCCCATGCGGTCGATGATCGACGACTACCGCCGCACCGGCGACAGGAAGGCCCTGTGGCCCGCGCACGTCTACGGCCGCACGCGCGAGTACCTCCAGTTGGAGAAGCTCGCGCAACTGGCCGCGCTGCCCGCGCCGACGGGCTTCACCGTGGTCTGCTTCCCGGTGGCGGTCGCCGGGGCGGGGGCCGGCTGGACCCGGGTGGTGGCCCTTCTCGACGACGAGGACCCTCATGCGCGCTGACGACCTGGTCGGGGTGTGGCACCTGGTGTCGTTCCGGGAACTGGACGGCGCCGGCACCCCCGGCGTGGGCCCCCTGGGCGACGCGCCCCGGGGCCGGCTCGTCTACACCCGCGACGGGCACGTCTCGGTGCACATGATGCGCGGTCCGGACCCCGGCCCCGTCCCGTACATGGGCTACGCCGGAACTTGGCGCCTGGACGGCTCCCGGATCGTGCACCGGATCGAGGTCACCCCCCGGCACGATTGGATCGACACCGAACAGACCCGGGAGGCGACGCTGGCCGGGGGCCGTCTGACGCTCCACGCCCGCACCCGCGTCGACGGGGTGGAGCACCGCAGGGTCCTCGTCTGGCGCAGGGACCGCGCCTAGTAGTGCTTCGTTAGATTCTGGACTGTCTGTTGATGCTCCGAGGGCCGCGACCACGGACGGGTGGTCGCGGCCCTCGGGTCCGCCGTACGGCGGCCCTACGACGACGTCGGTGGACCAGGACTACGACGTCAGCGCCGGCGCGGTCGGGAACCCCGCCGCCAGGGCCAGTGCCGCCGCCTCGCCCCGCGTGCTGACGTCCAGCTTCTTCAGGATCTTCGCCACGTGGAACTTCACCGTGTGCTCGCTGATCAGCAGACGCCCGGCGATGACGCGGTTGCGGTGGCCCTGGACGAGCAGTTCCAGGACGTCGAGCTCGCGCGGGTTGAGCTCGCCGAGCGGGTCGTTGCGCTGCCGTTCCGGCGCGGCCAGCGGCAGCCGGACGGTGACGATCGTGCCCCATCCCGGGACCGCGTCGACGTCCACGGCCCCGCTGACGGCCGCCGCCCGGTCGGTGAGCCGGTGCACGGCGAGCGCGTCACCGGCCAGGGTGCCGGGGCCGTCGTCCCGGATCACCGCGCGCACCTCGGACTCCTCGACGTGCCAGCTGATCCGGACCCGGCTCACCCCGCCCTGCTCCAGCATGGTCAGCACGGTGCCGCGGGCCGTCGTCCGCGCCGTCTGGGCGATCACCGAGGGGATCAGCCGCTCGGCCGCCTCCCCCACCGGACCCTCGAACTCCAGGCGCACGTTGCCGTACCGGGACAGCAGTCCGAGCATCTCGGTGAGCCGTCCGAAGGCGTCGTGGGCCGTCTCCTCCCCCGGCACCCGCTCGGTGTCACCCACCGAGCGCAGCTCGATCAGCGAGGACACCGCCAGGTCGACGGCGGTCCGGCGGGCCGTGCCGTCGTCGAGGCTGCGGTTGCGCAGCAGCCCGATCAGCGAGGTGAGCGTCGAGGCGTGGGAGTCCGTCAGATCGGAGACGATGCGTGCGCGTTCACTGTTCGCCATCCAGGGCGCGGTCTGGTTGACGGGGACGACGGTGGGCCACAGGGCCATCACCCGCAGCATCGCCAGATCCCACAACTGCTGGACGACGGGCAGGACTTCGGGGTCGGGTGCGGTGCCGTCCACCGGCAGTACCGCGAGCAGCGCGCCCGCCGAGCCGGGTGGCGCCGAGGCCACCGCGAGCACCGGGCGCGAGGCGTCGGCGAGTCTCGCCCGGTCGAACCGCGGCCTGCCGATGTCGACGTGCGTGGCGAGCTGGGCCATCTCGGCCGCGGTGACCGCCTCGGTCAGCTCGGCGTCCCCGTGGCTCCAGGTCGCCGACGTCGGGCAGTCGCCGGTCAGCATCACCAGGGCCTCGTGCGCCACCAGGTCGGACAGCGCGTCGGAGAGCGTGGACAGTACCTGCTTGATGGGTGCCTGCATCAGCGCGGCCGCAACCGTCAGGGCACGCTGCGGGTTCCCCCAGTCCCGATATGCCATGTCTTTCATGCTACGGCCCCGGTGTCCGCTTCCCACTCGCCGAATGGCTGGTAGTGACCGCCCGTTCGGGTGGTCCGCCGGGCCCCGGCGGACGCCCCACCATCCTCCCAGCGCCGTCCCAGCGGCCCGTAGGGCGGTGTCGGTCATGTTGGGCGCGGCGCACGGCACATGGCCGGACGCCGTCAGCTTCGGCACGAAGGGGGCCACAAGGTGAACGAGTCAGCAGCGGCTCGGCAGACGGGCGGGACGCGATGACCCGCCGCACGGTGATCACCGGCATGGGGGTGCGGACGCCCGGCGGGAACGGGGTGAAGGCGTTCTGGGAGCTGCTGACCTCCGGCCGCAGCGCCATCCGCCGCATCTCCTTCTTCGATCCGTCGCCCTATCGGTCGCGGATCGCCGGCGAGGCCGACTTCGACCCCGTGCTGGAGGGGCTGACGCCCCTGGAGATCCGGCGCATGGACCGGGCCACGCAGTTCACCGTGGTCTGCGCGCGGGACGCGGTCGCCGACAGCGGGCTCGGCTTCGAGCGGCTGGATCCCGGCCGGGTCGGGGTGAGCCTGGGCAGCGCGGTGGCCGCGGCGACCAGCCTGGAACAGGAGTACCTGGTGCTGTCGGGCAGCGGACGCGACTGGCTGATGGACACCGCCAACCTGTCCCCGCACATGTTCGACTACCTGGTGCCGAGCGTGATGCCGGCCGAGGTGGCCTGGACGGTGGGCGCCGAGGGCCCGGTGGCCATGGTCTCCAACGGCTGCACCTCCGGGATCGACTCCGTCGGCCACGCCTGCCGGCTCATCGAGGAGGGCAGCGCCGACGTGATGCTCGCCGGTGCCGGCGACACTCCGGTCACGCCGATCGTCGTGGCCTGCTTCGACGCCATCAAGGCGACCACCTCGCGCAACGACGAACCCGAGCGGGCCTCCCGGCCGTTCGACCGCACCCGCAACGGCTTCGTCCTCGCCGAGGGCGCCGCGATGTTCGTCCTGGAGGAGTACGAGCACGCCCGGGCCCGCGGCGCACACGTCTACGCCGAGATCACCGGCTACGCCACGCGCTGCAACGCCTACCACATGACCGGGCTGAAGGCGGACGGCCGCGAGATGGCCGAGGCGATCCGCTCGGCTCTCGACGAGGCGCGCACCGACGCCACGGACATCGACTACATCAACGCGCACGGCTCGGGCACCAAGCAGAACGACCGCCACGAGACCGCCGCCTACAAGCGCAGCCTGGGCGAGCATGCCCGGCGCACCCCCGTCAGTTCCATCAAGTCGATGGTGGGTCACTCGCTGGGCGCGATCGGGTCGATCGAGATCGCCGCCTCGGCCCTCGCCCTGGAGAACGGCGTGGTCCCGCCCACGGCCAACCTGCACGAGGCGGACCCCGAGTGCGACCTGGACTACGTGCCGCTCACGGCGCGCGAGCGCGGTCTGCGCAACGTCCTGACCGTCGGCAGCGGCTTCGGCGGCTTCCAGTCCGCCATGGTGCTCCGGCACGCCCCTGGAGGTACCGCGTGAGCAGCGCACTCGTCACCGGAATCGGCCTGATCGCACCGAACGCCGACGGCCCGGAACCGTACTGGGCGGCCACGGTCGAGGGGCGGACCGGCATCGGCACCCTGACCCGCTTCGACGTGTCCCGCCATCCGGTCCGGCTGGCCGGTGAGATCCGGGACTTCGACGCCTCCGCCCGGCTGCCGGGCAGGCTGCTGCCGCAGACGGACGTCTCCACCCGGTACGCGCTCGTCGCCGCCGAGCGGGCGCTCGCCGACGCGGGGATCGAGCCCGGCGCCTACGCCGACTACGACATGGGCGTGGTCACCGGCAACGCGCAGGGCGGCTTCGAGTTCACCCACCGCGAGTTCCGCAAGCTGTGGTCGCAGGGCCCGGAGAAGGTCAGCGTGTACGAGTCGTTCGCCTGGTTCTACGCGGTGAACACCGGCCAGATCTCCATCCGCCACCGGCTGCGCGGCCCCAGCAGCGCCCTGGTCGCCGAGCAGGCCGGCGGTCTGGACGCGATCGGGCACGCCCGGCGTACGGTCCGGCGCGGCACGCCGATGGTCGTGACGGGGGGCGTCGACTCGGCGTTCGACCCCTGGGGCTGGGTGTCGCAGATCTCCGGCGGGCGGCTGACCACCTCCGGCGACCCGGACCGGGCCTACCAGCCGTTCGGCACGCACGCCGACGGCCATGTGCCCGGCGAGGGCGGTGCGATCCTCGTCCTGGAGGACCCGCGGACGGCGCGGGAGCGGGGTGCCCGGCAGGTGTACGGGGAGATCGCCGGCTACGCCTCCACCTTCGACCCGGCGCCGGGCTCGGGCCGGCCGCCCGGCCTGCGCAGGGCGGCCGAACTCGCCCTGCGTGACGCGGGGTTGTCACCCTGCGACATCGACGTGGTGTTCGCGGACGCGGCCGGCAGCCCGGACCTCGACCGGGTGGAGGCGGAGGCCGTCGGCGGGCTGTTCGGTCCGCACGGCGTGCCGGTCACCGCGCCCAAGGCCCTGACCGGCCGGCTGTGCTCCGGCGGCGGTCCGCTGGACGTGGCCGCCGCGCTGCTCTGCCTGCGCGAGGGCGTGATCCCGCCGACGTACGGCACGGACGAGGTGCCCGAGGAGTACGGCATCGACCTGGTGCGCGGCGCGCCCCGCGAGGTCCCGGTCCGGGCGGCGCTGGTGCTGGCGCGCGGCAAGTGGGGCTTCAACTCGGCGGTCGTCGTGCGCGCCGCGGGGGTCCGCGATGACTGAGGGACTCAAGGAGGTCGTGGAGACGGCCGGCGGGCTCCGGGAGGCCATGGCCCGGTTCCCGACGGGGGTCGCCATCGCCACCGTGTGCGACGAGCGCGGACTGCCGCACGGACTGACCGTCAGCTCCTTCTGCTCGGTCTCCCTGGACCCGCCGCTGGTCCTGCTCTGCGTCGCCAGGTCGGCGCAGTGCTTCCCGGTGTTCGCGCGTGCCTCCGAGTTCGCGGTGAGCGTGCTGCGCGAGCACCACGCGGAGCTGGCCGCGCGGTTCGCGACGGCGGGGGCCGAGAAGTTCGGGCCCGGCGGACTGGGGCGCACCGCGCGGGGAGGCGTGGTCGTCGACGACGCCCTCGCCGTCGTGGAGTGCCTGGTGGAGCAGCGGCACGACGCGGGCGACCACGTGATCGTCGTCGGCAGGGTCGTCGGTACGCACCTCACCGAGTCGGGCGCACCCGCCGTGTACTTCAACCGCCGGTTCGCCGCCCTCGGCCCGGCCTCATGACGACCCCCTCTCCGGACACTTCGAAGGTGACGCACATGGCGTTCAGCCGGCCGCTGCGGCCGATTCCCGACGACGAGACCCTGCGCCGCCACCTGGCGGGCGCGGACGTGCCCGCGCTGTTGCTGACGGTGGCCCACCTGACGGGGGACACCGCCCTGCTCCGCGACGACCTTCGCGCACCGGGCTGGCTGTTCCAGCCGCAGGGCGGCCTGACCGCCGCGCGGCAGGACGAGGCACGCCGGCTCGCCTTCGAGGCGCTGACCGCGTGGCGGGACCGGGGCGGCACCCACGAGCCGCCGGACCCCGCGCTGCTGCGGACGATCACCACCTGGGCGATGGGTTCCGACACCGGTGATCTGCTGGACCTGCTCGCCGAGGAGATCGCGCTGCCGCGGGACGACCCCAAGGCGCCCGGCTGGACGCTGGAGGGGCTGCGCCCCGGCGCCGATCTGGACGTGGCCGTGATCGGTGCCGGGTTCAGCGGGCTGCTGGCCGCCCACCGGCTCGGCCAGGCCGGAGTGCCGGTCGTGGTGTACGAGAAGAACGAGGACGTCGGAGGCACCTGGTTCGAGAACACCTATCCGGGCTGCCGCACCGACGTGGCCAGCCATCTGTACAACTACTCCTTCGCGCCCCGCGCCGACTGGCCGGACCACTTCTGCCGCCGCGACACGGTCCTGGAGTACCTGCGGGACTTCGCGAAGGAGTCGGGGGTCGCCGACCGCGTCCGGTTCGGCACCGAGGTGCGGGAGCTGCGCTGGGACGAACGCGAGCGCCGCTGGCACCTCACCCTGGACGGCCCCGGCGGCCCCCGGACGGTCACGCACCGGATGGTGATCAGCGCCGTGGGCCAGCTCAACCGGCCGCAGCTGCCTGCCGTCGACGGCCTCGGCAGCTTCACCGGGCCCGCCTTCCACTCCGCCGCCTGGGACCACACGGCGGACCTCACCGGCAAGCGGGTCGCGGTCGTCGGCACGGGCGCCAGCGCCTACCAGATCGTGCCCGAACTGGCCGGCGCCGCCTCCGAGGTGGTCGTCTTCCAGCGCAATCCGCCCTGGCTGCGGCCCACCCCGCACTACCACCAGCCGCTGTCCGGCAGCACCTCCTGGCTCTGCGAGCACCTGCCGTACTACGCGCAGTGGTACCGCTTCTGGCTGTTCGCGCCCGGACTGCGCGGCATCCTCGACGGCTGGATCGTGGACCGCGGCCACCCGCCCACCGAGCGTGCCGTCTCCGCCCTCAACGAGCAGCTGCGCGCCTCCCTCCTCCAGGCCATGGAGGCCCAGCTCACCGACGCCCCCGAGCTGCGCGAGAAGGTCGTGCCGCGCTACCCGGTCGGCGCCAAGCGGGTACTGCGGGACGACGGCACCTGGCTGGCCACCCTCAAGCGGGACGACGTGAGGCTGGTGACCGCCCCGGTGGAACGGGAGACACCGCGCGGACTGGTCGCGGACGGCGAGGAGTTCGAGGTGGACGTCATCGTCTACGCCACCGGGTTCCAGGCCTCCCGGTTCCTCACCCCGATGAAGGTGACCGGCGAGCGGGGCGTGGACCTGCACACCCACTGGGGCGGGGCGCCCCGTGCGCACCTGGGCATCAGCGTCCCCGGCTTCCCCAACCTGTTCTGCCTGTACGGGCCGAACACCAATCTCGTCGGACAGGGCGGCAGCATCGTCTACTTCTCCGAGTGCGCCACCCGGTACGTCCTGGACGCGATCCGTCTGCTGCTCACGCGGGACGCGGAAGCGGTCCAGGTCCGCGAGGACGTGCACGACGACTACAACGCGTGGGTCGACGCGGCGAGCGCCGACCGGGCCTGGGTCTGGTCGAAGGTGAGCGGCTGGTACAAGGACGGCTCCCGTTCCTCCACCAACTGGCCCTTCTCCGCGGCCGAGTACTGGACACGCACCCGGCGCGCCGACCCCGAGCACCTCCGACTGCGCTGACATCCGACAGCTTCCGCGAACCGAGGACGGGACACACACATGGTGGACACAGCCGCCGGCCCGCTGGCCACGGCAGCCCGCGACATCGCGGCGACGGCCGCCGGGCTCGCCGCCCGCATGGAGCAGCAGCGGCACATCGACGCCGGCCTGGTGACGGCGATGCGCGAGGCCGGCTTCATGAGGCACCTGGCACCCGGGCGGTACGGCGGCGCCGGGGGCACCCTCGCCGACCTGCTGGACGCGGTGGCGACCCTGGGCGAGGCCTGCCCGGCGACCGCGTGGTGCGCCTCGCTGTTCGCGAGCACACCCCGGTTCGTGCCCTGCTTCCCCGAGGCCGGGCAGAAGGAGTTCTGGGCCGACGGTCCGGACACCGCGTTCGTCTGCTCGGTGCTGCCCTTCGGCGAGGCGGTCCCGGACGCCGACGGCGACGGGCTGCGCGTCAGCGGACGGTGGCCGTACATGAGCGCCGTGGAGCACGCGGACTGGGTCGTCGTCTGCGCCCGGAGCACCGGCGCCGGCGGCCCCCGGCTCACGCTGGTGGCGGTGCCCGCGTCGGCCGTCCGCATCGAGGACACCTGGGACAGCGTGGGGATGCGCGCCACCGGCAGCGACACGGTGGTCCTGGAGAACGTGCCCGTCCCCGCCGGCCGGTACGTCGACCGGGACGCGGTGTTCGCGGGGCGGACCGCCGACGGAACCGCCATAGCCCCGCTCGCCGCCGTGAACGGTCTGACGTTCGTCGTGCCCGCGCTCGGCGCGGCGCAGGGCGCCCTGGCCGAGCTCACCCGGTACCTGGCGGGCAGGCTGACCGAGGTGACGCCGACGCCGGGCATGCCCGGACCCGGGGGCAGCCTGGCCACCCACGAGATGGCCCTGGCCCGCTCAGCCGCCGAGATCGACAGCGCCCGTCTGCTGCTCACCCGCATCGCCCGACTCGCCGACGAGGGCGGCCCGTTCACCGGGCCGGCGATCGCGCGGAACATGCGCGACAGCGCCTTCACCGTCGAGTTGCTGCTCTCCGCCGTCAACCGCGTCTTCCGCGCCGCGGGCACCGGCGGGCAGGCGGCGCGCGGCCCGCTGGAGCGCTTCTGGCACGACGTCAACGCCGTCGCCACCCACCAGGCCGTGCAGTTCGAGCCGGCCGCGCACCACTACGCGCGCGCCCTGTTCACCACCCCTTGAGGAGGACGTCATGAAGAACACGAACCCGCCCCCGGAGTCCGCCCCCTCGGCCGACCGCATCCTGGAGACGGCCCTGGCCTTCCAGGCGTCGAAGACGCTGCTCAGCGCGGTCGAGGTCGGCGTCTTCACCGAGCTGGCCAGGAAGCCGGCCGACGTCCACGAGCTGCGGGAGCGGCTCGGCCTGCACCCGCGCGGCGCCCGGGACTTCTTCGACGCGCTGGTCGCGCTGGGCTTCCTGCGCCGCGAGGACGGCGTCTACCACAACACCCCCGAGTCCGAGGCCCACCTGGACCGCGCCAAGCCCGGTTACGGGCACGTGGCACCGATGCTGGAGATGGCCGGGTCCCGGTTGTTCGGCATCTGGAACCGGCTGTCGGACGCCCTGCGCACCGGCCTCTCCCAGGACGAGTCGAAGGACAGGGACGAGGACACCTACGACGCCCTGTACGCGGACCCGGACCGCCTGCGGACGTTCCTCTCGTCGATGACGGGCATCAGCCATCGCGCCAATCTCCGGATCGCACGGCAGGTGCCCTGGGAGGACTACACGACGATGGCCGACATGGGCACCGCGCAGGGCGACCTCGCGGTGCAGGTGCTGCTCGCCAACCCCGGGCTGTCCGGCACCGGTTTCGACCTGCCCCAGGCGGAGCCGGTGTTCACCGAGTACGCCGAGCGGCACGGCCTGACGGACCGGCTCGGCTTCACCGGCGGTGACTTCTTCACCGACCCCTTCCCGCGGGCCGACGTGCTGACCTTCGGCCACATCCTGCACAACTGGGGCCTTGAGCGGAAGAAGGTCCTGCTGCGCAAGGCGTGGGAGGCGCTGCCGCAGGGCGGCGCGGTGGTGGTGTACGACACCCTCATCGACGACGACCGGTCCGAGAACGCGTTCGCCCTGCTCATGAGCCTGAACATGCTGGCCGTCACGGACGGCGGCTTCGGCTACACGGGCCACGAGTGCCAGGAGTGGATGCGGGAGGCCGGTTTCGACCGCACCTGGACGGAACACCTCGTGGGGCCCGACTCGATCGTGGTAGGGGTCAAGGAATGAACGCGATGAAGCAGAACAAGGAACTGGTCGCCGAATACATCCGGCTGTTCTACAACGAGAAGGACTTCGACCGGGCCCGGGAGCTGCTGACCGAGGGCTTCGTCAACCACCACCACGGCGTCGGCGCCGGCCGGGACCGTACCGTCGAGACGTTCCGGGCCGCCGTCTCGGTGATGCCCGAGTTCTCGCTCACCGTGCGGCGCGTGGTCGCGGAGGGCGACCAGGTGTGGACCCACAGCGTGGCCAGGGCGGCGCCGGGGGCGCACCCGTCGGTCGTCGTGGACATCTGGCGTGTCGAGGACGGCCGGCTGGCCGAGCACTGGGACGTCGGCCAGCCGGTGCCGGAGGGTTCGGCCCTGGACGCGATGATCGAGGACGCCGGATGACAGCTCTGATGCGGGCCGTCGTCCAGCGCGCCTTCGGCGGGCCGGGCGTCCTGGAGCCCGCGCGGGTGCCCCGGCCGGCCCCGGCGCTCAACGAGGTGCTGGTCCGCGTGCACGCGGCCGGGGTGAACCCGATCGACGCCCTCGTCCGGTCGGGGGAACTTCCCCTGCTGGGCGCACCGCCCTTCACCGTCGGCTGGGACGTCTCCGGTGTCGTGGCCGGGACCGCTCCGGGCGTGACCCGGTTCGCCGTCGGGGACGAGGTCTACGGCATGCCGTGCATCCCGCGTGCGGCGGCCGCCTACGCCGAGTACGTCGTGGCGCCCTCCCGGCAGCTCGCCCGCAAACCGGCGTCCGTCGATCACCGTACGGCGGCGGGGCTGCCGCTGGCCGGGCTGACGGCGTGGCAGGCGCTGGTCGAGACCGGCTGGGCGGGGCGCGGCACGCGGGTGCTGGTGCACGGCGGGGGCGGCGGCGTGGGCCATCTCGCCGTGCAGATCGCCAAGGCCCGCGGGGCCGAGGTGATCGCCACGGCGAGCGCCGGCAAGGCGGCCTTCGTACATGCCCTGGGCGCCGACCGGGTGATCGACTACCGGGCGGTCGACTTCGCCGCCGAGGTCCGGGACGTCGACGTGGTCCTCGACGGCGTCGGCGGCGAGACCGCCGTACGCTCGCTCGACGTGCTGCGGCCCGGTGGCGCGCTGGTGACGATCGTGGAGATGCGGAACCCGGAGCTGGCCCGGCTGGCCGAGGCGCGCGGGCTGCGTTTCCACGGCGTCACGGCGGAACCGGACCACGTGGGTCTGGCGGCCCTCGCGGACCTGGTCGACGCCGGTCTGCTGCGCCCGCACATCGACCGCTCGCTGCCGCTGGACGAGGCGGCGCAGGCCCACCGGCTGCTGGACGCGGGCGCGCTGACCGGGAAGGTGGTGCTGGAGACGGCCTGACCTCGCGGACCGGCGCGGTCAGGCGGGCGCGAGCGGTTGGACGCAGGCGATGAGGAGGGCGACGTCGTCGTGGCCGGCGGGGTGCCGCAGCTCCCGCAGGAGCCGGTCGCAGGTCTCCTCCGTCGACCGGTCCGGCGGTGTCAGGAGGCGCATCAGGTCGTCCAGCCGCTCGTCGATGGGATCGTGCCGGGTCTCCACGAGTCCGTCGGTGTACAGGACGAGGCGGTCGCCGGGCTCCAGAGCGAGGGTCGTCACCTCGAAGGGGACCCCCCGCACGCCCAGCGGCGTGCCGGTGGGCAGCCGGAGCAGTTCCGGCTGCCGGCCGTCCCGCACCAGGACCGGGGGCAGATGGCCGGCTGATGCCACGTGCAGCCGGGCGCGGTGCGGGTCGTACACCGCGTACAGGCAGGTGGCGAGGTAGTCCAGATCGGCGGTGATCTTGTCGAGGTGGGTGAGGATCCGCGCCGGGTCGAGGTCCAGGTCGGCGAGGGTGGAGGTGGCGGTGCGCAGCCGGCCCATGGTGGTGGCGGCGGTGACACCGCTGCCCATGACGTCGCCCACCGCGAGGGCGGTCCGGTCGCCGTCGAGGGCGATCACGTCGTACCAGTCGCCGCCCACCTCGCTGAAGGCCTGGGCGGGCCGGTAGCGGGCGGCGACCTCCAGGCCGGGACGGCCGGGCGGGAGCTGCGGGAGGAGGCTGCGCTGCAGCGTCTCCGCGGCACCCCGGATGTGCTGGTGCAGCACGGCGTTGTCGATGCTCAGCGCGGCGGACGAGGCCATCTCGCAGGCGAGGGTGAGGTCGTCCTCGTCGAACGGCAGGGGGTTGCGGGCCCGGGCCAGGCCCATGACGCCGATGATCTGTTCGCGGGCGATCAGCGGAACGGCCATGTCGGTGTGCACCCCCGCCCGGGCCAGCAGGCGGGCGGCCTCGGGGCCGGCGGCGATACGGCTCAGATCGTCGCCGCTCACATGGGTGATCATGAGGGGGCGGCGGGTGCGCACGCAGTGGGACGCCGGATGGTCGGCGTGGTACGTGACGAGGCTGCCGGGCGGCACGATGGCCCGGTCGGCGTCGGTGGGGTAGGCGGTCTTCACCGCGACGGCACGGAACAGGGCCGGCCCCTCGTCGAGGTCCGCCCGGCCCGTCTGCAGGACCGAGTCCAGGAGGTCCACGGCGACCATGTCGGCGAGGTCGGGCACCAGGACGTCTGCCAGTTCCCGGGCCGTGCGCTCCACCTCCAGGGTGGTGCCGATCCGGCCCGAGGCGTTGGCGAGGAGACGCAGCCGGTGCTGGGCCTCGTCGGCCTTCTTCGCCGCCCGGTACCGGTCGGTGACGTCCACGACCACGTAGGCGAGGCCCAGGACGTCACCGTGGTGGTCCTCCAGGCGGTACGTCGACACCGCCCACGCGTGGTCGGTCTCCGGGTCGGCGGCGGTGCGCCCCACCACCTGCTGGTCCACCACGGGGGCGCCGGTCGCCAGCACGTGCCGCATCACGGTCTCCGCTCCCAGGAAGGGGGCGCCGGGCAGGATCTCGCGGAACCTGCGGCCCACGTGGTCGGACTCGGGGACGCCGTGCATCGCCGCCAGGGCCGGGTTGATGGCCAGGTACCGCATGTCGGGGTCGAGGACGGCAAGCCCGATGGGTGCCTGGGTGACCAGGCGGTTGGACAGGGCCACCTTGCGCTCGACATGCCGCACCGTGGCCCGGTCGGCGGCGAGCCCGAGGGCGTAGTGGTCGCCCAGGTTGTCGGTCAGCCGCATGTTGCGGAACTCGACCATCCGGGTGCTGCCGTCCTTGTGCCGAACGGGGAAGGCCCCGGCCCAGTCCCGGCCGGTCGCCATCACCTCGGCGAACAGTTCGATCACCGCGTCCTGGTGCTCCGGGTGGACGAGCAGCGGTGCGGCGTACTGCCCGACCGCCTCACTGCGGGCGTAGCCGAACAGCTGCTCGGCCTGGGGGCTCCACATGTCGATCCTGCCGTCGGCCTCCAGCAGCACCGCGGCGACGTTCAGCAGGTCCATCAGCCCGCTCGGGGCCACCGCGCCGCTCGCCGGACCGTCCGCCGGCCGCGAGCCCGGGCTCGCTGGCGTCATCGCACGCGCTCCTTCCACCTGCCGGTCCCGGCGGCCGTACCGGCTCCGCCTCGCCGGTCGGCCGGAACGGTTTCCTCCCGGGAGATCAGCAGCTCTCTCCACGATGCAGCACCGGGCCGGGGACGGCCACGGCGGCGGACCGGACGGCCCAGGGGCGGCGGCCGTCCGGCGGCGCGGATCCGGCGCGGCATGGCGGCGGATCCGGAGGGCACCCGTGGTCCGTGCCCAGGACTCCCGGGGTGGCCGGAAGGAGCGGGGATGAGCGACGAGCGTCCGGGATCGGACGAAGGGCGGACCCGGCGGCTGCGCGAGACGGCCGCGGAGGTGTTCGGCTGGGAGGAGCTGCGCCCGCAACAGCTCACCGCCATGGAGTACGTGCTCCAGGGCAGGGACACGCTCGTCGTCATGCCGACCGGGTCCGGGAAGTCCGCCGTGTACCAGGTCCCCGCGCTGCTGCTGACCGGACCGGTGGTGGTCGTGTCACCCCTGCTGGCCCTCCAGCGGGACCAGATCGCCGGGCTGCCCGACGGCGACCGCGCCCCCGGTGCCGTGGCCCTGAACTCCGACCTCGGCGCGGCGGAGGCGGAGGACGCCTGGGACAAGGTGCGCGGCGGGGAGGTCCGGTACGTCTACCTCTCCCCCGAGCAGCTCGCCAAGGACGACGTCGTACGGCGGCTCGCCGACGCGCGCCCCGGGCTGTTCGTGGTGGACGAGGCCCAGTGCGTGTCCTCCTGGGGCCACGACTTCCGGCCCGACTACCTGCGGCTGGCGCAGGCCGCGCGGCGCCTCGGCCGGCCACCCGTCCTCGCGCTGACCGCCACCGCCGCTCCCCCGGTCCGGCAGGACATCGTCGAACGGCTCGGCATGGACCGGCCGCGCCAGCTCGTCACCGGATTCGACCGGCCCGAGATCAGACTGGAGGCGCGCCGTCACCTGGACGACGACGAGCGGCGGCGCACGGTCGTCGAGCGGGCCGCCGCCGAGGAGAAACCCGGCATCGTCTACGCGGCGACCCGCAAGGACAGCGAGTTCTACGCCGCCGAGCTGAGCGCGCTCGGGCTCGCGGCCGAGGCGTACCACGCGGGCCTGCGCGCCGCCGAGCGCCGGCGGATCCACGAGGCCTTCCTCGCGGGCCGGACGGATGTCGTCGTGGCGACCTCGGCCTTCGGGATGGGCATCGACAAGGAGGACGTGCGTTTCGTGCTGCACGCCTCGCTGCCGGGTTCCCTGGACGCCTACTACCAGGAGATCGGGCGCTGCGGCCGGGACGGGCGCCCCGCCCTCGCCGTGCTGCACTACCGGACCGAAGACACCGGGATGCAGGCCTACTTCAGCGGCCGCACGCCCGGCCGGGACACCGTGGCGACCGTCGTACGGGCCGTGCACGGCCGCGGCGATCCGGCGGGGCTCGACGAACTGGGACGGGACACCGGCATGGGGCGCACCCGGCTGACCAAAGCCGTGAACCTCCTGGAGGAGGCCGGCGCCGTGGTCACGGACGCCTCGGGCGCCGTCGGGCCGGTCCCGGGCACGGCCGAGGCGGGCGCGGTGCGCCGGGCCACGGACAGCGCGGAGGCACACAAGCGTATGGACCGCTCCCGGGTCGACATGGCCCGCGCCTACGCCGAGACGACCGGATGCCGACGGCGCTTCCTGCTGGGCTACTTCGGCGAGGAGTACCAGGAGCCGTGCGGCAGCTGCGACGTCTGCGACGGGCCGGAGGCCGAGCGCGGCGAGGGGACGCCGGGCGAGCGTCGTCCGGCGCATCCGGACACCGGCCGCTATCCCGTCGGAGCCGCGGTACGGCACCAGCGGTTCGGCCGGGGGACGGTACTGAGCGAGGACGGCGACCGCATCACCGTGCTCTTCGACGAGGTCGGCTACCGGACCCTCGCCCTGGACGCCCTGGCCGGCCAGGACGGTCTCCTCACGGTGACGGACGCACCGGACGGGCGGGGACCCGGCTCCTGACCGGGCGGCCATCCCCCCGACGGCGTCCACGCGTTGGGGGCCGCGCCGCACCGGCCCGTCGGCCCCACCGGCCGTCAGATGCCGGCCGCGGCCCTGCGGTGCGCCTGCTCGAACTCGGTCAGCGGGTCGCCGTCGGCCTGCCAGGGCCACGCCGTGACCACGCCGCCGAGCGCCTCGAAGACCGCGGCGGCCTCCCGGCGCCGGTCGGCGGCCATCAACGCGTAGGCGAGGACGTTGAGGTCCGCGAGGGCCCTGGCGTGACGGAGGAACCCGGGCTGCGCCCACGTGTGGGCCACCTTGTCGACGGCCTGGACGGCCATCGGCTGCGACCAGTGGTTACGGGCCACCAGTGCCTCCACCCCGCCCCGGCCCATGAGCGAGTGGTACTGGTGGACCTGCGCGGTGAGTTCGGTGGCCACGCAGGGCACGTTCGCCGGCATGCGCAGGCTCAGGGAGTCCACGAACTCCAGTACCTGCACGCGCGATCCGGCCTCCTCCGGGCTGAGGTAGCCGAGCATGCCGAGGTAGGCCTCGCGGTTCCAGCGGTCGCGCGCGAGGACCTCGTTCCACACGCCGAAGACCTGCGACTGCTCCCAGACCTCGAGGCGGGCGACGGCCAGCAGGATGACCCAGGGGGTCGGGTCGTCCGGGGACGTCTCGGCCGCCCGGAGGCACAAGTCCACGACTCCGTCGGCGTCTTCGAGGGAACCCTGCCGGCGGCCGCGCACGACCTGCGTCCAGGCGTGCAGTGCGAGCGCGTCCGCGTTGCGCGGTTCCCGGGCGGCCCACGCGCGCGACAGCTGCGTTTCGGTCAGGTAGTCGGCGAGTACGCCCATCCGGTGCGCCCGGCGGTCCCAGTCCCCGCGGTCCTGGTCCTCCAGGAGCCGGGAGATCTGCGCCACGCACAGGTCCGTCGTCGCGATCATTCCGGTCTTCGTCGTCGCCATCAGCGACTTCAGCAGCCTGCCGAGGTCCTGGTCGTCCAGTTCCGGGGCAAGGCGCGACCTTTTGCGGCGACCTGAAAGAAATCCCATGCCGGGAGGCTAAAGGGGACGGGGCGGTACGCAAGGTTTGCGCCAAGATCGTTATGGATTCCACGACTCAAGCGCCTGATGACACGTCTCACCTCCCGGTTACCCGCTCGTAGCGTGGACTGCTCCGGCGCCACGGGTGCCCGGCCCGGTCCGCCGCGTCGGCGGCTGCGCGTGCGCGCGGGGCGAAGTGCGGGACGGCTGCGCGGGCGTGAGGGATTGAAGCGCGGAGGCCGGCAGCCGAACGTTCGGCACCGGCCTCTCCGGGCGCCCGGTGTCCGGGCGCGGCCGATCGGTCCGCACTGCTCACAGGGAGCCGGGCGGGAGGTTCCCGCCGGGCGCGTGCGCCCGTTGCCGCGGCACGTTCGCGACGGGCCAGGGCGCCGAGGGCAGCACCCGGGAGAGCTGGTCGCGGACGCGGTTGGCCTCGTCACGGACCTGCGCGGGGACGTCACCGCGCTCGGCGACGAGGCGGTTGAAGATCGGGGTTTCGTGGAACACGCTGAGATCTGCCTTTCGGGCGCTCGCGACGGCGATCGCCGGCCGCGACCGCCGATCATGGACTGATCGAGTATCCGATGCCGAGGGCCGGCCCGGTGACCAGTTGAGGCCGACCGGACGAGGGAATTGGTCACAGAGCGGTGCCGTCGGGCCGACGGAGCGTTCCCGGGCGGGTCAGTGCTGCCAGGTCTCCGGGCCGGCGCCCCGCCACTCGATCCACTCGGCGTTCGCGACGTCCACCGGCTCGACGTCCTCCAGACCGGCGGCCCGCAGGAACTCGACGATGTCGATGAGCGTGTACGCCATCCCGGCGAAGGACCGGCCGATGCGGACGCGGCGGCCACCGTCCTCCGCGGGCGGAAACACGGTCACCTGGTCCATGGAGCCACCTTCGCCCGGGCCGGGCCGTCGCGCACGCGGAGGACCCCCGGGCGGGTGGTGGTCCGGGAGCCCCGCGCACGGCCCCGGCCGCCCGGGTGCGGACGCCGCGCCCCTGACTGAGGATCGGAGGGCGCACGCACCCGCGAGGAAGAGGTGGCGGCAGTGGCCGACACGACGAGCGACGACGACAAGCGCGAGACCCGGGACACCTTCGGCGAACTGGTCAACATGACGCCGGCCGCCCTGGAGAAGTGGCTGGCGACCGACGCGTCGCGGTCGGCGGGGCAGCACAAGGACGGCGGCGAGTCGACCGGGCACGCCTCGGGCCGCGCCATCGTGGAGATCCTGCGCAAGAAGAAGGGCGATCTCACGGACGCCGACTACGCCCACATGCGCAAGGTCAACGGGTACGTCCACCGCCACCTGGCCCAGCGCCCGTCCGGGGACGTACGGGACAGCCGGTGGCGGCACTCGCTGATGAACTGGGGGCACGACCCCCTGGACGAGGGCTGACCAGGCGGGCCGTACCCGCGGACCGCGCGCCGGCCGGCGCCGACATCACACGCGCGATCGGGGGTACCCCGCTGGTGGAGGTCATGATGTTCGAGGCTGGAGACATCCGTGAATGGCGGGGACACGACGTGGTGGACCGGGACGGCCACAAGATCGGCACGCTGGAGTCGGTCTACGTGGACACGGCGACCGACCGGGCCTTCTTCGCCACGGTGACCGTGGGCATGCCCACCCGCCGCCGTCTGGCGTTCGTCCCCCTGTCCGGCGCCACGGTGGGGCCGGGCTACGTGAAGGTCGCCCACAGCAAGGACGTGGTCAAGAAGGCCCCGTCGATCGAAACGGACGGGGAACTGCCGGCCGCCGAGGAGCCGGGCGTCTTCGCCTACTACGAGCTGGACTACGCGGCGGGCGCCGGCGGCGAACGACGCCTCGGCCGCCGCTGACGCACCGCGGGAATCGGGAGATCCGATGGTCTTGTTCCTGTTGCTGATTCTGGTGGCCCTCGTCCTGGGCATCATCGGGTTCGCCGTCCACGGCCTGTTCTTCCTGCTGATCATCGGCGCCGTCGTGCTCGTCCTCGACCTCGTCTACGCCGCGACGCGGTTCCGGCGCGGCGGGCGGAAGCACCGCATCGTCCGCTGAGCCGGCCGGCGGCCGGACAGGTGGGCCGGTCAGTCCACGGTCTGTCCGATGCCCAGCATGTTCCCCTCGCTGTCCCGGAACCAGGCGCCCCGTGCCCGCCGCGGGCCCGGCGCACGGGAGCTCAGGTACCCCTCGACGTCCACGATCCCGTCCCGGGTGTGCGCGCCGCCGTACACGGGGGGCAGCCCGAACTCCTCGAACTCCACGCCGCGCCCCCGGAGTTCCGCGACGACCGCCTCGATGTCGTCGACCTCCCAGGACATCTGCGTGAAGCCGCCGGACGAGGCTCCCGCCGAGTGGAACACCTGGAACTCCGCGCCTGCGCACCGGTACAGCAGCCCGCCGGGTCCTTCCTCGGCGGGCCGCAGTCCGAGCCGCTCGGCGTAGAAGCGCCGTGCCCGGTCCAGGTCCTGGGCCGGGAGCCTGGTCGCCACACGTCCGCGGGCCAGCAGGGTGCCGTCTTCTTCGTTCATGGCCCCAGTCTGGGCGCCCGGCCGGCCGCGGACCGCGCAGGCGTGACCCCGTTTCGAAATATCCCGCGGACAGCGGTACAACCAATCCGTTCCTCCGCGGGTCACATGATGCAAGGAGCAATTACCTCCAGGACTTACTAGGGGGAGAAATGCGATTCACTCGTTCCGCTCTGGCCGCCACCGCCTTGGCGGCCCTCTCCGTGGGAGCCACGACCGCATTGGCGGCACCGGCTTCCGCGGCGGCCAACACCACCCCGCAGAAGGTCTGCGGAAGCGGTTACAAGACGGTCAACTCCGCACCCGTCGGCTCG
The DNA here is from genome assembly GCF_025642175.1 of Streptomyces albidicamelliae. NCBI lineage: Bacteria > Bacillati > Actinomycetota > Actinomycetes > Kitasatosporales > Streptomycetaceae > Streptomyces > Streptomyces albidicamelliae. Next base: position 7,832,093 of record NZ_CP106795.1, on the reverse strand, counting down.
CTGGGCACTGTGTACCTGACGTACAACGCGACGAACGGCAGGAACTGCGTAACGACCATCCGCAACAACCCGGGCACCACCCTCTCCATGTCGGCGTGGGTGTACGTCTCCGACACCGACCAGGGTGACGAGGACTACGGCGTGTACACCTCGTACGCGGGTCCGACGTACGTCTACGGCAAGGCTCACTGCGTGGACTGGGGCGGCAACATCAAGAACGTGTACGTGCAGGTCACCGGCTCCAACTGCGCCTCCCTGAAGGAGAACCGGGTCACGTTCACCCGCTGACCCGCGCTGTCACCCACCCCCGCCCGGAACGGAAGGCGTTCCGGGCGGGGGCGAGGTGTCAGAGGCCTTTCGCCCCCTGCGCGCATCAGCGCACGCTCGTCGATCACGACGCATTCGGGGAGCCGGAGGGCCGACGAGTCGCGCACCACGGAAGGCTTTCCGTTCCTTCACGGAATCGGATTCACCGGGTGCGCGGAATTCACGTCCGGAGACCAATTCCGGGTGCCCTTTATTCGTTCTCGCGTCGCGCCACGGCCACGTTCTCGTGCATCCATGACATTCGCTCACCGCGCCCGGTTGTAAAACGCAGCGGTTGCAGCGGCTGATGACCGAGGCGGCCGAGGCCGAGCGGCCGGATATCGCGGCTGTCGATTATCGCGTCACCGCGCCTCCTTTGCCCCCTCGTCGCCGTCCTCCAAGGCCTGCGCTCCCACTCCGAACACCTCACCGAACAACTCGCCAACCTGGGGCCTCACCCGTGGGACGCGCAAGGTGCACGTCCCACGGGACGAGGACGGGCGCATCATCACCGGCGTCCCCACCGGCACCGGTCCGGAAGGGCCGCAGGCCGAGAGAGCGGCGTGGCGGAGTCGGAGCCGCTGCTGTTCTCCGGCCCCCGCCCCCGTCACCGTCGCGGCGTTCCCGCGCACCCGCGTCTACGGCCACAGTCCCTGGTCTGGCTCGATGACGTCGGAACGCAGGTGGGGTCACGACCGCGTTCCCGCTGGGCAGGAGGGTGCACCAGCAACGCAAAGCCCGGCGGGGCTGCCGAGCAAGCTGACGCCGATCTACCACCCATCGCCTGCGGTCGCGGCGATGCGGGCGGCTCAGAGGCTGCCGAGCGCGCCCACGGCCGCGAGGATGTGGGCCGCCCCGAGGATGTGGGCCGCCCCGAGGGTGTGGGCCGGCCCGAGGGTGTGGGCCGGCCCGAAACGCGCCCTCTCTCCGGCGCACCACCAGGAGAGCTGCCCCTGGACCTCGTGCGCGTGCACGCCCAGGTTGTGTTCGACGCACAGGGGCCACGCCTGCCACAGACACTCAGTGACGGTGTCCTGCGCGGCGTCGGCGACGATCGCCAAGGCATGAGCAAGGTCTTCGGCCGCCTTTGGGTACAGGTGACCGCCGTGCCACTCGCCACTGGCCAGCGCAACGTAGACGTACTCCGGCTCGCCCGCCTCGTAGGAGGGCTGGGCCACCAGTCGCAGGGGCCCCTGCTCAGGAAGGGTCGCTGCCACGTCCCGGTTGAGGAGCGCAAGAGCCTCGTCCCACAGGGGGTACTCGCCCAGCGAGACGCGACGGAGCCCGGGATCTTCGAAGAGAGCATGCACAGGGCAATCCTCCACCACGGACGGTCGCCCCCAGTCGCGCACCTCCGGCCGCATGAGCTACGAGGAGCGAGCCGCGATGCGAGGGACGATCTCTCCGCCCAGGGTGCTGCTGCTCGTACCAGTAGGCGTAGTCCCGCGGCCGGAGGGCTGAGATCTGGACCCGGCAGTCTCCCAAGGCGGCGCCGAGATCCTGATCTTCGGCCCTCGGCCGGACGACCCACCTTCCTTCTTCCAGCGCCGGTCACTAGGCGGATGTGTACCCGGCCCAGGCCGCGACCACCGCGGGCACCCCCACGGTGCACGAGGGACCAGAGCGCCTGCCCACGCGGCTTCGTGTGCATCACAGCCCGCGCAACAACGACACCCCTCGTGGCGTGTAACCGCCTTGAGGAACTGACGCCGCGACAAAGACCAGTGCACCCCGGATGCCAGCGGGCCGCCCGGCAGGGGTCGGATTCACGCTGACGCGTGCGCCGTCTCGGGGCGCTCGTCAGAGTCGGGGGCGCAGCGGAGGTCGGGTGGTGGGGGGTCGCCCCGCCAGCTCGGTGAGCAGGCGGGTGCAGACGTCGTTGAGCTTGAGGTTGGTCTGCTGCGAGAGCCGGCGCAGGAGGTCGAAGGCCTCCTCCTCGGTGCACCGTTGCTGTTGCATGATGCTGCCGATGGCCTGGTCGATGATGCGGCGGGAGGAGAGCGCGGCCTGCAGGTCGTGGGTGAAGTCCGCTGTGTCGGCGAGCCGCTGGGCCAACGCGATCCCGCCGCCGGCCTGGGCCGCGAACGACGCCAGCGTGTGCCGGTCGTCCTGGGAGAATGCGTGCGGGTCGGCGGCGTAGAAGTTCAGGGCGCCCGCGGTGTGGGTGTGGACGGGGATCGGCAGGGACAGTGAGGAGCGGATGCCCAGGTTGGCGGCGAACGCGGGGTAGGAGCCCCAGCGGTCCTCTTTCAGTGTGTCCGCCACGTGTACGGGCCGGGCCGTGCGAAGGGCTTGCAGACAGGGTCCGTCGTCCTGGCCGTACTGCTTCTCGTCCAGCTTTTCGGCCACTCCCCCGGTGCTGACCACGGTCAGCGGCCGGTGCCGCCGCTGGATCGTGACGCCGCAGCCGTCCGCCCCTGAGACGGAAACCGCGTCGTCGACGAGGTGCTGCAGGAAGTCGCGTACGGAGGCGGTGTCCAGCAACCAGTCGATCATGTCGTGCGCGTTCAGCCTTCCCTCTGGCCGGTCCACCGCCCGTCACCTCCCATTCCTGCATCCCGTATGAGCGCGTCCGCTGTGCGAATCCCCTGCGTCCCGTGTTGGTGCCCTTGGTCCGCCGTGGCGCGCGGAAAGTGCCAGGGCCGTCGACGCGTCCGGGTTGGCGAGGGGCCGGATCCCCGCTCGGCCTCGCGCCGCCGGCCGAGCCGTCTTGGCGCGTGGCTGTCGGTGGCAGGCCGGGTCGGCCGGACGGGCGCTGCGGCGCGGAGGGCGGGGGGAGAGGGTCGGATGCCGGCCCTCCGCTGCCGTTCAGCGTCCGGCTCAGCCGGAGATCTCCTTGCGGTCCGCTCCGCCGCTGATGGCGATCTTGCGGGGCTTCGCCCGCTCGGCGATCGGGATGCGAAGGGTGAGGACCCCGGCCTCGTAGTGGGCGGAGATGCGCTCAGTGTCCAGCGTGTCGGCCAGGACGATCTGGCGGGAGAAGACGCCCAGGGGCCGTTCGGAGAGTTCCATCTGCACGTCGTCGGACTTCGCCACGGGCCGGCGTTCCGCCTTGACGGTCAGCATGTTCCGTTCGACGTCGATGTCGATCGCCTCCGCGGTGACGCCGGGGAGATCGAAAGCGACGACGTACTCGTCCCCCTCGCGGTAGGCGTCCATCGCCATCGCGGACGGCCGCGACCAGGTCGCCGGGCCTGTCAGCTGCTGGGCCAGCCGGTCGAGCTCACGGAAGGGGTCGGTGCGCATCAACATCGGAAAAACACCTCCAGGGCTTCAGGCAGTAGCTGCCAATGCGCTGCACGGAATCCGTTGTAACATGTCATCCAATGGATGACAAGCTCAGATGTCATCCAAATAATGACACCCTGAGAGTGGTGTTGTGACAGCAGCCAGCCGGCCGAACCCGGAGGACGGCGCACGGGATCCGAGGTCGTCACTCGCAGCAATCGCGGCGCCGGAAGCCCTGGACGACGCCCCCCCCCGCATCGCCACCGAGCAGCCCCGCGGCCAACTCAACACAGCCCTCGGCCACGATGCCCCCGCCGCCCTCCTGCCGGCGTCGAGCATGAGAAAAGAAGCTCTCGCCGGAAGCTGACCCGGGTGCTGTGCGACGAGACGCAGCGGCTGGGCCTTCCACCGTGCGGGAGGCCCCATGCTGGGCGCTCGTTGGAGCAGGCCTCGCGCTCCCCTGCCGACCAGGTGTTGGCGCTGGCGTTCTAGGCCTCGGCGAGCGGGACCAGACAGTCGGGGCCGAGCCCCGTGGGGCCCTCGAAGTAGCGGTCGCGGCGACGGCGAGATCCGAGTTCAGGTCGCCCCCCGGGGCGACCTGCCCGCTCCCCCACCCCCCGCACGAGTCTTGATTTCCTACGCGTCAGTAGCGATCCTTCCTGGGCAGCAGACCGCCCAGTACATGACAATCGGACCGCCGACCGAGGGACGTGGGTCGTGAGCGCAGGTGTCAGGCCGTACCGCCGCAAAGAAGTGACCGTCGTGTCGCTGCTCCTTCTCGTACTCGCCTGCGTCCTCGGCCCGACGCCGAGTTCCGCGGCGGCGAACGAGTGGTGGGTGCCCGTCTCCCGGCCCGCACCGGACTCGGGGATCGATGTCACCGGCGAGCCGTTCACGGGCACCGACGCCCAGGGCAGGGTGCGCGGCTTCGTCGACGCCCACGACCACCTGTTCGCCAACGAGGGCTTCGGCGGGCGCCTCATCTGCGGCAGGACGTTCTCGCCCGCGGGGATCGCCGACGCGCTCAAGGACTGCCCGGAGCACTACCCCGACGGCTCGCTCGCCGTCTTCGACTTCATCACCAAGGGCGGTGACGGCCGGCACGACCCGGTCGGCTGGCCCACGTTCAAGGACTGGCCCGCGCACGACTCGCTGACCCACCAGCAGAACTACTACGCGTGGGTGGAACGGGCCTGGCGCGGCGGCCAGCGGGTGCTCGTCAACGACCTCGTCACCAACGGCGTGATCTGCTCGGTCTACTTCTTCAAGGACCGCGGCTGCGACGAGATGACGTCCATCCGGCTCCAGGCGAAGATGACGTACGAACTCCAGGCCTACGTCGACAAGATGTACGGCGGCACCGGCAAGGGCTGGTTCCGGATCGTCACCGACAGCGCGCAGGCCCGCGAGGTGATCAAGCAGGGCAAGCTGGCGGTCATCCTGGGCGTGGAGACCTCCGAACCCTTCGGCTGCAAGCAGGTCCTGGACATCGCCCAGTGCGACAAGCACGACATCGACGCGGGGCTGGACGAGCTGTACGCGCTGGGCGTGCGCAGCATGTTCCTCTGCCACAAGTTCGACAACGCGCTGTGCGGGGTGCGCTTCGACTCGGGCAGCCTCGGGACGGCGATCAACGTCGGGCAGTTCCTGTCCACCGGCACCTTCTGGAAGACGGAGAAGTGCGCGGGGCCGCAGGCCGACAACCCCATCGGCAACGCCGCGGCCGCCGGCGCCGAGGCGAAGCTCCCGGCGGGCGTGACCGTCCCCTCCTACGCGGCGGACGCCCGGTGCAACACCCGCGGGCTCACCGACCTCGGCGAGTACGCCGTGCGCGGCATGATGAAGCGGAAGATGATGCTGGAAGTCGACCACATGAGCGTCAAGGCCGTCGGCCGCGTGCTCGACATCTTCGAGGCTGAGTCCTATCCCGGTGTCATCTCCTCGCACAGCTGGATGGACCTGAACTGGACCGAACGGGTCTACCGCCTCGGCGGCTTCATCGCCCAGTACATGCACGGCTCGGAGGGCTTCAGCGCCGAGGCGAAGCGCACGGAGGCACTGCGCGACAAGTACCACGTCGGGTACGGCTACGGCACGGACATGAACGGCGTGGGCGGCTGGCCCGGACCCCGCGGTGCCGACACCGCCAACCCGGTCAAGTACCCCTTCCGCAGCGTCGACGGAGGCTCCCTGATCGACCGGCAGACCACCGGCGAGCGCACCTGGGACCTGAACACCGACGGAGCCGCGCACTACGGCCTCGTACCGGACTGGATCGAGGACATCCGGCTCGTGGGCGGACAGGACGTGGTCGACGACCTCTTCCGCGGGGCGGAGTCCTACCTCGGCACCTGGGGAGCGACCGAGCGGCACCAGGCGGCCACCGATCTGGCCAAGGGCGCCCCGGCGACGGCCAGTTCGACCGAGTGGAACCCGTTCACCAGCTACGCGCCGGGCCGGGCCGTGGACGGCAGCCGCGACACCCGCTGGGCCAGCGGCTGGAGCGACGGGCAGTGGCTGCGGATCGACCTGGGCTCCACCCACCTGGTCGGCCGGGTCACCCTCGACTGGGAACGCGCGTACGGGAAGTCGTACCGCGTCGAGCTCTCCACGGACGGCGAGAACTGGCGGACCGCCTGGTCGACGACCTCCGGTGACGGCGGTCTCGACACCGCGCGGTTCGCCGGCACACCGGCCCGCTACGTCCGTGTCACCGGCACGGAACGCGGCACCCAGTGGGGCTACTCGCTGTACGACGTCGGCGTCCACAGCGGCTGACCCCGGCCGTCCCGTCCCGGGCGGCGCTTGCACCGACCTCCTCGCCGCCCTCACCCGTTCGAGGCACCCGTCGCTGCGCCTGCGTGTGTCAGCGGCGGGGACGCCGGAGTGTGCCCCCCGTGGAAGCTACGACCGACGGGCGACGGAGAGACGAGATGATCGTGTCGGTGGTGTCGATGCCCGCGGGGACCACCACGGGCACGGACCTGGCGGAGGCGCGTGACCGCCTCGCCGCATCCGACTTCCTGCTCGTCGACGTCCAGCTGCCCGACGATCCGGCGAGCGAGGCGGGACCGGTCGTCGACGGGCTCGGACTCGCGGCCGAGGCTCCGCCCTGGTTCGGCAGGGCGGGTGAGCCGGCGCGGGCCCAGTTCCTCGGCGACCGGGCCGGACTCGTCGTCCCCGTCGTCGACGAGGGCCAGGTGGACCACGTGCACGTCCTCGTGACGGAGCGGCACCTGATCACACTCCACCGGGGGCCCGCCGAGCCCCTGGGGAGTCTCCTCGTGCGGCTCGGGCAGGAGAACCCGCCCGACACCGTGTCCCTGCTGTTCCTGCTGCTGGAGGAGGCCCTGGACACCTTCCGCCGGGCCGCGGTCGCCGACCTCCTCGTGGTCGAGGACCTCGAGGACGAGATGTTCGAGAGCCGGCGCCCCCAGCAGGTCTACCGCCTGTCCCAGCTGCGGCGGCGCTCCGCGCTGCTCCACCACCACCTGTTGCCCTACCTCCAGGCGACGGACGAGCTCATCAACCGCAGGGTGCTCAACCGCGCCTTCCCGGAGGAGCGGCAGCGGCTCGCCCGGGAGTTCCAGCACACCGGCCGGCTGGTGCTCACCGACATCCAGTCCCTCCAGGAGGCCAACCGGCGCGCCTTCGCCAGCTACTCCTCCCTGGTGTCGGGTGAGCAGAACGGTGTGATCAACCGGCTGGCCATCGTGTCTACGATCTTCCTGCCGCTGACGTTCATCACCGGGTACTTCGGCATGAACTTCACGTACCTGACCGACGAGATGGAGAGCAGGGCCATCTTCTGGCTGCTCGCGGTCGCGTTGCAGGTGGTCGTCCTGTTCGGCGCCCTCTACGTACTGCACCGCACCCACATCTGGCGCAGGCTCCGCGACGACGGGCTGGACGACGGCTGAGCGGGCGCGTCAGTCCGGGGCGAAGGAGAAACTGCGCCACAGGCCGGTGGACCGGACGACCTGGTCGGAGGACGGCCCGTCCAGGTAGATGCTCTCCCCGCCGGGCGGCACCGTGCAGTCGGGTGTGGTGTACATGAGCAGACTGCTCGTCGTGAAGTTGTCGACGCGGGTCACGCCCTCGCGGAAGCGGTAGCACCCCTCGGTCACCGGATTCGAGATGGTCTGCACGTGCCGGGCGCCGTTGTGGGCGACGATCTGACCGTTGGCCTGATCCTCGCAGGCGGTGAGCGCGAGGCCGAGCACGGCGATGCCGGTGAGCGCGGCCACGGACCGTGAAGCGGGCATCGAGCCTCCTGTGCCGGGGGACGGGGAAAGCTGCCGGGGAGTCCTCCCGCCCACCACTATCCGCCAGAGCGGGCGGACACGCCTGGTGAGTACGACCGTTGCGGTCATGTGCGGGGGGGCGGCACCCGTACGGGCGGCGCGTTCCCGCGTGCCGGGCGACAGTGGAGGCGTGTGCCGGCGAGGCCGCCGTGCCGATCCGGTCCGCGCTCACGGGAGGTCGCGGATGGACCTGATCCACTTCCGGATGGTGGTGCCGCCCGACCTCACCCAGCCGGTCCTGGACCTGCTCGCCCCGCACGACCGCGTCCTCAACCTCGTCGTCGTACGAGCGGCACATGTGCCCGACGGCGACGCGGTCGAGTGCGACGTACTGACGGGCGCCGCGAACGGCGTGCTGGCCGATCTGCGCGGGCTGGGCATCGACCGTACGGGGTCGATCGCCGTCGACGACGTCGACATGATGCTCTGTTCCTGGTCATCACGAGCCTCATCGGCTCCGTCGGCATCATGACGAACTCGCAGATCCTCATCGTCGCGGCCATGGTGGTCGGCCCGGAGTACCACGCGATCACCAGCGTCGCCCTCGGCCTGGACCGCCGTAGCCGCCCCAGGGTGCGGGAGGGGACGCAGGCGCTGACGGCCGGTTTTCCGCTGGCCATCGTGGTCACGTTCGGGTTCGCGGCCCTGGTGCGCGCCTTCGGCCTGCAGTCCGCCGCCTTCCAGCGGGGTCTACGGCCCGTGTCCCATCTGATCGACACTCCGGACTTCTTCTCCATGGTCGTGGCCGTCCTCGTCGCCGTCCTCGTCGCCGTCGGTGTCGTCACCCTGCGTCTGCAGCGGCGCGTGTGGCGCCACGCGGCCCGCCGCGCGGAAGCAGCGCTGAGCCAGCGCTGACAGCGTGTCCCCTCCCTCCTGACCTGGGCATCTCACCTCTGACGAGTCCGACGGGCCGGAGCCGCGGCACCGGCTTACGCTGATCCGGAGGGACGCGTTCGGGTGAACCGCGCACCGGAAGGGGCAGCCCGATGGACGACTACCCGCTCATCGAGAACCACGGTCTGCTCGGCGATCTGCAGACAGCGGCGCTGGTGACCACCGACGGCACGGTCGACTGGCTGTGCCTCCCGCGGTTCGACTCGCCCAGCGTGTTCGGCGCGCTGCTGGACAAGGACAAGGGCGGCCACTGCACGGTCCGGCCGGTGCACGAGATGTACGCGACGAAGCAGTTGTACCTGCCCGACACTGCGGTCCTGGTGACCCGCTTCATGACCGAGGCGGGCGCGGGCGAGGTCCTGGACTTCATGCCCGTGACGGGCACGACGGCCACCGACCGCCACCGGCTCGTCCGGCTGGTGCGCTGTGTGCGCGGCAGCATGACGTTCGACGTCGAGATCGCTCCGCGGTTCGACTACGGCCGCATGGCGCACCGGCTGCACATCACCGAGCACGGGGCGCTGTTCGAGGCGGCGGACGGCACGGAACTGACCGTGCACCCCATCCGCGAACCGGAGGACGAACGGCTGGTGGACGTCCTCACGGACCGGGGGAACGACCTGCACTTCACCCTGACGCTGGAGGCCGGCCAGCAGCGGGGGCTGGTCCTGGAGTCGGCCGCCGACGGACCCCCGCGGCAGATCCGCCTCGCGCAGTACCAGGAGCTCTTCGAGGAGACCATCAGGTTCTGGCGCTCCTGGCTGGGCCAGTCGCAGTACTCGGGGCGCTGGCGGGAGACGGTGGAGCGCTCCGCGATCACCCTGAAGCTCATGACGTACGCCCCGAGCGGTGCCCTGGTGGCCGCCCCGACCACGGCGCTGCCCGAGCAGCTCGGCGGGGAGCGCAACTGGGACTACCGGTTCACCTGGATCCGGGACGCCTCCTTCTCCGTGTACGCCCTGCTGGGGCTGGGGTTCACCGAGGAGGCGAAGGCGTTCATCGGCTGGCTGGGCGACCGGGTGAAGGAACGGGCCGGCAGCGAGGGCGATTCGGGGCCCCTGAACATCATGTACCGGGTCGACGGCACCTCCGACCTGGTCGAGGAGACCCTCGACCACTGGGAGGGCTACGCCCGTTCGGCCCCCGTGCGGATCGGCAACGGCGCGGCCGACCAGCTCCAGCTGGACATCTACGGCGAGGCACTGGACAGCATCTACTTCGCGCACCGGCACGGGATCAGGCTGGGACACCAGGGATGGACCTCGCTGCTGACCAACCTCGACTGGCTGGTCGACCACTGGGACCAGGCGGGCGAGGGTCTGTGGGAGACCCGCGGCGGCCGCAAGAACTTCACCTACGGCCGCGTCATGTCGTGGGTGGCGTTCGACCGCGCGCTGCGCCTCGCCGAGTCGCACGGCCGCCCGGCCTCGACCGCCCGCTGGAGCAGCGAACGGGACGCGATCTACGAACAGGTCATGGCCAAGGGCTGGAGCGAGGGACGGCAGGCCTTCGTCCAGCACTACGGCGGCGACGTGCTCGACTCCGCGCTGCTGCGCATGTCCACGGTCGGGTTCATCACGCCCGAGGATCCGCTGTGGACGTCGGCGCTCGACGCGATGGAGCAGGAACTGGTCAGCGACAGCCTGGTCTACCGCTACAACCCGGAGGCCTCCCCCGACGGCCTGCGCGGCTCCGAGGGCACCTTCTCGCTGTGCACGTTCATGTACGTCGACGCCCTGGCCCGGGCGGGACGCACCAACCGGGCCCGGCTGGTGTTCGAGAAGATGATGGGCTACGCGAACCATCTGGGCCTGTACTCCGAGGAGATCGACCCGACGGGCCGTCAACTCGGCAATTTTCCGCAGGCGTTCACGCACCTGGCGCTCATCGACGCGGCGCTCACACTGAACGAGGTGCTGGAGAAGCGGTAGCCGGGGCCCGGTTCAGGAGGGTGAGGGCGCCGGTCCGAGGAGGACGACCGCGTCGCCCTGCCGCCCGGTGGCGGGCGGCGGATCCTCGGTGACGGGTTCCAGGGCGCCATCGGCCCGTACGACGAACAGCACGTCGTGGCCGGGCGGCCGGGGCGCCGACGCCGGCTGGACGTGGAAGCGGGCTCCTCGCCCGTGGCGGTCCGCGAGCGCGTGGCGGACCAGGCGCGGGCCGAACAGCGTGCGGCCGCCGGTGTAAGGGGCGACCACGCCTTCCCCGCCCGGGGGCGGGCCGATGCGGTACACCGCGCCGTCGACGCTGTCCTCCAGGACGATCGAGGCGAGCGCGTTGAAGTCGTCGTCGGCCGTCAGCAGGAAGACCGAGGTGACCCCCTCGAGTCCGGCCTGCGGCTCGGTGGCCAGGGCCATCAGCTCCCCGCCGGCCAGGTCGACCCCCGCCCGCTCGATCCGCTCCCGCTCCTGTGCGCCACCCGCCCACATCAGCACGTCGACACCGGCGGTGCGCAGTGCCCGCGCGAGTGCGACGACCCAGCCGTCGCCGCCCACCAGCAGCGGACGGGCCCGCTCGGGACGTCCGACGCCCAGCCGGCCGGCGACCGGCTTCGCGGTCAGTCCGTAGACGAGGACGGTACCGACGATGACGAGGAAGGTGACCGGGAGGATCTTCCCGGCGCCGCGCAGCCCCGCGGTGGTGAGCGAGGCGGAGAAGGTCGTGGCGGTGGAGGCGGCCACGATGCCGCGCGGTGCCATCCAGCCGACGAAGGCCCGTTCACCCGCGGCAAGGTCCGTGCGAGTGGTGGACAGCACCGACACCAGGGGCCGGACCAGCACGACGAGCACGGCGACGAGGGCGAGCGAGGGCAGCAGCACGCCGACGAGCGAGCGCGGTGTCACCGTGGCCGAGATGGAGACGAACAGCAGGCCGATGATCAGCTGGACGAGCGTCTCGAAGAACGGCTTGCGTGCGGGCATGTCGAGTCCGGGCAGATTCGCGACGGCCAGCCCGGTGACGATCGCGGCGATGAGGCCCGTGTCGTCGTACGCCATGTCGCAGCCCGCGGCCACCGCGACGACGGTGGCCAACTGGGCGAGCGTCCCCAGCGTCTCGCCGAGGCGGAGCCTGCGCAGGGCGCACCAGAGCAGCGCGGCGCCGATCGCCCCGCCGGCGAGTCCGACGGCGAGGCCGGCGAAGAACGCGGCGAAGCGGAAGTGACCGCTCCGGAGCCCCCCGGAGACGATCGAGTGGAAGACGACCGCGCCGAGGATGCCCCCGACGGGGTCGATCAGGGTGCCCTCCCACATCAGGACCCGCCGCGCCTTCTCCGACGGCCGGACGTGCTCCAGCAGGGGGCCGACGACGGTCGGTCCGGACACCACGAGAATGACCCCGATCATGCTGGCCGCGGCCACCGGCACACCGAGGAGTGCCGGCCCCAGGGCGACGACGGCGCCCCAGGTCAGGAGCACGCCGAGCACCATCAGCCGGACGACGACGCGGCGGGTCGCACCCCGCAGGTGGCGCAGGTCCAGGCCGAGGCCCGCGTCGTAGAGGATGATCGCCACGGACACCGAGACGAGCGGGGAGAACGCCGGCCCGAGCAGCTGGTCGGGGTGGACGTCGTCGGTCAGGGCCCCGGCGGCGAACCCGGCCGGCAGCAGCAGGAGCAGGGCCGGGATCCGCAGCCGGCTCGCCAGGATCTGGCACCCGGCGGCGAGGGCGACGGTCAGCCCGACGCCCAGCAGGATGTCGTCCGTGGTCACGTGGATTCCGCCCGCGCCCGCACGTCCGCCAGGGGCCGGCCCGCCGCCGGGTCAGCCCTCGTCACCGGTGCCGGCGCGCCGCAGGTCGGCGTCGGTGAGGCTCTCCAGCTCGCCGTGGGTGTCCAGCCAGTAGAGCAGGACGACCGCGGGGATCACGAGCACCAGTGCGACGAGGGTGACGAAGCCCAGCCATCGCATGGTGCTGTGCGCGCCCGCGCCGTCGGCGACGGTCAGTGAGGTCGGGATGAGGTAGGGGCGCTGCGCCATGCCCCAGGCGAGGACGGACGAGGCGACCGCGGCGACCGCCGTGGCCCGGGACCAGGCTCCGGCGGGGCGGGTCAGCAGCCAGGCGGTGGCGGCGGTGGCGAGCGCCGCCACGACCACGAAGAAGAGGCCGACGCCGTGCGTGAGCCCGTGCCACACATGGGGGGCGTCCCCGTGGGTGACGACCAGGGTGATCACGGCGAGGACGGCCAGACCGGCCAGGGCGCCCCAGGCCCGGCGCCTGAAGTAGACGTCCAGGTCCGGCGCGGCGAACCGGCGGGCGTCGGCGGCGAGGAAGACGGCGCCGAGCGACGCGGTGGCGGCGATGGCGAGCAGCCCGAACAGCAGCGAGGTCGGGTTGGCCCAGGCGTCCGTCGAGGCGGTCGTCGTCGCGTTCACCCGGCCCGAGGCCACTCCCCCGGCCGCGGCGCCCAGGAAGAACGGTGTCAGCAGGGAGGCGACGGCGAACACGGCCCCGTACAGGCGCCGGCCGGCCAGCCGCCGGGCGGGTTTGCGCAGGGCGAAGCCGGCGCCGCGCAGCACGGTGCCCACGGCGGCGAGCACCAGGGGCAGCCACATGGTGACGAACACCTGCTGGAAGAAGACCGGGAATCCGGTCCACATGATGACGAGGACGAAGATCAGCCAGACGTTGTTGACCTCCCAGACGGGGGCCATCGCGTGGTCGATCAGCCACCGCGGACGCTTGCCGCGCTCGGCCCCGCCGGCGGTCAGGTCCCAGAACCCGGCTCCGTAGTCGGTGCCGCCGCCGCAGGCGTAGGCGGCGACGGCGAGCAGCAGGACGACGGCGATGACCCCGGCGATCACCGGGGGCTCCCGGCGGAGCGCGGCCCGTACGGGGTGTCGGCCTCCGGTGCCTCCCGTGGCGGGCGCGGGCCGCCCGCCGCGTCCGCCTCGCGCCAGCGGGTCCGCATCTTCAGCAGAATCACCAGGAACGATCCGAAGACGAACACGTAGACCACGATGACGAGGGCGAACATCACCCACAGACTGGACGCGCGCGTCGAGGTGACCGCTTCGGCCACGCGCATGTTCTGGTACACGATCCAGGGCTGGCGGCCGACTTCGGTGGTGATCCAGCCGCATTCGACCGCGGCCACGGAGGCCACGCCCGCGACGGCGGCGCAGCGGTAGAACCAGGGGGAGGCGGGCAGCCGCCGGTGGCGCAGCCAGACGAAGGCGTAGCAGAGGGCGAGCAGGATCAGACCCGAGCCGATGAACACCATGCTGTCGAACGTGAAGTGGGCGATGGTGGCCTCGGCGGCCGTCGGCCGGTCACCGGCGGGCACCGAGGTGAGCCCGGTGACCTTGGTGTCCGGGCGGAAGCCGGCGAGGATCGAGTCGAGTTGCGGGATCTTGACGCCGCCGGAGACCGTGCCGTCGGGTTGGAGCCGGCCGTAGAGGTACTCCGGGACATGGGTGTCGGTCTTCCAGACGATCTCCATGGCGGCGAACTTCACCGGCTGCTTGTGGAACACCTGCCGGGCGATGGAGTCGCCGAGCACGAACTGCACCGGTGTGCACACCGCGGCGAGGGTGAAGGGGATCGTGAAACCGAGGCGGTGGTAGTGGTCCCGGCGCCCGCGGAGCCAGCCGGTCGCGTACACACCGGCCACGACGTAGCCGGCCGTCAGGAACATCGCCACGACGAAGTGCCAGTACTGCGGGCCGAACATGGGCGTGAAGATCGCCTTCCAGATCTCCACGTCGGTGGGGTTGCCGGCGGCGTCGAGGGTGAAGCCCCGCGGGGTGTTCATCCACGAGTTCGCGGCGATGATGCCGAAGGCGCCCAGCAGGGCCGCGAAGGGCAGGGGCAGGCCGAGCAGGAAGTGGGTGCGCGCGGGGAGCCGCCGCCAGCCGTAGAGGTAGACGGCGATGAGCACGGCCTCCAGGAAGAAGGCCCAGGCCTCGACCCCGAAGCCGATGCCGAAGACGTCGCCCCACCGGCCCATCATGCCCGGCCAGAGCAGTCCGAACTCGAAGGACAGCACGGTGCCCGTGACGACCCCGATCGCGAACTGGACCGCCATCACCGCCGACCACCGGCGTGCCAGCAGGAGGGCGGTCTCGTCGCCGCGGCGCAGCCCGTAGCCGTGCATGATCAGGGTGATCAGCGGCAGGGCCACACCCAGCGGCACCAGGATGATGTGCGACGCGAGGGTGAAGGCCATCTGGGATCTGGCCGGGAGCATCTGCGCGGGCGGGTCCGCCAGCATCAGGACGGTGTGCATCGGTGCCTTTCCGGGAGGCGACGCCGGGCTGGTGGGTTCAGCCGCCGGTGGCGAAGCCGGGGAACAGGGTCATGCCTCCGTCGACGTACAGGGTGGTGCCCACGACGTAGTCCATGAGGTCGGAGGCGAGGCCCACGACGGCGTGGGCGATGTCGTCCGGCTCTCCGACCCGGTCGTAGGGGATCAGCTTCAGCAGGTCCCGCTCCGCCTGCGGCGTCTCCCAGGCACTGCGGTTGATGGGTGTCTTGATGGCTCCCGGGGCGACCGCGTTCACCCGGATCTTCTTCGGGGCGAGTTCCTGGGCGAGGGTCTCCATCATCATCTGCACGCCGCCCTTGGACGAGGCGTAGTTGACGTGACCGGCCCAGGGGATGAGCTGGTGCACCGAGCTCATGCAGATGATCTTCCCGGCCGCCCGCGACACCTCGGGGACGACGCCGCGGCGCAGGAACTCCTTGGTCGCCTCCCGCGCGCACAGGAACTGCCCCGTGAG
Source organism: Streptomyces albidicamelliae (assembly GCF_025642175.1). NCBI lineage: Bacteria > Bacillati > Actinomycetota > Actinomycetes > Kitasatosporales > Streptomycetaceae > Streptomyces > Streptomyces albidicamelliae. The sequence continues at coordinate 7,816,642 of NZ_CP106795.1, read as the reverse complement.
GTTGACGTCGATGACCTTCTGCCACTGGGCGAGGGTCATCTCGGTGAGGGCGGCGTCGCGCTGGAGTCCCGCGTTGGCGACCAGGATGTCGATGGTGCCGAACTCCTGGACCATCCGGTCCACCATGGCGACGACCTGGTCCTCCTTCGAGACGTCGGCCTCGTAGGCGGCGGCCTTCACCCCGAAGGCGGCGATCTCCCGGACCACCTCCTCCGCCTCGTCGCCGCCGGCCACGTAGTTCACGACGACGTCGGCCCCGGCCCGGCCGAGGGCGACGGCGGTCGCCCTGCCGATCCCGGAGTTGGCGCCGGTGACCAGCGCCTTCTGGCCCGCCAGCAGCTGTGCCGGAATCACGTTCTTCGGTGCGCCCTCGGTGGAACTCACGATGCCCTGCTCCTCTGCCTGCCCGGATCGTCCGGGCGCGGCCCGGACGGTTCAGGCGCCAGACAAACACCGTGCCGCGCCCTCGGCATGCCGGGACGGACCGCATTGCGCCTTGCGGCCGAGCATCTTCGCCCGCGTGGAGGGCCCGGCGGCCGCGCCCGGCGGTCGCGTCAGCCGAGGCGCTCCAGCAGGTGGTCGCCCACGCGCAGGGCGTTCGCGATGGCCGTGAGGGACGGATTGACCGCGCCGATGCTCGGGAAGAAGCTCGTGTCGACCACGTAGAGGTTGTCGAGGTCGTGGGCCTTGCAGTTGAGGTCCAGGGCCGAGGACGCCGGGTCCGTGCCGAAGCACACGGTGCCGGCCTGGTGGGCGGTGGCGCCGATCGGCATCCCCTTGTGCAGGTAGATGCTGCGGGACAGCAGGTGGTGTTCGTGCATGCCGAGGCGGCCGAGCATGTGCTGCAGCTTGTGCCGCAGCCGCTTGAGACCGGCGATGTTGTTGTCCTCGTCGAGCGTGAGCCGGATACGGCCGTCCTTCTCCAGCGTCACCCGGTTGTCCGGCCGGGGCAGGTCCTCCCCGCACAGCCAGAAGTCGACGGCGTGGTGCGCGAGGACCTCGAACGGCATGTCGGGGCTCACCGCGCCGGCCCAGCGCGGGGCCTGGCCGTGGATCTGCTCGGCGTCCGACTTGCCGAGCATCTGGATGCCGCCGAGCGGGTAGTCCCAGTCGTCCGCGCCGAGGTACCAGTCGTGCAGGGCGAGGGTCTTCTGGAACTGGGTGTCGTTGGGTTCCTTCGAGACGGCCATCAGCGCGAGATTGTTGTGCCGCATGTAGTTCCGGCCCACGACACCGGAGCTGTTCGCCAGCCCGTCGGGGTGCCGGTCGTCGGCGGAAGCGAGCAGCAGGGCCGCGGAGTTGACCGCGCCGCAGGCCACGACCACGACGCTCGCGGAGAACCGGGCCTCCTCGTCGCCGGGGAGCTGGGCGACGACGGTGGTGACGCTGCGCCCGGTCGGATCGGTCTCCAGCCGCGTCACGCGCGCGTGGGTGACCATGTCGACGTTGGGGTGCTCGAGTGCCGGCTCCACGCAGATCACCTGGGCGTCGGACTTGGCGCGGAGCAGGCACGGGAAGCCGTCCACCCGGTTGCAGCGGATGCAGGCGCTGGCGTGGGTGGCCCGGCCGAACTCGTCCTGGGTGAGGTTGACCCCGATCGGCAGGTGGAAGGGGTGCAGCCCCTGCTTCTCCAGGTCCTGGCTCAACTGCTCGATGCGGGGCTCGTGTTCGACCGGCGGGTAGGCGTACTGCGCGCTGCTCGGCCCCTCTGTGGGGTCCTCGCCGTGCCGGCCGTGCACCAGATAGAGGTGCTCCGCCTGCGTGTAGTACGGCTCCAGGTCCTCGTAGGCGAGGGGCCAGGCGGGCGAGAGGCCGTCGTGGTGGCGCAGTTCGCCGAAGTCCTCGGGGCGCAACCGGAACAGCGCGGCGCCGTAGAACTTGGTGTTGCCGCCGACGTAGTAGTTGACCTCGGGCGGGAACTCGTCGCCGCGCCGGTCGAGCCAGAACTCGGGGGCCCGGTACTTGGCCTTGACGAACACGGCCGTGGAGTCCCAGTTGTCGCGCTCGCGCGGCAGGTAGCCGCCGCGTTCGAGGATGAGCACCCGCTTGCCCGACGGGGCGAGGCGGTGCGCGAGGGTGCCGCCGCCCGCGCCGGTACCGATGACGATCACGTCGTACGGGGGGAGTGCGTCCACGGCGACCACCGTCCTCGCTCGTGTGGTCTGGGCTGTTGCCGGCTTTTCCTCTTCGAACGTACGCGCAGTGCGGTCGGGCGGCACCCGGAGCGGGACCGGTGCCGGACCGGCCGGCTCACAGAACGGCGATCGGGTTCACCGGGGAGCCGGTGGCCGCGGGGAGCCGCAGGGGGGCCACGACGCACAGGAAGTGCCAGCGGGCCTGCTCCTCGCAGACCGGGACCAGCTCCTCGAAGTCCAGCCAGTCCAGCAGGTGCACGCCCATGGCGTTGACGGCCAGGACGTGCACGGGGAACGGGACCTCCGCCACGGCGCTCGGCGCGGCGTCGCTGTTGCCGTCCGACCCGAGGACGGACACCTGCCGCTCGGCCAGGAAGCGCATCGCCGTCGGGTGCAGGCCGGCCCGCTCCCGTGTCACGTCCCAGGCGCCCAGGGTCCGGCGCCGGAGCCGGTGGCCGACGCGCACCAGCAGCAGATCGCCAGGCCCGACGCGAGTCCCCTGGGCGGTCTCGGCCGCGGCGAGGTCGCCGGCGGTCACCTGGTCCCCGGGGTCGAGCCACGGCACACCGCGCAGGCGCGGGACGTCCAGGAGGACGCCCCGGCCGACGATGCCGTCCCGGACCAGGTCGACGGTGAGGGTGCCGGCGCCGTCCGGGGTCACGGTGCCGGCCGGGACCCCGCCGTACAGTGCGCCGTCGAACATCACGTGGCACAGGGCGTCCAGGTGGCTGTCGACATCTCCGTGCACGTTCATGGCGAACCGGTCGCGGGCGAAGTACAGCCCGTGCTCGTGGCCTTCGCGGTCCGTCGGCGCGGTCATCCGGTGGCTCGCGGGCTCCGGGCTGTCCGGACCGGGCCGGGTCTCGACGGGGGCGGCCAGCGACACCGTGCGTCCGGACCGCACCCCGGCGGCGGCCGCCACCACGCGCTCGGGGGTGATCAGGTCCAGCGCGCCGCGCCGGTGCTCCCCGCCCGCGGGAGCCGGCTCGCGCAGCCTCCGGTACAGCTCGCGGAAGGCCGCTTCCGACATGGGCGGCGCGGCGGCGGGCGGTCGCTCGATCACCGCGGCCTCCCGGACGCCGGCCCCGGTTCGGGCTCGGCGCCGTCGTCCTCCCAGGTGGCCGCGGGCCGGGCCGCGGGCGGGCCGGCGGGCCTGCCGACCGGCGGCACGGCGCGCCCGGGCGGCAGCAGCTCGACGGTGACGAAGCCGACGACGGCGGCGAGGATCGCCACGGGGATCATGGCTCCGCTGCCGAGCACGAGGACGACGAGCAGCACGCTGCTGACGGGGAGCCGCAGCGCGGCGGCCGTCGCGGCGGCCATGCCCGCGGCCATGCCCGGCACCACGCCGAGGCCGGGCAGGGGCGCGAGCAGGACGCCCACCGCCGCGCCCAGGAAGAGGGAGGGGAAGACCGGGCCGCCGCGCAGGCTGCCCAGGCACAGCGCGTACGCCACGGCCTTGCACAGCAGGACGGCGACCAGGGCGCCCACGCCCCAGGCGTGCGGGTCCGCGGCCAGCCGCTGCAGCACGGCCTCGCCGGAGGAGGCCACGTCCGCCGGTGAACGGCCCACGGCGAGGGTGTACACCGCGGCACACGCACCGGCGCCGAGCGCGCACAGCGCCGTGTGCAGGACCGGTCCGCCCGCGACGAACACCGCGGCCCGCCGCCCCATGGACAGCACCAGGTGCACGGCGGTGGCGAGGGCGACGGCCATGAGCACGGACCACAGCACGTCGCCCGCGTCGAGGCGGGGGAACGGGACGCCCACGGTCATCGAGAGGCTTCCGGTGGACAGGCCCGTCCAGCGTCCGAAGCCGGTGAAGACCAGCGACCCGATGCCGCTGGACAGGAGCGCGGGCAGCATGACCGCGAAGAGCTGCGGGCCGCCCACGCCGGCCACCTCGATCAGGATCACCGCGCCGATCAGCGGATTGCCGAAGATCGCCGACAGGGCGGCCGCGGCACCGGCGGCGCCCACCAGGGCGGTGCCCTGCGCGGTCACCGGGGTGCGGATCAGGTCCCGGAAGAACAGGGCGAGGCCGCCGCCGAGCGCGATCAGCGGGGCCTCGGGACCGAGGGTGGCGCCGAGCGGCAGACTGGCCGCGGCGGCGAGCACCACTCCCGGCAGGGCGGCCGGGGACATTCCCCCGGTGTGCAGACCCGAGGCGGGGATGTGCCCGCCGGCGCCCCGCATCCGGCTGACGACCAGACCGACGAGCAGACCGGAGACCGCCAGCAGAGGCAGCGGCCACCACCAGGGCGGCGTGCTCCAGCCCAGATCGGCCGGGAGCCCCACCCACAGCAGGTGTTCGAGTTCGTGGAGCCCGGCGAGGAACCAGAAGGCGGCCAGGGAGACCGGCACACCGACGACCGCCGAGAACGCGAGCGTCCTCTGGTAGGCGGGGTCGCGCAGCAGCGACCGTAGCCGGTCGGCCTCTTCGGGCTGGGTACCGGCGGCCGGCGCGGGAGTCGCATCGGACCGGGTCACGACACCGTCCCTCCCGTGTCAGCCGGGGATCGTGCGCTGGTGTGCCGCGCGCCTCCCTGGCGGCGCGTCTCCCGTCATTGCAGCACTCGGCACTTGGCCCCGCACGTCCGGACGGCTTCCGGAGCGGTTACGGTGACGGCTGCCCGGCGCCGATCGCGTGTCCGGGCGGGGCTGTTCGGGTGCCGGTGCCGCCCGGGCGCCCCGCTCCGTGTGCGGGACCCCGTCGCGCCCCCTTCACTGAGAGGGACAGACGGATCCGATCGCACGGGAGGCGCGGCATGACAGGGAACTGGACACGGGGTGCGGCCGGCACGGCGCTGGCCCTGGCCGTCACGGTCGGGGCGGCCGGCTGCTCCGACAACTCCGGAACCCCCTCCACCGGCTCCAGCAAAGCGGCGTCGGCGGCCAGCAAGGCGGCTTCGGCGGCCTCCTCCCTCGCTTCCCAGGGGACCGACGCGCTGGCCTCCGCCACCGCGGAGGCCAAACGCAAACTCGACGAGGCCAAGGGCGGTGTCAAGGCCAAGGACGACGTCAGCCTCGGCTCCGCCACCATCGGCGGCGACGGCAAGGCCACGGTCAAGGTGACGGCCAAGAACACCGCGGACGCCGCCAAGTCCTTCGCCGTGCAGGTCAACTTCACGGACACGAGCGGCAATCTGCTGGACGTGACCGTGGTGAAGATCAGCGACGTCGCCCCCGGCGCCTCCGGTGACGGCACCGCCACCAGCAACCGGAAGCTGACCGGACAGGTCAAGGCCGACGTCGCCACGGCCCTGCGCTACTGAGCCGCCCGTGGCCCGCGCTCACCAGGTGTGGGCCACGTCCACCACCAGACGGTCGGCCACGTGCTGCACCCGGAACGGCAGCCGTGCCCGCACTCCCAGACCGACCTGGGTGACTCCCTCGAAGCTGGAGCCGAACTTCGTGTCCCTGAAGGTGCGGTAGCCGGTGAGGCTGACGCCCGGCAGCGACTTGCCGGGCCGGGCGGGATAGGTGGGTTTTCCGGTCTCGGGGTCGTACGCGGGCGCGCCGACCCTGATGTCGAGGATCGCCCCTCCGGCGACCGGTATCACCGTGTCGGAGGGGTCCTGACGGAAGGTCTTCACGTAGGCGACGGAGTAGGTCAGCGGAGCCGTGCCGCCGCCGACGTCGAAGACCATGCGGTCGTAGCAGGTGTGCCGGCCGGTGCGGATGTCCGTCAGCGAGTGCGCGACCGCCGAGTCGCGGGTCGCACGCTTGGGCAGACTGCCCCATCCGGTCGGGCACGCGGTCGCGGCGGCGGCCGAGGTCCTGCCGTCGGCCGCCGACGCGGCCGTGGCCACGAGGTTCAGTGACCCCGCTGTCACGAGCGCGACCACAGCGACCGCCGGCCATTTACGCTTGTTCATGTTTTGCCCCCTGGCGTGACGGTATCGAGCGAAGCGTCACTCATATGACGTTCGCCACCGGCGTTTGGTTGTGCTGTCTCCGGAACGATGCCTACCGCCCCGCTCTGTCCGCCGGTCCCGCCGTTGCGTACCGTACGGTCCGACGGAGGAGGGGATCGCAGATGGCCGAACTGCGCCTGGGACCACTGCTGAGGCACACCGACGAATCGTCCGCCACCGTGTGGGTGGAGACGAGCCGGCCGTGCGCCGTCGAGGTGCGCTGCTCGACCGGGGCGCGGGCGCACGCCCCGACGTTCCAGATCGCCGGGCACCACTACGCGCTCGTCACCGTGACCGGTCTCGAGCCGGGGACCTCGGCCTCCTACGAGGTGTTCCTGGACGGCGGCGCGGTCTGGCCGTTGCCCGGTTCCGCGTTCCCGCCCTCGGTCATCCGGACCCCCGCCGAGGGCGACACCGTCCGGATGGCCCTCGGTTCCTGCCGGTGGGCGGCGCCGCCCGCGGACGGCAAGGACCCGGTCGGCACGGACGCCCTCGACAGCCTCGCCACCCGGCTGGCCACCGACCCCGACGCCGAACGCCCGGACGTGCTGCTGCTGTTGGGCGACCAGGTCTACGCCGACGAGACCTCCGCGGCCACCCGGAACTGGCTGTCCTCCCGCCGTGACCTCCGTGAGGCCCCGGGCGGTCAGGTCGCCGACTACGAGGAGTACTGCCACCTCTACTACGAGTCCTGGCTCGACCCGCAGATCCGCTGGCTGCTGTCCACCGTGCCGAGCCTCATGATCTTCGACGACCACGACGTCGTCGACGACTGGAACACCTCGGCGGCCTGGCTGGCCGACATGCGCGCGACCGCGTGGTGGCAGGAGCGGCTGCTGAGCGGTCTGATGTCGTACTGGGTGTACCAGCACCTCGGCAACCTCACCCCGGCCGAGCTCGCCGACGACGCGACGTACGCGGCGGTGCGCGACACACCCGACGGCACCGACGTGCTGCGCGCGTTCGCCGCGAAGGCGGACGCCGACTTCGCCTCCGTACGCTGGAGTTACCGGCGTGACTTCGGCCGGGTCCGGCTGCTGATGGTGGACTCGCGGGCGGCCCGGGTGCTCGACGAGGACCGACGTGCCATGCTCGACCCCGCCGAGGCGGAGTGGGTGCGCGAGCAGGTGCTGACCGGCCCGGGATCGTACGACCAGCTGCTGATCGGCACGTCGCTGCCCTGGCTGCTGCCGCATCTGGTGCACGACGCGGAGGCCTGGGACGCGGCCCTGTGCGCGGGAGAGCGCGGGGCGCGGTGGGCGCGGCGCGGCGAACGCCTGCGCCGCGGGGCCGACCTGGAGCACTGGGCGGCGTTCCCCCGGTCCTTCGCCGATCTGGCCGCGCTGATCGCCGAGGCGGGTTCCGGGGCGGGTGCGCCGGCCGGTGTGTACGTGCTGTCCGGGGACGTGCACCACGCCTATGTGGCGGAGGCCTCTTGGCCGTCCGGTGGCCCCGACGCGCGGGTCGTGCAGCTCACCTGCTCGCCCGTGCACAACTCCGTGCCGGTGTGGATGCGGCTGGGGTTCCGTTTCGGCTGGAGCCGACCGGCCCGGCTCCTCGGCCGCGCGCTCGCCCGACACGGCCGCTGTCCCCGGCCGCCGGTGAAGTGGCGCAAGAGGGGCGGCCCCTGGTTCGGCAACCAGCTCATGACCCTGACGCTGCACGGGCGTTCGGCCCGGCTGCGGCTGGAGCGGGCCGGCGCGGACGGCAGGCTGCGCACCGTGCACGAGACCACGCTGACCACCCCGTAGGCCCGCGCCCGTGCGGCGCCGGCGTCCGTCAGGGGCCGGGTGGACCGCCGCCGGTGCGGAAGGTGAAGATCTGGTCGAGGCCGACGATGGTGAGGGTGCGCAGCAGGCTGGGCGGGACCTCGGCCAGGACGACGTCGGCGCCCGCGGCCATGGCGCGTTGCCGCGCGGCCAGGAGTTCCGTGATGCCGGTGGAGTCGCAGAACTCCAGACCGGACAGGTCCAGGGTCAGGCTCTCTCCGGGGTTGAGGACGACGTGCTCGACCTGCCGGCGCAGGGTGGCGGCCTGCTCCCAGTCGAGTTCGCCTGCCACGTCGAGCACGGGCCCGGTGGCGGCGGAGCGGTGAGTGATGTTCAGCGGAGTCATCAGGAGGGATTCGTTGCCGGGCGGGTGGCGGATTGGTGGGCGGGGACGCCTGTGGCGATCAGGGCCTCCCCTCCGTACAGGTCGTCACGGGTGGGTCCGTTGCGGGCCTCGGTGAGCCCGTCGGTGTAGAGCAGGAGGGTGTCGCCGGGAGCCAGGGTGGTCCTGACGGTGGTGAAGGGCGCGGTGGGGACGACACCGACGAGCAGGCCGCCGGGGGTGGGCAGGTACGCGGCGTGGCCGTCGGCCCGCAGGACGAGGGCCGGGGGGTGGCCGCCGGAGGCGAGGTGGACGGCGGTGCGGCCGTCGGCGCCGGGTTCGAGGATGCCGAAGACGCAGGTGCAGTAGCGGGGGTCGCCGGTGCCGGTGTACCGCTCGTGCAGGACGGCGTTCAGCGTGGCCAGCGCCACGCGGGTTCGGGGTCGTATGGGCCGCGGCGCGCAGGGTGTAGCGCGTCAGCGAGGTGACCGCGGCCGCCTGCGGGCCCTTGCCGCCCACGTCGCCGAGGAAGAACGCCCGGGGCCGCCCGCGGCCGGGGTGTCCGGGGGCCCGGCCGCCGCCTCAGGTCGCCAGGTGGCGCTGGATCCAGTCGGCGGCGGAGCGGCGGAAGAGGCGGCGGTTGTCCGCGCGGCGGAAGTCGTGGCCCTCCTCGCGCAGCATCAGGAGTTCGGCGTCCAGACCGCGCTCCCTGGCCGCCCGGACGAACTGCCGGGACTCCCCCACCGGCACGTTGGTGTCGTGCTCGCCGTGCACGGCGAGCACGGGGACGCGCAGGGCGTCGATGCGGCTCATGGGTGACAGGGCCCGCAGCAGGTCGGCGTCGCGTTCCGGATGCCCGTACTTGTGCGCGGCCGACTCGGCGAGCCACGGCTCGGTGCCGGCGAAGAAGGTGGACAGGTCGGACATCCCGCAGACGGCGACCCCGGTGCGGAACAGCTCGGGGTGCCAGACGAGGGAGGCCATCGTGAGGTATCCGCCGTACGAGCGGCCCATCACGGCGAGGCGCTGCGGGTCGGCCAGGCCCGCCACCACGACGTGGGCCGCGCAGTCGGCCACGTCCTCGATGGCGGCGAACCGCCCGGTGCCGAGGTCCGCGTCGACGAAGGAGCGGCCGTGGCCGGAGGAGCCGCGGACGTCGGGGGCGAAGACGTCCAGGCCGCGTTCGAGGAGTTCGTGGTAGAGCGGCTGGAGGACGGGACGTTCCTGTTCCTCCGGACCGCCGTGCAGATGCAGCACGCACGGGGCGGCCTCGTCCGGGGAGCGGCCCGGCGCGCGGTAGTACCAGCCGCCCAGGGCGAGCCCGTCCCGGGCGGTGGGGTGCAGGGGAAAGGGCCGTACCGGCGGATGGCCGGCGGCGAGGACCGCGTCCTGGTCGCGCGAGGACCAGGGGGTGCGCAGGGCGGTGCCGTGCGGCAGCCACCACACGCCGGGCCGGCGCCGCGAGCCGGACAGGGCCACCACGGGGCTGTCGGGGTCGGCGGTCGGTACGACGCGGGTGACCACCTCGTGCGGCAGCGGCACACCACGCGAGGTGTCGTCCCTGGAGCCGTCGGCGGGCGGCTCGCGCAGGTCCGTGCCGAACTCCAGCGGCGCGCGTGCGGGCAGGGCGGTGATCTCCAGGTCGCTGACACCGTGCCGGTTCCAGGCCAGTACGGCGTGCTGCCCGTCCCGGTGCAGGCCCAGCAGTTCGAGGTCGCAGTCCGGGCGGCCGGCGGCCACGCGCTGCCCCAGCCACTCGCCCCGCGGGCCGAGCCGGACCTCCAGCAGCGCGGCGAACTCGCGGTGGGTGTCACTGCGCAGCCAAAGGGTCCGGCCGTCCGGGGAGAAACCCCCGATCCACGGGTCGCCGTCGGCCGCCCGGACGGTGCCGGTCACCGTGCGGTCCCGGCGCCTGAGGACGACGGCCTCCCGGCGCCCGCGCGGCCCCCGGCGCAGCAGGGCGAGCCTGCCGTCGCGGGTCAGGGCGCAGGCGCGCAGGGTCGGTGCCCCCGCCTCGGCCGCGACCAGTTCCGGTGCGCTCGTGCCCTCCGGGTCGACGAGGTAGACGGCCAGCGCCCGGGGGGCGGCCTCGCGTGTCTGCGCGGCGTGGTCGGCCTGGACCACGGTCCGCTCCGCCTCCTGGTCGGTGGCGGTGGCGAGCGGCCTGCCGCCCAGCAGGACCGCCTGGCCGTCGCGGCCGGCCCAGCGGCCGGTGTGGGCGGGCGCGGGCAGGTCGGTGGCCGGCGGGGGCCAGTCGGGTCGCGCCCGGACGTCGCCGGCGGGCGCGGGTTCGGTGACGGTGACCGCGACGGCGGACCCGTCAGGGGTCCAGCAGCCGAGGTAGGCCGACGCGCCGGGTTCGCCCCCGGCCAGGAGCCGCCTTCCGGTGCCGTCGGGGCGTACGCACAGGACCCGGGTGAGTTCCCCGCCGCCGGGGGCCGTGGTGTAGGCGATCCACCGGCCGTCCGGCGACCAGGAGACCTCCGTGACCGGGTCGGGGTCGGCGTCGAGGAGCCGGGGCTCGTCGCCGTCCACCGGGCCGGTCCACAGCTGCGGCACACCGGTGCGGTCGCAGATGAAGGCGACGTTCCGGCCGCCGGGGTCCACGGACGGGTACCAGCAGCTGTGCGCGACGAGCCGCTGCGGTACGTCGTGCGGGACCGAGGCGTCGGCGAGGAGCACGGGCTCCGGAGCCGCGCGGGCCGAGGCCGCGGTCGCGGCGGCCGTCGGGCCGGGCTCGGCGAGTGCCGTGAGGGCGGCGGCCGCCGTGCCGTTCCCGCCCGCCGCCGGGTCGATGTGCGGTGGCGGTGCCCCGGTGTCCGGGCGCGGGCCGGTGGTCAGCGGATGCCGTGTGTCTGCAGCCATGTCTCCAGCAGCGCTACCTGCCACAGTGTGTTCGCTCCTCGCCGGGTGCGGTGCGCGTTCGGTGCCGCGAGCAGTTCGTCGATGTGGTCCTGGCGGAAGACGCCCCGCTTCACGGCTTCCGGGGCGGTGAGCGCCTCGCGGACCCGTTGCAGGACGGGGCCCGCCATGTGCTTGATCGCCGGTACCGGGAAGTAGCCCTTGGGCCGGTCGACGACCTCTCGTGGGAGGACCTTGCGTCCGGCGGCCTTCAGGACGCCCTTCCCGCCGTCGGCCAGCTTCAGTTCCGGCGGGCAGGCGGCGGCCAGCTCGACCAGTTCGTGGTCGAGGAAGGGCACCCGGGCCTCCAGGCCCCAGTCCATGGTCATGTTGTCCACGCGTTTGACGGGGTCGTCGATCATCATCACGTGGGTGTCCAGCCGCAGGTCCGCGTCGAGCGCCGTGTCGGCGCCGGCGGCCGCCATGTGGGCGTGCACGAACTCCGCGGAGACGTCCCGCTCGGCCAGCATCTCCGGTTCCAGGATGCGGGCGAGGTCGGCGTGGGACCGGTCGAAGTAGGTGTCGATGTAGGCCTGCGCGGCCCGCTCCCGGGGCACGCCGGCCATCGCCGGGTACCAGCTGTAGCCCGCGAACACCTCGTCGGCGCCCTGGCCGCTCTGGACGACCTTGACCTCCTTGGCGACCTGCTCGGACAGCAGGTGGAAGGCGACGACGTCGTGGCTCATCATCGGCTCGCTCATGGCCAGCACCGCCGCCTCCAGGGCTCCCGACACCCGGTCGGAGGGCACCATCAGCTGGTGGTGGCTGGTGCTGAAGTGCCGGGCCACCAGGTCGGAGTAGTGGAACTCGTCGCCCTCCTCGCCGCCCTCGGACTCGAAGCCGACGCTGAAGGTGGCGAGGTCGTGCTGCCCCTCGTCGGCGAGCAGGGCGACGATGAGGCTGGAGTCCAGTCCGCCGGAGAGCAGCACCCCCACGGGCACGTCGGCCACCATGCGGCGGCGCACGGCGGTCCGCAGCGCCTCCAGCACCGCGTCCGTCCAGTCCTCGGCGCCGAGACCGGCGTGCTCCGGTCGGCGTGTGTACGGCGGCTGCCAGTAGCGGTGGTCACGGAAGGTGCCGTCCGGCTCGATCACCCGGACGGTGGCCGGGGGGAGCTTGCGGACGCCGTTCAGGACGGTGTGGGGCGCGGCCACGGTCGCGTGCCAGCTGAAGTACTGGTGCAGGGCGACGGGGTCGAGGGAGGTGTCGACGTCGCCGCCCGCCAGCAGGGCCGGCAGGGAGGAGGCGAACCGCAGCCGGTCGAGCGTGTGCACGAGGTAGAGCGGCTTGATGCCGAGCCGGTCACGGGCCAGCACCACGCGGCCGGTGTCCAGTTCCGCGATCGCGAAGGCGAACATGCCGAGGAAGTGGTCGACGCAGTGCGTGCCCCACTGCCGGTAGGCCTTGAGCACCACCTCGGTGTCGGAGTCGGAGTAGAAGGTGTGGCCGAGCGCGCGGAGTTCGTCCCGCAGCTCACGGTAGTTGTACACGCAGCCGTTGAAGACGCCGGCGATCCTCTCGCGGGGGTCCGCCATGGGCTGGGCGCCGCTCTCCGACAGGTCGATGATCTTCAGCCGGCGATGGCCGAGGGCCACCGGCCCCTGGGACCAGAGGCCGCGTCCGTCGGGGCCGCGCGGCGCGAGCCGGTCGGTCATCCGCTCCAGCGCGGCCATGTCCGGCCGCTCGCCGTCGAACCGTATCTCTCCGCTGAGTCCGCACATCAGAGGATCCCCTTCTCCCGGGCTGCGGACCGTACGGTGCGGGCCGTACGTCCGTTGCGGCGGAGCTGCCGGCCGGGTGGCCCGGTGCGGGCCGGGCGCTCCGGCGATGGGTGCTCGGGAGTCGGGGGGTCCTGTGGGATGAGCATGAGCTGGTCGCACTCCTTGTTCGGACGACGGTGGCCGGCGGTTTCGGCCACGCGGCCGGCCCGCCCGCCGGTCGCGGGCGGGGCGGTCTGATCAGGCGCTCGGGGTCGGGGCGGGGGCCTGCCGGGTGACGGGTGGGCGGCGAGGGCGTCCAGCCGTGCGGTGGCGGGCCGCCGGCCGGCCGCGGGGCGCGAGGCCGGGCGTTCGCCGCGGGTCTCGGCCACCATGAGGTCGACGCTGGCGAGGAGGTCGTCGGCCTGGGCGGCACGGCGCAGCCGGTGCGCCGCGGTGCCGTCGGCCAGCGCCTCCTCCAGCAGGCCGTGCACGGTCTCCCAGTCGCCGGCCGCCTCCAGCGCGGGGCGCAGCCTGGCCAGCATGCCCGTCAGCACGTCCGGCGCCGGCGCCCCGTACCGGGTGACGGGGTCGACCAGGTGTCCTTCGAGGCCCGATCGCGCCGCCCGCCAGGCCGCCGCCCGCAGCCAGTCGTGGCGGCCGTCGCAGACGGGGCCGTCGGCGTGTTCCAGGTGCTCGCAGGCCTGGCGCACCAGGGCCCGGAAAAGGCCCGCGACCAGCACCACGGTCTCCACGCGGGGGCAGGCGTCGCAGATCCGCAGTTCCAGGGTGTTCTGGTGGGCGGAGGGCCGGACGTCGTGGTAGATCATGCCGGCGTCGCTGATGACACCCGACCGGATCAGTTCCGCGACCGCCTCGTCGTAGTCGGCGGCGTCCCGGTGGCAGCCCGCCGGTCCGGCGGTGGGCCACCGCTGCCACAGCATGGTCCGCCAGCTGGCGTACCCGGTGTCCGTCCCCAGCCAGAACGGTGAGCTGGCGGAGAGGGCCAGCAGCGGCGGCAGCCAGGGCGACACCAGGCACATCGCACGGACGGCGGTGTCCCGGTCGGGGACGTCCACGTGGATCTGCGCGCTGCAGATGAGCTGTTCGTCGGCGACGCGCCGGTAGTCGTCGGCCATACGCTGGTAGCGGGGATCGGCGGTGACGTCCCGGGAGCCGAGACCGGCCAGCGGGACGGTTCCCGCGGCGACGACCGCGAGGCCCGCCGCGGAAGCGGCCGCGTCGAGGCGGCGCCGGGTGGAGGCGAGGTCCGTCCACAGGCCGTCGAGGGTGTCGTGCACGCCGCTGTTGCTCTCCACGACCGACCGCTGGAGCTCGCTGGTGAGGCCGGGCCGGTCGAAGCGGCCGAGCAGTTCGGCGGCCCGCGGGACGAGCCGCCCGCTCTCGACGTCGAGGACATGGAACTCTTCTTCTGCCCCGAGGCGCACTGTCACGATTTCTCCCCGGTAGTAGTGGACAGCCGCCGCTGCGCCGGCGGACCGGCCGAGTGGCGGCGGTTGACGTGGTCCGGGTTCCCTCATCGTCCGCCAACAAGCCGCATACGGCACATTTTGCGGTGGAAATTGCTCATCTGAGCATGAGGCTGCTCCTACGACCCACTGTCTCGGCTGTCACACGCGTACCCGGACAGGGGCCATGTCTCACCCGTCCCGGGCGAAGCGGTTCCCGGTCCCTCGCCCGACGGGGCCGTACTCAGGGCCGCGGGCCGGGGCCGCCGGGCAGGTCGGCGTTCCAGTCGAGACGGAGGACGGCCAGGTCGTCGGTGTGCCGGTCGGCGTTCAGGGTGCGGGTGCCGGCGATCAGCCGGTCCAGGTGGATGCCGGGGTCGGGGGTGCGGATGCCGTCGATGATGCGCAGCAGGCCCTCCACGCCGAGCCGGGCGCCGGTGGCGTCGGCGAAACCCTCGACGAGGCCGTCCGTGTAGGCGATGAGCGCACCCCGGGCGGGCAGCGCGAGGGTGGTCGCGGGCCACTTGCCGAGCCCGGGCGCGATACCGAGGGCGACTCCGTGCGCGGCGGCGATCTCCTGAGTGCCCTCGGGGGTGACGAGGAGGGGTTCGTGATGCCCGGCCAGATGCAGGGTGAGGGTGCGCGCACCCGGATCGAGACTGATGAGGGTGCAGGTCGCGAACAGGTCGCTGCCGGTGCGTTCGGCGATGTGGATCTGTTCCAGGAGGTGCAGCAGATGCTGGTCGCGGTGGCCGCCGAGCGTCAGGGCGCGCCAGGCTATGCGCAGGCAGACACCGAGCGCCGCGGCGTCGGGGCCGTGGCCGCTGACGTCCCCGATGACGGCGTGGACCTGTCCGTCGCCGGTCTGGACGACATCGAGGAAGTCACCGCCGAGGAGAGCCTGCGCCCGGCCGGGGTAGTAGCGGCTTGAGGCGGTGACGGCGCCGGACGACAGCAGGGGCTCCGGCAGCAGCCCGCGTTCCAGGCGGGCGTTCTCCTCGGCGCGCAGCCGCCCGATCTGGAGGTCCGCGTTGGCGCGCTCGGCCTGCTTTCGCTGGACGGCGTAGCGGACGGCGCGTTGCATCAGGTCGGGGTCGACCTTGCCCTTGATCAGGTAGTCCTGGGCGCCGGCGGCGAGGGCGTCGACTCCGGCGCGGGGTTCCTCGAGGCCGGTCAGCACGATGATGGCGGCACGGGTGTCGGCCTGGATGGCCTGGACCGTCTCCACTCCGGACGCGTCGGGCAGGTGCAGGTCGAGCAGGACGCAGTCGACGGGGTGCGCGGCCACCGCCCTCCGCGCGTCGGCGGCCGTGCGGCAGCGCGTCAGGGCGTGCGGCATGTCGGTGTCGTGGAGGAGTTCCTCGACCAGGAGGGCGTCCCCGTCGTCGTCCTCGACCAGGAGGATGCGGAGCCGCTCCGCGCGCCGCGCGGCCCGGCCGGTCACGCCCGCGCCTCTCTCGCCGGCGGGCGCCGACCCGGCGGCGGGCAGGGTGAGGACGACCCGGGTGCCCAGCTTGTAGTCGGGGTCGATCCCGATCGTGCCGCCGTGGAACTCGACGACCTTCTTGCACATCGCGAGGCCGATGCCCGTGCCCGGATAGGCGTCCTTGGTGTGCAGCCGCTGGAAGAGGACGAAGACCTTCTCCTGGAACTCCGGTGCGATCCCGATGCCGTTGTCCGTGACCGTGAACTCCCAGACGCCGCCGTCGGACACGGCGCCGACGTGGATCCGGGGCGGACGGTCCGGGCTGCGGAACTTGATCGCGTTGGACAGCAGGTTCTGCCACAGCATGCCCAGTTGGGTGCTGTCCCCGACGACCGTGGGCAACGGGTCGTGGGTGATCTCGGCCCCGCTCTCCTCGACGGACACGCTCAGCGCGTCCAGCGTCCGATCGAGCCCGCCTTCGAGGTCCACCGTCTGATGGTCGTTGTGCACCCGGCCGACCCGCGAGAAGGCCAGCAGGTCGTTGATCAGGAGCTGCATGCGGTTGGCGCCGTCGACGGCGAACGCGATGTACTGGTCCGCCTTGTCGTCCAGCTGTCCGCCGTAGCGCCGCTGGAGGAGCTGGGTGAAGCTGGACACCTTGCGCAGCGGCTCCTGGAGGTCGTGGCTGGCGACGTAGGCGAACTGCTCCAGTTCCGTGTTCGACCGCTTGAGGTCCTCCGTCTGCTCGTCCAGCAGACGGCGGGCCGCCTCGCTGAACTGGAGCTCCTCCACCAGCCGTCGGCGCATCGACTCCACGTCGGAGGCCAGCTGCCGCAGGTCGGCGGGGCCGGTGCCCACGAGGGAGCGGTCGAAACGGCCCCCGGCCACCTCGCGGGCGGCCGTGCCCAGCCGGGCGAGCGGGCCGGTGACGCCCCGGCGCAGCCCCTCGAAGACGAGAACGGCGACGAGGGCGATGACGCCGGCGATGACGGCGAACATCCAGTTCCGCAGGGTCACCGCCCGCCGCAGGTCGTGGACGGCCCGCTCCCGCTCGCTCTGCAGGTGGCCCTGCTGCCGGGTCACCGCGCCGCGCAGCGCGTCGAACGCGGACTTGCCCTCGGTGGCCCGCCGGGTGGACAGCGCGATCGCCTCCTGGGCGTCGGCGGCCGAGACGGGCTCGGCGATGCGCCGCTGCCAGGTGCCGGCCAGCTTCTCCACGGTGGCCAGGTCGGCACGGGCCCGGGTGTCGCCCTCGACCAGGGGCCGCAGCCGGCGCAGTGCGGCCTTCTCGGCGGCCACGCCCTCGGCGTACGGCTGGAGGAAGTCCGAGCGGCCGGACAGGCCGTAGCCGCGGATGCCCGTCTCCTGGTTGACCAGCGCCTGTTCCACCCGCATGGCGTCGATCAGCGCGGGCGAGCGCCGGTCGACCAGCTGGGTCGTGATCTCGGACGTACGCCACATGGCCCAGCCGCCGAGTGATCCGAGGACCGCCAGGACGAGCAGGGTGCCGGCGACCCCGGCCCGCAGCCAGCGCCGGGTGGTCCAGCCGGAGAACGCGGCCGTGGCGGACGGCTCGGTCTGTATCGCGCTCTGCATTCTTCCCTCGACGAGTCGGCCGCTGTTGTCATGTGGCAAGCACACTGTACCCAGGGACCGACAACGCATGTTGTCTCGTCACCGATCGACGCCGTAGGGTGACGCCATGCCCGGTCGCGCTTCCCCCTCACCTTCGCACGGGGAAACGACGGCGCTGGTGACCCAGGTGGTGGAGGAGCTCATCCGGCGACTCGCCCGGGACGCCCCTCAGCCGCCGGCGGGCACGGTGACCGACGCCCGGCGACGGGCGCTGCTGCGTCTGCGCGTCCTCCGGGGCGTCAAGCAGGCCGTCCGGCACCTGGAGGACCAGGCGGCCCGCGCAGCGGCCGCGGGCGGAGCCGGATACCCCGAGATCGGCCGGGCCGTGAACATGAGCCGTCAAGGAGCCCGTCGCCGCTGGCCCGGGCTGATCAGCAACCGCACACCTTCCCCGACCTCGCCCGAACACCGGAGCTCGTGACCCATGGCTGCCGCCGCAATCCGCCCTTACGACGTCCTGCTGGTCGAAGACGACGTCGCCGACGCCATGCTCATCCAGGACGCCCTCGCCGAGCGCGGTACCCGGAACCTCACCCAGGTCTCCGACGGCATCGCCGCCCTCGAGTACCTGCGCGACCCGGACAACGAGCGCCCCGACCTCATCGTGCTCGACCTCAACATGCCGCGCATGAACGGACGCGAATTCCTCGCCGTGGTCAAGGAGGACGCCGATCTGCGCACCATCCCGGTCGTGGTCCTGACCACGTCCGCCGCTCCCGACGACGTCACCGGCGCCTACCGGCACCACGCCAACGCCTATGTCACCAAGCCGGTGAACCTGGAGGACTTCGAGGCGGCGGTCCGCAGCATCGACTCGTTCTACCTCGACATCGCGGTCAAGCCGCCCCGGGAGTAGGGCCCCTGGAGGGGCGGCGCCACGTCGCCGCCCCTCCGACAGACGTGACGAACGGCCGGATCCGGTGGATCCGGCCGTTCTCAGTCCGCTTGCGGTCCGCGCTCGGCCCGCTCTCAGTCCACGCCGAGCATGCCCTCGCGCAGGCGCGCCAGGAGGCGGGAGATCAGGCGGGAGACGTGCATCTGGGAGACACCGAGGCGTTCGCCGATCTCAGCCTGGGTGAGTTCCTCCACGAAGCGCCAGTGGATGATCCGGCGGTCGCGTTCGCCGAGTTCGGCGATCATCGGGGCGAGGGCGTGGAAGTCCTCGACCAGGCCGAGGGCCGCGTCCTCGTCGCCGATGAAGTCGGCCAGCGCCGCCTCACCTTCCTCGCTGCCGCTGATCGCCGCGTCCAGGGACGCCGACTTGTAGCCGTTGGAGGCGAGCTGGGCCTCGACGACCTCGTCCTCCGGGAGGCTCATCAGCTCGGACAGTTCCTTGACCGTGGGGGTACGGCCGAGCCGGCTGCGCAGTTCCTCGTTGGCGCGGGCCAGCTGGACGCGGGCCTCCTGCAGGCGCCGGGGCACGTGCACGGCCCAGGACGTGTCGCGGAAGAACCGCTTGATCTCGCCCACGATGTACGGCACCGCGAAGGAGGTGAACTCGACCTCGCGGGACAGCTCGAACCGGTCGATCGCCTTGATCAGACCGATCATGCCGACCTGGACAATGTCCTCCATCTCCTCCGGCCCACGGCTGCGGAACCGCGCCGCCGCGAAACGGACGAGGGACATGTTCATCTCGATCAGCGTGTTGCGCGCGTACTGGAACTCCGGCGTGCCCTCCTCCAGCTCCGCGAGCTGGTCGAAGAACACCTTCGACAGAGCCCGCGCGTCCCGGGGAGCGACCTTGGACGGGTCCGCTATCGCCGGAACGTCCACCTTCTTCTCAGTACCCTGCACGGTCGTCGTCGCCATCATGCGCCCCACCCGGTCGTTCGGCCCTGTCGTCGTCGGCTCCCCGGCCGACGCTCCCGCGTCTACCCCGGCCCGAGGCATGCATGCCACCCGATTACGAATCCGGTTCCAGAGCGATCGTCGCGGTGACCCGCTTGCCGCTCTCCACCCGCTCCGCGTCGAGTGCCAGCGCGATGGCCTTGACGATCTCCAGCCCGTGCTGGCCGATCCGCCCGGGGTCCGCCGGCCGCGCGGTGGGCAGCACGGGATCACCGTCCCACACCTCCACCTCCACCGTGTCTCCCGTCAGGCGGAGCTTCAGCAGCACCGGGCCGGGCGCGTACTTGCAGGCGTTGGTGACCAGTTCGCTGACGACGAGCTGGATGAGATGCAGGCTCCGCTCCGAGACGGCGCGGCCCCCCGCGGCGACCTCGGCCAGGAACCCGGCGGCCAGGTGACGCGCTTCGGCTATGCAACCGCCGTCACCGGACAACACGGCCGTTCTCCCCCGCCCGCCCACCGCGACCGGCTCGGCCGTAATCACCGGTTCGACCGGCGGGGTGCCGGTCCACGCCGACGCCGATTCCGTCCCCACCGGTCCGGCCGTCGGGATCGGCACGGCCGGACCGGTGGGAGACACGGCCGTCGTCACCGGGTCGGGCACCGGCGGTGGGCCGACGGTGATCACTGGCTCGGCCGGCGCGACCGCCGTCGTCGGCTCGGTGGCCGGCAGCGGGCCGATGCCGGCCAAGGGCTCGGCCGGCGGCACCGCAGGGGCCGTCACCGGCCCGGCCTCCGTCGGCCCGGTCGGCGGCGTCGGAGGTGCGGCCGTCGTCGCCGGGCCGGCCGTCGCCGTCGGCCCGGTCGGCGGCTCGCCGGCGTCCGGTATGCCGCAACACCCGCCTTCGGGCTCAAGCCCCATCCGCTCTGCCATACCCACCTCATCCACACGGCTCCGCACCCGGGCGGGCACGGGGTTCGCGCTTCTCATACCTGTGCCGAGGCCATCCGGGTGCATAACCAGTACCATGCGCGTGCCCCTCCCCGGACCGGAAGCCGTCCGCGCCCTGCCCGGAGCGTGCCTCCGTCCCGCCGGGCACCCCCCGCGGCCCCGGGAGTGAGGCGGGGGCCGCAGGGCATCTGATTGTCCGGGCTGGATCGGAGGCCCGCATCACGTCTTGCACAACTGAAGGAGACCGGGCGTGACCCTCGACGGCATAGCGGCAGCCCCCGTTCGCACCGGCGAACCGGACCTCACGGCCCGCAAGCAGCGCCTGCGCCGGCGTCTGGAGCGGCTGATCGGCGTGGCCGCCACCGAAGGCAACGAGCTGGTGCCGCTGCGCAACGGCGACGAGATCTTCCCGGCGATGCTCGGGGCGATCCGCGCGGCCGAGCACACGATCGACATGATGACGTTCGTGTACTGGCGCGGCCAGATCGCCCGCGACTTCGCGGCGGCGCTCACCGACCGGGCCCGTGCGGGCGTGCGGGTACGACTGCTGCTGGACGGTTTCGGCGCCCAGCAGATCGAGCAGCACCTGCTCGACATGATGGACGAGGCGGGTGTGGAGGTGGCCTGGTTCCGCAAGCCCGTGCGGCTCTCGCCGTTCAAGCAGAACCACCGCTGTCACCGCAAGGCCCTCATCGTCGACGAGCACACCGCGTTCACCGGTGGGGTCGGCATCGCGGAGGAATGGTGCGGCGACGCCCGCAACCCCGGCGAATGGCGGGACACCCACGTCCAGCTGCGCGGACCGGCCGTGGACGGCGTCGCGGCCGCGTTCGCCCAGAACTGGGCCGAGTGCCACGACGAGCTCTTCGACCACCGCGACCGGTTCGTCGAGCACCCGCAGCCGGGCTCGTCGGTCGTGCAGGTGGTGCGTGGCTCCGCCAGCATCGGCTGGCAGGACATGCAGACCCTGATCCGGGTGATGCTGACCTCGGCCGAGGAACGCTTCCGCCTCGCCACCGCCTACTTCGCCCCGGACACCTTCTTCATCGACCTGCTGTGCCGGACCGCCGAGCGCGGCGTCACCGTGGAGATCCTGCTCCCCGGCCCGCACACCGACCAGCGCGCCTGCCAGCTCGCCGGCCAGCATCACTACACCCGTCTGCTCGAAGCGGGCGTACGCATCCGCCAGTACCAGCCGACCATGATGCACGCCAAGATCATCACCGTGGACTCGGTCGCCTCCCTCATCGGTTCCACCAACTTCAACCGGCGCTCCATGGACCACGACGAGGAGGTCATGCTCGCCGTCCTGGACGAGGAGTTCACCGCCACCCTCGACGCCGACTACGACGCGGACCTGAAGGACAGCGTCGACATCGACCTCGGCCGGTGGAGACGGCGCGCGGTGCTCCAGCGCGCCAAGGAGGTGGCCGTCACCCCGATCCGCCGGTTCCTCTGACCCGGGTCGGTGACCGCTCGCCGGGCGCACACGCTTCAATGGGCGGGTGATGGAGATTGCGTTCCCACTCGTCGAAGGTTTCGTGACCGCGGGACATCGCCCGGCCGGACGCGCTTGCCCCGCGACACTTCGGGTACCGCGATTGAATAAGAGTGGTAACCGTGTGGACGGGCGATTACTGAAAGCGATGCGTTCGTGACTGGCCTCAGTGGCTCCGGAGACAGCCGAGCGAGCGGACCGGACGACGACTCCGTGTCCCTCGCTTCGACGATCGCCGAAGCCGTGGACAGACTGGCCAGTCTGTGGTCGGTCGCCGCACAGGGGGCGAGTCTGCGGTTGTCGCCGCACCAGTTGCGGGCCCTGCGGATCCTGGAGGCGGAGCCCGGGCAGAATCTCACCGCGCTGGCGGTGGGCATGGACATCGGGCTGCCGACGGCCAGTCGGCTGTGCGACCGGCTGGAGGCGGCCGGCCTGCTGGAGCGGGTGCTGCACCCGCAGAAACGGCGTGAGGTGCAGCTCCACCTCACCGGGCACGGCCGGCAGGTACTGCACGAGGTGGCCGCGCGCAGGTCGCGGGCGCTGGCCACCGTGCTCGCGGCCATGGAGACGACCGAGCGCGACGCGCTGCGGCGCGGACTCGAGAGCTTCCTGGCGGCGCAGAACGGGGACTCCCCGGACGGAGGCGGCCCCGGCTGACGGCGTCGCGTCAGGCCGGGGGTCCGTGCCAGTCGAGGCAGACCACGGCTGCGTCTGACACCAAGTCGTCGCTCCCGAAGTGCTCGACCAGGCCGGCGACGACCGCGCGTGCCGCCTCGTGCGGCGGCGCGGGGCGGGTGGCGCTGAGGATCTGCCGCAGGGCACCCTCGCCATAGAGGTCGCCGCCCGCGGAGCGGGTCCCGTGCACACCGGTACTGACCACGATCAGCCGGTCGTCCGGTTCGAGCTGGAAGTGCTGCTCGACGTAGTCGGTCTCCTCGAACATGCCGAGCGGGAGCTGAGCGTCCAGCTCGATGCGTTCGGTGTGGCCCCCTCGCTGGCGGAACAGCTGGGGTGAACCCGCGTCGACGGCGGTCACCGCGCCCGTGGCCAGGTCGCACCGCAGCAGCAGGGTCGAGGCGTACATCTTCCCGCCGTACTGGGCGTACACGGCCTGGTCGGCGAGGCAGGCCTGGTCGGCCAGGCCGAGACCGCCCCGCCGGGCGTTGCGCAGCGCGCCGACCGTGAGGCTGGTGAGGAGAGCGGCCTCGATGCCCTTGCCCATGCCGTCGGTCACGGTGATGGTGAGATGGCGGGCGTCGGCCGACCAGTCGAAGTTGTCGCCGCCGATGGAGTAGGCCGGCTCCAAGTGGGCGCCGATGACGTACTCCTCGCGGGCGCAACCGCGGCCGGGCAGGAGCTGCCACTGCATCTCGGCCGCGAGGGTGAGCCGGCGGGTGCGACGGGCCTGGAGGTAGAGGTCGGTGTCCTGGTCGGCGGTGACGACCTCGTGCCCCAGGGCCGTGGCGAAGTCGCCCAGCTGGAGCACGGTTTCCGGATCGGCGGCGCCTTCGGGCAGGCGCACGGACAGGACACCCAGGCGGTCCCCGCGCACGGTTATGGGGAGGTGCACCAAGTGGGCGGCCGGTTCGCGGAGGACCTCGATCACCGGGCTCTGCCGGACGAAGGCGCTGCCGACGGGGCCGTCCTGCGCGGGCACCGGTTCTCCTGTGTAGGGCAGGTGGGAGACCGGCTGCAGGACGGCCAGACCGTAGTCGGCGAGCAGGAGGGTCACCTCCTGCGCACCGAGGCGGTCGGCGAGGATGCGGCGCGCCGTGGCGACCAGGGCGTGGGGCGGGGCCGCGCGGAGCTCGGCCTCCACGGACGGGAGCGGTTCAGAGGCTGTCACGGCATCGGCCCTCTCGACTCGTACAGCCACGCTATCGCGCCTGGAGGACCGGCGGCCGGGGAGCGTCACGTCCGGCCGGGCCGGCCGCGCCAGTCCAGGCACACGACCAGCGCGTCGTCGTCCGGGAGGGCGGCCGTGCCCCGGTGACGGTTCAGCTCCGTCAGGATGGCGCGGGGCACGTCGGCCGCGGGCAGCAGCCGGGTGGACTGGATGGCCCGCACGAGGGCGGACTCGCCGTACGCCTCGCCCTTCGGAGAGGCCACCGCGTGGACGCCGTCGCTGACGAAGACGAGCCGGTCGCCGGGCTCGACCGCGAAGTCCTGAGCCACGTAGTCGGTCTCCTCGAACATGCCGAGGGGGAGCTGGGCGTCGAAGGTGACCCGCTCGACGGTGCCGCTCCGCAGCCGCAGCAGCTGCGGGGATCCCGCGTCCACGACGGTCGCCCGGCCGGTGGCCAGGTCGAAGTCGAACATCAGGACCGACAGGTAGCAGCGCCCGCGGTAGTGGGCGTAGACGGCCTGGTCGGCCAGGGCGGCCTGGTCGGCGATGGGGATGTCGGCGCGCCGGGCGTTGCGCAGCGCGTTGATGGCGAGGTTCGTCAGCAGGGAGGCCTCTATGCCCTCGCCCATGCCGTTGGTGACGTACAGCGTCAGGTGGTCGGCCGTGGCGGACCAGTCGAAGTTGTCACCGAAGATGGCGTAGGCGGGTTCCAGCTGGGCCCCGAGGTCGTACTCGGCGCGGGAGCAGGAGCGGCCGGGCAGCAGTTGCCACTGCATCTCGGCGGCCAGGGTGAGGCGTTCCTTGCGGCGCGCCTGGAGGTACAGGTCGGTGTCGCGCTCGGCCACGATCACCTCGTGCCCCAGCACATCGGCGACCTCGGCCAGCTCGGACACCAGCTCGTGCGTCGCGAGGCCGCCCGGGAGGGTGACCGACAGCACGCCGAGCCGGTCGCCGCGTACGCTCACCGGCAGGTGCGCGTACGTCCGCCCGTCCCGCCCCTCCTCGCAGTACGGCGCCTGCGAGGCGAAGGCCCGGCCGACCGGGCTGCCGTGCACCGGGACCGGCTCCAGGGTGTGCGGCAGCACGGACACCGGCTGAAGCACCGTCAGGCCGTAGTCGGCCATGAAGAGTTCGACCGCCTCCGCGTCGTACCGTTCGGTCAGGACGGCACGGACGGCGTCGAGCAACTCATGGGGAGCCGCTGTGCGCAGGGCGCGTTCAGCTGCTTCGAATCTGTTCACGATGGGGATACACCAATCCTTCTCCGGACGACGTGCGGGCTTCTCCGGGCCGGGTTCGGCGGGAGGAGCCGCGACGGTCGCCCCGAGTCATCTGTAGCCAGCGCGGGCGCCTAGTACGCTGAGGGGCACCACAGTGCCTGCGAGAGTGTGACCGTGACTGCCTTCCGCCGCCGCCCAGAGCCCGACGAGGTCGCCCGTGTGACCACCACGGCCGCAGAGCTGCTGGAGGTCGTGTGGGGTCGCGCGTCCACCGCGCCCACCTCCGCGTCCCAATTGCGCGTCCTGCACATCCTCGAACACCAGGACGGCATCAACCTGCGCACCCTGGCCGAATGCCTGGCCTCCACGCCGCCGTCCACCAGCCGGCTGTGCGACCGGCTGCAGGCCGCGGGGTTCGTCGAGCGGGTGGTCGCCGCGGAGGACCGGCGCGAGGTGCGGCTGCACCTCAGCGGCCGGGGCCGCGCGTTCCTCGCCGACCTGCGCGCCCGCCGGGAGCAGGAGCTGCGGAAGGTCCTGGCGGACATGCCCGCCGCCAAGCGCGTGGCCCTGCTGGACGGGCTGGAGGCCTTCTGTGCCGCCGCGGGGACGCAGATACACAGGGGCACGCCGGAATCCGGCAGCCGGACCGCCTGAAGTTCCGCACGCGGCAACGGTGTCACCACCGCCCTTCGGCGATCGTGACCAGTACACGGAGCGGTCTCCGTCCACCGGAGCATTCCACGTCCTTCCCCGCGTACATCCGACACGGCTACTCTGTTGCCTCATGACTATTGTTGTCAAACAACAACAGTGCCCGAGGGGCGTCCTGCCCGAAAGTTCGAATACCCCGTACCGGGGCGATCTGCTGTGACTGTGTGCCATGTCTCGCGGAGCCGGTGGCCCGGCCGCGATCCGGGTCCGCGGTGACGCGGTCGCGCGCGGCGAGGAGAGGTTCAGAGCGGTGACACACTGCGGCGCCGCGGACGCCCGGGAGGGCGGGCCCTGTCGACGCCTGTGCCGCTCGTACGGGTGCGTTCTGCGATGTCCTTCATGAGTCCCCCTTTACCCGCTGCGACGGCTCACATGGGGGAGATCACCCCCGGGGCCGACGTACGCGTACAGCCGGCAAGTACGACTAGACCCGCAGAACTCTGCGCTGTGAGGATGACTTCATGCACGCGGCTCCCGAGATAAAAGTCCACGTAACCCGCCACGAGCAGACCTGCGTCCTCACCGTGCGCGGCGAGGTGGACCACGACGACGCGGAGGACCTCGAGGCGGCGTGGGAGGCGGCCGACCGGGCGGCGCTGCCGGTGACGGCGGTCGATCTGTCCCAGGTGAGTTTCGCCGACAGCATGCTCCTCAACGCGCTGCTGGGGGCGCGGCGCCGGCATCTGGCGGACGGCCGGGACCTGGTGGTGCTCGGCCCGTTGCAGCCGGCGGTCCACAGGCTCCTGACCATCAGCGGCACCCTCGACCACTTCCATGTCGTCGACACCGGAAACGGCCGTGTGGACGGCACCACATCATGAAGCTCATTACCGCGGGTAGGCGAAAACGGCACAACGAGAACACTGTGCTGTCAACGGCACGGACTCAACAGGCACGGAGACATATCCATGGTCATCCCGCTTAGGAAGCAGGCGGAGGATGAACGACACGAGGAGGGCCCCCTGCGGTCCGGCACGGCCTGGGACACGGCCGGGATATCCATCGCCGACACCCGGCGCACGGTCCGCACGCTACTGGCGCGGGCGGGCCATCATCCCGACCACCGGCCGAGTCAGGACGCCCAGCTGGTGGTCAGCGAACTCGTCACCAACGCCCTTCGCCACGCACCCGGACCGGGCGCCCTTCTGCTCGAACTCTCGCCCGACGACGCCGTGTTGCTGATCACCGTCCGCGACGGCTCGCCCCGCCCGCCGGACGTGCACCCGCAGGACGGCAGCCGCGTCGGCGGACACGGACTGCGCCTGGTGACGCAGTTGTGCGAGCAGGTGCACACGGTCCCCTGGGCGACCGGCAAACAGGTCACGGCACAGCTGCGGTTGGGCACGCCCACCGACTGAGTCGAACTTCCGCACGGGCGCGCCTTGTCACGGCGCCCCGCCGCGCCCCTCCCCCGCTGCTCCGCCCGCCGTCGGCAGGCGTGCCGCTCCGCCTTGCGGGCAACCGGAAGCACGAGGGGAAACGGGGCGGACATGGGGGATGACCAGAAGGAGGTCGGCGATGGTGTGGTGGCTCTGGGTGGTCCTCCTCGTCGCGGTGGTCGGACTGCTGAGCGCGGCGACGCTGGCGGTTCAGGCCAGACGCCGCGCGGGGACCGTGATCGCGGTGCGCGGAGGCGGCCGCTCCGGCCGGGGAGGCCGCCCGTGAACCGGCTGATGCTCGCCTCCGAGCTGGGCAAGCGCGTGGTGGTGACCCTGGGCGGCGAGGCCGTGGCACAGATCAAGGACACCGTGTTCGACGCCGGGGCGGGCCGGATCACCGGGTTCACCCTGAGCGGGCGGGGCCTGCTGGCCGGCCCGCTGAAGAAGAGCCTGCCGTTCGCCGCGGTGCACGCCCTCGGGCCCGCGGCCGTGATGATCCCGAGCGAGACGGTCCTGGAGGACCGGGACGCGGTCGTGGGGTCGCGGGACGCGGGGCACGGTCAGGTGATCGGGGTGCCCGTGCTCACCGACGAGGGCACCGAGGTGGGCACCGTGCGCGACATGGTGATCGCGGCCGGTACCGACGGGCGGGTGGTCGGCTTCGAGATCGCCGCCAACGAGAACCTGGACCCGCACAAGCGCCGGGTGTTCATCCCCCGCGGGCAGACGCTGGCCGTGTCGGGGCAGGCGGTGGTCGTGCCCGCGCGTGCCGGTCACTTCGTCGCCGACGACCTGCCGAGCTTCGAAGCCCAGGTGGAGGCGTTCCATGCGGACGCCGGCCGGGCGGTTCCCGGAACCCGTACGGCCGGCGAAGGAGACCTCGCATGATGCTCTTCACGCAGACCCGGGGCCTGCCGGTGGTCACGGCCGACGAGGCGGCGACCCTGGGCACGGTGAAGGACCTGACCGTCGATCCCCACTCCCGGAGCGTCGCGTGTCTGCGCCTGTCCGGGGCGCCGAAGGACGCCGCGGTCGTCGACTGGAGCGCGGTGGAGGCGGTGGGCAAGGACGCCGTCATCGTGCGCTCGCGCCACGCCGCCGGGGCCGGGCAGGACCACCTACCCGAGCACCACGAAGCGGTCGGGAGCCGGGTCCTGACCGAGTACGGCGTGGAGCACGGCACCGTCAAGGACATCGCCTTCGAACCGGCCACGGGAGCGATCCTCACCGTGTACACGGCCCTCGGCGACATCGCGGGGGAACGCCTCATCGGCCTGGGGTCCCACGCCATGGTCGTACACGCCGAACGAGCCTGACGGGCGGCCAGTGTGCCGCGGCCGGTTCCGAACCGGCCGCGGCACTTTCCAAGGAGCACGGGTTGAGCCCTCGACCCGGCACGGACCGGGTATCCACCAGGGCCCGGACCAGTCGGCTCCATACGGGTGATCGGCAACGACGGCGGGCCGTCAGTGTCCGTCCGCCCGGCGGACCGCGCCCGTGCCGAGCGTGATCACGGCTCTGGGGCGCATGGGCTCCTCGCCCCGCCGGGAGAGCAGGACCACCTCCTCCACCACGGCCGAACGCGCGGCGAGCCGGGCGGTGCACTCCGCGGCGAGGCCCTGCGGGTCCTGGGTACGGCCGAGGGACAGGTGCGGGGTGAAACGGGCGCCGCGTCCGCGGCTCAGCGGGAACCTCGCCGCCAGCACCGCGTGCAGCCGGGCCCACGGTGCCGGCCCCGCCGCGGCGGGGTCGAGCCACACGGTCGCGTAGTGCCGGTGGCGGAAGTACCGCACCCCGGCCAGGCGGGCGGTGAAGGCCCGGCTCTCCGACGCGGCCTCGGCCAGCAGCGGCAGGGCCGCCCGGAACTCCTCCTCGGGTACGAAGCCGAACAGCAGGTTCACGTGCGGTGGCCACCGGCGTACCTGCGGGTCGTGCTCCCAGCGGATGTCCTGGATCACCGGCCAGAGCTCCCGCGGCGGCAGCCACGCCACCGCCGTACGGGGCGTCGGTGCCACCTCGAGCGCGTCCACCGGCTCGGCCCCACCGGAATGCTGGTTTCCGTCCACACTCCATGATGCGGTCCGCGGTGCGCCTGCCACCGGTTGCGGGACCGGTGCCGCGGGCGGGCGCCCCGGTCGCGGACGGCCGTCAGGTGCCGGCCGTCGCGAGCAGGAGGCCGAAGCCGATCGGTGTGACGCCGGTGGTGCGCCCGAGCGCGCGGCGGATCCGCGGCTGGTGGAGCACGGGCCCCGGCCCTGGACAGCAGGAGCACGTACCCGCCAAGCCAGGCCGGGGTCAGCGCGGTGTGGAGCAGGACGAGGAGTGTCATCGCCCAGGCCGGGGGCAGCCCGGGCGGGGCCGGCGCGGGCAGCAGCCCGGTGTGGAAGACGGCGATCTTCGGGTTGAGGAGGTTGCTGACCAGTCCCGTCCGCCAGGGGCCGGCGACCGCCGCGGGACCCGTGCGCGCGGGGGCGGCGGATGCGGCGCGCCGGTGCTGCCACAGCGCCTGGGCGCCCAGGAACCCCGGGTAGCCGGCGCCCAGGAGCCTGACGGCCGGATAGGCCGCGGGCGAGGCGGCCGGCACGGCGGCGAGCCCGGCCACGGCCGGCGCGCCCCAGACGAGCAGACCGGTCGCGATCCCGGCCACGGTGCGCAGGGCGTCCCTCGGGCCGGCCACGGCCTCTCCTACGCCCCCTCGTCCGTCTCCCAGCAGCTCTCCCTGCTGGAGGCGGAGGTCGGTCTGCCGTTGCTGGAGCCGGTCGGGCGGCGGGTGCGGCTGACCGAGCAGGCCGAGATCCTGGTCGCGCACACGGAGGCGGTCCTGGAGCGCCTCGAACGGGCGGAGGCGGACGTCGCCGCCTCGCTGACCGACCTGACCGGGACGCTGCGTGTCGCCTCGTTCCAGACGGCCGCGCTGACCCTCGCACCGGACGTGCTCGCCCTGTTGCGCCACAGGCATCAGCATCTGCGGGTGCACGTCACGCACATGGAGCCGGAGAGGGCCCTTCCGGCGTTGCGGGCACGCGACTTCGACCTCGTCCTCGCCGAGGAGTACCCCGGCAACCCCGGCCCGCGGCCCGCCGGCCTCGAACAGCAGGACCTGCTGGAGGACCCGCTCCGGCTCGCCGTGCCGGAGGCGGCCGGCTCCCGCGGCCGGGGTCCGACGGCGGCGCCGCGTGCGCTGGCCGGCCACCCCTGGGTGATGGAACCCGAAGGCACGGCGGCACGGCACTGGGCCGTGGCGGTGTGCCGGGACGCCGGCTTCGAACCCGACGTGCGGTTCGGGACGACCGACCTCCTGCTGCACCCGCGCCTCGTCGAGCAGGAGCACGCCGCGGCCTTCCTGCCCGACCTGCTCCGGTCCGCACAGCCCGCGGCCGTCCCGCTGCGACCACTCCCCCGCGGCCGGAACACCCGCCGCGTCTTCACCGTGGTCCGCCGCGGCCGTGGCTCCCACCCCGCCGTCGTGGCGTGCCGCGACGCGCTCCTCCGCGCGGTGGACCGGGGCGCGGGCCGGGCACGGGACGGCACGGCCCGGTGAGCGGTCGCCGCCCTCAAGCGACGAACTGCTGGCCGCCGTCGATGTCGTAGGTTGCCCCGGTGAGCGCCGTGTTGGTCATGAGGTGCACGGCGAGCGCGGCGACGTCCTCCGCCACGACGACCCGCCCGATGGGCAGCGTGGCGCGCAGCTGCTCACGGCGGGCGTCGAGCTCGTCCCCGAGGAGCCTGGCCGACAGCGGGGTGTCGACGAAGCCCGCGGCGATCAGGTTGACGCGTACGGGCGCCAGTTCGAGGGCGAGGCCGGCGGTGAGCGCGGGCAGCGCCGCAGTGACGGCGGGCGCGCTGCCGAGGCCGCCGCGGACCCGCCGGGCGCCCGTGCCGCCCATGAGCAGCAGGCTGCCGCCCGGCCGCACTCTGCCGGACAGGTGGCGGGCGACCTCCAGCGCGAGCACCATGTGCCCCGTGAACGCGCGCCGCGCGTCGTCGGGGTCCATGTCCAGCAGACTGCCGTACGACGGGTGGCCGGCGGTGATCAGCACATGGTCGATCGGCCCCGGCAGTTCCTCGAAGAAGTTCCGCAACTGCGCCGGGTCGTCGGCGTCGAAGGCGGCGGTGCCGACCGCTTCGGCCTCGGCGGCCGCGGTGCGCAGCCGCTCGGGGTCCCGGCCGGTGAGGATGACGTCGGCGCCCTCGGCGCGGGCGTGCCGTGCGGTGGCCAGTCCGATGCCGGCGCTGCCGCCGATCACGATGAGGGTCTGTCCCCGCAGAGCGGGATCACGGGGGTCGCGCGGCGCCGATGGCTGAGCACTCATGGACCCTCCTCCGCCGTGGCGACGTCGTCCTCTGCCAGCCTGCACCCTGGACGGTGGCCCCGCATGTGAGCGGCGCCGCGGCCGGGGGCTGCGGACCCGGGCCCCTCCCCCTCCGCCTCGCGTGAGGTGGACGTGAGGTGGAGGGGGGCGGCCGGACGGGTCCGGTCAGGGCTTCCTGGCGAGTCCGCCGTGCTCGGCGATGACCTCCCCGGCCGGCGCACCGGGCTCGGGACGCCACTGCGTCACCGGGACGACGCCGGGCTCGACCAGCTCCAGGCCGTCGAAGAACGAGGTGATGTCGTCGACGGTGCGCAGGTTGTAGGGGACGGCACCGCTCTTGTTGTAGCCGTCCTGGGCCTCCTCGAAGACGGGGTCGATGCCGCGCGACCCGTCGTTGATGGAGAGGTAGCTGCCCGACGGCAGCGCCGCCATGAGCCGGGTGACGATGGAGCGGGCCTGCTCCCGGTCGGCGACGTGTCCCAGGATGTTGCTCAGGATGAGCGCGGTGGGACGGCTGAGGTCCAGCGTCTCGGCGGCGGCCGCGATGATGCGCTCCGGGTCCGTCACGTCGGCGTCGATGTAGGCGGTCGCCCCCTCGCGCGACGAGTACAGCAGCGCGCGGGCGTGGGCCAGCACCATGGGGTCGTTGTCGACGTACACGATCCGGGCGTCGGGCGCGAGCCGCTGGGCGACCTCGTGGGTGTTGTCGGCGGTGGGCAGGCCGGTGCCGACGTCCAGGAACTGCCGGATGCCCGCCTCGGTGACGAGGTGGGTGATGTTGCGGCGCAGGAAGGCCCGGCTGCTGCGGGCGATGGTGACGATGCCGGGGAAGACCGCGGTGTACGCGTCTCCGGCCTCCTCGTCGACGGGGTAGTTGTCCTTGCCGCCGAGCCAGTAGTTCCAGATGCGCGCGGAGTGCGGCACCGACGTGTCGATCTTCTGGGTCTCTGGTCCGGGCGTCGTCGCAGGGTCGGTCATGGGTCGAGTCCGTCTTTCAGCCAGGGCGTGGATCAGTCATGGCACAACCTACGTCCGAACACCGCCCGCCCACTCACCAGTTCGGGTTTCCGACCGCTCCGTCGCGCGGGCCGCGGCCCCTGGCGCCGGCCGCCCTCGGGGGCGGCGGCACGGTCCCCGCTCCCCCGCCGCCGGCGGTCCTGCCCGGCCGGGTACGCGGCCCGGGAGGGCCGCGGCCCCCGGTTGGCATCACGGGTGCGAAGACACGTAGGGGGCTATGTGAGACCGTAGTGCAAGGAAAAGTTGCCCGCGGACGGGGCCGACAGCATGGGTCTCAGGGATACGGCGAACGAGCACCGGGGCGATCCGTTCGGCATCACGTCGGCCGCCGTCGTCCTGGTGGACGTGCACGGCATGATCCGTCACTGGAGCGAGCGGGCGGAGACTCTGCTCGGGTATCCGGCGACGGACGTGCTGGGGCGTCCGGCGATGTCCGTGCTGGTGAGCGAGGAGTCACCGGCGTCCATGATGTCGCGGGCCCGGCGTTTCGAGGGCTGCTGGGAGGGCCTGGTCACCGCCCGTCATCGCGCGGGCCACCCCGTGGAGCTGGCCGTACGGGCGTGCCCGCTGGACACGGAGCAGGGCTCGGGCTGGCTCGCCGTGGCCTGCGACGTCGCCTCCTCGCGCCAGTGGGAGTTGGACCAGGCGGTGCTGCGGAGCCTGCTGGAGGAGTCGCCGATCGGCGTCGGGGTCCTGGACACCGATTTGCGGTTGCAGTGGGTGAACCAGGTACTGGCCGCGATGGAGGGCCTGCCGCTGCACGACGGGGCCGAGGGCGCGGCCCGTATCCCGCAGACCGGTGAGGTGCCGCCGTCCGTCGACTGGCAGGCGCGCCAGGTGCTGATGTGGGGCCGGGTGTCACCGGCCCTGGAGCAGGTGACGCCTCCGGCAGGCATGTCCCGGCGGGGCTCGCACGGTCACCTCAGGCTCCGCTCCTCGTTCCCGCTGCGCGACCCCTACGGCAAGACGCTCGGGGTGTGCCACACCGCCGTCGAGTTCAACGCCGAGGACCGGGCGCGTGAGCGGCTGGCCCTGGTCAACGAGGCGGCGCAGCGCATCGGCACCACTTTGGACCTCGACCGCACGGTGCAGGAACTCGCCGAGGTCCTCGTGCCGCAGCTCGCCGACTTCGCGGCGATCGATCTCTTCGAGGGCGTCCTCGCCGCCAAGGACCTCAGCTCCGGACCGATCTCCGGGGGCATGCTCCGGCGGGCGGCGCACCTGTCGATCCGCGAGGAGGTACCGGAGGCGGTCGTCCCCATCGGCGAGCCCACCGGCTACCCGCCCAAGTCTCCGCAGCGACGCTGTCTGACCACCGGCCGGACGATCCGCGATCCGGTGCTGAATCCGACGACCTGGTGGCTGGCCGGCGATCAGCAGCGGCTGGCCAAGCTCGTCCGGCTCGGAGTGCACACCCACCTGGTGGTGCCGCTCCGGGCACGGGGCGTGACCATGGGGGTGGTCACGCTGCTGCGCTGGGACAACCCCGACCCCTTCGACGAGGAGGACCTGCTGCTCGTCGAGGAGCTGGTCGCCCGCGCCGCGGTCTGCGTGGACAACGCCCGGCGCTTCGTGCGCGAACACAATGCCGCCCTGGCTCTGCAGACCAGCCTCCTGCCGCCCGACCTGCCCGATCACTGCGCCGTCGAGGTCGCCTACCGCTATCTGCCGACCGACGCGGAGGCGGGCGTGGGCGGCGACTGGTTCGACGTCATCCCGCTGTCCGGCGCCCGGGTCGCCCTGGTCGTGGGGGACGTCGTCGGCCACGGCATCCATGCCGCCGCGAGCATGGGGCGGCTGCGCGCGGCCGTGCAGACCCTGGCCGACCTGGACCTGACGCCCGACGAGCTGCTCGCCCATGTCGACGACCTGGTGCTGCGCCTGGCGGAGGAGGCCGAGGCGGCGACGGACAACCCGATGGTGGTCGGCGCCACCTGTGTGTACGCCGTCTACGATCCGATCTCGCGGAAGCTCAACGTGGCGCGGGCCGGTCATCCCACCCCCGCCATCGCCCACCTCAGCGAGCCCGTCGAGCTGCCCGACATCCCCGCCGGTCCCCCGCTCGGCCTGGGCGGTCTGCCCTTCGAGTCGGCCGAGATCGAACTGGAGGAGGGCAGCGTCGTCGCCCTGTACACCGACGGTCTGATCGAGGCCTCGGACCGCGATGTGGACGTCGGCTTCGAGCGGCTCTGCTTCGCCCTGGCCCACCCCGACCGGCCGCTGGAGGAGATCTGCGACACGATGGTGCGCATCCTGCTGCCGGACCATCCGCGCGACGACGTGGCCTTCCTGATCGCCCGGACCCGCGCGCTGACCCCCGACCGGGTGGCCTCCTGCGAGGTGCCCGCCGATCCGCAGGCGGTGCACGAGACACGCGAGAAGGTCGCGTGCCAGCTGGCCGCGTGGGGGCTGGAGGACGTCGTCTTCACCACCGAGCTGATCGTGAGCGAACTGGTCACCAACGCCATCACGCACGCGTCGGGGCCGATCGGTCTTCGGCTGATCCATGAGCGGACCCTCATCTGCGAGGTGTCGGACACCAGCAACACCTCGCCCCACCTGCGCCGTGCGCTGAGCACCGACGAGGGAGGGCGCGGTCTGTTCCTGGTCGCGCAGGTCGCCCAGCGCTGGGGCACCCGGTACACGGCGACGGGCAAGACCATCTGGGCGGAACAGCAACTGCCCGGCGCCGGCTGCCGGTGACGACCGGGACGCCCGGGGGTCGCGCGGCCCACGCGCGGCCGGAGGCCTGACCCCGCAGGTCAGTCCTCGTCCCGTGTCCCGCTCGTCTCGTGGGCACGGTGGAGCGACGCCTTCTCCGCACGGTCGGCCAGGGCCAGCAGGCGGTCTCGGCGCCGCGGCCACCACAGCAGGTCGGCCAGGAGGAGAGCGACCAGCAGCCAGGAGGCGACGGTCTCCCCGGTGGTCCCTGACAGGGTGTCGTACACGGCGAGGGCGAGCGCGAGTACGGTGACGAGCAGGATCACCCAGCGGCGCAGCCGGTCCTCCTCGGCGGCCCGGCGCAGGGCGCCCGCGTACTCGGCGACGGCGGGCGCCAGCCGGGGGTCACCCACGGCCTCACCCCGCCGGGTGGCGCGGACGACGGCCGCGCGGTCGGCGGCGTTCATGTCCTCGGCGGCGGGCCAGAGCCTGTCCATCCGGCGGGCCACGCGGATGCCGTAGAACACGCTCAGCACGACGAAGACCACCGCGGGGCCCAGCCAGGATCCCGCCTCGACGAACACGAAGGCCCCGAAGAACACGCCGGTGGCAACGCCGGCGCCCAGCGCCCTGCCCACCTGCCCCCGCCGCCACAGCACGCCCGGTACGAGGATCATCTGTCCACGGTGGCCATCACCCGGCACGGCCGCAACCGGCGGTCCGCGCGGCGGCCGGCAGCCGGCGCGGCGCCGGTGCCGTCAGAGGCTGCTGGTCCTGCGGGTCCACTTCGTCCGGGTGGCGCCGAAGCCCGTCTCGTGGTCCCAGATGTGCGTGCACGAGGGGCACTGCAGATGGAGCAGGCTGCCGGTGTTGGTGAGCAGGTAGCGCCAGTGGTCCGGGCACCGGCGGCCCTGCTCGCACACGGGGCACTCCCGGTGGTCCTCGCAGTTCGGGCAGGTCACCCAGGCGCGGCGCCCGATGTCCGCCTGCGGATCAAGCGGAAGCACGGCCGTTCCCGCGTTCGGGGAGAACGCCGGCCCGCACGAGGGTGTCGTACACCCGCTGCTGTTCCTCGTCGAGGCCGGAGTACAGCAGGTCGTACGCCGCCTCCTCGTCGCGCAGCACCTTCACGGGGTCCCAGCCGGGGCCGAGCGCGTCCATGACGTGGGCCCGCCGGATCATCTCGTGGCTGTGCAGATCGACGGCGAAGTCGACCGGCTCGGTGGGAGGAGTGGGGTCATGAAGGGACATACCATCGAACTTAGGTACGCCTTCCCCTCCGCGACAAGGGCAGGTGGGGGACATCACAGGCCGGCGCGGGGTCCCGGATTAATTCGGATGCGCACACCGCGTGCCCGCGGATAGCGTCCCCGTGACGTCTTCCGATGCGTCGAGCCCCGGTTACTTCCTGACGACGCAATCCATACCGGTGCCCCATCCTTCTCGGGAGACGTCCCCCACGCTTTCCTCACCTCTCTTCCCGCCTGTCCACCGCACCCTTCAGGGGGATCCGTCTGCATGACCCGGTTCAGCCGCCAACGGGCCAAGACCGAAGCCAGGAACGAGATTCGGGCCGAGGTACCCGGGTTGACCGCGCGAGGACGCACCTCGCCGCTCTCCACACACGGGCAGTGGATGCTGCCCGCACGGCGGTGGGTACCCGCCGTGCCCTCGGCCGTGTCCGTCAACCACCAGGGCGGCGCGGGATACGCCCGCACGCCGAAGGAGGAACTGTTCCTGCTGGCCGTCGGCAACATGGTCGGGCAGGAGACCTTCTACGAGGGCGCCGGCTCACGGGACGACCGGTACTCCGCTCTGGTACGGCGGCTCGCCCTCAGCGATCCCGCGTGGACCCTGGGGCTGCTCCGCTGGCTGCGCACGGAGGCGCACATGCGGACCGCGTCCGTCGTCGGTGCGGCCGAGTTCGTCCGGGCACGCCAGGAGGCCGGAGCCGCCGGGTACTCTCGGCAGGCGGTCGACGCGGTGCTGCAACGCGCCGACGAGCCGGGTGAGTTGCTCGCCTACTGGACCTCCCGGTACGGCAGCCGGCTCCCCCAGCCCCTCAAGCGCGGAGTCGCCGACGCCGTACGGCGGCTGTACACCGGCCGTGCGCTGCTGAAGTACGACAGCCCGTCCCGGGGCTTCCGCTTCGCCGACGTCCTGCGCCTGACCCATCCCGCAGCCGCGCCCGACCGGCCCTGGCAGGACGGGGTGTTCCGGTACGCCCTGGACCGGCGGTACCGGCCCCACCTGGCCGTGCCGCCCGCGGGCGACCGCCTCCTCCACGCCCACCAGGCCCTCATGCGCGTGCCCGAGGAGGAGCGGTACGGCCTCGTCACCTCGCCCGGCGGGGCCGAGCGGCTCTCCGCCGCCGGAATGACCTGGGAATCCGTGGCCGGATGGCTCCAGCGCCCGCTCGACGCGGCCGTGTGGGAGGCGCTGATCCCCTCCATGGGTCCGATGGCCCTCGTCCGCAACCTGCGCAACTTCGACGCCGCAGGCGTCGACGACCGCGTGGCGGCCGAGGTGGCCGGCCGTATCTCCGACCGGGACGGGGTGCGCCGCTCGCGCCAGTTCCCCTTCCGCTATCTCGCCGCCCACCGCAACGCGCCCTCGCCCCGCTGGCACGACGCCCTGGAGACCGCTCTCGGGCACTCGCTCGCCCAGGTGCCCGCGCTGTCCGGCCGCACCCTCGTCCTGGTCGACCGTTCGGGGTCGATGTTCGACACGCCCAGTGCCCGGACGCAGCTCAACCGCGCCGATTCGGCGGCCGTGTTCGGCACCGCCCTCGCGCTCCGCGCCGAGCACGCCGACCTCGTCGAGTTCGGCACCGGCAGCCGGGTCGTCGCACCGGCACCCGGCGAGTCCGTGCTGCGCGCGGTGGACCGGTTCCACGACCTCGGCGGCACCGACACCGCCGCCGCCGTCCGCCGGCACTACCGCCGCCACGACCGCGTCGTCGTCGTCACCGACGAACAGACCCACCCGTCCTGCGGCGTCGACCCGTTCGCCGCCGTCCCGCGGAACATCCCCGTCTACACCTGGAATCTCGCCGGATACTCGTACGGCCACACCGCGAGGGGCCGGCACCGGCACACGTTCGGCGGCCTGAGCGACGCCGCCTTCCGGCTCGTCCCGCTCATCGAGTGCGGCCTCGGGGCGGCCTGGCCGTGGGAGACCGGCGCACGCCCGCAGGAGCACCCGATCGGCTGACCGGCGTGCGTTTCCCTTTCGGGCACGCCTCGTTAGGTCACACATGATCAAGAAGATTGCCTGTGCGTCCGCCGTCGTCGCCGCTCTCCTGGCTGCCGCCGCCCCCGCCGCCGAGGCGGCCCCGAAGCCCGTCCCCGCCAACGGAGTTCCCGCGGCGCCCCTGCTGAACGGGCTCCTCGGCTCCCTGGAGGTCGGTCATCCGGTGACCTCCCTCAAGACGATCGTCCCCACGGGCGTGCGGGGCGAGTGACCGGCTCCGCCCCCGGCGCGCGCGGGCGACCGGCACCACCGATCCCCACGATCCACCGCTGCGGCCGCCGGTCCTGGGTACACGAACTGCGTCGGGTCGTACCAGGAGAGGGTCGCAGTGGACGGATCGTCGCTCCGGGCGGTGGGCTGGGCACGCTCGCTGCCGTTGAACAGTGAAGTGAAGGCGGCACGGGACTGGGCGCGTGCGCACCTGAAGTCCCTCAACTGGACCAGGGATTATCCCGAGACGGTGGACGCGGTGCTGCTCGCCGTCTCGGAACTGGTCACCAACGCCCATGCCCACGCGCACAGCAGCGCGCAACTGGTCCTCACGTGGGACAACAACTGCCTGCACATCGCCGTGCACGACGCGTCCAGCAAGCTGCCGACGCCCCGTCCGCCCAGTACGGACGGGCTCGGGGGCCGGGGCATGCTGCTGGTGGACGCCGTCGCGGACGAGTGGGAGGCCCGCCCCTGCTCCCGGGGCAAGACCGTCATCGCCTGCTTCCGGCCGCGCGCCGAACCGACCGGGCCTGAAAAACGATGACTTGACGATCTCCCTTTCGCCGGTTTCGACGCAGGTCTCCGTCCGCGAACGCTCCGACCGGGCCAATTGCCCTTGTCACGTGCCGTCGGAGAGAAGTCGCGCCAGACGAAAGGGTGATAAGCCATAACCAGGACACATGTAGCGGCGTTTCATCGGGTGCGGGTGATTGCCCGCGACCATGTATGGAAGGCAAGGGACCTATGAGACGGGCTACCCGAAACAGTGTCATCGCCGTCGCAGCCGCTTCGGGCGCGATGGCCATGGTGGGCTCGGCGCACGCCGACTCCGCAGCGGACGGTGCCGCGGTCGGTTCGCCCGGACTGATCTCCGGCAACAGCATCCAGTTGCCGGTGCACCTCCCGGTGAACGCGTGCGGGAACACCGTGAACGTGGTGGGGCTGTTGAACCCCGCGATGGGCAACCGCTGTGCGAACGAGGGTGGTGAGGCGGCCGGGACCGGCGCCTCCTCCACTTCGAGCAGCCGGGGTGCCGAGGCCGCGAGCGTCACCCGCGACTCGCCGGGCGTCGTCTCCGGCAACGGCATCCAGCTGCCGGTCGATCTCCCGGCGAACGTGACGGGCAACTCCATCGACGTGGTGGGGGTCCTGAACCCCGTCTTCGGCAACCAGTCGACGAACACCTCGCACCGCCCGGAGACCGAGACGCCGGCCGAGCCCTCGCCCGAGCCGCCGACCCGCGTCACGCCGCCGGTCCACAGCGAGCCCCCGGCCGCGCCGCGGCCGCACGTCCCCCGAAGCCGGCTCCGGTGCCCGTGCCGGACAAGGCGGTGCCCGTGCTCCCGCACACCGGTACGGACGGCATGCTGGCGGCGGCCGGGGTCAGCGCGGCCTCGCTGCTCGGCGGCACGCTGCTGTACCGGCGCTTCCGTACGCCGGCCGCCCAGCCGAGGGGCTGACCGGCCCGCGCCCGGCTGCCCTGATACGGATCGCGTCACCTGATCGAGGGGGTCGCGGGCCCGCACACCGCGGACCCGCGGCCCCCTCGCCGGAAGACGGCGGGACGGTCAGGGCAGGATCGAGTCGATGTACCCGCCGTCCACGCGCAGCGCGCCGCCGGTCGTGGCCGAGGCCTGCTCGGAGCTGAGGTAGACGACCATGTGCGCGATCTCCTCGGGCTCGATCAGCCGCTGGAGCAGGGACTGCGGGCGGTACTCCCGCATGAACGCCCGCTGGGCCTCGTCCCAGGGCAGGTCCCGGTCGACGAGTTCGTAGACGAAGTCCTCCACACCGCCGGTGTGGGTGGGGCCCGCGATGACGGAGTTCACCGTCACGCCGGTGCCCGCCGCCTTCTTGGCGAATCCACGGCTCACCGCCAGCAGGGCCGTCTTCGACATGCCGTAGTGGATCATCTCCGCGGGGATGACGACGGCCGAGTCGCTGGCGACGTACTGGATCCGGCCCCAGCCGTGCCCGGTCATGCCCGGCAGGTACAGCCGGGTCAGCCGTACGGCGGCGAGGACGTTCACCTCGAAGTAGCGCCGCCACTCCTCGTCGGTGATCTCCAGCGGGTCGGCGGTACCGAAGACACCCAGGTTGTTGACGAGGATGTCGACCTCGGGCAGCAACTCCGCCACCCTGTTCGCGCCTTCGTCGGTGGAGACGTCGGCCGCCACGGGCACGAGGTCGGCGCCGGGCACCTCCCCGGTCAGCGACTCGACGCTGTCGGCCACCCGCCGCTCGTCGCGCCCGTTGATCCCCACCCGGGCCCCGGCCCGGGCGAGGGCCGTGGCGATGGCCGCTCCGATGCCCTGCGTGGAGCCGGTGACCAGGGCCGTACGTCCTGTCAGGTCGATCTGCATGGGGGGACGGGTTCCCTTCGTGCGCTCCTGAATGCGACAGTCCGTCAAGTGTGGCGGGGCGGCACGCGGAACGGACGCGGGGCGCGACCACGATGGGCCTTTCGGCCCAGGCGCCGGCACGGCGGCCGGTGCGGGAGGTGCCCGGTGCCCCTCGGGAGCGGACCGAGTCCGGCGTTCACCCGTTCGGCGTCAGTGTCCCGGGGCGGCCCGGAGAGCCCCGAGGGCCTGTGGGGCCAAGGGCGCCAGTGGGTCTGACCTGGTCTTTCGGTCCGCTTTCGCGTATCCCGGGGCACCGTCCGGGGTGCGTCATCGCATACGTGTCCATACCGTCGAAGTCGGGATCAGCAGCGCCCGACGGCCGCTCGCGGCCGGATGCCCTTTCGTTCCGGGTGGGCGACGCGAAGGTTTCCGGCTAGTCAGGGAGACGGACAGGCATGAGCCGAGCCAAGCGCAGGCCCCACGGTGCCGCCCGCCACGGGGAGACGCCGACACCGGACGAGCAGGGTGAGGGCTCCCGCCCGCACCGGGAGAGGGAAGCCGCCGGGTTCCGGCGAATAGTGCCGCCCGACGACGTCGGGCCCGTGACCACGCACCGGAGTCCGGCCGGGGAGCACACGGGAGCCGTGCCGCCGCCCGGGCCGACACGCCGGTCCGGCCCCCGGACGATGCGGGTACGCATCTCCGAGGGGGATCCGTGGTCGGTGATGGTGACCAGCTTCCTGCTCCTGGCCGGTCTCGGCGTCGTCGCGATCGTCACCACGGTCGTGCTGTGGGTCATGCTGGAGGTGCTGGCCCCGAACGCCCTGCCCGACCTGACGACCGTGCTGGCCATCGCCGTCGGGGTGGTGATCCTCGAAGTCGTCCTGGGCGCCGGCCTCGCGACGCTGAGCACGTTCGTCTACAACCTGTCGGCGCAGTACCACGGGGGGCTCGAAGTGGCCGTCACCGACGACCTGTCCGACCCCACCCCGGCCGCCGCCGAGGCGCTGCTGCTCATGGCCCGGAGCCGGGCACGCGCCCGCACCTATCTGCGTCGGCACAGTCCGTCCTGGGCCCGCGAGGCCGTACGGCGTCTGCCCGAAGGCGGCCCGCGCACCGGCGGGACCCCTCCCGCCCGGCCCCAGCCGGTGGCCGACGGGCCGGCGCCGGCGGCCGACGGTCTGGACGCGACGCCGAAGGGTTCCGACACCGTCTGACCGTCGTGCCCCACGACGAGGCCTGCTCCGGATCTCTAGCCGTTGACGGGTATCCGGTCCGCCAGGGCCGTGACGTGCAGATCGCCGTGGTCCACCCACTGCGGGAACTTCAGCGTCTTGTAGCTGGTCGCGGCCGGCGGGGTGACCTGGAGGTAGGCGGCGTGCACCGCGTCGGACGTGCCGGTGTTGGCGTGCGTCCAGGCGACGACCGCCTCGGCGCTCCGGCCCGGGGCGAGGGACAGCGTGGACTTGGCGGGGCTCTTGGCGTACCAGGTGTCGCCCCAGTGGGTGGTCGAGTGAAGCGTCCGGTGGGTGCCGTTCTCCAGGCCGAGACCCGGGTAGCCGCGCAGCAGGCAGGTGCGGGCGCCGACGTTCTTGAGCTTCAGGACCACGCCCTGATGGTTCATGCCGCCGGCCAGCTGCTGTCCGAACGAGGCGCTCAGGCCGGACACGGAACAGGTGGGCGTCGTGGCCGCCGCGCCCGTCCCGGTCGCCCCCGCGACACCGGCGGCGGTGATGCCCAGTCCGGCGGCGGTGGTCACCGCGAGCGCCGCGTGTACGAGGCTCCGGCGGCGCCCGGGGCGGTCGGCCGCGGTGGTCCGGGGCGTGAGGCTCTGGTGCTGGGTCATGGCGAGCGTTCTCCCTTCGATTCCGTTCTCGGGTTCTCCTTCACCCTG
Organism: Streptomyces albidicamelliae; assembly: GCF_025642175.1. Classification (NCBI taxonomy): domain Bacteria; kingdom Bacillati; phylum Actinomycetota; class Actinomycetes; order Kitasatosporales; family Streptomycetaceae; genus Streptomyces; species Streptomyces albidicamelliae. The sequence continues at coordinate 7,774,282 of NZ_CP106795.1, read as the reverse complement.
GTGTGATGCCGGAAGCGGGGGAAAAGTTCGGGAGCGGGCGGGATTGGCGCGAAAAGGCCGGAGCACCACCGGCGCGGGGTGCGCGGTGGTGCTCCTGTCCCCGTGGTGCGGCCCGGTGCGGCCGCGGGTGGTTCAGGCGCCGGCGAGGAGACCGAGCGTGTCGATCACACGGTGGGAGAAGCCCCACTCGTTGTCGTACCAGGCGACCACCTTGATGTGCCGGCCGTCCACGCGGGTGAGGGCCGAGTCGAAGATGGAGGAGGCGGGGTTGCCCGTGATGTCGGCGGACACCAGCGGGTCCTCGGAGTACTCCAGGACACCCGCGAGCCTGCCCTCCGCGGCGCCGCGGTAGGCCGCCAGCACCTCGTCGCGGGACACGTCGCGACTGACGGTGGTGTTCAGCTCGACGATCGAGCCGACCGGGACCGGCACGCGGATGGAGTCGCCGGACAGCTTGCCGTCGAGGTTCGGCAGGACCAGGCCGATCGCCTTGGCGGCGCCCGTGGTGGTCGGCACGATGTTGACGGCGGCGGCACGGGCGCGGCGGGCGTCGCGGTGCGGGCCGTCCTGGAGGTTCTGCTCCTGGGTGTAGGCGTGCACCGTGGTCATGAAACCGTGCTCGATCCCGGCGAGGTCGTCGAGCACGGAGGCCAGCGGCGCGAGCGCGTTGGTCGTGCAGGAGGCGTTCGAGACGATCGTGTGCAGGGCCGGGTCGTAGGCGTCGGTGTTCACACCGTAGGCGATGGTCACGTCGGCGCCGTCCGAGGGCGCGCTGACGAGGACCTTGCGCGCGCCCGCGTCGAGGTGGGCCCGGGCGGCCTTGGCGGAGGTGAAGCGGCCGGTCGCCTCCAGCACGATGTCGACGCCGAGCTCGGCCCAGGGCAGCTGCGCCGGGTCGCGTTCGGCGAGCACGCGGATGCGGCGGCCGTCCACGACCAGGGTGTCGCCGTCGACGGTCACCGGGCGGCCGAGCCGGCCGGCCGTGGTGTCGTAGGCGAGCAGCCGGGCGAGGGTGGCGGGCTCCGTGAGGTCGTTCACGGCGACGATCTCCAGGTCGCTGGAGCGTTCCAGCAGTGCGCGCAGCACGTTGCGTCCGATGCGGCCGAATCCGTTGACGGCGATGCGAGTCATGTGTGGTGTCCCTTCGTCCGGGACCAGCCTCGCGTCCGGACGGGGTCCGTCGGCCGTGGCGTGAGCGCCATGGTTCGCAAGGATCGCGCCAGGGCGGGCCAGGGGCCGTGGGGGTGCCTGCCGGGCCCCGCTATTCGCCCCGGGTGAAGGTGCGCCGGTACTCGCTCGGGGTGGTGCCGAGGATGCGCTGAAAGTGGGCGCGCAGGTTCGCCCCGGTGCCCAGGCCGACGTCGTTGGCGATCTGCTCGACGCTGCGTTCGGAGCGTTCCAACAGCTCACGGGCCATGTCGATACGGGCCCGCATGACCCACTGCATCGGCGTGTAGCCGGTGTCCTCGGCGAAGCGGCGGGAGAAGGTGCGGGGCGAGACCGCCGCGTGCTGTGCGAGCACGTCCAGGTTGAGCGGCTCGTCGAGCCGGTGCAGCGCCCACTCGCGGGTGGCGGCGAAGCGTTCGCCGAGCGGTTCGGGCACGCTGCGCGGCACGTACTGGGCCTGGCCGCCGCTGCGGTAGGGCGCCGCGACCAGCCGGCGGGCCGCGTGGTTCGACGCGGCCACGCCGAGGTCGCCGCGCAGGATGTGCAGGCACAGGTCGATGCCCGAGGCCGCGCCGGCCGATGTCAGGACGCTTCCCTCGTCGACGAAGAGCACGTTCTCGTCGACCTTCACCAGGGGGTGTTTCGCGGCGAAGGCGCGCGTGTAGTGCCAGTGCGTCGTGGCGCGCTTGCCGTCCAGCAGCCCGGTCGCGGCGAGCGCGAAGGCGCCCGTCGAGATGGCCGCGAGCCGCGTCCCCCGGGCGTGGGCGTCGATCAGCGCGTCCACGACGGCGCCCGGCGGGTCGTCGCGGTCCGGGAACCGGTAGCCGGGGATGAAGACGATGTCGGCCCAGGCGAGGGCTTCGAGGCCGTGGGCCACGTGGTACGACAGTCCGTCGCCGCCGGCGACCGGTCCGGGCGCCGCACCGCACACCCGGACCTCGTAGGGCATGCTCGCGCGGGTCGTGAACACCTGTGCCGGGATGCCCACATCGAGCGGCTTGGCGCCTTCGAGGACGACGACGGCTACGCGGTGAAGACGCAAGGACGGCACGGGACCAGCGTAGATGCCGGGCGTCCGCGCCCCGGCCCGGTGCCCGTGCCCGCGGGCCACCGGCTCCCGCTCCGCTGTGACATGCAGGCCGGGCGAAGGGCGGTTAGCGTGAAGGGGAAGGGCCGCGTTCCCGGGGGGTACGCCCGCCCCCGCGGGCGAGAGCCCTGTCATCGGGGCCGACAGCCCACGTCGCATGTCGTGCTTCTCGTCCCCGCGCGGTTCCGTCCGTGGCCGCGTCCTACCTTCCCCATCGCGGCCACGGCACCTTCCCCCTCGTCCCGGAAACCCCCACAAGAGGTGGAAAGAAGGAAGGCAGGCCCATGAAAGGACAGCGAGCGAGGCGCCTGAGCGCGCTGACCGCGATCGGCGTTCTCATGGCCGGTGGCGCTGCCGTCGGAGCAGCGGGCTCGGCCTCCGCGGCCACTCCGGACCACGCATCGACCTACGGTGGCTGCTCCGGCGGCTGGTGGAACGGCTACTGCAACGGCTACGGAAACCGGGGCGACTTCTACCGCAACGGCTTCATCGGCGGCAACGGGTTCGTCGGCGGCGGCGGTGTCGTGGTGATCGTGCTGGGCTAGGCGGTGGAGAGGAACAACCGGCACAGCCACCGCACGGGACGGTCGGGGCATCATGCCGCGGCCCGATGACACGAGTTCGCACGGTTCACGCCGGGCCACGGCCCGGCGTGAACCGTGCGGTCGTGAACCGTGCGGCCGTCGGAACATGCCGCCTGGTGGAGCAATCACGGTGTGCCGCGGTTCGGCGCAGCAGGCTGGTGGTTCTTGTCGGGGCCGGGTGACGGGAGACCGGGGTGCGAAGGCCGCGTAAGCCGAACCGACGGGCGGGTCGTACTCCCCCGCGCCGTGCCACCCGCACCGCTCTCGCCGTTCACGCGCAGGCCGCGGCGCCCGCGCGCGGGAGCGACGGGTGAGGCTCGGACGGGGCCGCCAGGACCCGCAGGCCGTCTCGGCCGCCCGGACCGGGTTGCCCGCGCCACCGGTGTGGATGCGCTGGCTCCCGGTGCTGTACGTCGCGGGTCTGCTGGTGCTGGAACCCATGACGCCGGTGGACTGGCCGGTGAGTTTCGTGCTGGTCGCGCTGCCCCTGGTGGCGGCCTTCGCCCACGGGCCGGCGGTGGTGGCCGCCACGACGGTGTTCGCGATCGTCTTCGAAGGTGTCCTCGCGGGCACCCCGTGCTGCGCGGGCCGGGCCGTCGGCTATCTGTGGGACCGCCACTACGTGGCCTCCTACGTGTGCACGGCCCTGGTGGGGGCGCTCGGCACGGTCCTGGCCGCCCACCGCACCCATCGTGAGCGCACGCTCGCGGACGTCCGGTTCGTGGCCGACATCGCCCAGCGCGTCCTGCTCAAACCGGTGCCGCACCGGATCGGCGGCCTGCGCCTGGACAGCCTCTACCTGTCCGCCGACGCGGAGGCACGCATCGGTGGCGACCTCTACGAGGCCGTCCCCACGGCGTACGGCGTCCGGTTGCTCATCGGGGACGTACGCGGCAAGGGCCTGCCCGCGGTGGAGACCGCCGCCGCGCTGCTCGGCGCCTTCCGCGAGGCGGCGCACGACGAACCCGATCTCCCGGCGCTGGCGGACCGCGTGGAGACGAGCATGAGCCGCCGGGCCACGCAGCTCGGGGGCAGTGAACTGGCGGAGCGGTTCGTCACCGCGGTCTTCGCCGAGATCCCCCCGGGTGGGAACGTCGTACGGGTCGTCAACTGCGGCCACCCTCCACCGGTCCTCATCCGTCCCGGCGAGGTGCGCGAGCTGGACCGCGGGCGGTCGGCTCCGCCGCTGAACCTCGGCATGCTCGTCGGGGACACCTACACCGTCGACGAGTACGACTTCGGACCCGGCGACCAGCTCCTGCTGTACACGGACGGCATCACCGAGACCCGCGACCCGGCCGGCACCTTCTATCCGCTGCTCCAGCGGCTGCGGTCCTGGGGTCCGTTGCCGCCCCGGGAACTGCTGGAGAACCTCCACGACGATCTGCGGGCCTACAGCCACAACCGGCTCACGGACGACACGGCCGCGCTCTCCGTGTACCTGCTCGCCGACGAGCCGTCCCGGGCGGCCCCGCCGCCGGCCGACGCCGGCCGGAGCGGCGAACCGGGCTGACACCGGGGCCCCGGCCCGTCGAACAGGTGCGTGGTAGCGTCCCGGCGGAGGCGCGGACGTGCCTGCCCCGGACGAGATGTGCGCCGTACCCGGTCCGCCAAGACGACGCACGCGCGGAGGCATCGTGGACACCGGCACGCACCCGATCGACTTCGGCGGCACCCCGCCCCGGGCCCGCCCGCTGGAGGTGCGATGGATCCACGGCTCGCCGTCGGCCAAGCACAACACCGACCCCGACATCCAGGTCCACGCCTACGACGAGCACACCTTCGTGCTGCGGCAGAACAAGGCGGTGCACTACGAGGCGCCGTTCCTGTTCCTGCTGTGCGGCGAGGAGCGGGCCGTGCTGATCGACACCGGGGCCACCGAGTCCGCGGAGTTCTTCCCGCTGCGCAGGGTGGTCGACGCGACGCTCGCGGACTGGCTGGACCGCCATCCCCGGGACGGTTACGAGCTGCTTGTGCTGCACACGCACGGACACGGTGACCACGTCGCGGGCGACGGCCAGTTCGCGGACCGCCCCCGCACCACGGTGGTGAGCGCCGAACCCGCGGTCGCCTGGCGGTACTTCGGGTTCGACGCGGACCCCGACGCCGTCGCCCGGGTCGACCTCGGCGGCCGGGTGCTGGAGTGCCTGGCCACCCCGGGCCACCACGAGGCGGCCGTCACCTACTACGACCCGCCCACCGGGCTGCTGCTCACCGGTGACACCGTCTACCCCGGCCGGCTCTACATCCAGGACGTGCCCGCCTTCACCCGCAGCATGGACCGGCTGATCGAGTTCGCGGACCGCCGGCCGGTCACGCACGTGCTCGGCTGCCACATCGAGATGACGACCGAGCCGGGCGTGGACTACCCGGTCCGCACCACCTACCAGCCCGACGAGCCCCCGCTCCAGCTGACCCCCGCCCACCTGCGCCGGATCCGGGACGCGCTCGACGACCTCGGCGACGACGGGTCCCGGCGCGCCCACTCCGACTTCGTCCTGTGCCCGCACGACTGACCGACCGCGTCCAGGAGACGGACGACCGGGGCGGGGATCAGGCCGCCGCCGTGGCGCCACCCGGTTCCCGGTCGCGGTGGATCGGCGTTCCCGAACCGGTCAGCGGAGCACCCGTGCCGCCCCGCCGGGCGGCGACGATCTCCGCCGCGATCGACAGGGCGGTCTCCTCGGGGGTGCGGGCGCCGAGGTCGAGACCGATCGGCGACCGCAGCCGGGCCAGTTCGCGCTCGCTGACGCCTTCGTCCCGCAGCCGCCGGTCGCGGTCCTCGTGGGTGCGGCGCGAGCCCATCGCCCCGACGAACGACACCGGCAGGGCGAGTGCCGTCCTGAGCAGCGGTACGTCGAACTTCGGGTCGTGGGTGAGTACGCACAGGACCGTGCGGGCGTCGGTCGTGGTGCGCCGCAGGTAGCGGTGCGGCCAGTCGACGACGACCTCGTCGGCGTCGGGGAAGCGGGCCCGGGTGGCGAAGACGGGGCGGGCGTCGCAGACGGTGACGTGGTAGCCGAGGAACTTGCCGGCCCGAGCCAGCGCCGAGGCGAAGTCGATCGCGCCGAAGACGATCATCCGCGGTGGCGGCACGCTCGACTCCACCAGCAGGGTGAGGCCGCCGGGGCAGCCCGAGCCGTCCGCCGACACGTCCACCGTGCCGGTACGGCCGGCGTCCAGCAGGGCCCGCCCCTCGGCGGCGGCGTTCCGGTCCAGGTCGGCATGGCCGCCGAGGCCGCCCTCGTACGTGCCGTCGGCACGCACCAGCAGCGCGCGGCCGAGGAGTTGGGCGGGGCCGCGGGCGACGCGGACGAGGGCCGACGGTTCGCCCCGGAGGGCCGAGGACACGGCCGGCCCGAGGACCGCCCGGGCCGGCGCCCGCGCGCTCACCGGCGTGATCAGCACCTCGATCGTCCCGCCGCAGGTCAGTCCCACCACGAAGGCGTCCTCGTCGCTGTAGCCGAAGCGTTCGACGAGGCTCTGCCCGGTGTCGAGCGCCTGTCGGCACAGCTCGTACACCGCGCCCTCCACGCAGCCGCCGGAGACGGAGCCGATGACGCTGCCCGCGGTGTCGACCGCGAGGGCGGCGCCGGGACCGCGGGGGGCGCTGCCGCCGACGGCCACCACGGTGGCGACGGCGAACTCCCGGCCCTCCTCGATCCACTGGTCCAGCTGCCCGGCCAGGTCAAGCATCCGGCGCTCCTCCCGCCTCCGGTCCGTCGCCCGGCAGCGGCCCGGTTCCCGGCACCGGCCCGCCGACGGACGCCGCGAGGACACGGTCCGGGCGGATCGGGAGGTTGCGGTGACGGGTGCCGGTCGCGTGCCAGACCGCGTTGGCGATGGCGGCCGCCGCTCCCACGATGCCGATCTCGCCGATGCCCTTGATCCCGACCGGGTCGTTCGGGTCCGGGTCCTCGATCCAGTCGGCCTCGACGCGCGGGACGTCGGCGTTCGTGGCCACGTGGTAGCCGGCGAGGTCGGCGCCGACGACGCCGCCCGAGGCGCGGTCCCGCACGGCCTCCTCGTGCAGGGCCATGGAGATGCCCCAGATCATGCCGCCGACGAACTGGTTGCGCGCGGTGAGGGGGTTGACGATCCGGCCCGCCGCGAACATTCCGAGCATGCGCCGTACCCGGACCTCGCCGGTGGCGGGGTCCACGGCCACCTCGGCGAACTGCGCCCCGAACGAGTGCCGTTCGGCCGGCGCGAGGGCGCCGATGGCGGCGGTGGTGTCCGACCGTACCGTGATGCCCTCCGGGGGGATGTCCGTGCCGAGGACCAGCCTGTCCCGCAGTTCGCCTGCGGCGGCCGTGACCGCCCAGGCCCAGGAACGGGTGCCCATGGAGCCGCCGGCGATCATCGCCGGGCCGAAGTCGCTGTCGCCGATGCGGACCCGGACGCGCTCCGGGGGCACGCCGAGCGCGTCGGCTGCGACGAGGGTGAGGGCCGTACGGGCTCCGGTGCCGATGTCGGCCGCGGCGATCCGCACGCCGAAGGTGCCGTCCGGGTGGGCGGTCACGGTCGCGGTGGACGGCGCGGCGCCCGCCGGGAAGGAGGCGGCGGCCGTGCCGGTGCCCAGGAGCCAGCGGCCCTCCCGGCGCAGCCCGGGTCGCGGGTCGCGGTCCGCCCAGCCGAACCTGCGGGCGCCCTCCTCGAAGCAGGCGGCCAGGTTGCGGCCGGCGAACGGCAGGCCGGAGACAGGTCCCCTGTCGGGTTCGTTGCGCAGGCGCAGCTCGATCGGGTCGATGCCGCACTTCTCGGCGAGTTCGTCCAGCGCCGCCTCCAGCGCGAACGATCCGGGTGCCTCGCCGGGGGCGCGCATGAACGTCGGTGTGGGCACGTCGAGGGGTACGACGCGGTTGGCGGTGTGGTGGGCGTCGGCGTCGTACATCACGCGGGCGACCCCGGCGCTCGGTTCGACGAACTCGTGCACGGTGGAGGTGAGGCTGACCGAGCGGTGCTCCAGGGCGCGCAGGCGGCCGTCGGCGTCGGCGCCGAGCCGGACGTGCTGGGTGGTGGGGCTGCGGTAGCCGGCCAGCGAGAACATCTGACGCCGGGTCAGGACGACGCGTACCGGGCGCTGCAGGACGGTCGCGGCCATGACGGCGGCCACCTGGTGGGCGCGCACGCCCTTGCTGCCGAAGCCGCCGCCGACGTGCTCGGAACGGACGCGCACCGAGGCGGGGTCGAGCGAGAAGAGGTTGGCGAGTTCACCGATGACCCAGGTGGCACCTTGGTTGGAGTCGACGACCTCGAGGCGTCCGCCGTCCCAGTGGGCTGTCGCCGCGTGCGGTTCCATCGGGTTGTGGTGCTCTTCGGGGGTGGTGTACTCCTCGTCCACGACCGCGTCGGACGCGGCCAGTTCGGCATCGAGGTCGCCCTTCTCCGTCACGGCGGGCATGTGGCCGTCCACCGGGTGGGCGTCCGGGTGCTCGCCCGTGAACTCGACGTCGTGGGGCTGCTGTTCGTAGTGGACCAGCAGTGCCTCCGCGGCCTCCCGGGCCTGTTCGGAGGTCTCGGCGACGACGAGGGCGACCGGCCAGCCCAGGTGCGGTACGCGGTCGTGCTGGAAGACGGCGCAGGTCGGGTCCGGCGGGATGCCCAGCAGGCCGACGTAGTCGGTCGAGACGCGGGGCGCGTTGCGGTGGTCCAGGACGGCGAGCACGCCTGGCATGGCCAGGACGGCCTCGGTCTCGATGGCGCTGATGCGGCCCCGGGCGATGGTGGACAGGACCAGCCAGCCGTGCGCGAGGTCGGCGAAGGGGATCTCACCCGCGTAGCGGGCCGCTCCGGTGACCTTGTCCCGGCCCTCCACGCGGGTGTGCGCGGTGCCGACGGAGGGGGCGGGTGCGGCTGTCCGGGTTCCGGTGGTGGCGGTGGTCATCGGGCGGACTCCTCGGTGAGTCGGGTCAGCTCGGCCACCACGAGGTTGCGCATGAGGGCCACCTTGTATCCGTTGTGCGGAAGCGGCCTGGCCGCCGTCAGTTCGGCGTCCGCCGCCGCGGTGAAGGTCGTGTCGTCGGCGGGGGCGCCGATGAGGACGCGTTCGGCGGCCAGGGCGCGCCAGGGCCGGGAGGCGACCGCGCCGAGGGCCAGGCGCGCGTCCCGGACGACGCCGTCGCGGACGTCGAGCGCGGCGGCGAGGGAGCCGATGGCGAACGCGTACGAGGCACGCTCGCGGACCTTGCGGTAGCGGGAGTGGGCGGCGACCGGGACGGGCGGCAGCGTGACGCCGGTGATCAGCGCGCCGGCGGGCAGGGCGGTCTCCAGGTGCGGGGTGTCGCCGACGGGCAGGTAGAACTCTCCGAGCGGCGACTCCCCCGGCCCGTCGGGGGCTTCGTAGTGCACGACGGCGTCGAAGGCGGTGAGGGCGACGGCCATGTCCGAGGGGTGTACGGCCACGCAGTGGTCGGACGCGCCCAGGATGGCGTGGTTGTGGTGGTCGCCGTCCAGGGCGGGGCAGCCGCTGCCGGGCACCCGCTTGTTGCAGGGCACGGTGATGTCGGTGAAGTAGCCGCAGCGGGTGCGCTGGAGCAGATTGCCGCCGACCGTGGCCATGTTGCGCAGCTGGCCGGAGGCCCCGGCCAGCACCGCCTGTGCCAGCGCCGGGTAGCGCCGCCGGACCTCGGGGTGGGCGGCCAGGTCGCCGTTGGTGACGGTGGCGCCGATGCGCAGGCCGCCGTCCGGCGTGGACTCGATGTCGTCGAGGGGCAGTTCGCGGATGTCGATGAGCCGGTTGGGGCGTTCGACACCGGTCTTCATCAGGTCGACGAGGTTGGTGCCGCCGCCGAGGAAGCGGGTGTCCGGGTCGGCGCCGAGCAGGGCGACGGCGCCGGCCACGTCGGACGCACGCTGGTAGCCGAACTCCCTCATGCCACGGCCCCCTCGGTGTCGTTCGCGGAGCCGGCGGACGCCCGTCCGCGGGTGTCCGCGCTGGTGCCGGCCGCGGCCGCGCGGGCCACCGCCTCGACGATCGAGACATAGGCGCCGCAGCGGCACAGGTTGCCGCTCATCCGTTCCCGGATCTCGTCGGCGGTCAGGGGCGGCGGTCCCGCTTCGGGCCGGACGTCGTCGGTGACGGCGCTCGGCCAGCCGGCCGCGTGCTCCTCGATCACCCCGATCGCCGAGCAGATCTGGCCGGGGGTGCAGTAGCCGCACTGGTAGCCGTCCAGGTCGAGGAAGGCCTGCTGCACGGGGTGCAGGCGGTCGCCCTCGGCCAGTCCTTCGACCGTGGTGATCTCGTGGCCTTCGGCCGCCACGGCCAGTTGCAGGCAGGAGACCGTTCGGCGCCCGTCCAGCAGGACGGTGCAGGCACCACACTGGCCCTGGTCACAGCCCTTCTTGGAACCGGTCAGATCCAGGCGCTCGCGCAGGGCGTCGAGCAGGGTGGTGCGGTGGTCGACGGGCAGTGTGTACTTCTCGCCGTTGATCTTCAAGGTGATGACACTGGACGTCGATAGGGCCATGAGCAGCTTCTTTCGCGTTTCCGGAAGGAATGGGGGGTCCGGCGGCAGGAGTGCCGGCTGGTGCGAAGCGTGCGAGGTGGGTGCCGGGGCGAGGTGAAGGGCCGGGTGCGCGGGGACCTGACCGCGGGCGGCCTGTCCCGACTGCCGCGTCGGCGGGTACCGAGGCGGCAGGCGCCGACTGCCGTGAGGCCTCGCCCGCGGCTATCGTGGGCGTAACCGGACGACTGTCCGCTACCCCTGAAACGTAACGGACAGTTGTCCGCTTAGCAAGTGCGGGCTTCGGCCAGGAACCCGCGAGGAGGACGAGTGCCGCAGAAGAAGGACGCACCCCTGCGCTCGGACGCCCAGCGCAACCGTGAACGCATCCTGGAAGTGGCACTCGTCGAGCTGACCCGGTGCGCGGACGCCCCGCTGAGCGCGATCGCCAAGAAGGCCGGCGTCGGGCAGGGCACGTTCTACCGCAACTTCCCCAACCGCGAGGCACTGGTCCTCGAGATCTACCGGCACGAGATGCAGCAGGTCGCCGACAGTGCCTGCCAGTTGCTGCGGACCGGGCCGCCCGAGCGGGCGCTGCGGGCCTGGATGGACCGGCTGGCGGAGTTCGCGATGGCCAAGGCCGGCCTGGCGGACGCGATCCGGCAGGTCACCGGTGTCCCGGGCGGACCGGCGAAGCCGGAGCCCACGCCGGTCGCCGCCGCGGCGGACCTCCTCCTGCGCGCGAACGAGGAGGCCGGCACCATCCGCCCGGGCGTCACGGCCGACGACCTCCTCCTCGCCATAGCGGGTCTCTGGCAGCTCGCCCCGCACGACGACTGGCAGCCCCGCGCCACCCGCCTCTTCGACCTCGTCATGGACGGCCTGCGCACGGGGGCACCCGAGGACTGAACGGGTCCGGCCCGCACCACCCGGCGGAAACTCGCCAGGGACGCGGGGCCGCCGGTTTCCGCCGACGGGTCCATGCCCGGCACAGCGCCTCCGGTGCCCGCCCACGGGTCCGTGCCCGGCACCGTCAGGCACGGCTTGGCGGCGGCCCGCCGCCAGAGCACGGCCAGGGACGACCGCGACGAGGCAGCACGCGTCACCGGCACCGGCACCGGTACCGACCGGCACACGATTCGGCCGGTGTCCGCCCATGGGTCCGTCCCAGGCACTGTCCCAGGACGGCATGGCGGCCCGCCGCCGGAGCACGGCCAGGGACGACCGCGACGAGGCCGCACGCGGCACCAGCACCGGCAGGGGCACGACTCGGCCGGTGTCCGCCCACGGGTCCATCCCATGCACTGTCCCAGGACGGCATGGCGGCCCGCCGCCGGAGCACGGCCAAGGACGACCGTGTCGAGGCAGCACGTGTACCGGCCCCCGGCAGGGACACGGCGGCGCCGGCATCCCCCCGCGGTGGTGCCCCGCACAGAGCCTCTGATGACCGCCCCACGAGTCCGTGCCCCGCCCCCGTCCGACACGGCACGGCGGCCCGCCGCCGAGGCGCGCCCGGGGACGACCGCCACGAGGGGGCATGCGGCACCGGCTCCCGGCAGGGACACGACATGGCCCCTACCCGCCCACGGGTCCGTGCCCGGCACCGTCAGGCACGGCTTGGCGGCGGCCCGCCCGCCGGAGCACGGCCAGGGACGGCCGCGACGAGGCCGCACGCAGTACCGGCCCCCGGCAGGGGCACGGCAGGGGCACGGCGCCGCCGGTATCCGCACGAGTCCGGGCCCGGCGCAGCGCCTCCGGTGCCGGGATCGCTCACAGGGCCAGGGTGACCGCCGCTCCCGCCCCGCCGAGGCCCAGGGCGACCGCGGCCTCGGGCCAGCCGCCGCGGCCCCAGGGGAGGTAGTGGTCGACGGAGAAGCGGCCCGGGCCGATCGCGGCGACGGCCAGGGCGGCCACGGCGATGCAGACGTTGTACTCGACACCGCCGTCTGAGTCCCACAGACCGTGGGCGCCGGTGACGGTCACCATCGCGTTGATCATCGTGCCGATCAGCGCGGCGGCCGCCAGCGGCGTCAGCACACCGAAGGCCAGGCCGAGGCCGCCGAGGAACTCGGACCCGCCGCCGATGGCGGCGAAGACCTTCCCCGGGCGGTACCCGAGCCCGGCGAAGGCCTGCCCGGTCGCCGTCAGACCGCCGCCGCCGAAGAGTCCGAACAGTTTCTGCGCGCCGTGCGCGGCCATCAGCAGCCCGAAGGTCAGCCGCAGAAGCAGCAGGCCCCAGTCCGCGGCGGACGACGTCGTTGCGCTCGTGGCGTGCGCGTCCGCCGGACCCGGCGGACGGCGCGGAATGCGATTCTCGTTCATGGCAGTGCTCCGGTAGCGCGCCGCAACAGGCGTTGCCCCCTGCCGATCCTTCCGCCGCGTCCATGATCACGCATCCGGGGCGGGCCCGGACCCCGGGCGGTAGCCTGCTCGTGAGGACAGCCATGGCCGACGAGGTACGCATCCGGCTCCTCGGCGGGTTCGCGGTGGCGGTCGAGGACCGCCCGGTCGCCGCCGGGGCGTGGCGCCTGCGCAAGGCCCGCAGCCTGCTGAAACTGCTCTGCCTGTCACCCGGCCACCGGATGCACCGCGAACAGGTCTACGACCTGCTGTGGCCCGGCCTCGACCGCTCCGCGGCGTCGAACAACCTGCACCAGGTGCTGTACGCGGTGCGCCGCGCGCTGGCCGCCACGGGAGCGCCCGGTGAGGTCGTGGTGCTCCGCGACGACATGGTGGTGCTCGGCCCGGAGGGCGGCGTACGGGTCGACCTCGACGCGTTCGACGAGGCGTCCCGGCGCGCCGCCGACGGTGGCGGCCCCGCGGCCTACCGCGCCGCGCTCGACCTGGCCGGGCCAGGTCTGCTGCCGGAGGACCGCTACGAGTCCTGGGCGGGCGAGGCGGCCGAGGCGCTGGAGAGACGGCGCACGGCCCTGCTGCTCGGCCTCGCCGAGGCGCTGGAGCACGATCACGACACGGCCGGGGCCGTCGACGCGCTGCGAACCCTGATCGCCGGGGATCCCCTGCACGAACCGGGTCACCGGGCCCTGATGCGCGTCCTGGCCGAGGCGGGGCGGCGCCGGGAGGCACTGGCCCTGTACGAGAGTCTGCGGGACGCGCTCCGGCGCGACACCGGCGCCGACCCCGACCCGCAGACGCGCGGGCTCTACCGTGCGCTGCTGGCCGACTCGGTGGAGCCCCCGCAGGAGGCGGCGCCCCCTCGGCACCGGCTGCCGGCGCCGGCCACCGAACTCATCGGCCGGGAACGCGAGATGGCGGAGATCGCCCGGTGCCTGGGGCGCGGCCGGCTGCTCACCCTCACCGGGGCCGGGGGCTGCGGCAAGACCCGGCTGGCGCTCGCCGTGGCGGCCCGCCGGGGCGGCGACTTCCGGGACGGTGCCTGTTTCGTGGACCTGGCCGGGCTGACGGAGCCGGACCTCGTGCCCGAGGCGGTCGCGGCCGCCCTGGGGCTCCCCCTGCCGCCGTCGGGCCGGAGCGGGCAGGCGCTGGTGGCCCAGCTGACCGGCCGGGAGCTGCTGCTGGTGCTGGACAACTGCGAGCACCTCGTCGACGCGTGCGCCGCCCTGGCCTCGGAGATCATCGCGCGTTGTCCGGGCGTCGCCGTCCTCGCGACCAGCCGGGAGCCGTTGCGCAGTTACGGGGAGCGGACCTTCCGGGTGCCCTCGCTGGGGCTGCCGGATCCGCACCGGCTGCCGTCCGTGGCGGATCTGGGCCGCTTCGCCTCCGTACGGCTGTTCACGGAGCGCGCGGCGCGGGCGGACCCGGGGTTCCGGCTGACGGACCAGAACGCCGCGGCCGTGGCGCAGATCTGCTTCCGGCTCGACGGCATGCCGCTGGCCCTCGAACTCGCCGCGGCCCGGGCGCACGTGCTCGCTCCCCGGCAGATCGCGGAAAGGCTCGACGACGCGCTGGCCCTCCTCAGCCGGGGCGACCGGCGGGGCGTGACCCGGCAGGAGACGCTGCTGGGCACCCTGGAGTGGAGCCATCGCCTGCTCGACGAGGAGGAGCGGCGCCTGTTCCGCCGGCTCGCGGTGTTCGTCGGCGGGTTCTCACTGGCCGCCGCCGAGCAGGTGTGCGCGGACGGCGCGGACGGCACGGACGACGGCGCCGTCCTGGACGTCCTCGACCGGCTGGCCGACAAGTCCCTGGTGTCGGTGGAGCCCCGGCAGGACGAGGTGCGCTACCGGCTGCTGGAGACGATCCGTCAGTACGCCGCGGACCGGCTGCGGGCCGCCGGGGAGGCGGCGGCCACCGAGGCCCGGCACCGGCGTTTCTACCTGGCGCTCGCCGAGGCCTGGGACCACGAGCCGCCCGCGGGGGCGCCGGCCGCCACGTCGCTGGAGCTGGAGGCCGACCACGGCAATCTGCGGGCCGCCCTGCGCTCCCTCCTGCGCGACGAACCGGACGGTGCGCTGCGGCTGGCCGTCGCCCTGCGGTCGTTCTGGGCCGAGCGGGGACTGCTCGCCGAGGGCCGGCGATGGCTGGAGGACGCCCTGGCCGCCGCGCCGGAACCGTCGCCGCAGCGGGCGCGGGCGCTGATGGGACGGGCCGTGCTGGCGATCCGCCTGGGTGACGGTGCCCCGCTGGAGGAGATCGCCGAGCAGATCGTGGCGGTGCACCGGGGACGCCCGGACCCGGCGGCGCCGGCGTCCGCCCACTGCCAGCGGGCCATCCTGCTCTGGATGCGCGGCTCCTGGGAACGGGCCCGGACCGCCCTCGACCTCGCGCGCGCCCTCGCCCGGGAAGCGGGCGAGCCGTCGGTCCTCGCCGCCGCCGCCCATCTCGCGGGCGTCTGGGCGGTCTGCCGCGGCGAGGGCGCGGCGGCCCGGGAGGCGGCCGGGGAGAGCCTGCGGCTGCTGGAGGACGTCAAACCCGGCTGCCGGCCCTTCTTCCCGGTCGTCACACCGGGTTACACGGTCGAGGAGGACGCGTCCGGAGAGGTCTCGCTGTACTTCGAGGAGACGGTGCTGGCCGGCCGTGCGGTGGGCCCGTCCCGCGCCCGCGGCTACGCGCTGGCGAACCTCGCGTGGGCGTGCCGCCTCGACGGGGACACCGGCGCCGCCACGACGGCGGCGGAACGCGGTGTCGACTGCTTCCGCGGGCTGGGCGACCCGTACGGCGAGTCCCTGGCCCTGAACACGCTCGGCAACGTCCTGCGCGGCGCGGGTGATCCGGAGGCCGCCGGACCGTGCCTGGACGCGGCGCTGGCGATCAGGCGCCGCCTCGGCGACCGGCGCGAGGAGGGCATCACCCTCGGCTGCCTGGGGCTGCTCCGGCTGGCCGGCGGTGACACCGGCGCCGCCCGGACCGCGTTCACCCGGGCCCTCGCCGGCTTCGAGGAGACCGACGACCTCCCGGGCACCACCAACGGCCTGCTGCACCTGGGGCTGGCCGCCCGGGCCGCCGGCGACCCGGCTCGCGCCCGTACCCTCCTCGGCCGTGCCCGGGAGCTGGAGCACGTCGCCGGGTCGACGTCCGCCGCCGGCTGGGTCTGTCTGATGCTGGCGCGGTTGGAGGAGCAGGCGGGGCAGCGGCAGGCGGCGCAGGCGACGGCCGCCCGGGCGGGCGAACTGTTCGCCGGCCTCGGCAACGCCCGGGGAACGGACGCCCTGCGCCGCACGATGTCATGGGCGGACGGCGGCAAAGCCGCTGCTGAGTGAGTGCTAAGAGCCGCTGCCTACGGTCGTGGGTGTCAGCGGAAGCACACTCACACCGAGGAGCCGACCATGTCGATCGACACGGCAAAGGGCATCCTGGGGGACGCCACGATCGCCGAGCTGGAGGCGGCCCTGCGCGGCACCGTCGTGCGTCCCGACGACGCCGACTACGACCGGGCCCGCGCGGTCTGGAACGGGTCCCACGACAAGCACCCGGCCCTGATCGTGCGCTGCGCCGGGACGGCGGACGTGATCCGTGCCGTCGAGTTCGCCCGCAGCCAGGACCTGCTCGTCGCCGTGCGCGGCGGCTCGCACAGCATCGCCGGGTTCTCCACCTGCGACGACGGCATCGTCATCGATCTGTCTTGTATGAAGGGCGCGGTCGTCGACCCCGTGCGGCGCCGGGTGGTCGCCCAGGCGGGCATGACCTGGGGCGACCTCGACCACGAGACCCAGGCGTTCGGGCTCGCCGTTACCGGTGGCCTGGTGTCCACGACCGGGATCTCCGGCTTCACCCTCGGCGGCGGGGTGGGCTGGCTGCTGCGTCGCCACGGCCTGGCCTCCGACAACCTGACGGCGGCCGAGGTCGTCACGGCGGACGGCCGCGTGGTGCGCGCGGACGCGCGGGAGCACCCGGAGCTGTTCTGGGCCCTTCGGGGCGGCGGCGGGAACTTCGGTGTCGTGACCTCCCTGGAGTACCAGCTGCACCCCGTAGGGCCGCAGATCCTCGGCGGCCTGATCGTCTACCCCCTGGAGCAGGCCCGGCAGGTCGTCACGGGCTGGCGGGACCTGATCGGCGGTATGCCCGACGAGCTGACGACGCTGGTCAACCTGATGACGGCGCCTCCCCTGCCGTTCCTGCCCGAGGAGGTGCACGGCACCAGGGTCGCGGTGGTGCTCGGGATGTACGCGGGCGATCCGGCGGCGGGCGATGCGGCGGTGGCCCCGCTGCGGGCGCTGGGCACCCCCGTCGCCGACCTCATGGGCCCGATGCCGTACACGGGCATGCAGTCGATGATCGATCCGCTGTGGGCGGCCGGTGCGCAGAACTACTTCACGTCCGCGTTCGTCGAGCCGTCGGACGCCGCGCTCGACGCCGTCCTGCGCCGGCACCTGACCACACCCACGCCGAACAGCGAGCTGCATCTGCACCAGCTGGGCGGTGCCTTCGCGCGGATGCCCGCCGACGCCACCGCCTTCAGCCAGCGGGACGCGGGCGTGCTGTGCAACGTCATCGCGCGCTCCCCCGACGCGACGGACTTCGACTCGCACATCGCCTGGGCCCGGAGCACCCGTGAGGAGATCGCCCGCCATGGCCGCGGGGCCATGTACGTCAACTTCACGGGCGACGCCGCCGAGGACAAGGTGCGCGCCTCGTACCCGGACGCCGTCCACCGCCGGCTCGTCTCCGTCAAGGACACCTACGACCCGGCCAATGTGTTCCGGCTCAACCAGAACATCCGCCCCTCGCAAGCGAGTTGACGGGCCTCCCCGGTCCGGCCGCCCCGCGGAGGGCGGCCGGACCCGTGTCAGAAGGCGATCTCGTCGAACAGCACGGACAGGTCCGGTTCCGAGGTGCGGCCCAGTACCTGCTCGGCCCAGATGACCTTGCCCTTCGCCACGTACCGTGTCCCCCAGCTGTCCGCGAACTGGGACACGAGGAACAGGCCGCGCCCTCCCTCGTCGTTGAAGCCCGCCCGGCGCAGCCGGGGCGAGGTGTTGCTGCCGTCGGACACCTCGCAGACGAGGGTGCTGCCCAGCAGGATCCTGACCCGGACCGGCGGGGCGCCGTAGCGGATGGCGTTGGTGAGGAGCTCGCTGAGGATCAGTTCCGTGCTGAACGCCTGCTCCTCCAGCCCCCAGTCGGCGAGTCGCATGCTCACCTCGGTGCGGGTCCGGGACACGGCCGTGGTGTCGAACGGTACGTCCCAGGTCGCGACGTGGGACGGGTCGAGCAGCCGGGTCCGGGCCACCAGCAGCGCCACGTCGTCACTGGGGTGCTCGGGCAGCATCGTGGTCATGAGGGCCCGGCACGTCTCCTCCGGGGTCTGGTCGGCGTGCGCGACGGTGGAGCGGAGCATGTCCAGTCCCTCGTCGATGTCCCGGCCGCGGCTCTCGATGAGGCCGTCGGTGAACAGGACGAGCCGGCTGCCCTCGGGGAGGTCCAGCTCACCCGTCTCGAAGGGGTGGCCGCCGACGCCCAGGGGCGGGGACAGCGGCAGGTCGGGGAAGGTCACCCGGCCTTCGGGGTCCACCACGGCAGGCGCGAGGTGCCCGGCACGGGAGAGGGTGCAGTGCCCGCCGACGGGGTCGTAGATGGCGTAGAGGCAGGTGGCGCCGGTGAGCGGGGCGCGGTCGTCGTCGTGTGCCGTCGGCGTGTCGAGGCGGGTGACCATCTCGTCGAGGTGCCCGAGCAGTTCGTCGGGGGTCAGGTCGAGGGAGGAGAAGTTCAGCACGGCGGTGCGCAGCCGGCCCATGGTGACCGCGGCCTGCAGCCCGTGTCCGACGATGTCGCCGACGACCAGGGCCACCCGGAAGCCGGGCAGGGGGATGACGTCGAACCAGTCGCCGCCCACCCCGGAGCGCGCGGGCAGATAGCGCGAGGCGATCTCCAGCGCGTCCTGTTCCGGCAGGCCGAGGGGCAGCAGGTTGCGCTGGAGGGTCACCGCCATGGCGTGCTCACGGCCGTAGCGGCGGGCGTTGTCGATCGCGACGGCGGCCCGGGCGACCAGTTCCTCGGCCACGGCGACGTCACCCTCCTCGAACCGGGGTGAGTCGGCGGCCCGCCAGAAGTTGACCATGCCGAGGACCACCCCGCGGGCGCGGAGCGGCACCGTGATCAGCGAGTGGATGCCGGACTCCAGCACCCGCCTGGCGCCGTCCGGGTCCTGGGCCCGCCAGTCCTGGGCGTCGTGCAGCGTCGGCACCAGCACGGCCTTGCCGCGGCGCAGGGCAGCCACGCTCGGCGTGTCCGCCATCACGAAGCGGATCACCTCGCCCACCGGTTGCAGCGGCGTACCCGACCGGGAGGCGCGCAGCGCGGTGCGCCGCATCTGGCGCACCGCCCCCGTGGGCTCCTCGCCGCGCAGCACGGAGTCGAGGAGTTCCACCGTGACGACGTCGGCCAGCCGCGGGACGGCCACCTCGGAGAGCTCCTCGGCGGTGCGCCGCACGTCCAGCGTGGTGCCGATCCGCATTCCGGCCTCGTACAGGAACGACAGCCGGCCGCGCGCCAGTTCGGCCTGCCCGGACAGGGCCCTCAGCTCGGTGGTGTCCCGGAAGGTGGCGACGAGGCCCTGGGCGGCGCCGTCCGGCCCGATGAGCCGGGTGTTCACGGCCAGCAGCCGGTCGCCCGCCGGAGTCACCTCGTCGGACGCGGCCTCCCCCGACAGCAGCAGCCGTCGCAGGCCGGGCCCCAGCTTCAGCTCGTTGAGCTTGCGCCGGTCGGCGTCCTCGGGCAGGTCCAGCAGCCGGTGTGCCTCGTCGTTGGCCAGCAGCACCCGACCGTCGCCGCCGATGATCAGGACGCCTTCGCGCACCGCGTGCAGCACGGCGTCGTGGTGCTCGTACATGCGGGTCATCTCGGCCGGGCCGAGCCCGTGGGTCTGCCGCAGCAGCCGGCGGCTGACGAGCGCGGTGCCGCCGGTCGCGAGCAGCAGTGCTCCGGCCGCCGCCCCGAGCAGGATGGGCAGCTGGTCGTTGAGCACGTGGGCGAGGTTGGCGTACTGGATGCCGGCGCTGACCATCCCGACCACGCGCCTGCTCGCGTCCATCACGGGCACGACCGCGCGCACCGCGTCGGTGGGCTGGCCGTGGTATGTCTCGGTGAACGCCTCGCCCGCCGCGGCCGGACCGACTCCCTCGGCCTTCTTGCCGATGAGGGCCGGGTCGGTGTCGGCGAGCCGGACCCCCTTGGGGTCGAGGACGGTGATGAAATCGACTCCGGCGGCCTTCTCCGCCTCCTCCGCCGCCTGCTGGAGCCGTGCGCCGGAGCCCGGGGACCGCAGGGCGAGCGCGGTACCGGGTGCGTGCGCGAACGCCTCGGCGGCGGCCAGCGACTTCTCCCGGGCGCTCTGCTCGCCGTCGTAGCGGCCCTGCACCACGAGGGCGGCGGACGCGACGGCGACGAGCACCAGCACGATGAGGGCCTGGAGCAGAAAGACCTGCGCGGCGAGCGTGCGGATGCTCAGGGGTGATGTGAAGCGGCGTCCGCGTGACGGCCCTGGACCGCGGGGCGGTCCGGACGACCGCCGCCAGCCGAGCGGCAGCGCCGCTCTCGCCCATGACCGGCGGGAACGTCCGCTCATGTCCCTTTTCTAGCACTCGTGCTCGCCGATCGGCGACCGGGGGTGTCCTCCGGCGCCGCGGGCCGAACGGGAATCGCCTGGTCGGCGCGGTTTCCGGCCGCTTCCTCGCGGTCACCGCTGCGGGCAGTCGGTTCACGGGTGGGGGCAGCACCGGCGCGGGCAGAGGAGCGGCCCCCTTGCCCTCGGGACGCAACCTCGGGCCGCGCATCGCCCTCTCACCCTCCGGAAAGGGGGACACATGAGGATCACGCTTCGCTCCGCGTCCGTCGCGGCGGCGCTCGCCGGCTGCTGCCTGGCACTCGTCTCGTGCGGTACGGACCACCCGGAGGCGCGCGGGACGGGTGGGCCGACGGGGACGGCCGCGGGCACACCCGCGCCGGGAGTGCCGGCGCTCCGTGCGTTCCGGACGTACCTGCGGACGAAGGGGCCGAAGGCGGACGCCGCCATCGCCTCCCACGTGCTGAGCGTCCGGGTCCACGAGGCCGGGTCCGGCGCGCGGACCCGGGCCACGGTCGAGGTCGACTACGGGGTGTGGGACGACGAACGGCTGGACCGCACCGCCGAGGTCTTCGCCCACTGGCGGCGTTCCGTGTACGGCGGCCACGGCCATGTCCGGGTCCTGGCACCGGCGAAGATGGACGCGGAACGGGACTGGTAGGGGGGCGCGGCCCGGCTCAGTCGTGGACGGGTGTCATCTCCGCGGTGGCCCCGGCCGTCTGGTCGCCGTACGCGATGCGTGACATGTCGGTCAGCAGCGAGTCGAACCAGGACACGGTGGCGTAGTACAGGCGCGGGGCGCCGGGCGGCTCCAGGGTGAACCCCGCGAGGGCGGAATCGATCAGCGGCAGGGGCGCGGTCGGGGTGTCGTCCCCGGGGTCCAGGGCCGCGGACACCAGCAGCATCCGCCCGGCCACCCGCTCCCCCAGTCCGCCGACCGAGTCGGCCGCGGCCATGTTCAGCCGGGCGAGCGGCGGGTCCAGCAGCCGGTCGGAGCCCCACAGCGTGTGGTGCCCGGCGATCAGCACCGACTGCCAGTCCGCGGGCTGCACCGTCTCGTGCCCCCGGCCGCCGAAGGGCGTCGGTTCGCTCTGGTACTGCGCGTACGCCGATTCGGCGAGGATGACCGCGCGTTGCAGGGACCGACGGCCCGGGACCCGCGAGGGGGCGGCCGTCCCGCAGCCGCCCGCGACGGAGGCGCCGGTGGCGACCACGATCTCGGCCGCCCGGCGCAGGAGTTCCGCGCCCGCGTGCCGCAGCTCGTCGTGGGCTCCCCGGGGCCAGGCGAGGAGGCCGAAGACGGCGCCGATCGCGCTGCCGACCAGCACGTCCAGCATCCTGGCCTCCGCCAGTCGCCAGGTCGGCGGCGCCAGCTGGGCGAAGACGAGGGCGACGAGCACGGTGAACAGGCCCTGCGCCCAGCCGACACCCTTGACCGGCCCCACGGTGAAGGCGAACAGCATCCACAGGGGCAGCAGGGCGGCGTACACGGCGTTCTCGGCCCCGGCCGCGCTCAGGATGCCGGCGGTCAGCACGGCTCCCGCGAGCGTGCCCGTCAGCGCCCGGCGGATGGTGCTCCACGTCTCGTCCATGGTGGTCCGGGTCAGGGTGAGCGTGGCCAGCGTGGCCCAGAATCCGTGCGGCAGGGTGTCGAGACCGGCCACGAGCCTGGCCGCCGTCAGGGCCAGGGCGATACGGACCGCGTTCTGGAAGAACACCGACCCTCGTCCCGCGTGGCCGCGCAGCCGGTGCCACCACAGGACGGGGGCCGGGGCGGTGGCGTACCAGAACCGGCCCCGCGCCACCTCCACCCGCGCGTGCCGGCCCCGCACGGCGAGGTCGGCCGCGGTGCCCATGGCGAGCGCCGCGTCGGCGATCTCCAGCAGGGCGGCGTGCAGCCGCAGTACGGCGGGCGGGAGACCGTACGGCGTGGTCCCGTCCTCCGGTACGGGCCGGGCGGAGCCGGTGGCGAGGAAGGCCGGGCCCGCCGTCCCGGCCGTGCACGCGGTACCGGGTTCGACGACCGGGCCGGGTCCCGCCGACGCGGCCGACAGCCGGGCTCGCGCCCCGACCAGCTCCTTGTGCGGCTCCACGGGGGACGGCCCCCCGTCCAGGCAGTTCTCGGTCGCCGTGGCCAGGCGCGCCACGGCCCGCAGGACCGCGAGCACCTCGCGCCCCGGTTGTTCCCCGGGCACGGCGCGCAGGCGTGCCAGCCGCCCGAGCAGGGCGCGGGTGGCGAGACCGGTGTGGGACAGTGCGCGGTCGCGCACCCCGGGCCCGGCGGGGCGCTCCGCCTCCGGCACGGTCAGGGACCGCAGCGACTGGCCCGCCTCCCGGGCCTCGCCGATGTCGGCGGCGGTCAGGGCGTGGGGCGGCGCGACCAGGAGGGTCGCGCAGCGGGCGGCCGTCCCCGCGGCCCGGGTGGCTCGCGAGCGGTACGTCTCCGGGCGCCGCTCGGGCAGGATCAGCGCCTCGGCGGCGATGAGCAGGGCCAGCCCGGTGGTGGTGCCGATCAGCCGGTCGTCGAGGGAGGCGGGGTCGTACGGGGGGAACGACGGCAGGATGTACAGCAGTTGCAGACCCGGTGCCGCCCCCGCCTGACGCGGGCCGCCCACGGCGGAGAAGGCCAGCGCGAAGCCGACCACCAGCATGCCGACGACCGCGGTCCACGTCCGCACCGACAGGTAGGTGCCGACGACGACCAGCACCCAGCACACCGGCACCATGCGGGCCACGACCGCCGCGCGCTGCCGTCCGGTGCCCGGGATCCGGGAGAGGCCGCCGAGGGCCACGGTGGCGAACAGCGCGTAGGTGGCCGCGACGGGGTCGCCGAGGCCGTAGCGGAAGAGGAAGAAACCGGCTGCGGCGACCAGCGTCACACGTATCGCCCGGCGGCCCGGGGCCACGTAGGCGGCCGGTATCCGACCGGCTGGGACACCCCACACCCCTACAGAATCTCCCACCCGGGCACGCCCGGCACCTTTCAGGGTTCCCGGTGCTCGTGCGCGGCGCGCTCCAGCTCCTGTGCCTCCGCCTCCGCCAGCCGGGTCTCGGCCTCCACGTCGATCGAGCGGCTCAGCCACCAGTACAGCAGGGCGGACACCGGCAGCCCGATGAACAGGGAGATGTCGGCTCCGCCGAGTGCGTGCGCCGCGGGTCCGACGAACAGGGTGCCGACGGAGAAGAACGGGATCATGACGGCGAAGCCGACCAGGTAGGCGATGATGCCGTGCCAGCCCCACCGGCCGTAGATGCCGTTCGGCTTGAAGATCTCGGCGATGGCGTAGTGGCCGCGGCGCACCACGTAGTAGTCCATGAGGTTGACCGCGGTCCAGGGGATGAACAGGTAGAGGACCAGCAGCAGGAAGTTGTTGAAGTTGGCGAGGAAGTTCGCCGTCGCGGACAGGGCGCCGATCAGGGAGAGCGCCGCGGTCAGGCCGATGGTGAGCAGGCGCACGCCCAGCGTCGGCCGTACGCGTTTGAACGAGTCGATGGCGCTGATGAGGGTCAGCGAACCGCCGTACATGTTGAGCGCGGTGACGGAGACCAGGCCGAGGGCGGCGAAGAGCAGCACGATCGCGCCGAAGCCGGTGAAGACCTTGTCGCCGGCCGCGTTGATCGACTTGATCGTCTCGAAGTCCTTACCGGCCCACGCGGCGAGCAGGGCGCCGAGGACCATCAGCCAGATGCCGCCGAGCGCGGAGCCGAAGTACGTCCAGTAGAACGTCTTGCGCACCGTCACGTCGGGCGGGAGGTAGCGCGAGTAGTCGGAGACGTAGATGGCCCAGCTGATCTGGTAGCCGGCGACCACGCCGAACTGGGCGAGGAACGGGGTCAACTTGAAGTCGCCGAGGTCGAAGGAGCCCGCCGGGTAGTGCAGGGTGACCAGGACACCGACGGTGAAGATCCCGAAGACGACCAGGAAGGTGTACGTCAGGACCCGCTCGGCCTTGTGGATGATGTCGTAGCCGACCAGCGCGATGACGAGCGCCACGACCGTCACCACGACCACCCACAGCTTGACGCTGCCGTGCAGGGTGGTGTGCAGGGAGTCGGCGGCGAGGATGCTGTTGAAGACGTTGAAGCCCGCGTACTGCACATAGGCGAAGAGCCACACCAGCAGGGCGCCGACGTAGCCGAACTGGGGGCGCGACTGGATCATCTGCGGCAGGCCCAGCTGGGGGCCCTGGGCCGAGTGGAAGGCCATGAAGAAGGTGCCGATGACGGTGCCGGAGACGATGGCCAGCAGCGACCAGATGAGGTTGCCGCCCTCGGTGATGCTGATCAGCCCCACGGCCAGGGTGGCGATCTGCGCGTTCGACATGAACCACAGGGGGCCCAGGTGCCAGAGCTTGCCGTGCCGCTCGTCCAGCGGGACGTAGTCGATGGACCGGACCTCGAGACCGGACACCCGTGGCTCCGCTGAAGTGCTCATGACGCCTCCCGAGGCCAGTGTGCCCCTGAAGGACATTGTCGTCTTCCGGGGACGCGGTGACGAGCGCGGATCGCGTGTGGATCGTGCGGGGATTCCCGACCGCTCGAATTGCGGTTGTCCGCCGTCGCGCTCCGGCTCTACGGTGCCGCCGTGGACCACTTCTCACGTTCGTGGACGGCGTTGCGCACCGCGGTGGCCGAGCTGGGGGACGCGGATTTCGCGCGGCCGTCCGGCTGTGCCGGCTGGCTCGTGCGGGACCTGGTGTGCCATCTCGTCATCGACGCCCAGGACGTCCTGATCACCCTGGTCACGCCCGTGGACGCCGAGCCCACCGTCGACGCGGTCGGCTACTGGAGCCTCGTGGAACCGCCGACCGGCGAGGACCCGCTGGACGCGCTGATCCCCCGGCTGGCGGCGGCCTACGGCGAGCCGTGGCTGCTGCGGTTCCACCTCGACGACGTGGGATCCGCCGCGGGCCGCGCCGCCGTACTCGCCGACCCGTCCGTACGGGTCGGCACCCGCGACCAGGTGCTGACCGTCGGCGACTACCTGACGGCGTACGTGCTCGAATGGACGCTGCACCACCTCGACCTGATCGCGCATCTGCCGGCGGCCGCCGGGCCGCCGGCCGACACGCTCGCCGCGGCCCGCGCCGCCCTGGAGAACATCGCCGGGGCGCCCTTCCCCGCCGCCCTCACCGACCGCGACGCGCTGCTCGTCGGGACCGGCCGCCGCCCACCGACCGACGCGGAGACCGCCGTCCTGGGCACCCTCGCGGCGAGGC
The DNA here is from genome assembly GCF_025642175.1 of Streptomyces albidicamelliae. Taxonomy (NCBI): domain Bacteria; kingdom Bacillati; phylum Actinomycetota; class Actinomycetes; order Kitasatosporales; family Streptomycetaceae; genus Streptomyces; species Streptomyces albidicamelliae. The sequence goes on along the minus strand of NZ_CP106795.1, from coordinate 7,748,801 downwards.
TCCCGCTCGTCCTCGGCTGAGGGGACGCGGTCGGAACCCGGCCGCCCACTCGGCCGGCGTACTCAGCCGGCGTGGAGACGCGTGTCCAGCCAGTCGAAGACCCGCTGTTCGAACAGGGCGCGGCCCATCGGCTCGCAGTGCATGTGCGCTCCCTCCGCCCGGGTGAAGCGCACCAGGTGTTTCGGGCCAGGCAGCGCGTCGTACAGGCGCTGCGAGGCGCCGGGCCAGAAGTGCTCGCCCTCGGGGTCGGTGATCAGCAAGGGAGTGGTGATCCGGTCGAGGACGGGGGTGAGGTCGTACCGGGAGACCTCGGCGAGCAGGTCGAACGGGGACTCGACGGCATAGGGCTTGGCACGCCAGCGCCAGGTGGCGGCCAGGGCGGGGTCCTCGTCCAGCGCCCCCAGGACCACCTTGTCGAAGGTCGCGCGGTCGCCCGACTCCCACAGGTCGCGCAGATCGGGTCCCAGGTTGTGCCACCAGCTCTGCACCACATCGACGACCCCGGGATCCGCGACGGCGGCGGCGACCCGGTGCTCGTACGCCAGTGCGCGCGGCACCCAGTAGCCCGCCTGACTGATGCCGGCGAGGACGATGCGGCCGGGGTCGACGTCCGGGCGGGCGACGAGGAAGTCGACGACCGGTGTGATGACGTTCTCCCAGTCGTGCCGGAAGGTGACGCCGCGTTCGAACAGCATGGACTGCTGGCCGGGGCCGTCGAAGAGCAGCGCACGGTAGCCGCGGGCCACGGCCGGCGCGGCGAGCAGTGTCCAGGCGGAGCTGATGGGGCCGTCGCTGCCGTTGTTGGCGATCAGCACGGGCAGCGGGCCGGCGCGGTCGGCCGGGCCGACGAGGTATCCCGGCAGGGAACCGCCCTCGTACGGGATCGCGACCCGTTCGGCGGGGGGCTCCCAGGCGCGCAGGAAGCGGTCGAAGCAGTCGCGGTGCTCGGGGAACACCTTCCGCAGGTGGGCCTCCGGATCCGGGAAGGCGTCGACGGCGACGAGGGCCGTGCCGAAGTAGCCCGCGGCGCGGAGGTACGCGTCGCGGGCGCTCACCGTGTGTCCGGCCGCCCCGCTCCGCTCGGCCTGTGCGCGGACCCGCCGGGCCAGTTCGGTCCACACGGTGAACCACCGGCGCCCGTCGCCGTCCGCGACGGCGGACGCGGCGGACAGCACCTCGCCCACGTCCGCGCCGTGCTGCCAGGCCGAACCCAGCGCGAGCCGGATCTCGTAGTCGAACTGGTCGTTGTCGCTGAATCGGTGGGTCATGGCTGCTCCCGGACGGACCGGCACCGCCCCCGCGAACGGACCGCACTCCCACGGTAGGAGCCCGCCGAACGGCCCGCACGCGGTGCGGCATGCGACCGGTGGCGGGCGACCGCATGATGGAGGAGCGGTGGCGGGGGCGGTCACGACAGTGAGGGGAGAGCCGCATGGCGCAGCAGCAGTCGACGACGAAGGCGCCGGCCGAACAGGCCGTCGGCGCGGGCAGCGTGTTCCTCTCGTTCGCGCCGTGGATCATCTTCGGGGTGGTCGCGAGTCCGAGCACCTGGGAGTACGCGGCGCTCGCCGCGCTGGTCGCCGCGATCGTGCTGTCGGGCAAGGACATGCTCCGCGGCAGGCTCCGCGTCCTGGACATGGCCGGCATCGTGTTCTTCGCCGTGCTCTCGATCCTCGCGCTGGCCCTGGACCGCGGTCAGCTCATCTGGCTGGAGACGTACGCGCAGGTCATCTCCAACGGGCTGGTGGCGGTCGTGGCGCTCGGCTCGCTCCTCGTCGATCCGTTCACCGCCCAGTACGCCCGCGAGTCGACGCCCCGGGAGTACTGGCACTCGCCCGTCTTCCTGCACATCAACCGGGTGCTGACGGCCGCCTGGGGCCTGGTGTTCGTCCTGATGACGGTGTCGACCTGGCTGGCCATCCGTTTCCCGTCCCAGGACGACTGGTTCAACTGGGTCGTTCCGGTCGTGCTGCTGGTGTGGGCCATCAGATTCACCAACAGCTACCCGGAGTCGTACAAGGCGCGTGTGACCTAGCTAGGGGTGCGCGTTCGCGACGCGTTCCCCGGTGAGGCGGGGGAAGGCGCGGGCCGCCGCCAGGAAGACCCCTGCGGTCAGCACGAACGGCCAGGTGAGCACGTGGCCGCCGGACGGGGCCAGCACGGCGGCGACGGCGGGCGTGAGCGTGGTGGCGGTCGCGGCGCCGAGCAGCGCGTACCCGAGCGTGGCCCGGGTCGCCGCCAGGCACCCCCCGTGGAGCGCGAGTGTCACGAGCACGGCGTTGTACCCCGTCGTGCCGTCGGTGATCCGTGCGGGCGGTGCCCCCAGCGCCCAGGCGGTGAGGAGTCCCGCCGCGCTTCCGGAGCAGGCGGCGAGCCCCGCCGTCCGGCTCGCCAGGAAGAGGCCCGCGAGCAGCAGTGCCCCCGCGTACCACTGGTCCAGGAAGACGACTTGGGACACGTTCCGGAAGAACGCCCGCCACAGGTCGTGCGGCGGGAGGGCGGTCGGACCGGTGGCGGGCCGCGGGAGTACGGCGCTGCCGTCGCCCGGGGGCCGGATCCGCCGGAAGGCGGGTGCCGCGAGGGTCATGGCGCCGGCCACCAGGCAGAACGGCACGGTCAGCGGCGGCAGGTTCCACACCCGTAGCAGCCGGGTCACCGCCGCCGTGACGATGGTGGCCAGTACGGAACCGGCCGCCGCGAGCAGCGCCGTCGCCGGCCGGCCCGCGTCGAGGAACACCGCGCAGCCCAGGGCGGTCAGACAGGAGTTGAAGCCCTCCAGCCCCGCCCGCACCCGGTCGCGGGCCACGCCCAGCAGCCACGCGGTCGCGGTGCCCAGGGCGGCGCCGCCCACCGCGTAGGCGCCGTAGCGCCAGTCCGCCGCGAGGAGGGCCAGGCCGAGGACGGCGCCGGCCCGGGCCCGGTCCTGGAACAGGACCTGGGCCAGGCCTCGCAGCACGTACGCACCGAAGGCGAGGCCCCTCCGTACGGGCTGGTCCGATCGCCACCCCCGTCTTCGCGTCGACGCGTGCCCGTGGCCGGGCTCGGGCTTCCTCCTGCCGTACCGCATACGCCTTACCCCCACCCACTGTTTTCCGCTTCGCGGCATTCTATTTCCGCGATACGGCATGGGTGTGCGGTCGACCACGTAGTGGACCACTCCTGTCCGCCGGGCCGCTCAGGGAGCGGTCGTGACTCCGAAGTCCCACGGCCGGGGCCCGGTGCCGTCGTGCCAGGCGCTCAGCTCGTCGCCGTTCACGCACAGGATTCCGCACTGTTCGGCGTATTCGAGGGCGGGGGCGGTGAAGTCGCTCGTCGTGACGACCACGGCTATGTCGGCCTCGTGGACGGTGAAGCAGGTGCCCCCGAACCGCTGGAGATCCTGCGAGCCGACCTTGTTGGTCTCGCCGTAGCGCTTGCACTGGACGATCAGGCGCCGCCCGTCCGGGGTGACGGCCGTGACGTCGGCGCCCAAGTCCCCGGCCCCTCCGACCACTTCGACGTCCCCGCAGCCGTCACGCAGACACAGGTCGGCCACGGTCCGCTCGAAGGCGTCGGGGTCGAGTTCGGCGCAGTCCACCGGCAGGTCGAGAACGGCGGTGGCCTCCTCCCCCGCCGGGCCGGGCGCCGGCGGCACCTCCGGGCGGAGGGGAGCGGCGCCGTACCCGGAGGCCGGGTCCGCCGCGCCGGCCGGGCACTCGACGGCCGGTACCGCGACGGCCGCCGCGGCGCCCCTGACACCTTCGGCCGCCGCCGCGCCGCGCACGTCCTCGGCCACCGCCATGCCGGGCATGCCCTCCGCCGCCGCCCCATGGCGCATGTCGCGGAGGCTGTCGGACGCGGTCTCGGCCGCGGCCTCCAGCGCCTCGGCCGCGCGGCGCGCGCATCTCGCGGCGGACAGCCTGCGCCACCGGGACCGGGAGGCGAGCACGGACGCGACGATAAGTACGGCGAGCAGTCCGGCCCATTCCGGGCGGCGTTCCACCATGCCCGTCGCGAGGCGGGCCACCGACGCCACGAGACACAGGACGAGCGCCAGCAGGACGAAGAACAGCGTGGTGGTACGAAGATCGAACCGCCGGTCGCGGTACAGGCGTCGGTCGCGTGGTGCGGGTACGGTCATGCCGGTCTTCCCCTCCCGAGAACGAAGATCGTTCCTGTCCTCGTTCCCAAGATCACCGACTTCATCGGTGGGGAGGGCGAACCGAGTTGGGGACGGCCGGCCGAGGGGCGCCGGACCTCAGGACGCGGCGGAGCGGGTTCCCGCACCTGCGCGGAAACCCGCTCCCGGCACCCGCCTTTCGGTGCCGGACCTCCTGGAGGAGGTCGGGTCGGTCACCAATAGTGCCGTCGGCCGGCGACCGCGTGCCCCATGGAACCCAGGATCCACAGAACAGCCCCGATCACCACCAGGATGATGCCGATGGTCCACAGGATCGATACGCCTGTGAGGAAACCGATGATGAGCAGGATGATGCCGAGGGCGATCATGTCGTGCCTCCTGCCGATAGCATTCCTTCTGCTCTCCGTGTGCCCCCAACTCGCTTTTATGTGCGCCAAAAAGAGCAAAAGCTTTCCGGGAAGATCCGCACGCGAGGGAAATACTCGGGATCGAGCTGCATTCAGGACGGAAAGCAAGATGACGGGTGCCGCATTTCTTTCACTTTAAGGTTGAGCAGCTAATTAATCTTCGTATCAGCGACCACGGCCGGTCCGGGGGGCGGTCGAACCGGTCGCCCCGGGTCGCCCGCCGGTCGCGAGGGCGACGGTCAGCAGGAGGAGTCCGCAGGCCGCGACCAGGAGCCAGCCCGGGCGGGAGGCCCGGGCGAGACCGGCGGATTCTGTGCCGGACACGAACGCGCCCGCGAGGGCGATGCCGAGGGCGGCGCCGAACTGGCGTGCCGTGGAGGTGATCGCCCCGGCCACGCCGGCCCGGGCGGGCGGCAGCCCGCTGACCGCGGTGTTGGTGAGCGGCGCGTTGGCGAAGCCGAAGCCGACGCCGATCAGGAGGGAGGCGAGCAGTAGGAGCAGAAGACTCGTGTGCTGCTCGATGCCCGTGAGGCACAGGCCCCCGGAAGTAATGAAAACCGCGCCGAGGATCAGCGGGAGCCGGGGGCCGACGCGTCCGACGAGACGGCCGGACCACGGGGCGCACACGGTCGCCCCGACCGCCATGGGAAGGGTCACCGTGCCCGCGGCGAGCGCCGAGTATCCCCGACCGTGCTGCAGATAGAGGGTGTTGAGCAGGAGCGTCACGTTCAGTGCGACGAAGACCGCCGTGGCGCCCACGACCGCGCCGCTGAACGAGCGACCGCGGAAGAGCCGCGGATCGATCAGCGGCTCGGACCGGCGGAACTCCACCCATATGAATCCCAGTGTCGCGGCGGCACCTGTCGCGTAGGCACCGAACGCCGCCGGTACCGTCCAGCCGATGCGGGGGCCTTCGATGAGCACGCCGATCCAGACCGCGATGACCACGGTCAGCAGGACCTGCCCCGGCATATCGAGCCGACGGGCCCGCGGCGCCCTGGACTCCGGTACGAACACCGCGCTGAGCACCAGGGCGGCCACCACGACGGGGGCGTTGATCCAGAACAGCGACCGCCAGCCGAACCCCGCGACCAGCGCGCCGCCCGTGATCGGGCCGACGGCCATGCTGAGCCCGAAGACGGACGCCCAGACACCGATCGCCTGCGCCCGCTCCCTCGGATCGGGCATCGCGTTCACCACGATCGCGAGCGCCACCGGACTGAGCATCGAGGCGCCCACCCCCTGGACCGCGCGGGCCGCGACGAGCGCGCCGACCGACGGAGCCAGCGCGCAGAGCAGCGAGGCCGCACCGAACACGGCCAGCCCGCACTGGAACACGCGCCGCCGCCCGAACCGGTCCGCCAGGGCGCCGGAGGAGATCAGCAGGGCGGCCAGGACGATGGTGTACGCGTCCACGGTCCATTCGAGACTGCGCGTCCCGACGCCGAGTCCGCTTCCGATCGAGGGCAGGCCGACGTTGACGGCGGTGGTGTCCAGGCCCACCAGGAACATGCTCAGGCAGCAGACGGCCAGCACCGTCCAGCGTCTGCGCGCACTCGGTTCGGGTCCTGCGGGAAGAAGGGTGGTCGCGGTCACGGTGGCCTCTCACGTACGGGAGCACTGAGAGGCCAGGTTCGGCCGTAACGGCAATATTCGACCAGCGTTTTTGCGAGGACCGCAAACGGACGGCGTGCCGGTCCCCGTGGTCGTTCCCCCGCGGCCCCGCACGACCCACCCCCGCCCGTCAGGCGACCGGTGCCGTGATCTCCCGCTTGAGGATCTTGCCGCTCGGACCCATCGGCAGGGCGTCCGCCAGCCAGACACGGCGCGGGTACTTGTAGGCCGCCACGCGGTCCCGGACGAACCGCTGGATCTCCTCGGTGTCCGCCTGGACGCCCGGGCGCAGGACGACCGCGGCGACCACCTCCTCCCCGAGCCGCTCGTCCGGCACACCGAGGACCGCGGCGAGGGCGACGGCCGGGTGCTCGTGCAGCACCTCCTCGATCTCGCGGGGGTAGACGTTGTAACCGCCCCGGATGATGAGGTCCTTCTTGCGGTCGACGATGTACAGGTAGCCGTCCTCGTCCCGGCGGGCCAGGTCGCCGGTGCGCAGCCAGCCGTCGGGGATGGTGGCGGCGGTCTCCTCGGGCCGGTTCCAGTAGCCCTTCATCACGTTCGGCCCGCGTACGGCCAGTTCGCCGACCTCCCCCGGCGCGACGTCCCGGCCCTCGTCGTCGAGCAGCCGTACCTCCACGTCGCGTATGGGGGTGCCGATGGAGCCGGCCTTGCGGGGGCGGTCGGGGTGGTTGAAGGAGACCACCGGGCTGGTCTCGGACATGCCGAACCCTTCGAGCACCATGCAGCCGAAGCGCCGCTCGAACCCGTGCAGGACCTCCACCGGCAGGGACGCCCCGCCCGACACGCACATGCGGAGGCTGGACACGTCGGCCGCGCCGGCCTCCGGGTGCTGGAGCAGCGCGGCGTACATGGTGGGGACGCCCTCGAAGACGGTGGCCCGGTCGCGGGCGATGGCGTCCAGGACGGTCTGCGGCTCGAAGCGCGGAACGAGGGTGAGCGACGCGCCGCTGAACACGGCGACGTTCATCGTGCAGGTCTGCCCGAAGATGTGGAACAGCGGCAGACAGCCGACGATCACGTCCTCGGAGGTCATACGCTGCACCTCGGTGACGTTGACCTCGGTGTTGTGGCGGATGCCGGCGTGGGTGAGCGAGGCTCCCTTGGGGCGGCCGGTGGTGCCGGAGGTGTAGAGCAGTACGGCGATGTCGTCGCCGGCGGTGGCGGCCACCTCGTACCGCGGTTCCAGACGGGCGAGTTCGGCGGCGAGGGCGGCCGGTTCGACCGCCAGGTGCCGTACCCCGGCCGCGGCGGCGCCCGCCGCGCCCTCGCCGGGCGCCTGGTGCCACTCGAAGAGCAGCACGGCGCCGGAGTCCCTCAGGTGGTACTCGGTCTCGCGTTCCTTCAGCAGCGGGTTCATCGGCACGACGATCGCACCGGTGCGGAGGACGGCGTAGTACAGGACGACGAACTCGGGTACGTTCGGCAGCATCAGCGCGACCCGGTCGCCCGCGCGCACGCCCTCGGTGTGCAGGAGAGCGGCGGCCTGGGCGCTGAGCCGGTCCAGCTCGGCGTAGGTGGTGGTCACCGGCCCGAGCCGCAGGGCCGGGTGCTCGGGCAGCCGGCGCGCCGTGTCCACCAGGAATTCCGCCAGGTTGGCCATGATGCCTCCTCGCATCCGTGCTCTCGGCGTTCACGGGTCCCGTCGTCAACGCTCACGAGATGGTGTCCCGCGGGATCAGGGACGTCCATGGCGGGACCGACAGTTCGGGCGTCCCGGTGTTGTTCCGGGCCACAATTCGGCTGCCGTACGCTGCGGTCATGGGTCTGACGAGTGTGGGTGCCGCGCTGCGGACGCGCCTGCCTGAGCTGGGTGGGCTGATGACCGAGCGGATACGCGCGGAGGTCGAGTCGTACGCCGACGACGCGCTCATCCCCTTCTCCTCGCTCCGGGAGTCCTGCGAGGACAACGCCGATCTGCTGCTCGCCCGTTTCGCGTTCGGCGCCGGGCCGGACGTCGGGGCCGCGCAGCAGACGGGGCGGCTGCGCGCCGAACAGGGCGTGCCTCTGGCGGACACCCTGCACGCCTACCGGGTCGGCTTCGAGTTCCTGTGGTCGGAACTGGTCGACGAGGCCCGCAGGCACCCGGATGTCACCGATGCCGAACTGGTCGCCGGGTCGTCCGAGATCTGGGCCCTGTTCGGCCGGTACGCGGAGGCCGTGGCCGCGGCCTACCGGGAAGCGAGCGCGGAGCTGACCCTGCAACGCGAGGCACGCCGATCGGCCCTGGCCGAGGCGCTGTTCACGGGCGCCCTCGCAGACCGTACGACGCCGTGGGAGGCGGCCAGGCAACTCGGTCTGCCCGAGCGCGGACCCTACGCGGTGGTGGCCGCGTCCGTGCCGGACCCCGGTCAGGAACCGCTGCCGGGGATCGAGGCGGCGCTGCGCCGCTCCGGGTTGCCGTCGGTCTGGCGGCTGCTGCCCGACCAGCAGATCGGGCTGATCGCGCTCGGGCACCGCGACGCGGAGTCGGTGGGTCTGCGGGCGCTGCGCAGCCGGCGCGCCAGGGTCGGCGTCAGCCCGCGGTTCGACTCGCTGCGGGACACCCCGCAGGCGCTGCGCTTCGCCCGGCTGGCGCTGACCGGGCTGCCCGGTGACGGGCCGGGGGTGACCCGCTTCGACGACAGTCCGCTGGCCATGCTGGTCGCGGCGGCCCCGGCGGAGGCGAGCCGGCTGGTGGAGGTCTCGCTCGGGCCGGTCCTCGCGCTGCCCGCAGCCGAGCGTGCGCGGTTGCTGCGCACGCTCGGCCACTGGTTCGCCGCGGGCGGTGTGACCGCCGAGGCCGCCGAGGGCCTCTTCGTCCACCCGAACACCGTCCGCTACCGGCTGCGCCGCATCGAGGAGCTGACGGGCCGTCCACTCACCGACCCCCTGACCGTCGCCGACCTCGGCGCGGCCCTGTACGCCCTGCGCCTGCTGCCCACGTGACGCGAGCCGACGACACCTGATCACCGGCCGGCGTGGCAGGCCTGACGGCACCTGTTCTCGACGCTCCACGTGACCGCCGACGCCGCGGACGCCCTCTTCGTCCACCCGAACACCGTCCGCTACCGGCTGCGCCGCATCGAGGAGCTGACGGGCCGTCCACTCACCGACCCCCTGACCGTCGCCGACCTCGGCGCGGCCCTGTACGCCCTGCGCCTGCTGCCCACGTGACGCGAGGTGGCGGAATCTGATCACCGGCCGGCGTGGCAGCCGAGTTGTACGGAGCAGCGGGACCGTTTGCCGAACTGCCGCGTCGGCCGGACGACGCGCACGCGCCACCGGCGCCGCCGACGTGGCGCACAGAAGAGGCGGTGCCGCCGTGCCGGTTGGCTGTGGCAGCACCGCCCTGTCGTACTCCCGTCAGCCGCGGCGGCCGGCCGGATCGTGGGTGACCGCGTCCCGGCCGTCGCCGCCGGAGGCGTCTCCCGGTCCGGTGCCCGCGCCGGACGCCGTCGGCTTCGCCTGGTCGCCGTGGCCCGGCCACCACGCCGCATGCCCGATCAGCGCGGTCAGACTCGGGGTGAAGAACATCGCCATGACGAAGGCCGCGACGGCGATGCCGAAGGAGACGGCGAAACCCATCTCCGTGAGCAGGGCGTTGCCGGCGAGCATCATCGTGGCGAAGGTCGCCGCCAGGATGAAGCCGGCCGCGGCCACGGTCGGCCCCGCGTGCCGCAGTGCCATGCCGGCCGCCTCACGCGGATCGCGCCCTTCTCGGGCCTCCTCCCGGAGCCGGGCGATCATGAGGATGTTGTAGTCGGTGCCGATGGCGACCACGAAGAGGTACATGATCACCGGCAGCATGAACATCAGACCCGAGTGGCCCTGCCCCTCCTGGAAGATCCAGACGGTGGCGCCGAGGGTGGCGCCGAAGCCGAGGCCCACCGAGGCGATCAGGTACCAGGGGGCGACGACACTGCGCAGCAGCAGGCCGAGGATGACCATGATCAGCAGGGCGGCGACGGGGAACACCGTCCGGTAGTCGTGGTTCACCGCGCTGTCGATGTCCTTGAAGATCGAGGACATGCCGCCGACGAGGGCCTCGGTGCCGTCGGGCGCGGCCGAGTGCGCGACGTCACGGACCTGGCCCACGGCGTCGATCGCCTTGTCCGTCGACGCCTCGTACTTGAGGGTCACGGTGAAGTCCGCTGTCGTACCGGCTTTGTTGACCTGCGCCATACGGGCGTTCGCCACACCCTCCACCGCGCCGAGCTTCTGCGCGTAGGCGCCGAAGGCGGCCTTGTCCAGCGGCTTGCCGTCGGTGCTGGACAGATAGACGTCGGTGGGTGCCGCGGCGCCCGCCGAGTACGCCTGCTGCATCTCGTCCTGGACGACCATGGACTCCTTGGTCTTCGGCATCGAGCCCGACGCCAGGTCGAACGTGGCGTTGAAGCCCAGCGTGCCGAGCGACAGGACGACCAGGACGAGCCCGGACAGCACGGCGGTCAGCGCGGGGCGGCGCTGCACTCCCCGTCCGAGGGCGGCGAACCGGGCGTTCTCCGGCTCCTTCTGCCAGGACTTGGAGGGCCAGAACACCTTCGGGCCGATGAGGGAGACCACGGCCGGGATGAGGGTGAGGCCCGCGATCAGCGTGGCACCCACGGCGATGGCGAGCGCGGGGCCCATCTGCTTGAGGAAGCCCAGCGTCGACAGCACCAGCGCGAGGAAGGCGATGATGACCGCTCCGGCGGCCGAGGCGATGGCCTCGCCGACCCGGTCGACCGCGTTCACCATGGCCTGCTTGGGTTCGTCACCGGCGCGCAGACGTTCGCGGTAGCGGAACATCAGGAAGAGGAAGTAGTCCGTGCCCACGCCGAACAGCACGACGATCAGGATCGACGAGATCGAGCTGTTGGCCTGGAGATCGAACAGCTTGGTGGCGTAGGCGATCAGCCCGTTGGCGATCGCGGACACCAGTCCGATCAGCAGCAGGGGCAGCACGGCGAGGATCGGCGCCCGGAAGATGATCAGCAGCGTCACCAGGATGATCACGAAGGTGCCGATGCCGATGAGGGCCTGGCCCCGCTTGGACGAGTCCTCCTGGTCGAGGGCCTGCGCGGCGGAGCCGCCCAGCTTGACGTCGAGACGCGTGCCCTTGGCCAGGTCCTTGACGTCCTTGCGCAACTCCTTGGCGGCGTCCACCTGTTGGGGCTGGCCGGCGTTCTTGCTGTCCATCTGGACCAGGGTCATGGCGTACTTGCCGTCCTTGGACGGCCGGCCGGGGACGACCTTCTGCACCTGGTCGATGTGCTTCGCGCCCAGTTCGGAGGTGATCCGGGCGACGTCCTTCTGGTCGGCGGCGGTCAGTCTGCCGCCGTCGGTGCGCTGGTACAGCGCGATGGCGGACGGAGTGAAGGCGCTGGGGAACGCCTTCTCCTGGAGCTCCGCCGCCTTGATCGACTCGTAACTCCTGGGCAGGAAACTGCTCTCGTCACTGTTCGAGGGCAGACTCGGAGCGGTGGCGACGATCGCCACCGCGGCAATCAGCCACGCAACGATCGTCCAGACGGGATGTCGGACGACGACGTTGCCTATTCGTCGGAACATGCGGAAGGTCCTCCTGGGCAGGAAGATCACCGCAACCCGGGGAGCGGTCCCTGGCATCGGCGACCCCGACCGGCGGGCCTGGAACGGGCCGGTCGAATGGTTGTCTTGGTCTCACATCGTAGTGACCACGCCCCAACCCCGCCGAGGCAGCCGCCTCTTGGCGTGTCCCCGGCCGTCCGTGCGCCTCAGGACCCCGGGCGCGCAAGTGCGGCGCGGACGTCACGCGCTCGTTCGGGGTCCGGTTCAGGCGGGTGCGGGCGCGCCCGGCCGGCACAGCGTGGCGGTGTCACCGCCGCTCCTCGCGGGTACGGCGCCGAGCCGGTAGGAGGCGGACAGGTCCCGCACCTCCACCGAGAACACCGCGCGGGCCGCGCCGTCGCCCGTCAGATGCCTGGCGAGCAGGGCCAGGATGCGCTCGGACAGACGCGCCTTGCGCGCCTCGGACCGGCCGGGCATGAGGCCCACCTCCACGTGGACGAAGACCGTATCTTGGCCCGTGGGGTCGCCGACGTACGTCTCCACCGGGCGGAACAGCGTCTTGCACACGCCGGTCGAGCCGGACTCCTCCACCACGAGGGGGTGCAGTTCCCGCGCCAGGGCATCCGCGTCGAGGACTCCTGCCGGCCGGGACGAGTAGTCGATGGCGAGCTGCGGCATGGGGGACCTTTCACGGATCCAGTTTCTCAGGGCAACTATTTTCCCCCACGCGGTGACCGGCCCGAACCGCGCCCCCCGCCGCTTGACCTTGCCCCTAGGGGCAGGGTCTACCGTGCGAGTGAGGTGAACGGAATGAGAATCAGCGAGCTCGCACACGAGGCCGGCGTGACGACCAAGGCGGTTCGGTACTACGAATCGCTGGGCCTGGTCAGACCGGCGCGCCTGACCAACGGATACCGCGACTACACCGGGGACGACGTACGGCTCGTACGGGAGATCAGGGCGCTGCTGCGGCTCGGCATCCCGGTCGAGCGCACCCGGCCGTTCCTGGAGTGCCTGGCGGCCGGGAGTGCGTACATCGACGACTGCCCCGCCTCACTGGCGACCTATCGCGAGGCCATCGACGAGCTCACCGGGCGCATCGAGGCCCTGACCGCCCGCCGGTCGGCGCTGATCGCCCACCTCGACGCCGCCGCGCGCCGGGGCAGCACCGTCGTACCCGCCGGCACCGGATCCGCGCACGACGCGCACCTGGCCCTGCCCGCGGACCTGCCCGCTCCCGAGGACGACGGGGCCGCCGACCACCTGCCCGGCACGAAGGCACCCGCCATCGCCCTGACCGACACGGCGGGCCGCGGTGTTCGGCTGGACGAGCTGGGCCCCCGTCGTACGGTGATCTACGTCTATCCGCTCACCGGCAGGCCCGGGGTCGATCTGCCGGAGGGCTGGAACTCCATTCCCGGGGCGCGCGGCTGCACCACGGAGGCCTGCGATTTCCGCGACCACTTCCAGGACCTGCTCGAAGCCGGCGCCGGCCGGGTGTACGGGCTGTCGAGCCAGGACACCGGCTACCAGAACGAGGTCGTGGACCGGCTGCGGCTGCCCTTCGGCATGCTCTCCGACCCGGACTTCGCCCTGGCCGGCGCTCTCGGCCTGCCCACCTTCGAGGCGTCCGGCACGAGGTTGTACAGACGTCTGACCCTGGTCCTGCGGGACGACAGGATCGAGCACGTCTTCCATCCGGTCTTCCCTCCGAACGAACACGCCGGGCAGGTCCTGGACTGGCTGCGCGCGAATCCGCTGTAGGGCCCGGCTCGGGTACGGCCGACCGGGGCCGTGGGGGCGTCCGGCCGGCCGCGGCTCTGCGTCGTGCGGCGGGGGACGTCAGGCGCGAAGTTCCGGGGGGAATCCGGTCCAGCGGAGCTCCGGGGTCAGGTGGGACATGTCGTTCGTCAGGAGGAGCGCGGCGGGGCGGTCGGGGCTGTAGCGGATGACGGTCAGGGAGGCGTTGCCGTGGTTGAGGCCCATCCAGCGCCAGGGCGGTGCGTCCAGGGCGTCCCGGACGAGCCAGGCGATGAGGAAGTTGTGCGTGACGACCAGCTCGTGCCGGGGTTCGTCGCCGTCGACCGGACCCGTGAAGCGGGCCAGGGCCCGCCGGGCGAGGTCGGGCCGGCGCTCCTCGGCGGGGAACGGCGCCAGCCGGTCGAGCAGGGAGTCGGCGAACTCGGCCGGCAGCTTGTCCCGTTCGGGGACGTGGGGCAGGTAGTCACCGGCGAGCTCCGAGGACTGCACCGGGATTTCGTCGAGTTGGCCGGCGACCAGTCGCGCGGTCTGCTCGGCGCGGGGCAGGGGGCCGTGGTGAACCGCCGACAGCGGGGTGTCGCGCAGCCGAGCGCCCAGGAGTTCGGCCTGGCGGCGGCCGGCGTCCGTCAGCTCGCTCTCGTCCCGCGACGCCTCGCCGTGCCGCGCGAGGTAGAGGTATCGAGGAGCTGTTCCGATCACGGTTCCGGTCATGCGGGGTCCCCCGGGTCCTTCGGCGACGACGTGGACGATCTTGCTTTTGGTCGGAAGGACGCCGCCCGCTCCGGCCCGGTTCCCCGCAAGGCCGCTGGGCCACCGGCCGGCCGGCTGCCGTGGGCGGCCGCCGGCAGCGGCAGGCGCACCATGAACACGTCCACCGGATCCTCGGACTCCACGGTGAACCCGTGCCGCTCGTACAGCCGCCGGGCGGGGCTGCCCTGGAGCACGTTCAGCCGGACCGGGACCCCGTCGCGGTCGCACCGGGACAGCAGTCGGCGCAGCACGGCCGCACCGATGCCACCGCCCTGCAGACGCGGGTCCAGGTAGAAGTGCTCCAGCCGGAGGCCGTCCGCGCCGGGCCGCAGGGCCACGCAGCCCGCGAACCCGCCGTCCGCCTCGACGACCCAGGTGTGCGCGGGCGCGAACCCGTCACGCAGCCGCTGCCGTACCCGCCGCTCGTCGTACCGCCCGAGCCGCTCCAGGTCGGCCCGCAGCACCACGGCCCGCAACTCGGCCACCGCCTCGACGTCCGCCGCCACCGCCGCCCGCAACTCCCAGTCCGCCATGATCGGCAGGTTAGCCGGGTGGCGATACCGGGACGGGGGCACACCACTGAAGTCCCATTCAGGGGTTAGAGGTGCCGGTGAGACACAAAAATCGCGGGCCCCTCCCACCCGGAACTAGGATCGGGGTCGGCGCACGACGCACCGCTCCGTGAGGGGGCTCACCGGCTCATTCAGGAGAATCGCCATGGCGACGCTGCTGTCCGTCAATGTGGGAATGCCGAAGGACGTCCCCTGGCAGGGGAGGACGGTACACACCGGCATCTGGAAGACCCCCGTCCAAGGGCCCCGCACGGTCCGGCGTCTGAACATCGACGGCGACGGCCAGGGTGACCTGGCGGGACACGGCGGCGAGATGCGTGCCGTCCTCGTCTACCAGATGGAGTCCTACGACCACTGGAGACGCCACCTGGGCCGGGACGACCTGGACTTCGGCGTCTTCGGGGAGAACTTCACCGTCGACGGACTGCCGGACGACGAAGTGTGCATCGGCGACCGGTACCGCATCGGCGACGCGGAGTTCGAGGTCAGCCAGCCCCGGGTCACCTGCTACCGCGTCGGCATGCGCCTGGGCGAACCCGCCATGCCCTCCCTCCTGGTCGCCCACCACCGCCCCGGTTTCTACCTGCGCGTCATCACCGAGGGCCAGATCCGGGCCGGCGACGAGATCACCCTCACCCGCAAGGGGCCCGAACACCTCACGGTCGCCGAGGTGGACGCCCTGCTCTACCTCCCCGGCCGCGACCCCGAGTTGCTGCGCAGGGCGCTGAACATCCCCGCCCTGAGCCCCGGCTGGCAGCAGTCGTTCCGTGAGCTCTTGGCGCCTCGCGAAACGGACCGGCCGGCGGTGGGCGCCGGCGCGCCGCCGGCCGCGCGGGGATGGCCGGGTTTCCAGGCGATGCGCGTCGCCCGCATCGTCGCCGAGACCTCCACCGTCTCGTCGCTCTACCTCGACTCCGCCGACGGGACGCCCCTGCCCGCGGCCCGCCCGGGCCAGTACCTCTCCCTGCGCCTGCCCGTCGGCACCGCACCCTCCGTGCGCAGCTACTCCCTGTCCTGCGCGCCCGTCGACGGCGTCTACCGCATCAGCGTCAAGCACGAGCCCCACGGGCAGGTCAGCCACTACCTGCACACCCGGCTGCGCCCCGGAGACACGGTGGACGTGGCGAGCCCGCGCGGGACCTTCGTCCTCGAGGACGGCACGGCCCCGGTCGTGCTCGCCTCGGCGGGGATCGGCGCCACGCCCGTACTGGCCATGCTCCACCAGCTCGCCGCCACCCGGGACCCGCGCCCCCTGTGGTGGATCCACGTCGCCCACGACCGTGCCGGCCACGTCTTCGCCGACGAGGCCCACGCCCTCCTCGCGCAGCTGCCCCACGCCCAGGAACACATCTACTACACCGCGCCCGGTGACAGCGTCCCCGAGCCCGGCCGGCCGCCCGTCACCCCGGGCCGTCCGAGTGCCGCGTCACTGGCGGCCATGGGCATCCCCAGCGACGCCGACGCCTACCTCTGCGGGCCGACCGCCTTCATGGACGACTTCGGCGCGCTCCTCGGCGACCTCGGCCTGCGTCCCGAACGGATCCGCACCGAGCAGTTCAGCGCCCTGTCCGCCATCAACCCGGGCGTCACGGCCGCGGACGCGGTCCGGCCGCACCAGCCACCCGGGCCGCCGGGTGCCGGCCCGCTGATCACCTTTGCCCGCAGTGGCATCACCACGGCCTGGTCACCGGCCCACGCCTCCCTGCTCGGCCTCGCCGAGGCGTGTGACATCCCCACGCGCTGGTCCTGCCGCACCGGGGTCTGCCACACCTGTGTCACCCCTCTCGTCGCCGGTGACATCACCTACACCACCCAGCCCCTCGAACCGCCCGAGCCCGGCACCGTCCTCGTCTGCTGCAGTGAGCCCACGACCGAAGTCGTCCTCGACCTCTGAGGACCGTCGACCCGGGCGGCCGCCGGTCTCGGTGCCCACCGCCGTCTGCCACCGCTCCCCCGGCCCGGGTGACCGATCCCTCATGCGTCCCTCCTCGAAAGGGGTGGACCCCCCTGCCCGCCACGGCCGATCGTGGGCGGCATGAACGATCACCGTGAGGTCCCCGCCCGCCCGGCCGCCGCCGCCGCTTCGAGTGACATCACCAGCGCGCGCGAAGAGGCCGGTGAAGTGCGCCGGTTCTGGGGCGGCCTCGGTCTTCCCGGGCTGGTCGACGTCCACACGCACTTCATGCCCGAGCGGGTCCTGCGCAAGGTGTGGGACTACTTCGACACGCAGGGGCCGCTGACCGGTGGACTCGCGTGGCCGATCAGCTACCGGAAGGAGGAGGCCGAACGCACTCTGCTCCTAAGGGAGTTCGGCGTCCGGGCCTTCACCTCGATGCTCTACCCGCACAAGCCCGGCATGGCCCCGTGGCTGAACGGCTGGGCGGCCGGGTTCGCCCGCCGCACCCCCGACTGCCTGCACACCGCCACCCTCCACCCCGAGCCGGGCGTCGAGACGTACGTGCGGGAAGCCGTCGAGGCGGGCGCCCGGGTGTTCAAGGCACATGTACAGGTCGGTGCCTACGACCCGGCGGACGAACTCCTCGACGGCGCATGGGGGGTGCTGGCCGAGGCGCGGATCCCGGTGGTGATCCACTGCGGCTCGGGGCCCGCGCCCGGCAAGCACACCGGGCCGGAACCGATCGCGCGGGTACTGGCACGTCACCCGCGGCTACGGCTGATCGTCGCGCACCTGGGCATGCCCGAGTACGAGGACTTCCTCGCCCTCGCCGAACGGTACGACGAGGTACGGCTGGACACCACCATGGCCTTCACCGACTTCGCCGAGCGGCTGGCGCCGTTCCCGCCCCGTGCCCTGCCCCGGCTCGCCGCCCTCGGTGACCGCGTCCTGCTCGGCTCCGACTTCCCCAACATCCCCTATCCGTACCTGCACCAACTGCGGGCCCTGGAGCGGCTGGACCTGGGGCGGGAGTGGCTGCGGGCGGTGTGCCACGACAACGCTGCGAGGCTGTTCGGGCTGCCGGCGGGCCAGGAGGACGGCGCCGGCGGGTGACGACGGGCGGGCCGCTCCGGGTCAGACGGCCGTCGTCAGCAGTTCGCTGAGCGGCTGCGCCGAGTCGGTGCCCGAGTGGCCGAAGGGCGCGTCGAAGCTCCAGACGAGGAAGAGCAGGAAGACCACGAGGGCACTGAAGGCGGTGGCCAGCATCAGTTCGCGGGTCGAGCGGCGGATCTGCAGGGTGTACAGGAGGCCGAGGGTGATGACGGCGCCGGCGACGAGACCGAACCACACCGCGCCGGGCAGGGTGGTGCCGGCGCTGTCCAGGCGCTGGTGGCGGGCGTCGTCCGCGGCGGCGACCTGGTCCAGCAGGGGCTGGTAGGCCTGGGCCTGGAGTTCGTCGGACGGGGCGTGGTGGGCGATGTCGCTGCGGATGCGGCGCAGCAGGGCGGCGCCGGTGCCGTCGACGGGCGCGTCCTTCTCCATCGCGGGCCACTCGGTGCCGACGGCGTGCCTGGCGTAGTCGTTGATGTGCTGCTGCACCTGGGTGTGGAAGGCCGCCGGATACACGTCCAGGCGCTGGTCGATCTCGTACAGCGCCTGGGCCTCGCGCTGGACGGTGTCCTCGGCCGCGCCGCGCGCCTCCCACACGCCGGCGATGGCCAGGCCGAGCACGATGGCGTAGACGACGCCGACCATCATGACCATGTACTCCAGCACGTCCGGGGTCTCGGAGGTGTCCTCGTCCACGGCGACGCGGCGGTGACGCAGCACGATCGCCGCAACGACGAGGACACAGACCAGGATCGAGACCAGGGTGTAGACGAGCCACTCGGGCACAGCACAACTCCAGTGAGCGGACGAACAAGGGACGGGTGAACGGGGCAGGTGTGGCCGGTCCGGTGGGCACCCTGAGGCGACGGCCGGTCGGGGCGCGGGGTCAGCCTCGGGTGCGGCGGCGGGAGGGCCGTAGCGCCGCCGCGGCCAGGATGGCCGGTGTGGTCACCACGACGGTGGTCATGGTCGTCGGTGTCCCGGTGAACACCGGCCGCCGCGGGCCGCCCGTGTAGTGCGCGCGCGGCACCCATCGGAAGGCGGCGGGCGCCTTCGGCGGGGCGGAGGCGGACGCGCGGACCGGAGCCGCCGCGGGAGCGGGTGCGAATGCGACCCGAGTCGGTGGGTCCGCTTCCCGGGGGACGGGCGGTGTCGCTACCGGCGCATGTGCGGGCTCCGCGGCCGGAGCCTCGGAGGGCGGCGGTGGCACCTCCACAGGTACTTGCCGGGGTGCGTGCCGAGGTGGTGCGGGCACCGGAGCCGGGGCGGCGGGCGCGGGCGCACACGGTGAGGGCGACCGCCGGGCCGAGTCCGGTGCCGGCCGCGGGGGTTCGGGCTCGGACGCCCAAGGTCCGTGGCCCATGTCGATCCACACATCGGGTGCGCAGACGACCATGTGCGCTGCCGCCGGCCTGTGGTCGATGGTGACGGTGGTGTCACCGTGCTGGGACAGCGGGCACAGAGCGGCCGCCGCTCCGAGCCCGACGCCGATCCAACCGCCCACCAGCAGCTCCTTGCCTCTACGACGTACTTGACGACGTGCTTGACGACGGGCCTTCCGGCACGTCCGGTCGTCCACCGGGACGCGGGGGTCGCCGCTCCGAGGCGGCGTCACCGGAAATAACGATCATGGGCGCCTCCGGACACGGACAGCGACATCCGAACAGGGGCTCGGTACGGGCGGTGCCTGCTGCGCTCGGCGAAAGGGCCGGTGGGCGCGGCCCGTCACCGTGAAGGCCGCAACATCGACCGTCCTCTGCTGGTCCTGGTGAGTTCGGCCGCCTGTGTGGCGGTCGAACTCTGGCTGCACCGGGTACTGGATCTGACCCGGAAGTGTGCCCCCGGCGGGGCATGGAACTCATCAATTCCGGGGGGAAGATGTCGACCAAGTGGAAACAGGTGGGCCGACCCGTATCATCCATGTGTCGGGCCGGACCCGCAGTACCCCACTTCTGGTCCCCGCTTGCCACGACCACCCACCGGGGAACCCGTCAGGGTTACGGATGGAGGACAGATGTCTGAGAACACCACCCCCGTCACCGAGTTGACTTCGCACTACGTCAATCAGGTGGCCGGCGACCTCGAACAGAACGTCAAGGAACAAGAACGCCTCGCGGCCGAGATCGGCTCCCTGCAACAGCAGTTGGCGACGCTGCAGCAGGACCACACCATTCTGGTGAGCATGCAGCAGGCACTCGGCGCGGTGGCCTCGGTCACCACGGCCACGGAGCCCGCCGGCCCCGTGGTGCCCGCACCGCGGAAGAAGTCCTCCGCCGAGCCCGTCAAGCGCAAGGCGGGGAAGGCGTCGTCGTCGGCCGCCGAGCAGGCCGGGACGGCGAAGAAGGCCTCCGCCAAGAAGGCGGCGCCCAGGCCCGCGGCCAGGTCGACGGCCAAGCCCGCGAAGAAGACGGCCGCCAAGACGGCTCAGCCCACCCTCGTCGAGCTCGTCCGCGCCCATCTCGCCGAGCAGAGCGAGCCCCGCTCGGCGGCGGAGGTCACCGAGGCGCTCGGCCGGGCGCACCCGGACCGCGGGATCCAGACCAAGGTCGTCCGCACCACCCTGGAGAACCTGGTGGCGCGCACCGGTGCCCAGCGCACCAAGCAAGGGTCCTCTGTCTTCTACACCGTCTCCGGCACCCAGGATCCGACGACGGGGGACGAGAAGCCGGCGGAGCCGGCCGCCGCCGGTTAGGGCGGTGGTCCGTCGAGCGGGCCGGCAGTCGGGTCAGGCCGCGCGGGGGCGGTCCGCCTCGGCCGGGCGAGGCGGACGGGCGGCAGTCGGTGCCGCCCCGTCGCATCCCGTGCCGGGCAGGGCCCCGGAGGTGCGCAGCCTGCGCCACTCGCGGGGCGAGTGGCCGTACGCCCCGCGGAACACCCTGCTGAAGTGCGCGGGATTGACGAAGCCCCAGCGCTGGGCGATCGCCGACACGGCGAGCGCGGCGCCGCCGCCGCGGGCGAGTTCCCGCGCGCACTCCTGGAGCCTGCGGCGCTGGATGAGACGGGCGACGGTGATCCCCTCGTCCTCGAACAGCCGGTGCAGGTAGCGGACCGAGATGTGGTGTGCCGCGGCCACGGTCTCGGGCGCCAGGTCCGGGTTCCCCAGGTGCCGGTCTATGTGGTCGCGGATGCGCAGCACCAGCTGTTCGCGCGCGGTGTCGGCGATCCCGGCCCGGCTGCGTTCCGCCACCAGCGTGGTGAACAGGTCCACCGCGCTCGACGCGAGCCGCCCGGCGACGGCCGGCGGGCAGGAGTGCGCCTCGCCGACGAGCGTCGCGAGGAACGGTGTGAGGATCGCCCCGAGCCCGGCCGTGGCGGTGATCGGTGTCGCCGTGATGTCACGCAGGTGCTCGTCGGGTACGTCCAGGGCGCGGCGGGGCAGTTGGACGACCCGGCCGACGAACCGCTCGGGGAAGTCGAGGGTGTACGGGCGCGCGGTGTCGTACACCATCATGTCGCCCGGGCCGGCCGTGACGCGGCGGCCGTCCTGGAGAAGTGTCGCCCTGCCGGCCGTCTGGACATGGACGGCGACGCAGGGGTCCGAGCCGCCCGTGTGTGCGGTGGTGCGGCTGATGCGCTGGGCGTCGGACTCGACGGCGGCCACCCGCAGCGAGCCCAGCCGTCCGCCGGTGATCCGGCCGTGGAGCGGGCCCGCGGCGCGAGGCACGACGGACACCGGGACCAGGGCTCTGCCGACCGCGTCCCGCCAGTAGGCGAGTTTCTCGTGGTCGGGGACGGTGTCCGTCGACAGCACCAGGTCCACACGGGTCTCCTCTCGGTCACCACGAGCCAACCAGGCGGGCGGCACCGTTCACCAGGCACCTTCGAGGCAGAAACCGCCGGCACCGGCCGGGGAGAGTGCGCGCGGGGAACGGCGGCGTGCGGCTAGTGCTCCGACCGCATAGGCGAACCATCCCAACCACACGGTTCAGAACCGGGCCCTGCACGCCTACCTGCGGTGGCGCGACGCCAACGCCCGCCATCGCGACGTCCTGGCCGCCGAACGCAAGGAACGCGCCCGCCTCCGCAGCGAGAAGGGCATCCGCTGGGTCGGACGCCCCCTCGCCACCGCAGCCTGAACGACCCGGCGAACCTATGCGGCCCGAGCACTAGCTAGGCCTGGGAGGGGCAGACGGGGTCCGCTGACCGGCCCGGCAGGTAGGCGGTCCGTTCCTGCTTGGTCAGGTCCCGGCCGGCTGCGCGGCAGATGGTCCGGATCGCCTCGGCGGGTCCCGGCAGGGCGACATTCCACAGGTGCACGGTCTTGTCGACGCTGCCCGAGGCGAGGACCCGGCCGTCCGGGCTGAACGCCACCGAGGTCACCTCGTCGGCGTGCTGCCCAATGAGGGTCATGCGGTTCTTACCGGTGGTGACGTCCCACAGTCCCGTGGTCCAGCCGGAGTCGCCGGTGGCGACGGTACGGCCGTCGGGACTGAACGCCACCGACGCAGCGACGTCGATACGTCCGGCGAGGGTGGTCCGGGTCGTGCGGGTGGCGACGTCCCACAACCGTACGGTGTAGTCACCGACGGCGATGGCCAGGGTGCGGCCGTCAGGGCTGAACGTCACATCGTGCACTTGGTCGGGGGTGGTGATGGTGTGGGCCTTGCCGGAGGTGACGTCCCACAGGCGCACGGTCTTGTCGGCGCTCCCGGTGGCGACGGTGCGCCCGTCGGGACTGAACGCCGCGGAGAAGACGGCTTCGGTGTGTCCCTTCAGGGTTTTGCCGGGCTTGCCGGTGTCGGCATCCCACAGCTGCACGGTGCCGTCGCGGCCTCCGGTGACGAGCCGGCCGTCGGGTCCGAACGCCACCGAGTGAAGGGGGGTGGTGCCGCTCAGGGGCGCCAGGCGGGGCTTGCCCGTGGTGGCGTCCCACAGCCGCGCGGTGCCGTCGGCGCCGGCGGTGGCCACCGTGTGTCCGTCGGGGCTGAACGTGACTGCGAGTACAACGTCCTTGTGCCCGATGAGGCTGAGGCGCTTCCTGCCGGTGGCGACGTCCCACAGGATTGCGGTCTTGTCGCCACTGGAGCTGGCGACAGTGTCGCCGTCGGGGCTAAACGCCACCGAGTAGACGATGTCGGTGTGCCCGACCAGGGATGTGTCTCCGCTCGCGGTAACCTTCCACAGGCGTGCGGTCGTATCATCGCTGCCGGTGGCGAGCGTGCGGCCGTCGGGACTGAACGCCACCGCGTTCACGGCGTCGGTATGACCGATCAGGGACTTGCTCATCGCACGGGTGGCCACATCCCACAGCCGCGTGACACGGTTGGTGCCGGCGATCGCGATGGTGCGGCCGTCGGGGCTGAACGCCACGGAGAGCACCGTGCCGGTGAGCACGTCCACCTCGGGGCCGGGCTTGCCGCTGACGGCGTCCCACAGCCGCATGGTGCCGTCGCCACCTCCCGTGGCGATGGTACGGCCGTCGGGGCTGAACGCGACCGAGAGCACCTGTGCCGTGTGCCCGGTGAGCTTGGGGCCGGGCTTGCCGGTGGTGGCGTCCCACAGCCGTGCGGTGCCGTCCGCACTGGCGGTGGCGACGGTGCGGCCGTCGGGACTGAACACGGCGGAGAACACGGTGTCGGTGTGCCCGGTCAGCTTGGGGCCGGGCTTGCCGGTGGTGGCGTCCCACAGCCGTGCGGTGCCGTCCGCACTGGCGGTGGCGACGGTGCGGCCGTCGGGACTGAACACGGCGGAGAACACGGTGTCGGTGTGCCCGGTCAGGGGGGTGCGGGCCTTGCCGCCGGCTGCGTCCCACAACCAGGCGCTGTAGGAACTGCCGGTGGCGATGGTGCGGCCGTCGGGGCTGAACGCCACCGCGTTCACCTCGCCGTACAGACCGGTGAGCCTGGTGCGGGTCTTTCCGGTGGCGGTGTCCCAGACGCGCACGGTGCCGTCGGAACTCCCGCTGGCGAGGGTGCGGCCGTGGAACGCCACCGCATTCACCGCCTTGGTGTGCCCGAGCAGACGCCGGCCCAGGGGAAGGTGCGCGTCGGTGCGCAGACTCGACAGGGCCTCCGTCGTGTGGCTCGTGCGGTACGCCTGGACGGCCAGCAGCGAGGAGAGTTCGGGATTGACGTTGATGAGCGTGCCGGACTCGACGGCGAGCTGCCGGGACAGGGCCGCCTCCCGTTCGGCCACCGTCGCACGCCACTGCCGGAACGCCACCGCGCCGGCGAGCAGCGCGAGCACCAGCAACGCCGCCAGTACGGTGATCAGCCGTCTGCGCCGCTGGGCGATCGCCTCCTGACGCTGCCGGCTCGCGGTGAGGAAGTCCGCGATGTCCTTCGGCAGGCCACGGCCTCGCGACAGTCTGTTGCTGTCGGCAAGGGCCGTACCCGCGAGCAGATCCCCCGGATCCCGCTTCTTGGCCCAGCGCAGTTGCCGTTCACGCGTCCGCTCGAGCCATTCGTGGAACTCGTGCTCCTCGCTCACCCACTTCCGCAGTCTGCCCCAGTCGCGGATGAGCGCGTCATGGATCAGTTCCGCGACCGGCTCGGGCGGGGCATCGGGGCGGTCACGGTCGCGGAGGGTCTGCGTGGTGGTGATGATGCGACGGCGGGCCAGAGTGGCGATGACGGCGTCCACGTCGTCATCGGGCGCACTGCCGGCACCGGCCGCGAGGCCGCGCAGCTCGTCGAGGGGTACCTGTGCGCGCACCGGTGGGATGCGGCGTTGGGTGTCCGCGGGGCGCACCAGGGAGGTGAGGACGTTCTTCGCGATGTCCTGCTGATCGGGTGACAGTTCCTTCAGAGCCTTCTCGCACCATGCGGTCAGGCTCCCCCCGACCGCTCCGATGCGCTGGTACGCCTCGTGGGTGAGGTAGCCGTCCTTCCGCTGGCGCCACAGCTCCGTGAGGGTCATCTCCAGCAACGGCAGCACGGTCACGGGCGCCTGGCGGCTGATCACCGCCTCGGGGTTGGCCTCCAGGATGTCGCTGATGATCTGCTCGGGCAGCCCCTGCTGGAAGTGGAGCCCAACGTTCTCTGCGGGCTCGACGATGATGTCGCACAGGTCCTTCCGGCCCAACGTGCCGGGCACATTGAGCAGACCGGGCGTCGCCGCTTCCAGCAGACTCCCCGCGCTCGCGGCGAGTTGGGGGTAGAAGTCGTCCCGCATGACGAGGATGACGCTGAGTTCGCTGTCCGAATCGGCGACCGTGGTGATCTCGTCGATGACGGCGAGGAATTCCCGCAGCCGCCCGTCAGCGCTCTGGACCAGTAGTTCTTCGAACTGGTCGATGACCAGCAGCACACGCCGGCGGTCGGGTTCGCTCGCCAGCCGGCGGTCCGCCGCCGCCATGAGCCCGTCGTGGCGCGCCCCCGGCAGTCCGGCACGCTCGATCTCCGTCAGCAGGTCCTTCCGGGGCCGCGTCAGCACGGGCAGCCAGCTCTCACTGCCCCGCAGTCTCCCCTCCGCCAAGGCCGGCAGCACCCCCGCCTGGATCAGGGACGACTTGCCCGACCCGGACGGGCCGAGCAGCAGGGTCAGGCGGCGCTCCCCGGCCAGGTTCGCGAGGACCTGCTCCACCGCCTTGTCCCGCCCCTTGAACCAGCGCGAGTGCGCCGCGGTGAACGGTTCCAGTCCCCGGTACGGACACACCTCGTGCTCGGCCAGGGCGGCCACGATCCCCCGCAGGACCTGCGTAGGCGTGGCGTATGCGATGCCCTGCCCCCGTTCGTACTGGTCGGGTGCCGTGATCTCGGAGAACATTCCGATGACCAGACTGGTCGTCTCGTCCAGCACCGGCGCACCGCTGAACCCGGTGGTGAGGTCGTTGGCCTCGGTTAGCTGAAGACGCTCGCGCCCGACCGGCGAGGCCTTCAGCAGATCGGCCACCGTGGCCTTTCCGAGGTGTCCGCCCTGCGCCGCCTGGGCCGCGAAGCCGAACGACCGGACCTCGTGGCCGCTGCAGCCCTCGGCGGAGCCCAGCGGCAACACCCAGGTACCGGTCGGCGTTTCGGGCAGCCGGACGAAGGCGACGTCCTCCTCCTCGGTCTCCCGCCACTGCTCGACGTGCCCCTCCAGCAGATCGGCACCCGTCACACGGGGGAACGTCACCAGCACCCGGCCCCGGGGCCCGGAGCCGGCCGCCCGGACGACGTGCGCGCAGGTGACCAAAAGGTTCTCGGCCACCAGGAATCCGGCTCCCACCACCGTCCCGTCCGGACCGAGGATCTGCGCCACCGCCATGGGCAGGTCCGACGGGGTCGCCCCGTCTAGCCAGCGCGCGGCGCTAGCCACCGTCGCCCTTCCACGACACCGTCACCTGCAGATGACAGCCGGCCGTACCCTTGGTGAGCACCGCGCCCGCCGCGACCGAGAGGTCCACGCCGAACTCCACCGTGATCGCGTCGGGCCGCGCCTTCCGCAGCTGGTCGAGGGCCGCCTGTGCCGCCTGGGTCACCGGCTCCAGAGCATCCTGCAGCGTGGTGGGCGCCTGCCGGACGAAGTCGCCCAGGCGCCCGGCCTTCACCGGCCCCTCCACCCCGGCCGGCGACTCGACCAGGAGGAAGCCCCCGCCCTCCAGCGGAATCCGGGTCAGGACGGTCACGACTCCTCCTTGGATACGCGTGTGTCCGTCAGGGATCCCGGCCAGCATCCGACACCCGCGGCCCACGCCGCAGCCCGGGTGGGCCGGCCGAGCACACCTCCCACCCACCCGGCGCAGCCCACCGGGCACGGGCATGCCTGGACCGCATGACCGGGATCCTGATCTGCGACGACACCGGCTTTGTGAAGAAGGGCACCCGCTCCGCCGGCGTGCAGCGCCAGTACACCGGCACCGCGGGCAGAACAGAGAACAGCCAGGTCGGGACTCTAGCGCGCGATCGACGCGGCGGTTCCCTTCGCGTGGGTCACCGCGGAGGAGGCGTAGCGGAAGCGCATCTCCGGCGGCCAGGCTCCCACGGCGAATGGATCTACCACTGGGCCCGTGTCGCGATCCGTCCCATCCGGGAGAGCGGCTTCGGGTACCGGGTCCTGGCCCGCCGTTCGATGAGCGATCCGACCGACGTCGCCTCCGGACCCAGGAAGCCGCAAAAGGGGCGAAAGTCATGACACGTACGAACTCATACCTCTGAGCGTCCCGGAGATCCGCTGGCTGATGGGCCACCTCGGCACAGCCGCCACCACACCAACGCGCACCATCTGCATCCCCAAATGCGGGAGCCCAGCTGGGCGATCACCGGAACCCGGTTCCCGCCGGCCGCGGCCAGCAGCATCATCGCGCGCCGATAGCGCACCGAACTGGCGCTGCCCCGGCGCACGATCTGCTGCAGCTTCTGCCCTTCCTGTCGGTCAGTCTGCGCACACGTAGGGACTCGGCCACGCCTCCATCGGTCGGATCGGACGTCACCCCACATCCAACTGTCACGCCCGTCAACCCGGCGAACCCATGCGGTCACAGCACTAACGCCATGTGCCCTCGCGGGCGCGGGACTTGTCGTGGTGTCACCGGACACCGCCCACGGTGGTCACCGGTCCGCGTCCATGCGGGCGAGGTGGGCGCGCACCCGGGCGACGCGCGAAGGGTCGGCGCCGGGGCCGAGGGAGACACAGCGGCCGAAGGCCTCGCGTGCCTCCTCCGGGCGTCCGGCGGCGAGCAGCGTCTCGCCGAGCACGGTGAGGTAGCGGCTCTCCAGGGCGGTGTTGCCCTGGGCACGGCACAGTTCCACGGAGATCCGCAGGTGGCGGACCGCTTCCTCCCAGCGGCCCAGGCGGGCGTGGATGCGGCCGAGGCCGACGAGCCCGCTGCCCCGGGTGAACGCGGCGATGTGCGGCTCGACGCGGTCACCGGCCTCCTCCAGCCGGTCCAGGGTCTCCTGATAGGCGACCAGTGCCTCCTCGTCGCGCTCGGCGCTCTGGAGGTCGTAGGCGCGCTGCAGGAGCGCCTGGAGCAGGCCGTGCACGTCACCCGCGGCGCGGAACAGCGGGACGGCCCGCTCGTTGCGGTCGGCGGAGGAGACGGATTCGCCGAGGAGACGATGGGCCCAGGAGGCGTACTCGTGTGCCCAGGCCTCCTGGACCGGATCACCGGCGCGTCGTGCGGCGGCCAGGGCCCGTGCGGAGTGGGGCAGGCTGTCGCGGGGGCGGCCCTCGCACAACAGCGTCGCCCAGGCGTGGTAGTTGAGGTGGGTCGCTTCGAGCAGCGGATCGCCGAGGGCCTCGGCGGAGCGGGCGGCGGTGCCGAAGACCTCGGGCCAGTGGCCCCAGAAGATCCACTGGTCGGAGAACCAGTGCAGGGACTCGGCCACCTCGACGACGGTGGCGTGCTCGCCGTCCGCGGCTGCGGCGCGCAGGGCCGCGAGCCAGTTCACGCCCTCCGTCTGGAGCCATTCGCGGGCCTTGCCGGCACTGGACAGGTCCACCGTGCCGCGCCACGACGCCGGGGGCGCGCCGTGCCCGGGCTCGTACCAGCGGCCCGCGACGACGGCCGTCTCCAGCAGCCAGCGGAACATCGACCGGCGCGCCCGCTCGGCGTCCTCGGGGTCCTCCTCGGCGGCGAGCCGGTCACGTGCGTAGAGGGCGAGCAGGTCGTGCAGCCGGTAACGGTCGCCGGCGGTGCCGAGCAGGCCGGCCTCGACGAGTTCCTCCAGGGTGTCCTCGGTGTCGTACAGGTCCTGCCCGGTGAGCCGGGCGGCGCAGGCGGCGCCGGTGTCCGGGCCGGGGACCAGGCTGAGGCGCCGGAACAGCCGGGCGGCCGTGGGGGTGAGCTGGCGGTACGACAGGTCGAAGGCGCCGGCCACCCGCAGGTCGCCGGCGGTCAGCGCGTCGAGCCGTCGTTCCTCCAGGGCCAGCCGGTCGGCGAGGCGGCGCAGACTCCAGCCGGAGCGGGTGGCCAGCCAGTTGCCGGCCACCCGGAGGGCGAGCGGCAGGTGCCCGCAGAGCCGGGCGACCTCCGCGAGGGCCTCCGGATCGGCGCCCGCGCGGTCCTCGCCGACGAGGGAGGAGAGGAAGGCCGCCGACTCCGCGGTGCCGAGGCCGCCGAGGGGCAGCCGGTGCACGCTGTCGAGGCCGGTCAGCATGCGACGGCTGGTCACCAGCACCAGCGCGCGTCCGGTGCCCGGCAGCAGCGGCCGTACCTGGGCCTCGTCGCGGGCGTTGTCCAGGACCACCAGGCACCTGCGGTCGGCGAGCACCTGCCGGTACAGGGCCGGGTGGGCCGGTGCGCCGGCCTTGGCGAGGTCCCGGTCGGGCACGCCGAGCGCCCTGAGCACGCCGACCATCAGTTCGGCCGGGGCGGGTGGGGCGTCGTCCGTGCCGCGCAGGTCCACCACGAGCTGCCCGTCCGGGAAGCGGTCGGCGAGCCGGCGGGCCGCGCGCAGGGCGAGGGTGGTCTTGCCGGTACCCGGTGCCCCGGAGACGGCGACCACGACGGGCTGGCGCGCGCCGGCGTCGTCCTTGCCGGTGAAGTCGCCGGGTGCTCCCGCGAGTTCCGTCAGCCGCAGCAGTTCGCCCTCGCGGCCGACGAAGTCGTCCGTGCCGCGGGGGAAGGAGCGCACACCGAAGGGGTGGTATCCGGGGGTGCGGCCGGTACGGGCGGCGGCGAGCAGGCGTTCCCGGTCGGTGTCGTCGAGTCCGAGGCCGTCGGCGAGGGCGGCCACGGTGCGGCGCTGCGGGGCCGCGCGGCGTCCGCGTTCCAGGTCGCCGATGCCCCGCACGCTGACCCCGGACGCCTCGGCCAGCCCTTCGATGGTCAGCGAGTGGGCCAGCCGGAGTTCTCGCAGCAGCGCCCCGAACGACGCGTCGTGTGCGGACACGGCCCACCCCTTTTCGCACCTGAGGTTGAACATTCTACGAGGCGGGAGGCGTTGTCGATCAAGAAACAGAGGGGCGGCGAATCCAGCCACCGCGCGCGGGCCGGGGCGGCGAATCGTTTCGCGAGACGTGTGGCCGGGGGGCCGCCGACCTCCGCCGGAACGGATTCCACCGCGGCGCCGGCGCCGGCCGGCGGCGGCCGGGATGACCGGAGCCGGTGGTTCATGTGGCGCGATCTCATGTACGCGACCCGCGGAACGTCTGGTACAAAGCGGGATCAACCAACCCGGTCGGGTCGTCGCAGGAGCGTCTCGCATCCCATCCTTACCAGGGTTTCTTTCTGTCTGTCGAGTACGCCTGCCCCCTTGCGCCACAACCGGAATTTCCGCTTCTACGGAACGACCGGCAACGGCTGACAAATCGTTCGACATGGTTACGGTCAATTGTCGCCAACCTGACCCGTACCACTACCCCACCCTAGGGCAGATGTCTTAGATTCTGCCCCAGGAATAGATTCCCGACATGACGGTCAACCTACCAGCTTTGCCGGTCCACACATGATCACCGGGAGCGGAATGGAACCCTTCTGTAACACCGAGCGAAGCCTGGCCTGCGTACTGCAGGACGCGGCCGGGAGAGGCACCATCAGGGGGACGCGAATTCAGATCGGCCGGCGGGAGCACGTCTATAATCTCGGCCAGCCCGACGCGAACATTTACCTCGTCGAGAGCGGCCAGGTCAAAACACTCACGCACACACGCGACGGCAAGCAGTGCCTCCTGTCGATACACGGCCCCGGGGACGTGTTCGGGGAATCCAGCGTGCTGGCCGCGAACCGCACCGAGACCGCGCAGGCCATGCAGGTCACGACGCTGGTCCAGGTACGCGTGGCACAGATCATGAACGACTGCGACCCACCCCTGCGCGAGGCGCTCATCGGCCACATGGCGAGCCGGCTGCTGGAGCAGCAGCAGGTGATCGCCAACCTGGTGACGATGGACAGCGAACACCGGCTCGCGGCGCTACTGGTGAATCTCGGCAAGAAGGTCGGAAAGCGTAGGGACCAGACGGCACTGATTCGCGACCGGATAACCCAGGAAGAGCTGGCGGAGATGGTCGGGACGACCCGTTCGCGTATCGGTTACTTTTTGAAGAGGTTTTCGGTCGCCGGTGTGGTGCATCGCACCGAGGACGCGCACCTCTGCATTCATATAGCGGAGCTGACGGATTATCTGGAGAATTCCTCGCTGTCCGCCGGCCTGTAGGACCCGCAGACCGGGGCCGGATATCCCGGAATATTTCTCGGCGGCGCCGGATCGGCGCCGTCGGATTCCGGGACCTCTTCCCGCACGGCCTTCTCCATACGTCGGACCATTTCCTCCAGCAAGCGCTGCGAGGTGCCGAAGTTCAGGCGGACGAAGCCCTCGCTCCCGTATTCGCGGCCGTCGCTGACGGCGACCTTCCCGCGGCTGAGGAAGAATTCCGCCAGGTCGTCGGTGCCCAGCCGCTCCGCCAGCCGGCGGCCGTCGAGCCAGGCGAGGTAGCTGGCCTCGGGCGGTACCAGCACCAGGTCGGGGCCGAAGGACTCCAGCAGTTCGGCCAGCACCTGCCGGCTGCCGTGCAGATAGTGCCGCAGGGTCCGCAGCCAGGGACCGCCCCGCGTGAAGGCGGCCTCGCTCGCACTGACGCCGAGGATGCCCACACCGTCCCGTTCCCTCGGGCGCATCTCCATGAGCCGGTCGTGGTCCTCGGGCCGGCCGGCGACGGCCATCGCGCACTTCAGACCGGACAGGTTCCAGCCCTTGCTCGCCGAGGCGGCCGTCACCGTCGGCACCCGGGCGGCCTCCGGCAGCGAGCCGAGCGGCACGTGCCGGTGTCCGGGGTGGGTGAGCGGGGCGTGCACCTCGTCCGAGAACACCGCCACCCGGAACTCGGCGGCCAGCGCCAGTACTTCGCGCAGTTCCTCACGGGTGAGGACGCGGCCGGTGGGGTTGTGCGGGTTGCACAGGAAGTAGGCGGCCGCTCCCGCCCGGAAGGCCCGGGCCAGCCCTTCCAGGTCCAGCCGCCAGCGGCCCCCGCGCAGGCGCATCGGCTGGGAGACGACCTGCCGTCCCGCCGCCGCGATCGCCTCGAAGTACGGCGGATACGCCGGTACGTCGACGACGACGGCGTCACCGGGCTCGGTGAACCGCTCCAGGGCCACCTCCATCACGCGCATGGTGTCCGGGAACAGCACCACCTTCTCCGGCTCCACCCGCCAGCCCCAGCTCTCGTGGGCCCAGGCGGCGAACGACCGCTGCACCGGCGCGTCGGTGGTGTAGACGTAGGCGTAGCCGAGGTCCCCGCCCTCCGTCAGGTGCGCCCGGACGGCGTCGATCACCGGCTCGGCCACCGGGAAGTCCATCTCGGCGATGAAGGCGGGGAGGATGTCGGGCGGGTAGCGCCGCCACTTCTCGCTGCGCCGCCCGGACAGCGTCATGGCACGCAGACCGTCGAACAGGTGGATGAGCTCCTGCTGTACCTCCGACAACGCTCCTCCTCCGGGCGGTGGGCGCGGCTGACGGCTGGTGGCGGGCCGGTGCCGGCTCACCAGGTGACCGGCAGCTCCTTGACGCCGTGGATGCCGAACAGGTGGTGCCAGAAGGGCACGTCGGCCGCGGGGACGGCGAGCCGCAGTCCCGGCAGCCGGGTGAACAGCCGGTCCAGCGTGACCTGGAGCTCCACGCGGGCCAGGGACTGTCCGGGACACTGGTGGGGCCCGTGGCCGAACGCGAGGTGGCCGCGGACCGTGCGGGTCACGTCGAAGCGGTCGGGATCGGCGAAGACGTCGGCGTCCCGGTTGGCGGTGGCGAGCTGGCACACCACGCCCTCCCCCGCGTGAATCGTTTCTCCGCCGAGGGTGACGTCGGCCGTGGCGATGCGGTTCATGCCGATCTGCATGGCCGTCTGGTGCCGCAGCAACTCGTCGACCGCGCCGGGGATCAGGGCCGGATCGGCCCGCAGTGCGGCGAGCTGCCCGGGATTCTCGAGCAGCAGCATCGTGCCCGTACCGATCATGGTCGCCGTGGTGTGGTGGCCGGCCGCGAGCAGCAGCCAGGCGATGATCGCGACCTCCGCGCGGTCCAGCAGGCCCGGCGCCACCTGCTCGACCAGCAGCCGGCTGATCAGGTCGTCGCCCGGCTGCTTCTCCTTGGCCGCCACCACCCCTTCCAGGTGGTCGAGGATGTCGTCCTTGGCCCGCATCATCTCCTCGGGGCCGCTGCGGCCGTTGATGAGGACGCGGGTGCGCGACTCGAACAGCGGGCTGTCCTCGGCGGGCACTCCGAGCAGTTCGCAGACGACGGTGGA
Source organism: Streptomyces albidicamelliae (assembly GCF_025642175.1). Classification (NCBI taxonomy): domain Bacteria; kingdom Bacillati; phylum Actinomycetota; class Actinomycetes; order Kitasatosporales; family Streptomycetaceae; genus Streptomyces; species Streptomyces albidicamelliae. The sequence continues at coordinate 7,715,936 of NZ_CP106795.1, read as the reverse complement.
CGGAACGGGGTAGGCGAGCGCCTCCATCAGGTCCACGGGGCCGCCGCCGGCCTCCATGAGGTCCAGGCGTCCGTCGACGATCTGCTCGATCCGGGGGCGCAGTTCCTCGGCCCGGCGGCCGGTGAAGTCCCGGGCGAGCATACGGCGGTAGCGCAGGTGCTCGGCGCCGTCGAGCCGCGGGAAGGTGCCCTTGAGGACCTGCGGCACGGGACGAGGGAACATCCGGGGGAAGTCCGGGTGGGAGCTGTCGGCACTGAAGCGCGGATCGTCCAGCACGGCCCGTACGTCACGGTGCCGGGTGACCACGCGCGCCCGCTGCCCGCTGGGCAGGGTGGCCGGGGCGAACGGGTCCTCCGCCTGCAGCCGGCGGTACCCGGGGGGCGGGTCGAACGGGCAGCCGGGCGCCTTCTCCTGGGGGAAGGCCGGTGGCTCCGCGCCGGGGGCCGGGTCCGGCTCCCCCTGCGGCCCGGTCGGGTCGGTCGAGTCCGTCATGTGTCACCCTTCCCTCGCCGTAGCGCGGTCGGCACCGGCACGGGCCTCGACGCTACGTGCCGGCGTCCGGCGGTTCTGTTCACTTCTGAGCACCACCGGGCCCGGACCGCTCGTTTCACGCCTCCGGGTGGGCGAGAACGACGGCGGAGTTGAAACCGCCGAAGCCGAACCCGTTGGACAGCACGAACCCGTCGCGCACCGGCCTGGCCTCCTCGCGTACGAAACGCAGCCCGGGGTCGACGGGATCCAGCAGGCCGGGATCGGGGTGGACGAACCCGGCCCCCAGCTGCACCACCGCGGCGACGGCCTCCACGACGCCGGCCGCGCCGAGGCAGTGACCGGACAGGGCCTTCGTCGCGTTGATCCACGGTCCCTCGTCGCCCGTGCCGAACACCTCGCGCAGGGCCTCGGCCTCCGTCCGGTCACCGAGGGGCGAACCCGTGCCGTGGGCGCTGACCCAGCCGATGTCGCCGGTACCGACACCCGCCTGCGCCAGCGCGCCCCGCATGGCCCGGACCTCGCCGTCCACCGAAGGGTCGGCCAGGTGGTTGCCGTCGAGGACGACGGCGCACCCCGCGAGCCGGGCCAGCACCGCCGCTCCCCGTCCGCGGGCGGACCGCGCGGACTCCAGGACCACGCAGGCCGCCGCCTCGCCGGGGTGGAAGCCGCGCCGGCCGGTGTCGAACGGCGCGGGAGCGCGGGCGGGCGAACCCTCCGCGGGGGCCATGGCCCCGAGGGCGAGGTAGCCGCGTGTCTGGAGCGTGGACAGCCGGGTCATCGCGCCCACGACCACACAGACGTCCGCCGCCCCCGCCGCCAGCATGCGGGAGCCGTGGGCGAGGGCGAGGTTGCCGCTGGCCGAGGCCCCGCCGACGGTGCATCCCTCACCGCGGATGCCGAGGACGCGGCTGAGCGTGCCGACGTGATCGGTGTCCTGCTGGTGCAGGGCGTACCGGGCGGGCAGATAGGCCGCGCTGCGCTGTGCGCGGAGCCGGCCGTCCTCGGTGACCCGCTCCGTGAGGTTGTTGCCCGCCACGACGATCCCCACGCGGTCGGGCGGGGGTGCCGTGCGGTGCAGCCCGGCGTGCCGCCACGCCTGGAGGGCGGCGACGACCGCGGCGCGTACGGCGACCGGGGAGCGCAGCGCGGTGCGGCGCGCCAGCGTCCGCAGGTCCGGCGGCAGGTCGGGCATAGCCTCCAGCGCCCGGTCGGGGTGTCCTCGGCCGCCAGTTCGGCCGTGAACGCGGGCCAGGCCACGCCGGGTTCGCCGGCGTCCTCGGGGGGCCGCGGCGCGGCGAGCGCTCCGCGGCCGGTCCGCAACGCGACGCCGAGGTCCCCGGGATCGGACGCGACCGCGCCGAGCACGCCTAGTCCGGTCACCACCACGGCGCCGGCCCCCGCAGGTCCGCTCACAGCCGCTTCCGCATGACGGCGGCCAGCGTGCCGATGTCGAGGCCCTGGTGGAACTCGTGCACGGGCACCACGACGCCGAGTTCCTCCATGGTCAGGGTGACGATGTCCGCGCGGTCGATGCTGTTGCACCCCAGGTCCGACAGGGTGCGGTCGGGGGTGAACAGGGCGGGGTCCACCTCCGGCACGATCTCCAGGGTGGTGCGGCGCAGCACCGCCAGCACACGCTCCTCGTCGCCGTCCGGACCGGGGACGTTCGCGGCTGATCGGTTCACTGGTGGTACCTCCGGTTCGTCAGATCCATGCGTAGCGGCGGTGGTAGTCGCGTACGCCGGTGAGGGCGAGCAGCTCGGGGCGGTCGCCGGCCCGCCGCAGCAGTGCGTCGTACCGGCCGGGGTCGATGTCGCGGTGGGGTTCCGGCCGCAGGCAGGCGGTGTTCTCCGGGAGCAGCGCCGCGTACTCCTCGAAGTCGAGGTCGGCGCGGGCCCGCAGCCGCGCCCCGATGCGTGCCTCGGCGACGGCGGCGGCCGACTCGGGTCCGGCGACGCCGCTGAAGAACTCCGAGGAGCAGCCGGAGCCGTAGGAGAAGAGCCCGACGCGGGCGGGCCCGTCGAGCCGGGCGTGGTCCAGCAGGCTGGCCAGAGCGAGGTAGAGGGAGCCGGAGAACAGGTTGCCGGTCTGGCCGGGGTGGACCAGCGACGGGGCGACCCGGCGTTCGAAGTCCTCGGTGACGGCGGCCGCCGGGCTGCGGTACAGCTCGCGCATGAGGCGCCGGTGCGCCGCCCTGACCATGCCGGAGAACGGGGTGTGCAGGGCGAGCAGGTCGAACGTCGTGGCGAAGTCGGCGCCCTCCACCCGGGACCGGTAGTCGGCGAAACTGCGGGAGAAGCACTCCAGGTAGGCCATCAGCGACCGGTCGGCGTCGGCGATGTCGAGGTCGGGCCGGGGCCGGGCGGAGTCCAGGGTCTCGAAGCTGTGCACGCCGAACGCGCCCAGGTCGGCGGCGAGGACACGGGGGCGGTCGCCGACGAGCAGGGCCACCGCGCCGGTCCCGGTGACCGGTTCGGCGTACTGGGCGCGGGCGTCGGCGAGGGACATGTCGGTGGAGACGATGAGCACCTTGGCCCCGGGCGAGAGCCCCGCGGCGAGGTAGCCGACGGCCAGCTGGAGCGCCGCCGTCGCGGCGTAGCAGGCCTGCTTCATCTCCAGCAGCCGGCAGGTGGGCGGCAGGCCGAGGTGCTCGTGCACGTACGAGGCGACCGACTTGCTGTGGTCGAGCCCGGACTCGGTGGTGGTGACGAGCAGTTCGATCCGGTCGCGGTCGGCCGGGGCGAGCCGTCGGAGCAGCGGCCGGGCCGCGTTGACGGCGTGGGTGACCGGGTCCTCGAAGGGCAGTGCCACGGACCGGCGGTCGGAGGCGACGTTGTCGAAGCGGCGCGCGTCGAGGCCGCGGCCGTCGAAGACCGCCCGGGCGCTGATGGCCGCGCTGCCGGCGTACACGTCGAGGGCCTCGATGCCGAACCTCGCGGCCGTCCCGCTCATCGGTCCTCCCCCGTGCTGCCCGGTGCGGCGGAGTCCGGCGCGGAGGTGCCGGAGGTGCCGGAGGTGTCGGAGGTGCCGGAGGTGTCGGACGGGTCGAGGGACGTGAGGAAGGCGAGCAGGGCGGTGGTCACCCCGTCGGGGTCGGTCACGGTCGGGAAGTGCCCGGCCCGCGGCAGTTCGTGGTACCGGGCGTCGGGGATCGCGCCGTGCATGAGGTGCGAGGTCTTGCGCGGGACGACGGCGTCGACCGCGCCGGCCACCACGAGGGTGGGTACGGCGATGTCACCGAGCCGGCCGAGCAGATCGGGCTGCTGCGCGAACACGTCCAGGTAACGCAGGCCGATGTGCGGAGCCATGCTCTCGCACCGCAGCAGCCGGGCCGTGACCTCCGCGCGCCGCCGGCCGACGTCCGCCGCACCGGCCGCGACGACCCGGTCCAGGTCCTCGGCGACGAGGTCCTCCAGGCGGTTCACCTCGCCGGCGCGGTTGGCGTACTTGTACGAGCTGCACACGAGGGCCAGGGACGCGGCCCGCTCCGGGTGGGCGAGGACGAAGCTCTGGGCGAGGAGTCCGCCGAAGGAGGTGCCGACCACGTGCACGGGACGGGTCAGCCCCAGGCGGTCCAGCACCGTGACGTACAGGTCGGCGATGCCGGGCAGGGAGATGTCGTCCGCGCTGGTGGTGGCGCCGACGCCGGGGTGGTGCACGACGAGCACGCGGTACCGGTCGCACAGGCCCGCCACCTGGTCGGCGAAGACGCCGGCCCCCATGTTGAACGGGGGCAGCAGCAGTACGGTCGGACCGCTGCCGCAGTCGAAGACCTCGACCGCGCCGCCACCCGACGGCAGCAGGTGCCGCCGTGCCCCGGGGGCGCGTTCGCGCAGGACGGTGAAGTTCTCGGACGCCGGGAGCGGGGAGCCGGGCTCCTCCTCCAGTGCCCGGCGGATGTCCGCGGGCAGGGCGTCCGTCGGATGGTAGGCGCGGAGCGCCGAGGGGCCGGCCGCGCCGGGGACCTCGGTGAGGTCCGCCACGGGTGCCGGGTCGGCGACGAGTTCCGCGAGCCGGTCGGCGGCGCCCTCCAGCGCCTTGCGCTCCATGCCCAGGGGCACGGCGAGCCGGATCAGGTGCCGCTCCGGCGGTTCCGATCCGTCGGTGAGCCGGACACCCGGGGCGAGGTGCGGGCCTCCGCGTACCCCGGTGGCCGCGTAGATCCAGGACAGGTAGGAGGCCACGGGGTGCCGCAGGGGGGTGCCGGGCGCGGCCTTGTCCACGTCGAGCAGCACGCAGTGGGCGGTGGGTCCGGGCACCAGCGGCACCCCGCCCAGCTCGAGGCGCTGTCGGAACGCGGCCACGTCGGCCACCCTGCGGGTCACGAGACGCTCCGTGGACTCCTGGTGCAGCAGTGCGGCGGACAGCACCCGGCGTGCGGACAGTCCCGGTTCCCGGCCGCGCTCCAGCATCCGTTCCGTCAGCCGCTCGGCGAGGCGCTCGTCGGTGGTGGCGACGAGACCGCCGCCGTCGACGCCGAAGTCCTTCGACAGACTGAACGTCACGGCCTGCGCGAGGCCCAGCATGTCCTCGGCGACCTGCCACAGGTCCTGGGCCGGCCGTCCGGAGGCCGCCGTCACCAGCAGCGCGTTGTCGAGCAGCCGGGTGGCGTCGAGCACGAGCGGCACCCCCCGGGCACGCGTCCGCCGTGCGACCGCGCGCAGGTTGTCCAGCGACAGCGGGGCGCCGCCGTGGGCGTTCGTCGCGGTCTCCACCAGGACGAAGGACACGCCGTCGGCGTACCGGTCGAGGGCCTTGTCCAGCGCGTCCAGGTCGAGGTCGGCCGCGTAGGGCCCCGCACCGGCGACCGGCAGCGCCACGGACGGGTCGAAGCCCTGCTCCACCAGCGTGCCCAGCCAGGTGGGGAACGCCGAGTTGTGCAGGACGCGGCCGCGGGGCCCGGGCCAGGCGCGGCACAGCCGTTCCTCGGCGGCACGGCCGGACGCGGCGAAGAAGCGGTGGGCGAACGGCAGCCAGGGCAGCTCCGGCGGCCGCTCGCCCGTGAGCCCGGCCTCGTCGGCGAGGTCTGCGAGCGCCCGCGTCCGTTCCCGCTGCCAGGGGTCCGCGCGGTCCGCCCACGAGTCGGTGACGAGGTCGAGTTCCACCTCGACGTGCGGGATCAGGACGGGGTTGTGACCGTGGGCGGCGAGCCGGGCCAGACGGGGGCCGCGATCGGGGGCGGAGTGCGGCTCGTGGGCGCGGGACACGGGCTCGACGCCGTCCCCGGACGTACGCCGGCCGACGTCGCCGCGAGGCCGGTCGTCGCCCTCGGCGGTGACGGTGACGGTGGCGGTGACGGCGGCGGGCGTCGGGTCGGCGGCGGGTGCCGCGGGGTCGACAGGGGGTGCCGCGGGGTCGACAGCGCGTGCAGCAGGGTCGACCGCGCGTGCCGCGGGATCGGCGGCGGGTGCCGCGGGGTCGGCGATCAGCAGGATGACGTCGCTGACCTCGGAGGCGTCCTCGCCCTCGGGCTGCACCAGGTACAACGTCCGGTTCTCCGGGCGGAACTTGTTCTTGAACTGGTAGTTCCCGCCGCCGAAGATCCCGGCGTCACGGAGCTCGGCCAGCGCGCGCACGGCCCGCTCGGAGGCGTTGGGCGACGTACCCATCTCACCACCGAAGCTGGCACCGAAACTGAACACCTCGCAGCCCTCGTCGCGCAGGCGCTCCAGGATCCGGACGAGGGCGAACTCCAGCCCGCCCAGCGGCATGGCGTCGGGATAGAACTCGACGTCGAGCAGATGACCGTTCTCGGACGGGATCCGGGTGATCACGACGGCGTTCACCAGTACGTCGTCCAGGTACGTCAGGAAGACCCGGTGCCGCTGGTCGAGCCGGCCGCCCGCCAGCTCGTCGCGCACGCGCCGTACGTACGGGTTGACCATCTGCTTGGTGGCCGCCCAGCCGTCCACGAGGCGGGCCAGTTCGGCGTCCACGGCCGCATCGTCGCCGCTGCGGTACTCGTCCGTACGGCAGGCACCGGCCTTCTCGAAGCGTTTGACCATGTAGCGCAACCGGCTCATGCGGCCGCCGGAGAGTGTGAACGCGCCGAGGTTTTCGATGCGCTGCAACGCGCCGAAGGGGGTGGCGGTCACGGGCGCGCCGTCCACCTCGTCCAGCCGTACCAGCGACAGCAGGTTGGGGCGCAGGCCGTGCTGCCGGGCGTGGCGGAAGTACTCCCCGGCCAGTTCCGCGAAGTGCTCCTCGGGGCCGGTGTAGTTCCACACGAGCATGGCGCCGCCCTGCCGCGAGAGCGCGAAGAAGCCGCGGCGTTCGGCACCGACGAAGAGGTGGGGCGCGATGTCTCGGCCGCCGAGCCCGCTCTCCTTACCGTGCCGCTCCTCCAGTTCCGCGAGCACCGGGGCGAGTTCGGGGTCGGCGGCGGCCTCGGTGCGCGTCAGCGTCCGGGCCCGCGCCGCGGTGCCGGGTTCGGCAGTGGTGCCGACCGCCTGGGCCGGGTCGGCGGCGGCACCGGCCTGCGGGGCGGGCGGCCGGACACGGGCCACGGCCGCCTCTCCGTGGGTCTCGCACAGGGAGCCGGCCAGGGACTCCAGCGTGGGCCGGTCGAACAGCAGGGCCTTGGGCAGGGCACCGAGCCCGGACTCCAGGGCGCTGACGGCGCGGAGCATGTCGAAGGAGGTGAAGCCGTTCGCCTCGAAGGTGACCTCCGGGTCGAAGGGGCGCCCGAGGACGCCTTCGAGCAGTCCCCGCAGGGCCCTCACGGCGTCCTCGCGGCCGGCGGGCGCCTGCGCGCCGGGGGCGGGGGCGCGGGCGCGGGGGTGTCGTCGCCGCCCGGGGTGGCCGCTCCCGGTTCGGCAGCGGGTGCGGCCGCCGGTGCCGGCGAGGGCGGGATCTCGCGCGGCGCCGGTCGCGGCGCGGCGACCGCGGACGACCGGACGTGCGCGGCCAGCGCGGCGATGGTGTCGTGCTCGTAGAGGTCGGCTCCCTGGAGGTCCAGGCCGTGCAGGTCGTTCAGGGCGCGTGCCACGTCCATGCGGAAGATGGAGTCCAGCCCGAGGTCGCCGAACGGCGTGTCGTCCCCGAGGTCGTCGGCGGAGAGGCCGAGGACGTCGGCGACGAGGCCGCGTACCGTGCCGCGCACCTCGGCGTCCGGGAGGTGCCGGGCCGCTGGTTCGGGCGCCGGGGGCGCGTCCCCGTCACGCGGGGCGGCCGTCGGTCCGCCGGCGGCCGATGCGGCGGCAGCGGCAGCGGTGGGGCCTCGCCCGTCGGCGGAACCGCGGTCGGCCGGTCCGGGGGCCGGGGTGTCCGTCCGGGCCGGTACGGCCTGTTCCGGGGACGCGGCCGGCACGGGCGCCGCGGCCAGGGGCTGGAGCCTGATCCTGGGACGGGGGGCGGGGGCCGGTGGCGGTGCCGTGCCGGCCTCCGGTGCCGGCGCGGCGACGGGTGCGGTGCTCGATGCCTGGGGGACGTGCGACAAGGGGTTCTCCGTCCTCGCTTGCCCGGTGCCGGTACCGGGCGGGTCGCCGAACCAGTGGCGGCGCGGCCGGAACACGGCCCGCGGCACCGACCGGGTGTGTCCGTCCGGCCGGTGGGCGTCGTCGGGCGGTGTCCAGGCCTCCAGCACCACATGGGCGTTGGTGCCGCCGAACCCGAACGAACTCACCCCGGCCCGCCACGTGACGCGTCCGTGCTCGTCCTTCGCCCCCTCCCAGGGAGCGGTCGCGGTGCCGATGCGGAACGGCGTGCCGTCCAGTTTCAGGAAGGGGTTCGGCTCCCGCAGGTGCAGGTGGGCGGGCAGGGTGCGGTGTGTCATGCACAGCAGCACCTTGAGCAGGCCGGCGATCCCCGCCGCGGCCTCCAGGTGCCCGATGTTGGTCTTCACCGATCCGAGCGTGATGTGCGGTTCGCTCGGCACGGGTTCGCCCGCGTCGGCGTACAGGCGGCTGAAGGCGTCCTTCAGGCCCTCGGCCTCGATCGGGTCGCCGAGCCGGGTCCCGGTGCCGTGTGTCTCGACGTAGGTGACGGTGCCGGGGGCGATGCCCGCGGCCCGGTGGGCACGGACGACGACGTCGGCCTGGGCGCGCGGATTGGGCGCGGTCAGGGAGGGTGACCGGCCGCAGTGGTTGACGGCGCTGCCCCGGACGACGGCCAGCACGCGGTCGCCGTCCGCCTCGGCCCGGTCGAGCGGCTTGAGCAGGACCGCGCCGACGCCCTCGCCCCGCACGTATCCGTCGGCGTCCTTGTCGAAGGTGCGGCAGCGTCCGGCGGGGCTGAGCATCCCGGACCGGTCGAAGACCCGGAAGAGGCCGGGGCTCAGGGCGAGGCTGACACCGCCCGCGACGGCCTCGTCGCACTCGCCGGAGGCCACGGCGCCGACCGCCCGGTGCAGGGCGACCAGCGAACTGGAGCAGGCGGTGTCGACGGTCTCGCTCGGGCCCCGCAGGTCGAGCAGATGGGAGATCCGGTTGGCGACCAGCGACCGCGCCACCCCGGTGGCCATGTGCGCCTCGTTCGGCGCGCCGGAACGGGCGATCAGCTCGCCGTAGTCCGAGGTGGCGACGCCCACGAACACCCCCGTCGAGGTGCCGGCCAGGTCCTCCGGGCGGTATCCGGCGTCCTCGAAGGTGCGCCAGACCGTCTCCAGGAAGAGCCGGTGCTGCGGGTCCATGAGGCGTGCCTCGGTCGGCGAGATCCGGAAGAAGGCCGCGTCGAAGTCGGCCACGTCCGCGAGGAATCCGCCGCGGAGTTCCGCGGTGGCGGGGTCGGCCAGCAGGTCGGTGCGGTCCGGCGGTACGGGTCCGACGAGGTCGTCGCCGGCGGCCAGGTGCCGCCAGAACGTGTCGAGGTCCGGCGACCCCGGCAGTCGTCCCGCCATGCCGATGACGGCGACGTCCCGGCGGCGGGCGGGGCCCTCGGTGGCGAACCCGGGCCGGGTGTGCGGGGAGGGCGCCACGTCGGAGGTGTCCCCGGCGGGCCGCGGTGTGAAGGCGGTGTCCCCGGCGGGCCGCGGTGCGACGGCGGAGTCCCCGGCGGGCCGCGGTGCGACGGCGGAGTCCCCGGCGGGCCGCGGTACGGCGGCGCTGTCCTGCACGGGTGCGGAGCCGTCGGTGTTCTCGGCCGGCCGGGGCTCCGGGGCGGTCGTGGACGTCGTCGGCACGGGCGTCACCGACACCGGCGTCGCCGCCACGGTCGCCGGTCCGTGGGCGGCGCGTACCGCGGCCGGGTGTGCGCGGCTCAGGTAGGAGGCCACGTCGCCCAGCGTGGGGTGCTCGAACAGGACGGTCGGCAGCAGTTCGAGCCCGTACCGCTCGTTGATCCGTACGATGAGTTCGCTCAGCGAGAGCGAGTCGAAACCGAGGTCCATCAACTCGGCCCCGGTGTCGACCTCGTCCGCGTCGACCATCAGGAACTCCGCGCCGAACAGCCGAAGCTGCCGCCGCACCGACTCGGTCCCCTCGTGGGTGTACGGCTCCTGCGGGTCCGGGGCAGGCCGCGCCGCGTCCAGGGGTTCGATGTGCGTGTCGGTGTGCGTCTCCTTCTCGGACTCTGCCGCCGCGGCGGTCGCCGTCCGCTCCACCGGGAGGAGCCTCGGCTCCGTTCCGGCAAGTGCGGTCCGGAAGACGGCGAGACCCGTGTCGGTGCGCAGCGGGACCATCGACCACAGCTGGGCGAACAGCCGGCGGGTGGCGTCGTCGACGTCCATGCCGCCGTCCTCCCACAGGGGCCAGCCGATGGCGACGGTGCGGCCGGAACGCTCGCCCAGGTCCCGCAGCCGCTCCCGCGACTCGGCGAAGTCCAGCTGGAAGGCGTTGGCGTAGGCGTAGTCGCTCTGCCCCAGGTTGCCGGTCTCCCCCACGAGCGAGGCGCACAGCACGTAGAAGTCGAGGTCCTCGTCCCGCGTCGCCTGGTCGAGCAGCACCGTGCCGGTCACCTTGGGACCGAGTACCTCGGCCGCCTCGTCGGCGGTCTTCAGGACCGCGCGCGCGTCCCGGTGCACGCCCGCCGCGTGCACGATGCCGTTCAGGGTGCCGTAGCGGGTGCGGATGTCGGCCAGCAGGCCGGTGACGTCCTCGGCGGAGGCGAGGTCGGTCTGCCGGTACCAGACCGTGCTCCCGCCGCGCCACAGCTCCGCCGTGCGCCGCTCGATGTCCGTGTCGAGCGGGGTGCGCCCGGCGAGCACGAGGTTGACCGGGGCCTCGTCGGCGAGGAAGCCGCCCAGGATCCGGCCCAGGGCACCCGCGCCGCCCGTGACGAGGTAGGTGCCACCCGGCCGGATCGGCAGGGGCGCGTCCGGCGCCGCCTGGGGTGCCGGCCGGTCGGTCAACCGCCGTACGCGGCACAGGCCGTCGCGGTCGACGGCGAGTTCGGTGACGCCGGTGGTCGCCCGGGCGAGTTCGTCGGCGATGACGGCCGCGAACCGGGCCGCCGCCGTGTCGCCGTCCGGCCGGGCCGTCTCGTCGTACGTGTCGAAGGCGATTCTTACCCCGGCGCAGCCGCTGTGCTCCAGCGCGAGGGACTTCAGCAGGCCGCCGGTGGCCGAGAACTGCGGCTGCCGCCAGGCGGGCCCGTGCGCGACGGCGGTGCGCAGCCGCACCCGGCGGTCCCGGGCGAGCAGGGCAGCGGCCGCCCACAGCAGCGGGTACGGTCCGGCGTCCAGGTCGTCGCCGAGGGTGCCCGGCCGTGGCGGCCCGGCGTCCGGCGGGCAGGCAAGGACGACGGCGTCGGGCAACCGGTCCCGCTCGGCGAGGAGTTCGGCGAGCCGGCGCAGGTCGGCCGGGGCGCTGTGCGACGGGAGGACGACGGAGTCTCCCTCCAGCGCACAACGGTCACCGGGACGCGTCGTCAGGCAGTCGCTGCCCCTGCGGGCGAGCTCCGCGGCGACGGCGCGGCGCACCGGGGATTCGGGGCCGAGCAGCAGGACGCGGCGGGGTGTGTCGGCCGTCCCGGGCACGTCCGCGGACCGCGGTGCGAGCACGGGCGCCAGACGGTACACGGTGGTGCCGCCGGGTTGCGGGTGCCCGCCCGGCCCGTCGCCGGACGAGGCGTGCGCCCCGGGGCGCTGTTCTCCCACGGCCCCGTCGTGCGGGAGTTCCGCAGCCTGGCCGGGAGTGCCCAGGGTGGGGTCGGTGACGCCCGTGTCCAGCCAGTGCCGGGTCCGGTCGAAGGGGTACGTCGGGTAGGTCACCCGGCGTGCCGCGCGCCCCGCCCAGAGCGCGGTCCAGTCGACGTCGTCCCCGCTCGTCCAGCGCGCGCCGAGCCGGGCGAGGGCCGCCGCGGGGTCCGTACCGGCGGTGCCGTCCGTCGCGCGGGCGTCCCGCAGCAGGGCGGAGTCGGGGCCGTGCCGCCGGCTGCCCGCGCCGGGGACCGCCCGGCCGACGGTGATGCCGGGAACCTCGGCCCGGCCCGTGTCGGCGTAGGACCGCAGCAGGGTGGCGAGCCGGGCCGTGTCGGCGCAGACGACCGCGAGCCGCTCCGGGAAGTGACGGCGGCCGGTCTGGCTGGTCCGGGCGAGCGACGCGAGGGCGGTTCCGGCGCCGGACGGTGAGTCCAGATGGTCCGCCACCCGGCCCGCGTAGACCCGGAGCCGTTCGGCGGAACGCGCCGACAGCAGGAACAGGTGCGGTCCGGGTTCGGCCGGGGAGGGGTCGTCGGGCCCGCGGTACTCCTCCACGACGAGATGGGTGTTGGCACCGCCCGCGCCGAAGGAGCTGACGCCGGCCCGGCGGGGGCCGCCGTCCGGTGGGGCCGGCCAGTCGGTGAGCGTACGCACCGGTTCCAGCGCCGATCCGGCGAAGTCGATCTTCGGGTTGAGGTCGTCGAGGCCGACGCAGGGCGCGAGCTGCCGGTGCCGCAGCTGGAGCAGCAGCTTGGTCAGGCCGGCGATGCCCGCGGCGCCCTCCAGATGCCCGATGTTGGACTTCACGGACCCGACCGCGCAGGTACGCGGCCGGTCCGGGCCGCCGAGCGCCCTGCCGAGCGCGGCGATCTCGATCGGGTCGCCCAGCGAGGTGCCGGTGCCGTGGCACTCGACGTACGACACCGTCCCGGGCGGCACCGCGCAGTTGTCCAGGACCCGACGGACCAGTTCGGCCTGGGCGTTGGGGTTGGGCACGGTGTAACCACCTGTCTTACCGCCCGCGTTCATCGCGCCGCCCTTGATCACCGCCCAGATCCGGTCCCCGTCCGCGACGGCCCGGTCCAGCGGTTTGAGCAGGACGGCGCCCACGCCCTCACCGGGCACGAACCCGTCGGCCCCGGCGTCGAACACCTTGCACCTGTCGTCGGCCGACAGCATGTTCAGGGCGCTCAGGGAGACGTGGTGCGCCGGGTGCAGGATCAGGTTCACCCCGCCGGCGACGGCGGTACGGCACTCTCCGCGCCGCAGGCTCTCGCAGGCGAGGTGGACGGCGGTCAGCGAGGAGGAGCACGCGCTGTCCACGGCGAGGCTCGGGCCGTGGAAGTCGAAGAAGTACGACACCCGGTTGGCCACCGACCAGTGGGCCGAGTGCGCGCCGGACAGCCTGCCCCGGGGCCAGCCGGTGGCGGCGAGCTGACCGTAGGTGCCGTACATGACGCCCACGAAGACTCCGGTGTCCGCCTCATGGGTCTCCGGACCGAGCCGGCCGTTCTCCTCCAGGAGGTTCCAGGCCGTCTCCAGGAACAGCCGCTCCTGCGGGTCGATGTGGGCGGCGTCCCGGCCGAGGATGCCGAAGAACGCCGGGTCGAACAGGTCGATGCCGTCGAGGAACGCCCCCCAGCGGCTGTACGAGCGCTGCGGGGTGCCCCGCCGGGCGTCGAAGGTGGGCCGCCAGTCCCAGCGTTCGGCCGGCACCTCCCTGAACGAGGCGGTGCCGGCGGCCAGGTTGCGCCAGAACCCGTCCACGTCGTCCGCGCCCGGATAGCGGCCGCTCACGCCGATGACGGCGATGTCGGACGCGGCGGGCCGGCTGGGCGGGGCCTCCGGGGCGGCGGTAACCGTCCGGGGGCGTACGTCCGCGTCCGTCTCCGTGTCCGCGTCCGCCTGCGCGTCCTCGTCCGTATCCGTCTCCGTCTCCGTCTCCGTCCGCTGCGGCGGGGTCTCCGCGGCCGGTGCGGTGTCGCTCAGCAACGCGTCGAGGGCCGCGCCGTGTTCGGTGGCGAAGTGGTCGGCCAGCTGGGCGATCGTCAGCTTCTCGAACAGCAGCGTCGCGGGCAGTTCCCCGAAATCCTCCTCGAAGCGGCCGATGATGCGCAGGCTGACCAGCGAGTCGACGCCGTAGTTCTCGAAGGTGACCTCGTCGGCCAGGGAGGCGGGGTCGAACTTCAGCACCTCGGCGAAGACACCGCGCACATAGCCGCGGACCCGCGCGTCGTCGGGCGCGGACGCCGTGCCACGCGCCGGGTCCTGTGCGGAGGCGGCGGCGACGAACACGCACTGTTCGAGGTCTTCGGCCGGGGTACCGGGCACGCCCAGAGTCCTGAGGGGCCCGAACCCGCACGCCGTCAGCTCCCGGTGCCACTGGGCGGGCCCCAGCAGCGGTGCGTGCGGCAGCCGGTGCTCCGCGTCCTCGAAGGCCCACCAGCCGGGCGTCAGCCCGAAGGTGAGCGTGAGGAAGTCGGAGGCCCGGGTCACCTCGTTGATCAGCAGGCTGCCACCGGGGGCCACGAGTTCGCGTACGTGCCGCAGGGTGCGCCCGATGTCCGCCGTCGCGTGCAGCACATTGGTGGCGAGGACCAGGTCGTAGCTGCGGGGGGTGAAACCCTGGGCGGCGGGGGGCCGTTCGACGTCCAGCGTACGGCAGTGCAGATACGGGCGTCCCGGTCCGAACTCCCGCTCACCGTGGGCGAGGAAGACGGGCGAGACGTCCGTGTAGTCGTAGGAGACCGGCAGTTCTCCGCGGGCCGCACCGGGTTCGCCGAGTGCCTCGTCGAGCGCGTCGAGGACGAAGGCGGTGCCCGCTCCCGTGCCCGCGCCGATCTCGAGGATCCGCAGCGGGTGTCCGGCGGAGGCAGCGGCCCGGTGGCGGCGCAGCGCCGCCACGGTCTCCGCCGCCATGAGCCGGTGGTAGTGGTCGGACAGCGGCTGGCCCCGGTAGACCGCTTCGACCGGTTCCACGGAGCCGCCGGGGAAGAGGACGTCCGTGGGCGGGCGGGTGCCGTCGAGGACGTCGGGCAGCGCCGCGACACAGCGCTCCAGCAGCGTCACGTGCGGCCGCATCGCCGGATGGCGGGCGACGAGGGCCTCGGCCGGGTCCGGGCCGTCGGCGCCGGTGGGTGCGGTCCTGCGCAGGATGTCCGTCACCGCGTCGAGCAGACGACGGCCCGCGCTGCCCTCGAGGTGCCCACCGGCCCGTCGCCCGGGCCGCGAGGTATCCGGATCCCCGGTCGAGATCGCCGTGTTGCGCCGCAGCAGGACGGCGGCGACTCGCTCCAGGCCCGCGAAGGCGTCGCGGGCGTCCTGGAGGGAGCCCGGGTCCTGGAGGGAGTCCGGGTCCTGGAGGGAGTCCGGGACGGCATCGGCCCGGCGGGCACAGTCCTCGGCGACCGCATCGGCCCGGCGGGCGCGGTCGTCGGGGGCCGGCGTCGGTTCGGAGCCTGCCGGTACGGCGCCCAGCAGGGCCAGGCCGCTCGGTGTGCCCTTGACGACGACGGCCTGTCCGAGGCCGGCCCCGAGCACGTCCGCCAGAGCGGCGAGGCCTTCGGCGGCTTCGAGGGAGCCGATGCCGAGCGCGGCGAACCGTTCGACGTGGCGCTGCTTCGCGACCGCGCCGACACTCCCCCAGAAGCCCCAGTTGATCACGGTGACGGGGAAGCACGCGTGCTCGCGCAGGTGTGCGGCGTAGGCGTCCTCGAAGGTGCTGGCCGCCGCGTAGTTGGCCTGGCCCGGTGCGTCGGCGAAGGAGATCGCCGAGGAGAAGCAGACCAGGAAGCCGGGCGGGTCCTCGCGGAGCGCTTCGGCGAGCGCCCGGAGACCGGCCGTCTTGGGTGCCAGGACGTCGAGGAAGGTGTCCTCGTCCATGCCGGCGAGCGTCCGGTCGCGCAGGACGAGCGCGCTGTGGAAGACGCCGTCGATCCCGCCCGCCCAGGTGCGCGCCTCCGCGACGACGCGGCGCGCCTGCGCCGGGTCCGCGATGTCGCCGCGCAGGTACACGGCCTCCCCGCCGAGTGCGGACAGCTCCGCCAGCAGGGCGCGGACGGTGTCGTCGAGGGGACGGCGGCCGACCAGGGCGAGACGCGCGTGGTGGGTTCGGGCCAGGTGGCGGGCGAGCACCGTACCGATGCCGCCCGCGCCACCGGCCACGAGGTAGGCGCCGCCCTCGCGGAACGGGCCGTCAGCCCCGTCGGGCCGGCCGGCCGGCGCCGGTACGAGCACGCGGACCATACGGCGTCCGCCGCGCACGACGACGAGGGGTTCCGTACAGGGTTCGGCGATCAGCAGCCCGGCGAGTTCCGCCGCCGAGGACGCCTCCGGAGGCAGGTCTACGCAGCCGGCCCGCCACTTGGGGTACTCGGCGGCGGCCGAACGTGTCAGGCCCAGCAGGCCCGCGCTGTGCGGCTGGACGGGACCTGCCCCGTCCGTCGCCACCGCTCCCGACAGCACCACCTTGAGGGTGAGGCCGCGGCTTCCCACGCCACGGGCGAGCAGCGCCTTCAGCAGCCGGAACAGGCCGAGCGTGGCCGGATCGGGCCCGTCGGCGGGCACGGGGTCCGCGGGGTCGTGCGTCGCGAGCCAGTACACGGTGTCGGGCAACGCGCCCAGGGAGTCGGGGAACTCCGGTTCGCCGACGGTTTCCAGGGGGACGGTGGTCACGGCGGACGCGGGGTTCTCCGTGCGGGTTCCGGCGCGGTCGAGGGCCGCGGCCAGGGCGGCGGCCAGGGATCGGGCCCGGGCGGTGTGGAACACCCAGGTCGTCCCGTGCGCCGGGCTTCCCGCCGGCTCCGGGACGACCGGAGGGGCGTCCCTCAGGTGCGGGACGTGGACCACCGTCCGCGGAACCACCGTCTCCCGGCCCGCCGACGAGGACTCCGACGATCGTGTCTCCTGCGCGCGCGCAGCCGGTGCGGCACCGGCGCCGGCCCCCGGCAGCTGCCGTAGGGCCACCCCTAGGAGACGCACACAGACCCGCCCTTCGGAGTCCGTCACCCGTACGGTGAACCCGGAGCCGTCCGGTGCCGCGTGCGCGTACCCCGCCCTCGGGACCGGGCCGCACACCTCCAGCGCCCGCATCGCGAAGGGCACCAGCGGGTCGCCGTCGTCACCGGCGGTCAGGACGGTGAGCGTCTGCAGGGCCGCGTCGAGGACGGCCGGATCGAGCGGCCAGGACGAGTCGTCTCCCACCGCCGCCGCCGGGGCACGCAACAGGCCGAGTGCCTCGCCGTCACCGGCCCACACTCCCTCCAGCGCCCGGTAGGCGGGTCCGTAGGCGAGGCCCCCGGCGGCGAAGTCCGCGTACAGCTCGTTCCCGGGGCGCCAGGACGGGCAGCGCCGGCGCACCGCGTCGGGGTCGAGCCGGTCGGTCACCGTTCCGTCGCCGGTCAGCGTCTCGAAGCGGCCACGGGCGTACGGCAGTCGGTCACCGTCGGCCGTCAGGACCTCGAAGCCGGCCGCGCCCCCCGGCCGGTCCGTGGTCGTCACGCGGACCTCGCGGCGGGCGGTCACCTCCAGCGGGCGCAGCCACTGGATCTGGGAGAGCCGGACGGGCCCGGTGATGCCGTGCCGTGCGGCGGCTCGCACGGCGAGGGACAGACTCGCGACACCAGGGAGCACCGCCTTGCCGGCCAGCCGGTGGTCGGCGACCACACGGTCCCGCGGATCCAGCGTCTGCCGTACCGTGCCGTCCTCGTCCGCCGCCGCTTCGGCCTCCACCGACGAGGGCGGTGTGCCCTCTACGGGCCGGAGCCCGGCCGCCCAGTGCCGGTCGCGGGCGAACGGGTAGGTGGGCAGCGGCACCCGGCGGGCGCCGTCCGGGTACCGGACCGCCCGGCCGAGGTCGAGGGGCCCGCCGCGTACGAAGGTCTCGGCGAGTGGTCGCAGAGGCTCCCCTGGACCGGCCTCCGCGCCGAGGTGGACGTAGGGGAACTCGGGTCGTTCGGCCGCCGTGCGCAGCGCGCGGACCAGTTCGCCGCGGCCCTGTACGACGAACGCGGCGCGCAGCGGGAAGTGGGTGCGGCCGGTGGCCAGCGTGAAGGCGACGTCGGCGAGTTCGGGAACCGGGCCGTGCGTGGTGTCGAGGGCGTCGGCGAGCCGGTGCAGGCTCTGTCGCAGTGCCTCGGGGGTCCGTGCGGACACCGGCACGAGGTGGGCCCGGGCGGCGGCATCGCTGGTACGGCGGCGCGGCCCGGGGGCCGGTGC
Source organism: Streptomyces albidicamelliae (assembly GCF_025642175.1). Taxonomy (NCBI): domain Bacteria; kingdom Bacillati; phylum Actinomycetota; class Actinomycetes; order Kitasatosporales; family Streptomycetaceae; genus Streptomyces; species Streptomyces albidicamelliae. The sequence goes on along the minus strand of NZ_CP106795.1, from coordinate 7,698,151 downwards.
CTCGGCGACGACGGCGTGTGCGTTCGTGCCGCTGAAGCCGAAGCTGCTGAGCGCGGCGACCCGGACCCCCGCGGGGCCGGGCCGCCACTCGTCGGTGCGGGCGAGCACCCGGAAGGGGCCCCGATCGAAGTCGATCTCGGGGTTGGACTCGCGGTAGTGCGGCGAGGGCGGCAGTTGCCGGTGCCGCAAGGCCAGCAGCACCTTGAGCAGCCCGGCGACACCGGCGGCCATCGTGGTGTGGCCGATGTTGGCCTTCACCGAACCCAGTGCCGTCCGGCCCGCGGGACCGCCGTCGGCGGTGCGGAAGGCGTCCTGGAGCGCCTTCACCTCGATCGGGTCGCCGAGCGGCGTCCCCGTGCCATGGGCCTCGACGTACCCGATGTCCTCGGGAGCGACGCCGGCCGCGCGGTGCACCCGGCGGATCAGTTCGGTCTGCGCGGCGGCGCTGGGCGCGGTCATGCCGTTCGTCCTGCCGTCGCCGTTGACGCCGGTGGCCTTGATGACGCCGTGGATGTGGTCGCCGTCCGCGAGGGCCCGCGCGAGCGGCTTGAGGACGACCACGCCGACGCCCTCGCCGAGCACGATGCCGTCGGCGCGCGCGTCGAAGGGTGCGCTCGTCCCGGTCGGGGACAGCATGCCTGCGTTGCTGCACCTGATGTGCACCCTGGGGGTGAGCATCAGGGCCACGCCGCCCGCGAGCGCTGTCTCGCACTCGCCTCGGCGCAGGCTCTCACAGGCCAGGTGGACGGCCGTCAGTGACGAGGAGCAGGCCGTGTCGACCGCCAGGGTGGGACCCGTCAGGTCGAGGAAGTACGCGATGCGCGCGGCCAGGACGGAGGGGGCGGAGCCGAGGAACGCGTGGCTGGTGTCGGACTGCCCGGCCGCCGCGAGGACTTCGTCGTAGTCACCGGTCCCGCATCCCACGAACACCCCGCAGTCGCGGCTGCCGCGCTCGTCGGCCCGGCCGGTGGCGCCCGATCCGTACCCGGCGTCCTCCAGCGCTTTCCACGCCTCTTCGAGGAAGAGCCGCTGCTGCGGCTCCATGGCCTCCGCCTCCAGGGGCGACAGCCGGAAGAACGCAGGGTCGAACTCGTCGACGCCGCGCAGCAGGGCGGCCCATTTGCTGTCGGTGCGGTCGGTCATCGACCGGTCGGGGTGGTACCAGCGGCCGGTGTCCCAGCGTTCCGCCGGCACCTCGGCGATCTCGCTGCGGCCGGCCGACAGGTTCTCCCAGAAGGCGTCCAGATCGTCGGCGCCGGGAAAGCGGCCCGCCATGCCGATGACGGCGATGTCCGCGGCGCCTACGGGAGCGCCCTGGCCGGCGTGATCCGTGAGCGGTGAGGGGTGCGGCGCGGGTTCGGGCTCGCCCTCCGGTTCGTCGTCGCCCCGTGCGGCCGGTGCCGCGGCCGGTGCGCGGCGGGGCACCGGACGGAGGGTCACCATGCCGGAGGCCGCGGCGGACACCGCCGGTGCCGTGCCCGCGCCGCCCGGCACGGTCGTGTGCGAAGGGGCCGGCGGGTGGGGCTGCGCACCGGTCCTCGCCGGGGTGCCTCCGGTACCGGAGCCGCCGTGGTCGCGTGCCCCGTCCTCCGCACCGGTTCCGGCCGCCGGGCCGGAGTCGGCCTCGGCCGGTGCGGGCTCGGGGCGACGGGATCCGGCGGACGGTTCGGGGGCGAGGGCGGCGCGGTGCAGGGCCGTGGCCCGGCTGCGGGCGGCCGACAGGGCGGCCGTCATCGCGGGCACCGTCGGGTGGTCGTACACCGCGACGGCCTCCAGACCCGCGCCGTGGCGCTCGTTGAGGTCGCGGACCACCTCGACGGCGCCGATCGAGTCGAGTCCCATCTCGGCGAAGGTACGCTCGTCGTCGATCTCCTCGGGGCGCAGATAGAGCACCTGGGCGAGGGAGGCGACGACGTCCGCCCGCAGGTCCGCCGCGGAGGGCCCAGCGGGTTCCGGGTCGGGGCCGGGCCCGTCGGCGGTACGGTCGTCCGCCTTTCGTACGACGGGTGGCGGGGGTGCCTCAGCCGTCCGGGCGGCCTCGGTCGGGAGGCCCGTCCGGGTCCCGGTGTCGGCCGTACCCGTGGGCTGGGGACCGGCCGTCGGCCGCTCCTCGTCACCCCTCCCGGTGTTCCGGAACGCCTCCACGCGGGCGAAGTGGCCCCGGACCCGGTCGCGTGCCTCGGTGCCGAGCACCTCCTCGTGCATCCGGACCTCCCGCCCGACCACGTCGTCCAGCCGGGCGAGGACGCGGCCGGCCAGCTCCTGCTTGAGGCGGCGCACGGCACCCTGCGGCTGCGCCGCCAGGGAGCGGGCGCGGTCCAGCGCGGCCGGCAGGACCTCGCGGCGCGGCAGGACCGTCACCATGGCGCCGTGACGGCGCAGTTCGGCCCCGGTCAGGGACCTGCCCGTGAGCATCATCTCGTCGGCGAGGGCGGAGCCGAACCGGCGTTCGAGGACGTAGGTGGCGCCCATGCCCGGGGTGAAGCCGTAGGTGACAAAGTTCGCGCTGTAGACGCTCTCCTCGGCCATGAGGACGACGTCGGCGTACAGCCCGAAGGCCAGGCCGCCGCCGGAGGCGTGTCCCTCGATGGCGGCGACCACGGGCCGGTCGCAGCGCAGCAGTCCCTCGTACACGAACGGCTGGTCGGTGAAGCGCCCGTCGCCGCCGGCGAGTGTGGCCAGGGCCTCGGAGGTGCCGCCCATGCTGAACACGCCGTCCGAGCCGGTGACGACCACGGCCTTGATGTCCGGCCGCGCGGCCACGGTGTCGAAGGCGGACCGCAGTTCCCGCAGCAGCCGCTCGGTGAACATGGGCGACGCCATGCGGATCAGGCCGATCCCGCCGTCCAGGACGACGAGTTCGGCTCCGCCGTCCCGGTCGGACGGGGTCCGTGCGGGCGGGGTGGCGGCTTCCGCGGGCGGGCGGGAGGGGCCGGCCGCCGTGCCGGTGGGCGCGGCGGCCGTGGCATCGGCGGTGGCGGGTACGACGTCTCCGGCGCGCTCGCCGGTGGATCCGGTCCAGCCGCCGGGCCAGCACCGCTCCTCCCGGAAGGGGTACCCCGGCAGGGGGATCCGGCGGGGAGTAGCGCCTTCGTCCGTGCCCGGCTCGGTCCAGTCGGCCCCGGTCTCCCCGGCGACCCACCGGCGTGCCCATTCCTCCAGCGCGGCCCCCTGTCCCGGGAACACGTCCTGCGTCCGGGACGGCACGGTCGTCCGGTCGTCCGTACGCGCGGTGTCCGCGGAAACGGTTCCCCGGTACTCGCCGGGGCCGGGTTCGGCCCCCTTCACCAGGCGCTCCAGGGCCGCGCGGAGCCGGGGCAGGCCGTCGGCGACCGCCGCGAACCGGACGGGCATGGCCGTACGGCCCACCCGCAGGGTGTGGGCGAGGTCGTCGGTCCTCGGCAGCCCGTCCCCGGTGCCGGCCCGCGCCTCCAAGGCGGTCCAGACGCGGGCGGCCTCGTCGAGCGTGACGCCCGGGTGGACGGCGGCCACGAGGTCCGCCGCCGTCGGCGCGCCGGGTCCGACGTGGTCCGCGAGGTCGCGGGCCAGGTGCAGGAGGGCGGCGGGGTCGAAGCCGAGGTCCTCGAAGGTCTCACCGCCGCCGAGCGAGGCCTCCGGCACGGCGAGGCGCCGGGCGGCCAGTGCTCGTACCAGGGCGTCGGAGGTGAGGGGTGCGGGCCGGGCGGCGGCCCGCTCGCCGTCGGGGGCGAGGAAGTCGAGCAGGGCGGACGCGCGCTCGCGCAGGGCTTCGTCGTCCTTGGCGGACAGGACGAACAGCCGCGGTCCGCGGGGCGCGGGCCTGGCCGGGAGTTCGGGGGGCTCCTCCAGCACCAGGTGGGCGTTGGAGCCGCCCGCGCCGAAGGCGCTCAGACCGGCGAGCCGGCGGGCGCCGGCCGGGCGGGGCCAGGGCGCGGCGGTGCGCTGCAAGGCGAGCCGGCCGTCGCCGAAGTCGAGGTGGGGGTTGAGCGTGTCGGCGTGCAGGGAGGGAGCCAGCGCGCCGTGGCGGAACTGGAGCAGGACCTTGGTGAGTCCGGCGATGCCGGCGGCGCTCTCCAGATGGCCGATGTTGGTCTTCACCGAGCCGATCGCCACGTGCTCGGGGCCCGGCTCGAAGGCGGCCAGGGCCGTGCGCAGGCCCTCCAGTTCGATGGGGTCGCCGAGGGCGGTGCCGGTGCCGTGCGCCTCGACGTAGCCGAGGGCGCGTACGTCGGCGCCGGCGTCGCGGACGGCGGCGGCGACGAGCTCGGCCTGCGCGGTGGGGCTGGGCACGGTGAAGCCACTGGTGCGTCCGCTGTGGTTGAGGCGGGCGGACCGGATGACCGCGTGGATGTGGTCACCGTCGGCGAGCGCGCGGTCCAGGGGTTTGAGCAGGACGGCCCCGACGCCTTCGCCCGGCACGTAGCCGGTGCCGCCCTCGCCGAAGGCACGGCACCTGCCGTCCTGGGACAGCCAGCGCCCGCGGGCCAGCTGGAGGTACTTCTGGGGGTGCGGCATCAGGTTGACGCCGCCGGCCAGGGCGAGCGTGCTCTCGCCGCGGCGCAGGCTCTCCACGGCGAGCTGCACGGCGGTCAGCGAGGAGGAGCACGCGGTGTCGACGGCGAGGCTGGGGCCGCGCAGGTCGAAGGCGTAGGAGACGCGGTTGGCGACCGAGGAGTGGAGGGCGACCGGTGCCGCCCCCTCGTCGGGGTCCTCGACGAACTGGAAGTGGTTCCACATCACCCCGGCGAAGACGCCGACCTGTTCGCCCGCGAGAGCGTGCGGCGGGTGTCCGGCGTCCTCGAGGGTCTGCCAGGCGATCGTCAGGAACAGCCGCTCCTGGGGGTCCATGCGTTCGGCCTCGCGCCGGGAGATGCCGAAGAACAGCGGGTCGAAGCGGTCCATGCCGGCGAGGAAGCCGCCCCAGCGGCCGTAGGTACGGCCGGGGCGGCCGACCTCGGGGTCGTAGATCGCGTCGTGGTCCCAGCGGTCGGGCGGCACTTCGGTGACGCAGTCGCGGCCCGCCGCGAGGTTGGCCCAGAAGGTCTCCAGGTCGGGTGCCTGCGGGTAGCGTCCGGCGACGCCGATGACGGCCACGGGCCCGGCCGACCGCCGCTCGCGGGCCCCCGTCGTCGTCACGGCCCGGTGCGGGGTGGCGGGTTCGACGGGGACGGGCTCGTCCAGCGGGGCGAACAGACCGGAGGTGAGCGGGCCTGGAGTCCCGCCGTCCTGGGTCGACAGGGCTCGCGGGTCGGCGTGGACGGCGACCAGCCGGGCGGGGCCGGCGGGTTGGGCCAGGCACTGGTCCAGCAGGCGCAGCGCGGCCGCGGTGGGCAGGGGCCGCAGCCCGGCGCTCGCCGCGCGGGCGAGTGCGGTCGTGTCGGCGCGCATGCCTCCGTCGGACCAGTAGGGCCAGGCCAGGGAGAGGGTACGGCCGGTGCGGGACGGGTCCGCGGCGCGCCGTTCGGCGAACGCGTCGAGGAAGGAGTTGGCGTAACCGTAGGCGCACTGACCGGTGTTGGGCAGGACGGCGGACAGGGAGGAGAACAGCACGAACAACGCGGGGTCGTCGACGGCGGTGGCGCGGTCGAGGTGCAGGGTGCCGGCCAGTTTCGGGGCGAGGACGGCACGGGTGTCGGCGGCGTCCTTGCGGAAGTGGAGCGCGTCGTCGGTGCGGCCGGCGCAGTGGAGGACCGCGTCGATACGGCCGAACAGCTCGCGGCAGCGGGCCGCCGCGGCCGCGGCGCCCTCCGCGCGGGCGATGTCGGCCTGGAAGTGGTGTGCCTCGCCGCCGAGCGCCGCGCAGCGGTCGAGCAGGTCCGACACCGCGGGGTCGAGCGGCCGGCGCCCGCACAGCAGGAGCCGTGCGCCGTAGGTGCCGGCCAGGTGTTCGGCGAGCAGCGAGCCGATGCCTCCGGTGCCGCCGGTGATCAGGCAGACGGCTCCCCGGGGCAGGCCGGGGGCCGTGGCGCCGTCGAGGGTGTGCGGGGTGAGGCGGCGCACCTCGCGCGCGCCGTCGGGTCCGTGCCGGTACCGGGTCTCGCTGTCCTCGGTGGGGTCGGCCGCCTCCGCCAGGAGGATGCCGGCCAGGTCGTCGGCGTCCGGGGTGCCGACGACGAGGGTGCTCCGGCAGTGCAGGGCGGGGTTCTCCGCGCTGATGCCCCGGGCCAGGGCGGCGATCGCGGTGTGCTGGGGTGCCGCTTCCTCGTGGCGAGCGCTGTGGAGGAAGCGGAGCCGGCGGGTGCCGTCGGCCGTCCTGCTCGCCAGCGCCGCGGCCAGGGCCCAGACGACGTCGTAGCCGTCTTCGGTGTCGGCGGCGGGGCCGGAGGCCGGGTCGGGGCGGACGGCCAGCACCGTCGGGGCGGTGCCCTCGGCGGCGAGTTCGTCCAGCAGGCGGGTGAGGTCGGCACGGCTGCCGGTCGGCAGCCGCCAGGAGTCGGGTCCGGTCCGCTCGTAGGTGTCGGCCGGCTGCGCGTGGACCGTGCGGCGGGCGGGCCCGGTGCGGCGGCGCAGCGCCGCCGGCAGGGCCGGATCGGAGGTGACGACGAGCAGGTCGGCGGGTGTGTCCGGGGAGGGGGCCGCCTGGGCGGGGCGCGGGACCCAGACGGGGCGGTGGACGGACGGCGTGGCGTCGCCCGTGCCGTTCGCCGGGTCCGTCGGCGAGGTCGCCGGTGACGCCGGTCGCGGTGCTGCGGCGGGGGCGGCCGGTGCCGCGGCTCCGGGAGCGCCGTCGGGCAGCGTGAGCGTGTGCCGCCGGGCCAGGTGCCGGGCGACGGAGGTGACGTCGGTGTGCTCGAAGAGCAGGGTCGGGTAGAGCCGGCCGTCGACGACCTGCTCCAGTCCCGTGCTCAGCGCGAGCAGGGCCACGGAGTCGAGTCCGAGTTCGTAGAAGCCGCGGTGCGGATCGACGGCTTCGGGGTCGCGGCCCAGCAGCCGGCCGATGAGCGTACGGAGGTGGTCCGCGAGCCGGCGCTCGGTGTCGTCGCCCGCCGTGGCGACCGCCCGGGCGACGGCCGCGGTGGCCGCCTGCGCGGGTGCCGGCGGTGCGGTCGCCGCGGGGGTGTCGAGGAGCCGGGTGATGAGTCCGGCGTGCCGTACCCGCTTGCAGCTGAGCTTGGTGAACCTGGCGACGAACCGGCCCTGTTCGTCGTGGATCAGGCAGTCGTTGTGCATGACGTCACCGGACGGGGCGAGCGTCTCCGGCGCGGGCACGTGCACCCAGCAGGGCCCCGCCACGGCGCGTGGGGCCCGGAACTCCTCGATGTAGACGGGGATGAACGGGTCGGGTCCGGGCGGCGGCCGGTGGCCGAAGGCGACCAGGGTGGCGGCGTCCAGTTTCGCCGGGTGAAGGTGGAAGGCGCTCTCCTGCTCGCGGGAGCCCGGGTCGAGTTCGAGGCGGGCCAGCAGCCCGCCCGTGTCGAGGAGGTGGAGACCGCCGAAGCCCATCATGGGCGGGCCGTGCTCGATGTCCTCGGCGCGTGCCTGCCGGTACAGCTCGGCCATGTCCCGGGTCCGCTCGGAGCGGGTGAGGAGGGCGCGCGGGTCGATCGGCGGGGGCGGCGGCTCGTCGGTGAACTCCAGGCGGGCGGAGAAGTGCGGGCGCCAGTCGGCACCCCCGGGCGCGGCGGCCGTGTCCGCGCCCGGTGCGACGACCGCGCCGGCCGCCTCGACGCGGCGCGCGCCGGTGGTGTCCGGGGCGTCGATCGTGACCCGTACGGCGAGGTCGCGTCCCGGAGCGGTGGCGATCGGCTCGGCGAAGAGCACGTCCCGCAGCACCGCGCGTGCGGTGTCCACCCGCTGGGCGCGCAGGATCCGGTACACGATGTCGAGGAAGGTCGCGCCGGGCATCACCGACACCCCGTGGATGCGGTGGTTGCGCATGATGAAGTCGTCGTGCGGCAGCGAGAGGTGACACTCGATCGGGTCGTTCACGGCTTGGTCTCCCCCTCGTGTCCGAGCCGGCCGGCGGCGTCCTCGCGCAGCCGCGACCGGTCCGTCTTTCCGTGGGCGTTCACTGGTGCGTCGGGCAGCCACCACAGGTGGCGGGGCAGCATGTAGGGCGGCAGGCGTTCGGCCAGCCGCTCGGCGAGCGCGGCCGTGTCGGGCTCGGTGTCGCCGAGCAGGTAGGCGACGAGCCGGGTGCCGCCGGGGGCGTCCAGGGCGAACGCGACGGCGTCTCCTCCCGAGGCGTCGCGCAGGGCGGCCTCCACCTCGCCGACCTCCACGCGATAGCCGTTGATCTTCACCTGGGCGTCCTTGCGGCCGAGGTGGACCCAGCCGTGCGCGGTGGCGCGCACCTGGTCGCCGGTGCGGTACCAGCGGCGGCCGTCGCGGTGCAGGAAGCGGTCCTCGTCCTGCCGCGGGTCGAGGTAGCCACGGAACATCTGCGGGCCGGTCATGACCAGTTCGCCGGTGTCCTCGGCGGGCCGGCCGTCGGGGGCCAGCAGCATCGCCTCCATGCCGTCGTTCGGGTGGCCGATGGGCACGGTCGCGCCGTACTGCGGGCCGGACAGGTCCTGGCCGGGGTCCCAGCGGAACGCCGTGCAGGCGATGGTCAGTTCGGTGGGTCCGTAGATGTTGTCGAGGACGCCGCCGGGCGCGGCCCGCTGCCAGTACCGGGCGGTGTCCACGAGGAGCGGCTCGCCGGCGAACACCGACTGGCGCAGGCCGGTGAGGCTGCCCGGGGCGAGGCGGTCGGCGCGCTGGAGGCTGCGCGCGAGGCTGGGGGTGCTGTGCCAGACGGTCAGTCCGTAGCGCGGGACCCAGCGTGCCGGGTCGAGCGCCTGGAGGCGGGACAGCACGCACACACAGGCGCCGCCGGCCCAGGCGGGGAAGATGTCGCACATCGCCAGGTCGAAGGTGGTCTCGTGGACCTGGCTGAACCGGTCGTCCGGGCGGACGCCGTAGCGGGGCAGCGACGTGGCGAGGAACGCGGAGACGTTCGCGTGGCTGACGGGTACGCCCTTCGGGGTGCCCGTCGAGCCGGAGGTGAACAGGATGTAGGCGAGGTCGTCCGGGGTGCCCGCGGGGGCCTGCCGGCCGGTCGCCGGGGTGGGTTCCGTCAGTTCGTCGGCCGTGAGGACCCGGGCGCCGCCGACGGCGGTGGCCAGTTTGGCGGGCAGGGCCGCGCGGCCGGTGCGCGGGGCCAGTACGGCGTGCACCGGCGCGGACTCCACCAGCCGGGCCAGGGAGCCCGCCGCGTCCGGCTCGGCGACGACGGCGCCGCAGCCCGCGGCGCGCAGGACGGCGGCGTTGCGGGCCGGCGGGTTCTCCGGGTTCAGCGGTACGGCCGGGGCTCCGGCGTACAGGGCGGCGAGCAGGCCGATGTACGCCTCGGGTGTCTTCGAGGCGAGGACGGCGACCGGGGCGCCGGGTTCGCCCACGGTGGCGATGGCGGCGGCCCACGTCCGTGCCGTGCCGTCGACCTCGGTGTAGGTCCAGCTCCGGTCGAGGATGCGCAACGCCGGGCCGTGCGGGTTGCGGGACAGGCCGTCGGCGAACCAGTCGTGGAGCATCCTCGCGCCGTGCGGCCGTACGACCGCCGCGTCGGCCGTCACCGGTCCGCCAGGCAGCCGCTGACGACCCGCCAGAGGTCGCCGGCCGTGGCGAAGGTGGCGGGTACGAGGGCGCCTTCGGGGAACTCGATGCCGTAGGCGTCCTCCAGCCGGGCGGAGAGGCCGACCATGCCGAGGGAGTCCAGGCCGTGCGCGGGCAACGGGACGTCGGCGCGCAGCGGAGCGGTCGGGGGGTAGTCGGTGAGCGCGGCCCTGACCAGCTTCTCGTAGGTGTCGTCCCAGTTCGTCGCCACGGTGCGCCTCGTCCTTCTCGTCGTCGCCGGGGTTGGTGCCGGGGTGCCGGGTGAGCCGTATCGGTGTGCACGCGTCGGACGGTTCCGGGTGGGGCGTCGCGGAATGGGCGTGCGGGCCCGGAGAGATAATTCCGGCGCGGGGATGCTAACGACGGAATTTCGGCCGCCGCAAGGGCGTCAAGGGACTTTTCTGGCGTGCTCAGTATTGAGCAGAATTCCGGTGTGTAAATGCAGGATCATCTGGGGTCTTCTATTTTTTTCCCGGCCGCTGGAATCACGCGCTCGGCGTTCCCGCCGGCCCTCGGTGCGGCGGGTTCGCGAGCCGGCACAGGAGGACGGAACGCATGCCGCAGCGTGTGCTGATCGCAGGTACCTCGGCGCTGCTCGCCGGCCGTCTGGCGGCCCGGTGCCTGAGCGCTTCCGGCGACACCGAGGTGGTGCTGTTGTCCGCCGCCGTCTCGCGGCCGGGCGCGATCGCCCCGGACCGGAAGGAGATCGCCTCGTTCGTGGCGCAGTCGGCCCGGCTCCCCGATCCCGGGGGCAGGCTGACCGTCGTGTGCGGGGCACCCGAGGCGGTCGCGGGCGAACTCGCGGGGCTGACGGCGGATCAGGTGTGGTGCGTGGTCCCGGGCTGGGACCGGGCGCCGGTGCGCGGGGCACGCGGGGACGCGGCGCTGGCCGGCTCGGTGCTCGCCGCGCTGCCCGCGCTCGGGGCCGTCGGATACGTGCACGTCGGACCGGACGGGGCGGCGGACGACGGTCCCGCCGGACCGGTGCGCCGCGGCTACCGGGAGCTGGAACGGCGCGCCGTGGAGGCGTGTCTGGACGCCGGTGTGGCCTGGCGGGTGCTGCGTACGCCGCCGGTGCTGGACGACCAGGCACCGGTGTTCGGCGAGTGCCCGCCGGGCGCGCACCGGCTGCTGTGGGCCCTGCACGCGGTGCGGACGGAGGTCGAGGACCGGGTGCCCGACTGGTTCGAGCGGCATCCGCTGCGGGCGGCGGGGGCGGCGGGACTCGGGCTCACGCTGCTGCCCGCCGAGCAGGCCGCCGAGGAGCTGTGGCGGGCCGGTGCGCCGGGCGGACTCCCGGACGGGTTCGCGACGGTGCCCGCGCCCGCGCCGGTCCCGCTGGCCGACGTCCTGGCGCGGGCCGGCGCGGTCCACGGCATCGACGTCCGCCCGGTGGCGGACCGCGCGGGGCTCTCCGCCGCCGACCGGCTGCTCGACCTGCGCCTGGCCGACGTCCGTGCGCAGGCCGTCCGGCTCGGGCGTCCGGCGGAGGCACCCGCACCCGGGCCGTCCGACGGCACGGGTCCAGCGGCCGGCGTCGGCGCCCCGGAACCCGCGGCGGCCGGGCAGCCCCCGGCGCCGTCGGCGGACCTGCCGGAAGCCGCGGATCCTCCACCCCGATCAGCCACCCCGACCCTCGCCGCGCCGCTGTCCGCCGCCGCGCAGTGGGAGTTGTTCGGGAGGGTGCGGGCGTACCAGGCGGTCGACGGGCGGGCGGCGGGGACGGCGGGGCGGGAGGACGTGGGTCTGCGCCGGCGTACCGTCGAGGTCGCCGGGCGGCCGCTCGCCGTGTACGAGGCGGGCGACGGTGACGGGCCGCCGCTGGTGGTGCTGAACGCCCTCGGTCAGGGCCCCGGGTTCCTCACGCGGCTGTGCGCCCGGCTCGCGCCGCACCATCGCGTCGTCACCTGGCAGGTCCGCGGCACGGAGCGGGACGATCCGCCGTGGCGGGCCGGGGACCAGCTCGACGACCTGGAGGCCGTCCTCGACGCGGCCGGGGCCGACCGCGCCCATCTGCTCGGCTGGTGCACCGGCGCCAAGATCGCGACGGCCTTCCAGCGGCGCAGGCCGGACGCCGTGGCCTCGCTGGTGTTCCTGAACGCCACGTTCCGGCAGAACGGCCGCTGGGACGGCCTGGACACCAAGTACGAGGCCGATCTGGCGGCGGTGTGCCGTGCCCTGGACCGCAGTCCGGCGAAGGCCACCCGGATGCTGGGCCTGCTGGCCCCCGGCGCGGGGGGCGGCAAGGGCAGCCCCGGCGCCCGGGACGCGGGCGTGCTCGGGGTGCTGAGCCGGGCCCTCACCGACGAGGTCAGGCGGCCGTTCCGCGACGCGGAGGTGCTGGTGCGGTACGCGCGGCAGCTCGTGGACCTGTGGCGGCTGGACTCGGCGGCCCAGGCGGCGCGGGTGACGGCGCCCGTGCTGTTCGTCTGCTCGGAGTTCGACGGGATCTCGTCGCCGGCCCGGGCGCGCGAGGCGGCCCGCTGCTTCCCGCGGGCGCGGTACGCGGAGCTGGCGGTCGCCGGTCACTACGCGCCGCACGACCGCCCGGCCCTGGTGGCGGAACTGATCACGGAGTTCGTCCGCGCGCCGGACGAGGTCGCGGACCTCGTGCGGTACGCGGAGATCACCTGGCACATCGACACGGAGGGAACTGCACGGTGACCGAGGCCAAGGCCTTCGACCGGGTCGCGGACGACTACGACCGGATGCGGGGCGGAATGGAGCGCGGCCGGCAGGCCGCGGCGCAACTCGCCGGGGACCTGGTACCCGGCCCGGTGCTCGAAGTGGGTGTCGGTACGGGCATCGTGGCGGCGGGACTGGCCGAACTCGGCCACCGGGTCCACGGCGTCGACCTGTCGCTGCCGATGCTGTCGCGGGCCGCGGAGCGGCTGGCGGGGCGGGTGACGGCCGGGGACGCCCGGGCCCTGCCGTTCCGGGACGGCACGTTCGACAACCTGGTCTTCACGCACGTCCTGCATCTGGTCGGGGACATGCCGCGCGCCCTCGCGGAGGCGGCGCGGGTGCTGCGCCCCGGCGGGCGGCTGCTCGCGGTGCACGGCGACCCCGCGGCCGACCCGGACGACCTGGTCGCCGTACTGGACCGGCTGGCCGTGCTCCAGCCGCCGCGGCCCGACACCCCGAACGGCTGGACGCGGCCGCGGCCGCGGCGGGGCTGACCCGGCTGCGGCACGAGTTCGCGCCGGACTACGAGCGGGCCACCACACCGCGTCAGCTGCTGGAGAGCCTGGAGCGCCGGCTGCCGCCCTACCTGTGGGAGGTCGACGACGAGACCTGGGGCCGGGTGGTGGAGCCGGCCCTCGCCGAACTGCGCGGCCTCGCGGACCCGGACCGGCCGCGGGTGCAGCAGTGGCGGGTGCACCGCAGCGTCTACGCCAAGCGGTGAGGCGCCGGGGGCCGGGAAGGGCCGGAACGGCCGGCCGCGCTCCACGGCCCCCGGCCGTTCAGCGGGGTATCAGCTCGAAGGCGATCGCGGGGCGGCCGCCGAACCGGGCCCCCATCGCCTGGGCGAGTCCCAGCAGGGGCCCCCGTACGTCCGTGACGGGCGGCTGCATCGCCGCCAGGTAGCTGGCGTGCGCCTCCAGGGAGGCCACGGCCCGGTCGATGTGGTCGCCGACGTCCACGGCGTGGGTGGGCCGGGGCGAGTTGGAGATCGCCACGTACCGGACGCCCTGCCAGGGGCCCGGTCCGTCCTCGGGGAAGATCCACCGGTTGGCCGCGTCGCCGACGGCGTCGAGCAGCGCCCGGCCGGTGTTGCGGTGGTCCGGCGAGTTCCAGCGTCCGGTCGAGGTGTGGTCGTGGTGGCAGAAGCCCAGTACGAGTTCGGGGCGGTGCCGGCGGATCGCGGTGGCGAACTGGCGGCGCAGCTCGGCTGAATACTCGATGCGTCCGTCGGGATGGTCGAGGAACTCCACTCCCGCGGCGCCGACCACGGCGGCGCTGGCCCGCTGTTCGGCCTCACGGACCTCGGCGGCCTTCTCCGGCGCCATGGTGTCGATGCCGGCCTCGCCCCGGCTCGCCACCACGTAGGTGACGGTCTTTCCGGCCGCGGTCCAGCGCGCGACGGCGCCCGCGGCCCCGAATTCCATGTCGTCGGGATGCGCCACCACGGCCAGGGCGCGGGTCCAGTCCTCGGGCATTTCCTGGAATTCATCGCTCATGGGCCGAAGATAACAGCGGGCATTACTCCGCCGGTACCCTGGGAATGCATTTCGCCGAACTCCGCCGGCGCCTTGCGTCCGGTTCGGAAAATACCTCGTGACGCTCTGAGGGAACGCTCAATTGTGAGCAGAGCCGCGGGTGGGGACGCGCGAGGATCCGGCTGATCCCCGTCGGCGGCCCGGTCACCGGCGCCGCGGTCCCGTGAGCGAGAGGACAACGCATGCAGACGCAGTCGACCAGCACGATGACCTGGGACCCCTGGCAGCCGGCCCCGTTCGAGCAGACCGACGGCGCCCCGGTGCTGCTGCACGGCGAGGTGGCCAACCACTACCGCGGGACCATCGAGGCCGAGGGCGTCCAGCAGGTCCTGATCGCGCTGTCCCCCGGCGGTGCCAGCGTGTTCACCGCGCTGGAGCGGGTGACCGGCCGGGTCGGCGACCGCAGCGGCAGTTTCGTCCTGCAGATCAGCGGCACCACCGGCGGCGGCGCGGCGAAGGCCACGCTCGAGGTGCTGGAGGGCTCCGGGACCGGTGAGCTCGCCGGGCTGCGCGGCACCGGCACCTACTTCTGTGACAACCCCGGTCCGGACGGACACGCGAGCGTGACGCTGGACCACTCCTTCGAGTAGTCCCGGCGATCCGCGTGCCCGTGTGTCGGCCGAGGGCATAGGCTCGTCAACACCGGAGCAGCACGCGGTAGTTGCGTGCCGGAGACGGCCGACCCTTGAGGAAGGAAGTTTTTCATGTCCCCCATTGGGCAGCTGGCAGCGGTCACCCTGGACGCGCCGGACCCGAAGGCTCTCGCGGAGTTCTACAGCGCCGTGACCGGCTGGGAGTCCCTGTTCGCGAGCGAGGACTTCGCCTACATCGGAACCCCGGACGGGTCCAGCCGCATCGGCTTCCAGCGGACCGAGAGCCTGAAGAAGCCCTCCTGGCCCGGCGACGACAAGCAGATGCACCTCGACTTCAGTGTGAGCGACCTGGAGGAGGCGGTGGAGCGGCTGACCGCCCTCGGGGCGACCAAGCCCGAGCACCAGCCGGGTGGCGAGAAGTGGGTCGTGCTGATCGACCCCGCCGGTCACCCGTTCTGTGTGACCACCATGGCCTGACGCCCGCCGGTCCGGCACGCGTCGGGACGGACGTCCCGGCGCGGGGCCCGGCGCACATGTCACGACGGGGCCGCGGCACTCGGTGAGTGCCGCGGCCCCGTCGTGTCGTGGTGCCGGCCTCGGCCGTCAGTCGCCCCAGTACTGCGGTGTCAGGCAGCCGTCGTGTCCGCTGCCCTCCAGCATCAGGCTGTCCCAGCCGCCACCGCCCTCTTCGCGCGGGACCCAGTCCTGCAAGTAGGTGGCGCGCGGGGCCTCGGGGTCCGTGCGGGCGTCGATGCCCATCAGCTTGTACATGGTGCCGAGCGTCTTCATGTGGATGAGGAAGTGCATCCGCTCCATCGTGCCGAAGAGTTCCTCGAAGACCAGTGCGGTGGCGTCCCCGCCGGAGTTGAGGTTGGTGTTCTCGGCGACGGTGCGGGCGAACAGCCGGGCCTCGGCGCGGTACTTGTAGCTGAAGTCCACCACCCGGTGCATCACCACACCCGCGGTGGCGGTGTTGAGGAGGCCGTCGGCTGCGACGGACGTCTGGTGCTGTGCGGGGAGCACCTCGAACCAGGGCTCGTCCCGGTCGGCGGCCAGCGGGCTCATGGACGGGTCCTGCGCCATCGTCCGGGTGGCGGTGCCGAAGATGCCCCAGCGGTGCGGCAGCATCATGGTCTCCCGCACACTGCCGGGCACGAACGCGGCCTGCCAGTCGTCCGCCTGATGGTGTGCCACGTAGCCGCCGAGGACGCCGTCCCGGAAGTCGCGCGCGCCGCCCATGTGCAGCAGCCGTTCGTAGTCCTCCAGGGACCGGAAGTGGATCAGCCAGTGCAGGCGGTCCTTGACGCCGAAGGTCTCCTCGTAGACGAAGACGGTCGCCAGTCCCGGGTGCTTGGCGTTGACGAACTCGGCGGCCTCCCGCGCCATCCGGCGGGCGGTGTCGCCCTGTCCCCCGGCGATCTGGGCGACCCGCTCGACGACGACCCCGGCGTTCGCCGAGTGCAGGATCTTGTCCGCGGGCTGCGCCGTCTGGTGCCGGGCGGGCGGGACACTGGGCATGCCGCTGTCCACGGTCATGTGGCTCTCTCCTCGGTGTGTGGTGACGGGTGACGCACGCCGGGTCAGGCGTAGGCGGCGAGGCGGTCGCTGAGGACGCGGGCCGCCCCGGTCATCAGCAGGTCGGCGATGCGTTCGACGTGCCGCTCCGGCCAGGGCTCCAGGGCGGTACCGCCGACGCAGCGGTTGAAGGCGCCCGCGGCGGGCCCGCAGTGCACCTGGTAGTTGGCCCGTTCGGCGGGATCGCCCTCCTGGGCGGCCCGGTTGGTGCGGGCGAAGTAGGACTTGAAGACGAGCGCCATCCGGTGCTTCGGATCCCGCTCGGCGCGTTCGGTCTCGTGCGCGCGGCCCGTGTCCCGGTAGTAGGCGCACGTCTGCTTCCACACCTGGTCCAGGGAGGCGCGCAGGCAGTCGCGTTCCAGCCAGGCGAGGGTGGGCCCGTCGAGGTCGTCGAGGCCCGTGTGGGTGCGGTAGAGCTGGTAGAGCTTGTTGGCGCGGGCCGCGAAGAGGGTGCCCTTGCGGACCACCTGGACGCGGGAGCCGAGTTCGAACAGGTCGCCGGCGGGCGCGTACGCCGTGTCCTGCACGTCCAGGGCGGCCAGCAGGTGCTTCACCGCGTCCGAGGTGCCGGCCTGCGGGGAGCACTGGTTGACCGAGCCGGTCACCACGAAGTCCGCGCCGAGGACGAAGGCCGCGGCCACCGCCTCCGGGGTGCCGAGGCCGCCGCACGCGCCGACCCTGAGGCGGCGCGCGTAGCCGTACCGCTCGGTGAGCCGGGCGGCCAGCGCGACCGTGGTCGGCACCAGTGCCAGGCTGACGCCGCCGTCGGTGTGGCCCGCCGAGTCCCCCTCGACACAGACGTCCTGCGCGACCGGCAACGCGCGCGCCGCGTCGGCCTCGGCGGTGGTCAGCGCGCCCTCGGCGACCAGGCGGTCCAGCAGCTCCGGGGCGGGCGGTGCCATGAACTGGGCCGCGACCTCGGGCCGCGAGCACTTGGCGACGACGGTGCGTACGGCGGCGGGGGTGCCGTCCGCGGCACGGTGGGCGCCGTGGAACCGGAATCGGACGAGGTCCGGGGTGACGGCGGTGAAGGCGGCCGCCTCCACGTGCCGTACGCCGTGCCGCAGCAGCAGGTCGACCAGGGCGCGCTCGGCTCCCGGACGGGTGAGGTCGTGCAGCAGGTTCACCCCGTAGCGGCCGTCGAGGCCCGGGGTGCGGGCCAGTTCGGTGACCGCCTTGCCGACCGTCTCCAGGTCCAGGCCGCCGGCGCCGAAGTAGCCCTTCAGGCCCGCCCGGCCGAGCCGGGCGACCAGGTCCACGGAGGAGACGCCCCGGAACATGCTGCCGGCCAGGTAGGCGTAGCGCAGTCCGTGGTCGTGCCGGAACTCCGCGGAGCCCAGCCGCGCGGCGGCCGGGTCACCTACGGGCTCCGGCTCGGGTGCGGCCGCCCGGGGTGTGCGTCCGATGGCCGTGATGGCGGCGGGCGGGGAGGCGGTGCCGGCGGGCGGCGGGTGCGGCGCGCCGCCCGCGGGGGCGGGGCGTGCGGGTGGTGCCGTACGGGCTTCGGTGCCGGGCCCGGTCCCGGGGACGGAGGTGGCCGCCGTGCCGCCGGGGCGCCGCTGGGCCGGCGGGGCGGGCTCGGCGGCCACGGAGTCCCACATGGGCCGCAGCATGGGCCGGGGACCGAACTCGCGTGTCTCGGTCACGCCCCGGCGGATCAGTTCCCGCAGGGACTCGTGCCAGCGCACCGGCGCGGCGATCTGGCGGGCCAGCAGGTCGGCGACACCGTCCGGCGGGTGGGGACGCGCGGTGACGTTGGCGATCACCGGGATGCGGGGCGGGCGGAACTCGACGGTGTCCAGGAAGGCGGCGAACCGTTCCTGGGCCGGCCGCATGTGCCGTGAGTGGAAGGCGCCGCTGGTGGCCAGCGGCACGCACCGGGCACCCGCGGTCGCCCGCACCTCGGTCTGCACCGCCTTGACGGCCTCGGCCGGGCCCGACACGACCACCTGGGTGGCGGTGTTGAGGTTGGCCAGGTCCACGTCCGTGGCACCGCAGCGGTCCAGCAGGGCGCGCACCCCGTCCGGCGGGAGCCCGAGGACGGCCAGCATGGCGCCGCCGTCGGCCTCCCCCATCAGCTCGCCGCGCCGTTTCACGATCCGCAGGCCCGTCTCGAAGTCGAAACACCCGGCGGCCAGCAGCGCGTTGTACTCGCCGAGGCTGTGGCCGGCCAGGAAGTCGGGCGCGGGGCCTTCCGCCAGCGCTTCGGCGCAGGCGAGCGCGTTGACGACGTACAGCGCGGGCTGGGTCCAGCGGGTGCGGTTCAGCCGGCCGTCGGGATCGTCCAGGCACAGTGCGCGCACCGGCTCGCCGAGCACCCGGTCGGCGATCGCCACGTACTCGGGGAAGCGGTCGAAGAGCCGCTCCCCCATGCCCGCGCGCTGCGCCCCCTGGCCGGCGAAGAGCCAGGCCCTCACTCGGCCGCGGTCAGCTGGTGCGGCAGCAGCAGGGTGTCCTCGATGGTGCCGGGGACGTAGGTGCGGCCCCAGGTGCCGCCGCCCTTCTGGTCGGCGATGAACTGCCGCTCCCCCAGGGCCCTGAAGTCCTTGTCGGTGCGCTCCAGTTCGAGCAGTTCCTGGTAGGCGTCGAAGTCCTTCAGGTGCACGAGCCAGTGCAGCCGGTCCATGACGCCGAAGGTCTCCTCGTAGAGGTAGGAGGTGGCGCGTCCCGGCAGTTTGCGGTTGACCTCGTTCTGCCAGGCGAAGGCGTAGAGCCGGGCCTCCTTGCGGAACTCGTGGGTGGCCTGGCCCGTGCGGTGCAGGGTGAGCATGGCGTTCGCGGAGTGCAGCAGTTCGCCGTCGGGCCGGCCGGTCTGGAGCTTGGCCGGGTCGACCCAGAGCTCACCGGGGTCGTGGTCGTCCTCCTCGTGCACGAGGCCGTGCTGCGGGACGAGGATGCGTTCCTGGACGGAACCCTCGACGACGGCGCGGCCCCAGACGCCCGCGCTGGCGTCGTCGACGACGCGGTCGCTCTCCAGCAGGTCGATCATCTTCTCGTCGTGGTCGACCATGTGCAGGCTGATGGCGTAGTCGTTGGGTGTCTTCCAGTGGATCAGCCAGTGGACCCGGTCCTGCTTGCCGAACGCCTCCTCGTAGAAGTAGAAGGAGGCGCCGTTGAGGTCGGACTGGTTCATGTAGGCGATCACGGAGGCGAAGAGCTTGCGGCCCTCGTCCCGGTGCTCGTACTTCAGCTGGGCGCTGCGGGCGATGGTGAAACCCGAGTTGCCGGAGTGCAGCAGCTTGTCGGCCGGCACGGGGCTCTGTGCCGACGCGGGGCTGAGACCGGCCGTCCTCCGGGCTGTCCGCTGATCCATGGAATGGCCGTCCTTCCGGTGCGGAGATGCGTGGCTCGGGCCGGCCCGCGGGGGCCGGCGCGAGCCACGCTAGGCGGACCGCCGCCGGGGGCTGCACAACTTTGAGCAGGCGGGGGCGGTTCGCCGGCCCGCCGCGGGTCAGCTCGTCGCGGGCGCCTCCTCGGCGGGCCGCTCCGTCGCGGGGTCGGCCCGGCGGGGCATCTCCTTGAGGAACAGGGACACCACGAGGGCCACGGCGACCAGCAGCACGCAGACGAGGAACATGTCCCCCATGGCGTGTGCGTAGCCGTCCAGCGCTCGTCCGCGCAGCGGCTCGGGCAGCCGGTGCAGCGCGGTGACGCCCTTGTCGGCGGCCCGCGCGGCGTCGGGGCCGACGTCGGTGAGGCGGTCGGTCACCCGGGTGGTGAGGACGGTGCCGAGCACGGCCACGCCGACCGCGGAGCCCATCCGCTGGAAGAAGTTGGCGGCGCTGGTGGCGGCGCCGATGTCCTGGGGCGGTACGGAGTTCTGCACGGCCGTGATGACGGGCTGCATCACCAGGCCGACACCGGCGCCGAACAGGAAGGCGTACAGGCCGATCTGCCAGTAGGGCGTGTCGGCGTCGAGGCGGGACAGCAGCAGCATGGTGACGACGAGCAGCGCGGACCCGGAGACCGGGAAGACCTTGTACTTGCCGTTCTTGCTGATCAGTTGTCCGGAGGCGATGGAGGTCACGGTCAGGCCGAACATGGCGGGCAGCATGGCGAGGCCCGAGCGCGTCGAGGACATGCCCATGACCGCCTGGAAGTACAACGGCAGGAACACGATGCCCGCGAACATGGCGGCACCGGCCAGCAGCCCGAACAGCGCGCCGATGCCGAACACCGGATTGCGGAACAGGCCCATCGGGATGACCGGTTCGGCCGCCCGGGTCTCCACCCACACGAACAGCACGCCCAGGGCGACGGCTCCGGCGGCCAGCAGCAGCGACCCCGGCGCGGCCCAACCGTAGGTGTCACCGGCCCAGTTCAGGTACAGAAGGGCGCAGACGACCGCACCGGCGACCAGTGCGGCTCCGGCGAAGTCGACGGTGTGCGGCCGCTGCGGGCTGCGGATGCGCAGGCCCACCGCGGTCGCGACCAGGGCGAGCACACCGACCGGCACGTTGATCAGGAAGATCCAGCGCCAGCCCGGGCCGTCGGTGAACCAGCCGCCGACCAGCGGCCCGACCACGCTGGACAGACCGAACACCGCGCCGAACATGCCCTGATAGCGGCCCCGGCGCTCCGGCGGCACGACGTCGGCGATCACCGCGAGCGCCAGCACGAACAGGCCGCCCGCGCCGAGACCTTGCAGTCCTCGGAAGACGATGAGCTGCCAGATGCTCTGGGCGACGCCGCACAGCACGGATCCCACGACGAACACACCGATGGCGCACTGCACCACGGTACGGCGGCCGTAGAGGTCGGAGACCTTGCCCCACAGCGGTGTGACCGCCATCGAGGTGACCAGGTAGACCGTCACCACCCAGGGCAGACGTTCCAGTCCGCCCAGTTCGCCGACGATGCTGGGCAGGGCGACGCTGACGACGGTCTGGTCGAGGGCCGACAGCAGCATCCCCGCCATCACGCCGGCGATGGCCAGGGTGGCCTGACGAGGGGTGGGCAGGGCCGGTGCCGCGTCCGCGGCCGGGGCCGCCTCTGCGGAGTTTTCCATGGCTGGTCCGTTCCTTCCGTGGGGGGTCTGGCCGGCGGGCCGGGCGCTACGGCACGGGCGCCGCCGGGGTGGGTGCGGAAACCTCGGCCGTCACCTGGCGGGTGACGAAGCGGAGATCGAGGATGGCGGCACGTACCGGAGCCGGCCCGGGATCGGGCGTGCGGTCCGGGGTGCCCGCGTGGGAGACGGAGCCGGTGGCCGTGCCCCTGCCGGAGACCGGGTCCGGCGAGGGCATGGCGCCCGCGGGACCGGTGTGTGCGGGGGCGGCGGTGTCCCGCTCCAGCCACAGCCGCCTGCGGCGGTACTCGGGTGCGGGCAGCGGCTGTCGCACCGGTACGCCCGCGGGACGGTCGCGCGGGTCGAGCGCGGAGGCGACGAGGTGGGCGTTGGTCCCGCCGAGTCCGAAGGAGCTGATCCCCGCGACCCGCCGCTCGGGCGGCGCCGCCCATTCCTCGACCGCCGTCACCGGCCGGAACGGGGAGTGCGCGAAGTCGAAGCGCGGGTTGGGTGTGTCGCAGAAGAGGGTGGGCGGGATCAGTCCGTGCTCCAGGCTCAGCGCGACCTTGATCAGACCTGCCACGCCCGCCGCGCTCAGCAGGTGCCCGACGTTGGCCTTCACGCTGCCGATGGCACAGCGGCCGTACGGTTCCTCGGCACCGGCGAACGCGTCGGTGAGCGCCTTGAGTTCCATCGGGTCGCCGATCCGGGTGGCGGTGCCGTGCGCCTCCACGAGCCCGATCTCGTCGGCCCGGCGGCCGGCGGCGGCCAGGGCCTTGCGGACGACGGCGGTCTGCGCGGCTGGGTTCGGCGTGGTGGTGCCCATCGTGTGGCCGTCGTTGTTGACGGCGACCGCCTCGATCACGGCGTGGACCGGGTCGCCGTCGCGCAGGGCCGCGCCCAGCGGCTTCAGCAGTACGGCGCCGCAGGCCTCCCCGGGCACGATGCCGTCCGCCTGCTCGTCGAAGGGGCGGCAGCGGCCCGTCGGCGACAGCACCCGTGCGGCGCTGAACTCCAGGTAGGGGCGTTCGTCCAGCAGGATCTCCACACCGCCGGCCAGGGCGAGCTCCGACTCCCCGGACAACACGCTGCGGCAGGCCAGCTGCACGCTCACCAGGGACGACGAACAGGCGCTGTCCACCACCAGGTTGGGGCCGCGGAAGTCGCACCGGTGCGCCACCTGGGCGGCCAGGAAGTTCTGGTCGGACTGGAGCACGTCGGGCCGCAGCGGCGCGCGGCGCGGGTAGGTGGAGATGCGGCCGCCGACGAACACGCCCACGTCCCGGCCGCGCAGTTCCTCGTCCCGGTACCCGGCGTCGGCCAGGCAGTCCCGGGTGGCTTCGAGGAACAGCCGGATGCCCGGGTCCAGGACGGTGGCCTCGTCGTCCGTGAGCCGGAACGGCTCGGGGTCGAAGCGTTCGAGGCCGTCGAGGAATCCGCCCCACTTCCCGGTGCTGCGGCCCGGTGCGTAGTCGGGGCTGTAGAGCGCCCCGGTGTCCCACCGCCCGGGCGGTACCTCGGTGACGGCGCAGTCTCCCTGGAGGAGGTTGCGCCAGTAGGTACGGACGTCGGGCGCACCCGGGAAGCGGCCCGCCATGCCGATGACGGCGACCTTGGTCTCCGTACCGCCGTGCGCGGGGCGGGGGGCGGCCGCGGGGACTTCGGCCGGGTGCGAGGGCTCGTGGGCGGGTGGCGCGGACACGGCCGGGGAGGCGGGTGCGCTCGCGGTGGGCGCGTCGGCGGGCGGGGCCGTCCGCGGTGCCGCCTCGTGGCGCGGGGCGAGGCCGAGACCGGTCAGGTGGCCGTGCAGCTGCTCGACGCTGGGGTGTTCCAGCAGCAGCGACGGCGGCAGGCGTTCGCCGACGGCCTCCTCGACGTGATCGAGGAGCTCGCCCAGCATCACGGACTCCACGCCGAGGTCGGCGAAGTCCGCCGTGACGTCGAGGTCGGCCTCCGGGGTGCCCAGCACCGCGCACACCAGCCGCACCAGCCAGGCGGGTCCGCCGTCCGTCGGGGATTGCGCGGAGGACACGTCGGCACACGCAGAGGACACGTCTGCACCCGTGGCCGACACGTCGGCGCGGCCCGCGTCGGGCGCGGGCCGTGGACGTACGGCGGCCGCCGGCTGCGCGGGCGCGGTACCCCCGGCCCCGCCGGCCCGGCTGTCGAGCAGTGTGCCGGCGTCGAACGACGGGTCCAGCGGAACTGCCGGCAGCACCGTGCCGCCCCAGGGCATCGCCAGTACCTGGTCGAGGACGCGCAGGCCCTGCGTGTCGTTCAGGGTGTCCAGGCCGACGGGCGCGCAGACGTTCTCCTTGCCCCGGGCCGCCCCGCTGTCGGTCCACATCGGCCAGCACACCGAGCGGAAGTGGGCACCGCCCTGCCGTACCCGGTGGGCGAGGAGGAAGTCCATAGCCGCGTTGGCGGCCGCGTAGTCCGTGACACCCGCGGCCAGGCGGGGAACGAGCGCGCAGGCAGAGGAGAAGGCCACGAAGAAGTCGAGCCGGTCACCGGCGCAGAGGGTGGCGAGGGTTTCGAGGCCGTCGGCCTTGGGTGCGAAGGACGCCCGTATCGAGGCGGTGTCCTTGCCGACGAAGGCGGGACGCCCGGTCCCGATCCCGCCCGCGCAGTGCACGACGCCGCCCAGGGGCGCGAGTTCGGTCCGCACACGGTCCAGGAAGGCTCCGAGGGCGGACGCGTCGGTGAGCGGGCCGGTGTGCACCAGGACGCGGGCGCCGAGCCGTTCCAGCCGTCGTACGTTCTCCACGGCCTCGGCCTCGGCGTCGCCCAGTGCCTCGGGCGCGTTCCACAGGTGACGGGCCGGCAGCGGCCGGCCGCCGAGGACGGCGATCGCCCCGGCCCCGCGTTCGGCGAGGTGGGCGGCGACGCGGGCGCCGATGCCACGGGTGCCGCCGGTGACGACGTACGCGCGGTCGGGGTCCGGGGTGAAGGGGACGGCCCGGCCGAGGGTGGGGCGCAGCAGGGGTTCGTAGCGCAGCCCGTGCCGGTGGCAGATCTCCGCCCTGGCGCCCGGCCGGTGCCACTCGCCCCACAGTGAGGCGGCCAGCCGGTCCGTGTCGGCGGTGGCCAGGTCGGTGTCGACCACGGTGGTGGCCAGCCGGCCGTACTCGGCGCCGAGGCAGCGCAGGAACCCGGCCATGCGGGCGCCGGAGGGATCGGGGGCGGGGCCGTCGAGGTCCTGGAGTCCGCGTACGGCCTGGATGCCGCGCAGTCGTGCGCCGGGCCGGGCTCCGAGCAGGCGACGGACCAGCAGCAGCCGGGCGGTCCACGGCCCGGGGTCCCCGGGGTCGGTGCGGTCCAGGTCGGTGAGGTCGATCCAGCCGGCGATCAGCGGATGGCGGGCGAGCAGGTCACCGGTGACGGCGTCGGCCTGCTCGTCGTCGGCGAACTCGGGGGTCGCATCGCGGAGTTCGGGGGTTCCAGGGTCATCCCGGACGAGGACGGGAACGAGGGTGCCCGGTGGTGCCGACGCCGCGAGTGCGTCGGCGAGACCGCGCGTGGCCGTGCCGTACAGACAGAGCACCACGCCCTCGGTGGGACCGGAGCCGGCGCCGACCTCGCCGGTGGGCAGCCACTCCCGACGCAGCAACAGGGCGTCACCGTCCGGCTGTTGCTCGGCCCGGCCGGGGCCCGCCGCGGCGGCCTGCGCCCGCACCGCCTCCCCGGGCCGGGGCGGGCCCGCGACCGCCGGTGCCGGAGCGTCGGCGGCGGGCGCACCGGGTGCGGTCTCCGGTATCCAGCACCGCATACGGGCGAAGGGATAGGCCGGCAGGGTGGCGACGCGTGGCCGTGCCTCCGGCTCCCGCGGGTGCAGCAGGGGCCAGTCCACCGGCCCGCCGGACACCCAGTGCCGGGCGAGCGCGCCCAGGTCGGCCTCGGGTCCGTCGGGCAGCAGCCGTCCCTGTGGCCGTCCACCGTGCGGGGCCCGGCCGCGTACGACCACGTCGGCGCCGGTGGCGGAGCCGGCCGCGAACTCCGCCAGACGGGCGGACGCCTCGGCGGGGTCGCGGGCCACGAGCGCCAGCCGTTCCCGCAGCGGTTCCCGGCCCACCTGGAGGGTCCAGGCGACGTCGGCCAGGTCGGGTGCCCCGGGAGCGCGCAGCCGCGCGGCGAGGCGCGAGGCGGAGTCCTGCAGACGCTGTTCGTCGTACGCCGACAGCACGAGCAACTGGGGGCGGCCCGGTCCGGTCGCCCGCGGTGCGGTGGTGTCCGGCTCGTTGCGGGCGGGGTACTCCTCCACGATCAGGTGGGCGATGGTGCCGCCCGCGCCGAAGGAGCTGATGCCGGCGCGCCGGGGACGCGGTGTGCCGTCCGGGCCGGTCGGCCGCGGCCACGGGGCGGCGGTCCGCTGGGCCCGGAAGGGGACGGTGTCCCAGTCGATGTTCGGGTTGAGGTCGTCGGCGTGCAGCGTCGGGGCCAGGGTGCGGTGCTCCAGCTGGAGCAGGACCTTGGTGAACGCCGCGATGCCGGCCGCGGCCTCGGCGTGCCCGATGGTGGACTTCACCGAACCGATCGGCAGGGATCCCGCGGCGCGGTCGCCGGTGCCGAAGACCCGGCCCAGACCGTCGATCTCGACCGGGTCACCGAGGGCGGTGCCCGCTCCGTGGGCCTCCAGGTAGTCGATGTCGCCGGGGAGCAGTCCCGCGTCGGCGAGGGCGCCGCGGACCACCTCGCCCTGCGCGGCGGGCGACGGCACGAGGTAGCCGTTGGTGCGTCCGGCGTGCACCACGGCGCTGCCCCGGATCACGGCGCGCACCCGGTCGCCGTCCGCGAGGGCGCGTTCCAGCGGCTTCAGGACGAGGACGCCCACGGCCTCCGCCGGTACGAACCCGTCGCCGCCCGCGCCGAAGCTGCGGCACCGGCGGGAGCTGGAGGTGAGGGACATCAGCCGCTGCTGGACGAACTTGTTGGGGTGCAGGGAGAGGTTGACGGCACCGGCGAGGGCGATCTCGCAGTCACCGGCCCGCAGCGCCCGTACGGCCAGGTGCAGGGCGGCCAGCGAGGAGGAGCACATGGTGTCGACGGCGAGGCTGGGACCGTGCAGGTCGAGGATGTACGAGACGCGGTTGGCGATGTTGCCGAGCGCGCCGCCCGCGTAGGCGGGGCGTCCCCGCAGGGTTTCCTCGACGCCGAAGAAGGCGTAGTCGGCGTACATGGCGCCGGCGTACACCCCGACCCGGGAGCCGTGCCGCTCGCGCAGCCGCTGCCGGGGGTGGGCGGCGTTCTCCAGGGCGGCCCAGGCCGTCTCCAGGAAGAGCCTTTCCTGCGGGTCCATGAGGGAGGCGTCGCGGGGGGTGATGCCGAAGAGCAGCGGGTCGAAGCGGTCGACGTCGTCGAGGAATCCGCCGATCATGTCGTCGACGGGCCAGCCGGGCCGGTGCCGTTCGGGCGGCAGGGCGGTGACGCAGTCGTGTCCGGTGGCCAGACGCGACCAGAAGGTCTCCAGGTCCGGAGAGTTCGGGAAGCGGCCGGCGACACCGATGACGGCGATCGCGCCGGTGCCGTCCGCCGCGGGCCGCGCGTCCGGGCCCGCGGCGGGATGTGCCGCCCCGGCCGGGAGGGTGCGGAAGACGGGGTCGCGCGACGTTTCCGGTGCCGGCTCCGGCGTGCGGCGCCGGGCTCCGCACCGGTGCACGGCGTCCGCGGCCACCGCGGCGATGTCGCCGTGCTCGAAGAACAGGGTCCGGCTGCCGACGCCCCAGTCGTCGGCCAGCAGTGCGTTCAGTTCGCCGATCTGCAGCGAGGTCAGTCCGTACTCGACGAAGGGGGTCCGCGCGTCGAGCTCGTCCCGGGGTATCCCCGACACCTCGGCGTACCGGTCGAGAAGGGCGTCCTCCAGTGCGGCCACGCGCGGTTCGGCCGGATCCGGTGCCTGAGCCGCTTGCGGAGTGCCGGGCACGCGGGCGGTGTCCGGTGCGTGCGGTCGTGTGGCGTCGGCGGACTCGGACTTGGACTTGGACTCGGTCATGGACACGGACGGGGACGCGGACTGGGCCTCGGCTCCTGCGCCGGCCCCGGCCTCCGTCTCCGTCTCCGTCTCCGTCTCCGCGAAGGGGTACACCGGCAGGGGCACACGGGACCGCCGCGTGCGCCAGTAGCTCTGCCAGGGCAGGTCGGCGCCGTCGGCCCACTGCCGGGCCGCCTCCGCCGCGGTGACGGGGGAACCGGCGGCGGCCCGCGCTCCGGGGGCTGCCTGCCCGGTGTGCACGGCCGGGTCGGGGCGGCCCGCCAGGAAGGCGCCGAGCCCGGCGAGGACACCGTGGAGATCGGGGTGCACGACGGCCAGCCGGTGCCGCATCGGCACCCTGCCGGTCTGCGTCGTCCAGGCCACGTCGGCCGCCGCCGGCGCCCGTTCCTGCCGCACCAGGTGGGCGAGGCGGTCGTGCAGGGCGCGTGCGGCACGGGCCAGCCGCGCCGGGTCGCCCGCCGACACCAGGACGACGACGGGATCGGCCGGCCCCGGTTCGGCGCCGGCGGGCCGCGGGTCCGGGGTCGGCGGCGGACCGGAGGTACCGCCGCCGGGGTGGCTGTCGATGTCGGTGCGCTCCATAGGGTTCATGCCGTCTCACTCCACGGGTGTCGACCTCTGCTCGGTCCGTGTCGGTCCGGGCACGCCGCATGCCCGTGAGGTCCCGTGTACGGGACGCCACTGTCCGTCGCAGACCGTATCGGCGATTGCTTGGTGTGTCCGCTCATTCATGGGCGCATTTCGGCCCGGCTCACCACGCCCGCGGCCAGGAGTTCCGCGGCTTTTGTCAGCAGGTGTCCGGCGACCGCGCCGGGCGTGCGTGCCTGGCGCGCGGCGAGTCCGGTTCCCAGGGCCGCTCGGTTGAAGTGCGTCAACTCCGGGTCGCACGGGAGCTGGTGGTCCAGGGGGCGGACGGGGTCCCCCGCGCCGGTGCGGCGGGCCGTCTCGCGCACGTACCAGCGGAAGACGTCGGTCGTGCGGACCCGGCCGTCGAGGGCGCCGGGCGGCAGGCCGGCGGCCGGCCCGCCCAGTACCTCCTCCTCGATGTGCCGCCGCCGGGCCGCCGGGACCTCGACGAGGAACCGGTGCGCGCGCAGGAGGCGGTGCAGCAGGTGGGCCCGGGCCGGGAAGAGGGTGCCGCGCCGGACCACCCGTGCGGGGACACCCAGCGTGGCGTACCGCTCGGTGGGCGCCCAGGTGAGGTCGTCGTCCGTCACCTCCGTGAGGGTCCGGCCGAGTTCGGCGGACAGCCGGGCGTTCGGCGCGCAGGCCGTGAGCGAGGTGGAGACGAGGAAGGCGGCGCCCAACGCGAAGGCCGTGGCGGCCTGTTCGGGTGTGCCGACGACCCCGCGCAGGCCGACGTGCACGGGTTCCGGACCCGGGCCACGTGCGGCGAGAGCGGCAACGGACGGCAGCAGCTGATAGGCGTCGGCGCCGTCGGCGTGCCAGCCGGCCGGGGCCTGGACCGCCAGGTCCGAGGCGACGGGCAGTTCCCGGGCGGCGTCGGCCTCCTGCGCCGACAGCCCGCCGGTGCGGACGAGTTCCGCGAGCAGGTCCGGCGAGGGGGCCGCAGGAAGGCGGCTGCCTGGTCGAGCCCGGACACCCGGGCGAGGACGTGCCGTCGGGCGACCGGGGTGCCGGCCGGGGTGCGCCGGGCACCGGTGAAGCGGAAGCGGACGAGGGCCGCGTCGGGGCCGTAGGGGTGGTCGGCCTCGACGTGGCGCACTCCTCGGTCGAGCAGCAGGGTGACCAGCCGGTCCGCGCCGGGCCCGGCGCGCAGACCGATCCCCCAGCCGTGGCGGGCCGCGGCGGTCACGGCCTGAACCAGTGCCTCGGCCGGGGCTTCCGCGGTCCGGGGCCGTCCGGCACCGGGCCGGCGTCCGGCGCGGCGGCAGGTCCGGTGCGGGCCGCCGGACCGGTCGGGTCGGCGAAGTCCGAGGGACCCCTCGGGTCGGCGAAGCCAGCCGGACCCGTCGGGTCGGCGAAGGCAGAGGGACCCACAGAGTCGGCGAAGGCCGCCAGACCCGCCTCCCGTGCCGCCCGGCACACCTCCTCCCCGACGGCCCCGTCACCGGTTCCGGACGCCACCCAGGCCAGACGCAGTCCGTAGCGCTCCCGGAACCGCGCCGCTCCCAGCCGTTCGGCAGTCGGCCGCCCGGGACGCGCGAGGGAAGGTGTGCCCGTCGGCCCCGCGGCGGGCGTCACTCCACCGGCCCCCGGGGGCACCGCCCCCGGGACAGCAGCCGGTACCTCACGGGAGGCCTCGGACACCTCGGTCTCAGCCTCCACCTCTGCCTCGGCCGCGGCCCCCACCTCCACCTCCGCCTCCGTGCCCGCGCCCGCGTCCGCCCCCACCAACGTCCCCACCCCCGCCGCCGGTCCCGGGAGTTCGGCCCGTGCGACCGCCCACAGTTTCGTCAGGACGTTGCCGGGGCCGACCTCGACCAGGTCCGTGACCCCGTGGTCGACGAGGTGGGCGAGGCTCTCCCACCAGCGCACCCCCTGGCACATGTGCTCACGCAGCCGCGTGGCGATCTCGTCGGCGCGGTGCGGCCGGGCGGTGACGTTGGAGACGACGGGGACCCGGGGTTCGCGGAAGGTGACGGTGTCGAGGACCGCGCCGAGCCGCCGGGCCGCCTCGGCCATGTACCGGGAGTGGGCCGCCACGCTGATGTGCAGCAGCACGCACTTGCCCGCGCCCGCGCGCCGCAGCACGGGCGCCAGCTCGCGGATCGACTCCTCGGGCCCCGAAAGGACGCTCTGCACGGGCGAGTTGTGGTTGGCCAGATCGATGTCGTCCGCGCCCTCCCGGCGCAGCACCTCGCGCAGCCGGTCGACGTCAAGACCGACGACGGCCAGCATCCCGCCCCCGCTCGTGCCGCCCATGATCTCGGCGCGGGCGACGACGAGACGCAGTCCGGTCTCGAAGTCGACCGCCCCGGACGCGTAGAGCGCGCTGTACTCGCCGAGGCTGTGCCCGATCATGAAGTCGGGCTGCGACCCCCGGGCGGCGAGGTCCAGATAGGTCAGGGCGCTGATCGTGTAGAGCACGGGCTGGAGGGCGCGGGTGTCGCGCAACGCCTCCTGATCCGCACTGAGTTCGCGCACCGAGCGGCCGAGCACGGCGTCGGCGCGGGCGACGACTCCGGGGTGCCGGTCGAAGAGACCCACGCCCATGTCCTTGCGCTGTGATCCCTGGCCGGGAAACGCCCATACGACGCTCATCCGCGCTCCTCCCTGCGGTGCGCTCGGCGGCTCGGGGGCGGCGGGCTCACCGCTCCCACGGATAGCGTCCTTCGGCGGCGAACCGTGCCATGCCCTCGCGGACTCCCGGTGCGGCGGCGAGCCGTGCGAACGCGGTGACCGCCCGCTGCTCGGTCTCGGCGGTGAGGGGATGCAGCGCGCAGAGGTAGGACTTCGCCTCACCGATGAGCCGGCCGTCGAGCTTGGTCAGCCGGGACAGCAGCCGCCGCACCAATACGCCGGGATCGGGCGAGAGTTCGTCGGCGAGTCCGCGCCGCACCGCCTCCTGGGCGGTGAGCGGCAGGGTGGTGAGGGTCATGGTGCCGGCCGTGCGGAAGCCGGTGCGGCGGATCAGGAACGGCAGGACGGAGCAGGGCAGGAGACCCCAGAGCGCCTCGGGGAGGCTGAACACCCCGCGTTCGGTGGTGTGGACGAGGTCGCAGGCCGCGGCGAGGCCGACCCCGCCGCCCGCGACCCGCCCGTCCACACAGGCCAGGGTCAGTCTCGGCAGTTCGGTGATCCGGCGCAGCAGCCGGAAGAAGCCGGCCCCGTCGGTCGCGGCCGGGCCCAGTCCTTCGTCGCCGGTGCTCCCGGAGGAGGGCCCGAAGGCGTCCTCTCCCGCGGCCTCCGCCATGTCCATCCCGTTGCAGAACACCTGGCCGGGCGAGTCGATCAGGACCAGCCGGCAGGTGTCGGACTTCTCGGCGGTGTCCAGTGCCTCGTGCAGGTCCGCGATCAGGTCGGAGTCGACGGTGTTGCCGCGCTCGGGGCGGGCCAGGGTGATCCGCAGGACGGCGGGGTCCTGGTGCTGGACGCGGACGGTGCCGTGGCTCATCGGTCGGTCAGCTCCAGGTGTAGAGGCGGTGGAAGTTCTCGATGCGGTCGAGGATCAGCAGTCCCGCCCGGTCGAACAGGTCGTCGTAGAGGTCCGCGTAGGGTTTGGTGTCGACGTCCAGGTCCCGCACCCCGAACGCGCGGTCGCCGCCGAGTTCGGTCACGGCGTCGTACTCGGCCATGGTCAGCTCGCGCCGGGCGTCGAGGGCGGCGCCGATGCGCAGGGCCCCGGCCTCGGCGACGGCCCGCTCGCCCAGGACGCCACTGAAGAACTCCGACTGGCATCCGGAGCCGTAGGAGAACAGGCCGATGCGGCACGGCACTTCGGGGCGGCCGTGATCGAGGAGGGAGCAGAGCGCGAGGTAGAGCGAGGCGGAGAAGAGGTTGCCGACGCGGGAGCCGTATTCGAGGGTGGGGGCGACCCGGCGGGTGAAGTCCTCGGCCGCGTCGCGGGGACCCATGCCCTTGTGGCTGCGCAGCAGCATACGGTGGGCGCCCTTGACCATGCCGGCGAACGGGGTGTGCAGCACCAGGTGCTCGAAGCTGTCGACGACGTCGGCACCGGCCACCCGTTCGCGATAGGCGGCGAAGCTGCGCTCCAGACAGGTCATGTACGACAGCAGGGACACGTCGGAGTCGACGACGTCGAGGTCCGGGCGGGGGCGCAGGGTGTCCATCACCTCGAAGGTGTGCAGTCCGCTGGCGCCGGGATCGAGTTCCAGCACCCTCGGGTCGCGGCCGACGAGGAGGGCGACGGCGCCCGCGCCCTCGGAGGGCTCCCAGTAGGTGCCGCGGGCGGCGGCACTGGGCGCGTCGGCGGCGATGACCAGCGCCTTGGCGGTGCCGACGGGGGACGCGCCGATGATGCCGGCCGCGGTCTGCAGCGCGGCCGTACCGCCGTAGCAGGCGTGTTTCACCTCGAAGGACCGGCAGCGGGAGCTGAGGCCGAGGTGGTGGTGGATGTAGGTGGAGATGGGTTTGCCGAGGTCGAGCCCCGACTCGGTGCCGACGACGAGGAGTTCGATCGCCTCGCGTTCCTCGGGGGCGAGCCGGTCGACGAGCGGCTTCGCCGCGTTGACGGCGTTGGTGACCGCGTCCTCGCAGGGCAGGTTGACCGACTTCTGACGCATCATCAGGTTGTCGAACCGGGTCATGTCCAGGCCTCGACCGCGGAACAGGTCCGCCACGCCGAAACAGGCGCGTGCCACATAGGCGTTGATCGCCTCGATGCCGACGGCCATGGTCGCTCCCGCGGTCGGGGGCCGCCCACCGGGCCCCGGCTCTCCCGGTTGTAACCGTCGTGGCCGTCCTGGATCTGCTCACTTTTGAACGGCACGGGTGGTTCCGTCGGCCGCAGGCTCGCTGCGAGGACCCCGGGGGCGTGGGCCGCGAGGGCGTGGGCCGCGGGGTGCGACGGCATCGGGAGGCGGCTGTGCACAGCGGCACGGAGGCGGATCCGCCGTTCCGGTCCCGGCCGCCCGCACCGCTTCCGCTGCGTGGCGGGGTCACCGGCGCTCCCCTGGCCCATGTGTGGGCCGTGGCTCCAGGCACGTACGGCGACCTGCCGCTGCCGTCGGCCGGGGAGCGGCGGCGTCTCGCGGCCTTCCGGCGGGACGAGGACCGGCTGCTGTACGTCACCGCGCGCGGTCTGCTGCGGGCCGCGCTCAGCCGCTGCGTGCCCGACGTCGCGCCCGCGCACTGGCGTTTCACCACCGGGCCGCACGGCCGGCCCGAGGCGGCGGGACCGCGCACCGTGCCCCGGCTGCGCTTCAGCGTCGCCCACGCCCCGGGCCTGGTGGTGTGCCTGGTCTGCCCCGAACTGGACTGCGGTGTCGACGTGGAGGTGCTGGACCGCCCGGTCGACCCGGTACGGGTGGCCCGCGCGATGTTCCACCCGTGGGAGACGGCGCGGGTGCTCGCGGCGCCGCCGGCGGAGCGCGCCGCCGTGTTCCCGCGCCTGTGGACGCTCAAGGAGGCCTACGGCAAGGCGCGGGGCCTGGGCTTCCTGCTGCCCTCGGACTCGTACGCCTTCACCCTGCACGCGACGGGCGCGCCGCGGCTCGCCCGCGCCGCCGACGACGACGGCGGGCGGTGGCAGTTCGCCCAGTGGTCCCCGGGTGCCCGCCATGTCGTCGCGGTGGCGGTGCGCAGGGGTGACGGGCCGGACGTGACGGTCGTACGGCACTCCGGACCGCCGTGATACCGGCGGTGGACGCGGCGGTTCAGGACACCGTCTGGCGTATGTCGGTTCGCAGGTCCTCCAGCAGGTCCGTGCGCAACGGCTCGGGCAGTCCGGTCAGATAGAAGTGGTCGCCGTCGTACACCCGCATCCGGAACGGGCCGTCGGAGACGGTGTCCCAGAGCCTCAGTTCGAGCGGGGTGACCTCCGGGTCCCGGTCTCCGGTGAACCCGGACACCGGGCAGCGCAGCCGGGGGCCGGGCAGCGGCCGGTACGACTCGTTCAGGTGGAAGTCGGCGCGCAGCGCGGGCAGGAACATGCGCATCAGATCGCGCTGCCGCATCACCTCCTGGGGCGTGCCGCCCAGTTCGGCTACGACCCGCAGGAAGTCGTCGTCGGCCAGGCCGGCGAACGGCGGGCGCCGGGCCGCCAGATGCGGGGCCCGCCGCCCGGAGACCAGCAGGCGGCGCGGGCGCGCCGCGGGTCGTCCTGGAAGCGGCGCGCGACCTCGTAGGCGACGGCCGCCCCCGTGCTGTGGCCGAACAGCGCGTACGGCCGGTCCAGGAAGGGGGCCAGGCCCTCGCACAGCGGGCCGATCAGCTCCTCCATGCTCCGGTGGGCGGGTTCGGCGACCCGGGTCTCCCGGCCGGGCAGGATCACCGGGCACACCTCGACCTCCGGCAGGACGAAGTCCCGCCACGGCCGGAAGAAGCCGCCTCCGCCGCCGGCGTGGGCGAAGCAGAACAGGCGCAGCGGCGCGTCGCAGGTGGCGTCGCCGCTCTTCAGCCAGGTACCGGTCACCGGTGTCCCCTCACTCGGTTCCTCTCGAATCCTCCGGTGCGGCGCGCGGGAGGCGGGCCGCAGGGGCTCCTGGGACGCCCGGCCGCTGGTGGCGCGCTCACCGGTCGCCGTCCGCGGAGCGGAGCACGGCGTGGCCGTACGAGCCCGTCGCCGAGACCGCGTTGACCAGGGCGCGCAGCGGAGCGTTGGGGGCGGCGGGGGTCCAGGGCCGGGCGGTGTCGGCGACCGTGAGCCGGGTCCAGTCCGCCAGCTCGGTGCGCCGGGGTGCGACGGCGGTGGGCGCCAGCGTCCGCTCGCGCAGTTGCAGCAGCACCTTGGTGAGCTGGGAGAGGCCGGAGGCCGCCTCCAGGTGGCCGATGTGCGGCTTGACGGTGCCCACGAGCAGTGCGCCGGTGGCGCCCGGCGGCCGCAGCGCGCAGAGCAGGGCGTCCAGTTCGGCGGCGTCGGCGAGCAGCGCGCCGGAGGCGGCGCACTCGACGTAGCCGATGTCCGCGCCGGTGAGGCCGTGCCTGTCGAGCATGCGGGTGAGCGAGCGGGTGAGCGGGTCGGCGGACGGCATGCCGAACGGTCCGGGACGGCCGGCGGCGCCGGCACCGGTGGCCTCGACCACCCCGTGCAGCACGTCGCGGCGGTCCACGGCGTCGCGCAGGGGCGCAGCAGCAGGGCTCCCGCGCCTTCTCCGGGCGACCAGCCGCCGTCCTCCGCGGCGAAGGCCCCCGCGGCCGGCCGGTGCGCCGACAGGCCCAGGTCGCGCAGCAGGGCGAGGTGGTAGGGGTGGGCGACGACGTTGACGCCGCTCACCACCGCCGCGTCGCACTCCCCTTGCCGCAGGCTGGTCGCGGCGAGGTGCAGGGCGGTCAGCGAGGAGGAGCAGGCGGTGTCCACCGCGACGGCGGGCCCCTCGAAGCCGAAGCAGTGCGCGATCCGGGCCGGGAGGTCGGAGGCGGCGCCCGCCTGCCGGGCCGGGCCGCCCGCACGCCATACGGCCTCGCCGGCCTGGCGGTGGTCGTGCCACATCGCGGCGGTGAACACCCCGACGCGCTCGCCGTCGCGGGTCAGGCTGCCGGGGGTGTGACCGGCGTCCTCCAGGCACTGCCACACCACGGGCAACAGCAGCCGCAGTTGCGGATCGAGGCCCTCGGCCTCCTGGGGCGAGATGCGGAACATCCGCCCGTCGAACCCGTCGCCGCCCCGCAGGTACCCGCCGTGCGGCAGCCCCTCCGTGTGCGGTGCGGGTGTGCCGGGCCCGGCGGCGGCCGTCAGCGCGGCCAGCCGCTCGGCGGGCAGCGGGCCGACCGAGCGGCGCCCCGACCGCAGGTTGTCCCAGAACTCGTCGAGCGTGCGCGCACCGGGGTACCGGCCCGCGGCTCCGATGACGGCGATGTCCGCCGAGGCCGCCCGGGGCGCCGGTGCGGGACCGGCACCGAGCCCGGTGGTCACGGCGGGACGCTGCGGGCGGGCGTCGGCGGCGGGCGCGAGGGGCCCGGCGAGGAAGGCGTGCAGCAGCCGCTGACCCGGGTGGAGCCGGAGCGCGTCACTGACCCGGCCGAAGGCGAGACTGCCCACGGCGCACAGGCCGACGCCCGTCTCCTGCTGGCCGCTCATCAGCAGCTGGCCCATGTAGCCGGCCTCGACGGCCAGGTACAGCTCCGACTCCTCGCCGTACAGCGGAGCGATGCCCCGCGGTTCGGAGACGAGGTACACCTCGAAGGCGGCCCGGTCGTAGACCGCGCGGTTGTAGGAGAAGTGGACGGTGCGGTCGATGCCGGGGTCGGCGGTGACGCGCTGCAGCGCGTGGTCGTCCGGCCGGTGGTAGTACAGGCCGCCGGGGACGCCCTCGACCGCCCCGGGCTTGATGTGCAGATAGGTCTGTACGGCGTAGGTGTCGCCCGCCGAGGCGTACAGCCGCCGGGGGCCGTCGCCCGACGGCCGTGCGCGCAGGGCGTTCAGGAACGCGAGGAAGTCCTCGTGCGGGAGCGGGCCTTCGGCGAAGTCCCGGTGCGTGGCCCGTTCCCGGTACTTCTGGGCGGGCGGGGGCGGCCCGTCGAGCACGAGGAGCGGTTCGTCGTCGTGGCGCCGGCGCAGGTGCCAGTCGGCCGACTTGTACCGGTCCCGGTCCTCGGGCGAGAAGAACTCCACGGCGTCGGGGTCGGTGCGGGGCTCGGGCGGTTGCGTCACCTCCGTGGGAGAGGCGTCCGCGGTGACGTCCGCGCCGGCTTGCGCGGGGGTGTCCGGCCCGGCGAGATGGCGGGCCATGCCGTTCACGGTGGGCTCCGCCAGCAGGGCCGACACCGGGATACGGCGCCCGTAGCGGGCCCTGAGCGCCGAGGACAGCTGGGCCAGGGTGAAGGACGTGGCGCCCTGGTCCCAGAGGTCGAGCGTCGGGTCCAGCTCCGGGACACCGATGAGACCGGCGAGCAGGGCACCGATCTCCTCCGCCAGCCGGTCGGCGGGCGGGAACGCCGGGAGCCGTTCGTCCGTGCTGCCGGCCGTCTCGGCGAGGGCCGGCACCGCGGGTCCGGCCGCCGGGGCGGTCGTACCGGGCCCGTCCTGTCCGGGTCCGGCCACCTCGCCGGGCGGGCCGGGCGCGTCGTCGGGCGTCCGGTCGGGCGCGGGCAGCGGCCATGGCAGCGCGTCACGGTCCAGCTTGCCGTTGCCCGTGGCGGGGAACGACGGCAGGAAGCCCACGAAGTTCGGGACCATGTAGTCGGGCAGCGTCCGGGCCGCGTGGGCACGCAGCTCGGACACGGACGGCCGGGCGCCGCCCGGCTCGGCGAGCAGGTACGCGACCAGCCGCCGGTCCCCGCCGCCGTCGGGCCGGGCGACGACCACGGCGTCGTGGACGGCGGGATGGCTGCGCAACCGGTGCTCGATCTCGCCGAGTTCGACCCGGAACCCCCTGATCTTGACCTGGTGGTCGCGCCGCCCGAGGAAGACCATGACGCCGTCGCTGCGGAAGCACGCCCGGTCGCCCGTGGCGTACATCCGGGCGTCGGGGCCGCCCGCGAAGGGCTCCGGGACGAAGCGTTCCCGGGTGAGTTCCGGCCGGCCGTGGTAGCCGAGGCTGAGCACGTCGCCGGCGATGTAGAGGTCGCCCTCCTCGCCGACGCGGCACGGCTCCAGCCGCTCGTCGAGGATGTAGTAGCGGGCGTTGTCGATGGGCCTGCCGTACGGGATGCTGCGCCACTCCGGTTCGATGTCGCCCACGGGGAACCAGTTGGACCACACGGTGGCCTCGGTGGCGCCGCCGAGGCTGATCACCCGCGCCCGGCCGAACACGCGGCGGACGTCGTCCGGGAGGGACAGCGGGATCCAGTCGCCGCTGAGGAAGACCAGGCGCAGGTCGCCGGTGCCCGGGTGCCCGCGGCGTTCCTTGAGCAGCGGGGCGAGCCGGGCGAGCGTGGTGGGCGCGGAGTTCCAGAAGGTGACCGGTTCCCGCAGCAGGGCGTCCACGAGGAGTTCCGGGTCCCGCTGCTCGGCCTCGTCGGCGATGTACAGGCCGGCGCCGTGGCCGAGCAGGCCGAGGATGTCGAAGACGGACAGGTCGAAGCCGAGGGAGGTGACGCACAACCCGGTGTCCTGCGGGCCGAACTCGAAGGTGCGCCGGCACCAGTCGAAGAGGTTGTGCAGGGAACGGTGGGCGACGACCACGCACTTGGGACGGCCCGTGCTGCCGGAGGTGAACAGGCGGTAGGCGACGGAGTCCGCCGCGGTGACGGGTTCCGGGTCGCCCGGGTCGGGCAGGTGCGTGCCGGTGACGTCGGCGGCGTCCAGGTCGACGAGGCGTACGCCGTCCGGCACCTGCCAGCCGGGGCCGCCGGCCGTGACGAGGAGGTGGCCGGTTCGGGTGTCCCCGAGCATGCCGTGGGCGCGCTCGCAGGGCAGGGAGGGGTCCACCGGCACGTAGGCGCCGCCCGCCTTCAGGACCGCCAGCACGGACACGGCCATCGCCGGGCCGCGGCGCACGGAGAGCCCCACCGAGGTGTCCTCGCCGACGCCCGCCCGTCGCAGCCTGTGCGCGACGAGGTTGGCCCGGCGGTTCAGCTCGCCGTAGGTCATGGTGCCGTCGCGCCAGCGCAGTGCCACCGCGTCCGGGCGGATGCGGGCCTGCTGTTCGAAGAGCAGGTGGACGGGGCCCTCGGCGGGGTACGGGCGGGCGGTGTCGTTCCACGCGTACAGGACGCGGTGCCGCTCGCTGTCGTCGTCGGCCGTTCCCGTGCCCGGTGAACCGGCCGCCGCGGGTGCCGCGGAGTCGCGCTCGTCGGCCGACGCGGGCACGGACGCACCGGTGACGTCCTCGTCGGGGGCGTCCGCCTCCTCGGCGAGGCGGGTGAGCGTGTCGACGTAGTGCGCGAACGCCGTGTCCAGGGCTCCTTCGGGAAAGCGGTCGTCGAGAGCGTCCCATGCGAGGTGGAGGGTGCTGCCGTCGTCGACGGTCACGCAGTCCAGGGCCACGTCGGTGGTCGCGGTGCCGGCGGGGCCCGGCCGGACGCCGGCGGGCAGCGGGCAGCCGGTGACGTCGAGGACGGTGGTGAACACCACGGGGTGCTCGAAGCTCTCGTCCCTGCGGCGCCGCATGACGTACGAGCGCATCTCGGACAGTCCGGCGCCGCCGCCCTCGGCCAGGTCGGCGGTGAGCTGCCGGTGGCAGGCGAGGACCGCGGCCGCGAGGTCGGTGCCGCGGGCGGGTGAGCGCACCCAGGTCAGCTCGGTGAACTCGGCGGGCCGGGCCGTGTCCGCGCCGGTGAAGCACACCACCGGGAGGGCGAACGGCTCGTCGTACACCGCGCCGAGGGCCGCGCAGTAGGCCGTCAGCAGGGTCGCGTCGAGGGTCACTCCCCGTCGGCCGGCCCAGGCGGCGAGGCCCGCCCGGTCGCCGAACACCCGCTCCCGGCGTCGCGGGCACGGCGGTTGCCCCTCGTCCCGCAGCGGCGGCCCTGCGGGCAGGCCGGCCAGCCGGTCACTCCAGTACGCGGCGGCTGCCCCGCTCGCCTCCCCGGGCTCGCGCGGCAGCCGGGTCGCGGTGGGCGGGGCGCCCGCGGGGTCGGCGTACCGGGCGAGGAGTTGCCGGGCGAGCAGCACGATACTGCGGGCGTCCCCGACCAGCAGGTCGCAGGACAGGTGCACGGTGGCCGGCCGGCCGGGGGAACGGACGACCCTGAGGTCGGTGAGCGGCCCCCGGTCCAGGCCGAAGGAGCGGTGGGTCATGTCGGCGCGGACGGCACGGTCGACGGCGTCGGGGTCCACGTCCTCGGGTACGTCGGTGACCGGGATCCAGGCGTCCGCCGGGGCGTCGTCCAGCACCCGGAGCGTGCCGTCGGCCCCGGCCCGCAGGCGCAACGCCTCGTGGGCGCCCACCAGTTCCCGCCAGGCGGTGCGCAGCCGGTCCACGTCGAGTTCGTCGACGTGGAAGCTCTGGTGGTACTGGCAGCCGCGGCTTGTGGGCCCGTCGAGGCGGGCCACGAGATAGGCCTGCTGGAGTTCGCGCGGGGGTACGGCCGTGTCGGGCACCGGTTCGCACAGGGCCTGGAGCAGCCGGCAGAAGCGGCCGAACAGGGCGTCGGGGGTGCCCGGCGGGAAGAGCGCGTCGGCGGTGTCCCAGCGGAAGTCGAGGCCGCCGTCGTGCTCGCGCATCTGGTGGTCGAGCGCGATCCCGGAGGTCTGGCCGACGGCGTGGCGCTCGTGGCGCGCCATGCCGCCCCGCCCGGAACCGTCGCGGCCCACGTCGAGCAGGCTGGTGAAGACCACCGGGAGCGCGGGCGACCCGGTGCCGTGCGCGCGCAGTTCGCGCAGGACCTCGACGCTGCCGGCCGACGCGTGCGACAACGCCTCCCACACCCGCTGGTGGGTGGTGCGGGCGGTGTCGTCGAGAGAGGCCCCCTGGGCGCGGGGGTCCACGACGAGCAGGCAGCCGGAGGTGTACGGGCCGACGAGTTCCTCGGCGGCGGCGGGCAGGCGCGGCCGGTCGGTGGTCGTGAGGACGAGCGTGAAGGGCTCGTCGGAGCCGGCCGGTGCGACCGCGTCGGTGAAGGCGGTCAGCACGAGCGAGGTGGGCGAGACGCGCAGCGCGGCGGCGCGGGCGCGCAGCCCCTCCCACTGGGCCGGGGTGAGCCGGCCGCGGCGCGGGGTGCGCAGATGGCCGTCGAGGCCGGGCGGCGGCTCGGGAGGCTCGGCCAGCAGGACGGCGGGACCGCCCGGCAGGCCCTTGAGCCGTTCGGCGGCGCGGGCGACGGCGGCCCGGTGTGCCTCGGAGTCGCGGTGGCGGGCGAGGGCGTCCAGGGTGTCGCGCAGGGTGAACGGCACTTCGGGCAGCCGGTGGTCGTCGTCCGTGTACGCCTGCCACCAGTGGCGCAGCAGCAGGTCGGTGCCGTGGGCGTCGGTGACCGTACCGTCGAGGCTGAGGTGGACGACGGCGCGTCCGGTGGGTTCCCGGCAGATCTCCACCTGGAACGGCGGCCATTGCCCCGGCGGGTACCGGTGGTGGGACAGCCGGCGGCGGACGGCGGCCGCCTCGGTCTCCAGGGCGTCCGGGTCCGGGGTCTCGTGGACGGCGGGTTCGGGCACGCGTACGTGCTCCTGGACCCGCTGGTTGCGTCCGACGCCGGTCAGGCGGAGGGCGTCGACGTGCTCGACGAGGCGCTTCCAGGCCCGGGCGAGGCGGGGGGCGTCCAGTTCCCCGAAGGCGAACTCGTGGTAGTGGTGGCAGCCGAGGGCGTCCGGGTCGAGCTCCGGGTACTTGCCGACGACGTAGGCCTCCTGCATCGGGGTCGCCGGTGCCGGTTCGTACCGTGACTCCGGGGCGGCGACCACGTCCAGCGGGCCGGAGCCGCCGCCGGGCTCCTCGCCCGTGTCCTGGTCGATCCAGGCGGCGAGGTCGCGCGGGGTGCGGCAGTCCAGGAGCCGGGAGAGGGGCACCTCGATCCCGAACTCCGTCTCGATGTCCAGCATCAGGCGTACGGCGGCGAGCGAGGAGAGTCCGGCGTCGGCGAGTTCGCCGTCCGGGTCCAGTGGGCGGCCTTGGGCGACCAGCGGCTCCAGGATGCCGAGCAGCCGCTCACAGGTCGCGCTGGCGGTCACCTCGGCGGGTGACGCGGTGACGGGCTCCGCGGGCTTCAACGATCCCCCCTGGGTTCGGTGGTCGGTATCGGCAGGGCCGGTTCACCACTGCCAGCGGCCCAGTTCGGGGTACGGCGGCTGGAGCATGGGGTGGTTCTCGTCCTGTGAGGCCTTGGTCGTGAAACCGGCCGCCTTCTCGACGTTGGCGGTGAACGCCTTGCGGAAGCGGTCGTCGTCGGGCAGCCCCACCGCGTCGGCGGACGCGAGCATCAGCGTGACGAACCGCTCGCTCATCTCCGGGGTGATCCGCATGCCGACATGGGCCCGCAGCAGGGCGATGAACCCACCGAGTTCCCCGGTGTACCGGGCCGGACCGCCGAGCATCTCGGTGAAGAACGCCGCCAGGTGGTCGGCGTGGTCCGGTGAGCCGGCACGGAACAGGGGTGCCAGCAGCGGGTCGTCGAGCACCGTGCGGTGGAAGTGCTCCGCGAACCGGCGCAACGCCTTCTCACCGCCGACGTGTTCGTACATCGTCGTCATGGATCCGCCCTCCCGTGTGCCGCTCGACCAGCGGGGACGGTACGCCGGGGCGCCCGGCCCCGGCTGCTCAACTTTGTGCACCACCGCAGGCGGGGGCGGTGGCCGGGACGGCGGCGGGCCGAGCCGGTCGGGGCCGCCGCCCCTGTCACATGGTGCTGGCGCGCAGCCGGACCGGCTCACACGAGGCTGGCGCGCAGCGGCGGGCGGGCTCACACGAGGCTGGCGCGCAGCGGCGGGCGGGCTCACACGAGGCTGGCGCGCAGCCGGACCGGCTCACACAGTGGTGCCGCACAGGCGGACCGGCTCACACAGTGGTGCCGCACAGGCGGACCGGCTCACACAGTGGTGCCGCGCAGCCGGACCGGCTCACACGGAGGTGGCGCGCAGGCGGGCGGGCACGGCCCACCACTGGTCCGGGCGGTCCACCACCGGTGCGTCCGGTCCGGTCTCGACGAAGCGGGCGAGACGGAGCAGGTACGCCGCGATGCCCGCCGCGCCCTGCATCCACGCGGTGCCCGGGGGCAGCAGCGGTGGGTCCTGCCGGTGCTCCAGGAAACGCCAGCGGGTGCCTGTGTCGTCCCTGATCGCCCGCGTCACCAGCGCGTCCCCCATGGTGCGCGCGGCCCGCACCAGGGTGTCCGCCCGAGCCGGCGTACCGCAGTCCTGTGCCGCGTCCAGCAGGACGTCCCCGACGCCCGCGGTTCCGCAGCAGCGGCCGTCGTTGTCCCAGAAGCCTGGGCGCAGCCGCTCCGGGATTCCGGAGGTCAGCAGCGAGGTCAGGCAGCGGTCCCGCAGCTCGCCGACCGGAAGCCCGGACACCTCGGCGACGCCCGCGTGCGCCAGCGCGGCGAACAGGTGTGAGGTGCCCGCCGGGCCGTGGCACCAGGTGTAGGTCACCGGTTCCACGTCCCGCTTGGAGGGCGGGATGGTGTGCGGGACGACCAGGCCGCCGCCCTCCAGCGAGCCCACGGACACGACGTGCCGGGCGCCGTCCACCGCCGCCTCGACGAAGTCCGGGCGGTTCAGCGCCGCACCCGCCACGGCGAGCGCGGATGCCACTCCGGCGGTGCCGTGCGAGTAGTTCGGGCACTTCGAGGTGGCGCCCGGGGCGATGCCCCAGTCCAGGCCGACCTCGGTGCGGTCGGCCGCGCGCAGCAGCGCCTCGCAGCCCGTCGTCGCGATCACCTCCGCGGACTCGCCGCCCGCCCAGACCGCCGTCAGCACCACTCCGGCGTTACCCATGACGATGTCGTTGAGGGGGGCGTCGGAGCCGGGCTCGAACTCGAGGGTGGTCCGCCACCCGTCGGGCGTCGCCAGGTCGGCCAGCCGACGCAGGGCGGTCTGCTCCGCGCCAGGGGCCAGCAGCCTGAGTGCCATGGCGTCACCCGCCAGGCCGTCGTACAGCGACGGTTCGGCCCGGTGCGCGGCCTGTGCCGACAGCCGGGAGACGATCCCGTCCGCGAGGCTCCGCTCACTCGCGGTCATTTCCCGGTACCGCGCGATCTCCGCGAGCACCGGGGCGAGGCCCGCGATTCCCGCGTACAGCGTGTCGCGGTCCGGCGCCGGTTCCCCGGGCGCGCCGTCCTCCGGGACGGTCTCGGGCAGCCAGGGGCCGTCGTCCTCCCGGATCTGCCGCAACACCCACGCCCAGGCGCTCTCGCCCAGTTCCCGGTACATCTCGTCCGCCGCCACGCGGTCACGCTACAACGCGTGCGCGGTGCTCCCCGACACCCTGGTCCCCGTCCCCCGCCCACCCGACGGTACGAGCAGGTCATGGACCGGCCCCCCGGCCGCGCCCCCGCGGGCGCCTCCCCTTAAGCTCCGCGCATGAAATTCTTCCGGTCCCGCGGCCGCGACGGCGCCGGGCAGACCACGGAATCGCCGCTGATCCGGGCCATGACCCTGTACCAGGACGGGAGTTACGCGGAGGCGGAGGCCGAGAGCCGCGCCGTGGCGGCCGCCCGGTCCGGGCTGCGCGACGACCCGTACGCGCCGCTGGCTCTGGGCATGGCCGCGCTGGCGGCGAACGCCCAGGGCCGCCATGCCGAGGCCGTCGCCGCGTACGACGGGCTGCTGCCGGAGTTCGGCAGAATCCTCGGTGCCGCGCACCCGCAGACCCTGAAGCTGCGCTCGGACCGCGCGCAGGCGCTGAGCGCGCTCGCCCGGTACACGGAGAGCGAGGCCGAGTGCGCGGCGTTGGCCAGGATCGCCCGCCGCGGCGCCGGCCCGCACATGGCCCTCCTGTTGGCCGCCGCCCGCAACGGACGGATCTTCGCCCTGAACGGCCTGGGCCGGCACGCCGAGGCCGAGACCGTCGCCCGGGAAGCCCTGGCCGCCCACGGCGACCGGGACAGGTTCCGCCTCGTCCTGCTGCTCGGTCTGGCCCGCAGCCTCAACGGCCAGGGCCGGCACACCGAGGCGCTCGCCGAGGCCGGGAGTGCAGACGAGCTGCGCCGCGGCCTGCCCGAGGGCGAGGGCCGTTCGGAGACCGGTGGCGTCGAACTTGCCTTCGCCACGGCCCTGTTCGGGCTGGGACGGGACGTCGAGGCCCGTACCCTGGCCGCGACCGCCCACGCCTCCTGCCTGGCCGCCTTCGGCCCGGACCACCGTCGCACCGCCGAGGCCCGGGAACTCCTCGACCGCGCCGACACCCCTGAGCACCCCTGACCGCAACTTCCT
Source organism: Streptomyces albidicamelliae (assembly GCF_025642175.1). Classification (NCBI taxonomy): domain Bacteria; kingdom Bacillati; phylum Actinomycetota; class Actinomycetes; order Kitasatosporales; family Streptomycetaceae; genus Streptomyces; species Streptomyces albidicamelliae. The sequence continues at coordinate 7,653,864 of NZ_CP106795.1, read as the reverse complement.
TCCGCGGGAACACACTTCAGTGTGTGCGCCGCGCGCAGGCGCGTCTTCCGGACAACGCATTGACACGCCCCTGACAATTTTACGGTTCCATGGCACTCTGCGTCACGCACGTCCGTCCATCCGCACCGTTCTTCGTTCCCCCACCCTGCCCGGAGCCGACCAGTCCGGGCACGGCAGAAGGAGACCTGCGTGAGACGCCATCGCACTGCCGCGGGCATACTCTTGGCCGTCGGAGCCCTGTTCGCCGGCGGACTCGCCGGCGCCGGTGCCGCGGACGCGGCGCCCCGGCACCCGGCCCCCGACCGTCGGCGGCGGTCCGCACCGCCCCGGCCGCCGAACAGCAGCGGGCCCGCACCTTCTGGACCCCCGAGCGCATGCGCGGCGCCACTCCCCTCGATCTGCTGCTCACCCGGCATGCCGCCAAGAGCCTGAAGACCCCGCGGGCGGGGGCGGAGACCTCCACCGTCGCACCTACCGCCGCCCCCGCCTCCTTCCCGCAGGCCGGCGGCCCGTGGACCGGTGGCGGCGCCGTCGTCCCGACCTCGGGGCGGGTGTTCTTCACCTTCCAGGGCCGCACCGCGTCCTGCACGGGCAACGCGGTGACCAGCCAGAACGCCGGCACCGTCATCACCGCCGGACACTGTGTGAAGTACCAGGGCAGCTGGCACACCAACTGGGTCTTCGTACCGGGCTACGACAACGGCAACGCCCCGTACGGGCAGTGGAGCGCGGCCAAGACCCTCACCACCCCGCAGTGGGAGGCGAGCGAGGACATCAACTACGACGTCGGCGCGGCGGTCGTCACCCCGCTGAACGGCCGGAACCTCACCTCGGTCGTCGGCGCCCAGGGCATCCAGTTCAACGGTGGCTACAACAAGCAGATGTACTCCTTCGGCTTCCCGGCCGCGTCGCCGTACGACGGCACTAAGCTGATCTACTGCAGCGGCAACAGCTCCAAGGACTTCCTCTTCTCGCAGGACCACAGCCTCGGCTGCAACATGACCGGCGGGTCCAGCGGCGGCCCCTGGTTCACCGGGTTCAGTGAGTCCGCCGGTACCGGGCTGCAGGTCTCCGTGAACAGCTTCGGCTACGTCTTCCTGCCGAACCGGATGTTCGGCCCGTACTTCGGAGACGTCGTCAAGGCCCTGTACGACAAGGCCCAGGCCGCCTAGCCGAGCCGGTCCAGGCGGCCGCGCGGGGGCGAACTGTGGACTCCGGGACGGTACTTGGGAATCCGGGCAGTGATCTTCATGCCTGCCCCGACGCCGGTCTCGATCACGAGTCCGTGCTCGTCCCCGTAGACCTGCCGCAGCCGCTCGTCGACGTTGCGCAGCCCGATGCCCGCCGAGGGACTGCCCTCGCCGCGCAGGATCCGGCGGAGCCGGTCCGGCTCCATGCCGACCCCGTTGTCCTCGATGACGATCCGGGCCAACGCCCCCTCGTCCTGCGCGGCGATGGTGATCCGGCTGCGCTCGACGCTCTCCTCCAGTCCGTGTTTGACCGCGTTCTCCACCAGCGGCTGAAGGCACAGGAAGGGCACCGCCACGGGCAGCACCTCGGGGGCGATCTGCAGGGTCACCTCCAGGCGCTGCCCGAACCGGGCGCGCACCAGCTCCAGGAACTGCTCGACGGAGCGCAGTTCCTCCGCGAGAGTGGTGAACTCGCCGTGCCGGCGGAACGAGTAGCGGGTGAAGTCGGCGAACTCCAGCAGGAGTTCACGGGCCCGCTCGGGGTCGGTGCGGACGAACGAGGCGATCGCCGCGAGTGAGTTGTAGATGAAGTGCGGGGAGATCTGCGCGCGCAGCGCCCGGATCTCCGCCTCGATCAGGCCGGTGCGGGCCCGGTCGAGGTCGGCCAGTTCGAGCTGTACGGACACCCAGCGCGCCACCTCCTCGGTGGCGCGGACCGCCGGGGCGGACTCCCGGGCGCCGAGCACGACGAGGGCGCCGAGCACCCGCTGGTCGACGGTGAGCGGCGCGGCGGCGCCCCAGCGCACCGGGCAGTCCGGATCCCGGCACTCGACGGTGAAGGTCCGCGTGCGGCCGGTGCCCAGCACCTGGCGGGCCCGGTCCAGGGCCGCCTCCTCGTGATGCCGGCCGGGGCCGTCCCAGGCCAGCGTCCGGTCCTCGGCGGTGAGCGCGAGGGCGGCCGTGCCGAACAGCGGACGGAGGCGGCGCACCGCCTTGCGCGCCGCGTCCTCGGTGAGTCCGGCGCGCAGCGGGGGTGCGGCCACGGAGGCGGTGTGCAGGGTGTGGAAGGTCGCGCGCTCCACGGGCGTGCCGAGGTCGGCCCGCTCCTCGGCGGCCCGGCGCACGAGCAGCCGGCCGGTGGCGAGTCCCGCCGCGAACAGCAGGGCGCCGCCCGCGAGCAGGGCGAGCGCGATCATGCGAAGGCCCGCGGGGCGGTGGGCCGACGGGTCGTCATGGGGTCGCTCCCGGCGGCTGGTGGGCGCCCCGCGGCGCGGGGCGCTCGGGCAGGTGGAGGCGGGCCATGGCGGCCTCGGTGCCGGCCGGGATCCGGTGCCGGGTGGCGAGCGAGACAAGGATCATGCTCAGGAAGCCGAGCGGCACCGACCACACGGCCGGCCAGGCGAGCAGGGTGTGCGCCCAGCCGTCCGCCAGAGGTCCGGCGATGGTCAGGGCGACGGCGGTCAGGGCGCTGCCCCCACCGGTGAGCAGGCCCGCGATCGCGCCGGGCGCGGTGAGCCCGCGCCACCAGATGCCGAGCACCAGCAGCGGACAGAAGGACGAGGCCGCCACGGCGAAGGCCAGCCCCACGGCGTTGGCGACGGGCAGCCCGCTGACGGCCGCGCTGGCCGTGGTCGGTACGGCGATCGCCAGCAGCGTCGCCAGCCGGAAGTGGCGGACGCCCAGGGAGGGCAGGACGTCCTGGCTGAGCACGCCCGCGACGGACAGGGTGAGGCCGGAGGCGGTGGACAGGAAGGCGGCGAAGGCGCCGGCGGCGATCAGGGCGCCGAGGAGGTCGCCGACAAGGCCTCCGACGAGGCGCTCGGACAGGACGAGGACGGCGGCGTCGGTGTCGCCGGTGAGGAGCAGATCGGGGGCGTAGACACGGCCGAGGAGACCGTACAGGGGTGGCAGCAGGTAGAAGCCGCCGACCAGGGCGAGGACGATGACGGTGGTGCGCCGGGCCGCGCGGCCGTCCGGGTTGGTGTAGAAGCGGACCAGTACGTGGGGCAGACCCATGGTGCCGAGGAAGGTCGCGCAGATCAGCCCGTACGTCGTGTACAGCGGGTGGTCGTCCCGGCCGCCGGACAGCGGGGTCGCCCAGCTGGAGGCGCCGGTGCGCCGGCCGCCGTCGGCGGCGCGCTCGGGCACCGGGGTGTCCGGCGGGAACCGCAGGGTCGTACCGGCCCGGACCTCGTGCACGCCCGGCCCCAGCGACACCCGGCCGCCGTCGTGGCGCTCACCGTCCACGGTGCCGGTCACGTCCGCGCGCAGCGGCTCCGCGATCCTGAGGCGGACGGTGCTGTCCACGGTGACCACGGTGTGCCGGCGGAAGGTCGGCGGCTCGTCAAGGGCGGCTCCGGGGCGCGGGTCGCCGTGCCAGGCGGCGGCCAGGAACAGCGCGGGCACGAGGAGCGCGGCCAGCTTCAGGCAGTACTGGAACGCCTGGACGAAGGTGATCCCGCGCATCCCGCCCGCCGCCACGGCCAGGGTGACGACGACCGCGACGAGCACGCCGCCCAGCTCCCTCGGTGCGCCGGTGACCAGGCCCAGGGTGAGACCGGCGCCCTGCAGTTGCGGCAGGAGGTAGAGCCAGCCGACGCCGACGACGAGCACGCTGGCCACGCGCCGCGCGGCCCTGGACTCCAGGCGCGACTCGGCGAAGTCGGGCAGCGTGTAGGCCCCGGAACGGCGCAGCGGGGCGGCGACGAACGCGAGGAGGACCAGGTAGCCGGCGGTGTATCCGACGGGGAACCACAGCATGTCGACGCCCTGGGCGGCGACGAGTCCGGCGATGCCGAGGAAGGAGGCCGCCGACAGGTACTCGCCGCTGACGGCCATGGCGTTGAGATACGGCGGCACGGTGCGGGAGGCAACGTAGAAGTCGGAGGTGGTGCGGGAGATGCGCAGTCCCGTCGACCCGATCACCAGGGTCGCGACGACCGCCGCGGACACGGCCACGATGCCGTACGTCTGGTTCACCCGGCGGCTCCGCACGGGTGGCCGGCGCGCGGCTCGGCGGCGGTCACCTTCAGGCCCTCCCGACGAGGTCCCCGGCGTCCCGTTCGTTGCGTTCGGCGCGTACGACGTACCACCGGCCGATCAGCACGAGTGCGGGGTAGGCCGCGACACCGAGGACGGCCCACACGATCAGCGCCCGGCCCGGCCAGGGCGACTGTGCGGGCAGTGCCGTGAAGACGAGGGGCAGTAGTCCGATCACCGTGACCAGCAGCCCGAACGTGGCTATGGCCAGGCGGAGTTGGCGGCGCATCAGGGCTCGCAGGACCGCGGAGTCGACGGCGGACAGCTCTTCGAGCGCGCGGATCTCCCGGGCGGGGCGGGCCGGCCCCTGGGCCGTGCGGGGGCTCTGCGGGGTCCAGGTGACGACCTCACGCCTGGGAGTCCCGGGAGCACTCATGACGCAGCCTCCGCCCCACGATGATCACCGTTCGCAGTGGAGTGTACGCATCGAGAAATCCCCGGCGATAGGCCGCGGCGCCACCTCGGTCCCCGAATGTGACCTCCGCTCCCGCGCCAGCCTCCTCGCGGATCAGCGGCCGTTGCCCGGCCGGCCCGCCTTGGCGTCGCTGAGGAGCAGATCCCGCAGCTCCCGGGCGTTGCGGCGGCTCACGGCGAGTACCGCGCCGCCGACCCGGACCGTCAGGCTGCCGGCGTCGACCCGGAGTTCCTCGATGCCGGCGACCGAGACCAGGTGACGCCGGTGGATCCGGACGAAACCCCTCGCCCGCCAGCGCTCCTCCAGCGTCGACAGCGGTATCCGCACCAGGTGGCTGTCCTCGCGGGTGTACAGCCGGGCGTAGTCGCCGTGGGCCTCGGCGTAGGTGATGTCGGCTATGGGCAGGAAGCGGGTCACTCCCCCGCGCTCCACCGATATGTGGTCCGCGAGGGGGGAGGCGGGAGGCCGCGACGGCCCCGGGACCACGCCCGTACCCGAGCCCGTGCCCACGTGCGCATCGGCCTCCGACGACGGGGACGAGGACGGGAACGCGGACGCGGACATCGCGGCGCGGGTGGCCCGGTCGGCCTCGACGAGTTCCGCGACCCGCCGTACCGCCTCCGCCAGGCGCTCCCGGCGCAGCGGCTTCAGCAGGTAGTCGACGGCTTTGAGGTCGAAGGCCCGCAGGGCGAAGTCCTCGTGCGCGGTGACGAAGACGACGCGGGGCGGCGCGGCGAACCCGGTCAGGAGCCCGGCCACGTCCAGACCGCTGAGCCCGGCCATGTGGATGTCCAGGAACACGACGTCGACGTGGTCCGCGCCGCCCTGTCCCCCGTTCTGGGCCCGGCCCAGCCGGCGCAGCGCCTCGGTCGCCGCCAGGGCTCCCTCGGCGGAGTGCACCCGGGGATCTGCCCGCAGCAGGAACAGCAGTTCCTCCAGGGCCGGTTCCTCGTCGTCGACCGCCAGCACGCGCAGCATGGAGCGGGATTGTAGACCCTCGGCCGGGACCGGGCACGGGTGCCGGCAGGGCGCCCGGGTCACCGTCCGCGCAGGGCGCTCGCCGTCTCCCCGGTGCGTTCGCGCAACAGGATCCGGAGCGTGTTGGCGTGCTCGTAGCCGACCTTGCGGGCGATCACCTCCAGCGGCAGGTCCGTGGTGCGCAGCAGGTGTGAGGCGCGCTCGACCCGCAGGTCCCGCACGAAGCCGACGGGCGAGGTGCCCAGGGTGCGGCGGACGGCCCGCTGGAGCGTGCGCTCGCTGACGCCGAGGGCCCGTGCCCCGTCGGCGATGGAGATCGGCTGGTCGAGGTGGTCCCGGGCCCAGCGCTCGAAGGCCGCCAGGGTCGGATCGCTCTGTGCCAGCGCGGCGGAGATCGTGTACGCCGCCTGCGAGGGGCGCTCGTCGACGACCAGGTAGCGGGCGACCAGGTCCGCCAGGACGGGGCTGCTCATCCGGACGATCGCCAGGGCCAGGTCGACGTGCCCGAAGGCCGCACCTGCCGTGGTCACCCCCTCGCACGTGGCGACCATCCGGCTCTCGTCGACCGTCACGGCGGGGTAGCGCTTGCGGAAGTACGGTGCCAGCCACCAGCTGGTCGTCGCCCGGCGCCCGTCCAGGATCCCGGACTCGGCCAGCAGGAACGTCCCCGTGCAGGCGGAGGCGACGGGGGTACGGCGTTCACGGGTGGCGGCGACGAGGCGTCGTACGGGCGCCGCGTCCCGGCCCGACACGTGTGCGATCAGGGCGTCGGGGCGCCGCTCCGCCAGCGCGGGCACCACCAGCAGGTCCGTACGCTCCGCGGCCCCGACGGGGGTGGTCTCCACGAGGTGCCCGGCGCCCGTGCGGATCCGGCGGCGGAAGCCGATCGTGGTGACCGTCAGGGCGGGCGGCGGCTCGGGCAGCTCCTCCCGCAGGGCGTTCGCCCCGTCCAGCACGTCGAGCAGGGCCGCGAGCCCGGAGTCGAAGACACCGTCGTAGGCCAGCACAGCTATGTCCATGGCGGAAAAGATATCGAACGCGTCGTTTCCGACACTGGGTGGGAGGGTCCGGACGGCATAGCTTTCTCGGTGTCCGGACGCGTTCCGGTGCCCGGTACCGGCACCGCACACCTTCCACGAAGATCCACACCACGGGAGTGCACCATGACGAAACTCGGACTGCTGGCACGCATCGAGGCCAAGCCCGAGTACGCCGACGCGGTCGAAGGCCTGCTGCGCGACGCGCTCGAACTGGCCCGAGCGGAGGACCACACCGTCACCTGGTTCGCGTTCCGGCAGGGCGCCACCACGTTCGGCGTCTTCGACACCTTCGACGACGAGCAGGGGCGCCAGGCCCACCTCCAGGGCAAGATCGCCGCCGCCCTGATGGACGCCGCGGGGACGATGCTCAGCGAGGCGCCGGACATCCGTCCCGTCGACCTCCTGGCGGTCAAGCTTCCCTGACCGGAAGACGCCGGTTGGCGGTGCGGTGTGCGCACCGCACCGCCGCCCGGCGACCCGCACACCACCACCCCGGCCGCGGGCCGCGAAGCGGCGGCCGCGAGCCCTTCGAAGGACGGAAAGCAGCATGGCGCAGTTCGCCACCCACGACCGCGGCGTCTCCGGCACCACCACCCACTCCGGCACCGCACCCGGAGCCGGGACCCGGTCGCGCACTCATTCCTGGGAGCCGCCGGTCGGTTACGCCGCGGCCGGTGACCACACCGGCCTCGAACTGGCCCGCATGAGTCTCGACGGGCGGCTGCCGGAGGCCCCGATCTGCGGGACCCTCGGCTTCCGGCTGGTGGGGGCCGAGGAGGGCAGGGCCGTCTTCGAGGGCGACCCCGGTGAGCACCTCTTCAACCCCATGGGCACGGTGCACGGCGGCTTCATGGCCACCCTGCTCGACTCCGCCCTCGGCACGGCCGTACTGACGGCGCTGCCGGCCGGTCGCGCGTACACCACCGTGCAGCTCGGGGTGCACCTGGTGAGGCCGGTGTTCGCGACCACCCCGACGCTGCGCTGCGAGGGCCGCACGGTCCATGTCGGCCGGACGACGGCGACCGCGGAGGCCCGCGTCGTCGGGGCCGAGGACGGCAGGCTGTACGCGCACGGGACCACGACATGCGCGGTCTTCCCGGTGCCCGGCGCGGTGTGAGCCCCTTGCGGGCCGGGCGCCCTACGCGTGTCCCTCCGCGGGGCGGTCCGCCAGGACTCCGGTGACCTGCGGGCGGACGACCTCCCACGCGGCGGCCGGCAGGTCGCCGAGCGCCGTCCGCCGCAGTTCCTCCAGGGCCTGTCCGGCGTCGCCGGTCGCGGTGGCGACCCCGCTGACCACCTCGTAGCCGTCCCGCACGGCGACGAGCAGGCGCTCGCCGCCGCCGTCGCGGGCGTGCAGCGCCGAGGCGACGACGAGCGGGGGCGCCCCGCCCGCTTCGGCGGGCAGCTTGCGGTAGGCCGAGGCGATCGGTGTGCGCCAGTGGAGGCTGAGCAGGACGGGCCGCTTGGCCACCACTTCGGCCAGGTCGGTCTCGTGCACGCCGTCGGGCTCCAGCACCGTCGCCCGGGCGTCCAGGACCAGCGCCGCGGGCAGCAGGCAGCGCAGGGTGCTGCCGACCAGGTTGCCGCCGACCGTGGCCGTCCGGCGCACGGCCCCGGTGCCCACCGTGGCGGCGGCCAGCCGCAGGACGTCCGGCACCCGGTCGTCGATCCGGTGCAGGACCACGGCGGCCCCGACCGACTCCGCACCGAGGACGTTGGCCTCCGTCAACTCACGCAGCGACATGGCGAGTTCGGGAAACCCGTCCCGTTGCCAGGTGGCCCATACGAGGGTGGCCCCGCCGATCGGCGCGGCGCCCGCGGCCAGACATTCCTGCGCTTCGGAGACGGACGTGGGCAGACGCAACAGCACGGGCCACCTGCCTTTCTGGGGAGTCGGGCGGCGAGCGGACGGCTTGCCGGTCGCCGCCCCGCGGCAGGGAAGTCTGGCCTCCCCGGCGGGGGCGCGTCCAGGGCACACGGGGGCGTCCTGTGCGCCCCCGTCAAGTGCACTGTGGGCACAACAGCCGTACGCTCAGGGTCAATTGCCCTGCCTCCGGTCGATTTACGGTGGCTTCCAGCGGTACCGGACACGTCGGAGACACGCCCGGCCCGTGTGCCGGATCCCCGGCAGCCCGTGCAAGACGAGGAGAAGCCATGTCCGATGCCGTGGTGCCGGTGAAGCCGGTGCTGGAACCCGCCGCAGCCGCGTTCGCGGAGGCGACCGCGAACCCGCCGTACCTGTTCGACCTGCCGCCGGCGGAGGGCCGCAAGGCGGTCGACGAGGTGCAGTCCGGCGACTCGGGCAAGCCGGCGGTCGACGAGGAGTGGATCACCGTCCAGGGTGGTCCCACCGGCACCGTCCGGGCACGGATCGTCCGGCCCGCCGGAGTCGCCGGCACCCTGCCGGTCGTCCTCTACATCCACGGTGCCGGATGGGTCTTCGGCAGCGCCCGCACCCACGACCGGCTGGTGCGCGAACTCGCCGTCGGCGCGCGGGCGGCGGTCGTCTTCCCCGAGTACGACCTCTCCCCCGAGGCCCGCTATCCGGTGGCCATCGAGCAGAACTACGCCGTCGCCCGGTGGATCGAACAGGAGGGCGCGGCCAAGGACCTGGACGGTACGCGGCTGGCCGTGGCCGGGGACTCCGTCGGCGGCAACATGACCGCCGCCCTCACCCTGATGGCCAAGGAGCGCGGCGGTCCCGCGCTGGTGCAGCAGGTGCTGTTCTACCCGGTCACGGACGCGAACTTCGACACGCCGTCCTATCACCAGTTCGCCACCGGCTACTTCCTGCGCCGCGACGGCATGCGGTGGTTCTGGGACCAGTACACGACCGACGAGTCCGAGCGCGCGCAGATCACCGCGTCCCCGCTGCGCGCCACCGTCGAGCAGCTCCGGGGTCTGCCCCCGGCCCTCGTCGTCACCGGTGAGGCCGACGTGCTGCGCGACGAGGGCGAGGCGTACGCCAACAAGCTGCGCGAGGCCGGCGTGGCCGTCACCTCGGTGCGCTTCCAGGGCGTCATCCACGACTTCGTGATGCTCGACGCCCTGCGGGAGACCCAGGCGGCCGGGGCCGCCATCGACCTGGCCGTGCGCACCCTGCACACCGCCCTGCGCGGCGCCTGAGCCCGGGAGACAGCACCGACATGACCACCACCACACCCACCGTCGTACTCGTCCACGGCGCGTTCGCCGACGCCGCGAGCTGGTCCGGCGTCGTCGCGGAGCTCCAGCGCGACGGCATCCCCGTCGTCGCTCCGCCCAACCCGCTGCGCGGCCTGGCCGCCGACGCCGCCCACATCGCCTCCGTGGCCGCCCGGATCGACGGGCCGGTCGTCCTCGTCGGCCACTCGTACGGCGGCGCGCTCATCACCGTCGCCGGTACCGCCGACAACGTCGTCGGGCTCGTCTACGTGGCCGCGTACGTCCTGGAGGAGGGCGAGAGCCTCGGTGAACTCCAGGGCCGCTTCCCGCTCTCGCCGCTCGTCGAGAACCTGGAGCGATGGACGTACCCGGTGCCCGGCGGACCGGACGCCGTCGAGGTGACCATCGCCGTGGACGCCTTTCCGTCGGTCTTCGCCGCGGACGTGGACCCGGAGATCACCAGGGTGCTCGCGGTGGCACAGCGGCCGCTCGCGGCGGCGGCGTTCGAGGAGACCGCGTCCGCCGCCGCGTGGCGGACCAAGCCGTCCTGGGCGCTGATCGCCGGCGCGGACCGGGCGATCAACCCGGAGGTGGAGCGCTTCGGCGCGAAGCGGGCCGGCGCGACCGTCGTGGAACTGGAGGGCGCGTCCCACGCGGTCGCCGTCTCCCGCCCCGAAGCGGTCGCCGCCCTGATCCGCGACGCCGTACGCGCGACCGGCTAACACCACCGCGCCGTCGACGCGACGGCTGACACCCGACGCCGTCGACGCGATGGCTGACACCCGACGCCGTCCGCGCGACCGGCTGACACCCGACGCCGGGGACGGCTACCGGCGGGCACCCGTGCGGGGCGGCTTCGCCGGGCGCCGTCGCGGGGCCGGCCGGTAGGTGTCCGGTCGCCGTCGCGGGCCCGTCAGGTAGGTGTCCGTTCGCCGCCAGCACCGCCCGGGGCCGGCGGATGGAATGGGGACATGACTTCACGAGGAACGCTCAACGGCAGGACGGCCCTGGTCACCGGCGGGAGCCGGGGTATCGGCGCGGTGACGGCGCTGCGCCTCGCGCAGGAGGGCGCGGACGTGGCGGTGACCTATGTGCGCGGCAAGGACGCGGCCGAGGAGGTGGTACGGGCCGTGGAGGCGCTGGGTCGGCGGGCGGTGGCCCTGCGCGCCGATTCCGCCGACGCGGAGGAGGCGGCCGGCGCGGTCGACCGTGCGGCCGAGGCCCTCGGACGGCTGGACGTGCTGGTCAACAACGCGGCCACCGGGCTGATGGGGCCGCTGGAGGACATGTCCCTCGCCGACGTGGACCAGCTTCTCGCCGTGAACGTCCGCGGGGTGTTCCTGACGTCTCAGGCCGCCGCCGCGGTCATGACGTCAGGCGGGCGGATCATCACGGTCGGCAGCTGTGTCACCCAGCGCGTGCCCGGCCCGGGCGCCACGCTGTACGCGATGAGCAAGTCGGCCGTCATCGGCCTCACCAAGGCCCTGGCCCGTGAGCTGGGCGGGCGCGGGATCACGGCGAACGCGGTGCATCCGGGCCCGATCGACACGGACATGAACCCCGCCGACGGCCCGTACGCACCGGCCCAGGCCGCCATGACCGCCCTCGGCCGCTTCGGTACGGCCGCGGAGGTGGCGTCCCTGGTCGCCCATCTCGCGGGGCCGGAGGCGGCCTACGTGACCGGCGCGGAGTTCTCGGTGGACGGCGGGCACGCCGCCTGACCCGCCACCGGGTGTGGCGGACCGGCCGGCCCGCCACACCCGGTCCACCGCCCGGTCCATCTGCCGGTTCACCTGTCGTCGAGCCGGCGTACGTCCTCCTCGTCCCACTTGCTGGTGTCGCGGGGCTGTGTGTAGGGCTCGGCCTCGGCCGGATGTCCGCCGGCGATGGCCCGCTGGCGGACGGTCTCCGCGTCGAACTCCAGCCCCAGCAGGATCGCCAGATTGCTGATCCAGAGCCAGACCAGGAAGACGATGACGCCCGCCATGGTGCCGTAGGTCTTGTTGTAGGAGGAGAAGTTCGCGACGTAGAACGCGAAACCCGCCGAGGCGATCAGCCAGATCAGCAGGGCGAGGAAACTGCCAGGGGTGACCCACCTAAGGCCCCTGACCTTGGCGTTCGGAGTGGCCCAGTAAAGGATCGCGATCATCACGGTGACCAGCAGGACCAGGACCGGCCACTTCGCGATCGACCAGACGGTCAGGGCCGTGTCCCCCATGCCGATCGCGCCGCCGGCCCGACGGGCCAGACCGCCGGTGAAGACCACGATCAGCGCGCTGGCGACGGCCAGCACCATCAGCACCACCGTGACGCCGACGCGCACCGGGAGGATCTTCCACACCGGCCGGCCCTCCGGCATGTCGTACACGGCGTTCGCAGCGCGGATGAACGCGGCCACGTACCCGGATGCCGACCACACGGCCAGGAGGATGCCGATCACGGCGACGACCGAACCGGTGCCCGAGCCGTTCTGCAGCTGCTCCACGGCCCGCGTGATGATGTCGCGCGCGGAGCCGGGCGCGAGATGCTTGAGGTTGGCCAGCACCTTGTCGGTGGCCGATTTGCCGGCGACCGCCAGCAGGGACACCAGGACCAGCAGGGCCGGGAACAGGGAGAGGACGGAGTAGTAGGTGAGGGCCGCGGCCCGGTCGGTGAGCTCGTCGTCCTTGAACTCGCGCAGTGACCCCTTGAGCACCGCGAGCCATGCCCCCCTGGGCAGCTTGGTGGGGGTGTCCGGTGCCGCCTCCTCGACCTCCGGATCCGGCCCGGCCTCGGCCGGAGTGGGTACGCGCGGCCCGGGATCCTCGTCGCCGGCTCGATGCTCTTTACGCCCTGGAAGATGCAGCTTCGCCATATCAGGCGGGTACCCCGTCGTGCCGCGTCAAGCCGGTGAGTAGTTGCGGACCGGTTCGTCACGGGTTCCGGGGCGGTGGCGGGGCGTGGTGGCGGGGGCCGACGGAGGGTCCCGCACCGGCTTCGCGCCGGCGTCCCGGACGTCCGGCCGCGCTCCCGCGTGAGGCCGGCCGCCTGCCGGGAACCACTCGCCGGGGTGGTCGGGTTGTCTCCCGGGGACCGTCTTTCGCCCTGTGTGCGGGGCGAGTTGGGGAAGCCGACGGCCCGCCGTCGTAGGGGCGCGCCCCGCGGCGCCGGTTGTTGACCGGGCCACGGGGGTGGGATTTCATGAGGACCATGTCTGAGGGATCACGGAACGCGGCGGATCCGGTCCTCCCCTTCGCCACGCAGGACGCGTGGGAGAAGTGGCTTGAGGAGAATCACGAGGTCGTCCCCGGTGTCTGGGTGAAGATTCCCAAGGCCGACTCCGGGATCGACGGGGTCGACTACGCGCAGGCGCTGGAGTCGGCGCTCTGCTACGGCTGGATCGACGGGCAGAAGAAGAAGTTCGACGACCAGTACTGGCTGCAGCGCTTCACCGCGCGGCGCAAGGGCAGCAAGTGGTCGAAGGTCAACCGGGACAAGGTCACCGATCTGACCGAGCGGGGCCGGATGCGGCCCGCAGGCCTGCGCGAGGTGGAGAAGGCCAAGGCGGACGGCCGCTGGGAGGCGGCGTACTCGTCGCAGAGCAAGGCGACGGTCCCCGACGACCTGCAGAAGGCACTGGACGCGGCACCGGCGGCCCGTGACTTCTTCGCCACGCTGGACAGCCGCAACCGGTTCGCGATCCTCCACCGGGTCGAGGACGCCAAGAAGCCGGAGACCCGGACGGCCCGGATCGAGAAGTTCGTCGCCATGCTCGCCGAGGAGAAGAAGCTCTATCCCTGACCCCGAGCCCGGAGCCACGCGCGCCCCGGGTGCCGCCCGCGAGACGCGCCACGCCCTCCACCCCCGGCCGGACCGGGGGTGGAGGGCGTTCGCGGTCACCGCGCCCCGAGGGTCGTCAGTGGGCGTCGGCGAAGCGCTTGAAGGCGGCCTTGGTGCCCGAACCGGCGATCCCGTCGATGGCGCCCCGGTAGCCGTAGGAGTCCTTCAGCAGGCGCTGCAGGCCCTTGATCGTGCCCTTGCCCACGACGCCGTCGATCGGGCCGGTGTAGCCCCAGTACTTCTTCAGGCAGCGCTGGAACGCCTTCCAGCTGTTGGGGCCGAGCTTGCCGTCGATGGAACCGGTGTAGTGCCAGTAGCTCTTCAGCCAGCGCTGAACCTTCTTCGCCTGGGCGGTGCTCAGGCCGAGGTTGTTCACGGCCTGCGGGGTGACGGCCTCGGAGGTGACCGCCGGGTGCGCGGCCGCGGGTGCCGCGAAGCTGGTGCCCGCGGCGGCGAGGCTGCCGGCGGCGAGAGCCGCGACGGTCGTGGTGGCGAGGAGTGTCCTCGTGACGATGTTCGTTCGCATCGTGTCGTTCCCCCTGTGTGTCGGGTGCCTCTCGGCACAGCACACAACCTACGGCTCCGGGCCCCCGCGCGTCGCCGAACCGCGAGTTGACGTCCGCCTCCACCGGTCGCGGTAGTGGGGCCGGTGTACAACCTCCGCGTAGCGGCGGCACGTCGGCGGACGGACGGGACCGGCGGCAGGACCGGGGCGGGCGGGACCGCGCTAGCCGTGGATGGCGCCGCTGGCCGCCCAGAGGTCGCGGAGGACGCCTATCTCCGCCATGTGGTGGATGAATTCGAGGTTCGTGCCCCACAGCACGGCCGCGTACGGGTCGTCGGGGTCGGAGCCGTAGGGGTACTGCGAGAGGCCGACGGTGTCGAGCTGTTCGTCGGTCAGGGCGGCGACGCTGTCCCGCCAGCGGTCCAGCAGCGACCAGAACCGCTCCAGCGCGGGGCCGGCCTCCGGGGTGAAGTCGACCAGCAGCTTCGGGTCCGTGCGCCGTTCGCCGAAGGTCCACTCCCACTGGCCCGCGAAGCAGAAGTGCAGGTGGGCGAGGCGCCACGCGATCGTGGTGACCGGGGAGTCGTCGGGTAGTGCCGGGCCGGTGTGGCGGAGGACCTCCTCGACGCGTTCGACGCTCACGCTCCAGTCCTCGGCGATCTTCGCGACCGTCATGCCGCCGGCCGCCTGCCGGGCGACCTCCGCGTACTCGCTCGCGGGGATGTCGGGGGCGCCCTGGTCGAGCACCCACTCGCCCGGGCCGAACGCCCTCGGTGTCGTCGCCTCGCCCCGGCGCCGGATCGACCAGCATCCGGGGACGGGCTCCCAGAGGTACTCCGCGTCGCCGAGTCCCGTCAGCCGTACCCGGGCCTGCTCCCTGGCGCAGTCGAACTGGTCGAGCAGCAGGCCCAGTCGGTCGGTCCGTACGCGCTCGGTCCCCATGTGCGTCCCCCTCCACGGTCAGCCGCCTCGCTGCGGTGAGGCGGAGGCTAACGGCCCGTCCGCACGCCGCGCGAGGGATTTCCGGGCCGAGACGAGCACTCCGCCGGGGACGGACGCGGACCGGCGAGGGCAGATCAGTTGCGAGCAATTGCATTGCGCCAAACTACAGGAGGCCTTTGTCACGCTTTGAGAGATGCGGACTCGGCCGCCGGGAGGGCATCGCCGACAGGGTCGCCGATGCGCACCGAAACCGACTTGGCCGTTTCTGTCGGTCGGATTGTGCGAGTGCGGCGGTGCGGGAGGAATGTGGGGTTCCGCGGAAGATCTCCGCGACTCACCGTGGGGCGCCACCGTCGTCGGATCGGCGAGCAGGCTCCTCTCCTGACGCGGCCCGCGCCCGAAACCTGCACCCATTCCGGCTGGTCACGACGGAACCGGCGCTCCACCAGAACGCACCGTCGTCGCCGGCCACTTCCGAAAGACAACCCGAATGACCATCTCCAAGCGCTCCATCCTGACGGCAGCAGCGGCCGCCTTCATCGTGGGCGGCGTCGCAGCTCCTTCCGCGCCGGCAGCTCCGAGTGCGGCTCCGGCCTCCACTCCCGCACCTGCGCACGGCACTCTGGGGGCGGAGCTCGACAACCTGCAGTGGACCCCGGTGCGCACCATGAGCGGCGGTACCGTCTGGATGCTCCGGGTCAGCCGCGACCCGCACGTCGAGGCCGGCGGCGTCTACTTCCTGTACAACCCTGACGAGTCGTCCGTCGCCGGCTCGTTCTCCGTCGGCGACGACGTACGAGTCCGCACCGTGCACGACTGGCGCGCCGCCGTCTTCGCTCCCGCCCGGGACGCCCACCGCATCGAGGTCCGCTACGGCAACCTCCAGGCCCCCGACACGGCCCGGGTGGTCGCCAGCGTCACCGACACCCTCGGCAACGAGTAACGCGGGTAACCCACTGGCCTTTTGATACGGGCAACGGGCACGCCTGGCGCCCTGCCCTCCCCGCACCGCGGGGAGGGCAGGGCGTCCCGCGGCCCCGACCGCGGCGTCACCGAAGGCCGACACGCTCATGCGTCTGCAGCGGCAGCGCGCGTCCTCGGGGCGCCGCGGCGGCCTCCAGGCCGGCGATGACGGTCTTGCGGTCGGCGACCGAGGCGACCGGGTTGGTGCAGGTGATCCGGCACGCCTTGATTCCACAGACGCGCGACGTAGGTGCGGTCGGCGTCGATGAGGACGGAACGCTGACCGGGCAGTCCGGGGCCCGTGTAACCCATCCCCGATCCACTGCGCGGCCTGCCGGATGTCTGCCTCCGGGGCACCGGTGATCTCGCCCGGCTGCCCCGCTCACGACCTTGCAGTCAGTGCCCTCGACGGCGTCGTGCAGCGTCTGCCCGCTCCCTCGCGCCGCTCGCTCAGGCGCTGAGGCCGTCGATGGCGACGGGCAGGTGGCGGGGGCCGCGCAGGACGGCGTTGGTGCGGTAGGGCGGGGGGTCCTCCAGCAGCCGGAAGTTCTTGACCCGGCGGAACAGTTCCGGCAGGGCGAGGCGTGCTTCGATGCGGGCGAGTGGGGCGCCGAAGCAGTAGTGGATGCCCGTGTAGAAGCCCAGGTGCTCGTTGTCCTCGCGGTCGGGCACGAATCGGTCGGGATTCTTGAAGCGGCTGGGATCGCGGTTGGCTGCGGCGATCATGAGCCAGACCGGCGATCCCTTGGGGATGGTGACGTCGGCGATGTCGATGTCGGCCAGGGTGATGTTGACGGGGACGAACTGCACGGGCGGTTCGTAGCGCAGCACTTCCTCGATGAGCGGGACGGTCAACTCGGGTTCGTTCTGGAAGCGCTGCAGGACGTCGGGGTGGCGCAGCAGGGTGAGGGTGGTGTTGGTGATCAGGTTGACGGTGGTTTCATGACCGGCGACGAGCAGCAGGATCGCGGTGGCCACCAGGTCCGCCGGTGTCATGCTGCCGCCGGGTCCGGTGTCGGGGGCGAGGGCGCTGAGGATGCCGGGGCCGGGGTGGCGGCGTTTGGTGTCGATCAGGTCGGCCAGGTAGGCGCCCATTTCCTTGCGTGCCTGCTGATACTCGGCCGCGCCGAGGCCGCCGTGCTGGGGATCGATGCCGGAGGCCACCGGGTCGGCCCAGCGGTGGAAGCGTGGTTCGTCCTCGCGTGGCACGCCGAGCACCTTGCAGATGGCGGTGACGGGCAAGGGGTAGGCGAAGTCCTGCACGACGTCGATCCGGTCCTTGCCGTCGAAGGCGTCGAGCAAGGCGGTGACGGCGGTGGCGAGTTCGCCGCGCAGGCCGTCGAGGAACCTGGGGCTGTACGGGGGGCCGAACGGCCGGTTGACGGTGGCGCGCAGCCGGTCGTGTTCGGGCGGGTCGGTGAGGATGAAGCTCGGTGGCAGGCCGGAGTCCTCCTCCGAGTGGCCGGGGGCGGCGTAGCCCGGCGGACGGTTGCGGGGATCCTGGCTCACTCGCGGGTCGTTGGCCAGGCTCCGCACCGCGTGGTAGCTGCTGACCAGGTAGGTACCGTCGTCCTCTCGCAGCACCGGTGTCTTGCGCAGTTCCGCGTAGAGCGGGTACGGATCCGCTCGGTTGGCGTAGTCGAGGATCTGCGCGGAGAGGCTGCCGGGGTTCATGGGGGCCTCCTGGACCGTAGGGTTGCACGGGGATCAGGCGTGCGACGGCACGAACTTGACCCGCCGTTCGCTCGGTGAGTGGCCCGTGAGGGTGACGGTGGGCCCGTGGGTGGGCAGGTGGGGGTCGGGGAACTGGGGGTCGATGACGGGCAGGGTGCTGGTGCGGCGGTCGACCAGGCGGTAGTCCGGTGGGAACGGGGCGGCGGCGGCGATCTGCTCCTCGTAGAACCCCAGCCATCTGGCTCCGTCGAAGGACGCCGCGGCGATGACCCGGCCCCGGTAGCCGTACACGGCGACGAAGCGTTCCTCGGCGAGCGTCCCCTGGGCGATGACCATCTGGTCGCCCATCGAGGGAATGCCCACGGACTTGATGTTGACGCGGAACTGGGTGGACCAGAACATCGGCAACCACAGGTGCGGGCGCCGATCGGGGCCCGCGCAGATCATGTTGTGGGCCGCTGTCTCCGCCTGCTCGACGGCGTTGCCCCAGTGCTCCAGCGAGAGGAACTGGTAGTCGAACAGCGGGTGCGGACTGCGTGCGACGTCCCCGGCGGCGTAGATGTCGTCCGTGACGATGCCGTTGACGTCGAACACCCGGCATCCCGCGTCGCAGGCGATGCCCCTTGGCCCCGCGGCCACCCCCGAACCGGCCAGCCATTCGGTGTTCCGCAGGGCGCCCAGGGAGACGACCGCCACCTGAACGTCGATCGCCGTGCCGTCGGACAGGTGAGCACGCCTGAGCCGACCGGATTCGTCGCCCTCCAGGGCCGTGACGCTGACGCCGCACCGGAGGTCGACGCCGTTCCTGCGCTGCATCCGGTCCGCGACCGCGCCGATCACACCGCCGAGTGCGCCCACGAGGGGCGCCGGGCCGCGTTCGGCCACCGTGACGTCGATGCCCAACTCGCGGCACGCAGAGGCGACTTCGCAGCCGGTGAAGCCGGCGCCGATCACCAGCACCCGAGCGGGTCCGCTGGTCAGTTTCCGGTTCAGGCGTGCGGAGTCGTCACGGGTTCGCAGGACGAACACCCCGTCCAGCTCCGCCTGTTCCGGGTGGAACCACGGGCGCGCCCTGGTGCCGGTGGCGATCAACAGGCGGTCGTAGCCGACGGTGTCGCCGTTCGCCAGGCGTACCTGCTTGGCGTCCCTGTCCAGGCCCTCGGCGGGAACACCGATACGCCATTGCGCGTCTATGTCACGCCGCCGCGGCAGTTGCGTGTCCTCGGCCCGGGCCCGCCCGAGCAGCACCTGCTTGGACAGCGGCGGCCGGTCGTAGGGCTCGTACGGCTCGTCACCGATCATGGTCAGTGATCCGGTGAAGCCCTGCTCGCGCAGGGTCTCCGCGGCACGCAGGCCCGCCAGGGAGGCGCCCACGACGACGATCCGGCCGTCCCGGCGCAAGGCTGCGACGTCGGTGTCAGCCGACACGGGGCTGCACCCCCTCCGTCGGCTTGTCCGAGTAGTCGACGAGAATGGCCTGGACCGGGCATGCGGCCGCGGCCGCTTCCACTCGGTCACGCAGCCCCTCGTCGAAACGGGGCGAGAACAGCAGCCCCTCGTCGCCGTGCAGGGCGAAGACGTCCGGGGCGAGGAAGACGCACTGCGCGTACGCCTGACACCGATTGAGATCGACGACAAGCCTCATCAGAACCCGCTCCCTGCGCGGCGCGCCGCGGTCGAAAGCCCGCAGCCGCCTGCGCTGGTACATACGGTGGGTTGGCATGCCTCTTTCTCAGGATCGCCCCCCGCTGTGGTGGCCCGCAAGGCGGACGGTCCAGGCCCACCGCAGCCCCCGCCGCAGGACTGTCCGTCGCCGCAGGGCGGGTGCCGGACGGCTGCGCGGCAGGGCCGCCGGAGGTCTGTCGCGGGTGTCTCGGCGCCGGTGACCCGGATCCCGCGCGGAGCGAAAATCAGACTGCCAGGCGTCGGACGGCGACTACGGCCGCGTCGTCGTCGAGGTGTCCGTGTACGTGAGTCTTCAGGTCGTCTCGGAGATGGCGCAGGAACGCGTCGGGGTCGTCCTCGGACCACTCGGGCGCCCGTGCGGCGAACGGATAGAAGAGTCCGTCGGCATCGCGTGCCTCGGTGACGCCGTCCGTGTAGAGGATCAGCAGGTCGCCGACCTCGAACGGGAACGTCTGGACGTCGTATGCGGCGAAGCCGAAGCGCTCCCCGAATCCGATCGGCAGGTGGGTCACCTCGGGCGTCAGGGTGGTGACGCGCGTCCCTCGCAGGAGCAGCGGCGGTGGATGACCGCAGTTGACGAGGTGAACGACCGGATCGTGGTCGGGGATGTCGAGCAGGATCGCGGTGGCGAAGTCCTCGTCGGTGTCCTGCTCTTCCTCCGGCCGCCACTGGCTGGTGTCCCAGCGGAACGCGGCGTCCAGGTGAATGGCGAGGCGGGGCAGGGTGGCCTGCCGGTGGGCGGCGGCGCGGAAGGCGCCGAGCAGGAGGGCGGCGTTGCTGATCGCGCCGAGCCCGTTGCCACGCACGTCGCCGATGAGGAGCCGGGTGCTGTGGTGGTCGGTCCGTGCGGCCGCGTACAGGTCTCCGCCCAGATCGGCCTCCTCCTCGGCGGGCATGTACAGACCGGCGATCCGAAGCGGGCCTGCGTGGGCGGGCAGTGGCCGCAGCAGCACACTCTGCGCCGCCTCGGCGACAGACCGCACCTGGTGCAGTTGGCGCTCGCGCCGGTCCCGCACCATGCAGATGCTGACGCAGACGGCAGAGACGACGAGCAGAGCGGCGATCTGCGCCTGGACGTTGGCGGTGGTCAGAGTCCCTCTCAGCACACCGATCAGCACTTGGGCCGTCACCGCCAGCGCTCCCATCAGCGCCGTCACGCGGGCACCTGCGAACGCCACGGTGATCGCCGGCGCCGCGACCAGCAGCGGGCCGAGGTGGATGTGCGGCGGCGCCAGCACATCCACCACACAGGTCGCGACGATCACTCCGAGTGGGATCACCAGCAGCGCGGGCACGTGACCAAGGTGCCGCGCTCGCCGGAGTTCCAACGACGGTCGAAAGGCCATCCACCAAGCCTTCCACCCGCCGCCGCGCACAGAACAGCGCCGCTCCCCGAAGGTGCGGGGTTTTCAGCGGGCATGCAGGTGCCGCCGGGCATCGACAAGGAGGCCCTGGTGGTTGCGGCGGTTCGGCCCAGCACGGCCCGGTCGCCACGCGAAGCGGCGAAAGATCGACTTACCCGATGCGGTCTTCACCGCGAAACTGAGGAGAGGACGCCGAGGAGGGCGGGCGCATGGCGACGGAATCAGAGGAAGCAGCGCTCACCCGCCATGTCGCCGAGCGGCTGCTGAAGGCACATCCGCAGGTGGACCCGGGCCTGGTGCGGAAGGCAGTGCGGACCGCGTACGAAGAGTTCAAGTACGCACGTGCGCCCACCCACCTGCCGATCCTGATGGAACGCAGAGCGGACGACCTGCTGCCCTACGTGGAGCCGACCGATCGCTGACCTGCGGTACCCGGGAGAGCATGCGGGCCCACGGGCACGCCGAGCGGCCAGGCGTCGGGGAGGACGGAGCCGCAGCGCAGCGGGCCCGGGAGACTCGGGCGGGCCCGCTGTCCCTGGTCCAGGGATGGCCCCAGGACCAGGGGCACGGCGGCGTTGTCGTCGCCGTACCGCCACGGTGGGACCAAGCCACCAATGCCAGGGGCCCGCACACGGCCGACCGCCGCAGCGCGCCGGCTTCTCGGCTCCGCTGAGCGCAGTCGGCGTGGGGGCGCGGCGAGGAAGGCAGGCGGGGGGTCCAGAGCAGCTCCGGTGGTTGCGGCGCACGCGCTCCGTTCAGACGGTGCCGCAGCCGCCGCCTGCTCCACGGGCCGGTGAAGCATCCTGGCGGGTGGACTGACGGCGCGCCTCGGCCTGTCTCCGCGCCCGGAGGGTGGCGGGCACCGTCCACCACGCCGGGTGACGCGCGGGCGGTCAGTGGGTCAGCCGGGTCACGATCCCCGTGCCGGCGGCCCGGCCGTGGTGCCGGAAGGCGAACGGCTGGCCCTCTTCGAGGGCGACCGGTTGCTCCAGCGCGACCGTGACCGTTCCTCCGTGCAGGGGGCGGAGCACGTCCGTGCCCGGGGCAAGCGTGACAGCTCCGCGCACCACAGCGGCACGGAAATGGAACTGCAGACGTTCACCGGTGCGTACTTCGGCACCGCCGTGGTCGTCGGCCGGCAGCGCGATGTCCGCCGTGAAACGGGCATGGGCGCCGACCGAGCCTGGCGCTGCCAGCACCTGTCCGCGTGCGACCGATCCCGACGCCTTGCCGGGCAGCGACAGGCCCACGTTCATGTCCGCCCGCGCCTCGGCGACGCGACGGCGGTACACGTCGACGCCTTCGACCGGGAGGACCGTGCCGCCGTGGAAGCCGACGATCTCCACCTCGTCGCCCTCGCGAACCCGCTCGCGCTCGATCCGCCCCGTCACCAGGACCGTCCGCCCCTGATGTGTGTCGAAGACATCCTCGACACACATCAGGAACGGTTCTCTCCCCGCCTCCACCGCGCCCCCCTCTCTCTCACCGTCGACGCACAGGTGCCGAAGCCGGCAAGGCGGCTCTTGAGTCGACTCGCTCGCGCCCTGACCGACGGATGGTCGAAGCCCTCAGGGAACTCGACGCGGTCCGGTGCCGCAATCCGGCCTGATGTGAGGGGGATCACCCGTCGGCCCTCACATCCCTTGGGGTCTCCCCCGAGTCCGACGAGCGGACTGTCTTGTTTAAGGGGAAACAAAATATGAGCAAGCGAACTCTCATGGCAGCGGCGAGTCTGTGCGCGACGGCGGTGATGGCCCTCACGGCTTGTGGTGGTGAGAAGAAGGCCGACGGCAAGGGGTCAGGCGACTCCAACTCGGCCACCGCGGAGGCGTTCAAGGGACTGAGTGCGGCTCAGATCTCCGAGCAGGCCCGCGTGGCGATGGCGAAGCTGGACTCGTTCAAGGTCAAGGGCGCCATGTCCACCGACGGCCAGCACATGACCTTCGATTTCGCCGTCGCCAAGAAGGGCGACTGCCAGGGGACCTTCACCACCGGCGGTGCGTCCGCGGAGATCCGTCAGGTCGGCGACGCCGCCTACATGAAGGGCGACGAGAAGTTCTGGCAGCAGATGGGCGGCGAGGACGGCTCCTCGTCCAAGGACACCGACGCTCTCGTCGAGATGCTCAAGGGACGCTGGTTCAAGATGCCCGCGCAGGACGCGAAGGCGGACGACAAGTTCCCCTTCTGTGACATCGAGACGATGTTCGAGAAGGACGAGAAGGAGGGCCATCTGACCCGGAAGGAAGACACCGAGGTCAACGGGACGCCCGCCGTGACGCTCACCGGGAAGGACGGCGCCGCGACCCAGACACTCCTCGTAGCCGCCAAGGGCGAGCCCTACGCACTCCGGATGACCGTCAAGGGCGGCAAGGAGCCCGGCTCGTTCGACTTCTCCGCCTTCAATGAGCCGGTCACGGTCACGGCCCCGCCCGCCGGCGAGGTCATGGACACGGACAAGCTCAAGGGCTGACACACCGCACCGCCCGCCCGCGCCCCCGCCCCATGTGCACGAGCGCGGGCGGCGACGGGTGACACCTCCCAATCGGTCGGGACCAGCCACCGCCTTCGCACCCTGGAACCGGCCGTCCAGGACAACGCACGGTCTGTGGGCGCGCCGCGCACGCGAACGCCGCGTCGACGAACGGCCGGATCACCGACGCCCCCCTGTCGGCCGGGAGTTGAGGGACGCCCCGAACACCGCCGGCTTCCACCAGGAGTATCGGCAGGCCACCTCCTACGTCGGTGACGCCACGAACGGCCGGGCGAGCTCCATCGCCATGCTGTGAAGCCACCGCGGGAAACAGCGCCCGCCCCTCCCCCTCCCCCTCGGGGGGCGGGCGCCACGCCGTACTCAGTAAGTCGGAGGAGGCGAGGAAGGGGGCCCTCGAGACGGGAGCGGAGCACGTCGATGCCGGCAGGCGCCTCGCCGGGACCCCCAGCCGCGCCACATCGGTGACAGGCGACCTCTCCAGCGGGATCGCCGACGGTTCTATCCCTTGCCGACCGCAGCCGCTTCCCGCGCCGGATTCCCCTCCCACCGCGCCAGGGGCGGGACTTCCTCGCCCTTCATCAGGAAGGTGTCGGCGTCGAGCCGCGCCCCGTCGCCGATCCTGGTGCCGTAGTGGGTAAGGGTGTTCACGCCCAGGGTCACGCCCGCGCCGATCGACACGCGATCGCACTTGAAGGCACCGTCCTCCTGCGAGTGGCATTGGATGACGGAGTTGGCGTTGAGGGTGCAGTCGTCTCCGAGGTGGACGAGGGTACGTTCGGTGATGATGCAGCCGTCGTCGAAGACCCGGCGGCCCATCTGTACGCCGAGCAGGCGCCAGACCATGGGCTTGAACGGTGTGCCGTTGAAGACGTGCATGTAGTGGTGGGACGAGAGCTTCCAGAAGCGTTCGTGCCGCCAGAAGTCGGGGTCGTAGATCGAGCAGTACAGCGGCTTCACCGGCTGGATGTGGATCACGGTCCGCTCGACGAGCGTGAAGTAGACGACGGTGAACACCCAGGTGAGCAGGGAGGCGAGCACGAACGACACCACGCCGATGGTGTGGTAGAGCTCGATCGCCGCCATGGTGATCAGGGTGAGAGCGAAGAAGTGGACCCAGCGCACCAGCAGGTGCATGCTCGCGGTGAGCGTGTTGTGCCTGTTCTTGGCGGCGAGGCGACGGCGCAGCTCGTCACCGTGTGCCAGATGGTCGAAGCGGGCGTCTCGCATCACGGAGCGGGGAATCTCGAAACAGGGGGAGCCGAGCAGGCCCACGCCTTCGCGCTCTGGCCCGTCGATGGGGACCATGACTTTCGTCGCCAGCAGGCAGTTCTCACCGGTCCGGCCGCGGGTGGGGTAGACGATGCGGTTGCCGAGGAAGTTGCTCGGCCCGATGGAGGTGGGGGTGAGACGGAAGGACGAGCTGGAGAAGTCGACGTTGATGATGGACAGTCCGTCGGCGATCATCGTGCCTCTGCCGACCGTGCTCAGCTGGGGGATGTCGTGCTTGACGAGCGAGCCGAAGTTGGATCCGGTCTGCTGGACCCGGCACAGGTCGTAGCCGACGCCTTGCAGGTAGTGCACGATCGCGGAACTGTCACCGAACAGCGTGGTGAAGAACTTGACGTTGGTCAGCCGGGTGATCGTGCGCTGGAGGCTGTGGTGGATGCCGTAGAGCGGGTACGTCCTGCCGGGCTCGATCGCGAGGCCGAGCAGCCGGGGGAGGGTGCTCACCATCAGCAGGCCCACCACGATGCCGCCGAAGAAGGCCACGAGTGACGCGAAGAGCGCCTCGACGTAGAACGTGGGATGGGTGAAGGCCAGCGGTCCCGGGGTGAACACCGTGTTCAGCCGGGGCACCGCCGTGAGGACGAGGCTCGCTCCGGCCAGCGTCAGAGGCAGGTACACCAGCACCAGGCCGAGCAACTGCGACAGGCTGAAGAGCACCCTGCGGCGGGCCCTGCAGGCAACCGGCTCGACGGCACGGAAGTCCGTGGTCGTCGGCTGCGCCGGCGTGCCGTGCCATGACTGACCGGCCGGGATCGTCTGCCCCGAGTGCAGAGAAGAGGCATGGCCCAGCTGGGAGTCGTCGCCCATCGACGTCCCGATGTCGATGACGGCCTGCTCGCTGACCGTCACGTCCCTGCCGAGCACGACGTGCCCCGTCTCGATCCAGCCGCCGTCCGCCCGGTAGCAGGAGAGCAGCGCGTCCTTGCGGACGACCGTGCCGTCACCGATGGACAGCAGGTCGGTGCAGACGGGCGCGGTACGGGTCAGGATGGTGACGCCTTTCCCGATGTGCGCGCCGAGCGCCCTGAGGTACAGCGCGTAGAGCGGTGACCCGGTGAACAGACGCACCGGGCTGGTGCGGATGAGGGACTTGACGCACCAGAAGCGGAAGTAGGCGGCGCTCCATATGGGGATCCTGCGCGGGGTGAAGCGGCCGATGAGCAGCCACTTGGCGGCGATGGGCAGCGCGCAGACACCGAGGAAGAAGACCGCACTGCAGAGGACCGCCCGCAGATAGACACCGACCGTGCCCGTGCCCTCCACGGCCCACTCGTAGCCGAGGACGGTGATCGTGGCGCCGAGGGCGGAGAACACGAGGAAGGCCAGGAGCTGTGCGGTCCCGCAGAGCGCGTGCTGCCGCGCGCCTGCCGGCGGTCGGGGCTCTTCGGAGTCGCGGTCGGGCCCCGCCGGGACGGGCGAGGAAGATCGCGTGGGTGTCTGGGCGGCTGCCGGTGACTGGACGTTCGCCGCCGAGCGGGGGAACGCGGCGGCCAGGGAGCGCACCGTCGAATGCCGGTAGATGTCCTTCATCGACACGGTGGGGAGGTCGTCGCGTTTACGTACGCGGGCACAGAACTGCGCCATCACCATGGAATCGGCGCCGAGCTCGGTAAAGAAGTCGCCGTCCACGGGTACGTGCTCGGCGCGCAGGACCCCGGCCAGAATGTCGGCCAATTGCCCTTCGGTCTCGGCGCCGGGCGGGTCGGTCAGGGAGTCCGCCGTGCCGTCGGTGGTGGCGGGTGCCCGTGCCGAGGCGCTGTCGGCGAAGGCCGTGGCCAGGCCTCGGATCGAGGAGTGCTGGTAGATGTCCTTCATCGACACGGTGGGGAGGTCGTCGCGTTTACGTACGCGGGCACAGAACTGCGCCATCACCATGGAATCGGCGCCGAGCTCGGTAAAGAAGTCGCCGTCCACGGGTACGTGCTCGGTGCGCAGGACCCCGGCCAGGACATCGGCCAGTTTTCCTTCGGTATCGGCCGCTGGATCACAGGTCTCCGCGGCTGGGGTTTCGGAGCGCATCTTCCCATCGCCTCCTGTCAGGTCCGTGTCCTGTGGGCGCTGTGTACCGTCGCTCTGGGGCTCTGCACGGTGAGAGTCCGGGCAGTGACGGAACGTGTCCAGGAGCAGTGTGGGGTGCTCCACTGAACAGGTTTCGGTCGATCGCCGGGCCGGCGGACCAGGGCGAGGGGTAGCCACCGGGCCCCGCTGCGGAGGTCCGGGGTGGCGTGTGCGAGAACCAGGCTGGTCGTGGACATAGGCGAAAAAAGGTCGTCCGGGATCGGTGACGCGGACGACGTGGCCCGAGCTGAGTCCTGTCCCATGTTTCCAGGTTGCGGAGAAGATCGCCGCTTCAACCACTTGGCAGGTGTCCGGCCCTCGGTTCAGTCTCCGGGCGGCCCGTGCACCGGGGGGCGTCGGGGATCGTGAACGCCCACGCTCCCGGTGGTCCCGCCTTACCGGGGCCCGCGGCGACCGGCGCTCGCCGGCGCAGATGCGTCCTGGCGGCCTCACGTGCGGGCGGATCACCTCTCCGAAGGGGCGCCCCGTCACCCGGCGTGCCGCCAGGCCCGACACGGCAGAAGCCAGCTTCTCCCGACCGACCCTGATTACCGCTGCTGCCACCACCTGACTACTGCTGCTGCCACCAGTCGTACTGATCGGCTGTGTCGCAGGAAGCGGCTTGCGGGATCGTGCGATTGGCAACGCTCGGGGTGGTCAGGCACAGGTAGCTCTGCGTGCTCTGCCAGACCGCCACGTTCGGCGCCCCGGGCCGTGTGGCGTAGACGCGCCAGAGCTGGGACGGCCGGGTGCTCGTCGCGGGGTCGCAGATCGACAGCGTGATCGACCCGGCGCCGGGAGGTGCGGTGACGCAGTATCCGGTCCGCTGGTTGATGAAGCGGTACCTTCCGCTCCCCCAGTTCTCCGTCAACCATTTCTCGTCGGAACCACTGTCGCAGCTCCACATCTGGAGTCGCGCCGCGTTGTCGACGTCGCTGTCGAGGCAGTGACTTGAGTTGAAGACGCGGATGTTGGTCGCACCCGCAGCCTGAGCAGGCGTGCCGGTCAGCGCGACGGCCGACACGGTCAGCCCCGTGGTGACGAGCGATGTCGCAGTCCGTAATGCACCCATGCGCAACTCCCCCTACCTATCTGGTGATTGCTGGTACTGCCGTACAGATCCGGCGAATTGCACGGTACATGCCAGCCGGGCCGGAGGTTTCGATTCACCTCAAACGGGCCTCCAGCGGGCGCCTGCCCATGTGCGAGCGCGGCATCGACAGGCGGCATGATCTGCGGTCGCAAGCTGCGACGTCGCGTAGGCCAACAGCGCTGCTCGGACGCGCGCTGGTTTGCCCCGGTCACCGCCTTGGCCACCCATGCCCCATGATTCCCTCCCGGGTCGACGCAACCCTGCCGGAGCTGGCTCCCTTTAACTGGCACGGGTGCTACAGGCGTTCCTCGCCGGGACGCCGGTGGAGACAAGAGGCTTCGAACGTGAGGCCC
The DNA here is from genome assembly GCF_025642175.1 of Streptomyces albidicamelliae. NCBI lineage: Bacteria > Bacillati > Actinomycetota > Actinomycetes > Kitasatosporales > Streptomycetaceae > Streptomyces > Streptomyces albidicamelliae. Next base: position 7,625,823 of record NZ_CP106795.1, on the reverse strand, counting down.
TCTACCGGCGGATGTCTGATGTCGACCTCTGGTCGGCGCTTCTCAGCCGCTGCGAACACCTCACCGAGATCGCTGCGGCCGCAGCGCCCTTCTTCGCCGAGCACATGCGCGAGGAGCTGATCCTGCACCGCTGGGGCTACACCGACGGCCTCATCGAACGCCGCCACCAGGACATCGACACCGGGCTGAGCCGGCTCACCGACGCCCTCGCCCGCCACAGAGCACTCACTCACCCCGAAGCACTCGCCGACGCCGTGATCAACGACCTGATCCCCGCCGAAGGCGTCACAGACGACTCCGCCCTGGTCGTCGTCAGCCTGTAAAGGCGACCCAGTCCACGAAGCCCCCACCGAATGCGATGGCGTGTTTCAGGGAACGCCGCAGCTAGACGCTCCGCCGGGGCAGGTGACGTTGTCGTTGGACATCCCGCCCGCGATCCCCAGCACCACGACGATGAGAGCCAGGACGATCAGAGGTACGTTGTCGGCAGCCCAACTGCCCTGCTCGGACCGAGCCTTCGGAGTGTCGGCCGCGGGCTCGGCATCGGGCTCGTCGTGCCCCTCTGTCGCCATCAGGCCTCCCGTGATTGCGCCTTCCACGATGACACGGCACCGGGCCTCACCCGTCAAGTGCAACTGACCGAGCAGGGCGCCTCCTTACGCCAGTGGGCCCGGCCAGGTCGGCCGGGCCCACTCGTGCTCGCGTGGCGCTCCTCGCGCCGGCGTTCCTCGTCTACCAGCGATACCAACGGCCCTTACGGCCACCGCTGTCCGCCGTACGGACGACGAAGCCCAGCAGCCACACGACCAGCACGATCACCGCGATCCACCACAGCGCCTTCAGTGCGAAACCCGCACCGAACAGGATCAGAGCCAGCAGAAGAACCAGAAGCAGGGGAACCATATCTATCAACCTCCTGGCCATCAGGTGCCCCTACCGCCGCCACGCAAGCCCACGAAACGTGAGTTACTTTCATGAAGTACGGGGCATATACGCACCGCCGCGACGGCTTTCCGCAGGTGGGAGCGGCCTCCGGGCGCTCAGCCCGCCTGCGGGCCGCCGACCAAGGCGTCCACCTCGGCGGCGAAGAACCTCGCGGGGTCGAAGCCCATCCCCGCGAAGTGCCCGGCGAGTTCCAGGGACAGCACACCGTGCAGCCGGGTCCAGAAGGCCAGGGCCCGGTGCAGGTCCGCGGGCGTCGCGGGATGGCCGTCCGCCCAGACCCGGTGCTCCTCGAGGTGCGCCTGGAACGGCACCGCCGGGCCGACCGACGGCAGCGCGGCACAGGCGTCCAGGAGGGTCGACATGATCTCGGACGCGATCGCGGTGATGTCGTCGGGCGCGTGGTAGCCGGGAACCGGCGTGCCGTAGACGAGGAAGTAGCGCTGCGGGTCCTGCAGTGCCCATTCACGCAGGGCGTGTGACAGCGCGCGTACGTCGGGGCCGGCCCCCGCGGCCGCGCGGAAGGTGTCGGCGAGGCCCCGGTAGGCGTCCCTGACCAGCTCGGTGATCAGCGCGTCGCGGCCGTCGAAGTACCGGTACAGCGCAGGTCCGCTCATGCCCATCTGCTTGGCGATCGCGTTGAGGGAGAGCGCGGACGCGCCCGCGGTGGCGATCTGCTCCCACGCGCGCTCCTTGATCTCCGCACGCACCTGGGCCCGGTAGCGCTCGCGGGGGGTCTTCGTGTCCTGATCCGCCACTGATCTGCACCTTTCCGCTCCGTTGCGGCAGTGCCCGCAAGTTCCAGTTAGAGGTTATCACTGAAGCTATTGACTCTCCGCCCGTCGGTCAGTTACAACTTCTAACGAACACGAAGCCAAGTAACGGCTTCGGACGCGGACGCAGCGGAGGTCACCATGAACGCCGAAGGACTCGTCGAGGTCGTACTGCCGGGCAAGGTCGAGCCCGAGGGCTTGGAGATCCGGCACGGAGCGGTCCCCACCGCGGGCCCGGGCCAGGTCGTCGTGCGGGTGGAGGCCACCGGCGTCTCCTTCGCCGAACAGCAGATGCGGCGCGGCCGCTACTACGACCAGCCGCCCTTCCCCTTCGTGCCCGGTTACGACCTCGTCGGCACAGTGCTGGCGACCGGCGAGGGAGTCGATCCGGCCCTCGCCGGCACCCGGGTCGCCGCACTGGTCAAGGTCGGGGGCTGGGCCAGCCACGTGCTCGTGGACGCGGCGGACACGGTGCCGGTCCCCTTCGGGATCGGTGCCGCGGAGGCGGAGACCCTCGTCGTCAACGGCATCACCGCCTGGCAGATGCTGCACCGCAAGGCCCATGTCCGCGCGGGGCACACCGTCGTGGTGCACGGCGCCAACGGTGGTGTCGGGTCGGTCCTGGTCCAGCTCGCCCAGGCGGCGGGAGCGCGCGTGATCGGCACGGCGTCCGTACGCCACCACGACGCGCTGCGCGAACGGGGCGTCGTACCTGTCGACTACCGCGGCGACGACGTCGCCGCACGGATCCGGGCACTCGCCCCCGGCGGCGTGGACGCCGTCTTCGACCACGTGGGCGGCCGGGGCATCGTCGGCTCCTGGAGCCTGCTCGCCCCCGGCGGCACGCTCGTCTCCTACGGCAGCGCCTCCACCCGTGACGACGAGGGTTCCAAGCAGTGGCCCGTCCTCAAGCTGCTACTGCGGGTGTGGCTGTGGAACGCGCTGCCGAATCGCCGTAGCGCCTACTTCTTCAACGTCTGGGCCGGCCGGTCCCTGGCCAAGAACCGGTTCCGCGCCCGGCTCCGCACGGACCTCACCGAGGTCTTCGACGCCCTCAGGCGCGGAGAGGTCACCGCCCAGATCGCCGCGCAACTCCCGCTCACCCACGTCGCCGAAGCCCTGCGGCTGGCCGAGTCCGGCACCGTCGCAGGCAAGGTCGTCCTCAAGCCGTGAGCAGCCCCACGGCTCTTGATGCCGGCCCGGCGCATCGAGGCGTTTGAGTGATCACGTGAGCGGCTATCCGGAGTCCATGACTGATGCGGAGAGACGTACCGGGCGCGACGAGACCGAGGATGAGCGCGCCGACCGGAAGTGGGGCGAGCTCATTCAGGAGGTCCGCGTCGCGCAGACCGGCGTGCAGATCCTGTTCGGGTTCTTGCTCACTGTGGTCTTCACACCCAAGTACACGGAGCTGGGCCAGGTCGAGCAGGTCATCTACATCGTCACCGTAGTGCTCGGTGCTTGCGCCACCGGTGCCCTCATCGGACCCGTGTCGTTGCACCGCCTGGTGTCGGGGCAGCAGGTCAAACCTCAAGCCGTACGACTCGCGTCCCGCCTGACCTTCGTCGGCCTGCTCCTGCTGCTGGCCACCATGGTCTCCTCGCTGCTGCTCGTGCTGAGGGTCGCCACTCACAACGCCCTCGTACCCTGGCTCGTGGGAGCCGTCCTGCTCTGGTACCTGACGTGCTGGTACGCGCTGCCCCTGTGGGCACGCTTTCGCCACGCCGACCGCTGATGAGTCCGCCGCTCCCGTCAGGCGCCGGCCTGACAGGACGACAGCTGTTCGGGACGAGCGCGGGCGACGCGGGAGAGCAGTAGCTCACGACCCGGCCGTACACCCCCCCTGGCTACTGCTGCAGCCACTGCTCCTTGGTGATCTCGTACCGCACGCCCCCGTGTTCGGAGCCTTCGACCATCTCCATGTCGGGAGGAGTGAGGATGGTGGCAGTGAGAGTCATCCCGAGCTTCTCCATGATGTTGCGTGAACCGTGGTTCACGGCCATCGTCTCCGCCCAGACCATGCGTATGCCAAGCCTCGTGAACGCCCTGCCCAGCAAAGCCCGGGAGACTTCGGTGGCATACCCCTTGCCCCAAGCCGCCTGCCTCAGCCGGTAGCCGAGTTCGGCCTCGTCCAGCGGGCCCTGAGGCTCGGGACGCAGGCAGAACCAGCCGATGAACGCGCCGCCGTCCTTCTCGTACGCGGCGAACAGTCCGAGATCGCCGCGCCATCTCTCGTATCCGGCGATGATGTTCGGCAGGTGCTGCTCGCGGACGATGTCGGGGGCGGTCGGATGCCCCCCGGTCAGATAGCGCATCACCGCGGCGTCGCTGTCCAACTCGATCAGCAGGTCCGCATCGTCGCTGGTGAAGCGGCGCAGGGTCAGGCGCTCGGTCTCAAGGTACGTGATGTCCACAGAGTGGATCATGCCTGCAGCGCGCCGGGCGGTCCACCGGCTTTCTTCGGAGCACCGCGTGGGACCCGTACGGCCTTCGTGTCTTTGCGCTGCACGCGGTCATGATCCCCGGCGGCTGGTGGTGGGACAAGGCCTGCTGAGTAGGCCAAGGTGAAGATCGGCGCGTACTTCATAGCGGATCCACGGCGTTTGAACCGGGGGCCGGAATGGACACTCCGGTTGGCGCACGCGCGGACGAAGGCGGTACGGCCTTCCGCCTCGTACCCGTACAGGGCAGTGGCAAGCCAGCGCACCAGATGGGTGAACGATGAAGAGCACGACGGAAGCTGAGGAGTTCTGCAGGGCCTCGATGCGTAGGCGCACGATCCCGTAGTGACAGAGGACCGGCAGCCCGAAAGCGTGAAAAACTTCGAGCGAGCCTGCCCCGGTGCGCCAAGGGCTACGGCAACTCCTGGCGCACCAATGCACGCGCGAACGGTTCACCGGTCCTTCGCGCGTACGCCATCCGCTCGCGCACCTCGCTGAGCGTGCGCGGACGATAGCCAGGGCCTCCGCAGCAACTCTTGTGGAAGCGGACACCCGCATGCAGAAGTACCGACAGGGTCCGCCAGGCAGCAGTGTCGCGTCGGCGCGGCGCTGCGAAGGCGGAACCCACGTGAATCAACGGCTCGGCACAGCGCGGGCAGATCCGGTCGTGGTCACCGAGGTAAGGCTGCTTGTACGAGGCGCGACAGGGCAGGCAGACATAGGAGGTCTTGGCGTGGGCCATGCCGACCAGGCTACGGCTCGCCCGGATGGAACTCGACCGGGTTTCCACGGCGTTCCACGAGAGCGAAGGGGGCAGACCGTCCCCCGCCGTACAGGCGCGTTCCGCCAAGGCCTCGTACGGCGAACAAGATGATTCAGGAATGCCCCAGGCGGTAGTTGACGCAGCACATCTGAAACCTCACTGGCCCAGCCGACCGCCTGTTGCGAAGCTCGGGCACCTCCGCATCCTCCGCGGCCCGTTCCCCGAGGCCAGTGACACCGTCATCGCCGTGCCAGGTATCACCGTGGCGCGGCCAGTCGCGCAGCTGGACCGCGCTGACCGCGCCACAATTCGTCAGGGTCGGCAGGAGGGTCGGACCCTGAGCAGCTCGGTCGGCAGCGCGGGCGTGCCGTCGACAGGCGCCGGGTCCTCCGCAGTTGGTTCGATACCGCCGGCAGCGACCTTGTCGAGCGTCTTCAGGCCGGCGGCGCCGACCGTGCCGAACACCGTGTAGTTCGGTCGCAGTGCGGAGTCGCCGTAGACGACGAAGAACTGCGAACCGTTGGTGTCCGGCCCGGCGTTGGCCATCGCCAGCAAGCCGCGCCCGTAGAGGCGGCGGGCGCCGGTCGGATCGCTCGGCGCCGGCGGCAGGTCCACCGGCAGCTCGTCCTTGTACTTGTACCCCGGCCCACCCTCGCCGGTGCCGGTCGGGTCGCCGCACTGCAGGACCTTCAGCGTCGGATACGCCGTCAGCCGATGGCACACCGTACGGTCGTAGAAACGGTGTTGAACCAGGTGCATGAAGCTCTGGACCGTGCACGGCGCCTTCGCCCGGTCCAGATGCAGCGGGAGCGGGCCCTGGCTGGTCCGGACAGCCACATCGACCGTGCCGTGGCTGGGGGTGTGTCGCGGATCGCGCGGCAGGGGAACCGGCCGCGCCGCCGGCTCGTCCGGGGTCTCGGTGTACTGGCAAGGACCGTGCGTGGTGCGCGGCGGGGCATCGGAAGCGGAGGCGGTGGTGCTGCCCCCGGACACGACCAACGCTGTCGCCGCCAATGCGGTCATGAGAGCTCGGTTCATCCTGCACACCCTCCAGAAGATCGCCAGATTTCGGAGCGGTCGCAGTCTAGGGCGCGGCCTGGCGGTCGAGAACCCGCCCTCAAGCCACATCTGCCTCTGGCTCCGGGGCTTCCCCCGCGACCACAGGCCACTTGGTTCGGATGCGGCACGGCGCCAAGTGGCCGATCAGGGTGTCCGTCCGGTGTACGACGGATGCTTCCCGAAACCGGGCGAGCGGCCCTCCCGGTGCACGCGGAGGACAAGCACGGGAGACCCCACGCCGCCGCGCGGTTCCGAATCGGACCTACCCGCAGGTAACTTCCCGGTCAAGACACCCCCTCCCCCACGCCAAGCACCGGCAAAGTCGCATGCGCTGAAGCTCAGACAGGGCTCAACCGCTCGCGTCCGCATATCGGATTCACAGGTTCCAAATGCGGACAGGACGCACCCACATGCGGAGCACAAAAATCCGTTTGTGGGGTCAACCTGCGGTTTTGGTTGTGATTCGATGTGCGACGACGCGAGCACCGACCACAGCTCGCCAGCACATTGGGGGGAACCAATGTCTTCTGCGTCAACGGGGCGCGGCGCCACCACCGCCATTCAGGTGCTGAGTACGATCGTGCTCACTGCCGGCCTGACTGCCGCCCCGCAGGCCCTGACTTCGGGCCAGTCGGCGTCCGCGGCGGATGCCACCTGCACGACTTTCTCCGTGCCGACCTACGTACTCGAACCCGCCACCACCAGCAACATCGCCGGCAAGCGGATACTGCACAAGTACATGGAGTGGGGTCCCAAGAGCGCGGACACCGACCTGCTCGACACTCAGTACACCGCGAGCCTGCCGGCGACCAGCAAGGTGTTCACCGGCGGCGGCAACGGCATCATCTACGAAGCCACCAGCGGCGGACAGGTGAAGACCTACAAGGACACCACCGCGACCGGCGGTTCGCTGCTCACCGCGGTCAAGACCTACAGCCTCGACCTGTCCTCGGCCAAGCGGATTCTGACCAACGGCACCCGCATTCTGGCGATCAACGCCGACGGCACCATGGACGTCTACAACCAGTCCGCGCCGGCGACCGGCGACGGCACGATCACCAAGATCATGGACGGCGCGAAGACGACCGTCACGAGCTCGCTCGCCGCCGCCGACGACGTGTGGATGATCAACTCCGCTGTGCAGTGGCTCAAGGACGGCAAGGTTCAGCAGAGCACCATCAGCAACCTGCCCCCCGGCATCGGGAACATCACGCCGCCCGGCATCCGGCTGGAAACGCCCACCACTGTTGCCACCGGCGTCGATGCAGCCCAAGGATGGGCACCCGGCCCGAACGCCCTGAGCACGCAGTCGGTCAGCAGCGACCCCGACACCACCGGCCAGGTCCGCGCCTACACCACCGGCCCGCTCACCTCGGTGGACGACGACGTCCGCTCGGGCATCGTCGGCGACATCATGGCCGACGCAGGTCCCTGCCTGACCGACCCGGACCCGGAAGTCGCCCCCTACTTCGGCGACCTGCCGGACGACAGCGGAGACGTCCTCACCGACCAGCAGACGTCGGAAACCCCGGCTCCCCCGTCCCGTACCGTGAGCGGCAAGTTCACCGTCGGCAACGGAGAGCCGGCGCAGGGCCTGCCCGTCACCATCACCGCTCCCGACGTCAACATCGACGCGACGGGGGAGACGAAGGAGACCGTCGTCGGCACCGCCACCACCGGGGCGGACGGCACCTGGTCCTACACGTTTCCGCAGACTCTGTCGGCCGACGTCCAGAAGGCGAAGGACGACAACGGTGGAATCCTCAACCTCTCCGCCGTCGCCATGGGCACCACCAGCAGCGGCGTCAAGATGCTCGGCTTCGACCGTCTCACCGCAATGACCGACCAGGCGACTGTGGACGCCAGCGTGGACGGCCCCGACGACGATCACAGTGTCGAGCTGATCCCGAACACAGCAGACAGCAGCGGATCCCTGCCCGACTCCTTCGCCGCCGCCACCGAGTCGCAGACCTACGCCGCCAAGGCCGAGGACAACCCCGCCGTCGTCGACGGTGAGGACCCGCAGTGGCAGAGCGACAACAGTCTCCTCCCCGCCGGCTACAACCCGTACCTGGTCAGCGGCAAGGACGTCAGCGCGGAGCCCGTCTCCCCGCTCGTCGACGCCAAGGCTTCGGGAAGTTGTGACACCATCCGCGTCCCCGTCTCGTCCAAGATCAAGTACACCGTGGTCGGTGAGGCGCACGCCGGGTGGGACGCCAAGGCGTCCTTCGAGTACGAGTCGTCGATGAGCAGCAGCATCGAGACGGCCGTGAAGAGCAACGGAAACTGGAACCTCGGCGGTTCGAAGGAGCTCTCCCAGAACGTCAGCATTTCCGTCGGCTACGCGAACAGGGGGCCCCACTACGCCAAGCAGTACAAGGTCCCGATCGAGTACGTCAAGATCAAGAGCCAGTACATCTGCTTCGGCGGCGTTCGATCCACCTGGTACACCATCGAGCCCAAGCGGTACAAGGCACCTACCGGTGGCGCGCTCGGCAAGGTGGGCAAGGATGTCTCCGGCAAGGACGGTTCCTCGGCCTTCAAGCGTTCCAAGAAGGCATATCGGAACTACCTCAACCCCGGCGACGTCGCCCAGCAGTCCAGGGGCAAGAGTGTGAAGTTCGGCGGCGCCGTCAGCTTCTACGGCGTCTCCATGGGAGCGAAGACCGGCTACGACTCCAATCACAAGCAGAGGCTCGTCGCCGGTACCAAGTCGGGCAAGCACTGGGTATGGGGGCGCAATGGACAGGTCGGCACCAGCGGAGCCGGCGTCTTCTACTCGAAGTAAGCGCCCCGTACGCCGAATTGCGCTGGCCGCTGCGGCCGTAGCGGTGAGTCTCGCAGGTGTCGCAGTCTGGCGGTCCGCACCTGGCAGCGTCGCGCACGACTTCCGCACCGGGACGGCCCTGGCCGATGAAGCGGACATGGAGGTGACGAGCCCGCACGCGCAGGTCGGCAAGGAGTACTGGGTGGCCCTGCCCGCGGCGGACAATCTGACCAACCGCCCGCTGACGCTCCTCCGAGGGGAATTCACCCGCGTTCCGCATGGTCTGAAGCTCATCGAGTACAGAGCGTTCAGCCATGAGGACACAGAGGGGCACCCCATGGGACCCACCCCGGTCGGCGGTTCGCCCGGGATCCCGGACCTCACTCGTCTGCACGACTACTCCGACCGGCCATCACGAGTGGCACCACACGAGCCCGGCGACATCTTCTGGGCCGCCAGGCTCCGTGTGACGGGCAAGGTGACGGGAGCCCTCACCGGCTGCCGCTACTTCTACAGGCAAGGGAGCACGGACTATCAGCAGGACCTGAGCTGCGTCACCAAGATCCGGCTCGGCCCACCCCTCAAAATCCGAAACTGAGTGGTCTGGGTCCGAGCGACATCACGGATGCACCGGAGGGCGATACCCCTCCGCACCCGGACGCCCGGCGGTCGCGGCCTGGTAAACCGCGGACGGGACCACGACCTGCTGTTTCCTTCGTAGCAGTAGGGCAGATCTACCGCCGGCGGCCCGCCCCCAACCCGTGGGGGCGGGCCTTTCGCATGCGTTCAGGGTGCGACGGGCAGCTTGCGGCACGGGCGCCCATCAGCAGCCGCGTGGGGGGTCGTAGCCACCGGTGACCGACGAGGATGGCGGCGATACCGGCGTAGCCGGACAGCGCTCCAGCTTTCGCTCGTAGCGGCCGTGCAGGCGCCGGCAGCGTGCCCGCCGGGGACATCGAGAGCCGGAAGTGATCGTCTTGGCAGTACTGTGTGCGCCGCCCGACACCTGAGGGGGGACTGTGGGTACGAAAGCGAGTACTGCTGCGCTGTGCCTGTGCGTAGGTGCTGTCACGGTCGGCTGTGCGGACACCGGCGACACCGCTCACGCACGCACCGCCGAGATACGCTCCGCCGACCAGATACTCAACGAGACCGACCGCACCATGAAGGCGCTCACGTCGGTGACCTTCACCACCGACGTCTCCTCCACTGACAGCGGCAGACGCTATTCCAGCCGCGTGACGACCGATCTTGAGCACAGGTGCAGGATGACGGCGGCCTGGTCCCAGGGCGCCACGATGGAACAGATCCGGATCGGTGAGACGGACTACATCCACCCCAACGACGCGTACCTCGAGTTGTGGGGGCGAACTACGGTTCCCGCGATGCGCCACAAGCCCTGGCTGAAGAGCCCCGCGAGCGCAGCAAGGGGAGCGGACAACCTCGTCGACTGCGCGTGGCCGTTCTCGTCGATCGCCAAGGGCAGGGCCACGCTGGGCGCCCTGACTGAGCTCGACGACAAGCCCGTCATCTCTGTGAACGTGAAAGAGGAGGTGGCCGAGGGAGGCGTCTACACCTTTTACATAGCCGCGGAGGGCAAGCCGTACCTGCTGCGGATCGACTACCGCACTCCTCGCCATCACGCCATCAGGAAGTTCAGCGGCTTCAACGACCGCTTGGCCGTCCAGCCCCCGGCGGCGGCCGACGTACTGGACCTGAGCACCCTGCCGTCGAACGCACCCTAGAGGGATGGGCGGATCGACGCTGTTCCCAGTCGATCCGTCACGTCATCGACGGCGTGGCCTCGGACCTGTCATATCGTTCCTCGTCACCGTACGGCAAGGAGGATCATGAGCAGGTCCGTCGTGCGCAGGCACTTGGCGTGGATGGCTCTGATGACCGTCGGCATGACGGCGTGCAGCGCTGAGCCTGACGGGGGTGCTCAGACGGCGACGGGCGGAGCGGGCTCGAAAGGGGTCGGCAACGGGGGCGTCAGCGCCGGACGTCGTACGTCCCCTCCGCTGTGTGCTCCGGTGTGTGCTCCGGTCAGCGCCGCAGTCGATGGAGGCAGCGTCTACGCCCCCGTCGGAAGCGTGCGGCGTGTCGCCGGGACGGAGGGGCACTCTGCGCGAGCATCCCCAGCGCTGGTCGACGCCCAGTCGAAAGCGCTGAACGCCGTCACGCGAAGCACTTCATAGTCGTACTCCCGTGCCCACCGCGAGAGCGGACAGCGGAATCCGGGAGTGCGGCAAGTGGGATGCAAGTGCGTGGCAACCCTCGTCCGCAGGCTGGGGACATGACGACGAGCGACACTTCACACTCCCCCGCCCACCCCTACACCCGCGAGATGGCGATGATCCACCGGGTGTTCCGCCGCGAGTCGCGCTTGCTGGCCGAGCTCGTGCAGGACGTTCCGGCGTCGGACACCGTCCGCGCGGGGATCCTCGCCGAGCACTGGCGGGAGTACACAGTCGGGCTGCACGCGCATCACACCGCCGAGGACGAGGTGCTCTGGCCGGCGCTGCTCCCCCAACTCGATCTGGACGCCGAGCAGGTGCTGGCGATGGAGGCGCAGCACCACGAGCTCACCGGTGGGATGTGCGAGGTGCAGGTGCTCATGGACCGGTGGCGGGCACGGGCGCTGGCGGCCGACCGTGACGAGCTGGCCGAGGCGCTGCGCCGACACCACCGGCAGTTGTGCGCCCACCTGGACGAGGAGGAGCGGGAGGTCATGCCGCTGGTCGGGCGTCACGTGAACGACCAGGACTGGCACGCGGTCGGTGAGCGTGGTCTGGCCGAGACGCCCAGGAACCGGCTGATGATCGCGCTGGGCGCCATCCTGGAGGACTGCCCGCCCGACGAGCGCCGGGAGTTCCTCGCCCGCCTGCCCCTGGCCGCGCGGGTGATGTGGAAGCTGCTCGGGCAGCGGCAGTACCGGCGCGAGACACGTCGGATCCGCGGCCGGCACGCGACCGCGTGAGCCGTGGCCCCGTCCGGCCGCCCCGGACGCCCGGGGCGCCGTCCGGGGCGAACCGACCCGTGCCGACCCGTACCCATCGAGGAACCCCGAAAGATGCGCATCGGATTCTCCGTCCCCCAGTTCGGCCCCTTCGCCGACCCCGGTCACACCGCCCGCATGTGCGCTGCCCTGGAGGCGCTGGGCTGTCACAGCCTCTGGGTTGCCGACCGGCTGCTGGCGCCGCTGACTCCGCCCGAGGGTTACCCGGGCGGGGCGATGCCGGCCCGCTACGGCACCCACCTCGATCCGCTGCTCACGCTCGGCGTGGCGGCCTCGGCGACCGGGCGGGTGCGCCTGGGCAGCAGCACCCTCAACGCCCTGTGGCAGCCTCCGCTCGTGCTCGCCCGGTCACTGACGACTCTCGACCTGATCAGCCGCGGACGTCTGGACGTGGGCATCGGACTGGGCTGGATGCGTGAGGAGTACGAGGCCGCCGGAGTGCCGTGGCAGGGGCGCGGCGCCCGGCTGGAGGAGACGCTGGACGTCCTCGAGGCCGTGTGGCGGTCCGGAACGGTCACGCACACGGGCCCGTTGTGGACGATCCCCCCGTCGACCGTTCTGCCCCAACCCCTCCAGAGTCCGCGGCCGCCCCTCCTGCTGGGCGGCTTCACCCCGGTCGCCCTGGAGCGGGTCGGCAGGCGTGCGGACGGCTGGCTCGCGGCCTCGATGCCGCTGCCGTACTTCGACGGCCTCTGGGCGGTGGCCCGCGCATCGGCCGAGCGGGCGGGGCGTGACCCGGATGCGCTGCGCCGGGTGTTTCGCGTCAACGCCCATGTCACACGGGGCGAGGCAGCGCCGGCGGAGACCCACCACCGGGGAACCGTACGCCAGCTCTGCGACCACCTGAGGACGATGTGCCGGGCGGACACCGACGAGGTACTGGTGGACCTGCAGCTGACGACGGACTCGTCCGAGGAGTACCTCGATCTGGCGGCGGAGTTCATGGCCGAACTGGCGGGCGGTCGCCCGTGGCGTCGCTATACGGAGCCGGGCGCCGGCGGCAGGGAGGCCAGGGCCTCTCGGGCCGCGGCCTCCCAGTGGGGTGACTCCCAGGCGGCGGCCACCCGCAGGGCGTCGAGGTAGTGGCTCCGGGCCTGGTCCGGGCGGCCCAGGAAGCGGGCGAGGTCACCGAGCGTCTGGGCGACGGGCCGGTAGACGATGCTGAGGCTGCTCGCGCCGCCCGCCAGCCCCTGGAGGGGAAGCAGGTCCGTGTAGACCTCGGCGGCTGCCTCGCGGTCGTCGAAGGCGATGGCCGCCGCTCCGCGCAGGCCGGCCAGGATCGGGTAGGCGAAGTCCCGCAGGAGCGGCACGCGCCGGCCGAAGACCTCCCTGGCCTCCTCGGGGCGGCCGGCGGCGAGCAGGGCGAGGGCCGTCAGGGCTTCGTTGTGCGGCTGGTACTGCTCCCACACCGCGAGGAGCACGGGCAGGACCTCGGCGAGGCGGCCCTGCCGGAGCCGGATGCACCCGACGGCGAGCCCGGCGAGCCCGCTGAGGTCCACCGCCCCGCGGACCCGTAGTTCCGCCACCGCCGCGCCCAGTTCCTGCTCGGCCTCCTCGAATCGGCCCTGTGCCATGGCGAGCATGGGGCGGCGCAGCCTGGCCACCGCGAACGCGCCCCGGAGCTCGTAGGTGCGGGCGATCTCGTCGGCCCGTACGAGGCACTGCTCCATGCGCGCCGGGTCGTTGTCCGCCGCGGCGAGGCGGGCGGCGGTGTAGGCGCTCATCCAGGAGTACTCGGGGCTGTCCTGGGAGTCGGCCACCTCGGTGAGTTCCTGGTGGAGCCGCAGGTAGGCCGCGGAGTCGAGTTCGCAGTCGGTCCGGCGCAGCAGCGAGGTGAGGGTCAGACCCCGCAGCCGGGGCTCGCCCAGGGACCGGGCGAGTGCGACCGCCTGGTGTGCGACGGCCACGGCCCGCGGATCGCTGTCGTCGAGCGCGTCGGCGAGCTGGTCGAGGAGCAGGCACCGCTGCCGGTCGTCGGGGCCCGGGGTGTCCAGCAGCCTGCCGAGCTCCTCGACGGCTTCGGGGTCGGAGTCCGCGTACGCGCGCACGCGCCAGGGGGTGGGTTCGGTCCAGGTCGTGTAGGCCGCGGTCAGCAGGTCGTCCCGGCCTTCGGCGCGGGCGATCCGCACGGCCTGCTGCTGGGCTTCGCGTGCGGGGACGACGGCGCCCATCCGGATCCGGCAGTCGACCAACTGGCCGAGCAGCCGGACCCGTAGCAGCGGGGCGTCCTCTCCGGTGAACGCGGCCGGGTGGGCGGCCAGCAGGCCGAGGGCCGCGTCGAGGAGGGTCTCGGCGTTCTGCGGGGCATGACGGCGTACGGCCTGCTCGCTCGCGAGGCGGGCGTGGTGGACCGCGGGCCCGGCGTCGTCGGTGAGCACCGTGGCGGCGTGGAGGAGATGGTGGGCGGTGGCGGCGACGTCGTGGGAGCCCATGGCGATCAGGCTCCGGCCCAGCCTGGAGTGCATGCGGGCCAGCCGCAGGCGGGTGAGGTCGGCTTCCAGGGCGTCCCGTACGAGGGCGTGGGTGAAGCGGACCGTGCCGGGCCTCGGTTCGGTGAGCAGTCCCGCGGTGACACCGGCGTCCAAGGCGTCGAGGAGCTGGTCCGCATCGTGGTCCGCGGCGTGGATCAGCAAAGAGACCGGTGCCTCGCGTCCGGCGACGGCCGCCAGGCGCAGTCCGGCCGTGGCGGTCGGCGCGAGCAGGGCCAGCCGGCGCCGCAGCACGTCCTGGACTCCCTGCGGGATGCTGGCCAGTGCCCGCTCCTCGCCCTCGCCGGCCAGCAGGAGGGAACTCTCGCGCAGGTAGAAGGGGTTTCCGCCGGCCCGTTCGGCCAGGGCCGCGGCGGCCCGCTCGCTCATGCCGGCCGCCGCGCGCCTCAGGAAGGTCTTGGCTTCGGTGTCCGACAGTCCGCCGAGAGCCAGCCGCACGGGCGCGCAGACGGCCAGCCGGGCCAGGGCCGCGGTCGGATCGCCCTCGCCCGTGCGGAACGAGCCCACCAACAGCAGGGGGACGTCCCGCAGTTGTTCGGCGCAGAGCAGGAACAGCTCCACGCTCTCCTGGTCGCCCCGGTGCAGGTCGTCCATGAAGACGGCCAGGGGCTGCCGCCGGGCGGTGTCCCGGAGCCAGCCGAGCAGCGCCTTGTGGAGACGGAAGCGCAGCGCCGGGCTGCCGTCCGGCTGTCCGGGGTCGCTTCCGCTGCCCGGGGCCAGCAGCGGCGCGAGTTCGTCGGCGTACGGGCCCGGCGGGGCCGCTTCCGCGAGGCGCGGCAGCATGTCGAACCAGGCACGTCCGGGCGGGGCGCCCTCGCTCTCCGGGCACTGTCCGAAGGCGCACAGCCAGCCCTGTGCGGGCAGTTGCCCGAGGGCGGCTTCCAGGAGGCTGGATTTGCCGATGCCGGCTTCGCCGGAGACGAGGACCACCTGGGACCGGCCGGTTCGGGCCCGGTCGGCGGCGGAGGCGAACCGGGCCAGCTCCTCGTCGCGGCCCAGGAGGAGGTCCGTCGTCAGCACCGTCGGGCCGGTCGGCGATCGGTGCTCCTCGACTGCGACCGGCTCCCCCACGGCCTCCGCGGCACGGGCCGCGCCCGGGTGGACCGTGGCCGTGGCGGGCACGCCGGTTTCCCGGTGCAGGAGGTCGAGCCGCTGGTGCAGCAGTGCCTGTTCCAGCTCCAGCAGGGCGGGGCCGGGGTCGACGCCGAGTTCCTCGCCGAGGACGCGCCGGGCCTGTCGTAGCACGGTCAGCGCTTCCCCCTGGCGGTCGCGGGCCCAGAGCGCCAGGGACAGCAGCCGCCATCCCTCCTCGTGCAGGGGCTGCTCCCTGGTCAGCGCCCGTGCGTCGGTGAGTGCCTGCGCGGCCTGACCGCAGCGCAGCTGTGCCGCGGCGAGCCGCTCGCGCGCGGTGCGGTGTATCTCTTCCAGGCGGGTGCGCTCACCCACGGTCCACGGCTCGTCCGCGAACTCGGCGTACGGCTGCCCGCCCCAGTCGGCGAGCGCCCGGGCAAGGCGTTCGGCGGCGAGGTGGGCGGGCAGTCCCGCCGTCGAAATGGCCGCCACCCGGTCCTCGAACGCCCACGCGTCCACCGCGTCCCGCTCCACGGCGAGGGAGTAGCCGTAGGGTGCGCTGACCAGCAACCGGGCGGGGGTCCGGGGCGCCCGTTCCGGTTCCAGAGTCCGCCGCAGACGCGCGATGTAGGCGTGGAGCGACGCCTGTGCGCTCGGCGGGACGCGATGCGGCCACAGCCTCTCGACGATGCGTTCCGTGGGCACGACCGCGCCCCGGGCGAGCAGCAGTTGGACCAGCACCATGCGAGCGAGCCGGCCCCGCGTGTCCGACGGCTGCCCGCCGACCTCGACCCGGAACGAACCGAGCACCTTAAATGTGACCATGACAAGAACATCGTAAGGGGCGCCCGGGCGACGAATGATCTTCAGGGATCGCGCCCGGAAGTGCCGAGCGGCCTCCCGGACCCGGCACGCCGCGGGGGTGGTCGTACGCCCATGGTCAGTGGTGGGGGGAGCCCTTCACCGGCGACGGAGCGGCCGGCAGGACCGGTGCCGGCTGCACCAGGGCGCGGAACGAGTCCCACTCCACCTTCGGGCGGGTCAGCCCCCGGCGTGCGAGGTAGCGGTCGGTGGACCGCTTCGTCCGGCGAAGGACCCGCAGGGCGTCCTTCGCGCGGCCCGAGCCCATGGGTTCGATCACGCGCGAAGGCACCAGGATCCAGCCCGCACCGGTCCGTTGCAAAGTGCCGCGGACGAAAGCGTTGTACATGTGGTTGAGTCGTTCGTCGTGCCGGTGGACCAGCAGGCCGGCCGGGCCGTCCTCGACCGGGCAGTCCGCCGGCACCTCGACCAGATAGCCCGACGGAGTCGGCCGTGGCAGGGTGCGGGCCAGGACCGGGGCCCCGGAGGCGTTTCGTGCGGCCAGTACGGCCGAGGGCGCGCGCCCCAGCTGCGCCGCTCCGGGCAGCGGCGGCGTACCCGCCACGGACACCGGCGCTCCATGATGCACCAGCTCTTCCGACGGCGGTCGCAAGACGACGTGTTCCGGTTCGACGGTGATGAGCAGGCGCAGGTAGTACCACGACATGAGCGGCCTCATCGGATGTGTCAGGTACGACCGGCTGTGCGGCTGCCGCTCGAAGAGCCTGCGCCAGTAGTCCTCGGCCCCCTGCGGTCCCGCCATGATCGTCTCGGGACACTCGGCGCGGCCGCTGACGAACACCTGCGGGGCGTGGCCGAGACCGCTGCCCGTCGGGTCGGAGAAGAGCAGGGCGACCCGGCCGTCGCGCCGTACGTTCAACGCCTTCTGCGCGAAGGCGAGACAGGTGGTCACCAGCAGGGTCCCGTCCTCGCGACGCGCCACCGCGGTGGGCCAGGCCAGCGGAGTGCCGTCCCGCCCCAGGGTGACGAACTCGCAGGTGCGGTAGGCGTCCAGGACGTCGTGGAGTCCGGAGGCGGCTTCCGGAGGGGAGGCGCGGTGGGCCGCGAACTTGTCGTGGCCGGGACGGTCTTGGGAGGTGCTGCTGAGGGACACGCTCGGTTGCTCCAGGTTCGATACCGACAGCGGATACGACACCGTGACTGCTCCCTCTTGGCAGGCACTTGCCGATGACTTGCCATTGCTACGGCGCGGCGAACAGGGCTTATTCGCGTAGGAGTTCCGGGGGTGGGCGACGGGGCCCGGTACGGGGACACCGTGTCAGGCACACGGAACCCGCCGCCCCCGTACGGCAGAGACCCCGATGGCCAGATGTTCTGGCGCACCGAGGTCTCGACCTGGCGGGCTTTCAAGGTGTCAGGATGTTCCTGGCAGTCGCCCCCGCTTTCCGAACAGCGAGCCCGTCACTGGTCGTCGCCGTAGTACGCGTACTGGTCGATGTCCAGCGACGCTCCGGCCTTTGCGAGCCAGGCCAGCAGGGTCGCGCTCAGCCAGATGCCCTTCTGCTGCGGGTCCTCCGGGTCGGTGAGCTCCTGCACGATCACCAGGGACACATCGGCGTCCTCGGAAGCGGCCAGTCGCCCCAGGGCCGCGGCGAACTGCGGGCCCCAGCCGAGGACCACGGGTTCGAGATCCTCCGGCCGTCCGGGCCCGTCACCGGCCGATGCGTGCCGGATCCAGGTCGTGTGCGCACGCGGCGGCGACTGGGGACGTCTGCGGCTGCCGATCGCGGTCGCTTCGTCGGGGCCGGTCTCCAGCCGCGCGGAGATCTGCTCCGGTCGCAGGGACTCGCTGACCACTCGCAGGTACATCCGGAAGGCGCTCACGGCCGGTACCTGTAGTTGGTCGGAACCAAGATCTTGCCATCCTTGCTCACGAGGACGACCCTGCCCTCTCCGTCGCGCATCGCGTCGAACCGCGACACGTTGTTCTTCCCGACCCAGTCCGCCTTGAAGCCGTGCGGGTCCTCGCCGACGCTCTTCAAGGCCTTCTCGAGCTGCTTCTCCTTGATCTTGACCAGGGAGCCGCGTTCGATGGCAGCGGCGTCGGGGATCTCTCCGCGGATAAAATCACACGACGCGTTGTGGACGAGTACGGGAGTCCTGCCCGCCAGCACATAGTAGGTGTGCAGGTCGTTGACGGTCAGGTTGTAGGCGCCCTGCGGCTCCTTCCAGTGCGTGACCTTGTCGATCCGCACGCCGGTGCCGTCGGGGGCGCGGAGGGTGTCACCGGAGTTCAGGTCGCGGGCGTCGGTCCACTGTCCCCGGTTCTCCACCCAGAAGGGATGGTGGTCGGTCGCGGTGAGCGCGGGCGGTCCGTCGTCGGCGTCGCCGGCCAGGCTCACGCCGGTGAAGTCCTCGTCCTCGGGGGTGTAGATCGTGTCTTCCACCTGGCGCGCACCGGTGCTCCCCGCCTGCGGGTCGCCGGCCAGGACACTGTCTCCGACCGTGATCTCCTCGATGGGCAGGGTGGTGGTGCCGTCTCCCATGAGGACGCGTGTGCCGGCCGGGAAGCTGTTGCACGGGGGCAGTTTGTCGCCCTTCCGGGCTGCGCGGATGTCCTCCGGAAGCAGCTTGCCGCCGTACTTGAGCCAGCGCATGACCGCGAGCGAGCCCAGCAGCCGGTCGGTGCCGCTCACCTTCTCGCCGGTGGCCAGATCGGTGCCGGTGATGGCTTCGAGGATGCCCTTGCCGTCGCCGATCCCGGGGAGCAGGTTGAGCAGCAGCGACATCCGGCGCTCCTGCGCGGCCCGTTCCTCGGGAGTCGTGTCCTTCGAACCGATCCGGTCGGCGAGGCGGGAGAAGTCGAAGTCGAACTCGGGTACCTCGTGGAGCTTCGACGCGCCCTTGCCGATTCCGTCGACGGCCTTCTTGGTCTCGTCGAGCCCCTTGTTGGCCTCCTTGATCCCCTCGTTGAGCTTGTCCATCCCCCGGTTGGCCTTCTCGATGCCCTTGTTGGCCTTGTCGAGGCCCTTGTTGACCTCGGCCGTGGCCCTGTTCATGTCATCGAGGGCGCCGTTCATCTTGTCGAAGCCGGCGTTGATCTGGTCCAGGCTCTTGCCGATGTCCTTGAAGAAGCCCGCGATGTCCCAGGTGTCCTTCGGCGGCCGGTCGTCGGAGGGTTTGGGATCCGGGTAGTAGTCCCCCACCACCACGGCGAGCATGGCCAGCGCTTCGACCGACTCCGTGTGGGCGTCGAGCAACCGGGACGCCTTCACGAGGTCGGTGCGCAGCTTGTCGACGTGCGGCTTGGTGGCCTTGAGCGTCTTGAGCGTCTGCTCGAAGATCTTCGCTTTCTTCTCCGGATCGGGCTCCTTGTCCGGGTCGAGCAGGAGTTGGGGCTTGAGCTTGTACAGCTCGGTCAGCTCCTTCTCCAGTCCCTTGAAGGAGGCGCCCTCGTCCTTCATCGCGTCACGGGTGACGTAAAGAAAGACGCCGACGCCAAGGCCCAGTTTCGCGGACTTGAGAGCGAACTCCTTTATACAGGCGGGCCGTTCGAGCAGTGGCTGGGATTCGCAGCCGGAGTACTGCGCCACTTTGGCCGCGATCTCGAGCAAGGTGGGCTCGGGCTCGTGCTTCGGTGCGGGTCCGGCCGCCGCCGCGGTGCCCGCGCCCACGGTCAGCAACAGGGCGGTCGCGAGCGTGACGATCTTTTGTTTTGCGTGCAGGTACATTTCTTCCTCAGGGCGCAGACCTCACGGCGCCGCGACATGCGGCGCGGGTCGACGCTTCCCCCTGGGCGGCCTGGCCGCCCTCGTATTGCGCGCGTTTCGAACGCGTGGTCGTCATCACCGTAGACCGTTACCTTCGGTCATGCTCAACTGCACGCATTGCGGGGTGACATGACGAAGACGCGGGGTGACATGACCAAGACTTCGCCTCTACGCGTGAGTGTCGGGGGCGCCGAGGAACGCGGATGCGGAACGAACGGCCACCGGGCGACCGCGCCCCAACGCCCGCGCTGACGCTGCACACGGTGTGGGCCCGACCGGCGAACCGGTCGGGCCCACATCATTCGCCGAATGGCGACCTGTGCCCGACTACGCGCGCTACCGCACGTCGACGAAGTCGCTCTCCGAGGTCTTGGCGCTCGTGGTCGTGGTGCCCGCGAAACTCCACCGCCAGTAGCCGTCGGCGGAAGCGGTGACCGTGGTCTTCAACGCACCCGTGCTGTTGGTCTTCACCGTCTTGATGGTCGTGTAGGTGCTGCTGCCCTTCTTGCGGAACTGCAGCTTGACCGGCTGGCTGGTGTAGCCGTGGTACTTGTAGTCGTCCCAGCTCGCGCGCTTCAGCGTGCCCGTGACCGTAAGAGTGCGGCCCTTCTGCACCGGCTCGGGCGACGCGTTCGTCGTCAGCGTGCTCGCGCGCTTGAGACGGAAGCTGTCGATGCGCTCGTCCCAGCGGTAGTCGTCGTCGATGGCATCCACCCAGGAACCGACGTACCAGGTGCCGGCCTGACCGTTGTCCAGATCGACGCGGGGGTCGAAGGTGAACGAGTGGGTGCATGAGTAGTCGGTTTCACAGATGGTCTCGTCACTGGCGTACCCGGCGCCGGGGCCGTCCAGAGTGGTGTCCGCGGACAACAGGCCCGAGTCGTCGTAGGCGTCGATCTCCACGTCGAACGACTTCGGGTACGTGGTGCCGATGATCACGCTGGAGCCGTGGTTGACGGTCACACCGAGGATCTCCGTGTCACCGGCGCCGCCGTCGGCGTAGGCGGCCGGAGCCACCAAGCCGATGGCTCCGAGCGCGGCGGCAATCGACATGGCAATGCGCTTACTCATGAGTTGTCTCTTTCTGCCAGGTCACGGAGCGCACCAGGTGTGCGGTGGCATGCGCACGGCCTGGTGGTGCAGTCCGCTCCCGATTCGTTGTGCTGCCGATCCAGGCTTCGCATGGAAAGCAGACACGGTGAGCGGTGAGGGGCCTCCTGCCAGACCCTGCTTCGACGCCACCCAGGCAGCCGTGTGGCAGCCCGTGAAGAATCCAGGCCACCCCACCGACCCGCTCTCGGCCGGAGCCTGAGCAGTCGCGAGGGGCGAGGATGCCGCGTTCTACCGGCTGTCGGCCCTCCTGCGCACAGCCAGGCACAGCCGCACGGCGGTGCCCCCGATGACGGTGACGGTCGACCTCACGCATCGATCATGAACGACAGATGAACGCCGTGGAAGATGTGTGATCATCTCGTGATGCCCGGGACGGGAGGACGGCCGTCCGGCTCTCAGCACAGTCATCCCACCCGACCGGTTCCCCTTACCCCACTCGCCCACTACGGTGATCAAACTGTCGTCAAGGAACGTGAGGATCCCGTTCCGCGTCGGGGAGACGCACGGCAGACCTTTGATCACACTCCTGTGGGGGCACATGAAGATTCACAGACGCCGCGTGCTCGCGGCGCTGGGCACCGCGACAGCGGTCGCGGCGGGCATGGCCGTCGCTCCGGGCGCCGCTGCCACCGGTCCGGTGACGTGGACCGCGACGGACGGGATACTGGCGGTCCGCAACGGGGCTGAGCAGAGCCTGCAGGTCGTGAAACCGGGCAGCAGCACCTACACCACCATCGCCGACCAGGCCTCCGAACCGGCCTGGTCACCGGACGGCAGCCGGATCGCCTACGTCCGTAACGGGCGCGTCGAGACCCGCCGGTACACCGGCTCCACCCTGGTGAAGATCCCTGAGCGGAGCTCGTCCGTGGGAAGCGCGGACGATCCCACGTTCGTCGGCGGCGGTTCGACCGTCGTGTACTCGGCCGGCGGGCGGCTCCGCTACGCCCCGTCCGACGGCTCCCGTTACTCCGAGCCGCTGTTCTCCACCACGGAGGACGGCTGCGACCGTCAGCCGAGCGGGTCGGTCAACTACCTCATCGCCTTCGTCCGTACGGGAGACACGTGCGGGAGTA
This sequence comes from Streptomyces albidicamelliae, assembly GCF_025642175.1. NCBI lineage: Bacteria > Bacillati > Actinomycetota > Actinomycetes > Kitasatosporales > Streptomycetaceae > Streptomyces > Streptomyces albidicamelliae. Next base: position 7,603,721 of record NZ_CP106795.1, on the reverse strand, counting down.
CGACCGGATCGGCGATCTGGCTCTACGACACGGACACCCGTGGTTTCCACAAGCTGACCGGTAACGGCTCACATCCGGCGATCTCGCCCGACGGTACGCGCGTCGCCTTCGTCCGCGTCGTGGGTGGCATCAGCGAGCTGTTCTTGATGAACATCGACGGCACAGGAGAGCAGCAGCTCACCACCCAGGCCTACGCCACCACTCCGGAGTGGGCGCCCACCGGCACGAAGATCGCGTTCAACACCGGGGACGACGATGCTTCGTGGACGCGCATCCTGAACCTCGCCGACCACTCGATCTCCACGTTGCCGACGCCGGCCCACTCGTCGTCGACCGTCGACGTCGCCTGGCAGCCACTGCGCGGCCAGAGCACCGACCGCGTGTGGGGCGCCGACTCCGCGGGCACCAACAGGGCGGCCTCCCGCTGGACGTGGAGCACCGTCGGCCAGAGCGAACCCGGCCTCGTCGGCGCCAGGACCGCCGTCCTCATCAACCAGGACAGCCCGTCCTACGCACTGACCGCGCAGTCGCTCGGCGGTCAGAAGCAGGGCCCGGTGCTGATGACGTCGAAGTCCTCGCTGTCGTCCGCCGCCCAGGCGGAGCTGAAGCGGACGCTCAAGCGGGGTGCCACGGTCTATCTGGTCGGCGGCACCGACATCCTGTCCAGCGCGGTCTCCAGCAAGGTCAGCTCCCTCGGCTTCACACCGAAGCGCCTGGCGGGCACCTCCCGCTACTCGACATCCGTGGCCGTCGCCAAGGCCGTGAGCGGTTCACCGGACTATGTCTTCCTCGCCACCGGCACCGACTACCACTCGGCCCTCGCTTCCTCCGCCGCCGCCGGATCACTCGGATACGGAGGCAAGGGCACGGTCGTCCTCAACGACGGCAACACGCTGACCTCCTCCGTGAAGTCGTACCTCAACTCGCTCGACCCCGACGAGACGATGGTCATCCCCGTCGGCGCCGCCGCGAAGTACGCGCTCACGCACACCAAGTTCTCCCACTGGCCCACGACCTGGACCTACTACCCGATCAGCGGCACCGGGCACGACGGCACCTCGGTCGCCCTCGCCCGGTTCTGGTGGTCCGCCCCGCCCCAGGTGGGACTGGCCTCGTCGGACAGCTGGCGCGGCGGCGTCTCCGCGAGCGCCGGCATGCTCTGGTACGGCCCGCTCCTGTGGTCCGACGGCACGACGCTGCCGGAGACCGACGCGACCTACCTGCGGCAGCAGGCCGCAGGCGTGGGCGCCGTCGTCGCGTTCGGCGGCAGCACCTCCATCTCGTCGTCCGAGCTGACGGCGGCGGGCTCAGCCATCAGCGCGGGCAGCTCACTGGTGACGTACCACCCGTACTACAACGGGCTCGACGCACAGCAGAAGTCCGCACTCTCCTCGCCGCTCGGCGGGGACGCCAACGGCACGGCCACCCCGGCGCGGGTCACGGCGGCGGCCCCTCAGCCGGACCTCGATTCGGTGCGGACCACGCACAAGTAGAGCGAGCCGATCGGCCGGCTCCGGGTGCACCTGTGTACCCGGAGCCGGCCTACGTGCGGCGTAACCGCCTCGTGGGCAACGTCAGGCTGGTTCCCCGGCGGTATCGGGCAGCGGCCGACGGGCGTCCGAGACCGCCGCCCGGCCGGGGGCCGATCGCGCGGTTCCCAGGCGACGGTCGAGGGCCGTTGAAAGGCCTCTCCCTGCGCACGGGGCTCAAGCAGGCCGCCGGGAGGGCGAGACGCTTCCGCATGCCCGTGCTGCACTACCTCCGGCGCACCCCCGACACTGCGGTGAAGGCGGTCGTCCTGGAGGACACCGCGGCCCTCATCGGGCTGGCGCTCGCGGCGCTGGGGCTGCTCGGCAGCCGGCTCACCGGGTCCGGTGCGTGGGACGGCGTCGCGTCCATCCTCATCGGGGTGCTGCTGGTCGTCGTCGCCTGGGTCCTGGGCCGCTCCAACGCCGAACTGCTCATCGGCCGTGCGCTGCCCCGGCCGATGCGGGACGCGGTGCGCGGTGAACTGATGGCCGTTCAGCACATCGACGACGTCCTGGAGTTGATCACTCTCGTGCAGGGCCCGGAGGAGATCCTCATCGCCGCGAAGGTCGACTTCCGGGACGTCTCCACGTCGGACCAGATCGAGTGGGCCTGCGAGGACGCGGAGACGCGCCTGCGTGCGCTGCTTCCGGCGATCCGGCGCGTCTACCCGGACCCCACGCCGAGGCGCCGCGGCGGGTGAGGCGGCAGGGCGTGGGTGGCGTCCGCCCGTCAGGCGCCGGTGGCTCCCACGTGGCGCAGGGCCGCTGCCGCCGCCTTGGCGCCGCACATGCCGTGCGCCCCGGGGCCGGGCGGGGTGGCCGCGGAGCACTGGAAGACCCCGGGCAGCCCGGTGGAGTAGGGATCGAGGGTGGGCCGTGTCCCCAGGAGCAGTTGGGGCACGGTCTCGGCGCCGGTCATGATGTCGCCGCCCGCGAAGTTGGGGTTGAACTCGGCGAAGTCACGGGGGCTGGTGACCTGGACGCCCAGGACGCGTTCGCGGGCACCGGGGGCGAAGCGTTCGATCTGGCCGAGGACGGCCTGGGTCGCGTCCCGGTCGTAGCCGTAGGGGACATGGGCGTACGCCCAGACCGGGTGCACGTCGCCGACCGACCGGGACGGGTCCGCCAGATACTGCTGGCCGACGAGGACGAACGGACGCTCGGGCATACGGCCGGCCGCGACCTCCCGCTCCGCCCGCGCGACCTCGGTGATCGTGCCGCCCAGGTGGACGGTGCCGGCGCGGCGCGCGTGCGCGTTGCGCCAGGGGATGCCGCCCTCGACGGCCAGATCGACCTTGAAGGCGGCCGGGCCCCGGCGGAAGCGCCGGTGGGCGGCGCGCACCCGGCGCGGCAGCCGGTCGCCGTAGATCGCCGCGATCTGGCCGGGGTCGAGGTCGAGGAGGGTGACGTCGGCCGGCGGGATCTGCCGGTGGTCGGTGACGCGGACGCCGGTGTGGATCGTGCCGCCGTGCTGGCGCAGCACCCTCTCCATGGCGCGCGCTATGGCCTGGGAGCCGCCTTCGGCCACGGCCCATCCGGCGGCGTGGCCGGCGGTGAGGATGCCCAGTCCGATCGCCGAGGTGAGCGGCCGGTGCAGGGGGCGGAAGGCGTGCGCGGCGACTCCGGCCCACAGGGCCTTGGCCTGCGGGGTGGTGAAGAGGCGGGCGAGGGCGGTGGCCGGCAGGGCGGTCGGCAGACCGAAGCGGGCGAGGAGCAGGGGGTGCGAGGGGATCCGCAGGAGGGGACCCATCACGTCCTGGGCCAGGGCGTCCCAGCGGCGCACGGAGGGCTCGACCAGTGCCCGGTAGCGGTCGCCGTCGGCGCCGAGCATGCGGACGGTGTCCTCCACGGACTTCGCGAGGACCCCGGCGCTCCCGTCGTCGAGCGGGTGGACGCAGTCGAGGTCCGCCAACAGCCAGCGCAGCCCGTGCCGTTCGAGATCGAGTGCGCGCAGCGCGGGCGAGGTGACGGCCATGGGGTGGATGGCCGAGCAGTGGTCGTGCAGCAGCCCCGGCAGCAGTGCCTCGTAGCTGCGGGTGCCGCCGCCGACCTCGTCCGCCGCCTCCAGCAGGGTGACGGCCAGTCCGGCCCTGGCGAGGAGGGCGGCGGCGGCGAGCCCGTTCGGCCCACCGCCGACCACGACGGCGGACGTCATGAGGCGGCCCGGCCGCGCGGGGTCATGGATCTCACGGGGAGGAGTCTGCCGGTGGAACACCCCGCCCCACAAACCGGCCGGACCGGGAACGGGCCCGTCAGGGACGGGCGCCCGGTACCGTGGCCGTCTCTCTACGGCGCCTCAGCACTGGGGACGGCGGCCGTGGTTCGCGGAGTGCTTGCGGCGGGACTTCTTCTTGCGGCGTCGCTTCGAGGACATGGGCATCTCCTGACGGGGAGGACGGAGACCGTGCGGCTCCGGAGAACGTGCGGACAGAACGCACAGATCCGATGCGTGCAGACCGATGCGTACCGACAAACACCGTATCTCTGGATGTTTCACACCTCTACCGGAGGCGTACGAGGCGATGCCGGGCGGCCACGACGGCGGGAGGGCACGGGCTCGCACGACGGCACCCGATTGATATGATGCGGAATGTCGGACTTGTCGATCTTCGTCCGGCTGTTCCGTCTCCGTCGGAGGAGCAGACATGACCGGTGGTCCCGAGCCGATCAGCGCCGAGGCCCGGCGCGCCCTGGAGCAGGAGCTTGCCGACCTGCGCGACGAACGCCGGCTGGTCGCCGGAACCCTCAAGAGCGACACCGAGGTGGGCGATCAGGCCGACCAGGCCGACGAGTTGCAGCGCGCGGACCAGCTGGACCGCCTGGACCGCCGTATCGGCGACATCGAGGAGCGGCTGCGCGGGGCGTCGGAAGCCGGTCCCGCCCCCACCGACGTGGTCGGGGTGGGCAGCACGGTCACGGTCCGCTTCACGGACGGCTCGCAGGAGACGCTCCAGGTCGGCGAGGTCGCCGAGGCTCTGGACCAGACAATGGTCACCGCGGACAGCCCGCTCGGCCGCGCGCTCCTCGGCTGCCGCCCGGGCGACAGCGTGCAGTACGACACCCCGGACGGCCACACCGGTGTGGTCGTCGTGTCGATCGGGGACACCCCCGGCGAGGACTGACCCACCCCGGACGGGACGCCCCCGGTGGACGCCCCCGGCGGGGACCGACCCGCCCGTCCCGTTCGCCCAAGCCCCTTTCGCCTCAGCCCTCTTCGCCTTCGCCTTCGCCGGCTTCCGCCTTCCGCACGATGCAGTGCAGCGAGTCGTCCCGCACATCGGCGACGATCGTGTCCCCCGGGTCCGCCTCGCCGCCGAGGAGCAGGGTGGCGATGCGGTTGTCGAGTTCCGCCTGGATGGTGCGGCGCAGCGGGCGGGCACCGAACTCGGGCTGGTGGCCGTGGGCGATGAGGAGCTTCTTGGCGGCCTCGGTGACCTCCAGGTGCAGGCCCTGGGCGCGCACCTTGCGCTTGCTCATGTCCAGCAGGTGGTCGACGATCTCGCCCAGGTCGTCCTCGGTCAGACTGTGGAAGATGATGATGTCGTCGATGCGGTTGAGGAATTCGGGCAGGAACCGGCCCCGCAGGTCCTCCATCAGCGCGTCCTTGAGTTCGGACACGTCGCCCTTGTGGTCGAGGATGCGGTGCGCGCCGATGTTCGACGTCATGATGATGACGCAGTGCCGGAAGTCGACGGTGCGGCCCTGGGCGTCGGTCAGGCGGCCGTCGTCGAGGATCTGCAGCAGCGTGTTGAAGATGTCGGGGTGGGCCTTCTCCACCTCGTCGAACAGCACCACGCTGTAGGGCTGGCGGCGCACCTTCTCGGTGAGCTGGCCCGCCTCCTCGTAGCCGACGTATCCGGGAGGGGCGCCGACGAGCCGGGCCACGGTGTGCTTCTCCTGGAACTCGCTCATGTCGAAGCGGATCATGCGGTCCTCGTCGCCGAACAGCAGGGAGGCGAGGGTCTTGGCGAGTTCGGTCTTGCCGACACCGGTCGGGCCGAGGAACAGGAACGATCCCACGGGGCGGTTCGGGTCGCCCATGCCGGCGCGGTTGCGTCGTACGGCCTGCGAGACGGCGGTGACCGCCTCGTCCTGGCCGACGATCCGGTCGTGCATCTCGTCCTCGAGCCTGAGGAGCTTCTCCTTCTCACTGGCGGTGAGCTGGGAGACGGGGATGCCCGTGCGGCGCGAGACGATGTCCGCGATGTCGGCGGCCGTGACCGAGACGACGCCCTCCCGGCGCTCCTCGATGCCGGCCAGTTCGCCCTCCACCTCGGCGATCTCCCGCTTCAGCTCCGAGGCCTTCTCGAAGTCCTCGGCGGACACGGCCTGTTCGAGTTCGCGACGGAGTTTGGCGATGCGGTCCTCGCGGCTGACGATCTCCGTGGAGCGGCCCGCGCTGCGCAGCCGTACCCGGGCGCCGGCCTGGTCCATCACGTCGATCGCCTTGTCGGGCAGGAACCGGTCGGTGATGTAGCGGTCGGAGAGTTCGGCCGCGGCGACCAACGCCCCGTCGTCGAAGCGGACCTGGTGGTGCGCCTCGTAGGAGTCGCGCAGGCCCTCCAGGATCTGCACCGTCTCCTCGACGGACGGCTCGGGGACCATCACGGGCTGGAACCGGCGCTCAAGGGCGGCGTCCTTCTCGATGTACCTGCGGTACTCGTCGATGGTCGTGGCGCCGACGACGTGGAGCTCACCGCGGGCGAGCGCCGGCTTGAGCATGTTGCCCGCGTCCATGGCGCCCTCGCCGGTGGCTCCGGCCCCGACGACGGTGTGCAGTTCGTCGATGAAGAGGATGATCTCGCCCTTGGCCGCCTGGACGTCCTCGATGACCTTCTTCAGCCGTTCCTCGAACTGCCCGCGGTACTGCGCGCCGGCCACCATGCCCGACAGGTCCAGGGCGACCACCCGCTTGTTCTTCAGGCTCTCGGGGACCTCTCCGGCCACGATGCGCTGGGCCAGGCCCTCGACGATGGCGGTCTTCCCGACTCCGGGTTCACCGATCAGCACGGGGTTGTTCTTGGAGCGGCGGGAGAGGATCTCGACGGTCTGCTCGATCTCGTCGGAGCGGCCCACGACGGGGTCGAGCTTGCCCGCCTTCGCCTCGTCGGTCAGGTCGCGGCCGAACTCGTCCAGGGTCGTGGCCGGCTGCTTGCGCTCCGCGGCCGGTGCGTCGCCGCGTGCGGTCTGCTCGGCCAGGCTCGCGACCCGCTTGGTGTCCACGCCTTCGGCCTGCAGCAGCCGCGACGCCCCGGTGTCGCTGTCGCCGAGCAGGGCGCCCAGGATGTGCTCGGGGCCGATGTAGGACACGCCGGACGCCTGGCTGTGGGCGAAGGCGGCGCTCAGGGTGCGCTTGGCCGCAGGGGTGAGGCCGGGTTGCGCGGAGGGCTCGCCGGACTCGCGCGGCAGGATCTTCGCGATCTCGGAGGCCAGCGAGTCGGGGTCCACGCCGACCTGGGTGAGGAGCCTGCGCGAGGGGTCGACCTGCGTGGCCGCCCAGAGCAGGTGTTCGGTGTCGAGGTCGGTCGTGCCGTCCTCCACGGCCCGCTGGGCGGCGCGGTTGAGCAGTTCCTGGGACGACTCGGTCAGCAGCCGTCCGATGGGCACACGCTGCACCGCCGGCGGCGAGGACGCCGGGGACATGCCGAAGAAGCGGTTGAACATCTCACTGAACGGATCCGAGGAACCGAACGGTGCGCCGAACGACATCGACATGACAGCTCCAGATGCGCGAGGGGATGCGCGGAGGGGCCCGCGACGGGGGTTCGCGAGGGGGTCCGTACCTCACTGAACCCCGGTGCAGAGTGCCTCGCAAGCGGAGGGCTGCCGCCCTCGGCCGGGCCTCCGTGGGGCTCAGGACCGGGGGGATGCGGGCAGGTCGTCGAGGAAGGTGAGGGGCGGTACGTGGAAGAGACTGCCGGTGACCGGGACGGAGAAGTCGAGGATCCGGTCGTGCCGGCCCGGCTGCCTGCCGAGGAACATGTTCCGCAGCATCTCCTCGGTGACGTCCGGCGTGCGGGCGTACCCGATGAAGTAGGTGCCGAACTCGCCCTGCGCGATGTTCCCGAAGGGCATGTTCTCGCGGACGATCTTGCGTTCGTTCCCCTCCTCATCGGTGATGGTGTTGAGCGCGACGTGGGAGTCGTCCGGCTTCACGTCGTCGGGGAGTTCGACGTTGGCCTGCTTGGTGCGCCCGATGACCTTCTCCTGCTCGTCGGCGGTCAGGGCGTTCCAGGCGGCCATGTCGTGCAGGTACTTCTGGACGATCACGTAGCTGCCCCCGCGGAAGTCCGCGTCCTCGTCGCCGATGAACACCGCGTCGTCGGCGAGACCGCCCTCGGGGTTCTCGCTGCCGTCCACGAATCCGAGCAGGTCGCGCTCGTCGAAGAACTTGAAGCCGTGCACCTCGTCGACGACGGTGGCCGCCTCGCCGAGCCGTTCGCCCAGCAGCCGCGCGAGTTCGAAGCAGAGGTCCATGCGCTGGGCGCGGACGTGGAAGAGGAGGTCGGCGGGGGTGCCCCGGGCCTGGTGGCGCGGTCCCAGCAGGTCGGTGAAGGGGTGCAGCTCCCGCGGGCGCGGCCCGCTGAAGAGCCGGTCCCAGGCCGCCGAGCCGATGCCGACGACACAGCTCAGTTCCATGTCGGGGGCGCGGAAGGCCACGGAGCGCCGCAGGCCCGAGACGTCCTCCAGCAGGTCCCGGACGGTGTCCTCACCGTCGGGTGCGATCGTGGCGACGAGGAATACGGCGGCCCGGGCCGGCGGGACGACGACGGGCTGCGGCTCGACCACGGTCGTGTGCCTCCTCAGCGGGCTCTGTGGCAGCGGGCTGTCGGTGTCGGGGCCTCCGCGGACGCATGCCGCCTCGGTACGCCCCTCGAACCAGCATGGCCCGGCAGGGCCGACTCAGCAGGTCGGGCGACCGGCCGGGCCAGGTCGCGAGCCCGCTCCGGTGCGGGCTCCCGGTCGAGAAGCCTGAAGAACCGGTCGGCGAGCGTGCCGGTCTCCGCGTCGGCGCCCGCGCTCGTTCCGTACGTATTCGCCGGGTATTCGTGCGGACCGGAGCGCCGACGCCGCCGGAGGATGTCCTGTCGCTAGTGTGATCGGATGTTCCATCAAGTGACCGATGCCGACACCGCCGTGGCCGCCGGCAGCGGCGACGTACCCGTCCTCGCCACCCCGAAGCTGATCGCATGGCTGGAGGCGGCGACCGTGGAGGCCGCCGCGCCCTTCACCGAGCCGGGCCGGACCACCGTCGGCACGGCGATCCGTATCGAGCATCTACGCGCCACGCCCGTGGGCGGCCGGGTGGAGGTGTTCGCCGAGCCCCCGTCGTCCGTGGCGGGACGGCGCCTCACCTTCTCGGTGCGGGCCGTCGACGACTCCGGCCGGCTGGTCGCCACGGGCGAGATCGACCGGGAGATCGTCGGCCGCCAGCGGTTCCTCGCGAGCCTGCCCCATCCGGCGGCCGACCGGTGACCCGGCCCGGGGACGGGCGCCGTCACACCGGTGTGTGCCCCTGCAGATAGGTGCGCACGGACCTCGGCAGAGGGGTGCCGGCGGTGTCCGCGATGGCGGCCCAGCGCAGCCGCTCGGGGGCGAGGCGTGCGCCGTCCGACGGTTCCGCGCTCAGCAGTTGGCACACCACGGCCGGCGCCTCGTCCGCCCGTGCGTTGTCGTGCGCTCCCAGCGTCTCCGTGCCGTCGACGAGGTAGCCGGTGAGCTCGTAGACGACACGCGCGGCGGTGGCCTCCGCCGACTCGGCCGGCTGCGGTGTGCCCGACGGCAGTTCCCACCCGTCGTCCGGGCGTACCAGCAGCACTCGTCCGTCGTACAGGACGAGTGCCTGCACCGCGCCCTCTCCGTGTTCCCGCGTCATGACCGGCCTTCCCTCCCCCGGCCGTCTGCCAGGTGCTCTCCCCCTACCCAGGGGCGCACCGCGACGCACCTGCACCGGGGTCCGTCGCGCCGCGCTTCGGGTGTGCCGTCAGTACAGCACCGGCAGATCGGCGGGGCGCACCCGCAGGGTGACGGGCAGGGTGGCCTCCACCTCGCCGTCGGCGCCGTACGGGACGGGCCGGGACGCCTCGATGCGGAGCTCCTTGCCGCGCAGGACGCGTACTTCGGGGCGGCGGACGTGTGCGCCCGTCCTGAGCTCGTTCATGAGGGTGAAGAAGAGCCGGCGCGGCGCCTCCCGGATCAGCACGATGTCGAGCAGACCGTCGTCGACCTTCGCGTCGGGGGCGATGAGCCGGCCGGATCCGTAGTAGGGGGAGTTGGCCGCGACGACGGTGTAGCCGCGGTGGGTGTGCTCCTCGCCGTCGACGGTGACGCGGTAGTCGGCCGCCCGCCAGGTGGTGACCGCGCGCAGGCCGCCCGCGTAGTACGAGGCGGAGCCGCGCAGCAGACGGGCGTTGTTGGCGTGCCGGTTGGCCTCCGCGTCGACGCCGGCGTACACGCTGCCGAGGACGACGGTGCGCGGGTGGACGGCCGACTCCACCTCGATGGTGTCGACCGCCCGGGGTTCCGCGTGCAGCAGGATGCGGGCGAGCGCGGCGGGGTCGGCCGGCAGGTCCAGTGCCCGGGCGAAGTCGTTGCCGCGTCCGGCCGGTACGAGGCCCAGGACCGTGCCGGTGCCGCTCAGCGCACCGCCGATGCCGCCGGCGATCCCGTCGCCGCCGACGGCGAGGACGATCCGGCCGCCCTCCCCCGCCCGGACGGCGATGTCCTGGGCGTGGGCGAGGCTGTGGCTGTACTCCGTCTCCAGCTCGGCCCCTGCCTCGCGGAGCAGCCGGGCCAGCTGGAGCAGGGTGGCCGCCCCGGTGGAGCCGCCCGCTGTGGGGTTGACGACGGCGGTGAACTGTCGCATCGGTGTGCCTTTCGGGGCGGGCGGGTCGGTGGGATCAGTCGGTGGGCAGCAGGACGCCGGGGTTGAGCAGTCCCTCGGGGTCGAGTCGGCGTTTCACGGCGCGCAGGGCCGAGATGCCGAGCGGGCCGGCCTCGCGGACGTACCAGTCGCGGTGGTCGGTGCCGACCCCGTGGTGGTGGGAGATGGTGCCGCCGGCGGCGAGCAGGGCTTCGTTGGCCGCGTGCTTGGCCGGCTCCCAGTGGGCCACCGGGTCCTCGCCCTGGGCGCTGACGACGGTGAAGTACAGCGAGGCGCCGTTCTCGTACACGTGGGAAATGTGGCACATCACCAGGGGCGGGGTGCCGGCCTGGGTGAGGGTGTCCGTGAGCGCGGTGCGGACGGCCGCGTACAGCTCGGGGATGCGGGACCAATAGGCCGCGGTCTCCAGGGTCTCGGCGAAGGCGCCGACCTCGAGCAGGGAGTCGCGCAGGTACGGCGCGGAGTAGCGGCCGTGGGCCCAGCGCTCGCCGGGCTCGGTGCCGACGAGGGTGCCGCCGCACGCGGTCAGGACGGCGGCCGCCTGCTCGCGGCGCAGGGCGGTGTCCTCGGCGGTGCCCTCGTAGCCGGTGATCGCCATGCAACCGGCGTCGCCCTGGGTCAGTCCGGCCCCGATGGCGTCGGGCTGTGCCAGGCCGATGAGCGTCTCGACCTCGTCGGACAGGCGCAGCACCGTGGGGCGGGGTCCGTCCTGGGCGAGCCGGCGCAGCGCCGCGGCTCCCTCCTCGAACGACGCGAACCGCCAGCCCTCGTAGACGCGCACCTCGGGCACCGGGCGGATCCGCACGGTGACGGAGGTGATGACGCCGAACGCGCCCTCCGAGCCGAGGATCAGCTGGCGCAGGTCGGGTCCGGCGGCGGAGCGCGGGGCGCGGCCGGTCTCTATGGTGCCCTCGGGGGTGGCGAGGGTCAGGCCGAGCACCATCTCGTCGAAGCGGCCGTAGCCGGCGGAGGCCTGCCCGCTGGAGCGTGCCGCGGCGAAGCCGCCGATGGTGGCCCACTCGAAGGACTGCGGGAAGTGCCCGAGGGTGAAGCCGTGCTCGGCGAGCAGCGCCTCGGCCTCGGGGGCGCGCAGGCCGGGCTGGAGGACGGCGGTGCGCGAGACCGGGTCCAGCTCCAGCAGGCCGCTCATGCGGCGCAGGTCGAGGGCGACGAAGGCGCTGCGCTCGGGGGCGAGGCCGCCGACGACGGACGTGCCGCCGCCGAACGGCACCACGGCCAGTGCGTGTGCGGAGCAGGCGCGCAGGACGGCGAGGACCTCGTCGTGGGAGCCGGGCAGGACCACGGCGCGCGGGAGGTCCGCGAAGTCGCCGGCGCGGATGCGCAGCAGGTCGGGCGTGGACTTGCCGCGGGTGTGCCGGATGCGGCTCTCCGCGTCCGTGCGGACGTACGCCTCGCCGCCCACGGCTTCGGCGAGTGCCTTCAGGGCGGCGGGCTCGGCCGTGTCGGCCGGCAGGCCGATGTCATCGAGGGCGAGCGAGGGGGTGGTGCGCGGCTTGACGCCGAGCATGTCGCGCAGCAGTCCCGTCACCGAGTCGGGCAGCGGTGCCGCCTTCGCCGGGTCGCCCCAGCCGTTCCACAGCATGTCCATTGAACGGTCGTCCTCACAGGTCGGTGTGCTCGGTTCGCGCGGCTCGGCGGCCGTCCCGGGGCCTCGGCCGCTTCCGTCCGACCCCCGGGGCGTTACACTGTGACACATGACGCCTATTCGTCACAACGGTTCGGACAGCGATCATGTGCTCGACGCGGTGCGCGACTGCGTGCTGGCCGTCGGCGTGCGCCGCACCACGCTCGCCGACGTGGCCCGCCGCGCCGGCGTCTCCCGGATGACGCTGTACCGGCGCTGGCCGGACCTGCGCACCCTGGTCGGCGACCTGATGACCCGCGAGTGGATCGACGTGGCCTCCCGCGCGATCCCCCCGGCCACACCGGGCACCGGTACCCGCGGCCGGATCGTGGACGGGCTGGTGGCCGGGATCGAGGCGTTCCGGGCGCACCCCCTCTTCCGCAAGATCGTGGACGTCGATCCGGAACTGCTGCTCCCCTACGTCCTCGACCGCCGCGGAGCGAGCCAGGAAGCGCTGCTGGCGCTGCTGGCCGACGCGCTGCGCGAGGGGCACGCGGACGGCTCCGTGCGCCCCGGCCACACCGAGCGGCAGGCCCGCGCCCTGCTGCTGACCGTGCAGTCCTTCACCCTGTCTCTGCGCACGATGACCGACGAGGACGATCCGGAGCTGGACTCCGCCGCCTTCCTCGGTGAACTGCGCACCCTCCTGGAGAGGACCCTCACGCCATGAGCCACACCGAGGCCGCACCCGGCTCGTCCCTCAGCGCACCCCGCCGGGTCCGGGAACTGGCCGAGGCCGCGGACGGCCGGGTGGCCGACGTCCTGGTCGTCGGCCTGGGCGCCACCGGGGCCGGCGCCGCCCTGGACGCCGCCGCCCGCGGACTGGACGTCGTCGCGGTGGACGCTCACGACCTGGCCTTCGGCACCTCCCGCTGGAGCTCCAAGCTCATCCACGGCGGGCTGCGCTACCTGGCTTCCGCGCAGCTCGACGTGGCGCACGAGAGCGCCGTCGAACGCGGGGTGCTGATGACCCGTACGGCTCCGCACCTCGTGGCCGCGCAGCCGTTCGTGCTGCCGCTGACCCCGCTGGTCTCCCGGGCCCAGGCCTCGCTCGCCTGGGCCGGGTTCCGGGCCGGGGACATGCTGCGGCTGGCGGCCCGGACTCCGCGGCAGGTACTGCCCGCGCCGCGACGGCTGTCGGCGACGGAGGCACGGCACCTGGCACCGTCGGTGCGTGCGGCCGGCCTGCGGGGCGGTCTGCTCTCCTGGGACGGCAAGGTGACGGACGACGCCCGGCTCGTGACCGCCCTGGCGCGGACGGCCGCCGCGCACGGCGCCCGGGTGCTGACCCGGGTCAGGGTGCTGGAGCTGACCGGTACGGGCGCCCGCGTCCGCGACGAACTGACCGGCGAGGAGGGCGAGATCAGGGCCCGAGCCGTGATCAACGCCACCGGTGTGTGGGCGGACGGCCTCGTCGACGGCATCCGCATCCGCCCCTCCCGCGGCACCCATCTGGTCCTGCGCTCCGAGCGGCTCGGCGACCTGCCCGCCGGCCTGCACATCCCGATCCCCGGCGAGACGAACCGCTTCGTGCTGGTCCTGCCCCAGGGCGACGGCCGGGTGTACGTCGGCCTCACCGACGAACCGGTCGAGGGCGGGATACCCGACGTGCCGGAGGTCCCCGAGACCGACATCGGCTTCCTGCTGGACGTGCTCGGTTCGGCCCTGGACGTACCCGTGTCCCGCAAGGACGTCATGGGCGCCTTCGCCGGTCTGCGCCCGCTGCTGGACACCGCCGAGCACGACGGGTCCGCGGGGGCACCCGCCCGGACGTCGGACATCTCGCGGCGGCACGCGGTGCTCACCTCACCCGACGGGGTCACCACGGTGGTCGGCGGCAAGCTCACCACCTACCGGCGGATGGCCCAGGACGCCGTGGACGCCGCCACCGCCGCCCGGGGCTGAGCGCCGCGCCCTCCCCCACGGCCGCGCTGCCGCTGGTCGGCGCCGCCGCGCCCGAGCGGCTGCGGGCCCTGCCCGTGCCGCACCGCCTGGTCCGCCGCTACGGCACGGAGGCCGCCGCCGTCCAGGAACTCGCCGCCGGGGACCCGTCCCTCGCCGAGCCGGTGCTGCCCGGCCACCCCGTCACCCGGGCGGAACTCCTCTGGGCGGTCCTGCACGAGGGCGCCCTCGACGAGTCCGACCTCCTGGACCGCCGCACCCGCATCGGCCTGGTCCCGGCGGACCGTACCGAGGTGCTCGCCACCGCCCGCGAGACCCTGGACCGGGCTACGGCCGCGCACTCCTGAGCCCGCCGGGGCGGCTCGTCACAGCAGGCGGCGGATGTCGCCCCGGACGCGGTAGAAGCCGCCTGCCGCGGGGTGCAGGGCGTCGACGACGTAGCGCGCGCCGGGCTGGCGTATCGCCCGGGGGAACTGGACGTTCCACGAGGTGTCGTAGCCGTCGGACAGCACGTGGACGCGCAGTCGGCCGGACTCCTGGACGCACTCGACCACGACCGCCCCGGCGGGGGCCTGGGCCACGGTGGCCACCGCCGCCACGGCGGTCGCGGGCGCGTACGTCGGCAGCGCGGCGGCGAGCTTGACGTCCCGGACGACCGGCACGGTGCCCTGCTGGGCCGCGGTGACGGCCGCCTCGCTCGCGTCGACGCACACCAGCGAGCCGTCCGTGGTCACCAGATAGAGCCGCTCGTCGCGGTACTGCATCGACAGCGCCGAGCCGCCGCCCGTACCGAGCTTCCACAGCCGCGTGCCGTCCCGGTCGAAGCAGTAGACGGACGAGGCGGCGTCACCGGCGAAGACGAATCGTCCGCCGGGTGAGGTGGCACAGGAGTACACCGCGCTGTCGCAGGCGTACGTCGCCTCGATGGCGCCGTTCGCCTTGGACAGCCGCTGGACCACGCGGTGGGCGGTGCCCGCGTACACCGCGTCGTCCTCCTGCCAGCCGAAGAGCACACCGCCCCGGGTGGCGCTGTGCCACAACTCGCCGCCGCCGTCCGGGGCGTAGGCCGTGACGCCCGACTGGTGGCCGTGGTAGACGGCCCGGTCGTCGGCGCGGACCATCCAGGCGTGCTCGCCCCGGCTGCGGCGGGCCCACTGGTGTTCGTCCTCGTGGTCGATGACGGTGAGCCGGCCCGCACGGTCCGAGACGTTCAGGATGCCCTCGTGGATGTCCAGCCAGAAGATGTCGACGTCGGCGGCGATGTCGTACGCGGCGAACGGCAGCTTCGAGGAGAGGTCGTAGACCTTGCCGTCGTCGCAGCCCGCGTAGATCCAGAAGTCGTCCGCGACCAGGCACTTCACGCCGTCCGGCAGGTTGAACCGGGCACGCACCCCGCCCTCGTGGTCCAGGGTGTAGACGTCGCCGGCCTGGTTGCCCACCCAGCAGTGCTGGTCGTCGACGTGGATGCCGAAGGCCGCGGAGCCCGTGCGGAACCGCCACAGCACCGGTGCCACGGCACGGGCGGTGGACGGAGCGGAGCTGACCTGACGGCGGGTCACCGAACGCGGGGCCCGCTGCCCCTGGACGGCGGGGGCGTACCCCTTGCGGACCTTCTCCCCCACCTTCTTCGCGGCGGCGGCCCGCGCCTTCTCGACGGTCGGGAACGTCGTCGTCTGCGTCTGGCCGGCGGCACCGATCCGTCCGTACCGCACCGTCACCGTCAGGCCGTCGACGGTCACTTCGTAGAACTTGTGGGCGCCGTCGCCCTCCTGTGACAGCTCCAGATACGTCGTCGACACCACGGACGCCGCGGACATGGCAGACCCCTCCCCAGGACGGACCCGCGGCCGTTCCGGCAGGTCCCCACTGCTGAGAACCGTAAGGGGAGGCACTGACAACGTTCCCCGGACGGCCCGTTGGTGGGGCGCCCGCGGGCCCGGGCCGGCGGTGGGGCGGCCGCCGGTCCGGGCCGTGGGGGCGGGTCAGCCGAGGGTGACGAGATCGCGGTAGTCCTCGGTCCACAGGTCTTCGTCCGCGTCCGGCAGGAGCAGGACACGGTCCGGGCGCAGGGCGTCGAGCGCGCCTTCGTCGTGGGTCACCATGACGATCGCGCCCGGATACGAGCCGACGGCGGTCAGGACCTCGTCACGGGAGGCCGGGTCGAGGTTGTTCGTCGGCTCGTCCAGCAGCAGCACGTTCGCCCCGGAGTGGACGAGTCCGGCGAGTGCCAGACGCGTCTTCTCCCCGCCCGACAGCACGGCCGCGGCCTTGTCCGCGTCGTCCCCGGTGAACAGGAACGCGCCCAGGACGCGCCGTGCCTCACCGGCGTCCAGCCCAGGTGCGGCCAGGGTCAGGTTCTCCAGCACGCTGCGTCCGGTGTCGAGGGTGTCGTGCTCCTGCGCGAAGTAGCCGAGGCGCAGCCCGTGACCGTGCACCACCCGCCCGGCGTCCGGGCGTTCGGCGCCGGCGAGCACCCGCAGCAGGGTGGTCTTGCCCGCGCCGTTCAGACCGAGCACCACCAGCCGGCTCCCCCGGTCCACCGCCAGGTCCACTCCGTCCAGCACGCGGTGGCCGCCGTAGGACTTGGACAGGCCGATCGCGCCGAGCGGCATGCGGCCGCAGGGGGCCGGCTGCGGCAGCCGGATCCGCGCGGTCCTCTCGGCGCGCCGGGCCGGCTCCAGTTCGGCCAGCATGCGGTCGGCGCGGCGGGACATGCTCCGTGCCATGGTGGCGGTGGCGGAGCGGGCCTTCATCCGGTCCGCCTGGGTGTGCAGCGCGGCGGCCTTGCGTTCGGCGTTGGCCCGTTCCCGGGTCTGACGTCGTGCGTCCTCCTCCCGGCGGGTCAGGTAGGTGTGCCAGCCGGTGTTGTGGACGTCGATCGTCGCGCGCGTGGCGTCCAGGTGGAAGACGCGATTGACGACGTCGGCGAGCAGGTCCGTGTCGTGGCTGATCACCACCAGTCCGCCCCGGTGCCCCTGGAGGAACGTGCGCAGCCAGGCCAGGGAGTCGGCGTCGAGGTGGTTGGTCGGCTCGTCCAGCAGCAGGGTGCCGTCGGTCCCGGCGAACAGGATCCGGGCGAGTTCCACGCGGCGCCGCTGGCCGCCGGACAGGGCGCCGACCGGTTCGGCCATGATCCGTTCGGGCAGGCCGAGTCCGGCCGCCACGCGGGCCGCCTCGGCCTCGGCCGCGTATCCGCCGCCGGCCTGGAAGGCCGCTTCGGCGCGGGCGTAGGCGGTCATCGCCCGTTCCAGCGCGGCCGGCCGGTCGGCCGCGGCCATGGCCGTCTCCGCCCTGCGCAGCGCGTGCAGCGCGGTGTGCAGTCCGCGGGCGGACAGCAGCCGGTCGGTGACGGTCACGGCGGGGTCGGCGGCGCGGGAGTCCTGGGCGAGGAAGCCGACGCGGCCGGTACGGGCGACCGTGCCCGCGGCGGGCGCCGACCGGCCGGCGAGCGCGGTCAGCAGCGTGGTCTTGCCGGCGCCGTTGCGGCCGACGAGACCGATGCGGTCCCCGGGGGAGACGGTGAGGGAGATGTCGGAGAGGAGCAGGCGCGCGCCCGCGCGCAGCTCGACACCACGAACGGTGATCATGAAGGAACGCTCCGAATAAGCGAAAGGACACACTTCTGGCGTGGAAGCGGGTCCTCAGCTAGGAGATTCGGGGCGTAGACATGCCTTCACGCTAACGCACGGGCTCTCAGCGCGGTACGCGTTTTGCGCCCCGAGGGTCGGGCGCCCAGTGCCGTGGGACGGCGGGTCGCCCGATCAGGGCAGTGCCGTGACCTCGACCTTCGCGAGGCGTCCGAGCGCGTCGAAGTGGGCCTCGGCCGCGCTGCCGCCCGGCAGGTCGGCGGTGATCCGGCCGGGCTCCGCACGCTGGGGCAGACCGTGGTGGTCGAAGTATCCGCCGACGACATGCCGGGCGGAGAAGCCGATCAGGCCCGCTCCGGTCAGGAGGATCCGCGGCAGGGTGACCGGGTCGGGGGCCGCCCGGGGGACCTGCGCGTCGTCGGGGAGGAAGTACACCTGGGTGCCCCCTCCCGCGGGCACGCCGATGTAGCCGGGTGCTCCGGTGATTCCCATGCCGGTGAAGGCGAGCATCTCCGCCGCGCGTCGCGGATCGGCGAAACCGGACAAGTCCACGGTCCCCGCGGTCAGTTCCGCGATTCCGTGGCCCTGTCCGTACCGCTCGACGGCCACGCCCGCCGCCACGACCTCGGTGCCCCGCAGGCCCGGGTTGGCCCAGCCCCACATCCAGGTCCGCTCGGCCATGTCGTAGGTGCCCAGTACCGCGACCCGCAGGTCCAACTCCCCCTGCCGGTAGGCGCATGCGGCCAGGTCGGCGCTCCACGGCCCCTCGGGCAGGAAGCCGGTCAGCACCTCGAGCTGGGCCGCACCCCAGGCGGCGTGCCGTTCGGCCTCCGTGAGGAAGGCGTCGCTGAATTCGGTGATCATGCCCCGACCTTAGAGGTCGGCCGCGCCCGAGGCCCTGACCGCGGCAGGGATGGCCCGTGCCCGAGGCCGCGGCGAGTGCGGCCCACCCTCGGTCGTCAGGCGCTCATGAGCCGGCTGAACCTCTCGGCGTCGATGTTGCCGCCGGAGGCGATGACGCCGATGCGGGGCGGCAGGTCGAGGCGGCCCGCCAGGAGCGCGGCGAGGGCGGTGGCGCCGCTGGGCTCCAGGACGATCTTCAGGCGCTCGAAGGCGAAGCGCATGGCGTCGATGATCTCCTCGTCGGTGACGAGCGTGACGGCGTCCACCAGGCGCTGGTTGATGGTGAACGTGATCTCGCCGGGGGTGGGCAGGGCCTGGCCGTCGGCGATGGTGCGCGGCACGGGTACGGTGACGCGCGCGCCGCTCTCCAGGGAGCGTTTGGTGTCGTCGCCCGCCTCGGGCTCGACGCCGACCACCCGGACCCGGGGATGCAGGGCCTTCGCGGCGATGGCGCTGCCGGCGATGAGACCACCGCCTCCTACCGGTACCAGGAGGGCGTCCAAGGGACCTGTCTCGTCGAGGAGTTCGAGCCCGGCCGTGCCCTGGCCGGCGATGACATGGGGGTGGTCGTAGGGCGGGATCAGGGCGAGACCCCGTTCCTCGGCGAGCGCCTCGCCGAGGGCGGTGCGGTCCTCGGTGTAACGGTCGTAGGTGACGATCTCGGCCCCGTACCCGGCGGTGGCCTCCCGCTTGGAGCGGGGGGCGTCCTCGGGCATCAGGATGACGGCGCTGGTGCCCAGCTCTCGGGCCGCCAGGGCGGTGGCCTGGGCGTGGTTGCCGGAGGAGTAGGCGGCGATGCCCTTCGCGAGCTGCCGCGGCGTGAGCTGGGCGGCGGCGTTGTAGGCGCCGCGGATCTTGAAGGCGCCGACGCGCTGGAAGTTCTCGCACTTGATGAACACCTCCGCGCCGACACGGGCGTCGAGGGTGCGGGAGGTGAGGACGGGGGTGCGGTGGGCGACGCCGTCGAGGCGTACGGCGGCTTCGCGGATGTCGTCGAACGTCACGGGCAGGGCGGCGGCCACGGCTGTGTCCTCATTCCACGTGGTGCCGCTGGTCACGGCGTCGTCTTCGCGTAGTTGTAGACCGTCGCGCGGGAGACGCCGAGCAGATCGGCGATGGTCTGCGCCGCGTCCCGCGAGTCGAAGTGGCCGTCCCGGTGGAGCTGCCGCACGAGGGCTCTCTTGTCCTCGCGGCTCAGCGACCGGGGGGTGGCGGCACGCCGGGCGCACAGCTCCTCCACCGCCCGGCGCAGCTCTCGCGCGTTGCGGTCCCGCAGCGTCTCCAGTGGCTGCTCCCGGTGCGCGGTGTCGGTGGCCACGAGGTTGGCCAGGGTGAGCGTCAGGGGCGACAGCAAGGAGACGTCGAGATTCAGGCAGAGCGCGGCGACGTACTCCCCTTCGGCGTTCCGGATGCCGATGGACGTGCTCTTCGCCGGGCGGCCGTCGGGGAACCGGTTGGGGTAGTTCTGGACCACGTCGGGGTATGCGGGGTCGGCGATCCGGGCCAGACCCAACTCGGTCGCGGAGTCACCGATCTGACGTCCCGACAGGTTGTTCTCGATCGCCCGGACCGCGCGCTCCGGGTCCCGGAGGTCGTGCAGCACGACCTCGCACAGTCCGGGGAACATCCGGCCGAGGGCTACGGCGATCTTCTCGGCCTCCCGGATCAGGTGCTCGTCCGCCTCCGCGGCGTCCGGCCGTGCCGGGGGCGCCCCGCCGGGGTCGGCCCTCGGCGTCTCGACCGCAGATTCGCGCACCCGGCCCTCCTTGGAATTCCTGTCCAACCCTGGACAGAAAGACTAAGGAGTGGGCCGGGCGCTGTCCAGCCCCCGCCGGGCGGGAGCCGCTCGTCAGGCGGCCAGTTGCGGGTACATCGCGGCCAGGTCTCCCGAGAGCCCCGCCTTCACCTGCCGGGACACGTCGTCCGCCAGGACCTCGAACGCGCCGGACTCGACGCCGTCCAGCGCCAGGGCGGCCACATCGCCGGGCGCGGACTTCGGGGCGTCGACGTGCGCGGCCATGTCCGTGTCGACGTAGCCCACATGCAGTCCGGTGACCTCGATACCGCGCGGACGCAGTTCCAGGCGCAGGGTGTTGGTCTGCGACCACAGGGCCGCCTTGGTGGCGCTGTAGGAGCCGGCGAGGCCGATCCAGGAGAGCACGGAGTGGACGTTCAGCAGGTGCCCTCCCCCGTTGCGCTCGATGACCGGCGCGAAGGCGCGGGTGACCAGCAACGGCCCGAAGAAGTTCGTCTCGAACTCCGCACGGATGTCACCCACCGCCGAGTCGAGGAAGGAGGTCGCGCCGAGGGAGACGCCGGCGTTGTTGACGAGCAGGGTGACGTCCGGGGCCTGGGCCGCCGCGGCCTGGACGGACGCCGGGTCGGTGACCTCCAGGGCGAGGGGTACGGCGTCGGGGTGCGTGACACTGCGGGGGTCGCGGGCCGTGGCGTACACCTTGGCGGCGCCGCGCGCGTACAACTCCTCGACCAGCGCCTTGCCCAGCCCGCGGCTGCCGCCGGTGACCAGCGCGACGGAGTCCTTGATCGCAGTCATGGTGATATCTCCCAGTAGAGGAAACCGATCGGTTTCCACCAAGGTAAACCGATCGGTTTCCGACGGCAAGCGGATCGGCCCGCGAACCGGACCGGACGCGGGCGCACGGCGCCACCCCGGAGCACCGACAGGACGGACACGGCCACCGGGTGCGGCCATGCCACACCGGGAACTCCCGGCCTGTAGCCGGTCGTTGATGGGGGAGGCCGTCGCCCGCCGCTCGCGGGTCGAGGCCGTGGCGGTGGCCGAGAGGAGCGCAGCGTGACAGGACGGCGTCGACTCCCCTTCCACCCCCTTGACCGACCCCCCGTCCACGGCTCCATACTGGCGGCCAAATCGATTTGGCCAAATCGATTTGGCCGCCGTCCACGGCCGGATCGTCGAGGCCTGAGCCGAGCGAGCCGAACGGAGCCCGCGCGTGTCCAGTCCCGTACATCCCGTCGACCCCACTCCCCCGCCCCGAGACACCCCCGATGCGGTCCATCCCGTGGACGAGTCCCGGCCGCTCGGCCGGATCCTGCTCTTCGGCGTCCAGCACGTCCTCGTCATGGCGGCGACCCCCATCTCCGCGATCTTCCTGATGAGCGCCACCCTGCGGCTCAGCCCCGGGATCACCGTCGATCTGCTCTCGGCGGCCCTGCTGCTGTCCGGGATCGGATCGCTCGTGCAGTCCCTCGGCCCCTGGAAGTTCGGGCCAAGACTGCCGTTCGTGATGCTGCCGGGCGGTGCGCCCCTGATCCTGTTCATGGCGATCGCGCAGCAGCACGGACTGCGTACGGCCACCGGGGCGGTGCTCCTCACGGCGGCCTTCACCTTCCTGGTGCTGCCGCTGTTCGCACGGCTGCTGAGGTTCTTCCCGCCGCTGGTCATCGGCACCATGATCGTCATCGTCGGGGTCAACCTCGTGAAGGTCGGCGCCCTGCTGGTCACCGGCCCACCGGGCGCGCCCGGCTTCGGCGATCCGGCGCGACTGGGGCTGGCGTTCGCCACCATCGGTCTGATCGTCCTGTTCACCCGGCTGCTGCGCGGAGTACTCCGGCAACTCGCCGTACTGCTGGGCCTGGCCGGGGGCACGGCCCTCGCCTTCGCCGTGGGTCAGGTCCACCTGGACGCGGTGCTCTCGGGCGGCCTGATCGGCGTACCTCGGCCGCTGCCGTTCGGGGCGCCCGTCTTCGACGTGCTGGCCGCGCTGCCGCTGATGCTGTACAGCCTCGCGTCCATGGCGGAGGCGACCGGGCAGACCGTCATCAACGCGGAAGCGGTCGGCAAGAACATCGACGTCCGCTCGGACGTGCCGCGCACCGTACGCGGGGACGCGCTGACCTCCCTGCTCGGCGGCTGCTTCGGGCTGCCGCTGATGGTGACCAGCGGGGAGAACATCGGGATCGTGCGGGTCACCGGCGTGCGTAGCCGGTACGTGACGGCCGCCGCCGGTGTCGTCCTCGTCGTCCTCGGCTTCCTCACTCCGGTCGCCCGGTCGATCAGTGTGATGCCCTCCGCGGTGGTGGGAGGCGCCGCCATGGTCGTCTTCGCGGTGATCACCGTGCTCGGTGTGCAGATGCTGCACCGGGCCCGGCTGGAGGACCACACGTCCATGGTGACCTGCGCCGTCGCCCTCGCACTGGGGCTGCTGCCGATCCTCGTTCCCGGGGTGTACGCCGGATTCCCGTCCGGCGTACGGATTCTGCTGGAGAGCGGGGTGGCCGTGGGCGCGTTCGTGGCGGCCGTCCTCAACGTCGTCTTCCACCATCTGGGGCGCCGTCACGAGGCCGTCCCGGCCCGGCCGGCCGAGGCGCCGGGCCCCGCCGCCCACGTATGAGCGCCGTCCACCGCCCCACCACCACGACCAGCCGTCCACAGCTCCGCCCGCAGCCTACGGAGAACCATGACCGACCCGACCCACGACCTGCTCCGCCACGACACTCTGCTGCTGGTCCCCGGCGTGACGCTGACCTCCGACGGCCCGCTGGACCGGCAGGCCGTCCTGGTTCGGGGCGGTGTCTTCGATGACGTCGGCCCCGTCGAACGACTCCTGCGCGCCCACCCGTCGCTGACACCCGTGCGGCTGCCGGAGCACGTGCTGATGCCCGGCTTCGTCGACACCCACCACCATCTGACCCAGAGCTTCGGCGGCGCCCTCGCCTTCGGGGAGCCGTCGGAGATCTTCCGGCGGGTGTGGGTGCCCCTGGAACGCGCCCTGGACGAGGAATCGGCTTACGTCGCCGCGAAGTTGGCCGCGCTGGAGTCGCTGCGGGGCGGCTTCACGACCGTCGCCGAGTCCGGTACCCGGGCCGCCGTGGACGTCGACGTGGTGGCCTCGGCCACGCGGGACGCGGGCATCCGCTGTGTGCTCGGACTCGTCTGCAACGACGCCTCGGACGGCACCGGCGCGGACGCCGATGCGCGGGTCGTGCTCGCCGCCGCCGAGCGGCATCTGGCGCGCTACGGCGGCGCAGACCTCGTCCACCCGTCGCTCGCCGTGTCGGTGCCGGAGGCGGCCACCGCGGCCACCTTGGCTGCCACCGCACGGCTCGCCGCCGACGCGGGAGCGGTGGTGCAGATCCACGTGAACGAACACCTCGTCGCCGTAGAGCGGTCCCTGGTCCGGCACGGGCTGCGGCCGCTGGAGTATCTGCATCAAGTCGGTTCGCTCGGGCCGCAGTTGCTGGCCGCGCACGCCACGCTGCTCACGCCGTCGGAGGTGACGCTGCTCGCCGACAGCGGCGCGGCGGTGAGCTACAACCCGGTGGCCAGCGCCTGGAAGGGCAACGCGGTCGCTCCGGCGACCCTGTTCGCCGAGCGCGGTGTCCGGTTCGGGCTGGGTACGGACGGCACGCGTGGGGACGGTTTCCGGCTCGCGGACGCGGCCGAGTTCGCGCAGCGGCTCACCTACGGCCTGGCCAGCGGCGACTCGTCCTGCGGTGCGGGCTGGACCTGGCTGGAGCGGGCCACCGCGGGCGGTGCCGACGCGGCCGGACTCGGCGGGCTCACCGGGCGCGTCGCCCCGGGCGCCGCCGCCGACTTCCTGCTCGTGGACGTCGGCGGGCCGGAGATGCAGCCGTCCTGGGACCTTCCCTGGGAGCTGGTCCGGCGGGGCAACCGGGACCAGCTGACCGCGGTGTTCGTCGCCGGCCGCATGCGGTTGTGGCGGGGCTGGCCGCCGGACTGGGACGGCCCGGCCCTGGTGCGCCGGGCCGCCGAGCTGGGCCGGCGGGTGGTACGGCGGGCCCAGGTGGTGCGGGCCCATCCGACCTCGATGGCCGCGAGGAACCGCGCGGCGACGGCTCCTCCCCGCTTTCCGGCCCCGCCCCCGACGCGGCGGGGACCGCGGTAGCAGCCGCCGGCCTGGCGGCTCCCGCGCGACCCGAGGGCTGTCCGCGATGAGCGGCGGCATGCTCGTGGTGCTGGCGCTGACCGTCGCGGCGGCCGCGTTCGTGCAGGGCGCCAGCGGCCTGGGGTTCGCGCTGATCGTGGCTCCGGTCGCGGGACTGCTCGATCCTGGCCTGCTGCCGGTGTTCGTGCTGACGGCGATGATCCCGCTCAATCTGTACGTCGCCTGGCGTGAACGGCGCAGCCTCGACCTGCGCGGCGCCCGGTGGATCACGGCGGCCCGGCTGGCGGCGACACCGGCGGGACTGGCGCTGCTGTGGGTGATCCCGGAGGGCGATCTCGGGGCCGTGGTCGGGGCGGCCACCGTGCTGGCGGCCGTGGTCAGCCTGGCCGTACCCGCCTTCGTGCCCGGCCCGGGCGCCTACGTGGGCGCCGGGCTCGTCACCGGCCTGACGGAGACGGCGACCGGGGTGGGTGGGCCGCCCCTCGCCCTCGTCTACCAGCACCGGCCGCCGGGGGAGCTGCGGGCCACGGTCGCCGTCTGCTTCCTGGTCGGCGAAGTGGCCTCCCTCTGCCTGCTGTTCGTCACCGGGCGGGGCCGTGCGGCGGACCTGGGCTGGGCGCTGCTGCTGCT
This sequence comes from Streptomyces albidicamelliae, assembly GCF_025642175.1. Classification (NCBI taxonomy): domain Bacteria; kingdom Bacillati; phylum Actinomycetota; class Actinomycetes; order Kitasatosporales; family Streptomycetaceae; genus Streptomyces; species Streptomyces albidicamelliae. Next base: position 7,578,753 of record NZ_CP106795.1, on the reverse strand, counting down.
GCCCGCGCTCGCGGCGGGTGCCTGGCTCAGCCGGCTGGTGCACCAGCGCGTGGACACGCGGAGGATGCGCGCCTTCGTCCTCGTCTTCGCGCTGGTGTCGGGAGTGGTGCTGATGGCGGGCACCTGACCGGGCGATTCCGCCTCAGTCGGCGGTCCGTTCCGGCCCCCGGCCGGGCCCGGCAGCGCCGGGGCGTCGGGGCCGGCCGGGTGCGGCCGGCGCAGTGACGAGGCGCGCGCGACGAGCCGGGGCTCGGGCGCGGGCGTCACCCGCCCGTCGGCCGGCAACTCCCCCTCACCGCCGGGCCGGCCCCCGCCCAGCCGGGTGAGCAGCAGCTCCACCGCGTCCCCGGCGGCCCGGTCCAGACGCAGGTCGACCGCGGTGAGCGGCGGCTCGCAGGTCCGGGCCCGCAGTCCGTCGTACCGGGTGACGACCATGACGTCGTCGGGGACGCGGCGTCCCGCCTCGCGCAGCGCACGTACGGCACCGACGGCGAAGGCGTCGACGAGGACGCACAGCGCGTCGACGTCGGGGTGTTCGGCGAGCAGGGCGGCGCAGCACGCGTACCCGGCCTGCTCGCCGCCGTCCTCCGGCGCGCCGGCGACGACCGGCGGCCAGCCGTGTGCGGCCGCCGCCCGTTCGTAGGCCGCGCGGGCGTCGACCGTGGAGTGGCGGGTGCCCGCGCCGACGACGAGCGCGGGGTGCCGGGCGCCCTGCGCGCGCAGGTGCTCCAGCAGCAGGTCGACGACCGTGCCGCCGTGCAGGTCCACGTAGGGTGCGTCGTCGTCGGGCCCGGTAGGCCGGCCCAGGGCGACGTACGGCAGGCCCCGCTCGCGCAGTTGGGCCACGGCCGGATCATCCGCCTCGGGTTCGACGACGATCGCGCCGTCGATGTCCACCGAGTACAGGGCGGACGCGGACCGCACGGGCGGGATCAGCACGAGGGCGTACTCGTGGACGAGGGCCCGCTCGGCGGCGGCCGCGGCCACCTCCATGTAGAACCCGAGGCGCGAGGGGCCGCCGGCCACCGCGAAGGGCATGGAGGAGGCGAGCGCGATCGCCCTGGCCTGGCCCCGGCGCAGCCGCTGGGCACGCAGGTTGGGCCGGTAACCCAGCTCCGCCGCGACCCGCTTGATGCGCTCGCGGGTGCGGGGATCGACCTTGCCGATGCCGTTGAGAGCGTGGGACACCGTGGTGCGCGACACCGACGCCGCCTCGGCGACGTCGGCGATCGTGGGCCGGCGGTCGCCTCGGGGCAGGGTCATGCGCCCATCTTGCCTCAACCGCCGCTCTCCGGGCCCGGCGCCCTCGGCCCGGCCCGTCGCAGGTCGGGGGTGTTCACTGCACCAGGAACGCATTGACGCGGCCGGCGGCGATCTGCCGCTTGCCCGTGACCGGCTGCGCCACCGCGGGGAACGGCTCGGAACTGTTCACGCTCCAGCGGTATCCGGCGAAGAGGTCGGTGCCCGGGTCGGCGTAGAAGACCATGTGGCCGTAGCCCACGCCGTTGTGCTCCTCCCAGCGGTTGTCGGCGGTGATGTCGGCCCGGGTGTCGGGGTTGGCCCGGTAGCGGTCGACGCTGGTCTGGCTGGCCATGTCGGGACCGCCGTGCGGGTTGTCGGTGCAGTCGACGACCTGGAAGAGGTGCGGGACGACACCGGGTATGCCGAGCCGGCTGTCGACGGAGGAGGCGTAGGTGCCCAGGTAGGCGCGGATCATCACCGTGTGGCCCGTGTAGGGCGCGGTCCGCGCGTCGGGGTCCTTGTCCCAGGCGACGAGGTCACCGGGGCGCAGATTGACCGGCTTGGTCACCGGATCGAAGTGCGGTACGGCGGAGGCGTTGAGGAAACCGGCCTGCAGGTCCTCGGCGTTGGGGTAGGAGCCCGTGCCGCGGGTGGAGCCGTCCTTGGGCGGGAAGTACTGGTCGAAGTACGACGGGGTGGCCCAGCCGTAGGCGGTGTCGGTGCCGTAGGCGCGCTCCAGCAGGAGCGTCAGGAACGAGGCGCACTGGGAGAGGTTCTCGAACTCCTCCGGGTGCCCGGCGCGGCCCCAGGTGACCGTGGTTCTGCCGAGGGTCCTGCCGTCGTGCTCCGCGTTGTACCGGTTGTGGCTCCACTGGTCGGCGCGCAGGCGCAGGTATTCCACCAGCGTCTCGGCCTCCAGCAGGTGCGGCGGCTTGAGCGGGTACATCGCGGCCGTCTTCTGCTCGGCGGCCACGGCGCGGCCCGTCGTGACGAGCGGCGTGGCGGTCGCGGCCAGCGCGAGGCCGGCGGTTCCGGCCAGCAGACGGCGACGGGAGGGGCGGGCTGAGGGCGTGGACACGCAGGCTCCTTCGAGGCGGACGGTGTGTGCGGTTCGGCCGCACCCTACTCACAAGTGATCTTGTGACGGAAGGCGCGGATGCCCTATGAGCAGGCATGAAACAGGAATCCGGGCCTCCGGCCGGGCCTCCCGCGTGCCCCTTGATCACTCCGGTCCGGCCGGCATCCGCTTGGTGCGGGTCGCGCGATGGTGCGACGCTTGGGGGGAGAGGTGCCCGACGAGGGGATTCCTGGAGGGCCGATGGGACGGGACGTCCCGGCGCTCGTCTTCACCCGCGAGGACCGCCGCCGGTACCGGATCAAGATGCAGGAGTGCCTGGACGCACTGGCCCAGATGCTGCGCGACGAACGGTTCGAGTCCGAGCGGCCCCAGGTCGGCCTGGAGATCGAGCTGAACCTGGTGGACGACGACGCCGAGCCGGCCATGCGCAACAGCGACGTGCTGGAGGCCATCTCCGATCCCGCCTGGTCCACCGAGCTGGGCCGGTTCAACCTGGAGATCAACGTTCCGCCGCGGCGCCTCACGGCGGGCGGCCCGGACGCCTGGGAGTCGGAGATCCGCGCGGCCCTCAACCACGCCGACGAACGCGCCCGGTCGGTCGGCACCGGGCTGATCATGGTCGGCATCCTTCCCACCCTGCGGCAGCAGGACATCGGTGAGGACTCGCTGTCGGAGAATCCCCGCTACCGGCTGCTCAACGACCAGGTGTTCGCGGCCCGGGGCGAGGATCTGCGCATCGAGATCGACGGCGTCGACCGGCTGCGGACCTACGCGGACACCATCACCCCGGAGGCCGCCTGCACCAGCACGCAGTTCCATCTCCAGGTGTCACCGGAGGAGTTCGCCCCGTACTGGAACGCGGCGCAGGCCATCTCCGGCGTCCAGGTCGCGCTGGCCGCGAACGCGCCGTTCCTGTTCGGCAAGGAACTGTGGCACGAGACCCGTATCCCGCTGTTCGAGCAGGCCACGGACACCCGCCCGGAGGAGATCAAGGTCCAGGGGGTGCGGCCCCGGGTGTGGTTCGGCGAGCGCTGGATCAACAGCGTCTTCGACCTGTTCGAGGAGAACCTGCGCTACTTCCCGGCGCTCCTGCCGCTGTGCGACGAGCAGGACCCGGCGGAGACCCTGGACCGCGGCGACATCCCCGAGCTGGGCGAGCTCACCCTGCACAACGGCACCATCTACCGCTGGAACCGGCCCGTCTACGCCGTCGCCCACGACGTGCCGCATATCCGCGTGGAGAACCGGGTGCTGCCGGCCGGGCCGACCGTCGCCGACACCCTCGCCAACGGCGCCTTCTACTACGGGCTCACCCGGGCCCTGGTGGAGGAGGACCGGCCGGTGTGGTCGCGGATGTCCTTCGCGGCGGCCGAGGACAACCTGCACACCGCCGCGCGGAACGGCATCGACGCCCTTCTGTACTGGCCCGGGATGGGCGAGGTGCCGGTACCGGAGCTGGTGCTGCGCAGGCTGCTGCCGCTCGCGCACCGCGGCCTGGAACACTCGGGCATGGACGCGGCGTGGCGGGAGCCGCTGCTCGGGATCATCGAGCAGCGCTGTGTGACGGCCCGCAACGGAGCCGTGTGGCAGAAGGAGATGTTCCACCGTTTCGAGACGACCGGGCGCACCGGCCGTCATGAGGCGCTGCGGCGGATGGCGCAGCTGTACATGGACTACATGCACCTCAACGCCCCGGCACACACCTGGCCGGTGGACTGAACCAGGTCATCGGCGCCTCGCCAGCAGGCGGACCGCCCGGTCGAACGCCGAGTCGCGGTTCTTGTCGAACTCCTCCTCGGTGAAGACCGGTTCGGCCAGCTGCGGCGGGATCCCGGCGCCGTCGAAGGTGCGGCCCGTGCGGGTCAGGTACTCCTCGTTCGGCAGGGCGAACAGTATGCCGTCGGGGAGGTGGCGGACCAGCACGTCCGAGAAGACGCCCTGGGTGGGCTGCCCGATGCGCACGGTACGGCCGGGACGGTCCAGCAGCGCCTGGGTGAAGGTCTCGCCCGCGCTGACGGTCGACCCGCCGGTGAGTACGGCGACGGGGCCGCCGTAGCGGGGTGCGCGGGCCGGGACGACTCGTACGGGTTCGGGCCGGGTGTGCCGGGCGGGGTCGGCCGGGTGGTTACGGGCGCGTTTCGCGTAAGCGGTGTAGGGCGTCCGGGTCAGCCGCTCCGCGATGCGGATGCCGAGCGTGTCGGAGCCGCCGTCGTTCACGCGCAGGTCGATGATCAGGCCGCGCAGGCGCCGCGTGCGGTCGCGGGTGAGGACGGCGTCCAACGCCCCGTCCAGTACGGCCCGTTCGGCGGCGTGCGGCGCTTCCTCGCCGGTGTAGCCGCCGAAGCCGGACAGCCGCAGGTAGCCGAGGTCGCCCCGCAGATCGGCGTAGGTGATCCGGCCCGCGCCGAAGTCCCGGCGGCCGGAGGCGTGCCTGAGGTCCCGGGCGACGACGAACTCCTTGGTCCTGGCTTCCAGTTCCGGGGTCGGCCGCGCGGTGCCGGGGCGTATCTCGCTGAGGACGCGGTCGCCGTACCGCAGCACGACATGGGCGTCGTACAGGGGACGGAGCATCCGGCTGAAGATCTCGAACAGCTGGTCCCCGGTGGTGTCCCGGTGGACCTGCGGCCGGTAGCGGTCCCGTACGGCGTGCCAGTCGACGCCCTTCTGCGCGAAGAACGGGTAGTTCTCCTCGAAGGTCTGCCAGAGGATGTCGAAGGACGTGCGCGGGTCGGTGGCCGCCGGCCGCGCACAGGCGGCGGGAAGGGCCGGCAGCCGGGTCAGCCGTCGGCGGCCCGTCGAGGTGTCGGCGGTGAGCCGGGCTCGGTCCGGGTCGCTCGTGGTCCGCACGGTCAGGACGGTTCCGGCCGCCGTCGTGTAGGTACCGGGCCCGGTGCGCCGCGCGGTGTCGCCCCTGACACAGCTCAGGGAGGTCGTCTGGTACTCGCGCAGCGCTCCCCCGCCGAGGACGAGGACGGTGCCGTAGCCGTCCGTGCGCCACACCCCGTCGGTGCCGGGCGGGCCCGGTCGCTCGGCGGCCGTGGCCGGTACGGCTCCGGCGGCGAGGGTCAGGGCGGCGGCGACGGCCATGACGAGGCGCACGAGCGGTCCTTCCGGTACGGGATCACGGGCCACCAGGGTGACCGACGCCCGCACCCCCCGGCCACCGGTCCGCTTCCTCGCATCACCGGTCGACTGCCCGCCGACGAAGCGGCACCGCCGACGAGTTGGGGGAGAAAGGGCGGTCCGCAGCAGGCTCGGGCGACGTCACACGGCTCGATGGCGCCCCGCGCTCTCCTAGGCCGTCGCGCCGGCCGGTCGCCCCCGGTCGAGGCCGCCGGTACACGGTCCGGCGTCCGGCAGATGGACCTTCGCCCATTCGGCGAGCTCCTTGAGCGCGGGTTCCAGGGCGGCTCCGGCGCCGGTCAGCCGGTAGGAGACCCGCAGCGGCGGGCCCTCGTCCACCTCGCGTAGGACGAGACCGGCGGCACCGAGTTCCGCCAGGCGGTCGGACAGCATGCGTTCGCTGATGCCGGGGACGGCCCGGCGCAGGTCGGCGAAGTGCGCGGGCTGTTCGACCAGGACCGCCACGATCGGGCCGCTCCATCGTTTTCCGAGCAGCTGGAAGACGCGGGTGATGCCCTCGTCCACCCGCTTGCACGCCGCGCTGTCGTGGTTCTGGTCCGCCGCCATGGGATCAGGGTACTACCCCGAGGTAGGGGGATGAAAAAAAGTAAGTACCTATGTTAGACATAGTCGAGTACGAAACGTGAGCCCGTTGTCGTCGAGGCAGCGGGCTGCCCTTCCCGTTTTCTGGAGATTTCCATGGCCACCCTGCTGCACATCGACTCCTCCGTGTCCTCCGGCGAGGCGTCCTCCTCGCGCGCCGTCACGGCGGCCTTCCGGGCGCACTGGCAGGAGCAGCACCCGGAAGGCACGGTCGTCTACCACGACCTGGCCGCGCGGCCCGTCGCCCACATCACCGCTGACGCGCACTTCGCCGGGTTCGCCGACCCGGCCTCCCACACCCCCGGACAGGCCGCCGCGTTCGCCGAGCGCGTCAAGCTGATCGAGGAACTGGAGCAGGCGGACGCCGTGCTGATCGGCGCCCCGATGTACAACTTCTCGATCCCCTCGACCCTCAAGGCCTGGCTGGACAACGTGATCCTGCTGGGCCGCACGGCGGGCGAGGCCCAGTCCGCCAAGGGCACCCCGGTGACCGTCGTCGCCAGCCGCGGCGGCTCCTACGCGCCGGGCACCCCGCGCGAGCCGTTCGAGTACGTGCAGAACTATCTGTCCGCCGTCCTCGGCACCGCTCTCGGTCTCGACGTCGACTTCATCGTCCCGGAGCTGACCATGGCCCCGCACAACCCGGCGATGGCCGAGCTGGTCCCGCTGTTCGAGGCCTCCCGGGACCGCGCCCTCGAGGAGGCGGCCGCCAAGGCGAAGGCGCTCGCCGGGCGCACCGCGGCCTGACCCCCGGCCGGCCCGGGCACCGCGACGGTCGCGGTGCCCGGGCCGGTGACGTGTCCGGGACGGTGACGTGTCCGGGACGGTGGAGTATGCGGGGCCGGCGGCTCGCGGCTCGGCCGCGTCCGGGTCGTCGCCTACGGGTATTCGCAGTAGACGGGGCTGCTGTCGGTCTCGGTCGGGACACCCGGGACCGGGCCGTCGTTGGAGCCTCCGCTGACGTAGACGGCGCTCACCCAGCCGAGCCACCCCTGCGGGGTGACGATCTCCACCCAGTAGTGGTTGTAGTAGGGCCCGTCGGTCACACGGTCGCCCCAGCGCTGGCAGTAGGCGTACACACTGACATTGGTCAGCCGCTCGCTGCTCGCCAGACCGCACGTGGTGCTCGCGCACTGGCGCACCCTCACCTGGCTTCCCCAGATGTGCACCGTGCCGCCGGAGGCCGCGGCCCGGGCCGGGCCCGGCGCGACGCCCAGCAGGGCGGCCATGCCGAGCAGGGCGGCGAGCAGGGCGCGCACGGGGAGCCGTGACCCGGACGAGCGGGTCGTGATCTTCGAGGTCACCGCGGAATTCCTTTCCTTCACACACATGGCCGGAAGCGGGCGCGGTCAGCGACAGTCACTGTCCGTCGGCAGCCCGGGAACCGGTTCGTCGTTGGCGCCGCCGCGCACGTAGACCGCGCTGATCCAGCCGATGGGTCCGCCCGCGTTGACCTGGACCCACCAGTCGTTGCGGTAGGGGCCGTCCGTCACCTCGCTGCCGGTGCGCTGGCAGAAGGCCGTGACCCACCGCTTGCCGATCTGCGCGTGGCTGATCGGCGGGCACGCGGCGGACACCTGCGGGCAGGCCCGGACGTTCACGCCGGTCGCCCACACGTACACGCTGGTGTCGTCGGCGGTCGCGTGTGCCGGTGCCGCGCACAGCAGGGGCACCACGGCGGCGACGGCGACGGCACCGGCCGACAGCGTGCCGCGCAGGGCGCGCCTGGCCGTACGAAGGCTGGTCGTCATGGCTCTCCTGTTCCGGGGCGCTCCTCGGCGGGCCGCGGGCACCCGGGGGCGGGGCGGGGTGCTGTCGCCGAGGGGACCGCTCGGGCGGCCCCGCCGTATGACTGCGGCGTCCGCGGGTACTCCCGGACGTGCCGACGGCGGGCGGGAGCAGGCGGGGGTCCTGCTCGGGGGGGGCGGGGAGCCGGCGCCTCAGGCCAGGACGAGCACCAGGGGGATCCCGCGGCACGGCACCAAGAGCATGCCGTCGTACGTGCCGGGCCGCCCGTCGGTGAGGAGTTCGCCGAAGTCGGGGCCCTTGGTGAGGGAGCCGGCCAGCTGGGCGGGGTCGGTGGAGGCGGCGACGCGGCCGCGGGCGTTGACGAGGCGGGCGGGGCGGTCCAGGTGCCGCAGCAGGGGGAGGACGGCGGCCTCGAAGTGCCGGAGGTAGACGTCGGCCGCGGCCACTCCGGCGAACCGGCCCCGGACGCACACCGGTTCGGAGAGGGTGAGGCTGTACTCGTCGGAGCAGAGGTAGTCGACGTACGGTCCGGCCACGGCCCGGCGGCCGGTGTCGCGGGGCAGCGCGAACCAGTCCCAGTGGGTGTAGTCGGCGTACGCGGAGTGGCCGGGGTCGAGGTCCAGGACGAGCGGGCGCACCTCGCCGTCGGCGTTCGACTGCCACCACTCCAGCCAGGCGGGCACGTCGGCCAACAGGCCCGGGGCCACGACGAATCCGGCGCCGGAGACGAGTTCCTCACGGGTCAGGCGCAGGTGCAGGCCCGGTCGGAGGGCGGCGAGGTCGGCGCTGGTCGGGCGGCGGCCGTCGGCGGTCGCGCGGCCGAGCAGGGCCGCCGTGTCCGCGCGGGTCGCCGCGACCGCGTCGAAGACCGCCTCCAGCGCACCGCCCACCTGTGCGGCCACCCACGTTGTGGTGTCCGTGCCGAGGGTGGCCGGCCCGGAGCTGACGCCCATGGTGTCCTCCAGCGGACGGGAACCGGACGCGGCGCGGTCAGAGGGACAGGCGTACGGCGACGAGTCGTGCCGTGGCGTCCCTGACGCACCGCTCGGCCAGCGTGCCGGCCGATTCGTGGGCCCCATCCTGCACGGCGGAGATCACGGCGCGGTGACGTTCCGCAACTTCTTCACGATATGCGTCGTCGGCGAGGACGAGGCAGAGCAGCGCGCCCACCTCGCTCTGCAGCGCGACCTGTTCACGGGTGAGCCGGGCGGACTGGGCCGCCGCGGCGAGTTCGACGTGGAAGCGGCCGTACAGACGGCTGCGCGCGCCCGCGTCCACGGCCTGGGCCAGGTCCTCGGCGGTACGGCGCAGGGGGTCCAGTTCCTCGGGTTCGGTGCGGTCGGCGGCGAGGCGGGCCGCGGCACCGGACAGGGCGGCCCAGTGGTCGCCCAGGTCGCGCAGTTCGTCGGTGCTCCAGCCGCGCAGCCGTGCCTTGAGGCGGTCGTCGGCGGGGACTTCGGGCAGGGAGACGAAGCTGCCGCCGCCGCGGCCCCGGCGGGTGGTGACGAGGCCCTGCTGCCGCAGGGCCATGAGCGCCTCGCGCAGGGTCACCGTGGAGACCCCGAGCTGTCCGGCGAGCTCGGTCTCACCCGGAAGCTGCTCGCCGTCGGCCAGGAGGCCCAGTTCGATGGCGTCGCCGATGCGGCGGACGACGGCGTCCACGCGGGCCCGGTTGTCCACCGGGCTGAAGACGGCCTTGCGGGCGCCGCCGTCGATCTCGTGCTGCCTCACGGTCACCACCTCGTGCGTTGACTCAAGCTTTACCCTAAGGGGCCCTTGAGCTTTGAACTATGACTTCATATGTTTACTGTCAACGTACAGCGCGCCAGAAAGGTTCCCCTATGGAGGGAATTGCGATCCGGCTGCGGGACCTGCGGAAGTCCTTCGGCGGGACGACCGCGGTGGCCGGGGTCGACCTGGAGATCCGGGACGGGGAGTTCTTCTCGATGCTCGGCCCGTCCGGCTCGGGGAAGACCACGGTCCTGCGGCTCGTCGCCGGGTTCGAGACACCCGACCAGGGCCGGATAGAACTCGCCGGACAGGAGGTCACCGGCCTCGCCCCGTTCGAGAGGGACGTGCACACCGTCTTCCAGGACTACGCCCTCTTCCCGCACATGACGGTCGAGCAGAACGTCGCCTACGGGCTCAAGATCCGCAAGGTGCCGAAGGCCGAACGCCTCGTCCGCGCCCGCAAGGCGCTCGCGGAGGTCCGCCTCGAGGGCTACGGCCAGCGGCGGCCCGCCCAGCTCTCCGGCGGGCAGCGCCAGCGCGTCGCGCTCGCCCGCGCGCTCGTCGGCCGGCCCCGCGTGCTGCTGCTGGACGAGCCGCTCGGCGCCCTCGACCTCAAGCTGCGCGAGCAGATGCAGGTCGAACTCAAGGCGATCCAGCGGGAGGTGGGTATCACCTTCGTCTTCGTCACCCACGACCAGGAGGAGGCCCTGACGATGAGCGACCGCATCGCCGTCTTCGACCAGGGCCGCATCGCCCAGGTCGGCACGCCCGCGGAGATCTACGAACGCCCGGCGACCCCGTTCGTCGCCTCCTTCGTCGGCACCTCCAACCTGCTGGACGGCGAGAGCGCCCACCGGATCGTCGGCAGCCCCGGCACCTACAACATCCGGCCGGAGAAGATCCGGGTGCTGAAGGAGTCCGCCGAGGCGGACGAGCCGGAGCACACGACCGCCACGGGCACCGTCGCCGAGGTCGTCTACCTCGGCGACGCCACCCGCTTCCTGGTCGACCTCGACGGCGGCGGACGGATCACCGCGCTGCAGCAGAACCTGGAGACCTCCTCCGAGGACGTCGCCGCCTACCGCGGCACCCGGGTCCGCCTGCAGTGGCACCGCAGGCACGCCGTCGCCCTGCCCTCCTGAACCCTCCCCACCTCTACGTCCCCTGGAGAACGTCGTGCGTCTCACCCGCGTCCCGCGTGCCGCCGCCGCGGCCGCCGCGCTGCTGCTCGCCGCCGCCTGCGGCTCCTCCTCCGGCTCCGGCGGGTCCTCCGCCACCGGGCTCAACCCGCCCGACCTCAAGGCCCCGACGAAGCTCGGGAAGACCGAGGGCCAGGTCAACCTGATCGCCTGGGCCGGCTACGTCGAGGACGGCTCGAACGACCCGAAGACCGACTGGGTCACCGGCTTCGAGAAGCGGACGGGCTGCCAGGTCCACTCCAAGGTCGCCGCCAGCTCGGACGAGATGGTCAAGCTGATGAAGACCGGTCAGTACGACGCCGTCTCCGCCTCCGGCGACGCCTCCCTGCGGCTGATCGCCTCCGGTGACGCCGCCCCGGTCAACACCGCCCTCGTCCCCAACTACAGGGATGTCTACAGCGGGTTGAAGAACGGCGCCTGGAACTCCGTGAAGGGCCGCATGTACGGCATCCCGCACGGCCGGGGCGCCAACCTGCTGATGTACAACACCGAGAAGGTGAAGCCCGCGCCCACCTCCTGGTCCGCCGTGTTCGACGACGCCGGGCAGCACAACGGACACGTCACCGCGTACGACTCGCCCATCTACATCGCCGACGCGGCCCTGTACCTGAAGGCCACCAGGCCCGAGTTGAAGATCGAGAACCCCTACGCCCTCGACAAGAAGCAGTTCGACGCGGCCGTGGCCCTGCTCAAACAGCAGAACGCGGACGTCGGCGAGTACTGGAGCGACTACCTGAAGGAGGTCTCCGCCTTCAAGAGCGGGGACTCGGTCGTCGGCACCACCTGGCAGGTCATCGCCAGTCTCGCGGCCTCCGAGGGCGCGAAGGTCAAGGCGCTGGTGCCGAAGGAGGGTTCGACCGGCTGGTCCGACACCTGGATGGTCTCCGCCAAGGCCGCCCACCCCAACTGCGCCTACAAATGGCTCGACTGGATCGTCTCGCCCGAGGTCAACGCGCAGGTCGCCGAGTACTTCGGCGAGGCCCCGGCCAACTCCAAGGCGTGCGCGCACACCAGCGACAGGAACTTCTGCACGGTCTACCACGCGGCCGACGAGAACTACTGGAAGCGGATCGCCTTCTGGAACACCCCCATCGAGCAGTGCCTCGACGGCCGCGAGGACGTCCGTTGCGTGCCGTACGCCAAGTGGGTGCAGGCCTGGACCGAGATCAAGGGCTGAGCCGTGACGACCGAAGTGACGACCGCCGCCGGCCGGGGAACCGTCCGGCGGCTCGCCGGAACGCTCCACCGCAGGCCCCGGCTGCGGCTGACCCTGCTGCTCACCGCACCGCTGCTGTGGCTGGCCGTGCTCTACCTCGGCTCCCTGGCGGTCCTGTTCGTCTCGGCGTTCTGGACGACCGACTCTTTCACCTCGCAGGTGGTCAAGGTCTGGTCGACGGACAACTTCCACGAGCTGGTCACCACCCCGGTCTTCCGTCAGGTGATCCTGCGCAGCGTGGGCGTCGCGCTCGCGGTGACCGCGCTGTGCGCCCTCATCGCCTTCCCGGTCGCCTTCTACACGGCCCGGGTGGCCCGGCCGCGCCTGCGCCCCCTGCTCGTGGTGGCCATCCTCACCCCGTTGTGGGCGAGTTACCTGGTCAAGGTGTACGCGTGGCGGCTGATCCTGTCCGAGGGCGGGCTCGCGGACTGGATGCTGGCCCCGTTCGGGCTGAGCGGTCCCGGCTTCGGGCTGCCGGCGACGGTCCTCACGCTGACCTACCTGTGGCTGCCGTACATGATCCTGCCGATCCACACCGCCCTGGAGCAGCTCCCGGCGAGTCTGCTCGACGCGTCGGCCGATCTCGGGGCGCGGGCCGGGCGGACCTTCCGGTCGGTGGTCCTGCCGATGGTGCTGCCCTCGGTGGCGGCCGGCTCGGTCTTCACCTTCTCGCTCAGCCTCGGCGACTACATCACCGTGCAGATCGTCGGCGGCAAGACCCAGCTGATCGGCAACCTCGTGTACTCCAACATCGAGCTGAACCTGCCCATGGCGGCCGCGCTGGGCACCGTACCCGTGGTCGTGATCGTCCTGTACCTGCTGGCGATCCGCCGCACGGGCGCCCTGAACAGCCTGTAGCCCGCCCCGAACGCCTGGAGAAGAAGAGCGCCATGCATCTCAGCCGTACCGCGCGCGTCGCCCTGCGCATCGGCGCCGGGCTCGGTTTCGCGGTGATCTACGTCCCGCTCCTGCTCGTCCTCGTCAACTCCCTCAACCCGGACCGCAGCGCGAGCTGGCCGCCGCCGGGGCTCACCGTGCGCTGGTGGTCGGTGGCCCTGCACAACTCCGGTGCCCGCGACGCCCTGTGGGTCTCGGTGAAGGCGGGGCTGGGTGCCACCGCGATCGCGCTCGTCCTGGGTACGCTCGTCGCGTTCGCCGTCGCCCGCCACCGCTTCTTCGGCCGGGACACGGTGTCGTTCGTCGTCGTGCTGCCGATCGCGCTGCCCGGCATCGTCACGGGCATCGCCCTCAACTCGGCCTTCAGCACGGTGCTGGAACCCCTCGGGGTGGGTCTCGGGCTGTTCACGGTGATCGTCGGGCACGCCACGTTCTGCATCGTCGTGGTGTTCAACAACGTGGTGGCACGGCTGCGGCGCACGGCGGCCTCCTACGAGGAGGCGGCCATGGACCTCGGCGCGACCACGTTCCGCGCGTTCGCCGACGTGACCTTCCCCCTGGTCCGCTCCGCCCTGCTGGCCGGCGGGCTGCTCGCCTTCGCCCTGTCCTTCGACGAGATCGTCGTCACGACCTTCACCGCGGGCCCCGGCATCGAGACCCTCCCCATCTGGATCTTCGGCAACATGACCCGCCCGCAGCAGGCACCGGTGGTGAACGTGGTGGCCGCCGTCCTGGTCCTGCTGTCGGTGATCCCGATCTACGTCGCCCAGCGTCTGTCCGCCGACACGGCGACGGCGAGCCGGGTATGAGGGGGACCAGGGCGGGACGACGGATCGTCCGCCACGACGGGAGGACCCCATGAGCGCAGCGCACCCCCCACATCCGGCACGGACGCTGCGGGCGGCCTACGAGGCCTCCGCCGCCGTGGTCGCCGGGCTCGGGGACGACGAGTCCTGGCTGCCGACCGGCTGTACGGGATGGGCCGTTCGGGATCTCGTGTTCCACTGCCTGCAGGACGCCCAGCGCGGGCTGGTGGCGCTGCACACGCCGGCGGACGGGGACACCGACCGGGACGCGGTGACGTACTGGCGGGACTGGCGGCCGGACACCACCGGAGCGGCGAACGGGCGGCGGTGGGTGCGGGTGAACGCGAGCATGTTCCTGGACTTCGGCCAGTTGCGGAACCTGTATCTGGACACGCTGGCCGCGGCCGTGCACGCGGCGGACGCGGCCGATCCCACGCGCCGCGTCGCCACCCAGGGACACGTGCTGACCGCCGCGGACCTGATCGACACGCTCGCGGTGGAGGCGACCGTCCACCACCTCGACATGACCGTGCGGCTCCCCTCGGCCCCCGGACCCTCCGCCGAGGGGCTGGCCGCGGTGCGTGCCGCTCTGGACGGCCTGCTCGGCCGGCCCGCCCCGCCGGACTGGAGCGACGCGCACTACGCCCGCGCCGGTACCGGGCGGGCCGCCCTCACCGACGCCGAGCGCGCCGCCCTCGGTCCGGCGGCGGACAGGTTCCCGCTGTTCGGCTGAGGGCCGCCGGCCGCACACACCCAACACGGGGACACCCGTGGGCGACTTCTGCGCGCTGCGGGGCATGCCGGGCGGACAGATGGAAACCTGCGCCCCATGAACAACCCTCCCAGCATCAACAATTACGTAGACCGGGTCACCGCGGGTCCCGGCGGGGCGATGACGGAAGAGGTCGGTGTCATCACCGGCGATCTCACCGTCGCGACGATCCTGCTGTCGGACGGCCGCAGTGCGCGCGTCGCGGTCCAGCACTCCGGCGGCGAGACCTGGTACACCCTCAGCGGCAGCCCCGCCCCGGTACCGGAGGGCCAACTCGCCGCCTTCCACCGGGACCTGCTCGGCCGGATCCGCAGGGGCGGCGGAACACGCGCCACCTGAGTCCCGCGGATCCGGAGCGGGAGTCGGCCGGATCCGCTGCGTGAGAAGGCTTCCCACGGGTAACCGGCGATGTCATGAACACGTTGACACAGTGCCCGCAGGGTGCGCCGCGCCGTCCGGGCTCACGACCGCCGACCGTGGCCACGGCCACCGGCCCGGGGAGGTAACCGTGCTCTTCCTTGTCGTCGCCCTGCTCCTGCTGGGCATCGTCGTGGGGGCCGCCGCCTACCTCCCCTGGCCCGTCGCCCTGGTACTCGGCTGCTTCATCGCCGTCTGGCTCGTCGTCTTCGCGGGACGCGAACGGCGGCGCCGCGACCGGACGAGGAGGGCCTGACCATGCGGCTGACCGCGCCCCCCTCGCACCGGACGGGCCGGCAGGACACCGAAGGCATGGCCGTGGCCTCCTTCGTCCTCGGCCTCGTCGGGCTCCTCGTCCTCAACATCGTCCTCGGCCCCATCGCCATCGTGCTGGCCGTCATCGCCCTGCGCCGGGACACCCCGCGCCGCTTCCGCGCCTGGCTGGGCCTGGGGCTGGGCGTCGCCGACCTGGTCGTCCTCGCCCTCCTGGCGGCCGGGCAGGGCACGGCGAGCTGGTCGGTGTGGGGCGGCTGAACAGCCGGGCGCCCGCGCGCCGGGTTTCGGCAGCCGCCCCGGGGGGAGTCGGTGCCCGTGGTCTCGTACGGGCCTGAACAACGCGTGTACGTTCCCGAGCTGCGGGCCGACTGGCTGACCCAGACGTCCGTGCACTGGGCCTACTCCCCCGATCAGGTCCAGCGCCTGCTGCCGGACGGACTCGCCGTGGACACGTTCGACGGCTCGGCGTGGGTCAGCCTCACGCCGTTCGTCATGGCCGGTGTGCGGCCACCGGGGTTCCGCAGCACACTGCGCCCGTTCGCCGAGACCAACCTGCGCACCTATGTGCGCGGGCCCGACGGCCGGGACGGGCTGTGGTTCCTGTCCCTGGAGGTCGCCACCCCGGTGATGCTGGCCGCCCGCGCGGTGGGGATGCCGTACCACCTGGGCCGCCTGCGGCTGAACCGGCACGCAGGCGGCCTGGAGTACACCGGTGCGCGGCGCGGCGGACGGCCCCGCTACCGCCTGGCCGTCCGCCCGGGCGAGCCGATCCGGCCAAGCCGCCGGGACGTGTGGCTGACCTCGCGATGGCGGGCGTACACCCGCCGGTGCGGTGTGCTGTGGGAGACGCCCGTCGAGCACGCGCCCTGGCCGTTGCGCGAAGCACACGTCGACGTCGTCGAGGAGTCGCTGGTCCGGGCGGCCGGGCTGCCCGCGCCCACGGACGCGCCGCTCGCGCACTTCTCCGACGGGGTGCGTGAGGTGCGCCTGGGTGTCTCGCATCCGATCCGGTCGGCCCGTGCGCACCCGGCCGGACCGAGGGCTCCCGTGGCGCACCGCACGGCAGGAGGGAAGCGGCCGTGAAGCCGCCCCTGGCCGTGGTGGGGAACCTGGGACCGGCGGCGGGCCGGCGCCGCGGCCGGGTCCGGCGGCACTCCGGCCCGGGCGGATGAGCGCCCACCGGCCCGGCGGTGCCCGGGCCGCCCGGCTGCGGTTCGACGGCTGGATCGCCAGTGTCGGCACGGCGTCGGGCACCCGTCTGGTGCTCGGGCACTGGCCCCGCTCCCCCTTCGGCCCGTTCAGCGACGTGATGGTCGAGACACCCGACGGCCACCGCGCCCTGCTGGCGCCCACCCGGCGGATCGCGGACTTCATCGCCGGCACCTACGCCTTCCACGAGGTCCGGGTCGTACCGGTGCTGGTGCGCGTCACCGGTGACCACTGGTCGGTCGACGCGGGCCCACAGCTCGGGCTGCGGCTGACCGTCAGCCGCAGAGGACTGCCGGGGCTGCTGCTCAGGGCGGTGCCCGGAGCGCTCGCGGGCCTGCCGTCGTGGACGGCGGTGACCGATCCGCTCGCCCGCGTGCTGCTCGGCACCCGCACCCGCGGCACCGCAGGCGGCGGACGGCGCGAGTGGTACGGCGCCCGCGACCTGCGCCTGATCACCCAGGCGACCGCCGTCCTCGAAGGGCGCGACCTCGGGCGCCTGTCCCCCGTCGAGCCCGCCGTGCGCTTCGGATTCGGCTCGACGCCCCGTACACCCAGTCTGGTACGGGTCACGACGACGGTCGGCGCGGCCGCACCGGTCGCGCGCCGTCGCCGTAACCGCCATTCCGCCGTCACCCGCCATGGGCTCCCACGCCCCTCCCCACCAAGGAGACCTGTCATGAACGGACCGTCGAGCGACCGCACGCTCGCGTCCGAGTCGGCCGGCGGCACCGCCGCGAAGCTGCTCGGCATCTATCTCAACGACCACCTGGCCGGCGCCACCGCGGGCACCGAGCGGGCCGCCCATCTGGCGCGCGCCACCCGCGGATCCGCCCTGGGCCGCGCCGTGGCTCCCGTCGCCGCCGAGATCAGGGAGGACCGGGCGGCGCTGCTCGGCATCATGCGCGATCTGGACGTCCCCGTGCGCCGTTACAAGGTCTGGGCGGGCTGGGCGGCCGAACGCGCGGGCCGGCTCAAGTCCAACGGCCGCCTGGTACGGCGCTCGCCGCTGAGCACCCTGCTGGAACTGGAGGCGCTGCGCATGGCTGTGGAGGGCAAGGCGGCCGGCTGGCAGACCCTGCGCCGGCTGACCGCGACGGACGACCGCCTGGACCCCGGGCTTCTCGACAACCTCCTCGAACGGGCCCGGCGCCAGCAGGACACGGTGGAGGAGTGGCGGGTGCGTCAGGCGGACACGGCCCTGCGGACGGCGGACCGGAGCACCGCAAGCCCGGCACCGTGACCCGAAGCCGTCCGGGCGCCCACCGCGGCCCCGGTCGCCCTGCGGGCAGGCCCGCCGCTCCCGGGTACGGCTCGTGCCGGCCGGGTGTCAGCGCGTGGGTACGGCCGCGCTGATGTGGCCCAGCGTGGACTCGGGGTCGTACTCCAGGGCCACGTCGCCCAGGGCGACGATGCCGACCACCCTGCCGTCCTCGACCACCGGCAGCCGGCGCAGCGCCTTGCCGCGCATGAGCTGCACGGCGCGGTCCACGTCGTCGTCCGGCGCGACGGTGACCAGTTCGCTGCTGCACGCCTCGGCCACCGTGCGTCCGGTGACGTCCCCGCAGTCGGCGAGGATGCGCACGGTCAGGTCCCGGTCGGTGACCAGCCCGCGCAGCCGGTCGCCCGCACAGACGAGGACCGCGCCGATGTCCTCGTCGCGCATGCGGACGGCGACCTCGCAGACCGGGGTCTCCGGCGTCACCGTGATCGGATTGCAGGTCATGATCTCGCGGACCGCCTGCGTCATGCGCTCCTCCTCGTCCCTCGCCCCGGCGCCTCGTCGGGCAGGTACCCCGGATTCGGCCGGACCGCTCGTCGCGGCACGGCCGCGCGGCCCTCCAGGCACCGCGGGACCCGGCGCGGCGGCGCCGCCTTTCGTACGCTGAAGAGGCCCGAGCCTTCCCCGGGAGGTCCGCCGGCAGGCAGGAGACCGTCGTGATCGAACTGGCCGCGGCGTTCGCCGTCGCGGGAGCGGCGAGCAACGCCGTGGGCACCGCCTTCCAGCGGAAGGCGGCCTCGGCCAGCAGCCGCGGCGGTCTGCGGCTGCTCATGGAGCTGGTGCACCGGCCCTTCTGGGTGATCGGCATGGCCGGGGTCGTCTGCGCCGCGCTCTTCCAGAGCCTGGCCCTGGTCAACGGCCCCCTGGCGCTGGTGCAGCCGCTGTTCATCCTGGAGCTGCCGTTCGCCCTGCTCGTCGCCGCCCCGCTGATGCACCGGCGCCTCCCCCGCTCGGGCTGGTGGGGTGTCGGCGGCTGCGTGGCGGGCCTCGCCGTCCTGCTCGTCGCGGCCGCGCCGCACGGCGCGACCGACAGCGCGCCGCTCGTCCGCTGGATCCCGGCCCTGTGCCTGTGTGTGGGCGCGATGGCGGCCGCCGTGCTCTTCGCCGGACGAGGGCGCCCGCCCGCGCGGCGCGCGGCACTGCTGGCGGCCGCCTCCGCCATCGGCAACGCCCTGACCGCCGCCCTCCTGAAATCGGCCAGCGGCACCTTCGCCGACCAGGGCTTCACGGCGTTCCTGCGGTCCTGGCAGACGTACGGCTTCGCACTGGCCGGCGTCGCCTCCGTGCTCCTGCTGGAGAACGCCCTCCAGGCCGGTCCCCTCGCGGCCGCCCAGCCGGCGCTGACCATCGGCGACGCGGTGGTCAGCCTGACCCTGGGCATCGTCCTGTTCGACGAGCGGATCCGCACCGGCTGGTGGCTCGTGCCGGAGGCCTGCGGCGCGCTGCTGATCGTCGCGGGCGTCCTGGTGCTGAGCAGGGCCGTCCAGCGCATCGTGGTGCTGCCGGCCCCGGCGGAGGAGCGCCACATGGCCACGTGAGCGACGTGGAGTGCTCCGGCCGGAGTGCGGCACGCCTCTCGATCGGCCGCGACCCTTCGACCGCCGCCCTACCCGCCCGCGATCCCGTCGATCCAGGACTGCAGCCGGTCCCCCTGGGCCGCCATCAGGCCGGGGTCGCGCAGGGTGTTGGTGAGGACCGACATGCCCTGGTAGGCCGCGACGAGTTCGACGGCCAGTGCGGCGGCGTCGGCTCGGCCGAGCCGGGCGAACTGGGACTCCACCCAGTCGATCAGTGCCCGCATGACCCTGGCGGCGGCCAGGTCGAGCCCGTCGTCCCGCTTGTCGAGTTCGGTGGCGAGGGTGCCGAAGGGGCAGCCGAACCGTGCCGCTGTCTCACGCTGGTCGACCCAGCCGGCGACCAGGGCCTTCAGCCTGGCGGCCGGATCGGGTAGCTCGTCCAGTCGGGCCGTGAGCGCGTCGAGCTGCTGGCAATGGGCGTCCACGGCGGCCTCGACCAGCTGGTCCTTGGTCTTGAAGTAGTAGTAGACGTTGCCGAGCGGGACCTCGGCCGTGCGGGCGATGTCGCCGAGCGTGGTCTTCTCCACGCCCTGCTCGTGGAAGACCCGTACGGCCGCCCGCACCAGGGCCTCGCGCTTGCCGCCACGGCCGGACCGGCCCGGCCGCGCCTCGGTCTCCGCCGGAGTTTTCGAGTCAGTCACCTGACTAACCATAGACACCCATCCTCGGCAGGCTCTACCCTCACTACTTAGTCAGCCAACTAACTTATACGGGAGGACCGTCATGATCACTGTCACGGGTGCCACGGGAAACGTCGGCCGGGCGCTGGTCGCCGAACTGATCGCCGCGGGCGGGACGGTGACCGCAGGCGCCCGGCGGATCGCACCGGAGGACGTTCCGCCGGGCGTGCGGGCCGTCGCCGTCGATCTCGCGCAGCCGGAAAGCCTCGCGCCCGCCCTGGAAGGAGCCGAGGCGCTGTTCCTGCTGGTGGCGGGCGACGACCCCGACGGGATACTGCGCGAGGCCGCCGCGGCCGGGGTCGGGAAGGTGGTGCTGCTGTCCTCGCAGGGCGCCGGCACCCGGCCACGTGCGTACGCGCACGCCGTGCGCTTCGAGGCGGCGGTGGCCCGTTCGGGGCTGCCCTTCACGATCCTGCGCTCGGGCGGGATGGCCTCGAACGCGCTCGCCTGGGCCGAACCCGTCCGCCGGGAGCGCGTCGCGCCCGCGCCCTTCGCCGACGTGGCCCTGCCGTTCGTCGACCCGGCCGACGTGGCCTCGGTCGCCGCGACCGTACTCCGCGAGGACGGTCACGCCACGGCCACCTACACCCTGACCGGCCCGGAGCCCCTCACCCCGCGCCGGCGTGCCGCCGCCCTGGCCGACGCGCTCGGGGAACCGGTGACGTTCGTCGAGCAGAGCCGCGAGGAGGCGTACGCCCAGCTGCTCCGCGTCATGCCTCCCGCCGTCGCCGAGGGCACGCTGGCCGTCCTGGGCGAGCCCACCCCGCAGGAGCAGGCCGTGAGCGGGGACGTGGAGCGCCTGCTGGGCCGCCCCGCCACCCCCTTCGCCGCCTGGGCGGCCCGCAACGTCGCGGCGTTCCGCTGACCCGACGCCCGCGCCCGTGGTCGCGCCGGCACCGGCACCGGCCGCCTGCCCGGAGTTCGCCACGCCACGCCGGACCCAATCATCCGATTCATACGCTTATCGCCCTTATTGTTCCCGATGAGGGGGCCACCGGCCGGGGGTGCACAACGCGTCCGCAGCGGACGCGGGTTGGGATGGCGATGAGTGGAATCAGCCGCCGGGGCCTGGCACGCCTCGGCCTCGGTGCGGGACTCGGCGTGGCCTCCGCGGCGTGGGCCGGCTGCGGAGGACCGGGCGACTCCCCGGCGGGAGCGGGCGGCCCCGGGGCGGCGACCCGGCTGATCGGGGACGGCTCGACCTCGTACACCGGCCCGCAGCCGCACCAGCCGGACCCGCCCGTCGCCCTCGAACCCGGCGAGACCCCACCGCAGTTCGTGGTGTTCTCCTGGGACGGCGCCGGCGAGATCGGCACGGGTCTGTTCCCCCGCTTCCTGGAACTCGCCCGGACCCACCGGGCGCACATGACGTTCTTCCTGTCCGGGCTCTACCTGCTGCCGGAGGAGAAGAAACGGCTGTACCGGCCGCCGAACAACCCGGCGGGCGCCTCGGACATCGGGTACCTGACCGACGCACACGTCAAGGACACGCTCAGGTACGTGCGTGAGGCCTGGCTCGACGGCCACGAGATCGGCACGCACTTCAACGGGCACTTCTGCGAGGGTCCCGGATCGGTGGCGAACTGGAGCCCGGGGCAGTGGCGTTCGGAGATCGAGCAGGCGAGGTCCTTCGTCAAGTCCTGGCGCACGCACACCGGCTGGCACGAGCTGCCGCCGCTGCCCTTCGACTACGACAGGGAACTGATCGGCGGCCGCACCCCGTGCCTGCTCGGCCAGGAGAACCTGCTGCCCGCCGCGCGCGAGCTGGGCTGGCGCTACGACGCCTCGTCGCCGGGCGGGATGCAGCTGTGGCCGAGGAAGCGGGAAGGGGTCTGGGACTTCCCCCTGCAGAGCATCCCGTTCCCCGGGCACTCCTTCGAGGTGCTGTCCATGGACTACAACGTGCTGGCCAACCAGTCCAAGAGCACGACGCGCGCACCCTCGTACAACTACCCGTACTGGCGCGCCCAGGCGACCCAGTCCTACCTGGCGGGGTTCGACCGGGCGTACGAGACCAACCGGGCGCCGCTGTTCATCGGCAGCCACTTCGAGCAGTGGAACGGCGGCATCTACATGGACGCGGCCGAGGAGGCGCTCCGGCAGATCGCCCTCCGTCCGGACGTACGCCTGGTGTCGTTCCGCCAGTTGGTCGACTGGCTCGACGCCCAGAACCCGCGTGTCCTCGCACGACTGCGCACCCTGGAGGTCGGCCAGAAACCGGAGGGCGGCTGGGCGGAGTTCCTGCGCGCCTGAGGCGACCGCCCGGCCCGCCCCCGTCCGGGAGATGACGGCACGGTCGGTCCGCAGCCGTGGGGCGACGGGCCCGTCATCCCTCCGGGCGGACCGGATGCCGGCTCATGATCGAGACGCGGTTGAACGCGTTGATGGTGACCGCCACCCAGATCACCGCTGCTATCTGGTCGTCGGTGAGCACGTCGCGCGCGGCCGCGTACGCGGCGTCCTGCGCGGTTCCGTCGGCGGCGGCGGTCGTCGCCTCGGCCAGGGCGAGGGCGGCCCGCTCGGCGGGCGTGAACACCTCGGTGTCCCGCCAGGCGGCGAGCACCCCGAGACGCTGCGGGGTCTCGCCCGCCCGCAGCGCGGCACGGGTGTGCACGTGCAGGCAGTAGGCGCACCCGTTGATCTGCGAGACGCGGAGGTTGACCAGCTCCACCAGGGCGCGGTCCAGCCCGGCCTCGGCGGCGGTCGCACGGACCGCCTCGGACGTCTGCACCAGCGCGTGATACGCCTTGGGGCTCTGCTTGTCGATGTAGATCCGCCGGGTGGCGCCGGCCGGGACGGGACTGGTCAACCTGGACTCCTCCGGGTGCCGTGGCCGGCTCCCCGCGCAAGCGGATGCGCGGAGCCGGGGCAAGGGTTATGCTCGCGATAATTGTTGAATCTAAAACTATCATGGATGGGAGGTGGGCTCGAATGAGCAACACCGAGACGAGGCCCGCCGAGATGCTGTGCGGCTCCCCCGCCGAGCGGGACCGGACGGGCGCCGAGGCGCCGGTCGAGGTACTCACGCCGCGGGACGTGCCGCTCGGCGGCCCCCGCGCGATGACGGTGCGCCGTACGCTGCCGCAGCGGGCCCGCACACTGATCGGCGCCTGGTGCTTCGCCGACCACTACGGCCCCGACGACGTCGCCCACAGCGGCGGCATGGACGTCGCCCCGCACCCGCACACCGGACTGCAGACGGTGAGCTGGCTGTTCAGTGGAGAGATCGAGCACCGGGACAGCCTGGGCAGCCACGCCCTCGTACGCCCCGGCGAGCTGAACCTGATGACCGGCGGCCACGGCATCGCCCACACCGAGGTGTCCACACCCCGCACGACCGTGCTGCACGGCGTGCAACTGTGGGTGGCGCTGCCCGAGGAGCACCGGCACACCGCCCGGGACTTCCAGCACCATGTGCCCGAGCCGGTGCGTCTCGACGGCGCCGTACTGCGGGTGTTCCTGGGCTCCCTGGCCGGTGCGGTCTCGCCGGTGCGCACCTTCACCCCGCTGCTCGGCGCCGAGATCGTCCTGGAGCCGCACGCCACCCTCACGCTGGCGGTCGACGCCGGCTTCGAGCACGGCGTGCTCGTGGACGAGGGAGACGTCCGCGTGGGCGGCACCCCGCTGCGCCCCGCCGAGCTCGGCTACGTCCCCGACGGCTGCGGCACCCTCGACCTCGCCAACGCATCCGACGGCCCGGCCCGCGTGGTCCTGCTCGGCGGGCCGCCGTTCGGCGAGGAGATCGTGATGTGGTGGAACTTCATCGGCCGCACGCACGACGACATCGTCGAGGCGCGGGAGGACTGGGAGAAGGCCACCGAACGCTTCGGCGCCGTGCACGGCTACCCCGGTGAGCGGCTGCCCGCGCCCGTGCTGCCGAACGCCACGCTGAGCCCGCGCGGCAACCCGCCCCGCCCCTGACCGGACCCGACCCGACACCCCCGAGCCCCCGAGCCCCCGCGCGCGCGAGCCCGGACGACTCCCGGGCCGGCCGCCGTTCCCGAGGCGTCCGGCGCGCTGCCGGTCTCACTCCTCGCCGCCCCCGTCCCGCCCACCGCCCTCGCCCAGCAGCGGATGCTCCTCGACGAAGCGCCGGATCTCCGCCGTGAGGGCGGCGGGATTGTCCAGCTGGACCAGTGTGCGCGCGTCCGGGATCTCCACGTAGCGGGAGTCGGGCAGGAGCGCGGCCAGCCGGCGGCCGGTGGCGGGCGGCATCATGCGGTCCTCCGCACCCCAGGCGACCAGGGCGGGCCTGGTGAACGCCCGGAGGTTGCCCGCCGCCTCCAGATAGCAGCCCTTCCGCGTCGAGCGGAGGAACCTGGCCAGGTCGCGCCGGATATGACGGCTGGTCAGCAGCGGGCGGTACCAGCGAGCGATCAGCTCCTTCGGCAGCGGCCGCTTCGCCATGCCGCCGAGCGAGGTCTCCATGCGCGCCAGGAACGGGAACCGGAAGGACTGGACGAGGAGGAAGAGCCCGCCGGGGACCCGGCCGGCCGCGCACAGGAGCCGCCCCTGGAGACCCGGCGGATAGTTGTCCAGTGCCTCGCAGGAGGTGAGGACCAGCCGCGCGACGCGCTCGTCCCGTACGCCGACCAGGAGTTGGGCGGTGCCGGCGTCGTTCTGGACGAGGGTGACGTCGTTCAGCTCCAGCCGGTCCATGAACTCGGCGAGCAGCCGGGCGACGCCGTGCGCGGAGAGGTCGGCGTCGGGGCGCATCGGGCGGCGATGACTGCCGATCGGCAGGACGGGCACCAACACGCGGAAATCGGACCGCAGTTCGGCGACGACGTCGGCCCACACCGACTCGTCGAAGCCGAGGCCGTGGGCCAGGACCACCACCGGGCCGTCTCCTCCGGTGTCCTCGTAGTCGATCGTTCCCGCGCTCAGCTCGATCTCCGGCACGCCCGCCCCCGATCCCGGTTCGCTGCCCGGATGGCACTTGATAGATCGTTCTAGTGACAGAATAAGCGCCGACCGCCCTACGGCGACAGTGGCTCCGCGGAGGTGTCCCCCTTGAGCGACGGCAAGGCCGCCGGCACCCATGAGACCCGGCAGCGCATCGTGACCGCCGGCACCGAGCTGTTCCGGCGCACGGGGTACACCGGCACGGGCATGAAGCAGATCGCCGGGGCGGCCAGTGCCCCCTTCGGGTCGATCTACCACTTCTTCCCCGGCGGGAAGGCCCAGCTGGGCGAGGAGGTGATCCGCACGTCGGGCGCCGTCTACCTGGAGCTCATCGCCGAGCTGACGGCACCGTACGCGGACCGGGTCGCGGCCACCGAGGCGGCGTTCACCGCGGCGGCCGGCACCCTCGCCGAGCTGGACTTCGCCGATCCGTGCCCCATCGCGACCGTCGCCCTGGAGGTGGCGAGCACGAGCGAACCGCTACGGCAGGCCACCGCCGACGTCTTCGGCAGCTGGATCGACCACCTCGCCGACTACTACGCCCGAGGGGGCGTCCCCGAGCAGGCCGCCCGGGACACGGCGAGCTCGGTCATCGCCCTGCTGGAGGGTGCCTTCATGCTCGGGCGCGCCACGCGCAGCACCGCACCGGTGCTCGCGGCGGCCACGGCGGCAGCGGCCGTCGTGCGGGCGGCACGGGACGGGGCGTGACACCGGCCGGGTCCGTCAGCCCCGCCCGCGCGCCCGGTGGAGGTCGCGGAGCAGGGCGATCTCCGCTCCGTGGTGCAGCAGCTCCTGGTTGACCCACCACACGATGTCCAGAAAGGGTTCCTCGACGTCGCTGCCGTACGGGTAGGTGCAGTGGCCGACGGTGTCCAGCGCGGTGTCGTCGACGCTCAGCAGCGCCCGCCGCCAGGCGTCGGCGGCCGCCTCGAAAGCCGCGACGGCACCGGCGGCGTCCCCGTTGACGGGATGCCCGTCCCGGGTCGCCGAGCGGCTGCCGCTGGTGTGGTCGGCGCGCAGGGCCAGCATCTCGGTGAGGTGGCTGAGCCGCCAGGCGATGGTGGTGACCGGCGGCGGCCAGGGGTGCGGGTAGGGGGCGGCGTCGCGTCCCCACGTACCGCCGCCGGCCAGGAAGGACGCCCGCTGACCCGGTCCGTCCGCACGCCGCCGCACCGACCAGCAGCCGGGCACGGGTTCCCAGAGGTACTCGTCGTCGGTCACCGGTTCGACCCGGGTGCCGGTGCCGTCACCGCTGTCCATGACGGGCCCGCTCAGCCGGCCGACCAGCCGCTCGCGCGCGAAGTCGAACTGGGCCAGCAGGGGAAGCAGTCGGGGCGGTGTCGTCATCGGACGCTCCTGGGTCGACCTTGCGCGGACGGACGGTCCCGGGCCGGGGGCCGGGTCCCGCCGACCGGTCAGCCTGGCACGCCGGGGCGTGCCCTCGCGCCCGGTTTTCCGGGTACGGCGTGCTGCCCCGTGCGTCCCGGGGGCGGGGCCGGGCGACCTCCGCGTGTGCTCACAGCTGCCGGCGCACCCCGGCCTCCCGTTCCGCCTGGTCGAGCTGGTGGCCCAGGTCGCCCTGGAGGGAGGTGCGGGCCCTGCCTCGGCGGCCCAGCGGGAGGACGGTCCGCTGGGCGCCGTCCTCCAGCAGGAGGGCCAGGCCGCCGTACAGGGCGAACGACGCGAGCGCCACGCCGGTCCAGCCGGCCGCGGCCAGCAGGACGGCCCCGCCGCCCGCGTCGTACACGCCGGTCAGGACGAAGCGGCCGGCCCCGATCAGCAGCAGCACACCGAACAGCGGTTTGCCGCGGAGCGCGGCGACGCAGAGGACCAGCATCAGCGGGGCCACGCTCAGCAGGAACACCGCCATCGCCGGACTGCGCTGCCCCGGCGGCCCCGACAGGGTGACCAGCGCGGTTCCCGCCCAGGTGCAGCCGAGCACGGAGAGAGCGGTGGCCGCCCCGCCGTCGCGGGCCAGGAACGCGAAGATCCCGGCCAGCAGCTGCAGGGGGACCACGAACACCAGCACCAGGAGCATCAGCGGCCGGGTCTGGTCCAGGGGCACCCAGTGCAGCTGCGTGGCGCTCAGCAGGACGCTGCCGGTACCGAAGGCGAAGAAGCCCAGCGGCAGACTGCTGGCCAGCGGCCTGAGCATGATCCTCGTCAGGGCCTCCGGGCGCGGCGGCCCGCCGGCCGTGTCGTACGTCCGCGCTGCTGGTGACATCGGGATCACTCCGTCCCTCGGGCCCGTGCCGTCGTCGCTCGTGTACGTCACGGGGTACCCCGATGGCGGCGAAGCCCGCGCCGGCGCGTGCTGCCGTACGGCGGGCCGGTCCCCGCTCCCGGCAGGCCGGGGCTTCGAGCCGCCCTTCGACGGGCGGCCGGCGGACCGGGATCCTCCCTCAACGGAGCATCCGGCTCGGCGTGTTGGCGGCGCTCGGCCGCGATGGACCGGGCTCCGCCCGGGGTTCTTCGCGGAAGCGCCGCGGAATTGTCCGTGATCTGTAACAGCGGGATCCCCAGTTCCCTTCTGCCCGTCCTGACTGATGCACGGGAATGAACCGACGGACACGGCACAGGGGCGGGGCGGACATGGCGCGGCATGGTGGCGGGCGGGGATGGTACGGCCGGGTGGCAGCGGCGGCGGTCGGGGTCACCGCGGTGGCCGCCGCCACCTCGGTGTGGACCGCGCAGGCCGGGCAGACGGGCGGCGGGTCCGGGACGAGCGCGGGGGCGCGGCCCGCCGCGTCGAAGCCGGCGGCGGTCTCCCCTGTCATCGCCCACTCCTCGGACAAGGGCGCGCACGCGGTCAACATCACCATCGACGACGGCCCGGACCCGCAGTGGACGCCGCAGGTGCTCCAACTGCTGCGCGAGAACGGTGTGAAGGCGACGTTCTGCATGGTCGGCACCCAGGCCGAGGCCCATCCGGACATGGTCAGGAAGGTGGTCGCGGCCGGGCACCGGCTGTGCGACCACACGGTGTCGCACGACACCACGATGGACACCAAGTCCCAGGCGTACCAGAAGCAGCAGATACTGAAGGCCGAACAGCAGATCACCAAGGCGTCCGGTGGTGTGCGGCCGATGTACTACCGCGCCCCCGGCGGTGCCTTCACCCCGTACAGCCGGCACCTCGCGGCCGGGCGCGGGATGCGGCCGCTGGGCTGGAACGTGGACTCGAAGGACTTCGAGCGGCCGGGCACCGACGCCATCGTCACCACCGTCAAGACCGAACTGACCAACGGGCCGACGATCCTCTTCCACGACGCGGGCGGCGACCGCTCACAGACCGTGGCCGCCCTGCGCACCCTGCTGCCCTGGCTGAAGCAGCAGGGGTATTCCTTCGGCTTCCCGGTGCGCTGAACCCGGGGCGCTCCCCTCGATGCCCACAGAAGGACACAAATCAGTGGTCCCGCGGTCGGTCGGGCTGCTGCAATGGCGCGATGCTGCAAGCACAGTCGATGATCCTGGACCGTGGCGCTTACCCGGACGCGGTGACTCCCTGGGAGCGGGAGACCTGGCGCGCCTCCGCCCTCGCCTGGGTGGAGAACGGCCTCGCGGCGCACGGCCTGCGCGGGACCGGCGGGCTTCGGGTGCGGCTGCGGCCGTGGTCGGTGCTGGTGCGCGTGCCCGTCGAGGGGCGGAGCGCGGTCTGGTTCAAGGCGAGTCCGCCGGCCGCCGCGTTCGAGGGCCCGCTGACGGCCGCGCTGGCCCGCTGGGTCCCCGAGGACGTGCTGAAGCCGCTGGCCGTCGACGTCGGGCGCGGCTGGACCCTGCTGCCCGACGGGGGCGAACTGTTCCGCGACCTGCTCGCCCGGGAGCCCGTGGACCCCCGGGTCTGGGAGAGTTTGCTCGGCCGGTACGCGCGCATGCAGCACGACCTGGTGCCCCACGCCCGGGAGATCGAGCGGCTGGGCGTACCGTCCGCCCGGACACGTGACCTTTCCGAGGTGTTCGGCAGGCTGCTCGACGGTGCCTCCGCGCTGGCCCCGGACGAACGCGCGCGCCTCGACGCGCTCCGGCCGCGCGTCGCCGAGTGGTCCGCCGAACTCGCCGCCCTCGGCATAGGGGACACGCTCGACCACGCCGACCTGCACGACGGCCAGCTGTTCTGCCCGGCGCCGGGCCGCTTCACCTTCTTCGACTGGGGCGACGCGACCGTCTCCCACCCGTTCTGCAGCCTGCGGATACCGGCCGAGCGAGCCGTCGACCGGTACGGGCCGGGGGTGCTGCCCCGGCTGGTCGACGCCTATCTGGAGCCCTGGACCGGGAGCGGCCGCACCGCGGCCGAGCTTCGCCACGCCGTCGGGACCGCCTGGCGGCTGAGCGCGCTGGGCCGCGCCGCGTCCTGGGGCCGCATGTTCCCCGATCCCTCCGGCGTGGCTCCCGGAGCCGGACAGAGCGCGCAGTGGCTGCTGGAACTCCTCAACGATCCGCCGCGCACCGGGTGATGAGGAGAAGGCCACGCACCAGGTCGTGGGACGACGTCAGGGCAGCGGCGTGCCACCCGTCACGTTGAGGATCTCCGCGGTGACGTAGCCGGCCTGCGGAGAGGCCAGGTAGACGTAGGCCGGGGCCAGTTCCGCGGGCTGCGCCGGCCGGCCGAGCGGGCTCTGCTTGCCGAACTCCCGGGTGTCCGGCAGCGTCGACGGGATGAGCGGCGTCCACACCGGTCCGGGTGCGACCGCGTTGACCCGGATGCCGCGTTCGGCGGCCATCTGCGCCAGTCCCTGGGTGAAGGTGACGATGGCGCCCTTGGTCATCGCGTAGTCCAGCAGGTGCGGGCTCGGCTTGTACGCCTGGACGGACGCGGAGTTGATGACACAGCCGCCGGAAGGCATGTGCGGCAGGGCGAACTTGGTCAGCCAGAACATGCCGTACAGGTTCGTCCGCAGCACCCGGTCGAACTGCTCGGTGCTGATGGCTTCGATGCCGTCCGGCTGGGCCATCTGGTAGGCGGCGTTGTTGACGAGGACGTCGATGCGGCCGAACTCGGCCACCGCCCGGTCGATCAGCGCGCGGCAGTTGTCCTCGTCGCGGATGTCGCAGCCCACGGCGACCGCCTTGCGGCCGGCGTCCTCGACCAGCCGGGACGTCTCGCGGGCCTCGTCCTGCTCCTCCGGAAGATGGGTGAACAGCACGTCGGCGCCCTCCCGGGCGAAGGCGAGCGCCACCGCCCGGCCGATGCCCGAGTCCCCTCCCGTGATCACGGTCTTACGCCCGTCGAGACGGCCGGCACCGCGGTAGGACTCCTCCCCGTGGTCGGGCGGTGGGTCCATCGGGCCGGTCCAGCCCGGGTGCGGCTGGTCCTGGGAGGGGAAGTCGGGGCGGGCGTACTGGGTGACCGGGTTCGGCCGGTCGGCGCGCGGGTCGGTCACGATGGCCTCCTGTGTCACGGGGGACGGGACGGCCGGCCGGGTTCCCGGATCACGACCGCCGAAAAGCCGGCGGCCAGTGGGACCGACGCAGGTCGGGTCAGGCCGTGGGGGCCTGCCGTCCCAGGGCACGCATCCGGTCCCTGCGGGCGATGTTGTAGAGCCGCAGAAGATGCTTGGACACGGCACAGGGCGCGGCGTCGGCATGGCACTGGCGGCAGGTCCGCATGTGCTGCTCGTAGGTGAGGCGCGCGTTCTCGAGCGCGTCTTCGACAGAGGACATGGTGATCTCCGGACGTGGCGCGTCGGAACAGCGGCGCCGAGTTGACTGACTGGTGCAACCGGAGACAAGGTGATCATGTTACTTGCGGTACTGGGAAACTCACGGAAGAACCCGGTCCGGAACCGGCCCAGGACCGGTCCCGGCCGGCCACGCCTTCGTCCGGTTCACCCGGCCGCACCCTCGTCCGCTGGTCCGGCTGCACCATCGGGCGCACCCCGGACGGCTGACCTCCGCGAGGGGCGCGAGCCGCGTTGTCAGTGCCCCCTGCGACTGTGGACACATGACGCCCACCACCGTGGAAGCCGCCCCCGACACGCTGGTCGAGGTGCTCCGCCTGCCGGTGTGGAACACCCTCGCCCAGCGGGCCGACAGCATCCGGCACACCCTGCCGCCACGTCCCGAGGCGGTCGTGGCAAGGCTCGCCTGGCTGCGGTCGCTGACACCCGAGCAGGCCCGCCGCGCGGCCCTCCTCGACCATCTGGACGCCCTCTGCGGGCACATCGCCGGGCACCCCGCGCTCGGCTACCCTGCCGACGACCCGCTGCCGGACGCGGCCCTCCAGGAAGCCGAGGGCTACAACCGGCAGCTCACGGCGCTCATCGCCGCCTACCGTGCGGCCCGCAGGAATCCGCCCGCACGCGGCGGCGGAGTCGACGGCTGAGGCGCCGCCAGGCGCCGCGGAACCGTCCGGTACCGCAGCGCCGCCGTGCTCCCCGGATGCGCCCTGTGCGCACCGGACCGGAGCCCGCACGCTCGACCGTATGGGCGAGACCGACAGCATCGTCCCGTTCTCCGTGCCGGGACCGGACGGATTCCGCGAGCCGGCCGTCGGCTCCCCGCGGCCGTGGGAGGCCGCCGACCGTGCCCAGGCGGCTCGCGACGGCGCCACCGGACCGGAACCGCCCGACCCCCGGTCTGTCCCGCATACGGGCTCGCCGGGGCCGACCCGCACCGCCCGTGCCCGCCCACCTCGCGCCGGGCGTGCACCGCCGGCATGTCGACGGCAACGGCGTCGCGTGGAACGACGGCCCGGACGAACCGCCGGCCGGGACCACGTGCCGGATTCCGCACCGGCTCGCCTGCCCGGGGCTCTCCCCGTCCGCGGACGAGTTCCGGCCCTGGAGCCGGCTCGCAGAGACGCGGGAGCACAACGCCCCTGCCGGCACGGCGGAAGGCCGACGAGGAGGCCGTACGGCGGACACGTTTTCCGGACGCCGGGTGACGGAGGTACCGGGGCGGGACTCCGCCTTCTGGCGACCACCCCAGGGGGCCCGGCGGCCGGAGCCGTCACGACGGGCCGGGGCCCGCCCCGCCCGCGTCCTCCTCGCGCGCCCGCAGCCGCTCGCGCTGCGGCCGGACCACGTACGCGGGGTCCTTCGTGGACACCACTCCCGCCTCGAAGGTGCCGAAACGCTGGAGCACGCTGCCCGCCAGCAGGGCAAGACCGCCCGCCGCGGCAGCCGTGCGACTGCGCCGGGCGAGGGTCAGGGCCGTCAGGGCGCCGCCCAGCGTCAGGTACTCGGACGCCTTGCGGAGGCGGTGCGGGCGGCCGCTCGTGTACGCCTGCGTCACCAGTCCGGGACGCCGGTCGACGAGGCGGGAGGCGACGATCTCGGCCGCCGCGCCCACGACGCCGAGCCGCCGCGCCGGACCGGCCTCCGCGACCGGGGCCAGCAGCATGCCCAGCC
Source organism: Streptomyces albidicamelliae (assembly GCF_025642175.1). NCBI lineage: Bacteria > Bacillati > Actinomycetota > Actinomycetes > Kitasatosporales > Streptomycetaceae > Streptomyces > Streptomyces albidicamelliae. The sequence goes on along the minus strand of NZ_CP106795.1, from coordinate 7,546,645 downwards.
CGGCCCCACTGGCCGCGGCGCTGCCGGTGAAGACGAACGGCAGTTCCTTGTGCGCCTCGTGCCATGCGGGGACCGCCGTCTGCGAGAGCAGTGCCGCCGTGTACGAGGCCACGCCGGGCGCCAGCAGGGCCGCCGACAGTCCCGCCGGGCGTGCCGTCAGGCCCAGCAGCCGTCCGGGCAGCGTGGCCCGGGCACCGGCCGGCAGCAACTCCGCCGTCGCCGCCAGGGCGCTGCCCGGTCCGTACGCGACGAGGACCCAGGTGCCGACGGACATCGGCGAACTCGGCTTGGCGACCCGCAACATGTGGTGGAAGCGCTCGGGCCGGCCCAGGTCCGCGACGAGCAGGTACATGCTCGCCAGCAGGGCGGCGAAACCGCCGACCCGGCCTGCCCGGCGCAGTTCGGGGCGCTCGGTGAGGTCCGCGCCGGCCGCGAGCAGGGCGGCTCCGGCGGACAGTCCGCCGGTGAAGAGGTAGGCGGGGATCTTCCACTCCCACACGGGCGGCTTGAGGACCGGACGCCCGTAGTAGGAGCGGAACTCGGCCTTCGGCACCATCGACCGCTCGCGGCTGCCGTCGTCGTCCCGGCCGGGCCGGTGGCCGTCCGGCCGCCCGTGCCGGAGCGCCCCGTCGCCGCTCATCGCCCCGCCTCCACTCATCGCCCCGTCCCCGGTCATCGCCGCGGCCCGCGGGCGAAGACGGCCGCGGAGGCGGCCAGCAGCGCCGACGCGGCCACGCCCACGTGCTTCCAGATCGACGGGAGGTCGCGGGTCGGCACCACCGGGTCGGGTGGGAAGCCGTACACCTCGGGTTCGTCGAGGAGCAGGAAGAAGGCGCCGTCGCCGCCCACCCCGTCCTCGGGATCGCGGCCGTAGAGCCGGGCCTCGGGCACGCCCGCCTCGTGCAGGGCCGCCACCCGCCGGTCGGCCCGCTCCCGCAGCTCGTCCAGCGGACCGAACTGGATGGAGTCGGTCGGGCAGGCCTTGGCGCACGCCGGTTCCAGGCCGTCCTTCAGCCGGTCGTAGCACATGGTGCACTTCCAGGCCCGTCCGTCGTCCGGCCGCCGGTCGATGACGCCGTAGGGGCAGCCGGAGACGCAGTAGCCGCAGCCGTTGCAGATGTCGGGCTGCACCACCACGGTGCCGAACTCGGTGCGGAACAGCGCCCCGGTGGGGCACACGTCGAGGCAGCCCGCGTGGGTGCAGTGCTTGCACACGTCCGAGGACATCAGCCAGCGGAACTCCGTGCGCGCCTCCGCTCCCGTGCCGGCGCCGGGCAGTTCGAAGGAGGGGAAGCCCAGGTCCACCGGGGCCGTGCCGAGGTCCGCGCCGCCGCGTCTGGCGAACTCCAGGGCGTCCGCGACCACTTCCTCGGTGTCCTCCGTGCCGGACGGGCCCACGGGCAGGTCGGTGAGGCCCGCGTCCTGGCGGCCCAGCGGGCGCTGCTGCTCGACGAACGCCACGTGCCGCCAGGAACTCGCGCCCAGCATCCCGGTGTTGTCGAAGGACATGCCCAGCAGGTCGATGCCGTCCTCGGGGACGTCGTTCCACTCCTTGCACGCCACCTCGCACGCCTTGCAGCCGATGCACACGGAGGTGTCCGTGAAGAAGCCCATGCGCGGCGGGTGGTCGGCGTGGCCGGCGTTCTCGGCGGGGTCCTCCAACGGACCGTAGAAGCTGTTGTCCGGGGTCATGACGGCGCCTCCGGCGGTTCGTCCGTCTCGGTGTGCGTGTACTCGGCGCGGCCGTCCGCCGTCGCGATCCGCGTGCCGGTCCGAGGGGTGATGCCGGCCCGGCGGCGGTAGTCCGCCACGTACGCGAGCAGGTCGGGGCCGCGCGGGCGCGGCCCGGGCCGTACGTCGCAGGTCAGCACCTTGCTCTCCTGGATGAAGACATTGGGGTCGGCGACCACGCCGATCAGGTCGTTGACCACGTCCCCGGACGTCAGGCCCGTCGAGCCCCAGTGGTAGGGCATCCAGACCTGGTGGACCACGCGGCCGTCGATCCGCAGCGGTGCCATCCGGTCGGTGACCACCACCCGCGCGTCGACCGCGGTCCTGCTGGTGATCACATGGGCCCAGTCGAGGTGCCTGAGTCCGCGCTCCCGCGCGAGCTCCGGGGACACCTCCACGAACAGTGCCGGCTGCAACTCCGCCAGGTACGGCAGCTGTCGGCTCATGGCGCCCGCCGTGTGGTGCTCGGTCAGCCGGGCCGCCGTGAAGACGTACGGGAACACCTGGGAGTGGGCCTCCGGCGGTGCCGGGTTGGACGGGTTGTCGGGGCGTCCGTAGACCTTGCGCACCGGGTTGCCCTGCTGGCCGTAGAGCAGGTTGCGCATCGGCGACTCGTGCGGCTCGTAGTGCGTGGGCAGCGGCCCGTCGGCGAGTCCGGCCGGCGCGTACAGCCATGCCTTGCCGTCGCTCATCATGATGAACGCGTCCTCGCCGCTCAGCGCCGCCGGGCCGGACGCGCCCTCCGGCGGCCGGTAGTGCGGCGATTTGGTCCGCTCGAAGTCGGGGGTGTCGTGACCGGTCCACTCCCCGGCCCCCTCGTCCCACCAGATCAGCTTCTTCCGTTCGCTCCAGGGGCGCCCGTCCGGGTCGGCGGAGGCGCGGTTGTACAGCACCCGGCGGTTGAGCGGCCAGGTCCAGCCCCATTCGGCGTCGTACGGTCCCGTCTCGGAGCGGGGGGTGCGGCGGCGCGCCTGGTTGGTCTCGCCCGCGTACACCCCGCTGTAGATCCAGCAGCCGCACGCCGTGCTGCCGTCGTCCCGCAGGTCGAGATAGCTGTCGACGGTGCGGCCGGTGCGCAGGTCGATGCCGTTGATGTGGCGCAGTACGTCCGACGGGGACGGCTCGTCGCCCTCCATGTCGTAGTCCCAGGCGAGGTCGAGGACGGGGCGGTCGCGTTCGTCGGCCGAGCCCGCGAGGCGCTCCTTCAGCAGGCGGCCGAGCCGGTGGAAGAACCACAGCTCGGAGCGCCGGTCGCCGACGGGCTCCACGGCCTGGTCGCGCCACTGGAGCATCCGCTGCGTCTGGGTGAAGGTGCCGGCCTTCTCCACGTGCGACGAGGCCGGGAAGAAGAAGACCTCCGTGCGGCAGCGCTCGGTGACGATCTCCCCGGTCTCGATCTCCGGCGCGTCCTTCCAGAAGGTCGCGCTCTCGATCATGGTGAGGTCGCGGACGACGAGCCAGTCGAGGTTGGCCATGCCCAGGCGCTGCAGCCGGCCGTGCGCCGAGCCGACGGCGGGGTTCTGCCCGAGCAGGAAGTAGCCGAACACCTTCCCGTCGACCATGTCCATCACGGTGCGGTAGGTGCCGTGGTCGCCGTTGACGCGGGGCAGGTAGCCGAAGCAGTAGTCGTTCCCGGCGGTCGCCGCGTCGCCCCAGTACTCCTTGAGCAGCGAGATCATGTAGGCGTCGGCGTCACCCCAGAACCCTTTCTGGCCCGTGCCGCGCACGGTGTCGAGATAGCCGGCCAGGTTCCGGTGGGTGACGCTCGGCATCGGCAGGTAGCCCGGGAGCAGGTTGAACAGGGTGGGCACGTCCGTGGAGCCCTGGATGCTGGCGTGGCCGCGCAGGGCGTAGATGCCGCCGCCCGGACGCCCGATGTTGCCCAGCAGCAGCTGGACGATCGATCCGGCCCGGATGTACTGGGCACCGACGGAGTGCTGGGTCCAGCCGACGCTGTACACCAGCGCGGTGGTCCGCTCCCGGCCGGAGTTCTCCGTCCAGGCCCGGCACACGTCGAGGAACAGCTCCCGCGGGACTCCGCAGATCCGCTCGACCATCTCCGGGGTGTAGCGCGCGAAGTGCCGCTTGAGCACCTGGAACACGCACCGGGGGTGTTCCAGCGTGGGATCGGACTCGATCCCGCCCTCGGCCTCCTCGACGAGCGGGCCCCGGGCGCCGTGCTGGTAGGGCTCGGAGGTCTCCTTGGCGTGGTGGCCCGGCCGCTCCCGGGCGCGGACGCTCGCGTACGACCAGCTCGACGGGTCGTACGCCGCGGTGTGCGGTTCGTAGCCGCTGAACAGCCCGTCCAGATCCTCGGTGTCCTGGAAACTCTCGTCCACCAGGGAGGGCGCGTTGGTGTACGCCCGCACATAGTCCCGGAAGTCCAGGTCGTGGGTGAGGATGTGGTTGATCACGCCGCCCAGGAACGCGATGTCCGTGCCGGCCCGGATGGTGACGTGCTGGTCCGCGTGCGCGCTGGTTCGGGTGAAGCGCGGGTCGATGTGGATGACCTTGGCGCCGCGCGCCTTGGCCTCGATGACCCACTGGAACCCGACCGGATGGGCCTCGGCCATGTTGGAGCCCATGATGACGATGCAGTCGGCGTTGACCAGGTCCTGCTGGTAGTCCGTGGCGCCGCCACGGCCGAGCGAGGCTCCCAGACCGGGAACCGTGGCGGAGTGTCAAATACGGGCCTGGTTCTCGATCTGCAGGGCCCCGAGAGCGGTGAACAACTTCTTGATGAGGTAGTTCTCCTCGTTGTCCAGCGTCGCCCCGCCCAGACCGGCGAAGCCCATGGTCCGCCGCAGGGTCCTGCCGTCCGCGTCGGTCTCCTGCCAGCCCCTGCGGCGGGCGTCCAGCACCCGGTCGGCGACCATGTCCATGGCCGTGTCCAGGTCCAGCTCCTGCCAGTCGGTGCCGTACGGCGCCCGGTACAGGACGCGCTGCTCGCGCTGCGGGCCGGTGACCAGCTGCTTGCTGGCGGACCCCTTGGGACACAGCCGGCCTCGGGAGATGGGGCTGTCCGGGTTGCCCTCGATCTGGATGATCTTCTCGTCCTTGACGTACACCCGCTGGGCGCAGCCCACCGCGCAGTACGGGCACACCGAGTGCACCATCCGGTCGGCGGTCTCGGTCCGGGAGCCCAGGGCCGAGGAGCGGGCCGACTGCACCGCCTTGCCGCGGCCCAGCGGATCCGTGCCGGTCAGCTGCCGGTACACCGGCCAGGCGTCGAGCCAGCGCTTCAGGCCCATCGGATCGCTCCCTCGTGCGGGGCCCCCACCACCTGTCGACGCTACCGGCCGGGCGGGCGCCCGCAAGTCGGTGCGGGAGCGGCCGGACGGCTACGGTCCGTGTACGGCCGCTGCTCACCGGCCCGGGTGGGCGGCCCGGCCCGGTCGCCTCACTTCGTGGTGGTGCCGAACCGGGCGAGCTGGTCCTTGACCCAGGGGTCGAACACCGCGAGCCGCTTGGCGGACGACGGGTGGAAGGTCGCCAGCTGGTCCTCGATCCACGGGTCCGTGGGCTGCCGCGCGTCATGGCGGCGCCCGGCGGACGGCTGCTCGGCGCCGGCCGTGACGGGGTGGTGCCCGGGGGTGTGAGGAGTGGCCGCGGCCGCGGGACCGCCGCCGATCGCCATCGCGCCCGCGGCCATCGCCGCGGAGGCGCCGACGATCGCGATCCGTCGCGTGAACTTCATGGTTTCCTCCTCCTTGACGTGCTCGGACGGCGCGACTACCCGCTCCCACGCCTCGCACACCCCTTCCGGGACATCCCGGGCATCGAGGTCAAGGATTCAGCGCAGCACGCCCGGCCGAGCCAGTCGGACGCCCAGGCTCAAGATCCCCTCAAGACAGCTGCGGTCGCCTCGATGGGTGGTGGATTCTCCCTGGCAGGAGCACATAAGGCCGACCGCACAGGGCCCGACCACAGATCTGGGGGGAACACCCATGCCGAACCCGCTCAGCCGAGCCGTGACCGCCCTCCGGGACGCCGTTTCCGGCCGTAGCCGTCTCGCGAAGTACGGTGCCCCGGAGGCCCATCGCCACCGCCACCACCGGGACGTCGACCTCGCCAACCACTACATCCCGACGGCACCGCAGGTTCTCGGGAACCTGCCCACCGGCATGTAGACGAGGCACACATCCCTCAGGCGGGTGGGGCCTCGGCGGGGGTGTCGTCGCTTCGTCGTCCCGAGTGGATGTGCGGCAGGTCCCTGTCTGCCGGGTCCGCGGTGGCGGAGGCGTCGGGGGCCGGGAGCAGCACCAGGATCCTGTCCTCGGCGGACCAGACGCGCCGGTCGCTCTTGCGGGGGCAGAGCACGACGTCCGCGGGGTGCGGTTCCGGCGCGTGGTAGCCGATCGCGCACTGGCCCCGGTCCAGTGCGGCCGCCACCACGGTCGCGAAGGACGCCTCCCGGCCGGGCAGGACGTACTCCCCCGCCGGACGCAGGTCCAGCGCGCCGCCGCGCGTGGCGAAGATCTCGTCGAACACCGGGGCGAGCGACGGGTGATGGGTGAGCTGCGCCATGAGCAGCGCCGTCAGCCGGCCCCGGACCACCGTGTCCGCGGCCCGGCCGAGCGGAGCCAGACGTTCGGTGCGATGGTCGTGCAGTTCGGCGACCACGGGCAGCGCCCGGCCGGCCGTCTCCTCTGAGGAGCGCAGCGCGAGCAGGGTCAACAGGGCCCGGTCGTCGGGGCGTTCGCCGGCCTGGCAGGTGTCCGGTCCGAGCACGATGACACTGTCGTAGCCGAAGAGGTCCAGGCCGCGCAGGACTTCGGGGCGCGTGGGGTCGCCCGGACGGTGCGTGACGGCGAGCCGTCCGTCGTCCGGTTCGCCGGCCTGCTGCCCCGGGAGGAGGCCGCTGTCCGGGCCGGCGACCACGTCGAGGACGGATCCCGGACGGGCGCCGCGCCGTAGCAGATCCGCGATCAGCGGCCCGCGCCGGTTCCAGCCCAGCAGCAGGACGCGCACGGGCCCGTCGGCGGCCGGGGTGGCCGCGCTGATCGCCGTGGGGTCCACGTGCGCGCAGTGGTCGGTGGGCGCCGCGGGCCGGTCGTCGTGGGCGACCACGACCAGCCGGTCCCCGGCGGTGAGCACGGCGCCCGCTGGCGGCGTGAGCAGAAGACCGCCGTCGGCACGCAGATATCCGACGGCACAGGACGTGTCGTGGCGCAGGGCGATCTGCCGGAAGGTGAGCCCGGCCAGGTGCGGGGCGTCGGCCAGGTGGAACTCGGCGCCGGCGAAGTCGAGGAGGTCGCGCAGGGCGGACGTCAGTCCCGGGCGCCGCGCGGCCTGTACCAGCAGCCGGGCGGTGGTGCCGTCCGTCTCCAGCACCGTGCCGCGCGCTCCGGCCGCGAGCCGTGCGGCGGGCAGCCGGCGGCCGTCGCGTACGGCGGACACCACCCGCGGTCCGCCTTCCGGCCCGGTCAGGGCCCGCAGGGCGAGCAGCACGCGCACGACCTCGGTGTCCGCCTCTCCTCCGCGGCCGGCAGGACCAGCACCGAAGCGGCGGTGGCCGGGCCGACCAGGGCCAGCGCGGCGGGGTCCGCGGGCGAGCCGGTACGGCACACGAGCCGGGCACGGCCCCGGACGCCGTGGACGGCCAGCAGTTCCCCCTCCATCCCGGTCGAATCGCGGTCGGCGAGTACGGCGATGGTGGGCCGGCCGCGATCGCCGTGGGCGGCCGCCAACTCGCCGACGATCGTGAACACCTGGTCCGACCAACCGAGCACGACCACATGCCCGCTCTCCAGCACCATGGAGCGGCCCCGGCGCAACTCCGCGACGCGGTCGCCGAGGCCGGTGGTGATCACCCCCACCAGGGTGGAGACGCAGAGCAGGGCGATCAGGCCGAGCAGGACGGAGAGGAGCATCCGCAGGGGCGCGCCGGTCACTGCGCCGAGCCGGAGCGTCTCCGCGCTGGTGCGCCACACGGCGGTGAGGCGGCCGGACAGCGAACGGGGTGCCGCGGGATCCATCCACACCAGCGCCGTGCTGACCGGCACGACCACGGCCAGACAGCACACCGCCAGCCAGCCGAGGAGGGTGCCCGTGCTGCGGGCCAGGGTCTGGTCGAACCGGTAGCGTGCCCGGTCCCGTAACGCCGACCGCCGCCTGGCCACATGCGCCCCCTGCCGTCCCGCTCACCGCCTGTCGACGGGGATCCTGCTTCGCCGGCGCCCGCGACACGCCGTCCGACCGGGGCATTCATCCTTTCGGGATACGGCGCGGCGTGACAGGCGTTCCGACGGGTACTCCCAGCCGTCCGGGGCGCCACGGCGGCGGCGCGGGGCACACCGGGCTCCGCAGGCCCGCCCGTTCCGGAAGTGGAACCCTGGGAGCATGAGCAAGACCGCGCTGATCGTCATCGACATGATCAACACCTACGACCACCAGGACGCCGAGCTGCTGCTCCCGTCCGCGCGGCAAGTCGTCCCGGTGCTGACCGATCTGCTGCGCCGCGCGCGGCGCGACGGGGTGACGGTCATCTATGTCAACGACAACTTCGGGGAGTGGCGCTCGCACCACGGCGAACTGCTGGAGCACGCCCTGACGAGTCCCCACGCGGATCTCGTCGAGCCCCTGCGGCCCGACGGCGACTCGCTGTTCGTCCTCAAGGCACGGCACTCCGTCTTCTACGAGACCCCCTTGACGTATCTGCTCCACCAGCGGGGGATCGAGCAGCTGGTGCTGTGCGGCCAGGTGACCGAGCAGTGTGTGCTCTACTCCGCGCTCGACGCCCACATCCGCCATTTCGAGGTGGTCGTCCCCCGGGACGCCGTGGCACACATCCACGACGACCTCGCCGAGGCGGCGCTGCGCATGATGGAGACGAACATGGGCGCACGCGTGTGCGCGAGCCAGGACCTGTGGTCGTGACGGCGGGGCCGGGCGGCCCGCGGTACCGGTGAGGACGGCCACGCCGCGCATGCTCTGTTGACCAATCAATTACGCTCGTGATTGATCGAGTTGCAGGCCGTGACATCCGGCCGCAGGCTGAGTACGTAGGGACCTCACGGCCCCACTGTGCCTACCGCCCTCTCTCTCATCGGGCCCCAGTTCGTTGCCCCGTGATCCATGTGGGAGTGATGATGGCGCTGACGCTCACTCACATGATCTGAAGAGCCTTTCCAGAGGTCGCTGGAAAGGTCCGGCAGCCGTTTCCCACCACCGTCGCCGGCTCCGACGAGCCGGCCCCACGCGGGTGACGGCCCCCATCGGGCGAGTTCTCCCGCCCACAGGCGATCCAGGCCGGCGAAAGCGCCGACCGCAGGGTCGCGCACTGCCTCGATCCACCCCTTCAGTCGCGTTCAGCCACCGCCCATCGGCGAGTGGCGCGAAGGGACACCTCATGGCCATCACCACCACCGACCACGCGGTCCCGCACACGTCGACCGTCCCCGCGACGCTCGGCCAGAAGGTCGAACTCTTCGTGCGGGAGCACGACGGCTCGTCCTCCGGTCCGCCCGCGAACCGCAAGGCCGTCCTCATGCTGCACGGCAGGAGCGTTCCGGCGCTGGCGGGCTACGACCTCCAGCACACCTCGTACGGGTGGGCCAAGGCCGTCGCCCAGGCCGGGTACGACGTCTTCATGATGGACCTCCAGGGCTCGGGACTCTCACCGCGCCCGCGCATGGAGGACCCGTGCAACGTCAATCCCCAGCAGCAGGCCGCTGTCACGCCCCCGCTGATGGGCGCGCGCTCGCCGAGCTACCCGTACGTACTGACCAACTCCCAGAGCGACCGGGACGAACTCGGCACCGTCGTCGACTACATCCGCAGCGAGCGCCACGTCTCCGAGGTCGCCTTCATCGGCTGGTCGGCCGCCGCGTTCGCGATGGGACCGTACGCGGTCAGCAATCCGAACAAGGTGGAGAGTCTGTTCCTCCTCGCGCCGATCTTCCCACCGCTCGGCCCCTCGACCCCGCCGACCCTGCCCGTCTCCGGCTTCCCCACCCACGTCCTCACCCGCAAGGGGCTCGACGACGCCTGGGCAAAGGAAGCCAAGTGCCCGAACCAGCGCGAGGACGACATGATCGACGTGGTGTGGGACGCCCTGATGGAGATCGATCCCCTCGGCCGCACCTGGGGGAAGATCGAGGACGGGCGTCCGTTGGGTGTCAGCCGGTACCGGAACTTCGTGTCGTGGGGCTGGAACAACACCACCGCGGGGCAGGGCGGCGTCCTCGGCGGAAGCGTGCCCGTGCTGATCGTGCACGGCGAGCACGACAAGACGGCCAACACCACCCCGCCCAACCCCAACCCGGTGCTCGACTTCCATGTCCCCGCGCTCTACGACGCCATCCAGGGACCGCACAACATCCTGGTCACGGTGAAGTGCGCCGGTCACTCCATGCCGTGGGAGATCCAGCACAAGAACCTCCAGAACCTCTCGAAGAACTGGCTCAAGCACCTGGCGGTCGCCGGCAAGACGCAGGGCCGCTACGAGATGGACCTGAACGGCGACATCAGCCCGGAGCCGGAGGTCCCGCCGGTGCTCTAGTCCTGACCGGTCGCGGCCAGTTGTCGACGGCTCGCGGTCGTTCCGGCCGGGGTGAGCCTGGAGCGCGCCGCGGACGCTGCCGGGAACGCCGAGCCGGTCGTCGGCCGGCTCGGCGGGCCGCCGGTGCCCCCGCCCAGTTCGATCCGGGGTCAACTCGCCTTGAGTTCGACGGCCTTGGCCGCGTGGGTGCGCTGGTGTTCCGCGCGGGCCGTTTCCAGCAGGCGACGCCAGGACGTGACGGTGGGCCGGCGCCGCAGCAGGGCCCGGCGCTCCCGCTCGGTCATGCCTCCCCAGATGCCGTGCTCGATACGCTGGTCCAGGGCGTACGCGAGGCACTCGGTCCGGACGCCGCAGCCACCGCACAGTGCCTTCGCGCGGTTCTGCGCAGCGCCCTCGACGAACAGGTCGTCAGGGTCGGCCGTCCGGCAGATCCCCAGTTCACTCCAGTCGGTGCCCGCCATCCCGTGATGCCGTCCTCTCCCCTACCCGCCGTGTCGTTGCCTCTGCTGAAGGCAGCGGGCATATGACACTACGCCGTTCGACTATTACTCCTTCCTCCGCTGCGCAGCATCACACCTTCGGGTGAGCGACATTTGCCTTCTGCATGGGTCGACGCTAAAGAGGTGCAGTCGACGGAACGCCTCGGGGCCCGGGAGGGTGAGTTCCCGGCGCCCCGTCACGCCGGCCGACGGCGGCGTCTGCTCGCCCCGGCTCGGATCTCGCTGTCCTTTCCGGCGTCGTCGGGGACCCGGGAGCCGTGGACGCCGGCGGTCACCCGGTGGGGCAGGTGGACGGTGGCGATCAGGTCGAGGCCGGAGGCGTCGAGGACCAGCAGCTGCGAGGCGTCCTGCTTGAGGTCGCAGACCATGGTGAGCAGGTAGCCGTCGTCCTCGCGGGTCACTCCCTCGGCGGGCACGAAGACGGCTTCGCTGGGCAGCCGGGCGTCGCCGGCCCGGTGGATGCGGCGGGCACCGGTCGTGCGGTCGTACCTGACCACGCCGTAGCCGCCGTAGCCCTGTTCGTCGGGGAAGGAGACGGCGTACGGGTAGCGGATCTCGGCACGCAGGTACCGCTCGTCGAGGGTCGGGAACTCCACCGGCAGGTCGTCGAGCGAAGGAGGTCGGCGTCCCGGTTCGGCGGCCCGGCAAGGGGGCGACGAGCCGCCAGAAGGGCCCGTGAGCCTCAGCGCCCGGAGCGGTGCCGCGGCAACCCGACCATGCCAACTCCCCAGCGCAGGCACTAGGATTCCGTCCGCGGCCAGAGTCAAGACGTCGCCCGGCGGCGGCTCGCGCCGCCGGCCGCGACGGTGGGTCCTGGCCGTTGGTAGCGCCGGAAGCCGAGATGAGCGCATCGGGGGAACTGTGGGCACCAGGAGGGAGATGCGTCGTCTCGCCGACACTCTGATCGGCTCCATGAAGGTGCCGGCGCTGCCCGCGGATCCCGAAGCGCTCTTCGACGCGCTGGTGGAGTCGGCGCGGGAATGGCGTCAGCGTCCACTTCGTGTGGTGCTGCGCGAATTCCCGCCGCACACGGCGTCCGGTCTGTGGATCGAGCAAGAGGACCGGGACATCGTCATCGTGGACCGGCGCGCGCCGAAATGGATGCAGATCGTCATCCTCTGCCACGAGCTCTGGCACGTCCACAAGGGGCAGTCGAGTCCGCTGCACATGCTCGGCGGCGCCGCCGGTGACGGCTCACGGCCTGCCGCGGCGCGCACCACGCTCTCCGAGAAGCACGAGCGGGAGGCCGACCGGTTCGGGATGCTGATGGGACTTGAGCTGCGGCCCTGGATGGAGGCCTCCGAGCACTCCGTCTACTGCCACGAGCCGACGAGCCTCGCCGGGCGCATCGGCGCCGCGCTCAACTACCGCGGCGAGGCCTGACGGTGAGCAGCGCGATCAACTACGCGGCATGCGCGCTGCTCTGGCTGGGTCTGGTCCCGAAAACGCGTGACCTGTTCCGTCACCGCAACGAGCCCTATCTGCTGGCGCTGTGCGCGGCACTGGCCCTCGGCAGCGTCAGCTGGCTGCTCGGTGCTCCTCTGACCATCGGCGCCGTCAACGGCCTCAGCGGCGTCCCGAACCTCGCCGCGCCGTTGACGTACGCGGCGATCACCGCGTACAGCGCCGCCCTGCTGGTACTGATCGCCTACTGGCAGGAATCCCCCAACGTGCGCCGGATCGCCCGCCGTTGGATAGCCAGCTACACGGCCATCCTCGCCGTGGTCGGTCTGCTGTTCGCCCTGGGGTCCTCCCCGGTCGAGCGCAGGCGGGACTTCGACACCTACTACGCCGGTACGCCGTTCGTCCGCGAGATGATCGTCCTGTACCTGGTGGCCCACCTCACCGCGGTGACGTTCACGGCCCTGCGGTCGCTGGGCTGGGCGCGCAAGGTCCGCGGCGAGGTCTCCCGGTGGACGCTGACGGGTCTGCTGACCCTGGGTGCCGGCACGCTGATCACGGCCGGTTACAGCGTGTCCAAGCTGGTCGCGGTCGGGGCTCGCTGGTCGGGCCGGGACTGGGACTGGCTGGGTACGGCGCTCGCCCCCTCCTGCGCCGGTCTGGGCACGCTCCTGACGGTGGCGGGAGTCCTCGTCCCCCTGATGGGCCAGCGCTGGCAGAGCAACGACCGGCTGCTGTACCGGCGCATGCGCCCCTTGGAGAGGGAGCTCGAACGCATGCTCAGACGGCGCAAACTGCGCCTGTCGCGGCCCGTGTGGGGTGCCTCGTCCGCGAGCCTGCTGACCTGGCGGGCCACGAGCATCCACAACGGGCTGAGCTACCTCAGTCCCTTCTACGACCCGGCCATCTTCCAGCACGTCCTGCGCGCCGCGCAGGACACGGACCCGCCCGAGAAGGCGCTGGCGGCCGCCTGGGCCGCGGTGATCGCGGCGGCCGCGCACGAAGAGGGGTGCCCCACCACCCCGGCCCCTGCCGTGATCCGACTCCAGGCGCCCTCCCCCAGGACGCCGGAGGAACTCGTCCTCATCGCCGAGGCACTCAAGGGCGAGCGTCATGCCCGGTAGCGACATCCGTACAGCCGGGCGCGCCCACCAACCCCCCACACTGCGCACCTCTGATCGGAGTCCCCGGTGAGCTATGTCGTCTACCTGGCGGCCGCCATCTTGGGCATGGCGGCGATCCTGCTGTTCCGGCGGCCACGCCAGGCGCTGACGAATCCCCTGACCGCCTCTACCTGCGTCTCCATCCTCATCGGCGCCTGCTGCTTCTCCGCGGCCGCACCGGCGACCCTGGCGACGGTCAACCGCATGACGGGCATCGCCAACTTCGGTGCCCCGATGACGTATTCGCTCATCTCCGCCTACAGCTGCTCGCTCTTCATCCTGCTGATCTACTGGCGGGGCGGCCCGGTCGTCACCCTGAGGCGTACGGCCCTCGCCTTCATCGGCGTGTACGGGCTGCTCATCGCGGCCATCATCACCCTGTTCACCGTCGGCGACGCCCATGTGGAGAGGCTGCGGGACCTCGACACCTACTACGCCAACACGCCGTACATCAGGGAGATGATCGTCCTCTACCTGCTCGGCCATCTGGTCTGCTGCCTGGTGATCTGCGGAGTCTGTCTGCTGTGGACCCGGCAGCTGCGGCAGGAGACCGCCTCGCCCGCCGCGGCGGCGGGCGCCGGCCCGGGCGCACCCGCGGCGAGCAAGGGCGACCGGCTGCTGCGAGCCGGGCTCTGGCTGATCGTCATCGGCCTCGGGATGGACATGAGCGGCTTCGTGCTGGCGAAGATCATCGCCGTGACGGCTCGCTGGTACGGCCGGGACCTGGACTTCCTGTCGACCACCGTGGCTCCGCCGCTCGCCTCCGTGGGCGCCGTGATCTGCTCACTCGGGTTCGTCCTTCCCCGGATCGTGCCCGCGGTCGGAGCGCAGTGGCGCAGTCTGCGCCACTACCGCAGACTGGCGCCCCTGTGGAAGGTGCTGAGGCATGTCCCGACCGCGTTCGTGTCGCCCAGCACCTGGTACCGACTCCCTCAATCACGCCTGCGCATGCGCGAGATGGCCATCCACGACGCCCTGCTCGTCCTCACTCCTCACCTCGACGAGCGAACGGGCAGCGGCGTGCTCCGGCGAGCGCTGGCAGCCGGGTGCGATCCGACCGCCGCGCGGGCCAAGGCCGAGGCCTCCATGGTCGTGGAGGCCGCCAGGCAACTCGCCGGGGGCGCGGCCGACTCGCTCACCGAGCCGGGCACCTACGAGCTGCGCACCTCCAAGGACGCGAGCCGCGGACTGCTGAGACTGGCGCAAGAGCTGAACACCCCCGGCACTGTCACCGGCGTCGATCCGCTGGCAGCGCCCACGCACGGAACGAGGAATGGATCATGACAGGTAGAGCGGTCGTCATAGGGGCCGGGATAGGCGGCATGCTGGCCGCCGCGGCGCTGGCTCCCGCCGTCGGCGACGTGGTCGTCGTAGAGCCGGACGCACTCGCCGACGGACCGCACCAGCGGAAGGGGCTGCCGCAGGGGCAGCACGCCCACTTGCTGATGGCGGGCGGTCTGGACGCCATGCGGAGTCTGCTCCCGGGCCTGGACGTGCGCCGGTACCTCCTCGACGCCGGGGCCGTCGAGGTCTCCCTCGCCTCCGGTCTCCTCGCCCGCACCCCCGACGGCTGGTTCTCCCGCTTCAGGCACGACAGCCACCACCTGCTGACCTGCACCCGGGCCCTGCTCGACTGGGCGGTGCGCGCCGCCGTCCTGAGCCGCCTCAGCAACGTCAAGATCGTGCAGGGGAAGGCGCTCGGCCTGGTGGGCACCGCGCAGCGCGTACAGGGGGTCAGGGTCGCCACCGACGCCGGAGAGGACCTGCTCCGGGCGGACCTGGTGGTGGATGCCGGGGGACGCGGCTCGCGCATCGTGCACTGGCTGGCCGACCTCGGGATCGACGGCATTCAGGAGAAGGTCGTGGACACCGGCCTCACCAACGCCACCCGCATCTACCGCCGGCCGGCCGTCGTCACGGACTGGCCGCTGACGCTCCTCCAGGCCGACCCCTACCGCGGCGAGCCCGGCCGCAGCGGCATGATCCTGCCCATCGAGCCCGACGACGGGGGTGAGCGCTGGATGGTCAGCCTGGCGGGCACCAAGGGCGGCGAACCCCCCGCCGATCCGGCCGGTTTCCTCGCGTACACCTTCGACGCACTGGCGGATCCCGTCATCGGCGAGCTCATCTCGCACGCGGAACCGCTCACGGACGTCGTCCGCACCCGGGGCCGTATGACCCGCAACGTGCGCCGGTACTTCGAGCAGTCCGCGAAGTGGCCCGAGGGGCTGGCCGTCGTGGGGGACGCTCTCGCGACGTTCAACCCCGCGTACGGCCAGGGCATGTCGGTCGCGGCCCAGCAGGCCGTGACGCTCCGGGACGCCTTCGACCGTGCGGACGTGACCACGCCCGGCCTCGCGCGCGGGATCCAGCGCGCGGTGGCCGAGCACGTCGACGGGCCCTGGACCACGGCGGTCAGCCAGGACGTGCTGTACCCCTTCGTCACGGGCGCCGCCCCCACGGTCGCCGACCGCGTCGCCGCCCGGTACGCCCGCAGAGTGGCAGCCACCGCGACGGTGTCCTACCCCGTGGCCCGTGCGCTCTGGGACGTCACGGGTCTCCGGGCCGGACCCGCCCGGCTCATGTCCCCCGGCACGCTGCTGAAGGTCCTCCTCGGCCCGCCCGCGCCGCTCAACACCGAGATCCCCCTCAAGCCCCGCGAGCGGCGGACGCACCGCGAACTGCGGTGCGTATTGCAGGAGTAGAAGCGGGGCCGGCCGGGTCACGTTCCCCTGGTGCCGGGCCGGGGGCTGCCTTCGACCACCCTCGGATCAGGACCCCGGCCCCGGCTCCGCCTCCCCGGTGCCGTACGACTCCCGCTGCCACTGGGCCTCGCAGAGGAGGTCCAGGCCCTGGCGCAGATGGCGGCGGTAGGTGCCGTAGGGCAGACCGAGGCGGCGGGCGGCGGCCTCCTGGGTGGGGGCGCCCGAGAGGTGGCCCGCGGTCAGGGCCTCGCGGGCGCGCACGCCGCGCGGATCGCGGGCGAGGTCGTCCACGGCCTGGCGCAGCAGGGCCCGCAACGGTGGACAGGGGTTTTCGGACCCCGAAGGTTCGCGCGGGCGTCGTGATCCGGGGCCGAAACGGTTCCTCCCCCGCCGACATCGTGCGGCGGGGGAAGAGACCGTCGGCGCCGCTGCCTCTCGTGGTGGCAACGGTGCCGGTCCGGGGGCGGGGTAGGCGCGGTGGTTCAGCCCGTGACGGAGGTGGTGGCGGCGCGGGCGCCCTCGTCGGTCGGGGCGGCCTCGCCGTCGTCCAGGGAGACGTCCTTGGTCTCGTCCCCGAGCAGGAGCGCGACCAGCGTCAGCACCGCCATCGCGGAGAGGTAGACGCCGACCAGCCACGGCGAGCCGTCACCGGCCTGCCAGAGCGCCACGGCGATGAACGGGGCGACGGCCGCCCCGAGGATGGAGCTGACGTTGTACGAGATGCCGGACCCGGTGTAGCGCACGCTCGTCGGGAACAGCTCGGGCAGAAGCGCGCCCATCGGGCCGAACGTCATGCCCATCAGCGTGAAGCCGAGGACGAGCCACAGCACGACACCGAGCGTCCCCAGACCGATCAGGGGCACCCACACGAGTCCGAAGACCACGATCGCGGAGGTGACCAGGATCAGGGTGGTGCGTCGTCCGTACTTGTCGGCCAGCGGGCCGGAGACGAGCGTGAACACGGCGAAGAAGAGCACACCGAAGATCATCATCAGGACGAACGTGGTGTAGCTGTAGCCGAGGCCGGGTACGGCGGCGGTCTTCGCGGTACGCCCGTAGCTCAGCGAGAACGTGGTCATCAGGTAGAAGAGCACGTACGTCGCCAGCATGAAGAAGGTACCGAGGATCAGCTGCCTCCAGTGGCCGCGGACCGCGTCGGCCAGCGGCAGCTTCCGCACCTTGCCGCTGTCGCGGTTCTTGGCGAACACCGCCGACTCGACGAGCCGCGACCGTACCCACAGCCCGATGGCGACCATCACGGCGGAGAACAGGAACGGGATGCGCCAGCCCCAGCTGAGGAAGGCGTCGGACGGCTGGGTGGGGTCGGCGCCCGTCGCGGACGGCAGCAGGGCGCCGATGACCAGGAACAGCCCGTTGCCGATGATGAAGCCGAGCGGGGCCCCGAGCTGCGGGAAGGTGCCGTACAGGGCGCGCTTGCCGCGGGGGGCGTTCTCGGTCGCGACGAGCGCGGCGCCGCTCCACTCGCCACCCAGTGCGAAGCCCTGTGCGAGCCGCATGAGCACGAGCAGCGCGGTGGCGATCCAGCCGGCCTGCGCATAGGTGGGCAGCACGCCGATGAGCAGCGTGGCGAGGCCCATCGTGAGCAGGGAGACCACCAGCGTCCGTTTGCGGCCGAGGCGGTCGCCGAGGTGCCCGAAGAAGATCGCGCCGATCGGGCGGGCGACCATCGCGGCACCGAAGACGGCGAACGACGACAGCAGCGCCGTGGTCGGGTCACCGCCCGGGAAGAACAGGGACGGGAAGACCAGGACGGCGGCGGTCGCGTAGACGTAGAAGTCGTAGAACTCGATCGTCGTGCCGATGAGGCTCGCGACGAGGACGCGGGAGCGCGGATTGACGGGGGCGCGGGCGGGGCCGCTGGCTGGTGCAGGCATTGCTGGGTCTTTCGCGCGAGGTGCAGAGCGGTTGCCGGGGTCCCGCACCCCGCACGCGTCCCCTCGCCGAAACACCGTGCGATTTGTACGGGCACTTAACAATGTCAGGCGTCTCGCTGCACGGAAAGTCGGTGCCACCATGTGAGACACCGGTATGCGCTTGCCATCGGCCCGGACGGGGCCCACCCCTCGGACGGCGCCGGGCTCCCCCTACGGGACGGCGCTCAGTCCGGGCCGCGGTTCCGGGTGCGATGCCGACGCGGTCCGCGGTTCCCACAGCCTGGTGAGGTGGAGGTAGCCGTGCACCACCGAGCCCAGCGCCAGCAGGAGGAGGGGTCCGAACGCCCACGGGTGCCGGGCCATGTCCACGGACAGAAAGCGGTACGACAGCAGGAGTGCGGTGAAGACCGCGGCTCCGTAGGCGGCCAGCATGATCCCCGACCGGTCCCCGCCGCGGTCGTACGCGCGCAGCGCCACCTCGATGGTGAGGGTGAAGACGACGCCGGCCACGAGGTCCACGCCGTAGTGGTAGCCGAAGCCCAGCGTCGCGGTGAGGGTCGCGGTCAGCCAGAAGGCGCCCGCCGCGCGCAGGACGCGCGGGCCCGTGCGGGTGTGGATGAAGATCGCGGTGGCCCACGCGGTGTGCAGACTCGGCATGCAGTTGCGAGGGGTGAGCCCGTCGTACGGCACCGGGTGCGGACTGCCGATCGAGGGCGGCGTTCCGGGCCACAGGTCGGCCACCGCCCATTGCACGCCACCGGTGCCGGAGGCGCCGGGGCCGTAGGCGAAGACCGGTCCGACCACCGGGAAGAGCATGTAGATGCCCGGCCCGAGCAGGCCGATCAGCAGGAAGGTGCGCACCAGGTGATGGCGCGGGAAGCGGCGCTCGACCCGCACGTTCCGCAGTTGGTAGAGCGCGACGACGACCGCGGCCACCGCGAGCTGGGCGTACACCAGGTCGAGAACGTGGGTGCCTACGGGGTCGGTGGCCGCGACGAGCCGGCCGACCAGGAACGACGGGTTGCCGAGCGCGTGGTCGGCGGCGGCCACGTACGGATCGAGGACCATCGGGCGGGTCTTCGCCGTGATGAGCAGCCAGTTGTCGCCCGCCTTGCGGCCGGCCACGAGCAGCAGTCCCAGACCCACGCCCTCCAGCAGCAGCCGTTCCCGGCCGGTGCGGCGTGTCACGGCGATGACCGCGTAGCCCGACATCACCCACACCGGGCCGCTGGCGAAGAGGTGGACGTCCGTCATCCCGCCCTCGATCGCCCACCGCACCGGCATGAAGACGGCGTCGACTCCGATCGCGGCACCTGCCGCGATGAACCGTTGCCGCCAGGTGAGCACGACCATCATCAACGCCAGACCGCCGTACAGCGGCCCCGGTTTGGGGGAGAATATGGCGTCCTTCACCCAGTCGGCGATCGGCTCCGGGTCGCCGGAGCTGCGACGGGCGACGATCTCCAGCGTGACGACGAAGGCGAGGGCCACCACGGCCGCCAGGGCCCACAGCATCGCCCGCGGTCGACGCCCGGCGGCGAACGTGGTCTTGGCTTGTATTCGCGAGAACAACCGCGAGACTGGAGGAGTCAATTCTCTGGCCGATGTGTTAGTTGCTGGTCGAATGGGTCATCTCGTGCCGAACAGTGCCGATTTCCGGTCGGGGACGCGCGACGAGGGCGCTCGTCAACAGCCGATCATGCCATCGGAGCGGTGCCGGACGCCGCCCTGGTGACGGGCCGCACACCGGCCGGCCGGAACCGGCCGGGGAAATCTCCGACGGCTGCCGCGAACTCCGCCGGGACGGGCGGAGTGACGCTGTCCGCGCCGGTCGGCGTGGCCCGGTCCGCGCCGGTCGGGCGATGACGCGCAAGGAGTCCCCCGGCGCCTGGGCCGAGCGGGTGAAGGCGGGGGCCTTCCGCGACGTGCGCGTGCGGGGCGGCGGGGAGCGCCGCGAGCACCGCGGCTCGGGCCGGAGGCCGGCGGCGAGCGCCCCGGGGTGGAGGCCGGATCCGGCCACCGACGAAAACGTGGCCCCCGGAGAGAACTCCGGGGGCCACGCTCAGGGCATCGACTAGGCGACGACCGTGATGTTCTCGGCCTGCGGGCCCTTCTGGCCCTGCGTGACGTCGAAGGTCACGGCCTGGCCTTCCTGGAGCTCACGGAAGCCGGAAGAGTTGATGTTGGAGTAGTGCGCGAAGACGTCGGGGCCCCCGCCGTCCTGCTGAATGAAACCGAAGCCCTTCTCGGCGTTGAACCACTTCACGGTCCCGCTGGCCATGCGTTTACCTCTCGGTCGAGCCGGGTCCGCACCGTGCAGACCCGCAATGGTCGTCCTGGAAGCGCCCATACATCAAAACGCCCGCACCTGGCGGCACGGGCAGGAACGGCGAACCACGACAACCACTGCGACGCTACACGCCGCGTTCGTCCAACGCCAGAGAGAAACAGCCCAACGGGGTCAATGATCCCTGTCGCATCACCTGAGTGACCCCATCACGCCACCTCCGCGGGCCCGCCGCGACGGCCGGCGCCGGCCGTCGCGAAGAACCGGGAGCGCGCAGGCGCGCGCTCCCGGTCAGGGGCTTCGGCGGACGGGGCTCAGCCCTCCAGCTTGCCCGACTCCCGGACGGAGATGGGCTTCGAGGTGCGGCCGGACTGGGAGCCCAGCTTCTCGATGGTGTCGACCACCTCGGTGCCCTCGACGACCTTGCCGAAGACGACGTGCTTGCCGTCGAGCCACGGGGTGGCGGCGGTGGTGATGAAGAACTGCGAGCCGTTGGTGTTGCGGCCGGCGTTCGCCATCGAGAGCAGGTACGGGCCGGTGTGCTTCACCTGGAAGTTCTCGTCCTCGAACTTCTCGCCGTAGATGCTCTTGCCGCCGGTGCCGTCACCGCGGGTGAAGTCACCGCCCTGGAGCATGAACTGCGGGATCACACGGTGGAACGGGGAGCCCTTGTAGCCGAAGCCGTGCTCGCCGGTGGCCAGCTCCAGGAAGTTCTTGGCCGTCTTGGGCGTGACGTCCTCGAAGAGCTCGAAGACGATCCGGCCGGCGTCCTGGCCGGCGATGTCGATGTCGAAGAAAACGCGGGGATTACTCATGGTCCTATTCTGACAACACCGGACCGCCGCCCTGCGCGCGACCCAGACCACTTCACCTCATCGCGTTGCTCCGGCCCGCCGCCGCGGCCCCGCGGCACCGCCTCGGAGCGCCGCCGTCACGGCGTCGAACGGGGCGCCACCGCCCCGGGGACAGCCCTGAACTGTGACACGGTTCACTGGCCAGCCCCGGCGCACACCGGGGCCCCACCCGCGCCCCGAGCGCCTCACGGGCCGGCAGCGGGGCCGGGACGACGCCGCGGGCCGAAAAACCGGAGGCCGACGTGGACCCGTGGCGGGTTCAATGCGCGCATGGACGACGCACTGTGGGACAGGCTGCCGTTCGAGGCGCGCGCGGAGGTGGACGAACTCATCGCCGTCCGTCGCCATGTGCAGGCCATCGCGTTGATGCGCGAGCGGATCGGGGCACCGCGGCCGAGCATCCATGACTGCGTCGACCTTCTGGAGTGGCGTGCGAAGGTTCTGCGGGGCTAGGGCCTGTCGTTTGGATCATGCCCGCGTCGCGGGGCGTGGCACGCGCGTCTGCGGCGTTGTCGTCGGTTGTCGACGCTCCGCGTCGCCGCCCTCCTCCGCCTTGCAGCTGCACGCACCACGCCCCGCTCGGGTCGGCCGACAAGGCACCGTGGGCCAGGCGGGCCTGATCCAAACGACAGGCCCTAGGGGGTCCTCACGACGGCACCCGGCCCGGTCGTGTCGCCTCCTTTTCCCTGGGCGATTCAAGGCGCGGGCCAATACATGACTGAGTGTGAGAGACGGTGCGCCTGCCATACGGATACCGCGCGGCAATGACACCGTGCGGGCACCGCGTCGGGACGCTCCGCCGGCGTTACCGTGGCCACGCATCGACCGCCCGAGAGCGCTGGAGGAGCGAGCGGCCATGGAGATCGTGACGTCACAGAAAATCACCACGTTCCTGATGTTCGAGGGCGAAGCCGAGAACGCGATGACCTTCTACAGCACGCTTTTCGACGACGCCGAGATCGTCAGCATCCAGCGTTACGGCGCGGACGGCCCCGGCAAGGAGGGGAGCGTGCAGCACGCGACGTTCTCGCTCGCCGGCGAGCAGTTCATGTGCATCGACAGCCCCGCGAAGCACGCGTTCGCATTCACCCCCGCGATCTCCCTCTTCGTGCAGTGCGCGGACGAGGCCGAGATCGACCGCCTCTACACGGCACTGGCCGAACAGGGCACGGAACTCATGCCGCTGGGCGACTACGGCTTCAGCCCGAAGTTCGGCTGGATCAACGACAGGTTCGGCGTCTCCTGGCAACTGAACCTGTCGGCGTAGCTACCTGTCACAAGTGATCACTGGTGTATCAACTTCCATCCCTGCTTGATCAGTTCGCGCCGTTCTCGGGCAGGCAACTCACTCCCGCGGTCGGGGCGCCTACGGTGCGATCACGGGCGGGCTCGCTAGCGGGTCCGCCGAGGCCGACATCCAAGGGGAGGCGCCGATGGCGAACGTGGAAGTGGCACTCAAGGAGATGATGACCGGGATCGAGGGGGCGCTGGGGGCCGCCGTGGTGGACTACACCAGCGGCATGGCCCTCGGCACTCTGGGTGGGGGCAAGGGCCTGGATCTGGAGGTCGCCGCGGCCGGCAACACCGACGTGATCCGTGCCAAGGTGCGCACCATGGAACACCTCGGCCTGCAGAGCCAGATCGAGGACATCCTGATCACGCTGGGCCAGCAGTACCACCTCATCCGGCTGGTGACCGGCCGGAACGGCAACGGCCTGTTCCTCTATCTCGTGATCGACAGGGAGCGTTCCAACCTGGCGATGGCCCGCCGCCAACTCAAGCGCATCGAAGAGCAACTCGAGGTCTAGACGTTCTTCGAACCGGGCTGACGCATGCCCATGAATTGAAGAATTCTTCAAGTCATCACATGGAGAGGACGACAATTCATGAACGAGAGCTGCCCTGACCGAGAAAGATGAACAGGCATGACTCACGGCGCGGCGGCGCCCCGAGCCGCCGCCGCGCCGCGAGAGGCCACCCGAGAGGCAGGAAGAGCGCATGCAGGTCCCTCTTTACCAAGCCAAGGCCGAGTTCTTCCGCATGCTCGGACACCCCACGCGCATCCGGGTCCTGGAGCTGCTGCAGCACGGCCCGGTACCGGTACGGGACTTGCTCGCCGACATCGAGATCGAACCCTCCAGCCTCTCGCAACAGCTCGCCGTGCTGCGCCGCGCCGGCATCGTCGTCTCCATACGCGAGGGCTCCACCGTCAGGTACGCCCTCGCCGGCGGTGACGTGGCCGAACTGCTGCGCGCCGCCCGCCGCATCCTGACCGAGCTGCTCGCCGGGCGGAACGAACTCCTCGCGGAACTGCAGCAGTCCGACACTCGCCCGCCGCGCGTGCCGGCGGCCGACGAACCCTCCGTGGCGACCAGCACCCGCTGAAACCCCTTCATCGCCGTGGCCGGCGGTGTGGCACGATCTCCGTGTGGAGTGGGCGACTCTCATAGGGACGGCCCTCGGAGCGGTGCTCGGGGTCGGGGCGACGCTGATGGGCGAGCACCTGCGCTGGCGGCGGACCGTCAGGGACAGCAGGCTGCACACCCGCCGGACCATGTACGCGGACTGCCTGGTCGCGCTTCGCCGCGCTCATGAGGCCATGCGGCTGGCCGCCGACGAGGAACACGCGGATCCGCAGGCCAGGGCGGCCAGGATCCGGCAGGCGTTCCAGGCGTCGGGGTGCGACGAGGCCCGGGAGCGGCTCGTCCTGACGGCGGACGCCGAGGTGGGCGAGGCGATAGACGCCTCGTACCACTCCCTGCGCCAGGTACGCGAAACGCTGGCGTCCGGGTACACGTTGACGTCCGACGAGTACCACACCGCCCGGCAGGCCCATGGGGACGCGACCCGGGCGGCCCGTGCGGTGCTCCGCGACGATCTGGCCGCTCTGGAGGCCTGAACCGGCCCCGGACAGGGCCGGCGGGCGTCGGCGACTCAGCGGGAGGTGGGTACGGCCATCTCGCCCAGCTCCGACCAGTCGTCCTGGGGGACGGTCACGTTGACGATCCTCGGGGTCTCGGCGAGATAGGCGGGCAGGGTCGCGCACGCCGTGGCGAAGTGCTCGGTGCCGACGTGGGCGGCGCCGGCCTCGTCGTCGCGGAACGCCTCGATCAGCACGTACTCGTTGGTGTCGTCGAGGCTGCGTGACCAGTCGAACCACAGGCACCCCGGTTCCGCGCGCGTGGCCTGCGTGAAGGCACGGGTGAGCTCGGGCCAGTCGTCCGCGTGCTGGGGCAGGACACGGAAGCGGGCGGTGATGAAGATCATGGGCTTTCCCGGTCTGTCGTGGCTGACCGGCGGGGACGCTCCGCCCCCGCCGGCTCGCTGTCGTCCCCGTCCAGGGGCTGGGTCAGGGTCAAGATCAGGGTACGAGAATGGCCCGCCCGCGGACGCGTCCGGCGTCGAGGTCGTCCAGCGCGTCCTGGAACCGGTCGAGCGGGTAGGAGGTGGTGTGCAGCCGCACCTTGCCCTTGGCCGCCAGGACCATCAGCTCGCTCAGGTCGTTGTACGAGCCGACGAGGTTGCCGATGAAGCTGATCTCGGCGGAGATGATGTCGATGGTCGGCACGTCGATGTTCTCGCCGTAACCGACGACGTGGTAGTCACCGGCCCTGCGGAGCATGCGTACGCCGTCCCGGGTCGCGCCTCCCTCGCCGACGAAGTCGATCACGACTTCGGCTCCCCGGCCGCCGGTCAGCTCCAGCACCCGCTCCACGTGGTCCCCGTCGGCGAGGACGCCGTGGTCGGCGCCGATGGTCTCGGCCAGCTTCAGCGCCTCCGGGTTGCGGTCGACGACCACGATCTCCACGGCGGTCAGCGCCCGCAGCACCTGCACTCCGATGTGCCCGAGCCCGCCGGCGCCGATGACCACGCAGCGGTCCCCGGGGCGCAGCCTGCGGGCCGCCTTGGCGACGGCGTGGTAGGCGGTCAGCCCGGCGTCGGCCAGGGCCGCGACATCGGCCGGCTCCAGGGCGTCGTCGATGCGGACGACACTGCGGGCGGAGGTCTTCAGGTACTCGGCGTAGCCGCCGTCGGTGTCGATGCCGGGGAAGAGGCTCTGTTCGCAGTGGACGTCGTCGCCGGACCGGCAGGCCCGGCACAGCCCGCAGGTGATCAGGGGGTGGACGATGACCTTGTCTCCCTCGGACACATGGGTGACGGCGGCCCCGACGGCGTGCACCCAGCCGGCGTTCTCGTGCCCGATGGTGTACGGCAGCGTGACCCCGGACTTCTCCGCCCACTGTCCCTCGAGGATGTGCAGGTCGGTGCGGCACACACCGGCGCCGCCGATCCTGACGACGACGTCGTAGGGGCCGGGGGCGGTGGGAACCGGCACGTCCGTCATCTCGGGGTTGCGGCCGTAGGCGACGACCTGGACTGCTTTCACGGGGGCTCCTTGCAGGGGGTGACGAGGGTGGTGTCCTCGGCGCGCGGGGTCTGGTCGGGGGCGGAGTCCGGGTAGCGGGTGCGCAGCAGACCGCGGCAGAAGTGCGCGTTGCCGTCGATCGACCGTCGCACCGACCGGGCGAAGCGCAGGCGCAGTGGGATCTCGCCCGGCGGACAGGGGTGCCCGTCGTCGTCGACGAGGACGGGTGCGGCCGGATCCGTGCCGAGGCCGACCGCCTCGCGCCGCAGCAGCAGGGCACGGGTCGCCGCCGTGTCGGGGAGGTCGCCGAGCACCACGCCGCCCAGCCGCTCCTCGGTCAGCTCGGGGTCCTGCCGCAGCAGCTCGCTCAGGGCCCGTTCCATCGCCGCGGTGTGGGCCTTGCGGCGGAAGATCAGCCGCAACTCCTCCAGGTCGTTCTCGGCCTCGGCGCCGAAGGTGCCGCGGTAGCCGGCGTCGGCGGCCAGGCCGCGGTTGATCAGGTCGGAGTCGTGGTGGTCGTCGAGCAGAACGGTGACCGCGGTGGCGTCGGGCAGGGCGGCCAGGGCGTCCTTGGCGTCGGAGGCCATCAGGTAGGCGAAGTTCGGGGAGCAGAAGGACGTCGGCAGTCTGAGGTGCACCGTGAGCCGGTGGTCGGGGCCGGCCTCGACCGAACGGACGAAGCCGAGATCGGTGATGGGTTCGTCCAGTTCGGGATCGCGGACGGCGTCCAGCGCCCGCCTGGCCCGCTGCACCAGGGGGTCGGCGGGCATGTCACGCCTCGGTGGGCTGCGTGGCG
The DNA here is from genome assembly GCF_025642175.1 of Streptomyces albidicamelliae. Taxonomy (NCBI): domain Bacteria; kingdom Bacillati; phylum Actinomycetota; class Actinomycetes; order Kitasatosporales; family Streptomycetaceae; genus Streptomyces; species Streptomyces albidicamelliae. Next base: position 7,520,444 of record NZ_CP106795.1, on the reverse strand, counting down.
ACGGAGGCGGCCCCCGCCGGGCCCGCGGCCGAGGGGGTGCCCGCGGTCGTGGTCGTGGTCGCCGCCGCGGCGGGCACCGGGATGTCGTACAGGGCGGCCGCGTTGAGGCCGAGGATCTTCTTCTTCTGTTCCACGGTGAGCGGCTGGAACTCGCCCTGCATGTCCTCGGGGATCTGGAAGTCGACGAACCGCTCGATCAGCCACCGGGGCGTCCACAGCGCGTAGTCGCTGCCGAAGAGGATGCGGTCCTCGTCCAGCCAGTACAGCAGCTCGCTGATGATCTGCGCCCAGTAGCGGGGCCGGGTGTGGATGAACGGGACCGCCACGGCGAGGCCGGCGTAGACGTTGGGCTCCTGCGTGGCGATCCAGCAGAAGTCCTCCAGCCGGGGCAGGCCGCAGTGCTCGACGACGAAGTTCAGGTCGGTGAAGTCCGTGGCCGCCGCGTCGACGTCGGCTACGTCGAACGCGTCGCGGTCCAGCGGACGGATCGTCGGGCCCTTGTGGACGTGGATGTTCTTGATGCCCAGTTCCTGGCACGCCTCCAGGTAGCGGTAGGCCCACGGGTCGCTGAGCTTGTACCCGCGCGAGTCGCCCTGCCACTCGGCCGTGTAGAGCTTGACGCCCTTGAGCCGGAAGCGTTCGGCGTCCCGGCGGAGCCGGTCGAGGCCCTTCTGCTCGAACCGGGGGTCGAAGCAGTGGTTGTAGGTCAGCTTCTCGGGGTGTTCCTCGGCCAGCGCGAAGGCTTCCTCGGTCTGCCCGAAGCCGTTCCCGTAGAACGCGCCCAGATACGCGGGCTGGAAAATCGCGTGGTCGACGTATCCGTCGACGAAGAGGTCCTTCATCAGCCGCTGTCCGCCGTAGTAGAGGAATTCCTCGTACGGCCACACTTCCGGCTCGGGGCTGAGATTGCGGTGGTAGTCGTAGAAGCAGTCGATGAACTGCTTCCCGTGGATGTTCAGCTGGTTCTCGGGGCGCGCGTCCCACAGTGCGACGTGCGCGTCCACGACGAAGTAGTTCTCGCCGTCCTTTGTGTACATGTCGGCCTCCGTCCCGGTGACGACCTCGATCTCGGAAAGCGACATTGAGCAGACTCGCATGAGGCGGGCAGCGCCCCCATTGTCTCACTTTGTGACAAACCGGCAGGCGGTTCCGTTCCCGCCCCGGATACGTCCGCGCAAGAATCACCCAGTACGGCATCGCCGCCCACCGCGTGGGCCGACCGCCGCCGCGCCCGGCCGTGCGGCCGCTACTCGACCCGCGCCCCCCGCAGGGTCCGCGCGTGGTTCATGAAGGCCGTCAGCCCGACCTCGAAGGCGCGGTCGGCCCGGCCGTCGCCCACCGCGGCGAGTGCCTCAGCGAGGCGGGGGGTCGGGGTGCCGTCCGTCAGCTCCCACATCGTCTCGGGAGCGGCCAGGTCGAGGGCCGAGCCCAGCACCAGGTTCTCCAGGGCGATGATCAGCGGCATGATCCCGGCGCTGTCGAACCCGGCCTCCAGCAGGAGGTTCACGGCGCGCTCGTACTGTTCCAGGACCCGGGGCGCGCGTACCGGCGAGGTCATGAGCATCGGGATCACCCGGGGGTGAGCGGCGAACGCGGCGCGGTAGGAGCGGGCCCAGGCCTCCAGGGCCGTGTCCCAGGGGTCCAGGTCGAGGGTGGCCGGGTCCATCGCCGCGCAGATCCGCTCGCGCAGCAGCTCGACTATGCCGTCGCGGCCGTCCACGTGGTGGTACACCGAGCCGGTCTGCGCCCCGAGCCGCCGGGCGATCGCGGGGACGCTGAAGTCACCGGTCTCGTCGATCAGCCGCAGCGCTGTCGTGGTGATGCGCTCGCGGTCGAGGAGCGGTGTGCGCGGCCGTCCCATGGTCAGCGATCTCCCTGAGGTCTTCCCGGATGCCCAACGGCAGGTTACATTGCGGAAACCGAAAGCCTTTAGGTTTACGGCTCCGGGCGCCCGCCATCCCTCGTGCTCCCGACGGACGCCGGCCCGGGCGGACCATCTCCGCCCCGCCCACCGGCGCCCGCGCAACCGGCCGCCCCGCCTCCGGGCCCCCGTCCCTCCGCCGCCAGAAGGGCTCCCCCGCATGTCCGTGACCACCTCCGAGCCACCGGAGCAGAGAACGTCCCGCGACGCGACCACCCTCCGCTCCGGTTCCCTAGGCACCGCCGACATCGCCTTCTTCGTCGTCTCCGCCGCCGCGCCACTGACCGTCATGGCCGGCGTCGCCCCGCTCGCGATCCTGCTGGGCGGCATAGGCGCGCCCGTCGGATACCTCCTCGCGGGGCTGACCCTCGCGGTCTTCGCCGTCGGCTTCACCACCATGAGCCGCCACGTCACCAGCGGCGGCGCCTTCTACGCCTTCATCACCCGGGGCCTCGGCCGCCCGGTCGGCATCGGCGCGGCCCTGCTGGCGCTGATCGGCTACAACGGCATGGAGATCGGCGTCTACGGCCTCCTCGCCACCACCACCCGGGACACCCTGCACTCCCTCGTCGGCGCCGACGTGCCCTGGCTGCCCGTCTCGCTGGCCGGCCTGGTGCTGATCGGCTACGGCGGCTACCGGTCCATCGACTTCGGCGCCAAGCTGCTGGGCGTCCTGCTCGTCGCCGAGACCGGGATACTCGTCCTGCTCGCCGGCGGGGTCCTGCTGAAGGGCGGCGCACACGGGCTGTCCCTCGCCTCGCTCGCCCCGGCGCACGTGTTCGTGCCCGGCACGGCCGCCGTACTGGCCTTCGCCTTCGCCGCGTTCACCGGCTTCGAGTCGACCGTCATCTACCGCCGTGAGGCCCGCGACCCGGAGCGCACGGTCCCCCGCGCCACCTATGCGGCGGTCGGATTCCTCGGCCTGTTCTACGCCTTCGTGGTCTGGATCGCCGTCCAGGCGTTCGGCGACGACCAGGTCGTACGCGCCGCGGGCGACGACCCGGCCGGACTGTTCTTCACCGCGATCGCCACCTACGTGGGCGGCTGGGCCGCCGACCTGATGCACCTTTTCATCGTCACGAGCGTCATCGCCTCCCTGCTGGCCTTCCACAACGCCATCAACCGCTACGCGCTCGCCCTGGCCGAGGAGGGTGTGCTCCCGCGCCGGCTCGGCCGCGTCCACGCCCGCCACCGCTCCCCGTACGTCGCGGGCCTCGCCCAGACCGTTCTCGGCGCACTGGTCGTCCTGGCCTTCTGGGCCGCGGACGCCGACCCGTACCAGCAGTTGCTGCTGTGGGTGAACACCCCCGGGATGATCGGTCTGCTGGTGCTGCAACTGCTCGCCGCGATCGCCGTGCCCTGCTACTTCCGCCGGGTGCGGCACACGGAGGGCGCCCTGCGCACGGTGGTGGCGCCGGTCGTCGCCGCCGTCCTGCTGGTGACCGCGATCGTGCTGGTGGTGACCCACATCGACCTGTTCACCGGCGCGTCCCCGGCGGTCAACGCCCTCCTGGTCGTCGTGGCGCCGGCCGTCTTCCTCCTCGGCCTGCCGCTGGCGTGGTGGCTGCGCCGGGCCAGGCCCGACGTCTACGCCGGGTTCGCGGCGGAGCCGGACGAACCCGCCGGATCCACCGGGGCGACCGTGTCCCCCGTGTCCGCGAAGTGACCCACCGCCCCTTTCCCGTACAGGAGTCGCCCCCATGCACGCTGCCGACCTCATCCTCGCCGGCGCCCAGGTCCGCACCCTCGATCCCGGCCGGCCCGGCGCCTCGGCCGTCGCCGTACGCGACGGCGTGATCGCCGCGGTCGGCGAGGCGGACGACGTCCGGGACTGGCGGGGCCCCGGCACCGAGGTCGTCGACCTGCGCGGCGCGCACCTCGTGCCGGGCCTCGTCGACTCCCACAGCCATCCGGTGTGGGGCCTCGACATGGCGACGGGCACGGACCTGTCCGGTGTGACGGACCTGGCCGGGCTGCGGGCGGCGCTCGCCGGGGCGGAGCGCGTCGAGGGCTGGGTGGTCGGGTACGGCCTGGACCACAACGCGTTCGAGGGCCGTCCCGTCCATCACGAACTGGTGGCGGACGTGCTCGGCGACACCCCGGCCTTCCTGCGGCTCTACGACGGCCACTCCGCCCTCGCCGACGGCGCGGCGCTGGCGGCGGCCGGGGTGACCGGTCCGCGCGCCTTCGCGCAGCGCGCCGAGGTGGTGTGCGACGCCACCGGCCGGCCCACCGGCCATCTGGTCGAGCACGCCGCGATGGACCTGGTGGCGGACGTCGTACCCCGGCCCGCGTACGCGCAACGGCGGGCGCGGCTGCTGGAGTTGCTGTCTGCCATGGCCGCGACGGGGCTCACCGGAGCCCATGTGATGGACGGCGGGGACCTCGGCCTAGTGGCGGAGGTCGCACGGGAGACGGTCCTGCCGCTGCGCCTGCGGTTCGCGCCCTGGTGCATGCCGGGCGCAAACCGCGACACCCTGCGGGAGCTGATCGCGTTGCAGGGCACGGGCGGTCGGCACTGGCTGGTCGGCGGGGTCAAGTTCTTCATGGACGGCACCGTCGAGGGCGGCACCGCCTGGCTGGACCACCCCGACTGCCACGGCCGGGGTACGGACGCCTTCTGGCCGGACCCGCGGGCGTACGCCGAGGCGGTCCGCACCCTGCACGCGGCCGGAGTGCGCACCGCCACGCACGCCATCGGGGACGCGGCCGTACGGCACGTCCTGGACACCGTGGCCTCCCTGGGAGCCGGAGGCCGCGGGGCGCACCGGATCGAGCACATCGAGACCGCTCCGGACGAACTCCTGCCGCGCTTCGCGGAATTGGGTGTGGCGGCCTCCATGCAGCCGCCGCACACCGGCTACACGCGGGACGACGGCACGGACGAGTGGTCGCGCCGGCTGGGCGGTGACCGTGCCGGACGGGCCTGGCGGCTGCGGGACCTGCGGGAGGCCGGGGCAACGGTCGCGCTGGGCTCGGACTGGCCGATCGCGCACTACGACGTGCGGGCGGTGCTGGCGACCGCCCACCGGCCGAAGGGGGCGGCGGCCCACCGGCCGGGCCTCACTCCCCTGCAGGCGCTGGAGGGCTGTACGACGCACGCGGCGGCCGCCGCCGGCGAGTCGGACCGCGCCGGCCGCGTGGCTCCGGGCTTCCGCGCGGACCTCACCGCGCTGTCCGTCGATCCGGGACGCGCTCCCGGTGACGAACTGATCGAGGCGCCGGTCGTGTTGACGGTGACCGGAGGCCACGTGGTGCACCGCGCGGTCTGAGGCGCGCGGGCCGGCAGGGCAGACTGGGCGGGTGAACGACCTCCGACCCGTCCATCTGGACCCCGCCCCGGAGTGGTACGGGCGCCTGCGCGTCCGTACCGACCTCTCCCCCGCCCGCTGGCTCACCGAACGCCACCCCGGACAAGGCGACTTCGGGACGGTGGCGGGCGTGGCCGCGCCCGGCTTCGCCCGGTACGCGCGGATCCTGCATCCCGCCTCCCTGGAGGAACGGCCGGTGCGCTGGGACACCGTGGCCGCCGCGCACGGCACCCGGGTGACGCCGGGCGCCCGGTGGCACGAGGTCGTCGGGATGGACCAGGACCAGCGCAACGCCTCCGAGTACAGTCGGCCCGGCGTCTGGGACGAGCACCCGTGGGAGGGCCCCACCCCGCCGGACGTCGCCGAGGCGCTCATCCCGGTGCTGGCGCGGCACACCCGCACGCCGGAGCACTGCTGGTTCGGGCTGTGGCACGGGTACGGCCGCTGGGACTTCGGTGGGCTCCCGGCCTTCGAGACGCCGGGTCGGGACGAGGTGCTGCTCTCCGGCACCCTCGCCGACGCCGTCTCCCCGGTGCGCATGGACGAGTTCGCCGAGCTGCCCGACCTGTGGTGGCCCGAGGACCGCGCCTGGTGCCTGGGCGGCGACGTGGACCTGGTCGGCACCTACATCGGCGGCTCGCCCGCGCTGATCGCCGACCTGCTGGCGGCACCGGGACTGGAGGCGCACGCGGTGGCGGCGGACGACACCGTCGGCTGAGCCGGCCGGCCGCCCGTCCCGGAGGAGTCGGCCGCCGGGCGCGGACTACTCGCCGGGGGCGACCGCGCGGGCGATGACGCGGGCCGCCTCGGCCACGAGTGCCTCGTCCACCGTCGCGTCCTCGGTGCTCCTGGCCGACAGCACGGCCAGCACGACCGGTGTCCGCCTCGTCGTCCAGGCCACGCCGATGTCGTTGGCGGTCGCGTAGGAGCCGGTGCCGGTCTTGTCCGCCAGGACCCAGCCGTCCGGCAGGCCGCGGCGGAACCGCTCGGCGCCGGTGGTGTTGCCCTTCAGCCAGCCGACGAGGCGCTCCCTGTCCGCGTCGCCCAGGGCCCGGCCGAGGGCGAGCCGTTCGAGGCTCGCGCCGATCCGAGTGACCTGCTGGTCTATCCGGCGAGGGCGAGGTTGTGCATGCGGGCGATGCCGAGCATGGCGTGGTGGACGCCGTCGCCTTTGAGGCGGCAGCCGCGGAGCATCTTCCAAGTCTTCAGGCGGGCGAAGACGTGCTCGACAGCGGAGCGAGCTGCCGTTTCCCCGGGAGATGTGGTGGTGGCGGCGACACCCCCGTGTCCTCGCCGGAGACCTGAGCCAAGCAGTCCAATCCGCAGGCGCCATCGGTACTGAGCTGGACACGCCATGACGCGAACGCAAGTCCTACCCGGCAATGGCCAGCACTTGCGGGACAACTCTTAGCCCCGCCACTCCGCTTCCCTTACGTAGCAGCCTGAATATTCGCTGGAGGCCAGGGCCTTGGGCATGTCATTGCGCCAATAAAAGATGTCCTCCCGACTTGCTCCGCCGCGGATTTCATCAACGGCTTTCTTTGAAATAACCAGGCAGAACTTCTTGACCAGTGGGCTGCGATTCCCCGTTCGGCTAAGTTGAAGCAACCCTTCATACCGGCCCGGCTTGAAGCTCCAGCCGTCGGCCTGGAACAAGAAGATCGGCTGCTGAGGTTTGTCCTGGCTGACAAGGAACGGGGCGGGATCACCCGACCATCTATACGAGATCCATTCAGCAGCGGGGTCGAAGTTCCACGTGCCGACCTCTTTCCAATAGAAAACCGGTCTTTTCGAAGAGGAAATCGATCCAACGGGAGACAGCTGGAAGCGTGCGTCGCGGATGACCTCGACATTCTGGGTCTTTACCCGGGTGGACACTGTCGGCTGAAGATAGAAATGGGTATCCTTGCCCACCAACCCAATGCGCATGAGATGTGGAAGCACCAGATCGATTTCAGGCTTCTTTTGAATTTCAGCGAAGTTATACAGTGAAAAGACCAGGGCTGCTACGGCTGCGGCTGTAGCAGCCCATTTATGCATGGCGTCGAAACGACTCCTCCCGGACGTCGTCGCCGCATCATCGCTGTCGACCACGCTCTTATCTTGGCCAAGATCGCAGCTCTCAACCCGTTGCACTAGTCCATATGGCCAGTTCAACGCCCGGCCAATGCGTTCACTCGTCCTGCGACGAGGTACATGCTGACAGCACCGCCGCAAGGTGCTGAGCCTGCGCATCTCAGTCACAGGGAACGCCCCCGTCACGACGGGCGGAGCATGAGTGGCCTCGTCAGATCAGACCTGCTCCCCCTCACGCGCCGTCGGCGCCAGCGGAGCGATCGGGCGGGTTGGACCACCCATCCCATAGCCATCTCGACCCTCCGGGTGTTCTCAGCCTCGCTGTCGTCGATACAGCCCGCGTAGCGACGGTTAATGACCTCAGGCGAGTTGCCGGCGCGCCGGGCTACCTCCGCGACTGGGAGGCCCGCCCGGAGCCAGTTCGTGATGCACGCGGCCCGGAGGTAGTACGGCTTCCGCGCCAAGGGCGAGGCCACCTTGTCGGGCGGGAGTGCCAGCGGTCTGGCTTCCTGCCACACCCGCCAGTAACTGGAGTGCCGAGCAGGTCCCCTCGTTCATTGGGGGAGATCCGCCCGTCCTTGGCGGTGCCGAACTCCTTCAGGGTGCGCTCGGAGCATCGCCCCCAGCACGGACGGAATGGGTACCGGCCGATCCGTACCTGGCTCCCGCGACTTCAGCCCCGGTTGTCGTGCCGCTCACCCGAATCGGTCCCCGCCGCTACGAGCGCAAAGCCGAGCACTTCCTGGCCTTCACCAGCATCGCCTGCACCCTCATCTGCTACCGCAGACTCACCAAATGTGATGACGTCTGAGGCCGACCGTCCCGTGCATAGCCGCTCGGCCCTGTCTGCTTCCACCGGTACTCGCGCGGGCGTCGCTGGCCGCTGCTGACTCCCCCCGCGTGGGCGGCGCGCGGCAAGGGCACGGTCGCGCGCAACAACGCCATGGGCCCGTGTCCTGGCACCCCGAGGGGGTGTTGTGCCAGGGCTGCAGGCTAGCTGCCGTCGCGGCCGTCCAGGGGCGTGACGCTCCGGGTGCTCACCCGGCCGCGAACCAGATCGAGCCACTCTCGTGGGCGCCGGATTCCGGGCCGGGCCGGAGAGTTCAAGAATCCTTTCCTCAAGCATCACCCCAGGTCAGAGCCCTCCGTATCACGGGTGGCGGCTGGCGGCAAGGCAGGCTCGGGATGACCGGATGACGGTGCTGGTGGCCGCGGATTGTCAGTGGCGTGGGCGAGAGTCCGTCCGCAGAGCACAGCCACGCCACACCGAAGGAGACGGGTGCTGTCGACGCGTCATGCAATCCGCCGCTCGGGCGACCGTCCCGCCGCCTTCCCCGTATGTGTGAATCGAACGAAGCGAGAGGAGCTGCCCACGCAGACGGCGCTTGCCGTCCGCGTCCCGGCGTCGAACCTTCACTCGACTCGTCGCCCGCGGCTGCCCGTAGCGGCCCTGTGATCAGGTGCGTTGTCCGGGTGCTCTACCCCGTTTCCGAACCGAGGAGAAGCCGTGAATCCCGTCCGCTTGGTCACCCTTCACCCTGCTCTTGAGAACCCTCCTGCTGCGGCCGCCGAGGCCCTCGCGCACCGGCGGCCCGTCGATGCCCGCCGCGTCCTGTTCGCCGCAGCATCACGACCGTCATCGGGGTGGGGGGCATGACCAACCCGACCACTTTGCCCCCCACCCTGCTCGCGTGGGCCAGCCGGGCACTCGGCGCCCGTCCCGCCGTCAAGGACGTCAGCCATCCGCGCGAGAACTCCCGCGTCTGGCGGCTCGACCTGCCCAGGGCGCGCCGCTTCTACCTGAAAATCTCCCCCACGGCCGTGATGTACGAGCGCGAGACGCTCGCCCTCCGAAGTGCTGCACCGGCCCTCGGCGCCGGCGGTGCGCCGCAGCTGCGCGCCTCGAGCGCAAAGGATCTGGCACTGCTGCTGACCGCCGTCCCAGGACGGCCGCTCAAGCAGCTGGGGCTCTCGCCCGTGGAGGAAGCACGCGCGCACCGGCACGGCGGCGCCCTGCTGGCTCGCCTCCACGTGGCCAGTGATCTGTCCGGTCCTCGACGGGCCGAGGCAGCGCAGGCTCTGCAGGCCGCGGCAAACGGCGCCGAGGGGCACCTGGCGGCGGCCGGGGACCGGCTGACCGCGCCGGAGCAGAAGCTCGTGCGCCGGCTGGCCGAGGAGTTGCGGGCCCTGCCGCCGCTGCCACTCGCGTACATCCACGGCGACGCGTGGGAGCGCAACCTCATGTGGTCGACCGCCCGGCAGCAGGCCGGATGGATCGACTTCGAACGCTCCCGGGCCGCGACCGCCGTGCAGGACTTCGTGCTGATGGCCTGCTCTACCTGGACCGATCGGCCCGACCTGCGCGCCGCGTGCCTCCAGGGCTACGGCCGCAACCTCACCGTCGAGGAGCAGCACGCCCTGAAATGCCTGGCGGCGATCGATGCGGTGAGTTGCCTGGTCTGGGGGCCGAAGCTCGACGACCCCCATCTCACCGCACGCGGACGGCGCACCCTGGACCGGCTGATGGCGGGGGTGTTCGCATGACCGCACCGCACCACCGGACCGACTCCCCGGCCGCCGGCGCAGCACACGTCAGCGGCGAGGCGGCGGCCCTCCCGGCCGCGCGGACGGGCCCTCCGCAGCCCTCGGCACCGCCGGAGCTCGACTACAACGGGCGCAGACACCGGCGGGCGATGGACGACGCCGCCTTGTGGGACATGGCCCGCCGCATCCCCGCGGCCCTGATCCAGACGGCCCGCCTGGCCTGGAGCGTCGACCGGCGCATGGCCCTGACGATCGTCGTATGCCAGCTGCTGTCCGGCATCGGCACGGCCGTGATGCTCACCGCCGTCGCGAAGGCCCTGCCGAGGCTGATGGCCGGCAACCCCCGCCAGGGTCTGACCCATGCGTGGCCGGCGCTGACCGTCGCCGTCGTCGCGATGGCCGCCGGCGCGTCCATGTGGATCCTCGCGGACTGGGCGACCAGGCGCCTGAATCCGCAGATCGCCTCCGCCGCGGACCTGCAGCTCGTGGATCTCCACATGCGGGCTGAACTCGCCGCCTACGACGCGGAAGGGTTCGGCGACCGGAGCCAGGCGGCGGAGATCGGCGCGCTGCGCGCCGTCGACCTCGCCGACGACGCCAAGACCCTCACCAACGGAATCGTCCAGCTCGCCTCCGCGGCCGTGGTACTCACCACCTTGCACCCCCTGCTCCTCGGTGTGCTGCTGCTGTCAGTCGTCCCCCGCGGCCTCGGCGGCGTGATGGCCGCCCGGGTCGACTACCGCGTCCACGACCAGACCATCTCCGCCCGCAATGTCCGCGGCATGATGCGCTGGTGGCTGACGACGGCCGAGCTCGCCGACGAGCTCCGGGCCAACACCATGCGCGGCTACCTCCACTTTTGGTACCGGTCCATGTGTGACCGGGTTGAGTTGAGGGAGGTCGCCGGGGCGCGCCCGTATCTGCGGATCACGCTGCTGGCCGCCTCGCTCGGCGGCCTGTTCACCCTCGGCATGTGGGCCTCGCTCGCCGGCCTGGTCCTTGCCGGGGCCATGACGACCGCGCTCGCAGGCACCGCAGTCGTCGCCTCCCAGACCGCCGGCCGTGCCCTGAACTCGATCATCCGCTACTCGACGGTCATGTTTCACCACGGGCTCTACCTCTCCGATTACTACCAGTTCATCGACGAGGTCCGCGCCATGACCACAGCCCGCGGCACCGCGCGGGCCAAGCCTCCGCAGCAGATCCGCCTGGAAGGCGCCTCCTACACCTACCCAAGCAAAGAGGCCGCGGCCGTCCAGCCGATCACCCTCACCCTGAACCGCGGCGAAGTCGTCGCCCTCGTCGGGGAGAACGGCGCCGGCAAGTCCACACTGATCCGCATGATCACCGGGCTGACCGTCCCGACCGACGGCAAGGTCCTGTGGGACAGCACCGACCTGGCCGGCGCCGACGCGGAGTCGGTGTGGCGGCACGTGGGCCTGGTGCCGCAGAAGAACGGGCACTGGCCGCTCGCCGCCCGGGAGAACATCACCCTGGGCCAGCCCCGCGAGCACGGCGACGAGCGGATCTGGGACGCGGCCGGACGCGTCGGCATGACCAAGGCCCTGCGTGATCTCCCCAAGGAACTGGAGACGCTGCTCGCCCGGTCGGTGTGGGGCGGCCACGAGCTGTCCGGAGGGCAGTGGCAGAGGCTGGCCTGCGCGCGAGCGATGTACAGGGAGCCGGCCGTGCTCGTCCTGGACGAGCCGACCAGTGAGATGGACGCCCGAGGAGAGCACCAGATCTTCAGGGAGCTGCGGGCCATGGCCTTGGACCGGATCACCGTGGTGGTCACCCACCGCCTCGACAACGTGAGGATGGCCGACCGAGTGATCGTCCTCGACCAGGGAACCGTCCGGGAGCAAGGCTCCTTCGACGAACTCATCGCGACCGAGGGGAGTTTGCTCGGCGAGCTGTACGCCCTCTCCCAGGACCGCTGACCCGCGGCCCCCAGCAGAGGTCCACGCGGGGCCGTGCAGCCGGCGCGGCCCCGGCGCCCAAGTCCTGGGCGACCTGACCACCCTGCGCGTCCTGGACCTGTGCTCCGGCCTGGGCAAACACGCCGCCCACCTGGTGCACGAGCACGGAGCCACGGTCGACGCCGTCGAAGCATCCGCCAGCCAGCACGCACGCGCCCTCGCCCGCTGCGGGGACCGCCCGGGCTGGATGCCACCGAGACCCAGGGCCGACCGGCCTGTAGCGAGCCGCAGAGACAGAAGGGCGTTCATGCCGGGAAGAAGAAGCAGAACATCATGAAGGCCACTGTCGTCGCCGACCAGCGCGGTCGTACGTGATGGCCCGCCCCTGCGACCAGGGCGGATACATGACAGCCCGCGACCTGCACCACCACCGCGACCCCCGGCTCTGCGATCCCCTCCATCATTGAGCCATCGTCACCACAGACCAACTCACCGCCGCACTCGATGGCTCTCGGTGAACATCGTCGGAGATCCCATGTGGGGCAGGTACCTCGCCCCGCTCTGGTCTGAGCGACGGCCACGGCGGGACCGCTACTACTGATGCCTCCGTCCGCACCAGGTGGCTCGAGATGCCAGTCGGATCGGTGACGAGGACAAAACGACCGAAGACGTCGCATTCGTACCGGATCACCGCGCCCAAGGGAGCAGTGACGCCCAACTTGCTGGAAGCGGCGATGCTGGCGTGGGTGGGCACCAGCTTGTCGTCGACGATATAGACAGTTTCCTTGCGTGGTCGGTGGGCCGGCGAGATGGCCAGCAGGGATGCGAGGTGATCGAGATGCGGCAGCATTAGACGCTGCCAACCACAGGGCTCACACTCATCCCGTCGAGATCCGCGCGCCTGTGTATGCCTGGATGTAGCCAATCTCGACGTACCAGCTGCGGTTCTCCTGGCCGATGGTCTGCAGGCAGTGGCCGGAAGTGGTGAGCGCGGAGGTGCTGCCGATGCCCTGGGCTTGGACGTCGGCGGTGTAGTGCGGGCCGCCGGAGTCTCCGCGCTCAGTGCAGGTTGTGTCACGGGTGAGGTTGAACACCGTACGGCCCGTGTCGGATTGGACCACCGATTCGCCCCGCGCCCGGATTACGCCACAGGTGATGTTGGTGGTGCGTCCGGACTTGCACACGGAACTTCCGATAGGCCGCTGCTGCGTGCCATGCACGAGCAGGGGGGTATCGTCCGGCGTGTGCTGGGAGATCCATGGGCCCTGCACCCACCGGCTGTCGAGAGAACCGATGATGCCCCAGTCGTAGTTCAGATCGCGCATCCACCAGCGACCGAGACTCAAGGACACGGTGCTGGAGTTTCCAAAGCCCGACACGGTGGTGGAACCGGTTGAGCAGTGCCCCGCGCTGATGATCACGGGGTCCGACACACCAGGCAAGTCGGAGTACGTCAGCCGCGCATTGAACCCGAGCGAACAGATCTGCGATCCGGACAGGATCCCTTCCCCGCCGTCCACGAACGTCCAGTCATCGACGGTGGCAGTGGCGGGCCCGATGGCGGTTTCGAAGCGTACGGCTCTGCCCGCGGCCGCCGCTGCCTTGGCAAGCGCGCCCTGGGTACGCCCGGCCAGGGTGGTGACGACGACACGGTCAGCCACCGGGTCGACGCGCCAGGACACCACACCCGCTGCGGCGGATGGCGTCGCCTTGGCCAGGGTGTCGAGTCGGCCCTTGATTGCATTGAGCTCGGCGAGCCCGAAGCCGTGTGGTGTCACCTTGGGGATGGCGCCGTGTTCACGCACCTGCTGCGCATGGGCGGCATCGGTGATGCCGACGACCAGCTTTCCGCGCTCCGCATCGAACCAAGATCCCGCGTAAGCCCCGCCCAGCGCCGGCGCCAGCGCAGCCTCGGCCTTCGCAGCCGCAGCTTCGTCCGTGAGCCGCCGGCGAGCGGCGGCAGCATCCAGGTGCAGGTCGCGCTCCATGGCCCTCAGAACCGCCGGGCTTGGCCCTTCCGGATCGCCCGGTCGTTCAGGTGCAGCCTGCGCGGCACCCGGCAGACCCAACAGAACACTCGCGAGGGTGAGGATTAAGGCACCGCACAAGCGCCTGACCTTCATCGTCATTTCGCTCCCTTCTGCCTTTCCAAGGAGAGGCAGATCCTCAAGCCCGATGTCGTTGTTACGACTATCGCTGCTTGGGCAGCCCCTCGGGAGGGCGCGCGTGAGTGCGCGAGGGCGGCGCTCAACATGCATTCGAGCGCGAGGAGTTGGGCGAGTACGGACCGTCAACGTCACCGCCGCCCGTCGCTGACCAGATCGTCACCCAACGGCGCGACACCGGGCAGGGGGTCGTGGCGAGGTTGTGGAAGCGCCAGCAAACGCCAGTTGTCTGGCTCAACCAGGTCGGGCTGCCCGCTACCGCAGCAACCTTCAGGTGTCTCGGCGAGGCCCGCGCCTGAGGCCGCATGGTCACATCGATGAAACTGTCCCAGTGAGTCGTTTGCAACCCCTCGTGCCAGTTGGGCAGTTGGCCCGAGGCACGAATGAAGTCTCCTGGTAGATGGGTAAGGGAACCCAATGCGCTGAATCTACGTGGCCAGCTCGCTCATCGCCCGGGAACCATCCGCACGCGTGCGGGGAGCAGCGGGATCTCTCCATCGGCCCCGACAGCGGGGAGGGACCATCAGGTATTCGCCTTCGTCAGCAGCCGACGCCCCCAGCCGGTGCAGCATGCCAAGCGGCCCTTGGCCTCTCCCCGGCTCAAGAGCCACGGACCGCCAACACGCATATCCGGGGTCGCAGACGCCGTAAGCGGGGTCGTGGTTGAGGTCTTTGGCGGGGCGAGCGGCGGGGGTCGTGCCCGTGCCCAGGACGCGGAAGGGCGTCGGGGGACCACTTCGCGGTCCGCGCCCGGTAGCTGGGTGGGCGACCGGCATATGATCGCGCTCCTCTAGCAACGCGTACCGTCCAGCCAGCAGAATCAGATCATGGACGCAGGACTTGCAGGGCTCCTCGGCGGTGTTATCGGGGCCGCGGTCGGTGCAGTCGGCGCTACAGCATCCGCCTGGATCACCGGAACGAAGGCAGAGCAGCAGGCCGCGATCCAGTCCGAGACGCAGTTGAGACAAGCCCGCCTTCAGATAGCCGCGGAACGGACTCGTGCTCTTCGCGAGTCGCGCAAGAGTGCCTACCTGGGCTTTGCCGAGGGTTGTCATCTGGTGCACAGCGCGCTGAGTGACGCGGGCATCAAGCTCGGAGGCATCGCAGCAAGCGACCCTCCCGAGGAACGCGAAGAGCGCCGCCAAGCCGCCCGCCGCCTCTGGAACGAAGCACGAACTCTCAACCGCCGGCTCGACCGCCTTCAGCACATCGTGTTCATGGAAGGCCCCAGCGAGATGGGAGCCGCCGCGCAAGCGGCAACAGCCGCCCTGGTGCCGCATTTCGCCGCAGTCCTCAACTGGTTGCATGCCGTCGACAGAGAAGCAGAAACGCCGCAGCACGCGGCAGAACAGGACACAGCCCACACAGAGGCGTACGGCAAGCTCCTGCAGTTCCTCCATGCCGCCGCAGATACCACCCTGCCGGACCTCCATGACCGATGACCCGAGGCACCGCCGACCGCCTCTCGGTGACCGCTGGTCACGCCGTGCGGGAGCAAGCTGCGCTGCAGGGTTACCCGGTGCGAGGGGGGGACCGTTGCCCGGCGGTGTCCCCCACGAGCGCCGCCGACCCACCGCGGCCTCGACCCACTGACCGCCAAGTCACCGCGCTGTGTCGGCCGTCGGCGGCCGACCACCGTCCGGTGAGGGTGTCCTCGACGCGACTACGTCAGAAAGCCGGCCTGGCGGTCGGCGTTGAGGACCTGGGCCCCGCGATTCGGTTATCCATCAGCGATCCCTGCTTCGAGCACTGCGAGAACGCCGAGAGGAGGAGCGGCTGTCCGCCACCGGCATTGCGGGGCCGAGCGTTCACCTCCACATCATTGCAACGAAGGCATGTTCGTTCTCGGTGGCTCGGTCACCCAGTCTGCCCGAATGCCAGGCTTGCTGTGAGCGGAGGGGTTCAGCGCAGTCGTCGCGCGCGCAGCACCAGGTCGTCGGTATGGTGCGCGCCGGCGCCGCCGTCGGGTGCCACGCGTGGTCGCTGCTCGTTCACCTCCGCCTTCCACTCGTCGGTGAGCAGGGCGGCGACCATCGAGGGCCAGACGTAGTCGGCCGGGTCGAAGCCGCTGTCGTGCGCCTGCTGGGTGTCCATCCCCGCGTGGTGTACGAGCAGCAGCACGCCGCCGGGCGCGACGGCCGCGAGCAGCGCTCGCTCGGCTGCGGCGTCGGGGGTGCGCAGCAGGGCTGGATACTGCGCGGAGACCAGGTCGAAGGAGGCCGGCGGGAGCGCCGCTTCCGTCAGCGCGGCGTGTACCCAGCGAACGGCGACGCCTGCGTCCCGCGCGTGCCCGGCCGCGCGCTCCAGCGCCACGCCCGAGACCTCGAGCGCGGTCACGTCCCAGCCGCCGCGCGCGAGCCAGACGGCGTCCGCGCCTTCGCCGCAGCCGACGTCGAGCACCCGCCCGGGCGTGAGTCCGGCGACCTCGGCCACGAGCGCACCGTTGGGCCGGCCGCTCCACAACTGTTGCCGGCCGGCGTATCGGTTGTCCCACTCCGCCCGCACCGCGGGGTCTCCGACGTATCCGTCGCCGGGCAAGGAAGTGTCAGACGCGGGCGATCCCGCTGTGATGTTGTCGGTCACGGGCCCAACGTCACCCATCGTGGCCCGGTCACGCCACTCCTGTTGCCGCTCCGGCAAAACGGACAGCTCGGGGAAGGCGGCGCGGAGGCGGGCGGTGGAGCTACCCCCGCGGGCGGGGGGGTAGCTCCACCATCAAGCCCGCCTTCGGCCGTATCGTGCAATCGTCCCCGCATCTGCGGGGGTAGCTCCTCCAGGCCCGCAGCGGTGGCCCGGAACGTACTCCAGCGGCCCAATCCGGCGAGGAAAAGGCCCACTCGGACGAGCGCCTACCGCAAGTTGGGTGTGACAAGTGCTGTGGGAGGCGTGTCGAGGAGCAGGGGGCGAAACGGCGGGGGTACCGAGCCGAGGCTGGCCACGGACCACACCCGCAAGGCCGGGGTTCGGCACGGCGCGCACGGCTGTCGACCGATCGGCCGCGAGGCTCTGTTCGTGCCCGTCAGCCCGCAAAGCCGATCACGCTGCGCCCTCGCCCGGCGACGCCTCGACGTCCTAGGTGCCCTCGTACACAATCAGCGGATCTTCGAGGCTCAGCCTCAAGCTTGTGGCTCTCCTCGTCCGTGAACGCCTGGCAGTCGCGCCATCACGGGACGACCAGCAGAAGCCGCACCAGCTCGTGCAGGCCGATGGCATTCAAGCCGCTCTCTCCAGCAGGCCGTGGGCACGGCGCAACAACTGGGCGGCAAGACCGCGGTGGAACTGACGTACCGGGGGCCAGAATCACGGCCGTCGAGGACCCGCGGCTGGCCGCGATCTTCACGAGAATGGCGCTGCACGAGGGCGACCGGGTGCGCTCTGCCGTCGGCTACGGCGGCCTCGGCACCAACCTCGGTATCTTCCGGACCCGTTGTCAGGCGGGTGAGACGGTGTTCCTCGTACAGATCAACAAGGGTGGGACGAGCGCGGACCTGCGCATCCTCTTCCCCCGCTATGTCGAGGCCGAGGCCGCCCGCCTAGGCTGCGGCCCGCTGAAACTGAACCTGCCACGTCCGGGCGAGGGGCGCTGACTCCCGCCCGGACGCCGTGCCGTCAGTTGCCGCAGATCCTCCCGCGCCCAGGGCGAGGCGGGGGCAGGGCGCTTCACCGTGCAAGCCGTACCGCAGAGCACACTCACTACGTACGCGCAGCCCTGACCCCGAGTGTGAATGGCCCGCTCCGGCGCGGTGTCCCATGCGGGGACTGTTGCGGGCGCCGTCGCCAACCAACGCGAGGAGGAACCCGAGCGCGGCCGTGGTGTCGCTGCGCCCGGCGGACGCAGCCGCACGCGACAACGCCTGGGTCGACTCCCGGTACAGCTCGCGCGCCCGACCTTCCAGATCCCGCGCCGCCGGCGCGCGTCCAGCGCGCTCGAACTCGGTCGCGGCCTGCCTCATCTGGTAGCGCACCAGACGCGGGGAAAGGACGGCGGCGACCACGATGAGGTCGCCGAGCGCTGCCACGTCTCCGGCTCCCTGCTGCAACCCGCCCGCGCCCAGCTGCTCGGCTGCGGCGCGCACCTTCTCCTCGGCAACGCGCCACGCCATCGCTGACGCCGCTGCCGTTCCCGGAGCCTGCTGCCACCGCTCGCGTACCCGGGGCAGCGACAGATCGGGGGCCAGCTTCGAGCCGGAGAACCACACCGGCTGCTGGGCGCCGTGGCGGTCGCCGGGCAGCGCGACGCTGTAGCCGGTGACATTCCCGTCCGGCGCGATCCGCTGCTGCACCCGCAGTCCCGTCGCGCCGATCCGTGGCCCGCGGGGTCGTGGTGTCGCGGAGGTCGCCGGGAATCGCGGTGTTCAGCTCCGGCCCACCGGTCGAGCCGGCTGACGTCGTCGCCGAGCGAGCGGAGGAAACGGGTCAGGCCGGCCGGTCCGCCGATCTCCCGCAGCAGCAGGTTGCCGGCCGCGTTGTCGCTGTACTGAATGGCCGCGGCGCACAGGTCCCCGACGGTCATGCCGGTCGCCAGGTTCTCCTGCGTGCGCGGCGAGTGGGGAAGGATGTCGTGCGGCGGGTAGGGGATCACCCGGTCGAGCGGTGCGCGGTCGCCGTGGTCGCGCAGGACCGCCGCCGCCGCGAACGCCTTGAACGTGGAGCACATCGCGAACCGTTCCCCGGCCCGGTGGGAAAGGGTGTGCCCCGTACGGACGTTGCGCGCGAGCACGCCGAGCCGGGCGTCGTAGCGCTGCTCCAGGTCGCGCAACTCGGCCTCCGCGCCGGGTGATCCGGTGCCCGGAGCGGCAGCCGCGGGGGGCGCGGACGCGGCGAGGGCAGTGGTGGCCGTGAACGCGAGGCCCGCCGTGAGCAGACGGCGGCGCGGCATCGGTCCGGGGCGTTCGGAGCTGGTCATGGGCGCGGTCCCCCCGGGTTGAGGGATCTTCGACGGGGACAGCGAAACAGCGGGGGCGACTAGGGCAGCAGGCGCTGCTCCTTCGCCACCGCCACGGCGCCGGCTCGGGTGTCCACGCCGAGTTTGTCGTAGATGCGGCGCAGGTGGGTCTTGACGGTGGCCTCGCTGATGTAGAGGGCGCGCGCGATGGCGTGGTTGGGCAGTCCGCGCGAGAGGTGGGTGAGGATGTCGCGCTCGCGCGGGGTGAGGGCGGGGCGCGGGTTGCGCAGGCGGGACATGACGAGGTCGGCGACCGGCGGGGAGAGCGCGGGGCGGCCCTGCGCGGCGGCGTGGATGGCGGTGAAGAGGTCCTCGGCGCGCTCGGCCTTGAGCAGGTAGCCCGTGGCGCCGGCCTCGACGGCACGGGTGACGTCGGCGTCGGTGTCGTACGTCGTGAGGACCAGCACGTGCGGGGCGGGGGTGGTGGCGCGCAGGCGGCGGGTGGTCTCCACGCCGTCGATGCCCTCCCCCAGCTGGAGGTCCATGAGGACGACGTCGGGGGCGGTCTTCCGGGCCAGCGCGAGCGCCTCCTCGCCGCTGCCGGCCTCGCCCACGACCTCGATGTCCGGGGCGCTGCGCAGCAGGGCGAGCAGTCCGGCGCGTACGACGGCGTGGTCGTCGCAGACGAGGATGCGGACCGGTGGACGGGCGGGCGTCGCGCCGGTGCCGGGGGTGGGGGTGGGGGTCATCGCGGCTCCAGGGGGATGGCCGCCGACAGGGCGGTGCCCTCGCCCGGCGCCGACTCGACGGTGAGGGTGCCGCCCAGCTGGCGCAGGCGGGCGCGGATGGCGGGCAGGCCGTGGCCGCGCCGGTCCTCGGTGACGGCTCCGGCCGCGGAGGCGGCCGGAGCCCGCGGGTCAAAGCCCCGGCCGTCGTCCGTGACGTCGAGGACGATCTGGTCGTCCAGGCAGGTCAGGGTGAGGGTGGCGGTGTGGGCGGCCGCGTGTTCGCGGACGTTGGCGAGGGCGCCCTGGGCGATGCGCAGCAGGGCGGACTCCACGGGTGCGGGCAGCGGCGCGGGCGGGGTGCCCTCGGTGTGGACGCGAACGGTGAGGCCGGGTGTCGTCTCGCGCTCGGCGACGGCGTGCAGGGCCCGGATCAGGCCGCCGCCCTCCGCCAGGTCGGCGGGGGTGAGGTCGTGGACGAAACGGCGGGCCTCGGCGAGGCTGCGCTCGGCGATCGCGGCCGCGGTACGGACGTGGTCCCGTGCGGTGCCCGGTTCGGTGTCCCACAGCCGGTCGGCGGCCTGGAGGAGCATCCGCTGGCTGGACAGGCCCTGGGCGAGGGTGTCGTGGATCTCCCGGGCGAGCCGTTCGCGTTCGGCGAGGGTGCCCTCGCGGCGCTCGGTGGCGGCCAGGTCGCGGCGGGTGCGGACCAGGTCGTCGATGAGGGCGTCCCGGCGGGCCGCCTGGCGCTGCATGACGACGTAGACGGTGGTGGCGACGGCGGCCACCGCGGGCGGTGCGAGCAGCACGTTCGGGTCGGGCCAGCCGGCGAGACTGAGCTGGGCGGCCACGGCCAGCGCCGTGAGCAGCGCGACCAGCGGCACGGCGGCGCGCGGCGGAAGGGTGCGCAGGCCGGTGTAGAAGAGCGGGACCGCGCACCAGGCGAAGCTGGGGGCGAGCACGACCAGCACCGCCCAGACCGCGACGACCAGGCCCAGCCAGGTCAGGCGGCGGGGTGTCGGCCGGGTGCCGAGCGCGATGCCGAGGACGTACAGCAGGGCCAGCAGCGCGGACAGGGCGACGATCCAGGGGGTGTGGGGTCCGTCGGCGTGCCGGGCGAGGTAGCGGGCCAGGGACGCGGCGAGCAGGACGAAGAACGCCGTGTGCATCACGACGGTGAGGGCGCGGGTGTCGTCGTGTCCGGCCTCCGGCACGGCCCTCACCTCCTTCTCACCGCGCTGAACTGGGCAAACACCTTCCATTGTTCCCTGGTCCGGTGCGGTGGGGGTCATCCGAACGGATGACCCCCGGGGCAACCGGTCCGGCGACGGGAAGCGGCCGGGACCGGGCCGAGGATCGAGGTCGGGAGCGCATCCGCTCCCGTAGCGCTCGCCGCGGCGAGTCCCTGCCACAGGAAGGTCGTTCGCCCATGTCCAGCCGTAGGAAGCCGTCCCGCCGTACCCGTGTCCTCGTCGGCGGTGCCGCCCTCGCCGTCGCCTGCGCGGGTGTCGTCGGTACGGTCGCCGCCAACGCCGCCGACTCGGGCGGCACCGCTCCGGCCGCCGCGCCCGCCGCCGCCCGGGGCGGTGACCTGGTCCAGAGCACGCACCTCACCCTGGACGCGGCCACCGGGGCGGCGCGGGCCGCGGTGGAGGCCGCGGAGAAGGACGGCCGGCATGTCTCCGTGGCCGTCGTCGACCGCAACGGCAACACCCTGGTCACCCTGCGCGGCGACGGCGCGGGTCCGCAGTCGTACGAGTCCGCCGTGCGCAAGGCGTTCACGGCGGTGTCGTGGAACGCGCCCACCTCGGAGCTGGCCGGCCGGCTGGCGCAGGCGCCGGGCCTGAAGGACATCCCGGGCACGCTGTTCCTCGCGGGCGGTGCGCCGGTGACCGCCAAGGGCGCCCCGGTCGCCGGCGTCGGCGTCGCGGGCGCCCCCTCGGGCGACCTGGACGAGAAGTACGCGCGGGCGGGGGTGGCGACGCTCGGTCACTGACCCGGCGGCGTCCCCGCCGGACGGCGGAGCGTCCGGGTCCTCCCCGCGGGGGCGGACCCGGACGCTCCGGCCGGACGGGTGGATCAGACGAGGTCGAACCGGTCCAGGTTCATGACCTTGTCCCAGGCGGCGACGAAGTCCTCGACGAACTTCTGCTTCGCGTCGTCGCTCGCGTAGACCTCGGCGAGCGCGCGCAGCTCGGAGTTGGAGCCGAAGACCAGGTCGGCGCGGCTGCCGGCCCACTTCAGCTCACCGGTGGCGGCGTCGCGGCCCTCGAACGCGGTCTGGTCCTCGGAGGTCGCCTTCCACGTCGTGCCCAGGTCGAGCAGGTTGACGAAGAAGTCGTTGGTGAGGACGCCGGGCGTCTTGGTGAGGACGCCGAGCTGCGTGCCCTGGTGGTTGGCGCCGAGGACGCGCAGGCCGCCGACGAGGACCGTCATCTCCGGGGCGCTCAGGGTGAGCAGGTTGGCGCGGTCGAGCAGCAGGTACTCGGCCGGCAGGCGGTTGCCCTTGCCGAGGTAGTTGCGGAAGCCGTCGGCGACCGGCTCCAGCGCCTCGAAGGACTCGGCGTCGGTGTGCTCCTCGGAGGCGTCCACGCGGCCCGCGGTGAAGGGCACCTGCACCTCGAAGCCGGCCTCCTTGGCGGCCTTCTCCACACCGGCGGCACCGCCGAGGACGATGAGGTCGGCCAGGGAGACCTTCTTGGCGCCGGAGGAGGCGTTGAAGTCCTGCTGGATGCCCTCCAGGGTGCGCAGCACCTGGCCGAGCGTGTCCGGGTCGTTGACCTCCCAGCCGCGCTGCGGCTGGAGACGGATGCGGGCGCCGTTGGCGCCGCCGCGCTTGTCGCTGCCGCGGAAGGTCGAGGCGGACGCCCAGGCGGTGGTGACCAGCTGGGACACGGTCAGGCCGGACTCCAGCAGCTTGGTCTTGAGGGCCGCGACGTCGGCGGAGTCGATCAGTTCGCCCTCGCGCTCGGGCAGCGGGTCCTGCCACAGCAGGGTCTCCGCCGGGACCTCCGGGCCGAGGTACAGCGACTTCGGGCCCATGTCGCGGTGGGTGAGCTTGTACCACGCGCGGGCGAAGGCGTCCGCGAATTCCTCCGGGTTCTCGTAGAACCGGCGGGAGATGGGCTCGTAGATCGGGTCGTAGCGCAGCGACAGGTCGGTGGTGAGCATCCGCGGGCGGTGCTTCTTCTCCGGGTCGAACGCGTCCGGGACGTTCTCCGGGGCGTCCTTGGCCACCCACTGGTTGGCGCCGGCCGGGCTCTGGGTGAGCTCGTACTCGTACTCGAAGAGGTTCTTGAAGAACCCGTTGCTCCACTGGGTCGGGGTCGTGGTCCAGATGACCTCCAGACCACTGGTGATGGCGTCCTTGCCGACACCCGTGTTGTAGGTGCTGCGCCAGCCCAGGCCCTGCTCCTCCATGGTGGCGGCCTCGGGGTCGGCACCCACGTGGTCGGCCGGGCCGGCGCCGTGGGTCTTGCCGAAGGTGTGGCCACCGGCGATCAGCGCGACGGTCTCCTCGTCGTTCATGGCCATGCGGCGGAACGTCTCACGGATGTCGCGGGCCGCGGCGATCGGGTCCGGGTTGCCGTTCGGGCCCTCGGGGTTGACGTAGATCAGGCCCATCTGGACGGCGCCGAGCGGGTTCTCCAGCTGGCGGTCGCCGGTGTAGCGGCGGTCGTCCAGCCAGGTGGTCTCGGGGCCCCAGTACACGTCCTCCTCGGCCTCCCAGACGTCCGCGCGGCCGCCGCCGAAGCCGAAGGTCTCGAAGCCCATCTGCTCCAGCGCGACGTTGCCGGTGAGGACCAGCAGGTCGGCCCAGGAGATGTTCTGGCCGTACTTCTTCTTGACCGGCCACAGCAGACGGCGGGCCTTGTCGAGGTTGCCGTTGTCGGGCCAGCTGTTGAGCGGGGCGAAGCGCTGCTGCCCGGCGCCCGCGCCGCCGCGGCCGTCGCTGATGCGGTACGTGCCCGCGCTGTGCCAGGCCATACGGATCATGAGGGGGCCGTAGTTGCCGAAGTCGGCGGGCCACCAGTCCTGAGAGGTCGTCAGCACCTCGGCGATGTCCCGCTTCACGGCGGCGAGGTCCAGGGCGTTGAACGCCTCGGTGTAGTCGAAGTCGTCGCCCAGCGGATTGGCCACGGCCGGGTTCTTCGCCAGGATCTTGAGGTTCAGCCGCTCCGGCCACCACTGGCGGTTGCCGCCGCCCTGGGTCGGGTGTGGGGCACGGTCGTGGGCGACGGGGCAACCGCCGCTTCCCTCCGCCTTCGCGTCTGTGACGATCGCGTCGTGGTTCTCAGTCATGGCAATCCTTCCGAACTGTGCGGAACTCGGTGCTCAGGAACTGTGGCCGGTGGAGCAGTCGGGGCAGATGCCCCAGTAGACGACCTCGGCCTCGTCGATGCGGAAGCCGCGGTCGTCGGAGGCGGTCAGGCACGGCGCGTCGCCGACCGCGCAGTCGACGTCGGCGACGGTTCCGCACGACCGGCACACGATGTGGTGGTGGTTGTCGCCCACGCGTCCCTCGAAGCGGGCCGGATGGCCGGCCGGCTCGATGCGGCGCACGAGGCCCGCCGCGGTGAGGGCGTGCAGGGCCTCGTAGACGGCTTGCAGGGAGATGTGGCCCACGCGGTCTCGGACCCCGGTGGCGATCGCCTCGACGCCGAGGTGGTCGCCGTCCCGGACGGTCTCCAGCAGCGCGACGCGGGCTGCCGTCACGCGCAGGCCGGCACCGCGGAGCTCCTCGGCGGTGGTCGGGGTCGGGGAGGCGGTCATGACGCCGAACCTACCCTCATAAACACGAAGGGTTCAAGAAAACGAACGATGCAATTTTCGTGGCCCCACCGTCGCCAAGTGTTCGCCTCCGCGGAGGTCTGCCGGGGATGGCGACCGGCGTCCGGACGGGGGCACGCACGCATCATGCGGCCGGGCGCCACCGGGGGCCGGACGCCGAGCCGGATCATCCTCCCAACGGGTGAAACGGGGGGCGGCCCTCAACGCGTCAGCGGGCCGCGCGTGCGGTGGCGTAGCGGTGGGCCAGCGCGTGGAAGGCCGCCTTGGGTTCCCAGTGCCAGCCGGAGGCGGGGTCGTCCGGCCGGTCCTTCAGGGTCTTGGTGACGGAGTAGCCAGCCATGTCGAGGTCGTGCGGCGGGTCGTCCGGACGGTGCGGGGCGTCGGGGGTCACGAACTCGAAGGCCATCGCGGCATAGAGGTCCAACGAGTCGAATACGTCGAGGAGTTGACCGAGGTAGGCGGCCTGGGTGCGCTCACTGCGGACCAGGTGCCCCTTGATCTCCTCGGGGTGCTTGTCGTGGTCGACGACATCCCAGCCCATGCCGGCGGTCTCCGGTGCGCCGACGTAGGCGCAGGTGCCGAACTCCGTGATGGCCAGCGGCTTGCCGAAGCGCAGATAGCGCTTCAACTCCCTTATGTAGTGCGCCTTGTCGGCGAAGTACGAGTAGTAGTCGATGCCTACAACGTCGAAGAGACGCCAGTCCACCCGGTCGTCCTGGGCGGCCGCGTAGCTCAGCCGGCCACGGAAGACGGAGCGGCCGACCGCCGCCGCCTTCGCCGTGAACCGGTCCAGACGGCGCTGCATCACGACGGGGTCCACCTTGCCGTCGAGGAGGTTGCGGACGCGTTCGAGGACGGTGTCGCCCGGGACGATGCCGGGCACGAACAGCCCGAACTCGCAGCCCACGCTGAGGTCCACGACGGCACCCTGCCGGCGCAGCCGCTCGGCGAACCGGCCGGTCTCCGCGAGATGTTCGAGGATGTCCCGTTCGGGCACGTCGCCCAGGGTCGGCTGGAGCCACACGCGCAGCCCGCGCTCCGCCGCCTCCGCGGCGGTGGCCGTGAGGCGTTCCACCCCGTCCCCGGTGACGTCGACGGTGTCCGCGTGCAGCTCGTCGCGGATCACGCGGATGTCGCGTCGCATCCGGTTCGCGCTGAAGGCCGTACCCGGTGTCTCGCCGGCGCCGACGGTGTAGACGACGCCGTGGTGCCGGAGCCCGGGCCGCTTCCCCGGCCGCTCCTCGCCAGGCCGCTCCTCGCCAGGCCGCTCCTCGCCAGGCCGCTTCTCGCCCGCCCGGGCCGCGCACGCGGGAAGCAGCGCCGCGGCGAGCGCGGCGGAGGCCGTACCGGCCAGGAGCTGTGCGCGATCGATCCCTGTGGTCTTCTCCATGCGGCCACCCTGCCGGGCATTGGGCCCGCGCCGCCGTCGGCCGACGGTCTGCGCCGCGGGGCCGACGGTCTACGGCGCGACGTCCAAAGATGCGGGCGGGGCACCGAAAGTCGCAGTCCGGGCACCGGGGCACCGGCAGTCCGGACCGTGCCGCGGGCGGCGGGCCCTCGCGGCCCGTCCCCGCGGGCGGACCGGCGGACACGGCACATGGTTCGCGCCCCGTGAGGAACCCGGACGCCGTCATCGAAGTGGCCGTCGAGAGGGACGCCGGTGGACCTGGACGCCGTCGCCGACGAGCTGTACGCACTGCGGCCGGAGGAGTTCGTCGCGGCCCGTGACCGTCGCGCCCTGGACGCCCGGCGGTCCGGCGAGCAGGGCCTCGCCGCGGAGATCGGCGCACTGCGCAGGCCGAGCCTGGCCGCCTGGGTCAGCAACCTCCTGGTGCGCCGGGAGCCGGACGAGGTCCCGCCGCTGCTCGCCCTCGGCGAGGAGCTGCGCCGCGCCCACCGTGAACTGGACGGCCCCCGGCTGCGCCGGCTCGCACGCCGGCAGAGCGAGGTGATCGGCGCGCTGGCCCGGCAGGCCCGTCGGCTGGCCGGGCAGTCCGGGCATCCGGTGGGTGAGGGCGTCCAGCGCGAGGTCGAGGAGACCCTGCACGCGGCGCTGGCGGACGCGGACGCCGCCCGGGAATGGGCGGCGGGCCGGCTGGTGAAACCGCTCCACGCCACCGTCGGCTTCCCGGCGGCCGGCGCGACTCCCCGGACCGCCGGACCGCCACCCCGGCGAGCGGGCCGGGGAAGCGCGCGACGGACGACGAGCCCACCGGCGACCCGGACCACGCGCCCGGGGAACGGCCCCGCGTCCGCCCGGACCGCGCCGGGAGGCAGACGCCCACCAGCCGACCTGACCGCGAGGCCGGAGAGGAGCGCCGCGAGAGCCGCCGGCGGCTCGCCGAGGCCCGGACCCGGGCCCGGGAGGCCGAGCGGGACCTGCGGGCCCGGGAACAGGAGGCGGAGGCCGCCGAAGACGAGACGGCGGAGGCCGGTGCCCGGGCAGCCGAACTGGAGGAGCGGGTCCGGGAGCTGGAGGACCGGTTGCGCGAAGCCCGGGCCGGGCAGGGGGAGGCCCGCGCCGCGGCCCGGGCGGCGCGGGAGCGGTCACGCCGGGCCGAGCAGGCCGTACGGGAGGCCCGGCGGCGAGCGGTCGCGGCCACCGAGCGGGCGGGTCGGCCGACGCCCGGCTGACGTCGGCGTCCGGAACGGGCTTCCGCATGGTCCTCAGCGGGGTCGAGCCGTCGGCAAGCCCCGGGTGAGGCGTCCCGTGAGCCGGCTGGGCCGGGCCGACCGGTTCCGCGGGCGCCGTCACTCGTACGGGTGCAGCCGGTCCGGCCGTCCGTGGCACAGCGGGGGCTCCGTCGTTCGGCAGCAGTGTGATGTTTGCCTCGCGACGTGATGGATCGGGGGTGAGCGGGCAACGTACCCCTTCATGCTCCAAGCGAACCCTCTGCGGCAGGTGACTCGATGATTACGGCGACGAACCGGGCGCTCCGGACGCCGCCCGCCAGAGCCGGCGCGAAAGGCACCGGACTCTCCCCCTCCGCCGCCATGCCCTCCTTGCCGTCCCTCACCGGGCTGCGGTGGATGGCGGCGCTGCTGGTGTTCGGACTGCACGTGAACAACTTCGGCTACTTCGGTGGCACCGGCGGCCGCTTCGTGAAGTGGGGGTTCGGTGCCGGTGCCACCGGCGTGTCGTTCTTCTTCGTGCTGTCCGGATTCGTGCTGACCTGGTCGGCGAGACCCGGCGACCGGGCGC
Organism: Streptomyces albidicamelliae; assembly: GCF_025642175.1. Lineage (NCBI taxonomy): Bacteria > Bacillati > Actinomycetota > Actinomycetes > Kitasatosporales > Streptomycetaceae > Streptomyces > Streptomyces albidicamelliae. The sequence goes on along the minus strand of NZ_CP106795.1, from coordinate 7,492,905 downwards.
TCGCCTTCTACCGCCGGCGCATCGCGCGCGTCTACCCGGTGCACCTGGTCACCCTGCTGCTGGCGCTGATCATGGCGTACACGCTGGCGCACCAGCCCCGGCCGACGCCCAAGCAGGCGCTGGCCAACGTCCTGCTGCTGCACTCGTGGTGGCGCCCCTGGTGGCAGACGCTGAACCCGGTCAGCTGGTCCCTGACCTGCGAGGCATTCTTCTACGCCGCCTTCCCGCTGCTGATCCTGGTACTCCGCCGGCTGGGCCCGCGCGGTGCGGTCGCGCTGGGCGGCCTGTCGATGGCGGCGGTCCTGGTGCTGGCCCGGGCGGACGCCCACCACTGGTGGAAGTACGCCCTGTACTCGTTCCCCGGCGCCCGGCTGCCGGAGTTCGTGCTCGGCGCCGTCACCGCGCGGCTGGTGCTGCTCGGCCGGTGGCGCGGGCCAGGTCTGGAGGCGTCGCTCGCCCTGGCGCTGATCGGGTACTTCCTCGTCCCCCAGGTCACCCCCGGCTACACCGCGACCGTGTGCACCCTGATCGGGTTCACGCTGCTCATTCCGGCCGCGGCCGTCGCCGACCTGCACGGGCTGCCCTCACTGTGGCGCGGCCGCAAGCTCGTGCGACTCGGGGAACTGTCGTTCGCCTTCTACATGATCCACCTGCTGGTGCTCCGTACCGGAACCCAGTTGCTGGGCAAGAAACCGCATTTCGGTGTCCTGGGCGGGCTGGCCGTCACCGCGATCGTGTTCGCCGTGTCCCTGGCGCTGTCCTGGCTGCTGTACGAGGCGGTGGAGTGCCCGGCGAGACGCCTGCTGCTGCGGCGCCGGCCCTCCCGCCGGGCCCCGGAACCGGCGCCGGCCCCCGCCGCCGCCCCGGACTGAGGCACCCGGCCACACGACGAGTTCGCATGCACGAGGAGTTCGCATGCATGGACCGCGCGGAGCCAGGAACCCGATCCCCCAAGCATTCGACAGCGACGAGAGGGATCATTCATGTCTCAGGTCGAGGAGTCCGTGCGGGTCGACGTGCCGGTGCGCACCGCCTACAACCAGTGGACCCAGTTCGAGACCTTCCCCGCCTTCATGGAGGGTGTGGAGCGCATCGAGCAGCGGACCGAGACCCTCACGCACTGGGTGACCAACATCGGCGGCGTCCGGCGCGAGTTCGACGCCGCGATCACCGAACAGCGGCCCGACGAGCGGGTCGCCTGGACCACCGTCGACGGCGAGGCGCGGCAGGCCGGTGTGGTCACCTTCCACCGCATCGACGAGTCCAGCACGAAGGTCATGCTCCAGCTGGACTACGAGCCCGAGGGCGTGACCGAGACGGTCGGCGACAAGCTCGGCCTGGTCAAGCGGCGCGTCACGGGCGATCTGCACCGGTTCAAGGAGTTCATCGAGAAGCGCGGGGGCCAGGAGACCGGCGCCTGGCGCGGCGAGGTCGGCGGTGCGGGAGGCGGCACCGGCCTCTGACCGGTCGCACTCCTGGGTGACGTCGGCAACAGTCAGGAGAGTCCGGCGCGTTTCGGGGTAGACGGCCCAGCGACACCGGCCCGGCGGCGGAAGCCGCCGGGCCGAGACCGCTTGACGCAACGAAGGAGCCGTGTCGACGTGCGCGGGAAACAGACCGGGGTGTCGCGGCGGACGGCCGGTGACCCGGCCGGGGCCGCCGGGCACCGGCGGCCATGTGCCTACCGTCCGCTCCCGCGGGCTGCCGGCGCGGCCTCGCGGCCCGGGATCCGCGGGGCCGCGGCGACGTCACCGGGGGCCCGTCCGGCGAATCCGGTGGTCGGGAGCCAGTCGCACAGCCGGCTCGCGGACGGAGCCGTGGTGCCCGGGCGACGGACGGGCGCGGGGCCTGCCGGCGCCTCCGGCAGAGTCGCCGCCCCCGCGGTCACCCGCGCGGCCTCGTTCGGCACCGGAGGGGTGCGGAACGCGGTCACGCCGCCCCTCTCGAAGGCGATGGGACGATCAGCGGCGCCGGGGCGATCAGCGCCCTAGGCGGCGGCGTGCCGGACGGGGGCTGCCGGCACGGGCGGCCGTGGCGGGGCGCGAGGGCGCCGGAGGTGACACGGTCACCTGCCGGGTGGTTTGGCCGGACGGGAACGTGGCGGATAATGTTGTCATACGGCAACTAACTGCTCGGGTCCGGCCGACCGGTGCCGGCACCTGGCTGTGCGAGAGGAGAGATGCAAGTGCCGGAGCAGGACGCGGCCGAGTCGGCGCCGCAGGCGGTGAGTTCCTTCCTGGAGCGGCGCCGCGAACAGATCGCCCAGCGCTGGGCCGACGCCCCCTTGTTCCGCACGGTCTTCACGGTCTCCCGCGACGAGGCGGTCGAGGCGGGCAAGGCCGTGGTGGACGCGCTGTCCCAGGTGGCGGCGACCGGTCGGCTCGACGACATCGAGGCCCCCGGCTTCGGCGCCGTGCGCGACCAGCTGGGACGTACGGCCCAGACCAGGGCTCGTACCGGCGCGACCCCCTCGCAGATCTCCGACGAGGTGAGCGCCCTGCGCGAGCCGGTGACGGAGTTGCTGCGCGCGGAGTTCGCCGACCCGGCCGCACCGCACGCCCACGAGAGTGTGCTGGCGCTGACCGTCCTGCTGGGGACGCTGCGCGTGGTGGTGATGGAGACCGCGCTGCACGCGGGCAGCGAGCTGATCGAGCGGCAGCGCCAGCAGCTGCTCGAAGTGGCCACCCCCGTCATCCAGTTGTGGGAGGGGACCGTCGCCGTACCGCTGATCGGCACCCTCGACAGCGCGCGCAGCCAGGTCGTGATGGAGTCCCTGCTGGAGGCCATCGTCGACCAGCGGGCCCGGTACGCCATCCTCGACATCACCGGCGTGCCCACCGTCGACTCGCTCGTCGCGCAGCACCTGATGAAGACCGTGGCGGCGGCGCGGCTCATGGGTGCCGAGTGCATCGTCTCCGGCATCCGCCCGGCCATCGCGCAGACGATCGTGCAGCTCGGCATCGACCTGGGCTCCGTGCTCACCCGTGCCTCGCTGGCCGACGCGCTGGCCTACGCGCTGGGGCGGCAGGGCATCGAGGTCACCCGTACGGACGCGGGTGCGAGTGCGCGGTGAACCAGACCTTTCCCGGTCGTCCCGCCCAGGTCCCGGTACTCGCCCTGGGCGACGTCCTGCTGGTCTCCCTGCAGGGCGAGCTGCACGACGGCATGGCCGAGCAGCTTCAGCACGACATCACGAGCCGCATCTCGGCCAGCGGGGTGAGCGGTGTGGTGCTCGACATCTCCGGGGTGGACGTCGTCGACTCGTTCCTCGGCCGGGTGCTGGCGGAGATCGCCTCGACGGCGCGGCTGCTGGCGGCCCGCACGGTACTGGCCGGGATGCGGCCCGCCGTGGCGATCACCCTGGTCGAGCTGGGGCTCACCCTGCCCGGGCTGGTCACCGCCCTGGACGTGGACCGGGCCATGGAACTGCTGTCCCAGAGGGGGACGTGATGCAGACGTCCGGCCGGACCACCGCGACCAGCCTGCCCATCGGCTCGGACGCGGATCTGGCCTGGGTGCGGCAGCAGGTGCGGCAATGCGCGGCGCAGCTCGGTTTCGGCCTGGTGCAGCAGACGAAGCTGGTCACGGCCGCGAGCGAGCTGGCCCGCAACACCCTGGTGCACGGCGGCGGCGGTCGGGTGGAGATCACCCCGCTGGACAACGGCCGTACCCGCGGGCTGCGGATGTGCTTCATCGACAGCGGGCCGGGCATCCGTGACCTGGAGCTGGCGATGACGGACGGCTACACCAGCGGCGGCGGGCTCGGGCTGGGACTGAGCGGCGCCAAGCGGCTGGTGCACGAGTTCGGTGTGGACAGCGAACCGGGCCGGGGCACGACCGTGACGGCCGTCGCCTGGGTGGCCCAGGTCCCCTCGTCGCGTCCGGGGTTCGGATGAGCCGGGTGTGGGAGGTCCCGGTGCACGACTCCACACGGGTCCGGGACGCCCGGATGGCCGCCCGGGAGGCGTGCGCCCACGCGGGCCTCGCCGCGGAGCGCACGGCGGCCGCCGAGCTGGTCGCCACCGAGCTGGCCACCAATCTGCTCAAGCACGCGGGCGGCGGCCGTATGGTGGTGAACCCGGTGGCACCGCCGGCCGGTGGCGCCGGGACCTCGGTGCAGCTGTTCTCCCTCGACAACGGCCCGGGCATCGCCGACGTCACCGCGGCGCTGCGGGACGGCTACACCACGGCGGACGTCTCCCTCGGCGCGGGCCTCGGCAGCTGCCGGCGGATCGCGAACGCCTTCCACCTTTACAGCGTTCCGAGCCGCGGGACGGTCGCCACGGCCCGGATCGACCCGGTGCCCGGCAAACGCGGGACATGGGCCGCCGAGCTGCCCGCGGGCGGGATCGCGGTCGCGCTCGGCCAGGCGGAGCAGTGCGGCGACGCCTGGGCCTGGGCGCGCTCCGGCGGGCTCGTGACGCTGCTGCTCGCCGACGGCCTCGGACACGGCCCCAAGGCGGCGCACGCGGCCGGCGTCGCGGTGGCGGAGCTGCGCGCTCTCGCTCCCCTGCCACCCGAGGACATCCTGCGCCGGCTGAACGCCGCGCTGCGGCCGACCCGGGGTGCGGCGGTCTCCGTCGCCCAGCTGGACACGGAACGGCGGGAGCTCGCCTTCGCCGGCGTCGGCAACGTCGGCGCCCGGCTGCGCACCGAGGACTCGTGGACCTCCCTGGTGACCCGTCCGGGGATCGTCGGGGCGTACTTCCCGGCGCACCTCCCCGCACGTCGGCTCCCCTGGCGCCCGGACAGTCTGCTCGTCCTGCACAGCGACGGACTGCCCAGCCGCTGGACCCCGCCCGACGACCCCCGTCTGCTCACCCACGACCCCTCGGTGGTGGCCGCGGCGATCCTGCGCGACGCGGGCAGCCCCGCCCGCCCCGTACGTGACGACACCAGTGTGGCCGTACTGGCCCCCGACCGCCGGACCCCCACTCCATGACAGCCCCCTCCGACACCTGGACCATCGCCTCCGCCGCCGACGCGGCCCGCGCCCGCGCCCTGCTGGCACGGCTCACGGCGGACGCCGGGGTGCCCGCGCTCGAGCGGGCCCGCTTCCTGACCGCGCTCGGTGCCCGGCTGCGCCACGGCCTGGCCGAGGGCGGCGCGGAACTGCGGGTGACCGCGGACCCGGGCGGCTGTCTGCACGTGGCCCTGCACGGACCGGCCCTGACCGAGCCCTGGCAGCGGGCGCTCGTCTGCCCCTCCCCCGTCACCGGCCCGCTGCCCCGCCCGGCGGCCGTGGACGACATCGGCCTGGCCGAGGCGCTGCTGGCCGCCGACGAGGACACGACCGCCGTACTCACCGGTCTGGACGAGACGGAGGAGCTGGTCGAGTTCCATCGCGAGGAGCTGCACCAGACCAACCAGGGAGTGCTGGCGCTGCACGCCGAACTGGAGGCGGCGGCGCTGGCCCAGCGCGAACTCCTCGACGCCGAGCGGATCGCACGCGCCGAGGCCGAGAACGCCCGCAGACTGCTGACCTTCCTGGCCAACGCCAGCGCCGTCCTCAACGCTTCCCTGGACCACGAGGACATCCTGCGCCGGATCCCCGAGCTGCTGGTCCCGGAGTACGCCGCGAACGTGGACGTCTGGCTCCTGGAGGACGAAGGGGCGCCGGCGGACGGGCGGCCGGCGGCCACGGTCGCGGCGGCCCGCACCGGGCGCCCGCAGTACGCAGGCCCCCATCCCGGTGAACTCCCGGGCGTGGACGACCTGCCGGCCTCCGTGCTCTCCCCCGACCGGCCGCTGCTGTGCCTGCCGCTCGGCGCCCGCACGGTGCAGGGTGTGCTGACGCTGACCGCGCCCGGCGACCGCTTCGCCCCGGACACCACGGTGATGCTGCTGGAGGTGGCCCGCCGTGCGGGCATCGCCCTGGACAACGCCCGCCGGTACGAGCAGCACCGGGACGTCGCCGAGGCCCTGCAGCGCGCCCAGCTCACCGACCTGCCCTCGACCCCCGGGCTCGCGCTGGCCGCCCGCTATCTGCCCGCGACGCACGGCCTGAACATCGGCGGCGACTGGTACGACGCCTTCCCGCAACCCGACGGCAGTGTGCTGGCGGTGATAGGGGATGTCACGGGGCACGGACTGCGCGCGGCGGTCATCATGGGGCAGTTGCGCACCGCCCTGCGCGCGTACGCCGTCGAGGGCAACGGCCCGGCCGGGATCCTGACGCTGCTGCACCGCATGCTGCTGCACCAGCAGCCGGAGTTGTACGCGACCTGTGCGATCACCCGGTTCACGCCGGGCACGCCGGAGGTGGTGTGGGCGGCCGCCGGGCATCCGCCGCCCGTCATCCGGGGGCCCGGGGGCGAGGTGCGGGTGCTGGAGGCGAAGCCGGGGATCATGCTGGGCGTTCCGGTGCCCTACGAGTACGAGGAGCACACCGTCGAGCTGCCGGCGGGGTCCACGATCGCGCTCTACACCGACGGTCTGGTGGAGCGGCGGTCCGCCGGGATCGACGCGGGGATCGACCGGCTGGCCCGGGCCATGGAAGCGCTGGACGGGACGGAGCCGGCGGACCTGGAGGCGGCGGCCGACTCCCTGCTGAAGCCGATGCTGCACGACGCCGAGCACGACGACGACATCTGTCTGCTGCTGTGCCGCACGACGGAGCCCACCGAGCCGGCGGAGACCGCCGAGGCGCCTGCCGGGGCGGCGCGGACGACGGGGTCCTGAACGGCCGTGCGCCGGCCCCACGGGAGGGGCCGGCGCACGGGCGTCGTCAGTCGTTGACGCAGGAGCTGCCGCCGGCCGGGTTCAGCAGGCCGACGAGGTCGATGCTGTCGCCGCACAGGTTGACCGGGATGTTGACCGGCACCTGGATCACGTTGCCGGAGAGGACACCCGGGCTGTTGACGGCGCTTCCGACGACCGGGGCCGGGTCGGCGTGTGCGACGGTCGCACCCGCGAGTCCGAGAACACCTGCGAGAACGGCCGTCGTGGCGATGCTGCGAATGCGCATGATCTGCCTCACTGGTTGGGCGTAGGGACCCGTCCATCACACCTGCCCGCCACGCCGTTCGCCTCTCCGGCTAGGCCGATCGGACCGCCGTGCGTCCGCCGTGCCGGTCAGGCGGCCGAGGGGAAGCGTTCCCAGACCCGGTGGGCGCCGAGCAACCGGGTGAGCTGTTGCAGCACCGCCGTCGCGGTGTCTCCCGCGACCACACCGGGGGCGTCGAGCGGGATGCCGGCCGCCTCCAGCGCGGTCTCGCCGCCCTTGGCGGCACCGATGGCCTTGCCGTGCCGGTAGGCCTCCGCCAGCAGCAGCCCCACCCGGGGGTCGGGGGTGCCCAGTTGGGCCGCGGGCGAGCCGGCCTTGGCGTCGCGGGCGCCGTAGGCGTCGGCGCCGACCCCGGGGGTCCCGGCCACCAGGAGGGCGTCGAACTCCACCGAACGCGCGGTGGCGTAGGTCCGCTGGACGGTCAGGGCGTCCGTGCCGTCGCCGAGGGTGCCGCCGGCCGGCGCCACGATCAGGGGGACCATGCCGCCGCTCAGCACCTCCTCGCGCACGGCCCGTACGCCGTCGAGGTCGCCGTCGGGGCCGGTGACGATGCCGACGATCCGGCCGTCGGTGGGCCAGGTGTGACCGACCTGGGAGAGGGCGGGGCTCGGTTCGACCTCGGCCAGGGGCACGGTCGGCTCGGGTGCGGGCAGGCCGAGTCCGGCGGCGACACCGGCGCACAGCTCCGGGTCGATGTTCGCGAGGACCTGCAACGCCCGTTCCCTGATGGCCTGTTCGTAGCACTTGGCGAGTTCGAAGGAGTAGGCGCCGATGATGTGCTCGCGCTCCACCGGGCTCATACTGAGCCAGAACCGGCGGGGCTGGCTGAAGTGGTCGTCGAACGACTCCGGTGCCGCACGGACCTTGGTGGCCTCCGGCACCTTTACGGGTGTCTCGATGAACGCGCCCGTGTCGGCACCCGCGGTGAACGGGCAGCCGCCGTCGAGGGAGTTGGGCCGGTAGGGGGCGACACCGCGGTGCACGGCGGTCTGGTGGAAGCCGTCGCGCAGCATGTCGTTGACGGGCGAGTGCGGCCGGTTGATCGGGATCTGCGCGAAGTTGGGGCCGCCCAGCCGGGTGATCTGGGTGTCCAGGTAGGAGAAGAGCCGGCCGGCCAGCAGCGGGTCGTCGGTGACGTCGATGCCGGGGACGAGGTGCCCGACGTGGAAGGCGACCTGCTCGGTCTCGGCGAAGTAGTTCGAGGGGTTGCGGTCGAGGGTGAGCAGGCCGATGGGCTGCACGGGGGCGAGTTCTTCGGGGACGAGGTTCGTCGCGTCCAGCAGGTCGATGCCCTCGAAGGTCTGCTCGGGTGTGTCGGGGAAGGTCTGGATGCCCAGTTCCCACTCCGGGTAGGCGCCGGACTCGATGGCGTCGTAGAGGTCGCGGCGGTGGAAGTCGGGGTCGACGCCGTTGATGATCTGCGCCTCCTCCCACACCAGGGAGTGCACGCCCAGTTTCGGCTTCCAGTGGAACTTCACCAGGGTGGTCGCGCCCGCCGCGTCGACCAGGCGGAAGGTGTGGACGCCGAAGCCCTCCATGGTGCGGTACGAGCGCGGGATGCCCCGGTCGGACATGTTCCACAGGGTGTGGTGGGTGGCCTCGGTGTGCAGCGTGACGAAGTCCCAGAAGGTGTCGTGGGCGCTCTGGGCCTGCGGGATCTCCCGGTCGGGGTGCGGCTTGGCGGCGTGGACGACGTCCGGGAACTTGATCGCGTCCTGGATGAAGAACACCGGGATGTTGTTGCCGACCAGGTCGAAGACGCCCTCGCTGGTGTAGAACTTCGTCGCGAAGCCCCGGGTGTCGCGGACGGTGTCGGAGGAACCCCGGGAACCGAGCACGGTCGAGAAACGGACGAACACCGGTGTCTCGGTGTCCTCGGCGAGGAACGCCGCCTTGGTGACGCCTGCCGCGGTGCCGTAGCTGCGGAAGACGCCGTGCACGCCCGCGCCGCGGGCGTGGACGACGCGCTCGGGGATGCGCTCGTGGTCGAAGTGCATGACCTTCTCGCGCAGGTGGTGGTCCTGGAGGAGGACCGGGCCGCGCGGGCCCGCCTTGAGCGAGTGGTCGGTGTCGTACAGCCGGGTGCCCTGCGCGTCGGTCAGGTAGCTGCCGCTCTGCGCCATCCGCGCCTGGTCGGCGCCGGTGGGCTGACCGGTGGGCGAGACGGTGTCCGGGCCGGTCTGGTCGGGCTTGGGCGGCAACGGCTCACGGGGCTCGGTCGGTTCGGCGACCGGCGGCGACTCGGGGCCCGGCTTGCCGGGCACGCCGTCCTCCGGGCCCTCGGCAGCACCGCGCAGGGCCTTCGCCACCTTGTCCGCCGCATGCTTGAGAGGATTGGTCTCGCTCATCAGTGGCAGTCCTTCGCTGGTCATAGGGGGGTACGCGCGCGGACGCGGTGCTGGTGCGCGCCGCGCGATGGCCACGCCGAGGGATACGGCCGACTCGGTGCACGCATCAGGCCGAACACGGAGGAAAGGGCCGGCACGGCTCCCGTACCGAGGTCCCCGGGCCGGGGCGTCCGAAACCGGTAACCATGGGAGATTTCCGGTCGGGGTGAAGTCGGGCCGTCTCCTGTCGAGTACCGGGGGCAGGCCCGCCGGACGCACTGGTCCGGTCCCGGAGACCGCCGGACGGGGCCAAGGCCCGCCTGCCGGACGCGTCTTCGTCAGCAGGGCCGGCTTCTTGACCCGGGTGGCGGGCGCCAGTCCGGTCGCCCGCAGGGGCCACCCTATCCGTCGGCCGGTACGGCCGCAGTTCGGGACGTACCGGTCCTGCGCCTGGGCCAGCACACCCTCGGACTGGCGGCGGTCGTCGAGCCCGTTCAGGCCGAGCACGTCGGAGCGGAAGACGTCGATGCCCAGGACCTCGGCGACCGGGGGTCGGTCCCCCGGCCCCCGCCCCTGCCGGGTTGCACCCGGACACTGGCCCAAACACGGTGTGTCGCCGTACGGCCGGGCGGCACGGTCGGTGTGCCGGTGCGGGGCGCCTCGGCGCGGGCCACCGCACCAGGGTGTCCGCCACCTCGCGCAGCTTGATGTCGGTGTGCTCCGAGATGTGTTTCAGGGCCGCCCAGCCCTGCTCGGGGGTGATGACCACGCCGACCAGGTGGCCGGCCGCGAGGACGGCGCGCCTTCCGTACGGCTGACCGGGCACCGTCCGCAATCGGCGGCCGCGGCCCGCCACCGTGCGCGCACCATCACCCACCTGCGCGAAGGCGTGCTGTCGGATCCGGAGATCGCGGACCAGCCGCTGATCGCCGCACGGCGCCGGCCGAGCCGACCGCCGCCGACCGCAACGACCGCATCCGGTGTTGCTGCGCCGGGCCCTCGCCTACATCGACGGCCACGCGGACCAGCATGACGGTACGGGCGCTCCGTCTGCGCCGGGTGCGGCTCACGCACGCCCACCGGGACCTGGTGGCCGCCGACCGGGACGCCGGGACGACGGTGACGGAGGTCGCGGCCCGCTGGGGCTCAGCGGTCCGGGAATGCGGCCGTTCCGGGACGGGAGCGGGCCCCGTCCCGGAACGGCCGCGCGGATTACGGGAAGGAGGTCACCTTGGAGGGGACGGTGCTGGTCCCCGAGGTGGGTGCCCCGGTGTTGTTGACGACGTGGGCGTACTGGCCCATGCCGCCGAGCGAGATCACCTGCAGGTCGTGCATCTTGATGCCCGGGGTGGTGGGCACCTGGAAGCCGTGGGTCTGCACGATCGACGGGTCGGCCGTGAAGTTGCAGTAGCTGCCCAGGCCCCAGGCCTCGTGAGTGGTGACGGTGTCGGCGACCTTGTAGGCCGCGTAGCCGACGATGCCGTCGTGGGTGACGGCGGCGGCGTTCGGGACGTCGTACGCCTTCTCGTTCTGGAAGAAGATCGTGCGGCCGCGTTCGCCGTTCCAGTAGACGTCGTACTTGTTGAAGTGCTCGACGAACAGGCCCGTGGCGAGGACGTCGTCACCGTTGACGCGCAGTCCGTAGTCGGCGCGGTTGGTGTCCCAGCCGACACCGCTGCCGTGGTCGGCGCGCCAGATCCAGGTGTGGTCGATGATCACGTCGTCGCTGTCGACCACCACGGAATCGGTCGCGAGACCGGGGCCCGCGCCGCCGACGCGGACGAACACGTCCTGCATGGTGGTGGGGTTGGCGGAGTGGTCGGCGCCGGCGCCGGGGGTGCCGATCCGCAGCAGGGCGTCGGATCTGACGGAGCCCGCGTCGATGAGGAAGCCGGCCAGCTTCACTCCGTCGACGTCGGCGACGTGCATCGCGTCGACGCCGTTGTCCGGCACCAGGGTCGCGAGGCCGAGCCCGAGCACGACGGTGTTGGCGCGGGTGACGTCGATGGTCCGGTCGAGGTGGTAGACACCGGGCGTGAACAGGAGGTTGAGGCCCTGGGCGAGGGCCGCGTTGATGGTGGTGGCGGTCGCGCCGGGCTTGACGACGTAGAACTGGTCGAGCGGGACGGACGTGCCCGGGTTCGCCGGCCAGGACACGCCCCGCGCGTTGGTGCGCTTGGCGGGGACGAACACCTTGTAGGCGGAGCCGTCCAGGTAGAGGAAGGGCTTCTCCCGCGAGACGGGGGTGTTGTCCAGGGTGGTGTACGGGCCGTTGTCGAAGTTGGTGGCGGGGGCGCCCTGGACGCCGGAGAAGGTCATGTTCCACACGCCGTTGGTCCAGCCGCCGACCGAGCTGTCCCGGGTGTACCACTGCTGCTGGGAGTACGGGCCGACGGTGCCGTCGATCTTCGAGTCGGCGATGTAGCCGCCGGAGGCCCAGCCGTAGCCGTTGGGGGCGAGGTTGAGTCCGCCCTTGACGTGGATACGGCGGAACGGCGCGGCCTGGGCCACGGCCCAGCGGTCGGTGCCGTTGGACGGGGTGATGGCGAGGTTCTCCGCCGAACGCCAGAAGTTCTGGGTCGCGTTGCCGTTGAACCAGCCGGCGTCGACGGTGACGTCACCGTTGATCTGGGTGTCGTCGGGGTTCAGGCCGAGTCCGGAGATCGAGGTGTAGAAGCCGATCTGCGCGTTGATGCCGTTGTAGGTGCCGGGCTTGAGCAGGAACTGGTAGCGGCCCGTGCCGAACTGGGCGGATTCCTGCTGGGCGAAGACCTGGTCGAACTTCTGCTGGAGGTTGGGGGTGGAGGGGTCGACGACGATGACGTTCGGGCCGAGGTCCCCGCCGCCCTGGACCGGCGGGGTGCCGGTGCCGCCGGTGTGCACGGCGGCCTCCCACAGCGAGTAGCCGTAGCCGGTGCCGCGGGCGGTGCCGTAGATCCGGACGTACCGGCCGGAGCCGCTGACGTCGTAGGACGCGGTGCCGCCGGTCGCGCCGGTGACGCTCTTCAGGGTGTTCCAGCTCTGCCCGTCCGACGAGGCCTGGATCTGGAAGTCCTTGCCGTACGCGGCCTCCCAGGTGAGGTCCACCTTGCAGATGTCCTGGACGGAGCCGAGGTCGACGCGCACCCACTGCGGATCGGCGGCCTGGCTGGACCAGCGGGTGCCGGGGTCGCCGTCGAAGGCGGCGGAGGCGGGGGTGCCGGCGTTCTCGGTGGAGGAGGCCGAAGCGGCCCCGCCCTTGGCGGCGTTGGCCGTGCCGCAGCCCGGCTGACTCGTGGACGTCGATCCGAAGACCTGGAACTCCCAGAGCGAGTAACCCCATTGCGTGGCCCGGTGCACGCCCTGGAGGCGGACGTAGCGGCCCTGTCCGCTCACGTCGACCGTGTCGGTGCCGCCGTCCGAACCGGTGACGGACTTCAGGTCGGTCCAGGTGGCGGCGTCCTTCGAGATCTGAAGTCTGTAGTCCTTGCCGTAGGCGGCCTCCCAGTTCAGGACGACCTGGGTGACGGAGGCGGTGGCGCCGAGGTCCACCTGGAGCCACTGGTCGTCGCTCGCGGCGGAGGACCAGCGGGTTCCGGTGTTGCCGTCGACGGCGGCGGAGGCGGGGGTGCCGGCGTTCTCGGTGGAGGACGCGGTGGCCGACTTCCCCTGGGACAAGGGGGTTTCGGCCGCGGCGGCGGGACCGTTGGTCAGGGGCAGGGCGATCAGCGCGGCCATGGCGGCCAGGGCGACACCCAGGGGTCTCAGTCGTGCGGGATGTGGACTCATACGGCGGCTCCATGCGGCTGCGGGGGCCGGAAGACCGGCCCCACCACTTACTTCATGTTTTGATTTAAGTGGTGAACCAAGCGGGCCACAAGCCTTCGGAAGCCAAATCCTTCGAACGGCGTTGCCTGGACGGTGACTTCAGCCGGTGGAGCGGATGAGCTCCAGCAGCGCGGCGTGCGTCCCGGCGTCGGCCGCGGCGACGAGCCCGCCCGACCCGGTGAGCACGGGCTCCCCGTACAGACCGGTCACCGTGCAGCCCGCCGCCCGGCACAGCGCGATTCCGGCGGCGAAGTGCACGCTGTCGCGCAGATCGCCGTCGGTGACGTAGGCGGCCCTGCGTCCCGCGGCGACCCATGCCACCGCCAGGGTGCTGGAGATCACCCGGGGCCGGAACCGCTCGGTGAAACCGGGCTCGCCCAGCAGGCGCACGGCCCGGAATCCGGGCGCGCTGGGAAAGGGCGGGTCGAGGTTGACGTCGACCAGCGCGGACCCGGCCGACGGGGTCAGCTCCTCGTCGGTGCCGTCCCGGCGGACCCGGGCCCGCACGCCGTCGGTCCAGAACACCTCGCCGCTGAAGGGGTCGGCCGTCGCCGCCGCCGTGATGGCGGTGCCCTCGCGCAGGGCGACGTTCACGCCGACGAGCATGGTGTGCACGGCGTAGTTGAGGGTGCCGCACAGCGGGTCGACCAGCCAGCGGCGGTGCGCGTCCGCGGCGCCGGTGCTTCCGCCCTCCTCGCCGGTCACCGCGTCCTGCGGCCGGGCCCCGCGCAGGAGGTCCACGACGGCCCGCTCGGCGGCGAGGTCGGCGGTCGTCGCGAAGTCGCCGGCGGACTTCTCATGGCGCGCGAGGCGCTTGCCGTACAGGTCGCGCACCACCGCAGCGCCGGCCAGGGCCGCGGCCACGGCCAGCTGTGCATCGGTGTCCCCGTCGATGATCGGCATGGGCGCAGGATAGGAGGAAGTCACGGGAGGAGCCAGGCGGTTGGCCGGGCCCGCACGGCCGGGGTGCGCCGGGCGGCCCCGAGCCGCCGTTCACCTCCCGGCCGGAACGAGGGTCAGGCGCTGTTCGGCCGCGGTGCGGCCGGCGCCGACCGAACTGCCGCTCCGGTCGGTCCAGTTGCGCGCCGGTGTGGTCTCGGCGAGCCGGCCGGGCCTGGCGGAGAGGCCGAGCACGAGGCCGCTGTACCGGTTGACCAGCCGGTAGGCGCCGTTCGCCGAGGCGTCGGGGAGCACGAACCACTGCTGCCCCACGGTGGGTTCGCCGCCGCGCTCCGCGGTGACGGTCGGCCTGGCGCCCCAGGCGCGGCCGGCCGCGGTGGTGGCGTCGACGCCCAGCAGACGGCCGCTCGCCGCGTTGGCGACGGTGAACGCGCCCTCGCCGGTCGGCCGGAAGAGCCACGCGTCCCGGCCGGATCGCGCGGGCTTCGCGATCGAGGTGGTGGCGGAACCGCCGGACGCCTGGGCGAGGTACCGGCCCGCACCGCTGGCGATACGGTGCGCGCGGCCGGTGTCCACGGGCGGGGCCGCCGGGTCGGAGGTTCCGACGGTGAGGTCGACGTACTCGCCGGAGGCGTCGTGGGAGCAGCCGAAGGAGCAGTACGACCGGAAGCTCTTGCCCACGACGGCGGACGAGGTGCGGTTCGCGCCGTCCAGGAACCAGCGGTACCAGGAGGCGTTGGTGTACCCGCCCGTGTCGCCGATGAGCCGCCACTTCTGGGTGGCCAGGTCGTCGGTGGCGTACAGGTACTGCGGTGAGCCGCCGCTCTGGTCGACGGCCTGCGGGGTGCCGATGTACAGGCCGAGATAGGCGTCGTAGGCGATGTTCATGACGAACAGCGGCGAGGTCGGCGGCATCTTCCCGGCCGCGATCTGCTCGGCGGACGTGCCGGTGTTCGCGGGGTCGTACTCGTCGGCGACGGGCGTGTAGCCGGTGGGGTGGCCGGTGTCGACGGGGACGATGTCGCTCTCCCGGCCGCCCGTTCCGGGTTGCGTCCAGGCGCCGTCGTACCACTTGCGCCAGGAGCCGGGCGCCATCTTCCCGGCGATCGGCGCGCGGGCCACGTGCTCGTAGAACGCCTTCCAGCTGCCGCCCTTGTCGACGATCCGCGAGCCGTAGTAGACGTAGAAGTAGCCCGAGGCGGTGTCGACGAACAGGCGCTGGTCGCCGTCGCCGTAGGAGTACGTCTGGTTCGGGAAGGCCGCCGTGTCCCCGCGGTCGGTGCTGTACGGGGACGTGATGACATGGTCCTCGATGGTCCAGGTGCGGCCCTGGTCGGTGGAGACGGCGTAGTCGATGGCGTCGTAGTGCAGTCCGTCGCCGAAGGGGCGCGGGGTGAACTCGTTGTGCACCAGGCCGTACCAGTCACCGGTGTCGGGGTCGACCCACACCCCGGACAGGTCGCAGTAGTTCTTGCGGGCGTAGCCGGAGCCGCTCGGGGCGAACGTCGCCTCACGCCCGGTGGGGCTGTTCTCGCACCGCCAGGTGGTGTCGTCGTTGCGGTCGACGGGGTTGGCCGGGTCGGCCGCCTCGCTGAGCTTCTTGTCGTAGCCGGCGGTGTCGAAGTCCTTGCCGGTGTAGAAGTCCCAGACCCGCGGGTCGTCGGCGCCGTAGAGCGCGGCGGACTGCTGGTAGTGGAAGGTGCCGTCCTTGTCCGTGAACGGGGTGGCGGGGGTGTCCGTGGGGTGGATGAAGGGCACCGGGGTGCCCACGGTCACGCTGTAGGTGGCGCCGGCCGGGACCGGGGCCGCCGGGGAGGCTGTGCCACCGCCCAGGACCAGGGCGGCGGCCGCGGTCACGGCGCCGCCTGCTCTGCTCAAGAGTCGCACGGGTGCTCCTTGTCGCCGAAGGGCCGGTTGCACGGAACGATCCGGCTCCGGCGGATTCCCCGGCAATGGACTCCAGTGCTCCGCCTCTTGCACTTTCGCGAGCGGACGCACCCCGGGCGGGACCGGGTGTGCGGGCGGGAGCGCGCCGGTCAGTCCGCCGCGGGCGGGTCGGCCGGGAGGGCGGTGTCCCAGGCCAGTTGGCGGATCAGGTCCTCGTCCGGCGCCGTGGGACGGGCCGCGCCGCCGGCCGGGCCGGCCGCGGTCCCGGGAGCCGGGCGGGACGGCGCGTGGGTGCCGCGGGAGATGCCCCCGCTGACGGTGATGTTGTGCTCCGCCCGCGGACGGCGGTGCCGCTCGTACGCGGCGAACGCGCCGAGCGGGTCGGGCAGGTCGCGCAGGGCCTTGGCGAGGACGACGGCGTCCTCCAGGGCCATGGAGGCCCCCTGGCCGGTCGCCGGGGAGGCCGCGTGGGCGGCGTCACCGATGAGCAGGACGCGCCCGGAACGCCACGTGGCGCCCAGCGGCAGTTCGGTGGCGTTGGTGACCGTGATGCCGTCGCCGGCGGCCTCGACCAGGTCGGCGGCGGGCGTGGCGTCCTTGCGCAGCAGCGGCAGCAACTGCCCGCGCAGGGCGGCGGACGGACCGCCGGAGGCACCGGCGGGCAGCGGGTCTCCGCCGACCCGGGCGAACCAGTACGCCTCGCCGGCCGGCGACACCGCGTACCCGAAGGCGGCCTCGCTGCCCCGCACCATGGTGATGGTGCCGTCGGGACCGGCCACGGGGGCGGCGGCGGTGTAGCCGTAGTAGACGCGCTGGCCGGCGTAGCCGGGCCTGACGCCGGGTGTGATGAGCCGCCGGACGGTCGAGTTCAGCCCGTCGGCGCCGACGAGGAGGTCCCCGGTGGCGCTCGTGCCGTCGGCGAAGCGGGCGGTGACGCCGTCCGGGCCGTCCGTCACGGACTCCAGACGGGCGCCGTGGCGCAGCGGGATGCCGCGGCGGGCGGTCTCGCCCTGGAGGGCGGCGTTCAGCTCGCCGCGGCGCAGGCAGCGGTAGCGCAGGGCCGGGTCGGCGGCCTCGCCGAGCGGTGCGTGCGCGGCCTCGGTGCCCTGGTGGTCGAGCAGGCGCAGGGAAGTCAGCGGAAAACCGACGGCCGTGACCGCGTCGGTGGCGTCGAGCTGGGCCAGGGCCCGCATGCCGTTGCTCGCGAGGGTCAGGAAGGCGCCGATGTCCTCCGCCGAGTCGGGGTGGGACTCGAACACGGTGACGTCGAACCCGGCCTTGTGCAGGCCCAGCGCGGTCGCGGTGCCCGCGATCCCGCCGCCGATCACCAGTACTCTCGTGACAGCCGTTCTGGTCAAGTACCGCTCCCCTGCCGACAGTGGTCGGTCCATCTAAGGGCAGTGCGGGCCGTATGCGCACATAGGGGGCCGAGATCCGGACAGCTCCGGCCGGTCGGGGCGCTTCCGGTTCGTGCGCCTCTTGCCACCGGTACGTGCCGGACGGCCGTGGGCGCCGGGCCCGGGGGCACCGGCCGGGCGGCTGTGCACCGGCACGCCCCCCGTGCGAAGCGTCGCAGTCGGTGAATTGGGTACTCCCCGGCCATGCGGGTGAGTGTGGTGGACGCGGGTTCGAACACGGTCAGACTGGTGATCGCGGATGTGGAGGGGGGTGTTCCGCTGCCGGTGCACACCGTCAAATGGAAGCTGCGCCTGTCCGAACATGTCGGTCCGGACGGCACCATCGCCGAGGAGGCGGTGGAGCGGCTGGTCAAAGCGGTGGCCGCGGCGGGCGCGACGGCCCGGCGGTGGCACGCCTCGGGACCGCTGGCCTTCGCGACGGCGGTGGTGCGCGGCGCGCCCAACCGGCAGGAGATCCTGCACCGGGTGGCGTCGTCGACCGGGATCCGGATGTGCACGCTGCCGGGCGAGACCGAGGCCGAACTGACCTTCCTGGCCGCGCGGCGCTGGCTGGGCTGGAACGCGGGACCGCTCGCGCTGCTCGACATCGGCGGCGGCTCGCTGGAGGTGGCCTTCGGCAGGGGGCGGCTCCCCGACTTCGCCGTCTCCCTGCCGCTCGGCGCGAGCCGGCTGACGCGGGAGCACCTGAGCGTCCAGGATCCGCCAGGGCCCGGTGAGCTGAAGGAACTGCGCCGCCGGATCCGGCACGAACTGCGGGACGTGGCCTCGCGGATCCGCTGGGAGCGGCCGCGCACCGCCGCCGTCACCTCGCGTACGTTCCAGCAGCTGGCCCGGTTGTGCGGGGCCGCACCGGGGCGGTTCGGGCCGTTCGTGGAGCGGGAGTTGGTCTGCGGGGACCTGGGCGGGGCGGTGCGCCGTCTCGCCGCGCTGTCCACCGTCGAGCGGGCCCAGCTGCCCGGGATCTCCGCGCCGCGCGCGGCCCAGAGCCTGGCCGGGGCCGTCGTCGGGCACACGGCGCTCAAGCTCATGGGGCTGCGCCGGGCCGTGGTCTGCCCCTGGGCGATCCGCGAAGGCGTCCTGCTGCGCTACATCGAGGACGGCGCCGACTGGTGGACGGACGCCACCGGCTCCGCCGGCTCGGGAGCGCCGTCCCCCGGGGCGACCCTGCGCATAGCCGGTCCGTCCGCCTAGGGCCTGTCGTTTGGATCATGCCGGCGTCGCGGGGCGTGGCACGCGCATCTGCGGCGTTGTCGTCGGTTGTCGACGCTCCGCGTCGCCGCCCTCCTCCGCCTTGCAGCTGCACGCACCACGCCCCGCTCGGGTCGGCCGACAAGGCACCGTGAGCCAGGCCGGCCTGATCCAAACGACAGACCCTAGCCGGCACCGGCTCAAGGTGGCCGGGGCATGCTGGTGGGGAGCGGACCGAGATCGGGAGGTGGCCGGGGTGCGGTGGTGGACCCTGGGGTGTGCGGTCGCCGCGGTCGTCGTGGTGGCCGGGTGCGGGGCGTCGTCGGAGCACGGCGGGCAGGCCGGTGCGTCCGGGGGCCCGCCGGCCCGGCCTTCGGAGTCGGCGTCCTCGGCTCGGGGGTCCTCGCCGCCCGGTTCCCCGGTGTCCCCGGGCGTCTCCGTGCCGGGCTCCTCGGCCGTGCCGGGTTCACCGGCCGCGTCGGGGCGTTGCCTCGCCGGGCGGGCCGAGCTCGCCGTCTCCCCCGGTGATCCGGTACGGCGGCGGTTGTGCGTGCGGCCCGGGACGGTGGTGACCCTTGTGCTGCGGCCCCGGCCGGACGACAAACGCTGGAAGGAGGTGCGGAGTTCGGCCCCCGCCCTCGTCGTCGCCTCGGGCTGGCGCCTGGACGCCGGCGGCACCGCGCACGCCAGCCTGCGCTGCGCGGGCACCCGGGGAGGCGAGGCCCTGGTCACCGTGACCGCCGGGGCGCCGGACGTGGCCGGTGCGGCCCGCCCGGCCTTCACGCTGGACGTGCGTGTGGTGCCGTACGCGCGGGAGGGGTGACCCGGCACCGGCCGGATCACCCCTCGGCGCTCAGCGCAGGTGCCGCAGCTTGACGGAGTAGATGCCCCGGCCGTGCGTGGCGGCGTACAGCGTGCCGCCGTCGGGGCTCGTCTTCAGCTGGAGGACGGCGACGGCCGGCAGGTCGCCGACGCGCTTCCAGGTGGTGCGCCCCGGCGCCCGGTAGACCACACCGAGGTCGGTGGCGACGGCGAGGCCGCCGTCCGCCGTGACCAGCGCGGAGTCGGTGGGCACGTCCGGCAGGTCGGCCGAGATGTCCTTCCAGGTGGTGCCGCCGTTCGTGGATTCGAAGACATGGCCCACACCGGCGCCTGGGCCCTCGGTCCAGTGCCGGGAGAAGCCGTTGACGGCGAGGAAGACGTGGTCGGCGTTCTTCGGGTCGACGGCGAATCCGCTCAGGTAGCGGTTGGGCACGGTGCCGTCGACGGGCAGGGTGATGTCGTGCCAGCCGGTGCCGTCCGCGTTGCCGACGGCGATGCCGCGGGCGAAGCCCTGGTTGTTGCAGGGGCCGCACCAGGCGGCGTAGATCCTGCCGCCGGAGGCGGCGACGGCGGTGGCGTACCGGCCCTCGCCGAAGTCGTGCACGCTGGTCCACTCGGAGCCGCTGCGGATCGCGTAGCCGTGGTTCTGGACCCAGACGTGGCGGCCGCCGGCGACCCAGGCGGCGGGGTTCTTCAGGTCGGCCGCGAGCGGCGCGATGAAGCGGGCCTCACCGGTGGCGTTGTCGGCCGGCGCGACACCGTACGAGGTGGCCTTGGCGGGGTCGCTCACCCAGCCGCCGTCGTTCACGGCGCAGTTCTGGGTGACCTGGACGGCGAGGTAGACGTACTCCTCGGCGATGTTGCAGCCGTTGCCGGGATCGGTGAGGGTGTCACCGCCGTCGCCGCCGAAGTTGGAGCCCATGACCTTGTCGTCGCCGCGCAGCACGGACTGGCCGTTGTCCTGGAGGCCGCCGGTGACGGACAGGCCGCCGTGGTCGGGGTCCTTGCCGATGCCGACCGAGTAGTACTGGAGCGTGTCGATCGTGCCGTCGTTGAGGGACGTCCAGTCGGTGGCGTGGCCGGAGGCGTCCTGGGAGCCGTCGACCGGGCGCTTGTAGACGCCGCCGTCGTTGCCGACGTACACGTACGACTTGCCGTGGTGCCGGCCGATCGCCACCCCGTGCTGGTCGGAGTGGGTGGTCTGGTGGCAGTCGCCGGTCTGCCTGGCCGGGTCGATGCTCCAGCAGGAGAAGCCGAAGTTCCAGTACGGGCCCACGGTGGACCAGGTGGCGCCGCCGTCCTTGGTCTCGTAGACCTCCTCCAGGCCCGCGTAGACGTGCCGCGGGTCGCTCGGGTCGACGGTGAGGAACTGGTTGTACCAGGCCTGAACGCCCGGCATGTATCCGGGTGAGGTCAGCGCCGAACCGGACGCGGCGAGGCCCTTGTAGTCGGCGATCTTCGTCCAGGGCCCGGTCGGCGAACCGGACTTGGAGACGAAGATACCCTCCAGGCCGCTGTCCGGGTTGGTGTTGAGCTGTTCCGGCGACTGGTCGATGGCGTAGTAGCGGGAGCCGTCGGCGGAGCGCGCGAAGGTGACGGCGCCGACGCCGTCCGCGTCGGCCGGCAGGTCGCCGAGGCCGCTGGTGATCCGCGTCCAGGTGTGACCGGACCTGGTGTAGAAGCCGTTGTAGTCGTCGCCGCTGCGCCAGCCGATCGCGAGGACCACCTTGGCGGGGTCCTTGGGGTCGACGGCGATGTCGTTGGCGATGTTCTTGTACGGGGCGTCCGGGTCGTCGGCCCGCGAACCACCCGGCAGGAACTCGGGGTTGGGCGCGAACTCCAGTTTCCACGCGCCGCTCAGCCTGTGCGTGGAGTGGCTCCACACGCCCTTGCTGGTGGCCGCCCACACCTTGCCGCCGCCGAAGCGGAGTTCGTGGATGGTGGTGCTGTCCAGCTCGTCGCCGCCGACCCGGCCGCGCGAGGAGAACGTGCCGTGGTGGGGGTGGGTGAGGACGTACACGCCGCTGCCCAGGTAGGCGTCCGCGTTGGTGGTGGCCTCTCCGGTGCCCAGCCACAGCCGGCCCGATCCGTCCAGCGCGAGGGCGCCGGTGGACTGGGCGGGGAGCCGGTCGCTGATGGGCCGCCAGTGGCCGCCTCCGCCGCGGGAGCGCCACACGCCGCCGCCGGCGCTGCCCGCGTAGACGTAGCCGTCGTCGTCGGCGGCCACGGCGGCCATCCGGCCGGTGACGTCGCCGGACCCGCCACTGGAGTTGGAGTCGATGTCGCGGTAGCGCCGGTCGTCGGAGTCGTACGGCAGACCGGTGAGGTGGTGCCAGTCCCCGCCGGTGCTCCTGAGCCTGCTGAGGTCCCGCCAGGCGGCGCCGTAGGCGCCGGGTGCGACGACCCCGGGCGAGGTACGGGCCTCGGCGTACTGGTCGGCGCCCTCGGCGATCTCGTCCGCCTCGTTGCCGTCGTCGTCGTCCGCCGCCAGGTGCGGTGCGGCGGCGCCGACCGACTGCTCGCGTTCGTGCGCGAGTTGGCCGAGGACGCGGACGCCGAAGGGGTTCGCCCCTCGGCCGGACGCGGCTGACGGGGGGATCACCGCCAGTGCTGCGGACGCGGTGAGCGCACAGACGGTGAACCACCGTCTTCTGCGGGTTGGCACGGACACCAGGCCTCCCGGATCGGGTGTCGACACTGCTGACGCAGGAGACCCGACCACAGGGACCGGTGCACGTCCGGCATTTGGCCGATTCTTGACACGCACCTGCCAGTAACGGGCGGAGTGACACCGCGGGCGACGGAGGCGTCGGCGCGCGCCGAGGTCCGCGCGGTATTGACATGAACCTGCATTAACCCTGAGGCTTCGTGCGTGAACTTGCTCGAATGACCGCGATTTCAAGCTCTTCCGAGCACCTTCACCAAGGACAGACAATCCGCAAGGGTGCGAGGGGAGCTGTTCCGCCGTGCGAAGACTCCGACATCGTGTGCCGTGGCTGGCCTGGGTGCCGCTGGGGCTGGCGACCGCGCTGGCCGCGACAGTCCTGGCCGGCCCGGTGCCCGCCGAGGCCGCCGCCACCGCTTCGGGAGCCGTGCTGGATCCGGCCCACAGCAGCGTGGACTGGCGGAGCCCGGTCTACGCCAAGGGCACCGGCGGCGGCACCGAGAGCTGTCCCGACGCCGCCGCCGACCCCGGGAACAAGGTCTGCGACCGCTTCGACCTGACCGTCTCGGTGCCGGACGGCTACTGGGACGACAACCCCGAGGGCGGCGTCCCGCTGTCGGTCCGATGGGACAGGCCCTCGGCCGACTTCGACCTCTACGTCTACGACGACCACGGCAAGCAGGTGGCGTCCAGCGCCGGCACCGCCGACCCGGAGGCCACGGTGATCCCGCGGGCGTCGGGCACCTACCACGTGGTCGTCGTCCCGTACGACGTGCACGACGACTCCTTCACCGGCACCGCCTATCTGCCCGCGACCACGGACGCCGGTGACCTGACCTCCTTCTCGGGCCGTGACGGCGGCTACACCATCGGCGCGGGCGGTCTCACGGCCCGTGCGGACTTCCTCACGGGAGGAGGGCTGCGGCTCCAGGCCGACCCGTCGGGCTCGCTGAGCGACCCGGCCGGGACCGCCATCGTGCGCGAGCGGCCGGAGCCCGAGCGGCGCACCTCGTCCTTCGACGCGGGCGACTACTACGGCATCCGCTCCCCGGACGCCGTCCTGCGGGTGTACAAGAAGCCGCTGCGGTTCGGCCTGTACGAGCCGGACAACCGCACCCGGATCTGGCAGGAGGACAAGCCGCTGCGCTGGTCGACCGGCGGCATGCGCCAGAGCCTCGCGCGCGGCGCGGACGAGCAGTTCTTCGGGGGCGGGGAGCAGAACGGCAGCTTCTCGCACCGCGGACGGACGATGTACGTGGCGAACAGCTTCGACTGGAACGAGGGCGGTTACAACAACTCCCAGCCCTTCTACCTCTCCAGCGCGGGCTACGGCGTCTTCCGCAACACCTTCGCGCCGGGCGTGTACACCTTCGGCTCGCCGGTCACCACCGGTCAGCAGGAACGCCGCCTGGACGCCTACTACTTCCTCGGGAACGCCAAGCAAGTGATCGGCAAGTACACGGCGTTGACGGGCAGGCCCTTCATGCCGCCGGTCTACGGCCTGGAACCCGGCGACTCCGACTGCTATCTGCACAACGCCAACCGGGGCGAGCGGCACACCCTGGACGCGCTGAAGGTCGCCGACGGCTACACGGAGCACGACATGCCGCTCGGCTGGATGCTGGTCAACGACGGCTACGGCTGCGGCTACGAGAACCTGGAGCAGACCGCCGGGGGCCTCGCGGACCACCACGCCCAGCTCGGCCTGTGGACCCAGGACGGCATCGGCAAGCTCGCCGACCAGGTCAAGGCCGGCCAGCGGGTGGCCAAGCTGGACGTGGCCTGGGTCGGAAACGGGTACAAGTTCGCGCTGGACGCCTGCGACGCGGCCAAGAAGGGCATCGAGGACAACAGCGACGCCCGCGGCTTCGTGTGGCTGCCGGTGTCCTGGGCGGGCGCCCAGCGCTGCGGGGTGCTGTGGTCCGGCGACCAGAAGCTGTCGTGGGACTACATCCGCTGGCAGATCCCGACCTACGCCGGGGCGACCATGTCCGGCATCGCCTACAACACCGGTGACGTGGGCAGCATCTACCGCCACGACGCCAAGATGTACACCCGTGACCTCCAGTGGAAGGCCTTCCTGCCGGCCGTCATGACCATGGACGGCTGGGCGAGCGACATCACCACGGGCAAGCCCGCCGATCAGCAGCCCTGGCTGGACGGGGAGCCGTACACCTCGATCAACCGCAAGTACCTCCAGCTGAAGGAACGGCTGCTGCCGTACATGTATACCCTGTCGGCCGAGGCGGCGAAGACGGGCGTGGGCGCGGTGCGTCCGCTCTGGCTGGAGTACCCGGGCGACCCGGCCACCCTGGGCGAACAGGCGAAGTACGAGTTCCTGTCCGGCCCCGACCTCCTCGTCGCACCCGTCTACCAGGACTCCGGCACGCGCGACGGCATCTACCTGCCGAAGGGCACCTGGACCGACTACTGGACCGGCCGCACCTACCGCGGGCCGACCACGCTGAACGGCTACCACGCCCCGCTGGACACGCTCCCGCTCTTCGTCCGCGAGGGCGCCGTCGTGCCCATGTGGCTTAAGGGGACGACGAGTTGGCAGAGCCGCGACCGGCACGAGCTGGACTGGGACCTGTACCCGGCCGCCCACGGCACGAGCCGCTACACGCTGTACGAGGACGACGGCGTGACCCGCGACTTCGCCCAGGGCTCCGCCGCCACGCAGCGGGTGTCGGTGCGCACCGACGCACGGGGGACGACCGTGCGGGTGGGCGCGAGCCGGGGCGACTACGCGGGCAAGGTGGCCGCGCGGAGGTACCGGTTCACGGTGCACGGCGGCTCCGCGCCCGCACGCGTCCTGCTCGACGGCCGTCAACTCCCGCGCGGTGCCTGGTCGTACGACTCCGGCACCCGCGTCACGACGGTCACGACGCCGGGGCGGGCGCTGGACCGGGAGTTCACCGTACGGCTGGTCGACGGGAAGTAAAGAGGTCGTATGGTCTAGTCCAAAGAGCGAGTTGGTCTAGTCCAACTCATTGACGTGAGCGCAACACCTCCCAGAGGGTGGGGCTCCCCCGCTCAGGGGCTCTCCCCCACCCCCACCCTCTGGAGGCACGCAGTGAGACGTCTTCGGGCATGTCTGGGCGCGGCCGCGGCCGTGACGCTCGCCGCCGCGGGCACGACCGCCCTGGTCGCGAGCAACGCCTCGGGCGCGACGAGCGCGCTCGGCAACCGCTGGTACGCCGCCGCCCCGTACCTGATGCCGCTGGACAACGACCCGCCCGACCCGGCCGCGATCATGGACGCCACCGGCCTCAAGGCCTTCCAGCTGGCCTTCGTCCTCGCCCCGAACGGCGGTGGCTGCACGCCCACCTGGGGCGGCACGGCACCGGTCTCCTCGGACACGGCCGTCCAGTCGGTGATCAACACCATCCGGGCCAAGGGCGGCGACGTCTCCGTCTCCATCGGCGGCTACGGCGGCACCAAGCTCGGCCAGGCCTGTTCGGACGCCGTGTCCACGGCGGCTGCCTACCAGCAGGTCATCACCAAGTACGGCCTGCACGCCATCGACTTCGACCTGGAGGAGCCGGAGTACGAGAACACCGCGGCCGTCCGGAACGAGATCGGTGCCGCGAAGATCCTCCAGCAGAACAACCCCGGACTGTACGTGTCCGTGACCACGGCCGGCACGGCGGACGGCACCGGCTGGTTCGGCAAGCAGATGCTGCTGGAGGCGAAGTCGCAGGGGTTCACCCCGAACAACTTCTCCATCATGCCGTTCGACGGCGGCTTCAACGGGGCGGCGAGCCAGACGAGCGCGCTGACGAACTTCAACACGATCCTCCAGTCCACCTTCGGCTGGGACCAGGCCACCGCGTACGCCCACGAGGGCTTCTCCGGCATGAACGGCCGCAGCGACACCGGCGAGTACTTCAGCCAGGCGGACTTCCAGACCGTGCTCGACTACGCGACGAGCCACCACATGGACCGGTTCACGTTCTGGTCGCTCAACCGCGACCGGCAGTGCACCCCGGCCGACAACGGCGGCCGCACCTCGGGCACCTGCTCCAGCGTGACCCAGAACTCGTGGGACTTCGCCAAGTACTCGGTGAAGTTCGCCGGGGTCACCCCGCCCACCGGTACGCCCACCCCCACACCGACCCCGACGCCGACCCCGACGTCCTGCAAGACGGCCTGGAACGCGTCCGCGGTGTACACGGCCGGCGACGAGGTCTCGTACGGCAAGCACAACTGGAAGGCGAAGTGGTGGACCCAGAACGAGACGCCCGGCGCCGCCGAATGGGGGCCCTGGCAGGACGAGGGAGCCTGCTGAACCCCTTGACGTGTCTGGTTCATACCTTTAACTTCTCGGGTCATCGGTGACCAAGGATGCGTTCAGTGTTCATCATGCTGAACGCATCCCGGTCCGACGAAGGGACCCCCCACATGACCCGATCCCGGCTGCTCGCGGCGACCACCACCGCGGGCCTCGCCCTGACCCTCACCGCGCTCGGCACGAGCGGCGCGGACGCGGCCGACCCCCATGTCGCGCCCGGCGGCAACTTCGACCTGTCCGTCTGGCAGCTCCAGGAGCCCGTCGGCTCCCCCGGCTCGCCCACCACCATTCCCTCGTCCAGGCTCCAGGGCGCGAACGGCTACCAGGACGCCTACTTCTCCACCGACACCCGCGACGGCGCGATGACCTTCTGGGCGCCCGAGAAGGGGGTCACCACGCCGAACTCGAACTACGCCCGCTCCGAGCTGCGCGAGATGAACCGCAACGGCTCCGCCGCCGACTGGGCGCTCGCCGGCTCCCACCGGATGAGCGCGACGCTGCGGGTGGTCTCCGTGACCAAGAACGTGTGCGTCGGCCAGATCCACCTGGGCTCCGGCGGCTCCTCCACCAAGCCGCTGCTGGAGCTCTACTACCACGCGAACGGCGACATCGTCCTCGGCACCGAGAACTCACCGTCGGGCGGGCAGACCCCGCACACCGTCGGCCATGTGTCCGTCGGCAAGACCTGGAGCTACACCATCGCCGTCTCGGGCGGGAACACCATCGACCTGACCGTGAACGGCACGACCACGCAC
This sequence comes from Streptomyces albidicamelliae, assembly GCF_025642175.1. NCBI lineage: Bacteria > Bacillati > Actinomycetota > Actinomycetes > Kitasatosporales > Streptomycetaceae > Streptomyces > Streptomyces albidicamelliae. Next base: position 7,465,836 of record NZ_CP106795.1, on the reverse strand, counting down.
TACGGCATCCCGTCGTCGTTCAAGCCCTACAAGCAGTACTTCAAGGCCGGTTCCTACAACCAGTCCTCCTCCGACAGCACCACGAAGGGAGCCAGGGTCGCGTTCTACGGACTGACCGTCTCCCACGGCTGACACACGGTCCGACCTGCGCGATTGGTGCATTCGGGCGTACGGTCGTAGCGTCAGTGTGGCGTCCGACACAGTACGACGGCGGGAGCGGACATGCGCGGATCTCTGGTGGGAACGGCGATCACCCTCGCGGCGGGCACGCTGCTCACAGCGGCCATGACGACGGCCGCGGCGAGTACGGCGACCACCGCGGGAGCGAAGCAGGCCTCCCCGCCGCCCGTGCTCGTCGACTGCCAGTGGCGGCGCGACTACCGCCCGGTGGACTTCATCCTCGCCTGCGGCGACGGCAACAGCCGGCTGTCCGGACTCCAGTGGAAGCACTGGAACGCCGAGGGGGCCACCGCGGTGGGCGTGAACATGGTCAACGACTGCAAGCCGTACTGCGCGGCGGGCACCTTCCGCTACTACCAGGTGACCGTGCGCCTGGACCGCCCGCAGGCCTGGAAGAAGGACCCGAACGTCCAGCACTTCACGCGGATGAGCCTCACCTATGCCGACGCCCGGCCGGAAGGCTACAAGCAGGTCATGACCTATCCGCTCTGGGACTGACCCGCCGAACGGCGCGCAGCCGCCCGCAACCGCACGCCGCTCGCCGCGGCCGGGACGTCCCGGCCGCGGCGAGCGGCGTGACGGGCGCTCTTCGCCCCCGCGCGGTCAGCCGATCTCGGCCAGCAGGTCGCCGCCCTCCACCTGCTGGATCCGGTTGATGGCCAGCCGGGACACCCGGCCCGCCTTCGGAGCGGTGATGGTGGCCTCCATCTTCATCGCCTCGATGGTGGCGATCGTGGCTCCGGCGGCCACCTCGTCGCCCTCGGTCACGGCGAGCGTCACCACGCCGGCGAAGGGGGCCGCGACATGGCCCGGGTTCGACCGGTCGGCCTTCTCCGTCACCGGCACGTCCGAGGCCGCGGCCCGGTCACGTACCTGAATCGGCCGGAGCTGGCCGTTGAGCGAGGACATGACCGTGCGCATGCCCCGCTCGTCGGCCTCGCCGACGGCCTGCAGCTCGATCAGCAGCCGGACACCGGGCTCCAGGTCGACGGCGTACTCCTTGGCCTGGCGCAGGCCGTAGAAGAAGGCCTTGCTGTCGAGGACGCTGGTGTCGCCGAAGGACTGGCGGTGCGTCTCGAACTCCCGTGTCGGCCCGGGGAACAGCAGCCGGTTGAGGGTGGCCCTGCGGTCCTTGGCCAGCCCCTCCCGGTCCTCGGTGGACAGTTCGGGGGCCGGCCTGGCGGCGGTACGGCCCTGGAGGGCCTTGGTGCGGAACGGCTCGGGCCAGCCGCCGGGCGGGGTGCCCAGCTCGCCGCGCAGGAAGCCGATCACCGAGTCGGGGATGTCGAACCGGTCGGGGGTCGCCTCGAAGTCCGCCGGGGAGACACCGGCGCCGACCAGGTGCAGCGCGAGGTCGCCGACCACCTTGGAGGAGGGGGTGACCTTCACCAGGTGGCCCAGGATGCGGTCGGCGGCCGCGTACATCGCCTCGATGTCCTCGAAGCGGTCGCCGAGGCCGAGGGCGACCGCCTGGGTGCGCAGGTTGGACAGCTGGCCGCCGGGGATCTCGTGGTGGTAGACGCGGCCCGTCGGGGAGGCGAGCCCCGCCTCGAACGGGGCGTAGATCTTCCGCACGCCCTCCCAGTAGGGCTCCAGGTCGCCGACGGCCTGGAGGTCGAGTCCGGTGGGCCGTTCGGAGTGGTCGGTGGCGGCGACGATCGCCGACAGCGACGGCTGGGAGGTGGTGCCCGCCATGGACGCGACCGCGCCGTCCACGGCGTCGGCGCCCGCCTGGATCGCGGCGAGGTAGGTGGCGAGCTGGCCGCCGGCGGTGTCGTGCGTGTGCAGGTGCACCGGCAGGTCGAACTCCCGGCGCAGCGCCGAGACGAGCTTGGCGGCGGCGGGGGCGCGCAGCAGTCCGGCCATGTCCTTGACGGCGAGGACGTGGGCGCCGGCCTCGACGATCTGTTCGGCGAGGCGCAGGTAGTAGTCGAGGGTGTACAGCCGCTCGGACGGATCGCTCAGGTCGGCGGTGTAGCAGAGGGCGACCTCGGCGATCGCGGTGCCCGTCTCGCGCACGGCCTGGATGGCGGGGCGCATCTGGCCGACGTCGTTGAGGGCGTCGAAGATGCGGAAGATGTCGATGCCGGTGGCGGCGGCCTCCTGCACGAAGGCGTCGGTGACCTCCGTGGGGTACGGCGTGTAGCCGACGGTGTTGCGGCCGCGCAGCAGCATCTGGAGACAGATGTTGGGCACGGCCTCGCGGAGTGCGGCCAGCCGCTCCCAGGGGTCCTCGGCGAGGAAGCGCAGCGCCACGTCGTAGGTGGCGCCGCCCCAGCACTCCAGGGACAGCAGCTGCGGCAGGGTGTGGGCGACGACCGGCGCGACGGCGAGGAGGTCCTTGGTGCGCACGCGGGTGGCGAGCAGGGACTGGTGGGCGTCGCGGAAGGTGGTGTCGGTGACGCCGATGGTCGGCGACTGGCGCAGGTGCCGCGCGAAGCCCTCCGGGCCCAGCTGCACGAGGCGTTGGCGCGACCCGGCGGGCGGCTCGCCCTGCGGCAGCGCGGGCAGCTTGGTCAGCGGGTCGAGCAGGTCGGGCCGCTCGCCGTGCGGCTTGTTCACCGTCACGTCGGCGAGGTAGGTCAGCAGCTTGGTGCCCCGGTCGGCGGAGGACCGGGCGGTGAGCAGGTGCGGCCGCTCCTCGATGAAGGAGGTGGTCACCCGGCCGGCCTGGAAGTCGGGGTCGTCCAGGACCGCCTGGAGGAACGGGATGTTGGTGGCCACACCGCGGATGCGGAACTCGGCGACCGCGCGCCGGGCCCGGCCGATCGCCGCCTTGAAGTCCCGGCCGCGGCAGGTCAGCTTGACGAGCATGGAGTCGAAGTGGGCGCTGATCTCCGTGCCGGCGTGCGTGGTGCCGCCGTCGAGACGGATGCCGGAGCCGCCCGGCGAGCGGTAGGCGCTGATCCGTCCGGTGTCCGGGCGGAAGCCGTTGGCCGGGTCCTCGGTGGTGATGCGGCACTGGAGGGCGGCGCCGCGCAGCGTGATCCGGTCCTGGGCGAGGCCGAGGTCGGCGAGGGTCTCGCCGGAGGCGATCCGCAGCTGGGCCTGGACCAGGTCGACGTCCGTGACCTCTTCGGTGACGGTGTGCTCGACCTGGATGCGCGGGTTCATCTCGATGAAGACGTGGTTGCCGTCGCGGTCGAGCAGGAACTCCACGGTGCCCGCGTTGCGGTAGCCGATCTCGCGGGCGAAGCGGACGGCGTCGGCGCAGATCCGGTCACGCAGCGCGGGGTCGAGGTTGGGGGCGGGCGCCAGCTCGATGACCTTCTGGTGGCGGCGCTGGAGCGAGCAGTCCCGCTCGAACAGGTGGATGACCTCGCCCTCGCCGTCGGCGAGGATCTGCACCTCGATGTGGCGCGGGTCGACGACGGCCTTCTCCAGGAAGACGGTCGGGTCGCCGAAGGCGGACGCGGCCTCCCGGGAGGCGGCCTCGATGGACTCGCGCAGCTGGTCGGGGTCCTCCACGCGGCGCATACCGCGACCGCCGCCGCCCGCGACCGCCTTGACGAAGACGGGGAAGCCGATCTCGTCGGCGGCCCGTACCAGTTCGTCGACGTCGTTGGAGGGCTGGGAGGAACCGAGCACCGGTACGCCCGCGGCGCGGGCGGCGGCGACCGCGCGGGCCTTGTTGCCGGTCAGCTCCAGCGTCTGCGCGCTGGGCCCGACGAAGGTGATGCCGGCGTCCTCGCAGGCGCGCGCGAGTTCCGGGTTCTCGGACAGGAAGCCGTAACCGGGGTAGACGGCGTCGGCGCCGGCCCGGCGGGCGGCGGCCACGATCTCCTCGACGGAGAGGTACGCCCGCACGGGGTGCCCCGGCTCCCCGATCTCGTACGCCTCGTCGGCCTTGAGCCGGTGCAGCGAGTTACGGTCCTCGTGCGGGAACACGGCGACCGTACGCGCGCCGAGTTCGTAGCCCGCCCGGAACGCGCGGATCGCGATCTCTCCACGATTGGCGACCAGCACCTTGCGGAACATCCTGGATTCCCTTCAGCAGCTGCCTGCCGGCGACGAACACCCTGGTGTCAGCCACGCCTGGCCGTATCTCGCGGCCACCCTAGGGGGTGTCCGCATGTGTCGACGTGCGAAAACCATCACACCGACGGGGTGGGCGGCGCCACAGGGACACACCGTGCGCGGTCCTTGACCTCCGCTCGGCGTGCCGACGTCACCCGCATCGCCCCCTTAGGTCCCCCGAAGGCGGAAACATCCCCCGGTGGAGGCGCACCGCGGGTGGTCACCTTCGCCCGGTATGACTGTCCACTTCGTGGAACGTGCACGGTTCCTTTCAGTTTTGATCACGAACTCTCGTATAGTGACCGCGAGTTCAGCGTCGCGTGGCATCTCTCACCCCCCTGAACGTCTCCTGCCCAACCCCCCAGCCTGCCCCTTTCTGCGCGAGGACCCGACCGGACGATGACCGCGCCCACCCCTCCCGGCGACCGCCCTTCCCTCCGTACGTTCGTCATCGCCCTCGCCGCGACCGGTGCCCTGTCGGCGCTCGTGGTCTGCGCGGCCGTGGTGGCGGCCCCGGGCGGTGCGCGCACCCCGCTCGCCTGGGGCGGCGGAGCCGCCGCGGTCCTGCTCGGCCTGGCGGTGGCCACGGCGGCCCACGCCCTGCGGGCCGGGCGGGACACCCGGGCCCGGCTGGAGAGCGTGACCCAGGACCTCGGGCGGCTGCTCCAGCAGCAGGCCCGCGCGACCTCGGAGACGCGCCAGGAGCAGCAGCGCCTCATCGACGAACTCGCCGAGCAGCGTGCCGAGTTCACCGAATCCTTCGCGACCGAACGGGAGCGGCTGGAGCAGGAGGGCGCACGCGAGACGAAGCGGCTGCGCGAGGAGAACGCCCGGCTCACGGGTGAGCTGGAGCAGGCCAGGCGGGAACGCGACGCCGCCGTGTCCGCGACCTCCAACGCCTCCGGCCGGATGCAGGCCCTGGCCACGGCCACGCTCGCCGACCTGCGGGCCATGGAGGACCGGCACACCGACGAGGACGTCCTCGCCGACCTCCTCCACCTCGACCACCGCACCGCCCAGGCGGGCCGGCTCGCGGACTCCATCGCCGTGCTCACGGGTGCGCGTTCGGGCCGCAGGTGGGCGCGGCCGATCGGCATGGAGTCGATCCTGCGCGGCTCGATGGGCCGGATCGCCGGCTACCGCCGGGTGCGGGTGCACTCGGTCAGCGGGGTCGCCGTCGCCGGGCACGCGGCCGAGGGCGTGATGCACGCGCTCGCCGAACTCCTCGACAACGCGGCGAACTTCTCACCGCCTACCGCCGAGGTCCACGTGTACGTGGAGGAGGTGCCCGCCGGCGTCATCGTGTCCGTCGAGGACAGCGGTCTGGTGATGGGGGACGTGCAGCTGCGCCGCGCCGAGCGTGCGGTCTCCGGAGACGTCTCGGAGCTGGGGGGTCTGACCGGAACCCGGCTGGGCCTCGCCGTGGTCGGCCGGCTGGCCCGCAAGCACGGCCTCAAGGTCTCCTTCCGGCCCTCCGCGCGCGGCGGCACCGGGGTACTGATGCTCGTCCCGCAGGACATCCTCGCCGGCCCGGCCGCACCCGAACCGGCCCCCGCGGCCGCCGAGGCGCCGGCCGCCGTGGAGGCCCCGCCGGTCCACGAGGCGGCCGCGCCCGAGCCGCGGGAGGACACCGCCGGGCTGCCCAAGCGGCGCCGGGGGCGCACGCTCGCCGAGGCCGAGCGCTCCCGTTCGGCCCGGACGGGCGGCGGCCGTCCCGCTTCCGGCGCCGACGAGGGCAAGGCGCGGGCGGCCCGCTTCAGCAGCTTCCGCGAGGCCGTACGACCGCCGGCGGACACCGGCACCCCCGCTCCCGTGCCGGGCGACCGCGGCACGGACGACACGCGGCCCCCTGCCCCCGGCGGCCGTACGGCCGGCTCCCCCGAGGACCCGGCCCACGACGGCCAGTTCACGGACGAGGCCCGAACCACGGCGCCCGACGGCCGTGTGCACGACGGCCGGGCCCCCGGCACTCCGCAGGGCCCCGCCCCCACCGGCGCGGACACCGCACCCGCTTCCTCCCACCCGCACGCGCACCCGGAAGGCGACACCACTCCATGACCGGCCCGACCACCGCCGACGACAAGCTCACCTGGCTCCTGGAGGGCCTGCTGGAGAGGACGCCCGGCGCCCGGCACGCGCTCGTGCTCTCCCGGGACGGGCTGAAGCTGTGCCGTACCCCCGAGTTGAGCGTGGACCAGGCCGACCAGCTCGCCGCGATCGCCGCCGGCATCCAGTCGCTGTCGCACGGAGCCTCCGCGGAGTTCGGCGACGGCAGCGGCGGTGTGCGCTCGGCGATGGCGGAGTTCTACGGCGGCGTGCTGTTCATCGTCGAAGCCGGCGCGGGCGCCCACCTGGCCGTCGTCACCTCGGAGGACGCGGACGCCGGGGTCGTCGGGCACACCATGAGCGAACTGGTGGAGCAGCTCGGCGAGCACCTGACCGCTCCGCCCCGGACGTCATGAGCCGTCCGGGCAGGGACGACGCGCCCGACCGTCTGTACACCATCACCCAGGGACGCAGCCGGAGCGCTCCGGACAGCCCCTTCGACCTGGTCACCCTCGTGGTCGCCGAGTCGGACCCGGCGGCCGGCATGCAGTCGGAGCACGTGGCGATCCTCGAGATGGCCCGCTTTCCCACCTCGGTGGTGGAGATCGCCGCCGAACTGCGGCTGCCGGTGAGTATCACCAAGGTGCTGCTGTGCGACCTGCTGGCGGCGGGCCGCGTCAGCGCCCGTCATCCCCGCCGGCCGGCCATAACCGACCCCGACATCCTGGAGCAGGTGCTCGTTGGACTCCGCAACCTCTGACGCCCGCACCCCGTTGGGTGCCTCCGCGGACAACGGTCTCAAGATCGTCGTCGTGGGCGGCTTCGGCGTCGGCAAGACCACCCTGGTCCGCTCCGTCAGCGAGATCCGCCCCCTCAACACCGAGGAGACGATGACGCAGGCCGGCGAGTCGGTCGACGACATCGGCCAGGTGCGGGGCAAGTCGGCCACCACGGTCGCCTTCGACTTCGGCCGGATCAGCCTGGACGCCCACAACGTGCTGTACCTGTTCGGGGCGCCGGGCCAGAAGCGGTTCTGGTTCCTGTGGGACCGGCTGTTCTCCGGCACGCTCGGAGCCGTGGTGCTGGTCGACACCCGCCGCATCGACGACTCCTGGTACGCCATCGACCGGCTGGAGCACCACGGCACGCCGTTCATCGTGGCGTGCAACGACTTCGGCGGCACCGTGCGGGCCGGCGAGGACGTCCGCGAGGCCCTCGACCTGGACCCGCACGTGCCGCTGATCGACTGCGACGCACGCTCCCGCGAGTCCGGCAAACAGGTGCTGATCACCCTGGTGCAGCACGTGAAGAACCGGTACGCCGACCCGTCCGCGCGGGCGGGCCTGCCCCGACAGGAGTTCGTGTGACCACCCCCGACGCCGTGCCGCTCGGCGGCCCCCGCTTCCAGACCGAACCCGCCACCCTGTACCGGGAGATGCGGCGCGACCACGGATCCGTGGTGCCGGTGACCCTCGACGGCGACGTCCCGGCCTGGCTGGTGCTGGGCTACCGGGAACTGCACCAGGTCACCGGCGACCCGGTGCTCTTCAGCCGGGACTCCGACCTGTGGAACCAGTGGGAGAACATCCCGGCCGACTGGCCGCTGCTGCCGATGATCGGCCGCAAGCAGCCGTCGATCCTCTACACGGTCGGCGAACGGCACCGGCAGCGCGCGGCCATGGTCAGCAACGCCCTGGAGGCGGTGGACCCGTTCGAACTGCGGCGCCACGCCGAGCGGTTCGCGGACGAGCTGATCGACGGGCTGTGCGGCGCGGGCGAGGCCGACCTGGTCGCGCAGTACGCGATGCTGCTGCCGGTCCGCGTCCTGGCCCGGCTGTACGGCTTCCCCGACGAGGACGGCCCGGGCCTGGTCACCGCCCTCAACGACATGATCGACGGCCGTGAGCGCGCCCTCGCGGGACAGGCGCATCTCGCCACGTCCATGGGGCAGTTGCTCGCGGACCGGAAGAAGGAGCCCGCCGCCGACGTGGTCTCCCGGATGCTCGCCGACGACAGCGGGTTCAGCGACGAGGAGATCGCGCAGGACCTGATGGTGATGATGGCGGCCGGGCACCAGCCGACCGCCGACTGGATCGGCAACTCGCTGCGGCTGATGCTGACCGACACCCGGTTCGCGGCCTCGCTGTTCGGCGGGCGCAACAGCGTCGCCGAGGCGATGAACGAGGTGCTGTGGGAGGACACCCCGACCCAGAACGTGGCCGGCCGCTGGGCCGCCCGCGACACCCACCTCGGCGGCCGCCGCGTCCGGGCCGGTGACCTGCTGCTGCTCGGGCTCCAGGGCGCCAACTCCGATCCGCAGGTGCGCACCGACGCCTCCGCGCTGACCGGCGGCAACAACGCGCACTTCTCCTTCGGTCACGGCGAGCACCGCTGCCCGTTCCCTGCGCAGGAGATCGCCGAGGTCATCGCGCGGACCGGCATCGAGGTCGTACTGGACCGGCTGCCGGACATCGACCTGGCGGTGCCGGCCGAGTCGCTGGGCCGCAGGCCCTCGCCCTGGCTGCGGGGACTGACCGGGCTGCCCGTCCGCTTCACACCCGTACCCGCCCGCTGATCCCGCGGCGCACCGGCCGCGCGCTGTTCCGCCGGGGTTTTCGGGGACCGTCCCCCGCAACCGGCGCAGTACCCCGACCCTGCCCTGGGAGGCACGTCACGATGACGACCGGTACCGAAGCACCCCGGATCGCCCTGGACCCCTTCGTCACCGACCTGGACGGCGAGAGCGCGGCGCTGCGCGCGGCCGGCCCGCTCGCCGCCGTCGAACTGCCGGGCGGCGTCCCGGTGTGGGCCGTCACCCACCACGCCGAGGCCCGCGCGCTGCTCACCGACCCGCGGCTGGTGAAGGACATCGACGTGTGGGGTGCCTGGCGGCGCGGCGAGATACCCGCCGACTGGCCGCTGATCGGCCTCGCCAATCCGGGCCGCTCCATGCTCACCGTGGACGGCGCCGACCACCGCCGGATGCGCACGCTGGTCGCGCAGGCGCTGACCCCGCGCCGGGTGGAGCGGATGCGCGAGCGCATCGAGAAGCTGACCCAGGACCTGCTCGACGCGCTGCCCACGGGAGGCGGCACCGTCGACCTCAAGGCGGCCTTCGCCTACCCGCTGCCGATGTACGTCATCGCCGACCTCATGGGCATCGAGGAGGCGCGGCTGCCCCGGCTGAAGGTGCTGTTCGAGAAGTTCTTCTCCACGCAGACCCCGCCGGCGGAGGTCGTCGCCACCCTCACCGAGCTGGCGCACATCATGGCGGAGACGGTGGCGGCCAAGCGGGCCGAGCCCGGTGACGACCTGACCAGCGCGCTGATCCTGGCCTCCGAGGACGGCGACCACCTCACCGACGAGGAGATCGTCTCCACGCTCCAGCTGATGGTCGCGGCGGGGCACGAGACGACGATCTCCCTGATCGTCAACGCGGTCGTCAACCTCTCCACCCACCCCGACCAGCGCGCCCTGGTGCTGTCCGGCGAGGCCGACTGGTCGGCGGTCGTCGAGGAGACCCTGCGTTTCTCCACGCCCACCTCCCACGTCCTGATCCGCTTCGCCACGGAGGACGTCCCGGTGGGCGACAAGGTGATCCCGGCCGGGGACGCGCTCATCGTGTCCTACGGCGCGATCGGCCGTGACGAGCACGCGCACGGCCCGACCGCCGGAGAGTTCGACATCACCCGCACGTCGGGCAGCCGGCACATCTCCTTCGGGCACGGCCCGCACGTGTGCCCCGGCGCCGCCCTGTCGCGGCTGGAGGCGGGCGTGGCGCTGCCCGCGCTGTACGCCCGCTTCCCCGGCCTGGAGCTGGCGGTGCCGGCGGCCGAGCTGCGCAACAAGCCGGTCGTCACGCAGAACGACCTGTTCGAGCTGCCGGTGCGGCTCGGCGCGTAGTCCCACGCACCCGGTACGCCCTTGACTTCGAGCGCGCTCCAGCTCGTAGCGTCGCAGTCACCGCGTGGGCACGCGGTACCCGGCACACCCCACGGGATGCCGGGTGCCGCGATCCGTCGCTAGATGGAGGAAGGCCCTCGCGCCCCGGAGAACGACGCACGAGCGTGCACGAAAGGCTGGGACACCACATGCAGAAGCGCAGTCTGCGGGACCTCCAGGTATCGGCCATCGGCCTCGGATGCATGGGCATGTCCGCCTTCTACGGCTCCACCGACCAGGAGGAGGGCGTCGCGACCATCCGTCGCGCCCTGGAACTCGGCATCGACTTCCTCGACACCGCGCAGCTCTACGGCCCGCTCACCAACGAGTCGCTGGTCGGCGAGGCGGTACGGGGACACCGCGACGAGTACGTGATCGCCACCAAGTTCAACTACCGGATGGACGACGCCGTACCCGGCGACATGAGCACGATCGGCCGGCAGGACGGCTCGGCCGAGCACGTCCGCAGCTCGGTCCACGGCTCGCTGGAGCGCCTGGGCACCGACTACATCGACCTGTACTACCAGCACCGGGTCGACCCGGACGTGCCCATCGAGGAGACGGTCGGCGCCCTCGGCGAGCTGGTCGCCGAGGGCAAGGTGCGGCACATCGGGCTGAGCGAGGCGAGCGCGGAGACCATCCGGCGCGCCCACGCCGTGCACCCGGTCACCGCGGTGCAGAGCGAGTACTCGCTGTGGTCGCGGGACGTGGAGGCCGAGGTGCTGCCCGCCTGCCGGGAGCTCGGCATCGGCTTCGTGCCGTACTCGCCGCTCGGCCGCGGCTTCCTCGCGGGCCGCTTCAGCTCCCCCGACGAGCTGGACGAGAACGACTTCCGCCGCAACAACCCCCGCTTCACCGACACCAACCTGGACGCCAACCTGCGGCTGGCGGAGAAGGTCAAGGAGATCGCCGCCGAGAAGGACGTGACCCCGGCCCAGCTGGCGATCGCCTGGGTGCTGGCCCAGGGGGAGGACCTGGTGCCGATCCCGGGCACCAAGCGCCGCAGCTACCTGGAGCAGAACGCCGGCGCGGCCGGCATCGAGCTGACCAAGGAGGACCTGGCCCGCATCGACGCCGAGCTGCCCGAGGTGGCGGGCCAGCGGTACGACGAGGCGGGGATGCGCGCGATCAACCGGTAGCCGGCCGGGCGGTTCCCCACATCACCCTTCGGGAGGGGGCGGTACCCCGCGTCTCCCGGAGGGTGCGGTGTGCCGTACGCCACCATGACAGCGGGCCGGCAGGGCGGCCGCGGGGGTCTGTGAGGAAGCACACGGCGGTTCTCAACCGTGCCGCGCGCAGGGGCACTTGGTGGTGCGTACGGGTTCCCGGCCGGGGGTGCCGCCGACGGCTCGACCGGCCCGTCTGCCACCATGGTCGACGCCCTGACCAAGCACCCTGGCCGCGCAGCGCAGCCGGCCCGACGGGGTTCTCCGGTCACTCTCCCGACCCCGGTTGTCGAGTACCCCGCCGTGTCTGCTTCCTCTTCCCTGCCCACATCCGCTTCCCGTGCCGCCGTCTCGCGTTCGCCGTGGCGGTCCCTGAGACACCGCAGCATGCGCTGGTGGTCGGCGGCGAACTTCGTCTCCAACGCCGGCACCTGGATGCAGCTCACGGTGCAGAACCTGCTCGTGCTCCAGATCACCGGTTCCGCTGCGGCGACCGGCCTGTCGATGTCCGTACAGGCGGCGCCCGCGCTGTTCGTCAGCCTGCTGGGCGGCGCCGCCGTGGACCGCTGGCACCGCAGGCTGACGGTCGCGGTGAGCCAGGCGCTGCTCGGCGCGGTCGCCTTCACCACCGCACTGCTGGTGGCGCTGGACCGGATCGACATGCCGGCACTGCTGGTACTGGCCGCCGTGACCGGCGTCATCGCCACCGTCGACGGACCGGCGTGCGCCCTGCTCGGCAACGATCTCGTGCCCGTGGAGGACGTGCCGTCCGCGATCGGCGTCGGCTCCCTGGTGCACAGCGCGGGCCGGCTGACCGGCACCGCCCTCGCCGGGGTGACCGTCGGCTTCCTCGGCACCGGCGCCGCCTACGCGGCCAACGGGCTCTCGTTCCTCTTCGTGGCGGCGGTCGTACCGTTCCTGCGCCCGGCACCCGGTGCCGCGCGGGAAGCGGTGGCCGAGGCCCCCGCCGCTCCGGCCCGCGCGGAGATGAGCGTCCGGGAGGGCCTCACCTTCTTCGTGCGCCGGCCCCGGCTGGTCGCGCTCGCGGGCATCACCGGCATCAGCTCGGTCTTCGGCCGGAACTACGGCCTGACCCTGGCCGTCCTGGTGACCGGCCCGCTCGCCGGTGGCGCGGGAGCCTTCGGCACCGTGTCCACCGTGCTGGCGGTCGGCGGCATCCTCGGCGCGGTCCTCGGGGCGCGGCTGCACAGGCCGTCGGTGCGGACCGTGGGTCTGCTCGCCGCGGCGGGCGCGCTGCTCCAGGTCGTCGCGGGACTGTCCCCGTCGCTCGCCGTCCTGCTGGTGCTGGTGCTGCCGATGGCGGTGGTCGAGTCCGTCTCCGACACCGCCGGTACGGCCGTGCTGCAGACCGATCCGCCCGCGCATCTGCGGGGCCGGGTGCTCGGGGTGTGGAGCAGCATCGGCACGGTGTGGGGCCTCGGGGGCCCGCCGCTGCTGGGCCTGCTGATGGAGTGGGCCGGGGCGCGCGGTGCCCTGGTCGCCGGCGGTCTGCTCATCGCCGGGTCGATCGGTGCGGGCCTGCTGGTGCGCCGGCGCGGTGGCCTGGTACCGGTGGCGCTGGCCGCGAAGGACGGCGACGTGACGGGGCGGTCGGCTCTCGGCACGGCCGCCTGACCGTCGCGCCCGCCTGCGTCACCGTACCGCCGGCTCGGGTCACGCACCCTGCCGCGGGTCCGGGCCGCCCGGCAGGTGGTAGACGTGGAAGGCCTGCCCGATCACCGGCTGGGCCACATTGCGCACCCGGACACCACCGCTGGTCATGCCGTGCTCGGTGCCCGCGTGGGCGTGGCCGTGCACCGCGAGGTCGGCGCCGCCGGTGTCGATGGCCTCCGCGAGCAGATAGCTGCCGAGGAAGGGGTAGATCTCCAGCGGTTCCCCGGCCAGCGTGTCCGGCACGGGCGCGAAGTGGGTCAGCGCGATCCGCACGTCGCAGTCGCGGCCCCCCAGGTCCTTCAGGGCGCCGTGCAGGGCGTCGGCGCTCCTGCGGGTGTAGCGGACGAACTCCTTCATGAGCGGTTCGCCGAACTCCCCGGCGCAGCGGCCGACGAATCCGCCGCCGAAGCCCTTGGTCCCGGCCACCCCGATCCGTGCCCCGCCCGCGGTGACGACGACGGCCTCGCCCTCCAGGACGTGCGCGCCCGCGTCCCGGAGGATCGCGGTGACCTCCTCGGGCCGTTCGTCGTGGTGGTCGTGGTTGCCGAGGACGGCGACGACCGGCACCGCGAGGCCCTCGATCTCCCGGGCGACGACGGCCGCCTCCTCGGGGGTGCCGTGCCGGGTGAGGTCCCCGGCGAGCAGCAGGACGTCGGCGCACTCGGGCAGGGTGTCGAAGGAGGGCCGCAGGGTTCCCTGGCTCTCGGGGGCCATGTGGATGTCCCCGACGGCCGCCACGCGGATCATGTGAGGTCCTCCCCGTGGTCGGGCGAGGAGGTCCCGGCGACGAGCATGTCGCTGTGGACCGGGTGTCCCGCCAGTTCCTCGCGTGCCCTGGCCAGGATCTCGTCGCGGCACTGGGCGGACGGCACGGTGCCGGTGAGCAGGACGGCGTCGCCGCGCAGCTCCACCCGTACGCCGAGTTCACCGAGCGGCCCGGAGGCCAGGTGCTCGGCGAGGTGGGCGACGCGGTAGTCCAGGTTCGCCGCGCCCGTCGGGGGCGAGGCGCTTGCGTCGGTCATGGCTGCCCTTCCTGGGGATCGATCACGTTCAGCCGTTCGAGGAGGAAGAGGAAGGCGGCCGGCATCGGCTGGTCCCCGCACTCCTCGCGCACCACGTCCCAGTCGACCTTCTCCCGGACCGCACGCGCCACCGGCAGCACCGACCCGAAATCGCAGTAGTGCTCCGAGAAGGCGCTGATCAGGCTGTGGATCAGGTCGGTCGGGCAGAGCACCGGCATGAGCACCGAGTCGACCGGCAGGACATGGGCGCGGTCGAGCATGTCCTTGGTGACGGGCTGGTGCGCGAGGGCGAAGATGACGTCGACGTTCTGCCCGTGGCAGGTGGTCTTCAGCAGCCAGTCCTCGGGCGGTATCCGCACGGCGAGTCCCGCCTCGCGGAGCGTACCGGCGACCGCCTCGGCGTCCTCGGGGAGGATGGCGAAGTCGGCGTCGTGCTGGAGGTAGCGGCTGCCGCCGTGGGCGTACACGGCGACACTGCCGGCCAGGGCGAAGGGGTGGCCCGCGCGCTTGAGGAGGGCACCGATCTGTTTGGTGGCCTCCAGGATCGCCTGGCTGCGGTCCTCCGGCAGGGTCGACGGCTCCGGCAGCGCCGACGCGGGCGGGCCTTGCCCCTCCGTGGCGAGGCGCAGCCCGGTGCCCTCGGGGCGCCTGCCGGGTTCGGGCGCGGTGTCCTCCCCGTTGTGCGTCATGACCTCTCCAATCGCGGCGCACTCCACCCCCGGGCGGCCGGGTCGGCGCCGGGAGCCTTCCGGGTACCCGGGGCGCACGGACCGACACCGGCCACCGTCCACTCCTCCACGACGAGCGCCGGGGTGCCGGTCGTGCGTACGGGGCGGTGGACGAGGCCATGGCGGGTGCGGTGACGAAGAGCGGGGTGGGGAGAGGACGCGGCCCACGACCGGTCCGGCGAGGGCGGTGTCCGAGGTCCGAGGCGGGCGGGTCGGCAAGCCCCGGGCGGCCCGCCGCCCGGACCCGACGGCCGTCCGGGCGGCGGCGGTGAGGCAGGAGTCCGACGAGGACGGTCATCGCGACGTGGGCGGCCGCTTCTCGCCGCGTGACCTGCGTCGCGTCCGTCGCCACCCGCCGACGGCGAGTGGCCGGCCGCCCGGCCCAGGGGCACGCTGGTAGGCATGAGATCCCGGATCGGGGGCGCGAGCGCGCGGCAGCCGTGGCAGTCCTCGCACGCCCTGCTCCTGCTTCCGATCACGCTCATCGTGGTCATCACCGCCGTCGACATCCACGCGCCCACCGACGTCCACCTGGGCCCGACCCTGGTGATCGCGCCCGCGATCACCCCGTCCTTCGCCGGCCCCTGGACCACGGCGGGCATCGGCGCGCTGGCCACGGGCGCACAGATCCTCATCGGCGCCACGCACGGCGGGCTCTACACGACGAACCACATCGTGCAGATCATCACCCTCGCGGTGCTCTCCGTGCTCTGCGTCATCTACAGCGCGCTGCGCGAACGCCGGCAGGCCCAGCTGGCCCAGGTGCGCACGGTCGCCGAGGCCGCGCAGCACGTGCTGATGTGGCCGCTGCCCGAGCAGATCGGCCCGCTGCGGATCGCCTCCCTCTACCTGGCCGCCGAGGACGAGGCGCAGATCGGCGGCGACCTGTACGCGGCGACCGTCAGCGACGGCGCCGTCCGCGTCCTGATCGGCGACGTCCGCGGCAAGGGGCTGCCCGCCATCGGGGAGGCCGCCCTGCTGCTCAGTTCCTTCCGGGAGAGCGCGCACCGGCACGTCCCGCTGGCGGATCTCGCCACCATCCTGGACCAGAGCGTCAGCCGGTACGCGGCCGACCTGGAGCCACCGGAGGAGGCGGGCGAGCGCTTCGCCACGGCGCTGCTGGTGGAGATCCCGGACCGCGATCCGGTCACCCGGATGACCAGTTGCGGTCATCCGCCGCCCCTGCTGCTGAGTCCCGGCCACGTCGTCAACGTCCCGAGCCTGCATCCGTCACCGCCGCTCGGTGTGCACGCGGACGCCGAGCACACCCTCGACGCGTTCTCCTTCGAACCCGGTGACACGCTCCTGCTCTACACGGACGGTGTGGTGGAGGCCCGGGACACACGCGGCAGGTTCTACCCGCTCGCCGAGCGCGTCGCGCGCTGGACCGACGACAGCCCCGAGGCGCTGATGCACCACCTGCGGCGCGACCTGCTCGACCACGTGGGCGGCCGGCTCAACGACGACGCGGCGCTCATCGCCGTGCAGCGCACCCCGGTCGAGCGGCGCCGCCACCACGGCCGAGTCGGCGGCGACACCGCCCGGCACGGCGCCGGTACGGAGGCCGGCCACCCGACCGGCTGACCCTGCCCGGCCGGACGTTCACCTCCCTTTGCGCCAATGTTGGCTCCCCGGGGTGGCCCGTCCGGCGAGGCCGTTGCGAGAATCGCCGGCGCCCCCAGAACAGGGAGATCCCGTGCGACTTCCGCTGTCCCCACGCACCGTCCTCGCCGGCCTGGCCCTGATGCCGGCCCTCCTGCTCCCGGCCACCGCCCACGCGGCACCGGGCGACCCGCACCCGCACCGTTTCGACCTCCAGGCCCACCGCGGCGGCATCGGCATGACGACCGAGGAGTCCCTGGAGGGCTTCGCCAAGGCCATGCGGCTCGGGGTGTCCACGCTGGAGCTGGACACCCAGATCACCAAGGACCTCAAGGTCGTCGTCAACCACGACCGGCAGATCAGCGGCGTCAAGTGCGCGGACACCGGCCCGGTCACGCCCGGCGACCCGCTGTACCCGTACGTCGGGAAGTACATCAAGGATCTGACGCTTGCTCAGATCAAGACACTGGACTGCGGGTACCGGCAGCTCCCGGGCTTCCCCGAACAGGAGGTCGTCAAGGGCTTCCGGATGGCGGAGCTGCGGGACGTCCTGCAGCTGGTCAGGAGCTACCACGCCGACCGGCTCAAGCTGAACATCGAGACCAAGGTGGAGGCGGGGGCGCCCGAACAGACCGCGCCGCGCGAGGTGTTCGTCCGGCGGGTGTACGAGGAGATCCACCGGTCGGGCATCGAACGGCAGGTCACCATCCAGTCGTTCGACTGGGGGGCGCTGAAGGCGATGCACAGGCTGGCGCCCCGGTGGCCGCTGGTGGCGCTGACGAACTACGACTTCCTCCAGGTCGGCATGGACGGCGCGTCCCCATGGCTCGGCGGGATCGACGCGGACGACTACGGCGGGGACTTCGTCCGGGCGGCCGCGACCGTCCCCGGTGTCACGACGCTCTCCCCCAACTACGGCTTCCCGCAGAACGGCAAGGTCGGCGACCCCGGGTTCCGCTTCTACGCCGACGAGGCGATGGTCGCCGAGGCGCACGCACGCGGTCTGAAGGTGGTCCCCTGGACCTGCGACGACATGCCGACCGTGGCCGCGCTGATGGACGCGGGCGTCGACGGCGTCATCACCGACTACCCGAATCGCGTACGGCAGTTGATGGCCGACCGCGGGCTGCCGCTGCCGCGGCCCTACCGTCCGCACGGGCGCGCCTGAACGTACCGCGGGCGTGAGCCCCGCCCCGAGTGGGGCGGGGCGGGACCGCACGCCCCGTCCTCCGGGTCAGCGGACCGTCTCGAGGTCCGTGATCTCGAGGGTCTTGAGGTCCGACAGGACGTCGACGCCGGTGACCCGCGCGTGCGGCCCGTGGCCCCAGGTGAGGGTGACCCGGCTGGTGGCGTGGCCCGCGCCGGAACCCGTGTGCGCCACCTTCCACTTGACCGGCACGCCCCGCGCGAACAGGACGCCGTCGGCGTGCTGCCTCTTCTGGTAGGCGCTCACCTTCGCGCGGGCGGCGGCGGAGAGGTAGAAGCCGCGCAGGGCCTTGGCGCCGGCGGCTGCGGACGGGTCGTCGGCGGCCCGGACGGAGTCGATGTAGGCCGCGTAGAAGTCGGCCACATGCCGGGTGACGTCGCGCGGGTCGCCCTGGACGGTGGACACGGCGCCGGCCCGGGCGGTGCGGTGCGCGCCGGCGCCCGCGAGGGCGGGCGCCACGGCGGCCAGGCTGAGGCCCGCGGTGAGGGCCACCGCGGTGAGGAGGGTCTTGCGACTGCGGACGGACATCTTTCTCGTTTCCCCCGTTTTCCTCGCGACCGGTACCGCTCGGTCGTCGACGGACCGTAAGACCGTGCTTTCCGCGCTCAGGTTCCGCTTCTTTCCGTTTTCTTGGCACTCAATGCCCGGAAGGTGGAAACTCGAAAAGGTTGGAACGCAAACCGGCCGGGTTTCGCCACTCTTTCGGTCATTCCGCTTCGGGTGACCGCCCTTCGCCGACCAACCGGGCGAGGTTGTCGAGGGCCGTACGGGTGCCCAGCTCGTTGTCCTCACGGGGTACGGCGTCCGGGACGCCCTCGTGCAGCATCTCCACGTCCGTGCCGTCGCCGCTCGCCGTGAGCTTCGTCGTCAGGGTCATCGTGGAGCGCAGGGCGGCGTCGAGGGACTCGAAGGCGAACACCTCGACGACCAGGGCGTCGGGCACGAGCCGGGCGAAGTGGCCGCGGTAGGTGTCGGTGTGCTCCCCGGACTTGCCGGCGCCGCTTGCGTCGTCGTAGGTGAGGGAGATGCGGAACTCCCCTCCCTCCCGGGCCTCGAAGGCGTGCACGCGCGCGGTCATGCCGGCCGGGACCCGCCAGGCGGCGAGCGCGTCCGGATCGAGCAGGGCCCGGTAGACGGCCTCCGGGGGCGCTGATACGTGCCGGGTGACTCGGGTGGCGTACATGGCCCCACGCTAGCGGCCGCGGGGCGTCCGGCCCGGCCGATGACGGCAGGGGTCAGAACTCCTTGCGGATCGCCTCGAGCAGGGCTTCGGCGCTCCGGGCCGGTGCGGCCCGGGCGCCGAGCCGGTCCAGCGCCTCGCGGTACAGCCCGACGTCGCCCACCTTGTCGAGGTAGACGGCCCCCGCGAGACCGTTGAGGTAGACGATGTCGGGCAGTTCGGGGGCCCGGAACCGGAAGAGGTGGAAGGCCCCGGCCCGCACGGCGGGGTGCGGGCCGTCGGCGAACGGCATGAACTGCAGCGTCACATGGGGCAGCCGGCCGATCTCGACGAGGTGGTCGACCTGCGCGCGCATCACCTCGGCCCCGCCGACCGGCCAGCGCAGCACGGTCTCGTCCATCACCACCCACACCCGGGGCGGAGCCGGCCTCGCCAGCAGTTCCTGACGGCGCATGCGCAGCGCGACCCGCCGCTCGGTGGCCTCGGCGGAGGCGTTCGGGTCGCCCGCGCCGAGCAGGGCCCGGGCGTAGTCCTCGGTCTGGAGCAGTTCGTGCACGAACTGGCTCTCGTAGGCACGGATCTGCGAGGCCGCCTGTTCCAGACTGAGGTAGGCGGCGAACCAGTCGGGCATGACGTCACGGTAGGTGTGCCACCAGCCGTGCTTGTTGGCCTCGCGTACGGAGTGCAGGAAGGCGTCGATCTCCCGCCGGTCGGTGACGCCGTAGAGCTGGAGCAGCTTCTCGGCGTCCGCGAGCCGCAGACGGGCCACCTTGGCGGCCTCCATGCGGCGGATCGTGGAGTGGCTGACCCCGAGGGCGGCGCCCGCCTCGGCGTAGCCGAGACCGGCCCGGATACGCAGTTCCTCCAGCCGCCGCCCGAGGATCATGCGCAGCACGGACGGGGCGCCGCCCCAGTCGGTCTCCGCGGTCACGCCCACCCCCTCGGCAGGTGCCGGATCCGGTCTCGCACGCGTCTTTCCGGTGCGCTCATTCGATCACGTCCGGACCTCGAGCGACACGCACGGGGACACTTGCAAATTTCAACTTGCCTGTTGCGAGCGGATGTTGGCGGATGACACAGTGGGCGTACTGCTCCGGCCGACCCGAGGAGCAGGCGGCGCGGCCGGGTCGGGGGAGACCGGGCCGGCTTACGGCCTCGGTGGAGGCGGTGTGTCGTCTGCTGCGCGAGCGGCCGGACTCGGCACCGGACACCCCCCACTCGCGAGGCCGGACGAAAGGCGCACGATGGTTCCGCCCTCCCTCCCCCGACTTCCCGAGGACCGAAGACCCGAGCGGACACTGCCGGAACAGGATCCGGTGCGGCTGCCCGCGCTACCCGTACCGCACCGGCCCCCCGCCGCCGCCGGACCATCCCTGCCGGCCCCCGATCCCGCCGGACCACCCCACCCGGCCCCGTACACCCGAGAGCGCCCCCGCCCGGCAGCCGGCGGTGCGGAGCGTCCCCACCTGCCGCCGGTCCCGGCCGCCGGCTCCCGACGCCCCGGAGGCGAGCACCCCGGTCGACTCCCTGGGCCCGACGGCTCCGGCCGGCCCGCCTACGGGGCCTCCTCCGCCGGCTCCGCCGCGTTCGACCTGCCGGCTGTGCCGGTGGCCGTGGGCACCGCCCGCCGGATCGTCCGGGACCTGCTGACCGCCTGGGGCGTGCCCGGGGAGGCCCGGGACGATGTGCTCCTCGTGATCTCCGAGCTGGTCACGAACGCGCTGGTGCACGCGGCGGGCGAGCGGATCTCCTGCCGGCTGCGCCGCACGGCGGAACGAGTGCGCATCGAGGTCGAGGACCAGGACGGCGGCCCCGGACTGCCGGTGGTCGGCCGCCCCGGCCCCCACGAACAGCACGGACGCGGTCTGTTCCTGGTCGAGGCGCTGAGCAGCGACTGGGGAGTGACGGCCGTGCCGGACCGGCCGGCACGCGTCGTCTGGGCGGAACTGCCCTCGGTCCCCCATGCCTGACACCCCCCACGCCCCCCAACCCGACACCCGACACCCGACGCCCACGGACCGTCCCCCACTCGTCCGAAGGGATTCCCATGCACCCCGTCCCCCCGCACCGCTTCAGCCTGCGCCGTCCTCCCCTCCCCCGCGGTGCCCTGCGCCGCACTCGCGCTCTCCGCTGTCATTCCGGTTCCACGCCGTCCGCGGACCCGTCCTGGACCGCCGGCCGCCCCAGGCCCGGCACACCGCCGGCGGACCGGCTGAACCCGCCCGGCGCGTCCCCCCGGGCGGACAGCGTCCGGAACACCGCCGGTGACACGACGTCCGGCCTGGATTCCCGCTAGATTCACCGCCGGTGCGGGACTTCCGCATCCGCCGGCGGATCCGTGTCCGCCGCGCGAGCCGCAGCGTCGGGGTACGGGGGCGTCATGGTCTGGTCGCTCATCCGCCGGGGCCGGACCGCGCCCGGCCTGCCCGTGCCCGGACGGTGCGCCCCGGGCCGGCACGTCCTGGCGACGGCACGGCTGCTGCTGTTCACGCCCCGGAACCGGCTCGACGTGGCGGCGGCACTCGCCGCGTGCGCGGACGCCGAGGCGCAGCGGTGGCTCGGCACCCAGGCGGACGAGGTCGTCCCCGATCCCGGCACCCGCCGTACCCTGCTGCGGTGGCGGCCCGCGGGAGACGACGGCCGCCGCGTGCCACGGCACCTGGCCGAGCCGTTCGCACCCGGACCCGACGACCCGACGATCCTGGTGTGCGTCCGCAGATCCGATCTCAGTTACGCCGGAGCGCTCGAACTGGAGCCCCGGTCGGGCGAGATGGGCGGCTGGCTGGCGCCGGGCTGCCGCGGCCAGGGCCTGGGCGCGGAGCTGTTCCGCGCGGGCGCCGCACTCGCGCACACCCATGCCGGGCTCACCACCGTCCGCGCCGGCGCCGAACCCGGGAACACCGCCAGCCGGCGGTCCCTGGCCCGCGCGGGCTTCGTCCGGGACCAGGGACCGCTCCGGCACACCCTGCCCGACGGCCGTGTCGTGGACGCCGTCTGGCACCGGCACGACACCGTGACGGCCTCCCGCTGCCTCTGACCGCGCGAGGACGTGCCCGTACCGCCGCGCTTGAGGTGAGCGGGGACGGGCCCGCGCTTCCGGCGGCCGGGTCCGCGGCGCCGGTGCTCAGTCGCCGGTCATCAGGCCCGCCGCGACCGTGGCTCCCAGTTCCCAGCACGCTTCCGTGTCCGCCTTGCCGGGTTCGCCGGTGACGGTCACCGGGTCGGCCGCGCGCCGCCAGCCGAGGCCCGTGGTGACGGCCTCCACGGCACGGACGGCACCGGTGACGTCGTTGCCGCCGTGGACGTAGTAGCCGAAGGGGCGCCCCCGGGTCTCGTCCAGGCACGGGTAGTAGACCTGGTCGAAGAAATGCTTGAGCGCACCGGACATGTAGCCGAGGTTGGCCGGGGTGCCGAGCAGGTAGCCGTCGGCTTCGAGGACGTCGGAGGCGGTGGCGGCGAGGGCCGCGCGCCGGACCACCCGGACGCCTTCGATCTCGGGAGTCGTGGCCCCGGCGACGACGGCCTCGAACAGGGCCTGGCAGTTGGGCGACGGGGTGTGGTGGACGATCAGCAAGGTAGGCACGCCCCGCACCCTGCCGTGCGGCCGCCGTCCCCGGCAAACGGCGGGCCCCTCGGTGCGTCGCGGGCGTCCGTCCGGGGTAGGACGGTGCACGGCAGCGACGACGGGAGGAGACAGGGTGGCCGAGGACGATCACAGGGCACCGGCCGCCGTGGTGTTCGACGCTCTGGGGCTCGACTACGAGAAGGCGTTCGCCGCGTCCGAGGCGCACCAGGCGTCGCTGCGGTGGCTGTTGGAGCGGCTGGCACCGGGCAGCAGCGTGCTGGACGCGGGCGCGGGTACGGGACGGCCGACCGCCGATACCCTCTCGGGGGCGGGCCACCGGGTCCTGGGCGTCGACGTCTCGCCGGTCATGGTGGAGCTGGCCGCCCGACAGGTGCCCGCGGCCGAGTTCCGCCTGGCGGACCTCCGTGAACTGCCCCTGCCGGGCGCCTCGTTCGACGCGGTGTGCGCGTACTTCTCGCTGCTCCAGATGTCCCGCGCCGAACAGGCCGCCGTCGTGGCGCGGCTGGCCCGGGCGGTACGGCCCGGTGGTCTCGTGGCACTGGCCACCGTTCCGCTGGACGTGGAGGGCGTCCAGGCCCTCTTCATGGGGCAGCCGGTGGAGGTGACGAGCTTCTCCGCGGGGGCCTTCACCGAGCTGGTGACCCGGGCGGGCCTGACGGTACTGGCCGAGGACGATGCCGTGTTCACCCCGGCCCACCCCGACGCCGTACCGGAGCCGCACCTGTTCCTGCACTGCCGGCGCGCCCCGGAGTGACCCGGCTCGACCGCTGATCCGGGCATATCCGTTCGGTGATGTCGGCGCTCTCCGTTACAGTGACGGCGCTGAACCGGAGGGGAGACGACAGTGCAGGTCAGGGTGGGGTCCGTAGGAAGCCGGGCGATCGTGGCGGTCGCGCTGGCAGCCGTGCTCGGCGGTTGCGCGGGCGCGGCGGACGACGACGGGAAGAAGGGCGCGAGCGCATCGCCGGCCGCCAAGGGTGCGGGGGGCGAGGACACGGGGCCCGGGGGCGGGGCTGCCGCGCGCGGCGGGACGATCGGCGCGGCCGGTTCCCCTTGCGAACTGCCCGTCAGCTTCTCCCTCGCCAAGGACTGGAAGCCCAAGGCGATCGACGCCGAGGCCCAGCTGGCGAAGGCGTCGAAGGGCTCCGACGACGATCTGAGCGGCGCGTTCGCGGAGAGCTTCCTCCGCCAGGGCCCGGTCATCGCCGCCTGTGAGATCGACGCCAAGCCGGCCGGCAACATCGGCTTCCTGCGGGTGTGGACCGGCAAGAAGGGCGACGCCGACGCGGGCGGTGTGCTGCGGGCGTTCGTCGCCGCCGAGGACAACGTCAGCAAGGCGAAGTACCACTCGTTCAGGACCGGCGGCGGCGTGTCCGCCGTGGAGGTGGAGTACCTCTACACGAGCAAGCTCCTGGACGAGACCAAGAAGGAGAGCGCCTTCGCGGTCGCCACTCCCGACGGCCCGGTCGTCCTGCACCTCGGCGGCATGGACACCGAGGAGCACGAGGCGATGCGCCCCGCCTACGACCTCGCCAAGCAGACCCTCGAACTCGCCTGAGGGCCGCCGCCCGCGCCGCGCTCAGTCCGACGCGGTGGCCCACCGCCGGTGCAGGGCGTCCAGGAAGGTGCTCAGCAGGGCGCGGCCGGGGCGGCAGGAGGTCGATGTGCAAGTGGGGCGCCGGCGCCGCGGGCTCCGGGTAGCGGCTTGCCGGCCGGGGTATCCAGGCGCGCCGGAAGTCCTCGACGAAGCGCCCGGTGTCCGCGGTGCCGACGATGTATCCGACCGCCCGGCCCGTACAGACGTCCGCCAGGTCGTCGCGGTCGGCGGGACGGTGCTCCCACAACCCCGGGGACGGCAAAGGCCCGCCCGGTACACCGTCGACGGTGTGCCGGGCGGGCCGGGTTCCGGTGCCGGGCGCGTGGCGCGCCCCCGGATCAGGTGCGGTAGGCGTAGAACGCCGCGGTCGGGTACGACGCGACGAGGCTGGCCACCGACCGGTTGTACGTGTTGGTCGAGTGGTACGTCACGTACGGCACACCGGAGCGGTCGCGGTAGGTGACGATCATCGAGTGGTCCTTGGACCCGTCCCGGTTGAAGTCCATCTGCAGGACGTCACCGACGTCGAGCTGGTAGACGTTCGCCAGGCTGCTGACCCGCTTGGACGACAGGGCGAACCAGGAGAACTCGTTCACACCGACGAAGGAGTCGGACTGGATGTCGGCGGTGCCGAACCACTTGTGGAAGTCGTTGGTGTACCCGGGCACGTGCTTCCAGCCGCCCGCCTTCAGGGACTGGCTGACGAAGTTGGTGCAGTCACCGCCGGCGCCCTGCCCGTTGAAGTCCGGGTAGGCGGTGTTGTAGGTCCGCCAGTACTTGGCCGCGTACGCCGCCATGGCCTGGTAGTCGTACCCGGTGCCCGAGAAGTTCTTCGGCTTGGCGGGCGCCGGCCAGGAGGTGGCCGAGCGGATCGCGTCCGGCGGGTTGTCGTCCGCGGTCTTCACCGAGGCCACGGACGGCTTGGCGACCTGGTTGACGGCCAGGTAGCCGTCGTCCGTGTCGTGGATGCCGGTGAGCTGCCAGTCGCCCTGGCGGTCGGCCCGGAAGGTCAGCTCGTGGTGGGCCTGGAAACCGGTGGTCTTCTGGTCCTTCGACACCGGACGCTCGTAGGTGAGCGTCGTCGTCTCGGTCACGGCGACCTTGGCCCGGCGGCCGTTGACCTGGGTGGCGTCCAGGACGACCTTCGTGGCGCCCGCGCTGTACTTCTCGCCGAGCTTGGCGAGCACGCTGCGGCGGTCACGCAGCTGTCCCAGGGCGGAGTCCTGCTGGCGGGTCTGGCCACCGGACAGGCGCACCGACCCGGAGAACCCGGCCGTGTGGCGGGTCCGGGACTTCCCGGTGCCGTCCACGAGGGCCTGGGTGCGGTCGGTGAACACCGCGTCGGCCAGACGCTGGAAGGTCGCCTTGGTCTTGGCGTCCACCGTCGGGTCGTCGGTCACCGCCGCGCCCGCGCTCCAGTTGGGCACCAGCGCCACGCCGGCGACCACCGAGGCGGCGGCGACCGTGACTATGGAGGCGCGGCGCCCCTTACGGCTCAGTCTTCTCGATTTCAATGATGTTCCCCTTCACTCCGGTACACCTACCGGGGGAGTGAGATCTTCCCACGGCCTGTGCGGGGGTTGTGAAGGGGGTATACGCAAGTGGAACCTTCAGACCCACCAGGTCACTTGACCACCGTCGACCAGTCCGGCGACTGGGCGGGGTCGAGGCTGCGCAGGGCGGCCAGGGTCGCGGGCTTCTGCACGTCCAGCCAGTCGGCCAGCTCCTTGAAGGACACGCACTTGACGCCCTTCTTGGAGCAGACGTCCTTGACCACCTGGTCGATGGACTTCATGTAGATGCCGCCGTTCCAGTCCTCGAAGTGGTTGCCGATGAACAGCGGTGCGCGGCTGCCGTAGTACACCCGGTTGAAGCCGGCCATGTACGAGTCCACAGTCTGCTGCTGCCACTTGGGAAACTCGGCCGGATCGCCCTGGGTCTCGCCGTCGGACTGGTTGTAGAGGAAGTTGAAGTCCATCGACAGGCCCTGGTACTTGCCCTTCTCGTACGGCAGCATCTGGAGCGGGAAGTCCCAGATGCCCTTCTTCTTGGAGGGCCATATCTGGAAGTCGCCGGGGGAGCTGGCGTCGTAGCGCCAGCCGTAGCTCTTGATGGCCTTCAGCAGGTTCGGCTGGCCCTCCAGGCAGGGCGCGCGGCCACCGGTGACCTCCCGCTTGAAGTCGAAGGGCAGCGGAGGAATGTCCTTGAAGCCGGTGTTGGTCTTCCAGTGCTCCGCGAAGGAGAAGAACTGGTCGATCTCGCTCTTCCACTCCTGCACGCTCCAGTCGCCGCCGCCCTTGGCGTCGCAGAAGTGGCCGTTGAAGTGGGTGCCGATCTCGTTGCCCTGCTCGTAGGCGAGGGAGAGCTGCTCCAGCGTGGTGCGGATGTGGTCGTCGGTCGCGTAGTCGATCGCCGCGTCACCGGGCGAGTGCATCGGGCCGTGGTACTTGCTCTTCTCGCTCTTGGGCAGCAGGTAGATGCCGGTGAGGAAGAAGGTCATGTGGGCGTCGTACTGCTTGGCCAGGTCCCGGTAGTGCGAGAAGAGGTGGTCGCTGCCCTCCAGGGCGCCGTCCCAGGAGAACACCACGAACTGGGGCGGCTTCTCCCCCGGCTTGAGGGGCACCGCCTTCAGCTGGCCGCGCTGCGGCCCGGTGTAGGAGGTGGAGCCGTCGCCGAGCACCCGGGTCTTGCCGTCCCAGCTGGGCGTCGCCCCGGCCTTCGGGGCGGCCGACGGCTTCTTGCCCGCCGAGGCGGCCGGCGCGGTGTCGTCCGGACGGCTGAGCGCCAGGTACCCGGCGACCAGCGACGCCACGACGAGGAACGCGGCGAGTGTCAGGATCTTCGGCCGGGTGGTCGCGGGGAGGCGGCGGCTGGGGGTGGCCCGACGGCGGCCCGTCGGTTTGTTGGTGGGCATGCGCGGCTCATTCTCCGGAGGGGACGTGGAAGGGGCGGGTCTCTTCGTCAGTCAAGACCCGTCGCGGCCGACCAGAGGTCGTACGGGACGCTGTCGCTACTGGTTCCGGCCAGTCCTTCGAGCGGCAGCGGCTCCAGGGACTTCGCCAGGTCGATCCGGTACACCACGACCGCCGTGGACACGGAGTCGGCGGTCCCGGCGTACCAGGAGGCGGTGTCCTTCTCGGTGGTGCCCGCCTTCCCGCCCGCCCCGGGCTCGGCGGCGGCCGCCTGCGGGTGCGTCGCGCGGAACGAGTCCACGAGTGCCGCGCTGACGTCCTTCGCCACCTGGGCGCCGATCGCGCGGTGGGCGCGCGGGACGGTCAGCGCGACCGGCGCGCCGTTGCGGGTGATGCGGCGCACCGAGTACGGCTCGGTGTGCGTGCCGCCGGCGGCGAAGGTGGCGTAGCCGCTGGCCATCCGGATCGCGCTGGGGGTCGAACTGCCCAGCGAGAGCGCGGGCACCTGCGGGCCCATGCTGGAGGGCAGCAGCCCGGAGGCCTCGGCGGTCTGGCGGACCCGCTCCAGACCGGTGTCCATCCCGAGCTGCATGAAGGGGGTGTTCACCGACTGGGTGAGAGCCTGGCGCAGGGTGATCCGGCCGTAGGACTTGCGGCCCTCGTTGTGCGCGGCGACCTTCTTGCCGCTGCGGTCCCAGTACGGGCCCTCGGGGGTGGTGACGGGCACGCCGTCGTCCCCGTCGTAGACGCTGTCCGGGGTGACGGGGGTCGCGGGGCCGCCGCGGGTGAGGTGGGCGCCGTGCTCGAGGCCCGCGGCGTAGACGAATGGCTGGAACGCGCTTCCGGCGGGAACGGTGGTGGCGTTGGACTCGTTGTAGCCCTGCTTGCGGTGGTCGGGACCGCCGTAGACGGCGAGGATGCGTCCGTCGGTGGCGACCGAGGCACCGCCGTAGTGCCCGTTCTTCGCGGCCTTGGGGTTCTCCCGGCCGGCCTTCTTGCGGGCCTGGGTGACCGCGTCGGTGAGCGCCTTCTCCCGCTTTCGGTCGAAGGTCGTGTAGATCTGGTATCCCCCCAGGTCGAACTGTTTGTCGGTCAGGTGGCCGGCCTTCTTGGCGTACTGCGAGGCCAGCTCCACCAGGTAGTCGCTCTGCTCACCGGTGTTGTAGAGCGGGTTGCTCTTCAGCGGCTCCGGGAACGTCTTGTACGTGGCCCGCTCCCGCGGCGACAGCTTGCCGATCTTGACCATACGGTCGAGGATCCAGGTCCAGCGCTCCTCGGCCCGCTGGTGGTTGGCCTTGCCGAGAGTGGGGTCGTAGAGGCTGGCTCCCTTGAGCAGCGAGGCCAGCATGGCCGCCTCGGAGGCGTTCAGCTTGCTGACGTCCTTGCCGTAATACGCTTGCGCGGCCCGCTGGATGCCGTAGGTGCCGCGCCCGAACCAACTGGTGTTGAGGTAGCCCTCGAGGATCTGGTCCTTGCTCATCTTGTTGTCGAGCTTGAGGGCGATCATCGCTTCGGTGAATTTCCGGGTAATGGTCCGGTTCTGCGTGAGATAAACGTTCTTCACGTACTGTTGAGTGATGGTGGAACCACCCTCGGTGTCCCCCTGACCCACCGTGCGGTACAGAGCCCTGGTGAGGCCTTTGACGGAGACACCCGGATCCGTATAGAAATTCTGGTTCTCCGCCGCGAGCACGGCCCAGCGGACGTCCTCGGGTATGTCCTTCAGCGGCATCGCCTGCCGCTGCACCCACCCGGTGCGCGCCATCGGCGTGCCGTCGGACCAGAAGTAGACGTTGTCCTGCTGTGTGGCGTACGTGTTGAGGTTGCTCGGTATGTCGGTGAGCGCGTACGCGGTGACGAGGAGCGCCCCGAGGAGGCTGAACGCCCCCAGGATCCCGCCGATCCACTGGCGCCAGGAGGGTATCCAGCGCCGCCAGCCGGTGCGATTGGGCCGGGGATAGAGAGGCTTGAGACGGCGTGCGTACGGCGCGAGCCGGCGGATGTACGGGGTCAGCGGCGCGAGCGCCCGCGACAGTGGCACGGTGACGCGCTCCCGGGCCGAGGGCCGGGCACTGCGCCGGCGCTCGGCCCGGCCGCCCTCGGCGACCGGCTCCGGCGGTGGCACCCGCAGCTGCATGGTCTCGTCCGCTCGGGGAGTGCCGACCCTCAGGAAGAGGGTCTCGTCGCCGTCGAACGAGCCCTCGTCACGACCGCCCCTTTTCCCGGGCCGGTCCTCCCCCTGCGACGCCTCGGTCACGGCGCCCCTTTCTACGTGCTTGATCTTGCTCGCGCGGGTGAACTGAACAACCTCGCAGCGGCATTCACAAGTTATCAGCGAAACTTTCGATTCCTGCGCACACGTGTCCGATGAAATGCAACACTCATGAAACATTGAGTCGCGGCCGCACCCGCTCCGACAAGCCTACGGAGACGTCGCCGACCGCCTCATTGGTCGCCGCGAAACGGTCAAACCATCGCCAACGGCCCACTTGTAGCGAGGTACGGCCGGGGGCGCGGTGCCGCGCTCCCGCGCGCCGTTGCCCGGACGGCCGGCAGGGAAAGGATCCCCCGCGAAACGCGAGTAGGGAGATCCGTCATGGCCAGTGAGTTCCAGCGGGACAAGCTTCATGTTCGACGCGTTCGACGCGGACCGCGACGGCTACCTGGAGCGGCAGGACTTCGAAGCGCTCGCCGCCAGGTGGTGCCGTATGCCGCGGGTGGCCGGGGAGCCGGGGCTGGCGGGGCGGGTGGAGAGCGTGATGCTGGGCTGGTGGGGGCACCTCGCGGCGGCCGTCGGCCCGGGCGGTGACGCCCGGATCGACATGGACGGGCTTCTCGGCGTGGTCGACCGGCTGCCCGCCGTGCGCGCGGAGACGATGGCCACCGCCGACGTCATGTTCGACGCCGTGGACGACAACCGGGACGGCCGGATCTCGCGGACCGAACACCGGCGGCTCATCGACGCCTGGCACGGCCGGCCCGTCGACACCGCCGACGTCTTCGACCACCTCGACCAGGACGGCGACGGCTGTCTCTCCCGCTCGGAGTTCGCCTTTCTGTGGACGCAGTTCTGGACGAGCGACGACCCGGGGGACCCCGGCAACCTGATGTGCGGTCCGCTCGGCACTGAGGAGGCGTAGGGCTGTGGTCCGCGATCCGCCCGCGTCGCGGGGCGGCAGGGCCCCGGAGACGTATGCCGCCGCCGCTGGGACACGCGGGGCTCCGCCGTCGTGCGTACGGAACCCCGCGTGCCGGGGGGCTGCGGTCAGGCCGTGTGCAGGGTCAGGCCGTAGCGGTTGAGGATCTCGTTGACCGGCTGGAACCAGGTCTCGCCGCCGCCGGAGCAGTTGCCCCAGCCGCCGGAGGTGACGCCCTGGGCCTGGTCACCGCTGATGAAGGAGCCGCCCGAGTCACCGGGCTCGGCGCAGACGCTCGTCTTCGTCACCTCGTGCACGGCACCCTGGCTGTAATTGACGGTCTCGTTCAGGGCGAGCACCGTGCCGCAGTGCCAGTGGGAGGTCGACCCCGAGCGGCAGATCGAGGAGCCGGGAGGCGCGACGTTCGAGCCGCGCACCAGCTGGTCCGACACCTGGCCCCAGCCGAGGACGACCGGCACCGTCCACCAGCCGCTGCCGACGCTCACCCAGGCGTAGTCGTTGTCCGGGAACGAGGAGCCCTGGAAGGTGCCGATGTAGGAGTGGTCCCAGCCGCTGACTCCGGCGCCCGGCTGTCCGCAGTGCCCGGCGGTCACGAAACCGCCGTACACCGAGAAGCCTATGGAGCACCGGACGTTGCCCGTGTAGTAGGGGTCACCGCCGACCGTGCCGGCGGCGAAGGTCCGCGGAGCCGCCGAGACGGTCCCGACGGTCACGGGACCCGCCTTCCGGGCGCGTGCCAGGAAGCGCCGGACATCGTTGTCAGCACGCCTGCCGCGCACGATGTCGACCACCACCGTGTTGGCCCTCGGGTCGACGCGCCAGCTGCTGACCCCCGCCGGGGCCGGTAGCCGGTCGATGCGCGCCTTGACCGCCTCCAGTTGCCGGGCACTGCGGGCGACCGCGCGGACGTCGGCTCCCGCCGCCTCGATCGCCCGGACGGTTGCCGCGGGGGCGTGCGCCGTGAGCGCCACCGCGAGCCGTCCGCGCGTGGCGTCGTACCAGGATCCCGCGTAGGCGTCCGCGGCGATGCGGCGCACCTTCGGGTCGAGGGCGGAGGCGGCCTTCTCGGACGCCAGCCGCGTCTCGGCCTGCTGCCTGGTGAGACCGAGGTCCCTGCTCATGGCGGCCACGATCGAGTCGGACGCCGGCTTCGGGGACGGGGCGGTGAGGCCCCGCTCGGGCGCGGGCCTGGCCGCCGAGGCGGGGAACGCGCTCGCCGCGCCCAGTCCTCCGACGGTCAGGAGTGCGGCCAGGACCACGTGCACAAGTCTGCGTTCGCTCATGGGGGTTGCCCTTCGTCGTTCGAGTGGGGGGCGGGACAATCGTTCGTGAGAGCGCTCTCATGCTGGGCTGGGGCAGATCGTAGCGACGCGGGAAAGTCAGGTCCATGCCAATGCGGGCAAAATCCGACGGCGCGTCAGGCGCACGGGGGCGCGGGCGGGGCGGGACCCCGCGTGCACGGGGCCCCGCCGTGTGGTGCGGGTGGTGGGTCAGCGCAGGTAGGTGTCGCAGAGGGTGCCCGCCTCGGCGGGGGCGGCGGGCTGGTGGGCCAGGCGGCACACGGTGCGCATGTCGTCGGTGGTTCCCGGGCGCGGGGCGCGGGGGCGTGCCGGGTGGGGACGCGGGGTGCGGTGGCGGTGCTCGACCGGGGCGGGGCGGTGCGGTGCCGTGCGGTGCCGCGGCGCGGACCGTACCGCGAGGCGGGGGCGCGGGTGCGGGGCTGGCCGCCACGAGCGGTGCCGGGCGCCGTGGCGGCGGGCGGGCCTCCCCGGCTTCGCGTCGGTGCCGGTGTCGACGAGGGCACCGCGGGCGGGGGCCTGGCTGACGGACGTGACGGCGGACGACGGCGCACGGACGGTGGCGCCCTCCATGACCGAGGCCGAGGCCTGGTGGGCGGGGATGTGGACGCAGCCCGAGGTGAACAACAGGGCGGCGAGCGCGGTGAGAACGCGGAGCTGGTGGTGCATCCCCTCAGGGTGGCGGCGCGGCGGGCACCGCGGTGGGCCGCCTCGCGGGTGATCACCGGCACGGGTGACGCGGCGAACGCGGGGGTGGTCGCGCCGCCCGTCCCGCCGCCCGGCCGCGGGGAGTTCCCGGGCAGGGGAGGGCCGCCGTCCTCGGGGGCGGGATACGGCGTGTCCGGGCCCGTGCACCGCACGGCGGCCATCCCTCGCGGGGATGGCAGCCGTGGGCGGTTCGGGACGGTCAGGCCCCGGGTCCGCCGGCCGTGCCGGTCGTCACGGGGACGTTCAGTAGCGCAGCCGCTTGGCCCGCACCAGCATGAACAGGCCCGACAGGGCGAGCAGCACGCCGATGGCCGCGGGCCACAGCTGCGCGCCCGTCTCCGCGAGACTGCCCCGGGACGCCTGGGGTTCGGTCCCGGCACCCGCCGGCGGCGCGTACGCGGCGGCGGTGGCCTGGTCCGAAGCCGACGAGGCGGGCGTGCGGGAGCCGGACGCGGAGGCGGCCGGGGCCGGCGCGGAGTCCGCCGAAGTGGACCGGGGCTCCGCCGACTTGACCGGTGTCGCCTTGTCGCCCTTGTCGTGCCTGGTGGTGCGGCCCGGCGCGGTCGACGCCTCGGTCCGGGGCGCCTGGTCGTCCGCGGACGCCGTGGGCGCGGAGGTCTCGTCGTCACCGGGTGCCGTGGCGCTGTCGTCGCCGGGCTCCGTCGTGTTGCCGTCGCCGGGCTCCGCCGTGTTGCCGTCGCCCGGTTCGCCGGTGGCGTCGTCACCCGGTCCGGCCGTGGCACCGGAGCTCGCGGTGGGCGCCGCCGTCGCCCCGTCCCCGGGGCTCGCCGTCGGAGACGCGGTCGAACCGTCGCCGCCACCGGTGCCGTTGCCACCGCCGTCGCCGTTGTCACCGCCGTCGCCGCCGTCCGGACCGCAGGTGCGGCCGGAGTTGATGCAGTCGACCATCTTGCCCATCAGGTCCTCGTCGAAGACGTTGATGAAGTCGCCGTGGTCGGTGACGGGCTTGTGCAGCTGCTCCGGGAAGGAGTCCACCGCGAACAGCGGCACGGTACGGCCGCCGTCCTGCACGCTCGGCGCGTCGATGTCGTAGACGATCCGCTGCACCAGCTGGGGTATCGCCCGGAAGCCGGCCGGGCAGGCGCCGTCGGCACCCGCGAAGGCCACATGGGTGCGGTGGTTGGCGCTGTCGATGTTGCGGCCGTCCCAGCAGCTCTGGAACCGGAAGGTGCGTACGACGTCACTGCCCTTCGGGCACAGCGGGTACTTGTCCTTCAGCTGCCGGTTCTCGAAGCCGGTGCAGCTCCAGGAGGCGTTCGCGTTGCCGGGGCCGTTGACGAACGCCTTCGCGTCGCCGGTGATGATGCGCAGCAGGCGCGGCATCGCCGTGACCTTCTCGCGCGGGTTGCCCACGAACGTCAGGGTCACCTGCTTGGGCGTGACGATCTGGCCCGCGTTGCCCTCCGTGCCACCGCCCGGCGACCCGGCGTCGCGCTCCTGGGTGCCGTTCTGCAGGCGCACCACGGGCCAGTAGTAGGTGGACTTGTCGCCCTGGTCCACGCAACTCGTCTTGGCGTTGGCCAGGTCCTCGTCGCTCGCGAAGGCGGTGTTGCTCTGGTTGCCGATGTAGTCGTGGAAGTGGTGGGCGCCGTTGGTGACGCCGGGAGCCACGATGACGTTGTCCGAGTTGAACAGGCCGTTCGCGTTGACGCCGCAGTCGGAGGCGAAGGAGCCGCGGGAGGCGCCGGACTGCTCGGGCGGGTTCTGCGCGTCGGGCTGTACGGAGGCGATGTCGACGTAGTCGGAGACGACGGGCCCGTTGCCGCCCTGTCCCGCGCCGCCCGGCGCCTCGCTCGCCCCGCCCTGCTGGGATCCCGTGCTCGGGGCGGCCGTCGCCCCGTCGCCGTTGCCACCGCCCTCGCCGGGCCGCAGGGTGCAGCCGGCCAGGTCGTCCAGGCCCTCGGGGCGCTCGCCCGCGCGGTCGATGGCGTCGGCCATCTTGCCGATGGTCTCCGTCCGCTTCTCCTTCAGCGGGTTCATGATGGAGTCGTCGACGGAGTCGGCGTCCTGACCGCCGGCCTGTCCCGCGGCGCGGAGCTGCCCGTAGGCCGCCGCCGTCTGCTGGTCCAGCGCGGCGAGTTGGCGGTCGACGTCCGCACGGGCCCCGTCCGGTACGTCCGTGAGCCGGCTGCCGACATCGGGGCAGTCGATGGTCGCCATGCCCGACGAGAGAACCTGTCCCGAGGTGGTGGTGGAGCCGTCGCCCCAGCCTTCGGAGGCCGAGGCGTAGACGTTGGCCGCCACGAGCCCGCCTCCGCCCAGCATCAGGGCGACCGCTGCGAAGGTCGCGCGTCGTGCGCCGGTCGGGCGTCTGCGCCTGTTGCGTACCAAGGTCGTCCCCTGTGTCTCATCGCCGGTCTCGGGCATGGAGTTCCCCCGAGCCACATACGGACGACGGTGCCACTGTGTTCAACCGAATCGCGAATTCACCGGGATCTCACAGGAAAACGTGAGGCACATCTCTTCCCGTCCGAACGTCTCCGCGAACATCACGAATACGTATCGGACATTCCACGCCTCAACCTTCACACGAGGTACACACGTTGGCTAGGTTGACGCGAGGCCGCCCGGCCGAGCCCCGGCGAGCCGCCGTGTGGTCCGGCGCCGGGTGCTCGACGGGTCGGGCGCGACGGCCCGACTGCCCTGCGGGGCAACTGCCCCGAGGGGCAAGGAAGGAGCACGTCTTCCATGGTGCCGGAGAACCGCGACGAGGTTCGGCAGCGGATCGATTCCCTCTACGACCGGGCGGAGAACGCGACCGGGAACTTCAACGCGACCCGGGCCATGGCGGCCCGCACGCGGTCCCGGGGCGTTCCGCTGGCCAAGCGGCGGGGGCCGTCCGGCCAGGATCCCGCGCTCGACGCGGTGGCCCGGCAGTGGTTCGACGGGGCCCGCGCCAAACTCGGTCCGACCGTCCCCGCCGCCCTGCCCGCCGACCGGCTGCCCGCCGCGTCCGCCGTGCCCGCGCGTCCGCGCGAGGGGATGGGCGGTTTTCCGGGGGCCGACCGGGAGAGCCGCGCTCTCACGGGCGGCGACCTGCGGGAACTCGCCCTTCCCGCGCCCGACAAGGAGGTCCTCGCTCTTCCGGCCGGCGACCGGGCCATCCTGGCCCTTCCGGCAGGTGGCGATGACTCCGCCGGACTGCCGGGCGGGGGCTCGGACGCCGTCGGCTTCGCCGGGGGCCGGGGGGAGGTCAGGGCCCTGCCCGCCGGTGACCGGGCTACGGAGACGGGCGGCCCGGCTCCCCTGCTGCCCGACCCCCTCTCCCCGCGCGCCGAGTACGCGATGGCAGCCCTGACGGCCGGTCCGTCGACGGAGCCGGCCGCGTTCCCCCAGCAGGCCACGGAGGGCGCCCGGACGGCGGTTCCCGTCACACAGACCGTCCAACAGCCGTACTTCGCCGACGAGATGCCCGGCGGAAGCACCGGATGGGTGCCGGACCCCGCCTGGGCACACTCCTCTTCTTACGCCGGTGCACAGCAACTGGCGGAACCGCTCGCGGTGCAGGCCGCGCAGCCGGTCCAGCCGGTCCAGCCGGCTCAGGCGGAGCAGTGGCTGCAGCCCGCGTGGGAGACACCTGCTCCGACGGCGGGCGCCTTGGCGATGCCGGCCGCGGGGGTGCAGGCCGTGGCCACGGCGACCCCCGTGACCGACACCGGTTCCTTCACGTACCCGCAGGCGACCATTCCCGTCACGGACACCGGGTCCTTCACCTACCCGCAGGCGCCCACTCCCGTCACGGACACCGGCTCCCTCACCTACCCGCAGGCGCCCACTTCCCCCACGGACACCGGCTCCCTCACCTACCCGCAGGCGCCCACTCCCGTCACGGACACCGGGTCCTACGCCTACCCGCCCGCATCCGCCGCGCCTCTCACCGGCCTCGGCGCCGCCACCTACGCACCCGCACCCCTCACGGACACCGGGTCCCTCTTGTACCCGCCCGCGTCCGACCCTGTCGTCGACACCGGCTACTTCGCCGCCCTCACGGACACCGGCTCCTACACCTCCCCGGTGCCCGCGGCCGCCGAACCGCTCCCCCTGCCCGTGCCGGTTCCGGAGTCGCCGCGGGCTCTCCGTGCCGCGAAGGCCATCGCGTTCGCCCGGGCGCAGGTCGGCAAGCCGTGCGTCTGGGGAGCGACCGGCCCCGATTCCTACGACTGCTCCAGCCTCACGCTTGCCGCGTGGCGGGCGGCCGGTGTCGAGCTGCCGCGCGCCGCGCACCAGCAGGCCCTGGCCGGCGCTCCGGTCACGCTCGCCGGGCTCGAACCCGGTGATCTCGTCCTCTTCTTCGACGACGACCGGCACGTGGGCCTGCACGTCGGCGACGGCATGATGGTCCACGCCCCCGGGCCGGGGTCGACCATCCGCGAGGAGTCGATCTACGGCGCCGGGGAGGCTGCGATCCACCGCGTCGTCCGGCCGGCCTGACCGGGGTCAGTCCCGGCGCCGGGCGCGCCGGGACTCGTAGTGGTCGAGGAGGGTCCTGTCCACCGGCCGGTCGGTGCGGCCGAATTCGTCGATGCCGCGACTGCTGTCCACCCGGAAGCGGATGCCGAGGTGCCCTCGGATGTCCTGGGTGAGTCACCGCCGCGATCCGCGCCGCGTCCTCGCCCCCTCCCGCCCCATAAGGCCGTCCTGGGCAGGGCATAAGATCGCCTTATGAGGTCATAGACCGGACCCCCGTACTAACTTAGGTCTGCCTTAGTTTAGGCTTCCCAGTCGAGACGCCTGTCGCACGCTCGAAGGGAACCTGATCATGCCGCGCCCCCTGCGGGTAGCCATCGTCGGAGCCGGCCCCGCCGGGATCTACGCCGCCGACGCCCTGCTCAAGTCCGAGGTGGCCGCCGACCCCGGTGTGTCCATCGACCTCTTCGAGCGGATGCCCGCCCCGTTCGGCCTGATCCGGTACGGCGTCGCACCCGACCACCCGCGCATCAAGGGCATCATCACCGCCCTGCACCAGGTGCTGGACAAGCCGCAGATCCGCCTCTTCGGCAATGTCGACTACCCGACCGACATCAGCCTGGACGACCTGCGCGCCTTCTACGACGCGGTGATCTTCTCCACCGGCGCGACGGCCGACCGCGAGCTGGCCGTCCCGGGCATCGACCTGGACGGCTCATACGGCGCCGCCGACTTCGTGCTGTGGTACGACGGCCACCCGGACGTGCCGCGCACCTGGCCTCTGGAGGCCGAGAAGGTCGCCGTGCTCGGCGTCGGCAA
The DNA here is from genome assembly GCF_025642175.1 of Streptomyces albidicamelliae. NCBI lineage: Bacteria > Bacillati > Actinomycetota > Actinomycetes > Kitasatosporales > Streptomycetaceae > Streptomyces > Streptomyces albidicamelliae. The sequence continues at coordinate 7,428,566 of NZ_CP106795.1, read as the reverse complement.
CGTCGCGCTGGACGTCGCCCGCATCCTCGCCAAGACCGCCGACGAGCTGCTCCCGACGGAGATACCCCCGAACGTCCACGACGGTCTGAAGGCCAACAAGGCACGGGAGATCCACGTCTTCGGCCGCCGCGGCCCGGCGCAGGCGAAGTTCAGCCCGATGGAACTGCGCGAGCTGGACCACTCCCCCACCATCGAGGTCATCGTCGACCCCGAGGACATCGACTACGACGCCGGCTCGATCGAGACCCGGCGCGGCAACAAGCAGGCCGACATGGTCGCCAAGACGCTGGAGAACTGGGCGATCCGGGACGTCGGCGACCGCCCGCACAAGCTGTTCCTCCACTTCTTCGAGTCGCCGACCGAGATCCTCGGCGAGGACGGCAAGGTCGTCGGCCTGCGCACCGAGCGCACCGCGCTGGACGGCACCGGCAACGTCAAGGGCACCGGCGAGTTCAAGGACTGGGACGTCACCGCCGTCTACCGTGCCGTCGGCTACCTCTCCGACAAGCTGCCCAAGCTGCCCTGGGACATCACTTCGGGCACGGTGCCGGACGACGGCGGCCGCGTGATCGAGGAGGGCGGCGGTCATCTGCAGTCCACCTACGTCACCGGCTGGATCCGGCGCGGCCCGGTCGGTCTGATCGGCCACACCAAGGGCGACGCCAACGAGACCGTGGGCAACCTGCTCGACGACTACGCGGGCGGCCGTCTGCACACCCCGGCCTCCCCGGAGCCGGAGGCCGTGGACGCCTTCCTCGCCGAGCGCGGCGTCCGCGTCAGCACGTGGGACGGCTGGTACAAGCTGGACGCCGCCGAGCGGGCGCTCGGTGAGCCGCAGGGCCGCGAGCGCGTGAAGATCGTCGAGCGCGAGGACATGCTGCGGGAGAGCGGGGCGTAAGCCCCGGTCCACAGGGCCCCGAGGGGGCCGGTGCCGAAGGGCGCCGGCCCCCTCGTCCCGTCCGGAACGCCACGCCCCGGCCTGCGCGGACACCGGGCGGACGCCCAACGGACGGCGGGGGCCGCCCTGTTAGGGTCCTTCGGTGCACTCCCTCCGTGAGCCCCTGTTCTTCACCCGGCTGCGCGGGGCGCGGCGGGTCCTCGTCGCCGGCGCGGGCGGCGGCTTCGACGTCTACGCCGGACTGCCCCTCGCGCTCGCGCTGCGGTCCGCCGGCGCCGAGGTCCATCTGGCCAACCTGTCCTTCGCCGACCTCTACGGCCTCGGACTCGACCACTGGGTCGCGCCGGACGTCGCGGCCGTGGACCCCGAAACCCCGCTGCGCGGCGACTACTTCCCCGAGCGGTCGCTGGCCCGGTGGCTCCGCTCGCGGGACCTGACGGACACCGTGTACGCCTTTCCGCAGACCGGTGTGCAGCCGCTGCGCGCCGCCTACCGGGCGCTGCTGGAGCATCTGGGCGGGGTGGACGCGGTCGTGCTGGTGGACGGCGGTACGGACATCCTGATGCACGGGGACGAGCACGGGCTCGGCACCCCGGAGGAGGACATGGCGAGCCTGGCGGCCGTCGCCGGCCTCGACGAGGTCCCCGAACGGCTCGTGGCGTGCCTCGGTTTCGGCGTGGACGCCCACCACGGCGTCAACCACTCGCTGGTGCTGGAGAACCTGGCCGCCCTGGACCGCTCGGGCGGCTACCTGGGGGCCTTCTCCCTGCCCCGCGAGAGCGCCGAGGGCGCCGCCTACCTCGACGCGGTGGCCCACGCCCAGCAGGCCCACGCCACCCACCCGAGTATCGTGCACGGGTCCGTCGCCGCCGCGGTACGCGGGGAGTTCGGCGACGTGCGGTTCACCGAACGCACCCGCGGCACCGAACTGTTCGTGAACCCGCTGATGGCGATGTACTTCTGCGTCGACCTGCCCGCGCTGGCCCGCGCCAACCTCTATCTCGGCCGGCTGGAGGAGACGGTCCTGATGCGGCAGATCAGTACGGCCGTCTCCGGCTTCCGTGACGGGCTGCCGCGGCAGCGGCCGCCCCGGGCGTTCCCGCACTGAGCGGGCGGCGGTCCGGGCAGCCCCCTCAGCGCCGGGCGAGGTCCCGGCCGCCCACCACCGCCAGGGCCGCGACGAGCAGGGCGAGCGCCGCCGTCTGCCCGAGGCCGCCGCCGACGAGCGGACCGGCTCCGGGCACGTGCAACCAGGGCCGGAGCGCCGCGAGCCGTACGGCCAGGATGAGCAGGCCGAGAGCGGCGAGGGCGAGGGCGGCGCCGGGCGAGGTGCGGTCAGTGCCGCGGGTGCGCCACAGGAGCCAGCCGACGGCGCCCACGACGAAGCCGGTGGCGGGTGCCCAGACGGCGTCGGCGGTGTACGGGAACAGGACGACGGACGCGCCCATCACCACACAGCAGGCCAGGAGGACCTGCCCGGGGGAGCCCAGTGGCGAACGGGTGGGCGGCGCGTCCCGGTGCTGGGCGGCGCACAGGGTGAGCGCCGACAGCCAGGCGAGCAGCGCGGTGGCCGTGCCGTACAGCGGGTCCGGCGGCACCGTGTCGGCCACCAGTGGACCGAGCAGCGGCCAGAGGGTGGGCAGGGCGGCGCCGAGCGCGGCGGACCGGGCGAGGCGCGGGCGGCCGTGCACCAGGGCGAACCAGGCGACCGTCCACAGCAGGGGCAGCGTCCAGGTGAGCACGGCGAACACCGTGGCGGACGGGCCGCGGCCGGTGAACCCGGTGAGGAACAGGTGCCGGCCTTCGGCGCCCCGGGTGAACGCCCAGGTCAGCTCCAGTGATCTGTCGACGACCGCGGCGGCCGCCTGGAGCAGCACGGCGAACAGCGCGAAGTGGCGGGCACTCGAACCGAGGAGGACGTACCGGCGGGGCGCGCCCGGGCCGCCCAGCCTGCTGCGCACCGCGAGGGCCGCGACGCTCGCGACCTCGCCGAAGGTGGGCCGGCTCTGGTCCTGCGTGGCCCGGTCGATGTCCCACAGGTACGTCTCGACCATCTCCTCCTCCCGTTCACGCCGGTAATAGGCGGGGAGCAGGCGCAGGACGGCGCGGTAGCGGGCTTCCAGGAGCGTGGTCATGCGCGGCCTCCCGCGAGTCCGAGTGCCGTGGGGGGTTCCGGCCGGGGCGGGGCCCCGGAGTTCGGGGCGGCGTCGGTGCCGGCGCGGCGGCCCTCGGCGATGCGACGCTTCGCGGCCCCGGCGCCGGCGGCCATCCGTTCGGCCTCGGCGTCGAGGGCGGCCACCCCGTCGTCGGTGAGCCGGTAGTAGCGCCGCAGCCGCCCCTGCCGGACCTCTTCCCGGTCCAGCACGGTCAGGCCGTCCGCGCTGAGCCGGTCCAGCACGCCGTACAGGGTGCCGACCCTCAGCTGCACCTCCCCGTCGGACATATATCGGGTGATGTGGGCTCGCGAGGTGGGGCCGCGAACGGGGTCCACCCCAGGGCGGATGGACGGGCGGCCCCCGTTCGCCCGGCCATTCTCGGTGGCGCGGCCGGGCGCGGCCACGGGTGAACGGTGGTCACCCGACGCGTCCGACGCGCACCCCGGGTGTGCCGCGCGCGTCCCGTGCGCGGGGCGCGCGAAGTCCGCCACGCGCCGCCTCCGGGCCCCCACCGACGTTTCCCGGCGCGCAGTGGTGATACTGGGAGGCACCCCCGCCCCCATCAGCAGATTGGCTCATGTCGAACTCCGCCAGCGACCACGCCACCATCCCCCAAACCCTCTGGGCGGCCCGTGGCCGCCATACCGGTCCCGCTCCCGAGGACGTCCTCCGGCGCACCCTGCGCCGGCACAAGGAGAGCGGCGACATCGACGACTTCGCCGAACCGCCCGTGCCGCAGGACGCGGCCCGCAGAGTCTTCGAGGCGCGCTGGCGGGCCGGCGGCACGGTCACCGTGCGCGCCCGCCTGACCCTCGTACCGCCCGAGGGCCGGCCGCAGGGCCACGAGTGGCGCCTCGTCGCCGAGGCGGAACGCCCCTGGGACGAGTCATGGCCCTCGCCGGCCACCCTGTTCTGGCCCGAGAGCGGGCCGGCCGAGGGGGACGACGGCTCCTGGGACCACGCCGGTGTCGCCGGCGTGCACCTCCGGCAGGTCAACGCCCTGCCCGCCGACGACAAGGAGATGCGCCGGCGGCTGCGGGACGCGGCCCGTGAGGCCTGGTGCGTCAACGTCGTCGTGCACGAGGCGATGACCCCGGACGAGCGGGGCCGGCTGCCGCTCGCACAGCTGCTGCCGCCCGGTCTGAGGCACCGGGTGGTGGAGCACCGGGCCGCCCCGCACCAGCTGCGCGCCGTCAACTGGGCGTTGAAGGAGTTCGGTGTGGAGGTGCCGCGCGGCGGCGCCGTACTGCTGCCGCCGGACCCGGCGCCGAAGGAGTACGACGGCGACGCGCACCGGGTACGCAACCTCTTCCTGGACGGTTCCGAACCCGTGGAACTCGTCGCGGCGCTGCGGGACTTCGTCGCCCTGCCCCGGCCGCTGCCCCGGGACGCCGAGGAGGCGCTGACCGACCTGCGCGACAACTGGACCCTGCTGACGCTTCAGGAACAGCTGGCGCACGAGCGGGGGCTGGTCGCCATGTACGCCGAGGCGCTGGAGGCGATGGCCAAGTCCCGGGACCTGTACAAGCAGGCCGCCGAACAGGCGCTGGAGGCACTGGCCGCCTACCGGGACGTCCCGGCCCCGCTGCCGCAGCAGCGGCCCGCCGCCCGAACGCCCGCCGCCCTGCAGCAGTTGACGCGGACGTTCGAACGGCTGAAGTCCGGAGTGAAGGGCACCCGTAACACGACGCCCGGTCCCGACGCCGTACCGGCCGTCGCACCGGGCGACTCGCCGGCCGTGCAGGCGCGGGCACTCGCCGAGGCCGCCGCCACGGTCGAGGCGGACGGCGCCGACGGCACGGAGAGCGCGGACGGTACGGACGGCAAGGCAGGCGCGGACCGGACGTCGTAGTCCGCCGGTGGACGGACCACCGCCGAAGGAGGAGACCCGATGGACACCACCACGACCCTGATCGTGGTCGCCGCCGTCGTCGCGGCGGTGCTGCTCGCGGTGGCCGTCGGCCTGCTGGTGCGGCTGGTGCGGGCGCGCCGCACGCTGCGGCGGGCCGGGCTGCCGACGGGACCCCGCTGGGTCTTCTGGGGCGCCGTCGCCTACTTGCTGCTGCCCACCGACCTGCTGCCGGACCCCGTCTACCTGGACGACATCGGCGTCCTGCTCCTCGCGCTGCGCAGTCTGCGCGCCGCCCGTCCGCTGCCGCCGGACGTCACCGGGGTCTGATCGCCGGCCAACCCGCCGTACACCGGCGCCCGGCCCGCCCCGCAGGGGGCCGGCCGGGCGCGGACGGGAAGGGTCACCGGCTGCCGTCGGACCCCGCGCCGCCCGTCGTCAGCGCGGCGGCCAGGACGGCCAGCGCCGCCAGCGCGGCCGCCGCCGCGGCCGTGCCGGCGAGCCAGGAGGGAGCCAGGGTCCCGTCCCACAGCCGGGAGATGCCGCGCGGGCCGAACCGCCCCGCGAGCAGCTGTCCGACGGCGAGCACCGCGGTGACGCCGACGGCGGCCGTCGCCGCCACGAGCCGGCCTGCGGCGCCCGCGCGGGCAGGGTGAGGGCCAGCAGCATGCACAGTGCCGCGACGACGACGGTGCTGCCGAGGACGCCCTGGGACAGTGCGGTCCAGTAGCGCGGGGCGTGCGCCACACCGCACAGGAACACCAGCAGCGCGGCGCCCCGGGCGGTCCACAGAGGCGCCGGGAACGTCCGGTCGTCGGGGGAACCGCCGGCCGCGCCGTCCTTCGGGGCGCGGTCCCTGGCGGCCCGGGGCCGCAGGGAACGGACCGTCACGGTACGGGACTTCACGGGCCGGGGCTGCTCGGCACCGGGTTCCGCCGACCGGGGCGGCGCGCCTGCCGCCTGGGGTGCGGGTACGGCCGCTGCCGCCGCGACGGCGAACGTGGGCAGGTGCAGGGTCTGCTCGGGGGCCGGCGGCTCGGGCAGCGGGCTCTCCTGCCGGGTCCGCTCGGCGGCCAGCCGGCCGATCAGCTCGGCGAGTTCCTCGACCGGCCGGCTCACCGCCGCCGCCTGTACGGCCGCCTGCCCGCAGCGGCGCTCCACCGGATTGCGGTGCAGCAGTTGCATCAGCAGGGTGACGTCCTCCAGGGAGCGGCGCTCGGCCGCGGCCCGGACCACCTGGTCGGCGCTGTCGGACTCCCGGGACGGCTCGGTGAGCAGTGCCACCAGACGGGTGACGTCCTCCACGGACCGGTCGACGCCGGCTGCCCGCAGTGCGTCGGCCGCGGTCCGGGCGTGTTCCGGCGAACGCTCCAGCAGCGTGATGAGCTGCGCGACGTCCTCCACGGGGCGGTCGGCGACGGCCGCGTGGACCAGCTGGTGCAGCGGATCGCCGGGGGGAGGGTCCTCCGGGTGGAGGACGCCCGGGAGCTGCTCCGGCGCCGGTGCCGGCCAGCCGAGCAGCTGGGGGTACGGCGTGGGGACGCCGGTGCCGGCCGGTGCGGGCGATATGAGGGAGTCGTCGGGACGAGGGGACGAAGAGCGGGTGGTCATCTCGGCTCCAGGGGAGGATGCGACCGCACCGGCGCCCCCGCGTGCGGCGCGCGGCATTACGTGTCCATTACTAGGAGCGGGCACGTGGCCCCGCCACCCGGACGCGGCAGCGGTGTGAGCCCGTCGGGGTGAGCCGGCGGGCCAGGCGGGCTCAGCGCGAACGCAGGGTCTGCGACGGGAGTTCACCGAACCGGGCACGGTACTTGTCGGCGAAGCGGCCCAGGTGGCCGAAGCCCCAGCGGTAGGCCACGTCGCTGACGGTCGTGGCCGCCGGGTCGGCGCGGAGCAGTTCGTCGCGGACGCGTTCCATGCGGACCTCCCGCAGATACCCCATGGGGGTGGTGCCGGTCTGGCGGCGGAAGACCTCCTGGAGCCAGCGCGCGCTCACGCCGCCGACCTCGGCGAGTTCCGTGGTGGTGAACGGGTGTTCGGGGCGGGCGCGGATGACCTCGACCACGCGTGTGACCGGGCGGGCGAAGCCGTGCGGCACGGGCCGGTCCAGGGCCTCCCGCCAGGGGTGGCCGGTGGCCAGGAGCAGCCCGGTGAGCAGCGCGTCCTGGAGATCGGCGGCGAGCAGCGGCTGGCGCAGCAGCCCGCGGTCGTCGTCGATCTCGTCGGTGACGAGCCGGACGAGCCGGGCCCAGCTGCGGCCGGGTCCGGCGGTGAGGTCCATGGTGGGCGCGAGCCGCAGCGGGGCGCGCAGCGAGTCGCCGACGAGCAGCTCCAGGTGCCGGACGAGGGCCGCGGGGGCCACCTTGACGGCGAGCAGCCGGCAGGTGCCGTCCCACCGCTCCAGGGTGGTGCGGCCCTCGGGCTGGAAGACCGCGGCCCGGTCCGGTGTGGCGAGCCGGGTCCCGCGGGGGCCCTGCCGCCAGGCCAGCCGGCCGGTCAGGGGCAGGTCCACGTGGTAGGCGCCGAGGTCGTCGAAGCGCATGCGGACGTCCGCGCCGCAGCACAGCTCGCCCACGGTGAACGGGCCGAGGCGGGCCATCGAGAAGTCCGTGTCCAGCAGGCGCCGGGAGTCCAGCAGCTCGATGCGGGGGTCGTAGTACATCGTGCCGATCGCGAGGCGCGCCTCGTCGAGATCGGCGGTGCGCAGCGCCAGTCGGACGGGGGCCGGGCCGGTGCGGTCGGCGGACTCGGCGTTCTCGGCCACGGGTCGCGGCTCCTCTCGTCGCCCGGCGCGTCCCACCGCTTCCGGGACGGCCGCCGGGGCCCCGCACGGCATGGTCGTCGACCTCGTACCCGTGGGCGGGTCCGCGCCAACCGCGCTCTTCGCGCGGGTTTCGCGGAGACGGGGCGGGGGCGCCTCCACAGACCGGCGCCGGCCGGGTGGCCGGATCGCGCCGGACGGTCGGCGGGTGCGTTCCGGACACCCGGCCTATGTCGCCCGGGGTGGCGGTCGCCAATGCTTGAGCACATGAGTCACGAGGCGGCACCGGCCCGTTCCCGCGGGCTGCCGCAGCCGCTCCCCCGGTCTGGCGACCGGGTCCAGGAGGAGGTCGGTGTTATGGCGATCCGGCTCACGTTCGTGTGCGCGCCCGGCGGTGACGCCACCCTGGGGCCACTCCTCGGTGACGCGCCGCTGAGCGAGCAGGGCCTGCGGATGGCTCGTGCCGCCCGTGCGGTCCTCCCGGCCCACGCGACGGCCGTCCGGGCGCCCTCGGTGCGCTGCGCGCAGACCGCCGACGCCTTCGGTGTGACGGCGGCGGCCGAACCCGAGCTGCGCGACGTCGACCTCGGTGCCTGGTGCGGCCGTACCGTCGGCGACCTCGCGGCGAGCGACCCCGACGGGTTCACCGCCTGGCTCACCGACCCGGACGCGGCACCGCACGGCGGTGAGTCCGTGCGCCGCTTCTGCCGCCGTACCGCGAACTGGCTGCGCGACCTGCCCTCCGACACCGGCTCCGCGCTGGCCGTCACCGAGGCGGCCGTCGTGCGGGCCGCGCTCATCCATGCGCTGGCCCTGCCGGAGCGGAGCTTCTGGCACCTGGCCGTGCCGCCGCTGTCCGCGGCCACCCTCACCCGGCGCGGCGGCGGCTGGGACGTCGGGTTCGGCCATGTCACGCCGCGCAAGGACCAGCGATGGGTCCTCTCCCGGTCGGCGACCCTGGTGTGCACCGACGGCGACCCGTTCGCGGCGACCGCCCGCGTGGGCGGCGCGCCCCGGCCGGGCGTCTCCCGGGAAACGGTCCGCTCCGGCTCCGAGTAGCAGCTGACCGGCGCTTTTCGGCACGGCACCGGCCACGGCCCGCGTACCCGCCGCCGCCCCCGCGACGCGGGCTCACCACTCCCCTCCGCCCAGGTGCGTTCCGTGGGCTTCCTGGCGCATTCTTGCTGTGTCATCCTTCCGGAGGCGCACGGGACGAGGTAGGGCCGATGGCTGGGAGCGGCGAGCAGGCGGTCCGCACGCGGGCCCGGCTGGCCGCGCTGCTGTCCGACGCCTCGACGGCCGCGCTCGGCGCGGCCGGCGGCCGGGTCGCGGGCGTGTACCTGCGCTCCAGCACGCCGCGCCTGCTGCGGCTGTCCGTGCTGGTGGGACTGCCGGGCCGGCTGTTCCGGCCCTGGTGGCGGCTGCACGTGGACCGGCCCTTCCCGGTGGCCGACGCCTACCGGCTGGGCGTCCAGGTGGTGCTGCCGAACGCCACGGAGACGATGCGCAGGTACCCCCAGCTCGCGGCGGCTCTCCCCTTCCCCTTCGGCTCGGTGTACGTGCCGGTGCCGGGCGGGGACGAGCCGCTGGGCGTCCTCACGGTGCTGCGGCCGGCGATGACCGAGTCCGTGGACGAGCTGCTGGACCGGGAGCTGCTCGGCCGGCTCGCCGAAGGGCTCGGCGCCGAACTGCTCGGACTGGCCGACGGGGACCCGGACGCGCTCCTCTGGGACGGGGAGCCCCTGTGCGTGCGGCCGCCGGTGAGCCCGCCCGCGAGTGTCGCCGTGGGGCGGTTCGACTGGGACCCGGCGACCTCCTCGGTCCGTGCGGACGACCGGCTGCACACGCTGCTCGGTCTGCGGCCCGGGGAGTTCGAGGGGACGGACAGCGCGCTCGCGGACGCCGTGGCCCCGGCCGACGCGCACCGGATCCTGGCCGCGCTGCGCGAGACCGCCGAGGGCAAACCACCGTGCGCGCCGCTCAGCCTGCGCTCGCCGGACGGCACACCGCGGCTGCTGGACCTCTGCCCGGCCGCGGACCACGGCGCCGCGCCGACGGTCGGCGGAGTCGTCTTCGAACCGGGCCCGGCCGCCGCCGCGGAGGGCGCCGCCGACCTGCTGCCGCACGGGGTGCTCTGCCTGGACCGGCTGGGGCTGATCGTGTACGTCAACGAGGCCGCGGCCGGGCTCATGGGCCGCAGCCGGGACCAGTTGCTCGGGCGGGAGCTGTGGGAGGTCGTGCCCTGGCTGTCCGGGCCGCCCTACGACGACCATCTGCGCGGTGTCCTGGTCTCCGCCGACCCGGTGCACTTCCATGCCCACCGGCCCGCCGCCTCGCCGGAGGAGCCCGGTGAGGGCGACTGGCTCGCGGTCTCCGTGCACCCCGGCACGGACCTGCTGGCCTGCACGCTCGTGCCGACCAGCCGGATGGACGCGCCGGCCGAGCCGGTCGCGGACGTCCACGTGCCCGAGGACACGGTGGCGGGCGGCCACTCGATGGAGCCGCTGTACCGGCCGATCGCGCTGGCCATCGCGCTGACGGACGCGGTGACCGCCCGGCAGGTCTCCGCGGTGGTCATGCAGGAGCTGCTGCCCGCGTTCGGCGGCCGTCGCCTCGCCATCTACCTGCTCCAGGAACGGCATCTGTACCTGGCCTGGGAGACGGGCTTCCCGCAGGGGTTCCTCGCCCCCTTCGAGGGGATCGGGCTCGACGCGCACCTGCCGGGGGTGGAGACCCTCACCACGGGCCGGCCGCTGTTCTTCGAGTCCATGGAGCTGCTGGCGACGGCCTATCCGGGCATCCCGCTGGACGCCGACGAGGGCGCCCGCGCGTTCCTGCCGCTGATCGCGTCCGGCCGGCCGGTCGGCTCCTGCATCCTCGGCTTCGAGGGGGCACGCGGCTTCAGCACCGAGGAGCGCACGGTGCTGACCGCGCTCGCGGGGCTGATCGCGCACGCCATGGAGCGGGCGCAGCGCTACGACAGCGAGGCGGCCCTGGCACGCGGGCTGCAGCAGGCGCTGCTGCCGCGCCGGCTGTCGACGCACCCGCGGGTGGAGACCGCGGGCCGCTATCTGCCGGGTACACAGGGCATGGACGTGGGCGGCGACTGGTACGACGTCGTCGAGGCGGGTGACGGGCTCGCCCTCGTCATCGGCGACGTGCAGGGGCACGGGGTGCAGGCGGCGGCCACGATGGGCCAGCTGCGCAGCGCGGTCCGGGCGTTCGCGCTGGGCGACCGGCCGCCGGACGAGGTGCTGAGCGGGACGAACCATCTGCTGATCGACCTCGACCCCGGCCAGTTCGCCAGCTGCTGCTACCTGCGGCTGGACCCGGTCACCGGGCTCGCCCGGATGGCCCGGGCGGGTCATCCGCCGCCGCTGCTGCGCTCCCCCGACGGGCGGACGCGGGTGCTGGACATACCGGGCGGAGTGGTCCTCGGGGTGGATCCGCACGCCCGGTACCCGGTGACGGAAGTGCCGCTGGAGCCGGACGCGATCCTCGCGCTGTACACGGACGGGCTGGTGGAGCGGCCCGGCACCGACATAGACGACGGCATCGCGGCGCTTCGGGTGCGGCTCGCCCGGGCCGGCGCGGTCGCCGGCCGGCGCGGCGGGCGGTCGCTCGCGGGCGTCGCCGACCGGCTCACCGCGAACGCCCGGCACGCGGCCGACCGGCCCGACGACGTGGCGCTGCTGCTGGCCGCCCGCCGCGCGGCACCGGCGCAGGGCGGTGGCCGTACCTCGACCCGGTCGGGGGTGGTCACCCCGGCCGAAGGTCTCGCCCGACGGCACCGGGCAGTGTAGACATGGGCACATGGTGCGACTGCCCGGCCGGCCCAGGCCGCCCCGTCCCTCCGGGCACCCGCGCGCACCACGGCTGCCGAAGCCGGAGGACGAGGACGTGAGGGGCGGTCGGCGGCCCGGGAGGCTGCGGGCGGCGGTGACCGGGCGCAGTGTCGCCGGTCAGGTGTTCGTGCTCCAGGTGGTGATCGTGCTGCTGCTGGTCGTCGCGGCCGTGGTGGCGCAGGTGCTCCAGGTGCGGCACGACAGTGACGTCGAGGCGGCGAATCGTTCCCTCGCCGTGGCCGAGACGTTCGCGAACGCGCCCGGCACGGCAGCCGCGCTGCGCGCGCCGGATCCGACGGCCGTCCTGCAGCCGAAGGCCGAGGCCACGCGCGAGGCGACGGGTGTGGACTTCGTCGTCGTGATGAACACCGACGGCATCCGCTACACGCACCCCAAGCCGGACCGCATCGGCAAGAAGTTCGTCGGCGACATCGGCCCGGCCCTGGCCGGCGGCACGGTCGTCGAGCACATCAGGGGCACGATCGGCCCGCTGGTGCAGGTCGTGGTGCCGGTGAAGGACGCCCAGGGCAAGGTGGTCGGCCTGGTGTCGTCCGGGATCACCACCGCCCATGTGGGCGGCGCGGCCGACGAGCAGCTTCCGCTGCTGCTGGCCGCGGCGGCGGCGGCGATGGCGCTGGCCACCGGGGGTACCGCCCTGGTCAGCCGCCGGCTGCTGCGCCAGACGCACGGGCTCGGCCCGTACGAGATGACCCGGATGTACGAGCACCACGACGCGGTGCTGCACGCGGTGCGCGAGGGCGTGCTGATCGTCGGCGGCGACGGCCGGCTGCTGCTCGCCAACGACGAGGCGCACCGGCTGCTGGACCTGCCGCACGACGCCGAGCGGCGCAGTGTGCTGGAGCTGGGCCTGGACGGGGAGACGGCGGCGCTGCTGGCGTCGGGACGGGTCGTCACCGACGAGGTGCGGCTGGTGAAGGACCGGCTGCTGGCGATCAACCAGCGGCCCACCGATCTGCGCGGCGGTCCGGCCGGCAGCGTCACCACGCTGCGCGACTCCACCGAGCTGCGCGCCGTGGCCGGCCGTGCCGAGGTGGCGCGCGAGCGGCTGAACATGCTGTACGAGGCCGGGGTGGGCATCGGCACCAGCCTGGACGTGGCCCGCACGGCGGAGGAGCTGGCCGAGCTCGCGGTGCCCCGGTTCGCGGACTTCGCGACGGTGGACCTGTTCGACGCCGTACTGAAGGGCGAGGAGCCGAGACCCGGGACGGCGCTCCGGCGCACGGCCTGCGCCGGGCTGCGCGAGGACGCCCCGCTGTACCCGGTGGGGGAACGCATCCGGTTCGTGGCCACCTCGCCGCAGGCGCGGAGCCTGACCACGGGACAGTCGTTGGTGGCGGCCCGGCTGCGGGAGGCGCCCGGCTGGCGGGCGCAGGACCTGGAGCGCACCGACCAGGTCCTGGGGTACGGCATCCACTCGCTGATCACGGTGCCGCTGCGGGCGGGCAGCCTGGTGCTGGGGGTGGCGAACTTCTGGCGGTCGGAGAAGCCGCAGCCGTTCGACTCCGAGGAGCTGGCGCTCGCCGAGGAACTGGTGGCGCGGGCGGCGATCTCCATCGACAACGCCCGCCGCTACACGCGCGAGCACAGCATGGCGGTCACCCTGCAGCGCAGTCTGCTGCCGCGGTCGCTGCCCGAGCAGGGTGCCCTGGACATCGCCTACCGCTATCTGCCGGCGCAGTCGGGCGTGGGCGGCGACTGGTTCGACGTGCTGCCGCTGTCCGGGGCCCGGGTGGCGCTGGTCGTCGGCGACGTGGTGGGGCACGGTCTGCACGCGGCGGCGACCATGGGCCGGCTACGCACGGCCGTGCACAACTTCTCCTCCCTCGATCTGCCGCCCGACGAACTCCTGGGTCTGCTGGACGAACTGGTGGCGCGGATCGACCTGGACGAGACCCCGGAGGCGGATGCCGCCGTGGTGACGGGCGCGACCTGCCTGTACGCCGTGTACGACCCGGTGTCCCGGCGGTGCACCATGGCCCGGGCCGGTCATCCGCCGCCCGCGCTGGTCCGTCCCGACGGCAGTGTGGAGTTCCCGGAGATTCCCGCGGGACCGCCGCTGGGCCTGGGCGGGCTGCCGTTCGAGACGGCCGAGCTGGAGCTGGCGGAGGACAGCCGCCTGGTGCTGTACACGGACGGGCTGGTGGAGGACCGGGAGCGGGACATCGACGAGGGTCTCGAGCTGCTGGGCGACGCCCTGCGCCGCACGCGGGGCGCGACCCCGGAGGAGACCTGCCGCACGGTGCTGGACCGGCTCCCGAACCGGCCGAGCGACGACGTGGCCCTGATCGTGGCCCGGACCCGGGTCCTCGATGCGGACCGGGTGGCCGAGTGGCAGGTGCCCTCCGAACCGGCGGCCGTCTCCGAGGTACGGGCGTCGGTGACCCGGCGGCTCGCGGACTGGGGCCTGGAGGAACTGGCGTTCACGACCGAGCTGATCCTCAGCGAGCTGGTCACCAACGCCATCCGCTACGGGCGGGCGCCGATCGGCGTACGGCTGCTCCGCGACCGGGCGCTGATCTGCGAGGTCTCCGACCGCAGCACGACCTCGCCGCATCTGCGGTACGCGGCGAGCACCGACGAGGGCGGCCGGGGCCTGTTCCTGGTGGCGCAGCTCGCCGATCGGTGGGGTACCCGCTACACCCCCGAGGGCAAGATCATCTGGGCCGAGCAGCCGCTGCCCTGAGTCTCCGGCCGGCGGTCGCGCCCCTCCAGGGCAAATGTGTTGAGGACACGACAGCCCTCGGGTGATGATCTCCGGCATGTTCTCGCGCAGGAATCGCCCGCCCAAGTCCCCCGAACTCCGCACGGCCTGGGACTCCCTGGAGTCCGGGGACGTGCCCGGCGCGCTGCGGCAGCTGCGGGCGGCGGGCGAGGACCAGCCGCTCGCCCAGGTCGCACAGGTGGTGCGGCGGGCCGCGGACTCGGCCGGCTTCGACGACCTCGCCGAGGCCGCCGCCGCGCTCGCCGCCGACCCGGACAGCCCGAGGGCCCTCCACGGCTTCGGCTACGCGTGCGTCGAGCGCGGGGTGTCCTATCTGGCCGTCCCCGCGCTGCGCGAGGCGCTGCGCCGCAGCGAGGGCGCGCCCGCCGTGCTGCGGGAACTGGTGTCCGCGTACGAGGACGAGGGCCGCCACCGCGACGCCGTGGACGCACTCACCGCCCAGGCCGAGCGGCACGCCGGGCGGTTCGCCGACTGGCCGGACCGCTATCTTCTGGTGTTCAACGCCGTGATGGCGGGCGACCTCGACCTGGCCCGGCGCGTCCACGCGCTCCTGGACGCCCCCGAGAACGAGGTGTGGCTGCCCGCCCGGGACCGGCAGAACCAGGTACTCGCGCGGGCCGCCGACGCCGAGCGGGCGGCCCCGCTCGACCCGTCCGATCTGCGCGGCTGGCAGTACGTCATCAGCGGCACCGTCCTCGGCACCCTCTCCCCGTACGGCTTCGCGTCGGGCATGAACGGGCGCTACGCCTGGCTGCAGGACGACGTGGACCAGTGCCTGCGCGGTCTGCTGCGGCTGCGCGCGCTGCTGGAGGCGACGGGGACTCGGCCGCGCTCGGTGTCGCTGCTGCCCGACCGCGACTCGCAGATCCTGGGCCTGGCCGCGGCGGAGGTGCTCGGGCTGCCCGCCGAGACGTTCGAGTCGGGCCGCCCGGACACCGTGGTCGTCGCCTACGACCTCGACGGGCTCGCGGCGCACGACGGCGGCCCGGAGCTCGTCGGGGACCTCTTCGAGCGCGCGCCCGGCCAGGTGCTGCACGCGCACGCGAGCTGCTGGACCGACCCGCCCGCGATCACCGCGGACAGCGTCGGCCTGCTGCACCAGTCGATCGTGGCGCCCTGGGCCGAGCGGCTGCGCCAGGGCGCGGACGGGGCCGTCGAGAAGGGTCCGGCGGACGCCCGTCCCGCGGCCGAGATCGCCGCCGGAATCGTCGCCGCCGACCCCGCGCCGGACCGGGGGACGGCGAGGGCCCGGCGGACACCGACGCGGAGTTCACCGCGTTCGCCACGGCCGTCAGGGGCACCTGGCTGCGCGGCGATCGGGCGCGTGTGCGGTCCGCCGGGCCCGTCCCGAGTTCCCGGTTCACCTGAACGGGGCGGCGGTCAGCCGCCGTTCAGCCGCGAGCGCAGCAGCTGCTTGCCGATCTCGGCACCCTTGCGGCTGTCGGCCTGGGCCTTGCGGAACAGGTCCACGACCTCGCTGTCCTTGTCGCGCTCGGCGTCCTGGATGTACTGCTCCAGACGCAGCGCGTTGCTCAGGCACGCCTCGACGTACCAGATCAGGTTGTAGTCCTTGTCGCGGGTACCGGTGACATCGCCGGTCTCGCTGGTGCTGGTCATCCGGGGTCTCCTTCTCCTGTGACCCTGAGCCGTTGGAGCCTTCGGACACCCCGGGTACCCGTGCGGGACCCGCGGACACACCGGAGCGGCCCCGTGCGGCGGACACCGGCGGGGCCGGGGAGCGGGGCCGGATCAGCCGAGGGCGCGGTCCAGGTTGAACGCGGCGCTGATCAGTGCCAGGTGGGTGAACGCCTGCGGGAAGTTGCCCTGTTGCTCGCCGGTGCGGCCGATCTCCTCGGCGTACAGGCCGAGGTGGTTGGCGTAGGTGAGCATCTTCTCGAAGGCCAGCCGGGCCTCGTCGACCCGGCCGGCCCGGACCAGCGCCTCGACGTACCAGAACGAGCAGATGGAGAAGGTGCCTTCGTCGCCGCGCAGTCCGTCGGGGCTGGCCTGCGGGTCGTAGCGGTAGACGAGGGAGTCGGAGACCAGGTCCTCGGTGAGGGCGTCCAGGGTGGACAGCCACTTCGGGTCGGTGGGGGCGATGAACTTGGCGAGCGGCATCATCAGCAGGGAGGCGTCGAGGACGTCACCGCCCTCGTACTGCACGAAGGCGTTCCGGCGCTCGGACCAGCCGCGGTCCATGATCCGCCGGTAGATGGCGTCGCGGGCCTCCCGCCAGCGCCGGTGGTCGGCGGGCAGCCCCCGGTGGGTGGCGAGGCGGATGGCCCGTTCGATGGCGACCCAGCACATCAGGCGCGAGTACAGGAAGTTCTTGCGGCCGCCGCGGGTCTCCCAGACGCCCTCGTCCGGCTGGTCCCAGTTGTCGCAGACCCAGGTGACCAGGTGGCAGACGTCGTCCCACTGGCCGCTGGGGATGGGCTGGGCCCATTTGTCGTAGAGGTAGATGGAGTCGATCAGGGCGCCGTAGATGTCCAGCTGGAGCTGGCCGACGGCGGCGTTGCCGACCCGGACGGGGGCGGAGCCCTGGTGGCCCTCCAGGTGCGGCAGGACCCGCTCGGGCAGGTCGGCGCGGCCGTCGATGCCGTACATGATCTGCAACGGGCCGGTGCCGTCGTTGGAGCCGGGGCTGATGTGCGTGGTGAGGAACCGCATGAACGCCTCGGCCTCGCCGCTGAAGCCGAGCCGGAGCAGCGCGTACACGGCGAAGGCGGCGTCGCGCACCCACACGTACCGGTAGTCCCAGTTGCGCTCGCCGCCGAGCTGCTCGGGCAGGCTGGTGGTGGGGGCGGCGACGATGGCACCGGTCGGGGCGTAGGTGAGCAGTTTGAGGGTCAGGGCGGAGCGGTGCACCATCTCGCGCCAGCGGCCCCGGTAGCGGGACTGGTGCAGCCAGCGCCGCCAGTAGGCGACCGTGGCGTTGAACTGGTGCTCGGCCTCGGCGTGGGCGCAGCCGCGCGGGGAGACCCGGCCGTCGACCTGGTCGAGGGCGAACACCGCGGACTCGCCCTCGCCGAGCTTGAAGTCGGCGCGGGCGTCGAGGCTGTCGCACTCCAGGGCCACGGTCGAGGTGAGCGCCAGCGATCTCCCCGTCGACTCGAACACGACGAGCCCGTCGAGGGTGCGCAGGGTGTGCGGCGCGGCGCCGTAGTCGAAGCGCGGGGCGACCAGCACCCGGAAGGGGACCGTGCCGCGGACGCACACCACCCGCCGGATCAGCCGGTGGCGGCCCTCGTCGCCCGGGCCGTCCCCGGCGACCGGCATGAAGTCCTGGACCTCGCCGACGCCGTCCTCGGTGAAGAACCGGGTGATCAGCACATTGGTGTCGGGGAAGTAGAACTGCTTGGTCCGCGACGGCACGGAGGCGGCCAGTTCGAAGCGGCCGCCGCGCTCGGCGTCGAGGATCGCCGCGAAGACGCTCGGGTCGTCGAAGGACGGGCAGCAGTACCAGTCGATCGTGCCGTCGCTGCCGACCAGGGCCACACTGCGCAGGTCACCGATGAGTCCGTGCTCGGCGATCGGCAGGTAGCGGGGCCCGTGGTGTGCGTGGGGTGCGTGGGGTGCGTTCGCGGAAAACGGCATCTCGGCCATCGCGGCCTCCCGGTACGTGATGCGGGTGTTTTCCAGCTTAGGAGCGAGTGCATCCGTGTGGCGTGGGCAGGCGATCCGCACCCGCCCCCGAGGTGCTTCCGGATGCAGGGTGCGCCCGGGCGGGGAATGGTGAGAGTGTGCCCCATTTCTCAAGGCACCGGCACGGATGCGGTCATCCGGACCGAGGAGGAGGCATCATGTCGACATCCACACCCGAAGGATCCCGGTCGTCCGACGACCACTGCACCCCGGACGCCCTGCTCCACTCCGCTCCCTCGAGGGACATCTCCCCGGAGGACCTGGTGATGGCGGCGGGCAGGGACGTCACCCCGAAGACCCTCGACTGGGCGCGTCGCAAGCTGGAGACGGAGGGCCACGCAGCGATCGAGAAGCTGCTGCCCTAGGGGCCAGGGCCGTCCGGGGAACGGCAGAGCAACGGGGAGACCGGCCGGGCGAGGCAGCGCCCGGCCGGCGTCATGACCGCGGCCGGGCGCCGTCGGCGACGGTGTCGGCGCACACCACGCGGACCCACCGCACCGCGTTGTTGGCGAAGCCGCCGCGGTTCCACCGCTGGCCGAGGGGCTGGACACGGCCGTCGGCGTCGACGGCGCGCGCGGCGAGGTCGCGGTCGCCCGGGGTGGCGAGCCAGGCGGCGCGCCAGGACCGCCAGGCCCAGCGGTTGCGGGGCGTGGCCGGTTCGAGGTCCGCGGGCTCCCAGCTCACGCCGCCGTCGGTGCTGACCTGCACCCCGGTGACGGGAGCCTGACCGGACCAGGCCCGGCCCTCCAGCGTCACCGGTCCCGGCCGCACCATCCGGGCCCGGGACATGAAGTCGGGGAAGCCGGGCGGCACCAGCAGGGCACGCGGGGCGATCCGGGTGACCGGTTCGCCGGGGTCGTCGACGGTCTGCCGCAGCCGGTAGGCGACCGTCTGCTGGAAGCCGTCGAACGATGTGTCGCTCACGGTGACCGAGCGCAGCCATTTGACGTGCGCCATGCCGTACCAGCCGGGCACGATCAGCCGCAGGGGGCGGCCGTGCTGCGGGGGCAGCGGGGCGCCGTTCATGGTCGTGGCCACCAGTACCTCGGGGTCGCCCCCGGTGGCGACGGCGAGCGGCAGCGCGCGCCGGTAGTCCTGTTCGACACCGCGTTCCACGCCGTGGTCGGCGCCGGTGAAGACGACGTCGACGGCGTCCGGGGCCGCGCCGGCCTCCTCCAGCAGCAGCCGCAGCGGCACCCCGGTCCAGTCGGCGGTGCCCACGGCCTCGACCAGCCAGGGCTGGCTGACCGGGCGGGGGGTGAGCAGGGCCCGTCCGTTGCCCGCGCACTCCAGGGTGACCCGCGTGGTGACCTGCGGGAACGACAGCAGGTCGGCGAGGCTCAGGTCGAGCGGACGGGACACCCGGCCGTCGACGGTCAGCCGCCAGGCGCCGGCCTGCGGCACGTAGGGGATGTCGTAGTGCGTGAGGACGTAGTGCAGGCCGGGCGGGGTGACGTCGTAGCGCATGGCCTCCAGCGGGAGTCCGTGGTTGCGGGTGGCGAGCGCGAGTTCGTCGGCGCCGATGCCCTCTTCGGGGCCGGCCAGCCGGGCGGGGGCGCTCACGTCGGCGGTTCGTGGGCCCATGGGCTCATTGTGCGCCCGGCGCGCGGTCGCGGCGAGGAGAGCGGGAGCCGGCCGCAACTCGCGTGCGTGCGCCGGGATTTCAGCAGCGGCCGTTCCCTTCCCCGGACGGGCGGACGGCTGGCACACTCCCGGGATGCCCGACTTCGCGTTCGACATGCTCGTCATCGGATCCGGACCCGGTGGCCAGAAGGCCGCCATCGCCGCGGCCAAGCTGGGCCGCCGGGTCGCCGTCGTCGACCGCGCCGACATGCTCGGCGGGGTCTCCCTGCACACCGGCACGATTCCCTCGAAGACCCTGCGCGAGGCGGTGCTGTACCTGACCGGTCTCACCCAGCGTGATCTGTACGGGCAGAGCTACCGGCTCAAGGAGGACATCACCGTCGCCGACCTGACCGCGCGCACCCGGCACGTGGTCGGACGCGAGGTGGACGTCGTCCGCAGCCAGCTGGCCCGCAACCACGTGACCCTCTACTCCGGCACGGCCCGCTTCACCGACCCGCACACGGTCGCCCTGTCCGAGGCGTCGGGCCGGGAGCGGCTGATCGGCGCCGAGCACGTGGTCATCGCCACCGGCACCAGGCCGGCCCGCCCGGCCAGCGTCGAGTTCGACGGGCGGACCATCATGGACTCGGACAACGTGCTCTCCGTGGAGCGGGTGCCGCGTTCCATGGTGATCGTCGGCGCGGGCGTGATCGGCATGGAGTACGCGTCGATGTTCGCCGCGCTGGGCAGCAGGGTGACCGTCGTGGAGAAGCGGCCCGGCATGCTGGACCTGTGCGACGTCGAGATCGTGGAGTCGCTGAAGTACCACCTGCGGGACCTGGCCGTCACCTTCCGGTTCGGGGAGACCGTGGCCGCCGTGGAGCGCCACCCGCGGGGCACGCTCACCGTGCTGGAGAGCGGCAAGAAGATCCCGGCGGACACGGTGATGTACTCGGCGGGCCGGCAGGGGCTCACCGACGACCTGGACCTGGAGCGGGCGGGACTCGCGGCGGACCGGCGCGGGCGGATCGAGGTCGACGAGAACTACCGGACCGCGGTGCCGCACATCTACGCCGTCGGGGACGTCATCGGCTTCCCGGCGCTGGCGGCGACCTCCATGGAGCAGGGCCGGGCCGCCGCCTACCACGCCTGCGGGGAGCCGGCGGGGCGCATGCACCGGCTCCAGCCGATCGGCATCTACACGATCCCGGAGATCAGCTTCGTGGACCGCACCGAGGACCAGCTCACCGAGGAGCGGGTGCCGTTCGAGGCCGGCGTCGCCCGGTACCGGGAACTGGCCCGGGGCCAGATCATCGGCGACTCGCACGGCATGCTGAAACTGCTGGTCTCACCCGAGGACCGCACCCTGCTCGGGGTGCACTGCTTCGGCTCCGGCGCCACGGAACTGATCCACATCGGCCAGTCCGTGATGGGCTGCGGAGGCACGGTGGACTACCTGGTGGACGCGGTCTTCAACTACCCGACGCTGGCGGAGTCGTACAAGGTGGCGGCGCTGGACGCGACGAACCGGCTGCGCCAGATCGAGCGGCTGGACTAGGGTCTGTCGTTCGGACCAGCCGGCCTGGTCCGAACGACAGACCCTGGGCGACTCGGCCTGATTGGCCCCAGGTCAGGGTTCCTCCTCCACCACGTGGACCGCCGCCTCCTCCGCGCCCGCCGCTCCCCCGTCGATGCCGACGTCGTGGGCGACCTCCTCCTTGACGGTGTCCGGGTGGGCGCCCTCGTCCGGGGCGACCAGGCGGCCGGCGCGGGACGCGCCGGCCTCGGGGTCGACCGGCTCGCCCTCGCCGCCGGGCAGGTCGCCGATGTCGTCGCCGGCCGGCGCGTCCACGTCCGGGACCTCCTGTCCGAGCCGTTCGTCGAGGGTCTCGCCCTCGTGCTGCTCGGCGGCGGTGGTGCCGTGCTTGGTGACGCCCAGCGGCCGTTCGGGCGGGGAGTAGCCCTCGTCGAGGATGTCGTCGTACGAGCGCTCACCGACCGCGTCCTGGAGGTCCAGGGGTCCGGCGTCCTCCTGTTCCTCGTTGGTACCGGTGGGCTGGTAGGCGTCGTCCGCCATCGGGGTCTGCTCCGACTGCTGGTCGCTCATCGTCGCCTCCTTCTCGGCTCGCGGGCGGTCCCGGTCCGCGTTTCCCGCAGCGGGATCATTAACCCCGTCTCCTCGCGGCGGCCGCCGCGCGACACTTCGACTACAGTGCAGTAGTCGGTCTACACCCGTGTAGTCGAGTGCGAAGGGTCGCTGCGAGCGTCATGGATCGAAAGAGGACCGCGGAGGCGGCGGGCGCCGGAGCGCTCGGCGCCTGGCTGGCGTTCGGAGTGCTCGCGGTGGTGCTGACGCACCGGCACGGTGCCCCGCTCCCCCTCGACCAGGGGCTGCTGACCTGGTCCGTCGGACACCGCCCGCCCATGGCGGTGGCGGTCGCCCGGGGACTGACCGTCACCGGCACGGGGGTCGTCCCGTACGTGCTGGCGGTGGTGGCCGGGCTGATCGCGGGCTGCGGGGCCCGGCAGCGGCTGGTGGCCGTGCTGCTCGCCGTGGGCTGCCTGAGCGTGGGCCAGGGCCTGCGGTACGCGGTGATGAACCTGGTCGCCAGGGCCCGGCCGCCGCAGTACGAGTGGCAGACCCACGCGTCGGGCTGGTCGTTCCCGTCCGGGCACACCACGACGGCCGCGCTGACGGCCGGACTGCTGATCATCGCCCTGTGCCTGCGCTTCCCGCACGGGCGGACCGCCGTGCGCCTGGCGGTCGGGTGCTGGGGAGCGGCCGTCGGACTGACCCGGGTCTACCTGGGGGTGCACTGGTTCACCGACGTCGTCGGCGGCTGGCTGTTCGCGCTCGGCTGGCTCGGGGTCCTGCTGTGGGCGGTCGCCCGCCTGCTGCCCCCGCACCTCGCCCACGGCACTCCGGAACCGGCCGCTGACCCCTCGGGGGACCGGGCGGCGACCCGCCGCCCGGACGGGGGCCGCGCGCCTCCCGGCCCGAAGGACGGTCGCGCCCCGCCTGACCCGGCGCACCGGGCCGCGTTGCCCTCATCGGCCCGCGGCGGCTCCGCTGGCCGGTACGGCGTAGTACAACCGCACCTCGCCCCCCGGCGCCGACGGCCAGTCGCGGGCGTACCGGGGTACCCGGGTGCCCCTGGCCACGAGGACGGCCACCGGGACACGCCCGGCGGTGCGGACGATGCCGGCCGTGGTGGCGTTGGCGTTGTGCCCCTTCGTCGCGGCCGAGGAGCAGCCGGCGTAGAAGGCGACCGGGATGGCCTCGTGGCCGGTGAGCAGGCACGGCGGCCGTACGCCGAGATCGTGCAGGGCGGACGCGGTACGGGACCAGGCCCGGTGGGAGGCGGTCGTGCGGTCCACCGTGTCCCGCAGCACGGCCAGCTGGACCGCCAGGTGGGCGGCGAGACCCAGGCAGAGCAGGGTCACGGCCAGGGGGCGCCAGGTCCGCCGCGGGCCGCTCACCGGGCGGCAGACCAGGTCGGCGACCGGGACCGCCAGCAGGGCGTAGGCAGGGAGCAGGAAGCGGGGCGCCGCGTAGCCGATCAGGAACAGGTACGGGAAGGCGGCGGTCGCCGCGCAGGCGAGCGGCACGGCCGTGGCCGCCGTACGCCGGGCGCGGACCGCGACGGCCAGCGCGAGCACGGCGAGCACCGGCAGCGTGAACCACCACACGGCGACGACCGGGTTGGGCAGCTCCCCGGTGCAGGGCCGGCACAGCGCCCGCCCGCCCATGCTGCGCAGCTGGTCCACGACGGCGAAGTGCC
The DNA here is from genome assembly GCF_025642175.1 of Streptomyces albidicamelliae. NCBI lineage: Bacteria > Bacillati > Actinomycetota > Actinomycetes > Kitasatosporales > Streptomycetaceae > Streptomyces > Streptomyces albidicamelliae. The sequence continues at coordinate 7,405,318 of NZ_CP106795.1, read as the reverse complement.
AGCCGAGGCCGCCCTGGATCGCGGAGCCGTCGGAGAGCCGGCGGCCCAGGCCGCCGTAGCGCGCGTACGCCTCGGCGACCCACTCCGCGGCGCCGGCCGCGAGCCCCGCGAGCAGCACCCACAGCGTTCGCCGCCGGTGGCGCGGCAGGCCGAGGGCGAGGAGCGGCAGGACGGCCCAGACGGCGTCCACGGGCCGCATCAGCGCCATGAGCGCCGCGCAGGCCGCCAGACCCCACAGGGCGGGGCGGTCGGTACGGTCGGCCCGGGCGCGCAGGAAGCAGGCGACGGCGGCCAGGGCGCCCACGGCGACCCAGTAGTTGGGCATGGCCTGCGGGCCGTAGAACAGCGTCACCCACAGGGTGGCGAACAGGGCGCCCGCGACGGCGAGCACACGGACCGGGAACAGACCGAGCCAGGTCCGCAGGGCCAGGAACAGCCCGAGTCCGGAGAGGACCGCGAGGTAGACGCGCAGCAGGGCCGTGGAGGACGACCAGGCGGTGACGGGCGCGACCAGCAGGGAGACGCCCCGGGCGCGGGGTGCGCTGAAGAAGGCTGCGGGGGCGTGCGCGCTGACCTGGCTGACGTACACCGTCTCGTCCCAGCCGAGGCCCATGCCGGGCCGCACCAGAAGCAGTTGGGCCAGGGTGAAGGCCACCGCGACCGCCGCCAGTGGCGCGACGGCCCGCGGGCCCCGGGCGTGCCCGGAGGGGCGTCGTGGACGCTCGCGGCGCAGTCCGGTCGGTGGTGCGTACGCGCTGCCGGCCATCGTCACCTTTCCGCCGCGGGCGCAGACAGCGACAAACTAACGTAATCGGGAAGCACGCGCCGGACGGGAGGTGCCTCCGGCCGGCGGCCCTACGCGCTGTAAGGTTGGCCCATGGCTGGCACAGGGTCCCGCGGCAGAGCGGAGCGGCGCAGCGCCGGTGAGCTGGAGAGCGAGGTCCTGGCCACCCTCTGGGCAACCGAGCGGCCGCTGACCCCGGCGGAGATCCGAACCGGCATCGGCGGCGGACTCGCGTACAACACGATCCACACCATCCTCAAACGTCTGTACGACAAGGGACTGGTGCTGCGGGACGCCGACGGACGGCGCGGCGCGTACCGGCCGGCCAAGGACGCGGCGGAGCTGACGGCCGAGGCGATGCACGACGCCCTGCACCGGGGCCCGGACCCGGTCGCCGCGCTCCAGCACTTCGTCACCGGGCTGAGCGCGCAGGACGCGCTGGCGCTGCGCGAACTCCTGGCCGGACACGGCGAATGAGGCCGGTGCCCTAGGGGCACGGGCCGTCCGAGGGGGCGGGCGCCGGGCGCGTCGCCGCCCGCCCTCCTCGCGCAACCGCGCCGTGGCTCAGCGGCCGTTCGGCGCGCGGTGCGGCGGCTGCTGCGGGGTGGGCCGGGAGACGGGACGCGGCACGGTCCGCACGGCCGGCTCCTCGGCGCTCACCGTCAGCGGTTCGCCGTGGTGGTGCAGGGTCAGCGGCGGACCGTCCAGGAGCTGGTACGTCGCCTTGTCGGCACCGATCTCCACCCGCAGCCGGCGGCCGCGGAACTGCACGTTGAACGCGAGCCGGCTGAGCCGCTCGGGCAGGCGCGGCGCGAAGCGCAGCCGGTCGCCGTCCCGGCGCATGCCGCCGAACCCGGCCACGAGCGCCATCCAGGTGCCGGCCAGCGAGGCGATGTGCAGGCCGTCCCGGGTGTTGTGCTCCAGGTCGTGCAGGTCCATCAGCGCGGCCTCGGTGGTGTACTCCCAGGCCAGCCCCAGGTGACCGGCCTGGGCGGCGACGACGGCCTGGCAGCAGGCGGACAGGGAGGAGTCCCGGACCGTCAGCGGCTCGTAGTAGGCGAAGTTCCGGGCGATCTGCTCGTCGTCGAACAGCTCCCCGCAGGTGTACATGGCGAACACCAGATCGGCCTGCTTGACGACCTGTTTGCGGTACAGGTCGAAGTACGGGAAGTTCAGCAGCAGCGGGTACTGGTCGGGCCGTGTGCCGTCGAAGTCCCAGCGCTGGTAGCGGGTGAAGCCCGCGTGCTGTTCGTGGACGCCGAGCTCGTCGTTGTAGGGCACGTGCATGGCCTCGGCGGCGTCCCGCCAGGCCGCGCTCTCCTCCTCGCCCACGCCGAGCCGTTCCGCCTCGTGCGGGTGGCGCTCGACGGCGTCGGCCGCCGTGAGCAGGTTCCGCCGGGCCATGAGGTTGGTGTAGGTGTTGTCGTCGGCGACCGCGCTGTACTCGTCCGGGCCGGTGACGCCGTCGAGATGGAAGACGCCGTGGCTGTCGTGGTGGCCCAGCGACCGCCACAGCCGGGCCGTCTCCACCAGCAGCTCCACGCCGACCTCCCGCTCGAAGTCGGTGTCGCCGGTCGCCTCCACGTACCGGACGACGGCGTCGGCGATGTCGGCGTTCACGTGGAAGGCCGCGGTGCCGGCCGGCCAGTACGCCGAGCCCTCCGAGCCGGCGATGGTGCGCCACGGGAAGGCGGCCCCGACGTGGCCGAGCTGCGCGGCCCGTTCACGGGCCTCGTCCAGGGTGTTGTGCCGCCAGCGCAGCGCCTCGGCGACGGCCGCCGGCGCGGTGTGGGTGAGCAGGGGCAGCACGAACATCTCGGTGTCCCAGAAGGCGTGTCCGTCGTAGCCGGACCCGGTCAGGCCCTTCGCCGGGATCGCGCGCTGCTCGGCGCGGGCCCCGGCCTGCAGCACGTGGAACAGCGCGAACCGGACGGCCTGCTGGATCTCCTCGTCGCCCTCGACCTCGACGTCGGCGCGGGCCCAGAAGTCGTCGAGGCAGCCCCGTTGGTCCGCCAGCAGCCCCTGCCAGCCGTCGTGCGCCGCGGCCGCGAGCGCCGCGTCGACCTGGTCGGCCATCGCGGGCAGCGAGCGGGTCCCGGACCAGCCGTGCGCGACCAGCTTCTCCAGCCTGAGCGTCTGGCCCGGCTCCAGGACCGAGGTGACGGTCAGCCGGGCCACGTCGATGCCGCTCTCGCTGCGGGTCGTGGTGCGCTCCGGGCCGCTGACGGCGTGGTCCGCGGCGACGGCCACCCGGAGGCCGCTGCGCCGGGTGCGGTGCACCAGCCGCAGCCGGTTGCCCGAGGCGAACCCGTCCTCCTGTTCCAGGGGGGACTTCAGCGCGATCGCCGCGCGCGGGTCGCCGTTGGGCTCCGGCAGGCTCTCGTTGGCGACCAGTTCCGACTGGATCACCACCCGGCTGCGGCTGCCGACGGCCTCCACCTCGTAGGCGACGGCGGCCACCGCCCGCTGGGTGAGCGACACCAGCCGGGTCGACCGGACCCGGACCGTCGAGCCGGCCGGGGAGGTCCACTCGCAGGTCCGCTCCAGCACTCCCCGGCGCAGGTCCAGTACACGCTCGTGGGACACGAGCCGCCCGTAGCGCAGGTCGAACGGCTCGTCGTCCACCAGCAGCCTGACGACCTTGCCGTTGGTGACGTTGATGACCGTCTGGCCGGACTCCGGGTAGCCGTAGCCGGCCTCGGCGTACGGCAGCGGATGCACCTCGTGCACACCGTTGAGGTAGCTGCCGGGCAGGCCGTGCGGCTCCCCCTCGTCGAGGTTGCCGCGCCAGCCGACGTGGCCGTTGGACAGGGCGAACACCGACTCGCTCTGGGCGAGGACGTCCAGGTCGAGGGCGGTCTCCCGGACGGTCCACGGCTCCACGGCGTACGACCGCTCGGTGATCACTGCTTGCCTCCCAGCTCGGCCAGGTCCTTCACGACGACGCTGGCGCCGTGCGCGTAGAGGGCGTCGGACTGCCCCACCCGGTCCAGTCCGACCACGTACCCGAAGCCTCCCGCGCGGCCCGCGTCCATGCCGGCCAGCGCGTCCTCGAAGACGGCCGCACGGGACGCCTCGACACCGAGGTCGCGGGCGGCGGCGAGGAAGGTGTCCGGGTGCGGTTTGCCCGGCAGGTTCCGCTCGGCGGCCACCACGCCGTCGACGCGGACGTCGAAGAAGTGCTCGGCGTCGACCGCGCGCAGCACGTCCCGGCAGTTGGCGCTGGAGGAGACGATCGCCGTGCGCAGTCCCGCGGCGCGGACCGCCTCCAGATAGCGCAGGGTGCCGTCGTAGGCCTCCACGCCGCCGGTGCGGATCTTCTCCAGGAGCAGGTCGTTCTTGCGGTTGCCGAGTCCGTGGACGGTGCGGGCGTCGGGCGGGTCGTCGGGGGTGCCCTCGGGCAGGTGGATGCCGCGCGAGTCGAGGAAGGCCCGGACACCGTCGGCGCGGGGGCGTCCGTCGACGTACTCGTCGTAGTCGGCGGCCGCGTCGAACGGCCGTCCCTGGTCGCCGTCGAAGTCGCGCAGGAACGCGTCGAACGTCTCCTTCCAGGCGGCCGCGTGCACCACCGCCGTCTTGGTGACGACCCCGTCGAGATCGAAGAGGCAGGCCTGGATGTCGTCGGGCAGACCGAGCTGAGTCATACCCTGCACTGTTCCCCGCCGGGCGCCGTCCAGTGGGTGGCGCACGCCACATGTTCGCCGGATCGCGGATGACACACTGTGCGGTGTGCCGCCGACCTTCGACGCCCTCCTCGCCCGCGCCCGCGGCCTCACCGCGGACGGCCGCCGTGCGGTCCTCGGCATCGCGGGCGGCCCGGGATCGGGCAAGACCACGCTCGCCGAGCACCTGGTGCGCGCCCTCAACGCCCAGGACCCGGCCCGCGCGGCGCACGTCCCGATGGACGGCTTCCATCTGGCCGACGCCGAGCTGGACCGGCTGGGGCGCAGGGACCGCAAGGGCGCGCCGGACACCTTCGACGCGGCCGGGTACGCGGCCTTGCTGCGCCGGCTGCGGGAGGACACCGACGAGGTGGTGTACGCGCCCGGCTTCGAGCGGGTGCTGGAGCAGCCGATCGCCGGCGCGGTCCCGGTGCCGCCGGCCGCCCGGCTCGTGGTCACGGAGGGCAACTACCTTCTGCTGCAGGAGGGTTCGTGGGCGCGGGTGCGGCCGTGCCTGGACGAGGTGTGGTACTGCGAGATCGCCGAGGACGAGCGGATCCGCCGGCTGGTCGCCCGCCACGAGGAGTTCGGCAAGGACCCGGAGGCCGCGCTGGCCTGGGTGCTGGGGACCGACCAGCGCAACGCGGATCTGACGGCGACCACCCGGGACCGTGCGGACCTGCTGGTGACGGCCGACGCGCTGCCGGCGCCGCGCGCCGTGCGGGACCTGGGGGCGGCGGGTCACGAGCGGGCGTGAACGGCCCTCCCGTGGGCGGCCGGCACGCGACGGGGCCCCGGGGGCGCGGGTCGGTGCCCCCGCGTCCGGTGCCGACGGCGGACCGGTGGCGCCCGTCCGCCGCGGTGTCTTCGCCGGGAGGTGAACCGCGACCGGCCGCGGGCCGTATCCGTGGGCACGGCAGAGGGTCTGCCGGGTACGACGCGTGCGGCGGAGACGGCCGCGACGCCGGAAGCGACGCGACAGGTGGGGCCCTGAACCGACCGTCGAGCGCTCCCGCCGGCGCACGGCCGGTGCCGTCGCGGGGCGGATGATGGCACACGAAGAGCAGGCGGTCCTCCCCCGTGGGACCGCCGTGGCGGGGCCCGCACGGCCGGCACCGGCGGACCCGTGCACCCGGCCGCGCCGCCACCGGCGCTGGCTGCCGCCGCTGCTGGTGGCCCTGCTGCTGGCCCAGATGGCCGCCGCGATGGTGACCACCGCCGTGCGGCAGACGCCCACGATCGACGAACCGGTGTACGTGGCGACGGCCACCGACTATCTGCGTGAGCACCGCCTGCGCTACAACCCCGAGCACCCGCCGCTCGGCAAGCTGCTGATCGCGGCCGGCGTGGCGGTGGCCGACCCGGTCTACGACCCGTCGTACACCGGCACCCAGGGCGACGTAGGACGGCACCTGCTGTACGAGTCGGGCAACGATCCCTGGCGGCTGATGCTCTGGGCGCGGCTGCCGGTGATCGCGCTGACCCTGCTGTTCGGGCTGGTGGTCCTCGCGTTCGCACGTGAGCTGACGGGGACGGCGGGCGGGCTGGTGGCGCTCGCCCTGTACGCCTTCTCCCCCGACGTGATCGCGCACGGCTCACTGGCCACGCTGGACGTGCCGGCGGCGGGGTTCGTGCTGACGTCGGCCTGGCTGACGTGGCGGGCCCGGCGGCGGCCGCAGGTGTACCTGCCGCTCGCGGGGGCGGCGCTGGGGGCGGCCGTGGCGACCAGGATGAGTGCGCTGCCGGCGGTACCGGTGCTGATGGCGCTCGCCGCGGTGTCGGTCCTGGCCCGGACGCGGCGGGAGGAACCGCTGCCGGAGTCCGGGAAGGAGGGCGCGGGCCGGTGGCGGCCGGCGGTGTCCCCGGCCGGGGCCGGTGGCGGGCACTCCTGCCGGGGCCGGGACACCCCGGCGGGCGATGGTGCGGGCGCTCGTCGGCGCGGCCGTGGTCGGGCTGGCCGCGCTCGCCGTCGTCTGGGTCTCCTACCTGGCCGTGGACCCGCGCCTGCGGTTCGCGCCCGCCGAGGCGGTACCGGCGCTGCACGGGCTGCGCGGGCGGGTGGTGGACCTGCTGCCCGTGCCCCCCGCGTACCGGGCCGGCATGCGGGTGCAGTTCGGCCTGGAGAAGTACCCGTGGCAGGGCTATCTGTTCGGGCGTCTGTACACCGGCTCGCTCTGGTACTACCTGCCGGCCGCCCTGCTGGTGAAGACGCCGCTGGGGCTCCAGGCGCTGGGCGCGGCCGGCGCGGTCACGGCCGTGGCGCTGCGGCGGCTGCGGCCCGCGGCGCCGTACCTGCTGCTGCCCCCACTGGTGCTGCTGGCGGTGGCGATGACGGGTGCGCGGGACTTCGGCACCCGCTACGCGCTGTTCGTGCCCGTGTTCCTCGCGGTGGCCGCGGCCTGTGTGCTCCGTTCGCGGCGGCGGTGGGCCGGGCTCGCGGCCGGCGCGCTGGTGCTGTTCGCGGCGGTGAGTTCGCTGCGGACGTTCCCGTACTACCTGCCGTACGCCAACGAGGCGTTCGGCGGACCCGCGCGCACCCACGTGCTGCTGCACGACGCCAACGTGGACTGGGGGCAGGATCTGGGCAGGCTGGCGGACCGACTGCGGCAGCGATACCCGGGCGAGCGGGTCTGGCTGGTGTACAAGGGCAGCGGTGTGCCCTCGTACTACGGCATCCACGCCGACGATCCGCGCAAGGTGCCCACGGAGCGGGTGCACGGGCTGCTGGTGGTGTCGGACTCGGCGGCGGCCAAGGCACGCGGCCGGCTCGCCGAACTGATCGACAGCAGTCGGCAGGTCGACGAGGTGGGCCATTCGATCACCCTGTTCCGGCGGTGAGCCCGGCACCTTCAACCCCTGGTCACGACGGTCGGTGAGCTATGTTGAGTGCTCGTGGCAGACAAAGGAGACCGACCGGTGCCCTCGCCGCAGCAGGCACGCGCACAGGCGTCAGCGATCACGTCGGGCAGGACCGTCCCGGAGGCGGAGTCCGCCGCCCCGACGTCCCGGCTCAGGGAGCTGTTCGACGGCCCGCGTCTGTCGCCGGGGCAGCGGCGCATCGCCCAGTACCTGATCGAGCACATCACCGAGGCCGCCTTCCTGTCGATCACCGAGCTCGCGGACCGGGTCGGGGTGAGCCAGCCGTCCGTCACCCGCTTCGCCGCCGCCGTCGGCTTCAGCGGCTACCCGGCCCTTCGGGAGACGCTCCAGTCGATCGCGCTGCGCACGCTGGCCGGCGGTCCGGACGACGAGGACCGGGCCAACGAGCTGCAGGCGGCGGTCGACGCCGAGATCGCGAACCTGGAGAACCTGCGGCGCGACTTCGCCGACCCCGACCGGGTCATCCACGTCGGCCGTGAACTGTCCCGGTCCACCCCGCTGACCGTGCTGGGCCTGCGCATCTCGGAGTCGCTCGCCGAGTACTTCGGCTACGCGGCCCGTCGTATCCACCCCGACGTGCGGGTGGTGACCCGGGGCGGCAGCGTGGCCTACGACGCGCTGCTCCAGGCCCGTGAGGCCGGCGGCACCTGGGTGCTGGCGTTCGCCATGCCGCGGCACTCCCAGGAGACGCTGCACGCGGTCCGGGTAGCACGCGGTGCCGGTCTGAAGGTCGCCCTGGTGACCGACCTGGCGCTCGGGCCGCTGGCGGACGAGGCCGACATCGCGTTCGCCACGGGCACCGGTTCGCGGCTCGTCTTCGACTCCTACGCCGCGCCGGGCGTACTGGCCGCTGCGCTGCTCCAGGCCATGACCGACGCCGATCCGGAGCGCACCCAGGGCCGTCTGGAGAAGTACGAGCAGCTCTCCGACCAGCACCAGTTCTTCCTGAAGGACTGATTCCGGACAGATCCGGCGCGGCGCGGGCCGGCGTCCGGCCGGGTTCCGGCCTTCCTCCAGGTCTGGACCTGCCCGGCCGATCCTTTCGTACGCACCGGTAACTCGTGAAGATCTTGCGGCTTCATGGTCGAAGACGGGGATCATTCACCTCATATCGCGCATGAATGTTTTCATACGTCTTGCAAAGCGCTCGGCATATATAAATACTGCTCACGGATCGCGCCCGGCCCACTCCTGGCACGATCCCACCTGCGGACCCACCGCTCGCACAACGCCCCGAGAAAGCCGACGGACCGCCCATGCGCCTGCAGCCCCGCACGCCGCACCGGCTCCCGACGCCCGGGGCACTCATACGGACACTCCCAGCCGCCGTTCCCTACCCACGTCGGCGCGAGGGGTGTACCGGGGCGCATCGTCTGCGCGATGCGCCCGTGGCGGCCCCGGCCATCCCCTAGGCCGGGGCCGCCCCGAACCCGTCGGACACCCTCACGACGCCGCACACCGGAAGCGAAGACCATGCCCCTGACCAGCACGCGCATCAGCCCCGACTGGCCCTGCCAGGTCAAGACGCCGGGCAGCTACGACTGGGAGCGCTCGGCCGCCAAGTGGCTGCGCGAGCTGATCCCCGCGCGCTACGCGAGCTATCCGGCGCTCATCCGGCACCCCGTGCTGCTCGCCCGGCACGCGCAAATCCAGGTCCAGCAGGAGATCCGGGTGGCCAGGACCGCACTGCAGACCGCCCGTGCCGAACTGCCGGTGCTCGGGCTGCCGGAGTCGGTCATCGAGCACACGATCAAGATGTACGCGGCCGAGGTCATGCAGCTCCAGCACATCGCCCGCAGCGTCCGCGCGGTGGCCGACGCCCTGGGTGCCCGCGGCCTGACCCGCTGACCTTCCCGGCCGACTGCCGCGACCGCCCGAGCCGCCCGGCACCGACCCAGCCCCTGTCGGCGAACGGCTCCCGCCTCCGCCACCGGCCCGGACAGGCCGGACCCGCTCCCCCGACGCGCCGAACCTCCCCGTCCGTACGGCGCCCACGGGCGTCGCACCCGAGCCGGCCGCCCCGCACGGGACGCCCGCCGGGGCTTGCAGGCCAACTCGGGGTGCCCGCCGCCCCGCCGTACGCCGTACGCCATTCACCGACGTCGGAACCCGAGCCGGCTCCTTACCGAACGCCCGCCTCCTCGTACGCCGTTTCGGAGTGCCCCCCGTCCCGCTGAATCGCAGACGGCCGGACGGCAGCCCCGCACACGCGGTCCAGGCCCGGCCGAAGCGCGCCGGGCGTCCGCGAGGCTTCGGTCCGCCGGATGCCGTCCCCTCGGTGCCGGGCCCGGATGCGGCCCGCCCCACCGTTTCCCTTTGATCCGCTTCGTGCCGACGCGGACCACTCGCACCTGCCCCCACCTGCTCCGTCCGGTGCCGTGGCTCCCTCCGTACGGCCCGGTCCGGGTACGGGGAAAGTTCACGCGAGGACGAGTCGGCAGACGAGTGATCCAGCGCGTCCGGATGTGCGATGCTCGTCGCGTGACGAGCGAGCCCGTGCCTCCGGTGGACCCCAGTACCGGCGCCGATCTGGCGGCGCTGGCCAAGGTCGTGGCCCGGCAGCGCGCCGAGATGGACCGGCTCCGCGACCTCGCCGCGACCGCGGCGGTCCTGGAGCGCGCCAAGGGTGTCCTGATGGCCGTCATCGGGTGCGGTCCGAGCGCCGCCCACGAGGAACTCCTGCAACGGGCCAAGGACGGCAACCGCACCCTCCTCGAACAGTGCTGGCTCACCCTGGGCGAGCTGCAGCCTGCCGAGGAGCGGGACTCCGGCCCGGCACCGGCCTCCCCCACGGGACGGCCCGGCCCCGCCGGCACCTGGGAAATGGCGCCCGCGGGCACCGCGGACATGGCCGACCTCCTGGGCCACATCGGCCGGTCGCTGATCCGCGTGGGCTCGCCGCGCGAGCTGGCCGAGTGCCTGCTGGACCGGCTGGCGTCCGAGGTGCGCGCCGACGCCGTCATGCTCTACGCGCGGCTGCCCGAGGGCGGACTCGAACTGATCGGGCACGCGGGCATCGACGGCACCCTCGCCGCCCAGTGGCGGCAGGTGCCCCCGCTGACCGGGATCACCGCGTTCGAAGCCCTGCAGTCGGGCGAGCCGCGCTGGCTGGAGGACTTCTCCACGGACCGCACCCGCCATCTGCTGATCGGGGACCCCCCGGAGCGGTGGCGTACCAGGGCCTGGCTGCCGGTACCGGCCGGGGACACCGCGAGCGTCGCGCTGGGCGTGCTGCGCCGGTGCCCCGGGCCGTTCGAGCCCCGCGAGCGTGAGCTGCTGCGGGCCGCAGCCCGGCTGTGCGCGGGCCGGCTGCGGGCCTTCGACGCCTCGCGGGAACGCCCCGAGGAGAACGGCCTCGCCCGCACCGTCCAGGAGGTCTTCGACGCGCTTCCGGGCGCCGCCATCCTGCTCGCTCCACTGCGCGCCCCCTCCGGCAAGGTCGAGGACTACCGCATCGAAGCGGCTACGGCGGAGGCCGTCGACGTGTTCGGCCGCACGGGCCGCGACATGGTCGGCGCGCGCATCCTGGAGAGCTACCCCTCCGTCGCGGGCGAGCCCCTGTGGCACGGCTACCTCCAGGCCCTCGAGACCGGGGTGCCCTTCGAGGGCGAACCCTTCGCCTACCAGGACGAGTCCGACGGGGTGCCCGTCACCGCCACCTACTCGGTGCGCGCGGGCCGGCTGGGCGACGGGCTGCTGGTGACCTGGCTGCGGCACGACCCCGGGGACCGGCAGGAACAGCGTCTCCTCGACGTGCAGCGGCTCGGCAATCTCGGCTGGGCGAACTGGAACCTGGTCACCGAGGAGATCACCTGGTCGGCACAGGCGTACGCGGTGCTCGGCCTGGTGCCCGCGCGGGGGCCGCTGCGCCTCGAGCGGCTGCCGGACCTGGCGCTGCCGGAGGACGCCGGGCTGCTGACCCACGCCGTCGACCGGCTCGTCCGCCACGCCAAGCAGTTCGACGTGCCGTTCCGCATGGAGACACCCGAGGGCGTACGGCACCTGCGGATGGTCGCGGAGGCCGTCACGGAGCCGGACGGCACCCCGGTCGAGGTGCACGGCTTCGTCCAGGACCTCACCGCGCAGCGCAGCGCGGAACTCGCGCTGGTGGAGAGCGAGCGCGCGATGCTGCTGCAACGCGGCGTCCTGCAGGCCGAGCGGGCCCTGGCCGCGAAGATGCAGCACGCCCTGCTGCCGCTGCCCAGCAAACCGGTGCGGCTGGCGGGCCTGCGCGTGGAGGTCGCGTACGTACCCGCGCAGGCGGGGATCCATGTCGGCGGCGACTGGTTCAGCGCCATCGAACTGCCCGACTGCGACGCGCTGTTCGTCGTCGGTGACGTGGCCGGTCACGGCATCGACGCCGTCGCCACCATGGCCCAGCTGCGGTTCACCGCGAAGGGCATGGTCAGCACCGGTTCCTCGCTCACGCAGGCGCTGACGCGGCTCAACCAGTTGCTGCTGCACTCCCGGGACAGCCGGACCACGGCCACCATGGTCCTCGCCCGCTACCACCGCGAGGAGCAGGTGCTGGCCTGGGCGCAGGCCGGGCACCCGCCGCCGCTGCTGGTGCGCCGCGGCGAGGTGCGCTACCTCCCCCGTCCCGGCGGGATGCTGCTCGGTGCGAGCGGAAGCCCGCTCTACGAATCGGCGGAACTCCGCCTGGAACCCGGCGACCGGCTGCTGCTGTACACCGACGGTCTGGTCGAGCGGACCGGTGAGGGTCTGGACGCGGGCTTCGAGCGGCTGGCCGAGGCGGTACGGGCCCACGGGCGCGGCGAGTCGGGTTCGCTGGACGCGCTGCTCGCCACGATGCTCGCCGAGGGACGGCGGGACGACGTGTGCGTGGTGGACATCCGGATGCCGCAGGAGGACGACGTCCCGGACGCCCAGGACTGACGGGCAGGACGGACGCGCGGGACCGGCGCGCCGGGAACGCGGGCGCCTGGTCGGTCCCGGGGACCTGGTCGGCCGCGCGACCTGGTCAGTCGTCGTCACGGTGCCGCCAGTACCAGCAGACGCCGGCGACCAGGGCCAGCAGGAACACGGCGGGCACGAAGAGACCCGGGATGCGGGAGCCGGTCATCGGCGACGCCTTCGGTTCATGGTGCGGCTGAGCACGCGACCGGTGGCCGCGGGCTGCCCATTGTGCGGGGCCGCCACCGGGCCGTCCAGGCGATCTCCCGGACCACTCCCCGGTGTTCGAAGCCTTTTCAGTCCACCGGGTGACCGGCGTCGATGCCGGAGACGTGGGAGAGCTTCAGGAGCGGGCCGTCCCGGTCCCCGCCCCAGCGCACCGGGTCCAGGACGAAACCGACGTGGTCGCCGCCGTCCGTGCGGTGCAGGATGGTGCCGACGAACCAGGCCGCCGCGTCCGCGAGGACGGGGGCGCCGCCGGGCCCCTCCCACCAGTCCAGGCGCGCGAACTTGTCGATCTCGTCGCCGGTCTGCCCGCCGAGGAGTTCGGCGAGGTCGCGCTGGTCACGCGTGAGCAGATGGACGGCGAGGTGATGGGCGGCCCGGGCCACGTGATAGGTGTGGTTGACCTTGGAGAGCCATACGGCGAACCGCGGCGGGTCGATGGAGCACTGCGAGGCGAAGCCGACGAGACATCCGGCCCGCTCACCGTCGGCGGCGGCCGTGACCACGCACATGTCGGGGTTCAGCCGCCCGAGGAATCCGTCGAGCGCGGACCCGCCGGGTTCCGCGCCGCCGTGCCTGTCCGTCATGCCGCTCCGCTCCCGTCCGTCGCGCGGTGGCCGCCCGGGTGCCGCCCGCCCCCGTCACCCGGCTCCCGGCACGCCCTTTCATCCATCGTCGCCGGGGTCGGTGCGCGACTCCAGTGCGCGGCGCGTGTCGTCGCCGTAGACACCGGTCTCGTCGCCGCTGATGCCGTACCAGAGCTGGAAGCGGGCCACGGCCTCGGTGAGGGTGGTGTCGTAGACGCCGCTGGTGGAGCCGCCCCGGTAGACGTCCGGGACGCGCAGAAGGCGTTCTTGCAGATCGGTGACCTCGGGTCCGGTGTCGCCGCCGCGGAGGGTACCGGGGCCGTCGGGGTCGGCGCCGGCGGCGGTGGGGGCGGCCTGGCCGGTGGGAGCGGATGCGGTGGGGGCCGGTGCGGTGGCGGACGGCGCGGTGGGGGCCGGTGCGGTCGGCCGGTGCGGGGAGGGCCGTGCGGTCGCGGCGGCCTCCTGGCGTCCGGTCAGCAGGAGAGCGGAGCCGAACCCGGCGAGTGCGGCTGCCGCCACGGCGAGGGCCACGGCGGTCCGGCGGATGCCGCGGCCGGTGCGGCGCGGCGCGGAGGCCGCCGGGAGGCGCGTACCCGGTAAGGGCGGCAGTTCCCGGGTCTCCTCCTCGGCGGTCTCCGGCGTGCGGAAGGAAGCGGAGGATCGACCCGGGGGCGCGGGGCCCGGCTCGTCGGCGGCCGGGTCCGGATACATCTCGCGCATCAGCTCGGCGAGGGCGTCGAAGCGGCGGGGCCGCAGGACCCGGATGGGTTCCAGTACCGGTCCTGGGCGCGGCGGTTCGGGGTCGGGCGGTGTCGGCACCTGGCTCTCCTTCCGTCCCGTCCGTACGGGAGTCCGGGGTCCCCGTGCTGAGATACGGCCGGCGCCGCGGCCCCGTTCAGGCTCACCCCGCAGCCGCCCCCGCAACCCCGCGGTGCCGATCCGGTGGGCGCGGCGTGCGCCTGCCGTCAGGCCGGGCTGAGCGCTCCCTGCACGAACCGGCTCAGGGACGCGGTGAACGCCGTGACGAAGGCTTCCGCGGCCTCCTCCGGCAGCGCCTCCAGGGAGAGGTAGGGGTTCAGGTCCTCCAGCTCGACCAGGAGCAGTCCCCCGTCGGGCGCCCGGCAGGCGTCGACCCGCTGGATGCCGGAGCCGAGGTCGTTCCAGTCGACGAAACGCCGGGCGAACTCCAGGTCGGCGGCGGTCGCGGCGTACGGCTCCAGCTCCCAGCGGCGCTCCGGGTCGGGGGCGTACAGGGCGTACTGGAAGTCGTCGTCGACGAAGTAGAAGGAGACCTCGTAGGCGAAGTCGACGCAGGGCTGGATCAGGACGTCGCCGGTCGCGAGGGGGGCGACCTGCCCGGCGGGGACGATCCGCATGCCGAGGGAGTCCGCGCCGAGGCGGGGCTTCACCACGTAGGCGTCGGCGGCGGGCAGCAGGTGCAGGTCCTCGGCGCGGCCGACGGTCGGGATGACGGGGAACCCGGCGGCGCTCAGATCCAGCAGGTACTGCTTGCCGGCCATGTCCGCCTTGCCGGTGAGCGGGTTGTACACGAGGGCGCCGGTGGCGAGCGCACGCGCGCGGAAGGCCTCGTACTCGCTCCGGTAACCGAGCACCGGCCCGCTGTTGCGGACCACCACGGCGTCGAAGCCGTCCATCAGGGCGACGGCGTCCCGGGGATGGCACAGGGCGAGGTCGAAGCGCTCACGCAGCCGGGCGGCGAGGTGGATGTCCTCGTCGCAGTAGCGGCGCCCGCGGGCCTGGTACGCCAGGTCCGTGACGTAGAGCAGGCGGGGGCGGGCGGCGGACATGCGGATCTCCTCCGGCGAGCGCGGGCGGCGTGGGTGGAGAAAGGTTACGTCGCAGGGTGCGGACTGCCTCTACCGCCCCCGGGGGGAGGTCGGCACCCAGGACGCGGGCGCGGCCCGACAGGTGTGCCGGGACCTCCGGAAAGCACTCGGTTCCCCCTTACGGCCCGTTCCGCTGCACTGAGTGTCATGAATGCCGTGCGGGTGCTACGTTCCCGGTCATGAGCTCCAGCAGCGCGGCGCCGGCCGCGAAGCCGCCCATGCGGGACGCCCTGGTCGCGGCGGCCTTCCGGCTCTTCCTGGACCGCGGCTACGAGCAGACCACCGTGGACGACATCGTGGCCCTCGCCGGGGTCGGCAGGCGGTCGTTCTTCCGCTACTTCCCCTCGAAGGAGGACGTGGTCTTCCCCGACCACGAGCGCTGCCTGACGGACATGACCGCGTTCCTCGCGGGGGGCGAGGACGAGGAGCACGACCCGGTGGCGCGGGTGTGCGACGCGGCGCGGATGGTGCTGCGGATGTACGCGGAGAACCCGACCTTCTCCGTGCAGCGCTACCGTCTCACCAGGCGGGTCCCGGGACTGCGGGCCTACGAGCTGTCGGTGGTGTGGCGGTACGAGCGCGCGCTCGCCGAGTACCTGCGCGCACGGTTCGCCGGGCAGACCGACGGGACGCTGCGGGCCGACGTGATCGCGGCCGCGGTGGTCGCCGCGCACAACAACGCCCTGCGCTCCTGGCTCCGGTCGGACGGCGAGGGCGACGCGGGGACGCTGGTGGACCACGCACTCGGGCACGTGCAGCGGGCGTTCGGCCGCCCGGCGGACGCCCCCGTGCGCGCCGTGCCGGTCCGTGCCCTGCCGGACGAGGGGGACGAGCGGCCCGAGGACGTGGTCGTGCTCGTCTCCCGCCGGGACGCCCCGGTCTGGCGTGTGGTGCAGGAGTGGGAGGCGGCACTGGGCCGCGCCTGACGCGGGCCGCCGGCGAAATTCAGGGTACGCAGTGCCTTTACGAGTGACACTGAGTGCCATACTCTGTCGGCGTGCACGGTGGCACGGCTGCCGGGCACTCGCGTGCACGGCTCGCGCCGTGCGTACGGGATTCCGGCCGAGCGCAGGGAGTTGACCAGCGTGTACCACCACTCAGCAAGCGCCTCGCATCCGGCGGCCGGTTCCGCGGCGGGTCTTCTCGACCCCGTCTCCGCGGACTCCAGGGACGCCATCCACTTCCAGCGCTGCACCTGGTGCGGCACCGCGATGTACCACCGGCTGCTGTGTCCGGTGTGCCAGGGCAGTGAGCTGCGCACGGAGCGCAGCGAGGGGGTCGGCACGGTCCGCCACTCCACGGTGGTGCACCGCAACACCCCGGCGGCGCGCAATGTGTCGCTCATCGAGATGGCCGAGGGGTTCGTCGTCCGGGGCCGGGTCATGGGCCCGCCGGTCGGCATCCACAGCGGCGACCGGGTCCGCATGTCCACGGCGAAGGACCCGGTACGCGGGGAGCCGGTCTTCCAGTTGATGGACGAGCCGTACCGGGCGTGGACCTGACGGCCCCACGGGACCGCGGCGGACGCCGGACCGCCGCCCCCACCGTGGCCGAACTACGCGGTCACGGGGCGTTGTTGCGCATGATGTGATCCATCACTTCTCCTCCACAGGCAACCCACTCACTCGCCGTTCCATCCTCCGGGGACGAGAGGGCTCCCGGAACCGACGGGACGCCCGGGTCCGGGGTTCGAGGAGGAACAGTGGTCCGTGCCCGGCACATAGGGGTGACCGCCGCCGCGCTGCTCGCGGTGGCGGGAGCCTCACCAGGGGTGGCAGCGGCGCAAGCCCGACCACCCGCGCAGGTGAGAACGTCGACGGCGGCGGACGACGGGCATCTGCCGCCCGGTTGGCGGATCTCCGACGGACGCTCGGCACCGCAGCTGGAGTGGCGCTCGGACCGGCCGGTGCCGATGGGCGACGCACGCGTCGAATTCCGTTCCGGGGGACAGCTGTTGGGAGTGCCGCGGCCGGGCCGGGACGGGCACACCTTCCGGCTGCCGCTCGACGGGCACCGGGCCGGGGAACTGACGGGTCTGCAGGTCTGGTCGGGAGGGCGCCGGCTGGATGCGCGGAGCACCGCCCCGACGGCCGACGCGGCCCGGCCGCCGGCCCCGCTGCCCGCGAACGCGGTGGACCCGGGCAAGCCCGGTTCGTACCGCACGAAGACGGGCGAGTACGGCCTCAAGTCGGTGCGGCTGCCCGGATTCCCGGCGCCGGTGGAGATGCGCGCGGTGGTCGTCGCGCCCGTCGGCGCGCCCGGCAAGCGGCCGCTGGCGCTGTTCCTGCACGGCCGGCACTACACGTGCTACAAGGGGCGTGACATCTCCGGGGAGTGGCCCTGCCCGGCCGGCACGAAACCGGTGCCGAGCCACCGCGGCTATCTGCGGGACCAGAAACTCCTGGCCTCCCAGGGCTACATGACCGTGTCGATCTCCGCCAACGGCATCAACGGCCAGGACCACCTGGCCGAGGACGGCGGCGCGCAGGCACGTTCCTCGCTGGTCCGGCAGCACCTGGCCCGCTGGGCCGACTGGGCCGAACACCCCGACACCGCGCCGGCGGTCGTCCGCGACGCGCCCCGCACCGACCTGTCGCGGGTGCTCCTCGTCGGGCATTCCCGCGGCGGCGAGGGGGTCAACCGGGCGGCGCTGGACAGCCTCTACGCACCGCCCGCCGACCAGGACGCCCAGCCCGGCCCGGCCCGCTGGAACATCCGCGGCACCGTCCTGATCGGCCCCACCGTCTTCGGGCAGAACCCGGTCCCCGACGTGCCGTCCCTGACGATCCTGCCGGGCTGCGACGGTGACGTCTCCGACCTCCAGGGCGAGGTCTACGTCGACGGCACCCGCGCGGTCAGCAGCGGTACCGCGCTGCACAGTGCCGTGTACGTGGTCGGCGCCAACCACAACTTCTTCAACTCCGAGTGGACGCCCGGCCAGTCCGCGGCGCCCGCCGAGGACGACTTCTCCGACGACCCGCAGCACCCCGACAAGGTGTGCGGCAAGCGTGCCGCGACCCGGCTGACCGCCGGACAGCAGCACAAGGCCGGGGCGACGTACATCGCGGCCGCCGCCCGGCTGTTCCTGGCCGGCGACGACAAGGTGCGGCCGCTGCTCGACGGTTCCGGCAAGCGGGCGCCGACGGCGGACCCGGCCCGGGTGCTCAGCCATGCCGTGGGCGCGCGCCGGGGTGCCGGATTCCTGCCGGACGGCGGGGTGTCGGTGACCGGCGGCAAGCTGTGCGACGCGGTGGACCCGAGCCCGTCGAAGACCTGCCTCGACCCGGGCGCCAAGGGTTCCTCCCCGCACTTCGCGCAGTGGGAGACCGACCGGGAGGCCGGCCGGCACGCGGTCGCGCTGCACTGGACGCACGCCGGTACCGCGACCCGGGTGAGCGCCGGGAAGCCCCTGTCGCTGTCCGGCTCCACGTCGCTGGCGCTGCGGCTGTTCGTGCCGCCGAACTCGCGGGGCACCCAGCTGGACGTGTCCGTCACCGACGCCACCGGGAAGAAGGCGACGCTCGGCCGCCTCCGGGCGGACGGTCTGCCCGGCAGTGAGCGCACCGCCTCCTACTGGGCGCGTGAGTACCGGGTGCCGCTGACGGCGGCCACCCGCGCGGGTCTCGACCTGAAGTCGGTCAAGTCGCTCACGCTGACGCCTCGTTCGGCGTCCGGGCGGGCCTGGCTGATGGACGCCTGGGGCTGGCGTGCGGGAACGCCCGCGGTGCGGGCCGCCGCGCTGCCCCGGGTGGACCTCGGCCGCACGACGGTCGACGAGGGCGACTCCGGCGTGCGCACCTACCACGTCCCGGTCCGGGTCACGGGCGAGGGCAGTGGTCAGGTCCGGGTGTACGTCGTCGACCCCGCGACCGGCCGGACGAAGAACCGTCTGGTCACCGTGCGGGCGGGCGGCGACGGCATCGACGTACCGGTCGAGGTGAAGGGCAACACGCGGTACGGCACCGACGTGTCGTACGACGTGCTGGTGAAGGCGGTCCGCGGGGCGGTCGTCGGCTCCTACCGGGGCGGGATCACCGTCCACGACGACGATCCGGCGCCCACCATGACCGTCACCCCCGTCGCGGACAAGGTGGCCGAGGGCAAGTCGCTGAAGTGGCGGGTGTCCCTCTCCCAGGCGGTCGACGTCGACATGACCACGATGTTCCAGGTCGCGCCGGTCACCGGTCCGGAGCTGTCCACCAAGGACGTCTCGGCACGCTGGCTGCGGGACACCGCCGGGGCGAAGCCGGACCCGGAGCGGCGGCTGTCGAAGGTGGACGGCCTCTATCTGTGGGTGGACATCCCGCCGGGGCGCACGAGCACCGACATCACCGTGCCCACGGTCGAGGACCGGGTGACGGAGCCGGTGGAGTCCGTGCGGTTCCGGCAGATCGACCCGGAGACCGGTAAGCCGCAGACGGGCGGACTCGTGCTCGACGGCTCGGTGCAGAACGCGTCGTAGCACGCGAGGGCGGTGAGGCGGCGCGGCACGCCCCCGCCCACCGGGTGGCCCTCAGTCCGTGAGGGCCACCCGGATGCCCACCGTGCCGTCGAGGCCGCGGCGCAGCCGGCTGCCCAGCAGCGTCAGCCGTCCGACGACGCCGTACTTGCGGGCGATGAGGCCCCGGTAGCGGGCGGTGGTGGCCGCGTCGGCGATCGCGGCGGTGGCCGGCACCTGCTCACCGGTGGGGTTGCCCCGCAGGTCACAGGGGCCGACGAGGACGTCGGCGCGGCGCCGGATCCGCTTGACCTTGTAGCTGTCGGCGGCCGTCCACACGCCGAGGCCGTCACCGTCCCGGACCACCCACACGGGAGTGGCGACGGGGGTGCCGTCCTTCCGGTAGCTGGTCACCAGCAGGTACTTGCCGGAGCCGAGCAGGTCAAGCCGTGTGTCGTCCATTCCCGCAGTGTAGGTCCGCACGGCCGTGAAGCCCCCGGTCGGTCGCCGGGGCCGGTCGCTCAGCGCAGGGCCGCCGCCATGCGCCGTACCCCCTCGGTGAGGATCTCGGGCGAGGTCGCGAGGTTGAGACGGGCGTGGCCCGCGCCGCCGGTGCCGAAGGGGATGCCGGAGCTGAGGGCCACCCGGCCCCGGTCCAGGAACGTCCGTGCCGGGTCGTCACCCAGGCCGAGGGCACGGCAGTCGAGCCAGGCCAGGTAGGTGGCCTCCGCGGGGTCGTAGCGGACGCCGGGCAGATGGTCGGCGAGCAGGTCGCGGAGCAGGAGCCGGTTGGCGCGGAGCCCGGCGAGCACGGCGTCGAGCCAGCCGGTGGCGTCGCGCAGGGCGGCGGTGTGCGCGATGACGCCCAGGTGGCTGGGGCCGTGCCCGACCTCCTCGGGCATGCGGTGCAGGTCGTCGGCGGCTCCGGGCCCGGCGAGCGCGAGGGCGGCCTTGAGGCCCGCCAGGTTCCAGCCCTTGCTGGCCGACATCAGGGACAGGCCGCGTTCGGCGCCCGGGACGCTGAGGTAGGGCACGAAGGCGACACCGGGGTCGACGAGCGGCGCGTGGATCTCGTCCGCGACGACGCGGACGCCGTACCGTTCCGCGAGACCGGCGACGGCCGCCAGTTCACCGGCGGTGTGCACGGTGCCGGTGGGGTTGTGCGGACTGCACAGCAGGTACGCGGCGCGTCCCCCGCCGGCCGTCACCTCCTTGAAGGTCTCCTCCAGGGAGGCGAGGTCGATGCGCAGACCGGCCCCGAGCGGATCCTCCACCACCCGGCGGTCCATATGGGTGATGAACTGGTAGAACGGTGGATAGACGGGCGAGTTGACGACGACCGGATCGCCGGGGCCGGTGACCAGCCGGAGCATCTCCACCACTCCGAGCATGACGTCCGGCACGATCGAGGTGCGCTCCACGCAGACGTCGTACCAGTTCCAGCGGTCGGCGGCGAACGCGGCCAGGGCCTCGGCGTAGGCGGTGCCGGCGGGGTAGCCGGTGTCGCCGAGGGCGAGCGCGTCGGTGACGGCGCGGACGACGGGTCCGGCGAGCGGGACGTCCATCTCGGCCACCCACAGGGGCAGCACGTCCTCGGGATAGGTGCGCCACTTCATGCTCGTACGACGTCGCAGCCGCTCCAGGTCGAGGGCGCGCAGCGGGTCCGGTTCGCCGGGTGTGACGTGCGGGATGCTGGTCATGGGGCCCAAGATAGGGGGCGCTGCGGGCGGCGGGAACGCGGACACGGGGGCGGTTCCCGGTCCGTTCGCCGTCCGGTGGGCACCGGTCGTACCAGGACCCCGCCGGTGACGCGGGGCGGGGTCCGCGTGCGGAAACGCCGGGTCGTGCGGCGGAGATCAACTCGGGCGTCTAGATTGCGTCTTGCACGGTGCACCGCGCGCGTCGGGCGACCCGCCGGGCGGGGCACCGGACACCTCGTCAGGCATCTTCTCAGGCATCCCCGGCATCCAGGAGCTGACCCACGTGACCGAGAACCCGGCAGCCACCAACGACGTCGCCGCGTCGCTGCGCGCCCGCATCAACACCGGCCAGCCGCACACCGCCCGGATCTGGAACTACTGGCTCGGCGGCAAGGACAACTACGAGGTCGACCGCGCCGCCGGTGACCAGATACGCCAACTGCACCCGGGCATAGGCGAGTACGCGCGCGCGGACCGGCTGTTCCTCGGCCGCGCGGTGCGGCACCTGGTGTCCGAGGTGGGCATCCGGCAGTTCCTGGACATCGGCACCGGGCTGCCCACCGCCGACAACACGCACGAGGTCGCCCAGCGCGTCGCGCCGGAGTCCCGCATCGTGTACGTCGACAACGACCCGCTCGTGCTCGCCCACGCCCGGGCCCTGCTGACGAGCACGCCCGAGGGCCGCACCGACTACCTCGACGAGGACCTGCGCAACGTCGACGCGATCGTCGAACACGCCGCGAAGACGCTGGACTTCAGCGAGCCGATCGCGCTGATCCTGCTCGGCGTGGTCATCTTCATCGGCGACCAGGAGGACCCGTACGGTCTGGTGCGGCAGCTGACGGACCGGCTGCCCGCGGGCAGCCACCTGGTGCTGTCCCACACCATCACCAGCCCGTCCATGCCGGACGTGGACGAGGCGGTGAAGTTCTGGAACGAGCACGGCACCCCGAAGCTGACCCAGCGCACCCCCGAGGACGTGACCCGGTTCTTCGACGGCCTGGAACTGCTGGAGCCGGGCGTGGTGTCCTGCTCGCGCTGGCGCCCGGAGGACACCGCCCAGGGCGAGCCGGAGGAGGTCGCCATGTTCGGCGGGGTGGCGCGCAAGAACTGACCGCCGCCGGTGAACGCCGCCGCCGCCCGCGCCGTATGGAGGAACGGGCACTCGACGACCCGAGTGCCCCGCGGTGCCGGTACGGGCATCGCCCCACCTGGTTCGGTTTCGGGAGCCCTGCATGCGGCACGCACGACGACGGGTCGTCCGGCGAGTGACACGGCTGGCGGCGGTCGGCGGACTCCTCCTGGGGGGCGCCATGGTCACCCAGGCCGCCATGGCGAGCGAGACACCCCCGGCCACCACCGGGGCGCTCCGCTCCGCCGCCGGCGCCGGGGACCCGGGTGACGCACTCGTGGCGCGGCTCGGCACCGCGCGGACGGCGGGCAGCTGGATCGGCGCGGACGGGCGGCCCGTCGTGGCGGTGACCGACGACGCGGCGGCGCGGGCGGTCCGGCAGGCGGGGGCCACGGCGAAGGTCGTCCCCCGCAGCATGGACGAGCTCAAGTCGGCGACGGCCACGCTGCGTTCGGCACCGCGTGTGGTCGGCACGGCCTGGGCGGTGGACTACCGCACCAACCGGGTCGTGGTGCGGGCGGACAGCACGGTGTCGGCCGGCGACTGGTCGCGGATGACGCAGGTGGCCGCGGGAATAGGCGGCTTCGTGCACATGGAACGCACGAAGGGTGCGTTCACCACGCGGCTGAACGGCGCCCTGCCGATCCTGTCGACCGGTGGCCGCTGCTCGGCGGGGTTCAACGTCACCAACGGCCAGCGCGACTTCATCCTGACGGCCGGCCACTGCGGGCCCGCCGGATCCACCTGGTTCGCCGACAACCAGGGTGACCAGCAGCTCGGCCAGACCGTCGACAGCGCCTTCCCGGGCACCGACTTCTCCCTCGTGCAGTACGCCTCCGGAAAGGCCGGGGCGGGTGCCGACGTCGTCTCGGTCGGCGGCGGCAAGGGCGTGCGGATCACCGGGGCAGCCGATCCGGCCGTGGGACAGCGGGTGTTCCGCAGCGGCAGCACCAGCGGACTGCGCGACGGCCAGGTCACCGGACTGAACGCGACCGTCAACTACCCGGAGGGGACGGTCACCGGACTCATCGAGACCGACGTGTGCGCCGAACCGGGCGACAGCGGCGGCCCCCTGTTCTCCGAGGGCATCGCGCTCGGTGTGACGTCCGGCGGCAACGGGGACTGCAAGACCGGCGGGACGACGTTCTTCCAGCCGGTGACCAAGGCGATGACGACCCTCGGGGTACGGCTGATCGTGTCGGCCCAGAACGCGGGCGGCGCCCAGGGCACACCGCCCTCGGGCGCGCCGTCGGCGCCCGCCGCCCAGGGCGGGATGGCGCCCAACGCGGCCTCGCCGGGTTCCTCGGCACCGGTCACGGGCACGTCGGAGGGCAGCACCCTGCTGGCACGGCTCACGGACACACGGAACGTCGGTCCGGGCCTGCTGGTCGTCGCGGGCAGTCTGATCGCTCTGGTCGCGACCCGGTACATCCGCTCGGAGCAGGACCGCAAGGCGTACCAGCGGTACTACTCGGCGACTTGGGGCTGACCGGCCGGCGGGAGCGGACCGGGCGCACGGCACGCGGCCTTCACGGGGCGCCGTGCGCGGTTCGGGCGGGCTTCGGGACGGCTGCGCCGTGCGAGGGCCCGGAGGGAGAACGAGAAGGGCACCCGTGCGCTCACGGGTGCCCGGGACGGTGCGGCGCGACGGGCGCCGGGTCGGTCAGGCCGCGCGGTGCGGCCGTGCCTGCGGGGCCGCGGCGGCCCACTCCAACACGAGGCGCTGGTACTCCGCGCGCTGCTCGGTCGTCAGTGTCCCGCCCGACCGGAGCCACAGGGCCCGGATCTCCTCGTTGACCTCCGCGGCCGATCGCTCGGTGACGGCTTCAACAGTGGTGGACATGCTGTGAAGCATATGCCGCCGGAGGTGAAGGCGCTGTGAGTAAGCCCACCGGATACGGACATATCGGACCGTGTTACTCATCACGTCAATGAGTCCGTCACGGACGGGAGTTCACTTTTCCCTCCCGCCGGGCACCAGGACCTGGATCGCCAACACGGCCGCGCCACGCGCCCAGTCGTGGAAGTCGGAGACCCTGGTCTCCAGGTCGACCGGGGCGGCGAGCGGATGGCGGTGGGCGCGGACGGTCTCCCGGACCGTGTTCCCCGCCACATCCATCAGTCCGACCCCCTCGCCGGCCAGCAGGATCTTCTGCGGCATCGCGACGTTGGCGATCTGCGCGACGAGCGTGCCGAGCGCCCGGGCGGCCTCGCCGATCACCCGGGAGGCCATGGGTTCGCCCGCTCCGGCACCCGCGAGGATGTCCTCGTAGCGGGCGTCCGTGCCGGTCCCGGGGACGGTGAGCAAGGACACAGTACTGCCCCGGGCGCCGTCGGGGGTGAGCGGGCCGGAGGGGTCGAGGATCCAGTACCGGCCGAAGCCCCGGTCCTCCTCCTCGAAGGGCACCCGCGTGCCGCCGAGCACCAGCCCGTGGCCGAGGCCGGCGCCGATGGTCAGGACCGCGAACCGGTCGAGTCCCCGGCCCGCGCCGAACCAGGTCTCCGCCTCCACCAGGGCGGCCACGTCGTTCTCGACGACGACGGGCAGGCCGGTGCGCTCCTGGAGCAGCGCGGCGAAGGGCACGTCCCGCCAGCCCAGGAAGGCCGACTCCGCCACCACCGCGCGCTCGCGCACCCGGCCGCCCACACCCCATGTCACCGATCTGCTGCCCGAGCGAGCCGAGCGGCTCGCCGCCGCGCAGGGCCTCGCGGGCACCTTCCCGTCGTACGCGGCCATGCTGGAGTCGGCGGCGGTCGACGCGGTCGCGATCTTCACCCAGCGCTGGACGCACGGCCCGCTGGTCCTCGCGGCGCTGAACGCCGGCAAGCACGTGTACTCCGCCGTCCCCATGGCGATCACCACGAACGAGATACGGGCGATCATCGACGCGGTCCGGTCGACCGCATCGCGCCCGAGCTGCGGGCGGCCTTCACCTCGGGGTCGGCGCCGGTGCACGACCGCTCCCGGCTGCCGCGCGTCTTCGACGGGCTGCACAACGGGCACGAGGGCAGCCACCACTTGGGTGGCCGCCCGCTACACCCTGCCGGGCATCGTCGCGCACGAGTCGGCACGGCAGGGTGGGGTCCGGCTGGCGATCCCCGACTTCGGGGACGCCCCCGGGGCGTGAGGGCTCAGGTGCCCGGCTTGCGGCCGTAGACGAAGACGTCGTCGCCGTTCTTCAGCAGCGACCAGTACTTCTTGGCGGTCGTGGTGGTCATGTTGACGCAGCCGTGCGAGCCCGGCGGGTTCCACATGCTCAGACTCACCGAGTGGAAGGCCTGGCCGCCGTCGAAGAACTGGCTGTAGGGCATCGGCACGTTGTAGATGTTCGACACGTGGTCGATGTCCCGCCAGTAGATCTTCTTCAGACCGGTGCGGGTCTCGTAGCCGTCGCGTCCGGTGCGCACCGGCACCGGGCCGTAGACGAGCTTCTTGCCGTCCTGGATCCAGCTGAGCTGGAGCGTGAGGTTCACGCAGGCGATACGGCCCTTGTTCACCGGGCACTTGCCGTCCTTGTTCGGATTGCTCCCGACGGCCTTCTGCTTGTTCATCAGGTCCATCACGCCCCAGGTGACGGACCCGGCGTAGCCGATGTTGGGCGTGATGCCGTGCTTGGTCTGGAAGGCCTGCGTCGCCTTGCAGTCGGCGGCGGACTGCTTGCCGTCGACCGGGCGGCCGAGGAACTTCTCGACCTGCTTCTGGTACGGCCCCGCCTGCGTGGTGCAGCTCGCGGCCTGCGCCGGTGCCGCGGTGAAGGCGAGGGCGAGCGGCGCCACCAGCCCCGTGACGCCCAGCACGACGGCACCTCGTCTGCGTATGTCCCCCATGATGGGTACTTCCTCTTCTCCCCGGCGCCCCGGGGCCTCCCCCGGGTGTCTCCCTGCGCGATTCCCGCGACCTCGGACTACTAGACCCGCCGGGGGCGGCCATGGTTGTGCGAGTGGCCGGGCTGTGACAAAACGGTGAACTTCGCCGCCCGGCCGGACGGTGACACGGGTGGCCGGCGGGACCCGACACGGTCCAGTTGTCGCTGATTGGACCGGGTGCGCGGCCGGCCGGTCGTCCTACGCTGCGGCACATGCACCCCGCACTCGCCGGCGATCTCTCCCGGCTCCCCGAACTCCTGCAGGACGCCTGCGACTTCGCCGCCGGCGAGCTGACCGGTCTGGCCGAGCGCCCGGTCGCCGCCACCGGCCGGGCGCCCGGGCGTGCCCCGCTTCCGGCCGAGGGCGCCGGGGCCGAGGCCGCCCTGACCCGGTTCGCCGAGCGGTGGGCGCCGGGCTTCTCCGGTTCGGCCGGCCCCCGTTATCTGGGCTTCGTCACCGGCGGCGCCACCCCCGCGTCGGTCGCGGGTGACTGGCTGACGTCCGCCCTCGACCAGAACCTGTCGGGCGCGGGCGGCTCGTGGGCTGGGGAGCTGGAACGGGAGACGGTGGACTGGCTGCGCGACCTGTTCGGTCTGGGCGACGCGCACGGCGGGGCGTTCGTGACGGGCGCCACCATGTCGAACACGGTCGGCCTCGCGATCGCGCGGGAGTGGATCGGCGAGCGGCTGGGCGTGGACGTCTCCCGGCAGGGCGCGGCCGCGCTGGGCCCGGTCGACGTCTACTCCGGCAGCCCGCACTCCAGCATCACCAAGGCGATGTCCGTGCTCGGCATCGGCCGCGACCGGCTGCGCCCGGTGCCGCTGCTGCCCGGCGGCCGGGAGGCCGTCGACGTCGGCGCGCTGGAGGCCGCGCTCGCCGGGCGGGACGGCCGGCCCGCGATCGTCGTCGCCAACGCGGGCACCGTGAACACCGTCGACTTCGACGATCTGCGGGCGATCGCCGCCCTGAAGGAGCGGTACGGCTTCTGGCTGCACGTCGACGCGGCGTTCGGCGCCTTCGCCGCGCTGTCCCCCGAGCACGCCGCGCTCGTCGACGGTCTCGACGCCGCCGACTCGGTCTGCGTGGACCTGCACAAGTGGCTCAACGTGCCCTATGACGCGGCCGTGCAGTTCACCCGCCGCCCCGATCTGCAGGTGGCGGTGTTCCACAACGCCTCCCCCTACCTCGGCCTGCCCACCGGCGAGCCCGACTTCCTGCACCTGACCCCGGAGAACTCGCGGCGGCTGCGCGCCCTTCCGGCGTGGTTCTCGCTGGTTGCCTACGGCCGCGCGGGGCACCGGGAGATCGTCGAGCGGAACGTGGCGCTGGCCCGCCGCCTCGGCGCGGGCATCGACGCCCTGCCCGGTCTGCGGCTGCTGGCGCCGGTCCGGCTCAACGTCGTCTGCTTCACCCTCGCCGGGGATCCGTCGCAGGAGCGGGTCGACGCGCTGGCCCGGGCGGTCGCCGCCTCCGGGGAGGCGTACGTGACGCCCACGGTGTACGGCGGGGTGCCCGGACTGCGGGCCGCGTTCAGCAACTGGCGCACCACCCAGGCCGACACCGACCGCGTGCTGGAGGCGCTGGCGGCCGCCGCCGGGTGACGTCCGGGGCCCCGGGCGCGCTCAGGGGGTGGGCCGTACGGCGGTGCGGAAGCCGGTGTTGACCGCGGTCAGGCCGCCGTCGACGACCAGACTGGTGCCGGTGATCCAGGCGGCGTCACGGGAGGCGAGGAAGGCGACGGCCGCGGCGATGTCCTCGGGCTCGCCGACCCGGCCGAGCGGGTACAGACCGCGGACGGCGGCGAGGTCGTCGTCGCGCCCCTCCCACGCCGAGGTGCGGACCGTGCCCGGCACCACCAGGTTGACCCGCACCCCGCGGGTGGCCGCGTGCCCGGCGAGGGTCCGGGTGAGGGAGCCGAGGCCGGCCTTGGCCGCGCTGTAGCCGTGGTTGCCGAAGTCCTGCAGGCCGTTGACCGACCCGATGCTCACGATCGCCCCGCGGCCGGAGGCGGCGAGGTGGGGCAGCGCCGCCCGGCAGCAGCGGTGGGCACCGGTGAGGGTGACGTCGAGGTCGCGGGCCCAGGCGTCGTCGGGGTCGTCCTCGAACAGCGGGACGTCCGGGGTGCAGTGGGCGGCACAGTTGACCAGCACGTCGAGGGAGCCGAAGGCGGCCACGGCGCGGGCGACGGCCGCCTCCACGGAGCCGCGGTCGGCGACGTCGCAGGCATACGCCTCGACGGTGAGGCCCTGCCGGCCGAGCGCGGTGGCGGTGCGCTCGGCCTCCGGCAGGTCCCGGTCGGTGACCAGGACCCGGCCGCCCTCCTCGGCGAGCCGCCGGGCGACGGCGGCGCCGATGCCGCGGGCGGCGCCCGTGACGAGAACTCCGTGTCCCGCGAAGCGGGTGTGATCGGTCATGGGGCGACCGTACGGCCCCGGAGGGCGCCGTATCACGGGAACCGGTGGACCCCGCGGCTCACCGGTATCCGGTGACGTCGGCCGGCTTGCCCGCGTCCTGCACCTCGACCAGGTACCGCCAGGCGTCGGGGCGGCTGCCGTCGAGGTCGGTGAAGCCGTAGACCCGCGCCAGCCCGCCGCTGGAGAGCGACCGGCCGTTGAAGCGGGCCACGTCGGGGTCGGCGGCGAGCGCGGCGACGGCGCGGCCGGTGAAGCGCGGGGTCTCGGAGACCGCGAAGTGCGGTTCGCGGTCGAGGGCGTCGCGCCAGTTGTCCTCCCGGACGCCGAACGCCTCGAGCATGATCTCCGAGCGCATCCAGCCCGGTGTCAGTGCCACGGCCGTGGCGCCGCGCGGGCCGAGCTCGTGGCCGAGGGCGAAGGCCATGCGCAGCACGGAGGCCTTGGCGAGGTCGTAGAAGAAGTTCACGCGGTAGGTGTCGCGGTTGTACTCGGCGGTGCCGTCGGTGACCTCCACGACCAGTCCGCCGGGCCGGCGCAGCAGCAGCGGCAGGGCGTGGTGGCTGGTGATGGCGTGGGTCTCCACGGCGAGACGGAGCAGCCGGAGCCCGTTGTCGAGGTCGTGCTCCCAGACGGGGGTGTCCCACGCGAAGAGCTTCTCGCCGCCCCAGATGTCGTTGACGAGGACGTCGAGCCGGCCCTGCTCATCCGCGATGCGGTCCACCAGGGCCCGTACGGCGGACTTGTCCAGATGGTCGACGGGTACGGCGATGCCCCGTCCGCCGGCCGCGGTGACGAGGTCGGCGGTGTCCTCGATCGTCTCGGGGCGGTCGTACTCCGAGCGGCGGGCGCGGGTGCTGCGGCCGGTGACGTAGACGGTGGCGCCGGCCGCGCCGAGTTCGACGGCGATGCCCCGGCCCGCGCCCCGGGTCGCCCCGGCGACCAGCGCCACCTTGCCCTGTGGTTCGTCCGACATGTCCGGCCTTCCGTGCGGTGCGACTGCTGTCGTCCTCCACTGTCGCGGGAAAGCCGGACATCTCCTGTCGTCTTTTCCAGCGGGTCTAGTGACCGCGCTTGATCCACTCCTCCAGGTGGGGGGCCTCGGCGCCGATCGTGGTGGGATCGCCGTGGCCGGTGAGGACCTTGGTCTCCGGTGGCAGGGTGAGGAGGCGGTCGCGGATGGAGTCGATGATCGTCGGGAAGTGGGAGAAGGAACGTCCGGTGGCGCCCGGGCCGCCCTGGAAGAGGGTGTCGCCGGTGAAGACGGTGCCGAGGCCGGGGTCGTACAGGCAGACGGCGCCCGGCGCGTGCCCGGGAGTGTGCAGGACGGTCAGGTCCGCGCCCGCGGTCTCCAGGACCTGGCCGTCGGCGAGGTGCCGGTCGGGCTCGCGGTCCGGGTGGGTCATCCGCCACAGCGGCAGGTCGTCGGGGTGCAGCCAGATGGTGGCGCCCGTGAGGTCGGCGAGGGCGGGGGCCGCGTCGATGTGGTCGTTGTGCGCGTGGGTGCACACGATGGCGGACAGGCGCCGGTCGTCGACGGCACGGGCGATCGCCTCGGCGTCGTGGGCGGCGTCGATGACGATCACCTCCCGTTCGTCGCCGACGATCCACACGTTGTTCTCGACGTCCCAGGTGCCGCCGTCCAGGCTGAATTGGCCGGAGGTGACGAGGCGTTCGATGCGGACGGTCATCAGAGGACCACCACCGAGCGCAGCACGTCGCCCTGGTGCATCCGCTCGAACGCCTTCTCCACCTCGTCCAGTTGGATCGTCTCGGTGACGAACGCGTCCAGCGGGAGCCGGCCCTGCAGGTGCAGGTCGATGAGCATGGGGAAGTCACGGCTGGGCAGGCAGTCGCCGTACCAGGAGGACTTCAGGGAGCCGCCGCGGCCGAACACGTCGAGCAGCGGGAGTTCGAGCTTCATCTCGGGCGTCGGGACGCCGACGAGGACGACGGTGCCGGCGAGGTCGCGGGCGTAGAAGGCCTGCTTGTACGTCTCGGGGCGGCCGACGGCCTCGATGACGACGTCGGCGCCGAAGCCCCCGGTGAGTTCGCGGATCGCCTCGACCGGGTCCGTGTCGCTGGAGTTGACGGTGTGGGTGGCGCCCAGCGTGCGGGCCTTCTCCAGCTTGCGGTCGTCGATGTCCACGGCGATGATCCGGGCCGCGCCGGCCAGGTACGACCCGGCGACGGCCGCGTCGCCGACGCCACCGCAGCCGATGACGGCGACGGAGTCGCCGCGGCCGACCCCGCCGGTGTTGATGGCTGCGCCGATGCCGGCCATCACGCCGCAGCCCAGCAGTCCGGCGACGGCAGGGGAGACGGCCGGGTCGACCTTGGTGCACTGTCCGGCGGCCACCAGCGTCTTCTCGGCGAACGCGCCGATGCCGAGGGCCGGGGAGAGTTCCTGGCCGGTGGCGGCGAGCGTCATCTTCTGCGCGGCGTTGTGGGTGTTGAAGCAGTACCAGGGGCGGCCGCGCAGACAGGCCCGGCAGGCGCCGCAGACGGCACGCCAGTTGAGGACGACGAAGTCCCCGGGCGCCACGTCGGTGACGCCGTCGCCGACCGACTCCACGACACCGGCGGCCTCGTGGCCGAGCAGGAAGGGGAAGTCGTCGGAGATGCCGCCCTGCTTGTAGTGCAGGTCGGTGTGGCACACGCCGCAGGCCTGGACCTGTACGACGGCTTCGCCGGGCCCGGGGTCCGGCACCACGATCGTCTCGACCCGTACGGGCTCGTCCTTCCCCGGTGCGATCACGCCGCGTACTTCCTGCGCCATGGCCTGGCCCCTTCCTTCGACATGCCTACCCGCCGACCCTACGCGCTGTCGATCGGCGGGCGGGACGGACCACGACGACGAACGTGGATCTTTCCGGTGACCGGCTCCCGAGCGCCCCTTCCACCGGCCGCCCCGGATCACGAACCCGGGGCGGACCACCCGGCGTTCGCGCCCCCGTGCGGGCGGAAACGGCGAGGGCCGCCCCGGTCGGGACGGCCCTGCTGCCCGGGTGCGGGCTCAGTGGATGGGGATGGCCGACGCCAGGCCGAGCACGGGCGCGGCGGGGGCGAGAACCTGCTCCACCTGGTTCAGCTGGTTCAGCTCCTGGAGGTGGTTGAACGCCTGGAGCTGCTGGGAGACCCGCGGGATCTTGGCCTGGTCCTGCGCGGGCATGCCGCTGACGGCCAGCGAGTCCAGCGTGTTCACCGCGCCGAGCTTGTCGACCAGCGGGGCGCCGCCGGCCGCGTTCGCCGACGATGCGGCGAGGCCGGTGATTCCGGCGGCCAGGGCGACCGCGGCGGCGATGCGTCGTGTTGAGATCATGCCTTGAGCAACGGTTCGGGGGCCCGACCGGACACGGGCGGCGGGCCGCGCTCACCCGTGAGGCGGAGCCCCCGTTCTGCGCTTGCCGAGGCCGCCGGGCCGGAGGAGTCTCGGAGGTGAGGCCCGCGCGGCTCGTTCCTCATCGGGCCGCGGGCGCCTGAAGGAGGTCACCATGGGCACCGCGACAGGCCGCGCCTTCGACGCCGAGACGTTGCGCCGGGGCATCGAAGGGAACACCGGTAACACTCTTCTGTCCCTCTACGCCGACGACGCGGAGATCCGTATCGTCGACCACAACCACCAGCCGAGCGAGCCCACCGTGCTGCGGGGCCGGGGCCAGATCGCCGAGTTGCTGGACGACATCTACAGCCGCGACATGACGCACAAGCTGGAGCAGTGCGTCGTGCAGGGCGACCACGCCGCGTTCAGCGAGTCCTGCCAGTACGGGGACGGCACCCGGGTCATCGCCGAGTCGATGGTCACCCTGCGCGACGGCAAGATCACGAACCAGCTGCTCATCCAGGCCTGGGACGAGTAGGAACGGCCCGGCATGGCAGGCGGCGCGAGGAGGAACGCCAGGGTCCAGGTCAGCACGCGGCTGACCTGGACCCTGTCGGCGCGGGCGGTGCTCGGCCGGGTGCCCCGCACCCGCACGCGGTGGGGAGCGCCCGCCCTCACGGTGCGGCTGCCGGTGTCGACCGCCCTGGTCCGGTCGGTGCTGGCAGGCATGCGCTCACGTCCTTCGCTGCCGCGTGGCCCGAGGGGACGGCGGACCCGGCCGCGCTGAGCGACGTGCGGATCCCCTGGTCACCTGTTCGGTTACGCTGTAGCCGGCCGTGACTGGCGCTGAGGTGGAGAACCACCGGGGAGCGGCCTTCGGTGGATGCCGCGCGCCTGGGCGAGGAGAGTCGATCCAGCTCAGGAGTGTGCAGCATGACCCAGGCCCGTCTGATGGACGGTACCGCCCTCGCCCGCCGCATCGTCGAGGAGACCGCGAAGAAGGCCGCCGACCTCACCGGGCGCACGGGCAGCGCGCCGTGTCTGGCGACGGTGCTCGTCGGCGAGGACCCGGCGTCCGTGACGTACGTCCGCATGAAGCAGAACCGCTGCCGGAAGGCCGGCATCGAGTCGCGGCACGTGGCCCTGCCCGCCGCCACGACCACCGCCGAACTCGTCGCCACGCTGCGGGAGTTGTCGGCCGATCCGGGGGTGCACGGCATCCTGCTCCAGCATCCGGTGGGTGACCACGTGGACGAGCGCGCGGCGTTCGAGGCGATCGCCCCGGAGAAGGACGTCGACGGGGTCACCTTCGCCTCCTTCGCCACGATGAGCTTCGGCCTGCCCGGCTTCGTCTCCTGCACGCCCGGCGGGATCGTGCGGCTGCTCGACGAGTACGGCGTCGACCCGGCCGGGAAGCGGGCCGTGGTGGTGGGCCGCAGCGCTATCCTCGGCAAGCCGGTGGGCATGCTGCTGCTGGCCCGGGACGCCACGGTGACGTACTGCCACTCGCGCACCCGGGACCTCTCGGCGGCCGTCCGCGAGGCGGACGTCGTCGTCGCCGCCGTCGGCCGCCCCCGGCTGATCCGCGGGCAGGACGTGAAGCCCGGCGCGGTCGTGATCGACGCCGGCTACAACCCGGGGAACGTCGGCGACGTCGACTTCGACTCGGCCGTGGAGCGGGCCTCGCTGATCACGCCGGTGCCGGGCGGTGTGGGTCCGATGACGATCGCCACGCTGCTGGAGCAGACCGTCGACGCCGCCGCCCGGCAGCTCGGGGTGTGATCAGCGCAGCCAGGCGCTGTATCCCATGACGTCCCCGGCCTTCACCCCGTAGCCGGGGTCGTCCTCGGTGAAGGTGTCCTCCATGCCGAGGACGGCGCCGGTGCGCGGCTCCAGCACGAGCATGCGCCGGATGCCGCGGGCGTCGTGGACGTACGCGTGGCCGGAGCGGCCCAGGCGGTCGGTCACCTCGCCGACCGGGCGCAGCCCACCGGTCCGCGCGAACAGGTGGACGAGGGCCGCGGACTCGCGGGCGCCGAGGGTCCAGTGGTCGAGCAGTTCCACGGTGGCGTCGAGGAGTTCGGCGGTGCTCAGCGGGGCCGTGCTCCGGTCGGTCCGGGGGCGGACGACCTCGGTGAGGTAGGCGCTCAGGGCCGCCGCGGTGTGCGGCGGGGGCGCCTCGGGCGGGGCGTCGCTCCACATCGGCGGGTAGGTCGTCCGGCTGATCACATGGCCGTCCGCCACCTCGTGCGGCGCGTCGCCCTCGACGTCGCCCTCGTCGGTGAGGACCGGCCTGCCGGGATGCCGCGGGTCGGTCGCCACGACCAGTTCGGTGTGGGTGGCGTCCGCGTGCCAGCGCACCACGCGCTCCTCGGGGAGGGTGACGGGGGGCTTGCCGTCGCTCATGCCGAGGCTCCACGACTGCACGTGCGTCCCCCTGCGCAGACGCGGCGAACCGCCCGAGGCGGCGGCGTCGGCGAGGGCGGTCAGGTCCGTCAGGGGCACGGGCGCGGACTGGGTGCGGACGGTCAGCGGGCGGGGCGCGGCGACGGCCCGCGGGGTGCCCGCGCCGCCGAGCACGGCGTCGAGGGCGACGGCGAGGACGACGGCGGTGGCGGCGAGGCCCCAGACCAGCCGGGCGCGCCGAGTACGGCCGGGAGGCGGCGGAAGCAGCCGGCGCCGGGCACGCGGGGGACGGCGGGAGGGTGCAGTCAGCAGCCGGGCCCACGGGCGCCGGGAACGGCCGAAAAGTGCCGCAAGCAGCCGGACCCACGGGCGTGCAAGCCGGCCGGAAGGTGCAGGTAGCAGCCGGGCCCACGGGCGCCGGGAACGGCCGAAAAGTGCCGCAAGCAGCTGGGCCCACGGCTGCGCAAGCCGGCCGGACGATGCCGGAAGCGACCGGCGCCGGCGTCGGCCCGCGTGCTCCTCGGTCATCAGTCGCGTGAGCCGCCGCTCGGCGGGATCGTCGAGCGGCCCGTCGCCGAAGCGGGGGTGGTCGGCCGGCACCGGGTCGGCGCGGCGGAGGAGTTCGAGTTCGTCAGCCATGTCCGTGGTCCTTGCACAGGGTCGCGTCGGCGGGGACGGGAGCCGGCGGCGGCCGGTCTTCGGCCGGGGCGGACGGGGCGGGGCCCAGCCGGTCGATCTCGGTCCGGAGCCGGCGCCGTGCCCGGTGCAGGCGCATCGTCGCCGCGCGCCTGCCGCAGCCGAGGGCGACCGCGATCTCCTCGGCACCGAGTTCCTCCCAGGCGGCCAGCCGGAGTATCTCCCGGTCGGCCGGGGACAGCCGGTCCAGGGCCTCGTGCACCCAGGCGCCCGGGGCCTCGGCGTCGGGGCTGTCCACGACGTGCCGGCCGTGCGCGGCCTCGTCGTTGCCGAGCCGGTCCACCAGCCGGCGCCGCCGCCCGTAGCCGCGTACCGCGTTCGCCAGGCAGTTGCGGGCGACCCCGTACAGCCAGGGCAGCGGCGAGGCCGGCAGGTCGGCCCGGCGCCGCCAGGCGACCGTGAACACCTCCGCCACCACTTCCTCCACCTCGCCGGTCCGCCCCGGAAGCCGCCTCGCGACATAGCGGCTGACCGCCCAGTAGTGCTCGCGATAGGCAGCGGCGAAGATCTCGTCGTTGCTCATGTTCGGTTCGTGTCCGGCACGGCCCGGATCGTCACACCCTTCTTCCGTGATGCTCCTCGCGTCGCCCGAGTGTGACGCGTGGGGCGGGCGCGGACACAGGCGGGGCGTGAAGAGGATCCAAGACACCAGGGCCGTACAGTGGCTCACCACCACCGATCACAAGACGATCGGGACGCTCTACTTGGTCACCGCGTTCGGGTTCTTCCTGTTCGGTGGTGTGCTGGCGCTGTTCATGCGCGCCGAGCTGGCCCGGCCGGGCCTGCAGATCATGTCGAACGAGCAGTTCAACCAGGCGTTCACGATGCACGGCACCGTGATGCTGCTGATGTTCGCGACGCCGCTGTTCGCCGGTTTCGCCAACTGGATCATGCCGCTGCAGATCGGCGCGCCCGACGTGGCGTTCCCGCGGCTGAACATGTTCGCCTACTGGCTCTACCTGTTCGGCTCGCTCACCGCCGTGAGCGGCTTCCTCACCCCGCAGGGTGCGGCGGACTTCGGCTGGTTCGCGTACGCCCCGCTGTCGGACGCGATCCGGAGCCCGGGGCTCGGCTCGGATCTGTGGATCATGGGTCTGGCCTTCTCCGGCTTCGGCACCATCCTCGGCGCGGTCAACTTCATCACCACGATCATCTGCATGCGCGCGCCGGGCATGACCATGTTCCGCATGCCGATCTTCGTGTGGAACGTGCTGCTGACGGCCGTCCTCGTGCTGCTGGCCTTCCCGGTCCTCGCGGCCGCGCTGTTCGCCCTGGAGGCGGACCGCAAGTTCGGCGCCCACGTGTTCGACGCCGCCAACGGCGGCGCCCTGCTGTGGCAACACCTCTTCTGGTTCTTCGGCCATCCAGAGGTGTACATCATCGCGCTGCCGTTCTTCGGCATCATCTCCGAGGTCATCCCGGTCTTCTCCCGCAAGCCGATGTTCGGCTACATGGGTCTGATCGCCGCGACCATCGCGATCGCCGGTCTGTCCGTGACGGTGTGGGCCCACCACATGTACGTCACCGGCGGAGTGCTGCTGCCGTTCTTCTCCTTCATGACGTTCCTCATCGCCGTACCGACCGGCGTGAAGTTCTTCAACTGGATCGGCACGATGTGGAAGGGCTCGCTGTCCTTCGAGACGCCCATGCTGTGGGTGATGGGTTTCCTCGTCACGTTCGTCTTCGGCGGGCTGACGGGCGTCATGCTCGCCTCACCGCCCATCGACTTCCACGTCTCGGACTCGTACTTCGTGGTGGCGCACTTCCACTACGTGGTGTTCGGTACGGTCGTCTTCGCGATGTTCGCCGGCTTCCACTTCTGGTGGCCGAAGATGACCGGCAGGATGCTCGACGAGCGCCTCGGCAAGCTCACGTTCTGGACGCTGTTCACCGGTTTCCACGGCACGTTCCTGGTGCAGCACTGGCTCGGTGCCGAGGGCATGCAGCGCCGGATCCCCGACTATCTGGCGGCCGAGGGGTTCACGACGCTCAACACGGTCTCCTCGGTCTTCTCGTTCCTGCTGGGTGCGTCCCTGCTGCCGTTCTTCTACAACGTGTGGCGGACGGCCCGGTACGGCGAGCGGGTGGAGACCGACGACCCGTGGGGCTACGGCCGTTCGCTGGAGTGGGCCACTTCCTGCCCGCCGCCCCGGCACAACTTCCGCACGCTCCCCCGGATCCGCAGCGAGTCCCCGGCCTTCGACCTGCACCACCCGGAGATCGCGTCCCACGAGCGGGAGTCGGCCGTCCGATGACGGCCGAGGACTGCGGCGACCGGGCGGGACCGGCCCTCGTGCGGGAGATCGAGGGCCATCTGCTGCTGGCCGCCGCACGGCAGGAGGGCCGTACGGCGGGCGCACGCCTCGCCTCCCGGCTGGGCTGGCTCACCGAAACCCAACGGGAGGATCTGCAAGCCCAGTTCGAGGCGGAGTACCTGACACTCACCCGCGCCTCCTGGCACCGCACCGCCGAACGGGCCGAGGAACTGCGCCGGGACTACGAAGCCCGCTACCGCACCCTGCGCACCCGCCTGCTGGCCTGCCTCCTGCTGGGCTGCGCGGTGCTGGCGGGGAGCGCGCTGGTGCTCGCCGCCGCCGGGTAGGCGCCCCGGCGCCCCCGTGCGCCGGTCGGCCGGCGCGTCACAGGCACTGCTCGCGCGCCGCCGGTCGCCATACTGGGACGCGTGCGGGTGGCGATCATGACGGCGGGCTCACGGGGCGACGTGGCTCCCTACACCGGGCTGGGACACCGGCTGCACCGGGCCGGGCACGAGGTCACCCTGGTCACGCACGGGCGGTTCGCGTCGCTCGTGGCGGGTTCCGGGGTCGGGTTCCACGCGCTGCCGGTCGATCCGCGGGCGGAGCTGGAGTCGGCGCGCGGCCGGGGACTGCACCGCAGCGCGAGCGGCGCCGGGAAACTGATCCGGGTCGTGGAGCTGGCGCGGCGGCTGGTCGGCCGGATGACGGACGACCTCCTCGCGGCGGCCCGCGACAGCGACGTACTGCTGCTGTCGGCCTCGGTGGCTCCGCTCGGGCACACCATCGCCGAGGGGCTGCGGCTGCCCAGCATGGGTGTCTACCTGCAACCCCTCACCGCCACCCGGGAGTTCGCGCCGGCCGTGCTCGGCGGCGGCTCCTGGGGCGGTACGGCGAACCGGGCCGCCGGGCACGGGGTGGGCCTCGCCGTGGAGCGGGTCTTCGCCGCCACGGTGCCCTCGCTGCGCTCCCGGCTGGGCCTTCCCCCGGACCGAGCCGGAGTGGCGCGGCGGACGCGGGAGCGGGTCTGGCCGGTGCACCACGGGTTCAGCCCCGTGGTGGTGCCCCGGCCGCGCGACTGGCGGGCCGGTCTGGAGGTGGGGGGCTACTGGTGGCCCTACGACACCGGGACGGAACTCCCCCGGGCCGTCGCCGAGTTCCTCGACGCCGGGCCCCCGCCGGTGTTCGTCGGACTGGGCAGCGCCACCGTGCCGGACGCCGGCCGGCTCAGTGCCCAGGTGGTCGCGGCGCTGCGGCGGGCCGGGCTGCGCGGGGTGATCCAGCGCGGCTGGGGCGGGCTCGCGGCCGACGGCGAGGACATGCTCACCATCGGCGAGGTACCGCACGCCCTGCTCTTCCCGCGGATGGCCGCCGTGGTGCACCACGCGGGCGCGGGCACGACGGCGGCGGGACTGCGGGCCGGGGTGCCTGCCGTACCGGTGCCGGTCCAGTTCGACGCGGGGTTCTGGTCCGCCCGGCTGGTGGGCCTGGGTGTCGCCCCCGGTGTCGTACCGCTGCGCCGGCTGACCGCGTCCGCCCTGGCCTCGGCCCTGGTACGGGCCACCCGGGACCCGGCGTACCGGGAGCGGGCGCGGGCGCTGGGCACCCGCGTCCGGGGCGAGGACGGCGCGGCCCCCGTGGTCGGGGCGGTGGACCGGCTGGGCGGCCGGGGCGTCAGCCGGCGGTGAGCAGCACCATCCGGAAGCGGGCCCGTCCGGCGAGCATCTTCTGGTACGCCTCGTCCGCCTCCGTCAGCGGGACGGTCTCGGTCATCGGGCGGATGCTGTGCAGGGCGCTGAAGGCCATGGTGTCCTCGACGTCCTGCGAGGTGCCGGACGGGTGGCCGCGGACCACGCGCCCGGCGAGGAGCAGCTGGGCCGGGTTGATGCCGAGCGGTGCGGTGTCCGCTCCGATGACGACCAGCTCCCCGCGCGGCGCGAGGCCGTCGGCGGTGCCCGTGATGGCCTCGGAGTTCCCGGCGGTGGCGAGCACGACGTGGGCGCCGCCCAGGGACTGCAGGGATTCGGCGACCGGGGTGCCGGAGGTGCTGTCGACGTAGTGGTGGGCGCCGAGCTGCTTGGCGAAGTCGGCCTTCTCGGCGCCGCGGGCGATCGCGATGGTCTCGAAGCCCATCGCCACCGCGTACTGCACCCCGAGGTGCCCGAGGCCTCCGATGCCGAGCACCGCGACCCGGTCGCCGGGCTGGGCGGAGCTGCGCCGCAGTCCGTTGAACGTGGTGACGCCCGCGCAGGCGAGGGGGCCGGCGTCGCTCGCCGACAGCGCTTCGGGAATCCGGGCCAGGGCGTCGACGGGCGCGACGACCTGGTCCGCGAAGCCTCCGTCGTAGGTCCAGCCGGGGACCTGGAGGTTGACGCACACGATGAAGTCGCCCTGGCGGCAGGGCGTGCAGTGGCCGCAGCTGCCGCCGAACCAGCCGACCGCCACCCGGTCGCCGACCTGGTATCCCCATGCCTGCGTGTCCTCGCCGAGCTCCTCGACGCGTCCGGCGATCTCGTGCCCGGGCACCACCGGGAACGTGACGCCGGGCAGGCCGCCGCTCACGAAGAGGGCGTCACTGTGGCAGATCCCGCAGGCCTCGACGGCGATCCGCACATGGCGGGGCCCCGGCCGCGGCACCTCGCGCTCGACCAGCTCGAAGGCGCCGTCCGCGGTCGCCACCTGCGCGACTCGGTAGGTAGTCATGTGTCTCTCCGGAGAACGGGTACGACGGCCCCCCGCACCAGCAGACCAGTTCCCGGCCGATCGCGCGCGCCGAACGGCCGGCACCCCCGCTGACCTGGGCCTGCCAGGTCCGGCACGCCTCGTCGGCATCCGCGCCGGACCAGCCGGCCGCGCCGCCCCGGCCGCGCCCTCACCCGGCCGCGGGCCGCCAGCCCTCCGGCCGGAGCATGCCCAGCAGCAGCCGCACCAGCTCGTCCACCACCTCGTCCAGGGTGGCGTCCACCCAGCCGGCGCTCCAGTCGTGCAGGAGGCCGTTGACGCTGCCGATGAAGGCCGTGGCCGCGAGGCGGTAGTCGCGCGGTGCGGCGTCCCCACGGGCCACGGCGGCGTCGGCCTCGGCGCGGATCAGGTCGATCCAGCGGGCGCGGCGCGCGAGGCGCTGCTCCTCCAGGTGCGGGCTGACCCCGATGATCTCCACGAAGGTGATGCGGATGCGGCGCGGGTCGCGGGTGACGCCCCGGGCGTAGGCGCGGAAGAGGACGGCGGCGCGCTCGGCCAGGGGCAGTCCCTCCGCCGAGGCGAGCGCGTCCAGCACGGCCTCCTCGGCCCAGTCGTTGACCTGGAGGTGGAGCGCGGCGAGGACGTCCTCCAGGCCGCGGAACTCCTCGTAGAACTGGCGCGTGGACAGTCCGGCGGCCTGGCTCAGAGCGGCGACCGTCGTGCCCCGGTAGCCGGGCGTGCCGCCGAACAGCCGCAGCGCCGCGTCGAGGAAGCGCCGCCGGCGCTCGGCCTGCCGCTCCTCGGCGGTCCTGCCGCCGTAGCGGCCCGTGGGCGTCTTGAGCCTGCCCGTCACCCTGCTCCCTCCATAGCCCCTGCGATCACCCAATCTTGTCGTGCACACATCTTGTCGAGAAGCCCCACCGCTCCTTACTTTTCGGTAAGTCGACTGTGAAAGCGCCCGTGTTCAGATTCCCCCACGAGGAAAGAGAGCAGTCATGCCTGCCTCCAGAACCCGGCACCTTTGCTCCGTGGCCGCCGCCCTCGTCCTGACCGCCGCCGGTCCCGCGGCCGCCGCCTCCGCCGCCGGCGCGGCGGCCGGCACGTCCGGCGGACTGCGCGAGGTGATGTTCGTCGGCAACAACTGGGACGGCACCGCGGACGTCATCAGGTCCACCGGCGACTACGCGAAGGTGGGCCGGATCGACGTCGTCCCGGACAAGGCCGCCCGGATGGCGGAGATCAACGCCGACCCGATCAAGTGGATCTACTTCCAGGCGATCCGCAACGGTGTCGGCGAGGGCCACGACCAGTTCGCGGACGACATGTACTCCACCCCGGACGGCCGGTCGGTCGTGGTGTCCCGGCCGAGCTTCGCCGACGTCGTCTCCCTCGACCTCGCCACGGGAAAGGTCAACTGGCGTTTCCCGGTGGCCGGTTACCGCTCCGACCACATGGCGGTCTCGCCGGACGGCACCCGGGTGGCGGTGTCCGCCTCCACCGCGAACACCGTGCACGTGCTCGACATCGACACCGGCAGGCAGCTGGGTTCGTTCGCCACCGGCGACAAGCCGCACGAGAACATCTTCTCCCGCGACGGCAAGTACATCTGGAACATGTCGATCGGGGACGTCAACACCGCCCTGGACGACCCGATCTGGGACTGGACCAAGGGCGACCGGCGCATCACCGTCGTGGACGCGACGACGTACAAGCAGGTCAAGGTCATCGACATGCGCCAGCGGCTCGACGCGTTCGGGCTGAAGAACTACTCCGACGCGGTCCGCCCGGCGGTCTTCTCCCCCGACGAGTCGAAGCTGTACTTCCAGGTGTCGTTCTTCAACGGCTTCCTGGAGTACGACGTCGCCACCGACCGGATCACCCGGGTGAAGACCCTGCCGAAGAACCCGGCGACCAGCGAGGACCGCACCACGTGGGTCAACGACTCGCGCCACCACGGCATCTCGATGAACCCCGCGGGCACGAAGCTGTGCGTCGCGGGCACCATGGACGACTACGCCACCGTCGTCGACCGCGCCACCCTCCAGGAGGGTCCGCTGGTCACGACGTCGAAGCCGTACTGGGCGACGGTCAGCGGCGACGGCAAGGACTGCATCGTCTCCGAGAGCGGCGCCGACCAGGTGACGGCGATCGACTTCGCCACGGGCCGGAAGGTGACGTCGGTCCCCGTCGGCGACCATCCGCAGCGCGTCCGGCTGGGGCACGTACCGGCCGACTGGACGGGCCCCGCCGGGAGTTGAGCGGACCGTCGGATCAGTCCCCCATCCGGCCCGCCACGTTCAGCAGGTACTCCTTCCGGTTGAGCGGGTTGTGGTCGGTGCGCGGACGTTCGGGAACCTGGCCGCGGGTGACGGGGGCGTAGTGGTCGAAGGCCGTCTCCAGCTCGCCCTCGCCCCGGGTCAGCCCCGGCAGCCGCTGGTCCAGCTCGTGCACCCGGGCCGCGGGCACGGCGCCCTCCAGGACACAGGCCGGGCCGTGCGTCGCGGTGGTCTCGGGTACGGCACCCAGCCGGGCGAGCACCGGCAGCAGCGCGCCCAGCGTGTCGGCCGGCGCCTGGAGGCGGAAGCGGTGCACGGGCTCGTGCACCAGGCTGCCGGCCCGGCGCAGCGCCTCGGTCAGGACCAGGGGGGTCAGGCCCCGGAAGTCGTGGCCGGTGCTGGACATGCTCTTGTCGAAGCCCTGGTGGGCATGGCTCTGGCGGGGCGAGTAGCCGGAGTGGGTCATGGTGACCGTGCAGTCGGTGACCCGCCAGCCGTGCAGCCCCTGGCCGAGGCTGTCGCGGACGGTGTCCTCGACGGCCCGGAAGAAGGCGTACGGCATCGAGCCCAGCTCGACCTCCAGCCGGAACGCCACTCCCGAGCCGGGCGGCGCCGGGTCGACGCGCAGTCCGACGGTGGCGAGGAAGGGGTTGGCGTCCTTCTTGTTGAACTCCACGGCGTGCCCGGAGCCGGCCGGCCGCTCGATGCAGAGGGTGGTCGTCCCGCGGAAGGTGACGGCCAGGCCGTACTCGTCCGCGAGGGTGGCCTGGACGACCTCCTTCTGCACCTCGCCGTAGAGCGAGACGGAGGTCTCCCGGCGCCGCTCGTCGTGCCGGACCCCGATGAGCGGGTCCTGCTCGGCGAGCTGGGTGAGCGCGAGGTGCAGTGACCTCCGGTCGGTGCCGGGACCCGGGACGACGACGGACTCCAGGGTGGGCGGCGCGAAATGATGCCGGTACGCCGCCGCCGGCACCCCGAGCGCGTCCCCGATCCGGACCCCGCCGAGACCCCACACCTTGACGATCCGGCCGGACCCGGCGCTGTCCCGCCGTACGTCGGAGCCCCGGTCGAAGACACTGATCGCGGTGACCCGGCCGTCCTTCCGGGCGGCGGTGGCGCGGGAGGTGGCGGCGGGCCGGTCGCCGTCCGCGCCCACGGGCACCCGGTCGCGGACGCGGAGCGTGCCGGTGTGGAGGCGGGCGTAGGCGATCTTCTCGCCCGCCGGGCCGCGTTCGACCTTGAAGACCGAGGCGGACAGGGGGCCCTCCGGGTCGCCCGCGGCGGGCGGCAGCAGGTGCTCGATGCCGTCGATCAGCTCGGGCACGCCGGCGCCGGTGGCGGCGGAGCCGAAGTACACCGGATGGACCAGTCCGCTCCGGGTCCCGGCCGCCAGGGCGGAGCGGAGCCGGGCCTCGGGCACCTCGCCGTCCAGGTACGCGGCGAGCAGCCCGTCGTCGTGGTCGGCCAGGGTGTCGAGCGCGGCCGGGCCGAGGTGGGGGACGAAGCGGGCGGCACGGGTGCCGCGCGCCGCGGTCCGCCCCATCGGAACGAACGGCGCGGCCAGCCGCCGCGCGAGGCCGCTCAGCACGGCGCCGTCCTCGGCGCCACGCCGGTCGATCTTGTTGACGAAGACCAGCGTCGGGATGCGCAGCCGGCGCAGCGTCCGCATCAGCACCCGCGTCTGCGCCTGGACGCCTTCCACGGCCGACACGACCAGCACGGCACCGTCGAGGACACCGAGCACGCGCTCGACCTCGGCGATGAAGTCCGGGTGACCGGGTGTGTCGATGAGGTTGACGGTGACGCCGTCGAGCGGGAACGACACGACGGCGGACTTGATGGTGATGCCTCGCCGCCGCTCCAGCGCGAGGGTGTCGGTGGTGGTGCTGCCCTCGTCGACGCTGCCGACCTCGTCGATCACTCCGGCCGTGTACAGCAGCCGTTCGGTCAGACTGGTCTTACCTGCGTCGACATGCGCGAGAATTCCGAGATTGAGCAGATGCACTGAGCGTGATGTCCTTCGGCACGGGGTGGGTTCCTTCCTGGGTGGACATGCACGCTGCGCGCATTCGAGGGGTCCTCTCCGTGTGACGTCCCGAGGGGCATCGGGTCCCGAGCAGTGCAGCAGGGACGCTCCGTCGACGGCAATCGATTAACGCTCAACAAGTCGGCGCCGCAGCACTCGCCGCGTCCGGAGAGCCGCCATAGAGTGACCTACATCACGCGAGCGTGGCTGATTCCTCACTCCTGCCCGCACGGCCTGGAGGGCGCATGACCCACATCAAGGTGAACGTGGACAGCACGACGTACGAGGACGACGTGGAACCCCGTCTCCTCCTCGCCCACTATCTGCGTGACCGCCTCGGACTCACCGGCACCCCGATCGGCTGCGACACCTCCAACTGCGGGGCGTGCACGGTCGACCTGGACGGCGCGACG
This sequence comes from Streptomyces albidicamelliae, assembly GCF_025642175.1. NCBI lineage: Bacteria > Bacillati > Actinomycetota > Actinomycetes > Kitasatosporales > Streptomycetaceae > Streptomyces > Streptomyces albidicamelliae. Next base: position 7,360,795 of record NZ_CP106795.1, on the reverse strand, counting down.
GTCAAGAGCTGCTCAGTGCTGGCCGTACAGGCCGACGGCGGCGAGGTGACCACGATCCAGGGGCTGGCCCGGGACGGCGAGTGGACGGCGCTCCAGCGCGCCTTCCACGAGCGGCACGGTCTGCAGTGCGGCTACTGCACCCCCGGGATGATCATGGCGGCGCGGGATCTGCTCCGCGAGAACCCGCACCCCACCTCCGACGAGGTCAGGCAGGCCCTGGAAGGCAACCTCTGCCGGTGCACCGGCTACCAGAACATCGTCCGCGCGGTGCTCGCCGCGGCCGACGGGGAGAACTCCCCCGGCCGGGCGGAAGCCGGGCAGGGGGCCGCCTCCGGACAGCAGGTCACCGAGGAGGCGACGGCATGACCGACCAGGCCGTAGAGCGCGAGATCGGCCGCTCCCGGCTCCGCAAGGAGGACGCCCGGCTGATCACCGGCCAGACCAGCTGGACGGACAACATCCAGGTCGCCGGCCTGCTGCACCTGGCCGTGCTGCGCAGCCCGATGGCGCACGCCCGCCTCACCCGGGTCGACGTCTCGCCCGCCCTCGAACGGCCCGGAGTCATCGCCGCGTACAGCGGCGCCGACCTCGCCGAGGGCCTGGGCTCGCTGCCCTGCGCCTGGCCCGTGACCGAGGACATCGTGCTGCCCGACCACCCGCCGATCGCCGTGGACGAGGTCCGCCACGCCGGTGACCCGGTGGCCGTCGTGATCGCCCGCGACCGGTACGCCGCCGCCGACGCCCTGGAAGCGGTGGAGGTCGACTACGACCCGCTGCCACCGGTGCTCGACCTGGAGGCCGCCCTCGCCGAGGACGCGCCGCTGGTCCACGCCGACAAGGGCACCAACCGCTGCTACACCTGGCCGCTCGCCACCGGCGAGAGTTTCGACGCGGTCCGCGAGCGCGCCGAGGTGACCCTGAAGCGCCGCTACCACCAGCAGCGGCTGATCCCCAACGCCATGGAGCCCCGCGCGGTCGTCGTCACGCCGATCGCCGCCTCCGGCGAGTACACCGTCTACTCCGCGACCCAGATCCCGCACATCCTGCGGATCATGCTGGCCACGGTCACCGGCATCCCCGAGCAGAAGCTGCGGGTGATCGCCCCCGACGTGGGCGGCGGCTTCGGCTCCAAGCTCCAGGTGTACGGCGAGGAGGCGCTGGCCCTCGCGGTGGCCCGCAGGCTCGGGCGCCCGGTGAAGTGGACCGAGTCCCGCTCCGAGGGCTACCTCGCGACGCACCACGGCCGCGGCATGATCCAGGACGTGGAGATCGCCGCCACCCGCGAGGGCAGGCTGCTCGGCCTGAAGGTGGACCTGCTCGCCGACATGGGCGCCTACCTGATGCTCGTCACCCCGGGCATCCCGATCCTCGGCGCCTTCATGTACCCGGGCATCTACAAGATGGACTCCTACGAATTCAACTGCACCGGGGTCTTCACCACCCGTACCCCCACCGACGCCTACCGCGGCGCCGGCCGCCCGGAGGCCACGTACGCCATCGAGCGGATCATGGACGAACTGGCCGTGGAACTCGGCCTGGACCCCGTGGAGGTACGGCGCCGGAACTGGATCCGGCACGAGGAGTTCCCGTACGCCACGATCGCCGGCCTGACCTACGACAGCGGCAACTACGAGGCCGCGACCGAGAAGGCACTGGCCCTGTTCGGCTACGACGACCTGCGCGCCGAGCAGCGCAAGCGCAACGAGCGCGGTGACACCGTACGCCTCGGCATCGGCGTGTCGACGTTCACCGAGATGTGCGGCCTCGCGCCGAGCCGGGTGCTGCGCGACCTGCGGTACGGCGCCGGCGGCTGGGAGGCGGCGAGCATCCGCATGCTGCCCACCGGCAAGGTCGAGGTCGTCACCGGCACCAGCCCGCACGGGCAGGGCCACGAGACCTGCTGGAGCCAGATCGCGGCCGACGTGCTCGGCGTGCCGTTCGAGGACATCGAGGTCGTGCACGGCGACACCAAGTCCGCCCCGATGGGCATGGACACCTACGGCTCGCGTTCGCTGGCCGTCGGCGGCGAGGCCGTGCACCGGGCGGCGGTGAAGGTCGTGGACAAGGCACGGAAGATCGCCGCGCACCTGCTGGAGGCGAGCGAGCAGGACCTGGAGTTCAGCGGCGGGGCGTTCTCGGTGAAGGGATCCCCGGAGGCCCGCAGGACCATCCAGGAGATCGCCTTCGAGACGTTCACCTCGCACGACCTGCCCGACGGCGTCGAGCCGTCCATCAACGCCGAGACGGTGCTCGACCCGGAGAACTTCTCCTTCCCGCACGGCACCCACCTGTGCGCGGTCGAGGTCGACACCGAGACCGGGAAGACCCGGATCCGTTCGTACGTCTGCGTGGACGACGTCGGCACGGTCGTCAACCCGATGATCGTCGAGGGCCAGGTGCACGGCGGCCTCGCCCAGGGCATCGCGCAGGCGCTGTTCGAGGAGGCCGTCTACGACGACCAGGGCAACCTGGTCTCCGGCACCATGGCCGACTACCTGGTGCCGTCGGCCGCGGACCTGCCGGACTTCGTCACCGACCGCACCGAGACCCCGGCCGTCGACAACTCCATGGGCGTCAAGGGCGTCGGCGAGGCGGGGACCATCGCGTCGACGCCCGCGGTCGTCAACGCCGTGGTGGACGCCCTGCGGCCGCTCGGTGTGCGGGACGTCCGGATGCCCTGCTCACCGCACCGGGTGTGGCAGGCGGTCCAGGCCGCGCGGTCCGGAGCCGGCGTCGCGACCGAGGACGTCGAGGGGACGGGGCCCGCGCAGTCCGGCCAGTCCGGGCAGGCGGCGCAGTCCGGCGACGTGGGCCAGTACGACCCCTCGGGGAAGGAGGACCAGGCATGATTCCCCCCGCATTCGAGTACGCCCGCCCCGACAGCGTGGACGAGGCGGTGCGCACCCTCGCCGACGCGGGCGAGGACGGCAAGGTGCTGGCCGGCGGGCAGAGCCTGCTGCCGCTGCTGCGGATGCGGCTGGCCTTCCCCGAACTCGTCGTGGACGTCGGCAGGATCAGCGAGCTGCGCGGGGTCCGCGAGGACGGCGACACGCTCGTCATCGGCGCGATGACCACGCACCACGAGGTGGTCCGGGACCCGCTGGTGCGCCGGCACGCCGGTCTGCTGGCCGAGGCGACGGCCACGGTGGCCGACCCGGCGGTACGGCACCGGGGCACCCTGGGCGGCTCCCTCGCGCACGCCGACCCGGCCGGGGACCTGCCCGCCGTGGCCCTGGCGCTGGACGCCGGCCTGGTCGTGGCAGGACCCGGCGGCCGGCGCACGGTACCGGCGCGGGAGTTCTTCGTCGACTACCTCCAGTCGGCGCTGGCGCCCGACGAACTCCTGGTGGAGGTGCGGATCCCGAAGACGGACGGCTGGAGCTTCCACTACGAGAAGTTCCACCCCGTCGCCCAGTCCTGGGCCATCGTCGGTGTCGCCGCGCTGGTGCGGCGCGACGACGGGCACATCGCCGAGGCGCGCGTCGGCCTCACCAACATGGGCTCCACACCGCTGCGCGCCACGGCCGCCGAGGAGGCGCTGTCCGGCGCCGACGGCCCCGAGGCCGTGGCCCGTGCCGCCGAGGCGGCGGCCGAGGGCGCCCGGCCGTCGCAGGACCTGGCGGCCTCCCCCGAGTACCGGCAGCACCTCGCGCGCGTGCTGACCCGGCGGGCGGTGCTGACCGCCACCGGATGGGGGTGAGCGCCGATCACCCGGATGGACGACCCGGAGCAGGTGCGGGCCCGCCTGGAGGAGACGGGGTACCTCGTCGACGAGGGGCTGGCCGTCACCTGCTTCCTGGCCCTGAGGCTGCACCGGCCGCTGTTCTGCGAGGGCGACGCGGGCGTCGGGAAGACCGCGCTCGCCGCCGCCCTCGCCGAGGCGCTCGGCGCGCCGCTGATCCGCCTCCAGTGCCACGAGGGCATCGACGCCTCCCAGGCGCTGTACGACTGGGACTTCCCACGCCAGCTGCTGCACCTGCGGGCCGCCGAGGCGGCCGGGGTGACGGACGCCGACCGGCTGGAGAGCGAGCTGTACGACCGGCGCTTCCTCATCGCCCGGCCGCTGCTCCAGGCCCTGCAGACGCAGCCGTCGGTGCTGCTCGTCGACGAGATCGACCGCGCCGACGACGAGTTCGAGGCGTTCCTGCTGGAGCTGCTGTCCGAGTACTCCGTCTCGATCCCGGAACTCGGCACGCTGCGGGCCGAGGTGCCGCCGGTGGTGGTGCTGACCTCCAACCGGACCCGGGAGGTGCACGACGCGCTGAAGCGGCGGTGCCTCTACCACTGGTTCGACCATCCGTCCTTCGCGCGGGAACTGGCCATCGTGCGGCGACGGCTCCCCGAGGTGTCGCAGCGGCTGGCCGAGCAGGTGACCTCGCTGGTGCAGACCCTGCGGGGCGCGGACCTGCTCAAGCCCCCGGGGGTGGCCGAGACGATCGACTGGGCGCAGGCGCTGGACGCGCTGGGCGCCCGGGAGGCGGACGCGGACCTGGTGGTGACGACGCTGGGTTCGGTGCTGAAGTACCGGGAGGACATGGACCGGGCCCGGGGCCTGGACCTCGCGGCGGCCCTGGCCGCCCGGGGGGTGTGACGGCCATGGCCCCGGCCGACGGCGCGGCGGACCGGCCGCCCGCCACGGCTAGCGGCCCGCCCGGGACACCGCTCGGCGCCGACGCCGTGCTGGTCGGCTTCGTCCGGGCGCTGCGGGCGGCCGGGCTCGACGTCAGCACCGAACGGCTGTACGCGTTCCTGCGGGCCGTGGCCGTACTGCGGCCCGGGATGCGGGCGGACGTGTACTGGGCGGGCCGGGCGACGCTGTGCGGCGGGCACGACGACCTGGAGCGCTACGAGCGGGTGTTCGCCGCGTACTTCGGGGCACGCGGCGCCCCGGCCCCGCGCCGGGTGCGTGCCACTCCCCCGCCCCGGCTGCGGCTCACCGTGCGGGAGGCGGTCGGCGTACCGGGCGGGCCGGCCGGGAGCGAGCCGGCGGGTCCGCCCACGGCCACGCTCGCCAGCTCGGCGGAGGTGCTGCGCCATCGTGACGTGGCCGGGTTCGACGCCGCGGAGCGGGCCCAACTGCACCGCCTGCTGGCCGCGTTCGCGCTGCACGGCCAGACCCGGCGAACGGCCCGGCGGCGGCCGGCCCGGCGCGGGGACGTCGATCCGCGGCGCACGGTACGGGAGTTGCTGCGGCGCGGCGGGGAACCCGCCCGGCTGCGGCGGCACGCACGGACGGAGCGGCCCCGCCGGGTCGTCCTGCTGGTCGACGTGAGCGGTTCGATGGCGCCGTACGCGGATGCGCTGCTGCGGTTCGCGCACGCGGCGGTGCGGGCGGGGCGCACGGAGGTGTTCACCATCGGTACCCGGTTGACCCGCACGACCCGAGAACTGTCCCACCGGGACCCGGAGCTGGCGATGACGGCCCTGGCGGCGGCCGTGCCGGACTGGCGCGGCGGCACCCGCCTGGGCGAGCTGCTGCGCGAGTTCCTGAACCGCTGGGGGCAGCGCGGCATGGCGCGCGGCGCGGTCGTCGTCCTCATGTCGGACGGCTGGGAGCGCGGGGACCCGGAACTGCTCGGCGCGCAGATGCGCCGGCTGCACGCCCTGGCCCATCAGGTGATCTGGGCCAACCCGCGCAAGGCCCGCCCCGGTTACGCGCCGCTGGCGGCTGGGATGGCCGCGGCCCTGCCGAGTGTCGACGCCTTCGTCGAGGGGCACAGCCTCGCGGCACTGGAGCGGCTCGCGGCGGTGGTGCGCGGGGCGGCGGGCGGCGCGGACGACGTGAAAGGAGCGCAGCGTGCGTGAGATCCTCCCGGCGCTGGAGCGCTGGTACACCTCCCGGATCCCGTTCGGGCTCGCCACGGTCGTCGCGGTCAGCCGCAGCGCGCCGCGGGGGCCCGGTGCCGCCATGGCCGTGGGTCCGGACGACGAGGTGGTGGGGAGCGTGTCGGGCGGCTGCGTGGAGGGCGCGGTGTTCGAGCTGGCGCAGGAGGTGGTGGCGAGCGGCGAGGCCCGGCTGGAGAGCTTCGGGTACAGCGACGAGGACGCCTTCGCGGTGGGGCTCACCTGCGGCGGGGAGATCACGCTGCTGGTGCGGCCGGTGTCGCCCGAGACGGACCCGGTGTTCGGGGCGGTCGCGGGCGCGGTGGACGCGGGCGAGCCGGTGACCGTGGCGACGGTGGTCGACGGGCCCGCCCCGCGCGGTGCCGCCCTCGGGGTGTGGCGGGACACCGTGGCCGGCACGCTCGGCACGAGCGGGCTCGATGCCGCCGTCGCGGCCGACGCGCGCGGTGAACTCGCCCTCGGCGCGACGGTCCTGCGGCACTACGGCCCGCGGGGCGAGCGCCGTGAGGACGACGTCACGGTGTTCCTCCAGTCGTTCGCGCCGCCGCCGCGGATGCTGGTGTTCGGCGCGATCGACTACGCGGCCGCGGTGGCCCGGATCGGCGACTTCCTCGGCTACCGGGTCACCGTGTGCGACGCCCGCCCGGTCTTCGCGACGCCCAAGCGCTTCCCGACCGGCGTGGAGGTCGTCGTGGAGTGGCCGCACCGGTATCTGCGCAGCACCGGCACCGACGAGCGCACGGTGATCTGCGTCCTCACCCACGACCCGAAGTTCGACGTGCCGCTGCTGGAGGAGGCGCTGCGCCGGCCGGCCGCGTACATCGGGGCGATGGGCAGCCGCCGTACCCATGACGAGCGGCGCGAACGCCTGGCCGAGGCCGGTCTCACGCCGGTGGAGCTGTCCCGGCTGCGCTCACCGCTGGGGCTCGACCTCGGGGCGCGTACACCCGAGGAGGTCGCCGTGTCCGTCGCCGCCGAGATCGTCGCCCTGCGCTGGGGCGGCAGCGGAACGCCGCTGACCGCGACCACCGGGGCCATCCATCCGCCCGCCGCCGTCTGAGTGCTCTGAGTGCGAGGAGAAGTCATGGAGCTGCAGCACGAGTTCACCGTCCCCGTCCCGGTCGGCGAGGCCTGGCCGGCGCTCCTGGACATCGAACGCGTCGCACCGTGTCTGCCGGGCGCGGCGGTGGAGGAGTACGACGGCAAGACCGTGACGGGTTCGGTGAAGGTCAAGGTCGGCCCGGTGACCGTGACCTACCGGGGCACCGCGGTGTTCGAGGAGCAGGACGAGGCGGCACACCGGATGGTGCTGGTGGCGAGCGGCCGGGAGACCCGGGGGCAGGGCACGGCCCGGGCGACGGTCACCGCGGAGCTGACCGGACGCGACGGCGGTACGGCGGTCTCGGTGCGGACGGATCTGACTGTGACCGGTCGTCCGGCGCAGTTCGGGCGCGGGGTGCTGGCGGAGGTGGGCGACCGGCTGGTGTCGCAGTTCGCGGACTGTCTGGCCCAGCGGCTGACCGAGCCGGCCCCGGCCGCCGAGGAGCGGCCGGGCGAGGAAGCGACGGCGGCGGCGACGGCCGGTCCGGCGGAGCCGGAGCCGCTGGACCTGCTGCACGCCGCAGGCCTCCCGGTGGCCAAACGGGCGGCGGCCCTGGCGGCGGCCCTCGCCGCCCTGACCGTGGTGGTCCTGCGCCTGCGGCGCCGCGACCGAAGCCGCCACGGAAGACGACGCCGCTAGCGCCCCGGAAGGGCCGCGGGGAACTCCGCGACGAGCCACGACGCACCCGCAGCGCGCTAGGCGGGGTCTCCGGAGACGCGTGCGTGGACGTGCTGGTCGTGCCAGCCGTCGGCGTGCAGCAGGGCGCTGCGGTGGGTGCCCTCGAAGAGGTAGCCGGCCTTCTCGGCCACCCGGCAGGAGGCGGGGTTGCCGGTGGAGTGGCACAGCGTCAGCCGGTGCAGACCCAGCTCGTCCAGGGCCCAGCGGCTGAGCGCGCGGGTCGCCGCGACCGCGATGCCGCCGCCGCGTGCCTCGGGCAGCACCCAGTAGACGACCTCGGCACTGCCGCCGGCCAGGTCGACGTCGTTGAGCCCGGCGAGTCCGACGGCCGCGCCGCCGGCCGGGGCGACGGCCCAGATCGCGCCCGTCTCGGCCGTCCGGCGGGCGTGCAGCCGCTCGATGCGGGCGCGGGCCTCGTCCCGGCTGCCGACGGAGAAGAGGTTCCAGTGGCTGATCGCCGGGTCCTGTCCGGCGGTGTGCAGGGCGTCGGCGTCACCGTCGTCCAGCCGCCAGGGCCGCAGCTCCAGACCGCCGGGCAGCGGCAGCACGGGCTGTGCCCCGGCGGCGAGGCGGCCCGCGGGGACGACGTCGGGTATGCCGGCGGTGGAGGTCATCCGGTGATCATGCCACGGGCCGTCACCGCCGGGGCAGCCGGTGCAGCGTCACGTCGGTGAGCGCTCCGCCGTCGACCGCCGCCGTGAGGTAGGTGCAGTGGGGCTGGCGGCGGCGGTCGGTCGGGGAGCCGGGGTTGAGCAGGCGCAGGCCGCCGGGGGCGGTGGTGTCCCAGGGGATGTGGCTGTGCCCGAAGACCAGGACGTCGAGGTCGGGGAAGCGGGCGGCGCAGCGGGCCTCGCGGCCCTGGGCGGGGCCGGTCTCGTGCACCACGCCGAAGCGCAGGCCCCCGAGGTCGGCACGGGCCACCTCGGGGAGCCGGGCGCGCAGCTCGGGGCCGTCGTTGTTGCCGTACACCCCGACCAGCCGGCGGCTGCGGCTCTCCAGCAGGTCGAGGGTGGCCGCGTCGACCCAGTCCCCGGCGTGCAGGACGACGTCCGCGTGCGGGAGTTCGGCGAGCAGCTGCTCCGGGAGCCGCTTGGCGCGCTTCGGGAGGTGGGTGTCGGACATCAGCAGGAGACGCACGCGGTCAGCCTAGGCGGCTCAGGAGGTCAGCCGGCGGACGCCGCGTACGGCGCCCAGTACGGCGGCGCCCGCGCCGACCGCCGTGGCCGCGGGGTGCCGGACCAGGATCTCCTGCCAGGACCGGGCGTGGGCGGTGTCGTCGAAGGCGCCGTGGGCGCCCTGGTCGCCCGCGGGTTCGCGGTCGACCGGCTCGAAGAGGTTGTCGAGGCCGGCGGGCGGGACGCTGTCGGTCTGCTGGGCGTCGAAGCCGGTGCGGGCCAGGTAGCGGTCGAGCAGGGCCGGTGCGAGGCGGTTGGCCCAGATGGTGGCGACCGTGGTGGCGCCGACGTAGTACTGCTTGCGGCGCGGGTGGTCGGCCGCGTACGCGACGCCCCGTGCGGCGACCTCGGGCTGGTAGATGGGCGGCACCGGCATGGGGTGCTTGGCCAGCCGGGAGCGCACCCACTGGAACTGGGGGGTGTTGACGGCGGGCATCTGGGCGACGGTGATGTGCACGCGGCTACCGCGGTGCAGCAGTTCGGTGCGCAGGGAGGAGGTGAAGCCGTTGATGGCGTGCTTGGCGCCGCAGTAGGCGGCCTGGAGCGGGATGGAGCGTTCCCCGAGCGCGGAGCCGACCTGCACGACGGTGCCGCGGTCCCGGGGCAGCATCCGTTTGAGGGCCGAGCGGGTGCCGTTGACGAAACCGAGGTAGGTCACCTTCGTGACGCGCTCGAACTCCTCGGCGGTGATCTCCTCGAAGGGGGCGAACACCGTGGAGAACGCGCAGTTGATCCACACGTCGATGGGTCCGAAGGTCTCCTCGGCGGCGTCGGCGGCCGCCTCCACGCCTGCCGGGTCGGCGGTGTCGGCGACCTGGACCAGCGGGCGTCCGCCGAGGGCGGCGACCTCGTCCGCCGCCTCCTCCAGGCCTCCCTTGCCCCGTGCGATCAGTACGACGTCGGCACCGCGCCGCGCGTACAGGCGGGCGGTGGCGCGCCCGATCCCGGCGCTGGCACCGGTGATGACGACGGTCTGGGGCATGGTCATCTCCTCTCGTACGGCATGTCGTACGTCTGGGAACGGTTCGTCGGGCGGGAAGCGGCGGTTCGCATCGGTCTCACTCCACGCGGTACCGCCGCGCCTGCTCCTCGACGAGGGTGAGGCCCAGTCCCGGCGCCCCGTCGGCGCCCGGGGTGACGCTGCCGCCGCCGGGGTCCAGGACGCCGTCGAAGAGGAGCCCCTCGACGCGGACGTGGTCGTGGAACCACTCCAGGTGGCGGAGGTTGGGCACGGCGGCGGCGACGTGGGCGTGGGCGTGGGGCGCGCAGTGCCCCGAGATGTCGAGTCCGTGCGCGTGGGCGAGGGCGGCGGCGCGCAGCCAGACGGTGATGCCGCCGCACCGGGTGACGTCCGCCTGGAGGCAGTCGACGGCGCCGGCAAACAGCATGGCGGCGAAGTAGGGCAGCGTGTAGCCGTACTCGCCCGCGGTGACGTCCATCGGGACGCGGCCGCGGATGTCCGCGAGCATGCCGAGGTGGTCGGCGGAGACGGGTTCCTCGAACCAGGTCACGCCGTGGTCGGCGAGGCCGCCGGCGATCCGCACGGCCTGCCCGCCGGTGTAGGCGCCGTTCGCGTCCACGTAGAGCTCGGCGGTGTCACCGACGCCGGCCCGCGCGCGGGCGACCCGTTCCAGGTCGCGGGTCTGCCGGGTGCCCCAGGACTCGCCGATCTTGATCTTCACGCGGGGGATGCCCTGTTCCTCGGTCCAGCCGCGCAGTTGCCGGTCCTGGCGATCGGCGTCATAAGTGGTGAAGCCGCCGCTGCCGTAGACGGGCACGTCGTCGCGGGCGCGGCCGAGGAGGTGGACGAGGGGGACGTCGAGCAGCCGGGCCTTGAGGTCCCACAGGGCGATGTCGACCGCGGCGATCGCCTGGGCGGTCACGCCGGGCAGCCCGGCGTTGCGGACGGCCCGGCACATGCGCTCGTTGGCGCGCGGCACGTCGAACGCGGGGAGACCGGTGACGGGGCCGGCGAGCAGGTCGCGGACGACGTGGGCGGTGGCGGCGGGCGCGTAGGTCCAGCCCAGTCCGGTGGTGGGGCCGGAGCGGACGGTGACCAGGACCAGGGTGGTCGAGTCCCAGGCGAGTGTGCCGTCCGCCTCGGGGGCGTCGGTGGGCACGGTGTAGACGGCGGTGTCCACGGTCTCGACGGCGGGCAGGTCGGTCATGGTCACCTCCGTGGCCGGCACAGCCCGCCGACCGCGCCCGCGGCGAGTACGGCCAGGGCGACGGTGGTCGCCCAGCGGGCCGTGCGGGACGGCTCGGCAGGCCGGTCGGCGAGGCGTTCGGGCCGGTCACCGGGGAGGTTGCCGTCGAGGGCGAGCGCGAGGACTTCGGCGAGGTGCAGGGCGCGGCGGCCGGTGCCGCCCTGTTCGATCTGGGTGCGGCAGCTGAAGCCGTCGGCGAGGACGAGGCTGTCCGGGGCGGCACCGCGCACGGCGGGCAGGACGCCGAGTTCGCCGACGGCCATGGACACCTCGTGGTGGCCGCGCTCGAAGCCGAAGTTGCCGGCCAGTCCGCAGCAGCCCTCGTCGAGGACGTCGGCGTCGAGGTGGGCGCGGCGCATCAGTTCGCGGTCGGCGTCGAACTTCATGACGGCGTGCTGGTGGCAGTGGGTCTGCACGGTCGCCTGCCGGGCCGGTTGCGGTGGCCGCCAGTCGTCGGGCGCGTGGTGGACGAGCTGTTCGGCGAAGGTGCGGACCTGGCCGGCGAGCCGCCGCACGTCCTGGTCGGCGGGCATCAGCTCGGGGGCGTCGGACCGGAAGACGGCGGTGCAGGACGGTTCGAGGCCGATGACCGGGGTGCCCGCGTCCAGGTAGGGGCGCAGGACGTCGAGGGTGCGCCTCAGGACCTTCTGGGCGACGGGCAGTTGGCCGGTGGAGATCCAGGTCAGGCCGCAGCACACCGGTTCGGTGGGGACGGCGACCCGGAAGCCGGCGTCCTCCAGGACCCGTACGGCCGACTTCGCGATCGAGGGGTGGAAGTAGGTGCTGAAGGTGTCGGGCCAGAGCACGACGGTGCGCGGGTCATCCGGGTCGGGGTTCTCGGTGTCGCGCTGCCGCCACCACTGGAGGAAGGACTGCGCGGCGAACACGGGGGCCTCGCGGGCCCCGTCGACGCCGGCCAGCCGCTTGCCGGCGCGGGCCAGACCGGGCGCGTGGAGCACGGAGTTGACCAGCCGGGGGGCGATGCGGGACAGCTTCGCCCACAGCGGGAGCCAGCCCATGGCGTAGTGGGCGGCGGGGCGCAGGCGTCCCTCGTAGTGGTGGGAGAGGAACTCGGCCTTGAGGGTGGCCATGTCGACGCCGGTCGGGCAGTCGGACTTGCAGCCCTTGCAGGCCAGGCAGAGGTCGAGCGCGTCGTGCACGGCGGTGGAGCGCCAGCCGTCCTTGACGGCGGAGTCCGCGTGTCCGTCGAGCATCTCGAACAGCAGCCGGGCCCGGCCGCGGGTGGAGTGCTCCTCCTCCATGGTGGCCCGGTAGGAGGGGCACATGACGCCGCCGGTGTGGCCGCGGCAGTTGCCGATGCCCACGCAGCGCATCACCGCGCGGTTGAAGGAGTGGTCGTCCTCGGGGAAGCCGAAGTGGGTCGCCGGGGTGTCGGGCCGCCAGGTGGGTCCGAGCCGCAACTGGCCGTCGACGGGGTTGGGGTGGACGATCTTGCCGGGGTTCATCCGGTTGCCCGGGTCGAAGACGGCCTTGAACTCGCCGAAGGCGGTCACGAGCCGTGCGCCGAACATCCGGCTGAGCAGTTCGCCGCGGGACTGGCCGTCCCCGTGCTCGCCGGACAGGGAGCCGCCGTAGGAGACGACGAGGTCGGCGGCGCGCTCCACGAAGCGGCGGAAGCCGGCCACGCCCTCGGCGGTCTTCAGGCCGAACGGGATGCGGGTGTGGACGCAGCCCTGCCCGAAGTGCCCGTAGAGGGAGGGGTGGTCGTAACCGAACTCCTCGAACAGCCCCTTCAGGTCGCGCAGGTAGTCGCCGAGCCGTTCGGGCGGTACGGCGGAGTCCTCCCAGCCCTCCCAGGTCTCCCGGTCGTCCGGCGGGCGGGCGGTGACGCCGAGGCCGGCCTCGCGGGCCCTGAGCATCTTCTGCTCGCGCTCGGGGTCGTCGGAGAAGGCGACGTTCGCGTCCTTCTCGTCGCGGCCGACGGCGCGCAGCAGGGCGTGGGCCTGGGCGTCGACGTCCTCCTGGCTGTCGCCGCTGTACTGCACCAGCAGCCAGCTGTCGCCCTCGGGCAGGGTGTCGAGCGAGTCGAGGTAGGCGCCCTCCTCGCGCATCAGCTGGGCCATGCGGCCGTCCAGGGCCTCCAGCTGGCTGGGCGAGCAGTGCTCCAGGAGGTGGGACACGTCGTCGGCGGCGGCGCAGATGTCGTCGTAGCCGAGGACGAGCAGCGACTGGCGGGCGGGGACGGGGACGAGGTCGAGTTCGGCGCGCAGGAAGGTGACCAGGGTGCCCTCGCTGCCGACGAGCGCCTTGGCCACGTCGAAGCCGTTCTCCGGCAGCAGGGAGTCGAGGTTGTAGCCGGAGACGCGCCTCGGGATCTTCGGGTAGCCGCGGCGGATGTCCGCGAGGTACTCGGTGGCGATGCGGTCGAGGCCCGTGTAGATCTCGGCGAGCCGTCCGCCGCCGGCGACGATCCGGGCGCGCTCGGCGGGCGGGGTGGGACCGACCCAGGCGCGCTGGCCGTCGTAGGTGAGGATCTCCAGGCGCCGGACGTTGTCGACGGTCTTGCCGTAGGCCTGGGCGGAGGCGCCGCAGGAGTTGTTGCCGATCATGCCGCCGAGCGCGCAGTGGCTGTGAGTGGAGGGCTTCGGGCCGAACTGGAGCTTGTGTACGGCCAGTTGCCGGTTGAGTTCGTCCAGGACGATGCCGGGTTCCACCACGCAGGTGCGCCGTTCGGCGTCGACGGTGAGCACCTTGGTGCAGTACTTGCTCCAGTCGATCACCACGGCGGTGTTGGTCGTCTGTCCGGCCAGGCTGGTGCCGCCGCCCCGGGACAGGACGGGGGCGGCGAAGCGCGCGCACACCGCGACGGCCCGGGCGCCCGCCTCCACCGTGCGGGGGACGACGACGCCCAGCGGGACCTGCCGGTAGTTCGAGCCGTCCGTGACGTAGGCGCCGCGGCTGCCCGCGTCGAAGCGGACTTCGCCGTCCACCTCGGCACGGAGGGCCGCCTCCAGGCCGGACGTGTCCGGAGGGGTCATCTGCGCTCCTTCACCTGCCGTCGACGCAAGGCCCGGGCCCGCCTGAGTGGTCCGACGGCGGGCGAGTACCCGACAATTGTTCAGGCAAAGCTGAACAGTTCCACCTGGACAGTTTCCGCTGTCGGTCCTAGGCTGACGGCATGGATCACCTCTCCGACTCGGCCGTCCGTGCCGCCCGTGACCTGCGGGTGGTCTTCAGCCGGCTGCGGCGCCGCATCCGGGAGATCGCCCAGGACGCCGACCTGACCCCCTCCCAGGAGTCGGCGCTCACTCTGGTCGGCAAGCACGGCGCGGCCACGGCCAGCGCCCTGGCCGCCGCCGAGGGCGTACGGCCGCAGTCCATGGCGACCACGCTGGCCGCGCTGGAGCAGCACGGACTGATCCGCCGTGCCCCCGACCCCGACGACGGGCGGCGCCAGCTGGTCACGCTGACCGACGCGGGCAGGGCGCGCGTCGAGGGCAACAAGCAGGTCCGCGAGGAGTGGCTGGCCCGCGCCTTCCAGGACCGGTTCACCGCCGAGGAGCGGGAGACGGTCCTGCGGGCCCTGGAGCTGATGGACCGGCTGTCCCAGCCGTGATCCGGCCCTCCCCCGCCCACGCCGCCCCCGCGGCGCAAGGGCCGTCCGGCCACGTCCCGGCCGGCGCGCCCTCTCCATCCCCCCGAACCCCGGAAAGGCCCGGCCGACCCATGTCGCTCACCGCCCTCGACCCCCGTACCGCCCTCGTCGCGATCGACCTGCAGAACGGCATCGTGGCCATGCCCACCCAGCCGTACCCGGGCCCGGAGGTCGTGGCCCGCACGGCGGAGCTCGCCGACGCCTTCCGCGCCCGGAACCTGCCCGTGGTGCTCGTCCGGGTCTCCTTCGCGGCCGACGGGGCGGACGCCGTCCCCGGCCGCACCGAGCGCCAGGCTCGCGGGCTCGCCTTCCCCGAGGGCTGGGACACCCTCACCGACGAGCTGTCCGGGCACCCCGGTGACATCCGGGTCACCAAGCACAACTGGAGCGCCTTCCACGGCACCGACCTCGACGTGCAGCTGCGCCGCCGGGGCATCACCCAGATCGTGCTGACCGGCATCGCCACCAGCATCGGCGTGGAGTCCACCGCCCGTGACGCCTACGCCCACGGCTACCACGTCACCCTCGCCACGGACGCGATGGCCGACGCCGACCCCGCGGCGCACCAGGGCAGCGTCGAGCGCATCTTCCCGCGGCTCGGCGAGTCCGGTACGACCGCGGAGATCCTGGAGCTGCTGGCCAAGACCCACGTCTGACCCCCTCGGCCCGGCTCCTTGTGCGCGGTGTCCGCACACGCGCACGAGCCGCCGGGTTAGCATGCGCCCACGCACACCGTGTCACCGAGGCAACGGCAGGCGGACAAAGGGGGCTTGGAACCGGATGCCGGTCAAGGTCAGCGTGGTCGTCCCCGTCTACAACCCAGGGCCGTACATCGAGGACTGCGCCGCCTCGCTGCTGAACCAGTCCCTGCCCGCCGACGCGTACGAAGTGATCTTCGTGGACGACGGCTCCACGGACGGCACCTCCGCCCGGCTGGACGAGCTCGCCGCACAGCACGCGCACGTGAAGGTCATCCACCAGGAGAACTCCGGCTGGTCGGGCAGGCCCCGCAACGTCGGGATCGACGCCGCCCGGGGCGAGTTCGTGATGTTCGTCGACAACGACGACCATCTGGGGCACGAGGCCCTGGAGCGGATGTACGACTACGGGGTGGCGAACAAGGCCGACGTGATCGTCGGCAAGATGGCCGGAAAGGGCCGCCCGGTGCCGGTGGAGCTGTTCCGCCGCAACCACCCGCACGCCACGGTCGACAACGCGCCGCTGATCGACAGCCTCACCCCGCACAAGATGCTCCGGCGCTCTTTCCTGGACCGCACCGGCCTGCGCTTCCGCGAGGGCCGGCGGCGCCTCGAGGACCACGTCTTCGTCACCGAGGCCTACCTGCGCGCGGACAACGTCTCCGTACTCAGCGACTACGTCTGCTACTACCACGTCAAACGCGACGACGCCGCCAACGCCGGCTTCCAGCGCTTCGACCCCGTCGGCTACTACAAGAACCTCCGTGAGGCCCTCGACGTGGTCGAGCGGTACACCGAACCGGGGCCGCTGCGCGACAAACTGCTGCGCCGCTGGCTGCGCGTGGAGATGGCCGACCGGATGAGCGGACGCCGGCTGCTGGCGATGCCCGACGACTACCGGCGCGAGCTGTTCCGGGAGATCCACGCCGTCGTGGTGGAGCGTTTCGGTCCAGGAGTCGCCGCCGGGCTCCGTCCCGGACAGCGGATCGTCGCCGCGCTGCTCCGCGAGGACCGCTACGACGACCTCGTCGCCTTCGCCGAGTGGGAGGCCGGGGTGCGGCCCCGGTCCGTCCCGACGGCCGTCGAGTGGCAGGACGGCATCCTGCGGGTCGGCCTCACCGCCGAGTACGTCACCGCCGACGGGCCGTTGACCGTGACCGCCGACGCCCCCGGCCCGCGGCGGACGGCGTGCCCCGCGACGCGGCCGAGGCCGCCGCATGGCTGGGCGCCGCCGCGGCGGACGGCTTCGAGCGGGCCACCGCCGACCTGATCCTGCGCGACCGGGCGACCGCGGCCTCCTTCTTCCAGCCGGTCGAACTCACCCGCGAGCGCGTCCCCGCCGAGGACGGCGGCACCCGCCTGGTGCTGCGCGCGACGGCCGGGGTGGACCCCGGCACCGCCGCGGGCGGCGCCCCGCTGTACGGCGGGCTGTGGGACATGTTCGTCCGGGTCTCCCTGGGCGGCTGGACCAAGGAGTGCCGCCTTGGCCCCGCCCCCGAGCAGGCGCCCGCGCTGCCGCCGGCCGGGATCGTCGCCGGGCGGGTCGTGCTGCCGTACTGGACGAAGCAGGGCCGCAACCTGTCGCTGGACGTGGACCGTGCCGTGAAGTCCCTCGGCCTGCACCGGCTCACCCCGGCGGACGCGGCCGTCTCCGACGCCGAAACGCTGACGGTGGCCCTGCCGCTGTACGTCCCGGACAGCACGGCGGCCACCCTGCGGCTCACCGCGACGGCCTCGGGCCGCACGCTCGACCGGCCGGCCGTGCTCACCCCCGCCGACGGCGTCCACTCCCTGCTGGAGGCCTCGATACCGTCGCGGGAACTGCGCAACACCGTCTGGCGGACCGGTCTCGGCCTGCCGGACGGCCGGGTGCCGGCGCTGGCGCTGCTGCTGCGGGTGGGCCGCGGCCGCGGTGACGTCGAGGTGGTCCGGGCGGGGCGCCCGGGACCGCTGCGGCGGCTGGTACGCGTGGCGCGGCGCGCACTGCGCGCGGCGCTCGGCAGGACATCGACGGGAAGGGCCTGATCACGTGCGGCAGTTGGGGATAGCGGACGCCTGGGTGCTGGAACCGCAGGTGTTCCCGGACGAGCGGGGCAGCTTCCACGAGTGGTACCGGGGCGGGGAGTTCCGCGAGGCCACCGGCTACGACCTGGAGCTCGCCCAGGCCAACATGTCGGTGTCCGCCCGGGGCGTGCTGCGCGGCATCCACTTCGCGGACGTGCCGCCCGGGCAGGCGAAGTACATCACCTGCGTGCGCGGAGCCGTCCTGGACGTGGTCGTGGACATCCGCGTCGGTTCGCCCACCTACGCGCAGTGGGAGGCCGTGCGGCTGGACGACGAGAGCCGGCGCGCGGTGTTCCTCGCCGAGGGCCTCGGGCACGCGTTCATGGCGCTGACCGACGACGCGGCGGTGGTGTACCTGTGCTCGGCCGGGTACGCGCCCGGGCGCGAGCACGGGCTGCACCCGCTCGACCCGCAGCTGGGCATCGCCTGGCCCGAGGGTGTCGAGCCGGTGCTGTCGGCCAAGGACGCCGAGGCCCCGACGCTCGCCGAGGCGGAGCAGTCCGGGCTGCTGCCCACGTACAAGGAATGCTCCGCCCACTACGAGCGGTTGCGCGGCCGGTAGGGGCCGCCGGGTTCAGCGTCCCGCGGCGTACGGCGCGAGCGCGCGGCGCAGCGGCTCCCAGCCGCGGGAGCGGCCGGTGCCCCGGTTGCGGGAGGCGGCCAGCGGCTTCCAGAACCCGGCGCCGAGGAAGTCCTCGGGCTTGACGGCCGTGGTGCGCCCGAGGACGGACTCCGGGACCTTCTGCGGGTCGGGGGCCTCGAACTCCGCGACGATGTCGTCGTAGCGGTCCTTGAGGACGGTGTTGTCCGGGTCGGCGCCGAAGACCACCAGCTGGCCGGTGGGCGCGGTGTCGACGAGCACGGTCACCAGGTCGGGGCGGTGGCGCTGGAGGATCTCGATCAGCTTGTAGACGTCCCCGGTCCAGGCGTCGGTGTGCCGGTCGCGGGCGGCCTCGTCCACGTTGCGGGGCAGCATGTCGTCGAAGACGATCACACTGGCCCAGTCCGCGTGCTTCTCGATGTTGATGAAGTCCCGCAGCGCGTACTCGAACAGGTGCATGCCGTCGATGAACGACAGGTCCAGGGTGGTGCGCTTCCAGTAGCCGAGCGGGCTGCGGTTGCGGGCGAGGTTGCGCAACGGGTGGCGTCCGCCCCGCAGATGGGCGAGCGGGTTGTCGCGCGCGAAGAAGTCGTCACTGGTCGCCTTGGCCAGGTGGACGTCGCAGCGGATCTCGCTGACCACCTTGAAGGCGGGGTCGATCGCGATGCTGGGCACCCGGGACAGCGCCAGGCTGCGGCCGTCGTTGACGCCGATCTCCAGGTAGTTGCGGTTCGCGGTGGCCTTGTGGAGTCCCCGCAGGAACTCGTGGCGTTTCACTCGGACGTCTCCTCGCGGATTCGCCGACCGCTTGCCCGTCGGCCACCGGCACCCGTCGCTCGGCCGAGGTGTGCGCGATCGGTCGCAGCCTGGACCCGGTGCCGCCGGAGAGCACCAGAGCCTTCCTTCGCCCCACCCTAGTGGCGGTCGTCCCGATCGGACCTGCGTTTGGACGACTGGACGCTCACGTCGGGACACTGCGCGGCCCACCGCGGTTCACCGCGCGTTCCGGGCCCGCGGTGCGCCCTTCCGGGCGGTCGTCTCAGTCGTCGCCGCGCACGATGTTGTCCTCGCCCGCCTCGCCCTGCCGGCGGTCGGCCGCGTGCTTCAGCACGGCGGGCCGGCAGGTGCGCGGTCCGTGGCCGCGACGGCGGCGGGCCTCGGCCCAGCCGGTCTCGGCGTAGGGCAGTGCGGTCTTCTCGTGGGCATGCGCGGTCACGTCACTTCATCTTCTTTCTGCACGATCGGGGTCCGGCCGGGTCCCCCGATCGGGCGCGGGCAAACCCGGACGGAGGACGGCGGTCAGGTCCGGCCGCCGCCACCGCCGCCGAACGAGCCGCTCGATCCGGGGGACCAGCGCGGGCGGCTCTGGTCCTCGGCCCGCTTGCTGCCGACGTTGCCGAAGTGGTGCGGGGTGAGCCGCTCGTCACCGTCCGCGGCCCGCGGCACCTCGTCCGGCTCCCGCATCTCCTGCACTTCGCGGACCGGCCCGGAGGGCGGCACCCGGGGCTGCTCGTCGGGGCGCGGCGGTGCCGGTTCACGCTCGCGCACCTTCGCGCCCAGCCGGAAGGCCCAGATCAGTCCCGCCACACAGGCCAGCCCGGCGACCAGGATGAGGACGTATCCGAACACCTGAACGCCGGCGGCCGCTTCGTACATGGAAGTCGTCATGGGCGGCGGGTACCCGGGGCCGCGCCGAGGATGCCGGGCCGGACGGCGGTCAGCCGTTCGGCGCAATCCACGGCCGCGCGGGGCGCGGACGTGCAGGGCGTGGCGCTGACGGGCCGCCTGGCCCCGGGAGTACCGTCACCCGCGATGACCGATTCGCCGCACATGTCTGAGATCGTGGAGATCACCGCCCGGTACACGGAGCCCGCTCCGCGCCCCGGCCGGACTCTCCTGCGCTGGGTGTCCACGGCCGACCACAAGGTGATCGGCCGTCTCTACATGGTCACGGCGTTCTGCTTCTTCCTGCTGGCCGGTCTGCTCGCGCTCGCCATGCGCACCGAACTGGCCGAACCGGGCATGCAGGTGCTGAGCAAGCAGGGCTACCTGGAGTTCGTCACGATCCACGGCACGATCATGATGCTGCTGTTCGCCACGCCCATGTTCGCCGGGTTCGCCAACGCCGTCATGCCGCTCCAGATCGGGGCCCCCGACCTGGCGTTCCCGCGGCTCAACGCGCTGTCGTACTGGATGTACCTCTTCGGCGGGCTGATGGTGGTGTCCGGCTTCCTGGTGCCGGGCGGGGCCGCGGCGTTCGGCTGGTTCGCCTACGCGCCGCTGAACAGCGCCTACTACTCCCCCGGCGCGGGCGGTGACCTGTGGACGATGGGGCTGGTCGTCTCGGGTGTGTCGACGACGCTGACCGCGGTGAACTTCATCGCGACGATCATGTGCCTGCGCGCGCCGGGCATGACGATGTTCCGGATGCCGATCTTCACCTGGAACGTGCTCTTCACCTCGATCCTGGTGCTGCCCGCGTTCCCGGTGCTGACGGCGGCGCTGCTGGCCCTGGAGGCGGACCGGAAGTTCGGGGCGCACGTCTTCGACGCGGCGAACGGGGGCGCGCTGCTGTGGCAGCACCTGTTCTGGTTCTTCGGGCATCCCGAGGTCTACATCGTGGCGCTGCCGTTCTTCGGGATCGTCTCGGAGATCATCCCGGTCTTCTCCCGCAAGCCCCTGTTCGGCTACGTGCCGATGATCGGGGCCACGATCGCGATCACCATGCTGTCGGCGGTGGTGTGGGCACACCACATGTTCGCGACCGGCGCGGTGCTACTGCCCTTCTTCTCGATCATGTCGTTCCTGATCGCGGTGCCCACGGGCATCAAGTTCTTCGCGTGGATCGGCACGATGATGCACGGTTCGCTCTCGTTCGAGACGCCGATGCTGTGGTCGGCGGGCTTCCTGGTGTCGTTCCTGCTGGGCGGGCTGAGCGGGGTGCTGATCGCCTCGCCGCCGCTCGACTTCCATCTGACGGACTCGTACTTCATCGTGGCGCACCTGCACTACGTGCTGTTCGGCACGGTGGTGTTCGCGATGTTCGCCGGGTTCTACTTCTGGTGGCCGAAGTTCACCGGGAAGATGCTGGACGAGCGGCTCGGCAAGGTGCACTTCTGGCTGCTGTTCCCCGGGTTCCAGCTGACCTTCCTGGTCCAGCACTGGCTCGGTGAGCAGGGCATGCCGCGGCGGTACGCCGACTATCTGCCCGGTGACGGGTTCACGGCGCTGAACACGCTGTCCACGGCGGGCGCGTTCCTGCTGGGCGTCTCCACGCTGCCGTTCCTGTACAACGTCTGGCGCACCGCCGTCAGGGGCGAGAAGGTCGGCCTCGACGACCCCTGGGGCTGGGGGCGGGGCCTGGAGTGGGCGACGTCCAGCCCGCCTCCGCGGCACAACTTCGTCGCCCTGCCCCGGATCCGGTCGGAGTCCCCCGCGTTCGACCTGCACCATCCGGGGATCGACAGCCCGCCCGGGAAGAAGGCGACGCGATGAAGGCCGAGGCGATGCTGTTCGGCGCCGTTGCGCTGTTCTTCGGGGGTTCCGCCGCCCTGTACGGGGTGTGGTCGGGGGATGCCACGGGCACGACCGCGCTGGTCGTCGCGTGCGGGATGGCGGCCCTCGTCGGCTTCTTCTGCCTGATCCAGTACCGGCGCCGGGGGCCGCGCCCGCAGGACCGCACCGACGCCGAAGTGGCCGACGCGGCCGGGCCGGTGGCGTTCTTCCCGGACGCGAGCGTGTGGCCGATCGTCACCGCGCTCGGCTTCGCGGTGACGGCCGGCGGGGTCGTCTACGGGCTGTGGCTGTTCCTCATCGGTCTGGGCGTTCTGGCGCGCGGGGTGTTCGGGATGGTGTTCCAGTACGCGCGCCGGTGAGCGACCTGCGGGGAGCGCCCGGCCGGAAGGACTCGACGGGTTCGTGGTCGCCCTCGTAGCCGCCGGTGACGCTCTGGCGGATGTCGCCGGTGGGCACTCCCTCGGCGAGCCGCTCGCGTTCGGCCGCGGTCAGGGCCCGGCACAGCCACCGGGTCACCAGGAACGCGAGGACCGGCGCCACCACCAGGGCGGCGCGCAGGATCCAGGTCAGGGCGTCGACCGAGACCCGGAAGACCTGGGCCATGATGTCGTTGGCGCCGGCCAGCAGCAGCACACCGTAGAAGACGGTGCCGGCCACGCCGAGGCCGGTGCGTACGGGGCGCTCGCGCGGCCGGTCGCACAGGTGCTGCTCGTGACGCCACTCCCCGGTCAGGCGCTGCTCGACGAAGGGGTAGGCGTAGAGCACGGCGAACAGCAGACCGGGCAGGACGACGGCCGGGAGCAGCACGTTCCACATGACGGTGTGCCCGGCGACGTTGGTCTCCCAGGGCGGTACCAGTCGCAGCGCCCCCTCCAGGAAGCCGACGTACCAGTCGGGCTGGGAGCCGGTGGAGACCTGGTCCGGGCGGTAGGGGCCGTAGGTCCACACCGGGTTGATCTGGGCGATGCCGGACAGCAGCACCAGCACGCCGAACACCGTCAGGGACAGGCCGGCCGAGGTGCCGGTGAACTGCGGGTAGAGAGGCTTGCCGAGGACGTTGCGGTTGGTGCGGCCGGGACCGCGCCACTGGGTGTGCTTGAGGTGGAAGACCAGGATCAGATGGGCCGTCACCAGGGCGATGAGGGCGCCCGGCAGCAGCAGGATGTGCAGCGGGTAGAGCCGGGTGACGATGTCGTGTCCCGGGTACTCGCCGCCGAAGGCGAAGAAGGCCAGGTAGGTGCCCACCACCGGGATCGACGTCATGATGCCCTGGGCGATGCGCAGTCCGGTGCCGGAGAGGAGGTCGTCGGGGAGCGAGTAGCCGGCGAAGCCCTCGGCGAGCGAGAGCATGAACAGGGTCACACCGATCGCCCAGTTGAGTTCGCGCGGCCGGCGGAAGGCGCCGGTGAAGAAGATCCGCAGCATGTGCAGGCCGATCGCGGCCACGAAGACGAGCGCGGCCCAGTGATGGGTCTGCCGCATCAGCAGGCCGCCGCGCACGTCGAAGCTGATGTGCAGGGTGGAGTCGAACGCGGCCGACATGGCCACGCCCTGGAGCGGCACGTAGGAGCCCGTGTAGACGACCTCGCGCATCTCCGGCTGGAAGAAGAAGGTCAGCCACACACCCGTCAGGATCAGCACCAGCAGGCTGTACAGGGCGATCTCGCCGAGGAAGAAGGACCAGTGCTCCGGGAACGCCTTGCGCAGCAGCGAGCCGCCCTCCAGGACGGGCAGCCGCGCGTCGGCGGCGTCGGCCAGCCGCTCGGCGCGGCGGGCCGTCCGGCTCACGTGGCCTCCGTCGCGGCCGCCCGCTCCACCTCGGCCTCCACCTCGGCACGGGGCCGGCCCGTCTCCCTGGCGTACTCGCTCACGGCGGTCTGCACGTCCCGGGCGAGGTCGCGCCAGGCGCGCAGGGCGGTCTCGTAGGTGCCCGACTGGGCGCCCGTCATCCGTCGCTCGGCCGGCGGGCCGTAGGCGTCCCGCAGCTCCTCGACCGTGGTGTGGGCCGCGGCGGCCGCACGCTGCTTCTGCACCAGTTCTTCGAAGGTGTGTGCCACATCAACCGACCCTAGGCACCGCTCGCCCGATGCGCCTCCCCAGCCTGCCTGAACGGTGTCCGGCCGCACCCGAGTGGGTGTCAGCCGGGGGCGACGAGGTCCGCCCAGACCTGCTTGCCGCCGCTGACCGGGATCGTGCCCCACGCCGCCGAGACGGCCTCCACCAGCAGGATGCCCCGGCCTCCGGTGGCCTCCCAGCCGATGCTCGCGGGCTTCATGGGGCTGCGTGGCGAGGAGTCGGCCACGGCGAGCCGCAGCCGGTGGTTGACCAGGCTCATGTCGAGCCGGACCGGGCCGCCGGTGTGCACGAGGGCGTTGGTGACCAGCTCGGAGACCACGAGCAGGGCCGCGTCGAGGGTGTCCCGCTCGACGCCCCAGGCGCGCAGGGTGCGCCGGGTGAAGCGGCGTGCGTGGCGGACCGCCTCCGGTACCCGCCACACCGTCCAGCTCTCGCGCAGCGGCCGTACCGCCATGCCGTCGAAGCGCATCAGCAGCAGGGCCACGTCGTCGCCGCGGTGGGCGCCGGTGAGCAGGGCGTCGGCGACCTGCCCGAGGTGGGCGGGGTCCGCGGCGGAAAGCGCGCGGGCGAGTCGTTCCATGCCGACGTCGAGGTCCTCGTCGGCGGACTCCACCAGGCCGTCGGTGGTCAGCGCGAGCACCGTGCCCGGCTGGAGCCGGAGCGGGGTCATCAGGAAGTCGGCCCCGCCGAGCACGCCGAGCGGCGGGCCGCCCTCGGCCTCCACGATCGTGGCCGAGCCGTCCGGGTGGCGCAGCACCGGCTGGAGATGGCCGGCCCGTACGCACAGGGCGGTGCCCTGCTCCATGTCGACGTCCACGTAGGCGCAGGTGGCGAAGAGGTCGGTCTCCATGTCCATCAGCAGCCGATTGGCGTGGGAGACGACGACGTCCGGGGCGTGGCCCTCCGCGGCGTAGGCGCGCAGCGCGGTGCGCATCTGGCCCATCAGGGTGGCGGCGCCCGCGTTGTGGCCCTGGACGTCGCCGATGACGAACGCCACGTGGTTGTCGGCGAGGGGGATGACGTCGTACCAGTCGCCGCCGACCTCCAGGCCCGCGGTGGTGGGCAGGTAGCGGGCGACGGCGACCGCGCCGGGCAGCCGGGGCAGGCGGCGGGGCAGCAGGGTGCGCTGGAGCATGCCGACGAGTTCGTGCTCGGCGTCGAAGGCGTGGGCGCGCAGCAGGGCCTGGCCGGTCAGGCCGGCGCAGACGGTGAGCAGGGCGCGTTCGTCGGGGGCGAACTCGCGCGGGCGGTCCCAGCCGATCAGGCAGGCCCCGGCCATGCGGCCGCCGGCGGGCAGCGGCAGCACCGCGAGGCCGCCGGGGCCGACGTCGGCGAGGGCGGGCTCCAGCGGGCTGCCGGCGGGCCAGATCCGGGCGCGGCCCTCACGCAGCGCGGCCGCCAGGGTGGGCATGGACCGCACCGGCGCGTCGGGCCACTCGGTGCGCCACTCGCTGCGCCACACCTCGGGCCAGGCCTCGGGTTCGGGCGGGTCGAGGACGGTGACCACGAGCCGGTCGTTCTCGAGTTCGGCGAGCGCGATCCGGTCGGCCTGGAGGGGCTTGCGCAGGGCCGCGACGACGGCGTTGCCGACGTCCTTGACGGTGCCGGCGGTGGCCAGGGCGGCGGCGAGGCGCTGCACCCGGGCCACGTCGGTGACGTCGGAGCGGAGCGTGGAGGCGTCGGCGAGGGTGCCGACGAGCCGGGCCGGGCGGCCCTTCTCGCCCGGCAGCAGCCGGCCGCGGAGCCGGAGCCACTTGGGCGGGCCGGAGGGCTGCAGGATGCGGAACTCCAGCTCACGGTCGCCGATGGACATGTGGTCGGCCTCGACCACGGACATCAGTGCGGGCAGGTCCTCGGGGACGGTCTGCCCGAGCAGGGTCTCCACGCGGCCGTCGAAGCCGTCGCGGGGAATCCCGAAGAGGGCGAGGATCCCGTCGCCCACCTCCACCCGGCCGCTGTCCATGGCCAGGCTGAAGGTGTCCGGCGGCAGCTCGCGGCCGTCCTCGGCGGCCTCCGGCGGGGCGGGTACGGCGACCGCCCGGACGATGAGGTCCAGGCAGGCGCGGTCGTCGCTGCCGAACCCACCGGGGTGCTCGCTGACGGCCAGCAGGCAGCCGGATCCGGCCGGGCCGAGCGGCAGCGCTGCCACCGAGAAGTCCCCGGACGGGGTGCGCCGGGCCTCGGGACCGCCGGCCAGTTCCGCCGGACCCAGCCAGCGCGGGCGTCCGGTGCGGTGGGCCTCGGCGACCGGGGAACCGCCGGCCACCGGATAGCTGTCCCTGAGGCCGTACAGGGTGCGGGGCAGGCCCGCGGAGTCCGCGAGGCACAGCTGGGTCGGGTCGTCGCCGGGCGTGTACACCCCGGCGAAGGACGCGGCGGCGAACACGAGGGCCTGTTCGAGGATGCGGCGGAGCCGGTCGGGGGTGACCGGCGACGCGGTGAGCGTGTCGAGGGCGGATTCGGCACGTTCCGTCCTCGTGCCGCTGATCGCAGCGCCGTCACTCACCACGTTCGCCATTACAGCGCGTGTGGGGCTCCCGCGCAGCCCCTGTGAAGAGTCCGGGTGTCCGACGGGCCCGCGCGCCGCCTGTTCCGGGCCCCTCGGATCGAAAGCGGCCGAACACATCTTGACCCGTGAGTTCCGCACGCGGATGTCGTGACAGACGTGACTGTCCGCGACCGGCCGGACGCTGAGAGTGTCTTCCCGTCACCGCACGGCACCGCACGAGAAGGGACGGGAGGCGCATGGACAAGCGCTACGAGGTGTACGCGCTCGCCGACGGACACTTCTACGACGCGCCCGACCGGCTCTCGGCCGCGGACGGGGAGCCCGCGCCGCTGTTCGCGACGGCGTGCCGCACCGTTCCGCAGGGCTGGCACGCGGCCCGCTCCGGCGACTGGCTGACGCTGACGCCGGTGGACGCGGACGGCGCCCCGCTCCCGTCGTCGGCCCAGGGCTGGAAGATCCACTCCTCGGCGACGGCGGCGAACGCGGAGCGCATCGCCGCGATCGTCTGGGACTACTGCGTGCCGCGCCGCATCCCGTTCAAGTTCGTGCCCGGACCGCACCTGCTGCACCTGCGCAACGCCAAGTACGCGGGCCGCGACACCAGCGGCAAGTTCGTCACCGTTTACCCGGCCGACGAGGAGCAGCTGCAGACCACCCTGCGGGAACTCGGCACCCTGCTGGAGGGTTTCGAGGGGCCGTACGTCCTCACCGACCTGCGCTGGCACGACGGCCCGCTCTACGTCCGCTACGGCGCGTTCGCCCGCCGGTACGTGGTGGACGAGCGGGGCACGCTGGTCCCGGCGGTCGCCGACGGCGCCGGACGGCTGGTCCCGGACCGGCGGGCGCCGTCCTTCCAGGTGCCGGAGTGGGTGAGCCTCCCGGAGTTCCTGCGGCCGCACCTCGACGCCCGCAACACCACCACGGTCGGCGACCTGCCGTACCGCATCGAGAAGGCGCTGCACTTCTCCAACGGCGGCGGGGTCTACACCGGCACGGACACCCGGGACGGGCGCCGGGTGGTGCTGAAGGAGGCCCGGCCGCACGCGGGACTCGCCGCCGACGGCGCGGACGCCGTCGCCCGGCTGGAGCGGGAGCGGGCCGCGCTGGAACGGGCCGCCGGCACCGGCGTGGTGCCCGAGGTGCGGGACTGGTTCACCCTGGGCGACCACCGGTTCCTGGTCATGGACTTCCTGGAGGGCCGCCCGCTCAACTCCTTCTTCGCCGAGCGGCACCCGCTGCTCACCCCCGACCCCGACCCGGCGAAGGTCGCCGCGTACACGGCGTGGGCGCTACGGGTCCACGCCTCGGTGGAACGGGCGGTGGCGGCGATCCACGCACGCGGGCTCGTCTTCAACGACCTGCACGTCTTCAACATCATGGTGGCGCCCGACGAGGAGACGGTGCACCTCATCGACTTCGAGGCCGCGGCCCCCGCCGAGGAGAACGCCCGGCAGACCGTCGCCCATCCCGGATTCTTCGCTCCGCCGGACCGGCGTGGCACGGACGTCGACCGCTACGCCCTGGCCTGTCTGCGGCTCGCCCTGTTCCTGCCGGTGACCACGCTGTTCGTGGTGGACCGCGGGAAGGCCGCGCATCTCGCCGAGGTGATATCCGAGCAGTTCCCGGACGTGCCGAGGGCGTTCCTGGACGAGGCGGTCGCGGAGATCACCCGGGACGCGGGCGGCGGGCGGAGCCGGCCGGCCGTGCCGGTGGTGCCCGGCGACTGGCCCTACAGCCGGGACTCGATGGTGAAGGCGATCCTCGCCTCCGCCACCCCGGAACGCGACGACCGGCTCTTCCCCGGCGACATCGCCCAGTTCTCCGACGGCGGCGGCCTCGGGCTCGCGCACGGCGCGGCCGGTGTGCTGTACGCGCTGGAGGAGTCCGGCGCCGGCCGCTACGACGAGGGCGAACGCTGGCTGCTCGACCACACCGCCCCGCCGCCGCCCGGCACCCCGCTCGGCCTGTACGACGGCCTCGCCGGCGTGGCCCTGGTCCTCGACCGGCTGGGCCACCGCGGCCGGGCGCTGGACCTGCTCGACGGCATCCTGCGGGAGAACTGGCGCAACCTGGCCTCCGATCTGCAGGGCGGGCTCGCGGGACTGGGGCTGGTCCTCGGCCGGCTCGCGGCCACGACCGGTGAGCCGGGCCTGCGGCAGCACGCCGCCGACGCCGCCGACATCCTCGTACGGCGCCTCGCCGAACCCGTCCCGGACACCCCGCGCCGGCGCGCCGGGCTGCTGCGCGGCGCGAGCGGGCCCGCGCTGTTCCTGATCCGGTGGTACGAGGAGACCGGTGAGACGCGGTTCCTCGACGCGGCAGCCGAGGCGCTGCGCCGGGACCTCGCGGTCTGTGTGGTGCAGGAGGCGGGCGGTGGCCTGGAGGTGGACGAGGGCTGGCGGACCCTGCCCTACCTCGGCGACGGCAGCGCAGGGATCGGCCTGGTCCTCGACGACTGGCTCGCGTACGCCGACGACGAGCGGTTCCGCACCGCCCGGGACGGCATCCTCGCCGCCGCGACCTCACGCTTCTACGCGCAGCCCGGCCTCTTCCAGGGCCGCGCCGGGATGATCCTCCACCTGGCCCGCAGCTCCGCCCCGGGTGCCACCCGGGAACGGCTGGAGCAGCAGATCGCGGGCCTCGGCTGGTTCTCCATGGACTACCAGGGCCAACTGGCCTTCCCCGGCCATCAGATGATGCGGCTGTCCATGGACCTGGCCACCGGTACGGCAGGCTGCCTGCTCGCGCTCGCCGCGGCACGCGAACCCGAGCGCACCGCGCACCTGCCCTTCCTGCCGCCCCCCGCGGCGGCCCCCGCACGCGGCTCCGCGCATTGACGGAGTCGTGACACAACCCCCGTCCCCATACAACGAAAGGACACCACCATGGCACTTCTCGACCTGCAGATCCTCGAGTCCGACGAGCACACCCACACCGGCGCCAGCACCGCGAGCCTGCTGTCCTGTGTGTCCGCGGCGAGCGTGCTGCTCTGCCTCTGACCGAACAGGTGCGTTCACGGCTCCGGGCGGCCCTCCTCGCGGGGAGGGCCCCCGGGGCCTTGCCGTTCCCGCAGGCACCGGGCCCCGTCGCCGCAGCCCGCGTCGCCGGAGCCCGCGTCCTGCCGGAGCCTCGGGCGCGCCGGTCTCCCCCGCCCTCACAGCCACCGCTTCCGTCCGACCCGAGCGAGGCCGCAGCCGATGACCCTCCGTGCCGATGCCGCCGACGTCGCCGACGCCCCTCCGACTCCGGGTCCCGCGGCCGTCCGTGACCTGTCGCGCGCGGTGCTCCGGCACACCGGCGCCCGCTGCGCCGCGCTGTGCGCCGTGAGCACGGCGGCCACGGCGGCCGGCCTGCTGCTGCCCGCGCTGCTCGGCCACACCCTCGACCTGCTGCTGGCGCACGCCTCGGCGGCCCGCTGGGTCGGCGGGTGCGCCGCCCTCGTCCTGCTGACCGCGGTGCTGGAAGGCTGCGCGGGCGTGCTCACCGGCACCGCCGACGCGCGGGCCACCGCCTGGCTGCGCCACCGTCTCACCGGGCACGTCCTGGCACTGGGACCGCGCGCCACCGCCCGGTTCGGCTCCGGGGACCTGGTGGCGCGGCTGGTCGGCGGCGCGGCGCAGGCCGGGACGGCGCCGGGCGCGCTGGCCGCGCTCGCCGCCGCGCTCGCCGGTCCCGTCGGCGGGGTGATCGCCCTCGGCCTCATCGACCGGTGGCTGGCGGCCGTCTTCCTGGCCGGGGCCCCGGTACTGGCCCTGCTGCTGCGCGCCTTCGCCCGCGACACGTCGGCCTGCGCGGCCGACTACCAGCGGGTGCAGGGGCGGATCGCGTCCTCCCTCGCGGACGCGGTCGGGGGGTTCCGCACGATCCGGGCCGCGGGCGCCGAGGACCGGGAGACGGCACGGATCCTCGCCCCGCTGCCCGAACTGTCCCGCGCCGGGCACCGCATGTGGCGGGTGCAGGGGCGGGCCGCCGCGCAGGCGGTCACCGTGGCGCCGCTGCTCACCCTCGGCGTGGTGGCGGTCGCCGGACTGCTGCTCGTCCGGCACCGCCTGACGGTGGGTGAGGTCCTGGCCGCCTCCCGGTACGCGGCGCTCGCCACCGGAGTCGGCGTCCTGGTCGGCCAGTTGGCCGCCCTCGGCCGGGCCCGGGCGGCGACGGCACGGCTCGCCGAGGTGACCGCCGAGGCCGCGCCCGTCCACGGCGCCCGCGGCCTGCCGTCCGGTCCCGGCCGGCTGGAACTGCGGGGGTCACCGCCCGCCGCGGCGCCCGGACCCTCCTCGACGGCGTCGACCTGGTCGTCCCGGGCGGCACGACCCTGGCGGTCGTGGGCCGGTCCGGCACCGGCAAGTCCCTCCTCGCCGAGCTCGCCGGCCGGCTCGCCGACCCGGACGCGGGCGAGGTCCTCCTCGACGGCGTCCCGCTGCCCGAACTCTCCCACGCTCAGCTGCGGCAGGCGGTCGCCTACGCCTTCGAACGGCCCGCGCTGCTCGGCACGACGGTGGCGGACACCATCGCGTTCGGCCTCGCGGCCCCCTCCCCCGCCGGAGTCCGGGCCGCCGCCCGCAAGGCCCGCGCCGACGCCTTCGTCCGCCGTCTGCCCGCCGGCTACGCGACCCGCTGCGACGCTCCCCGCTCCGGCGGCGAGTCCCAGCGCCTGGGCCTGGCCCGCGCCTTCGCCCACGGCGGCCGGCTGCTGGTCCTCGACGACGCCCTGTCCAGCCTCGACACGGTCACCGAGCACCAGATCACCCAGTCCCTCCTGGGCCCCGGCCCGACCCGTCTGCTGATCGCCCACCGCGCGACGACAGCGGCCCGCGCGGACACCGTCGCCTGGCTGGAAGGCGGCCGCGTACGGGCCACCGGCACACACCACGACCTGTGGGCGGACGCGGACTACCGCGCGGTCTTCGGCGAGGAGAACGGGCCGGCTGCCGGGGACGGGGGCGCCCTCGTGGGAGGCGGCGGGATCGGCCCGCGCGCCGGGGGTGGGGGCAGCCATGCCGACGGGGTCGGCCCGGACCCCGGGAGCGGGGGCGCCCCCGCCGAACACGTCGAAGTCCGGCCGGGCCCCGGTACTCCCGGGTCCGCCGGCGGGGACGCGGGAACGGGCGCCGGAACGGGCGCCGGGGGCGGGGGTGCCCCGGCCGGCGCCGTCAGGCAACGAACGAGGGCCGAGGGCGACGGCGCCCTGCCCGGAGGGGCCCGGGACTGGACGGGCACCGGGGGCGAGGACGGTCCGGCGGAAGACACGGCGGCCGGCACTGGCACCACGGCCGAAGACACGGCCTTCAGCACGGGTGTCTCGGCCGAAGACACGGCGGTCGGCACAGGTGTCCCGGACGGAGACGCCGGGAGTGGGGAGCGGTGACGGTGGGCGTGGGTGGGCGGGTGCGTCGGACGTTGCGGGTCCGGTGGCGGGTGCTGGTCCGGCTCGGTGCCTGGTCGGTGCTGGAGGCGGGCCAGACCTTCGTCGTCGGTCTCGCGCTCGCGCGGGCGCTGGACTCCGGCTTCCTGGCCGGAAACGCGCGGGCCGGTCTGCTGTGGCTGGCGGCCGCCGCGCTCGCCGTGGCCGTCGGCGCGCACGGGACCGGGCGGGTGTACGGCGCGGTCGCCGCGCTGGTCGAGCCGGTGCGGGACCGGCTCGTCACGGCCGTGGTCGGACGCGGGGTCCGGGAGGCCGACCCGGGGGCGCTGTCCGGACTGACCCAGCAGGTGGAGATCGCCCGGGACGCCCTCGCCGGACTGGTGATGGTCTCCCGCTCGTTCCTCTTCACCTCCGCCGGCGCGCTGATCGGCCTGTTCTCCCTGGCCCCCCTGCTGCTCGCGGTCGTCCTGCCGCCGCTGCTGGCCGGCACGGCCCTGTTCGCGGTGACGCTCCGGCCGCTGGCCCGCCGTCAGGAGGCGTTCCTCGCCGCGGACGAGGCACTCGCCGGGGAGCTCGGCAGGGTCTGCCCCGGACTGCGGGACGTCACGGCGGCCGGTGCCGAGGCCCGCGTCGCCACCGACACCGGGCGGCTGATCGACGCGGAGCTGCGGGCCGCCGGCGCGCTGGCCCATTGGAGCGTGACCCGGGTGGCCGCCCTGGCCGTGGGCGGCCAGTCTCCCGTGGTGCTGCTGCTCGCCACGGCGCCCTGGCTGCTCGACCACGGTGTCACCCCGGGCGCGCTGGTCGGCGCGCTGGCCTACGTCACCCAGTCGCTGCTACCCGCCCTGCACAACCTCGTCCACGGGCTCGGCACCGGCGGCGCCCGCCTGACGGTCGTCCTGCGCCGCCTGACCGCACCGCGGACCCCCGCGCAGGGGCGCCCCTCCGGCTCCCCGACCGTGCGGAACCCGGCCGTACCCGACCCCGCCGAGCGGACGCCCGGCACCGCGGCGGTGCCGGCCCGGCGTACACCGGAGCCGGAGCCGGGGACCACCCGGCCGCACCGGCCACCGCGGACTCCCCGCGCGGTCACGGCCCCACCACGCCCGGACTTCTGCACACGAGCGCGGGCCGGCCGGCCCGGAGCCCGCGGGGAAGCCACCCGCGGCGCCGCGTCCCGGCGCCCCCGCCCTCGACCTGGATTCCGTCACCTTCGCCTACGGCCCCGCGAGTGAGCCCGTGCTCGACGGGTTCGGTCTCACCGTGCCGGTGGGCGGACATCTGGCCGTCGTCGGGCCGAGCGGGATAGGGAAGTCGACGCTCACGGGACTCGTCGCCGGGCTGCTCAGCCCGGTGCACGGCGGCATCCGCGTCCACGGGCACGCCGTACCGGGGCCCGAGGCGGCCGCGCTGCGGGTCCTCATCCCCCAGGAGGCGTACGTCCACGGCGGCACACTGGCCGAGAACCTCACCCTCTTCCGCCCCGGCCCGGTGCCCGTGGCGGAGCTGCTGGCGGCCGCCGACGCCCTCGGGCTGACCCCGCTGCTGCGGACGCTGGGCGGCCCCGGCGGCCGGATCGATCCGGCGGCGCTCTCGGCCGGGGAGCGGCAGCTGATCGCCCTGACCCGGGCCTACCTGGCCCCCGCCCCGCTGGCCCTGCTCGACGAGGCGACCTGCCATCTCGATCCGGCGGCGGAGGCACGCGCCGAGCGGGCGTTCGCCGAGCGGCCGGGCGGCACGCTGGTGGTCGTCGCCCACCGGATCAGTTCCGCCCGCCGGGCCGACCGGATCCTGGTCATGGACGGCGCGCACACGGCCACCGGCACGCACGAGGAGTTGCTGCGGGCCTCGGCCCTGTACCGGGACCTGGCCGGCGGCTGGAGCGTCCCGGCACCGCTCGCACGCTAGTCACACCCAGCCCTCACCCCTCGATATCCGGATCGCGTCGACGCGGTTGCGCGCGCCGGTCTTGCGGGTGATGGACGCCATGTAGTTGCGGACCGTGCCGTGGGAGAGGTGCAGGCTCCCGGCGATCTCCGCGATCGACGCGCCGCCGGCCGCCAGGGACAGCACGCTCAGCTCGCGCCTGGTCAGCGGCATCTGCGCGGCCTTGAGGAACCCGAATCCCAGCGAGGCGTCGACGAAACGTTCCCTCGATGCGACGCTCCGTATGGCGCGCACCAGCCGGTCGGGCGAGCCGGCCTTGTCGACGAAGCCGAGCGCCCCCGCCTCCGCCGCGCGTCTGAGCAGTCCGGGCCGGTACGCGTGCGCCAGCACCACCAGCGCCGGCGGTCTGCCCCCGGCGCCCGGCGGGCACAGGTCGCCGAGCGGCGGCACCCCGTGGCCGTCGGTACAGTCCAGGTCCGCCGCGCACACGTCCGGACATAACGACCGTAACCGCGAGGAGGCTCCGCGCCATGGCGTGTCGTCCACCGCGAGCCCGGGATCCCGTCGCAGCCACTCCGCGAGAACCGATCGCACCAGACTCGTGTCGTGCACCAGAAGCACCCGGATCACTGCTCCGCCCCCTCGGCTGGTCGCCATGCCTGCGTTCGTCCCGGCCGGCGCGGTTCGCTGCCGGCCGACTTCCTGTCGTCCGCGCCGTCGTACGCGCCCTCTTCCGCGCCGTCTTCCGCGCCCTCTTCCGCGCCGTCGACTTTCGGGCGCGGTGAGCGCGTGCCCATTCTTCGGCCCGATCATCCAGGGCGGGCGCGAAGATCCGGCCATCGGGGTGCGCGGGGGCGCACGGGGAGCGGGCGTGTGCCGCCACATGCATCGGCCGACCAGGCATGCGTCGGGGCGTTCGGGGTATGCAAAGGCACCCTTCGTGCGGGTCCGGGCCGTGATCCGGGGCCGGCTCGCCGTGCGCGGGACGCACCCACGAGGGAGTCTTGGTCCTTGGGTGCGACGCGCGGCCGTAGGAGGAGGTGGTCGGCGTGTCCGACGGGCCGGGGCCGGGACGCGCGGCGTCGGTCGGGCGGCCGGTGCTGTCGCTCGCGCTGGCCTCGCTGGTCGAGGAGGTGCAGGCGCACTCGGGCGCGGTGTACCTGCTCAGGCCCGACGAACCGGTCCTGGAGATGGCGGTGACCGCGGGCATGCCCCGGGCGTTCGCGGCGCCGTGGGAGCGGGTGGGGCTGAGCGCGCCGATCCCGGTCGCCGACGCGGTGCGGCACCGGCGGCTGGTGTGGGTGGCCGGCGAGGAGGAGATGGCCCGCCGCTATCCGCGGATCTCGGTGGTGCTGCCCTACCCCTTCGCGCTGGCCGCGCTTCCCCTGGCGACGGAGCGCGGGG
Source organism: Streptomyces albidicamelliae (assembly GCF_025642175.1). NCBI lineage: Bacteria > Bacillati > Actinomycetota > Actinomycetes > Kitasatosporales > Streptomycetaceae > Streptomyces > Streptomyces albidicamelliae. The sequence continues at coordinate 7,326,053 of NZ_CP106795.1, read as the reverse complement.
TGTACGGCGCGGTGTTCGTGACCTGGCCCGGCGCGCATCCGCCGGAGCTGTCCGACCGCGAGCGCGAGAGCCTGTCGGCGGCCTGCGACCGGCTGGCGCTGCGGCTTCAGCGGGCCGCCGAGGAGAACCGGCCGGTCGGCCCCGAGGCCGACGTGATCGCGGCACCCGCACCGGGCATCGCCGGCACGCTGGGCTCGCTGGAGGCGGTCCGGATGGTGTCCAGGCTGCCGTACGGGCTGGTCTCCCTCGACCTGCACGGCCGGATCGGCTTCGTCAACGCGGCGGCGGCCGAGATGCTCGGCAGACCGGCCGCGGAACTGCTCGGCAGCAAACCCTGGGTGTCGGTGCCCTGGCTCAACGACCCGATGTACGAGGACCGCTACCGGGCGGCCCTGATCAGCCAGCAGGTGATGTCGTTCGTGGCGCTGCGCCCACCGGGCGAGTGGCTGTCGTTCCGCATGTATCCGAGCACGACCGGGCTGAGCGTGCGCATCAGCCGGGCACGGGCGGTGGCGGAACTGGTGCGCCGGGCACCGGAGACGGAGGCGCATCCGGCGCGGCTGGTGACGATCTCCCAGGTGCTGAGCCTGGCGGGTGCGCTGACCGAGGCGGTGGGCGTGCAGGACGTGGTGCAGCTGGTCTGGGACGAGGTGGCCCCGGCCGTCGGCAGCCGGGCGCTGGTGGTCCTCGGCTCGCAGGGCGGCCGGCTGCACGTGCTGGGGCATCGCGGGTACGCGGACGCGCACGTCGTGGAGCGGTTCAACGGGCTGCCGCTGAGCGAACGCACCCCGGGCACGCAGGCCCTGAACAGCGGGGTGCCCGCGTTCTTCGACTCGCGGGAGCATCTGGAACGGCTGTATCCCGGCCGGCACGAGACCCCGGACGGGTTCGCGGCCTGGGCGTACCTGCCGCTGATCGCGTCCGGCCGGCCGGTGGGAACCTGTGTCCTCGCCTACGCCGAACCGCACGCCTTCCCCGCCGACGAGCGGGCGGTCCTGACGTCCCTCGGGGGTCTGATCGCGCAGGCGCTGGAGCGGGCCCTGCTCTACGACGCCAAGACCCGGCTGGCGCACGGCCTCCAGCAGGCGCTGCTGCCGAGCACGCTGACGCCCCTGCCCGGGATCGAGGCGGCGGCCCGCTATCTGCCGGCCACCCACGGCATGGAGATCGGCGGCGACTTCTACGACCTGGTGCCGACCCGGCCGCTGGCGGCGGCGGTGATCGGGGACGTCCAGGGGCACAACGTGACCGCGGCGGGCCTGATGGGGCAGATCCGCACCGGGGTCCGCGCGTTCACCACGGTGGGGCAGGCGCCGCACGAGGTGATGAGCAGCACCAACCGGCTGCTCATCGACCTGGGTTCGGAGCTGTTCGCCAGTTGTCTCTATCTGCGGCTCGATCCGGAGCGCGGACGGGCCGTCATGGCGCGTGCGGGGCATCCGCCGCCGCTGCTGCGGCGGCCCGACGGGCGGGTCCGGGTGCTGGACCTGGCCGGCGGCCCGCTGCTGGGGATCGACGCGGCGGCGGTCTACCCGACGACCGAGGTGTCCCTGGCGCCCGGTTCGGTCCTCGTCCTCTACACCGACGGGCTGGTGGAGTCCCCGGGGATCGACATCGAGGACGCCCTGATCGAGCTCGGCGCGCTGCTCTCCGAGATCGGTGACCAGCCGCTGGAGACCCTGGCGGACGAAATCCTCCGGCACAGCGCGGCTGCCCGGGAACGCCTGGACGACGTGGCGGTGCTGCTGCTGCGGGCCCGCGGCGACGACTGACGCCGCCGTGACCACGGCCGGTTCACGGTGGTCCACAACCGTGTCACGCCCGCGCCGGCCGGGCCGCCGCGGGCGTCAGGGTCCGGCCCTCCCGCCGGAGGGCCGGGCCGGCCCCTGCCCGCCGGAACCGCGACGAGGTGGGCAGGGGGTCCGGGTAAGACCGGTCAGTGCGTGTCGGTCTGCGACGAACCGTCGTCCGCGGCGCCGCTGCCGGACTGGTCGCCCGCCGCGCCGGACGGGTCCGCGCCGCCGCCGATCTGGTCGCCGCCGGCGCCGGATCCGTCACCGGCGCCCGCCTGCTCGCCCGCGCCGGACTGGTCGCCCGCACCGGCCTGGCCGCCCGCCGAGGCCGACGGGTCGGCGGCGCCGGACTGGTCACCGGCACCCGCCTGGTCACCGGCGCCGGCCTGATCGCCCGCACCGGCCTGGTCACCGGCGCCGGCCTGGTCGCCCGCGCCGGCCTGGTCGCCCGCGCCCGCGCCGCCGTCGCCGAGGGTCGCGCCGGTGGCCTGGAGCGCGGCGGTGACCGGCTGGAAGAAGGTCTCGCCGCCGCTGGTGCAGTCGCCGCTGCCGCCTGAGGTGAGGCCGACGGCGCCGCCGTCCTGGGTGAACAGGGAGCCGCCGCTGTCGCCCGCCTCGGCGCAGACGTCGGTCTGGATCAGGCCGGTGACGGTGTCGACGCCGCCCGGGTCGGTCTCGCTCTGGAAGTTGACGGTGGCGTCGAGGCCGGTGACCTTGCCGTCGTGCAGTCCGGTGGTGGACCCCATCCGGAACACGGCCTGGCCGACGGTGGCGTCGGCGGCCTGCTTGATCTGCACGGTCTGGCCGTTGCCGACGTTGACCTCGCTCGGCGCCTGTGTGTTCGGGTCGTTGTACTTGACCAGCGAGAAGTCACCGTTGCCGGGGAAGGTCGCCTGGTCGACGGTGGCGATGGGCTGCCCGTTCTGGGAGTCGGACCAGTCCTTGGCGGCGACCCCGCAGTGACCGGCCGTCAGGAAGGCCGGGCTGCCGTCGGAGGCGGTGACGTTGAAGCCGAGGGAGCAGCGGACGTTGCCGCCCTGCACCTGGGAGAAGATCGCGTCGCCACCCGAGACGAAGGTCTTGAAGCTGCCGGCGGACTTCTTCAGGGTGGCCATGTCGGCGCCGAGGCCGCGTACGGTCGACTGCAGTCTGTCCCACTTGGCGCCGGTGACGGTGGAGTCGGCGGTGACGAGGACCTTGTCGGTGCGCGGGTCGACCGCCCAGGAGGTGCCCGGGATGGTGGCCCTGGTCTTCAGCGTCTTCGCGGCCTGCCGGAGTTCGCCGAGGCTGTTGTCCACCTCGCGGACGACGGCGCCGGCCTTCTTCGCCTGGACGATCACGTTGTCGTCGCCGTCGACCACGTTGACGACGAGCTGCTGCTTGCCGCCGTCGTAGTACGAGCCGGCGAAGGCGTCGCCGAGGATCTTCTGCAGCTGACCGGCGAGGTTCGAGGCGTCCGCTGACTTGAGGGTCTTCGCACCGGTGGCGCCCGACGCCGCGTTCTGGCCGTTCCGGTCCTGCGACGCGTTGGCGTTGGGCAGCAGGAGGGCCGCCGCTCCGAGCGCCGCGACACCGCCCACCGCTATCGCGACCTTGCGCTTGGGCATTCGCCTGTGACTCAAACTTCTCGACCTCCTGAGACGGGGGGGGCTGCCTGTGAGGGGCAGTTCGTTCCGGGGCGCCTGGATGGCCGTTTGTACGCACCGGCCGTGCGGTGTGTTCAATTCCGTTTCTCAACGGCCGCCGTTCGGCGGGGAATCGGCCACCGTCCGCGTGGCGGGGAAGGCGGCCGGGAACGATCCGCCGTATGACGATGACCCCCGCCGAAGGCGACAAGATCCTCTCCGCCAACTTCGCCCCCTGGGTGCTCGATCTGGGGCTGACCGTGGAGGAGGTGGGCGAGGACCGGGCCGTCCTGCGTCTGCCCTGGTCCGAGCGGCTGGCCCGGGAGGGCGGCGGGCTGTCGGGGCAGGCGCTGATGGCGGCCGCGGACACGGCGACGGTGATCGCCGTGTCGGCCGCGCGGGGCGGCTTCGTGCCGATGACGACGGTTCAGCAGTCCACGTCGTTCCAGCGGGCGGTGACCGGTGCGGATGTCCTGATCGAGGCGGTGCTGACGAAGCTGGGCCGGCGGATGGCCTTCGCCGACATCACGCTGAGCGACGCGGAGTCGGGCGCGCTGGCGGCCCGGGCGAGCACGGTCTACGCGATCCTGGCCTGACACGCTCGGCTACCGGGCGGTAACGGTGTGTCCCGGAGACGGAGCGGAATCCCGGCTTCAGGGAATCTACACATTGAATGCTCAACCAAGTCACCGCCGTCGGCTTATCTGCACATCCGCACGCCCCCTCGCACGCCTTTGGCGCGGAGTGCCGGATTCGCCGCCCGGTGGGCAAGGGGTGGAGCGGCGGCGAAGTCGTGCCGCATGTGAAGGAGTCGCCGACAAGCCGTGCGCGCACCTGCACGGTTGAGGCCGTTCCCGAGCCAAGTGCCCAGGTGAGAGCACTGGTTGATTGGAAGCGCGCCCGCCGTGCGTGCTTTGATCCATCGCACCGCAGGGTCGCCGGGGCCTTGAGGAACCCGGGGCCCGGTTCCCTGCGGTCGCGGCCGTCCGTCTGTCCCCAGAGGGGCCGCTCTCCCCCTTGTGAAATATCCATACGAAGGGAAGTTCCATCATGAACTCCACCCCCCAGGTTGAGACCGTCGAGATCTCGGACGCCGAGCTGGACAACGTTTCCGGCGGTCTGTCCGTGAACGCCCTGAACACCGTGACCGGTGCCGTCAACGGCCTCGCCCCGGTTTCCGGCCTGGTCGACACGGCCGTCGGCACCGTCGAGGGTGTCACCGGCCTGAACGTGGCCCCGGTTTCCGGCCTGGTCGCCGGTCTCTGATCGCACCTCGGTGTGTCACCGCTGGTCCCGGAGCCGTCCCTCGGCTCCGGGGCTCTCGGGTGCCCGAGGGCGGCTGCCGTCCGCGGCAGCGCCCCCTTGTGTCGTGACGATGTCTCTCCTCGGGTGAGGGAAGTTCCGTGCAGTTCCGCCAACAGGCCCTCGCCAAGCTCCAGTCGCCGGAGGAGCTGGACCTTCCGGTGCGGCTCGCCCGCCCGCAGGGCTGGCTCGCGCTCGGCGTCACCGTCGTCGTGATGGCGGCGGCCTCCGTCTGGGCGGTGACCGGCTCGGTCACCTCCACGGTGAGCGCGCAGGCCGTCCTCACCCACGGGCAGGGCAGCTATGTGCTGCAGAGCCCGGTCGGCGGCCAGGTGACGGGCGTCCTCGCCGAACAGGGCCAGCGCCTCCCGGCGAACGCCCCTGTCCTCAAGGTCCGTACCGCGCAGGGCACTTCGATCGTCCGCACGGTCGCCGCGGGCCGTGTCACCACGCTCGCCGCCACCATCGGGCAGATCATCCGGACCGGCACCGACGTCGCCGCGGTCGAGAAGGTGGCCCACGCCTCCGACCCGCTGTACGCGACCGTGTACGTACCCGCCGAGAACGCGGCGGCCATTCCCGCCCACGCCTCCGTCGACCTCACCGTGTCCTCGGTGCCGAGCGAGCGGTACGGCGTGCTGCGCGGCCGGGTGAAGTCGGTGGACCGCACCGCGCAGTCCGCACAGTCGATCTCCGCGTTCCTCGGCGACACCCAGCTCGGCGAGCAGTTCACCCGCAAGGGGCGCCCGGTGGCCGTCCTGGTCGCACTGGAGCGGTCCGGGAGCGCCAGGAGCGGCTACCGCTGGTCCACCGCCGGCGGGCCGCCGTACCGGCTCGACTCGATGACCCTCGCCTCCGCCTCGGTCAGGCTGACCGACCAGCGGCCCGTCGATTGGCTGCTCCCGTGACCACCACGCAGGAATCCCGCGGCCGCAGACGCGCCGCCCCCGCCAAGCGGCCGGTCCCCAAGTCCCGTACCGGCACGGTGCGTACCCCGACCGTGCTCCAGATGGAGGCCGTCGAGTGCGGCGCCGCCTCCCTCGCCATGGTCCTCGGCCACTACGGCCGGCACGTCCCGCTGGAGGAGCTGCGCATCGCCTGCGGTGTCTCGCGGGACGGCTCGCGCGCCAGCAATCTGCTGAAGGCGGCCCGCAGTTACGGCCTGACGGCCAAGGGCATGCAGATGGACCTGGCCGCTCTCGCCGAGGTGCGCTCCCCGGCCATCCTCTTCTGGGAGTTCAACCACTACGTCGTCTACGACGGGATCGGCCGCCGCTTCGGCCGGCGCGGTGTCTTCGTCAACGACCCCGCCAAGGGCCGCCGTTTCGTGCCCCTGGAGGAGTTCGACGGCAGTTTCACCGGTGTCGTGCTGGTGCTGGAGCCCGGTGAGGGCTTCACCAGGGGCGGGCGCAGGCCCGGTGTCCTCGGCGCGATGCCGGCGCGGCTGCGCGGTACGGCGGGCACCCTGCCCGCCGCCGTGCTGGCCAGCCTCCTGCTCGTCGCCGTCGGCGCGGCCGTGCCCGCGCTCAGCCGCACCTACATCGACATGTTCCTCATCGGCGGCCAGACCTCGCTGCTGGGCGTGCTGTTCACCTCGATGGCCACCTGTGTGCTGCTGACCCTGGTGCTGACCTGGCTCCAGCAGGCCAATCTGCTGCACGGCCGGATCATCTCCTCCACCCTGTCCAGCGCCCGGTTCCTGCGCCACCTGCTGCGCCTGCCGGTGACGTTCTTCGCCCAGCGCTCCCCCGCCGACCTGGTGCAACGGCTGCAGTCCAACGACCAGGTGGCGGAGACCCTGGCCCGCGACCTCGCGGCGGCCGGGGTGGACGCGGTCGTGGTCGTGCTCTACGCCGTGCTGCTGTACACGTACGACCCGCAGCTGACCTTCGTCGGCATCGGCGTGGCGCTGCTGAACCTGGTGGCCATGCGGCTGGTCGTACGGCTGCGCGCGACCCGCACGGCGAAACTGCGGGCGGACACGGCGCGGCTCACCAACACCTCGTACACCGGGCTGCAGCTGATCGAGACGATGAAGGCGACCGGTGGCGAGGACGGCTACTTCCGCAAGTGGGCCGGGCAGCACGCCACCACCCTGGAGGAACAGCAGCGGCTCGGTGTGCCGAGCGCCTGGCTCGGAGTGGTCGCCCCGACCCTCGCCACCGTCAACAGCGCCCTGATCCTGTGGATCGGCGGGATGCGGGCCGTCGAGGGCCATATATCGGTCGGTCTGCTGGTCGCCTTCCAGGCGCTGGTCGTCCGCTTCACCGCGCCGCTCACCCGGCTCAACGGCGTGGCGGGCCGCATCCAGGACTTCGCGGCCGACGTGGCCCGGCTGAAGGACGTCGAGAACTTCCAGGCCGACCCGCTCTACGACCGCCCCGGCACGGGCGACTCCACGCGCCGGCTGCACGGGCACGTCGAGCTGGAGAACGTGACCTTCGGCTACAGCCCGCTGGACCAGCCGCTGCTGACCGGCTTCGACCTGACCGTCGGACCCGGCCGGCAGGTGGCCCTCGTCGGCGGCTCGGGCAGTGGCAAGTCCACGGTGTCCCGGCTGATCTCGGGCCTGTACGCGCCGTGGGACGGGGTGATCCGGATCGACGGCCGCCGGCTGGAGGACATCCCGCGCGGCGCGCTCGCCTCCTCCGTGTCCTTCGTCGACCAGGACGTGTTCCTCTTCGAGGGCTCGGTCCGCGACAACGTGGCTCTGTGGGACCCGTCGATCCCCGACGAGGCCGTGGTGGAGGCGCTGAAGGACGCGGCCCTGTACGACGTGGTGACGCGCCGTCCCGGCGGCATCCGCAGCAGGGTCGAGCAGGACGGCCGGAACTTCTCCGGCGGCCAGCGCCAGCGGCTGGAGATCGCCCGGGCGCTGGTGCGCCGGCCCAGCATCCTCGTGCTGGACGAGGTGACCAGCGCGCTGGACGCGGAGACCGAGCTGATCGTGATGGACAACCTGCGCCGGCGCGGCTGCGCCTGCGTGGTGATCGCCCACCGGCTGAGCACCGTCCGCGACAGCGACGAGATCGTCGTGCTCCAGCACGGCACGGTCGTCGAACGCGGGCGGCACGAGGAACTGGTGGCACACGGCGGCGCGTACGCGGCGCTGGTCAGGGAGCGTTGAGATGACGACCGTTCAGGAGGGCTACGACGGCGACCTGGTGCTCGGGGCGCTCGGCGCGCTCGGCACCCGGTCGGACTGCGCGGGCCTGACCCGGGTGGACCTGGAGGGCCCGCAGGTCCTGTGGCTGGTCGCGGCCGGCGCCCTGGACCTGTTCGCGGTGGACGCGGCCGAGCAGGGCCACTGGCACCACCTGGGCCGGCTGGAGGCGGGCGCGCTGCTGCTCGGCCCGGTCGCCGGCCCCCAGCACACCCTGGTGGCCCGCCCGGTCCGCGACTGCGTCCTGCACCGCGTCAACCTGCGCGAGCTGTACCAGCCCGCGCACACCCAGACCTGGTCGTACGACGAGTACGGCAACCCGCAGTACGTCCCGCCGACGTCGAGCCCGCTCGAGTACGCGCTCGCCCTCGGTGTCGGCCGCGGACTGTCCGTCCTGTTCCAGGCACCCATGGCCGAGGAGCGGACCGCGGCGCCCGCCGACGACGACGTCTTCTGGATGCAGGTGCCGCCGGGCAGTGTGCAGTACGGCTCGCTGTACGGCGCGGAGGCCGCCGCCGATCTGCTGATGGACCCGGCGCTGTGGCAGAGCATGGTCGACCAGCAGTACCGGCTGCTGACCGCGCTCGACCGGTGGATCGAACAGCTGGAGCGCACCCACGAGACCCGTACGGCCGCCGGTATCAAGGCCGGTGAGGCGGTGCGGGCCCAGGCCGACCGGACCCTGCTGGCCTCCATCGGCAAACGCTCGGCCCGCCGGACGACGGCCGCCGACGCGGACGCCTCGTACGCGGCCTGCCGGCTCGTCGCCGAGGCGGCCGGGATCGAGCTGGCCGAGCCCGCGCAGAGCGGCACCGAGAGCGACCGCCTCGATCCGGTGGAACGGGTGGCGCTGGCCTCCCGGGTGCGCACCCGGGCGGTCCGTCTGGACGGGCGCTGGTGGCGGGAGAACGTGGGCCCGCTGGTCGGGCACCGGGCGCTGTCCGGGGCGCCGGTGGCGCTGCTGTGGCGGCGTGGCGGCTATGTGGCCGTACAGCCGGCGACGGGACGCGAGACACCGATCGAGAAGGCCAACGCGGAGGAGTTCGAACCGCGCGCGGTGATGTTCTACCGGCCGCTGCCCGACAAGCGGCTCGGGGCGCTGGGGCTGCTGCGGTTCAGCCTGCGCGGCACTCGCGGGGACCTGCTGCACCTGCTGCTCGCGGGGCTGGTGACGGTGGCGATCGGCGCGCTGGTGCCGGTGGCCACGGGCAAGGTGCTCGGCGAGTACGTGCCCCGGGCGCAGACCGGCCTGATCGTCCAGGTGTGCCTGGCGGTGATGGTGAGCGGGCTGGTCGCGGCGGCGTTCACCCTGCTGGAGAACCTGTCCATCCTGCGACTGGAGGGCCGGATCGAGGCGGCGCTCCAGCCGGCCGTCTGGGACCGGCTGCTCCGGCTGCCCACCCGGTTCTTCACCGAGCGCTCGACCGGCGAACTGGCGAGCGCGGCGATGGGCATCAGCGCCGTCCGCCGGCTGCTGGCGGGGGTCGGCCCGGTGGTCGCGCAGTCGGTCACGATCGGCGCGATGAACCTCGGCCTGCTGTTCTGGTACAGCGTGCCGATGGCGATGGCGGCGATCGGCATGCTCGTCGTCATCGCGGCCGTGTTCCTGGGACTCGGGCTGTGGCAGGTGCGCTGGCAGCGGCGGCTCGTGGTGCTCGGCAACAAGCTGAACAACCAGGCGTTCCAGACCCTGCGCGGGCTGCCGAAGCTGCGGGTGGCGGCGGCCGAGAACTACGCGTACGCGGCCTGGGCCCGGGAGTTCGCGCGCAGCCGCGAGCTCCAGCAGAAGGTCGGCCGGATCAAGAACCTCACCACGGTGCTGGGCGCGGTCTACCTGCCGGTGTGCACCCTGCTGATGTTCATGCTGCTGGCGGGTCCGGCGCGGGGCGCGATGTCGGCGGCGGACTTCCTGACCTTCAACACGTCGGTGACCATGGTGCTGACGGCGGTGACCCAGCTGACCGGGTCGTTCGTCTCGGCGGTGGCCGCGTTGCCGCTCTTCGAGGAGATCAGGCCGGTCCTGGACGCCACGCCCGAGGTACGCAGGGCCAGCACCCGCCCCGGCCCGCTGTCGGGCGCGCTGGAGGCCCGCAGGCTGTCGTTCCGCTACGACGACGACGGCCCGCTCGTCCTCGACGACGTGTCCTTCGCGGTCCGGCCGGGCGAGTTCGTGGCGATCGTCGGCCCGAGCGGCTGCGGCAAGTCCACCCTGCTGAGGCTGCTGATCGGCTTCGACAGGCCGGTGTCCGGGAGCGTCCTGTACGACGGCCAGGATCTCGCGGCCCTGGACCAGTCGGCGGTGCGTCGCCAGTGCGGGGTCGTCCTCCAGCACGCGCAGCCGTTCACCGGCTCCATCCTGGACGTCATCTGCGGCGCCGAGCCGTACACGCCGGAGGAGGCGATGGCGGCGGCCGAGATGGCGGGGCTCGCGGAGGACATCAAGCGGATGCCGATGGGCCTGCACACGATCGTCGCGGGCAACGGCGCGATCTCCGGCGGGCAGCGCCAGCGGCTGATGATCGCCCAGGCCCTCGTCCGGCGCCCGCGGCTGCTCTTCTTCGACGAGGCCACCAGCGCCCTCGACAACGACACCCAGCGCATCGTCATCGACAGCACCCGCAAGCTGAACGCCACCCGTGTCGTCATCGCCCACCGGCTGTCCACGGTGCTGGACGCCGACCGGGTGATCGTGATGGAGGACGGCAAGGTGGTCCAGCACGGCAGCCCGGCCGAACTGCTCGCGGACACCGCCGGCCGCCTCCACGAACTGGTGCGCCGCCAGATGGCCTAGGCGGCCGCGTCCGGATCAGTCCTGGTCCCGCGCACCGGGTTCGTCCTCGTGGTGGGACGGCATCCAGTGGTGTTCGGTGAACCAGCGGCCGAACAGGGCGCCGCCGTAGATGACGAAGCCGACGCCGATGAGCCAGGACTCCACGACGAGCACCGTGCCGACGGCGCCGTAGCTGAGGGCGTTGGTGACGATGAGCGGCGTGAAGACGAGGTAGGAGAAGGCCCGCAGGCCCGCCAGCCCGATGACGGTGGCGAACGCGCCCGGCAGCAGAGCCCGCCAGCGGACCTGGCCGCCGAGCAGGAAGCGCTGTCCCCACCAGAAGAAGAGCACGCCGCTCACCGCGGACAGGGCGATCCGCTGGCCGCCGTGCAGCGTCGTCTTCGTCGCCACCTCCTGGTACAGGTACACGGTCAGCACCACCAGCCAGGTCGCCTGCCGCCACACCCGGTGCCAGGGGCCGGCGGCCAGCCCCCAGATCCGTTCGTAGGCGTTCTGCACACTGCCCCCGAAGGCCACGCCGAAGACGGCGAGCAGCACACCGCTCAGGACGCTGGTGGCGCCGATGACGTTGCGCGGCGGGCTGATGACGTCGGTGATCACGTGCGCGGACCGTCCGGACAGCCCCATCCCGTCGGTCAGCCAGGACGCGAAGCCGCCCCGCCCCAGGGGGTCGGCCGCGGCGACCACGATCAGCAGCGGTGCGAGGGTCACCAGGGCCAGGGTGGCGAATCCCATGGCCCGGTGCATGAGTTCCAGCTCGCGGCCGTGGTCGAACAGGGTGCCGACACGCAGCCACTCCCACGCGCGGTGCAGGCCGCGCCGCCACCGGTTCACGGCTCCTCCCGTGCTCGCCGCCCACACGCTCTTCTGTGCCGATTCATCCACCCTGGCGCGTACCGGGCAACTCGCCGGGGAGCCGGGGGCACGGCGCCATGGTGCGCGGCCCCGGCCGCCGGATCCGGCGACACGTCAGGCACGTCCGCCGTTTGCGCGCCGCGTCACCGGAGAATCGGGTCCCGTGCGTACTCCTGCCGAAGTGCCCGGCACGGACCGGCACATGCCGGGCCGCGGGCGGCGAACACTCATCGTGACCGCGAGCATGGGGGCCGGGCACGACACCGTCGCCGCGGAACTCGCGCGCCGCGCCACGGCGTCCGGGCACGAGCCGCACGTGGTCGACCTGCTGGAGCTGCTGCCGTACGGCGTCGGCACGGGGCTGCGCCGCTGCTACCGGGCCTCGGTACGGCACTTCCCCTGGGCGTACGCCGGCGTCTACGGCGCGTTCCTGCGCACCGGCACCGGTCCGCGCCCCAGCGGGGTGCCACTGGCCCGGCTCGCCGCCGGCCGGCTGACCGCCCTGGTGGACCGGCTCGACATCGACTTGGTGGTGTCCGTCTTCCATCTGGCCGCACAGCTGACCGGCCATCTCCGGCAGCGGGGCGGGCTGCGGGTGCCGAGCGCGGTGTTCCTGATCGACTTCGCCGTGCACCGGCAGTGGCTGCATCCCGGCAACGACCGGTACCTGTGCCTGACGGACCGGGCGGCGAGCGAGGTGCGCCGGGCGCTGGGCACGCCCGTGGTGACGACCGGGCCGGTGGTGTCGCCCGCGTTCCTCACCCCGGCCCCCGGGGCGGCGCGGTGGCGGGAACGCTTCACCGGGCTCGCGCCGGGCCGGCCCGCCGTCCTGCTGTCCGCGGGTGCCTGGGGAGCGGCGTCCCGCCCGGTCGGCACCGCCCGGCTCCTCGCGGGGGCCGGCTATCTTCCCGTGGTGCTGTGCGGCCGCAACGAAAGGCTGCTCGCCCGACTGGACGGGGTGCCCTCGGTGCTCGCCCTGGACTGGGTCGAGGACATGCCCGGACTGCTGGCCGCGTGTCACGCCCTGGTGGACAACGCCGCCGGCCAGACCGCCGTGCAGGCCCTGGCCTCGTCTCTGCCCGTGGTGGGGCACCGGCCGCTGCCCGGCCACGGGGCGGAGGGGGTGCGGCGGATGGCGGAGCTGGGGCTGTCGGAGTACGCCGGCGACGGGCGCGCGCTGCTGACGGCGCTCGGCCGGCTCCCGGCGGGCGGCCGGGAACGCGCGGAACGCGCGGCCCGGGGCCACGCGCTGTTCCGCCACGATCCGATGGAGTACGTGGCCGGCTTGTGAGACCGCCGGTCGCACGACGGCCCCTACCGCACCGTGCGTGATCCACGGCTCCCGCCGCCCTCCTACTGCCGCCGGGCCGGTGCCGGGCGCGGCGGGACGTGGCCGACGAGCGGACCGCCCACCGTGAGGCCCGCACCCGCACCCCGCCGCGCGGCGGCCGGCGGAACCGAGCGCGACGGGCGTGGCACGGCGCGACCCGGCACCGCACGCGATCCCCGGCCCTCACCCCTCCCCGGCCGGCGACACCGCGCCCGGCCGCGCCGGTCCCGCGGGGTGGAGGTGGTCGGCGAGGAGGCCCACCGTGAGGCCCGCACCCGCACCCCGCCGCGCGGCGGCCGGCGGAACCGAGCGCGACGGGCGTGGCACGGCGCGACCCGGCACCGCACGCGATCCCCCGGCCCTCACCCCTCCCCGGCCGGCAACACCGCGCCCGGCCGCGCCGGTCCCGCGGGGTGGAGGTGGTCGGCGAGGAGGCCCACCGTGAGGCCCGCACCCGCACCCCGCCGCGCGGCGGCCGGCGGAACCGAGCGCGACGGGCGTGGCACGGCGCGACCCGGCACCGCACGCGATCCCCGGCCCTCACCCCTCCCCGGCCGGCGACACCGCGCCCGGCCGCGCCGGTCCCGCGGGGTGGAGGTGGTCGGCGAGGAGGCCCACCGTGAGGCCCGCACCCGCACCCCGCCGCGCGGCGGCCGGCGGAACCGAGCGCGACGGGCGTGGCACGGCGCGACCCGGCACCGCACGCGATCCCCCGGCCCTCACCCCTCGCCGGCCGGCAACACCGCGCCCGGCCGCGCCGGTCCCGCGGGGTGGAGGTGGTCGGCGAGGGGGCCCACCGTGAGGCCCGCGTCCTGGCAGCGCCGGACGATGGCGGGCAGGGCGCCGAGGGCGGAGTGCCAGCAGCCGGGTGCCGAGTGCCGGTCCGTGTCGTGCAGCAGGACGGTGCCGCCGCCGCGCAGGTCCGCCGCGACCCGGGCCCGTACGGACGCCGCCGTGGCGTCGGACGTCCAGTCCTCGCCCCAGGCGGACCACAGCACGGTCCGCAGTCCGGCCCGCCGGGCGGCCGCCCAGCGGCCCGAGGTGAGGATGCCGTACGGGGGGCGGTACCACTGCGGCCGGCGGCCGGTGACGTCCCGCACCGCCCGCACGGTCCGGGCGATCTCCGCCGAGTCCCGGGCGGGCGCGGGGCGCCAGGGGCGGTCGTGGGTCCAGCCGTGCACGGCGAGCTCGTGGCCGCGCGCCACCGTCTCCCGGGCCAGGCCCGGGTCGCGCACCAGCCGCTCGCCGAGCACGAAGAACGTCGCCCGCGTCCCGAGGTCGTCCAGCGCGTCGAGGAAGCGCGGTGTCGACTCCGGGTCGGGGCCGTCGTCGAAGGTCAGCGCCACGTGGTCGGGGCGGCCGGTCCCGCTCAGCCCGGGGCAGAACCGCAGCCGTAGGCCGGGGAGCCAGGTGGCCGCCGGACCGATGTGCGCGGCGGCGACGCCCACCGGCAGCAGGGCCGCCGCCGTCCGCCACGCGCGGCCGGACACGAGGGACATCGGACTGCCTCCTTGAGTGGGTGCGGACGACGGCGGACGGCCTCGGCCGGTGTCAGGGCCTGCGGGGTGCCGGCGCCCGCCGCCCGTTCCGGTCGGGCGGCCGGTCCGGTACGGAGGTGTCCCAGTCCTGTCCCGCGGACTGCGCGTGGGCCAGGCCGATGCTGCCCGCCCCGATCAGGACGACGCCGATCACCTCGGGGATCACCCGCAGCCCCAGGTGGATCGTCTCGTCGAACAGGACCCAGCCGAGGACGACGCTGGTCAGCGCGTCGCCGAGGGTGAGGGCGGGCTGGGACGCCGTCAGCGATCCGGCGCTCAGCGCGCTCTGCAACAGCAGGAAGGCGACTAGTCCGGCCCCGGCGGTGGCGTACAGCGACCAGTGCGTGAACATGGCCTCCGGCCCGATGGCGAGCCGCCCCACCGCCTCCTTCATCAGCGCCGCCGTGGTGGCGAAGGACACCGCGGAGGCGAGACCGAGGAGCGCCGCGCGGGCCGCGCCCCGGACCGGGCGGGAGACGGCGACCAGCACGACGACCGCCCCGAGCGCCCCGCAGCCGCCCAGCAGCCAGGCCTCCGGCGGCGCGGTCGGCCGGCCGGGTGACGGCGCCGCCGCGAGGAGGAACAGGGCGAGCCCGACGGCGAGGGCGGCGAACGCCAGCCAGGTGCGGCCGTCCGGCCGCCGCCGGAAGACGACACTGCCCACGGCCAGCGTGAACAGCAGCTCGGCGGCGAGCAGCGGCTGGACGAGGGACAGGCTGCCCGTGGCCAGCGCCCCGGCCTGGAGCAGGCTGGACAGCGCCAGCAGTCCCGCGCCGGCCAGCCAGGACGGGCGCCGCAGCAGTTGCAGGAGCCGGCGTCCGGCGGCCCCCGCACCGGTGCCCTCGTCGGGCTGCTCCACGGCGGCCCGGCGCTGGAGCACCGACGCGGACGCGTTGGACAGTGCCGCGAGCAGGGCGAGCACCACCGTGACGGCGATCATGTCCGCTCACCCGAAGCGCGCGGCGAGCCGCCGGTAGAGACCGGGTGCGGCCCCCCGTACCAGGGCGGGCACGCGCAGCCAGCCGGGGACGTACACCTCGTCCTTGTCGCGCCGGACGGCGGTCCACACCGCGTCCGCCACGCGCGCGGGCGGCACCGGTCTGGGCCAGGGCCGCGTGTACGGGGTGCCCCGCCGGTCGAAGAAGGGGGTGTCGACCACACCGGGGACGACGTGGCTGACGCGGACGCCGGTGCCGCGCAGTTCGTACCGCAAGGCGTCGGCGAAGGCGGCCAGGGCCGCCTTGGCCGCGGAGTAGACGGCTTCGCCGCGCACGCCGACGCTGCCGGCGAGGGACCCGACGAGCACGACGCGTCCGGATCCGGCCGCGACCATGTGGGGCAGCACGGTGCGCACCAGGTGCAGGTTGGCCAGCAGGTCGACGCCGACGACCTCGTCGATGCGCGCCGCGGGCATGGCGGTGAAGTCCCCGGCCCAGCCGACCCCGGCGCCGGCGACGAGCAGGTCCAGCTCCCCCAGGTGGTCCAGGGCCAGCTCGGTGAGCCGGCGGCCGGCGCCGGGCCGGGTCAGGTCAGCGGGCAGGGCCACGGCACCGGCCAGGGCGGCCACCTGCTCCAAACGGGTGACGTCCCGCCCGTTCAGCACCATCCGCCAGCCCCCTCGGCGGCGAGCCGGCGGACCACGGCCGCGCCGATGCCGGAGGAGGCGCCCGTCACCAGAGCCGTGCCGCCCCGGCCGGTCCGCTGCCCGGCGTGGGCGGCGGAACCCGTCCGCGGAGCGGAGGTCACGACCGGCCCGGCACGGTTCGAGGGGCCTGCGGGGGACGGTGCGTGGGACATGGTGACGACCTCATTGCGACGGTGTGCACGGGCTCGCGGACTCCGGGGCCGAACCCTCGCGGTGTATCCAGGGCGCCACAGACTGAAACACCGCGCACGGCGGAGCCGCCGGCTCCCGTCCCGCGCGCGTCCCCGGTCGCCGGGCGGGGCCACGGGAGCGAGCATGAAGGCGAGGGAGGATTGGGGGCCGGTCCCCCGCCCGTTCACCGGGACCCTGGCGGGAGAGGCGGATGACGGACACCGACGTACTCGTCGCGGGGGCGGGCCCGGTCGGTCTGTCCGCCGCCCTGGAACTGCGCCGGCGGGGCGTCGGCTGCCGGCTGGTGGACCGGCTGCCCGCCCGGCTGCCGTACGCCAAGGCGGTCGGTGTCCAGCCGAGGACGTTCGAACTGTGGGAGCGGATGGGCGTGGCCCGCGCCGCGCTCGACGCCGCCCTGCCCATGCGCGGCCAGCTGGTCTACGTGAACGGTGTGCAGCAGGCGCGCGTCGAGCTGGGCCTGCCGCCGGAGGTGCCGTACGGCTTCGCGTGCCTGCCGCAGTACGAGACCGAGCGCATCCTGGAGGAGCGGCTGGCGTGCTTCGGCGGGCGCATCGAACGCGGGACGGAACTGGTCTCCTTCACCCAGGACGCGGACGGCGTCACCAGCTTTCTGCGCACGGCCAACGGCGAGGGGCTGGAGATCCGCTCCCGCTTCGTCGTCGGGTGCGACGGCGCGCACAGCGTCGTGCGCAAGACGCTGGGGCTCTCCTTCGAGGGCGGTGCGCTGCCCGAGGAGTACATGCTCGCGGACGTCGAGCTGGACTGGGACCTGGCGCCCGGCTACGGCGTGCGGGCCATGCACGTTCCCCCCGGCGGCGAGGTGGACGACCTGCTGGTGTGCATCCCGCTGCCGGGCCGGTGCCGCTACCGGTTGTCCATGCGGGTCCCGCCGGAGCTGTCGCTGGGAGGCCGGGCGCGGGGGCAGGACGCGGTGGCGCACGGTCCGGAGTCGGGGCGGGCGCCGGGTCTGCACCACATCCAGGAGGTCGTCGACCGGCTGTCGCCCCGTCCGGCCACGGCCTCGGCGATGCGCTGGTCGTCGGTGTTCCGCGTCAGCCACCGCCTGGTGGACCGGTACGGCGAGGGACGGGTCTTCGTCGCCGGCGACGCGGCGCACATCCATCCGCCGACCGGCGCGCAGGGCATGAACACGGGGATCCAGGACGCCTGCAACCTCGCCTGGAAGCTGGCCCTCGCGGTGGCGGGCGACGCCGAGCCCAAGCTGCTGGAGAGCTACGACGCCGAACGGCGGCCGATCGGCGAGGAGGTGGTGGGCCGCACGCTCAGGCACGCGACCCGGCAGGGCGTGCACAGTGATCCCGGCGATCCGGTGACGCTCATATTGCGCGAGGCGCAGCTGCTGATCACCTACCAGGACAGCCCGGTCGTGGAGCCGGGTCCCGCGGCCGGGCGCGGCCCGGCCGCGGGTGACCGCGCACCCGACTGCGGGGGCCTGCGCGATCCGATCGCGGCCTTCCCCCTCCGCCTGCACGAGGTGCTCGGGGCGCACGACCACGTGCTGTTGCTCTACGCCGACTCCGCGGGCGGGACGCCGGACTGCACAGCGCTGGCGGACGAAGCACGCCGTCTGTCGCACGGGCGGGTGGCCGTGTACTGCGTGCTGCCGGACGGGGTCGAACCGGGCTTCCTGGCGGTGCCGGTGCTGCGGGACGGCCGGGGCGAGTTCCGCGACCGGTACGCGGTCGGCGGGAGCACCGCCTTCCTGGTGCGCCCGGACGGCCATCTGGGCGCCCGCGTCTCACCGGCCGGTCCCGGCTCCCTGTCGTCGGCACTGGCGAAGGTGTTCGCGAGTTGACCCGTCCCCGCGGCCGCCGGGGTGATCGCCGGGTCCGCCGGGGGCACCCCGGTCGGCGGACGGGTCAGTCCAGGCCCGGCACGGGCGCCCCGGAGGGCACACCGGCGTCGACGTAGCCGTCGTAGAACTCCTTCCAGGTCGCGCTCGCCCCGGTGTGCGGGCCGTCGGCGTCCGCACCGCGCGCCGCGGCGTCCAGGGCGGTCAGGCACACCTCCCAGCCGGCGGCGTTGCGGGCGGCGGTGTCCGCGGCGCCGAGGACGTCGGTGAGGGTGAGGCGGGTGCGCCCGTCGTCCGGGGCCGCCAGGTCGAAGTGGAGTTCGTCGCCGCCCCAGGCGAAGGACAGGTGGCGGGGCGGGTCGACGGCGAGGACGCGGCCGGTGGACTCGGGCATGTTCGGGTCGCCGGTGAAGCGGACGGCGCCGCCGGGGCGCAGGTCCAGCTCGGCGCGGGAGGGGAACCACCGGGACAGTTCGGCGGGTTCGGTGACGAACCGCCAGACACGCTCCACGGGTTGGTCGTAGGAACGGCCGAAGCGGACGGCGGGGCGGCCGTCGTCCAGGGTCAGGTGGACGCCGGTGAGTTCGACGGACATGCGCTCGGGTCCTTCGGGTCGGGGCGGGGTGTGTCGTCCGGCGTCTCGCCGGGGCGGCGGCCCGGGGCGGGCGCCCCAGCGAAACGTTGCCGTTTCGTTCGGACTGGTCTAGGCTCCATGTGTACGAAACGGTTTCGTTTACGCGCCGTTCTTTCTCTTGCGTATCCGCACCCGGACGACTTCCCTGGAGTGGTTCCCCCATGTCCCAGAAGACCCTGGCCGAGTCCTCCCGAGCGGGGGCACCGGCGACCGAGCGGGGCGAGGCCTCGCCCCGGCGGTGGTGGATCCTCGCGGTCATCGCCATCGCGCAGCTGATGGTGGTCCTCGACGCCACGATCGTGAACATCGCCCTGCCGTCCGCCCAGAGCGACCTGGGCTTCTCCGACGGCAGCCGCCAGTGGATCGTCACCGCCTACGCGCTGGCGTTCGCCTCCCTGCTGCTGCTCGGCGGCCGGATCGCCGACCTGTTCGGGCGCAAGCCGGCCTTCCTCGTCGGGGTCGTCGGCTTCGCCCTGGCCTCCGCGCTCGGCGGTGCCGCGAACGGCTTCACCATGCTGGTCGTGGCCCGCGCCCTGCAGGGCGCCTTCGGCGCGCTCCTCGCGCCGGCCGCGCTGTCCCTGCTCAACACCACCTTCACCGACGCCCGCGAACGCGCCCGCGCGTTCAGCGTGTACGGCGCGATCGCCGGCGCCGGCGGTGCCGTCGGCCTGCTGCTCGGCGGTGTGCTGACCGACGCGCTCGACTGGCGCTGGACCCTGTACGTGAACGTGGCCATCGCGGTCGTCGCCTTCGCGGGCGGCTGGATCCTGCTGGGCAACCACCGCGACGCGGCGGGCGCCAAGCTCGACGTGCCGGGCACCGTCCTGGTCGCCTCCGGCCTGTTCTCCCTGGTCTACGGCTTCTCCAACGCCGAGTCCCACGACTGGGGCTCTCCGCTGACGTGGGGCTTCCTGATCGCGGGCGGCCTGCTGCTGACCGCCTTCGCCTGGTGGCAGACCCGGGCGGCGCACCCGCTGCTGCCGCTGCGCATCCTGCTGGACCGCGACCGCGCGGCCTCCTTCCTGGCCGTGCTGATCACCGGTGCGGGCATGTTCGGCGTGTTCCTCTTCCTGACCTACTACCTCCAGCTCAACCTGGGCTTCAGCCCCACGAAGACCGGTGTGGCGTTCCTGCCGATGGTCGGCGCGCTGATGGTGGCCGCGCAGCTCGGCACCACCGTCCTGGTGCCGCGTCTCGGCCCGAAGGCGGTCATTCCGCTGGGCTTCGCGATCGCCACGGCCGGCATGGCCTGGCTGACCGGCATCGGCGTCGGCTCGCACTACGTGAGCGCCGTGCTGCCGCAGCTGGTCGTGATCGGTGCCGGCCTCGGCCTGGTCATGCCGCCGGCCATGCAGCTGGCCACCGGCGGGGTGGCGGCCGAGGACGCGGGTGTGGCCTCCGCGACCGTCAACGCCATGCAGCAGGTCGGCGGTTCCATCGGCACGGCCCTGCTGAACACCCTCGCCGCGAGCGCCGCCACCGACTACCTCGCCGGGCGGGACGCCACGAGCGAGCTGGTGCGGGCCCGGGCGACCATCGAGAGCTACACCACCGCGTTCTGGTGGTCCGCGGTCCTCTTCGGCGCGGGCGCCGTGATCGCCTTCCTGCTCTACCGGCGCGGCGTGCCGAAGCAGGACGCGAACGCGGCACCGGTCGTCCACATGTGACACCGCCCACCCGCACCCCCGAGGGGCCGCCGTCTTCAGGGAGACGGCGGCCCCTCGCCCTGTCCGTGAGGGGCGACACGGGGGCCGGCGCCGGCTCGCATCGGAGGCGGACCGCTCCGGGCGACGGCACCCCTGGCACCCCTGCACCCCTGGCACCCCGGCGGCCAACGCCACGACTCCGCCAGCAGGTCCGCGCAGCCCGGCAGAAGACCTGCGCCGTGGCCCAGCCGAACCTGTCCCGCAGCCTCAAGGAAAGCCGACGCCACCGTGGGGCGGTTCACCCCCGGCGGGGCAGGCGTGCGTGCATGGCCGCAGGGCGTTCCACCGCGGGACGGACCCCCGGGGCCCCGATGGCCGTGGCGCAGCCCCCGCGGGACGCTTGAGGCGGCGGGTGCGGGTAACTCGCGGTGGATCACGACCGTACCGATTCGAGGAGGCGCCATGCCCGGCGGGAACGACCACGAGGAGCGGCCCGAGACGGCCCTGGAGGAAGTGCTCCGGGAGGTCGAGGAGGCCGAGAAGCGGGACGAGGAAGGCTCCCGGTCGGGCGAGGCCGGGGACGCCACCAGCCCGAACACCGGCGCGCAGGAGCAGGCCGAGGGGGACTGACGCGGGCGCTGGCGGTGCGACCACTCCCGGCCGCGCTCCTCCTCCAGGCAGTCGGGGCCGGGCCCGGGGCCCAGGTGCCAGTACGTCCGGGCCCGGCCGGGGATCGTGCAGCCGATGTCCGCGAGGGCGCCCTGGACCTCGCTGATCACGTGGCGGGCGCCGTCCCCGTTGCCGGTGACGACCACGCCCGCGACCCGGTTGCAGGCCACCGGGCGGCCGCCGTCGTCGGTCTCGGACAGCATCGCGTCCATGCGCTCCAGCACCCGCTGGGCCACGGAGGACGGGCGCCCCGGCCAGGTCGACGACCCGTACGACGTCGACGTCGAGGCCGTCCTTCGCCAGATGCCCGGTGACGACCCGGGTCAGCGCGTCGGTGTTCGAGGGCTCCGGTGATTTCTTCAGCGCGCAATCGATCACTAGTGCTTTCCCGCGGCCCGGGTACCCGGGCCGCATGAACCACCACCTGCGAGGACCTCAGCTGCCCCCGTCCAGAGGACCGCTGTCCGCCGCGGTCACCGGGTATCTCGGTGGCACCGGCCCCCTCCCCCGCCCGGCGGCCGCCGAGGACGCGGACCCGTACGGCGACGACCTCCAGCTCGCCCTCTACCTCTGCTACGAGCTGCACTACCGCGGCTTCGCCGGCGTCGGCCCGGACCGCGAATGGGACCCGGAGCTGCTGCGGGTCCGCGGCGCGCTGGAGCGGCGCTTCCTGTCCGCGCTGCGCGCCGACACCCCGGTGCACGACAGCCTCGACGACGCGCTCGGCGCGCTCCTGGTCGAACCCGTCGAGGGCGCGGGCGTCAGCCACTTCCTGCGCGACGAGGGCGAGCTGTGGCACCTGCGCGAGTACGCGGCCATGCGTTCGCTCTACCACCTGAAGGAGGCCGACCCGCACGCCTGGGTGCTGCCGCGGCTGTGGGGCAGGGCGAAGGCGGCGATGGCGGCGGTGGAGTTCGACGAGTTCGGGGGCGGACGGGCCGAGCGGGTCCACGCCCGCCTGTTCGCCGACCTGATGACGGACCTGGACCTGGACCCGGCCTACGGGCGCTACCTGGACGCGGCGCCGGCCCCGATGCTGGCCGTCGTCAACCTGATGTCCCTGTTCGGGCTCCACCGCGAGCTGCGCGGCGCTCTGGTGGGGCACTTCGCCGAGGTGGAGATCACCTCCTCACCGGGGTCCCGCCGGCTCGCCGAGGCGATGCGCCGCACCGGCGCCGGCCCCGCCGCGGAGTTCTTCTACGACGAGCACGTGGAGGCGGACGCGGTGCACGAGCAGGTGGTGCGCCACGACGTGATCGGCGGACTGCTGGAGGAGGAGCCCGAGCTGGCGGGCGACATCGCCTTCGGGATCGACGCGACCGAGTACCTCGAGGACCGGCTGGCCCGGCGGCTGCTGTCCGACTGGCGCGCGGGACGCTCGTCGCTGCGGACGGCCTTCAGCGGCGAAATGGCTCATACGTCCTGAATGTCGGGGTACCCGCGCGAGGTGATCGCATTGTTGCTTCCGGGCGTGTACGCCCCACAGGACGATACGGAGCTGCTGGCCGAGGCCCTCCGCGAGGAGAGTCCGCCGCCCGGCGCCCGGGTGCTGGACGTGGGCACCGGCAGCGGGGCGCTGGCGCTGGAGGCCGCCCGCCGGGGCGCCGAGGTGACCGCCGTGGACGTCTCCCGGCGCGCGGTGTGGACGGCGCGGCTCAACGCCTGGCTGCGGCGGCTGCCGGTACGCATCCACCGCGGCAATCTCTTCGGCCCCGTCGGGGACCGCACCTACGACGTCATTCTCGCGAACCCGCCCTATGTGCCGGCGCCCGACGCCGGGCGCGGCCCGCGCGGCCGCTCCCGGGCGTGGGACGCGGGCCGGGACGGACGGCTGGTGCTGGACCGGATATGCCGGGACGCCCCCGCGCTGCTGCGCGTCGGAGGCGTCCTGCTGATCGTGCACTCGGCGCTGAGCGACCCGGAGCTCACCGTGGAGCAGTTGCGGGCGGCGGGCCTCAAGGCCGCGGTGGTCCGGCGCCGCTGGATCGCGTTCGGCCCGGTGCTGCGCTCCCGGGAGGAGTGGCTGCGCCGGAGCGGGCGGCTCGGGGCGTCCGACGACAGGGAGGAACTGGTGGTCATCCGTGCCGAACGAGTCCGCTGACGACCGCGCCCGCCGGATCACCATGCCGCGGCGCGGGCCGCTGCTGGTCGAGGGACCGGTGGAGATCGAGCTGGAGGACGGCACCACGGTGTCGTCGGACCGTTTCCGTGTCGCTCTGTGCACATGCCGGCGCAGTCGCAGGTTTCCGTGGTGTGACACGAGTCATCGCCGCAAGGCCTGAACGCCGTTGAAACCGTAGGTTTTTCGCCGCTCCCCGGAAGGCCCCCCACGGGCCTGCCCGGGGAGCGGCTGTGTGCCCGGAGACCGACGGATGGCCCCACTCCGCCCGTCGGCTCCGGCGCGAGATCGCAGGTTCCCCACTCCCGGGGCCGCACTCCCCAGTTACGGTCCTGATCCGGTGTGTCGGGGAACCGCGCGATCCCGGTCCTAGAACGCGAAGACGCTGCCGGTGGCCGCGTCCTTCACGCAGTTGTTGCCGAAGGTCCGCTCGTAGGAGACGCGCTTGCCCTGCCAGACGCCCTGGACCGTGACGACCACCGGGTCGTAGACCTTGGTGCAGAACGCGTCCGCGTCGCCCTTGAGGGCGTCGAAGTCACCGGCGGCGCCGCGCAGTTCGGCACAGGCCTGAGCCGCGGCGGGGTGCGTGCCGGAGGCGCCGGGGGCGCAGACGAGGGTGACGGCGCGCTCCGGGGTCGCCGTGGCCGCGCCGCTGCCGTGGCCGGTGGTGAGCACCAGGGCCGACGGGGCGTAGAGCGACGACGGGGCGGCGTCCGGTGCAGCGACGGCGGCCCCGGTCAGGGGTCCGCCGACGGCGGCGGCCGTGAGGCCGAGGGCCGCTGCCCAGCGCGCGGTGGTACGCATTGTGTGCTTCCTTCCGCTCGAACATCGGGGGTGCCGGCCGGGGTCCGGTCGGGCACCGGGCGGCGAGCGCCACTCTGCCGAGTCCACCGGCGAAACTCACATCGCACCCATGGGTTTCAGTAACCTTCGGTGTTCAATCAGTGGCGTGAAGTTACGGAATTCGAACACGTCGACCGCGGAACTGAGCGGTTCTTGATCGGTGGAACCGGCCGGATGGCCGAAAAACACCTCTTCGTTAATCGGCCTGAAACATTCCGACTTTGCTCGCAGCGAACCCCTTCGTGACGCCTTGTGTTCATGAAACCGACGGCGTAAGCCTGATTACATGATTACAGCAGAGCAGAGAGACGAACTGCGCGGCTGGTTCGCCGGCCGGCTGCCCGACGATCTCTTCACCGAACTGGTGGAGGTGACCGCGGACCGCGAGGAGATCACCGTGACCGGGCGCGTTCCCGAACCACGGCTCACCGACGACGCTCCGGCCGCCGAGCGGCACGCCGCCCTGCGTTCCCGGATCCAGGAGTTCCGGGAGCGTACCCGCGAGGCAAGGATGGAGGTGGCCCGCGAGGCGGAGCATCTTTTCGGCCGCAAGGTGTCCTGGGGCGTGGTGTGCGGCACGGAACAGGCACTGTTCACCCATGTGGCCGCGCCCGTGATGACCCGGCTGCGCCAGCCCGAGCGACAGGTGCTGGACACCCTCATCGCCGCCGGCGTCGCCCGCAGCCGCAGTGACGCCCTCGCCTGGTGCGTGCGCCTGGTCCGGCGCCACACCGACGACTGGCTGACCGAGCTGCGCGAGTCCCTGGAACACGTCCAGCGGGTGCGGGCGCAGGGCCCGGACGCCGACGAGGCGGCCGACTCCCCCACCGACGAGGGCGGGGACGGCGACAAGGACGGATGACCGCGCCGCGCGGCCCGTGGCGCACGCGCGGCAGGTCGGCTCGTTCCCGTCGCCGCCGGCCGCCCCTGTGACCGTCGTTCACGGGTGAGACCCCCGTTCGCGCCGCCCCACCCCCGTCCGGGACGGCGCGGCCGCCGCCCGTGAGGGCGCCTGCCGACCTGCTGCTACCCGCCAGTATCGTCGGGCTGCACGCGTACTCAGCGACGAGAGGCGGGACGGCCGGATGGCGAAGCACTGGGCTGACTTCCAGTACGAGATCTATCTGAACGGCATGACGGGCTCCGTGCCCCGGCTGCCCACCGATCTGACCCGGCTCGAGGAGCTCGCCGAACACCGGCTCGGCCCCGGCCCGGTGGGCTACGTGGCGGGGTGCGCGGGCGACGGCAGCACCGCCCGCGCCAACCGGTCCGCCCTGGCCCGGCACCGGATCGTGCCGCGCATGCTGCGGGACGTACGGGAGCGTGACCTGTCGACGGAGGTGCTGGGGCGGGCCCTGCCCGCGCCGCTGGCCCTGGCCCCCGTAGGGGTGCTGTCGATCATGCATCCGGACGCGGAGTCCGCCGCCGCCCGGGCCGCGGCCGCGCAGGGCGTGCCGTACATCCTGTCGTCGGCGTCCAGCACACCCCTGGAGCAGGTCGCGGAGGCGATGGGGGACGCCGAGCGCTGGTTCCAGCTGTACTGGGGCAAGGACCGGGAGGTGACCCGCAGCTTCCTGGGCCGGGCGAAGGCGGCCGGGTTCACGGTCCTGGTCGTCACGCTGGACACCCCCCTGCTGTCCTGGCGCCCCCGCGACCTGGACCAGGCGTACCTGCCGTTCCTGCACGGGGTCGGGACCGCCAACTACTTCACCGACCCCGCCTTCGGGGCCGGGCTGACCAAGCCGGTGCACGAGGACCCCCAAGCGGCCGTGCTGCACTTCCTCGGCCTGTTCGGGGACCCGGGGCACACCTGGCCGGACCTGGCGTTCCTGCGGGAGCACTGGGACGGCCCGATCGTGCTGAAGGGCGTCCTGCACCCGGACGACGCCCGGCTCGCCGCGGACGCGGGCGTGGACGGCGTGGTGGTCTCCAACCACGGGGGCGGCAGGTGGCCGGCTCGGTCGCGGCGGCCGACGCGCTGCCCCGGGTCGCGGACGCGGTCGGCGACCGGCTGACGGTGCTCTTCGACAGCGGGGTGCGCACCGGCGACGACGCGTTCAAGGCCCTGGCCCTCGGCGCCCGGGCGGTGCTGCTGGGCCGCCCCTACGTCTACGGGCTCGGACTGGACGGACAGGCCGGGGTCGAGCACGTCGTCCGGTGCCTGCTGGCCGAGCTGGACCTGACGCTCGCCCTGTCCGGGCACACCGGTCCCGGCACGGTGGGCGCCGGCGATCTCGTCACGGACCCCGCCTGAGCACGCCGTGTCCGGGGCCGGGCCCGCCGGCCCCGGACACGGCGGCCCCGGACACGGCGGCCCGTCAGGTGTCCTTCCCGGTGTCCTCCGCCGGCCGGGCGGCCGGTCCGTCGGAGCCGGCGATCGACAGTGAACCAGGGCTCCGCGTCGGCGAGTCGGACTGCCAGCGCTGTCCGGCGGACCGGTCGCGGATCTTGACCACGACGTCGGACCCGGGTTCCCCACCGGCGGTGGCGAGTGCCACGGTCCGGTCCCAGCGGGGCAGCAACTCGCCCCGCACCGTGAGGTCGTAGCGCACGTCGTCGGCCCGCTTCGAGCCGGCCCCGGCGCAGCTGCCCAGGGTCACCACACCGGCGTCGGCGTGCGAGTCCAGGCACAGTCCGGTGGCGGCCGCGCTGCGCAACTGCCCGTCGGCGTCATACGTCCACTGCTGGCCGGCCGTCGTGGAGCAGACGGCGAGCACCGCGGCGGCACCGGACTCGGGCGTGCCCCGGACGTCCAGGCACAGGCCCGCTGCCGCGTTGCGCAGTCTGCCGGGGCGGCCCGTGGCGGGCAGACCTGCGGTGTCCGGCGCGGTGCCGGAGGCGCGCGGGGCCGGGCGTCGGTGCCGGGCACGGCACTCGTGGAGGCGACCGGACCGGTACCGGAGCCGCCGTCCGGCCATACGCCCAGGACGACGACGGTGGCCAGCAGCACGACGGAGGCCACGCCGACGCCGGTGAGCAGGGTCCGCGTGGACCCGAGGGCGGCGGTGCCGGTGCCGCCCGGCGCCGACGCCGTCCGGGCGAACGGCCCGGGGTGCCGCGCCGTCGGCCGCGCGCCCCCGTGCCGCGCGACCGCGGCTCCGGCTCGCCGCCCTCGCGGGCCCGGGCGCGCGAGGAGGCGGTCCGGAACAGTCCGGGCTTCCCGCCGCCGCGCCGGCGTCCGCCCGGGCCCCGGGAGCCGCCGCGGGCGGGGCCGGGCCGGCGGCCGGGACGGCAGTCGAGGTAGCGGCGGGCACCCCAGCCGAGGACGGCTTCGGCGAGCAGCACCCCCAAGGCGGCCTCGGTGCTGCCGAGTTGCTCGGCGGCATGCCGGCAGTAGACACAGGCCGCCAGGTGCTCCTGGACGTCGGGCAGCAGGTTTCCGCCCCGCCGTATCGGTACGTCGAGCAGGCGGTTGTAGTAACGGCACTCCGTGCCGGGAGCGAGTTCCCGGTGCGCGCGCACCAGGCCTTCCCGGAATTTCTCGCGAGCCTGTTCGAGTGCGATCGCCGCGCTCTCGGTGTCGATGCCGAGCAGTTCGGCGGGAGCGTTTATCGGCTCGGCCTCGACCTCGGTGTGCCACAGCAACGTCTGTTCCAGCCGGGGAAGTCCGAGGAAGGCGCGGTCGGAGAGCGCGCGGTTTTCCGGTATCAGGGTCTTCGCGTTGCGCATACCGCGGCCACCGGCGGGTTTTCCGAGTCCGGGCAGTACGGCGGTGATCCGGTCCGTGGAGGACCAGTTGAGGACCGTGTCCCGCACTGCCACGAGCAGGCGGGGACGGAGCGCCTCGCCGGGTTCGCCGAGGGCGAGCCGGCCGAGGACCTGGTGGAAGGCGGTGGCGGTGGCCATGTGGGCGAGGGGCCCGGGAGCGGCCAGGCATATCACCGCGTAGTCGTGTGCGGGCTGCCAGTGCCGGGACATCAGGAGGGCGGTGGACCGGGAGGCCTCCGCGTCGGAGCCGGCGCGCAGCGGGCCGGCGAGGGACTCGTCGGATTCCCCCGGTTCTCCGCCGGGGGGCGGATAGGGGGACGAGGGGGTGGGGGTGGGCACGGAGCGGATTCCTTTGGTGCGTGGTGCGTAGGTGCGAGCCTCTGGGTGCGCGCGGGGAACGGGAATTCACCGGCGCTCGGCCGGCCGGTTCCGCAACTGCCGAAAGAACCCTGGACTATGCCCCCCGCACGGGCGCTGCAACCCTTGCACAACTTCCACACGGGCAACAAGGCGCCCGTAGGACATCGGCCTTGTTGAAAGAAAGTCAGAAATACTCGGTCCGGGCCTGGTCGGGTGACGCGGCCTTTCGTATTCCCATGCGCCCCGTGTGAAGCGTGCGCACGCGCCGGTGGGACGCGCACGCTCCCGGGTCCGCGGGAGCGGTAGTGGACTGGGTATCGGCCCTCTCGGAAGGCCCCGCTCGGGACGGCGGCTCTCCCGCGCGCGACCGGCCGCCGGCCCTGTTCCTCCCGCCCTCGGCCGGCGGCCCCGGCGGCTTCCCCGCCGGCCGTGGACCGGCTCACCCGGGAACGGGTCCGGCCGGCCGGACCCACCCCCGCGGCCACGGCCCGCACCATCCGGGCCCGGCCCCGCGCGTGGGACCCAGCTCCCTTGAGTTCGGGCCGGATCGGCTGGGTTCGGTCGTTGATCCGGGGTCGGGTCGAGACTCACCGGATCCGGCCCGAGAACGCCGGGCGGAGCCCCGCGGCTCAGATCTGCCAGGACCGCAGTCGGTCCGCCGCCCCGTACACGTCGGTCTTGCCGGAGATCAGGTCGCGGGCCAGGTCCACGAGGGCGCCGTAGGGCGGATCGATGCCGGCCCCGCTGACGAACATGTACGCCACCGCCGTCGAGCAGGCGAAGCGGGCGTTGGCCGCGGGCAGCGGCTTGAGCACGGCGAGGGTGTGCAGCAGGGCGGCGGCACGCCAGGCGGCGTCGGAGTCGACGCCCAGCCGCGGCGGGTCCACGCGGTGCCGGGCCACGGCGGCGACCAGCGCGGAGAAGTCGTCCACGGCGGGCTGGTCGGGCAGGACCTCTTCGTGCCGCTGGAGCAGCCAGGGGACGTCGATGTGGAGGACGGAGGGCATCGCTCAGGCGGCCTCGCCCTTGGCGGGGGGCTCGTCGTCGGGGAACGCGGCGGCGAACTCCTCCGCGTGGGCGGCGAAGAAGCGCCGGAAGGTCTCGGCGCCCTCCTGCAGGGCGCGGTGCCGGGCGATGTCGGCGGCGGCCGCCTCACGCACGAGGGCCTTCATCGACGTACCGCGCTCCTTGGCGATCTGCCGCAGGTCCTCTAGTTCCCGTTCGCTGAACTCCACGTTGAGAGCTGGCATGCCCCTCACGGTACCGCTCGGGTACTCACGCGTAAATATCCACAGGTCGGGGCGGTTGCCACGCGGTACCCGCGGCTGCTACAGGGCCGTGTCCGTTTTCCGCCGGTCACCGGCCCGGCCGCGCAGCAGACTCGACAGCACGCGAAGGCCGCACGCACAGGCGGCACGGAGGTATCCGAGGGAGCACCCATGCATAGGCGCACCGTTCACACCGTCCACCCGAGCCCGCTCGGCGATCTGCTGCTGACCGCCTGCGCCGGGCCCGGTGGCCACGCCGTCTCCTCGCTGTCCCTGCCCGGCGGGCCCGGGACGCCGGCCCTGCGTCAGGAGGACCGCGACGACCGGCCGTTCACCGAGGCGCACCGCCAACTGGAGGGGTACTTCGCGGGCCGCCGGACCCGCTTCGACCTGCCGCTCTCCGCACCGGGCAGCGCGTTCCGGCAGCGGGTGTGGCAAGCCCTGGACGAGATCCCGTACGGCACCACGACCACGTACGGCGAACTGGCGGCCCGGCTGGGCGTGCCCCGCTCCGAGATGCGCGCGGTCGGCCGGGCCCTCGGCGCGAACCCGCACCTGCTGCTCCGCCCCTGCCACCGGGTGATCGGCGCGGACGGGTCGATGCGCGGGTACGCCGGCGGGGTGGAGAACAAGGTGTGGCTGCTCACCCACGAGGGCGCCCTGCAGCCGGCCCTGCTGTGAATCCTGGAGGAGGAGTGACGATGACCTTCACCCTGGCCGAGGCCCGCCGCCGGGTCGCCCGCACCGACTGGCCCGCGCTGTCGGCCGGGCTGGACGAGCTCGGCAGCGCCGCCACCGGCCCGCTGCTGACCGCCGCCGAGTGCGCCGGCCTGGCCGCTCTCCACGAGAAGCCGGAACTGTTCCGGACCACGGTCGACCTGGCCCGGCACCGGTTCGGATCCGGCGAGTACCGCTACTTCACCCATGACCTGCCCGCTCCCGTGGCCGCGCTGCGCGCCGCGCTCTACCCCCGGCTGCTGCCGGTCGCCCGGGACTGGTCGGCCCGCCTGGGCCGGGAGGCCCCCTGGCCCGACTCGCTCAATGACTGGCTGGAGCGCTGTCACTCCGCCGGCCAGGACCGGTCGGCGCAGATCCTGCTCAGCTACGGACCGGGCGACTGGAACGCCCTGCACCGCGACGTCTTCGGCGAACTCCTTTTCCCGCTCCAGGTGGTGATCGCCCTGGACGAGTACGGCACCGACTACACCGGAGGCGAGTTCCTGATGGTGGAACAGCGGCCGCGCGCCCAGTCCCGGGGTACGGCGACCGTCCTGCGGCAGGGACACGGCCTGGTGTTCACCACCCGGGACCACCCCGTGCGCACGCGCCGCGGCTGGTCGGCCGGGGCGATGCGGCACGGGGTGAGCACCGTGCGGTCCGGGCGGCGGCGCACGCTGGGGCTGGTGTTCCACGACGCCGCCTGACCGGGGGCACGCGGAGGGAAGCCGGGGGCGCGCGGACGCGTGAAGCCGGGGGACGGCACGCGGGAGCGAGGGCCGGGGCGCGCGAACCCGGGAAGCCGGGGGCGGCACGCGGGAACGAGGGCCGGAGGCGGCACGCGAACGGGAAGCCGGGGGCGCGCAAAACGGAAGCCAGGGGGGCGGCACGCGGGAACGAGGGCCGGAGGCGGCACGCGGGGGCGAGGGCCGGGGGCGCGCGGATGCGGGAAACCACAGGACGGCACGCGGAGTGAAGGCCCGGGGGCGGCACGCAGACGGAAAGCCAGGGGGCACGCGGGCAGGAAGCCGGGGGCGCGCGGATGCGGGAAACCACAGGACGGCACGCGGAGTGAAGGCCCGGGGGCGGCACAGAGACGGGAAGCCGAGGGCGCGCAAAACGGAAGCCAGGGGGGCGGCACGCGGGAACGAGGGCCGGAGGCGGCACGCGGGAACGAGGGCCGGAGGCGGCACGCGGGAACGAGGGCCGGAGGCGGCACGCGGGAACGAGGGCCGGGGACGGCACGCGGGCAGGAAGCCGGGGGCGCGCGGATGCGGGAAGCCAGGGGACGGCACGCGGAGTGAAGGCCGGGGACGGCACGCGGGCAGGAAGCCGGGGGCGCGCGGATGCGGGAAGCCAGGGGACGGCACGCGGAGTGAAGGCCGGGGACGGCACGCGGACGGGACGGCGGGGACGCGCGGGCGGGAAGCCGGGGGCCTCCCGTCCGCCCCGGCGGGCCGGTCGGACGTCGGGCCGGCTGATGCGCGCGGCGCCCCCGTCCTCGCCCGGGTGGGCGCCCGTGGGGGCCGGGCGGAGCCGCGAGCGGCGATTCCGACGTCGTGCCTCGCGCGATCGTCACGGGTCCGGACCCGACCGAGCGCCTTCGCCGGAGGACCGGCCGAAATCACCCCTTGACCTTGTTCGACCCATCGACCGCAGAGCCGGGGGTCGCGGTCCGCGGGCGGGTGGGAAGCACTACGCTGGAACCCAAGTGGTGCCACCTGTTCACTGTGAGTGTGCGCTTGGGAGCGGCGACGATGAGCCGGGTCTATCCGTTCGACGAGGCGGCGACGGCCCGGGCTGTCATCGATGAGGACGGAACCCTGCTGGAGTGGAACGAGGGCGCGCGGCGCCTCCTCGGCCACCCGGCGGACACCGTCGTGGGCCGTCCCGCCGCGGATCTGCTGGCCGGCGACCGTCCACCGGCCCTCCCGGCCGGCGTCCGCTGGGAGGGAACGGTCGGTCTGCGCCACCGCGACGGCCATACCGTCCCCGTGTGGCTGCTCGCCCACCGGCGGCCCGCGCACGACGACCACCGCGGCGACTGGCTGGTGGTCAGCCCGCTCACCGGCGACCGGCCGCCCGCCACGGACGATCCGCTCGCCGCGGCCGACCTGATCCAGTCACCGTGCGCGCTCGCCGTGTACGACGACGAGCTGCGGCTGCGCCGGATGAACGAGGCGATGGCCTCCGTCATGAACCTGCCCGAGGAGCGGGTCCGCGGCCTGCGGCTCGCGGAGATCGGGGGCAAGCCGCAGAGCGAGGAACTGGAACTGGGCATGCTCCGGGTGCTGACCTCGGGCCGGCCGTTGGACATGCAGGCCTTCCTGCGTACCGGCGGCGGGGACCACGCACGCGCCTGGCTCGCCCGGATGGCCCCGGTCACGGACGCGGAGGGCCGGGTGCGGGGCGTGTCCATGGCCGCGCACGACGTCACCGACAACTACCGGGCCCGCCAACGGCTGCAACTGGTGAACGAGGCGAGCGTGCGCATCGGAACCACGCTCGACGTCACCCGCACGGCGCAGGAGCTCGCCGACCTGTGCGTGCCCGCGCTGGCCGACTTCGTCACCGTCGACCTGCTGGACCCCGAGGACTACGGCGGGGAGCCGCCCGCACGCATCACGGCTCCGGTGAGCCTGCGCCGTACCGCCCACCAGTCGGTGCTGCGCGGCATCCCCGAGTCGGTGATCGAACCGGGCGAGGCGGAGGCGTACCCGGCCCTGTCCCCGCAGGCCGACTCGCTGACCGCGGGCCGCACGATGACCACGTCGGTCGCCGCGGGTGACATGGACCAGTGGCTGAGCTGGCACCCGGCGCGCGCCGAGCGGGTGCGGACACTCGGCATCCACTCGTCGATGTCCGTGCCGATCCAGGCACGCGGGCTGACCCTGGGGGTGGCGGTCCTCACCCGGCACCTGCGCCCGGACACGTTCAGCGCCGACGACGTGCTGCTGGCCGAGGAGATCACCGCGCGCGCCGCCGTCTGCATCGACAACGCCCGCCGCTACTCGCGGGAGCGGGAGACCGCCCTCGCGCTCCAGCGCAGTCTCCTCCCCCGCACCCTCCCGCGCACGGCCGCGCTGGAGGCGTCCTCCCGCTATCTGCCGGCCGCGCGCGCCGGGGTGGGCGGGGACTGGTTCGACGTGATCCCACTGTCCGGGATGCGCGTGGCCATGGTCGTCGGGGACGTCGTCGGGCACGGCATCCAGGCCTCCGCCACCATGGGCCGGCTGCGCACCGCCGTGCGCACCCTGGCGGACATCGACCTGGCCCCGGACGAACTGCTGACCCACCTGGACGATCTCGTGCTGCGGCTGTCGGAGGAGTCCGGTGTCGAGGGCAGCCCCGGGGAGGTCGGCGCGACCTGCCTGTACGCCGTCTACGACCCGGTGTCGCGGTGCTGCACCCTGGCCCGCGCCGGGCATCCGCCACCGGTGCTGCTCCGGCCGGGCGGCCTGCCGGAGCAGCTCGACCTGCCGGCCGGGCCCCCGCTGGGCCTGGGCGGGCTGCCGTTCGAGTCCGCCGAGCTGGAACTGCCCGAGGGCACGGTCCTCGCCCTGTACACGGACGGTCTGGTGCTGTCCCGGGACCGGGACGGCGACAGCGGCCGTGAGCGGCTGTACGAGGCCCTCGCACGGCACACCGACTCCCTGGACCAGACCTGCGACCACGTGCTGCACTGCCTGCTGCCGCCGGGCGGCGCCGCCGACGACGTGGCACTGCTGCTGGCCCGCACCCAGGGGCTGCCGCCGTCGCAGGTGATGACCTGGGACATCCCGGCCGACCCGGCGCTGGTCGCGCCGATCCGCAAGCAGGTCGTGGACCAGCTGGACACCTGGGGGCTGAGCGAGGCCGCGTTCACGGCGGAGCTGGTGGTATCGGAGCTGGTCACCAACGCCATCCGGTACGGCTCGCCCCCGATCCGGCTGCGGCTGATCCACGACGCCGCCACGCTGATCTGCGAGGTCTCCGACAGCAGCCACACCGCCCCGCATCTGCGCCGGGCGAAGATCTTCGACGAGGGCGGCCGGGGTCTGCTGCTGGTCGCCCAGCTCACCCAGCGGTGGGGCAGCCGGCACACCGCCGACGGCAAGACGATCTGGGCCGAACTACCCCTGTACGAAGAGGACTTCTAGCGCTCGCGGAAGCGTCGGCGGGGGTCAGGTCGCCGACAGCCAGGGCCGTACCTGCTTGCGTGCCTCGTGCAGGCGGGACTTGAGGGTGCCGAGCGGGATGCCTACGCGCTCGGCGACCTCGGCGTAGTCCAGCTGGCAGATGTCCCGGTAGACCAGCGGCGCCACCAGGTGCGGATGCTCCCGCTCCAGGCGGTCCAGCGCCTCCAGCAGGTCCACCCGGGAGCCGGCGATGACGCTGGTGGTGCGGGGGTCGACGGCGTGCGAGGGCTCGATGGCGGCGGGCTGTTCGGCGGCCCGCCGCTTCAGCTCGCGGTACTTCTGCCGGCAGCAGTTAGCGACCACGGTGTACAGCCAGGTGCCGAAGCGGCTGCGGCCCTCGAAGGCGGTGAGATGCCGGGCCACCTGGAGCAGCACGTCCTGGGCGGCCTCCTCGGCGTCCTCCCGGCACGGCAGGAAGCGCGCGCAGCGGCGCACGACCTCGGGCCGGATCTCGGTGAGCAGCCGGTCCAGGGCTGCGCTGTCGCCCGCGGCGGCCCGCCGGGCGAGGTCCTCCATGGGCGCCTGGTCCTGCACCGAAGGGTCCCCCTCCAAGTCGATCTCAGGGCAGGCATGATAGTCGTATGCACTCCCTGGAGCGGATCGGCCGCTACCGCCTCGAACGGCCGCTGGGCACCGGCGCCTTCGCCACGGTGTGGCTCGCCCACGATCCCGAGCTGCAGGCCCCGGTCGCCGTGAAGGTCCTCGCCGAGAACTGGGCGCACCGGCTCGACATCAGGGAGCGGTTCCTGTCCGAGGCGCGGCTGCTGCGGCGGGCCGGTTCGAACCGGGTGGTGCAGGTCTACGACATCGGTGAACTCCCCGACGGCCGACCGTACTTCGTGATGGAGTACGCCGACGGCGGCACCCTGGCCGATCTGCTGCGCGACGGTCCGCTGCCGGTGCCGGACGCGCTGGCGCTGACGGCCGAGGCCGCGCGCAGCGCCGCCGCGCTGCACGAGGCGGGCATCGTGCACCGGGACATCAAACCGACCAACGTGCTGCTGCACACCGCCCCGGACGGCACCAGGCGGGTGCTGCTGGCCGACCTGGGCCTCGCGAAGAGCCTCGCGCAGGCCTCCGTCCTGACCCTGGCGGCGGGTTCGGCGGGCTACCAGCCGCCGGAGCAGGCCGAGCCCGGCGAGGGCATCGACGAGCGGGCCGACGTCTACAGCCTGGGTGCGGTGGGCTACGAACTGGTCACCGGGAGGGTGCCGGGGCCGCCCGGGAAGGTGGTGCCGCCCCGGCGGCTGCGGCCGGACCTCGGCGAGGACGTGGAGCGGGCGCTGTCGCGGGCGCTGGAGCCCGACCGGGAGCGACGCTGGCCGGGTGCGCAGGCGTTCGCGCACGAGCTGGACGGGCTGGCGGCGGGCCGGCCCGCGGCGGGGCCGCGCGGCGGCTGGACGGGGTGCGCGGCCGGCTGAACGCCGTGACGCTGGCGGTGGCCGCGGTCCTCGCGGCCACCGCCGCCGCGGTGGCCGTCACCGTGGTCGTCCAGCGGGACGACGGCGCGCCGGACGGGGTGCGGATCACGGACGCCACCGGCCGGCTCGCCGTCGAGGTGCCCGCCGGCTGGGGCCGGGAGTTGCGCGACTCCGGCTGGGACCCGCGCGCGCTCGGCCTGACGGCGGGGCACCAGCCGGGTCTGGTGGTGGCCGACGACCTGTCGCGCTGGCCGGATCTGACGGCGGCCGTCGACGGCGTGTTCGTCGGGGTGAGCCCACACGGCGACGTGGCCGCCGAGGTGAAGGCCCTCCAGCACACCGGCTGCCGCTACTCCGGCAGCCACACCTTCGCCGACGCCGACTGGCACGGGCCGGTGCGGGTCTGGAGCGGCTGCCCGGACGGCGGTTCGGTCACGGAGTCCGCGCTGTCCCCGGCGGGCGGCGGTGCGCGGCCGCAGGTGTACGTGCAGGTGCGGCAGCGGGGTGCCGGGGACGCCACCGACGGCATACTCCGTTCGCTGCGGGTGTCCTGAAAGACGCGGATGGACGGTCAAGTCGGGGAAAAGATCCCTGCGTGTCCCGAACTTTTCCCGCGTCCGGCGCATCGGATTGTCATGACGGCGCATCCGGCGCCGCGGGCACGCGGTGCGCCGCGCGCCCCGAACAACCAGGAGTGTTGAGCGACATGGTGTACACCCCCCGGTCCACGCGGCACGGGGCCCTGCTCGTGGGCACGGTCGCCGTGCTGGGCCTCCTGACCGCCTGCGGCAACGGCAAGGACGTCCACAGTGCCCCGCCCGTCACGGCGTCCGGTACGGCCGCGCCCGCGACGGACGCCTCGAAGAGTCCGGCCTCGGCGACGTCCGGCACGTCCGCCGCGGCCTCCACGCCCACCGGCTCCCCGGTCTCGCCGTCGGCCCCGGCGACGACCGCGTCCCCGGGCGGCGGGAAGACCACGGCGGCGGCGGGTTCCCGCTGCCACACCTCCGAACTGGGGGCCTCCGTCGGCCGCAACGACCCGGGCGCCGGCCAGGAGAACTTCCCGCTGGTCCTCACCAACAAGTCCGCGCGGACCTGCACCCTGCGCGGCTATCCCGGTGCGGCCTTCGTCAACGGCTCGGGCACCCAGCTGGGCCCCGACCCCCGCCGTGAGCCGGGCTCACCGGTGACGGTCACCCTCAAGCCGGGGCAGAGCGCCTGGGCCGGACTGACCTTCTCCAACCCGGAGATCAGCGGGGCGAAGACGGGCACGCCCACCTCGCTGCTCCTCACCCCGCCGGACGAGCTGGACCATCTGACGGTGGCCTGGTCGGGCGGACCCGTCCCGGTGTCCGGCAGCTCCTCGTCCGTCTCCCTCTCCGTCCTCGCCCCCGGCACCGGTCCCTGACCGGCGCCCCCGGCTCCCGGCGACCCCGCTGCCCGCTCCCGCGGCAGCGGGGTTCGTCATGAACGCGCCACAACTGTCACAGGACGGCAACAGGCGCCGAAAGCCGCGATCTTTCTCACGGACCCCGTCATCGAACCCCCCGACCGCACGAGGAACGGGCCCCGCACCGGGGCCCCGACGAGGAAACCGGGGAGACGATGAGCGGGATCTCACGCAGGCGGATGCTGACGGCGGGAGCGGCGGCGGGCGCCCTGGGCACACTGGCCGCCTGCTCCTCCGGCACCGGCCTCCGGGTCGGCGGCCCCGGGCCGGCGGACGGCAGGGGGACGGCCCAGGCCCGGCCGGTGAAGCCGATCGGGGACGGCTCCACCGCGGACACCGGCCCCCAGCCGCACCAGCCGGAGCCGGACCGGCTGCGCCCGGGCCGCAAGCCCCCGCAGTTCGTGGTGTTCTCCTGGGACGGCGCGGGCGAGGTGAGCAACAAGCTGTTCTCCCGGTTCCGCAAGGTGGCCGCCGACCACGGCGCGAAGATGACGTTCTTCCTCAGCGGCATCTACACCCTGCCCGAGTCCAAGAAGCACCTGTACCACCCGCCGCAGCACCCGGTCGGCGCCTCCGCGATCGGCTACCTCGCCGACCGGCACATCCACGCCACGCTCCAACAGGTGCGCGCCGCCTGGCTGGAGGGCCACGAGATCGGCACCCACTTCAACGGGCACTTCTGCGGGGCGACCGGCGTGCGCAACTGGTCCCCCGCCGAGTGGCGCAGCGAGATCGAGCAGGCGACGTCCTTCGTCACGCACTGGCGGACGAACACCGGCTTCACCGACCTGGAACCGCTCCCCTTCGACTACCGCAAGGAGCTGACCGGCGGCCGCACCCCCTGCCTGGAGGGGCAGGCCAACCTGCTGCCGACGGCCGCCGCGCTCGGCTGGAAGTACGACGCCAGCTCCTCCGGCGGCCTGCAGATCTGGCCGGCCAAGGTGCAGGGCGGGAAGGTGTGGGACTTCCCGCTGCAGTCCATACCGTTCTCCGGCCACTCCTTCCAGGTGCTGTCCATGGACTACAACATGATGTTCAACCAGTCGGGCGGGAACCCCCTCGGTGACCGCGCGCAGTACGACTCCTGGCGCGCGCAGGCCCGGGACACCTACCTGGCCGGCTTCCGCCGCGCCTACGAGGGCAACCGCGCCCCGTTCTTCGTCGGCAACCACTTCGAGCGCTGGAACGGCGGCATCTACATGGACGCCGTCGAGGAGGCGATCGGGCGGATGGCCGAGCACGACGACGTGCGGTTCGTGTCCTTCAAGCAGCTGGTGGCCTGGCTGGAGGCGCAGGATCCGGCGATGCTGCGCAAGCTGCGGACGCTCACGCCGGGCCAGGTCCCGACGGGCGGCTGGGAGGAGTTCCTGGGCGCGGCGGGCACCCGGTCGTCGTAGCCCGTGCGGGAACGTCTGTTTTGATGGGCGGGCACCGACGTGATCGACCCGGAGGACCCGCCCTGAACACGCCCCTTGCCGAGGCACTGTCCGCCGTCCTGCTCGCCGCCGTGCTCGCCTGGGCCGTCGTGCGGCCCTTCGGGTGGCCCGAAGCGGTCCTGGCGGTCCCCGCCGCCGGGATCGCGATCGTGAGCGGGGCGATCCCGCTCGACCACGCCCGGGCGGAGGCGGAGCGGCTGGGACCGGTCGTCGGGTTCCTCGCGGCCGTGCTGGTGCTGGCCCATTTCTGTGACGTGGACGGGCTGTTCAAGGCGTGCGGCGCCTGGATGGCCCGCTGGGCGGCGGGCCGGCCGGTGCGGCTGCTGACGGCGGTCTTCGCGCTCGCGTCCGCGATCACCGCCGTGCTCAGCCTGGACGCCACGATCGTGCTGCTCACCCCGGTGGTGTTCGCGACGGCCGCGCGGACGGGCGTACGGCCGAAGCCGCATGTGTACGCGTGCACCCATCTGTCGAACACCGCGTCGCTGCTGCTGCCGGTGTCCAATCTGACGAACCTCCTGGCGTTCGCGGCGAGCGGGCTGAGTTTCGCCCGGTTCGCGGCGCTGATGCTGCTGCCGTGGCTGCTGGCGATCGGGACCGAGTACGTGGTGTTCCGGCGGTTCTTCGCCCGTGACCTCGCGGCGGCCGCGCCTGCGGCCGCGGACGGCGGGGAGGCTCCGCGGCTGCCGCTGTTCGCGCTGGTGACGGTGGCCTGCACGCTGGCCGGGTTCGTGGTGGCCTCGGCGTTCGGCGTGGAGCCCGCCTGGGTGGCCGCGGCGGGCGCCCTGGTGCTGGCCGGGCGGGCGCTGCTGCGGCGCCGGGCGACCCCGCTGACCGTCGTACGGGCGGCGGCCCCCTCGTTCCTGGCGTTCGTGCTGGCGCTCGGCATCGTGGTGCGGGCGGTCGTCGACAACGGCCTGGCCGACGTGCTCGGGAACGTCATGCCGGACGGCACCACGCTGCCCGCGCTGCTCGGCGTCGCCGCGCTGGCCGCCGTCCTCGCGAACCTCATCAACAATCTGCCGGCGGTGCTGGTGCTGCTCCCGCTGGCCGCGCCCGTCGGGCCGGGCGCGGTGCTGGCGGTGCTGCTCGGTGTGAACATCGGCCCCAATCTGACCTACGCCGGGTCGCTGGCCACGCTGCTGTGGCGGCGGATCGTGCACCAGCACGAGCACGGCGTGGACCTCGGCGAGTTCACCCGGCTGGGGCTGATCGCCGTGCCCTCCTCCCTCGCGGTCTCGGTGGTGGCACTGTGGGGGTCGCTGCAGATTCTCTGAGGGCTCTTCGCGGGCCCTCGCCGGTTCGAGGGAGGCCGTCCGGATGCGTGTGATCGCCTGGCTCGTCGAGGGCACCTGGCCCTCCTGCGTGGACGCCGTGCGCACGCACGCGCCGCCGGCCGCCGAGGTGGTGCTGCTGCACGTCAGCGGTCCCGACGTGCCCGGGCTCGCGCACGGTGCGTTCGCGGGCCTGCTCGGCCGCGGCCACCCGGAGCGCGATCCGGGGATCTGGTCGAGGCCCTGGGCGGGAGTTCGGCCGCCGAACTCCTCGACGCGGCGGCCGGCCGGCTCGGCCGGCCCTGTGTGCGCGAGGAGCGGGCGGGCCGGGTCGAGCGGGAGGTGGTGGCCGCGGCCGAGGGTGCCGATCTGCTGGTGCTGGCCCGGGACGGGGACCGCTCGCGGCTCGGTCCGAAGAGCCTCGGTCCGGCCGTCCGGTTCGCGGTCGACCACGCGCCCTGCCCGGTGCTGCTGGTGTGGCCGGAACCGGCTCCCGGGCTGGCGACGATCCCGCCGCCACCGCCGCACCACCCGCACTGAGTCAGTGGTGGTGGCGTCTGCCGCCGCCGTAGTCCCCGCCCCCGCCGCAGTAGTAGGGGTGCGCGGCACAGGGGTCGGTGGTCGTGGACGCCGTCGGCGAGGGAGTGGGGGTGGACCGGCTCTCGGTGGGCGTGGGACTCGGTGACGCGGTCTTCCGGGTGCTCCCGGAGGGGGTGGGCCGGGGGGCCGCGGTGTGCGAAGGGCTCTCGTCGTCGCCCCAGTTGACGTTCTGCATCCGCAGTTCGGGCTTGACGGTGTCGATGGTCCAGCGCTGTGCGGGGCCGGTGGCCCGGGTCTTGAGGACGAGGGCGCCGGAGCCGTCGGTGGCGGCCGGGGTGAGGGCCAGCTCCTGGTTCCAGCGCGGGACCAGTGCTCCCTGGAGGGTGAAGTCGTAGCGGATGTTCCTGCCGGAACGGCCGGTGGCCGTGCAGGGGGCGAGCCGGACCGAGTAGCCGAGGTGGGAGTCGAGGCACAGGCCGGGATCGGCGTCGCTGCGCAGCAGTCCGTCGGTCTCGTACGTCCACTGCCGCTCCGGTGTCGCGGAGCACGCGGTGAGTTCGGTCTCGGCGCCCTTGACGGCCTTTCCGCCGACGACTCCGACGCACAGCCCGGAGGCGACGTTGTGCAGCGCGCCGTGCAGGGCGCCCTGGCCGGTGGCGGGCGCGGCGGCCCAGGACGTGTCCGGGGACGGGGAGTCCTTGCCCGGCGTCCGGGACGGGGT
Organism: Streptomyces albidicamelliae; assembly: GCF_025642175.1. Lineage (NCBI taxonomy): Bacteria > Bacillati > Actinomycetota > Actinomycetes > Kitasatosporales > Streptomycetaceae > Streptomyces > Streptomyces albidicamelliae. The sequence continues at coordinate 7,285,022 of NZ_CP106795.1, read as the reverse complement.
GCCGCCGGGGTGGGGGTCCGGGGAGTCGCCGGAGCCGAGCACCGCCCACAGCACCAGGGGCAGGGCGACGAGGCCGCTGACGGTGACGACGGCCAGGGTGAGGTTGCGGCGGCGGGCACGGCGGGCGGCGCGGTGCGCGGAACGGGGGGACACGGAGGGCCCGCCGGCGCCGGACCGGCCGGCGGGCGCGGTGGATCCGGTGCCGGTCCGGCCGGCCGGTGCGACGGCCGGATCGGCGGAGGTCATGGAGGCGGCCGGGGCGCCGGACATCGCCGATCCGGAGCCGCCGGACATCGCCGCTCCGGCGGACGTCGCCGCTCCGGCGGCCGTGAAGGACTCGCCGGCCGGGGGCGCGACGACGGAGGCGGGGGCGGGGACCGGCGCGGCCGGTGCCTCCGCGCCGTACGCCCGGGACTCCACGTAGGGGCGGGCGCCCCAGCCGAGCACCGCCTCGGCGAGCGCGAGTCCCAGCCCCCCGTTGAACCGGGCGAGCTGGTCGGCGGTACGGCTGCAGTGGGCGCACCGGGACAGGTGCTCGCGCAGGTCGGGGTCGACCTCCGCGCCGCCGCGCCGGTAGGTGACGTCGAGCATGCGCAGATAGCGACCGCACTCTGCCTCGGGCGCGAGTTCGCGGTGGACCTGGAGGCACTCCTCGCGCAACCGCTCGCGGGCCCGGCGCAGTTCGACGCGGACGTCGTCCTCCTCCAGACCGAGCAGGGCGGCCGGCACCGCCGCGGGCTCGGCCTCGACCTCGGTGTGCCACAGGACGGCACGGGAGGTCGGGGGCACTCGCTGGAAGGCAGCGGACAGCAGCCGCCGGCCGGACGGCGGCAGCAGCCGGGCGGCGGCGCGACCGCCGGTGCCGTCGGCCGACCGCAGGCCCGGGTGGAGGAGTTCCTGACGGCCGTCGGAGGCCCACTCGGACGCGATCCGGCGGATGGTGACGAGGACGTGGGGCCGCCAGGCCGCGCTCGGACCGCCCTGCCGGATCGACGCGCCGAACAACCGGGTGAAGGCGGCGGTGGTGAGCATCCCGGCGGCACGCGGGTTGTCGGTGCACAGCCGGGCGTAGGCGAAGGCCGCCTCCCAGTGCCGGTCGAGCAGTTCACCGACCGGATGGAGGGCAGGCGTGGCTCCCGTCCACTTCTTCAGTTCGGCACCCAGTTGTTCGTCCGACAGGCCTGCCTCATTCACGGCTGCATTCCTCCGGGCGTCTGCGACATTAGTCCGTACCAAAGCGTTCGGGGAGGTCATGGGCGACCCGGACGTCCACCTGACGCAGCTCTTTTGGAGCGTGAAGGGTGTACGGCAACGGCACGGCGCGTACCGCCTAAATGTTTTCGCGACCGCGCACCGACAGCGCGCATTTTTACACAGCTCCGCACACCGGAACAAGATTGTCGCCATTCCGGGAGAGCGCATTCCCTATTGACATTTCGTCGATGAAATCCCTTTCCCTCATTCACGGCCGCGCCCGCGCCCGGTAGGCGCCGGGCGGCACGCCGTAGCGCGCCCGGAAGACCCGGCTGAAGTGGAACGGGCTCGGGAACCCGGCTGCCGCGGCCACCCGTTCCACCGTCAGGTCGGTGACCTCCAGCAGCCGTGCCTCGCGCACGGCCCGCATCGGGGACCGGCCGGTCCGCAGCGTGAACAGATGGGCGAACCGGGACGGGGAGAGCGCCACGCTCCCGGCGAGCGACCGCACGGTGTGCGGGGCGCCGGGGTCGGCGGCGATCAGCTCCTCGGCGCGGCGCACCCGGGCGTCGGCACCCGGTTCACCGGCGGCCGGTCGGGCGCCGGCGGCGGCGAGCAGGACGACCTCCTCCAGTGCGCACAGCGCCAGTTCCCGGCCAGGCTGCCCTCCGCCACCACCACCGGGTCCGGTCCGTGCGGCGGCTCCGCGGCGGGCCCCCGGCAGTCGGCGGCCATCCGGGCGAACGCGGCCTGGACCCGCCGGCACAGCGGGCCGGGCCGGACCGGGACCGCGTACAGGCCGTCGGCGCGGGCGTGGGGCGCGAGCCAGGGCGTCCAGGCGGGCCGGGCCTGGCAGTGCGCCCACCAGAACCGCCAGTGCCCGGCATCCGGCGCGACGGTGTAGCGGTGTCCGACACCGGGAGCCAGGACCACCAGGTCCCCGGCAGAGGGCCGGGCGCGGGCGGCGCCCTGGCGGATCCGGCCGCGCCCGCCGGTGGTGAAGGTGAACAGCCAGCTCGACGATCCCCGGGGCCGGTTGACGCCGTAGCCCTGCCCCCGGTCATAGCGGCCGGCGACCACCAGGCCGGGCGGCGGCGACGGGTCGCCGGGCGTGGCAGTCACGGGCAGGTTCTCGGCACGCACGGTCATCCTCCCGTCGGGCGACTCGCCCTAGCGTGACGGACGAGGACGGCGGACGCGAGAGGCGGCTCCATGACGGCCAAGGACAACCGCGCCTCGGGTGCCCCCGTCGGGCCCGAGGCGCTGCGGCGGCGCTTCGCCGAGGACGGATTCACCGTCGCGCACGGGCTGTTCCGCCACGGGGAAGTCAGGCGGCTGTGCGGCGAGTTCGCGGCGCTGCACGCGGCCGGGCCCGTGCCCGGCCACTTCGCGCCCGAACCGGCCGCGTCCGATCCGCTGCGCAGGTTCCCGCGGGTGATGCAGCCGCACGAGTTCAACGCCCTGGCACGCGGGTTCCTCCTGGACGCCCGGCTGCGGGCCGTGCTGGAGGTGCTGTTCGGGGAGGAGGTGCTGGCCGCGCAGAGCATGTTCTACTTCAAACCGCCGGGTGCGCGCGGGCAGGCGCCGCACCAGGACAACTTCTACCTGCGGGCCGAGCCGGGCACGTGCGTGGCCGCGTGGGTGGCCTGCGAACCGGTCGACCGCGGCAACGGCGGCCTGGAAGTGGTGCCGGGAACCCACCGGATGGACCTGTTCTGCCCGGAAGAGGCCGACGCGCGGCTGTCGTTCGCCCGCGAGTACGTTCCGCCGCCGCCCGGTCTGGTGCCGGTGCCCGTCGACCTGGCCCCGGGCGACGTGCTGTTCTTCAACGGCAGCCTCGTGCACGGCTCGGGCCCCAACCCGAGCGCGGACCGCTTCCGGCGCTCGTTCATCGGGCACTACGTGGGCCGCTCGGCCCTGCGCGTCGGGGCGTACTACCGGACGCTCACCATGTCCGGGGAGCGGGTGGAACTGGCGCGGAGCGAGGGAGCCGGTCCGTGCGGCACGGAGTTCGCGCCGCACGGACCGCACTGACGGGTCAGTGGCCGCTGATGGCGCGTGGGGTGTAGGGCCGCTCCAGCTCCTCGATCTCCTTGTCGCTCAGGCGGAGTTCGACGGCGGCCACCGCGTCCTGGAGGTGCTGCGGCTTGGCGGCGCCGACGATCGGAGCGGTGACCGTGTCCTGGTGCAGCAGCCAGGCGAGGGCCACCTGGGCGCGGGGCACGCCCCGGTCGCCGGCGATGCGGGTGACGGCCTCGACGATGGCGCGGTCGCTCTCCAGGTACAGGCGGCCGCCGAAGTCGTCGGTGGCGCTGCGGTCGGTGACCTTGCCCCACTCGCGGGTCAGCCGGCCGCGGGCGAGCGGGCTCCACGGCAGCACGCCGACGCCCTGGTCCGCGCAGAGCGGCAGCATCTCCCGCTCCTCCTCGCGGTAGAGCAGGTTGTAGTGGTTCTGCATGGTCGCGAACTTCGTCCAGCCGTGCCGCTCGGCGGTGTACTGCGCCTTGGAGAACTCCCACGCGTACATCGAACTCGCCCCGATGTAGCGGACCTTGCCCGCCTTGACCAGGTCGTGCAGCGCCTCCATCGTCTCCTCGACGGGGGTCGCGTGGTCGTAGCGGTGGATCTGGTAGAGGTCGACGTAGTCGGTGCCGAGCCGGCGCAGGCTGTGGTCGATCTCGCTCATGACGGCCTTGCGGGACAGTCCGGCGCCGTTCGGGCCCGGCCGCATCCGGCCGTTGACCTTGGTGGCCAGCACGATCTCGTCGCGGTTCGCGAACTCGCGCAGGGCCCTGCCGACGATCTCCTCGCTGGTGCCGTCGGAGTAGACGTTGGCGGTGTCGAAGAAGTTGACGCCGGCCTCCAGCGCCTGCCGGATGAGCGGGCGGGAGGCCTCCTCGTCGAGGGTCCATTCGTGCGTACCGCGGTCCGGGAGTCCGTAGGTCATGCAGCCCAGACAGATCCGCGAGACGTCCAGGCCCGTCGAACCGAGCTTCACGTACTGCATCGTTGCTGCTCCTGCCTTCGGGACGATGGTCACCGCCGAGCCTACGACCCCGTCCGGCGGCGATTTGACGGTGTGCGCGTGCGGGCGATTTGATCCTGGCACGTGCCGCGCCGCCCGGCGTGGGCAGGACGGAGCAGACTTGCCCCCGAAGGGTGCTTCCCGCGCCACGGTTTCCCGGACGTCCCTGGTCGCCCTGTCGGCCGCCCTGGCCGTCACCGTCCCGCTCCTTGCCGGGTGCGCTCCCGGCGGCGACGGGAAGAGCGGCCCGGCCGCGCCCGCCTCGGTTCGGCTGCCGCCGCGCGGTGCCGGATTCGACTACCAGATCGGCGGTGCCTATCCCCCGCCGAAGGGCGTGCGGATCGTCAGCCGCGACCGGTCCGACTCCCCCGCGCCGGGCCTGTACAACATCTGCTACGTCAACGCCTTCCAGGCCCAGCCCGCCGAACGCGCGTCCTGGCCGGCCGACCTGCTCCTGCGCGACGCGCGCGGCCGGGTCGTCATCGACGAGGACTGGCACGAGCCGCTGCTCGACCTGCGCACCCCCCGGAAGCGGGAGCGGGTGGCGCGGCGGGTCGGCCGGTGGATCGACGGCTGCGCGGAGAAGGGCTTCGACGCCGTCGAGCCGGACAACTACGACAGTTACACCCGCTCCGACGGCCTGCTCACCGCGCGGGACGCCACCGCGTTCATGGCGCTGGTCTCCCGGCACGCGCACGCCCGGCACCTGGCCGTCGCGCAGAAGAACACCGCCGAACTGGCCGGGCGGAGCGAGCGGGCCGGGCTGGACTTCGCGGTGGCGGAGGAGTGCGGGCAGTACGACGAGTGCGGGGTGTACGCGAAGGCGTTCGACGACCGGGTCGTGGACATCGAGTACACCGACGGCGGCCTGCGCTCGGCGCTCGCCCGCTGGGGCGGCCGGCTGAGCATCGTCCGCCGTGACCGGGACGTCTCCACGCCGGGCAGCGCGGGGTACGTCCGCAGGACGCGCTAGCCCGCGCCGGCCGGGCCGGCGGGCGGTCGCCGCCGTCCTTGCGTCAGGGCGCGTCCAGCAGGTCCAGCGCCCGCTCCCAGGCGAACCGCGGGTGCCCGCCGTCGGGCCCGGGTTCGCCGGTGAAGGGCTCGCCGAAGCGCACGCCCATACCGCGCAGCCGGGTCAGGCTCTCCCGGTAGGCGGGATGGGCGGCCAGCGCGTCGGCCACGCAGGGCAGGACGGCGATCGGCACGCCCAGGCCCGCGGCCTCGCACAGGGTGCCGACGGCGAGGGTGTCGGCGAGGCCGGCGGCCCACTTGTTGAGGGTGTTGAAGGTGGCGGGCGCCACCACCACGGCGTCCGGCGGCGGGAACGGACGGGGATCGGCCGGGGAGCGCCACGCCGACCGGACGGGCCGGCCGGTGCGTGCCTCGACCGCGCCGGCGTCGAAGAACCCGCCCATCGCGACCGGCGTGGCGATGACCCCGACCGCCCAGTCCCGTGCCTGGGCGGCGCGGATCAGCTCGGGCACGCCCGAGGCGATGCCGGCCGCGCAGACGACGACGTACAGGAAGGGCTTCTCGGCGCGTTCGGTCATCCGGGAACCCTACTGAGGGTGCCGGGCCAGCGGCCCGGCGGGCGGTCAGCCGGCGGACTCCGGCAGGGTGATGGCGTGTACCGGGCAGGCGCGTACGGCCTCCCGGACCATCGCGTCGCCCGCGCCGTCCTCGCGGCCGGGCAGCAGTGTGCTGTATCCGTCGTCGTCCTGGGTGAACACGCGCGGCGCGGCCAGCGCGCACTGACCGGCGCCGATGCAGACGTCCCTGTCGATCTCGATGTGCATGGCTCGAGCCTCTTACCAGGTCACGGGGAGTTCCAGCATCCCCTGGATCGTGTCGCCGGGTTTCCAGGGGATTTCCTCGGCGGGTGCGGCCAGCCGCAGCCCGGGCAGCCGGGCGAACAGGGCGCCGAGGGCGATCTCCAGTTCCACGCGGGCCAGGTTCTGGCCGAGGCACTGGTGGATGCCGAAGCCGAACGCCACGTGCCGGCGGACGGAGCGGTGGAAGTCCAGGCTGTCGGGTTCCTCGTAGAGGGACGCGTCCCGGTTGATCACGGAGGTCGAGAAGAGCACGCCCTCCCCCTCCCGGATCGTGGTGCCGTCCACGTCGATGTCCGCCAGGGCGACGCGCGCCAGCCCCTCGGCGATCGACAGCATCCGCAGGAGCTCCTCCACGACCGTGGGCAGCAGCTCCGGGTCGGCGCGCAGTTCGGCGAGGCGGGCGGGGTGCCGCAGCAGGGTGTAGGTGCCCAGGGAGATCATGTTGGCGGTCGTCTCATGGCCCGCGACCAGCAGGATGAGGGCCAGGGACAGGAGTTCGGCGCGGTCCAGCGCGCCGTCGCGGAGCTCGTGGTGGACGAGGTCGTCGAGGATGCCGTCGCCCGGCCCGGCCGCCTCGGCCTTACGGTCGATCAGCCCGCCGAGGTACTCCTCCAGCCGGTCGCGGGCGTCCTGGGTGTCGGCGGCCGTCGGCCCGCGCAGCAGCCTGCGCGACTGTTCCTCGAAGAACGTGTGGTCGGCGTACGGCACGCCGAGCAGGCCGCAGATCACCGTCGAGGGCACCGGCAGCGCGAAGGCGGAGACCAGTTCGGCGGGCGGTCCCTGCGCGATCATGGCGTCCAGCAGCTCGTCCACGATCCGCTGGATCCAGGGCCGCAGGGCGGCCGCCCGTTTGACGGTGAACGACGGGATCATCATCCGCCGCTGCCGTTGGTGTTCGGGGTCGTCCGCCCCGAGCAGGGCCACCCGCCGGTCCCGGGCGCCCGCGAAGCGCTCGCTGGGGATGGGGAAACCGGGGTGGCTCCGGTCGGTGGACAGGCGGGGGTCGGCGAGCAGCGAGCGGGCGGTGGCCTGTGCGGTGACCAGCCACACCTCGCGGCCGTCGTAGAGGGTGACGCGGGACAGGGGGCGTCCGTCGCGCAGCGGGTCGTACCCGGTGGGCGGCTGGTAGGGGCAGGTGCGGTCCTGGGGGAAGGCGACGGGGGCGGCCGCGGTCGCCGGGCCGGTGCTGTCCTTCAGTTCCGTCATGGAAAGACCTCGCAGACGAAGAAGTGCGTCGTGCCGATCTTCATTAGATGCCCCGGGCACCTAAGGGGCGACGGCAAGTTCGGCCACTTCGGTGATCCGCGGGATCTGGCCGAAGGGCGGGGCCCGCGGGGGCCGGAACCGGCCAGGTCCCGGTGCGGGAACGGGCCCGGTCGGCAGGGGTGTCCGCCCCGGGGAGGTGTCACCCGGTCGGCCGAAGCGACCCGCGTAACGGATGATTCCCGGGTCACGGGTGTCAAAACTGGTGACGGACGCAGGTCGGACCGACGAAGGAGACCGATTCCATGCCTCTTGAGGGCGAGTACGAGCCCAGCCCGGCCCAGTGGGTGCGCGAGCAGGTCGAGCTGTACGAGAGCTCCGGCGGAACGCGGGGCACGACCCTGCTCGACACCGGGCTGCCGGTGATCCTGCTGACCACCCGGGGTGCGAAGAGCGGGAAGATCCGCAAGACACCGCTGATGCGGGTGGAGCACGGGGGCGCGTACGCCGTGGTCGCCTCCCAGGGCGGGGCGCCCACGCATCCGGTCTGGTACTTCAACGTCAAGGCCGACCCGCACGTCGAGCTGCAGGACGGCCCGGTCAAGCAGGACATGCGGGCCCGCGAGGTCACCGGGCAGGAGAAGGCCGAGTGGTGGGAGCGGGCCGTCGCCGCCTACCCGCCGTACGCCGACTACCAGGAGAAGACGTCACGGGAGATCCCCGTCTTCGTGCTGGAGCGTACCGGCGCGAACTGAGCGGGTGCGGTGCCCGTCCGTCGCGGAGAAATCCGTGCCCGCCCCAGGTGTGAAGCGGGTTCCGGGCGGGCACCCGTCGTTCAGGCCCCGCCGCGTTCCCCCGTCGCGGCGGGGCCCTTCTGTGTCTCCCGTGCGTCGCCGTCGGTGCGGTCGGTCACGTCGAGGAAGATCTGGTCGGTCTCCGGGAAGGTCCGGGCCAGCGACCGCTTGATGCGGACGGAGACCTCTTCCACGCGCTCGCTGTCCAGCCCGGGCATCAGGTCGATGCGTGCGGCCACCAGGGTGGAGTCGAGGCCCATCTTCATGGTGAACAGCGCCTCCACGCTGTCGATCTCGGGCTGCGCCTCGAGCAGCGACCGGATCCGTGCGCTCTGCTCCGGGTCGGCGGCCTCGCCGATGAGCTGGTCGCGGGCGTCGCGGCCGAGCCGGTAGGCGACGTAGACCAGCAGGACACCGATGGCCAGCGAGGCGGACGCCTCCCACACCACCTGCCCCGTCACCATGTGCAGGGCCATTCCGATGATCGCGAGGGTCACGCCGAGGACCGCCGTGCCGTCCTCGGCGACCACGGTGCGCAGGGCGGGGTCGCGCATCGCGCCGAGCCCCCCGCCCTGCCGGCGCACCTGGTGCAGGGCGCGCAACAGCGAGACACCCTCGGCGAGCAGGGCCACTCCGAGCACGATCAGTCCGGCCACGTAGCCGCTGAACTTCTCCTCGGTGTTCGCCTGCAGCGCCTCGAAGCCCTGGAAGAAGGAGAAGCAGCCGCCCATGACGAAGATGCCGACGGCCGCGAGGAGCGACCAGAAGAAGCGCTCCTTGCCGTAGCCGAAGGGGTGCCGCTCGTCGGCGGGGCGGCGGCTGCGGCGCAGCGCGGCCAGCAGGAACACTTCGTTGAGGCTGTCGGCGACCGAGTGCGCGGCCTCCGACAGCAGCGCGGGCGAGCCGGCGAGGACACCGCCGACGGCCTTGGCCACGGCGATGACCAGGTTGGCGGCCAGCGCCACGAGGACGGTCACCTTGGTGTGCCGGTCGTCCTTCGAGGGGTCCTTGCCGCCGTCCGCCGCCTCCGGGCCGCCGTCGCCGCCCGGTGCCGCACCCGCGGCCCCGCCCGTGGCGTCCGGCCTCCCGGCCTCGCCGTGCGCCGGAGGGCGCTCGGGTGCCGTGTCGTGCTCCTCGGCCGTCCGTGCGGCCGTCTCCCGTTCCGAGGATGTCCCACTCACCCTTCGCCGACTGCCCCCGTGAGTCCGGATCACACCGTGCGACCGGCCGAAAACGGGGAACGCGTTGCACGGAAGCCCCGGCCCGCGAGGAGGAGCGATGGGCGGCGACGGCAACAGCGCATACGGCCATACGACGTTCTCCAGGTCCCGAAGCCATTTCACGGACCGCATCACCGCCGACGGCCGGGACGGCTGGCCGGTGACGGCGGGCCGGTACCGGCTGGTGGTCTCCCGTGCCTGTCCGTGGGCGAGCCGGGCGGTGGTCTCGCGCCGGCTGCTCGGTCTGGAGGACGCCCTGCCGATGGCGGTGGCCGACCCGATCCAGGACGACCGCAGCTGGCGGTTCACCCTGGATCCGGACGGCCGCGATCCGGTGCTCGGCATCCGCTTCCTGAGCGAGGCCTACGACCGCCGGGAGACGGACTACCCGGGCGGGGTGAGCGTGCCCGCGGTCGTGGACGTCCCGAGCGGGCGGCTGGTCACCAACGACTACCAGCAGCTCACCCTGGACCTGGCGACCGAGTGGACGGCCCTGCACCGGGAGGGCGCGCCGGACCTGTACCCGGCGTCCCGGCGCGCCGAGATCGACGAGGTGATGGCCGACGTCTACCGGGACGTCAACAACGGTGTGTACCGCGCCGGGTTCGCCAACGAGCAGAAGCGGTACGAGGAGGCGTGCACGGCGCTGTTCCGGCGGCTGGAACTGCTGGCGGAGCGGCTGGCCGGGCAGCGGTACCTGGTCGGCGACACCCTCACCGAGGCCGACATCCGGCTGTTCACCACGCTGGTCCGGTTCGACGCCGTCTACCACGGCCACTTCAAGTGCAATCGCTGGAAGCTGGCCGAGAACCGGGTGCTGTGGGCCTACGCCAGGGACCTGTTCCAGACGCCCGGGTTCGGCGACACCGTCGACTTCGACCACATCAAGCGGCACTACTACCAGGTGCACACGGGCATCAACCCCACCGGCATCGTGCCGCTCGGACCGGATCTGGCCGGCTGGCTGACCCCTCATCACCGTCAGGAGCTGGGCGGCAGGCCGTTCGGCGACGGTACGGCGCCGGGTCCGGTGCCGGAGGGCGAACGAGTCGCTCCGGCGGGACGGCCCGCATGAAGGTGGCCCGACGAGGAACATGAGGGCGGCATGACGAGGAAGGAGTCAGACATGGCCAAGAACAAGAAGAAGAAACTCCCTCTCGCCTACAAGCCGGTCGGGTTCGTGCTCAGCTGGGCGGGCGGCGCGCTGGCCGGCATGGCGTTCCGGCAGGCGTGGAAGGCGATCCGGCACGAGGACGACGCTCCGGACGCCCTGGACCCGGACCGGGGCTGGGGCGAGATCCTGCTGGCGGCGGCGGTCCAGGGCGCCATCTTCGCGGTGGTGCGCAGCGCCGTGGACCGCACGGGCGCGAAAGCCATCGAGCGGTCGACGGGCGTGTGGCCGTCGGCCGACAAGGGCGGCCGGGACTGAGTCTCGCGCGGGGGCCCTCCCGGTCCGTGGTCACGGCCCGGGAGGCGCCCCCCTTGTCCTGTCCGGCGGGGCTCAGGGGCGTCACCCCGTGCCCGGCACCGTCACCCCTGCTTGGGCGCCCTGCTGGGGAGCATGCGCAGGGTGAAGGAGTGCCCGGCGGGATCGGAGTAGCCGCGCTCCTCGTAGGGGCCGGCCGCGTCCCGCGCCTCGATGGGCCGGCCGCCGAGCCCCACCACCCGGCGCTCCGCCTCGTCCAGGTCCTCGACCAGGAAGTCGAGATGGACCTGGAGCGAGTTCTCCGGGCGGGGCCAGCTGGGCGGGGTCGCGTTCACGTCGCGGCGGAAGGCCAGCCGGACGCCGTCCGCGCCCCGTATCTCCACGAGGTTGGCGGACGCGTCCGTCTGCTCACCCTCCAGCAACTCCTTGTAGAAATCGGCGAGTTTCTCGGGTTCGGCGCAGTCCAGGACCAGGACGCCCGCTTTCACCAGTGCCATGCTTCCTCCCGGGGGTCTCCTCTTCCCTGCGCTTATCCCCGGCCTCCCGATTCAGTCGGCGAGCAGCCACCGCCCGTCGCGCATGAGCTCCCTGCCCGGCAGCTCGTCCGCCTCGCGCCAGGCCTGGACGCGCTGCGGCAGGACGGTGAAGTACAGGTAGCGGGTGGTCAGTCGACGCGGGTCGAAGCCGGTCTTCCCGGCGAAGACCTCGGCGTCCTCCTCGGGCAGGTCCTCGGGCGTCACCGCGCGGACGGTCCCCTCGATCATGACGACGTCGCGGGTCGGGCCGATGCCGAGGCGGGCCGTGCCGGTGGCCACGAGATTGCGGCCGGTGGGGCTCTCGGCGGGGGTGGCGATCAGCAGCACGGTGCCGTCCCACACGAAGGACAGCGGGACGAGGTAAGGGGCGCCGCCGTCGGGGCCGGCGGTGGCCACCCAGGCGTCGACGTCGTGCTCCAGCCGGTGGAGGGTGTCCTTCTTGCGCTGTTCGGCGGAGCGGGCGGGCGCTTCGGTCATGGCGTACGGCCTCCTCGGGTGCGGATGGCCTCCAGTGTGTCCGTCATCCTCCGGTCTCCGCACGAAGGTGATCGAGGCGTGTCCGGGCGGCTTCGAGGAGGAGTTCCAGGGCGGCCGGGTAGGAACTGCGCCGCATGGTGGCGGCGAGGTGGCGGGCGGTGGCCGCGATGTGCGGATGGGTGTCGGCGGGCAGCCGGCCGTACGTCGTCCGCCACACCTCGGTCTCGGCGTCGCGGGCGGCCCGCGGCAGCGAGGTGCCCGCGGAGTCCAGGGCGCCGAAGGCGAGGGCCTGGTCCACGAACGCGTGGTAGATCCGCACCGCCTCCGGGTCCGGGAACCCGGCCTCGCGCAGCACGCGCAGGATGCTCTCCACGGCCTGGATCTCGTGCGTGCGCCCGGTGACGCGGTGCGCGCCGAGCACGGCGGCGCGGGGGTGCGCGAGGGCGCCCGCGTGCATGCGCATTCCGAGGTCGCGCAGGTCCGCCGCCCAGTCTCCGGTGGGGCGCCAGGAGCGCAGGGTGCGGCCGATGAGCTCGTCGGCGACGGCCAGCATCAGGTCGTCCGTGTGCCGGAAGTACCGGTACAGGGAGCTGGGGTCGGCGCCGAGCGCCCGGCCGAGCCGGCGCACGGAGAGCGCGTCGGCGCCGTGCTCCTCGATCAGCCGGAGCGCGGTCCGCACGATCAGTTCCTCGGAGAGGACGACGCCCTGCTTGGTGGGCCGCCTGCGCCGGCGTTCGGCGGGCGGGACGACGCGTTCGCTCACGGGCGGCCTCCCTCGGGGTTGCCCGGCACCTTATGACAACACCGTTGACCTGTGAAGCGGCCGGACGGTTTCATCTGCGGTCACCGGGGCCCGTCCGGGCCCCCTGGTGCGAGCGGAGAGCCGGCCATGAGCGACAGCCCCTTCGGTGTGGATCCCCCCGCGCGGCCCGAGCTGCGCAGGTCCCTGAGCGTGCTGGACGGCGTGGCTGTCGCCGCGTCCAGCACGGCGGCGACCACCAGCATCGGCATCGGCCTCGGTGTGACCGCCGGGGTGGTCGGCCTGCACCTGCCGGCCATCATGCTGCTGGCGTTCCTGCCGGTGCTCGGCATCGCCGGCGCCTTCTCCCGGCTGAACCGGGTGGAACCGAACGCGGGCAACGGCTACGTGTGGGTGGGCCGATCGCTGAGCCCCTGGCTGGGCTTCACGGTCGGCTGGGTCAACATCGTGGCGAGCGTGGCCTTCCTCGCCTACACCACGGCGGTCACCGGCTCCGCGCTGCTGCAGCTGGCCGGGGACGCGGGGGTGCACCGCGTCGGCTCGCTCGCCCTGGACCCGGGCTCGACCGCGCAGACGACGCTGGTGGGCATCGTCGTCCTGGTCGCGGTCACGCTCACCGCCGTGACCGGTGTGCGCACCGCGGCCAGACTGCAGACGTGGCTGCTGGTCTTCGAGTACGCCGTGCTGCTGGGCTTCTGCGCCTACGGCATCGTCACCGGGCCGCATCCCTTCCGCCTCTCCTGGTTCGATCCGTTCGCGATCCCCTCGGCGAGCGCGCTGGCGCAGGGGCTGCTGCTGTCGGTGTTCTGCTACTGGGGCTTCGAGGCGGCGTTCACCGTGAACGAGGAGGTGCGGGACCCGAGGGACGCCTCCCGGGCCGGGCTGATCACCCTGGTCACGATGCTGGGGCTGTTCCTGCTCGGCTCGGTCGCCTTCCAGCGGGTGCTGTCCGAGCCCGAGCTGGCCGGACACGGGGCGGAGGGGCTGGCGTACTTCGGCGACCGGCTCGCCGCGCAGCCGCTGGCCGCCCTGCCCCTGGTGGCGCTGATGTTCTCGGCGGTGGCCTCGCTCCAGGCCGGGGTCATCCCGACGGCGCGCGGGATGTTCGCCATGAGCCGGGACCGCACCCTCGGACCGGTGTGGTCCAGGATCAGTCCGCGGTACGGCACACCGGCGGCCGGCACGCTGCTGATCGGGGCCCTGGCCACGGTGGTGGCGGTGCTCGCCCTGGTGATCCCGCGCCTCGCCGACATGATCATGGCGACGGTGAACGCCGTGGGGATCGTCGTGGCGCTGTCGTACGCGCTCACCGCGCTCGCGGCCGCGGCCCGTTTCCGGTCGCTGCTGCGGGAGGACTTCCGCCAGGGGGTGCGGGCGGTGGTGCTGCCCGCACTCAGCGCCGTCGCCCTGCTGGGCCTCGGCGGGTACCTCGGCTGGTCCTTCTACACCTCCGCCGACCATTTCGAGGTCAGCGCGGACAACGGCTGGTTCCTGCTGCTCATGCCGCTGGCCATGATCCTCTCCGGGGTCCTCGCGGCCGCGTGGGCGAAGTGGGTGCGCGGTTCGGCGTACTTCCGCACGGGCGAGGGCACCGACGCCGACTCCCCGCAGCTCCTGACCACCTCCAACTGACCTTGAAGGAAAGGCATCATGCACGCTGATCTCCTCTTCACCGGCGGCCCCGTCCTCACTCCCGAGGGCCGTACGGCGACCGCCGTCGCCGTCACCGGCGACCGGATCACCGCTGTCGGCCGTGCCGAGGTACGCGAACTCGCCGGGCCCCGTACGGAGGTGGTCGACCTCGCCGGGCGGCTGCTGCTGCCGGGCTTCCAGGACGCGCACGTCCACCCGGTGCCGGCCGGCCTCGAGCTGTCCCGGTGCGACCTGAGCGGCGCGACGACGGCCGAGGACACCGTGGCCGCCGTCCGTGCCTACGCCGACGCCCACCCCGAGCGGAAGTGGATTCTCGGCGGTGGGTGGTCCATGGAGGCCTTCGCCGGCGGCATTCCCACGAAGGAGCTGCTGGACGCGGTGGTCCCGGACCGTCCGGTGTACCTGCCCAACCGGGACCACCACGGCGCCTGGGTCAACAGCCGTGCGCTGGAGCTGGCCGGCATCGACCGGCACACTCCCGACCCGGCAGACGGGCGGATCGAGCGGGACGCCTCCGGCGAGCCCGGCGGCACGCTCCAGGAAGGAGCGATGCAGCTGGTGGGCCGGCTCACACCGGCCGCCACCCCCGCGGACCGGCTGGCCGCGCTGCTGCACGCTCAGCGGCACCTGCACGCGCTCGGCATCACCGCCTGGCAGGACGCGCTGATCGGCGACTTCCTCGGCATGGACGACCCGGCCGAGGCGTACCGCACCGCCGCGCGGGAGGGCACGCTCACCGCCCGGGTCCGGGGTGCCCTGTGGTGGGACCGCGAGCGCGGGGCCGAGCAGATCCCCGAGCTCGTGGCCCGCCGGGACGCGCTGAGCCAGGGACGGTTCCGGGCCGGGACGGTGAAGCTGATGCTGGACGGCGTCGCCGAGAACCACACGGCCGCGCTGCTGGACCCCTACCTGGACCGGTGCGGCTGCGCCACCGCCAACCGCGGCAAGAGCTTCATCGACCCGGAGCGGCTGCCCGCCTTCGTCACCGAGCTGGACGCGCTCGGCTTCCAGTGCCACTTCCACGCGCTGGGCGACCGGGCCGTACGGGACGCCCTGGACGCCGTAGAGGCCGCCCGCGCCGCCAACGGGCCGAGCGACACCCGGCCGCACCTCGCGCATCTCCAGGTGGTGCACCCGGACGACGTGCCCCGGTTCGCCCGGCTCGGGGCCACGGCCAACATCCAGCCGCTGTGGGCCGCGCACGAGCCGCAGATGGACGAGTTGACGATCCCCTTCCTCGGACCGGAACGGACCGCCTGGCAGTACCCGTTCGCCGCGCTGCTGCGCTCCGGCGCGCGGCTGGCGGCGGGCAGCGACTGGCCGGTGAGCAGCCCCGATCCGCTCCAGGGCGTCCATGTCGCGGTCAACCGGGTCGAACCAGGCGGCTCGCGGCCCGTGTTCCTGCCGGACGAACGGCTGGCCCTCGCGGACGCGCTCACGGCGTACACGGCCGGCTCGGCGTATGTGAACCATCTGGACGACACCGGCCGGGTGGCCGCAGGGGCGCTCGCCGACCTGGTGGTCCTGGACCGCGACCCGTTCGCCGGGCCGCCGGAGGCGATCGCGGAGACGGCCGTGGCCCTCACCTATGTCGGCGGCGAGCGGGTGTTCGCGGCCGGGTGACCGCTCAGTCGCAGCCGACGCCCTCCTTCAGCAACGGCCACGCCTCCACGCCGGCGGCCGTGCGGACGTAGGCGGTCGCACGGCCGTCCGTCAGCCACAGCCGCCGGCCCCGGCGGTGGTAGCCGGTGTCGTGGGCGCCGGCGGGCATCCGGACCTTCGCGCGGTACGGCTTCGGGAGCAGGCCGTCCCGGTGGAGCACCCCGTCGGGGTCGCGGGCGTACGTCCGGTCCTCCAGACGGAGGAAGGAGGCCGACTGCCAGCCGCAGTGCTCCGGTCCCGTCGAGCTCCTCAGGCGGCTCACCGGGACCCTGCGGCCGGCGCGGTCCGTCCAGATCTGCCAGTCGGTGGTGGCGGTGAAGCTCTCGGGGAGTTCGGCCGGGTCGCAGGCGGCGCTGGTCTCGGGGCCCCAGCCGGGCCGGTCCTTCTGGTCCCTGGCCACCACGACCGCCACCTTGGTCCGGCCGCCGACGTCGTAGGAGTACAGCACCCGGTCCCGCTCCTTGCGTTCCACGCGGTAGCCGTGGTCTGGCTCCTCCGGCTGGAACATGTCGAAATAGAGGGCGAGTCCCTCCGTGGGGGTGGCCCCTCCGTCGGACCTGCTCCAGCCGTCGGGGCCCGAGCCGTCGAAGATCTCCCCGTCGCACTCCAGCGCCCGGCCGGCGGCCCCGGACGCCAGGAGGAGCGCCCGGGGGCCGCTCTCGTCGGTCTCCCGGGTGGGCACGTCGAGCGGCCCGCCGTAGGGGGCGGCCGGCGGGGTGCCCTTCAGCACCAGGTCGGGCCGGGGGCCGTCGTCGCACCCCGCCGCCGCCACAGCCGTCAGTACCGCCAGCGCCACCAGTCCTCCGCGCATGTCCCGCCCCTCTTCTCCGGTGCCGTGTGCGCCCCTTCGACGCCGGACCGGGCGGGAACGTTCGCACGCCCGGCGGCGCGTGGCGTTCTCCGGGCGCGCCGATCGGGGCAGGCTGGGTGACCATGAGCGATGTGACCACGATGCGAGCCATCAGCCAGGACGTCCTCGGCGGCCCCGAGGTGTTGCGGGAAGTACGTGTGGAGCGGCCGGAGCCGGGGCCGAACCAGGTGCTGGTGCGGGTGCGGGCCGCCGGGCTGAACCCCACCGACTGGAAGCACCGGGCGACCGGCGGATTCCTGGGCGAGCCTCCCTTCGTCCTCGGCTGGGACGTCTCCGGCGAGGTCGCCGCGACCGGCATCGGCGTGGCCGCCTTCCGGCCCGGTGACGAGGTCTTCGGCATGCTGCCCTATCCGTACGGCCACGGTTCGCACGCCGAGTACGTGATCGCCCCGGTCCGCGCCCTGACGCGCAAGCCGGCCTCGCTCGACCACGTGCAGGCGGGCGCGCTGCCGCTGGTGTCCCTGACCGCCTGGCAGGCCCTGACCGAGCACGCCGACGTACGGCCCGGGCAGCGGGTGCTGGTCCACGCGGCGGCAGGCGGGGTCGGCCACGTGGCCGTCCGGATCGCCAAGGAGCGGGGCGCGTACGTGATCGGCACGGCGAGCGCGGGCAAGCACGGCTTCCTGCGGGAGCTCGGGGTGGACGAGCCGGTCGACTACCGCACCACGGACGTCACGGAGGTGGTGCGGGACGTCGACGTCGTGCTGGACACGCTGGGCGGCGACACGTCCGTGCGGTCCCTGCGGACGCTGCGGCCGGGCGGCATCGTGGTGTCGATCCTGCCGGTGGGCTCGGCGGACTTCTTCGAGGAGGCCGAGCGGCTCGGTGTACGGGCGGTGCGCATGCTGGTGGACGCGGACCGGGCCGGGATGCGGGCGGTCGCGGAGCTCGCCGGGTCCGGGAGGCTGCGTGCCACGATCGCCGGGACGTTCCCGCTGGCCGAGGCGGCCAAGGCGCACGAGCTCGGGGACACCGGGCGCACGACGGGCAAGCTGGTGCTGATCGTCGACTGACACGACACGCGCCAAACTCGAAGACATATGTCAATCGAACATGCTCAAATTCCTTCCATCGAGGGTAACTTGACGATCGGGGCACCGGCGTCCGGGAACGGGTGGGAGGTGGTGGCGGGGTGCGACACGAGCCTGTACCTCTCACACGGCATGTGCGTGTGTACGCCTACCGGGCGCACACGGTCCTGGAGTTCCGGGGCGAGATCGACATCGCCGCGGCGGCGGAGATCGTGCCGGTCCTCGATCTGGTCACGGGCCGCCCCGGCGAACGGATCCTGATCGACCTGCGGCGTGTGGAGTTCTTCGACTGCTCGGGGCTGCGGCTGCTGCACCGGGCGCGGACGCGGGTGCTGGAGCGCGGCGGGCGGGTGCATCTCGTGTGCACGCACCCGCTGACCCTGCGCGTGTTCCGGGTGACCGGCCTCACCCGGCTGCTGCCGCCGCACGCCACGCCGGACGCCGCCCTGGCCGAGGCCGAGGCGGCGTCCGGATCCGTGTGACGCGGGCTACGCCTCCTCGAACAGGGCGCTGACCGATTCGCCGTCGTGGATCCGGCGCACGGCCTCGGCGAGGGCCGGCGCGATGGACAGCACACGCAGCTTCTCCGCGTGCTCGGCCTCGGGGATCGGCACGGTGTTGGTGCAGACGATCTCCAGGACGTCCGGCTGCTCGCTCAGCCGTTTCAGCGCGCCCGCCGCGAACAGACCGTGCGTGCACGCCACCCGGATCGACCGCGGCCGGGACTCCCGCAGCCGGTCCAGGAGTTCCAGCACGGTGCTGCCCTTGGCGATCTCGTCGTCCAGCACGATGACGTCCCGTCCGGCGACGTCGCCGATGACGGAGCTGATGGTCACCCGGTCGTCCGCGTAGCGCTGCTTGGCACCGGCCGCCACGCCGGCGCCGATCCGGCGGGCGAACGCTGCGGCCTCCTTCGCGTTGCCGAGGTCCGGCGAGACGACCGTGGTGCGGGACAGGTCGTACTGCCTGAAGTGCGCGGCCAGTTCGCGCAGGGCGTGCAGATGGTCGACCGGCACCGAGAAGAAGCCGTGCACCTGCGGGGAGTGCAAGGTCATGGCGAGCACCCGGCTCGCGCCCGCGGCGACCATGAGGTCGGCGACCAGCCGCCCGCCGATGGAGATGCGCGGGGCGTCCTTCTTGTCGGAGCGCGCGTAGGAGTAGTGCGGCATGACCACGGTGATACGCCCCGCCGAGGCGCCGCGGGCGGCGTCACACATCAGCAGCAGCTCCACCAGATGCTCCTGCACCGGCGTGACCAGGGGCTGGATCAGGAAGACGTCCCGCTCCCGGCAGTTGGCCTGAAGCTGCACCTCCAGACAGTCGTTCGCGAACCTGCTCACCCGGGTGGGACTGAGCGGCACCCCGAGGTGAGCGCAGACCTCCTCGGCCAGGCCGGGGTGGGCGCTGCCGCTGAAGACGGCGATGTCTCGCACGATCCGCTCCTCGCATGATCGGCAGGGGTCTGGGCCGTCATGCTACTGGCGCCGCACCGCGCCCGCCCGGCGGCGACGGCACGATCAGGCCGGGGCACGAGCCGCCCGGCGAGCCGGGACTCTCGGCCAACAAGGCTGTCTGATACGGCGGTCGGCGGGCATCCGGACCCCAGGAAGGAGGACCGTCGCGATGGGGACTTCCGTCAGACGCACGCCCGGCTGGGCCAAGGCCGTGGCCGCCCTCGTCCTGGTGCTCGCGGTGCTGTTCGCCGGGATCCGGCTGGCCGTGCTGCCGGGCATCAAGGACCTGTTCGGCACCGAGACGCACGACCGCTCAGGACCCGCGCTCCTCAGGTCCATCCAGGACATGAGCCGCTACGACGCGGCCTCGGGCAACTTCCAGGTCGTCGTGGACCTGGACAAGGACGCCAAGTTCCTGCCCGACGCCATCCGCGGCACCCGCACCCTGTACGTGGGGGCCGGCACCGTGGACGCCTACGTCGACCTCGGACAGGTCGGGGAGAAGGACGTGACCGTCAACGGCGACCGCACGTCCGCCACGATCCGGCTGCCGCACGCCGCGCTCGGCAGACCCGCCCTCGACCCCGACCACTCGTACGCCGTGTCCAAGCAGCGCGGCCTGCTGGACCGGCTGGGCGACCTGTTCTCGGACAACCCCAACAGCGAGCAGGCCGTGCAGAAGGTCGCCGTACGCCACATCGGCGGCGCGGCGCGGAGCAGCGGGCTGACCGCCCGCGCCGAGAGCAACACCACCGCCATGCTCCAGGGGCTGCTGCGCTCCCTCGGCTTCAAGGAGGTGCACGTCACCTACGGCACGCGGGCGGCCTGATCAGCCGCCCAGCACCCCCGGCAGGGCCAGCAGTCCCAGCGCCGTGGCGCCGACCAGCAGCCAGGCCACGTAGTCGCCCACGTGCCCGGACTGCAGCCGGCGCAGCGGGGCGGCCCGGTCGGGGGCGGCCACCCATCGGGGGCGGGTCACGGCGAGGGCGGCGAGGGCCGCCGCCAGCACGGTGGCGGCCAGGCCCAGCAGGGCGCCGTGGAGCGTCCAGTGCACGGACACCTGGGCGCCGCCCGAGCCCGCCTCGTTGACCGAGCGGGCCACCAGGTCACCGAAGCCGGGGACGGTGCCGACGGCCAGGGCCCCGGCGAGCAGCACGGCGGGCACCGTCGTCATGGTGTCCGGGATCCGGCGCAGCGGACCGACGGTCTCGGGCTTCTCGTCGGAGCCGCTCGTCTCGTACTCGGCGTCCCGCGGGCGCGGCCCGAGACCGAGGAACACCCGGGCCGTGACCCGCAGGACGGCGCCGCCGGTGATGGCGGAAGCGGCCACGAACACCACGGTGAGCGGGCCGCCCACCGCCTCCTCGGTCACCGCCTTGCCGAGTCCGGTGCCGAACGGCGGCAGGCCCGCGAGGCCCAGGCCACCGGCGGCGAACAGCACCGCGGTCACGCGCATCCGGCGGGCCCGGCCGTGCAGGGCGTGCTCGTCGACGCTGCCGAACCGGTCGAGCAGTACGCCCGCGCAGGCGAACAGCGCGGCCTTCACCCCGGCGTGCCCGATGATGTACAGCGCGACCCCGTCGTCGCCCTCGGGGGTGAGGACGCCGATGCCGACGAGGAACAGGCCGGTGTGGGCGACGGTGGAGTAGGCGAGCAGCCGTTTGATGTGCCGCTGGTACCAGCACATGACGGCGCCGACCGCGGCCGTGAGGGTGCCGAGCGTCACCAGGGCCCGGGTCAGATCGGCGGCCGGGATGCCGCCGGGCCCGGCGAAGACGGTGCCGTAGACGCGCCAGACGCCGTAGACGCCGAGTTCGACCATCACCCCGGACAGCAGCATGCAGACCGGGGTGGGGGCGACGGCGTGCGCGTCCGGCAGCCAGAAGTGGAAGGGCAGCGAGGCCGCCTTCACCAGCAGGCCGGTCAGGACCAGCACGAAGGAGGCGAGGACCAGCGCGTCCGGACCGCCGCTCCCGGCCGCGGTGTCGAGGCCGCGCCCGATCTTCGACATGCCGAGTTCACCGGTGCGCGCGTACAGCAGGGCGATGCCCATCAGCATGGCGTACGCGCCGAGGGAGTTGACCACGCCGAAGGTGAGGGCGCCCTGCACGGCCTTGGCCTCGTCGATGCGGTAGCCGGTGAGCGCGTAGGCCGTGACGCTCATCAGCTCGAAGAACACGAACGCGTTGAACAGGTCACCGGCGAGGGCGAACCCGCACATGGCGCCCTGGAACACCAGCATCAGCGCGGTGAAGGCGCCGCGGTGACCGTGCGGGGGCTCGTCGAAGTACCGCCAGGAGTAGGCGAGGGCGGCGAGGGTCAGCAGCGAGACCAGCGTGGCCATGCCGAGCGCCGGGCCGTCCCCGATCACGACGATGCCGACGCTCTCGCCGCCGACGGGCAGCCAGCCGCCCACCCACTCGACCATCGGCGGGACGGAGGACGCCAGCAGGAGCAGCGCGAGGACGGCGGTGCCGCCCGCGACCACCAGACCGGTGATCTCGGCGGCGATCCGGGGCAGCCGCCGGCCAGCGACGACCAGGAAGGCCGCGCCGAGCAGCGGGATCGCGACGAGCAGGGGGAGCAGATGGTGCATCAGCCGCGCAGCTCCCGGAGCTCGTCGGGGTCGACGGTGCCGTGCCGTTTGGCGATCTGCAGCACCAGGGCGAGCAGCAGCGCGGTGACGGTGGCGCCGACGACGATGTCGGTGAGGGTGAGGGCCTGCACGACCGGGTCGACCACGGGCCGGGAGCCGGGCCGGATGTCGGAGAAGACCGGCGCGGTGGCGCCGTCGCGGTAGCCGACCGCCAGCAGCAGGACGTACGTGGCGGACTGGCAGACCGCGAGGCAGCCGACGGCGTGCACGAGGTTGCGGCTGGTGGCGAGGCCGTAGCAGCCCACCAGGAAGACGTAGACGGCGATCAGGTACGGAAGGACGTGCATCACGGTGTTCTCAACTCCCCTGCTCCTCCTCGATCTCGACGGCCTGGTCGAGGAAATTGGCCAGTAGGACGACCACCGCGCTCGCCACCTCCATGCCGATGGCCGCGTTCAGCAGCGGGACGCTGCCGCCGGAGGACAGGGTGTTGAAGGTGCCGTACGGCAGCAGCGTGTTGGCCAGGAACGCGGTGCCGGCCAGGATCCCCGCGAGGCCCAGCACGAGGTAGGAGGAGACGGCGACCGCGTCGGAGACCTCGTAGACGCCGAGCGGGCGGACGCGCTCCAGGGCGCGGTAGTCGGCGCCGAGGTAGAGCAGGTGCAGGGCGGTCGCGGCGACCACTCCGCCCTGGAAGCCGCCGCCGGGGCTGAGCTGGCCGTGCGCGACGACGTACAGGCCGGTGATCAGGGCGACGGGGAGCACGAGCAGGGCGTAGCGGCGGACCGGCCGGGCCACCTCGGCGGGTTCGGGCCGGGCCCGGTGCTCGTCACGGGCCTGGCGCAGCAGCACCACGCAGCCGAGGACCGAGGCGAACAGGATGCTCATCTCGCCGAGGGTGTCGTAGGCGCGCTGGTCGAAGTTGACGGAGGCGATGGTGTTGGCGGTGTGCCGGTCGAGGGAGGCGCGGACGGCCCGTTCGCCGTACGGGTGCCACCGGCCGCCGAAGTCCGGCAGGTCGAGGCAGGCCGCGGCCAGCAGGGCCGCCAGGCCGGTGCCGCCGACGGCCAGCAGCCACAGGCGCAGCCGGTTCACCGGGTGCCGTCCTCGTCCGGGGTGCGGCGCCTTCGGATCCGGCGCACGGAGAGCATGATCAGCAGCGGGGTCAGCGCGGCGCCGACGGCCAGTTGGGACAGGCCGACGTCGGGGGCCTGGAGCACGGTGAACAGCGCGGCGAGGACGACCCCGAGCACGGAGAGCACCAGCGCCTGCCGGGCCGGGTCGCGCTGGACGACGGCCGCGGTGGCGGAGGCGGCCACCAGGAGCAGGGTGACGACGATCAGCGCGTCGGACATGCGGCACCTCCCGGCGGTGCGCCGGCCGCCGTTCCCGCCCGGGGCGCGTCAGCCACCGCGCACCCCCTGAATGCCGCCGGCCAGCGCGCGTGAGGCGATCAGGTTGCCGCCGATCAGCAGGACGCCGATCACCAGCAGTTTCACCATGGCCCTGCCCGGCCCGCCGGCCACGCACAGCGCGAGCACGACGACCGCGCCCAGCCCGGCCGCGGCCCAGGTCAGCCCCCAGGCGCCCGCCTCCTCGCGCTCCAGTTCGTCGGAGAGGAGCCGGGCGAAGACGAGGGTGCCGACGGGGCCGAGCAGGGCGAGCAGCAGGGCGAGGTCGACGTAGGCCGGGCGGCCGTAGCCCTGGGAGAGGAGCAGCAGGGCCGGGCAGAGGACCGAGGTGGTCAGGTTCTGGGCGACGACCCGGCGGGCGAGCGGGCCGGTGGTCACGCCCCAGACGGCGGCCGCCCCTCCCCCGCCGAGTTCGACGGTGGCAGCGAGGATCCAGCCGTTCACCGCCAGGTCACCGCCCGCCGGCCGGCCCGGGCCAGCAGCGCGCCCAGTGCGGCACAGCTCGCGCCGACGATCCGCTCCAGGGTGTCGACGGTGGACACGAGCACCAGCCACAGCAGTGCCAGGGCCGCCCACCAGGCGAGGAGTTCGGCGGCGGCGAGGAGGACCGTGCGGCCGGCCGGTCGCCGGGTCATCCGCCACCTCCTCGGTCCGCTACGCCCATGGGTGCGGCGCTTCGTCCCCCGCACCGCTCGGGGCATCCAAGCACCGCCGGGCCCCCGGCGGGGCGGCGGCGCGCGGGTCGGTACCCGGAGTGCCCCGGGAGCGTGAACGGAAACCGGCGCTGCGCCCCCGATGACCGCCCGGGCGGCGGCATCCCGGGCCGGACTGCGGGTAACCGCTCGGGAAATCGGGGAAGTTCACGACCTGGAGGACCGCATGGCCCGTACCGCTTCACGCCTGCCCGCACTGCTGCGCGCTCCGAGGAAGGGGGAGCGGGCCGAGGCGCCGCGCCCACCGGCCGAACGGCACGCGCTCGCCCTGCCCGTACGGCTGCTGGCCATGCTGGTCGCCTTCACGTTCATGGTGGCGTTCGCCGTCGTACTGGCCCGGCTCACGCTGCAGCCGTCCCCGGCCTCGGTGTCTTTGACGCACAGCAATCTGCATCCCGGCCGCTCGCTGAAGGCCTACGTGGAGTACGCGCCGTTCCGGGACGCGGTCAAGCAGATCGGCGGGAACGTGCTGCTCGGCGTGCCGTTCGGGGTGCTGGTGCCGGTGCTCGCCCCGCGCGCCCGGGGGATGCTCCAGGTGCTGGTGCTCACGGCGCTGGTGATGCTCATGGTGGAGCTGGCGCAGGGCGCGCTGGTCACCGGGCGGGCCTTCGACATCGACGACGTCATCCTCAACACCACCGGCGCGCTGCTCGGTTGGCTGCTGCTGGGGCGGCGGCTCGGGCGCGGGGTGCACCGGCGGGTACGGCGGCCGGCGGCCGAGTGATCGTCAGCAACTGGTCCGTACCAAAGTATTGACGCGTCCTTATCTCACTCCTTAAATCAAGAGACATCTCACCCCCCACGCCGAACGGAGAGCCATGGCCTCCCCACGCCTGCTCCGCAGATGTCTCCTCGCCGCCCTGTCCGCCGTCCTGGTCGGCTCCGCCGCCGTCGGGCCCGCCCGGGCCCAGTCCGCCGCCCCGGCGGCGGCCGCGGCCGCGACCTTCTCCGACACCTTCGACGGTCCCGCCGGCTCGGGGGTCGACGGTTCGAAGTGGACGCTGGAGACCGGTGACAACGTCAACAACCACGAGCGGCAGTACTACACCTCGGGCACGAAGAACGCCGCCCTGGACGGACAGGGCCACCTGGTCATCACCGCCCGCAAGGAGAACCCGGCCGGCTACCAGTGCTGGTACGGCAGCTGCCAGTACACCTCGGCCCGGCTGAACACGGCGGGCAAGTTCACCGCGCAGTACGGCCATGTCGAGGCGCGCATGAAGATCCCGCGCGGGCAGGGCATGTGGCCGGCGTTCTGGATGCTCGGCACGCCGGTCAACTGGCCGGACTCCGGCGAGATCGACGTGATGGAGAACGTCGGCTTCGAGCCCTCGGCCGTGCACGGCACCATCCACGGTCCCGGCTACTCGGGTTCGGGCGGCATAGGCGCGGGCTACTCGCTGCCGAACGGGCAGGCCTTCGCTGACGCATTCCACACCTTCGCCGTCGACTGGGCGCCCGACTCGATCACCTGGTCGGTGGACGGCAACGTCTACCAGCGGCGCACCCCCGCCGACCTGGGCGGCCGGACCTGGGTGTTCAACAAGCCGTTCTTCCTCATCCTGAACCTCGCGGTCGGCGGCTACTGGCCCGGCGACCCGGACGGCTCCACGCAGTTCCCGCAGCAACTGGTGGTCGACTCCGTGTCGGTGACGACGAGCGGAAGCGCGGCCGGGGTACCCATCCGGGGCCTCGCCGGCAAGTGCGTGGACGTCGCCGGCGCGAACCCGGCGAACGGCACGCCGGTCCAGCTCTACGACTGCAACGGCACCGGCGCGCAGGCGTGGACGGCCGGCTCGGACGGCACGCTCCGCGCGCTCGGCAAGTGCCTCGACGTCACCGGCAACGGCACCGCGGACGGCTCGACCGTCCAGCTGTGGGACTGCACCGGCGGCCCCAACCAGAAGTGGACCGTCACCGGGGCGCACGACATCGTCAATCCGCAGGCGAACAAGTGCCTCGACGTCACCGGGAACAACGCGGCGAACGGGACCAGGCTGCAGATCTGGACCTGCACCGGGGGCGCCAACCAGAAGTGGACGGTCGGCTGAGCCGTCCGCTCAGTGGCGGATCGTCCAGGTGTACTTGTCACCGCCGACGAAGCGGACCACGTCCGGGTCGTCCAGGTCGTGGATCGGAATGCCGAAGGAGGCGGCCTTCTCCAGGACGTCGGTGACGGTCCTGGCCCGGCCGACCACCTCGCCGTCGATCTCCATGATCCGGAAGGGCGGCTCGCCGGGCTTTCCCGGGCACACCCCGAGCACCAGGATCCGCGGTTGGGAGATGTGAGGAGCTGCTTGTTCGGTCATGCAATTCAGCGTAGAACGCAACCCGGGCGGACGGGTCATCCACGGGCGCCGTCCAGGAGATCCAGTACGGCCGCCTCGACCGCGCCCTGCGTGGCCGGACGGCCGAAGTCCCCGTGTTCGCCCAGCCGGGTGAGCGCGGGGGCGATGGTCACGTCCTGGTCGAACAGCTCGAAGACCACCGGATCGATGTAGGAGGCCCGGCACACCGCCGGGGTGTTGCCCAGGTAGTGGCTGACCTCGCGGACGGCGCGGGTGATCTGCTTCCGCCGGGCCGTCTCGGAGGCGCGGGCGGTGCCGTCGACGACGGAGAGCGCCACGGCGGCGAGGACGGTGGCGTGCCAGGTGCGGAAGTCCTTGGCGGTGACGTCCGTGCCGGACAGCCGGCGCAGCGCCTCGTTGAGGTCGTCGCTGTGCAGGTCGTGCCAGTCCCCGCCCTCGTGGAAGGCCAGGAAGCGGTCGCCGCCCCGCGCGCGGCGCAGCAGGGCCCGGGTGACGGTCCCGACCTGGTCGTCCACGAGGGCCCGCACCGTCTCGACACCGCCCTTGGCCGGGAAGCTGAACGTGATCCGGTCCCGGGCGCAGGTCACGTGCTCGCGGAGCATGGTCGTCAGGCCGTAGGTCTCGCTGACGCGGGTGTGCCGGTCGCTGCCGACGCGGAAGAAGCCGAGGTCGAGCAGGCGGACCGCGCAGGCGGTGACCCGGGCCCGGCTCAGTCCGCGTCCCGCCAGGTCACCGGCGACCTCGGCGCGCAGCTCGGGCAGGGTTCGCGCGATCCGGCGCACGTGCTCGTGCTTGGCCTTCTCCTGCTCGGCCCGGAACTGCTCGTGGTACAGGTACTGGCGGCGGCCCGCGGCGTCCGTGCCGACCGCCTGCAGGTGACCGTTGGGCCAGGGGCAGATCCACACGTCCCGCCAGGCCGGCGGGATGGTGAGGGCGCGGACGCGAGCGAGCTGTCCCGCGTCGGTGAGGGGCTCGCCGGTGGTGTCGGCGTAGCGGAAACCCCGGCCGCAGCGGACGCGCCGGAAGCCGGGGCCGTCGTAGGAGCTGGTCCGCAGTCTCATGTGCTCAGGGCCGGCGCCAGTCGTCGCCGGTCAGGTGGGAACCCGCCTGCGGGCCCATGCGGAGCATGCCGCCGTCCACGCTCCAGGAGGCGCCGGTGACGTAGGAGGCGTCCGGGCTCGCCAGGAAGGCGATCACGGCGGCCACCTCCCGGGCGTCCCCGGGCCGGCCGAGCGGCACGCCGGGGCGGCGCTCGGTGTGCACGTCGGTGTCCTCCTGGCCGGTCATCGGGGTGGCGATCTCGCCCGGTGCCACCGCGTTCACGGTGATGCCGTACTCGGCCAGCTCCAGGGCCATCACCTGGGTGAGCAGGCCGAGCCCGCCCTTCGCGGCGCAGTAGGGGGCCGCGCCGACCCGCGGCTGGTGCTCGTGGACGGAGGTGACGTTGACGATCCGGCCGCCGTCGCCCTGCCGGATCATGTGCCGGGCCGCCCGCTGGCCGCACAGGAACGGGCCGACCAGGTCGACGTCCAGAACCCGGCGCACGTCCGCGAGGGTCAGGTCGAGGTACGGAGTCATCGTGCCGGTCCCGGCGTTGTTCACCAGCACGTCCAGCCGGCCGAGTTCGTCGCACAGCTCGTCGACGGTGTCGGCGGCCCCGGGCAGCCGGGTCAGGTCGAGCCGGGCGACGGCGGCGCGGCGCCCCTTGCCGCGCACCTCCTGCGCCGTCTCCTCGGCGCCCTTCGCATCGGAGTGCCAGGTGATGCCGACGTCCAGGCCCGCCTCGGCCAGCCGGACGGCGGTGGCACGGCCGATGCCGCTGTCCGCGCCGGTGATCAACGCGGTGCGCTGCGCGGGTGCGGCGGGCATGGGCGTCCTCCTGGCTCCGGCTGGCTCCGGTCACGTGTGGTGCTCCGCAGTACCCGGGGGCCCGTCGGGCAAACGGGACCCGGCGAACGGGGTCCCGGTGCGGCCGCCGCGTGGTTCGGCGCGCGGTTCCCCGCGCCCCATCGGGGCGGCTGTCGGACCCTGGTGTGCATGGACCCCGTCGCCGCACTGGACCGGATCGCCTTCCTGCTGGAGCGGTCGCTGGCGCCCACCTACCGGGTACGGGCCTTCCGTACCGCCTCCCGGGTGCTGGCCGCCCTCCCCGCCGGGGAGGTGGCCGAGCGGGCCGCGGACGGCACGCTGGAGTCCCTGAAGGGCGTCGGACCGAAGACCGCCCAGGTGGTGCGCGAGGCGCTGGCCGGGGAGGTGCCCGGGTACCTGCGCAAGCTGGAGGAGGAGGCTGCCGAAGCGTCCCCCTCCGGCCCCGGCGCCGCGCTGCGGGCGCTCGTCCGCGGGGACTGCCACACCCACTCGGACTGGTCCGACGGGGGCAGCCCGATCGAGGAGATGGGGCGTACCGCGGCCGGCCTCGGCCACGAGTGGACCGTCCTCACCGACCACTCGCCACGGCTGACCGTGGCCCGCGGTCTGTCCCCGGAGCGGCTGCGCGAACAGCTGGCGGTGGTCGAGGAGCTCAACGCGCGCTGGGCGCCGTTCCGGCTGCTCACCGGCATCGAGTGCGACATCCTCGAGGACGGCTCGCTGGACCAGGAGCCGGAGCTGCTCGGCCGGCTGGACGTGGTCGTGGTCTCCGTGCACTCCAAACTGCGGATGGACGCCCGTTCCATGACCCGCCGGATGGTGGCCGCCGTCCGCGATCCGCACGCCGACGTCCTCGGTCACTGCACCGGGCGCCTGGTGACCGGGCGGGGGCGGCCGGAGTCGGAGTTCGACGCGGACGAGGTGTTCGCCGCGTGCGCCGAGTCCGGCACGGCGGTGGAGATCAACAGCCGTCCGGAACGCCTGGACCCGCCCCGGCGGCTGCTGCGCACGGCCGTGGCGGCCGGCGTGCTGTTCGCCGTCGACACCGACGCGCACGCGCCGGGCCAGCTGGACTGGCAGATCCTGGGCTGCGCCCGCGCGGAGGAGTGCGGGGTGCCGGCCGAGCGGGTGGTCACGACGTGGTCCGCGGACGAACTGCTGGCCTGGACGCGTCATGGCCGTACGCCGGCACGCGTGACGTCTCCTGGGCGTGGTACCCGGTCCGGGCAGTGAGAGAAAGGACCACGCCGGATGGACCGAGCCGCCCTGTTCGACGTCGACGGGACCCTCGTCGACACCAATCATCTGCATGTCGTGACCTGGTGGGAGGCGTTCCGCCAGGCCGGCCACGACGTACCCATGCACGCCGTCCACCGGGCCGTCGGACTGGGCTCCACCGACCTGGTCGCGCATCTGCTCGGCGCCGACCGGGACACGGAGCGGGACGCCGAGCTGAGCGCGGCGCACAAGGCTCTGTACGGCCAGTACTTCGACCGGCTCCCGGCCCTGCCGAAGGCCGGCGAGCTGCTGCGCCGGCTGCACCGGGACGGCTGGACGGTCGTCCTCGCCACCTCGGCGAGCGGTGCCGAGCTGGGCGCGCTGCGCCGGGCGATCGACGCGGACGACGCGATCACGGACACGGCCAGCGCCGACGACGTGACGGAGGGCAAGCCCGCCCCGGAGCCCGTGGAACACGCCCTGGAGCTGGCCGGGGTCCCGGCCTCGCGGGCGGTGTTCGTCGGGGACACCGTGTGGGACATGCAGGCCGGCAGCAAGGCCGGGGTGCGCTGCCTCGGTCTGCTGTGCGGCGGGATTCCGCGGGCCGATCTCGAGGAGGCGGGGGCGGAGGCGGTCTACGCCGATCCCGCCGACCTCCTGCGGCGGCTCGCCGAAACCGCGCTGGCCTGAGTTTCACATGGCGTGACACGGGTCACTCGGACGGCTGGAACACCACGCGGTGGTTGCCCGTTGAACAAGCCGTGGGTGCGGATGGGACAGTGTCCCCGGGCCTCACCATCCGCCCACAGGGACGATCGTTCGGCTGAAGCCCTGTGGAGCCTTTCGCCGAGAGGCGACCGCCGTCCGTGCCCACCCCTGACCGCCCCGGTCGTGATTCCCCCGTCGCGACCGGGGCTCTTCTCTGTCCGCCGCGGTGCGCCCGGCTACCGGGCCGCGGCGGCTCCGGCGGTGTCCCGCGTCCGCCGGCCACCGGCCAGGAACTCCCGCAGGTCCGCCGTGAGCAGGTCCGCGTGCGTCGCGAACAGGCCGTGACCGCCGTTCTCGTACACCTTCAGGGTGGCGTCGGGGAGGAGCCGCGCCAGCCGCCGGCCGGTGAGGGCGAGGGGCGCCGAGGTGTCGTGGGTGCCGTGCACGACGAGCACGGGGACGTCCAGCGCGGGCAGCTCGGCCGTGAGGTCCAGGGTCGCGACGACGGCCCGGATGCCGGTCGCGGCACGCGCGGTGGCCACCAGGCAGCGGTCGATCATATGGCGGACGTAGGCGGGCGAGACGTCGTTGCCGGGCTGCCGTACCGCGAAGAAGTCGTCCGCGAAGGCGGTGAACCACGCGGCCCGGTCGCGCCGGAACAGCTCCTCGTCGGCGCGCACGGCCGCCGGGTCCACGCCGTCGGGGACGCCCGGCGAGCGGACGAGGCCGGGGCTGACACCGGCGACGAGCGCGACCCGGTCCACCCGGGCGCTGCCGTGCCGGGTGAGGCAGCGGATCACCTCGGCCGTGCCGACCGAGTGCCCGACGAGGGTGATGCCGTGCAGGTCCAGATGGTCGAACAGGCCGTTCAGGTCGTCGGCGAGGGTGTCGAGGTCGTAGCCGGACCAGGTGTCGTCGGACCGGCCGTGGCCCCGCCGGTCCAGGGCGACGCAGCGGTGGCCGGCCTCCGCGAGGGGCAGCATCTGGTACTCCCACATCTCGTGGCCCAGATAGGCGCTCGCCACGAAGACGGCGACCGGTCCGTCGGCGGGGCCGTGGTCGACGTAGTGCAGACGGGTCCCGTCGACGGGGCTCTCGAAGTACGGCATGGCTGCCTCCTCGGTGGGGTCCGGCCGGACGGTCCGTCCGCCGTTCTCGACACCACGGATGCTGCCGTGGGCCGGCCCGCGCGGTCGATTACCCCGGACGTCATGCCGCGTGTGCCGGACCGGCGCCCGGGTACCCGGCCGGTCGTCGCAGCCTCCGCCGCGAGGACGGAAGGAGCCGAAGGTGAGCAGCTCAGCGGGCAGCAGGGTGGTCGTGACCGGCGCCACCGGCAATGTCGGGACGAGTGTGGTGCGCCTGCTCTCGGAGGATCCCGGGATCAAGTCGGTGCGCGGACTCGCCCGGCGGACGCCGGGGTGGTCGCCCCCGAAGACCGAGTGGGCCGCCGTGGATCTGGCCTCGGAGCAGGCGAACCTCGCCGAGCGGTTCGAGGGCGCCGACGCCGTGATCCACCTTGCCTGGGCCTTCCAGCCGACCCACGACCCGGCCACCACCTGGCGCAGCAACGTGCTCGGCAGCATCCGGGTGTTCGAGGCGGTCGCCGCGGCCCGGGTGCCGGTGCTGGTGCACGCCTCGTCCGTGGGCGCCTACTCGCCGGGCCCCAAGGAGCACGCGGTGGACGAGTCGTGGCCGACACACGGCTGGCCGGACGCCGCGTACTGCCGGGAGAAGGCCTACCTGGAGCGCACCCTGGACGTGTTCGAGCGCGACCACCCCGAGGTGCGGGTGGTGCGCATGCGTCCGGCCTTCCTGTTCAAGTGGGAGTCGGCGAGCGAACAGCGCCGTATCTTCGGGGGGCGGTTCCTGCCCGGGCCGCTCGCCCGGCCCGACCTGCTGCCGTTCCTGCCGGACGTCCCGGGCCTAAGGGTGCAGGCGCTGCACACGGACGACGCGGCCGAGGCCTACCGGCTCGCCGTGCACTCGGACGGCGCCCGCGGCGCCTTCAATCTGGCCGCCGACCCGCCGCTCGACGCCGCTGTGCTGGCGGGGCTGCTCGGCACCCGTCCGGTACGGCTGCCGCGTGCGGCGGCCCGGTCGGCGATCGCGGCGGCCTGGGGGCTGCATCTGCTGCCGGCCTCCCCGCACCTGTTCGACGCCGTGCTGCGGCTGCCCCTGATGGACTGCGCCCGGGCGAAGACCGAGCTGGGCTGGCAGCCCAGGTGGTCGGCGACGGAGGTGATCCAGGAGTTCCTGGACGGCCTGCGTAAGGGCGGCGGGATGGAGACCGAGCCGATGCGGGGGCGGAAGGTCGGCTGAGTGCGGTACCGCGACGTGAGGGAGAACGTGATGGCCGAGCAGCAGCAGCGGGAGTCCGGCACCGGGTCCGGCGCCGGGGACCGTCCCGTACCCCGGGACATGCCCGACCAGCAGGCCCAGACCGACGAGGACCGGCGGGACGCCGTACCGGACGAGCCGGACGGGGACGGCGTGCCGGACACCGACGAGGCGGGCAGCGGCCCCCGGGGCGCGCCGCGCTCGGGCACCGTGCACCCGGAACACCCGGCACCGGAGGAGCCGACGGCCTGAGACGGGCGGAAGGCGGCCGCCGCTGCCGTCGTCAGCGCGGGGCGCGCTCCTCCAGGGCGGCGCGCCAGGCCGGCAGACGGTCCTCGCCGAGCGGTTCGGGGCGTCGGCCGCCGCTCGCGAAGAAGTCGGCCAGGGGCAGGATCGCGGCGCCGACCGTGACGGCGTCGGGGCCGAGCCGGCCGAGGTCGATCGTCACCTTGTCGGCCGGATGGCGCAGGGCGTACGTCGCCGCGTGCCGGCGGACCGCGGGCAGGAAGCGGGTGCCGAGCTGGAGCCCGGCCCAGCCGCCGATCAGGATCCGCTCGGGCTGGAAGAGGTTGATCAGGTCCGACAGACCGGCGCCCAGGTACTCGGCGGTCTCCTCCAGCACCGCCAGCGCGACCGGGTCGGGCGCAGTGCCCTCGGACGGGTACGCGGCGGCCAGCATCGCGGTGAGGGCGGTCTCCTCGTCGGTGCCCTCCGGCGGCCGGCCGCCTTCCTCGCGCCAGCGGGCCAGCAGGGACTCCGCGCCCGCGTAGGCCTCCAGGCAGCCGGGCGCGCCGCAGCGGCAGCGGCGTCCGCGGACCCGGACCGTCAGATGGCCCCATTCGACGGCTCGCCCGTGCTCCACCTCGGGGGTGACGAGGCAGGCGCCGACGCCGGAGCCGAAGAGGACGACGACGGCGTTGCGGGCGCCGCGTCCCGCGCCGAACCACATCTCCGCCTGGCCCAGGGTCTTGGCGCCGTTGTCGATGACGTACGGCACCTCGTCCGGGAGCGGGGAGGTGGCGCGGAGCAGCCGCTCCAGCGGGACCGCGTCCCAGCCGATGGTCTGGCCGTGGACGACGGCGCCCCGGTCCGGGGTGTGCTCGACGATGCCGGGGACGCCGACGCCGACCCCGAGCAGCCGCTCGGGCACGGCCTGTTCGGAGGTGAGGACCTCGGCGATGCCGTCGCGGATGTGACCGACGATGACGTCCACGTCGTAGCCCTGGGCCGTCAACGGCCGTTCGGTGCGGGCGAGCTCGGTGAGCGCCAGGTCGAACAGCTCGACGCGGACACGGGTTTCGCCGACGTCGACGCCGATCATCTGTCCGCTGTGCGGGGACACCCGCAGCAGCGTGCGCGGCCGGCCGCCGTCCGAGTCGACGCTGCCGGCCTCCTCGACCAGCCCGTCGGCGATCAGGTCCGCGACCACGTTGCTGACCGAGCCGGAGCTCAGACCGGTGGCCGGGCCCAGCTCGAATCGGCTCAGAGGGCCGTCGAAGTACAGCCGTTGCAGCACCGCCGTGCGGTTGCCCCGCCTCAGGTCGCGTACCGTGCGTCCGTTCCGCCCCGCCATGCGGCTCCCTTCACGAACCCTGCCCGACCTGCAACATACCCCTTCGGACAGCTCGGGCGCGACATTCGCACAACCCTTAGTTCACGCTATGAGCTAAGACGGGGGCGCCGGTTCCCGCCGAGGGCGGCGTTCCGCTTGGCCGCGAGCGCGCCCGGTACCGGGGCGGGGCGCCGGGTCCGGCACGGCGCCCCCCTCCCCCGCGGCTCAGCCCGCCGCGTACACGTCCTCGACGTAACGCCCGTCCGCCATCAGCGAGTCGAGCCACCGCCGGGCCGCGGCCTCGTCGGTGCCCGTGCCGCCCGTGAGCTGGGGCTCGCGGTGGACGGCGTCAACTACCACCTGCGGCGTCTGTCGGCCCGCTGGGGCGCCGCCAACAGCACGGAACTGGTCGCCCGCGCCTACGCCTTGAGTGTGCTCGTCCCGGGGGTGTGGCCACCGGAGACGAGGCCGGACGGAGTGGGCTGAGCCGCCGGCCGCGGGCGCACGAAGGCGAGTCCGTACGGCACTTCGGGAAATCCATTCGCCCTTTCGCCTGGCGGCTATCTACGCTAGCCAGGAACCTAGGAATCCTAGGTTACCGGTACAGGCATCTGGAGGGACCTCCCGTGAGAGCGATCACCGAGCAGGACATCCGCGACTCCTTCGTCAACTGTTCCAAGGGGGAGGCCAAGCGGATGAGCGTGCCGCGCGATCTCGCCGAACGCCCCTGGGACGACCTGGACTTCCTGGGCTGGCGGGATCCCGGGGCGCCCGACCGCAGCTGTCTGGTCACCGAGCGCGACGGCCGGCTCGTCGGCGTCGCGCTGCGCTTCCCGTCCTCGCAGCGGGGGTTCCTGCACCGCAGCATGTGCTCGCTCTGCCTGACCACGCACCCCGGCGGCGGGGTGTCGCTGATGACCGCGCGGAAGGCCGGGGCCGCGGGCCGCGAGGGCAACTCGGTCGGCCTCTACATGTGCACCGACCTGGCGTGCTCCCTGTACGTGCGGGGCAGGAAGGTGCCGGAGTCCGGCTCCCGGTTCGAGGAGAGCCTGACGCTGGAGCAGCAGATCGCCCGCACGACGGCCAACCTGTCGGCGTTCGTCGACAAGCTGTACGCCTGACCCCGTACGCCTGACGCCGGACGGTCCGGGAGGCCGGCAGGCGCCCGCCGCCGTACCGCCACCCCCGCCGGATGGCGGAAAGCCGATCCGGGCAAAATCCCTGAAACCTGCCGGTCCGCGCCTCCCATGCTCTCTTCGCGGTCAGGAACAGTCCTCGATCGGTCACGTTCGACCGACCCGAGGAACGGGAACAGGCCAAGGGATGTACGACGTACAGAAGTGGACCTCGGGACTGTGGCGCCTGGTGAAGCGGTACCGGGAGCCGGTGGTCGTCCAGACGCTGCGGTCGGCCGCGGCGGCGACGGTGGCCTACGTCATCGCGCTGCGGCTGAGCCCGGAGCCGGCCCCCCTGACCGCGCCCCTGACCGCCCTGCTGGTCGTCCAGGTGACCTTCTTCGCGACGCTCACCAACGGCATCCGCCGGGTGAACTCGGTGGTGGCCGGTGTGCTGGTCGCCATCGCCTTCAGCGTGCTCGTGGGACTGACCTGGTGGAGCCTGGCCCTGCTCATCGTGGCGTCGCTGGCCGTCGGTCACCTGGTCCGCGTCGACGAGTACGTGGCCGAGGTGGCGATCAGCGCCATGCTGGTGCTCGGGGTGACCACCGTCGGGTTCACCGCCTGGGCACGGATCGTGGAGACGCTGATCGGCGCGGTCGTCGGAACGGCCTGCAACCTGCTGCTCCCGCCACCGGTGTGGGTCGACGAGGCGGGCCGGTCGATCGAGGACCTGGCACGCCGGGTGCGCCAGTTGATGCTGCGGATGGGCGAGGAGGCCGCGGACCGCATCCCCTGGCAGCAGGCGGCCGCGCGGCTGCACGAGGCACGCCGGCTGGACCACGACATCGTCCGGGTGGACGCGGCGCTGCGGCAGGCCGAGGACAGCCTGCGGCTCAACCCCCGGGTCAGGGAGGGCCTGCTGCACCGGGTCGTGCTGCGCACCGGCCTCGACACCCTGGAGATCTGCACGGTGGTCCTGCGGGTGCTGGCGAGGTCGTTCACGGACCTGGCGAAGGCCCGCGGCTCCGAGGAGCTGTTCCCCTCGCGGATCGGGGAGACCGTGGAGCAGCTGCTGTCGGAGATCGCCGACGCCGTCGTCAGCTTCGCGGTGCTGGTGACCACCGATCTGAGCGAGAACGCCGAGTCGGCGGAGTCCCGGCTGACGGCGGAGCTGCACACGGCCGCCGGCACCCGGGACCGGCTGGCCGAGCTGCTCAAGGAGGAGATCCGGAAGGACTGGGCGAACTGGCAGCTCATGGGCGCGGTGCTGACCGAGGCCACGCGCATCATCGACGAGCTGAACACCGAGCACCGCACCCGCCGCCTGTTGGAGGAGCTGGACCGGGTGTCCCAGGAGCAGCGGGCGAAGCTGCCGCGGATGACCCGGCTGCGCGAGCGCCTCGGCGTCCAGGAGGAACTGTGGAACCGTGCGGGGTTCGGTGAGCGTTCTCGGTGAGGAAGGTGCCGGGAGACGGGCCGGCGCCGTGATGCGAGGGGGCGGTCGGATGAGCGGTGCGGCGGTACGGATCGACGGGAACACCCTGAGGCTGCCGGGCGGAGTGGCGGTGCGGTTCATCCGCACGCTGCGGCTGCCCGAGAAGGGCACGCACGCGCTGCCGCCGGGGCTGGGCGAGTTCCCGGTCCGGCGGGTCTCGGACCACCCGGACACGGTTCCGGCGGAGTGGCTTGCGCGCGGCGGTGTGATGCTGCCGGTGTACCTCCGCGAGGCGATGTGGCTGAGCTTCGCCGGTACGACGGAGCCGGCCGCCCTCCAGGTCGGCGTGGGCAAGGTGTGCGCGGTGTCCGGCAAGCGGTGGAGCGGCAAGCTGGCCCGGCGCCCGCAGAACTACGTGGTGCTGCCCCGGCAGCCCTGGCTGGACGGCATCAACAGCGGCAAGGGGACGGTCCGCCAGTTCGTCGCCGTACCGCTCGGTCTGGGCGCGACCGTGGAGGGGCAGGTGACGGGCGAGGAGGTGTGGGGAGGCGTCCAGCTCCAGTCCTTCCCGCTGCGGGACGACGTGCTGGCCGAGTGGCGGCGCCGGGAGGAGGAGCGCCTGGAGCGGGAGCGGCGCACCCGGATGGCGGCCGGGCCGGTCGGCGGGTACGGAGCGGCGCAGCCGATGATGGCCGCCCCCGGCTCGGCCCTGCCGCCGCCGGCTCCGGGCGCGGCACCCCGGGCGCCGGGTGCTGCTCCCCGTGCCGCGGCCGCCATGGGGCTGGGCGTCGGCGGTTCGATGCGCCAGGAGGTCTACCAGGACGACCGGCCGCTCAAGGAGTGGTCCACGGACCCGGCGGGCCGGGTCTTCGTGCACCTGGTCACGCCTCCCGAGTGGCGGCGCATCACGGGCGAGGCTCCCCCGCCGTCCCCGGTGGACCGGGCGGCGTACACCCGGGCGGGACTGCCCTGGTTCGACTACTACGACGCGGACGGCGAGGACCTCGCCCCCACGGACACCCTGGGCGCGGTCAAGCCGGTGGGCGACTGGCTCGGGGACGACCTCGACCCGTGGCAGGCGCCGTCGCCCGGTCAGGTGCAGCCGCTGAAGGACGCGCCCGGCGAACCGGTCGAGGACGGGGACTGGTAGGACGGAGACCGGGAAGCGCCCCGCGGTCGCACCCCGTGCGACGCCTGTGGCCCGGTTTGCCCTCGGCGGCGGGCCGGGGCCAGGGTGACTGTCACACGACCGGGGCGAGCGACGAGCTGAGGTACGGCATGGACATGGAGGCAGGGGCGGCACGGCGGCCTCCTCGCCCGGAGCGGTCGCGGGAGCCCGGGAGCGGCTGGACGCGACGCCGGTTCGTCGGTGTCGCGGCGGGCACGGCGGCCGTGGTGGCGGTGCCGTCCCCGGCGGCCCCGCCCGCGGACGGCCGGCCCGCCGAGGAGCGGCGCCCGGCGTCCGCGCCACCCCGGCGGGCCGCCGGCCCCCGTGCGCTGTACCTGGGCACCTACACCTCCGCCGAGGGCGGCGGCACCGGTGTGGGCTTCGCCTCGTACGACCCGGCGACGGGCCGCGTCACCGGGTCCGGAACGCTCACCGGGGTGCCGGACCCGTCGTACCTCGCCGTGCATCCGGACGGCCGGACGCTGTACGCGGTGAACGAGCGGCAGGACGGCGGTGTGACGGCCGTGCGGCTCGCGGACCGGCGGGTCCTCGGCACCCGGAGCACGGGCGGGGCGGGGCCCTGCCATCTGTCCGTGCATCCCGGCGGGCGCTGGCTGCTGAGCGCGAACTACGGGTCGGGCAGCGTCGCCGTGCACCCGATCGTGCCGTCGGGGGCTCTCGGCGAGCGCACCGACCTGGTCACGCACACCTCACCGCCGCCCGGACCGGGCCAACAGGGCCCGCGCGCCCACCAGTTCCTCAGCAGCCCGGACGGCGGTCACCTCCTCGCCGTCGACCTGGGCACCGACAGCGTCCACACCTACCGGCTCGACGGCCGCGCCGGCACGCTCACCGAGGTGGCGCGGGCGCGCACCCGGCCCGGCGCGGGGCCGCGCCATCTGACCTTCCATCCGGGCGGCCGGCACGCGTACCTGGCCAACGAGGTGGACGACACGGTCACCGTCTGCGCCTACGACGCCGGGACCGGCCGGCTGACGATCGGCGAGCCGCAGCCGACGGGGTCGCGCGGCGGCACCAACTACCCGGCACAGCTGGTGGTGACGGCGAACGGCGCGTACGCCTTCCTGGCCAACCGGGGCGACAACAGCATCGCGCGGTACGCCGTCGAGGCGGACGGGGCCCGGCTGCGGCTGCTCGGCACGGTGCCGGTGCGCGGGGACTTCCCCCGGCACATCGCGCTGTCGCCCGACGGCGGGCTGCTGTTCGCGGCGAACCAGCGGTCCGGCACGGTCACCGTCTTCCACGTCGACCCGGTCGGCGGCGAACTCCGCCCGGCCGGTGAGCCGTTCGCGTCACCCGTCGCCGTCTGCGCGCTGCCGCTGTAGCGCCCGGGGGCAGCCTGCGGCACTCGCCTGCGCCAGCAGGACGTGCATGCGCTCGGTGAGCTCGGCGACGCCGTCCGCGGGTGCGTGGAAGGGCAGCCGTACGTCGCCGTGGGCGCGGGTGCGTTCGATGCGCAGGGTCAGCCCGTGCCGGTCGACGGCGAGCGGTGCCACCCTGGTCGCGGCGTGCAGACTCTCCGGCCGGACCAGGCGGGTGAGCCGCTCGACGGCGTCCGGGTGGGCGTCCGCGAGATGGGTGAGCAGCCCGGATTCGGCGTGGGCGAGGGGGTCGGGCCGGGCGGCGGTGAACTCGTCGAGGTCCACGACCACGGCACCCTCGGACTGCCGCAGCAGGATCCGGCTGGGCCGGAAGAGCAGGGAGCCGTCGGCGGGCTCGAACCGGCCGGAGAGCCAGAGCCGGGTGCGGACGCGGTTGCGCACGGGTACGGGGGCGACGTCGGCGAACTCCAGCACCGCCGAGGGCTCCTGGCGCGGCGCGCACAGGACCGCCCCGATCAGGGCGCTGTCGTCGGGCACGGTCAGCCGGACCTCGCCCTCGTCGGACACGCCGTGCGCGCCGACGTACTCCTCGCGGGCGCCGTCCGCGGTCACCGCGCACGACCACGCGGCGGCCAGCACCGATCGCGCCCGCTCCGCCGCGCTCGGGGCGGCCGTCCAGTCCTGCGTGTCACCCATGCCGAGACCTCCTTAGGTAAGCCTTGCCTAACCTATCGAAGATCGGGGCGCACGCCAACCACGCGCCACCGGCGAAGGCGTGGGAGCCGGTCTCAGGCGATGATCCCCAGCAGCGCGCGGGCGCACAGGTCGCGCACCTCTTCCAGGCTCAACTCCCCCTCGCGCAGCCACTCCAGGCACACCGCCGTGGTGAAGGCGAGCCAGCCGCGGACCGCCAGCCGCACCCATGGGAGGGCCGAGAAGTCCGGCCCGAACTCGGGGTCGGCCGCGAGCGCGGCCAGGATCTGCCGCTCCTGGGCCGCCAGGGACCGCTGATAGACCCGGCGCACGGCCTGGTCCCCCGCGGCGTCGGCCCGGTGGAAGGCACGGAAACCGTGGGCATGGGCCTGGACGTATGCGAGCCAGGTGTCGAGACCCGCGGTGAGCTGCTCCCGGGCCGGCACTCCGGGCAGGGCCGCCGTCATGCGCAGCATGCGCTCGCTCTCCCGCTCCACGACGGCGGCGAAGAAGTCCCGTTTCGTCGGGAAGTAGTGGTACAGCAGCCCCCGGGAGACCCCGGCGATCTCGGCGACCTGCTCGATCCACACCTCGTCGTAAGGGCTCTCCGAGAACAGCTTGGCGCCGACCGACAGCAACTGCTCACGACGCTCTGCGGTGCTGAGTCTGCGCCGGGCGCGCTCCCCCTGGTTCGCGGACATGCCGTCACCTTACTTGACGTCGGTTCAACAGGCGGACCACACTGAAACACGCTATTGAACTCACGTACAACACACGCGCGCACAGGTTCAACGGTCCGCTGGATCAAGGGAGATCGCGTCATGGCGGAGACGAGGGAGTCCGGACTGCCGAAGGGATTCCGGAGCGCCGAGCAGGGCTGGCCCGAGCTGCACCGCATCCCGCATCCGCCGCACCGGGTGCCGCTCCTCGGCGACGTTCTCGGGG
Organism: Streptomyces albidicamelliae; assembly: GCF_025642175.1. Classification (NCBI taxonomy): domain Bacteria; kingdom Bacillati; phylum Actinomycetota; class Actinomycetes; order Kitasatosporales; family Streptomycetaceae; genus Streptomyces; species Streptomyces albidicamelliae. Next base: position 7,244,465 of record NZ_CP106795.1, on the reverse strand, counting down.
CCGACCGGCGCCGGCCGGTCCAGGACTCCATGCGGTACGCGCGCGAGCTGGGGCCCATCTTCCGGCGGCGGGCCTTCGGCAAGGAGTTCGTGTTCGTGTGGGGCGCGCGGCTCGCCGCCGACATCGCGGACGAGGCCCGGTTCGCCAAGCACGTCGGTCTGGGCATCGCCAATCTGCGGCCCATCGCCGGGGACGGCCTGTTCACCGCCTACAACCACGAGCCCAACTGGCAGCTCGCCCACGACGTGCTGGCGCCCGGCTTCAGCCGTGAGGCCATGGAGACCTACCACGGGATGATGCTGGCGGTCACCGGCCGGCTGACCGACCACTGGGACCGCGAGACGGCGGCCGGGCGCACGGTGGACGCGCCCGGGGACATGACCAAGCTGACCCTGGAGACGATCGCGCGCACCGGGTTCGGGCACGACTTCGGCTCCTTCGAGCGGGACCGGCCGCATCCCTTCGTCTCGGCGATGGTCGGCACGCTCACCTACGCGCAGCGGCTCAACAGCGTGCCCGGACCGCTGGCCCCGCTGCTGCTGCGGACCGCCGCCCGGCGCAACGCGGCCGACATGGCCTACCTCGACCGCACGGTGGACGGCCTGGTGGCCGACCGGAGCCGGTCCGGGGGCGGCAGCGGGGACCTGCTGGACCGCATGCTGGAGACGGCCCACCCCGCAACGGGCGAAAGGCTGTCGGCGGAGAACGTCCGCAAGCAGGTGATCACGTTCCTGGTGGCCGGCCACGAGACCACCTCGGGCGCGCTCTCCTTCGCCCTGTACTACCTCGCCCGGCACCCGGAGATCGCCGCCCGGGCGCGCGCCGAGGTGGACCGGGTCTGGGGCGGCACCGCGCAGCCCGGCTACGAGCAGGTCGCCAAGCTGCGCTACGTCCGCCGGGTGCTGGACGAGACCTTGCGGCTCTGGCCGACCGCACCCGCCTTCGCCCGCGAGGCCCGGCAGGACACCGTGCTCGCCGGTGAGCATCCGATGCGGCGCGGCGCGTGGGCGCTGGTGCTCACGCCGATGCTGCACCGCGAGCCGGCGGTGTGGGGCGAGGACGCCGAGCGGTTCGACCCGGACCGGTTCGACGCCAAGGCCGTACGGGCCCGGCCGCCGCACACCTTCAAGCCGTTCGGCACGGGGGCCCGCGCGTGCATCGGCCGCCAGTTCGCCCTGCACGAGGCGACCCTGGTCCTCGGCCTGCTGCTGCGCCGCTACGACCTGGGGATCGACCCGGGCTACCGGCTGGCGGTCACCGAGCGGCTGACCCTGATGCCGGACGGCCTGCGCCTCCGGCTGGACCGGCGCCCCACCCCGGCGTCCACCCCGGCGGTACCGGTCACGGTCCCGGACGGCGCCGACGGACCGACCGGCTGCCCGGTACACCGAACGGACGACTGACCCGGGCGGCTGCCCGTCCGGGGACGGCTCCGGCAGGTCGGCCCACTGCTGACGGACAGGGTGGGTGGACGACCGGCCGGCCAGGGCGGCTCATCGGCTCCCCGCCCGCTGCACCGGACCCCGGTTCCGGACGGCCGGACCCGAGCTGCCCGGCGCACCGGTGGGTCGAGTGACCAGGGCGGGCCCTCGGCTCGCCTAAGGCGGCGGCTCGGTCCGCCGCCCGACGTGTGGCAGCCCGCGGGTCAGCCCGCCGTCCAGTGGGCCGGGCGGGTGAGTGCGTCGGGGAGTCGGGTGGCGGCGTTGCCCCGGGCACCGTCGAGTTGGGGCTGGGTGAGGAAGAAGGCGTCGGTGAGGTCCGCGTCGGACAGGTCGGCGTCCCGCAGATCGGCGCCGATCATGTCCGCGCCGCGCAGATCGGCCCCGGTGAGGTCGGCGGCGATGAGCAGGGCACCGCGCAGACTCGCCTCCCGCAGGTCGGCGCCCCTGAGGCGGGCGCCGATGAGGTCCGCGCCCCTGCGGTCCTTGCCACCGCTCTTGCCGCCGCCCTTTCCGCCGCTCTTTCCGCCGCTCTTGCCGCCCTTCGCGGTGGCGCCGGGCCGGGCCAGCTCGCTGGTGCGCAGGAGGAGCACGTTGATCTCCTGGCGGTGCGCGGCCACGTCGAGAGCCGCCAGTTCCTCGGGGCCCTGCCGGGTGAGCGCATCGGTCCGCTCCCACGCCCGCCGCAGCTCGGGGTGGACGGGCCGGGCGGCGGGCATGCGCAGCGCCTCCGCCAGGTACCACAGGAGTTCGTGCAGTTGCCGGACCACCGGGAAGACGTCGAACATCCGCCGCGCGTCCTTCTTCGCCCCCGTCCGCCAGTCCTGCCCGCCGAAGGTGACCTGCGAGACCTTCTGACCGGCACCGAAGCAGTCGTAGACCGTGCAGCCGGTGAAGCCCTTGCCGCGCAGGTCGGCGTGGATGCCGCACCGGTGGTCGGAGCCCAGGTTCGGACAGGCCGTGCCCGCGGGCTTGTTCAGCGCGAAGTCGGAGGAGCGGGCGAAGGGCAGGGCGACACAGCACAGCCCGAAGCACTGTGCGCAGTCGCCGCGCAGGTCGGAGGGGTCGATCGTATGGTCCGGCATGAACCCCACCCTACTGACCTGCGGAGCTGCCCCCGAAACCCGCGTCGGCGCCCGCCCGGTGCGTCACACCTCGTCGCGGGCCAGCGCCAGCAGCCGGTCGAGGACACGGGGCGCGCCCGCGCGCAGGCCGTCGTGCTCGAACTCGTCGGTGACCCAGGTGCGCAGCCCCCGGATCGCGCGGGCCGTCGCCAAGGAGTGGGCGGTGTCGACGTACATGTCGTCGTGGTAGACGGCGGCCACGACCGGGACCTCGTTGGCGGCGAGACGCGTGGGGTCGTACAGCGGCCGCCAGTCGGTGCGGGCGGCGAGCAGGCCCGCCGTCTCCCGCAGAGGGCGCAGGGCCGGGTCGGCGTCGAACATCCACGGGTGGACCGTCTCGCCGGTGAACAGGACGGGGGCGTCGCCCGCGAGTGCCTTCGCCGCGTCGAACTGCGGGAACTCGGCGCGGACGCGTTCGGCGGCCCAGGCGGTGGGGCGGCCGTCCTGACCGTAGATCGCCTCGTGGACGAGGGCGTACAGGGGGTGGCCCGCGTACGACAGCAGGGTCTGGACCTGTTCCTGGAACGCGTCGGAGAGGTCGAGCCCGCCGGGGGTGCGCACGAAGGCGTCCTCCAGGAGGTGGTGCAGCCGGTGGCTGCCGTCGCTCGCACCGAGCATCAGGCCGAGGGACTGGAAGGCCTCCACGGTGAAGCGGTAGCCGTTCGGCAGGACCACGTCGTGGGTGAGGAGGTGGTCGGCGATACGGCGGGCCCGCTCGACGTCCTGCGGATAGCGGGCGTAGTGCGCGGCGACCTTCCGCTCGACGCGCGGGTAGGCGGCGCGGTACACGTCGTCGGCGTGGGCGTCGAGCGAGGGCAGCCCGCCGGTGATCACGGCCGTCCGCAGACCCTCGGGGGCGAGGGAGAGGTACGACACCGTGCAGAAGCCCCCGAAGCTCTGGCCGAGCACGGTCCACGGGGCGCCGCCGGTGACCTGCGGGCGGATGGCCTCGCAGTCGCGGACGATGGCGTCGGCCCGGAAGTGGGTGAGGTAGCCGGCCTGTTCGGCGGGGCCGCCGCGCAGCGGGAGCGTCTGCCGGGTGGCGGGCGTGGAGCTGCCCGTGCCGCGCTGGTCCAGCAGCAGGACGCGGTACTCCTTCAGGGCTCGGTCGAGCCAGGCCTGCCGTCCGACGAAACGATTCGCCCCGAAGCCGGGTCCGCCCTGCAGGTACAGCAGCCAGGGCAGGTCCTGGTCCGCCTTGTCACTCGCGACCGCCTCGCGGGCGTACAGCTCGATGGTCTCGCCGCCGGGGTCGGCGTGGTCGAGGGGCACGGTGAAGCGCCGGTCGGTGAGGACGACGCCCGGCTGGCGGTAGCTGAGGCTCAACGGGTCTCCCGGGACGGATGGGATGGACGCGTCCCAGTTCAGCACATGACCGGGTGCGGGCCGACCCCCGGGATCATGGATTGTTACTGAACTTCCGGTCAGCGGGCCGCGAGGCTGGAACGGCGCACGACCAGCTCCGGCTGGAGCACCACCCGGCGGTGTTCGTGGGCCCGCGACCCCTCCCCCTGCTCGGTCTCCTCCAGCAGCAGTTCGGCGGCCAGGGCCCCCATGGTGACGGCGGGCTGCCGTACCGAGGTCAGCGGTACGGCGGCGGCCGCGGCGAACTCGATGTCGTCGTAACCGACGATGGCGAGGTCGTCCGGGACGGTGACGCCCGCCGCGTACAGGGCCTGCAGGACGCCGAGGGCGAGCAGGTCGTTGGCGCAGAAGACGGCGGTGGGGCGCTCGGCGAGGCCGAGCAGCCGGGCGCCCGCGTCGCGGCCGGCGGCGACGTCGAGGCGCTCGGTGGGCAGCTCGCGCAGCGCGTCCGGGCCGAGCCCGGCTTCGGCGAGGGCGTTCAGGGCGCCGGTACGGCGGTCGCGGACCTGGTTCAGCCCGGGCGGGCCGCTGACGTAGGCGAGGGACCGGTGCCCGGCGTCCACCAGATGGCGGACCGCGAGCGCACCGCCCGCCACGTCGTCCACGGAGACCGAGCACTCGGTGGCGCCCTCGGCGACCCGGTCGACGAGGACGAAGGGGATGCCGTGCCGGCGGAAGGACTCGATGTTGCGGCCGGTCGCGTCCGCCGGGGTGAGCAGGACACCGCGCACCCGCTGCTCGGCGAAGAGCGACAGGTAGTCGGCCTCCTCGGCCGCGTTCTGGGCGCTGTTGCAGACCATCACGCCGAGTCCCGCCGCACGGGCCGCGCGCTCGGCACCGCGCGCCACGTCCACGAAGAACGGGTTGCCCATGTCGAGCACGAGCAGCCCCATGATCCGGCTGCGGCCCGCACGGAGCTGGCGCGCGGACTCGCTGCGGACGTAGCCGAGCCGGTCGATAGCGGACTGCACGCGCGCGCGGGTCTCGTCGGCGACCGTGTCCGGGCGGTTGATCACGTTGGACACCGTGCCCACCGACACTCCGGCGGCGCGGGCGACGTCCTTGATACCCACCGACTGGGCCATCGGGCTTCGGACCTCCAGGGGGACGACGGGCGGTGGGCGGGCCTTCACATTACCGGCACCGCCGCCCGGAACGAGCGGTCGTAAGGGGCGCGGGGCGGGGCTACGGGGAGGGCCGAGGGGGTCGTACCGCCCGGCCTTCCCTCCCGGTGGACGGGCCGGGCCGTGCCCTCGCTCGTGGCCGAGGGGCCGGGGTGGCCGTCCTCTCGGCCGCGCGCCCCGGGTGAAGGCCGGGGCGCGCGGCCGCGGGCCGCGCCGGCAGGTGGCCCGCTCCGGCCGTTCGGTCGAGGTGGAACACCTCGGCGAGCGGTCTCATGGCCGCGTCGGGCCGGGCGCCGTCCGGCGACTCGAAGAACGGCGCCCTCTCCGCCTGCCGGCGCGCGTTGACGCCGGTGGCCTCCGTGCCGGCCCGGGCGGCGGCGAAGTCGCCGGTCTCCAGGTAGCCGACGAGCAGGCCGTCCTCGTGCGGGAAGAGCGGGTAGTTGTGCCGGACGGCCGCGTGCCGCTCACGGTACTCGCCGAGGCGGTCCGCCCTGACCTTCAGCAGGAAGCACACGCGGTGCGTCGACGCCCCCTCTCCGCTCAGAAGTCGAACCGGTCGATGTTCTTCGCGTCGAACACGGTGGGCCTGCCCAGGTTGATCACACCGTCCTTGCCGAGGGTGTACGTCGTCCCGCCGGCCTTGAAGGTCTCGCCCTCCTTGCCGGAGATCTGCCCGGAGGCCAGGGCGACGGCGGTCCGCGCGGCGAGGTCGCCGAGCTTCGCCGGGTCCCACAGCTCGAAGCCGTCGACGGTGCCGTTCTTGACGTACTTGCGCATGTCGTTCGGGGTGCCGAGGCCGGTCAGCTTGACCTTGCCCTTGTACTTGGAGCCCGACAGGTACTGGGCCGCGGCCTTGATGCCGACGGTGGTCGGGGAGATGATCCCCTTCAGGTTCGGGTGCTCCTGGAGCAGGCCCTGGGTCTGCTGGAAGGACTGCTGGGCGTCGTCGTTGCCGTACGCGATCTTGACGAGCTTCACGTCCTTGTACTTCGGGTCCTTCAGCTCGTCCTTCATGTAGCCGATCCAGGTGTTCTGGTTGGTCGCGGTCTGTGCGGCCGACAGGATCGCGATCTCGCCCTTGTAGTCGATCTGTTCGGCGAGCAGCTGCACCTCGGTACGGCCCAGGTCCTCGGCGGACGCCTGCGACACGAACGCGTTGCGGCAGCCGGGGTTGGTGTCGGAGTCGTAGGTGACGACCTTGATGCCGCTGGTCATGGCCTGCTTCAGCGCCGTGCACAGGGCGCCGGGGTCCTGCGCGGAGACGGCGATGGCGTCGGCCCGCTGCTGGGTGAGCGTGTTGACGTAACTCACCTGCCCGGAGGTGTCCGTGGCGCTGGACGGGCCCACCTCCTTGTATGTCGAGCCGAGTTCGGTGAGCGCCCGTTCGCCGCCCTTGTCGGCGGTGGTGAAGTACGGGTTGTTCACCTGCTTGGGCAGGAAGCCGACGGTCAGGCCCTTCTTGGTGGCCGCGTTCGGGTCGGCCTTGCCTGCGGAGGCGGCGGATCCGTTGTCGTCCTTGACGTCGTTCTTGGTGGTGCCGCCGCAGGCGGTGAGGGCGAGGGCCAGGGAGGTGCCGGCGGCGAGGGCGGCGCAGGCGCGGCGAAGGGACGGACTACGCATGATGACGCTTCCTTTGCGGGAGGAGGGGTGGCGCCCCGTCGGGGGCGCGGGACTGGTCCGGACACGCGGCTCCGCCGCGGGAGACGTCCGCCGGCCGCGGCGGGCCCGCGGCCGGCGGACGGTCTAGCCGGTGGAGCCGGCCGCCCGGGCGAGGGAGATCTGCCGCGCGACCCGCGGCGCCAGGACGGAGATCACCAGCAGCACGCCGGTGACGACGATCTGCGACTGGGCGGAGACGTTGAGCAGGCTCATCACGTTCTGCAGCGCGCCCAGCAGGAAGACACCGGCGATCGCGCCGCCCAGGGTCCCCTTGCCGCCGTCGAAGTCGATGCCGCCGAGCAGCACGGCTGCCACGACGGAGAGCTCCAGCCCGGTGGCGTTGTCGTAGCGGGCGCTGGCGTAGTGCAGCGCCCAGAAGACGCCGGTGAGCGCGGACATCAGGCCGGTGGCGACGAAGAGGATCAGCTTGCCGCGCTTGACCCGGATGCCCGCGAACCGTGCCGCCTCCTCGCTCGCCCCGATGGCGAACAGCGACCGGCCGAACGGGGTCGCGTGCAGGACGACGACCGCGACGGCGAGCAGGACCAGGAAGGGCAGGAAGGCCTGCGGCAGGAAGGTCGTGCCGAGGCGGCCGGCCGCGAACTCCTGGTACCGGACCGGGAAGTCGGTCACCGCGTCGGAACCGAGCACGATCTGCGCGATGCCCCGGTAGGCGGCGAGCGTGCCGATGGTGACGGCGAGGGACGGCAGCCCGAGCCGGGTCACGAGCAGTCCGTTGACCAGCCCGCAGACCACGCCCAGGAGCAGACACAGCGGGACGATCGTCTCGATGGCCATGCCCTCGTTCCAGAGCCTGCCCATCACGGCCCCGGACAGCCCGGCCGTGGACGCGACCGAGAGGTCGATCTCGCCGGAGACGACGAGCAGGGTCATCGGCAGGGCGATCAGCGCGATCGGGAGCGTGTTGCCGAGCAGGAACGACAGATTGAGGGCGTTGCCGAAGCCGTCGACGAACCCGAAGGAGAGCAGCAGCAAGGCGATCAGGAGGGCGCCGACGACGGTGTCCCAGCGGATCGCGCGGATGAGCGACTCAGGCACCGGAGGTCTCCTTCGCCATGGCGGTCCTCCTCAGGGCCGACTTCTTCTTCAGGGCGGCGGCCACGCGCAGCGCCACGACCCGGTCGACGGCGATGGCGAGCAGCAGCAGGACGCCGTTGATGGCGAGCACCCACACGGAGCTGACGCCGAGCGCGGGCAGCACACTGTTGATCGAGGTCAGCAGCAGGGCGCCGAGAGCGGCGCCGTAGACGCTGCCGGCGCCGCCGGTGAAGGCGATGCCGCCGACCACGACCGCGCTGACGACGGTGAGTTCGTAGCCGTTGCCGGTGCCGGAGTCGACGTTGCCGAACCGGGCCAGGTACAGGACGCCCGCGAGTCCGGCGAGGGCGCCGCAGAAGGTGTAGGCGGCCAGGAGCCGCTTGCGCACGGGGATGCCGGCGAGTCGCGCGGCCTCCGGGTTGGACCCGAGGGCGTACAGCTCCCGCCCGCTGTCGTAGTGCCTGAGGAAGTACGCGGTCGCGACCAGCACCGCCAGCGCGATGACGGCCAGCCAGGGCACCGCCGAGACTCCTGTGGAGCCGAAGTCGACGAAACCGCCGGGGAGATCGGCCGCCGTGATCTGCCGGGAGCCGACCCAGATCGAGTCGATCCCGCGGATGATGTACAGGGTGCCGAGCGTGACGACCAGCGCGGGCACCTGGCCTAGGCTGACGAGCAGGCCGTTCAGCAGTCCGGACCCGATGCCGAGCAGGACGGCGAGGAGGATCGCGACGACCGTGTTCCCGCCGCCCTGGAGGTAGGAGCCGGCGGCGAAGGCGCTGATCCCGAGGGTGGAGCCGACCGACAGGTCGACGTTGCGGGTGATGACGACGAGGGACTGCCCGGTGGCGACGAGCACCAGGATCGTCGCGTTGAGCAGCAGGTCCTTGATGCCCTGCTCGGACAGGAACTGGCTGTTGCCCGCCTGGGTGACCGCGATCATCACCAGGAAGACGACCAGGATGGCGAGTTCGCGCATCTTGAAGACACGGTCCACGAGCCGGGTACCGCTGGAGCGGGGCGCATCGGCGACGGGGGCCGGGTTCGGCGAGGTCACCGTCATACGGCGGCCCTCCGATCGGCGACCAGGATCATCCGCTCAGCCCTCTCTACGGCTGTCGTACAACGGGCAGCCGTCACGGCGACTGCCGTCCGGCGGTCAGCCCCCTCTACCGCTGTCACCCGGCGGGCGTCCCCCTTTGTAGCCGTCGCGCGGCGAGCGGCCCGTTCGGCGGATGCAGTTCGGCAGGCAGCCCGATCTACAGCTGTCATGCGGCCGCCCTCCCGGTGGCCGCCGCCATCACGGATTCCTCGGTGGCCGCGGCGCGGGGGATCTCGGCGGTGATGCGGCCCTCGTGCATGACGAGCACCCGGTCGGCCATGCCGATGATCTCGGGCAGGTCGGAGGAGATCATCAGCACCGCCACACCGTCGGCGGCGAGCCGGGACAGCAGCCGGTGGACCTCGGCCTTGGTGCCGACGTCGATCCCCCGGGTCGGCTCGTCCACGATGAGCACCTCGGGGCGGCTGGCGAGCCACTTGGCGAGGACGACCTTCTGCTGGTTGCCGCCGGACAGCGTGGAGACGGCGTCCGCGATCCGGGCGTACTTCACCTGGAGCCTCACCGCCCAGTCCAGGGAGCGGCTGCGTTCGGCGCGGGGGTTCATCAGTCCGGCCCTGGCGGTCGTGCGCAGTCCGGTCAGACCGATGTTCCGCTCGATGGACATGTCCATCACCAGCCCCTGGGCGCGCCGGTCCTCGGGGACGAGGGCGAGTCCCGCGGCCATCGCGGTGGAGGGGGCCCCGTTGGTGAGCCGGCGGCCGCCGACCTCGACCTCCCCCGCGTCCCAGCGGTCGACGCCGAACACGGCGCGGGCGACCTCGGTACGGCCGGCGCCGACCAGCCCCGCGAGGCCGACGATCTCGCCGCGCCGCACCTCGAAGGAGACGTCGGTGAAGACGCCCTCACGGGTCAGCCGGCGGACGCTGAGCGCGGTCTGCCCGGGGGTGACGTCGAGCTTCGGATACAGCTCGTCGAGGTCGCGGCCGACCATCCGGCGGACCAGGTCGTCCTCGGTCATCCCGTCGAGCGGCTCGCCGGCGATCCGCGCGCCGTCGCGCAGCGTCGTCACCCGCCCGCAGATCTGGAAGATCTCCTCGAGCCGGTGCGAGATGAACAGCACGGCGGCGCCCTGTTCGCGCAGGGTGCGTACGACTCCGAAGAGCCGGGCGACCTCGCTGCCGGTCAGCGCGGCCGTCGGCTCGTCCATGATCAGGACACGGGCGTCGAAGGAGAGCGCCTTGGCGATCTCCACGATCTGCTGGTCCGCGATGGACAGTCCGCGGGCGGGCCGGTCGGGGTCGAGATCGACGCCGAGGCGTTTCATCAGGGCGGCCGTGGCCCCGCGAGTGGCCTTGTGGTCGATGCGGCCGAGGGACCGCCGGGGCCGGCGGCCCATGAAGATGTTCTCGGCGATCGACAGGTCCGGGAAGAGCGTCGGCTCCTGGTAGATCACGGCGATGCCGGCGTCACGGGCGTCGCCGGGACCGTGGAAGACGACCGGCGCCCCGTCGAGCAGCACCTGGCCGGTGTCCGGCCGGTGCACCCCGGCGAGGATCTTGATCAGGGTCGACTTGCCCGCGCCGTTCTCACCGGCGAGGGCGTGCACCTCGCCGGGCAGCAGCTCCAGCGAGACGTCCCGGAGGGCGCGTACGGCACCGAAGGACTTGGAGACGCCCGCGAGTGCCAGCACCGGGGCCGGTCCCGTGTCAGGCGGGTGGGTCATGGGGGCTCCTCGACGACACCGCCGGACGGGCCCGGGGCCGCCACGGCGTCTGAAAGGTTTCAAATGGATTGCCGGGACCGTAGGCATCACCGCCGGGCCGCGTCAATGGGTCCGTGTCGAAAAACTTTCCACGCCGATAAGTCACGGCGCAGTCACGGGCGACCGCGGGGGCCGGAGTCCTTGACACCCTTCGGAACGGCACCTAGCTTCCGTTCTGAATCGTTTCACACGCTTAGTCGTTCCGCCTGACCTCACAGGAGCCCTGAAGTGACCGACCTCGCCGCGGTGAAGGCCGCGCTCAAGACCCAGGCCGTCGAGACGCCGTCGTGGGCGTACGGGAACTCGGGAACCCGTTTCAAGGTGTTCGCCCAGGCCGGCGTGCCGCGCACGGCCCAGGAGAAACTCCAGGACGCCGCCAAGGTGCACGAGTTCACCGGCGTGGCCCCGACCGTCGCCCTGCACATCCCCTGGGACCGGGTCGACGACTACACGGCGCTGGCGAAGTACGCCGAGGAGCGCGGTGTGCGGCTGGGCGCTGTCAACTCCAACACCTTCCAGGACGACGACTACCGGCTCGGCAGCATCTGCCACCCGGACGCCGCGGTGCGCCGCAAGGCGCTCGGCCACCTGCTGGAGTGCGTGGACATCATGGACGCCACGGGCTCCCGCGATCTGAAGCTGTGGTTCGCGGACGGCACCAACTATCCGGGCCAGGACGACATCCGCGCCCGGCAGGACCGGCTCGCCGAGGGGCTGGCCGAGGTGTACGCGCGGCTCGGCGACGGGCAGCGGATGCTGCTGGAGTACAAGTTCTTCGAGCCGGCCTTCTACACGACGGACGTGCCGGACTGGGGCACGGCGTACGCGCACTGCCTGAAGCTCGGGCCGAAGGCGCAGGTCGTCGTCGACACCGGACACCACGCACCCGGCACCAACATCGAGTTCATCGTGGCGACCCTGCTGCGGGAGGAGAGGCTCGGCGGCTTCGACTTCAACTCGCGGTTCTACGCCGACGACGACCTGATGGTGGGGGCCGCCGACCCCTTCCAGCTGTTCCGGATCATGTACGAGGTGGTGCGCGGCGGCGGGCTGTCCGCGCGGGTCGCGTTCATGCTCGACCAGTGCCACAACATCGAGGCGAAGATCCCGGCGATCATCCGCTCGGTGATGAACGTGCAGGAGGCGACGGCCAAGGCGCTGCTGGTGGACCGGTCGGCGCTGGCGGCGGCGCAGGCCGCGGGCGACGTGCTCGACGCGAACGCCGTGCTGATGGACGCGTACAACACCGATGTGCGGCCCCTGCTGCGGCAGGTGCGCGAGGAGATGGGGCGCGACCCCGATCCGCTGGCCGCGTACCGGCGGTCGGGGTGGGCCGAGAAGGTCGTCGCCGAGCGGGTCGGGGGGCGGCAGGCCGGCTGGGACGCGTAGGCGTACGCCCCGCCGCCCGGTCGCCCGGGCCGCGCACCGGACGTCTCCGGCCGCCGGCCCCCCGCGCCCCCTTCGAACTCCCTGTCTTCCGAGGAGCTGAGGAATGTCCATGACCACCCTGTCCACACATCCCGAGGCCGCCGCACTGATCGCCCGGTCCCATCGGCTCGGTGCCGATCCCCGCAACACGAACTACGCCGGCGGGAACGCCTCCGCCAAGGGCACCGGCACCGACCCCGTCACCGGTGGTGACGTGGAGCTGATGTGGGTCAAGGGGTCCGGCGGCGACCTGGGCACGCTGACCGGGGCCGGGCTGGCCGTGCTGCGGCTGGACCGGCTGCGGGCCCTGGCGGACGTCTATCCCGGTGTCGAGCGCGAGGACGAGATGGTCGCCGCGTTCGACTACTGCCTGCACGGCAGGGGCGGGGCCGCGCCCTCCATCGACACCGCGATGCACGGACTGGTGGACGCCCCGCACGTGGACCATCTGCACCCGGACTCCGGCATCGCGCTCGCCTGCGCCGCCGACGGGGAGAAGCTGACCGCCGAGTGCTTCGGGGACCGCGTGGTGTGGGTGCCGTGGCGCCGGCCCGGCTTCCAGCTCGGCCTGGACATCGCCGCCGTCCGGAAGGCCAACCCGCGGGCCGTCGGCTGCGTCCTCGGCGGACACGGGATCACCGCGTGGGGCGACAGCTCCGAGGAGTGCGAGCGCAACTCCCTGCACATCATCCGCACCGCCGAGGCGTTCCTGGCGGAGCGCGGGAAGGCGGAGCCCTTCGGACCGGTGATCGCGGGGTACGAGGCGCTGCCCGAGGCCGGGCGGCGCGAACGCGCCGCCGCGCTCGCGCCGTACGTCCGCGCCCTCGCCTCCCGGGACAGGCCGCAGGTCGGGCACTTCGACGACTCGGCGGCCGTCCTCGACTTCACGGCCCGTGCCGAGCACCCGCGCCTGGCCGCGCTGGGCACCTCCTGCCCCGACCACTTCCTGCGCACCAAGGTCCGGCCGCTCGTGCTCGACCTGCCGCCCACGGCGCCGCTGGAGGAGGTCCTCGCACGGCTGACGGAACTGCACGGCGCCTACCGCGAGGAGTACGCCGCCTACTACCGGCGGCACGCACTGCCCGACTCCCCCGGCATGCGCGGCGCCGACCCGGCGATCGTGCTGGTCCCGGGCGTGGGCATGTTCTCCTTCGGCAAGGACAAGCAGACCGCGCGCGTGGCCGGCGAGTTCTACGTCAACGCGATCAACGTGATGCGCGGGGCGGAGGCGGTGTCGTCGTACGCGCCGATCGAGGAGTCGGAGAAGTTCCGCATCGAGTACTGGGCGCTGGAGGAGGCCAAGCTGCGGCGGATGCCGCGGCCCAGGCCGCTGGCCACCCGGGTGGCCCTGGTGACGGGGGCGGGCAGCGGGATCGGGCGGGCCGTCGCGCACCGGCTGGCCGGCGAGGGCGCCTGCGTGGTGGTGGCGGACCTCGACGCGGACAGCGCGGCCCGGGTCGCGGAGGAGCTCGGCGGGCCGGACACGGCGGTCGCGGTACGGGTGGACGTCACGTCGGAGGAACAGATCGCCGAGGCGTTCCGGGCGGCCGTGCTCGCCTTCGGCGGGGTCGACCTCGTCGTGAACAACGCCGGGATCTCGATCTCCAAGCCGCTGCTGGAGACCACCGCCCGGGACTGGGACCTCCAGCACGACATCATGGCCCGCGGATCCTTCCTCGTGTCGCGGGAGGCGGCCCGGGTGATGACCGCGCAAGGGCTGGGCGGCGACATCGTCTACATCGCGTCCAAGAACGCCGTGTTCGCCGGGCCGAACAACATCGCCTACTCGGCCACCAAGGCCGACCAGGCCCATCAGGTGCGGCTCCTCGCCGCGGAGCTGGGCGAGCACGGCATCCGCGTCAACGGCGTCAACCCGGACGGTGTGGTGCGCGGTTCCGGGATCTTCGCGGGCGGCTGGGGCGCCCAGCGGGCCGCCGTGTACGGGGTGCCGGAGGAGGAGCTCGGCGAGTTCTACGCCCGGCGCACGATCCTCAGGCGGGAGGTGCTGCCCGAGCACGTCGCCAACGCGGTGTTCGCGCTCACGGGCGGCGAGCTCACGCACACCACCGGGCTGCACATCCCGGTCGACGCGGGTGTGGCGGCCGCGTTCCTGCGATGAGCGCGGACGCGGGCGTGCGGGCGTACGCCGCGGTCGATCTCGGAGCGTCCAGCGGCCGGGTGATGGTCGGCCGGGTGGGCCCGGACTCGCTGGAGCTGAGCGAGGTGCACCGGTTCCCGAACCGGCCGGTGCGCCTCCCGGAAGGGCTGCGCTGGGACATCCTCGCGCTCCACCGGGGCGTGCTCGACGGGCTGCGGGCGGCGGGGACCCGCAGCGGCGGGCGGCTCGCTTCGGTCGGCATCGACGGCTGGGCCGTCGACCACGGTCTGCTGGACGCCGACGGGGCCCTGCTGGGCAACCCGGTGCACTACCGCGACGCCCGCACGGAAGGCGTCGCCGAGCAGGTGTGGGCGACCGTGCCGGCCGCGGAGCTGTACGCGGCCACCGGTCTGCAGTACGCCCCCTTCAACACCCTGTACCAGCTCGTGGCCGCCCGCCCGACCGTCCAGTTCGCCCGGGCGGCACGGGCGTTGCTCGTCCCCGACCTGCTCACGTACTGGCTCACCGGGGAGCAGGGGACCGAGCTGACCAACGCCTCGACCACCCAGCTGATCGATCCCCGCACCCGGACGTGGGCGCACGGGGTCGCCGGGCGGCTGGGCGTCGACCTCGGCCTGTTCCCGCCGCTGCGGCAGCCGGGCGATCCGGCGGGGCGGCTGCGCCCGGAGGTGCTGGAGGAGACGGGCCTCGCCGGTCCGGTGCCGGTGACGGCCGTCGCCTCGCACGACACCGCCTCCGCGGTGGCCGCCGTCCCCGCCACCGGCGAGCGCTTCGCCTACATCTGCACCGGCACCTGGTCGCTGGCCGGGCTGGAGCTGACCGCGCCGGTGCTCACCGAGGAGAGCCGGGCCGCCAACTTCACCAACGAGCTGGGGCTGGACGGCACCGTCCGGTACCTGCGCAACATCATGGGCCTCTGGCTGCTCCAGGAGTGCGTACGGGCCTGGGGCGAGCCGGATCTGGACGTGCTGCTGAGGGCGGCCGCCGCCGTGCCGGCGCTGCGTTCGGTGGTGGACGCGGGGGACGAGGCGTTCCTGGCACCGGGGCGGATGCCGGAGCGGATCGCCGAGGCCTGCCGGGCGACGGGGCAGCCCGTGCCCGGCACCCGCGCGGAGACCACGCGGTGCATCCTCGACTCGCTGGCACTGGCGCACCGGCGGGCCGTCGCGGACGCCCAGCGGCTCGCCGGGCATCCCGTGGACGTGGTGCACGTGGTGGGCGGTGGCACCCGCAACGCGCTGCTCTGCCAGCTGACGGCCGACGCCTGCGGACTGCCCGTGGTGGCGGGTCCGGCGGAGGCGGCCGCCCTGGGCAACGTCCTCGTCCAGGCCCGGGCGCACGGTCTGGTCGGCGATCTCGCCGACATGCGCCGGCTGCTCGTCCGCACCCTGCCGCCGACCCGGTACGCGCCGCGCGGGAACGGCGCCCGCTGGCGCGAGGCCGAGGCGCGGCTCGCCGCGCGGTGACAGCGCTCTCCGGCGGGCGGTACCCGCCCACTACCCTGCACTCGTCCGACGACCGAACCCGAGGAGCCGCGATGCGTGTCGCCCTGTTCCTGACCTGTGTCAACGACACGCTCTATCCGGACACCGGCCGCGCCGTGGTGAGACTGCTGACCAGGCTGGGCGTCGACGTCGACTTCCCGATGGGCCAGACCTGCTGCGGGCAGGCCCACTACAACACCGGCTACCGGCACGGCGCGGAGCCGCTCGCCCGGCACTTCGCCGAGGTCTTCGGGGACTACGAGGCGATCGTGACCCCCTCGGGGTCCTGCGGGGCGATGGTGCGGGAGCTGTACCCGCGGATGGGCGAGCGGGCACGCGCGGAGGGCCGCGGGGACGCGCTGGCCGCGACCCTGGCCCCGGTGGTGCCGAAGACGTACGAGCTGACGGAGTTCCTGGTGGACGTGCTGGGGGTGACGGACGTGGGGGCGTACTACCCGCACCGGGTCACCTACCACCCCACCTGCCACGGGTTGCGCGGGCTCCGGCTCGGCGACCGGCCCCGGCGGCTGCTGACGGCGGTCGGGGGTCTGGAACTGGTGGAGCTGCCGGGGGCCGAGGAGTGCTGCGGGTTCGGCGGCACGTTCGCGGTGAAGAACGCCGAGGTGTCGGCGGCGATGGGCGCGGACAAGGTGCGCTACGCCGAGTCGACGGGCGCGGACGTGCTGTGCGCGGCCGACAACTCCTGTCTGATGCACATCGGCGGCACGATGAGCCGGCTGGGGACCGGCATGCGGCCGGTCCACATCGCGGAGATCCTGGCGAGCACGAAGGAGGAACCGGCCGTATGAGCGCGACGTTCGTCGGCATGCCCGCGTTTCCCGCCTTTCCCGAGGCCGCGCGCGAGGCCGTGCGCGATGCCACCCTGCGGGGCAATCTGCGGCACGCCACCCACACCATCCGGAGCAAACGCGCCCGGGCGGTGGGCGAGTTGTCCGACTGGGCCGAACTGCGGGAGGCGGGCCGCCGGATCAAGGACCACACGCTGCGCCACCTCGACCGGTACCTGGTGCGGCTGGAGGAGTCGGTGACGGCGGCGGGCGGTACGGTCCACTGGGCCGCCGACGCCGAGGAGGCCAACCGGATCGTGGCCGGGCTGGTCAGGGCGACCGGCGAGTCGGAGGTCGTCAAGGTCAAGTCGATGGCCACGCAGGAGATCGGGCTGAACGAGGCCCTGGAGGCCGAGGGCATCCGCGCCTACGAGACCGATCTCGCCGAGCTGATCGTCCAGTTGGGCAAGGACCGTCCCTCGCACATCCTGGTGCCGGCGATCCACCGCAACCGGGGTGAGATCCGGGACATCTTCGCGAGCGAGATGGGCGAGTGGGGCCGTCCGGCGCCCGAGGGCCTGACGGACACGCCCGCCGAACTCGCCGAGGCCGCCCGGCTGCACCTGCGGGAGAAGTTCCTGCGCGCGAAGGTCGGCGTCTCCGGCGCGAACTTCATGGTCGCCGAGACCGGCACGCTCGTCGTGGTGGAGTCCGAGGGCAACGGCCGGATGTGCCTGACCCTGCCCGAGACGCTGATCTCGGTCGTCGGCATCGAGAAGGTGGTGCCCACCTGGCGGGACCTGGAGGTCTTCCTCCAGACGCTGCCGCGCTCCTCCACCGCCGAGCGCATGAACCCGTACACGAGCATGTGGACCGGCACCACCGACGGCGACGGGCCGGACACCTTCCACCTGGTGCTCCTCGACAACGGGCGCACCGACACCCTCGCCGACACCGTCGGCCGCCAGGCCCTGCGCTGCATCCGCTGCTCGGCCTGCCTCAACGTGTGCCCGGTCTACGAGCGGGCCGGCGGCCACGCCTACGGTTCGGTCTACCCGGGCCCGATCGGTGCCATCCTCAGCCCCCAACTGCGCGGCACGGCCAGCGAGATCGACGCCTCGCTGCCCTACGCCTCGTCCCTGTGCGGGGCCTGCTACGACGTCTGCCCGGTCGCCATCGACATCCCCGAGGTGCTGGTGCACCTGCGGGAGCGGGTGGTGGAGGGCGGACCGGCGGTCCGGGAGGGCAACCGGGTCGTGCTCAAGCCGGCCAGGGGGCACGCGGCGGAACGGGCGGCCATGCGGGCCGCGCGCTGGGCGTTCGCCCACCCCGGCGCCCTGCGCACCGGCCAGCGGCTCGCCTCCCGCACCCGCCGGCTGCACCCCCGTACCCTGCCGGGTCCGGGCCGGGCGTGGAGCGGCAGCCGGGATCTGCCGGCGGTGCCCGCCGAGCCGTTCCGGGACTGGTGGCAGCGGACCCGCGGCGGAAAGGACGAGGTCAAGTGAGCAGCAGGGAACGGATCCTGGGCCGGGTGCGGCGGGCGCTCGCCGACGTCCCTCCCGACGAGGAGCCGTACGAGAGTGCCGTGGCGCGGGACTACGCGCGCGAGCACGGGGAGCGCACGGCCGAGGAGACGGTGGAGCTGCTCGCCGAGAACCTGGCGGACTACCGGGCGATCGTGCACCGCTCGGACGAGGAGGAGCTGCCGCTGCTGGTGATGCGGCTGCTGGCCGCGCGCGGCTCCGAGGAGGTGCTGGTGCCGCCGGGGCTGCCGCCCGGGTGGCTGGCGGCGGCGGACCCGGTGCGGATCCACGACCGGGCGGCGGACACCCCGCACCGGCTGGACCGGGTGGGCAGCGTGGTGACCGGGTGTGCCGTGGCCGTCGCCGAGACCGGCACGATCGTCCTGGACGGCTCCCCCGGCCAGGGCCGGCGCCGGATCTCGCTGATCCCGGACCACCACATCTGTGTGGTCAGGGTGCCCGACCAGGTCGTCGCCTCCGTTCCGCAGGCCCTCGAACGGCTCGACCCGGTACGCCCGTTGACGTGGATCTCCGGCCCGTCGGCCACCAGTGACATCGAGCTGGACCGGGTGGAGGGCGTGCACGGCCCGCGCACCCTGGAGGTGATCCTGCTCGGCTGACGGGACGGCCGGTGATCGCCCGGTGCCGGTGTCCGCCACTCGGGTCACGGCCGGATGACGCCCGGACGGCCCCGCCGTAGCGTGAGGGGATGATCCGGTTCGAGCAGGTCACCAAGCGGTACCCGGACGGTACGACGGCCGTGGACGACCTCTCCTTCGAGGTGGCAAAGGGCGAACTCGTCACGCTCGTCGGCCCCTCGGGCTGCGGCAAGACGACCACCATGATGATGGTGAACCGGCTCATCGAGCCGACCTCGGGCCGCATCCTCGTCGGCGGCGAGGACATCGCGGCCGTCGACCCGGTGCGGCTGCGCCGCCGCATCGGGTACGTCATCCAGCAGGTCGGCCTGTTCCCGCACCGCACGGTGCTGGACAACACCGCGACCGTGCCCGCCCTGCTCGGCTGGAAGCGGACGCGGGCCCGGGCCCGCGCGGCGGAGCTGCTCGACCTGGTCGGTCTCGACCCGAAGACGTACGGGCCGCGCTACCCGGAGCAGCTCTCCGGCGGGCAGCGGCAGCGGGTCGGGGTGGCACGGGCGCTGGCGGCGGATCCACCGGTGCTGCTGATGGACGAGCCGTTCGGCGCGGTGGACCCGGTGGTGCGCGAGCAGTTGCAGGACGAGTTCCTGCGGATGCAGTCCGCCGTGCGCAAGACGGTCCTGCTGGTCACCCACGACATCGAGGAGGCCGTCCGGCTCGGCGACCGCATCGCCGTGTACGGGCAGGGCCGCATCGAGCAGTTCGACACCCCCGGTGCGGTGCTGGGGGCGCCCGCGACGCCGTACGTCGCCTCCTTCGTGGGCGCGGACCGGGGCCTGAAGCGGCTGTCGGTCACCGCGATCGAGCCGGACGATCTGCAGCAGCCCCCGGTGGCCCGTCCGGACGAGCCCGCCGGGCGGGCGGCGGAGCGGCTGCGGGCGGAGGGCGCCCGGTGGGCGGTCGTCCTGGACGGGCGGGGCGACCTGCACGGCTGGGCCGGCATCGACGAACTGGCGGCGGGCGGCACGGTCGGGGACCTCGCCCACCGGATGACCGCCTGGGTGCCGGTGGGCGCACCGCTGAAGCAGGCGTTCGGGGTGATGCTCCAGCACGACGCCGGGTGGGTGGCCGTGCTGGACGGCGCGCGGTTCCTCGGGGTGCTGACCCCGGCGAAGCTGCACGAGGCGCTGCGCCGTTCGGTGGACGCGGACGCGCGGGGCGTGGCGCGGGGGCAGGTGCCGTTCGACTCGGTGTCGGACGCCTGACGCCGGCTACTTCAGCAGCCCCTTGTCCGTCAGGTAGGCGCGCGCCACGTCGGCGGGCAGCCGCCGCCAGCTGTCGACCTGTTCGTTCAGGCGGGCCAGGTCGGCGGTGGTCAGGACGTCGTCGAGCCTGCCGAGCGCCCTGGCGACGCCGGGGCCGCCCGCGCGGGAGCGGTTGACGACCGGCACCACGTAGTCGGCGTTCTGCAGGTGCTTGTCGTCGGCGAGGAGGACCAGCCCGAACTGGCCGAGCGTGGCGTCGGTGGTGGTGGTCAGCACCATCTGGTCCCGGCCGTCCTGCACGGCGCGCTTGGCCTGGGTGGTGCCGACGCCCTTGGGGTCGACCCCGGTGACGTCGATGCCGTACACCTTCTTCAGTCCCGGTGCGCAGTACGGCCGCTGCACGCATTCGTCGCCCGCCGCGAGCCGTACCTTCAGGCCCGAGGCGCCGAGGTCGCTGAGCGTCCTCAGCCGGTGCGCGCGGGCGTAGTCGGCGCTGACCGCGAAGGCGTTCTGGTCCACGGCCCGGCCCGGGGACAGCACGGTGAGGCCGCGGGGCGTGGCGAGGGCGCGCAGGGCCTTCATCGTGGTGGCGAGGTCGGGCGAGCCGGCCGGGGGCGCGTGGGCGCCGTGCTCCTTCGCGTTCAGCCAGTCGGCGAAGGTGGCCGCGTACTCGGGGACGACGTCGATCTGGCCGGACTCCAGGGCCGGTTCGTACAGCTCCCGGTTGGCGACCGTCAGGACGGACGTGCGGTAGCCCGCCCGGTCCAGCAGCTGGGCGTACATCTGGGCGAGCAGGTCGCTCTCGGTGAAGCCGGCGGAGCCGATGGTCAGGTGGCGGCTGTCGCCGGGCGGTGCGGTGACCTGGCCCCGGTTCTCCAGGGAGGGGCCGGTGGTGCAGGCGGTGAGGCCGAGCAGGACGGCCGCCAGGGCGGCGCGGCCTCTCACCGGCCGCTCCTGGCCCACGCCGGTGCGGTCCGTTCCGCGATCTCGAAGACCGCCTCGACGACCAGGGCGAGGGCGGCGACGAGCAGGGCGCCGGCCACCACCTGGGGGGTGCTGGCGAGGTTGAAGCCGGCCGTGATGATCCGGCCGAGGCCGCCGCCGCCCGCGAGCGCCGCGATGGTGGCGGTGGCGACGAGCTGGACGGCGGCGATCCGCACGCCGTTCATGACCATGGGCAGCGCGAGGGGGAGTTCCACCCGGAACAGCGTCTGCCGCCCGGTCATCCCCATGCCGCGGGCGGCGCGGACCACGTCGCGGTCGACCTCGCGCATGCCGACGTAGGCGTTGGTGAGCAGCGGCGGCACGGCGAACAGCACGAGGGCGACGACCGTGGGGCCCTCGCCCCAGTTCCCTACCGGGGTGAGGAGCAGCAGGACGAGGACGGCGAAGGTGGGGACGGCGCGGCCGACGTTGGAGATGTTCACGGCGAGGGTGCCGCCCCTGCCGAGGTGGCCGAGGACCAGGGCGACGGGCAGCGCGATCAGGCAGCTGACGAGCAGGCACACGACGGTCAGCAGCAGGTGCTGGAGCAGCCGGTGCCGGACGCCGTCGGGGCCGGACCAGTGGGCGGGGTCGGTGAGCCAGTCCCAGGTGGCGCCGAGGGTGCTCATCCGCGGGCCGCTCTCGCCCAGGGGGTGATCAGCCACTGCACGCCCAGCAGGAGCAGGTCGGCGGCGACGGCGATCACCACGCACAGCACGGACGCGGTGAGGACCTGCGCCTTGAAGTAGGTGTTCATCCCGGAGTAGATGAGGTTGCCCAGGCCGCCGAAGCCGACGATCGCGCCGACGGTGACCAGGGACACCGCGGAGACGGTCGCGATGCGCAGCCCGGCCATCGCGGCGGGCAGCGCGAGGGGGAGTTCCACGGTGAGCAGGAGCCGGACGGGGCCGAAGCCGAGGCCGCGGGCGGCCTGCCGGGTCTCCTCCGGGACCGCGCGCAGGCCGGCGAGGAGGTTCCGGACGAGCAGGGTGAGCGAGTACAGCACCAGCCCGGCGACGACGAGGCCGGCGGAGAGGCCGTAGAGGGGCAGGAGCAGGGAGAACATCGCCAGGGAGGGGATGGTGTAGAGGATCGTGGTCAGGGCGAGCACCGGTCCGGCCGCCCAGCCCCAGCGGCGGGCCAGCACCGCGAGCGGCACGGCGACGACCAGGGCGAGGAGGACGGACACCACGGTCAGCTGGAGGTGCTGGAGGACCGCGTCGAGCAGGACCTCGCGGCGGGTCCGCACATAGGCGCCGCAGATCCACTCGTTGCGCGCGAGACAGTCGTCGGGAGGCGCGGTCACGCCACCATTCCACCGGCCGGCCGGCCGCCTCGTCGCGTTGGGGTGACCCGTACAGGTGGGCCCCGTCAGGGTCGCTGGTGGCTCACGCCAGGCCGGCCGCGTCGAGCAGGGCCGTCGCCGTGGAGGTCGCGAGGCCGTCCGCCAGGTTCTCGACGCCGGCGCCGGCCCGCGCGCTGGCGCCGTCGAAGACGAGGACCAGCTGCCTGGCGAGTCGTTCGGGGTCGCGGGCGCCGCCGCGCTCGGCCTCGGCGCGGAACGTTCGCGCCAGGCGCTCCTTGACCCCGCGGGCGACCAGGCTCGCCGGGTGCCCGGGGTCCTTCAGCTCGACCAGGGCAGCCAGATACGGGCAGCCGTGGTAGTCCGTCTCGACGGAGGCCTTCTCCAGCCGCTGGAACACGTACAGGATGCGCTCGCGGGGGGACGCGGCCGCCGCGTCGGGGTGGCTGAAGCGGGCCTCGTACCAGGGGATCCGCCGCTCCAGGCTCGCGGCCAGCATCTCGTCCTTGCTGTCGAAGAGCTGGTACATGGACCGCTTGGAGACGCCGGCCTCCCGGCACAGGGCCTCGACGCCGACGGAGACACCGTCGCGGTAGGACAGCCGGGCCGCGGCGTCGAGCAGCCGGTCCCGCGGGGAGAGCTTGTCGGTGGAGGCCATGCAGCGAGAGTAACCGCGCCGCGGACGAAAGGAAACCGATCGGTGTATTCCGCTCGGCGCCGCGACCGCAATGGCCGCCGAGCCTCGCGGATTCCGCGTGACAGGAGCACTGAACAAGCGCTTAGATAGTAGGGCGGCCGTCCGAACGGACGGCCGGAGCAGTGCGGACCCGCACCCCCGACCCCGCCGGAGGCCCCGTTGTTCACGTCCGTCGACGACGTCGCCGCCCGCCTCGCCGAGACCGGCTACCTCGCCTCCCCCGCCGTGGCCACGACCGTCTTCCTCGCCGACCGCCTGGGCAAGCCGCTGCTGGTGGAGGGCCCCGCCGGGGTGGGCAAGACCGAGCTGGCCAAGGCCGTCGCCCAGGTGGCCGCGGCCCGGCTGGTGCGCCTGCAGTGCTACGAGGGCGTGGACGAGTCCCGCGCGCTGTACGAGTGGAACCACGCCAAGCAGCTGCTGCGGATCAGCGCCGGCCGCGACGAGAGCTGGGACGAGACCCGCACGGACATCTTCAGCGAGGAGTTCCTGCTCCCCCGCCCGCTGCTGACCGCCATCCGCGGCGACGAGCCGACGGTGCTGCTCATCGACGAGACCGACAAGGCCGACGTCGAGATGGAGGGCCTGCTGCTGGAGGTGCTCAGCGACTTCCAGATCACCGTCCCCGAGCTGGGTACGGTCACCGCGACCCGCCGCCCCTTCGTCGTCCTCACCTCCAACGCCGGCCGCGAACTGTCCGAGGCACTGCGCCGCCGCTGCCTGTTCCTGCACATCGGGTTCCCGGAGGAGGAGCTGGAGCGGCGGATCGTACGGCTGAAGGTGCCGGGTCTCGGCGAGGCGCTGACCGCTTCGGTGGTCCGGGTCGTCGGGGCGCTGCGCGCCATGGACCTGCGCAAGCCGCCGTCCGTCGCGGAGACCGTGGACTGGGCGCGGACCCTGCTGGCCCTGGGCGCGGGCACCCTGGACGAGACGGTCGTACGGGACAGTCTCGGCGTGATCCTCAAGCATCAGGACGACATCCTGAAGGCGGCCGCGAAGCTCGACCTGGACGCGCTGTGACCGGTGCCGCCGAACGGATCACCGGGCTGGTCGGCGCGCTGCGCGGACACGGGATGCGGATCGGCACCGGCGAGACCGTGGACGCGGCCCGGGCGGCCGAGGCGCTGGGGTTCGCGGACCGGGAGCTGCTGCGCGAGGGACTGGCCGCGACACTGCTGCACGGACCGGGGCAACGGGCGGTGTTCGACCCGGTCTTCGACCTGTACTTCCCGCGCGGGGTGGGCGGTCCGGACGGCGCCCCCGCGGACCGCGAGGCGCTGCGCGACCGGCTGGCCGAGGCGCTGGCCGCCGACGACCGGGCGCTGATGGCCCGGCTGGCGGCGGAGGCGGTCGACGGACTGGGCGGGTACGGCAGTTCGCCGGAGTCCGACGGCTGGTCGGCGTACCAGACCCTGGAACGGCTGCGTCCGCAGACCCTGCTGGCGCGGGTGCGGGCCGACGTCCGGGGCCGCGACGGGAACGGCTCGGGGTTCGCGGACCGGCTGCTGGACGACGAGATCCGGCAGCGCATCGAGGAGTTCCGGCGGATGGTCGGGGCGGAGGCGCGGCGCCGGGTCGCCGAGCGGCGCGGCCGCGACGAGATCGCGCGGCGCGGAGTCCGGCCGACCTCGGACCGGGTGGACTTCCTGTTCGCGAACCGGGACCAACTGGCCGAACTGCGCAGGGCCGTACGGCCGCTCGCGCGCAAGCTGGCCACCCGGCTCGCCGCCCGCCGCCGCAGGGCCGCGCGCGGCACGATCGACCTGCGCCGCACCCTGCGCTCCTCGCTGTCCACCGGTGGGGTGCCGATGCGGCCCGTGCTGCGCCGGCGCCGTCCCGGCCGGCCCGAACTGGTCCTGCTCTGCGACGTGTCGGGCTCGGTGTCGGGCTTCTCCGACTTCACGATGCTGCTGGTGCAGGCGCTGCACGACCAGTTCAGCAAGGTCCGCGTGTTCGCCTTCGTCAACCGGCTCGACGAGGTGACCGGCCTCCTCGACCACGGCCGCGCCGACCCCGACGGCCTCGGCGCCCGCATCCGCGCGGAGGCCACGCTGACCGGCTGGCACGGCAGCAGTGACTACGGCGTGGCCCTGGGCGAGTTCACCGAACGGTACGGCGACGCGGTCGGCCCGCGCACGACGGTGTTCGTCCTCGGGGACGCCCGGACGAACATGAGCGACCCCAACCTGGCCGCCGTGCGCGAGCTGGCCGGCCGGGCCCGGCGCGTGTGCTGGCTGAACCCGGAGTCGCGGGCTCAGTGGGGCACCGGCGACTCGGCGGCACCGGCGTACGCCGAACTGGTCGAGATGCACGAGTGCCGCACGGCCCGGCAGCTGGGCGCGCTGGCGGAACGGCTGCTGCCGGCCTGACGCCGCGGGGCCCGGCGCGCGGGCGCCTCGTCGGCGGACCGGCCTCGGCCGGCCCGGCCGCACGCCCAGCCCGGCCGAGGGCTCACCGGTGGCCTCACCCCCGGCGGGTGAGCACAGCGATCCGCCGGCACCCTACGGTGGCGGGGCAGCGCCCGTCCCGCACCGGAAGGCCCTCCCATGTGCCGATGGCTCGCCTACTCGGGTACGTCCGTCCTGCTGGACGAGGTCCTGTACCGGCCGAAGCACTCCCTGATCGACCAGAGCCTGCACGCGCGCATGGGTGTGGAGACGACCAACGGGGACGGCTTCGGCATCGGCTGGTACGAGGAGCACACCGACACCCCGGCCGTGTTCCACGACATCGGCCCGGCCTGGAGCAACCGCAACCTGCGGGAGATCGCCGGTCACGTCCGCTCGCCGCTGTTCTTCGCCCATGTCAGGGCGTCCACCGGGACGGCCGTGCAGCAGACGAACTGCCACCCCTTCCGCCACGGCCGCTGGATGTGGATGCACAACGGCGCGATCGCCGGGTTCCACGAACTGCGCCGCGACCTCGTCCTCGCGGTCGATCCGGGCCTGTTCTTGTCGATCGAGGGCTCCACGGACTCGGAGGTGATGTTCCATCTGGCGCTCACCTTCGGACTCGACGACGACCCGCCGGGCGCCGTCGCCCGGATGACGGGCCTCGTGGAACGCGTCGGACGGGAGCACGGGGTGCCCGATCCGGTCCAGATGACGCTCGCCGTGGCCGACGGGGAGGGACTGTGGGCGTTCCGGTACGCCAGCCGGGGCCCGGCGCGCTCGCTCTACTACAGCTCCAGGATCGGTGACCTGCGCGCGCTGCACCCGGACGTCGACTTCCTGCGGGACGTCTCCGACGAGACCCGGCTGGTCGTGTCGGAACCCCTGGGCGACCTGCCCGGCGCCTGGAACGAGGTGCCGGAGAGCAGCTACGGCGTCATCCGGCCGCAGGGGGACTATCTGAGCGAGTTCGCCCCGCGGGACGTATGACCGTCCTCCGGGGGTGTGCCGCGGGACCGCCGGTGTGATCGACTGGTGGCCCGTTCGCCCGCTGACGAGGACCTTCCGGATGAGCCAGCTGCCCGTGCCACTCGGCACGTTCCCCACCCCCGTCGAGCCGGCGCCCCGGCTCGCCGCCGCACTCGGGCTCGGCCCGGACGACCTGTGGATCAAACGGGACGACCTGACGGGCCTCGGCGGCGGCGGGAACAAGATCCGCAAGCTGGAGTGGACGCTCGGCGCGGCCCTCGCCGAGGACGCGGATACGCTCGTGACGACCGGTGCCCCGCAGAGCAACCACGCGCGGCTGACCGCCGCGGCCGGCGCCCGTCTCGGGCGCGACGTCGTCCTCGTGCTGCGCGGCTCGCCGGGCGTCTCCCGGTCGGGGAACCTCGCCCTGGACGGGCTGTTCGGGGCGCGGCTGGTCTGGGCCGGGGAGGTGGACCGGGCGGGGCTGGACGCGGCGGCCGCGGAGGTCTGCGCCGCGCTGCGGACGGCCGGTGCCCGCCCCGCGCTGATCCCGTTCGGCGGTTCCAGTGTCCTGGGCGCCCGCGGCTACGTGCGCTGCGGCGAGGAACTGCGCGAGCAGGTGCCCGGGCTGCGGACCGCGGTGGTGGCGCTCGGCTCGGGCGGCACCATGGCCGGGCTGGTCGCGGCCCTGGGTAGCGGCTCGGTGCTGGGCGTGGACGTCGGCGCGCTGGCCGACCCGGCGGCGGCCGTGGTGGAGTTCGCGGGCGCGCACACCGGCGAGGAGGTCACCGCGGACCGGCTGCGGGTGCGCCGGGACCAGGTGGGCAGCGGATACGCGGCGCTGACCGGTCCGGTGGCCGAGGCCCTCCGGCTGGCCGCCCGCACCGAGGGGATCGTCCTCGACCCCACCTACACGGGACGTGCCCTGGCCGGGCTGGCCGCCGCCGTCCGGGACGGCGGTGTACGGCCGGGCGAGAAGACCGTGTTCGTGCACACCGGCGGACTTCCCGGTCTCTTCGGCCACGCGGACGCCGTCGCGTTCGCCGAGGAGGGTGCCGTCGGCCACGGCGGCTGACGCCGTCGGCCCCTTACACACAAGGGCCGTCGTCCTCCCCCGGGACTACGGCTCTTCCCCGATGTGCGGCCGGGGAACGCCGCCGTAGCCTGCCCGTAGACGGCAGGGGGGAGAGGGCCATGAAGGCGGTCGTCCAGGACCGGTACGGTTCACCGGACGTGCTGGAGCTGAGGGACGTGGACGAACCGGTGCCGGCCGACGACCAGGTGCTGGTGCGGGTGCGGGCGGCGGGGCTCAACGCGTACGACTGGCACCTCATGCGCGGCGACCCGTACGTGGCCCGGCTCGCGCTGGGGCTGCGCGGTCCCCGCGCCCGGGTCCGCGGCCGGGACTTCGCCGGCGTGGTGACGGCGGTCGGCCGGAACGTGCGGGGCCTCGGGCCGGGTGACGAGGTGTTCGGCGAGGTCGACGGCACGTTCGCGGAGTACGTGTGCGTCCCCGACGCCTGGGTGGAGCGCAAGCCCGCCGCCCTGACCTTCGAGCAGGCGGCGGCGCTGCCGCTGGCCGGGAACACGGCCCTGCGCGCACTGCGGGACGTGGCCGGACTGCGGCCGGGCCAGCACGTACTGGTCAACGGCGCGTCCGGCGGGGTGGGCACGTTCGCCGTGCAGATCGCCAAGGCGCTCGGCGCGGAGGTGACCGGCGTGTGCGGCACGCGGAACACCGACCTGGTCCGGACGCTGGGCGCGGACCACACCGTGGACTACACGCGGGAGGACTTCACGCGCGCCGGGCGGCGGTACGACGTCGTCCTCGACCTCGTGGCCGGCCACGGGATCTCCGCCCTCCGGCGCGCCCTCACGCCCACCGGGACACTGGTCCTGGGCGGCGGTGGCCGCTCGGGGCAGTTCCTCGGGGCGCCCGTCCTCATCCTGAAGGGCGTGGCGCTGTCCCCGTTCGTGCGCCAGCGGCTGCGGCCACTCGTCGGACCGGCGCCCAGCAAGGCGATGCTGGCCGATCTGCGGGACCTGGCCGAGTCCGGGAGACTCGCCCCGGTGATCGACCGGACGTACCCGCTGGCCGAGGCACCGCAGGCCATTCGGCACCTGGAGGTGGAGCACGCGCGGGGGAAGATCGTCGTCACGGTGTAGCCGCCGGTCGGGCGGGGACGGTCGCCGTGGCCGGTGCGACCGTCCGCTCCGTACGGCGCACGGCGAGCAGGGCGCCGAGATAGGCGGCGTCCAGCAGGAAGCAGCCGGCGTAGAGGTAGTACATGAGGGCGTTGTCGTGGCGGGGCGCCAGAGCGGGATCGGTGAGCATCGACAGGGACGCGCAGGCGGTGCCCAGCAGCTTGGCCAGCGCGATGCCGGCGGACTGGCCGCGGGTACCGCGGCGGGCGGCGAGCATCGCGAGGAACATCCCGGACATCGCCAGGTTGCTGGCGAACGCCGTGACGGCGCCGGCGCCCTCGTCGAACAGCTCGGACGCGTAGTTCATGCCCGGATAGGCGAGAGCGAGCACCGCGAGGAGCGCGGGCAGGAACAACGACCGGGGCAGATACGGGAATTCGGCGCGCCCGAAGCGTACGAGCGTGTATCCGATGGCGACGTCGAAGCAGAACCAGACGATGTTGATGACGTGCATCACCCCGGACGGTGGCCGCACGAAGGCGAACATGAACTCCCAGCTGATGTTGGTGGCGAACGCGACGACGGGCATGCCGAAGGTCCGCTCCCGCAGGCCCGTACGGATCAGCAGCACGTAGGCCACGGTCCAGAAGCCGCCCGTGCCGAGCAGAAACGCCGTGTGCACCGTCTCCATCGCCATCCCCATCCCCGTCGCCCAACTGCCCTGTCCGCTGCGGTGATTACTCTGGCACGATGACCGCCACCGACACAGCATCCCTCGCGACGGGCGACACCGGGGATCCGGCCCTGCGCCCCCTGCCCGGGCGGGCCGCCGCCCTGCTGGCGTCGGCCGACGCCCCGCCCCGGCTGGTGGCCCACCTCAGGGCGGTGCACGACGTCGCCGCGCAGCTCGTGGCCTGGGTGCGGCACCGCTGCCCCCGGCTGGAGTTCGACGCCGAGGCGGTGCTGTTCGGTGCCGCCACGCACGACATCGGCAAGGCCCTGCACCCGGCCGAGCTGTCCGGTCCCGGCGCCCTGCACGAGGCGGCGGGGCGGGAGTTGCTGCTGACGCACGGCGTGCCGGCCCACCTCGCCCGCTTCGCCGGCACCCACGCGTCGTGGACGGCACCCGGCATCGGTGTGGAGGACCTGCTGGTGAGCCTCGCCGACAAGGTCTGGAAGAACAAGCGCGTCGCCGAACTGGAGGACCTGGTCATGGCCCGGCTGGCCGCCGCCGACGGGCGGACGCCGTGGGAGTGGTTCCTGGAACTGGACGAGACGCTCACGGACCTCGGGGAGGGCGCCGACCGTAGGCTGGCGTACCAGATGTCCCACCCCCTCACCCGGAGGTGACCATGTACGCGAGCTCACTCGGTGACGACGGCGCCGAGCTGTGTCCCCTCCAGCCCTGGCAGGCCGAGGAGTTCCTCGCGCACATGGACCGCGGCCGGGAGTTCATCGGGCGGTTCAACGGACTGCCGGACGTGGTCGCGGACGTGGACGGGGCACGGGCGTTCCTGCGGGCGTACGCCCGGAAGGAGGCGGCCGACGCGGGTCTGATCCGGGGGATCCGGCTCGACGGCACCCTGGTCGGGGCGGTGATCCTGCGCCGGTTCGACGCGGTCCTGGGCACGGCGGAGGCGGGCTGCTGGCTGGAACCCGCCGCGGTGGGCCGCGGGCTGGTGACGCGGGCGGTGCGGGTGCTGATCGACTGGGCGGTCCGGGAGCGGGGCGTCCACCGCGTGGAGTGGTGGGTGTCGGCGGGCAACGCTCCCAGCATCGCGGTCGCCCGGCGCCTCGGCATGCGCAAGGAGGCCGTCCTGCGGGAAAGTCACCCGTACCGGGGTGAACGGCACGACGAGGAGATCTGGTCGGTCCTGGCACCGGAGTGGACGGGCGGCACGACCGGCTCCGCGCACGGGAGTTGAGCCCGGGACGTGTGTGCCGCTCGTGTCACCAGGTGCGTGCCGCTCGCAGCAGCGACGCCCGGACACGGGCCACGTCGGGATTGTCCGGGGCGCCGGGCCGCTGGACGAGGAAGCCGGTGTTGATCGGCGGGTCCTCCGGCTCCAGCAGGGCCACCAGCGCGCCGGAGTCGAGCAGTTCCTGGCAGAGGTAGCGGGGCAGCACGGCGAAACCGGCGCCCGCGGCCACCGCGGCGAGGACCCCGCGCAGGTCGGGCACGGTCATGTCGGCGGTACGGGACAGCCGCCGGCCGAAGACATGGCGCCAGTAGCGGCGGGTGATCGGCAGATCCTCCGCGTAGGTGATCAGCGGCACGCCCTCCAGGGCGGCCGGCCCCTCGACGGCCGGCCGGTCCGCCGCCCGCCCGGCCCAGACCGGCGCGGCGACCAGGACGAACTCCTCGTCGGCCAGGGGCACGGCGTGCACGGTACGGCCGCGGGGGCGGGTGGTGGCGATCACCAGATCGTGCCGTCCCGCGCGCAGTTCCGCCAGCAGCGGGTCGGTCAGCCCGGTCGACACGCGCAGCCTTACACCCTCGGCCACCAGCGGGGCGAGGGCGGGGAGGACGGTGGTGCAGAGCAGTTCGGCCGGCCCTGCCAGATGGACGGGCTCCGCGCGGGCACCCCCGGGCGGGGTGGGGCCCGCGACGGCCGCCAGTTCGTCCAGCGGCGCGGCGATCCGTCCGGCGAGTTCGTCGGCCACCGGGGTCGGGGCGACACCGCGGGGCAGCCGTTCGAACAGTTCGCGGCCGGTCTGCCGTTCCAGCGCGCGCATCTGCGTCGTGACGGTCGGCTGCGACAGGCCCAGCAGACGCGCGGCGCCGGTGAAGGAGCCGGAGCGGTACACGGCCAGGAAGGTACGCAGCAGGTTCAGGTCGAGGGAAGCGGTCTCCACGCGTCCGAGTATCACCGCTCCGGTATTCCCCGGCACCCATAGGCAGCCCTATGCCGGTCATGCGTCGTTTCATTGGATACCTATGGGTCGTCTCGCCTACGTTCTGGGGGCAGACGCACCCTTCCGGGAGAAGAAGAGACACCCATGTCGAAGATCCTGTTCGTGATGACCGGCGCCGACCGGTGGACGCTCGCCGACGGCACCCTCCACCCGACCGGCTTCTGGGCGGAGGAGGCCGTGGTCCCCTACCGGGCGCTCAAGGCCGCCGGTCACGAGGTCGTCGTGGCCACGCCGGGCGGTGTCGTGCCGCCGGTGGACCGGGCGAGCCTGGCCGCCGAGGTCAACGGCGGCCAGGAGAAGGCCGACGAGCTGGCCCGGGCGCTGGCGGAGATGACCGAGCTGGCCACGCCGGTGAAGCTCGCGGAGGTGGACCTCGCCGACTTCGCGGCCGTGTTCTACCCCGGTGGGCACGGGCCCATGGAGGACCTGGCGGTGGACGCCGAGTCCGGCAGGCTGCTCGTGGCCGCCCTCGACTCCGGCCGGCCGCTGGGCGTGGTCTGCCACGGACCGGCCGCGCTGCTGGCCGCGGTGCGCGCCGACGGCACCAACGCCTTCGCCGGCTACCGGGCGGCGGCCTTCACCAATGAGGAGGAGATCCAGGGCGGTCTGGCCGGCCGGGCCGCGTGGCTGCTGCAGGACCGGCTCACCGAGGCGGGCGTCGACGTCCGCGCGGCCGAGCCGTGGGCACCGCACGTCGTGGTCGACCGCAACCTCGTCACCGGCCAGAACCCGGCCTCCTCGGCCGCGGTCGCCGGGGAACTCCTGAAGCGGCTGGGCTGAGCGGCCGGGGGAAAATTTCTCGGGCATCACCTGCAACCTCGGCCGGGGCCGGACGTCTGTCGGGGTGGAGGCCTCCACTTCGACCAGATGTCCGACCCCGAGCCACCGAAGGAACCCATGTCCGCACAGCGTTCCCCCCGCCCGAGCCGCGCCCGCAGGCTGCGTGCAGCCCTGGGGGTCTCCGCCGTCGGCGCCGCGCTGGCCGTCGCCGGCACGATGACCGCCCGGGCCGCCCAGGACGGCGGCCACTCCCCGGCCCGCCCGGGCACCGCCATCGCGCCGGCCCCGGCCCACCCGGACGGCAGTGCGACCCCGTCCCCGGTCCCCTCGCCGCCGCGCACCGCGACACCGTCCCCGGTCCCCTCGCAGGTGTCCCGTTCGGCCACCCCCTCCCCCGTGCCCTCGCCGGTGACCCGCACGGCGACACCCTCCCCCGTCCCCTCGACGGCCGCGCCCTCCCCGGTGCCGAGCTCGGCCACCCCGTCCCCCGTGCCGGGCTCCGCCACCCCGTCCCCGGTGCCCTCGGCGGCCCGCACGGCCGCGCCGGCCCCGCACCACGGCCACCCCGCACCCGCGCCGGTTCCGCGGCACCACTGAGGCAGGTCCGGGAGCGGGGAGCCGTCGCGCGACGACTCCCCGTCCCCGGCCCGGGAGACCCATGACGACAGCGACACCACCGGCGGCGGCCCTGCCCCGGGACCACCGGCACCGCGTTCCCCGACGCCCCGCGCCCTGGCGGCGCTTCGCACAGACCGTGCGGGCCCGGGTCCTCGCGCGCACCGGCACGTCGTCGGCGACGCCCGGCAACCGGGCCGGCGCGGACGCCCCGGCCTCGCCGAGCCCGTACGGCGCCCGGACATCGAGGAGTTGTACCACCACCGCCGGTTGTCCCTGGTGCGGCTGGCGTTGCTGCTGGTGGACGACCTGCCCACCGCGGAGGACGTCGTCCAGGACGCCTTCACCGCGCTGTTCCGCCGGCACGGGGGCCGCCTGGCCTCCCTCGACGACCCGGAGGCGTACCTGAGGACGAGTGTCGTCAACGGTGCCCGCTCGGTGCTGCGGCGGCGCAGGACCGTACGGGCCCACGTACCCCACGCCGAGGGGCACGCGCCCGCTCCGGAGGAGGACGTGCTGCTGCACGAGGACCACCGGGAAGTGCTGGCCGCGCTGCGCACGCTGACCAGGCGTCAGCGGGAGGTGCTGGTGCTGCGCTACTGGTCGTATCTGACCGAGGCCGAGATAGCGGCGACGCTCGGCCTTTCACGGGGTGCCGTCAAGTCCACGGCCAGCCGGGCGCTGGACGCGCTCGGCCGACGTCTGGAGGGGCTGCGATGAACGACTCCGGTAGAGGGACCGCCGGCACGCGGGTCGAGGAGCGGCTGCGGGCCGCCCTGGCCGCGCGGGCGGAGTCCGTCCACCCGGCCGACCTGCGCCCCCTCGCCCCGCCGTCCCGCACGGTGCGGTCCACCGGGGTGCTGCTGCGCCGGGCCGCGGTCGGGGTGCTGGCCCTGGCGGCCGTGGCGGCGCTGGTGTTCTTCACCGTGCGCGGCGGACCGGACCGCCCGGCCGAACCGGCGCGCCCGCCCCGGCCGTCCGGACCGGCCGTCGGCACTCCTTCCCCGGTGCCGAGTTCGGCGACCCCCTCCGCCGCCCGGCCGTCGCCGAGCGCCTCACGGCCGTGACGGCTTCCGGCAACGGGGACGCGCCCCCTCACCCGGGGGTGGAGCGGTGACGTCGGCCCGTTGACCCGGTCCGGGAAAATGCCGGGTTTCCGTGCTCACCCTCCGGTGCCCGCACCGCTAGGTTGAACGGCATGAGCAACCTTGACCGCGCGCCCGTGCCCAGCGTCTGCGGTGGCCGCGGATTCGTCGTCGCCGAACCGGTCCGCGAACTGCTGAGCCCCCGTCGGGTGAAGCTGGGCGAGTCGACGGAGGTGCGCCGGCTGCTGCCCAACCTGGGGCGCCGCATGATCGGCGCGTGGGCCTTCGTGGACCACTACGGTCCGGACGACATCGCCGACGAGCCCGGCATGCAGGTCCCGCCGCATCCGCACATCGGGTTGCAGACGGTCAGCTGGCTGCACGAGGGCGAGGTGCTGCACCGGGACTCGACGGGCAGCCTGCAGACGATCCGGCCCCGCCAGCTGGGCCTGATGACGTCCGGCCGCGCGATCAGCCATTCCGAGGAGAGCCCGCGCCCGCACGCGCGCTTCCTGCACGGCGCCCAGCTGTGGGTGGCGCTGCCGGACGAACACCGCGACACCGAGCCGGACTTCGAGTTCCACCCGGAGCTGCCGTCCACCGGCGCCCCCGGTCTGACGGTCACGGTGCTCCTGGGCGAACTGGACGGCGCCCGCTCCCCCGGGACGGCGTACACCCCGATCGTGGGCGCCGACCTCGCCCTCACCCGGGGCACCGAGGCCCGCCTGCCCCTGGAACCGGACTTCGAGTACGGCGTGCTGGCGATGTCCGGCGAGGTGCACGTGGACGGGGTGCCGGTGCTGCCGGGCTCGATGCTCTACCTGGGCTGCGGGCGGACCGAACTGCCGCTGCGCGCGGAGTCGGACGCCGGGATCATGCTGCTGGGCGGCGAACCGTTCGCCGAGGAGCTGATCATGTGGTGGAACTTCGTCGGCCGCACCCAGCAGGACATCGAACAGGCCCGCGCGGACTGGCTGTCCGGCAGCCGCTTCGGCGAGGTCAAGGGCTACGACGGCCCCCCACTGCCCGCCCCCGCCCTCCCCCCGGTCCCGCTGAAACCACGCGGCAGGGTGCGCTGACCCGAAGGACGTGAGCCCGACGTCCGTCAGCAGTCGGCCTGACGTGCCCCGTTCCGCCGTCGGAGGGTCGGGCGAGGTGCGCGGGGCGTCGGCGCGGCGTGCGCTGCGAACGGTTGTGCAAGGGGGTCGGTATCGTCGCGCCGCAGGCACCTGCCTGCGGCACAGCGGCGGAGGAGAGAGCCATGTCCGATCCCCGGCACGGGGCCGCGTCGGGCGGCGGACAGACGTCGCGGCCGCCGGAGAGTCACGGGCCGAGCGGGCACGACACCGTACGGCTCGCCGTGGTCGTCGGTGCCCTGGGGGTGGTCTTCGGCGACATCGGGACCAGCCCGATCTACACCCTCCAGACGGTCTTCAACCCGAGCGACCCGCATCCCGTTCCCGTCAGCACGCAGAACGTGTACGGGGTGGTGTCGCTCGTGTTCTGGTCGGTGATGATCATCGTGACGGTCACCTACGTGCTGCTGGCGATGCGCGCCGACAACGACGGCGAGGGCGGCATCATGGCGCTGATCACCCTCGTACGGCGGTGGGGCTCGCGGCGTGGCCGGCGCGCCACGGCCGTCCTCGCCGCGCTCGGCGTCTTCGGCGCCTCGCTGTTCTTCGGCGACAGCATGATCACCCCGGCGATCTCGGTGCTCTCCGCGGTCGAGGGGCTCAAGGTCGTCGAGCCGTCGCTGGAGAGCGCGGTCGTCCCGGTCACCGCGGTGATCATCGTCCTGCTGTTCCTAGTGCAGCGCAGGGGGACGGCGGCGGTGGGCCGGATCTTCGGGCCGGTCATGATCGCCTGGTTCGTGGTCATCGGCGCCTGCGGCGTGGTCGGCGTCGTCGACCACCCGGCGATCCTCCGGGCGCTGTCGCCCACGTACGCCCTGGGCTTCCTGATCGGCCACTTCGGGACCGCCTTCTTCGCCCTGGCCGCGGTCGTGCTCTCGGTCACCGGCGCGGAGGCGCTCTACGCCGACATGGGGCACTTCGGCCGTCGGGCCATCACGCGCGGCTGGATGTTCCTCGTCCTCCCGGCGTGCATGCTGAGCTACTTCGGCCAGGGCGCGCTGATCCTGGCCGATTCCCGCAACATCAGCAGCCCCTTCTTCCTGCTCGTGCCGCACTGGGGCAGATGGCCGATGGTCCTGCTGGCGACGGCGGCCACGGTGATCGCCTCCCAGGCGGTGATCACCGGGGCCTACTCGGTCACCTCGCAGGCCGCCCAGCTCGGCTACCTGCCGAGGCTGCGCATCGCGCACACCTCCGAGTCCACGATCGGCCAGATCTACGTCCCCTGGATCAACTGGCTGCTGATGGTCTCGGTCCTCACCCTGGTCTTCGCCTTCCGCAGCTCCACGGCTCTGGCCTTCGCGTTCGGCATGGCGGTCACCGGCACCATCACCATCACCACCCTGCTGTTCTTCTACGTCGCCCGCGCCAAGTGGGGCACGCCCAAGTGGCTGATCGCCGTCGGGGCGAGCGTGCTGCTCCTCGTCGACCTGCTGTTCGTGGCGGCCAACCTGACGAAACTCGTCCACGGCGCCTGGCTGCCGCTGCTGATCGGCCTCACCGCGTTCACCGTCATGACCACCTGGCAGCGCGGCCGCGAGATCGTCACCAAGGAACGCGTACGCGACGAGGGGCCGCTGCCCGAGTTCATCGACCGCCTCCGCAGCGGAGAGGTGCCGACGCTCCGCGTCCCGGGGACGGCCGTCTTCCTCAACCGGGGCAAGCAGACCACCCCCCTGGCCATGCGGGCCAACGTCGAGCACAACCACGTGCGGCACGACCAGGTAGTGATCATGGCCATCGAGACCGAACCGATTCCGCGTGTCCCGGCCGACCGGCGGCTCGTCGTCGACGACCTCGGCTACACCGACGACGGGATCATCCACGTCACCGCCCGGTTCGGCTACATGGAGACGCCGGACGTCCCCAGCACGATGGCCATGCTGGAGCCGGTCCGCACCGAAGGATCGCTGCGGCTCGACGAGGCGTCCTACTTCCTGTCGAAGATCGACCTCCGGCGCGGTAAGGAACCGACGATGGCGCCGTGGCGCAAGCGGCTGTTCATCGCCACCTCCTACATCACCGCGGACGCCGCCGAGTACTTCGGCCTCCCCCGTGACCGCACGGTCATCATGGGCTCGCACATCGAGGTGTGATCGGGGTGTAGAGGTGCGGCCGGGTCACAGTCCCACGTCACGGCGGCGGATGTCCTCCAGGGATTCCCGGCGGACCAGCAGACGGGCCAGTCCGTCGCGCACGGCGACGACCGGCGGGCGGCCGACCAGGTTGGACAGGTGGTACGCGCCCGCCACGGGAACGGCGAGCAGGTCGCCCGGCCGTACGTCCGCGGGCAGATCCGCGTCGGCCGCGAGCACGTCGCCGGCCTCACAGTGGCGGCCCACCACGGTCGCGGGTCATCGGGGCTGCCCCTCTCAGGCGGTTCGCAGGGCGGGGGTCTCGCGCGTGACCGGCAGAGCCGGTGCGACCGGTACCGGCGCGGCGAAGGGCGCGGGTGCCGGGGCGGTGAACTGGGGGTCGACCGTGACGGTGGTGACGCCGAGCGGTGCGGTCAGCGCGCGCAGGGCGGGCTCCGCGAGCCGGATCCACGCCTGCCCGGGGCCGAGGAGGGCGGTCAGCCGGTGCTCGGAGGTGAAGCCGACGGCCGTGCGCCGGCCGAGCGGGGTGCGGAAGATCCGGGCCGCACTCCCGGAGGGACCCGGCCGGACCGGTACGTACAGGGGTCCGGCC
Organism: Streptomyces albidicamelliae; assembly: GCF_025642175.1. Taxonomy (NCBI): domain Bacteria; kingdom Bacillati; phylum Actinomycetota; class Actinomycetes; order Kitasatosporales; family Streptomycetaceae; genus Streptomyces; species Streptomyces albidicamelliae. The sequence continues at coordinate 7,206,959 of NZ_CP106795.1, read as the reverse complement.
GGGAATCGTTCGGAGGGCTCGGGGTCGTCGTCGAGGATGTCTGCCATGGGGTGCCTCCGGAGGGGCTGGACGGGATCGGGGCTTCGCTGGTGAGGTCATGCCCGCCGTCTCCGGCCGACGAGCCGGTCCTGACGGGACGCTGACGGCGATGCGGGCGACGTTGACGGGACGCTGACAGCGGGCGAGAGGCGGGCGGCGGGAGCCGGCGGTCCGGGACCGGCTCCCGGACCGCCGGCTCGCGTTCGGGCGTACCGGTCCGTCACCGCCTCGCCGCGAGGTCCTTGACCGCGATGTTGAGCTCGAGGACGTTGACCTGCGGCTCACCGATGAAGCCGAGGGCGCGGCCCTGCGTGTGGTCCTCGACCAGCTTCTGGACCTCCGCGACGGGCAGGCCGTTCCGCGCGGCGACCCGGTGGACCTGGAGTGCGGCGTACGCCGGGGAGATGGCCGGGTCCAGGCCGGAGCCGGACGAGGTGACGGCGTCGGCGGGAACGTCCGACGGCTTCACCGTGTACCCGGGCACCGAGTTGTCCTTCACCACGGCGGCCTTGGCGGCGAGCACCCGGGCGCAGAGCGTGCCGGCCTCGGGTTCGGCCGGGCACGTACCGTTCACGGCACCGCTGTCGGCGGCCAGGTTCGTCGCGCCGGACAGGATCAGCTTGTACCGCGTGTTCACGCTGTTGCCGCCGAGTCCGCCGGCCGGGCGGCCCTGGAACCACTTCAGGTCCGGGTCGGGTGTGTCCTGGCCCTTCTTCAGAGGCAGGTCGTAGTGCTGCCCGATCAGGGAGGAGCCGACGACCCTGCCGTCCGCCTCGATCTTGGAGCCGTTCGCCTTCTCGTGGAACAGGCCCTGGGCGACGCCGGTGACGGCCAGCGGGTAGAGGACGCCGGTGACCAGGGTCAGCACGAGCAGGGCGCGCAGGCCCGCCCCGAGCAACCGGGCGGTGTTCGTTACGGAGTTGTTCATGGCGGTCAGCCGATTCCGGGGATGAGGGAGAGGAGCAGGTCGATGATCTTGATGCCGATGAACGGGGCGATCAGGCCGCCGATGCCGTAGACACCGAGGTTGCGCCGCAGCATCCGGTCGGCGCTGACCGGCTTGTACCGCACGCCCTTCAGGGAGAGCGGCACCAGCGCGATGATGATCAGCGCGTTGAAGACGACGGCCGACAGGATCGCGGAGTCCGGCGAGGACAGCCGCATGATGTTCAGTGCGTCCAGACCCGGGTAGACCGCCGCGAACAGGGCGGGGATGATCGCGAAGTACTTCGCGACGTCGTTGGCGATGGAGAAGGTCGTCAACGCGCCCCGGGTGATGAGCAGTTGTTTGCCGATCTCGACGATCTCGATGAGCTTGGTCGGGTCGGAGTCGAGGTCGACCATGTTGCCGGCCTCCTTGGCGGCCGACGTACCGGTGTTCATCGCCACGCCGACGTCCGCCTGGGCGAGGGCGGGCGCGTCGTTGGTGCCGTCGCCGGTCATCGCGACCAGCTTGCCGCCGGCCTGTTCCCGCTTGATGAGGGCCATCTTGTCCTCGGGGGTGGCCTCGGCGAGGAAGTCGTCGACGCCCGCCTCGGCGGCGATCGCCTTGGCGGTCAGCGGGTTGTCACCCGTGATCATGACCGTTCTGATGCCCATGCGGCGCAGTTCGCCGAACCGTTCCCGCATGCCGTCCTTGACGACGTCCTTCAGGTGGATCACCCCGAGGACGCGGGCGCCCTCGCCGTCGTGGACGGCGACCAGGAGCGGGGTGCCGCCCGCCTCGGAGACACGGGCGGCGATGCCGCCGGCGTCCCCGGCGACCGTGCCGCCCTGCTCCTCGACCCAGGCGGCGACCGAGGCGACGGCACCCTTGCGGATCCGGCGGCCGTCGACGTCCACGCCCGACATGCGGGTCTGGGCGGTGAACTCGATCCACTCGGCGTGCGCCAACTCGCCCTGGTGGCGCTCGCGCAGTCCGTACCGCTCCTTCGCCAGGACGACGACGGAACGCCCCTCGGGCGTCTCGTCCGCGAGGGAGGACAACTGGGCCGCGTCGGCGACCTCCGCCTCGGTGGTGCCGCTCACCGGCACGAACTCGGCGGCCCGGCGATTGCCGAGGGTGATGGTGCCGGTCTTGTCCAGCAGCAGCGTGGAGACGTCACCGGCGGCCTCCACCGCACGGCCCGACATCGCGAGGACGTTGCGCTGGACGAGGCGGTCCATGCCCGCGATGCCGATCGCGGAGAGCAGCGCGCCGATGGTGGTCGGGATCAGGCAGACCAGCAGGGCCACCAGCACGACCAGGCTCAGGTGGGTGCCCGCGTAGTCGGCGAGCGGCGGCAGTGTGGCGCAGGCCAGCAGGAAGACGATGGTCAGCGAGGCCAGCAGGATGTTCAGCGCGACCTCGTTGGGCGTCTTCTGCCGGGCCGCGCCCTCGACGAGACCGATCATCCGGTCGATGAAGGTCTCGCCCGGTCTCGTCGTGATCCTGACGACGATCCGGTCGGAGAGGACCTTCGTGCCGCCGGTCACCGCGGAACGGTCGCCGCCGGACTCGCGGATCACGGGAGCGGACTCGCCGGTGATCGCCGACTCGTCCACCGAGGCGACGCCCTCGACGACATCGCCGTCACCGGGGACGACGTCACCGGCCTCGCAGACCACCAGGTCGCCGATCCGCAGCGCGGTGCCCGGCACCCGTTCCTCGGAGCCTTCCGTCAGCAGCCGGCGCGCGACGGTGTCGGTCTTGGCCCTGCGCAGGGTGTCGGCCTGGGCCTTGCCGCGGCCCTCGGCGACCGCCTCCGCCAGGTTGGCGAAGAGCACCGTCAGCCACAGCCAGGCGCTGATGGTCCAGCCGAACCAGTCCCCCGGGTGCTGGAAGGAGAAGACGGTGGTCAGCACGGAGCCGATCCACACCACGAACATCACGGGCGACTTGACCATCACCCGGGGGTCGAGCTTGCGGAGCGCCTCCGGCACGGACGTGAGCAGCTGCCCGGCGTCGAAGTGGCCCCCTCCGACACGTCCTTCGGGCCGGTCGTGTCCGGTCGGCGCGTCCCGGTGGGGTGCGAGGGTGGGAGTGGACATGGAGTCCTCGTGCTTCTCGGTGTCGGTGGTCATCACGCCAGTCCTTCGGCGAGCGGGCCCAGGGCGAGGGCCGGGAAGTACGTGAGACCGGTGATGATCAGGATCGCGCCGACCAGCAGACCGGCGAACAGGGGTTTCTCGGTGCGCAGGGTGCCCGCGGTGACCGGCACCGGCCGCTGCCCGGCGAGCGAGCCGGCCAGTGCCAGGACGAACACCATCGGCAGGAAGCGGCCCAGGAGCATCGCGAGCCCGGTCATGGTGTTGAACCAGTCGGTGTTGGCGTTCAGCCCGGCGAAGGCCGAACCGTTGTTGTTGGCGGCGGAGGTGAAGGCGTACAGCACCTCGGAGAACCCGTGCGCGCCGGAGTTGAGCATCGAGTGCGGCGGGGTCGGCAGCGCCATCGAGGCGGCCGTGAACACGAGCACCAGCGCCGGGGTGATCAGGATGTAGGCCGCCGCCAGCTTCATCTCCCGCGCGCCGATCTTCTTGCCCAGGTACTCGGGCGTACGGCCGACCATGAGGCCGGCGATGAACACCGCGATGACCGCCATGATCAGGATGCCGTAGAGGCCGGAGCCGGTGCCGCCGGGCGTGATCTCGCCGAGCATCATGCTCAGCATCGTGATACCGCCGCCGAGCCCGGTGAAGGAGGAGTGGAAGGAGTCCACCGCGCCGGTCGAGGTGAGCGTGGTCGCCACCGCGAAGATCGACGAGCCGCCGACGCCGAAGCGGACCTCCTTGCCCTCCATCGCCCCGCCCGCGGCCTGGAGCGCCGGGCCGTGGTGGGCGAACTCGGTCCACATCATCAGCGCGGTGAACCCGAGCCAGATCGCGCCCATGGTGGCGAGGATCGCGTAGCCCTGCCTCGCCGACCCGACCAGCACACCGAAGGTGCGGGTCAGGGAGAACGGGATCACCAGGATCAGGAAGACCTCGAACAGGTTGGTGAAGGCGGTGGGGTTCTCGAAGGGGTGGGCGGAGTTGGCGTTGAAGTAGCCGCCGCCGTTGGTGCCCAGCTCCTTGATGGCCTCCTGGGAGGCGACCGCGCCGCCGTTCCACTGCTGCGAGCCGCCCATGAACTGCCCGACCTCGTGGATGCCGGAGAAGTTCTGGATCACCCCGCAGGCCACGAGGACCACCGCGGCGACGGCGGCGACCGGCACCAGGATCCGCAGGGTGCCGCGCACCAGATCGGCCCAGAAGTTGCCGAGTTCACCGGTGCGCGACCGGGCGAACCCCCGGACGAGCGCCACGGCGACCGCCATGCCGACGGCGGCGGAGACGAAGTTCTGCACGGCCAGACCTGCGGTCTGCACGACGTGCCCCATGGTCTGCTCGCCGTAGTACGACTGCCAGTTGGTGTTGGTCACGAACGACACGGCCGTGTTGAACGACTGTGCCGGGTTCACCGAGGAGAAGCCCATCGAGCCGGGCAGTACGCCTTGGAGCCGCTGGAGCAGGTAGAGGAACAGGACGCCGACGGCCGAGAAGGCGAGGACCGCGCGCAGATACGCGGGCCAGGTCATCTCGGTGTCGGGATCGGCACCGATGGCCCTGTAGATCCCCTTCTCCATCCGCAGGTGCTTCGCGGAGGAGTAGACCCGGGCCATGTGGTCGCCGAAGGGGACGTGGACGAGCGCCAGCACGCCTATGAGGGCGAGCAGTTGGAGCACGCTCGCGGTTGCGGGGTTCATGGGGTGGCTCAGAACCTCTCCGGGAAGATCAGGGCGAGGACGAGGTATCCCAGCAGGGCGACGGCCACGACGAGGCCGACGACGTTCTCGGCGGTCACAGCTTGGTCACCCCCCGGGCGACGAGGGCCACCAGCGCGAAGGCCGCGAGCACGGTGACGACGAAGGCCAGATCGGCCATCGCGAGCTCCTGGAGTGAGGTTCTTGGATCGGACGGTTCGAGGAAACCTCCTCCACGGCCCGATCCGGTCGCCGTTGACGGCTCTCTTACGGCGCCGCTTCCGGCCTTGACGGGCCCCATACGGCGGCCGGCCCATGGCGATCCGGCCGCAGGTGCCCGTGGACCCGTAAACAGTAGCCATGTACATAGTAGCCATGTACTGTATGGAGCCATGAGCAGGGAAACCGAAGGGGCCACGCCGGGCTTCCTGGTGTGGCGGCTGTCGACGAAGTGGCGGGTCGCCGTGGACCGCGCGGTGGCGCCGCTGGGGCTGACGCACGCGCAGTACGCACTGGTGGCCTCGCTGTACGGCATGCAGCGCACCGGTGTGCGGCCCAGTCAGCGCCGGCTCGCCGACCACACCGGTCTGGAGGCGCTGTACGTCTCCAAACTGGCCCGCGGCCTGGAGACGGCCGGACTCCTCACCCGCGCCAAGGACCCCGCCGACCCGCGCGCCGTACAGCTCGCCCTCACCGAGCAGGGCCGGGAGGTCACCGGGAAGGCGATCGACGTCGTCCGGGGACTGCTGGGGCAGCTGCTGGCGCCGCTCGGCGGCCCGGACAGCCCGCGCGCCCGGCAGTTCACCCGCGACCTGACGACCCTGCTCGACACACCGCTCGACCCGTTCGGCACCACCGATCACGAGACGGAGCAGTCATGACCACCACCGCACCCCGCGTCGACGGCCGCGCCATCGGCCTCGCCCACTACGCCTCGCGCGCCGTCCTGGAGCACGTCCTCGCCCCGCACGGCGTCACCTTCCTCCAGTTCGTCACCCTCCGGCTCGCCTCCGTCACGGACGGGCCGGCCGGGGAGACGGCCCTGATCGACGGCGTCGCCGGCACCGTGAAGGTCGACGAGGCGGAGGTGCGGCGCGCGATCGGCGACCTTCACGGTGCCGGCCTGCTGACCTCCGAGGAGCCGTCCGGTGTGCGCCTCACGGAGGCCGGGCGGGAGCTGTACGCCACGGCCGCGGCCGAGACCACGGCGATCGCCGACCGCCTGTACGCGGGCATCCCCGAGGAGGACCGCTCGGTCGCCGGACGGGTGCTCGCCCTGGTGACCGAGCGGGCCGACGCGGAACTGGCCGCCCTGCGGAAGTAGTGGAATATTGAACAATCTCTTTCCGTTGTGGCCCTCGAAGGAGGTCACGAGTGGAGACGCAAGCGCAGACCACGTACTACGACCACGGCACGCCGGCGGAGCGCTGGGAGCGGGCGCGGCAGTTCTTCGACGCGAAGGACTACGCGGGCGCGGCGCGGGTGCTGGCCGGGCTGGTCGAGGAGGTGCCGGAGCAGACGGGGCCGCGGCTGCTGCTGGCCCGCTCCTACTACCACTCGGCCCAACTGCGGCGCGCCGAGACCGAGTTGCGGATCATCGTCGAGCGTGACCCGGTGGAGCACTACGCGCGGCTGATGCTGGGCCGCACGCTCCAGCGGCAGTCGCGGCACGAGGAGGCGGAGCGGCACCTGCGGGTCGCCTCGGCGCTCGCGGGTGACTTCCCGCAGGAGTGAGCCGCCCCGCGTCCGACGCCGGGTGGGTCGTACGCCCAGGGTCCGGTTCCCGACGGGGACCGGACCCTCGGCATGTCCGCCCGCGGGTCACAGGGGGGTCGCCGCGTGCAGGATACGGAAGAGGGCGACGGCGGAGTTCGCCGACGACATCGCGGACGCCAGCGCCCCCGCGGCGGCTCCCCAGGCGGCGAGACCGACCGGGGTGAAGGCCGACGGCCAGCTGCGGGCCACGGGGGCCGGGGCCAGCAGGGCCGCCACCCGGCGCGGCACGGGACCGGTCGCGGCCAGCGCGGGGAGGGTGGGGAGGGGGTGCCGGCGGACAGCAGCGCGGCCCGGCCGATGGCGCGGGCGACCGTCCGCCGGTCGCCGACCGCGCGGGCCGCCTCCTCGTCGGCCCACCGCTCGGCCGTGTAGAGGACGGCGGTGCGCAGGGGGCGCAGGAAGGGGTTGGCCCGGGCGGCCAGGTGTGCGGCGAGCAGGTGCCGCTGGTGGCGGCCGGCCAGGTGGGCGCGCTCATGGGCGAACAGGGAGCGCCGCTCGGCGGGGGCGAGCCCGGCCAGCAGGGCGGTGGTGACGACGATCCGGCCCCGGCGCCCGGGCAGGGCGTAGGCGTACGGCGTGGCGTCGGGCAGCACCGCCACGGTACGGCCCGGCAGCGCGGCCAGGGCCCGCCGGGCACCCCGGGTGACCCGCCGGTGCCGCCACAGGGTGCGGACGCAGACGGCCGCGACCAGGGCGAGCGCGGGGATGGCGGCTCGGCCGGCCACCTCGTCGTAGGGGACGGCGGCCCGCACCCGGGAGTCGGACCAGCCGTCCGGGAGGGGGTTGCCGGGGAGTTGGGCGGTGCCGACCACCATGAGCAGGGCCAGGCACAGGGTGCTGCACACGGCCATGACGACGGCGACGGCCGTCAGCAGCCGGGTCGCGGTGCGCGGGTGCAGCCCCGTCTCGGCGAGCCGGGCGACCGGCCAGGCGGACAGCGGCAGGACCAGTGGCAGGAAGACGAAGACTCCCACGGCCGGTCAGTCCCCCGTACCGCCGGCGTCGGTGCCCGGAAGGTCGAGCAGCGCCCTGAGCACTTGCTCGTCACCGGGCGGAAGGGTGGTGACGAAGCTGGCCAGGACGGCCTCGCGGTCCCGTTCGCCGTCCAGCAGCCGGCGCATGCGCAGGGCGGCGAGCCGGGCCACGTCGGCGGTCGGCGTCCAGACGAAGGAACGGCCCCGCCGTTCGCGGGAGACGACGTCCTTGGCGAGCAGCCGGGTGAGGATCGTGACGACGGTGGTGGGGGCGAGGTCGCCGCCCAGACGCCGGCGCACCCAGGCGGCGGTGACCGGTCCGTCCGCCTCGCGCAGCGCGCCGAGGACCTGGCCCTCCAACTCCCCCTGGCCGCGCCGGACCCGGCCGTCCTCCCGCGCCATCTCCCCGTCTCCCCTTCCCCACGGCCCGGATCGCCCGCCGGCACCCGGATCGCGCCCCGCCCGACATCTCCGCGTCGGCGTGGCGCCCACGCTACTTCACGCCGCCGACACCTTCGCGGCCACGGCGCCGGTACGCGATCTCACCGAGGGCGACGTCCACGGCGAGGAAGACGGCCAGCGGTATGCCGAGCAGCGGCACGAACCAGCCCAGTACGGCGACGGCGGCGAGCGCCGGGACGAGGATGTACGGCGGCACCTCGGCCCAGGCGCCGCGCGGCACGGGCCGGCCGAAGGAGGAGCCCCGGCCGCGCTGCCACCACATGCGGTAGCCCCACACGACGAGCAGGATCAGGGCGACGGCGAGCAGGGCGAGCGCGATCTGGTTGACGAGCCCGAAGAGCACGCCGGTGTGCAGGTCGATCCCCCATCGGGTGAGCTTGGCGAGGACGGGGTAGTCGGCGAACCGCAGTTCGTCGGTGACCCGGCCGGTGGCGGGGTCGACGGCGACCGCGTCCTGCGCGGTCGGCCAGCTCCGCTGGATCTGCCGGACGACGTAGGCGCTGTCCGCGTCCGCCGGCGGCACGATCTCCACGGGGTCGTCGAGGCCCTTCGCGCGTGCCGCCGCGAGCACCCGGTCCAGGCCCACGCCGTGCCCGGCGCCGCCGGTGGTGCCCGCCCCCGTGCCGTGGCCCGTGTGCTCGCCGCCCGCCGTGGCCGAGAGGGACGGGGTGGCCTGGCGCAGGGAGGTGCGCAGCTCGTCGATGTGGGCGCCCGCATAGGTGGACCAGGTCAGTCCGGTCGCGGACAGGAACAGGAACCCGGCGGCGGTCCAGACGCCGACGGTGCCGTGCAGGCCGAGGGTGCGCCGGCGCCCGCCCGTGCCGCGCACCTTGCGCAGGGCGCGCCGCCGGGAGAACCAGAGCACCAGCCCGCCGGCCGTGACCACCCACAGCCAGCTGGCGGCCAGTTCGCTGTAGAGCCGGCCGGTCTCGCCCAGGTGCAGGTTGGCGTGCAGCTGGTCGATCCAGGTGCGCAGGGGCAGCGCGCCCGTCGAGCCGTACTGTTCGAGCGCGCCGCGTACCTTGCCGGTGTACGGGTCGACGAACACGGCGAGGGTGCGGTCCGGGTCGACGCCCTTGACGCCGGAGAGCAGCACGCGGGTGGTGGCGCCGGGTTGGGCGGACGGGCGCACGGCGGAGACGGTGCCCTCCGGGTGGTTCTCGCGGGCGGCGGCCACCTGGGCGGAGACGGGCAGTTCGCGCTCCCCGACGGCGACGGTCGTCTCGTGGCCGTACAGGAGCTTCTCGGCCTGGAAGGAGCCGGCGTAGAGCAGGCCGGTGACGGCGGCGAGCAGCAGGAAGGGGGCGACCAGCACGCCGGCGTAGAAGTGCAGGCGCAGGACGAGGGGTCGCAGGGGCGCCCAGTGGCCGCGGGCGGCGGAGCGGGCCGCCTCCGCCGGGGCGCTCGGAGGAGCGGTGGTCATCGGGGTTCTCCGGGGGCTCGGTGCTCAAGCGGGGGCGGTCCAGTAGTCGGACCGCGAAGGGGCGGAGTTCCCCGGGGTGTTGGTGACGTATGACACAGACGGCGGTGCGGGCATGGCATCCTGACGCGATGGCACCTCCCCCCGAGCACGCACCGCTCGCCGAGCGCGTCGAGGAACTCCTCGCGGCCGGCGGCCCCCTGCCCATCGTCGCGGCCGGACAGCCGGTGCTGCGGCGCGGCACCGAGCCGTACGAGGGCCAGCTGGGCCCGGCCCTGCTGGCCCGCTTCGTCGAGGCGCTGCGCGAGACCATGCACGCGGCCCCCGGTGTGGGCCTCGCCGCGCCCCAGGTCGGGGTGGAGTTGCGGATCGCGGTCATCGAGGACCCGGCACCGGTGCCCGAGGAGATCGCGGTGGCCCGCGGCCGCGTCCCGCAGCCCTTCCGGGTGCTGGTCAACCCGGTGTACGAGCCGGCCGGCAGCGCCCGCGCCGCGTTCTTCGAGGGCTGCCTGAGCGTGCCGGGCTGGCAGGCGGTGGTCGCCCGGCACGCCGAGGTGCGGCTGCGTGCCGAGGACGAGCGGGGCCGCGCGCTGGACGAGGTGTTCGGCGGCTGGCCGGCACGCATCGTCCAGCACGAGACGGACCACCTGGACGGCGTCCTCTACCTGGACCGGGCCGAGCCGCGCTCCTTGTCCACGAACGCGGCGGTGACGGCCCTGTGGTCGCAGCCGACCCCGCGTACGGCGGCCGGGGCCCTGGGCTTCGAGCTACCCTGACGAGGGGTCAGCTGTCGCGGTAGGCCTCCAGCAGCCGCAGCCAGACCTCGCTGAGCGTCGGGTACGAGGCGACCGCGTGCCACAGGCGGCCGACCGGGACCTGGCCGACGACGGCGACGGTGGCCGAGTGGATGAGTTCGCCGACGCCGGGGCCGACGAAGGTGACACCGCGCAGGATCTCCTCCTCCAGGTCGACGACCATACGGGCGCGGCCCTTGTAGCCGTCGCCGTACAGGCCCGCGCCGGCCACGGAGGAGAACTCCACGTCCACGGCGCGGACGCGGTGGCCGGCCTGTTCCGCCTCGGCGAGGGAGAGACCGACCGCCGCGGCCTCGGGGTCGGTGAAGACGACCTGGGGTACGGCGCCGTGGTCGGCGGTGGCCGCGTGCGCGCCCCACGGCTCGTCCAGCAGGGGACCGCCGGCGGCGCGGGCGGCGATCGCGGCTCCCGCGATGCGGGCCTGGTACTTGCCCTGGTGGGTCAGCAGGGCGCGGTGGTTGACGTCGCCGACCGCGTACAGCCAGTCGGTGCCGGTGACGAGCAGACTGTCGTCGGTCTCCAGCCAGGAGCCCGGCTCCAGGCCGACGCTCTCCAGGCCGAGATCGTCGGTGTGCGGGGCGCGGCCGGTGGCGAAGAGGATCTCGTCGGCCTCGATACGGTCGCCGGTGCCGGTCACGGCCACGACCGTGCCGTTCACGCGGCTGACGGACTCCACGGAGGTGCCGGTGCGGACGTCGACGCCCGCCTCGGTGAGGGCCTCGGCGACCAGTTCCCCGGCGAACGGCTCCATCCGGTTCAGCAGGCCCTTGCCGCGCACCAGCAGCGTCACCCGCGAGCCGAGGGCCTGCCAGGCGGTGGCCATCTCGGTGGCGACGACACCGCCGCCGACGACGATCAGCCGCCCCGGTGCGGCCTTGGCGCTGGTCGCCTCGCGGCTGGTCCAGGGCCGCACGTCGGCGAGGCCGGGCAGGTCGGGCAGTTGGACCCGGGTGCCGGTGGAGACGGCGACGGCGTGCCGGGCGGTGAGGGTGGTGACCGTGCCGTCGGGGGCGGTCACGGCGACCGTGCGGGGCCCGGCGAGCCGGCCCTGGCCGCGGTAGAGGTCGGTGCCGGTGCCGTCGAGCCAGGCGACCTGGCCGTCGTCCTTCCAGTGGGAGGTGAACTCGTCGCGGCGGGCGAGCACGGCCGGGGTGCCCAGGGACCCCTGGACCGCCTCGGCCAGGCCGGGCAGCCGGCGGGCGTCGGACTGGGCGATGACCGGCCTGAGCAGGGCCTTGCTGGGCATGCAGGCCCAGTACGAGCACTCGCCGCCGACCAGTTCGCTCTCCACGAGCGCGGTGGTGAGACCGGCCGCCCGGGTGCGGTCGGCGACGTTCTCCCCCACGGGTCCGCCCCCGATCACCACGACGTCGTACGCGATGGATTCCGTTTCCGTCATGGGGCCAGTCTGGTGGGTGGTGTGCGCCGAGGCCACATGGGTACGCGCGCGGAACACAGGCATGCACGTGTGGAATAGGCGGCCCGGCGGCCGTGTTTCCGCCGTCGGCACACCGCACACCAGGAAGAGGGACACACGCCATGAGCAGCACCGTGGAGCTGACCAAGGAGAACTTCGACCAGACGGTCACCGAGAACGACTTCGTTCTCATCGACTTCTGGGCGTCCTGGTGCGGCCCGTGCCGCCAGTTCGCGCCCGTGTACGACAAGGCCGCCGAGGAGAACTCGGACCTGGTCTTCGGCAAGGTGGACACCGAGGCCCAGCCGGAGCTGGCCCAGGCGTTCGGCATCCAGTCGATCCCGACGCTGATGATCGTCCGGGACAAGGTCGCGATCTTCGCCCAGCCGGGCGCCCTGCCGGAGGCCGCTCTCGCGGACGTCATCGAGCAGGCCCGCAAGCTCGACATGGACGAGGTCCGCAAGAGCATCGCCGAGCAGGAGGGCGGCGCCGCCGAGTAGGCACGCGCCGTTCGTCACCGCTTGGCGGTCGTCCGGCGTGCCGCCGCCGGCGGGTCCCGGGTCAGCTGGACTCGCGCCGGACGACCGAGGCACCCAGCACCCGGTGCACCTCCGGTTCGCCGCCGGGGTCGCGTACGGCGCGGTCGACCAGTTCGGCGAGGTCGCGGCCGGAGGGCAGTTCGATGTGGACGGTGCTGAGGCGGGGCCGCAGCAGCCGGCCGAGCATCAGGTCGTCGGCGCCGATCACGGCGAGCTCCTGCGGAATGCGCACGCCCTCGTCCTGGAGCGCGCGCATCAGCAGCATCGCGTACTCGTCGTTGTAGGCGAACAGCGCGTCGAGCCCCGACTCCCGCCCTGGCACGGCGAGTCGGGCGGCCAGCCGGGCGGCCGCCTCCTCGGTGTAGGCGAGCGGCAGCTCGGTCACCGTCGCGTCCGTGCCCTTCAGTGCCTGGCGCACGCCCGCGAGCCGGGGCCGTGAGTAGGCCTCAAGGCCCGCCTCCTCGGGTACGACGACACCGATCCGGCGCCGGCCCCCTTCGTACAGGTGGGCGCCCGCGCACTGGCCGACGGCCTCGTGGTCCATGAGCAGCGCGTGGGCGCCCTCGACCCGGTCGGGGCCGAGGGTGACGACGGCCCGGGCGCCGGACCGTTTGAGGACGTGGACGCCCTGCGGGCCCAGCCCCGCACCCGGAACGAGCACGGCGACCGGCCTCAACTCGGCCCAGGCGCGGGCCGCTTCGTCCCCCTGGAGGCCGACGCTGCCGTACTGCACGACCGTGTAGTCGAGGCGGCCCAGCGCCCACTGGAGTTCGTTGAGGAACCCGCTGTAGAGCGGGCCCACCGGGATCGCCGGGGCGGGCATGAGGACCATACGGCTGTGTCCGGCGCGCAGGCTGCGGGCGGCGGCGTGGGGGACGTACCCGAGTTCCCGGGCGGCCTCGCGGACGCGCCGGCGCGTCGGCTCGCTGATGCGTACGGCGCTGGTGTTGTTGAGGACGTAGGACACGGTCGCGCGCGAGACGCCGGCCAGGCGGGCCACGTCGGCGCTCGTGGGCGTGTTCGGTATCTGCACCATGACAGAGCGCATCTTGGCAGAGGCGCGGCGGCGGGGCGCAGCCGGGGGAACGTGGTTCACCGTTGGACGAAATCGGGTCGAACGTACATTCCTCCGAACATGTTCGTCACGAACTTGTTCGTCACGAACTTGTTCGCAACGAACATGTTCGTTAACCTCCAGGCATGACCGCTGCTCCCCGTTCCCGCCGCGAACGTCCCGCCAAGGCCGCCCTGAGCAGGGAGGGCATCGTCGCCGCCGCCGTCGCGATCCTGCGCGCCGAAGGCCTGCGCAAGGTCACCATGCGGCGGCTGGCGCGGGAACTCGACACCGGACCGGCCTCGCTGTACGTCTACGTCCGCAACACGGACGAGCTGCACGCGGCGGTGCTGGACGAGCTCCTCGGCACGATCGGCCCCGCGCCGGCCGAGGGCGACTGGCGGGAGCGGCTGGAGAAGGTGCTGACCGGCTGCACCGCGATGCTCCTGGAGCACCCGAGCCTCGCCCGCTCGGCCCTGACCGCCCGCCCCAGCGGGCCGCACTACCTGCGTCTTGTCGAGACCCTGCTGGAACTGCTCCTATCGGGCGGTGTGCCCCGCGAGCAGGCGGCCTGGGGGGTCGATCTGCTGCTCCAGCACGCGATGGCGACGGCCGCGGAGCACGCCGGCGAGGAGTCCCCGGACGAGTGGCAGCCGGTGATCCGGGCTCTGCGCGAGGCGCCCGCGGACACCCATCCGCACATCGCCGCCTCCGCCGACGCGCTGCTGTCCGGCACCCCCGAGGCCCGCCTCTCCTGGGCCTTCCGGACCCTGATCCACGGCATCGAACGGACCGCCGTACCCGACTGACGACGACACCGGGAGGACCGCCGTACCCGACCGACCACGGCACCGCCCGGATCACCCCGCCTCGCCGGGCACCACTTCCGGCGGACCGCCGTGGCCCGACCGGCCACCGCATCGAACGGACCGTCGCACCCCGCCGATCACCACCTCCGGCGGACCGCCGTGCCCGACCGACCGGCCAGGAGGCCACCATGACCACCGCCCCCTCCCGCCCGCACCACCCCGTCGCCGTCGTCGGCGCCGGGCTCGGCGGGCTCACCCTCGCCCGGGTGCTGCACGTGCACGGCATCGAGGCCGCCGTCTTCGACCTGGACGCCTCGGCGGCTGCCCGCATCCAGGGCGGCATGCTGGACATCCACGACGACTCCGGGCAGCCGGCCCTGCGTGCCGCCGGGCTGTACGACGAGTTCCTGGCCCGTGTCCATGCGGGCGGCCAGGCCATGCGGGTCCTCGACCGGCACGGCACCGTCCGGCTGGCGGAGACCGACGACGGCACCGGCGGCCGCCCCGAGATCGACCGCGGTGAGCTGCGGGACCTGCTGCTCGACTCCCTCCCGGAGGGGACGGTCCGCTGGGGCGCCAAGGTGACCGGGGCGCGTCCGCTGGGCGGCGGCCGGCACGAGGTGACGCTCGCCGACGGCTCCGCCTTCACCACGGACGTGCTGGTCGGCGCGGACGGCGCCTGGTCACGCGTGCGGCCGCTGCTGTCCGCGGCCGTGCCCGCCTACACAGGCGTGTCGTTCGTCGAGGCGGACCTCTGGGACGCCGATCTGCGCCACCCGGTGAGCGCGCAGCTGGTCGGCGGCGGGATGCTGTTCGCGCTCGGCACGGGCCGCGGCTTCCTCGCCCATCGCGAGACGGACGGCAGCCTGCACGTGTACGCGGCCGTCGTGGCGCCCGAGGACTGGCTGGACGGCATCGACTTCACGGACGCCGAGGCGGCGAGGTCGGCGGTGCTGAAGGAGTTCGACGGCTGGGCGGAGAACCTGCGGGCGCTGGTCGGGGACGCGGACGGCACGCTGGTCCCGCGGCGGATGTTCGCCCTGCCGGTCGGGCACCGCTGGGACCGGGTCCCGGGGGTCACGCTGCTCGGCGACGCCGCCCACCTGATGTCGCCGTTCGCCGGCGAGGGCGCCAACCTGGCGCTGGCCGACGGTGCGGACCTCGGCCTGGCGCTGGCCGCGCACCCGGGGGACACCGAGGCCGCGCTGGCCGCCTACGAGGCCGCGATGTTCCCGCGGGCCGAGGCCTCGGCGGCGGACTCGGCGCACAGCGGAGAGCTGATGTTCCGGGCCGACGCGCCGCAGGGGCTGCTCGACATGTTCGCCGGGCGGCCGGAGTAGGCGGAGTAGGCGAACTGGGCGGACCGGACGGGTCTCCTCCGGGTCGGGGCCGGCCCGGACGACGGTCCCTAGCGGGGCGGTTCGGTGCGGGTCACCCGGGCGACCAGGTCGACCCAGCCGGTCTCCAGCCGCTCCATGGGCATACCGCACTGCCGTGTCAGATGGTGGACGAGTGCGGGGTCGAGCCAGGCCATGAGGGTGTGGGCCAGCAGCTCGCAGTCGTCGTCCGGCACGATCTGCCGGAGCAGCACCATGACGTGGCCGCGCAGCGCTCCGGAGGCGGGGTGGGAGTAGCGGCGGCACGGCTCCGGCTGGGCGGCCAGCTGGAGGTCGAGCTGCTCCGCCGAGCGGTACAGCACCGCCACGCCGAACGCCCGCAGCCGCTCCAGGGGCGAGGCTCCGGGGCCCAGCGGCGGCGGCCCGCTCATGAAGTCGGCCTGCAGCCGCGCGGCCGAGTGGTCGAGCAGGGCCGTCAGCAGTCCGGTGCGGTCGCCGAAGCGGCGGAAGACCGTGCCCTTGCCGACCTGGGCCGCGGTGGCCACCGCCTCCATGGTGACCCCGGCGACCCCCTGCTCGGCGATGAGCCGGGCGGCGGCCTCCAGGAGCCGGGCGCGGTTGCGGGCCGCGTCCGCGCGCAGGTTCGTCTCCTCGGGCGCAGCCGGACCGACGTCCAGCAGCCGGGGCGCGTCGAGGGGCTCCTGGGGCTGGGGGCAGGGCGGCAGAGGGCTGGACATGACGACAGCGTAAAGCATGGGGAAGAAAACTGGACCGTGGTCCGTTTAGGGTGGTAGAAAATTAACCGGACCACGGTCCGGATTGTGACGGCACTGTTTCAGCCCCTTGGAGTCCCCATGTCTGTTCGCATCCTCGCGCTCGTCGGCAGCCTTCGCGCCGGTTCCCACAACCGCCAGCTCGCCGAGGCGGCCGTGAAGCTCGCGCCCCAGGGCGCCGAGGTCGAGCTCTTCGAGGGCCTGGCGGACGTCCCCTTCTACAACGAGGACATCGACGTAGAGGGCAGCGTCCCGGCCGCCGCCGTGAAGCTGCGCCAGGCCGCGCAGGCCTCGGACGCCTTCCTGCTCTTCTCCCCGGAGTACAACGGCACCATCCCGGCCGTCCTGAAGAACGCCATCGACTGGCTGTCCCGCCCCTACGGCGCCGGCGCCTTCGGCGGCAAGCCCGTCGCCGTGATCGGCACCGCCTTCGGCCAGTACGGCGGCGTGTGGGCGCAGGACGACACCCGCAAGGCCGTGGGCATCGCCGGCGGCAAGGTCGTCGAGGACATCAAGCTGTCCATCCCGGGCTCCGTCACCCGCTTCGCCGAGACCCACCCGGTCGACGACGCCGAGGTCGCCGCGCAGCTGACCGAGGTGGTGGCGCGTCTGCACGGCAACGTGGGCGAGGTCGCGGCCGCCTGAGCCGTACGTTCCCCCGACGGGGCCGGAGCCTTCTGGGCTCCGGCCCCGTCCGCGTCGGGCGGCGCGCCACGACGGGCCGGACCCGGAGCGCGCCGCCGCGGGCCGGTGCCGAGGGGGCGGAAGGACCGGATGTCGTGTGCGGGGCGCGGCGTGCCGGCTCGGACGGGGTACGCGTCTGTTGCCGCGTGCAACCGTCGCGGTGTGTCGCCGGGCCGGCCGCCGTCGGCCGGACGAGTCCTCCGAGGAGAAGCCATGCCCCTGGTCCCGCCGCCGTTCGATCCGGAGCTCGCCGCCGCGCTGCGGCCGATCAAAGGGGTGGGCGGGCCGGGGTTCACCCTGGACGAGCTGGACGACGCCCGGCGGGCGGCCGGCCCGGAGCTGCTCGGACTGCTGGACCTCACCATGGACGGCGCCTTCGAGGTGGAGGACCGCACGGTGCCCGGACCGGAGGGCGCCCCGGACATCTCGCTGCTGCTGTGCCGGCCCGTCTCCCCCGCGTCCACGGCACCGCTGCCGGTGATCTACCACGTGCACGGCGGCGGCATGATGATGGGCACCAATCGGGCCGGCGTGGCCGAACCGCAGGACTGGGCGCGCGAACTGGGCGCGGTCGTGGTGTCGGTGGAGTACCGCCTCACCCCCGAACACCCCTACCCCGCGCCGGTGGAGGACGTGTACGCCGGTCTGCTGTGGACGGCGGAGCACGCGAAGGAGATCGGCGGCGACCCGGACCGGATCGTCGTCGCGGGCGCCAGCTCCGGCGGCGGCCTCACCGCGGCGCTCGCCCTGCTCACCCGGGACCGGCGGGGCCCCCGGCCGCTCGGCCAGCTGCTGATGTGCCCGATGCTCGACGACCGCAACGACACCGTCTCCAGCCACCAGATGGCGGGGCTCGGCGTCTGGGACCGCACCGCCAACGACACCGCCTGGACGGCACTGCTCGGCGACCGCCGCGGCGGCCCGGACGTCTCCCCCTACGCGGCGCCCGCCCGCGCCAGGGACCTGTCCGGGCTGCCTCCGGCCTACCTCGACGTCGGTTCCGCGGAGACCTTCCGCGACGAGGTCGTGGCCTTCGCGTCCGCCCTCTGGCAGGCCGGCGGCGCGGCCGAACTCCACGTCTGGCCGGGCGGCTTCCACGGCTTCGACTCCCTCGTCCCGGAAGCGGCGCTGTCCCGAGCGGCCCGCACAGCACGCGTGGACTGGCTCCGCAGACTGCTGACCCGCTGAACCACGTCCACGACCGGCCGCTCGGGGCAGCCGACGCCCACAAGAACCGAGCTCGGGCACTGGGTGCGCCGACAGAGCGGCGGCACGCCCGAAACCCGGCCCACCCGGGCGTACCCCACGGCTTCGACTCCCTCGTCCCCGAAGCGGCCCTGTCCCGAGCGGCCCGCACGGCACGCGTGGACTGGCTCCGCAGACTGCTGACCCGCTGAACCACGACCGCGACCGGCCGCTCGGGCAGCCGACGCCCCACAAGAACCGCGCTCGGGCACTGGGTGCGCCGACAGAGCGGCGGCACGCCCGAAACCCGGCCCACCCGGGCGTACCCCACGGCTTCGACTCCCTCGTCCCCGAAGCGGCCCTGTCCCGAGCGGCCCGCACAGCACGCGTGGACTGGCTCCGCAGACTGCTGACCCGCTGAACCACGTCCACGACCGGCCGCTCGGGCAGCCGACCCCCACAAGAACCACGCTCGGGCACTAGGGTGCGCCGACAGACCGGCGGCACGCCCGAAACCCGGCCCACCCGGGCGTACCCCACGGCTTCGACTCCCTCGTCCCCGAAGCGGCCCTGTCCCGAGCGGCCCGCACGGCACGCGTGGACTGGCTCCGCAGACTGCTGACCCGCTGAACCACGACCACGACCGGCCGCTCGGGGCAGCCGACGCCCACAAGAACCGCGCTCGGGAACTCGGTGCGCCGACAGACCGGCGGCACGGAATGGCCGCACCGATCACCGGCGCGCTCAACCGCCGTGCCGGTCCGGGAGTCCCGCGTGCCGGTGGTCCGGAGGCCGTCGACCCGCGCCGCCGAAGACACCCGTGCGAAAAGCGTGTGCCTGCCGGCCAACTGACGTTACCGTTCGGTAGACATCGTGCCCGGAGCCTCCCGGAGGTGCACCCCCCATGACGCCCGACCGTGCCGCAGGCCTCGCGGAGACCCGACGCGCCCTCGCCGACGGGGAGGTGACCTCCCGCGAAGTGGTCGAGCGGACACTCGCCCGGATCGAGGCCACCCAGCCCACCCTGAACGCCTTCCGGATCGTGCGTGCGCAGGCCGCGCTCGCCGAAGCCGACGCCGCCGACCGGCAGTTGGCGGCCGGAGACCGGAGCCCGCTGCTCGGCGTGCCGGTGGCGGTCAAGGACGACATGGACGTGGCGGGCGAGCCGACCGCGTTCGGCTGCGCGGGCGACTTCCCGCGCGTGACCACGGACGGCGAGGCGGTGCGGCGGCTGCGCGCGGCCGGTGCCGTGATCGTCGGCAAGACGAACACCTGCGAGCTGGGCCAGTGGCCGTTCACCGAGGGCCCGGCGTTCGGCGACACCCGCAACCCCTGGCACACCGGGCACACCCCGGGCGGTTCGTCGGGCGGTTCGGCCGCCGCCGTGGCCGCCGGGCTCGTACCGGCCGCCCTCGGCTCCGACGGCGCCGGCTCGGTGCGCATCCCCGCCTCCTGGACCCATCTCGTCGGCATCAAGCCGCAGCGCGGCCGCATCTCGACCTGGCCGCGCGGCGAGTCCTTCCACGGCATCACGGTCAACGGCACCCTCGCCCGTACGGTCGCCGACGCGGCCCTGCTGCTGGACGCGGCGAGCGGCAACCACGACCGGGACCCGCACCGGCCGCCCGCGCTCACCGTGTCCGACGCGGTCGGCCGCGACCCCGGCCGGCTGCGCATCGCCCTGTCCCTGAAGCCGCCGTTCACGGCCGTACCGGCCCGCCTCCAGCCGGAGGTGCGCACCCGGGTCCTGGAACTCGCCGCGCGGCTGGAGGCGTTGGGGCACACCGTCGAGGAGGCGGACCCGCCCTACGGCCAGATCGGGCTGACCTTCCTCCCGCGTGCCACCGCCGGTATCGCCGACTGGGTCCGGGAGACGCCCGACCCGGCGCTGCTGGACCCGCGCACCCGGGGCGCGGCCCGGTTCGGCCGCCTCCTCGGCGGGGCCCCGCTGCGGGCGGCCCGGCGAGCCGAGGCGGTCCTGCACCGGCGGATCGGCGCCTTCTTCGGGTCGTACGACGTGGTCCTCGCCCCGACGACGGCCGCTCCCCCGCCCGCCATCGGCGCCCTGCACAAGCTGCGCGGGTTCGCCACCGACCGCGCCATGATCGCCGCCTGCCCCTACGCCTGGCCGTGGAACGTGCTGGGCTGGCCCGGTGTCAACGTGCCCGCGGGTTTCGTCGGCGACGGCCTGCCGGTGGGCGCCCAGTTGCTCGGCCCCGCCAACAGCGAACCCCTGCTGGTCTCCGTGGCCGCGCAGTTGGAGGCGGAACTGCGCTGGCACGAGATGTGGCCGCCGCAGCGGACGGAGGCCGGCACTCCGGCCGCGTGAGCGCGTTCCGCCCTTACTCTGGGCCCATGGACGACGCGTCGTTGATCGGGCTGATGGGACGGGTGACGGGGACGGTCGGGCCCGGGCTGGTCGGCGAGGTGATCGTGCGGGTGCGCGGTGGCGCCGAGCACTTCCTCGCCCACCCGGCCGACGGCACGGCCCGGATGGAGCCGGGCACGGTGGTGATGGTGGTGGAGCACCTGCCGCCGAGGACGGTCTACGTCACGTCCGCGTACGACCGGTGAGGCACCAGGTGAGCACCCTCCGCCCCAGGTGAGAGCGGTACGCGTCAAGATTGCAACAAGAAACCGTCAGCGTCTTCTCGGGGGGTTCCGTAAGGCGCACACTCCCTTCGTTCGGTGCCGAGAGGGCACCTTTCCAAGGGGGCGTATGCCGATGGTTGTCGGCGTCGTTGCGGGGGCGGTCGTCGTTGCCGTCCTCGTGTTGATCGGTCTGTTCAAGATGATGTGGCGGGTCGCCGAGCCGAACGAGGCGCTCATCATCTCCGGGTCCAAGCACCGTACCGAGGGCATCGAGGAGGGCCTGGGATTCCGCATCGTCACCGGGCGCGGCACGCTGGTGGTGCCCGGTGTGCAGGCGGTGCGCAAGCTCTCGCTCGACCTGAACGAGACCGAGTTGCAGGTGGACTGCGTCACCCACCAGGGCATTCCGCTCAAGGTGCGGGGCGTGGTCATCTTCAAGGTGGGCGACGACTTCGTGTCGATCGCGAACGCGGCCCGCCGTTTCCTGGACCAGCAGAAGCTGATGTCCGAGCGGGTGCACAACGTCTTCGCCGGTCATCTGCGGTCCATCGTCGGCGGGTTGACGGTCGAGGACATGATCCGCGACCGGGAGAAGCTGACCGGGCAGACCCGGGCGGCCTGCGGTACGGAGATGGAGAAGCTCGGCCTGATCGTCGACTCGCTGCAGATCCACGAGATCGAGGATCCGACGGGTTACATCCAGAACCTGGCCATGCCGCACGCGGCGGCCGTGCAGCGGGACGCGCGGATCGCGCAGGCGGAGGCGAACCGGCTGGCCACCGAGGCCGAGCAGCAGTCGTTCGCGCGGATGGCCGAGGCCACCCGGGACAGCGAGATCCTGCAGGCCGGCTACCAGGCCGAGCGGGACAAGGCGGCGGCGAAGTCCCAGCAGGCCGGCCCGCTCGCCGCGGCCGCCGCCCGGCAGGAGGTGGTCGTACAGGAGACCCGGGTGGCCGAACTCGAGGCGCACCGGCGGGAGCAGCAGCTCCAGGCGGACGTCCGCAAGCCGGCGGACGCACAGGCCTACGAGAAGCGGACGCTGGCCGAGGCCGAGCGTGACGCGCGGATCTCGGCGGCGCAGGCCAAGGCGAAGGAGACGGAGCTGGCCGCCGCCGCCGAGGCGACCAGGGTGAAGGCGGCCGCGACCGCCGAGGCCGAGGCGACCAGGACCCGTGGTGCGGCGTCCGCCGACGCCACCCGGGCCACCGGTGAGGCCGAGGCCGCCGCCGCGCAGGCCAGGGGTCTGGCGGAGGCCGAGGCGACCAAGGCCCAGGGTCTGGCGGAGGCGGAGGCCATCAAGGCCCGGGCCGCCGCGCTGGCCGAGAACCAGGAGGCGGTCGTCGCCCAGCAACTCGCCGAGAGGTGGCCGGAGATCGTCCAGGCGGGCGCGTCGGCGTTCGGCAACGTGGACAACATGGTGCTGCTCAACGGCGCTGACGGCATGGGCGAGTTGTTCGCCAAGGCGCTCACCATGGGCGGCACGGGTCTGGGACTCGCGCGCAAGCTGCTGGCGACGACGGGCGACGGCAACGGGCAGGCGGTGAACGGCGCCTCGCCCTCCCTCAACGGCCAGGTTGCGCCTCCGCAGCAGCGAGTGCCCGTGGAGCACGAGGGCTGAGAAGGGGGTGTCGCGGCGCGGCCGGGGTCCCTCACCGGGGCCCCGGCCGCGCGGCGCACGGCGCCGGTCAGGCCGTGAGCAGGACGGCATCCAGCACGAGCAGGGCGACGACCTTGAAAATCTCCAGTCCCTCGCCACCGCGGTCCATGCCGGGGCGCGGGGCGCAGACGGTACGGGGCCGGCCCGGGTACGCCTCCGCCCGGCCTGCCCGGCGGACACCAGGGCGTCCAGGGGGAACCGGGCGGTGTCGGGGTGCAGGCCCCTCCGCGCGGCCGTCTCCGCGACGCCGAGCGGCGACCGCGCGACGCGCAGTACGTCCAGCACCTCACGGCGACGGGGAGGGCGCCCTGCGCTGGCTGCCGCACGGTTCCACCCGCGCCATCACCGCGGGCGGCAGCGGTCTCGCGTACCTCACGGTCCACGGCGGCCGCCCCGGCCTGCGGATCGGCCCCCGCCCCGGCACCTCGCCCGTACCGCCCGCCGACGACATGGACCCGGGGCACCCGCCCGCGTAACGGCCGGTGGCAGGGCGCCCGTTGCGTCCGCGTCGCCGGCCACTAGGGTGCCCCCGTGAGCACGTCTACCACAGAGAACGTCCCGGGCCGCCACGGCCGTCATGCCACCACGGAGGCCGACCCGCGCGAGGTCGGCCGGGTGCGCACCGAGTACTCCCCGGCCCACGACGGCGACCCGGACCCCGGGGAGATCGTGTGGACCTGGGTCCCCTTCGAGGAGAACGACGGCCGGGGCAAGGACCGCCCGGTCCTGGTCGTGGCCCGGGAGGCGGCGGGCACCTTCCTCGCCGTGCAGCTCTCCAGCAAGCGGCACGACGGCGACCGGGAGTGGGTGCCGATCGGCAGCGGCCCCTGGGACCGGTCGGGCCGGGACTCGTGGGTGGACGTGGACCGCGTCCTGCGGCTGCACGAGGAAGGCATGCGCCGCGAGGCCTGCGCGCTGGACCGGATGCGCTTCGATCTCGTCCGCCGGCGGCTGCACGAACGTTACGGCTGGACCTGACCCCGGCTCGGACCGGCGCTCCGCGCGACCACCACGGCGTCCGGGACCACGACGGCGGCCGCGACGACCACGGCGGCCGCGCCTCACGGCGTCCTGGGCCACCACGGCGTGGCCCGTCACCGCAGCACGCGCGCCCGCCCCGCCGCTTCCGCGGAGGCATCCGGACGGCGCCGCGCGCTAGGCGAACGCCCGCACGAACGCCGCCCGCACCTCCGCCCCGGGGGTCCGGTCCAGTACCCCGAACACCACGTGGTCGAAGGAGCGTGCGAACCGGGCACCGGGGCCGAGCAGCGCCCGGAAGGCGGCCGCGACCTGCGCCGGGTCGTTCTGGAAGACCCCGCAGCCCCAGGCGCCGAGCACCAGCCGCCGGTAGCCGTGCGCCGCAGCCGTCTCCAGCACCCGCTCGGCGCGCCGCGCCAGGGCGCCCGGCAGCTCGGCGGCGCGCTCGGGTGCCGTACGGCGTACCACGCCGGCGTTGGGCGCGGCCGCGGTCAGGAAGCCGGCGAGGTAGGGCTCCGGGAGCAGCCGCCCCCGGTCATCGCGGAAGACCGGGACCGCCGGTGAGTGGATCACCCGGTCCGTGTAGAACGGGTCGCGGTCGGCACGGTGGTGGTCGTAGAAGGCGCGGGCCGCCAGCAGGCAGGTGTGCAGCGCCGAGGCGCGGCACAGGGCCTCCTCCTGGGCCTGGGCGCCGTTGAGATATCCGCCGCCCGGGTTCCGCGCGGAGGCGAAGTTCAGGACGGCGACCGGGGCGCCGGCCAGCCGGCGGGCCGCCTCCAGGCTGCTCTCACCGGTGACCTCGACGAGGGTGCCGGTCCCGCGGACCGGGCCGCCCCCGGCCGGTGGCGGTTCCACGGTCACCGGCTCGGGACCGAACATCCTGGTGCCCGCCCGCGCGGCCTCGATCGCCGCCGCGAGCGGCACCTCCCGGCCGTCCGGGGCCGGGTACCGGCCCGCCGCGACGATCTTCTCCGTCTCCGTGGCGATTCCGCGCAGGCGCGCGCTCACGGCGCCACCCCCGTGGACGCCGTGCCCGCTGCCTGCGCGGACTCCCCCGTCGTGCTCATGGAGGCATCCTGAGTGATCCTGGTGATGCGGTGCAACGGAGTTTCCCACCCCCGGAACGGTCCCCGAACCCCCGCGGAAGCGGAGATGACCGATCCGGAACGCCCGGCGGGGCACTCTTGTGCGATTTGGCGCGAGGGTCTTGGGTGGGACGAGTGTCTGCCATCGGCCCACGACCCCGTGGGCCGATGGCATGGTGGAATCTCAGGAGGATCCCGACATGACCGACGCACAAAGCGACGGCGGCGACTGTACGGACCACCGCACCGCCGTCACCGAACCCGAGGTGGAGGCCCTGGTCCGGGGCATCTGCTTCAAGACGGGCCCGCCCCGCGTCCTCGGCGTGGAGCTGGAGTGGCTCGTGCACGACCTGCGGGAGCCGCGGCTCCCCGTGGCACCCGAACGACTCGAGGCGGTCTACGCCGCCCTGCGGGCCGTGGACCTGGGGTCGGCGCTCACCGTCGAACCCGGGGGCCAGCTGGAGCTGAGCTCCCTGCCCGCCGCCTCCCTGACGGAGTGCATCGGCACCGTCTCCGCCGACCTGGACGCCGTCCGCGCCGTCCTGGCCGAGGACGGTCTCGGCCTCGTCGGCATCGGCCACGAGCCCTGGCATCCACCGCGCAGGTTCCTGCACGAGCCGCGCTACGACGCCATGGAGGCCTGCCTGGACCGGAGCGGTCCGGCCGGCCGCCACATGATGTGCGCCTCGGCCTCCGTCCAGGTCTGCGTGGACGCCGGCCACGAGGAGCCGGGCCCGCTGGGCCACGCGCGCCGCTGGTGGCTGGCACACCAGCTGGGCGCGGTGCTGCTGGCCGCGTTCGCCAACTCCCCGCTGATCGGGCACCGGCCCACGGGCTGGATGTCCACCCGGCAGCTGATGTGGATGGAGATCGGCACGGGCCGGGCGGGCGGCCCCCGGCTGGACGGGGAGCCGCGGGCCATGTGGGCCCGGCACGTACTGGACTCGCCGGTGATGTGCGTCCGCGGCGACGGCGGGCCGTGGGAGGTGCCCGACGGGCTCACCTTCCGGGAGTGGACCCGGTCCCGGTCGCCCCGGCCGCCCACCCGGGCGGACCTCGACTACCACCTCACCACGCTGTTCCCGCCGGTCCGGCCGCGCGGTCATCTGGAGCTGCGCATGATCGACGCGCAGCCCGGGGACGACGGCTGGATCGTGCCGCTCGCGGTGACGGCGGCCCTGTTCGACGACCCGGAGGCGGCCGAGACCGCCTACCGGGCGGTGAAGCCGCTGGCGGAGCGGACGCTGAACCGGCCCGCGCCGCACAACCCGCTGTACACGGACGCGGCCCGGTACGGGCTCGCGGACCCGGAGCTGCGGGACACGGCGGCGGCCTGTTTCGCGGCAGCGCTGGAGGCCCTGCCCAGGACCGGCGCCACCACCGAGGTCACGGACGCCGTGGCGGCGTTCGTGGACCGCTACGTCGCCCGGGGCCGCTGCCCGGCCGACGACCTGCTGGACCGGCTGCACGACGGGGAGCCCCAGCACCGGCACGGCCCCGCCGGGGGCACGCCTCTCTCCCACGGGAAGGACATCCGCACATGACCGCCCCCGAAACCGACGCCACGACCGGCGAGATCGACTCCGAGGCCCTGCGCAAGCGGGCGCTGGCCTCGCTGATCACCGCACGCGACCGCACCACGCTGCTGACGAGCTGCGTCGACGACCCGGACCTGACCGCCCAGCACTCCCCGCTGATGTCGCCCCTGGTGTGGGACCTCGCGCACATCGGCAACCAGGAGGAGATGTGGCTCCTGCGGGCGGTCGGCGGCCGGGACGCGATGCGGCCCGAGATCGACACCCTGTACGACGCCTTCGAGCACCCCCGGGCCGAGCGGCCCTCGCTGCCGCTGCTGCCGCCCGCGGAGGCCCGGGGCTACGCGGCCGAGGTGCGCGGCCGGGCGCTCGACCTGCTGGAGGGGGCGGACTTCCACGGCAGCCGGCTGACCGAGGCCGGTTTCGCCTTCGGGATGATCGCCCAGCACGAGCAGCAGCACGACGAGACCATGCTGATCACCCATCAGCTGCGCAAGGGGCCGCAGGCCCTGACCGCCCCCGACCCCGAGCCGGTGCCGCTGTTCACCGGTCCGGTCGAAGTCCTGGTGCCGGGCGGCCCGTTCATGATGGGCACGTCCGCCGAGCCGTGGGCGCTGGACAACGAACGCCCGGCGCACATGCGGGAGGTGGCGCCGTTCTGGATCGACACGACACCGGTGACGAACGCGGCGTACCAGGCCTTCATCGCGGACGGCGGCTACGACACCGAACGCTGGTGGACGCCCGAGGGCTGGGCGCACGTCCGCAAGCACTCCCTCACCGCTCCCCTGTTCTGGCGGCGCGACGGCAACCAGTGGCTCAGGCGCCGGTTCGGCAGCACGGAACAGGTGCCGCCCGACGAGCCGGTGCTGCACGTCTGCTGGTACGAGGCGGACGCCTACGCCCGCTGGGCCGGGCGCCGGCTGCCCACCGAGACCGAGTGGGAGAAGGCCGCACGGCACGACCCGGCCACCGGGCGCTCCCGGCGCTACCCGTGGGGCGACGCCGACCCGGCGCCCGAGCACGCCAACCTGGGCCAGCGGCACCTCAGGCCGGCCCCGGCGGGCAGCTACCCGGCGGGCGAGTCCCCGCTGGGCGTGCGGCAGTTGATCGGTGACGTGTGGGAGTGGACGGCGAGCGACTTCCTGCCGTACCCGGGGTTCAGGGCGTTCCCGTACAAGGAGTACTCGGAGGTGTTCTTCGGGTCCGACTACAAGGTGCTGCGCGGCGGTTCGTTCGCCGTGGACGCGGTGGCCTGCCGGGGCACCTTCCGCAACTGGGACCACCCGATACGCCGGCAGATCTTCTCCGGGTTCCGCACCGCACGCTCGGAGACCGTCTGATGTGCCGTCACCTGGCCTATCTGGGGCCCGAGGAACCGCTCGGCCGGATCCTGACCGAGCCCCCGCACAGTCTGTTCCGCCAGTCGTGGGCACCGCGGCGGCAGCGGTACGGCACGGTCAACGCCGACGGGTTCGGGGTGGGCTGGTACGCCCGCGAGGACCCGGTCCCGGCCCGCTACCGGCGGGCCGGGCCGATCTGGGCGGACCTGTCCTTCGCCGACCTGGCCCGGGTGGTGCGTTCCGGCGCGGTGCTCGCGGCCGTACGGGACGCGACGCTCGCGGGCGCGGACGCGGAGGCCGCCGCCGCGCCCTTCGCGGCGGGCCGGTGGCTGTTCAGCCACAACGGGGCGGTCGCGGGCTGGCCGGACTCCGCGGCGTCCCTGGTCTCCGCGCTGCCCCCGGTCGATCTGCTGTCGTTCGAGGCCCGCAACGACTCGGCGTTCGTCTGGGCGCTGGTCCTGCACCGGCTGCGCAGCGGCGACGACCCCGCCCGCGCTCTCGGCGAAACGGCCCGCGCGTTCGCCGAGGCGGCCCCCGCCTCCCGCCTCAACCTGCTGCTGACGGACGGCGGGACGATCGCCGCGACCGCCTGGGGCGACACCCTCTGGTACCGGACCGAACCCGGCCGGGGCACGGTCGTCGCCTCCGAGCCGTACGACGACGACCCGCTGTGGCAGGAGGTCCCCGACCGCACCGTGCTCACCGCGAACAGCACCGGCGTGCTGCTCGCCCCGCTGGAGGACCCGGCGGCCGTCCCACCTAAGGAGCCCTGTTCGTGAGTCCCCTGCACGTCACCCGCACCCTCCCCGAGGACGCGACCGACGCCGCGCTGCGCGCGGACGTCCAGCACGGCCTCACCGCGAACCCCAAGTGGCTGCCGCCGAAGTGGTTCTACGACGCGCGCGGCAGCGAGCTGTTCGAGCAGATCACCGAACTGCCCGAGTACTACCCCACCCGTGCCGAGCGGGAGATCCTGGCCGCCCGCGCCGGGGAGATCGCCGCCGCGAGCGGTGCCCGCACCCTGATCGAACTGGGCTCGGGCTCCTCGGAGAAGACCCGCTTCCTGATCGACGCGCTCGCGCCCGGGGCGTACGTCCCGGTCGACGTCAGCGAGAGCGCCCTCACCCAGGCGGGCGAGGCGCTCATCGGTGAGCGTCCGGACCTCGAGGTCCACGCGCTGATCGCCGACTTCACCGCTCCGCTGGCCCTGCCGGCCACCCCGGGTCCCCGGCTGGTGGCCTTCCTCGGCGGCACCATCGGCAATCTGCTGCCCGCCGAACGGACCGCGTTCCTGGCCTCGGTACGCGCCCTGCTCTCCCCCGGCGACGGGCTGCTGCTCGGCACCGACCTGGTGAAGGACGAGCGGGTCCTGGTCCGGGCGTACGACGACGCGGCCGGGGTGACGGCCGCGTTCAACAAGAACGTGCTGGCCGTGGTGGACCGCGAGCTGGGCGCCGACTTCGATCCGGACGCCTTCGACCACGTGGCCCTGTGGAACGCGGAGCACGAGTGGATCGAGATGCGGCTGCGCTCCCGTACCGCGCAGACCGTGAAGGTGCCCGCGCTGAACCTCGCCGTGGACTTCGCGGCCGGCGAGGACCTGCGCACCGAGGTGTCGGCCAAGTTCCGCAGGGAGGGAGTGGCGGCTGAACTCGCCGCCCAGGGACTGGAGCTGACGCACTGGTGGACGGACGAGCAGCGGCGCTTCGCGCTGTCGCTGAGCGTGCTGCGGTGAGTCAGAGGTCCGGGGTGAGCGACTCGGTGATCTTCCGGGAGGCACGCCGGGCCTCGGTCGCCGGGTCCGCGCCCTGGAGCACCCGGGTCATGTACTCCTTGATGGGGTTGTCCGCCTCGACGTCGGCCCACTGAGGGGTGTGGGGGGTCGCCCTGCCGTGCGCCGCGCCCGCGGCCATGGCGGCGACCCCCTCCTCGTCCGCGACCGCGCCCGCCAGAGTGGTCTTGTTGGGCACGTAGTTCATGGTGCGGGCGAGTTCGGTGTCCCACTTGGCACCGGTGAGGGCGCCGACGACGGCGGTCGCGGCGAACTGGTCCCCGGTGTTCTCCGGCACGACCAGGTCGGAGCCGCCGGTGAACACGGTGCCGGGCCGGGCCGCGGTCCTGCCCGGCACCGGGAAGAAGCCGAGCTTGCCGCGCAGGTCCGGGTTCCGCCGCACGATCGCCTGGGCGAGGCCCGGCACGGCGACGATCTGCGCGACCTTGCCGGCCGCGAACACCCCTGCCTGGGGCGGGTGTTCCTCGTCGGCGTCCACGGGACCCCCGCCGAGCGCCTGGAGCCGCCGGTAGAAGTCCATCCCGCGCAGCGCGGCCGGGGTGTCCAGGGTTCCCCGCCACTCGTGGTCCTTCTCCCGGGCGAGGTCGCCGCCCTCGTCCCAGATGAACCCGGAGAGGGTGTACCAGTCCTGTCCGGCGAGGTAGATGCCCTGGTCGCCACCGGAGTCGAGCTTCTGCGTGTCGGCGAGCCATTCGTCGCGGGTGCGCGGCGGGCGGGCGATCCCGGCCTGCTCGAACAGGTCCTTGCGGTAGATGACGACGCGGTTGGCCGCGTACCAGGGGACGCCGTACTGCTTGTTGCCGTCCTTGCCGGGCTGGGCGAGGCCGGGCAGCCATTTCTCCTTGCCCCAGTCGCGCATCGACTCCAGGGTGAGGTCGGCGAGCCGGCCGCCGTCCGCGTACAGCGGCACCTGGGTGTTGCCGACCTCGATGACGTCCGGGCCGTCGCCGGAGCCGGGCTCGAGGGCCTTGCGGACCTTCTCGACGATGCCGGTCCATTCCTGGATGCGGATGTCGAGGCGCAGGTCGTCGTGGGTCTTCTCGAAGTCCTCGGTGAAGCGCTGGAGGAACTCCTTGGAGGCGCTGTCCTTCATCAGCCACACGGTGACGGTCTTCCGGTCGTGCTCGCCGGGGAGCATTCCGCAGGCGCTGACGAGGGATCCGGTGACGCAGAGGAGGGCGAGCAGGCGACGTCTCACGAGGGGTCCTGTTCTGTCTGGCAGGGGCTGCGGACAGGGCTGGGGGCCCGACGTGGGGGGACGAGCGCGGGCGCTCGTACGGGTGTGCTGGATTTTGGTATGGACCAATGCGAGGGGTCAAGGGCTACGCACGGTAGGCGTGCGATCGCCGTGCGGTCCGGGCGCGGATGGGGCACCGTGGAGTACGCCGCGACACGAGAGGAGCACCCCCATGTCGAATCACACCTACCGGGTCACCGAGATCGTCGGCACCTCGCACGAGGGCGTCGACCAGGCCATCCGCAACGGCATCGCCCGAGCCGACCAGACCCTGCGCAACCTGGACTGGTTCGAGGTGACGCAGGTGCGCGGGCAGATCGAGAACGGCCGGATCGAGCACTACCAGGTGGGCATGAAGGTCGGCTTCCGCCTCGAGGACGAGTGACCCGTCCGGACCTCAGGTGCGGCCCTCCCGCTCCTGCGCGTCCTCCAGCGCGGCCGACTTCGCGGCCCAGCGGGCCCGCACCACGTCGAACCCCGCGCGTTCCGCGTCGTCGCAGACCAACTCGTCGTCGTCGACGAGGAACCGGACCTCGCGGTCCCGGGCGAGCCGGCGCAGGGTCGCCGCCTTGGTGAACCGCGCCGGCCTGCGGTCGGCGTCGCGCCGCATGTGGAGGCGGCCCTCGGGCAGTCCCTGGGCCGCGAGCCACTCCAGGGTGTCCCGGCGGCACCGCTCGGGGCGGCCCGTGAGGTAGACGACCTCGCAGTCCCGGGCGCTCTCCAGGACCAGCGCCACCCCCTCGGCGAGGGGCGGGTCGGCGGGCGCGGCGGCGAAGAAGCCGTCCCAGTCCTTGGGCCGGCTCTCCAGGAAGTGCTGGCGGTGAGCGGTGTCGGCCAAGGTGTTGTCGAGGTCGAACACGGCGATCGGGCGCCCGCTGTCGTCGGTCATCCGGCCACCCTAGCCAGCCGCCCGGCAGCCGGGCGACGGGTCCGCCGGGTCCGCGCGCCGACCGTTCGGAACACGGGAATCCCGGGCGCTTCAGGGCGTTGAATCCTGCGTGAGCAGCACAGTGATCTCCCGGACCCGGTTCTCCGTCCTCGACCGCTCCCGCACCCGCGAGGGGCACCCGCCCGCCGAGGCGCTGCGGGACACCGTCGCACTGGCGCGGGAGGCGGAGGCACTCGGGTACCACCGCTTCTGGGTGGCCGAGCATCACGGTGTGCCCGGCGTCGCCGGTTCGGCGCCCACCGTGCTCGCCGCCGCGGTCGCCGCCGCGACGCGGACGATCCGGGTCGGCACCGGCGGGGTCATGCTGCCCAACCACCGGCCCCTGGTCGTCGCCGAGCAGTTCGGGGTGCTGGAGTCGCTGTTTCCCGGGCGGATCGACATGGGCCTCGGCCGCTCGGTGGGTTTCACGGACGGGGTGCGCAGGGCCCTCGGCCGGGACAAGGAGGACGCCGGGGACTTCGCCGCGCAGCTCGGCGAACTGCTGGAGTGGTTCGCGGGCACGTCACCGACCGGGGTGCACGCCCGCCCGTCGGAGGGCCTGCGGGTGCCGCCGTTCGTGCTGGCGATGGGCGAGGGGGCGCGGATCGCGGCCCGGGCGGGCCTGCCCATGGTCATCGGCGACCTGCGCGGCCGCGAGAAGATGCTGCGCGGCATCGACGAGTACCGCTCGCTGTTCCGCCCCTCCCCCTGGACGGCCGAGCCGTACGTGGTGGTCTCGGGCACGATCGCGGTCGCGGACACCGAGGAGGAGGCCCGGCGGCTGCTGGTCCCGGAGGCCTGGTCGATGGCGTACTCCCGGACGCACGGCACCTTTCCGCCGCTCGCCCCCGCCGAGGAGATCGAGGCCCGCACGATGACGGCGAAGGAACGGGAGTTCTACACGGCCGGTCTCTCCGGTCACCTCGCCGGCACCCGGGAGCAGGTCGCCCACGAGCTGGAGACGGTCCTGAAGGAGACCGGGGCCGCGGAGGTTCTGGTCACCACCAGCAGTCACGACCGTACGGCGCTGCTCGGCTCCTTCCGCCGGCTGGCCGCACTCTTCGCGCCGGCGGGCTGAGGCCCGAGGGCCGAGACACGGGCCCATGCGCCGAGATGCGGACCCGGCCCGCGGCGGTGACCCTGGGAGGGAAGCCGCAACCGATGAGGAGGCTTGCCATGTCCTTCATGGACAAGATCAAGGGCATGCTCAAGGGTCACGAGGGCATGGCCGACAAGGGCATCGACAAAGGCGGCGACTACGTCGACCAGCGCACCGGCAGCAAGTACCAGTCGCAGGTCGACACCGCACAGGACAAGGTGAGGGACGAGTTCGGCACCCGCCAGGACCGGCCCCCGCAGTCCTGAACCGGACGGGGGGCGGGCTAGAATCGCGGGGTTTGTCCCCGCCCCGGCAGGCCCGTACGGAGTGTCCCCCCGATGTACAGCCCCCATGACCCGTACGTCCGCGTCCGTGGTGCGCGCGAGCACAACCTCAAGGGCGTCGACGTGGACGTCCCCCGTGACGTACTGGCCGTGTTCACCGGCGTGTCCGGCTCGGGGAAGTCGTCGCTGGCCTTCGGCACGATCTACGCCGAGGCCCAGCGGCGGTACTTCGAGTCGGTCGCGCCGTACGCGCGCCGGCTGATCCACCAGGTCGGCGCGCCGAAGGTCGGCGAGGTCACCGGCCTGCCACCGGCGGTGTCGCTGCAGCAGCGCCGCTCGGCCCCCACCGCGCGCTCGTCGGTGGGCACGGTCACCAATCTCTCCAACTCCCTGCGCATGCTGTTCTCGCGCGCCGGGGACTACCCGCCGGGCGCGGACCGCCTCGATTCCGACGCGTTCTCGCCCAACACGGCGGCCGGCGCCTGCCCCGAGTGCCACGGCCTCGGCCAGGTGCACGGCACGACCGAGGAGTCGCTGGTCCCGGACCCCGCCCTGTCGATCCGCGAGGGCGCGATCGCCGCGTGGCCGGGCGCCTGGCAGGGCAAGAATTTGCGGGACATCCTCGACACACTCGGGTACGACGTCGACCGGCCGTGGCGCGAACTGCCCGCCGAGCAGCGCGAGTGGATCCTGTTCACGGACGAGCAGCCCGTGGTCACCGTCCATCCGGTCCGCGACGCCGACCGGATCCAACGGCCTTACCAGGGCACGTACATGAGTGCCCGGCGGTATGTGCTCAAGACGTTCTCGGACACCAAGTCACCGACACTGCGGGCGAGGGCGGAGCGCTTTCTGACCAGTGCGCCCTGTCCGGCCTGCGGGGGCACCCGGCTGCGGCCCGAGGCTCTGGCGGTGACCTTCGACGGCCGGACCATCGCCGAGCTGGCCGCGCTGCCGCTGGGCGACCTCGCCAGGCTGCCGGAGGGCGGCACCGAGGCGGCCCGGGTGCTCGTGGCGGACCTCAGGTCCCGGATCGCACCGGTCGTCGAACTGGGCCTCGGCTACCTCAGCCTCGCGCGCTCCACCCCCACCCTGTCGGCGGGCGAGCTGCAACGCCTGCGGCTCGCCACGCAGTTGCGCTCCGGCCTCTTCGGCGTGGTGTACGTCCTGGACGAGCCGTCGGCCGGGCTGCACCCGGCGGACACGGAGGCCCTGCTGACCGTGCTGGACCGGCTGAAGGCCGCGGGCAACTCGGTGTTCGTCG
This sequence comes from Streptomyces albidicamelliae, assembly GCF_025642175.1. NCBI lineage: Bacteria > Bacillati > Actinomycetota > Actinomycetes > Kitasatosporales > Streptomycetaceae > Streptomyces > Streptomyces albidicamelliae. The sequence continues at coordinate 7,173,160 of NZ_CP106795.1, read as the reverse complement.
TGGAGCACCACCTGGACGTGGTGCGCGGCGCCGACTGGCTGGTGGACGTGGGGCCCGGCGCGGGCGAGCACGGCGGACGGGTGCTGTACAGCGGACCGCCGGCGGAGCTGGCGTCCGTCGAGGAGTCGGCGACGGCGGCGTTCCTCTTCGACGAGTCCCCCGGGCCGGCGCGCGAGACCCGCACGCCGCGCGGCTGGCTGCGGGTGGGCCCGGTGACCCGGCACAACCTGCGGGCGGTCACGGCCGAGTTCCCGCTCGGCGCGTTCACCGCCGTCACCGGTGTCTCCGGCTCCGGGAAGTCCACGCTGATCGGCGAGCTGACGGAGGACCTGGCGGGGGTGGACCGCCTGGTCCGGGTGGACCAGAAGCCGATCGGACGCACCCCGCGGTCCAATCTGGCCACCTACACGGGCCTGTTCGACGTCGTGCGCAAGGTGTTCGCCGCCACCGAGGAGGCACGGGCCCGCGGGTACGGCGTCGGCCGCTTCTCCTTCAACGTGGCCGGCGGGCGCTGCGAGACCTGTCAGGGCGAGGGGTTCGTCAGCGTGGAGCTGCTGTTCCTGCCGAGCACGTACGCGCCGTGCCCGGACTGCGGCGGCGCCCGCTACAACCCCGAGACGCTGCGGGTGACGTACCGGGGGCGGAACATCGCCGAGGTGCTCGGTCTGACGGTGGAGACGGCGGCGGAGTTCTTCGCGGACATCCCGGCCGCCGCCCGCAGCCTGGGCGCGCTGCTCGACGTGGGCCTCGGCTACCTGCGGCTCGGCCAGCCGGCCACCGAGCTGTCCGGCGGTGAGGCCCAGCGCATCAAGCTGGCGAGCGAGCTGCAGCGCGGCCGCCGGGGCCACACCCTGTACCTGCTGGACGAGCCGACGACCGGACTGCACCCGGCCGACGTGGAGGTGCTGCTGGAGCGGCTGCACGGGCTGGTCGACACGGGGCACACGGTCGTGGTCGTCGAGCACGACATGACGGTCGTCGCGGGCGCCGACTGGGTCGTCGACCTGGGGCCGGGCGGCGGGGACCGGGGCGGCCGTATCGTGGCGGCCGGGCCGCCGGAGCGGGTGGCCCGGGCGGAGGGCGGCGCGACGGCCCCCTACCTGGCCCGGGTCCTGCCCTGACGGGGCCGCTCAGGTGCTGAGCAGCCGGTTGAAGAAGGAGCGATAGCGGCGCAGCGCACCGCGCAGCTCCTCGGTGTCCACCTTCTCCCCCTGACCCCACTGGCCCTCCAGGTCCTTCTTGTGCTGGGCGAAGGTGGAGGCGAGGGTCTGCATGACGTCCGCGACCAGGGTGTCGGCTTCGTGCACGGCCTCGCGGGGGTCGTCCACGAACCTGCCCTGGATCTCCTGCCAGCGGTCGCGGAAGCCGCGTTCCTCGTCGTCCGTCAGCAGCTGCGGCATCTCGTCGTCCGGGGCGCCGGCGGTCCGTGCGGTCCCGGCCCCGGCCAGGGAGTCGGTACCGGTGTCCCCGGCGGCCGAGTCGCCGTCCGGGCGTTCGGCGTCGGCGGGCGCGGTGCTCTCGCCCGGGTAGACGGGGGCCCCGGTGGGGGCGCCTCCCGGTCCGCGCCGAGGCCGCCGGCGGCGGGCCGGGCGAGGTCGTCGGTGGACAGGCCACCGGTCGTGCGGTCGGTGTCCTCGTTGCTGGGCATGGGTTCCCTCCATGCGGGGATGGGGTCTGTGTCAGGCTGCGTCAGGTGCGGGAGTGCTGGGCGCGGCCCCCGCCGTCGGCCAGCAGCTCGTCGAACAGCGCCCGGTAGTGCACCATGGCGCCCCGCAGTTGCTCGGTCGTCGCGCGGCTGCGCGTGGAGAGGCCCTCCACCTCGTGCGCGGCGCGGTAGTGCTCCAGGGTGCGGCCGTGCTCGACCGAGAGGTCCCTCATCTGCTGCTCGAACCCCTCGGTGGGATAGCCGCGTTCGTGCATGAGCGAGGTCACCAGCCGGTCGGCGTCGTGCACCGCGTCCTCCGGACGGTCGACGAACTCCTGCTGGACGCCGGTCCACTCCTGTGTGTAGCGGTCCCGGGCCGCGTCGGGCAGCGGCTTGATCTCCAGCGCGTCGTGGCGCCTCTCGCGCGACCTGAGCTCCCGCTCGGCGGCGAGCCTGCTGTCGGATCCCTCGACGGTCCGCTCGTACTCCGGGCCGAAGCGCTCACGGAGATGACTGCGCCGCCTCAGCATCGAGACCGCGACGGCGACCAGGACGAGCACCACCACGATCGGGATGATGATCGCCAGAAGCGTTCCTGTTGACATGGGCACACCCTCCTCGGGGAGTAGTGATGTGCCCCGTACAAGTGCCCCTTTGGTGAGGATCTATCCATATATGGTCTTTTCTGTGGTCGGGGGTCAGGCGACCAGTGCCGTATGGGTCCAGGTGGGTTCCGCGGGGGTGCCGGGTGCCGCCGCGCGGGCCAGCGAGCGGCGGTCCGGGTGACCGGCGGCCGGGATCAGGGGGCGCACCTCCACCTCGGCCACCAGTCCGCGGGCCGTCGCGACCCGCCACAGCGAGGCGAACAGGGTGTCGTCGCCGACGAACGCCGCCGCGGTTGCCGCCCGGCCCTGCGCGGTGCGGTAGCTCAGGCGGACCGGCTGGACCGGGACCCCGGCGTCGAGGGCGGCCTGGAAGACGGCGCGGCGGAAGTGCCCCTGGGCCCGGCCGCACCAGGTGCTGCCCTCGGGGAACGCCGCGACGGCGGCACCGTCCCGCAGTGCCCCGGCGACCCGGGCGACCGTCGCGGGCAGGGCGCGCAGCCGGTCCCGCTCGATGAACAGGGCCCCGCCCCGCGCGGCCAGCCGGCCCGCCACGGGCCAGCGCCGGATCTCGGCCTTGGCCAGCATCCGGGCCGGCCGGACCGCGGCGAGCAGCGGGATGTCCAGCCAGGAGATGTGGTTGGCGACCAGCAGCACGCCTCCGTCCGGCGGGGCCGCCCCGGTGACGCGGACCTGCACGCCGATGGCGCGTACGACCGTCCGGGACCATCTCCGCACCCAGTCCGCGGGGATCCGCGCGCCGAACGGGGACAGCAGGACACCGGCCAGCAGCAGGGCCACGACGGCGGTCAGCCGCAGCACCGCGCGGGGTACGGCCGCGGCGGCACGGGCCTGCTCCACACAGGCGCCCGGGGTGCAGGGCGCGCTGGGCAGCCAGACGCTCATCAGGCCGGGACGAGGGAGAGGAAGTGCCGCAGATAGCGCGGGTTGACCCGGCGCATCGACAGCAGCACGTACAGGTCGGCGACCCCGAAGTCCGGGTCGTGCGCGGGCTCACCGCACACCCAGGCGCCGAGGCGGAGGTAGCCGCGCAGCAGGGCCGGCAGTTCGGTGCGCCCGGCCGGAGCCTCGGCGTTCGGGGTCCAGGGCAGCAGCGGCCGTACCCGGAACTCCTCGGGCGACAGGTGCTTGTCGCGCACCCGGTCCCAGGTGGCCGTGGCGAGCGCGCCGCCGTCGGCGAGCGGCACCGAGCAGCAGCCGGCCAGCCACTCGTGGCCCCGGTCGACCATGTACCGGGCTATGCCGGCCCAGATCAGGCCGATCACGGCGCCGTCGCGGTGGTCGGGGTGCACGCAGGAGCGGCCGACCTCGACCAGCCCGGAGCGGACCGGGGAGAGCGCGGAGAGGTCGAACTCGCCCTCGGAGTAGAGCCGGCCGGCGACGGCGGCCCGCTCCGGCGGGAGCAGCCGGTAGGTGCCGACGACCTCGCCGGTGCCGCCGTCCCGGATGAGCAGGTGATCGCAGTACGCGTCGAAGGCGTCCATGTCGAGGCCCGGTTCGGGGCCGTCGAGCCGGGCGCCCATCTCCCCGGCGAACACCTGGTGGCGCAGGCGCTGCGCGGCCCGGACGTCGTCCTGGTCCCGGGCGAGCGACACGAGGTATCCGGAGCCGTCGGACGGGCCGGCGAGGGCGGGGGGCGAGGCGGGCATGGCGGTCATGGGGGTCTCCTGCGCCGAGCGGATGCATGACGAGATCTGCACCTGCTTTCTTCCGCGACAGGCTGGCCTCGGCGTGACCGGCGCGGGACCCGTGGATGTGCGGCTGCTGAATGACGGACGACGCACCACGCGGCGACGGGGCGCGGTCCGCTCGCCGGAACCGTGAGGATGCCTGGTGGGACCGGGTCGAGCACCTGACCCGGTCCCACCCGCCCGCCCTGGCGGCGAACGTCTCTCCTTCGGCCGTCCGCCGGGGCTCGCTCACGGGCACCCGGGGACGGCCGTCTGGGCAGGGCTACCGCCTCACCTTGCGGTTGGCCCGCAGCCACTCCTTGTTCATGCTGGTGATCGACATCAGGGGGATGCCCTTGGGGCAGGCCGTCGCGCACTCCCCCGTCAGCGTGCAGCCGCCGAACCCCTCGGCGTCCATCTGCGCGACCATGTCCAGCACCCGGGTCTCCCGCTCCGGCGCGCCCTGGGGCAGCACATTGAGGTGGTTGACCTTGGCGGAGGTGAACAGCATCGCCGCGCCGTTGGGACAGGCGGCCACGCACGCCCCGCACCCGATGCACTCGGCGTGCTCGAACGCGAGGTCGGCGTCGGCCTTCGGCACCGGCGTGGCGTGCGCCTCGGGTGCGGAGCCGGTGGGCGCGGTGACGTACCCGCCGGCCTGGATGATCCGGTCGAAGGCGGACCGGTCCACCACGAGGTCCTTGATCACCGGGAACGCGGACGCCCGCCACGGCTCGATGTCGATGGTGTCGCCGTCCCGGAAGGACCGCATGTGCAGCTGGCAGGTGGTGGTCCGCTCGGGGCCGTGCGCGTCGCCGTTGATGACGAGCGAGCAGGCGCCGCAGATGCCCTCGCGGCAGTCGTGGTCGAAGGCGACGGGTTCCTCACCGGACAGGATGAGCCGTTCGTTGAGGACGTCCAGCATCTCCAGGAAGGACATGTCGGGCGAGACGCCGTCCACCTCGTAGGTGGACATGGCTCCTTCTGCGTCGGCGTTCTTCTGCCGCCAGACGCGCAGGGTGAGCTTCATGCGTAGCTCCGCTGGGTGGGGTGGACGTACTCGAAGACGAGGTCTTCCTTGTGCAGGACGGGCGGCTCGCCGGTGCCGGTGAACTCCCAGGCGGCCGCGTACGAGAACGCGTCGTCCCGGCGTGCCGCCTCGCCGTCCGGGGTCTGGGACTCCTCACGGAAGTGACCGCCGCAGGACTCGGCGCGGTGGAGCGCGTCGAGGCACATCAGCTCGGCCAGTTCCAGGTAGTCGACGATCCGGTTGGCCTTCTCCAGCGACTGGTTGAACTCCTCGCCGGTGCCGGGCACCTTGATGCGCCGCCAGAACTCCTCGCGGATCTGCGGGATGCGCTCCAGGGCCTTGCGCAGTCCGGCGTCGGTGCGCGCCATCCCGCAGAACTCCCACATCAGCTCGCCGAGTTCGCGATGGAAGGAGTCCGGGGTGCGGTCGCCGTCCACGGCGAGCAGCAGGTGCAGCCGGTCCTCGGTCTCGGCGAGCACCTCCTGCACCGCGGGGTGGGCGGCGGTGACGGCCTCCTGGTGCGGGTTGCGGGCCAGGTAGTCGTTGATGGTGGCCGGGAGGACGAAGTAGCCGTCGGCGAGGCCCTGCATCAGCGCGGACGCGCCGAGCCGGTTGGCGCCGTGGTCGGAGAAGTTGGCCTCGCCGATCGCGAACAGGCCGGGGACGGTGGTCTGGAGGTCGTAGTCGACCCAGAGTCCGCCCATCGTGTAGTGCACGGCCGGGTAGATGCGCATCGGCACCTCGTACGGATCCTCGTCGGTGATCCGCTGGTACATGTCGAAGAGGTTGCCGTACTTGGCCTCGACGGCCTTGCGGCCCATGCGCCGGATCGCGTCGGCGAAGTCGAGGTAGACGCCCTGTCCGCCGGGGCCGACCCCCCTGCCCTCGTCGCAGACGTTCTTCGCGGCGCGGGAGGCGATGTCACGCGGGACCAGGTTGCCGAAGGACGGGTAGATGCGCTCCAGGTAGTAGTCGCGCTCGTCCTCGGGGATGCGGTGCGGCGGCCGGTCGTCGCCCTTGGCCTTCGGTACCCAGATACGGCCGTCGTTGCGCAGCGACTCGCTCATCAGCGTCAGCTTGGACTGGTGGTCGCCGGTGCGCGGGATGCAGGTCGGGTGGATCTGGGTGAAGCAGGGGTTGGCGAAGTGGGCGCCGCGCCGGTGCGCCCGCCAGACGGCGGTCGCGTTGGAGTTCATGGCGTTGGTCGACAGGTAGAAGACGTTGCCGTAGCCGCCGCTGGCGAGGACGACGGCGTCGGCGAAGTACGTGTCGATCCTCCCGGTGATCAGGTCGCGCGCCACGATCCCGCGGGCCCGGCCGTCGACGACGATCAGGTCCAGCATCTCGGTGCGCGGGTGCATCTCCACGTTGCCCGCGGCGATCTGCCGGGACAGCGCCTGGTAGGCGCCCAGCAGCAGTTGCTGGCCCGTCTGGCCGCGGGCGTAGAAGGTGCGGGAGACCTGGACGCCGCCGAAGGAGCGGGTGTCGAGCAGGCCGCCGTACTCGCGGGCGAACGGCACGCCCTGCGCCACGCACTGGTCGATGATCTCGACGGAGATCTGCGCGAGCCGGTGCACGTTCGACTCGCGTGCCCGGAAGTCGCCGCCCTTGACGGTGTCGTAGAAGAGGCGGTGGACCGAGTCGCCGTCGTTGCGGTAGTTCTTCGCCGCGTTGATGCCGCCCTGCGCGGCGATGGAGTGGGCCCGCCGCGGGGAGTCCTGGTAGCAGAACTGGACGACGTGGTAACCCTGTTCGGCGAGCGTGGCGCCCGCCGAGCCGCCGGCGAGTCCGGTGCCCACGACGATGACCGTGTGCTTGCGCCGGTTGGCGGGGTTGACCAGCTTCGCCTCGAAGCGGCGCTTGTCCCAGCGCTCGTGGACCGGCCCGGAGGGGGCCTTGTCGTCGACGGCCGGTGTGCCGGTCGTGTAGTGGACGTAGTCGGTCATGTCAGCTCACCACTCCGGTCATCACGCCCACGGGTACGGCGATGAAGCCGGCCGTGAGCAGCAGCGCGAGGATGTCGGCGACGGCCTTGAGGGCGCGGTCGCGGGCGCGGCTGCCGACGCCCAGGGTCTGGGCGGCGCTCCAGAAGCCGTGCCGGACGTGCAGGCCGAGCGCGAGCATCGCGACGATGTAGACGGCGTTGCCGTACCAGGTGGAGAAGGTGTCCACGACGTTCTGGTACGGGTGGCCCTCCTGGAAGCCGCCCGGGTGGGCGGTGCCCGTGGTCAGGTCCAGCAGGTGCCAGACGATGAACAGGCCCAGGATGATCCCGCCCCAGCGCATGGTGCGGGTGGCGTAGCTCGCCCTCGGCTTCCTGTGCACGTACTTGGCCGGCCGCGCCTTGATGTCGCGGCGGCTGAGCTGGTAGGCGGACGTGGCGTGGGCGACCACGGCGGCGACCAGGACGACCCGGATGAGCCAGAGCGTCCACTCGTAGTGCATGAACGGTTCGCCGACGGTGCGCAGCCAGTGCGCGTAGTGGTTGAACTCGCCCGCGCCGAAGTAGATCTTCAGATTGCCGATCATGTGGGCGACCAGGTACAGCAGCATGATCACGCCACTGACGGCCATCACCGTCTTCTTGCCGACGGTGGAGTCCCACACCGTGCGCGCCATGGACGGCCGTCGGTCCGTCCGCGTTGCCAGAGCCATGGCAGTGACGCTAGGCCTCCGGAACTCGATCGGTCCAAGACATGGTCCGGCTCGTTTCCATAGGCGGAGGCTATCCTGGCTGGATGCAGTTCCAGCAGCTCCAGTATTTCGTGGCCGTCGCCGAGACCCGGCACTTCACGCGGGCCGCCGAGCTGGTCCATGTCGCGCAGCCGTCGCTCTCGCAGCAGATCAAGGCGCTGGAGCGGGAGCTGGGCGCGGATCTGTTCCAGCGCGCCCGGGGCAACATCACGCTCACCGACGCGGGCGAGGCGCTGCTGCCGCTGGCCCGGCGGATCCTGGCCGACGCGGACACCGCCCGGTACGAGGTGCAGGAGCTGGCGCAGCTGCGGCGCGGCCGGGTCCGGCTGGGGGCGACGCCGAGCCTGTGCACGGGTCTGCTGCCGGATGTGCTGCGCGCCTTCCACGACCGGTATCCCGGGATCCAGCTGCTGATCGAGGAGAGCGGCTCGCACGACCTGGTGCGGGAGCTCGCCCGGGGCGCCCTCGACCTGGCCCTGGTGGTACTGCCGCTGCCGACGCCGTCGCCCGCGCTGACCACGGTGGAGCTGCTGCGTGAGGACCTGGTGGTGGTGTCCTCGCCCGAGGCGCCTGCCCCCGGCCGGGGCGGGCGGTCCGTGCGCATCGCCGATCTGGAGGGTGAGCGGCTGGTGATGTTCCGGCACGGGTACGACCTGCGGGAGCTGACGGTGGCCGCGTGCCGCGCCGAGGGCTTCGAGCCGGACTTCGCGGTGGAGGGCGGCGAGATGGACGCGGTGCTGGGGTTCGTGCGCGCCGGCCTCGGCCTGGCCGTCGTACCCCGCATGGTCGCGACCGGGTCGGGACGCGGACTGCGCGTGACCCCGCTGGCCCGCCCCGGCCTCCACCGCACGATCGCCCTGGCCCACCGCAGCGACGTGGCTCCGCCCCGGGCGGCCCGGGAACTCCAGCGGATGCTGGTGGAACGGTGAGGCGGGACGCGCGCCGGTAAGCCGGCCGTCGCCCCCTCGGCTGCCGGTGTGGGCGCCTGCAGGGAGCCGGGCACCCGCACTCCAGCCGTGGTAATCCTGACGGGTCCCTTGATGTCCCGCGCGATGATCACGGCCTCTGGCCTGCCCCCGGACACCTCTCCCTGGAGATCGCCACTGCCAGACCGGTCAACAGCCACGACAGGAACTCAGTCCTCAGCCAGGTGAGATTCGTCAGGCCGGTCGGGCCGGGCCGACGGCGCACCGAAGCTCACACCGCCCGACATATCGCGCATGATGCCCCGGTTGCCCTGGCTGCGGCCCGAAATGTGGGCGGCGACGTTCCCTGCACCGGCGAAGAACACTGCACGCTGCGCTTCCTGATGCCATGTATCCAGCGCCGCAGCGAAGTCGGCATCCATCGCGGCCCGGGCAGTGAGCACGGCCGACAGAGCCCGCGCCTGGCGCTCATCGGCGGGATATCGCTCCAGCTCCGCTTCCCCCTCACCGGATGACGGCCCGGACACCAGGGCAGTCTGCCGCCGTGGACGGCGGACCAGCGCGGCCAAGCGATCCCACGCCTGCTCACCCGCAGTTCCAGCCGCACCACTCGCCAACGCCAACAGCAAAGCCAACGAGACCGGCTCCATGCCCCACTCCCAGGGTCCAGACAGCCCATCTTCACCGCACCGTGGCCACCAGCCCGATGAAAGGACCCTGTCCGCCGGGACTGCACGAGGACCTGGTGATCTACACCAATGACGTGGACGCCGTCCTGGAGTGGTCTCCGCATGCTTCCTCCGTCCTAGCTGAGCAAGCCAGAGGCAGGCGAGCCTGCTCGACATCAGCCTCGACGACGAGGCCCGTTTCCCGCGGCAGGTGGAAGAGGCCTACGAGTTCGCCGTCGGCCCGCCAGGCGAGCTGGGCTGACGAAGTCCACCCACAGCATCTGAGCATCGACTTCACGCACGTGGACGACGGGCGGCGGTGTGATCGTGGCGAACGGGCGGGGGACCGCGCCAGGCGAAGACGACGAGGCGGCTACTGAGCGCGTCCCTCAACTGCGATCGCACGGCCGCTTTCGCCGCGGAGGCGGCGCTACAGGAGATCAACATGACGACCGAGGAGGCCCGCTAGGGCCTGCGGGCGTTCGTGGAGTGGACCGGTTCCGGTCAGATCTGTGGGCCGCCGCGTGCCCCTGTGGCCTGAGTACGCGTACCTAGGACGGCTGGGATAGATCACGGATGGGACCTGCACGACGGGCGCCTACCATCATCCGGGGCACAATGACCGGCCAAAAAAGGGGGGGCCACGCGTGGCGTGGGAGGAGTGGGAGCAGCTCAAGACTGCGGCTGCCGAGCGGCATGGAACACGGATGCAGCTCAATCAGGTTCCGGCCGAACATCGGTGGTTCGAGCAGCGGAGTTGGCGGGGGAAGCGTCACCGGGCAGCTTCTGCACACACACGGCCCCTGGACGCGGGCCGCGACCGTGGCCGAGGGTCTGCACACCAGCACATTCAAGTCCAAGGCGGACCTGAGCCTCGCCCATGACGACATGGCCAGCGCCCTCGGAGGCCTGGCAAGTCTGGCCACTCACGGCCGTTGTCGCCTCTTGGGAGGAGCGGCTGGGCTCGGTCCGCGAGCCGTTGCCGCTCTATCTCTCGAATGAGGGGCCGACGCCTGCTCACTCCGGATATTTCGACCCCGACAGGAATCCCTCCGCGGCGAACAATATTGCCAAGATCGTCGCCGGCAGGTCAGACATCGTCACGACGGAAGACCCTCGATGAAAAAGCTCACCGCTCACCTGGCTGGAATCGCACTGGTCATCGCGGCCGCGACCGGCTGCAGCGGAAGCGATGGGGATGTGAAGGGGGACTCGAAGGTGGACATGCAGGAGGCGGCGGAGAAGGCCGACGCGCTGGTTTACCAGACCTTCCGCGCGGTCCGGCCCCCGCTCGACTGGACACATGATGCCTCGGACCACGGCAGCTGCGACGGCTCGGACGCATACGGGGACGTCACCCGCCGCGCAGTCGTCATGACCAAGGTGTCCGACGAGAGGCGCGGGGCTCTCCTCGGCGTCATCGAGCGGTACTGGAAGAAGTCGGGGCTGAAGATCACAAAGGTCATCTCCGACAAGGAGTTCCCCGAGATGTACGCCGAGACCGGTGACGGCCTGCTACGCACCGGGCTCGTTGTCGGCGGGGAAGGGCAATTCTTCCTCGACGTGCAGACCGCCTGCGTCCGCACGTCCGAGGTCAAGACGCCGGCGACTCAGGCGCGCGGACAGAGCTACTTCGGCAAGGACGTGCCGCGTCCCAACGTGACCGACCCCTTCTGGTCCTCCCGCGAACCGATCAGCCACTGAGCTCGCCACCCGACGCACCGTCTGTCTCAGCGGCAGTGTGGTGAGACAAAAAAGGACGTTCGGATGACAAGAGCTCAGACGCCCGTGTGCAGGTAGGCCGCCCAGCGGGTCGGGGTGGCCGGGTAGGCGTCGCGCATGGTGCGCTGGGCGTGGTTGAGGGCCTGGGCCGCGGCCGTGGTGTCCGGGAAGGCGGTGCCGTCCGCCGTCAGGGCCGCATAGAGCTCACGGGCCATCCCGGGGGTGTCCGGGGCGTGCCACAGGGTGCCGATGACTCCGCGGAATCCGGCCAGTTGGAAGGCCGCTGCCAGGTGCATCGGCTCGTCCGGCAGTACGGGGTGCGCCTCGGCCGTGCTGCACGCGGAGAGGATGGCCAGCGCGCCGTGTTCCAGGGGGGTGTCCTGGATGGCGGTGGCGGTCAGGGTCTCGCCGCCGCCCAGGTGCAGGCCGCCCCCGCGCAGCAGGCCGAGGTCGGTGTCGTTGTCCCCGTGGCAGGCGAAGTGGACCAGGTCGTGCTCGCGCAGCGCCGTCGTCACCGCGGCGAGATCGGCCTCCTCGCCGAGGAGCAGCGTCGAGCCGGGCAGCGCGTCGAGGACGGTACGGGCCTCCCGCTCGGCCATCGGCAGCGGCGGGCCGTGCCGGCTGTTCGGCACGGCGACCACGAGCGAACGCGGCGGCCCGCCGCCGGACGGGGTGCCGGGCGCGTCCCGCAACGAGTGGGCAAGGGCCCCCAGCGTGGTGGCGTAGGAGGGGATCACCCGGTCGATGACGGTGGGTGGGGCCTGTGCCGCTCGCGCCCGGGCCTCGGCCTCGGAGGCGGAGCGCGGGTGGCGGCCGGCCGCGTGCAGCGGCAGCCGTACCACCGGACCCACCGGGCACCACCACAACCGCGGCTTCGGGCTGCCCGGCCCGGCCGTGCCGAGCCGGGCCAGGACGGGCGAGGCGACCTCGTCCCACGACCAGTCCAGGACGTCGTGCAGCTCGGACTGCGCGGCCTGGCGTCGGTCCGGTGCCGCGCCCGCGTCCACCGCGTCCCGCAGGGCCGTCCTCAGCCTCGCGACGTGCTCGCGCACCGCCGCGTCCGTCAGCCCCGGCAGCGCGATGTGCCGCACGGGATCCGCCGGGTCTGCCGGAACGAGCAGGGCGTCGCCCCCGGAACGGTGGGCCAGGACGAACACCACCGGACAGCCCGCGGTCGCGGCGCGCAGGTCGGCCAGTGGCCGTCGGCCCGCCAGCTCGGCGAAGCGCGGGTCCGTGGCCAGGGCCCCGACGATGCGGTCCCGTTCGGCGGAGAGCCTGCGGGTCTCCGCCGCGTAACCGGGCCGCGGGTCCCAGCTGCGCGTCATGTCCGTGGTGGTGCGGCCGAAACGGTGCTGCGTGACCGCTTGGAAGTCGATCCTCGCGGCGTTCGCGAAGAAGTCCGCGGTGACCAGGCGTCTGTCGATCCGTTCCAGACGCTCGGCGGTCCTCGGGTCGGTCCTGCGCAGTTCCGCCCGGTGCCGCCACGACAGGATCTCCTGCTCGTAAAGGATCGCGCGGCCCCGCTCCAGCAGTTCCACCGCGTGCCCGGGGCGGCCGGCCTCCACGGCCGCGAGCGCGGCCTGCAGGGCCAGTTCGGGTGCCTTCCGGGCGACGCCCTTGCGAAGGGGGCCGGCGAAGGAACGCCGGGCCAGTCCCGGGACCTTCTCGAGCGCGGCTTCCAGCGCCCGCAGGGCGTGCTCGGGATCGCCCGCGGCCCGGGCGAGGACCGCGCGCTTCTCCTGTGCCTCGAACCACACACCTCTGGTGAACCGCTCGTCCTGTGCGACCTCGTCCCAGGCGGCGAGAGCCTCGGCGCGCAGCTCCGCGTCCGGGTGCGCGTCCGCCGTCAGGTCGTACAGCGCCGTCGCGGAGCGCGCGAACAGCAGCAGGCGCACGGTGTGGAACCAGTCGTCGGCCGGGGTACGGGCCGCCGCCTCCCGGGCCATGCCGACCGCGTCCACCAGGGTCGCCCGGTCACCGTTCGTCCGGTACCGCATGTGCAGCACCTGGCTGAGGGAACTGGTGAACCGGGGCACATCGTGGTGGTCGGCGGGAAGCCGGGCCAGGCCGTCCCGGTAGAGCCGCTCGGCCTCGGCCAGCCGGGCCGTGCCGTCGGCACCGCCGCCCTGGTGCATGTGGTGATTGGCCAGGTTGAGCAGCAGCTCGTGCTTGCGCGGATGGTCTTCGGGCAGCGCGTCGGCGGCCTCGCGGGCGAGGGCGAGCGCTTCGTCCGCCCGGTCCGTGTCGTTCTCGTACCGGGACAGTTCGTACAGCGCGCCGGCCAGGTTGGAGACGCGGAACGGGCGGAACGGATCCGTTCGCGGGGTCAGCGCCAGGGCCTGCCTGCGGACGTCCACCCACTCCTGCAGGAGCGTGCCGTCCGACAGGACATGGGCCACCCGCTCCACCAGCAGGGCCAGGCGCTCCAGCAGGTGGGGGGTGTCCGTCTCCTCGGGAAGGAGGGCGGACCTGGCTCGTCTGCCGTGCTCCAACGCCTCCTCGGTGAGCCGCCCGTCGGGCTCGGGGGACGCTTCCGCCGCGAGATAGAGGGTGGCTTCGGCCAGCACGGTGAGCGCCCGTCCGGCCAGCCGGTGCCCGGGCGGCAGGGCGTCGGCCGCCTGCTCGGCCCACACCCGCGCCCGGCCGGGCGTGGCGCCGTCCCCGCCCTCCAGCCAGACGTGCATCTCGGTCTGGGCGGCCAGCAGCAGAGCGCCGGGACGGTCCTCGTCGTGGCCCGGCACCGCCTCGACGAGGGCCAGCGCGGCCTTCCGCCGCTCGGTCCAGGGCGCGTCCGCGTCCTCGGCGGTCGCCCACCAGGCGCGGTGACGCTCCTCGGTCCCGGGTGCGTACGCCACCGCGGGCTCGCCCAGCACGGCGGCGACCGCCTCCGCCCCGAGCCGGGGTACGGCCTCCGCCTCCAACTGCGCCAGCCACTCCCGGTGTTCGGGGCCGCGGCGGTCCTCGGGGTGCGTGGCCCGCACCAGGTCGCTGGCCGCCGTCAGCGCGTCGGTGAGCGTCCGCGGCGCGCCGGTGGCCTCGTACCACCGGATCAGCGTGGTCACCAGGTCACGGGCGTGGTGCAGCGCGACCGGGGTGCACCGCCCGGCCGCCTCGACGGCCCGGCGCAGATCCTGGACGGCGCGCTCCAGCCCGGTAGGGTCGGCCTCGGGGTCGTACAGGGCGGTCGCGCAACGGGCCTTGATCAGCAGCCGGTTGGCGAGGTGCGGATCGTGCCGTGCCTCCTGCCGGGCCGTGGTCTCGACGGCGAGGCGGGCGGCCCGCTCGGCTTCCGCCGGCCAGGAGCGGTGGGCACCGAGGTCGCCGAGCAGCAGGAGCAGATGGGCGTGGTCGGTGAGGAGAGCGGCCCGCTCGCGCACGGACAGGCCGTTCTCCTTGAGCCACCGCCGCTGCAGGTCCAATGCCGTGTCCAGGGCGGAGAAGTCCCGCTGGTCCTCGAACCGGCCCATGAGGAAGAGGAGTTGATCGACGCGGGCCGGGCCTAGGGCGATGGGCTCCCGCTCGCCGTCCGAGGTCTCCCGGTCCCCGCGCCGTGGCCGGCGCCGGCCACGGCGCGCCGCGTCCGCCCTCCGCAGGTTCTCGCGCAGCGCGGCGGGCAGCGGCGGCAGGCCCTCCGGTACGCGGTCCAGCGCGCCCGCGAGCTGGACGGCGGCACGGAATTCCAGCAGGCCGCTCACGCCCGGGAGATGGAGGTAGCGGAACCAGCGGAGCAGGGCGAGCCGCGCGGTGCCCGCCGCGTCCGCGCCGGGCGGCGGCGGCAGCGTGGCGGGAGCCAGCGGCGGCAGGTCCCGGCCGTCACCGGTGTGCAGATACCGCTCCAGATCCTCCATCGCCCCACCCCCGTACACCCGCTGAACGATCCGCTGCCCTACTTGGTTCCCCGCCGTCCCGTGTCCACCACCGTCCGTGACCGGTACGTTGATCCCGCCGGCCACGGGAACGGCTGTGGCGCGAAGGAGTTCGAGGAGCCGTCGATGGACGAGATCGCGGAGCGGCTGGCGCGGCTGTGCGCGCAGGCGGGGGACGACGGGCTGCGGGAGCGGGCCGAGCGCTACGGCGTGGGCGAGGCGCTGACCCGGCTGGGCCAGGCCGCCCGGGCGGGCAGTCGCACCGCCGCGGTCACCGCGGACCTGGACGCCCTGGACGACGCCTTCGCCCGGCACGGCATCGACGGGCTCACGGTGGGACCGCGGGGCTTCGAGCCGCTGCGCGGCGGGCGGGCCCATCCCGTGGTCACGGTGTGGGGCTGCCCGGCCGAGGCGTCCTGCTCGCGTCTCGAACCGCAGGAGCGGCAGCGCGGGTCGCGGACCCCGCCGCCCGCGTGCGCGCTGACCGGCACCCCGCTGGTCCCCCGGAAGATCCGGCTGTGATCACGGTCCTCGCCGAACTGGGCAAGCAGATGGCGGGCCGCTGGGCGGCACTGCTCGTCCTGCCGGGTGCCTTCTACGTGTCCACGGCGGCCGTCGCCGTGCTGCTCGGCCACGGGCACGCGCTCGACCCGGGGGTGCCGGCCGCCTGGCTGGACTCCGTCGCCGCCGCTCCGGCCAGCGGCCGCCTCGGGACCGTGCTGATCGGCGCCGCCGGGTTCACGGCCGCCTCGGCCGCCGCCGGTCTGGCCGCGTCGGCGGCTGCCCAGCTCGTGGAGCGGGTGTGGTGGGCCTCCGGCGAGGAGCCCCTGCTGCGCCGGCTGGCCGCCGCCCGCGGGCGGCGCTGGCGACGGGCCGAGGAGCAGGTGGCCGCCGCGCTGCGGGAGTTCACGGCGTCCGGCGGTACCGCGCCGACGGCGCAGGCGCTGCGGGCGGCGATCGCGCGACGCGACGCGATATGCCCGGAGCCCGCTTCCCGGCCGACCTGGATGGGGGACCGTCTGTACGCCGTGGACCAGCGGGTGCACGACACCTACCACCTGGATCTGACGGCCGCCTGGCCGCGGCTGTGGCTGCTGGTGCCGGACGCGGCTCGCGCGGAGCTCTCCGAGGCGCGGGCCGGTGTCGGGGCCGGCGCCCGGCTCATGGGCTGGGGCCTGCTGTACCTGCCGCTCGCCGTGGTGTGGTGGCCCGCCGCCGTTCTCGCCGCCGGCGTCCTGATCGCCGCCCGTCACCGCGCCCGGCTCGCCGTCGGTGTGCAGGCCGACCTCGTGGAGGCGGCCGTCGACCTCTACGGCCGCGATCTGGTGGTGCGGTTGGGCATCGACTGCCCGGGCCGCCTGGGCCCGGCGGAGGGCGACGCGGCGACCAGTCTGCTCCGTAAGGACCGCACGGACCTGTCCCGTTTCGGCGACTGAGGCGCGGCGGCCACGGCACGTCTCCCCCGCCCCCTCGGCACCCTGGCGGCCCGGCCTGCCTCACGCCTCGGACGGGGTGGGCGCCGGACGGGTGTCCAGTCCGGCCGTCGTGGAGACGGTGACCCGGGGCGCGGCGGTCAGGCGGATCGAGGAGCCGGCCCGGGAGCCCAGGAGGCCGCGACGGGCCGCCGGATCCGGGGCCGGGTGGTGCGGGACGGAGCGGAGCAGACGGTCGTGCCGGGTACGGTCGCGCGCGGACATCAGCCTGCGGTCGAGCGTCAGCGACGGCGGCACGCTGAGCCGGGGCCAGTGCGCGTGGTGCACGAACACCCGTACCCGCAGCCGTCCTTCCCCCAGCTCCACGTCGGCCTCCGCCAGGTGCTCGCCCAGCGCGCCCAGCGCGTCCGCCACCTCGTCCGCCGTGGCCCGCAGGTCCTCGGCGGGGTCGTACGGCTCGGGCAGGTCCCGCGGGTCGACCACGGCGCAGAGGATGCCGAGGTCGTCGTCGCGCAGCTCGCGTCCGGCGCCCATGTCCGTGCGGGCGCCCGCGTGCACGCCGAGTGTCAGTTCGGCGCCGTAACGGCTCGCGGTCAGCGCCACGGGGAACAGGGCCGTGTAGCGCATCAGCCGGGCGCAGCCGATGAGCACCCGGCCGACCGGCCACACCGCGGAGGTGCCCAGGACCCGGACGACCTCCTCGTGCCGGCCGAGCCGGCGCAGCACGTCGGCGTAGTCCCGCCGGACGGCCTGGGTCGTGCCGTCCTCGGGGCCGAAGGTGTGCTCGCAGGCGTCGACGAACGCCGGGTACTCGTCGGCCGCGGCGGCCAGGTCGCCCTTGCGCACCAGCACGCTCAGGAAGTTGTTGGCCGCGTTCAGCGTCAGCGGGTGCGCGGGCCCCAGCATGGCGGCGCGCTCGCCGTGCACCTGGCCGAAGAGGTTCAGCGCCTCGTCCCAGCGGCGCAGGTCCCGCACCACCAGGGCGAGGTTGTTCAGGCAGGTGAGGGTGAACAGGTGGGAGGAGCCGAAGCGGCGCGCGAACCCGTCCCAGGCGAGCGCGTACTGCTCCACCGCCTCGAGCAGCTGTCCCGACTCGTGCAGGGCGCCGGCCAGATCGTGGCGGGCCGCCGTGGTCTCGAGCTCCCGGAAGCCGTGGTGTGTCTCCAACCGGGCCACCTCGGCACGTAATGCGTCGACCGAGCGATCCGTCATCCGGCCCTCCGTCCTCGGGTACGGTGCACGACGCGGTGGCGGGCGCGGTCGCGGCCCGCCCGTCGTAGTCGTACCCCGGTGGGGCGGCCGTCAGCCCGTCGCGTCCACCAGTGCCAGCTCGTGCAGCCGTTCCGGCGGTCCCGGCCGAGCGTAGTACCAGCCCTGGGCCGTGTCGCAGCCCAGTATCCGCAACTGCTCGGCCTGGGCGCCGGTTTCCACGCCCTCCACCGTCACCGCGAGGTCGAGGCTGTGGGCGAGGGAGACGATCCCCTCGACGATCTTCAGGTCGACCGGATCGGCGGGGAACTGCTGCATGCCCTGGGTGAAGGAGCGGTCCAGCTTCAGGACGCTGACCGGCAGCCGGCGGAGGTTCGCCAGGTTCGAGTAGCCGGTGCCGAAGTCGTCCAGGGCGATGTCCACGCCCATCTCCGCCAGCCGGCGCAGGGGTTTGAGCAGATCGTCGTCGGCGCCGATCAGCGCGGACTCGGTGACCTCCAGGCACAGCGCGTCCGGAGTGACACCCGCGCGTTCGAGGATGTCGACGGTGTCCTGGACCAGACCCGGATGGCTGAGCTGGCACGGGGACAGGTTGACGTTGATGCGCAGCGGCCCGGCGCCGGTGTCCGCACCGTGGCGCTCGCGCCAGGCGCGGGCCTGCCGGATGGACTCCTCCAGGACCCAGCGGCCCAGCGGCACGATCAGGCCGGTGTGTTCGGCGAGCGGGAT
This sequence comes from Streptomyces albidicamelliae, assembly GCF_025642175.1. Classification (NCBI taxonomy): domain Bacteria; kingdom Bacillati; phylum Actinomycetota; class Actinomycetes; order Kitasatosporales; family Streptomycetaceae; genus Streptomyces; species Streptomyces albidicamelliae. The sequence goes on along the minus strand of NZ_CP106795.1, from coordinate 7,154,945 downwards.
GAAGCGGTCGGGGCCGAGCACGCCGTGCTGCGGGTGCAGCCAGCGCACCAGGGCCTCGGCACCCCGGACGCTGCCGTCGCCGAGGTGGACGAGCGGCTGGTACTCGATGAAGAACTCGCCGCGGTCCAGGGCGGTGGGCAGGGCGGTGGTGAGCCCGTGGCGGGTGATCGCGCGGGCGTCGGCCTCCGGATCGGCGAGTTCGGAGCGGTTGCCGCCCGCGGACTTGGCCCGGTACATGGTGATGTCGGCGCTGCGCAGCACCTCGGCCGCGGTCCGCTCGCCCGCCGGGCCCTCGACGATGCCGAGGCTGCCGCGGACCAGCAGGTCCCGGCCGTCGATACTGATCGGGGTGATCAGCGCGTTCATGATCCGCTCGGCGAGCTCGTCGACCTCGCGCTCGGTGCCGGGGCCGGTGGTCAGCGCCACGAACTCGTCGCCGCCGAGCCGGGCGACCATCTCGCCGGGCGCGGTCGCGCAGGACTGGAGCCGGTCGGCGACCTCCACCAGCAGCCGGTCGCCGGCCGCGTGCCCGAGGCTGTCGTTGACGGTCTTGAAGCCGTCGAGGTCGAGGTAGCACAGCCCGAAGCGCTGGCCGTCGCCGGCGCCGAGGGCCTTCTCCAGCCGCTCGAAGAACAGGGTGCGGTTGGGCAGTCCGGTGAGCGCGTCGTGCGTGGCCTCGTAGCGCAGCCTGAGGTTGAGCAGGCGCCGCTCGGTGGTGTCCTCCATGAGGGCCAGCTGGTACTGGGGTTCGCCGTCGGCGTCGCGGAGCAGGGACACCGTCAGATTGGTCCACAGCACCGTGCCGTCGGGCCGGTTGAAGGCCTTCTCCACGTGGTAGTGCTCGCGCTCGCCCCGGACGAGCTCCTCGTAGAGCCTCCACGTCTGCGGGGCGTCCTCGGGGTGGGTCCACTCCAGCACGCGCCGGCCGCGCAGCGAGTTCTCGGGCAGCCCGAACATGCGCAGCAGCGCCTCGTTGACCTGGAGGACGTTGCCGTCCAGGTCGGCGATGCCGATTCCTATGGCCGCGCCCTCGAAGACGGCGCGGAAGCGTGCCTCGCTCGCGTGCAGCGCCTCGGCCACGGCTCCCTGCGCGTGCAACGCGGCCTGGGCGATGGCCTCCTGCTCGGCGAGGGTCCGCTCGCGCAGTGCCCGGGCGAAGCCCGCGGCCATCGCGTGCTGCAACCGCGAGGAACGCACGCGCAGTTCGTCCTGCGGGCCGTCCTCGCCGCAGTACAGGACCAGGTAGGCGTCGACGCAGTCGAGGGTACGGCTGAGCGCCTCGGGGTCCGTGCAGTGGGCCGCCACCAGTGCGGCGCCGACCGCCTTGGCGGCGTCCGCGTCGAGGGCGCGGGCCCGCAGCAGCTCGCTCAACCGGCGTGCCAGGGGCAGGAGTCGTTCCTCGAACTCGACGCGGGTGAGCGACGTCGAGGTCACCGGGAAGACGGCCCGGCTCCAGATCGTCGTCAGCCGGCGCAGTCTGTCCTCCGGCCCGTCCGGTTCCGCGCTCACGCCGAACGCCCCACGCCGGCGAATCCGGAGAAGGCGAACGGATCCTCGTCCTCCGGCGCCGACTCCGGGCGCCAGTGCGGCATCTGCACCAGTCCGGGTTCCACCATGTCGTACCCCTCGAAGAACCGCGCGATCTCGTCGCGCGATCGCATGATCAGCGGGTTGCGAATGTCCTTGTACACGTCCACCGCGCCCTCGGCCCGCTCGGCGGGCAACGGGATTCCCTCGTACGAGGCATGGGTGAGGATCAGCAGGCTGCCGGGCGCGAGTGCCTCGCGCAGCTCGGCCACCGCACTGTACGGGTCGTCCGCGTCTTCCACGAAGTGAAGTATGGCAACGAGAAGGAGCGCCACTGGCCGATTCAGGTCGATCAGCCGCTCCACCCGCGGGTTCGTGAGGATCTCCTGCGGCTTGCGCAGGTCCGCCGCGACCACGTCCGCGGCGTCGTTGCCCGCGAGGACCGCCTCACTGTGCGCGACGGCGACCGGGTCGTGGTCGACGTAGACGACCCGGGCGCCCGGTACGGCCGTCTGCGCCACCTCGTGGACGTTGCCGAAGGTGGGGATGCCGGAGCCGATGTCGAGGAACTGGGTGATGCCCTCGCCGGCCGCGAACCGTACGGCCCGGCGCATGAACGCCCGGTTGGCCTGCATGATCTTCGGCAGGCCCGGTAGGTACTCCATGGCCTTGCGGGCCGCTTCCCGGTCGACCTCGAAGTTGTGCGAACCGCCCAGGTAGTAGTCGTAGATCCGCGAAACGCTCGGCACGGAGATGTCGATGCTCCGTGGTGCCCAGGCGGGACGCTCCATGTGATTCTCCAAGGCGTGGACGGCGGACGTAGGCGATCCGGTGTTCGAGCTGAGGCTACTGATCGCCCGCCAAAGGAGCGACCTGAAACGGAAATTGACCGTCCGTTCCCGGTCACTGCCTGCGGCAAGTGCCCGGACGACCCCACTGCGTGACCGTACGCCGGCATCCGCCGCCGTGTCGCCGCCCGCACGGGCCGGAGTCCGGTACGAGCACACCACACCTGTCCACCACCCCGGCTGTCCACACCCCGGAAAAACGGTCCGCCCCCTCCGTGCGGTGCGGAGGGGGCGGACCTTCGGTCGCGCGCCGGTCGGGCGGGGCGATCGACCCTGGGGAGGTGATCTAGTTGCCCGGCGCGCCGACCGGCTTGCCGTCGGGCGAGACGGCGTACCACGTGCCGCCCACGCCCTGACCGTTGGTGTCGCCGGGGGCCTTGTCCCCGGAGAAGGTGTAGATCGGCCAGCAGTTGACCGACATCTGCTCCTTGCCGTCGGAGCGGGTGAAGGGCATGAGGCCCTTCTTCTTGACGCCCTTGGTGTTGTCGGCGCTGACGGGGTCGACCGCCGGCCACTTCTCCAGGCAGGCGCCGAGGCAGTTGGAGACCGACTTCGGCCAGGCCTGGTCCTTCATGAAGCGGTAGACCGTCATGCCGTTCTTGTCGACGACGACGTTCCCCAGCTTGGCGTCCTTGCGCACGGAGAGGCCCGGCAGCGAGGACAGGGAGGCCTTCTTGCCGTTCGGGGCGAGCGCGTACCACTTGCCGCCCACGCCCTGCCCGTTGACGTCCCCGGGGTTGACGTCCTTGGCGTAGCGGTAGGCGGGCCAGCCGCCGATGGTGAGCTGCTTGCTGCCGTCGGCACGGGTGACCTCGCCGAGCAGCGCCTTGTCGATACCGGCGCCCGCGGTGGCGTCGTCGGCGGGCACCGGCGGCCAGGTGGTGGCGCAGTCGCCGTCGCAGTTCGTCTTGGGCGGGTTCGCGGTGTCCTTGTCGAACCGGTACAGGGTGAGGCCGGCGGCGTCGGTCAGCACCTTGCCCAGATCGGCGTTGTCGGACACGGTCAGCTTGCCCGCGGGGACGGCCTTGGCCCCGGAGCCGGAGGCCTGGTCGCCGTCGGCGCCGTAGCCGTTGCCCGCGCCGGTCGTGGTGCCGCTGCCCGGGTTGCCGTAGCCGTCCGCCGCGGCCGTGGCCCCGACGTTCTGGGCCGACGACGCGGGAGTGGTCGCCTTGTCCTGACCGCACGCCGTCGTCAGCGCCAGCACCGAAGCCGCCGTGGCCACCAGTGAGGCGGCCCGCCAGGAGGTCTTCATCGTCAACTCCCCATCATCGCCTGGATTTCGCAGCGCCCTGCAGTCTTGCTGCGCCGCCGCACGGCCATGGGTACGCGGCGCAGGGGCGCGAGCGTTCAACCCGGCGGGAAGTTCTTCGGGTTTTTTCTTCCGGACGCCGTGCCGCACGCCGTCGGACCGGGGCCCGTACAGGCATACGTATCGGGACAGTCGGATGCTTCGTCATGTCAAACCATTGATCGCACGATGTCCTTCCTTCGGAGCAATCCGGCCGACTTACGGCGTACGACCGCGTGTCGCAACCCATGATCTCCGTCGTGCATGGACCCGAAGTCACCCGACGCGCGCCCGTCGCAAGGGCGTTGGCCCTGCTGACGCTGACCTGGACCCTGGTGGGCTGTCCGGTCGGCAGCGCGTCGGCCGACGCCTGTGCGTACGCCTCGACGGGCCCCGAGGGCACCACGGCGGTCGCCTACGCCGGCGGCCACCACTGGCCGACACCACCGCCCTGCCCGGAGCCGACCCCGCCGCCGTGCCCGCCCACGCCCACCCCGACCCCGACGCCGCCTCCACCCCCGCCACCGCCTCCGCCGAAGCCGACGCCGAAACCGCGGCCCACCCCCGACCCGACGCCGAAGCCGAGGCCTACTCCCAGGCCGGCGCCGCCCGTCCGGCCCGCACCGGCCCCGCCGGCCGCCCGGCCGACGCCCCCTCCCCCGCCACCACCGGCCCCCGCGCCGAAGCCGAAGCCGAAACCCAGGCCGAAGCCCGCACCGCGGCCGTCGGCGACCCCGGTGAGCTACCCGGCGTACCACCCCCACCCGGTCGGCCGCCCCGCCCCCGGTCACACCACGCCGGTCACCTACGTCCTGCTCATCACCGTCCCCGCGATCGTCGCCGTCGCGGCGCTGCGCCCGCGCTGACGCGCCGGCCCGCTCACTTCTGGAGGTACCTGTTGTCGGATTGGCTTGTTCTCGTCCTCGCGATGCTGGGGGCCTGTGCCGTCGTGGTCGTCGTGACCCTCGTACGGCACAAGCGGGCCCCCGAGGACGAGGACCCCAGCGAGACCCCGGACGTCATCGAGTACATGACCATGTGGATCGGCGTCGTGTACGCCATCGTCCTGGGGCTGGCCATCGCCGGGGTGTGGGAGGCCCGCAGCGCCGCCCAGGACTACGTGCAGAACGAGGCCCAGGCGCTGCACGAGATCTCGGAGCGGGTCCGGGTCTACCCGCCGGAGGTCCGTGACCGCATCCGGGACGACGTCGACGCCTACGTCTCGTACGTCGTGCACACCGAGTGGACGGCGATGGCGGACGACGAGCAGGTCACGGACCGCGGCACCGAACTGCTCCAGAAGGTCCGCCAGGACGTGACCGACTACCAGCCCCGCAACGACTTCGAGGCGCAGGCGTACCAGCCGCTGCTGGACCAGCTGGCCACCGCCGACCAGGCCCGCAACGCACGCGCCGACTCCACCGGGCCCACCATGCCGCCGGTGGTGTGGTGGGGTCTCCTCGCGGGAGCCGTCATCACCATCGGCATGGTGTTCGCCCTGCAGATCCGGCGCACCACCCGCGAACTGGTGCTGGCCGGGCTGTTCTCGGCGACCATCGCGTTCATGCTGTTCCTCATCTGGGACCTGGACGCCCCCTACGGCCGGGGCATCGCGGTGACCGCGGATCCGTTCCTCAACCTGTTCCCGGCCATCTCGTCCTAGGTCCCCGGGCGGACGGCGGCCCGCCCGCCGCGGCAGGCCTTCGCCCCCGGCTCCCACGAGGGTCCGGGGACGAAGGCCTGCCGACAGGCGCCGCACCGTGCCGCTCGACCGGCACCGGGGCGCTCAGACGCGCTTCTCCTGGCGGCGACGCAGCACGAACGCGCCGCCGCCGACCAGGGCCATGCCGACCAGGGCGCCGCCGATGGCCATGTCCTGGGGTGCCGCGCCGGTGATCCGGCTCCCGCCGAATCCGCCCTGCACGCCGCCGAGGACGGTGAACGCGTTCGGACGGGTCAGGGTGCGGCCGTCGCAGCGGACGGTGATGTCGTACCGGCCGGGCCGGGCGTCCCGGAAGACGTTCGCCACGCCCCGTGCGGTGTCGTCGCGGAGCTGCGACAGCGGGGCGCTGCCGAAGGCCCGGGACGTCATCGTGCCGCCACGGCAGCCGTTCACGGTGACGGTGAGCCGTCCTCCGGCGGCGATCACGCTGGGGGTGGCGACGATGTTGCGTGGGCTGCCGTCGCCCCGGCCGCCGAAGTCGCCTCCCGGACCGTTGCCGAAGTCGTCGCCGCGGCCATTGCCGAAGTCGTCGCCGCGGCCGTTGCCGAAGTTGTCACCCCGGCCGTTGCCGAAGTTGTCACCCCGGCCGTTCCCGAAGTTGTCACCCCGGCCGTTCCCGAAGTTGTCACCCCGGCCGTTGCCGAAGTTGTCACCCCGGCCGTTGGAGTTGAAGTTGCCGTTGCCGCTGATGTTGCCGTTGAAGTGGCCGTCGAAGTGACCGGTGCCGTTGAAGCCGCCGTTGCCGTTACCGTTGCCGTTGAAGCCGCCGACGCCGTTGCCGTTGAAGCCGCCGAGCCCGTTGAGGGTGCCGATCCCGACATTGCCGACGCCGAGACCGCCGACGCCCACACCCCCGACGCCGACACCGCCGACACCGACACCGCCGACGCCGGTCCCCGTGCCGCCGACGACGGCTCCGGTGTCGTTGGACGGGCCGCCCCCGGCGCCCATGCCGTCCGCGACGGCCACAGGGGCGGCGAGCCCGAGCACGGCGACCGCTGCGCAGGCGGTCGCCAGAGCACGTTGGTTGCGCATGTGATCCTCCGCGGGAGGCGCCCCGGGTCCCGTCCCGAGTCGATCGGCGAGAAAACACCTCCCGCACAGACCCTCAGACGCGCGGAACACGCCCGCACGTCGAGAATGGTCCATCCCGGTGAGGCGACACGCCGGACGAAAACCACACAATCGGAAATTATCGCAGGTCACGGGCCATCAGAAAATATCTGGAAGCTGCAACTCGGATGGCGCACCGGAAAGGCCCCCCGCCACCCGTTCGCCCGTCGCCCCGTCGCCCGTCGCGCGCGCGGGACTTAGCGTTTTCCCATGCGCATGGGACGTGTCGACGGCCGCGTCGAAAGGGGATGGCGAATGTCTGCGTCCGGGCTGTCCGAGCTTGTCGCAGAGGAGGAACGGCGGAGGAAGCGCGCCCCGTGGGGCGTCATAGCGCTTGCTCTGCTGACCGGGCTGGCGCTCATCCGAAACGGCTCCGGGGAGTTCGACGTGGGTCCGCCGCAGCCCGCCTCGGCGGTGGCGCCGGACACCCGCGAGAACCAGGCTCCGGAGACCTTCGCCGCCGGGCCCGTCACGCTGGGCTTCGCGGCCGTCGACCGGGTGCGGATCCCGGCGATCCAGGTCGACGCGCCGGTGATGCCGGTCGGGCTGGACGCGAACGGCTGGGTCGCCGCGCCCCCGCCGGAGGAACCCAAGCTGGCGGGCTGGTTCACCGGCGCGGTGTCCCCCGGCGAGAAGGGGACCGCCGTCGTCGTCGGCCATGTCGACAACAAGCAGGGCCCCGCCGTGTTCTACGGTCTCGGGGCCCTGAAGAAGGGCAACCGCGTCGACATCCTGCGCAAGGACGGCAGGACCGCGGTGTTCGAGGTGTACGGCGTCGAGGTGTTCGAGAAGAGCAACTTCCCGGGCGACCGGGTCTACGGCTCGAAGGGCACCCCCGAACTCCGGGTCATCACCTGCGGCGGCGGCTTCTCGAAGCAGAGCGGCTACGACGGCAACGTCGTCGTCTTCGCCCGCCTGGTCGCGGTCACCTGAGGGACCGCGCCCGGGCGGGCCGGGTCCGCGCCGCCGGCTCAGGTGGGCCGGCGGCTCGGCACGGTGAGGTGGTACCCGGAGTCGATCAGGTAGGGCAGCCATTCCCGGATCGCGCGGACGGTCTGCGAACGGTCGCCGCCCGCGTCGTGCGAGAGCACCACGACGCCGGGGGCGGCGCCGCCCTCCACCCGGTCGATGATGGTGTCGGTGCCGGGCACCTCCCAGTCGGTGGTGTCCACGGTCCACGCCATCGGTTCCATGCCCAGCTCGGCGCCCAGCTGGAACGCGGCCCGGTTCCAGGCCCCGTAGGGCGCGCGGAACCACTGGGGACGGTCGCCGTAGGTGTCCTCGATGACGTCGCTGGTGCGCTCCATCTCGGAGCGGATCTCCTTGCGGTTCATGGTCGTCAGCAGCGGGTGCGTCCAGGTGTGGTTGCCCACCACGTGGCCCTCGTCGGCCATCCGGACGAGGAGCTCCCGGTTGTCGACGACGCACTCCCCGCACACGAAGAACATGGCCCGCACGTCGTACTTGGCGAGGGTGTCGAGGATGTGCGGGGTGTACGCCGGGTTGGGGCCGTCGTCGAAGGTCAGCACCATGCGCCGGCCGCGTCCGGAGACCTGCAGGATGGGTTCCTTGCGCACCTTGAGCTTGCGGGGCGCGGCGCGCGGCGGTCCGTACCCGGTGAGCGGCTGGAGCCGGAAGGCGGACGGCTTGAGGGCTTGACGGGCCTGCGGGCCCCCGGCGGGCGCCGCGGTTCCGGCGGTCTCCTCGCCGCCCGCCGCCAGGATGGCTCCGGCCGTGCCCGCGGCCCCCGCGGCGGCGGCGCCGGCGAGGAGCATCCGGCGTCGCGTGAACAAGTGATCCTTCTGCATGACCCATCAGTCGCCCCGCGGGGCGCCGCCGCACCGCAACGCCGTCGGTGCGGCGGCCGGAATGCACCCGTACGGCCGAGTGGGCCGGGGTCAGCGGCGGCGGACGAGCGGGAAGGGCAGCGTCTCGCGGATGGTGAGGCCGGTGAGGAACATGACGAGCCGGTCGACGCCGATGCCGAGCCCGCCGGTCGGGGGCATGGCGTACTCCAGGGCCTGGAGGAAGTCCTCGTCCAGTTCCATGGCCTCGGGGTCGCCGCCGGCGGCGAGCAGCGACTGCTCGGTGAGGCGGCGGCGCTGTTCGACCGGATCGGTCAGCTCGGAGTAGGCCGTGCCGAGTTCGGTGCCGAAGGCGACGAGGTCCCAGCGTTCGGCGAGCCGGGGGTCGGCGCGGTGCTGGCGGGTCAGCGGGGAGACGTCGGTCGGGAAGTCCTTGTAGAAGGTGGGCAGCCCGGTCCGTTCCTCGACGAGCCGTTCGTACATCTCCAGCACCACGTCACCGGGCCCGTCGTCGGCGGTGTACGGCACTCCGGTGCGGTCGCACAGCCGGTGCAGCCGCAGCAGTTCGGTGCCGGGGCCGATCTCCTCGCCGAGGGCCTCGGAGAGGGCGCCGAACACGGTCTTCACGGGCCACTGCCCGGAGATGTCGTACTCCTCGCCGCCCTTGCGGGCCACCGGGGAGCCGAAGGCGGCGGTCGCCGCGCCCTGGACGAGTTCGCGGACCAGGTCGAGCATGACGTCGTAGTCGGCGTGCGCCTGGTAGGCCTCCAGCATCGTGAACTCGGGGTTGTGCTTGTAGGAGACGCCCTCGTTGCGGAACGTGCGGCCGAGTTCGAAGACCTTCTCCAGGCCGCCGACGCACAGCCGCTTCAGGTACAGCTCGGGGGCGATGCGCAGGTACAGGTCGAGGTCGTAGGCGTTGATGTGGGTGGTGAAGGGGCGGGCGTTGGCGCCGCCGTGGATCTGCTGGAGCATCGGGGTCTCGACCTCGATGTAGCCGCGCTCCAGCAGGCCCTGGCGCAGCGCCTGCACGGCGGCGGAGCGGGCCCGGAGCACGGCGCGGGCCTCGGGGCTGGTGGCGAGGTCGAGGTAGCGGCGGCGGACCTTGGCCTCGGGGTCGGTGAGGCCGCGCCGCTTGTCGGGCAGCGGGCGCAGGCACTTGCCGGTGAGCTGCCAGGAGGTGACGAAGACGGTGGGCTCGCCCCGGTCGCTCACCCCCGCGCGGCCGGCGGCGGTGACGTGGTCGCCGATGTCGGTGTCGGCGGTGAAGCGGTCGAGTGCGGCACCGGAGTCGTCGCGGCTGAGGGCGATCTGGTGGTCGCCGGACCAGTCGCGCAGCACGGCGAAGACGATGCCGCCGAAGTCGCGGACCAGCATGACCCGTCCGGCGACGGTGACGTCCTCGCCGGGCGGGACGTCGGCGAGGGCGTGCGTCGGGGCGGGGACGCCGACCGGGTAGGGATCGGTGCCCGCGGCGCGCAGCCGGTCGAGCCGGTGGTGCCGGACGCGGACCTGGTCGGGCAGGCCCGCGTCCGGGGCGGCGGGCCCGGCCTGGTCCCCTCCGTCGAGGCCGAGCGCCGACAGGGACGGCAGCCCTTCCGTGGTGGCGGGCCGCTGCCCGGTCTTCGGGTGCCCCTTTCCCCAGAGTTTGCGCAACGACGGTACGGAGACGAAACCTTCGGCGATCCCGGAGGCCAGCCCGATGCGGGCGAGGGCCCCGGTCTCGCCGTAGCAGATGAACCGCGGGTACCACTCGGGGCGGTACTTGGCGTTGGAGCGGTACAGCGCCTCCAGTTGCCACCAGCGGGAGAAGAACAGCAGCAGCCGGCGCCAGAGCCGCAGGACGGGTCCCGCGCCGATGCGGGCGCCCTCCTCGAAGACGGACCGGAAGGCGGCGAAGTTCAGCGAGATCCGGCGGATCCCCAGTTTGGGCGCGGCGGCGCACAGTTCCGCGACCATGAACTCCATCACCCCGTTGGGCGCGGCCCGGTCACGGCGCATCAGGTCCAGGGAGACGCCGTCGCGGCCCCAGGGCACGAAGGAGAGCAGGGCGAGCAGCCGGCCGTCCTCGCCGAGGGCCTCCACGAGCAGGCAGTCGCCGTCGGCGGGGTCGCCGAGCCGGTCCAGCGCCATGGAGAAGCCGCGCTCGGTCTCGGTGTCCCGCCAGGCGTCGGCCTTGCGGACGACCTCCTCCGTCTCGTGTTCGGTGAGGGTGGCGTGGCGGCGGATGCGGGTGGTGGCGCCGGTGCGGCGGACGCGGTGCACGGCCTGCCGGGTGACGCGCATGTCCCGCCCGTTCAGGTCGAAGGCCGCCACGTGGACGATCGCCTCGTCACCGAGCTGGAGGGCGCCGAGCCCGGCACGGGCGTAGGCGCGGGCGCCGTCCTCGGAGGCGCCCATCACGGCGGGGGCCCAGGCGTGCCGGCGGGCCACGTCCAGCCAGGCCCCGACGGCGTGCGGCCAGGCCTCCGGGTCGCCGACGGGGTCGCCGCTGGCCAGGCACACCCCGGCCTCGACCCGGTAGGTGACGGCGGCCTTGCCGCTGGGTGAGAAGACGACGGCCTTGTCACGGCGGGTGGCGAAGTAGCCGAGGGAGTCGCGTTCGCCGTAGGCGGCGAGGAGGGCGCGGATGCGGGCCTCCTCGTCGTCGTGCAGGGCGGCCTCCAGGCGCTGGGAACGGAACAGCGCGGCGGCGGCGTTGAGCAGGGCGAGCGCGCCGAACAGGCCGAGCAGGAAGGTGACGCCGCGCGGCGGGCGGCCGTCGAAGGAGCTGTTCGACACCAGGCCGCCGCACACCCGGTCGGCCGCCCAGGCCAGGTGCTGGCCCGCCGGAAGGGTGCCGGGGAACAGCGAGACCAGCCCCCAGCCCACCAGGATCGCCACGAGGAGGCCGGCGACCAGCACGCCGAGGGCCCGCCGCACGGCGCCGCGGCGGGAGGCGGCGTAGAACTCCCCGCGTGCCGCCACCAGCAGGAGCAGCAGCAGCGCGCACAGGATCAGCGACGGCAGTGACTGGGAGTAGAGGCCGAGGGCCACGCCGAGGGCGTCGGTGAGGACGAGCAGGCCGAGGTAGACGACGACCAGCCACCAGGCGACCTTCTTGCGGGCGGCGGTGGCGCCGGCCAGCAGGAACAGGAAGACGGCGTAGGCGAGGTTGGCGCTGATCGGGACCAGCAGCAGGTCGAGGGCGCGGACGAGCGGGCGGAGCAGGACGCGCAGCGGGGCGATGATCGCGAGCAGGGCGCAGAGCAGGCCGAGCGCTGCGAAGAGGGCCGCGAAGGCCTCCGGCACCCAGCCGAGGCGCCCGCCCGTGGGCGGTCGTACCGGCCTCGTCGCGTCCTCGGCGGCGGCCGGCCCGGCGGTGGCGGTCATGGTTCCGACTCTAGGAAGGGCGCGGGCTGCTCGCCCGTCGAGCGGCCCGGCCCTCGGCGGGAACCACCGGTTCCGATAGCCTCGGCTTGTGACGGAGCAGCACGAACAGCACGCGCACCAGTTCGAGCGGGGCACGGACGGCCCCAAGGTCATCGTGGTCGGGGTCGACGGCTCGGACTCCTCGCTGCGCGCCGCCGCCTACGCGGGCGGTCTGGCCCGGCGGCAGCGCGCGCTGCTGGCCGTGGTGTACGTGCAGCCGGTGCTCGCGGCCGGCGCGGCGCTGGGGGCGCCGGTGGCGGAGACGACCGACGAGATCGCCGAGGACCTGGTCTCCTACATCCGCGAGGCCACCGAGCGGGTGCGGGGGATATTCGAGATCCGGTGGGAGTTCCACACCTTCCGCGGGGACCCGTACAACGGCCTGGTGAAGGCGGCCGACGAACTCAAGGCGGACGCGGTGGTGGTGGGTGCCTCGGAGCAGGCGGGACACCGGATCGTCGGCTCGGTGGCGGTGCGGCTGGTGAAGGCGGGGCGCTGGCCGGTGACGGTCGTCCCGTAGCACTGGTCGAGCGGGACCGGCCCGGATCACGCAGTATGGGAGGAATTCGGCCGCTCATCGATCGTCCGGTCGGCCTCCGGGTCGTACGGCCACGCCCGCGCCGGTGCGCCGCCGGGCCGTGCGTGGCGTCTTCCGTCCGGAGCGCCCCTGGGCCATCATGATCCGCCGTCAGCCGTTTGCCGTCGGCGAAGAGGTGAGGCGCATGGCCAGGCTCCGTCCGGGTGAGGGGATTCTCCGCCGCAAACCCATCGAGCACATCGAGGAGACCGAGATCGGCGAGGGCCCGCGTCTCGACCGGTCGCTCGGCCTCTGGCAGCTCACGGCCATCGGCGTCGGCGGCATCATCGGCGCCGGCATCTTCACGCTGGCGGGCACGGTGGCCAACGGCACGGCCGGGCCGGCCGTGCTGGTGTCGTTCCTGATCGCCGGTGTCGCCAGCGCCTGCGCCGCCCTGTCGTACGCCGAGTTCGCGGGCCTGATCCCGAAGGCCGGATCGGCGTACACGTACGGCTACGCGGTGCTCGGCGAGTTCGCGGGCTGGTTCATCGGCTGGGACCTGCTGCTGGAGTACACGGCGATCGTGGCCGTGGTGGCCATCGGTATCTCCGGCTACTTCAGCTTCCTGGTGGAGGAACTGGGCGCGGACCTGCCCGCCTGGATGCTGGGCGCGCCCGGCACCGGCAGCGGGCACCGGGTCGACCTGTTCGCGGCGGTGCTGTGCCTGCTGATCGCCTGGCTGCTGAACCTGGGCATCCGCAGCGCGGCCCGGTTCGAGACGTTCGTGGTCGCGCTGAAGGTGCTGGTGGTGCTGCTGGTGATCGGTGTGGGCGTGTTCCACATCAACACGGCGAACTACCACCCGTTCTTCCCGTTCGGCATCAGCGGGGCGTTCACCGGTGCGGCGACCGTGTTCTTCGCGGTGTTCGGCTACGACGCCATGTCGACCGCGGCCGAGGAGTCGAAGGACGCGCAGCGGCACATGCCGAAGGCGATCATCTACTCGCTGGCGATCTCGATGGTGCTGTACGTGGCGGCCTGTCTGGTGCTGACCGGCATGCAGAACTACAAGGACATCGACCCGGAGAGCGGCTTCTCCTCGGCGTTCAAGTCGGTGGGTCTGGCCGGTCTCGCGGACGTGATCGCGGTGGGCGCGATCATCGGCATCCTCACGGTGATGTTCACGTTCATGCTGGGCGTGACCCGGGTCTGGTTCTCGATGTCCCGTGACGGGCTGCTGCCCAGCTGGTTCGCCAAGACGCACCCGACGCGGCACGTGCCGACCCGGGTGACCTGGATCGTCGGCGCGGCCTCGGCGCTCATCGCCGGGTTCCTGCCGATCGGCGAGGCGGCCGAGCTGACCAACATCGGCATCCTGCTGGCGTTCGTGGTGGTGTGCGTGGCGGTGATCGTGCTGCGCTACCGGCAGCCCGACCTGCCGCGTTCCTTCCGCACCCCGTGGATGCCGTTCGTGCCCGCGCTGGGTGTCGTCTTCTCGATCTGGCTGATCACGTTCCTCCAGTGGCAGACCTGGGTGCGGTTCGCCCTGTGGTTCGTGGTCGGCTGCGTGGTCTACTTCGGCTACTCCTACCGGCGTTCGGCGCTGGCCCGGCAGCGGCCGGCCGAGTGATCACTGCCCCATGACGAGGCCGTCCGCGGCCGCTCCGCGGCTGAGGACGACGCCCTTGATCCGGTCGCGCACCCCGTCCAGCTCGGCACCCTGGGCGATCGCCCGGTTCACGTCGAGGACGCGGCCGGCGTCGACGTCGTACACCTGCGGGACGAACTCGGCCCGGGTCACCCGCCAGCGGCCGCCCGGGGCCGCCGGCGGGGCGAAGGTGAAGCGGCCCATGGTGGACTCGTTGCCGCGCCGGTCCTGGACGCCCTTGCCGTCGAACATCTCGCCGGCGATCTGGTCACCCATGCCGTAGACCACCCAGGTTCCGTTGACCTTCTCGTACGCCTGCGGGACGTGGGCGTGGCCGCCGAGGATCAGGTCGATGTCCGGGCGGCCGCCCGTCGCCGCGGCGGTGAGCTTCCGGGCCAGGTCGAGCTGCGGCCGGTCGGGGGCGTCCTGCCATTCGGTGCCCCACTGCACGGAGACCACGACCACGTCGGCGCCGGCCCTGCGGGCACCGCGGGCGTCGGCGATCATGCGGTTGGCGTCGATCGTCTTCAGGGCCCAGGGCTGTCCGGCGGGCAGCGGGGTCCCGTTCGTGCCGAAGGTGTACGACAGGTGGGCGACCCTCGCCCCGCCGGCCCGGTGGACCGCGACGGAGCGGGACTCGGCCTCGGTGCGGGCGGTACCTGCGTGCCGCAGGCCGGCGGCGTCCAGGGCGTCGAGAGTCCGCCGGATGCCGGCGGCGCCGTCGTCCAGGGAGTGGTCCGAGGCGGTGGCGCAGCCGTCGTAGCCGGTCACGGCGAGGGCCTGGGCGATCTGCGGCGGTGACTTGAACCTCGGGGAGCCGGAGTAGGCGCCGTCGGCGCCGTAGACGGTCGTCAGGTGACACAGCGCCAGATCGGCGCGGGAGACGTCCGGTTCGATCCCGGAGAGCATCGGTCGGAAGTCGTAGCCGTTGCCGCCGGCGTCGAACGAGGCGCGTTCGACGACCGAGGTGTGCGGCAGGATGTCGCCGGAGGCGACCAGGGTGAAGCCGCGGGCCGCCCGGGCGGACGGTGCCGGGGCGGCTGGTGCCGGGGCGGCTGGTGCCGGGGCGGCGGGTGCCGGACGGGCGGTCTGCTCCCGCTCCTGGTTCTGGCAGGCGGCCGCCGCCGCGAGGAGGGCGGTCAGGGCCAGGGCCACCTGTTGTCTGCGTCCGATCATCAGCTTCACCCCTGGATCCTCTTATTTACAGACCAAGCCATGACGGGCATATGGGTACGAAGCTGGCCCTCCGCGTAAACGGTTCGGGCACTCTCGTTAGCCCGTCCGGGGCTCCGCCGGGCCGTTCGCCGACCGTTCGCCGACCCGATCGACCGTCCGTCGCAGAGCGGTGCGCGCCCCCTTTCCCGGGGCGGCGCCCTGCGCTGGCATACGGCCATGACGGCCGGAACCTCAGTGATCCGCGGGACGACGACACCGACCCACGGGACGACGACCGCCGAGCACGAGCTGGCCGCGCTCCAGCGCGAGCACGGCGGGCCCCTCTTCGCCCTGCTGCTCCGCCTGTGCGACGGGGACCGGCAGCGCGCCGAGGACCTCGCCCAGGAGACCCTGGTGCGCGCCTGGCAGCACCCCGAGGCACTGCACGCGGACGCCTTCGACTCCGTACGGCCCTGGCTGCTGACCGTGGCGCGGCGGCTCGCGATCGACGCGCGGCGGGCCCGGCAGGCCCGGCCGCCCGAGGTCGGCGACGCCGTCCCGGAGGACGCCCGGGTGACCGCCGACCACGCCGAGCGGGCCGCCGCCGTGCTGGACGTCCGGGAGGCTGTGAAGACACTCACTCCCGAGCACCGTGACGTCCTCGTACTCGTGTACTTCCGCGGGGCCAGTGTGGCGGAAGCGGCGCGGACCCTGGGTATTCCACCCGGTACCGTGAAATCTCGCGCGTTCTACGCGCTCCGCGCCCTGCGCCGGGTCCTTCCGGGTTATGCGGCCGACCTGCACTGAAACCGGGAGCCGGGTCAAACCTCGGTAAAGCGCCTTGCTGTGGGCCCCGTTCGGGCAATGGGCTGTCCTCATCCGCGTTCCGGGCGGCGGCGGGGACCGCGATCCCGAGAGGCTCGGGCGACGCGCACGTACCGGAGGAAGGGCAGGAAGGGATGCTGCACAGAGGTCACGAGAGCACGGACGGTACAGGCGGCGGTGAACTGACCGTCCCCATGGCCTGGTTGTACGCCGAGTACATCGCCGACGAGTTGCTGCGCACCGGGGATCTGATGCCGCCGACGTCCTTCGAGTTCCGGGCCGGGCGGGACGCGCTGGCGCTGACCGTCTTCCTGTCCGACACCGACGGGGAGCTGTCCGGCATCCGGGTGATCTCCCAGCTGGAGAACTGGCTGTCGCTGACCGCCTACGACCAGCCGTGGCAGGACTGGGTACGCGCGCGCATGGCCGAGCTGACCGCCGGGGACGCCGGGCCCGGCACGCCCTCGCCGGATCTCGCCCTCGCGGCGGAGGCCTGGCGCTGGCTGGAGGAGACCGAGCTGCTCGCGCCGGACCTGGACGCCGTGCCGGGCGGTCCGGCGGTGTTCGGCGAGGACGACGGGCCGAAGGTGTGGACACCGGCCTGGCGGCTCGGGCTGCCCCTCGGGCACCTCGCGATCCACCTCTTCTGAACCGTCCGGAATTCACACCAATCCGCGGGCCTCGCCGCTCCGAATCTCTTGTCCGGGATTCTGTGCGTGGCTTGAGTGATTCGGCTGTCGGCTGCGTACGGGTGGGAGCAAGGAGTAACCCCACCCATACCCTTCGGCACGAGGATTCGGCATGAGGTCCCTGGAACGGCATCGCGACGTCGGCGCGTACGCGCTCGGCGTGCTGGACGAGGCGGAGGCCTTCCGCTTCGAGGACCACCTCATGGAGTGCCCCCGGTGCGCGGCACAGGTGACCGAGTTCGGGCCCACGGCCCGGCAGCTGTTGCTCTACCGCCGGGCGACGCCGCGCTTCGTGCACCCCATGACGCAGCCCGGTCCGCGACTGCTGGACCGGCTGCTCGGTGACATCTCGCACCGCCGCCGCTCACGCCGGCGCCGGGCGCTGTACGGGCTGGCCGCCTCGGTGGTGCTGGCCGTGGCCGGATCCGGGATCGTGGCCTTCTCCGGCCACGCGCAGCCGACCGCGCGCGTCACGGCGGCGACCGACCCGCGGACCGGGGTGTGGGCCCGGGTGACCACCGAGGACGAGGACTGGGGCAGCGATCTGCGGCTGGAGGTGAAGGACGGGTCGGGCTCGCACGTCTGCCGGCTCGTCGCGATCGGCCACGACGGCACCGAACAGGTCGTCGCCGGCTGGGCCAATCCGGCGAACGGGACCCACCCCACGACCACCCTCGGCGCCGCCCAGATGCACCCGGACGAGATCGCCCGCTACGAGGTCCGCACGACGGACGGCGCACGGCTGGTCACCCTGGAGCCACGATAACGTCACGGGGACTTGACCGGAGATCAACCTTAGGTGAGCCTTACCTCAGTTTTACTCTGAGTCCACCAGGAGATCTCCGTGCCCGCGTCACCACGTCCCGAGCCGTCCGCGTCCCCCCAGGGGGCGCCCGCCCCGCGGGTGAACCTGTACGACACCTGGTGGACGGTCGCGGCGGCGGCGGTCGTCGTCAGTCTCGGACTGTGGGCCTGCGCGTGGGTCTCGCTGCACGTGCGCGTCGACGCCACCCTGCACACCGCCGCCCTCTTCGTGCACCTCGCCTCACTGGTGCTCGGCTTCGGAGCCGTCCTGTCGGCCGACTACCAGGCCCTGCTGTGGCTGACCGGCCGGTGCACCCTGCATGACGCCCTGAACGCGGCGAACCGACTGCACGTCCCCATCTGGGCGGGTCTCGCGGGCCTCGTCGCCAGCGGCGTGCTCCTCCATCCCGACCTCGGGTCCCCCCTCACCCGGGTCAAGCTCGGCCTGGTCCTCGCCCTCACCCTCAACGGCCTCCAGGCCGGTCTGCTCGGCCGCCGCATGGCCGGGCAGCGGACCGCGACCGTCGGCGGCCGGCTGCTCGGGTGGGCGACCGGCACGGCACTCGTGTCACAGATCTGCTGGTGGGGTGCCGTGGCGATCGGCTTCCGGAACAGCCAGCGCTGACCCGCCCCTCACTTCAGCAGGCGGGAGAGGCGGCGGTCCGCCAGGGGTTTGCCGCCCGTCTGGCAGGTGGGGCAGTACTGCAGCGAGGAATCGCTGAAGGAGACCTCGCGGATGGTGTCCCCGCAGACCGGGCAGGGCTCGCCGGTGCGGCCGTGCACCCGCAGACCGCTCTTCTTCTCGGCCTTCAGGCGCCCGGCGGCCACTCCGCGGGAGCGTTCGACCGCCTCGGTGAGCGTGGTGCGCAGCGCCTCGTAGAGGTGGTGGGTCTCGTCCGGGGTGAGCGAGGCCGCCAGCTTGAACGGCGACATCTTCGCGGCGTGCAGGATCTCGTCGCTGTAGGCGTTGCCGACGCCGGCGATCAGGGACTGGTCCCGCAGCGCCCCCTTGAGCTGCCGTCGCTCGTCCTTCAGGAGGGCGGCGAAGCGGGCCTCGTCGAAGTCGTCGGCGAGCGGGTCCGGGCCGAGCCGGGCGACACCCGGGACCTCCCCCGGGTCACGGACGACGTACACCGCGAGGCGTTTCTGGGTGCCTGCCTCGGTGAGGTCGAAGCCCTCGCCGGTCTCCAGCGCCACGCGGAGCGCGAGGGGTCCCTTGCCCGGCTTGGGCGGACCGTCGGGCAGCCGGTCCTTCCACTGCAGCCAGCCCGCGCGGGCGAGGTGGGTGACCAGATGCAGCCCGCCGTCCGTCTCCAGGTCGAGGAACTTGCCGTACCGGCGCACGGCCGTCACCTCGGCGCCCTCCAGGGCGGTGACCGGCGGGTCGTACGTCTTCAGGACGCTGATGGCGACGGGCAGCACCCGCACCACCCGGCGGCCGACCAGGTGCTCGGTGAGGAAGTCCGTCAGCGCTTCTACCTCGGGCAGTTCCGGCATACGTCAAGAGTGCCATCCGGCACCGACGACGCCAGGCGCGCCGCCGCCCCTCAGGGCACCTGGAACTCGCACCACACCGCCTTGCCGCCGCCGCGCGCCTCCACGCCCCAGACGTCGGCGAACCGGTCGACGAGGAGCAGGCCGCGGCCGGAGACGCCGTCCTCCCCGGCCTCGCGGCGGCGCGGCAGGGCGCTGGAGGCGTCCTCCACCTCGATGCGGAGCCTGCGGCCGGCACCCTCCAGGGCCCGCAGCGTGACGATGGCCGCCCCCTCGGTGTGCATCAGCGCGTTGGTGATCAGCTCGTCAGCGACCAGCTCGACCTCGTCGGCGCGGTCGTGGGCGCCCCAGGAGCGGACGGCGGCGCGGATCATGTGGCGGGCCTGGGTGAGGGCCTCGGGGTCGCCGGGTGCCACGTGCTGCTGGAGCCTGCCGCCCGCCCGGGGGGCCTCCGGGACGCGGCGGCGCAGCAGGAGCAGGGCGACGTCGTCCTCCCCGCCCTGCCGCTCGGCCATCCGGATCAGCAGGTCGGCGAGGGCGCGCACGTCGTCCGGGCCGTCCGCGATGAGGTCCGTGAGGCCGCGCATGCCGTCGTCGAGGTCGGCGCCCGGCCGTTCGACGAGCCCGTCGGTGCACAGCAGCAGGGTGTGGCCGGGATCGAGTTCGAGGGTGCAGACCGGGTACTCCAGGCGGCCGAAGTCGGCGGACAGGCCGAGCGGCAGCCCGCCCGGGACGGGGACGCGCCGGCAGGTGCCGTCGGCGTCCCGGAGCAGCGGGTCGATGTGCCCGGCGCGGACCGCCTGGACGACTCCGGTGGACAGGTCGGCCTCCGCGTAGAGGCAGGTGGCGAAGCGGTCGGTGTCCAGTTCGTGGAGGAAGACCGAGGCGCGGGCCATCACGGTGGCCGGGGGGTGGCCCTCGGCGGCGTAGGCGCGCAGCACGATCCGCAGCTGCCCCATCACCGCCGCCGCGTGCGTGTCGTGTCCCTGGACGTCGCCGATGACCGCGCCGACGCGGCCGCCGGGCAGCGGGATCAGGTCGTACCAGTCGCCGCCGATGTCCCGGCCCACCGCCGCCGACCGGTAGCGGACGGCGACGTCGGCGCCGCGCACGCTGGGGATGGTGCGGGGCAGCATGGCCTGCTGGAGCCCCTGGGCCACGTCCTTGTCCTGCTCGTAGAGCATGGCCCGCATGAGGCTCTGGCCGATGGTGCTGCCGAGCGCGACCAGCACGGCCCGCTCCTCGTCCGAGAAGCCGCGCCGGTCGTCGTAGAGCAGGCCCATGGCCCCGATCGGGCGGGCCTGGGCGATCAGGGGCAGATAGGCGGCGGAGGTGATGTGCAGGTCGGTGAGGTGGGGCCAGAGGATCGGGTAGTGGTCGGCGAACTCCTCCGCCGACTCGATGAACCGCGGGACGAGCGTGCGGACGACCTCGCTCATCGGGTACGGCTCGTCCGTCCGGGTGACGCGGGTGCCGGGGACGAAGCTGTCGGCCGGGCCCTCCGCGACCAGCCGGATGCGGCCCGCCTCCACCAGGCCCATGACCAGGCTGGCGGCGCCGAGGTTCTCGATGCCGTGGGTGTCCTTGAGGATGTCGATGACGTCCTGGACGCTGCGGGCGTGGGCGAGGGCGGCGGAGACGACCTGGACGATGTTGGTCTGCTGGCGGAAGGCCTCGTCCTGGGCGGCCCGCAGGCTCCGGGCGGCGCTGTCGGCGAGTTCCTGGGTGGCGTCGCGGACGATGCCGACGACCCGGCGCGGGCGGCCGCTGCCGTCGCGCCGGATGTAGCCCTGGGTGTGGGTCCAGCGCGGGGTGCCGTCGCGGCAGCGGATGCGGAAGTAGGCGCCGTAGTTCTCGCTGCCGTCCTTGATGGCCCGGGCGACCACCGAGTCGAGCCGGGCGGCCTCCGGCGGCGGCACCCGCTGGCTCAGCGATTCGGGGCGCCCGTCGTACTCCTCGGGCAGCAGGTCGAACACCTCGAAGGCCTGGGCGTCCATGTGGAAGAGACCGGCGTCCAGGTCCCAGTCGAAGCTGCCCATGTGGTTGAGCGCGAGAATCGGGTCCGGATGGGCGGGCCAGTCCTCCGGGAGTGACAGAGCACCCGCTCCCCGATCAGCCATGCGCCCACCTTGCCAGGATTCGCCCGATTATTCGACTTGATCGGCTTCCCCGGCGGGGCCGGCCGCCACCTCCGGGTCACGGCGGCGGGCTCAGCCGTCCTGCGCGTCCGCGGAGGGGCCAGGGCCGACTTCCGTCGGGTTCGGTGCGTCCGGTGCGTCCGGCGGGCCGTCGGCCTCCGGTACGGCGTCCTCCAGCGGGTCCGGGACGTCCTCCGGGATCAGCCCGCCGCCGTCGGGCGGATCCGGGAGCTCCGGGACGGTGCTCGGCCCGACCTCGTCGAGCGGGTCCGACGGGGGGACACGGACGGCCGGCGCCTTCGGGAGGGCCGGCAGGCCCGGTTCCGGCGACATTGCGGTGCCGTCCGCGGGCGCGGCGCGTCCGTCCGTCCGGGCCGCGGCGGAGGGCGGTGGCGCGCTCGGCCCGCCGCTCGCGCTAGGCCGTCCGGTGTCCGGCGTCCGCGCGCCGGTGGCTCCCTGCTGCGCCGGGTCGGCGGGCGCGGTGGCGGCCGCCCCGGCAGGCGCGGGGACGACGCGGTCGTGGCGGACGTCCGGACCGGTCCGGCGCTCGATCCAGGTGCGTCCGTCGGCGTCGAGGAGCGTGAGGCTGGCGACTGCGCGGGGTGCCGGGGTCACCACGACCACCTGGTTCGGTTCGTAGGTGGACCAGGCGGAGCCGCTGACGCCGACGCCGCGGGCCGACCCCGGCGGCCCGAGCGGGTTGCCGCAGGCGCAGCGGACGCGGGGCACGCCCCGGTCGTCCACGAGGACGGCGGTGCCGGCCTGCAGCACGGACTGGTACCGGACCGCCTGCCCGTCGCGGTAGCCGTGGTTCGTGACGCGGGTGTCGGCGCGGAGCACGACCGGGGTCAGACTCCGCAGATGCCGGGGCACCTGCGACCGGGTGACGTTCAGGGCGGTGGCGAAGGCCTCGCCGCGGGCCGGGTCCGCCGCCAGGTAGCCGATCTGCCGCTCGACGTCGCAGCCGGCCACGTGCACGGCACCACGGTAGAGCCCGGGCGTCGCCCCGGACAGGGTCCGCGTCGGGCGCAGCGGCGCGAGGGCCCGTTCGGAGAGCGTCACCGACTGCGACGCCGCCGCGGTGGTGGGCGACGGCGGGGTCGGCGGCGGCGCGGCGACGGCGGCCGTCGAGTCGGTGAAGGGCTCGGCACCCCGGGCCGCGGCGGGCTCGAGGAAGAGCTCTTCACCCGTCTGGGCCTCCTTGACGCCCATGCCGGCGCAGCCTGTCACGAGCAGCGCCACCAAGAGCACGCAGGCCATGCCGATGGTTCGCGTGGGTATCCGCACCGCATACTCCGCATCACTGTGGGTAATTCGGGACTATTGTCTGCATTGCACTCGTTTGACTGGCAACTCGGGGAACGCCTGGCCGCGAAGAAGGAACGCCTGGCCGCGAAGAAGGGCGCGCACCGCCGTGGACTGGTTCACCGCACCCGACTACTGGTGGAGCCGGCTGGTCCTCCAGCGAGGTCTGGCCGCGCTGTACCTCGTCGCGTTCCTGACGGCGGCGCTCCAGTTCCGGGCGCTCCTCGGGGAGCGCGGCATGCTGCCGATCCCCCGCTTCGTGGCGCGGGTGCCCTTCCGGCGGGCCCCGAGCCTGTTCCAGTGGCGCTACTCGGACGGCCTCTTCGCGGCCTGTGCCTGGGCGGGCTGCGCGGTGTCGGCGGCCCTGCTCGCCGGGGCGGACTCCGAACTGCCGCTGTGGGCGGGGATCCTGCTGTGGCTGGTGCCCTGGGCGCTGTACCTGTCGATCGTCAACGTGGGCCAGACCTGGTATGCGTTCGGCTGGGAGTCACTGCTGCTGGAGACGGGTTTCCTGGCCGCGTTCCTCGGCAACGACGACGTCGCGCCGCCCGTGGTCGTGCTGTTCCTGCTGCGCTGGATCCTGTTCCGGGTGGAGTTCGGCGCCGGGCTGATCAAGCTGAGGGGCGACGCCTGCTGGCGGAAGCTGACCTGTCTGGACTACCACCACGAGACGCAGCCGATGCCGGGCCCGCTGAGCTGGTTCTTCCACCATCTGCCCAGGCCCGTGCACCGGGTCGAGGTGGCCGCCAACCATCTGACCCAACTGGTCGTGCCGGTCCTGCTGTTCACCCCGCAGCCGGTCGCCTCGGCCGCGGCGGCCCTGATGATCGTCACCCAGCTGTGGCTGGTGCTGTCCGGCAACTTCTCCTGGCTGAACTGGGTCACGATCGTGCTGGCCCTGTCCGCGCTGCGGCTGCCGGGAACCGCCCCGTCCGTGCCGCCGGCGCCGCTGTGGTACGAGGTCCTGCTGCTCGCGGTCGCCGCGCTGCTGCTCTTCCTGAGCTACCACCCGGTGACGAACATGGTCTCCCGCCGTCAGGTCATGAACCGCTCCTTCGACCCGCTCCACCTGGTGAACACCTACGGCGCCTTCGGCAGTGTCAGCCGGGTGCGCTACGAGGTGGTGGTGGAGGGCACGCTGGACGACGGGCCCCGCGAGGACGCGGACTGGCGGGAGTACGCGTTCCGCGGGAAGCCGGGTGATCCACGGCGCTGGCCGCGCCAGTTCGCGCCCTACCACCTGCGCCTGGACTGGCTGATGTGGTTCGCGGCGCTGTCGCCCGCGTACGCCGGGGACTGGTTCGGCGCTCTGGTGGAGCGGCTACTGGAGAACGACCGGGACACCCTGCGGCTGCTGCGCCACTCCCCCTTCCCGCCGGGGACGCCACCCCGCTACGTCCGGGCCCGTCTCTTCCGCTACCGCTACACCAGCCTGCGGGAGCTGCGGGAGACGGGCGCGTGCTGGGAGCGGACCTATGTGCGCGAGTACCTGCCGCCCACACGGCTGGCGGGCGCGGCTCGGCGGCCGTAGACGCGCAGGGCACGTGCCCGCGTGCGGGATGCGGTCACGCGCCCACCGACGGCAGTGGCGGTTCGGTGCGCCCTCCCTGCGCCTCGGACCAGGCGCGCAGTTCGTTCGCGCCGACCTCCTCCACCACCGTCTGCAGGGCCTGGCGGGCCGCCGCGTCGCGTGCGGATTCGGGCAGGAGCAGATAGCGGTCGAGGGCCCGGCGCAGCGACTCCCGGGCCTGTGCGGCGAGCACCCAGCGCGAGCCGGCGCCGTACAGCTGGCGCATGCCGGTGAAGAAGACGGCGCCGCCCGCGATCAGCGCGGTCAGCCAGGCCGGGGCGTGCAGACCCGCGGCCACGACCGTCACCGAGGTGGTGAGGAGAGCGCCGAGTTCGGTGCCGTGGTGCAGCCGCCTGGCCCGGGTGCAGGTCCGCGTGTAGAACGCCAACTCCCGCCGGGCGAGGGCGAGCAGGGGATCCGGTTCGGCCGCCCAGGTGGTGTCGGGGACCCTTCTTCGTCTCATCGGCACATCATCGTGGCTGTGCCGGTGCCGGGGAAAGCCGCGACGCCGGCCGGGGACAGCCGCGCCGGGCGCCCCGGCCGGCGCGGCCTCACGCCCTGCGCAGCCGCAGGGTCATCAGCTCGAACGGCCGCAGCGCCACCGTGATCCGGTCGCCGTCGCGCACCGGCGGTTCCCCGTCACCGCCCGGGCGTTCCAGCAGGTCCGTCACCGTGACGTCCGCGATCCCGAAGCCGGCCGTGAGCGTGGCCCGGACCCGGCCGCCGTGCGCCTCGTGGAAGCGGACCACCACGTCGCCGCTGCCGTCGTCGGCCAGCTTCACGGCCGTGACCACGACCGCGTCGTCGTCCACGGCGATCAGCGGGGCGACCTCGCGGGCGCCGGTCGTGCGCCGCTCCGGCAGGTTGATCCGCCAGCCCTCGCGGACCGCGTCCGCGATCGCCGCGCCGGGCACCAGCGCGTGCCGGAACCGGTGCACGCCCTGGTCGGTCTCGGGATCGGGGAAGCGCGGGGCGCGCAGCAGGGAGACCCGCACGGTGGTCGTCGTCCCGCGGTCCCCGCCGGACCGCACGCCACGGGTCACGTCGTGGCCGTACGTCGAGTCGTTGACGACGGCGACGCCCCAGCCCGGCTCCTCCAGGTGCACGAAGCGGTGGTTGCAGGCCTCGAACTTGGCGGACTCCCACGAGGTGTTGGTGTGCGTGGGCCGGAAGGCGTGCCCGAACTGCGTCTCGGACGCGTACCGTTCGGCGTGCAGGTCGAGCGGGAACGCCAGCTTCAGGAACTTCTCCGTCTCGTGCCAGTCGACCTCGGTGTCCAGCACCAGCCGCTTCTCCCCCGGCGGCAGCGACAGCACCTGGGTGACCCGGGAGTCCCCGAAGGACCGCACGACCCGCACCGACTCCCCGTCCTCGCCGGCCGTGACCGAGTCGGCGTCCGTGAGGTCGGTGACGGTGTTGCGGTAGAAGGAGTCGACGTCCCAGGCGTCCCACATGTTCGGGAAGTCCGGATGCAGCTGGAGGAGGCCGGCGACCCTGCCGGGGGCGACCGTCTCGCGGCCGGCGGCGAGGTCGTACGCGGAGACGACCAGACCGCGGCCGTCGACGGTGATCCGGAGCAGTCCGTTGTCCAGCACGTGACCGCCGTCCGGGCCCGCCGTGAGGGTCGTCCGGTGCCGCCCGGCCGGGGCCGTCGCGGCCCCGCCCGCCGGGACGCCGTGGCGGGCGTGCGGGGCCGCGTTGAAGATCAGCGCGGTGGTGCCCTCCCCGGCCAGCGCGCGCTGGGCGCCCTCGACGACCGCGGTCAGCTCGGCGGCGACACGCTCGTAGGTCGCCCGCGCCTCCCGGTGCACCCAGGCGATGGACGAGCCGGGCAGGATGTCGTGGAACTGGTGCAGCAGGACCGTCTTCCAGATCCGGTCCAGCTCCTCGTAGGGGTAGGGGAAACCGGTGCGCACGGCCGCGGTGGCCGCCCACAGCTCGGCCTCGCGCAGCAGGTGCTCGCTGCGCCGGTTGCCCTGCTTGGTCTTGGCCTGGCTGGTGAGGGTCGCCCGGTGCAGTTCGAGGTACAGCTCGCCGACCCAGACGGGCGGCTCGGGGTACTCCGCCTCGGCCTTCTCGAAGAAGGCGCGGGGCGTCTCCCAGACGACGGTGGCCGACCCTTCGAGGTCCCGCAGCCGGGCCGCCTTGGCGACCATCTCCCGGGTGGTGCCGCCGCCCCCGTCGCCCCAGCCGGTGGGCGCGAGCGAGTGCCGGGCCCTCCCCTTGTCCTTGAAGTTCCGTGCCGCGTGGGCGATCTCCGCGCCCTTCATGGAGCAGTTGTAGGTGTCGACGGGCGGGAAGTGCGTGAAGATCCGCGTGCCGTCGATGCCTTCCCAGAGGAACGTGTGGTGCGGGAACTTGTTGGTCTGGGACCACGAGATCTTCTGCGTCAGCAGCCACTTGGCGCCCGCCGCCCTGATGATCTGCGGCAGGCCGGCCGCGAAGCCGAAGGTGTCGGGCAGCCAGGCCTCCTCGTTCTCGACGCCGAACTCGTCGAGGAAGAACCGCTTCCCGTGCACGAACTGCCGGGCCATCGCCTCCGAACCGGGCATGTTGGTGTCCGACTCCACCCACATCCCGCCGGCCGGCACGAACCGCCCCTCGGCCACGGCCTTCTTCACCCGCGCCCACACCTCGGGCCGGTGCTCCTTCACCCAGGCCCACTGCTGCGCCTGGGACATGGCGAAGACGAACTCCGGCTCGTCCTCGATCAGCGCGGTCATGTTGGAGGTCGTGCGGGCCACCTTGCGGACCGTCTCGCGCAGCGGCCACAGCCACGCCGAGTCGATGTGCGCGTGCCCGACCGCGCTGATCCGGTGCGCGGACGGCACGGCGGGCGCCGACAGCACACCCGTGAGCTGTTCCCGGGCGCGTTCCGCCGTGCCGTTCACGTCCTGGAGGTCCACGGCGTCCAGGGCCCGTTCGACGGCGCGCAGGATGTCGTGGCGGCGCGCGGAGTCCACGGGCAGCTCGGCCATCAGCTCGCCGAGCACCTCCAGGTCGAGCACCAGCCGCCACACCGTCTCGTCGAACACGGCGAGGTCCATGCGGGTGAGCGTGTACTGCGGCTCGGTCCCGGCGGTGTCCTTGTCCCCGAGCGCGGTCGGCCGGAAGGGGTGGTAGTCGAGGACGACCGGGTTGGAGGCGGCCTCGACGTGCAGGCGCACCTCCTCGCCGCCCTCGACGGGCGCGCCGATCCTGACCCACTGGTTGCGGGGGTTGAGGCCCTTCACGGGGGTGCCGTCGGGCCGGTAGACCAGGCCCTCGCACTGGAAGCCGGGCATGTTCTCGTCGAAGCCGAGGTCCAGCAGGGCCTCGACGGTCCGGCCGGCCCAGGCCTCGGGCACGGTCCCGGTCACCCGGAACCAGCTCGTCCCCCAGGGAGCACCCCACCGGGCGCCCACGGCGATCGGCTCGGGCTCGGCGGCGAGCCCCTCCGCGACCGGTACGGGCTCGCCGGGCGCGTGCCACACCGCGACCTCCAGCGGCACGGACTCGGGGTACACGGCGGGGCGGAGGCGTTCGTCGAGGACGCGCCGGAGGCGGGCTTCCACCAGTGTGCGGTCGTCATGCATGCGGGGTGCTCCCTGCGGGGTCCGGGTGGTTACCAGGGGTGGGTGACGGTCACGGGGGCCGAGGCGTTGTAGAGCTCCCCCACGGCGCGCAGTTCGAACCGTGCCGCCTTCTCCTGCTGCTCGGGCTCCAGTGCGGCGGCGAAGAAGGCGCACTGGCCGGTGGCGCCGAGGAAGCGGCGGGTGCCGTCGGGGAGGAGACGGTGGAGGGTGTAGTGGCGGACGGTGCCGGGGGCGGCGTGCCAGGCGAGGCGGAGATCGCCGCCGTTCGCGGCGGTGACGCGGGCACCGGAGGGGGCGGAGGGCGTGGTGACCGTGTCGCGGACGGCGATCCCGCCCAGTCGCCAGCGCACCGGTCCGGCACCGGCGGTGAGCCGGACGCCGAGGGCGTGGACGGTGCCGGACAGCCCGGTGAGCGCAAGGCGCGCGGTCTGCCAGCCGTTGACCGTCTTCACGCGGCAGGCCTCGTTGTCCGGGTTCACCGGCAGGTAGGTGTACGGCGGTGCCGTCCCCGCCGTCGTCGGTTCGCCCGTCGCCACCGCCAGTTCGACGTTCACCTTTCCAGCCTCGCCGCGGTACGTCAGCTCGACAACGGTGTTCACGGCGATCGGCAGCCGGGTCGCGTAGAGATCCACCTCCGCCGGTCCGTCCAGCGCGCCGGCGACCAGCACGCTGTTCCCGCCCCGCCAGGCGTCGGCGAAGTCGAAGGAGACGGCGGGGCGCTGCCCGGACGTCCGGACCACCCAGCGCCGTGCGGGCAGCCGGTCCTGGAGCCCGAGGTGGTTCCAGGGCCGGTCGGAGGTGACGGCCCCCTCCTCGTACCAGCGCAGCCCGTGCCCGGTGTTGAAGACGCTCGCGAACGGCAGCGAGGTCACCGTCGACCGGTCGGCCACCGAGACCGCGGGCGCCCGCCACGGGTCAGCCGGGTCCGGCCGGGACGGATCGAGGGACCGCCCGCTCCAGAACCGGTCGTCGGCCGCGTGGAAGTCCTCGGGGGCGCGTCGGTCGGCGGGCAGGTGGTTGCGGGTCCACTCGGGCCGGTAGAAGCCGATCGAGGTGGTGTGGGTCTTCCCGGCGGGCACCATGGCGTCCCAGTCCACCGGGGTGCCGGACCCGTTCGACTCGACGTCGACGCCCGCCCACAGCGCGTACCGGCCGCGGCCGAGGCGGTCGGCCCTCGTGCCTGATGCGGCGAGGGTGCCCGCGCTCCACCGGAAGTCGACGAACATGTCGTCGGCCGCCTGGAAGAACGCCTCGTTCTGGCTGTTCAGGGCGCCCTGCCAGCTGACCGTGCCGTTCACGGTCATGGCGTCGTACCAGGTCACACGCTGTCCCCGGGCCGCCGCGAGGGTCTTCAGCTCCTGGACGAAGCCGAGCATGGCCGAGCCGAGCGCGGTGTTGCCGCCGCCTGTCTCGGCGTTGACGAACCAGCCGTCGAAGCCGTACGCCGCCGCCACCGCGACCAGCCGGTCGGCGAGCGGACAGTGGCCGCTCGCGTCCTTCCGGACCAGGTCGCGGGTCCACTGGAGCTGCCCGCCGTAGGCCACCGGGGGCAGGAAGACGTTGCCGAGCACGGGGACGCCGTGCCGGTGGGCGGCGTCCACGACGGGCGCGTTGGGCGCCAGGATCAGGCCCTCGCCCGCCGAACCGCCCCAGAAGACCAGCTCGTCGAGGTACGACCAGTGGGTGAGGGCGTAGTGGTCGGCGGTGGCCGCGCCCTGGGAGGGGTTGGCGGAGGTGGGCCCGAAGGAGACCAGGGCCTGGACCCGGGCCTGGCCGGTGCGTGCGGTGGTGTTCGCCGGGGTCGGCGTGAAGCGGGGCGCGAGCGGCACGGACGCGGCGTTGAACGCGAGGTCGGCGTCGTCGGCGGCGCGCCAGTTCCTCAGGCTGCGCCAGGTGACGCCGGGGCCGGGGCTGCCGGCGGGGAACGAGTCCGGGTACCAGTAGGAGGCGTACGGCGGGGTCGCGGCGCCGCTGCGCGGGGCCGCGGCGGCGACCTCGGGCAGCGCGGGTGCGAGGGCCGCCGCGGTGGCGGCGACGAGGACGGTGCGTCTGGTGGGGTTCACGAGCGGGTGCCTCCTTGTGGGGTGGGGAGTACCTGGTCGGGAGTGACGACTTCGGTGATGCCGCGCGCGGCGAGGTGTTCCTTGTCGTCGGCGCGGGTGTCCAGCACGGTGGTGGGCCGGGCGCCGTCGGCGGCCAGCCGGAAGTACGCGTCGAAGACCGGGCCGCCGGGGGCGCAGCGGGAGCGGTGGGCCGGGTCGGCGGGGACGACGAGGGCCGTCGCGCGTACGGCGGGCGGGGTGTGTGTCCACCGGGCCGCGTCGCCGAGGACCCGGGCGATGTCCTTCGGCCGCCGCTCGGCGGTCAGCAGCCCCAGGGAGTATTCGAGTGCGGGGAAGTCGGCGAGGTCGCGCGGGACGTCGTAGGAGCACCACCAGGTGATGCCCCACAGGTCGGGGCAGTCGAGGACGTTCGCGACCGTGGCCTCGGCGAAGGCGGCCGCGTGCTCGGCGGGGACCAGGGGGGCGGGGGCGCCGACCTCCTGGAGCCACACCGGCCGGTGCGGCGCGTCGGCCCAGGCCTTGCTCAGCTCGACGAGGTAGGCGGCGTGGTGCTCGGCCGGCACGGAGGTGCGGCCGTGCCGCTGTGCGGTGCCGTTGAAGACCCAGGAGTGCACGGCGGTGACGTCGCCGAGCCGGGCGGAGTGGCCGGGGGTGAAGGGCTGGTCGTCCTGGTACCAGGCGGCGTCGTAGGAGGCGTGCAGATGGATCCGGCCGGGGGCGCCTTCGGCACAGGCGGCGAGCATCCGCAGCAGCCACCGCTCGGCCTCCTCGGCCGTGATGCGGTCCGGGTCCGGGTGCGGTCCGGCGGCGAACTGGTTGACCTCGTTGCCCACGGTCATGCCGAGGAAGGCCGGCCGGTCGGCGAGGGCGGCGGCCAGGGTGCGCAGATAGGCGGCCTGTCCGTCGATCACGTCCGGGTCGGTGAAGAGGTTGCGGCGGTGCCAGGTGCGGGTCCAGGCGGGCAGGAAGTCGAAGCTGCTCAAGTGCCCCTGCAGGCCGTCCACGTTGACGTCCAGACCACGCTCGGCCGCCGCGTCGGCGAGGGCCACGAGCTGCTCGACGGCGCGCGGGCGGATCAGGGTGCGGTTGGGCTGGAAGTACGGCCACAGCGGGAAGACGCGGATGTGGTCGAGGCCCAGTGCGGCGACGGCGTCGAGGTCGGCGCGCACGGAGTCGAGGTCGAAGTCGAGCCAGTGGTGGAACCACCCGACGCTCGGGGTGTAGTTGACGCCGAAGCGCACGGCAGGGGGCATGGATGTCCTAGGTCCTCGCGGGTCGGTACGGCGGTCAGCCCTTGACGGCGCCCTCGCCGACCCCGCGGAAGAAGTACCGTTGGAGGCAGGCGAAGAGGGCGATGAGCGGTGCCACGGCGATCACGGTGCCGGCGGCGACGAGCCGCTCGTCGTTGGCGAAGGTGCCGTGCAGGTAGTTGAGGCCGATGGTGAGGGTGAACCGGGACGGATCGCTGAGCACGATGAGCGGCCACAGGAAGTCGTCCCAGGCGCCCATGAACGCGAAGATCGCGACGACGGCGAGGGTGCCCTTCACCGACGGCAGCGCGATGCGCACGAACCGCTGCCAGACGTTGGCGCCGTCGACGTAGGCGGCCTCCTCGATCTCGTAGGGCAGGTTGCGGAAGGCGTTGCGCATCACCAGCACGTTCATCGCGCCGACGGCGCCCGGCAGGACCACCCCGACGAGGGTGTTGTTCAGACCGAGTTCGCGCATGGTGGTGAACTGGGCGATGACGATGCCCTCGACGGGCACGAGCATCGCCAGCACGAAGACGATCGTGGTCGCGCGCCGGCCGCGGTAGCGCAGCCGGGCCAGGGCGTAGCCGGCGAGCGCCGAACCGACGCAGTTCGTCACGACGTTCGCGGTGGCGACCTTCAGGGAGTTCAGCGCGTAGTCCCAGACGGGGATGATGTCGGCGACCCGCGCGTAGTTGTGCCCGGTGGGGTGGTCGGGCAGGAACGTGGGCGGTGAGCTGTAGATGTCCTCGGTGGGGCCCTTGAGTGAGGTGGACAGCTGCCAGAGGAACGGGCCGACGGTCAGGGCGAGGACGGCGAGCAGCAGCAGATAGCGCAGGGCCAGTTCGCCGGTCCGGATGCGCCGGCCGTGCTCGTCGCTCACGCGCGGTTCCCCGGCCGCGGCGGCGGGCCGCTCGGGCCGTACCTTCTCCAGCACGCTCACGACTCCTCCCTCCGGTCGGCGCGCAGCACGAGCAGCATCAGGGCGACGGTGACGGCGAAGACGACGACGGAGAGCGCGGAGGCGTAGCCGACGCGGCCGGTGAGGCCGGTGCCGGTGCGCTGCACGAGCATGACGAGGGTGGTGTCCTCGCCGGCCGGGCCGCCGCTGGGCCCGGCCATCAGGTACACCTCGGAGAACACCTTGAAGGCGGCGACCGAGGAGAGCGCGGCGACCAGCACCATCGTGGAGCGCACGGCCGGCACGGTGACCGACAGGAAGCGGCGCACCGGTCCGGCGCCGTCCACGGCGGCGGCCTCGTGCAGTTCGCGCGGTACGTTCGCGAGCGCCGCGAGATAGATGATCATGTAGTAGCCGAGGCCCTTCCACACCGTGACGGCCATCGCGCCGAGCAGCAGCAGCCACTGGTCGCTGAGGAAGCCGACCCGGCCGATGCCGACCGTCTCCAGCAGCGAGTTCACGAGCCCGCGTTCGTCCAGCAGCCACACCCAGATCAGCCCGACCACGACGATCGAGGCGACGACCGGGGTGTAGAAGGCGGAGCGGAAGAAGGTGATGCCGGGGATGTTCTTCTGCACCAGCAGGGCGAGCAGCAGCGGCAGGACGACGAGGGCGGGGACGACGCCGACGACGTACAGGGTGCTGTTGCGCAGTCCGGTCCAGAACATGTCGTCGTGGAGCAGTTCGCGGAAGTTGGCGAGGCCCACGAAGTGGCCGGGGACGAGGGTGCGGCGGTCGGTGAAGGAGTTCACCAGGGTGGAGACGAACGGGTAGAGCACGAAGGCGCCGGTGATCAGCAGGCCGGGGGCGGCGAACAGCCAGGGGCTGAGGGGGAGCTGGCGCTTGACGCGGAGGGGCGCGGCCATGGCGGGTCAGCCCTGCTGGAGCAGCCGGTCGGCGGCGGCGACAGCGTTGTCGAGGGCCGCCTTGGGGCTCTCCTTGCCCTGGAGCGCCTTGGCGACCTCGTTGCGCAGCTCGGTCTTCATCTGGTCGCTGAACAGCACGGGCGTGTAGTTGACCGCGTTTTTCAGGGACTTGGCGGCGGCGGTGCGCACCCTGGTCTCGTCGGTGCCGTCGTTCTTGGTGAAGTACGGGTCGTCGAGGGAGCCGGCGGTGCTCGGGAAGATGGCCACCTTCTTCGCGAAGGACATCTGGTTCCGCGCGTCGGTGACGAAGTGCGCGAAGGCGACCGCGGCCGGGGTGTGCTCGGTGCGGGAGTTGACCATCACGCCCATGACGTACATGTTGACGTGGCCGGTGCTGGTGATCTGGTCGGTGATGCCGATGTTCCGGTACAGGCCGGGCGCGTTCTTCTTGAAGTTGCCGAGGTCGAGGGCGCTGCCGGGGTTCATGGCGACGGCGCCGGTGAGGAACTTCTTGCCGGAGGACTCGGGGGTCGCGGTCAGTGCCTGCGGGTCGAGGGCCTTGGCGTCGTACAGCTCCTTGTACTTGGTGAGCAGCTTCACGCCCTTTGCGTCGTTGAAGGCGAACCCGGTGCCCTGCTCGTTCATGAGCGGGACGCCGTAGCGGCCGAAGTCCTCGATGGTGGGCACGTTGGCGAGGGTGGCGACCTTGCCGTCGCTCTTCTCCGCCATCCGCAGTGCGTCCGCGAAGAGTTCGTCGTACGTCCTCGGCGGCTGCTCGGGGTCGAGTCCGGCCTTGGTGAACAGGGCCTTGTTGTAGAAGAGCGGGCCGGTGTTCAGGTACCAGGGGAAGGCGTACGTGCCGCTCAGACCGGGCACCTGGTGGCCGGCCCAGGCGCCCGGCAGGTACTCGGAGCGGTACTTGGCGGCGGACTTGTCCAGGTCGAGGGCGAGACCGGCCTTGGCGAGCGGGGCGACCAGGTCCGGGGAGACGTTGACGACGTCGGGCAGGGTGCCGCCGGCGGCGTCGGCGCTGAGCTTGTCGGGGTAGCCCTCGGCGGGCTGGTCGACCCACTTGACGTGGGTGCCCGGGTACTTGTGCTCGAAGTCGGCGATGACGCCCTCGAAGTACGACTTGAAGTTCGCGCGCAGGTTCCAGGTCTGGAAGGTGATGTCGCCCTCCACCTTGCCGGAGGCGTCGGTCGAGCCGCTTCCGTCGTCGCCGGAGCCGCAGGCGCTGAGCGGCAGGACGAGGGCGACGGCAGCGGCGGCGAGGGCTCTGCGGGACATGGGCACGGTGACACGGCTCCCTTGCTGCGTCTGGCGGTTGGTGGCGCCGACGACCCTGCACGGGGTTTTCCGGGGAAGTCAATGAGTTCGCCGCAGCTAAAGAAATCCGTCCCTCATTAGTGCAGGTCAGCGGAGTTCGGCCGAAATCTTGCCAGCAATCGCTAATGCGCTTTAGGGTCTTGACACTCAAGCGCATTAGCGAAACCGTCGGGGAGAAGGGGGAATCGTGCCGGACAGACGGTCGCCCGCACGTCGGCCCACGATGAAGGACATCGCCCGGCGGGCCGGGGTGTCCGAGAGCGCCGTGTCCTTCGCGCTCAACGGCCGCCCAGGTGTCTCCGAGAGCACCCGCGCCCGGGTCCGGCGGGTGGCCGAGCAGCTCGGCTGGCGTCCCAGCACGGCGGCGCGGCAGTTGTCGGGCGAGGGCACGGCGACCGTCGGTTTCGTCCTCGCCCGCCCCGCGCACACCCTGGGCGTCGACTCGTTCTTCCTCCAGCTGGTGTCGGGCATCCAGGAGGTGCTCGCCGAACGCCATCTCGGCCTGCTCTTCCAGGTGGCGGAGGACGTGGGCGAGGAGTGCGCGGTGTACCGGCGCTGGTGGGCGGAGCACCGGGTGGACGGCGTCCTGGTCGCCGACCCGCGCGCGCAGGACCCCCGCCCCGGCCTCCTCGACGAACTCGGCCTGCCCGCGGTGGTCATCGGGGGCGCACCCGACGTACGCCACCCCGGTCTGTCCACGGTGTGGGCGGACGACGGGGGCGCGATGGCCTCCGTCGTCGACGAGCTGACGGCACTGGGCCACCGAAGGATCGTGCACATCGCCGGCCTGCCCGAACTGGCCCACACCCAGCGGCGGATCGCCACCCTGCGCGCGGAGGCGGACCGCCGCGGCCTCACCGAGGTCCGCTCGGTGACCACGGACTACTCCGACGCACAGGGCGCGGCGGTCACCCACCGGGTCCTCGGCGGCTCCCCCGCGCCGACGGCGCTGATCTACGACAACGACGTGATGGCCGTGGCCGGCGTGGCCGCCGCCGTCGAACTGGGCCTGCGCGTCCCGCAGGACGTCTCGGTCGTCTCCTGGGAGGACTCGGCCCTGTGCCGCATGGTCACTCCCCGGCTCTCCGCCCTGTCCCGCGACAGCGCGGCGTTCGGTCGCACGGCGGCCCGGGAACTGCTGGCCCTGCTGGACGGCGATCCGGCCCGCTCGGTGGGCGTACCGGTCCCCCGGGTCACGGGCCGGGGCAGTACGAGCGCCGCACGGCCCGGCTGACGGAACCGTGCCGCCGGGGTCGGACCCCTCGACGTACCGCTGCCGACCCGGCACAGTTCTTCCTGCGCCATGATTCGTACCGGCGAGTAGCCGATGAGCGACCGAGGGAGTGCCCGTGGGGAAGTGGGCCGGGCGGAGCGCCGCCGAGATCGCCGCCGCCGTACGCGGGAAGCAGGTGACACCGCGGGAGGTGGTGGCCGAGCACCTCGCGCGGATCGAGCGGCTCGACGGCAGGATCGAGGCGTTCCGCGCCGTCCGCGCGCAGGCGGCGCTCGCGGAGGCCGACGAGGTGGGCTCGCGTGCCGATCTGGCCGAACTGCCCCTGGCCGGCGTGCCGGTGGCCGTGAAGGACAACCTCGCGGTGCGCGGCGAGGCCCGTCGCAACGGTTCCGCCGCCACCCCGGACGCCCCGGCCGACGAGGACCATGTCACCGTGGCCCGGTTGCGGGCGGCCGGCGCGGTGGTCGTGGGCCTGACGAACGTGCCCGAGCTGTGTGTCTTCGGCACCACGGAGGGCGTGTACGGCATCGCCCGCAACCCGTGGGACCCCACGCGCACGGCGGGCGGCTCCTCGGGCGGCAGCGCGGCGGCGGTGGCCGCGGGACTCGTGCCGCTCGCGCTCGGCAACGACGGCATGGGTTCGCTGCGCATCCCGGCGGCGAACTGCGGACTGGTCACGCTGAAGGCGGGCCACGGAGTGGTGCCGGCGGGGATCGGCAACGGCGACTGGTTCGGCATGTCGGAGAACGGCCCGCTGGCCACGACGGTCGAGGACCTGCGGCTGATGTACGGCGTCCTCGCGGGTACCGAGCCGGAGCGCGCGGCGCAGCCGCCCCGGCTGCGGATCGCCGCCGCCGTGCGCAGCCCGCTCGCCGGGGTCGGCGTGAGCAGGCCGTATACGACCGCGGTCCGGGAGGCGGCCGGGCTGCTGACCCGTGCCGGGCACCGGGTGCGGCGGGCCGAGCCGCCGTATCCGCTGGATCTGGGGGTGACCGCGGTACGGCACTGGACGGCCGGTACGGCGGTGGACGCCGAGGGCCTGGACCGGGCGCGGCTGGCCCGGCGCACCCGGGTGCACGCGGCGGTGGGCCGGCGTTTCGTGGCTTCGGTCCGTTCGGGTGACGGCCGGGAGCGGCTGCGGGCCCGGCTGGCGCCGTTCTTCGCCGAGCACGACGTCCTGCTGACCCCGTCGCTGGCGCGGCGCTCGCCGCAGGCCGGTCCCTGGCACGAGCGGGGGTGGCTGCGCAATGTCCTCGCGAACACGGCGTACTCGCCGTTCACCCCGCCGTGGAACCTCACCGGCTGGCCCGCGATGTCCCTCCCCTTCGGTTCCCTGCCCTCGGGTGCGCCCTGCGCGGTGCAGCTCGTGGGCCGTCCGGGTTCGGAGTCCGTCCTGCTGGACCTTGCGGAGGAGCTGGAGCGGCTGCGCCCGTGGCAGCGCACGGCGCCCCTGGCGGAGCAGGCGGGAGGGTGAGGCGGGCACGCGGTCGAGGCCGGCCGGGCCGGTGACCGCCGCCGTCTCCTCGGCGGTACGGGTGTCCCGGCGGCCGTGCGGATCGGGTCCCGCAGATGCCGGAGCCGCGGCCGTACGGCGGCCGCGGCTTTCCTGATCGGCATGGGCGCGAGTTTGCCGCGCCCATCCCGTGGGCGATCGCGAAGGGTCCGGCGCCGGCGTCAGTCCACGCTGGGCAGGATGTGGGGTTCGGCGAGGTCGTCCTCGTAGCCCGCGAGGCGGATCGGGGCGGAACGGGCCCAGACGTCGAGGCTGCCGAGTTCTCCGGGCCGCCGGCCCGCGCGCTCCGGGCGTTCCGCCGGGCGCTGCTCGCGATTCGTCTTCTCCGGTGTCACCGCGCACTCCTTATGTGTCGGGTCACCCTCGGGGCGTACCGGACAGTCCGCACTCCGGAGCCGGACGCCCGCTCAGGTCTGGATGGAAGGCCAGTTCGGGCGCGGTGGCGCCGGTACCTCGTGTCAGAGCAGGCCGCTGTGAACCGGCTCGCCCCGGGACGGACGGTGGGTGTGGGTGGGACCCGTACTGCTGTCCGTCCGCTCCAGATTAACCAAATGAGCGGACCTCCGCTCGATAGGGAGTGCAAACAAGATGTAACTTGTGCGTGTCGATTGATCCCTCAATGGCCCTCAATATGCGGCTATTTGTCACGAACCGCATCAGGTACGCAACAGAGCGAATCACCCACTCGGCTTACTCGGCCGAACACCTCTTCGATCCCGGGCCTCGGATCCGGTACGCCCATCCGGCCGGGCGCGGCGCAGTTCAAGTGCCGTTGGCCGGGCCGCAAGCTCGCCATGGTCTGCTGGCGTGCGGGCAACGGCTGTCTCGCGGAAGGACTGACGCATGGAGCTGCGCAGCGTCGAGGAGCTGATGGATCTGCTGTACGCCGGCCGGCACCAGCACGCGCTGCGGACCGCCGCGCTGCTCCGCCGCGGCCGGCCCGCCGACAAGGAGCTCCAGGTGGCCGGGCTGGTGCGGGGCATCGGTCCGGTGCCGGCCCCCGGCGACGAGCGGGCACGGGCCCGGGGCGCCGCCGAGGCCGTGCGGTCCCTGCTCGGCGAGCGTGTGTTCCGGCTGGTGCGCGGGGACGCGGGCGCCACCGAGGACGATGTGCTGCGCCTGCGCCAGGCGGTCGAGGAGAGCCGGACGGTCGGCTTCGACGCGGGCGTGCTGGAGGACTGGCGCACGGTGCTGGAACTGGTGGCGGCCCGCAACTCCCGCCTGCGTACGGTGGATTGACGGACGGCCCGCCGGGTGGGCGGGCCGCCGGCTTCCCGGCCCGCCCGGCGGATCACGCCTGGCGGATCACGCCCGTATGGCCGTGGTCACCACTTGCCGGGCGCGTAGTCCTTCAGGAAGACGCCGTAGACGTCCTCGCCCGCCTCGCCGCGCACGATCGGGTCGTAGACGCGGGCGGCACCGTCGACCAGGTCGAGGGGGGCGTGGAAACCGGCCTCGGCGAGGCGCAGCTTGTCGTAGTGGGGGCGCTCGTCGGTGATCCAGCCGGTGTCGACCGAGGTCATGAGGATGCCGTCGGCCTGGAACATCTCGTCGGCGCTGGTCCGCGTCACCATGTTCATCGCCGCCTTGGCGGCGTTGGTGTTCGGGTGGCCCGCGCCCTTGTAGCCGCGGCCGAACACGCCCTCCATGGCGGAGACGTTCACGACGTACGCCCGGCCGCTCGCCGCCTTCTTCGCGGCCTCGGCCATGGCCGGGCGGAGCTTGCTGATCAGGATGAACGGCGACGTGTAGTTGCACAGCTGGGTCTCGAGCAGCTCCACCGGGGAGATCTGGTCGATCGTCTGCACCCAGGTGTTGCTCTCGACGACGTCCGGGACCAGCCCGCCCGCGTCGATGGCGGTGCCGTCGAGGTGCCGGGCGACGCTGGCGTTGCCCGCGACCAGGGCGAGGTCGGCGACCTTCTGCGCGTCGAGACCGCTGGCGCCGAGGGGCAGGGCGGCCAGCCCGTCGACCGCGCCCGAGTTGAACGCGCCGATGACGTGGTGGGCGGGCAGCTCACCGGCCGGCAGCGGGGCGCTCTCGCCCTCGACCAGGGCGGCGTACGCCGAGGGCAGGCGGCGTACGGTCTGCGTCGCGTTGTTGATCAGGATGTCCAGCGGTCCCGCCTCGGTGACCTGGTCGGCCAGGGCGACGGCCTGGGCCGGGTCGCGCAGGTCGATGCCGACGACCTCCAGGCGGTGCATCCAGTCCGCCGAGTCGTCCATCGCCTTGAAGCGCCGGATGGCGTCCTTGGGGAACCGCGTGGTGACGGTGGTGTGCGCGCCGTCCCGCAGCAGGCGCAGCGCGATGTACATGCCGATCTTGGCCCGGCCGCCGGTGAGCAGGGCGCGCTTGCCGGTGAGGTCGGCGCCGGCGTCGCGCTTGGCCCGGTTGACGCCGGCGCAGTCCGGACAGAGCTGGTGGTAGAAGTAGTCGACCTCCACGTACCGGCCCTTGCAGGTGTAGCAGGAGCGCGGGCGCTGGAGTATGCCGGCGATCCGGCCGGCCTCGATCTTGGAGGAGGGCAGGATGCCCTCGGTCTCGTCGTCGATGCGCTCGGCGGAACCGGTGGCGGTGGCCTCGGTGACGGCGCGGTCGTGCGCGGTCTTGGCGGCGCGGCGCTCCTGGCGGCGGCGCTGCTTGACCGTGCGGTAGATGTGCGAGGTGGCGCGGCGCACCGCGATCGCGTCGGGGTGGTCGACGTCGATCCGGTCGAGCTCCTCCAGCACGCTCAGGCAGACGGCGAGCCGCTCCGGGTCGATACCGGGGCCGTGCACCATCTCGTCCATGGAGGCGTCCGTGGGGACGTCCATGGGGACCTCCATGGACGCAGACCCGTCCTCTGTCACCGTCATCGCGCTGCCGCTTCCGTGATCACCTGCGCAGCGCTCCGACTCGCGCCCGCTTTCGAACGGGGAATTTTACGGAGCGGTACCGCCTCCGGCCAAACCCGCCCGCTCCCCGGGACGCCCCCACCCCCGTCCACCCCTCCGACGCCGCCCCCGAGCCCGTTCCGCCGCGGCCCCCCGCCCGGCACCCTGGGCATCCCGGCTCGGCCCGGCAGCGAGAGCCGGATCTCACCGACGACGGCGGTCCCCTCGCGCCCCGTGGACGCCGGGTGCGCACGTCCCGGTGGGGTCGCCGCCGGCACCCGGCCGCGGCCGGCAGACCGGCTGTGCCCCCAGGCCGGCACCCCCAGGCGCGCGCCGCCACGACCCGCCCGGGCAGCGACCACCGGGTTTCACCGGCCGACGACGGTCCGGGCCCACCGCGATGCCCACTCGCGCACCCTCGGCGCCGGGTGCGGGCACTTCCCCGCGGGTCACCGGCGGCGCCCCGCCCCTCGCGGGCGGGGCGCCCACCCGGCGCAGCCCGGCGCCCCGTGCCTCCCGCGCCCGGTGCTCACCGGCCGCCGCGACGCGCGGTCCCG
Source organism: Streptomyces albidicamelliae (assembly GCF_025642175.1). NCBI lineage: Bacteria > Bacillati > Actinomycetota > Actinomycetes > Kitasatosporales > Streptomycetaceae > Streptomyces > Streptomyces albidicamelliae. The sequence continues at coordinate 7,114,867 of NZ_CP106795.1, read as the reverse complement.
GACCTTCCTGGGGCCCCCTCGGCCCCCGCCGGCAAGGGCCCCACACATCCGCGCCGGACGGAGTACCTACGCGTCGCAGGCGATCAGGAGCGATTCCACCTCGTCCGACACCGCCCGCGCGAACACGTCCAGGTCCGGCACCGCCTTCGCGTCGGCGACCAGGCCGTAGTGGACGTGGCCGCGGTACGTCGAGATGGCGACCGCCAGCGACTGCCCGGGCGCCAGCGGGGCCAGCGGGTAGACCTCGGTCAGGTCGTGCCCGCCGAGCCGGAGCCCGAGGCCGGGCAGCGGCACGCTGGTGACCAGGATGTCGAACCACAGCCGGGCGGCCTGGCCGACGAGCGGTCCGCCCAGCCGGTGGGCGAACGCCGGCACGTGGTCGGCCAGCAGGGCGACGGCCCCGGCACCCCGGTTGGGGCCCGCGTCCTTGTTGCGCACCATCGCCGTACGCACGGCGGCGAGGCGGGCGAGCGGATCGGGGTCGTCGACCGGAAGCGGTATCAGGTACCCGGAGAGCCGGTTGCCCTGTGGGTGGGCGGTGCGCGGGCGGCGCCGGGAGACGGGGATGAGGGCGCGCGGCGCCACCCCCTCGCTGCCGTCGCCGCGCTCGTCCAGCCACCGGCGCAGCGCACCGGCGACGACCGCGATGAGGACGTCGTTGACGGTCCCGCCGACGCTCTTGCGCACCCGGTGCACGTCGTCGATGTCGAGGACGACCCCGGCGGTCCGGCGGGTGCCGCTCGGCGCGGAGGTCAGCGCGGAGGACGGGCGCATCCCGAACGTGGACCGGGCCAGCGAGGCGCCGATGTCCAGGGCCCGGCCCACGTCCGAGAGCGCTCCCCTGACCAGCTCGGGGACACGGCCGGGCAGCGCCCGCACGTCCGGCAGCAGACCGCGCGGCGGCTCGGCGGCGCGGGGCGCGGAGTACGGGAGGTCGACCGGGTCCAGCACGCCGGCGGCGAGCTTCAGGGCGCGCAGCCCGTCGGCGAGGGCGTGGTGGAACTTGAACAGCACCGCGAAGGACACCCCGTCCTCGCCGGGCAGCACATGGGCCTCCCACGGCGGCCGGTCACGCTCCAGCGGGCGCTCCATCAGCCGTCCGGCGGCCTCGTGGAAGTCCGCGGTCGGGGCGTGCAGCCTGACGTGGTGGAGCGGGTCGAAGTCCGGGTCGGGCTCGCGGGCCGCGCCGCCGAAGGCGAGCGGCTGCCAGACGTCGCGGATGCGCATGCGCAGGCCCGGTACGGCGGCGGCGCGCGCCGCGAGCAGATCGGCGGCGTGGGCGCCGGCCGTGGGCGAGTGCGCGCCGAAGACGCCGAGCGCACCGAGGTGCATCGGATGCCGTTCGGACTCCATGTTCCAGAACGCCAGGTCGAGGGGAGCGAGCAGATGGGAAGTCAAGGGCTTGCCTCGCGCGTCGACGTAGGGGTGGATCTGCAGTCAATCTCCGTGAGCCGATTACGGTCAAGTACGATCAGGCTACGCACAGTTAACAGCAGATTAAGTCCCGCCACCGCCGAAAGAGGCGGGACCCAAGTGACAGGGGAGGTCACCTCAACACGGGTTGCGCCGCCTCGGGTGACGTACCCCACTCCGACGGGCGCGGGCCGACCGTGAACGCGAGCGAGCGCAGGGTGCGCAGCCCGGCCGTCGTCAGATAGGTCCGTGTGTGCGTCCGCCCGTCGGTGCGGACGGTCTGGATGTACCGGTCGGCGGCGGAGGTGCCGGGCGCGGCTACGGTCAGCCCGCCGCTCGGCCAGTAGCGCCGGTCCAGGCTGAGACGGACACGGTCGAAGACCGGGGTGGACAGGCCCCAGGTGTCGTAGCCCGGCTGGATCGGGAAGAGGCCGATGGACGACAGCACGTTCCAGGCGGACATGGTGCCGAGGTCGTCGTTGCCGGTCATGCCGGTGGGCGTGTCCGTGAACAGGGTCAGCGCCGCGTGCACCACGTCCGTGGTCTTCCAGGGCTGGCCGGTGGCCAGGTAGGTGTACGGCGCGATCAGGTCGGGCTCGTTCTGCGGGTTGTACTTGTCCGCGTTGTAGTACGCGTACGGGTCGCCGTGCACCCAGACCTCGCGGGCGGTCCGCCCGGGGTCGGCGAGCAGCCGGTCGTAGGCGAAGAAGGAGTCCAGCCGCTCGTTGGCCGCGCGCTTGCCGCCGATCAGGCCGACCATGCCGGGCAGGTCCTGCGGGACGAGCCACTGGTACTGCCAGGCGGTGCCCTCGTGGAAGCCGGTGCCGCGGGCCGGGTCGGGCGAGCCGGTGAAGGCGCCGGCGGCGTCGCGGGCGCGGAAGAACCCGGTGGCGGGGTCGAAGACGTTGCGGTAGTTCCGGGACCGGGCGGCGTACCGGGCGGCGTCGCCGTGGTGTCCGAGACCGCGGGCCATCTGGGCGAGCATGGCGTCGGAGAGCGCGTACTCGAGGGTGACCGAGGCGCCGTGGTGGTAGTCGGAGTCCCCCATCTTGGCGTACGGCCTGCCCTTGACGTACGGGGCGAACCCCTGCGCGAGGTACTCGGCGTTGGCCTCGCGGCCGACGCCCATGTACTGGGCGGGCGGCACGCCGTCGGCGTTCTTGCGCAGCGCGCGGTAGGCCCGCTCCTCGAAGCCCCGGAGCAGCCCCAGATGGTAGGCCGTGGTCAGGAACGGGGTGACCGGGTCGCCGCTCATGATGTTCGTCTCGACGGGGCCGTAGCCCCACTTGGGCAGCCAGCCGCCGTCCTCGTCGACCGCGACCAGCGACCGCGCCATGTCCCGTGTCTCGCGCGGCGCGAGGAGGCCGAGCAGCTGGACCTGGGTGCGGTAGGTGTCCCACAGCGACCAGTTCTGGTAGTACGTGAACCCGTCGGCGCGATGGGTACGGCGGTCCCAGCCGGTGTAGCGGCCGTCGGCGTCGCTGCCGACGTTGGGCGCGAGGAACGTCCGGTACAGCGAGGAGTAGAAGGTGCGGCGCAGGGTGGGCGTGCCGCCCTCGACGCGGACGTCGGCGAGCCTGCGCTCCCACTCCTCGCGGGCCCGGGCGCGCACGGCGTCGAAGCTCCGGCCGCCCTCGGCGCGCAGATTGGTCGCGGCGCCGCGCGCGTCGACGTACGACAGCGAGGTGGTCGCCTCGACGGTGCGGTCCCGGGTGGTGTCGAAGCGGAGGTAGGCGCCGCCGTGCCCGCTGCGGGCGCCCGGGGTGACGGTGGAGCCGTCCCAGGTGCCGTACGCGGTGAAGGGCCGGTCGAAGCGGGTGATCGTGTAGACGGTGTAGGGGCCGGTGTCCCGGCAGAATCCGTGGCCGGTGATCTCGGTGCGCACCGTGCGGTCGTCGAGGATCTCCACCGTGCTCGCGACCGGCTTGTGCAGCGACTGGGCCGCGTTCAGCAGGACGTTGGCCTTGTCGGTGGCGGGGAACGTGTAACGCTGCACACCGGTGCGGGCGGTGGCGGTCAGTTCGGCGCGGACGCCGGAGGCGAGCCCGACGCCGTAATAGCCGGGGCTCGCCTGCTCGTCCGTGTGCGAGAACCGGGCGGCGTACCGGGCGTAGTCCGTCTGCGTGACGTCACCGGTCGTGGGCAGCACCGGCAGGTCACCACCGATGCGGCAGCCGACGCCCGAGAGATGGACCAGCGAGAACCCGCGGATACGGTTCTGCGTGTAGTCGTAGCCGGTGCTGTGCCCGGTGTCCGGGGAGAGCTGCACCATGCCGAAGGGCACGGCCGCGCCGGGGAAGGTGTTGCCCTCGTTCTGGCTCCCGATCAGGGGGTTGACCAGGTCGGTGAGGTGGCCGTCGGTCCGCTCGGCGGCGCGTGCGGCGGGGGTGGCGATCAGCGCGGACGCCGCCATCACCCCCGCCATGCACAGCCGTGTGCGCCGGGTCCCTCTCATGTCGGATGACCTCCGCAGGTTCGACATCGTTGCCTGCATCCTGAGGGGCGGAGGGCGCAAATCCGGGCATTCTGAAGGGATTACACGAAACGCGTCGCGGCGGCGGGGCGGGCGCCCCGGGCGGCTAGGGGACCCGCTGGCCCTTGCCCAGCGCGATGACCCCGCACTTGGAGACGGTGTACAGCTCGGCGTCCCGCTCCGGGTTGACGCCGATCGTCGCGCCGGGCGGGACCTCGACGTTCTTGTCCAGTACGGCGCCGCGGACGACCGCGCCCCGGCCGATGCGGACGTTGTCGTGGAGGACCGATCCCTGCACGACCGCGCCCGGGTCGACCCGGACGCCCGGTGAGAGCACCGAGCGGGTGACCTGACCGCGGATCAGGCAGCCCGCGCTGATGATGGACTCGCTCGCGATGCCGCCCGCGTTGAAGCGTGCCGGGGAGAGCTGGTAGGAGTGCGTGTAGATGGGCCACTGCCGGTTGTAGAGGTTGAAGGCGGGCCGCTCGGCGATCAGGTCCATGTGCGCCTCGTAGTAGGCGTCGAGGGTGCCGACGTCCCGCCAGTAGCCCTGGTCGCGTGTCGTCTCGCCGGGCACGTGGTTGTCGCTGAAGTCGTACAACTGGGCGTCGCCGCGCGCGGTGAGCTGGGGCAGGATCGAGCCGCCCATGTCGTGCACGGACTCGCTGTCCTCGGCGTCCCGGTGCAGGGCCTCGACGAGGGCCTTGGTGGTGAAGACGTAGTTGCCCATCGAGGCGAACACGCACTCGGGGTCGTCCGCCAGTCCGGGCGGGTCGGCCGGCTTCTCCAGGAAGCGCTGGACCGCGCGACCGTCCGAGCCCGGGGTGATCACGCCGAAGGACGAGGACTCCGCGCGCGGCACCCGGATGCCGGCCACCGTCACCCCCGCCCCGCCCTCGATGTGCTGGCGGAGCATCTGCCGGGGGTCCATCCGGTAGACGTGGTCGGCGCCGAACACGGCTACGTACTCGGGCTGTTCGTCGTGGACCAGGTTCAGGGACTGCAGGATCGCGTCGGCGCTGCCCAGGTACCAGCGCGGGCCGAGCCGCTGCTGGGCCGGGACCGGCGTGACGTAGTTGCCGAGCAGACTGGACATCCGCCAGGTGGTGGTGATGTGCCGGTCCAGCGAGTGCGACTTGTACTGGGTGAGCACACAGATCCGCAGCACGTCGGCGTTGACGAGATTGGACAGGACGAAGTCGACCAGACGGTACGTCCCGCCGAAGGTGACGGCCGGTTTGGCGCGGTCCGCGGTGAGCGGCATCAGCCGCTTCCCCTCCCCGCCCGCCAGCACGATCCCGAGAACCGAAGGCCCACCACGACGCATGGCGTCTCCCCTCACCCTGGATATCCATGGATGCCCCGAGCGGGCCGGACTAAGCCTGCTTGAGGATCTCCTCGTACAGCCCGGCCGTGCGCCGGGCCACCGCGTCCCAGCCGAACTCGCCGACGGCGCGCTCCCGTCCGGCCTCCCCCATCCGCCCGGCCGCGTCCCGGTCCGCGAGCACGGTGTCCAGTGCCCGGGCGAGGCCCGCCTCGAACGTGCTGGCGTCGTCGGCCGGTTCCACCAGGAGGCCGGTACGGCCGTCGTCCACGACCTCGGGGATTCCGCCGACCCGGGAGGCGACGACCGGGGTGCCGCAGGCCATCGCCTCCAGATTGACGATGCCGAGCGGTTCGTACACCGACGGGCAGACGAACACGGCGGCGTGCGTGAGGAGTTGGATGACCTCGGGACGGGGCAGCATCTGCGGGATCCAGAACACGCCCTCGCGGACCCGGCTCAGTTCCTCGTACAGCTCGCGGAACTCCCGGTCGATCTCCGGGGTGTCCGGCGCCCCCGCGCACAGGACCACCTGGGCCCCCGCGTCGATCTCCCGTACGGCACGCAGCAGATGGGGCACGCCCTTCTGCCGGGTGATCCGGCCGACGAACAGCACGTACGGCCGCGCGGGGTCGATGCCGTGCCGGGTGAGGGCGTCGGTGCCGTGGTCGGGGCGGTAGAGCCGGGTGTCGATGCCGTTGTGCACGACGTGGACCCGGGCCGGGTCGAGCGCCGGGTAGCAGGCGAGGATGTCCTCGCGCATGGCGCCCGAGACGGCGATCACCGCGTCGGCGGCCTCGATCGCGGTGCGCTCGGCCCAGCCGGACAGCGCGTACCCGCCGCCCAGTTGCTCCGCCTTCCACGGCCGCAGCGGCTCCAGCGAGTGCGCGGTGACGACGTGCGGGACGCCGTACAGCAGCTTGGCGAGATGGCCGGCGAGGTTGGCGTACCAGGTGTGCGAGTGGACGAGGTCGCGGCCTTCGAGGGCGGCGGCGATGGAGAGGTCCACGGAGAAGGTGCGCAGCGCGTCGTTGGAGCCGTCGAGGACGGACCAGGGCCGGTGCCGTACGACGCCCACGCCGCGGCCCTCGCCCCAGCTGTGCACCTCCAGGTCCACCAGGGAGGCCAACTCCCGTGCGAGGAACTCGACATGGACACCGGCGCCGCCGTACACGTCCGGGGGGTACTCCCGGGTCAGCAGTCCCACTCGCACCCGACAACCCCCTGGTCTCGGTGACACGTTCCCTTTCATGGTCACCCAGATGCGGCCCCTGGGGAAGAGCGCGGCGGCCGGGCGAAGCAGCAGTCGCCGCACACCCCGCCGCCCGGGACCCGGTAGTACAGGCAGCAGCTGCGGCGGCGGAAGGCGGTGCCGGCGCGGGTGCCGGTGGGGCGCAGGAGGGGGTGGGCGAAGAGTTCGTCCGTCAGGCCCCGGGCCCGTGCCGCGACGTCGGTACGGCCGTGGGCGCGGGCCCAGCGCCCCAGTTCCCGGGCCGCCCCGGCGAGCGCGGAGCCCGCGTTGCCCCACAGCAGGCCGGCCGCGACGCCGTGGCGCGCCCTCAGGGCGGCGGCCAGCGGCTCCAGATGGCCGTGCAGCACGGTGGCGGCGACGGTGGCCGCGTCACCGGGCAGCGGGCGCAGTTCGGCGAGCCACAGGTCGTCGGGGGCGGACGCGAGGGGATCCCAGTGGAGCAGTCCCGGATCGAGGTCGGGCACCTGGCCGTACAGGACGGCGCAGCCGAGGGACACCGACCACAGCCGGGCGGCCAGCCCCTGCTGGGCGATGGAGGCGGCCACCCGCGGCTCCGGGGTGCGCAGCCGGTCCGCGACCGTCGCGACGCGCAGCGCCAGCGCATCGGGGTGCGCGGCCGGGGCCGCCGGTGCGTAGACCTCGGCGAGGGTCGGCAGCCGTCGGGTGCCCGGTGTTCCGGTGGCTTCGGCCGGTCCGGTGGCTCCGGCCGTCCGCGGGACGGTCCGCAGGACGGAGAAGCCGCCGAGCAGGCGGAGGGCGGCGAGTTCGGGGTCGAGGTCCACGACAGGTACTGCTACCAGGTACGGTCGCGGGTCCGCCGCGCGGGTCTCCACCCCGTGTCGCCCGCCCAGGGGATGATCGGACGGCTGGTGTACTCCATCGGCAGTAGGACCCATTGCGTGCTCAGGGACGACGACGGGAAGCCCTCGGGCGGGCAGAGTGTTGGTCATGGAAGCCGACCGTCCGCAGCGCCGGGCTCCGCGTCCGCGTCTCACGCGGGGCCGGGGCCCCCGCCCCACGCAGGGGAGACGCCGATGAGCGCCCTCGCGTTGTCCGTGCTCCTGTCGTTCGTGTCCGCCCTCGCGTACGCGGGCGGAGCGATCGTGCAGGAGCGTGTCGCGGTGTCCTCCCCCGACAGCGCGTACCTGCCGCTGCGCCGGACCGGCTGGTGGGGGGCGCTGGCGCTGAACGGCCTCGGCGGCGTCCTGCACGTCGTCGCGCTGGCCTACGGCCCGCTCAGCCTGGTGCAGCCGCTGGGCGCGCTGACCATCGTCTTCGCGCTGCCCATGGCCACGCTGTTCGTCGGCCGCCGGGCCGGATCGACCGCCTGGCGCGGTGCCCTGATGGCCACGGCCGGCCTCGCCGGCCTGCTGTCCCTGGTCGGGGTCTCCGACGTGCACTCCCTCGACGCCGCCCAGCGGGTGGCCGTCGCCCTGATCACGGGCGGGGCCGTGGTGGCCCTGATGTGCGCCGGACTCGCCGCGCACCGGCACCCCGCGGTGCGCAGCGTGCTGCTCGCCGTCGCCTCGGGCACGGCGTTCGGCATGTCGTCGGTGTTCACCAAGACCGTCGCCGTGGACTGGACCCGTGGCATCGGACTGGGCGAGCTGTCCTCCCTCGCGGTGATCGGCCTGTTCGCCACGGCCGGGGTGATGCTGTCGCAGACCTCCTACCGGGGCGGCGGCCTGGCCGCGCCGCTGGCCACGCTGACCGTCGTCAACCCGGTGCTGGCGGCCGCGGTGGGCATCCTGATGTTCGGCGAGACGTTCCGCTACGGCAGCACGGGCACGGTGCTGGCGCTGGGCTGCGGTGTGGTGGCGGCGGGCGGCCTGATCCTGCTGACGTCCGAGCGTCTGGAGACGCCCTCGTCGGCGCAGTCCGTGGGAACGCCTTCGGTACCGGAGACGGCCGCACTGCCCACGGGCCCGGAGACCGCCGCGGTGCCCTCGGTGCCGAAGTCCGCTTCCGCCGAGCCGGCCGCTTCCGCCGCCGTGCATGCCGCTCCCGTCCCCGCTCCCCTCACCGTCCCGCCGCAGCGGTCGGCGGGCGAGGTGGTGGCCGGCCCCCGTGAACCGGGCGAACCGGTTCTGGTCCAGCAGGTCGAGCCGGCCGGGGCACTGCCGGGCGAGCCGGCCGGACTCCGGTGGACCGAGCCCGTCGACCCCGTCTTTCGGGAACTGCTGCTGCCCGGCCCGGGTCCCGGCGACGGGACGGCGGACGCCAACGGCGGCGGACCGCCGGCCGGCGGCCTGCCCCCGGTGCTGTGGACGGCGCCCCTCGGTATCTACGTGCCGCGGCCGGCGACGGGCCGGAGCCGCACGCGCGTCAGATCCTGACGCCGCCGGCCCGCAGATAGGCGAGCGGGTCGATGTCCGAGCCGAAGCCGGGGCCGGTGCGCACCTCGAAGTGCAGGTGCGGGCCGGTGACGTTGCCCGTGGATCCGGAGCGGCCGATGCGCCGGCCCGCGGTGACGTGCTGACCGGCCCGCACGGAGATCGCGGACAGGTGGGCGTACTGGGTGTAGCGGCCGTCGGTGTGCCGGAGCACCACCTGGTAGCCGTAGGAACCGCCCCATCCCGCGGACACGACCTGCCCCGCCTCGGCCGCCTGCACGGAGGTACCGGTCGGTACGAGGAAGTCGACGCCGGTGTGGTACCCCTTCGACCAGTGGGAGCCCGCCACGTGGTACCCGGTGCCGATGGACGCGTGCACCGGCGCGACCAGCCCGTGCCCGCCCGGCGTGTGGTGCGCGGGTTCCTTCTTCTCCGACGGCGGCTTGGTCTTCGTCTTCGGCTTCGGTGAAGGGCCCTTGCGCTTCGGCGGCTTGGCCGGGGTGTGGCTGTCGGGCGCCGTGGGCGTGGGGTGCAGGTCGAGCCGCTGACCCGGCATGATCAGGTCGGGGTCGGCGCCGATCGTCGTCCGGTTGTCGGCGTACAACTGCCGCCATCCGCCCCGGACGTGGTGGTCGCCGGCGATGCCGGAGAGGGTGTCGCCGTGCACGACCGTGTACATCTCGGCACGGCCCGCGCGGGACTGCGGGGTGGTCTGCGGCTGTACGTCCCGCACGGAGTGGCCCTGGGCCGAGCCGCTGCGCGCCGGGTGCGCGGTGGTGCTCTCCGTGTGGACGTCCGGCTCCGGGCCGCCCCGGGTCAGTCCGGCCCGAACCGAGCACACCGGCCAGGCGCCCGGCCCCTGCCCGTCGAGCACCTTCTCGGCGACGGCGATCTGCGCGTCCCGGGACGCCAGGTCCGCGCGCGGCGCGTACCGGGTGCCGCCGTAGGCCTCCCAGGTGGACTGGGTGAACTGCAGCCCGCCGTAGTAGCCGTTGCCGGTGTTGATGCTCCAGTTGCCGCTGGACTCGCAGGCGGCGACCTTGTTCCAGGTGGCCGCGTCGGCGGCGTCCGCCGTGCCGGCGGCGACCAGCGGGATCGCGAGTCCGGCGCCGCCGGCCGTGACAGTGAGTGAGGCGCGGTTGATCCTGTTCGGCTGGTACCGGCGGTGCCGGCCGCGTACGGCCATGTCCGAAATCCCCTCGGCATGCGTCAGGAGGGGCAAAAGTAAGCGCGGCGAACAGGCCATGACAAGACAGAAATTCAGCCGCGCATCCCTGCCAAGTGGCCGGTAACGGCCGCTCCTTGGACGGGATCACGAAAGACTGAGGCACTGGGCGCCGTCGCCGCGTAATCAAGCGTGGCGGGTCGGATGTGCGCTCGCCGTACCGGCACGTCAGGATGGGCGAGGGCCCCTACTTACGGAGCCGTAGTCACGAGGCAGCTTAGGAGCAGGCGGTATGAGCACTTCAGCGCAGATCGGCGTCACGGGACTCGCGGTCATGGGACGCAACCTCGCCCGTAACTTCGCGCGCAACGGCTACACCGTCGCCGTGCACAACCGTACGGCGACACGGACGAAGGCGCTGGTGGAGGAGTTCGGGAGCGAGGGCGACTTCATCGGGACCGAGACCGCCGAGGAGTTCGTGGCGGCGCTGGAACGCCCGCGCCGACTGGTGATCATGGTCAAGGCGGGCGAGCCGACGGACGCGGTGATCCGCGAGTTCGCGCCGCTCCTGGAGCCCGGCGACATGATCATCGACGGTGGCAACGCGCACTTCGCGGACACCCGGCGCCGGGAGCGGGAGCTGCGCGAGCGGGGCATCCACTTCGTCGGCACGGGTGTCTCCGGCGGTGAGGAGGGCGCCCTGCACGGGCCGAGCATCATGCCGGGCGGGTCGAAGGAGTCGTACGAAAGCCTCGGCCCGATGCTGGAGAAGATCTCCGCGAAGGCCAAGGACGGCGCCCCCTGTGTCACGCACTGTGGTCCCGACGGTGCCGGACACTTCGTGAAGATGGTCCACAACGGCATCGAGTACGCCGACATGCAGCTGATCGGCGAGGCCTACCAGCTGCTGCGCGACGTCGCCGGGTACTCGCCCGCGCAGATCGCGGACATCTTCCGCACCTGGAACACGGGCCGGCTGGACTCGTACCTGATCGAGATCACCGCCGAGGTGCTGTCCCACGTGGACGCGGCGACCGGCAAGCCGTTCGTGGACGTCGTGGTCGACCAGGCCGAGCAGAAGGGCACCGGCCGCTGGACCGTCCAGATCGCCCTCGACCTGGGTGTTCCGGTGTCCGGCATCGCCGAGGCGGTCTTCGCGCGCTCCCTGTCGGGCCACGCGGCGCTGCGGGAGGCCTCGCGGGACCTCGCCGGGCCCACGGCGTCCCCGCTGAGCGAGTCGGAGGCGGCGGCCTTCGCGGACCGGGTCGAGCAGGCGCTGTACGCGTCCAAGATCGTGTCGTACACCCAGGGCTTCCACGAGATCAGCGCGGGCAGCGAGGAGTACGGCTGGGACATCGACCTCGGTCAGGTGGCGTCCATCTGGCGCGGTGGCTGCATCATCCGCGCGGCCTTCCTCGACCGCATCCGCGCCGCGTACGACGCCCGCGCCGAGCTGCCGAGCCTGCTGTCGGACGAGACGTTCGCCCGGGAGATCGCCGAGGCGCAGGACGACTGGCGCGAGGTGATCATCGCGGCGACCCGGCAGGGCGTGCCGACGCCGGGCTTCGCGGCGGCGCTCGCGTACTACGACGCCCTGCGCGCGGAACGGCTGCCCGCGGCGCTCACCCAGGGCCAGCGTGACTTCTTCGGCGCGCACACGTACCGCCGCGTGGACCGCGACGGCACGTTCCACACCCTGTGGGGCGGGGACCGGTCGGAGGTCACGGCGTAGGGAGCGGGGATCGGTTCCGCCGCCGACGGCCGGGGGTACGGCAAGCGCCGCACCCCGGCCACGGCGACGGAGTCCCCGGCCGACGGCGCCCCCGCCCTCGCGGGGCGTCAGGTGAGTGGTGGGCCCGGTTCCGGGCTCGGTACCGGTTCGGGGCCCGGTGGGATCGGGGACGGTGAGGGCTCCGGCGGGCCCGGGGCCGGTGGTGCCGGCGGCGGGGTCGGGTCGGGGCCCGGTGCGGGGGGCGTGGGTTCCGGGCCGGGGCCCGGCGGTGTGGGCTGGGGGCCCGGCTCCGGCGGCGGCACGGGGCTGGGGTACGGGTCCGGCGGTGTCGGGCCCGGACCGGGTACCGGTCCCGGCGGTGCGGGGTCGGGGTACGGATTCGTCATCGTGTCCTCCGGGCAGTCGCCGTACGTCGCCTCTGGACTACTCCCCCGCCTACCCGGCACCCGCTCGGCCACTCACCCGGGGGCAGCACGCCCGGTCACCGACTCGCATCCGCTCGCACGGCCGGGGTCCGCCGGGGTCCGCCGGGGTCCTGGGTGCGCTCTCAGAACTTCCCGGGGTGGGCCCGCAGCCAGTCCTTCGCCGCCGCCAGCAGCCGGGGGTCGGCCTGGCCGGCCACGTCGGGGTGGCGTTCGGCCCACTTGACGACGTACGGGCAGAGCGGGGCCACGGGGACGCCCTCGCGCTCGGCGACGGCGTACAGCTCGCGGGCGAGTGAACCGGCGATGCCCTTGCCCTCGTGGGCGGGCTCGACGATCGTGTGGACCGGGACCAGGGCGCGCGCCGGCGACTCCAGGACGAAGTACTCGATACGGCCGACGACTTCACCGTCGCCGACGGCCTCCAGGCGGCCCGCCGCCCGGTCGTCGCGAATCTCGATCTCGCTCATGGGCACGCACGCTCCTGGTCCTGGTCCGCCGCTCAGGCCCCTACGGCCTGCGGGCTGCGCTGCTGGTCGGAGCCGGGTACCGGCTCGGACGGGTCGGCGCCGAGGGACACGATCCGGTTGCCGGCGTCGACATGCACGACCCGCGGCCGCAACTGCCGTGCCTCGGCGTCGCTGACCTGAGCGTAACTGATGATGATCACCAGATCGCCGGGGTGCACGAGGTGGGCGGCGGCCCCGTTGATCCCGATCACCCCGGAACCGCGCTCGCCCTCGATGACGTACGTCTCCAGCCGGGCGCCGTTGGTGATGTCGACGATGTGCACCAGCTCGCCGGGCAGCAGGTCGGCGGCGTCGAGCAGATCCGCGTCGATGGTCACCGATCCCACGTAGTGCAGGTCGGCCTGGGTGACGGTGGCACGGTGGATCTTGGACTTGAACATGGTACGGAACACGGAGAAACTCCCGATCTGTCTGCTCCCTGCCTGCGCTTTCGCAGGTCAAGGGCTGTCTCCACACCTTACAACCAGTCGCTTGCCCGGAGGGTTCTCCCCATGTTCTGCGAGGCTCGTACTGATTCACTCGTGGCCGCTGGATCCGGTGTGCTCCGAGGACCGGCATTCTCGGTAGCGTGGCCATCTGCTGCATGGAGTGTCCATGTGTCCGGCCGGTCCGGGCAACGGCTTCCGACGGAGAGTGATGAGGCTGCGATGAGTGAACCGACGAAGCCCGAGGTGGACGTTCCGGAGGGTGACGCTCCTACCGAGCTCACCGTCCGGGACCTGATCGTCGGGGACGGGGCCGAGGTGAAGCCGGGCATGGTGGTCAGGGTTCACTACGTCGGGGTGACCTTCGAGTCCGGGAAGGAGTTCGATTCCTCCTGGGACCGGAGCCGTCCGTTCAAGTTCGCCCTGGGCAGTGGCAAGGTCATCAAGGGCTGGGACCGGGGGGTGAGGGGGATGAAGGTCGGCGGTCGGCGCGAGATCATCGTTCCCCCGCGTCTCGGCTACGGCAAGCAGTCGCCCTCACCGTTGATCCCGGCGGGCTCGACCCTGGTCTTCGTGGTGGACCTGCTGGACTCGTACTCCAGCACAGCCGGGTGGAGCAACGCCCAGCACCCCTGACCGCTCCTCCTCCACGACGCATGCAGAGGGGGCGGGGCGCGCGTCAGGGCAGTGTCCACCAGCGGACCGTGACGAGGTAGAAGACGAGGGCCCAGAACGCCATCGCGACGGCGACGATGCCGAGGCCACGGAGGTTGGTTCTGCTCGCCGACTCGTGCGGGGGTGGCCGCAGCCAGCGCCCGAGCAGCGGGTTCACGTAGTAGGGCATGGTCAGGAAGCTCATGAGGAGACTCGACAGCAGGTTGCCCACGAGCAGGCCGATCCAGAGCGGCAGGTGCAGGGGGGACAGGGCGAGCGTCAGCAGCACGACCGTCGGGTACAGGCCGACCCAGATGGCCAGGGAGGTCCTGGTCTCGGAGGGTGGCGGCGCCTCCTCGCCGGCGCCGTCGAAGGCGAACCAGCTGCCGAAGGAGTTGTCGATCGTGTGCAGCCGGTAGGCGCTGAACTTCTCCCCCTCGGCGAGGATCTCCCGGCGTTGCGGCGACGTCAGCCAGGCGTCGAGGTGCTCGGCGCTGTCGTAGCGGTACAGCGTGGTCCACTCCTCCTGGAGCCCCTCGACGGGGCGGAAGAGCTCGGTCCCGCGGAACCCCTCGAACTTGCTCTCCTCCTGGACCATGCGCTGCTGCCAGTCGAGGAAGTCGTCGACCTGGTCCGGCGGGACGCGGTGGGTGACCACCACGGTGACCAGCGGATCCGGTGACCGGGTGCCGCTGCTCACCACCTGCTGGGTCGCGGGGCCGTCGAAGTACCGGGCGCCGACGTCGAGATACGTCTGCCGGGTGCGGCTGTTGATCCATGCCTGCAGGTGCGCCACCGAGTCGAACCGGTACACGACCACCCAGTCCGATTGCAGCGGTGTCGGCGGGGAGATCTCGGCGCCGAGGAAACCCGGGTAGCGGGCGGCCGCCGCGTTGAGGTTCTCCTGCCACGTCTCGAACTCCCGCTCCATGCCTGGCAGGACCTTCTGGCCGATGATCGCCGTCGCCGCGGCGGCCACGTTCCTTCCGGCGCTCATGGTGGCTCAGCCCGCCGGCACCGACTGCTCCGCGGGGAGCCGGCCGTAGATGCGTTCCGGGGTCAGCGGCAGTGCCCGGTAGCGGACGCCCGTCGCGTCGTGCACCGCGTTCGCGAGCGCCGGGGCCACCGGGTTGATGCAGCACTCCGCCATGCCCTTCGCCCGCACGGGCCCCACCGAGTCCGTCGAGCCGACCAGCAGGACCTCGGTGCGGGGGACGTCGGCGAAGGCGGGGATGCGGTAGTTGCGGAGGTTCGGGTTGGTCATGACGCCGTCGTGGACATGGTGGTTCTCGGTCAGCGCGAAGCCGATCCCCTGGGCGACACCGCCCTCCACCTGCCCGCGTACCTGCGCCGGGTTGATGATCACTCCGGCGTCCGCCGCGTGCACGCTGTACAGGATGCGCACCTCGCCCGTCACGCGGTGCACGGCGACCCGGAATCCCTGCGTGTTGGAGGTGACGCTGCGGGGCGAGCCGTAGGCCTTGCGCGCTGCGGTGAAGCGGATCCCGCGGCGGCGGGCCAGCGCGACGAGCTCGGCCAGCGGCACCCGCCGGTCCCCGCACCGGACCGCGTCGTCGTCCATCGCGCACATCACGACGTGGACACCCGTGTGCGCGGCGGCGAACTCCAGGATGCGGTCGCGCACGGCGCCGGCCGCCCGCAGGACGGCGTTGCCCGCGACGAAGAGGCCGGCGCTCGCGAAGGCACCGGTGTCGAATCCCGTGCGGTCGGTGTCGGACTGCACCAGGCGGATCCGCGAGGGGGTCGTACCCAGCTGGTCTGCCGCGATCTGGACATGGGCCGTGGAGGTTCCCTCCCCGAACTCGACGGTGCCGACCGCCACTTCGTAGCGGAGGTCGTCCCCGAGCGTGACCCAGGCCTCGGAGAGGTGCTCCGTGGGGGGTGCGGTCTCGTGCAGCGAACTCGCCACGCCGTTCCCGACGAGCCACTCGGGGCCGGGGGGCGGCCGGTCGGCCGCCCGGGCCAGGGCGTCACCCACGAGGTCGATGCACGCGGCGAGTCCGTCCTCGGTGAAGATCACGTCGTCGGGGCCGTCGTGCAGGGCGACCAAGGGCTCCCCGGGCCGCACGATGTTGCGGCGGCGCAGTTCCAGCGGATCGAGGTGGAGGGCTCGGGCCAGTTCGTCCATCGCCGACTCCACCGCGAACGCCGGCTGGGTCATCCCGTAGCCGCGCAGCGCCCCGCTCGGCACGGTGTTGGTGTAGACGGACCAGGCGTCGTACTTCTTGTTCGGGCAGCGGTAGATCATGACGGCCGCTCCGCCCGCGTACAGCGTTTCGCCGCCGTGGTTGCCGTAGGCCCCGGTGTTCGACACGTTGCGCACCTGGAACGCGGTGAGCGTGCCGTCCGCCTTCGCACCGAGCTTGACCGTCAGGGTCATCGGATGCCGCGGCGAGGCCGTGGTGAACTCCTCCTCGCGGGTGTACTCGAGACAGGTGGGCCGCCCGGTGTCCAGGGTGGCGAGGGCGACCAGGTCCTCGGCGATCACCTCCTGCTTGCCGCCGAAACCGCCGCCGACACGCTTGCAGAACACCCTCAGCTGGTCCGGGCGCAGGGCGAACAGGTACTCCAGCTTGACCTTGGCGATCGACGGTGACTGCGAGCTGGTGCGGACGGTCAGCCGGCCGTCCTCCATCCAGGCGACGGCTCCGTGGGTCTCCAGATGGGCGTGCTGCACCCGCGGCGAGAAGTAGGTGCCCTCGTGGACCACGTCGGCGGCGGCGAATCCCGCGTCGACGTCGCCGATGTGCGCGTGGAGTTCGAGGAGGACGTTGTGGCCGGGGTCGCGGACGAACGGGTCGTGGGAGCCGTGCAGTTGGGGTGCGCCGTCGGCCATCGCGGCCTCCGGTTCGAACACCGCCGGCAGCACCTCGTACGCGACGCCGAGACGCCGGCAGCCCTCCTCCGCCGCCCCGACGGTGTCGGCCAGGACCGCCGCGACGCGCTGTCCCACGAAGCGGACCGTGTCGTCGAGGATGCAGGTGTCGTCCGGGTCGACCAGGTGATCGGTGTGGATCGCCGTGGTGAACCGTCTGCGGGGTACGTCCTCCCAGGTGTAGACCCGGTGCACCCCCGGCACCGCCAGGGCGGCGCTCCGGTCGACCGACAGGATCCTGGCGTGCGCGTGCGGCGAGTGCAGCACCTTGAGGTGCAGCATCCCGTCGATGTGGGTGTCCATGGTGAACTCGGCGCGGCCGGTCACCACGTCGTGGCCCGCGGGCGCGCCGACGCTCGTGCCGACGGCCTTGCCCGGTGCCGCCGTCTCCACGGCGCCGAGGCCCTTCACGGCGTCCTCGATCGCCCGGTATCCGGTGCAGCGGCAGAGGTTGCCCTTCAACGCCCGTGGCAGGTCCGCCTTCTGCTCCTCGGTGAGGGCCGCCGACGTCATGATCATCCCCGCGGTGCAGAAACCGCACTGGAAGCCGGGGGCGTCCTCGAACTGCCGTTGCATCGGATGCGGGGCGCCGGGCCGGCCGAGGCCCTCGATGGTGGTCACCTCGCGGCCGTCGGCGCGGAACGCGGGGGTGACGCAGCTGTGCACGGGTGTGCCGTCCAGCCACACCGTGCAGGCGCCGCAGTCGCCCGCGTCGCACCCCTTCTTGACGCCGAAGTGGCCGAGTTCGCGCAGGAAGGTGCGCAGGCACTGGCCGGGGGCCGGCTCCCGGTCGAACTCCCTGCCGTTGACGACGTAGCTCATGCCAGGTCCCCAGCCGTGAGTTCGCGGCGGATCTCTTCGGCGAAGTACCGTGTCAGGTGGCGGCGGTGGTCGGGGGTCCCGTTGGGATCGGCGAACCAGAGGCCGGCCGGCACGGCGTCGATGCTCTGCCGCAGGGTCCGGGCGTCGGGCAGGGAGTCGAAGGCGAAGCGGACCGGTCGCGTGGTGCCCGCGGTGACGGTGAGCAGCAGGTCGTTCGCTCCCGGCCGTTGGGTGCCGACGAGGAAGACCGTGGAACGGCCGAGCCGGGTCAGCGTGAACCGGCGGTGCGCGGTGCGTTTGCGCAGCGCCCGCTCCGGGACGGTGACGCGCCGGAGGATCTCCCCGGGGCCGAGGACGTTCCGGTGGTCGCCCGTGACGAAGTCGAGGGCGTCCACGCAGCGCACGGAACCGTCGGGCGCCCACAGTTCGTATCGCGCCTCCAGGGCGACCGTCAGTGTGATCATCGGGCCGGCGGGCAGGGACATGCAGATGTTGCCGCCGACGGTCGCCGCGTTCCAGACCTTGAACGAGGACAGGAACGCCTCACAGCTCTTGCGGAAGAGGATGCCCGCGGTCCAGCGGCGCGGCCACGGGTGGGCGTACAGGTGCTGGACCGTGCAGGTGGCGCCGATCTCCAGGCCCTCGTCCGTGGTGACGAGGGGTTCCCAGCGCAGGGCCGTCAGGTCGATCAGCCGTCGCAGGCCGGGCTGCTCCGTGGAGTAGAGCCACGTGCCGCCCGCGAGCCAGGCGTCGCCCTCGCGCCAGTCGGTGCCCGGCCGCTCGGAAGGTCGCCGGACGACTTCGGTGATGGTGGTGAGGTCCATGGCAGCCGGCCTACGGGTGAACGGACCGCGGAGCCGACGACCGGCCCCTCGGCACTGCCGGATCCTCCTGCCCGATCGAGCAGACCGCGGCCGCCTTCCCGCACCGTGCGGGGCGGCTCGGCCGCGCGGATCCCGCGACTGGCATTTTATCGCGGTCCGCGGCTGAGGGCTCGTGCAGGAGCGGCCGAGAGGAGCTTCACCGCTCCGGAGAGTCACCGTCGTGGGCCGGACCCGCTGGTCTCTCGCTCGGTGCGACGGCGGCCGCCCCAGGGCGGGAGACCCTGGGGCGGCCGTCTTCGGGCACGGCGGGCGGCGCGCCGGGGCGCGCCGGGAGGTGGTCAGGCCTTGTGCTGCATCGAGCTCCGGGCGGGGTTGGCCTGTTCGGCGGCCTTGGGGTCCTTCTCGTCCGCCTTGGCCCGTACGCCGTCGGCGATGCGCTTGCCGATGGTCTCGTCGATGTTCGACCAGTAGGTGAAGGCACGTTCCAGGACGGGTTCGCTGACGCCGTTCAGGAGGTGCCCCACGACGTTGTCGACCAGGCGGTCGCGGGCCGCGTCGTCCAGGACCTCGCGCACCAGGGTGCCGGGCTGCCCCCAGTCGTCGTCCTCCGGGTGGGAGACGTAGGCCGCGCGGGTGATCTCGCCGTCGGCGGTCCAGCTCGGCGGGGAGCCGTAGCGCTCGGTGTCCGCCGCGGGGCCGCCCTTGGAGTTCGGCGCGTACACCGGGTCGGTCGTGTTCCGGTACGCCATCGCCCCGTCCTTGGAGTACGTGTGGACGTCGACGACCGGGGCGTTCACCGGCAGCTGCTGGTAGTTGGCCCCGATGCGGTACCGGTGGGCGTCCGCGTAGGAGAACAGCCGGGCCAGCAGCATCCGGTCCGGGCTCGGCCCGATACCGGGGACGAGGTTGTTCGGCTGGAAGGCCGCCTGCTCGATCTGGGCGTGGTTGTCGGTGGGGTTGCGGTCCAGCGTCATGCGCCCGACCTGGATGAGCGGATAGTCGCCGTGCGGCCACACCTTGGTGAGGTCGAACGGGTTGAACCGGTAGGACGCGGCCTCCTCGTACGGCATGACCTGCACGTACAGGGTCCAGCTGGGGAAGTCGCCGTCCCTGATGTGCTCGAAGAGATCACGGGTGTGGTAGTCCGTGTCGGCGGCGGCCATCTGGTCGGCCTCGTCCTGGGTGAAGCACTCGATGCCCTGGTCCGTCTTGAAGTGGTACTTCACCCAGAACCGCTCGCCGGCCGCGTTGATCCACATGTAGGTGTGCGAGGTGTAGCCGTTCATGTGGCGCCAGGTCCGCGGCACGCCCCGGTCTCCCATCAGCCAGGTGACCTGGTGCGCGGACTCCGGGGAGAGGGTCCAGAAGTCCCACTGCATGTCGTGGTCGCGCAGGTTGTTGTCGGCGCGGCGCTTCTGGGACCGGATGAAGTGCTGGAACTTCATCGGGTCCTTGACGAAGAACACCGGGGTGTTGTTGCCGACCATGTCGTAGTTGCCCTCGCTGGTGTAGAACTTCACCGCGAAGCCGCGCGGGTCGCGCCAGGTGTCCGGGCTACCGCGCTCACCGGCGACGGTCGAGAAGCGGGCGACCAGGTCGGTGCGCGTGCCGGGCTGGAAGACCGCCGCCTTGGTGTAGGCGCTGACGTCGTGGGTCACCTCGAAATGACCGAAGGCGCCGCTTCCCTTGGCGTGCGGCTGGCGCTCGGGAATCCTCTCCCGGTTGAACTGCGCCATCTGCTCGATCAGATACGCGTCCTGGAGCAGGATCGGCCCTCCGGGGCCGACGGTGAGCGAGTGTTCGTCACTCTCCACGGGTGCGCCCGAATCGGAGGTGGTGGCGGGGCGGATCTCCGTCATGAGGCTGCCTTTCGTCGTGCGCCGGCGGCGGCGCGGCGGCTCCTGGGCGCCGGTCTCCCACCAGCGGGGCGGCACTCGCCTCCCTGCGCTGTCCTTCCCGCGCACGCGCGGGAGCGGTCCCGGCCGGCACCTGGTTCCCCGGATCGCGTGACCCACGGAGAGCGGACTAAACACCCTCGTCGGGATGTAGTGCGGGGTGCGGGACGGGGCGCCCGCCTTCTCGGGGCGGGTGTTAGGTTCGCGGCGGACCGCCGGGCCACTCCCGGTACCCGGTGCCGGCCCGCGCACCCGGTGAAGCAGCAGGAGGAACAGGCACGTGACCAGCCGCGTCACCCTCGTCTCGCCCGCGACGAGCCCGTCGATGCGCAGGGCCCGCTTCGACGACGGCGACTCGCTCGACGAGGCCGGGGCGGCCGGCGCCCGCTCCGCCGCCGGGTGCCTGCGCGCTCCCGGCCGGGTGCTGACCTCGCCCAGCGTGCGCTGCCGGGAGACGGCCGGGGCGCTGGGCCTCGTCGGTGCGCGGGACTCCGCGCCGGCGGGTCTGGACGCGGGCCGCTGGCGGGGCCGCACCCTGGAGGAGGTGGGGGCCGCCGAACCGGAGGCCGTGGGCCGCTGGCTCACCGACGCCGGATCCGCGCCCCACGGTGGCGAGTCGGTACGGGAGATGTGCGAACGGGTCGGGCGGTGGCTGGACGCCGTACAGGGGACGGACGGCCGCACCCTCGCCGTGGTCGAGCCGGAGGTCGTACGGGCCGCGGTCGTGCACGTCCTCGGTCTGCCCGCGGACGCCTTCTGGCGGCTGGACGTGCCGCCGTTGACGGCGACGGAACTGAGCGGCCGGGCCGGACGGTGGAATCTGCGGCTCGGCCGGCCGCTGACCGGACAGGACGCGGCCGCCGCCCCCTGAGCCGGGCGGTCGCCGTGGCTCAGGAGGCCGCCTCCGGGACCGTCAGTGCGGGGCGGGAACCGTCCGCCCCGAAGACGCCTTCGCCGGCCGGGGGTTCAGCTGCCGCTCGGCCAACTCGCCGAAGAGCAGGCCGAATGAGGCCCACAGGACGGTCTGGATGGCCAGGGTGGAGAGCCGGAACCGCCACAGCAGGCGGGCCGGGAAGTGCGCGGGCAGTTCGTTGACGGCGGGCAGGAAGGCGTAGGCGAGCCCGATGACCACGACGAAGGCGGCCATCGCGGCGACGGTCGCCCACCAGTTGCCCAGACGGGGCGCGAGACGCTTGCCGAGGATGGTGGCGCCCACCGCGAGGAGCACGCTGAGGGCCATCATCAGGAAGAACAGGGTGGTCCGCTTGCCGATGGTCTCGGGCTGACCGACGGACGGCGGGTTGGCCGGGTACTTCAGGAACGGTACGACGTACACGGCGACCAGCGCGCAGCCGGACAGCAGCAGCGCGGTCGCCCGCGGGCTGAACCGGCCGACACGGCCGAGCGCGAAGGAGTACGCGAGCGCGGCGATGCCGCCGAAGGCGACCCCGTAGACGAGGACACCCGTGGCGAGGCCGGCGGTGGCCTGCAGGGAGCGGGAGACGACTTCCATCTCGTGCTCGTGCGCGTGGGCGTCCTCGAAGGCGATCGCCTGGTCGACGCTCGGCTCACCGAGGAGGTAGGCCACGACGAGGGCGAGCACGCCGGCCACGAGGCCGGCGAGCATGCCCCGCACGAGAAGGTTTCTTACCGTTGCGGAGTTCATGGTGCGCGGAGTCCCTCGCGTCAGTGGCAGGGGAAGCCGAGCAGGTGGCGGGCGTCGTGCACCCACTCGTGGACGTCGGTGCCGTTGAACACGGAGGTGGCGCCCTGTTCGGCGCCGACGAAGTAGAGCAGGACGAGCATCAGGACGCCGAAGAAGACCGCCCAGGGTGCTATCGCCTTCAGCGGCAGCGTGGCGGGAACGGCGGGGGTGGTGGCTGTCGGCTGAGCGACGGTCTGCGCCATGGCAGGACCTCCTCTGGGAGTTCGCGTCCCATCTCGGTGGTGCACAGGACGACGGCCACGGGTCTGACTCGGCGGACCACCCCGAGGGGTGTCCCGCATACAGTGGCGCGACCGTGCCGGATTCCCACCGGCTTCCGTCTCGCCGTCGTCGATATCGGACAGACCGTACCGCGAGACGCGTGCGCGGCCAAGACCGCGTCCACAGTCGTGATCTTCCTCTCGTGACGGTACGTCAGTTCCGGGTCTCAGGGGGAAGCCGTGGGGCGGCCGTTCCGTCCGGCGCGCCTATGGCGCCACGGGGTCGCCGTCTCCCAGTTGCAGCCACCACACGTCGTCGTGGTCGCGGCTGATCCCCAGGGTCTGCCGCCGGCCGTCGCCGAAGCGGAGTTCCACACCGGCCAGGTCCGGTACGGCCGGATCCCGCACGATCGCCTCGGCCGCTCCGCCGGCGTGCGCGCGGTAGCGGTCGACCAGGTCGCGCGCGGCCCGGTCGCGTCCGGTGTACCAGGGGGCGCCCAGGTCGGCCAGGCCGTCGGCGTCACCGGCCCTCAGGCGCTGGACGTACACCTCGAGGAGCAGCCGGGCCTCGTCCGCGACCTCCCCGGCCTCGGGATAGCGGGACTTCTCGGGACGCACGGTGAGGTGCACCGCCGGTCCGCCGCTCAGGGCGTACGGGGCGGGATCGCGGACCAGCCACCAGGTGAGCACCGTCGTCACCAGGACGGCCGGGGCCACGGCCGTCGCCCAGAGGTTTCGTCTTCTCATGCGGTGGATCCATGCCTTACAGGGACCTGACAATACGCAGAGGATATCCACAGGTTCCGGGGCTCCTTCACGCATGGGCGAGGGACTACTCCGGAAGCACGAGCCGGGCCGTCTCCCCCGGCCGGACCCCGACCGCCAGGTCCCGCAGACGGAGGTCGATGGGGCCGCGGCCGGAGGCCGGTACGGCGATCTCCAGCAGGCCGCTGCGCAGGCGCAGGTGGACGCCCCAGTGGCCGTGGTAGCGGATGGCGAAGCCGTAGGAGGAGAGTTCGGGCAGCGGGACGGGGTCGAGGCGCAGGGCGCCGCCCCGGGTCTCCAGGCCGGTCAGCCCGCGCTGGACGAGGTCGAGCGTGCCGGCCATGGCGCCGAGGTGGATGCCCTCCCCGGTGGTGCCGCCCTGGAGGTCGGCGATGTCGCCGCGCAGCGCCTCCTGGACGAAGGCCCAGGCGTCGGTGCGGCGGGCCCGGGCCAGGATCCAGCCGTGGACCAGGCCGCTGAGGGTGGAGCCGTGACTGGTGCGGTGCAGGTAGTGGTCCACGGTCGCGGTCCAGGTCCGCTCGTCCAGCGGGTAGCCCAACCGGTCGAACAGGGAGCGTAGTTCGGGTGGGGCGAAGAGGTAGCCGAGCATCAGCACGTCGGCCTGCTTGGACGCCTTGTACCGGTTGACGGTGTCGCCCTCCGCCTCCAGGATCCGGTCCAGGCGGCGGATGTCGCCGTACCGTTTCCGGTAGCCGTCCCAGTCCAGCTCGGCGAGGCCGGCGTACCCCTCGAACTGGCTGATCACCCCGTCGTGGAAGGGGACGTGCAGGGTGCGCGAGACCTCCTCCCAGCGGGCGGGCTCGTCCTCGGCCAGGCCGACGGCCTCGGTGAGTTCGCGGCGGCGTGGCTCGGGCAGGGCGCGCAGCAGCTCCAGCGCGCGGTCGAGCACCCAGGCGGCGGTGACGTTGGTGTACGCGTTGTCGTCCAGGCCCGGCCGGCTCGCGCCGGGATAGGCGTCGTGGTACTCGTCGGGGCCGACCACGCCACGGATGCGGTACCGGCCGAGGTGGGGGTCGTAGCCGGCGGAGTCCGCCCAGAAACGGGCGATCTGGAGCAGCATCTCGGCGCCCTCGCCGTGCAGGAAGTCGAGGTCGCCGGTCGCCTCCCAGTACTGCCACACGTTGTACGCGACGGCCGAGCCCACGTGGTGCTGGAGCCGGGAGTGGTCGGGCAGCCAGCGGCCGGAGCGCGGGTTGAGGTGGAGCTGCTGGGTCTCCTCGCGGCCGTCGCTGCCGCTCTGCCAGGGATACCGCGCGCCGCGCCGGCCGAGTTCGTGGGCGGCGTGGCAGGCGGCGTCCAGCCGGCGGTGGCGGTAGCGCAGCAGGGCGCGGGAGACCTCGGGCAGGTGCAGGTTGAGGTAGGGCAGGACGAAGAGTTCGTCCCAGAAGACGTGTCCGCGGTAGGCCTCGCCGTGCAGTCCGCGCGCGGGGACGCCGACGTCGAGGTCGGCGGTGTGCGGGGAGAGGGTCTGCAGCAGGTGGAACAGGTGCAGGCGCAGGATGCTGCCCGCCTCGCCGGGCACCTCCAGCGCGGTGCGCCGCCACAGCTGGTCCCAGGCCGCCGCGTGTGTCTCCAGCAGTTCGTCGAAGCCGGGCGCGTCCCGGACCCGGTCGACCGCGGCACGGAGCGGGTCGCCGATGGCGGGGTCGCGGGAGGTGTGCAGCGCGACGGTCTTGTCCAGGGTGACGGTACGGCCGGGCGGCAGGCGCAACCGGACGCGCTGGACCGCCCGTCGGCCTTCGCCGGCGTGGGTGACCGGGGCGTCGGCGGTCAGCCGGGCGGCGAGTTCGAAGCTGATGTCCGAGGTGCGGGTGCGGCAGCGCAGCCAGACCGTGCCGGACGCGGCGGTGCCGGTGTGGACGTGGGTGAGGTGCCTGCCGTCGAGGTCCCGGTAGCGGGCCACACCGGAGTTGGTGACCTCGCCGTCGATCGCGGACTCGACCTCCAGCTCGACGGTGTCGCCCTCGACGGTGAACTCGGTGCGCAGGGCGGCGAGATGGGGGTCGTGCAGATGGACGAGGCGCAGCTGGCGCACGTGCAGCGAGCCGCCGGCCGGAAGGGCGTAGCGGGTACGGCGTTCCAGCAGGCCGGGGTCGAGGTGGAGCACCTGGTGGTGGTCGGTGACCGGGTCGGTGTCCGGGGTGAGCCAGTGGGCGCCGGCCGGGCGGAAGCGCAGCGGCAGCCAGTTGGGCAGGTTGACCATGTCCTCGTTCTCGACCCGCCGCCCGGCGACGTCGGAGGTGAGCCGGTCGTAGCAGCCGGCGGCGTAGGTGCCGGGGTGGTGGACGGCGTCGGCGGTGCACTCGGGCAGCGCTCCGCGGGTCGCGAAGTAGCCGTTGCCGAGGGTGCACAGGGACTCCCGCAGCCGCTCCTCCTCGGGCCGGTAGCCGTCGTACTCCCAGGCCGGGCCCGTCACCGTCACCCCTCGGACAGCAGGGCGGTGAGGATCCGGTCCGGGGTGAGGGGCAGTTCGCGGAAGCGGATCCCGGTGGCGTGGTGGACGGCGTTGCCGATGGCGGCGGCGGTGCCGACGATACCGATCTCGCCGATGCCCTTGCTGCCCATGGGGTTGAGGTGGGGGTCGTCCTCGTCGAGCCAGTCGGCCTCGATGTCGGGGACATCGGCGTGGGCGGGCACGTGGTAGGCGGCGAGGTCGGCCTCCGTGAAGTCGCCGAACGCGCCGTCCACGGTGCTGTGTTCGGTGAGGGCCATGCCCAGGCCCATGGTCATGGCGCCGGTGAACTGGGAGCGTGCGGTGCGGGCGTTGAGGATCCGGCCGGCCGCGAAGATCCCGAGGAGCCGGCGTACGCGGACCTCGCCGGTGACGGTGTCGACGGCGGTCTCGGCGAAGTGGGCGCCGAAGGCGTGCCGGGCGTAGGGGCTGTCGGCGTCGGCCTTCCCGCTGGTGTCGGCGCGGACCTCGATGCCCTCGACGGGCAGCGGTCCGGTGTGGGCGGCCAGCCGGGAGGCCAGTTCGGCGCACGCCTCGTGCACGGCCCAGCCCCAGGAGGCGCTGCCCATGGAGCCGCCGGCGACCCAGGCCGGCGGCAGGTCGCTGTGCCCGATGTCGGTGCGGACGCGGTCCAGGGGCACGTCGAGGACGTCGGCGGCGATCTGGGCGAGGACGGTACGGGCCCCGGTGCCGATGTCGGTCGCGTTGATGCGGACGGCGAAGGTGCCGTCGGGGAGGGCGTGGGCGGTCGCGGTGGCGGGGACGGCCATGGTGGGGTAGGTGGCCGCGGCGACGCCGGTGCCGATGAGCAGCGGGCCCTCGCGGCGGTTGCCCGGGCGCGGGTCGCGGTCGGCCCAGCCGAAGCGGCGGGCGCCCTCGCGCAGGCATTCGGCGAGGTGCCGGCTGCTGAAGGGTTTGCCGCTGCCGGGCTCGCGGTCGGGTTCGTTGCGCAGGCGCAGTTCCACGGGGTCCATGCCGAGCGCGTCGGCGAGTTCGTCCATGGCCGATTCGAGGGCGTACATGCCGGGCGCCTCGCCGGGGGCCCGCATCCAGGACGGGCTGGGCACGTCGAGCGGGACGACCCGGTGGGAGCTGAGCAGGTGGGGGGTGGCGTACATGATCCGGGAGGGCACGGCGGCCTGCTCCACGAACTCCTTCACCCGGGAGGTGTGGGTGGTCACCTCGTGCAGCAGGGCGGTGAGCCGGCCGTCGGGGCTCGCGCCGAGCCGCAGCCGCTGGATCGTGGGGGCGCGGTGGCCGACGGCGGTGGGCAGGTGGCGGCGGGGAAGGGCGAGGGTGACGGGGCGGCCGGTGCGCCGGGCGGCCATGGCGGCGAGGACGACGTCGGGGCGCGGGGTGCCCTTGGAGCCGAAGCCGCCGCCGACGTGTTCGGAGACGACGGTGACGGAGTCCTCGGGCAGCTCGAACAGCTGGGCGAGGACGGAGCGGACGACCGTCCCGCCCTGGGTGGAGGTCCAGACGGTGAGCCGGTCGCCGTCCCAGTGCGCGGTGCTGGCGTGCGGCTCCATGGGGTGGTTGTGCAGCGGCGGCACGCGGTAGAGGGCTTCGACGCGGACGTCGGCGCCGGCGAAGGCGCCTTCCGGGTCGCCCTGCCGGACGCGGCCCGGGTAGCCGCCGTTGGCCTCCTCCGGCTCGTAGCCGTCCGGGTGGTCGAGGGTGAGTTCGGTGTCGTGCGGTGTGGTCCGGTACCGGACGCCGACCGCGCGGGCGGCGGCGCGTGCGGCCTCCGGGGTGTCGGCGACGGCGAGGGCCACGCACCAGCCGCGGTGCGGCACGTCCGGGTTCTGGAGGACGGCCAGCGTGGCGTCCTCCGGCTCGGCGAGGCGCGGCGCGTCGCCGGGGGTGAGGACGGCGAGGACACCGGGCAGGGCGAGCGCGGCGGAGGTGTCGACGGCGGTGACCCGGCCGCGGGCGACGGCGGCGGGCACGGGCCAGGCGTACGCGCGGCCGGGCAGGGTGTACTCGGCGGCGTAGCGGGCGGCGCCGGAGACCTTCTGGCGTCCTTCCCGGCGTTCGGCGGGAGCACCCAGCACGGTGCCGGTCATGAGGTCCTCCTGTGACGGCTCAGGCCACCGCGGGCGTCGGGGCGAGACGGTTCAGGACGTCCAGGGCGAGGTTGCGCGCCAGCGGCACTTTGTAGGCGTTGTCCCGCAGGGGTTCGGCGTGGGCGAGTTCGAGGGCCACGGCGCCTTCGAAGGCGTCGGGGCCGGCGGGGGCGCCCAGCAGGGCCAGTTCGGTGTGCCTCGCCCGCCAGGGCCGGTGGGCGAGCCCGCCGAACGCGACGCCCACCTGGTCGACGACGCCGTCCGCGACCCGCAGCACGACGGCCACGGAGGCGAGGGCGAAGGCGTACGACGCCCGGTCGCGGGCCTTGCGGTAGGCGGAGGGGACGCCGGCCGTGGCGGCGGGCAGCAGCACTCCGGTGATCAGTTCGCCGGGACGGATCCAGGTGTCGCGTTCGGGGTGCTCGCCGGGCAGCCGGTAGAAGTCGGCGACGGGTACGCGCCGGCTGCCGTCGGGGCCGTACAGCTCGATCTGCGCGTCGAGGGCGGCGAGCGCGACGGCCATGTCGGACGGGTGGGTGGCGATGCAGCTGTCGGAGTGGCCGAGGACCGCGTGGTCGCGGTGGACGCCGTCGCGGGCGGCGCAGCCGGTGCCAGGCTCCCGCTTGTTGCAGGGTTTGTCGAGGTCCTGGAAGTAGGGGCAGCGGGTGCGCTGGAGCAGGTTGCCGCCCGTGGTGGCGGCGTTGCGCAGCTGGCCCGAGGCGCCGGCCAGCAGGGCCTGGGACAGGACGGGGTAGCGGTCGCGGACGCGGGGGTCGGCGGCGAGGTCGCTGTTGCGGACCGTGGCGCCGGCGCGCAGGGAGCCGTCGGGCAGCTCCTCGACGCGGTCCAGCGGCAGCCGGCCCACGTCGATGAGGGCCGTGGGGCGTTCCACGCCGAGTTTCATCAGGTCGACCAGGTTGGTGCCGCCGGCGAGGTAGTGGGCGCCGGGGTGGGTGGCGTAGGCCTCGACGGCCTCCTGGAGGCTGCCGGGCCTGACGTAGGCGAAGCCGTTCACGGGATCACGTCCTCCACCGCCTCGACGATGCGGGGATAGGCGCCGCACCGGCACAGGTTGCCGCTCATGCGCTCGCGGATCTCGGCCCGGTCCAGCCGGACGGGCCGGCCGGAGGGCGCGTCGGGGTCGGTCACGTGGGAGGGGTGGCCGGCCGCGGCCTCGGCGAGCATGCCGAGGGCGGAGCAGATCTGGCCGGGGGTGCAGTATCCGCACTGGAAGGCGTCCCGGTCGAGGAACGCCCGCTGGAGCGGGTGCGGCTCCTCGCCCTCTCCGCCGAGGCCCTCGACGGTGGTGACCTCGCTGCCGTCGAGGGTGACCGCGAGCAGCAGACAGCTGTTCAGGCGGCGCCCGTCGACCAGGACGGTGCAGGCACCGCACTGGCCGTGGTCGCAGCCCTTCTTGGAGCCCGTGAGGTCCAGGTCCTCGCGCAGCAGGTCCAGCAGGACGCGCCGGTGGTCGACGGACACGGTGTGCGGTTTTCCGTTCACCCGGAGAGTGATCTCCGAGCGGTGGCCGGGCTCGTGTGTGCTGGTCATGGCAGGAATGACCTCCCGACGGACGGTGCTGCCGTGCGTTCCGCGTATCCAGGTCTCGGCGGCTCACACGTCTCAGCCGTCACCGGTGCCGGACGCGGCGAGCCGGTCGGTGACGTCGGCGGTGTCCCGGGCGGGTGGCGCGGTGACGTGGACGTCGGTCCCGTAGTCCGCGAATCGCAGCACGGTCGTGCTGGTCACCTGGGCGTTCTCGTGGCCGGGCGTCCGCTGCTTCAGCGGGTGCAGGGCGAGCCGGACGCTCTCCTGGCGCAGCCTGCCCTGCCCGTCGAGCCACAGGTCGAGGGGCAGGGAGGACTTTCCGACCTGCCGCCGCAGCTCCTGTGCGCGTCCGGCGTCGCCGCGGGTGAGGGCGGAGACGGGTACGGAGACGCGGTAGTGGGTGGTGCGGGTGCCGTCGAGGGTGCTGGTGCCGAGGCGGGTGACGTTCCCGGTGCCCACCCGCTGGAGGTAGCGGACCGGTTCGGCGGGGTCGGTGACCGAGGACCGCCCGGTGGCGCCCTTCCCGGCGAGCCGCCGGAGGTCGATCTTCATCCAGGTCTTTCCGCCGGGTACGGCACCGCGGTCCTTGCCCGACGGCTTCTGGTAGACGACGCCGTCGACCACGCGCTGCTCGACGGTGGTGCCCTGGGAGGTCAGGGTGACCCGGCTGGTGCCGTCCTTCAGGCCGGCCACGCCGCTGCCGTGTGCCGTCAGGGAGCGGCCGTCGGCGACGACCTTGCTGGTGACGGTCATCCGCGCGGTGTCCGCGGCCAGCGTCCTGCGGTAGGCGTCCTGGACCGCGCGGACGGGCGGGGACGCGCTCGGGCCTGTCTGCGCGTCCCCGCCCCCGCCGGAGCCGTCCTCGCTGCCGCAGCCGGTCAGTCCGGCGGCGAGGACGAGGACGGCCGCGGTGCTTGCGATCCGGGTGTTCGACACGGTGGGGTCTCCTGGCGGGTCGGGTCGTTCCGGACGTGACTGACCCGGACCCGGTTTCCCACTCCCGTGCGGCTCACGCCCGCCGGATCACGGGTAGCGGACGAGATTCGCCACGTTCGTACCGGAGTTGGAGGGCCCTCCCGTGGTGTTGACGACATGGCTGATGGTGCCGGTGCCGCCGAGGGAGACGGTCACCATGCTGGTGAAGCGGACGTCGGGCCGGTTCGGTGCCTCGATGGCGCGGGCGGCCGTGACGGACGGGTTGACGTTGAAGTAGCAGTAGCTGCCGAGTCCGTAGGCCTGGTGGCTGGTGACGGAGTCGGCGACCTTGTAGGCGGCGTAGCCCTGGGTGGATCCGTTCATCCAGGCGGACTGGTTCGGCGGGTCGTACGGCATCTCGTTCTGGAAGAAGTAGGTGCGGCCGCCGTTGCCGTTCCAGATCGTCTGGTACTTCTGGAAGTGCTCGACGAACAGCCCGTACATCGTCACGTCGTCGCCGTTGACGACGAGCCCGGTGTCGGCGGTGTTGCTGGTCCAGCCGACGCCGCTGCCGTGGTCGGCGCGCCAGATCCACATGTGGTCGCCGATGACGTCGTCGCTGTTGACGACGAGGCTGGTGGCCGCCTTGCCGACGCCCGCGCCGCCGATGCGGAAGTAGACGTCGTGCAGGGAGGTCGGGTCGGCCGCGTGGGAGGCGGTGGAGCCGGCCGGCCCGACCTCGACGAGGGTCTTCGAGCTGGTGGTGCCGGCGTCGAAGAGCAAGCCCGCGATCTTGACGCCGTCCACGTCGGCGACGGTCATGGCGGTGATGCCGTTGTCCGGGACGAAGGTGGCGAGCCCGAGCCCGAGGACGACCGTGTCGGGGCGGGTCACCTTCAGCGTCCGGTCGAGGTGGTAGACGCCGGGGGTGACCAGCAGGTTCTGTCCGGCGGCGAGGGCCGCGTCGATCTGTGCGGCGGTGGCGCCGGGCTTGACGACGTAGAACTGGCTCAGCGGCAGCGAGGTGCCGGCCGGGCTGCCGCCCGCCCAGCTGGTGGCCGTGGAGTCGGTGCGGGTGGACGGCACGAACACCTGGTACTTCCCCGCGCCGTCGACGTACAGGAACGGCTTCTCCCGGGTGACGGGGCTCCGCGCGACGGTGGTGTACGGCGGGTTGGGGAAGCCGGTGCCCGGGACGCCCTGGCTGCCGACGAAGACCATGTTCCAGTTCGAGCCGGTCCAGCCGCCGAGCTGCGAGTTGCGGGTCAGCCACTGCTGCTGGCTGCCGGAGTCGACCTGCCCGTCGATCCTGCTGTCGGCGAGGTAGCCGCCGGAGGACCAGCCGCCGTCGTCGAGTGCGAGGTTGCCGCGCAGATGCATGCGCCGGTAGGCGGCAGCCTGCGAGACCGCCCAGCGGTCGCCGCCGTTCCTCGGGGTGACGGACAGGTTCTCGGCGCCGCGCCAGAAGTTCTGGGTGGCGTTGCCCTGGAACCAGTCGGCCTCCGCGTGCACGGCTCCGTTCACGTTGACGGCGTCCGGGGTCAGACCGAGGCCGAGGACCTGGGTGTAGAAGCCGACGTTGACGTCCGCGCTGTAGGTGCCGGGCTTGAACAGGACGGCTTGGCGCTGGGAGCCGAACTGGTTGGTCTCCTGCTGCTTGAAGATCGAGTCGAGCCTGCTCTGGATGGTGGCCGCGGACATCGACGGGTCGAACAGGGCCACGTTGGGACCGAGGTCGGGGTCGTCGGAGTTCTGGGTCACCGGGGTCACCTGGAAGCGCTGGGCGGCGGTGCCGTTGCAGGTGTACTGGACGAACTGCACGCTGTCGGCGGTGGACGCGGCGGGGTCGTCCAGGCACTTGCCGCTGTTGCGGTTGACGAAGTGGAAGGCGCCGCCGCCGTCGTCCACGGGCAGCCACTGCTGGTTGGCGCCGCCGCCGTAACTCCACAGGTGCACTTGGGCGTTGTCGGCGGTGGAGACGTCGGAGACGTCCACGACCTGGCCGGTGTCGTTGCGGTTGTCGATGCGGACGTAGCCGTCGCTCGTGGCGGTGAGGCGCCACTGCTGGGCCGTGGTGCCGTTGCACGCGTACTGCTGCACGGCGGTGCCGTTGGCGGTGGCGGCGGCGCGGGCGTCGAGACACTTGCCGCTCGCGGCGTTCACGACGGTGACGAATCCGGTGGGAAGGGCGGCGGCCCGGGCGGGCGCCGGAGCGCCGGTCAGCAGGGCGGCTGCCGCCGCGGTGACCAGCGCGGCCGCGGTGGCACCGCGGCGGCGGGAGGGGCGAGGCACGGGGGTCTCCTGGGGGGACGGGGTCAGCCGGTGTAGCCGGCGAAGACGCGGGTGTAGTCCCAGGCGGACTGGGAGACGCCGGAGCAACTGTCGGCGGGGCCGCCGGTGCACGGACGGTCGCGGTTGGCGGACCAGAAGGTGAGCCGGGCCAGGTGGTGCTGCTGGGCGTAGGCCAGGATGGTCCGGAAGTCGTTCACCGTGACGGTCTCGTTGTCGTCGGTGACGCCGTTCATGGACGAGATGCCCATGTCCCGGTAGGCCTGGTCGTCGCTGTAGTGGTAGGCGTTCTTCAGCGCGTTCTTCAGCCCTTCGGCGGCCCGCGTGGTGAGGTTGCCCATGTTCTGTCCGGCGCCGCCGAAGTCGAACGGCATGATGGCCCAGGCGTCGACGGTCAGCCCGGAGGCGGCGGCCCGGTCGATGAGGCCGGTGTCGGGGCCGCTCTGCCCGGTGCCGATGGTGATGTACACCTTCAGACCGGGGTTGTTCGCCTTCACGGTCTTCAGCGCGTCCACGGTCCGCTGCTGCACGGTGGGGTTGCCGTAGGCGTCGGCCTCCAGGTCGATGTCGATGGCCTTCAGTCCGTACGCGTCGACGACCTTCTGGTAGGCGGCGGCGAGTTCGCCCGCGCTGGAGCAGGAGCTCTCCAGCTTGTTGCCGCTGTATCCGCCGAAGGACGGGATGACGTCACCGCCGTTCGCCCGCACCGTGGTGACCGTCTGCTGGTCCACCCCGCCGGTCAGCGGGCGGCTGCCGTCCCACTGCGGGTTGCAGTAGCCGTTGCTGAGCACGAAGGCGAGGGTGAACCACTTCACGCCCGTGGCCCGGGTGATGGTCGTGGGGCTCGGCGGGCTGCCCCAGCCGTTGTACAGGTACGGCGCGACGGCCATCGGCGCGGACGGGGTGGTGCCGCCGCCCGCCGCGGGGGCGTTCCACTTCTGGTTGGCGCCGCCGCCGCAGCTCCAGATCTGGACGCGGGTGCCGTTCGCGGAGCTGTTGCCGGTGACGTCCAGGCACTTGTCCGCCTGCGGGTTGACGATGTCGTGGGCGGCGGTGACGGTCCACTTCTGGTTCGGGCCGCCGGTACACGACCACAGCTGCGCCTTGGCCCCGTCGGCGGTCGAATTGCCGGTGACGTCGAGGCACTTGCCGAGGGCGCGGATCGTGCCGTCGCTGCCGACGGTCCACTGCTGGGCGCCGGTGCCGTTGCAGTCGTAGAGCTGGACGGGCGTGCCGTCGGCGGAGCTCGCGCCCGCGACGTCCAGGCACTTGCCGGCCAGGCCGGTGACGGCACCGGTGGCGGCCTGGGCGGGAGCGGCGGCGAACAGCCCCGCCGAGAGGGTCAGGACGGCGAGCGATGCCGCCGCCGGGAGAGTTCTGGCCATGCGCGGGTACGGCCTTTCGCGTGGGGGGCGACGGATGCGGCAGGCAACTCCCCTCGGGTGAAGGGGAGTTGCCTGCCGTCCATAGGCTTTGATTAAGGCGTGAAACTAAAGGTACGGACCACTGCCGTCAAGAGCCCCGGCAACAAAGCCACCGCACCCGGTGAAGCCCCCCGCCTCACACCACCGGCACCTCAGCCACCGCCGGTCCCTCCGGGTCCCGTTCCGTGAACTGGGTGCGGTGCAGTTCCGCGTAGCGGCCGTCCGCCGCCAGCAGCTCCTCGTGCGTGCCCTGTTCGACGATCCGTCCGGCCTCCACGACCAGGATGCGGTCGGCGGACCGGACCGTGGAGAGGCGGTGGGCGATCACCACGGCGGTGCGGCCCTCCAGGGCCTCGGCGAGCGCTTCCTGGACGGCCGCCTCGGAGGTGTTGTCCAGGTGGGCGGTGGCCTCGTCGAGGATGACCACGCGCTGGCGGGCCAGCAGCAGCCGGGCGATGGTCATGCGCTGGCGCTCACCGCCCGAGAGCCGGTAGCCGCGCTCGCCGACGACGGTGTCCAGGCCGTCGGGCAGGGACCGTACGACCTCATCCAGGCGGGCGCGGCCCAGCGCGTCCCACAGTTCCCCGTCGGTGGCGCCCGGTTGGGCCAGCAGCAGGTTGGCGCGGACGGTGTCGTGGAAGAGGTGGCCGTCCTGGGTGACCATGCCGAGGGTGGCCCGCAGGGACGCGGCGGTCACGTCGCGCACGTCCACCCCGCCGATGCGGACGGCGCCCGCGTCGACGTCGTACAGGCGCGGCAGCAGCTGCGCGATGGTGGACTTCCCGGCGCCCGAGGAGCCGACCAGGGCGACGGTGTGGCCGGGTTCGGCGCGGAAGGAGATGCCGTGCAGGACCTCGGAGCCGCCGCGGCTGTCGAGGGTGGCGACCTCCTCCAGGGAGGCGAGGGAGACCTGGTCGGCGGCCGGGTAGGAGAAGCGGACGTTCTCGAACTCGACGGCGACCGGGCCGGCGGGTACCTCGCGGGCGTCCGGCTTCTCCTCGATGAGCGGTTTCAGGTCCAGCACCTCGAAGACCCGCTCGAAGCTGACGAGGGCGCTCATCACCTCGACCCGGGCCCCGGCGAGCGCGGTCAGCGGGGCGTAGAGCCGGGTCAGCAGCAGGGCGAGGGACACCACGGCGCCCGCCTCCAGGGTGCCGCGCAGCGCGAACCAGCCGCCGAGGCCGTAGACGAGGGCGAGGGCGAGTGCGGAGACCAGGGTGAGGGAGGTGATGAAGACCGACTGGGCGGTCGCGGTACGCACCCCGATGTCCCGCACCCGGGCGGCCCGGGCGGCGAACTCCGCGGACTCCTCCTCCGGCCGCCCGAACAGCTTGACCAGCGTGGCGCCGGGGGCGGAGAACCGCTCGGTCATGCGGGTGCCCATGGCCGCGTTGAGCGCGGCGGCCTCCCGCTGCATCCGGGCCATCCGGCTGCCCATGCGCCGGGCGGGGAGCACGAACACCGGCAGCAGGACCAGCGCGAGCAGGGT
The DNA here is from genome assembly GCF_025642175.1 of Streptomyces albidicamelliae. Taxonomy (NCBI): domain Bacteria; kingdom Bacillati; phylum Actinomycetota; class Actinomycetes; order Kitasatosporales; family Streptomycetaceae; genus Streptomyces; species Streptomyces albidicamelliae. The sequence goes on along the minus strand of NZ_CP106795.1, from coordinate 7,079,812 downwards.
GATCTGCCAGGACAGGGTGAGCATCACGGCGAGGGTGAGCACCAGGGTGACGAGGTTGCTGACGACGCCGGAGAGGGTGTTGGCGAAGGCCCGCTGGGCGCCGATCACGTCGTTGTTGAGACGACTGACCAGCGCTCCCGTACGCGTACGTGTGAAGAACGCGACGGGCATGCGCTGCACATGATCGAACACAGCCGTGCGGAGGTCGAGGATGAGCCCCTCCCCGAGCGTCGCCGACAGGCGGCGGCCGAGGATGCCGAGTCCGGCCTCGGCGAGGGCGACGACCGCGATCAGCAGGGACAGCCGGACGATCCTGCCGGAGTCGTGCCCCGCCACGATCGCGTCGACGACATGGCCGGCGAGTACGGGGGTGGCCACGGCGAGCAGTGCGGTCACCACCCCGAGCATGACGAACCGGACGATGCCGGCGCGGTGTGGGCGGGCGAAGGCGGCGATGCGGCGCAGGGTGGCGCGGGCGAGGGGACGGCGGTCCGCCTGCGCGTTCATCACGCTGTGCAGCTGCGTCCATGCGGTGGTCTCCATGCTCATGGAAGAGAACGTAGAACCTCAACCATCGTTGAGGTCAATGTCCGCGCCGTTTCACCCCTGCCGGCGTCCCCTCGACCGAAGGCCCCGATGACCGCAGCCTGTAAGCCGCCGTCCCCGATTCCGCCACCCGCCGTTGGGACGGCGGGGAAAACCTCTGGGGATGTGACAGCCGTCCCGCTCCCCCCGCTCTCCGGTGGACGACTCCCCCGTCGCGTCCCCGTCCGCCAGGTGCTGTGCCTGGTCCCGCTCGTGCTCGTCGCCGTGGCGGCCGTACGGCACCGTTCGGTGCTCGCCGAGGGCTTCGGGCAGCTGCGCGCCGCGTCCTGGCCGTGGCTGCTCGCCGCGGCCGCCGCGACCTGCCTGACCTGGGTGGCCGCCGCGTTCACCCGGCAGGGTGCGGTGGTGCAGCCGCTGCCGAAGGGCCGGCTGCTGGCCACTCAGTTCGCGGCGGGCGCCGCCAACCATCTGCTGCCCACCGGGCTCGGGGCGGGCGCCGTGAACCTTCGGTTCATGACCGTGTGCGGGGTGCCGCTGGCCCGTTCCTCGGCCGCCCTCGCGCTGTACCTGATGGCCGAGTGCGTGGGCCGGCTCGGTCTGCTGGCCGTACTGCTGGTCGCCTTCCCGGACGCGTTGCGGCTCGGCACGCTGCTGCCCGACGGCTCGCTGCTCCCGCTGCTGCTGGGCGTCGCCGGCCTGCTGGTCGCGGCGGCGGCCGTCGTACTGCTGGTACGACGGCTGCGCACCCGGCTGGCCGCGTTCGCGCGAGAAGCCCTCGGCGAGGCGAGGTCGGTGCACACGCGTCCGGCGCGCGCCCTGGCCCTGTGGGGCGGCTCGCTGGCCTTCCCGGCGCTCCAGGCGCCGGTCTCGCCGCCGTCGGCCAGGCGCTGCGGCTGCCGGTGCCGCCCGCGCACATGGCGCTGGCGTACCTCGCGGCCACGGTCGCGGTCGCCATGGTGCCCACGCCGGGCGGGCTGGGTTCGGTCGAGGCGGCGCTGATCGTGGCGCTGGTCGCGGTCGGCGGCCCCGCCGCGGTCGCCACGGCGGTGGTGCTGGCCTACCGGATCATCACGGTGTGGGTGCCGCTGGTGCCGGGGGCACTGACGCTGGGCGCGCTGGTGCGGCTGAAGGTCATCTGAGACTCCCGCCGACCGGCACTTGCTGAGAAGCTACCGGCAGGTCACCAGCGCCGGCGGTCCGTTCGGGGACCCCGGGACCGCCCGAGGAGGTCGCCGCATGCCGGTCCGGATCGAACGGCGGGAGTACGTCACCACGGTCGTCCTCTCCCGGCCCGAGGCACGCAACGCGGTGGACGGCCCGACGGCCGTCGAACTCGCCGACGCCTTCCGCGCCTTCGAGGAGGACGACGGCGCCCGGGTGGCGGTGCTGTGGGGCGAGGGCGGCACGTTCTGCGCGGGTGCCGACCTGAAGGCGATCGGCACGGAGCGCGGCAACCGGGTCGCCGAGGACGGTGACGGACCGATGGGCCCGACCCGGATGCGGCTGTCGAAACCGGTGGTCGCCGCCGTCGCGGGGCACGCGGTCGCGGGCGGTCTGGAACTCGCCCTCTGGTGCGATCTGCGGGTCGCGGAGGAGGACGCGGTGTTCGGGGTGTACTGCCGCCGGTGGGGCGTTCCGCTGATCGACGGCGGTACGGTACGGCTGCCCCGGCTCATCGGCACCAGCCGGGCCATGGACATGATCCTCACCGGCCGGCCGGTACCGGCCCGCGAGGCCTACGAGACGGGGCTCGCCAACCGGCTGGTGCCGACCGGGAGCGCCCGCGCCGAGGCGGAGGCGCTCGCGGCGGAGATCGCCCGGTTCCCGCAGGCCTGCCTGCGCAGTGACCGCCGGTCGGTCCTGGAGCAGGAGGGGCTGACGGAGGAGGCGGCCCTGCGCGGCGAGCTCCGGCACGGCACGGGGCTGCTGGCGCAGAGCACGGAGGGCGCGGCCCGGTTCGCCTCGGGCGCGGGCCGCCACGGCTCGTTCACGGACGGGTGAGCCGCGGCTCGGGGGCGGCTGGGGGGGCGGCTCGGCCGCCGTCCGGTGCGCCCCCGGGATCCGCGGCCCGCAGCCCTTCGCACCCCCCGGAAAAACACGATTCCGGCCACCGGACCCCTTGTTGTTCAATGACCGGATGACGCCCGACACTCCGACCCTCCACGCGTCCGCACACGGCCTCGGTCTGCGCCTGCGCCGATGGGACGCCGCCGTCGAGACCGATGTCGAGACGTTCCTCCGCGGCTGTTCCGACCCGGAATTCCGGCGCTGGAACACCCCGCTGCGCCCGATCGGCGATCTCGCGGCCGCCCGCGCGACCCTGCGGAGCAAGACCGAGGCGGCCGAGGCCGGAACCGGTGCCGCGTTCTGCGTGGCGGACGCGGACACCGGTACGGCACTCGGGCACATCGGCGTCAGCCGGATCGACCACGCGATGCGGTCGGCCTCCGTCGGCTACTGGGTGCTGCCGGAGGCGCGCGGCCGGGGTGTCGCGGCGCGCGCCCTCACGCTGGCCGCCCGCTGGGTGTTCACCGATCTGCGCCTGCATCGCCTGGAGCTCGACCACGCGGTCGGCCACGAGGTGTCGTGCAAGGTCGCCGAACGGTGCGGATTCCGCTACGAGGGGACGCTGCGCGGGGCGATGTGGGAGGAGGGTCGCCGTGACGCCTTCCGCGACTGCCACCTCCACGCCCGTCTCGCGACGGACCCGGAGCCGTGGCGGGCGCGGGAGTAGGTGTCGCGTCCTCCGCGGTGCGGCGTTGGCCCCTCCTCAGGCACCGGTCCGGCCGGGCCCCCTCAAGCCCGCTCCGGCGGTGCCGACGCGGCCAGGAAGGCCAGGACGGCCGCCGCCACCCGGGCGCCCTCGCTCGCCGCCGCACCGGCGCGTGCCGCCGGGTGCAGGAGGGTGCCGGCGGCGAACACTCCGGGGCGCGAGGTGTGCAGGGAGCCGTCGACGGCCGGGCCGCGGGTGCCGGGGTCCAGGGCGAGACCGCCGCGGCGGGCCAGTTCGTGCTCGGGGACGAAGTCGCCGGTGAACACCACGGTGTCGCAGGGCAGTACGGCGCCGCGCCCGTCACCGTGGCGGACGCGCACGCCGGACAGGCGCCCGCGGCCCAGGAGTTCGGTCACGGTGGTCTCCGTCAGCAGCGGAACACCGTGGCGCAGCAGGGCCGACCGGGCGCGGGTACGGCTCGTCCGGACGCGCGGGTGTTCCGTGACCAGGGCGACGACCTGGGCGCCGGCCGCGCGCACGGTGTCGGCCGCCGCGTAGGACACGTCCTCGGCACCGACCACGACCGCACGGCTGCCGATGTGCTGCCCGAACAGGTGCACCGCCTGCTGGAGTTCACCGGTGGTGCAGACCCCGGCGGGCCGGGTGCCGGGCACCAGCCGGGCGGCACGGGGGCGCTCACGGGCACCGGTGGCCAGGATCACCGCCCGTGCCTCGACCGTCTCGGGGCCGCCTGGACCGACCGTGCACAGCACCGGTCCCGCACTCCCCCAGTCCAGCGCCGAGACCCCGGTCCGTACGGCGGCGCCGGCCCGTTCGGCCGCCTCCGCCAGCAGGCGGGCGTACCGGGGACCGGTCAGCGGGCGGAGCCAGGTGCCGAAGCCGCCGTGGACGCAGTAGCGGGGGACTCCCCCGGGCCGGGCCTCCCGCTCCAGTACCTCCACCCGCCCGGCCCCGGCGGCGGCCAGCCGTGCGGCGGCCGTGAGTCCCGCCGGCCCGGCGCCGACCACGAGGACGTCGACGCGCCGGGGCACCGCCAGGGATCGTGCGGGCACGGTCACAGTAATGACGCCCTGAACGGCATCGCTCGCTGACGCCCTCTCCTCCCCGGCCGCCGCGCCCCCGGCGGTACCGACCTCCCTGGCCCGCTCTTCGCCCCTGGCCACGGGCTCCGCCTCAAGGCCCGCCCCGATCCCGGTGGCACCGGCCACTACGGCCCCACCGTTGCCGCCAACCACGGGCTCCATCTCAACTCCCGCCACGCTCCTCGCGGCATCGCCCCCTACGGCCCCACCCTCACCACCGGCCACGGACTCCGTCCGACCGCACACCTCGGCCACGTCCCCCTCGCTCGCTACGGCCCCGCGCCCGACGCCCGCCACGGACCCCGAGCCGTCGCCAGCCGACGCCCCCGGCTCACCGCCCGCCACGGACCCGACGTCACCGCTCGTCGGGGGTCCGGCCCCGTCGGCCGCCATGTCTCGCGTACCGGCGTTCCCGACCGAGGCGGCGCCCACCGGCCCGGCGGGAGCGGCCGCCGCCTGTCCGGCCGTATCGCCGGTCACGGCATCCGCACCGGACCGCGCGTCACCCCCCGTCATGGGGCACACCCCGCACCCGTTCCCCGTTCGAACAGTTCGCGCACCGCGGCCCCGCAGTAGTGCCCCTGGCAGTGGCCCGCCCGGGCGCGGGTGCGGCGGCGCAGGCCCTCCAGGGTGCGCGGCGGGATCGTGGCGGCGAGGGCGTCGCGGATCTCGCCGCGGGAGACGCGTTCGCAGTGGCAGACGACGACGCCGTACTCCGGGTCCGAGGCGACGAGTTCGGGCCGCAGGCAGGGGCGTGGGACGGCCCGGCCGAGGTGAGGCATGGTGACCGGGTCCGGTGCGCGGACCGGTCCGGGGTCGAGGCCGCAGTCGCCCAGCAGACCGGCGACGTGGGCGGCGATCGCCAGGGAGGCGGTCAGGCCGGTGGAGCGGATGCCGCCGACGGTGACGTACGCCTGCCCGGGATGCGCGGTGATCCGGTAGTCCTCGTGCCCGGTGGCCGCGCGCAGCCCGGCGTAGACGGCGGTGACCTCCTCGTCGAGCAGGGCGGGCAGGATGCGGCGGCCCATCTCCCGGAGCCGGGCGAGCCCTTCGGCGGTCGACTCGGTGGCCCGTCGGTCGGACAGGTCCTCGGCGGTGGGCCCGAGCAGGACGTTGCCGTGGACGGTGGGGGCGACGAGGACGCCCTTGCCGAGCGCGGTCGGCACCGGCAGCAGGATGTGCCGGACGAGCGGGCGGGCGAACCTGTCGTAGACGAGGAGCTGGCCGCGGCGCGGGGTGACGGTGAAGTCCTCGTGGCCGAGGAGGCGGTCCAGGGTGTCGGCGTGCAGACCGGCCGCGTTGACCAGGTACCGGGTGCGCAGGACGCCCCGGGTGGTGATCAGGCGGTGGCCGTCGGCCGTCCGTTCCACCTTCCGCACGGCGGTGCCGAGGTGCAGGTCGGTGCCGGCCCGGACCGCCTGGGTCGCGTACGCCAGGGTCGTCGTCCACGGGCAGATGACGCTCTCCCGGGGGACGAGCAGCGCGCCGAGCGCACCGGCGCCGAGGTGGGGTTCGCGGGCGTACAGCTCCGCGGAGGTCAGCAGGCGGGTGTCGGTGCAGGCGTTGCGCTCGGCCTTCGCGGCCAGCCGGGGCAGGGCGGCCAGTTGCTCCTCGTCCCACGCGACCAGCAGGGCGCCGGTCCGCTCGACGGGGATGCCGGACTCGGCCGCGTAGGCACCGAGCAGCCGGTGGCCCTCGCGGACCAGCCGGGCCTCCAGGGTGCCGGGGGTCGCGTCGAACCCGGTGTGCAGGATGGCCGTGTTGGCCTTGGAGGTGCCCTGGCCGACGTCGTCCTGCGCCTCCACGAGGGCGACGCGCAGCCGAGGGTGGTGGGCGAGCCGGCGGGCGACGGCGCAGCCGACGACTCCGGCGCCGACGATCGCGACGTCGTAGGTGTGCGTGGGCAGCGGTCCTTCCGCGGTGACCGTCACGAGCACCTCGCCGGTACGACGACTGTCACGAGCACCTCACCGGTACGACGACTGTCACGAGCACCTCACCGGCACGAGCCTCGCGCTTCACGTGTCTCTCACCGTCACGTGTCTCTCGCCGTCACGAGCCGAGCAGGGCGGCCACGGCCGTGCGGAATCCGGCCCGGCGTTCGGCGGCCAGGTCCGCCGGGATGCGCGGCTCGTACACGGCGGCGGGCTTCGGGTCGGGCAGGGCGTCCTCTACGGCGAGGGCGGGGTCCGCGCCGAGCCGGGCGAGGGCGGCGGCGCCGAGCGCGGTGGCGTCGGGCAGAGCGGACACCTCGACGGGGCGTTGCAGCAGGTCGGCCTGGGTCTGCATGAGCAGGGCCGAGCGGGTCAGGCCGCCGTCCACACGGAGCAGGTCCAGGGGTGCGCCGAGGTCGGTCGCGGCGGCCTCGGCGAGTTCGGCGACCTGGGCGGCGATGCCCTCGCACAGGGCGCGCACCAGGTGCCCCGGAGTGGTGTCGAGCCCCAGTCCGGTGAGGGAGCCGCGCAGGTCGCCGCGCCACCAGGGCGCGGCGAGTCCGGCGAGCGCGGGGACGAAGGTGACGCCGCCGCTGTCCGGGACGGTGCCGCCGACCGGGTCGAGGTCGGCGGCCGAGGAGAGCACGCCGAGGTCGGTGAGCCAGCGGACGGCGGACGCGGCGGTGTACACCTGGCCGTCGAGGCAGTAGCTGGTGCGTCCGGCGAGCCGCCAGGCGACGCAGCTGACCAGTCCGGAGGTGCCGCGCCGGGGGGCCTCGCCGGTGTGGGCGAGCAGGAACGCGCCGGTGCCGTACGTGCACTTGGCGGTGCCGGGGGCGGTGACGCGCTGGGCGAGCAGGGCGGCCTGCTGGTCGACGATCAGGCCGGTGAGCGGGATCTCGGGGCCGAACGCCGTGGTGGTGCCGACCGGTCCGGCGGCGTCGGTCACGTCGGGGAACCGTTCTCCGGCCAGGCCGTAGAGGTCGAGGGCGCGCGGGGACCACTCGGCGCGGTCCAGGTCGAGGAGCTGGGTGCGGCCCGCGGTGGCGGCATCGGTGGCCCAGGCGCCGGTGAGACGGTGGACGAGCCAGGCGTCGGAGGTGGTGACCACTCCCTCGCGGGTGAGGTGGCGGCGGATCCAGGCCATCTTCGGCGCGGCGAAGTACGGGTCGAGGGGCAGGCCGGTCAGGTGCCGCAACTCGTCGGCGTGATCACGGAGTTCGTCGCAGACGCTCTCGGCGCGGCGGTCCTGCCACACCAGGGCGTCGGTCAGCGGGCGTCCGGTGGCCGGGTCCCAGGCGAGGACGGTCTCGCCCTGGTTGGCCAGGCCCAGCGCGACGACGTCCTCCCCGGCCTCGGCCAGCGCGCTGCGGCCCGCGTCGACGACCGAGTCGTACAGCTGGACCGGGTCCACCTCGACCAGGCCGCCGGGCAGGTGACGGGGGCGCACTTCGGCGAAGCCGGTGCCGAGGACGCCGCGTTCCGGGCAGACCACCAGGGCCTTGGTGCCGGAGGTGCCCTGGTCGACGGCGAGCACCGGACCCGTCATCGCTCCCTCTCCCGTACGCCGGTCTGGAAGATCACCGCGTCAGCCTGCCGTCTCGCCGCGTCCCGCGTCAAGGGAGTCCGGACGCGGGTCAACTGGCGTGCTTGAAAGTTGAGTTGACAACAATGGCCCCTGCGGAACCTCCGCCTCTATAGTGACCGCCGACCACCACGCGACACTTCGATCACCGCCCAGGGGAGGGCTGTTGCTACGTCACCCCGCCACCTCGCCCGTGCGCCAGTGGCAGGGGGCCGACGGCTGATGGCCAGAGAAGGAGTCCGCCCCTCCTACGACCCCGCCGGCCCCGACAACGCCCTGCGCGGCGCACTCCAGGACTTGCGCACCGGACGCTGGATGGCCATGCGGACCCTGCTCGCGGACACCGCGCAGGGATGGCAGTGGACCCAGCGCACCCAGGTCCTCGCGGCGGCCGCCGCCGGTACCGACGTGGTGCGGGCCTGGCTCACCGAGGAGCCGGGCAGCGTCCACGCGGCGGTGATGCACGGCCGGGTCTCGGTGGAGCGGGCCCTGCGGGCGCAGCGCGAACGGCACCGCCGTACCCACGAGTTGTGGATCGAGGCGTGGGACGCGGCCCAGTCCGCCTCCCGCACCGCCCCGCAGGACCCGGTGCCCTGGGTGTGCCTGCTGGCGCTGGCCCAGCTCGACCCGGAACAGCGCTGGGAGGAGCACCGGGCCGCCGCACCCGAGCCGATGCTGCCCCCGGGGCCCTGGGGGCTGCTGGCCGAGGCCGGCAAGCGCGACCCGTACAACCGCGAGGCGTACCACCGGATGCTGCAGTTCCTCTACGCGCGTGGCGGCACCGGCCGGCTCGCGGAGGCCGCCGCCTTCGCGCAGTGGGCGACCGGGCAGGCACCGCCCGGCTCCGCGCTGCATCTGCTGCCCCTGTACGTCCGCGTGGAGCGCTACCGCCGGGAGGGCGGGCACGACGCGGCCCTGGACCTGCACTGGGTGGCGGAGGAGGCGGCCCGCGAGTCGCGGCGCGCCCTGGAGTCCTGGTTCGCGCACACCCGGGCCGCCGAACGCTCGCCGCTGGACCTCAACCACCTGGCCCACGCGCTGTGGGGCTCCTTGCAGTTCCTCGACGCGGCGCGGGTGTTCGAGGAGATCGGCCCGTACTTCACTCCCCCGCCCTGGGTGCACCGCACGCCCGGCCGCGACCGCGCCGTCGACGTCTTCGTACAGGCCCGGGACCGCTGCCGGGCCGCCGCCGACGGCTCCGCGCCGCGCCACTGAACGCTCATCTCTCGCCACTGAACGCTCACCTCACGCCACCGAACGCTCGCCCCGCGCCGCTGGACGCTCCACCCGACCGAACGCTCCACCCCGTCAAGTCCCCCTTGATCCCCCGGAGGTTCCCCCATGTCCCGCACCCCCGATCCCGTGCCCTCCCCGGGCCTGCCGCAGCAGGACGAGGAGCAGCGGCTGCGCGAACTCGGCTACCGGCCGGTGCTGGCCCGCCGCATGGGCGGCTTCGGCAACTTCGCGATCAGCTTCTCGGTGATCTCGATCCTGTCCGGCTGCATGACCCTGTACGGCTTCGGCCTGAACACCGGCGGTCCCGCCGTGATGCTGTGGGGCTGGGCCGGCGTGGGCCTGTTCGTGCTGTGCGTGGGCCTGTCCCTCGCCGAGGTCACGAGCGCCTACCCGACCTCCGGCGCCCTCTACTACATGGCCGACCGGCTCGGCGGGCGCCGCTGGGGCTGGTACACGGGCTGGCTGAACCTGCTCGGCCTGCTCGGCGCGATCGCCGGCATCGACTACGGAGCCGCCCTGTTCACCGGGGCGTTCGCCAACCTCCAGTGGGGCTTCGAGCCGACGCCGGGGAGGACGATGCTGATCTTCTGCGCGATCCTCCTGCTGCACGCCACACTGAACCTGTTCGGGGTGCGGCTGGTCAGCCTGCTCAACTCGATCAGCGTGTGGTGGCACCTGGCGGGCGTGGCGCTGATCGTCGGCGCCCTCGCGATCGTCCCGGACCACCACCAGTCGCCGTCCTTCGTGTTCACGAAGTTCGTCGATCAGACCGGCTGGGACAACCCGCTGTACGTGGCGGCGATCGGTCTGCTGCTCGCGCAGTACACCTTCTCCGGCTACGACGCCTCCGCCCATCTGTCGGAGGAGACGTCCAACGCGTCGGTGTCGGCGGCCCGCGGCATCGTGCGGTCCATCTGGGTGTCCTGGATCGCCGGCTTCGTGCTGCTGGCCGGCCTCACGTTCGCCATCCAGGACTACGACGCCACACGCACCACACAGACCGGCGTGCCGCCCGCGCAGATCCTGCTCGACGGCCTGGGCACCGACGGGGCCAGTGCGCTCCTCCTGGTCGTGATCGTCGCCCAGTTGTTCTGCGGGAACGCCGAGGTCGCCGCGGCCAGCCGGATGGTGTTCGCGTTCAGCCGTGACGGCGCGCTGCCCGGCTCGCACCTGTGGCGCAGGGTGAGCGGCCGCACGCAGACCCCGGTGGCCGCCGTCTGGCTGGCTGTCGTCGTGGCCTGCCTCCTCGCCCTGCCGTCCCTGTACTCGGCGACCGCGTACAACGCCGTGACCGCCATCAACGTCATCGGCATCACCCCCGCCTACGCCATCCCGGTCCTGCTGCGGCTGCGCGCCGGTGACAGGTTCCGGCCCGGGCCCTGGAACCTGGGCAGATGGAGCAGGCCGATCGGGTGGATCGCGGTGGTGTGGGTGGCGTGTGTGACCGTCCTGTTCTGCCTGCCGCAGGCGTCACCGGTGACGGTCGACACGATGAACTACGCGTCGGTGGCGCTCGCGGCCGTGCTGATCCTGGCCAGCGTCTGGTGGTACGTGGCACGCCGGTCGTACGGCACGCCCACAACGGCCGCCTACGGCAGCGACCGTGACCAGGCCGAACTCGCGGAGGGCATCGTCTAGCGGCCTGCCCGCGGCGCCGGTCCGGGTGCGAACCGGCGTGCCGGATACGGCAGGATGAGCGAGCGCGTGGGCCGCCGGTGGACGGTGGGCCCCGCGATCGCACATCCCGGACATCGAGCAGGTGACAACGTGACGAAGCTTCACAACGGGCTCTCCGCAGCCGCATCGCGACCCGGAGGTGACCGGTGAACCGCGCACTGACCCTGGACGACCTCGTCCTCGCCGGCATCGCCCTGGCGGCGGGCCTGTTGCTCGCCTTCCTGTCGCGCACGCTGCTGCGCTGGCTCGCCAAGCACGCCAAGCGCACCCGGTGGAGCGGCGACGACGTCATCGTGGACACGCTCCGTTCGGTGGTGCCCTGGGCGCTCGTCGCCGGCGGCCTGGCGGCGGCAGCGGCGGTGCTGCCGCTGACCAGGACCGTCCAGCACCACACCGACCAGGTGCTGCAGGTGTGGCTGATCTTCGTGGTGACCGTGTCCGCGGCCCGGGTGGTCGCCGGACTGGTCCGTACGGTCACCCAGTCCCGTTCGGGTGTGGCGGGCTCGGCGACCATCTTCGTCAACATCACGCGCGTGCTGGTGCTGGCGATCGGCTTCCTGGTGGTGCTCCAGACGCTGGGCATCTCGATAGCGCCCCTGCTGACCGCCCTGGGCGTGGGCGGTCTGGCCGTGGCCCTCGCCCTGCAGGACACGCTCGCGAACCTCTTCGCGGGCATCCACATCCTCGCCTCCAAGACCGTCCAGCCGGGCGACTACATCCGGCTGAGCAGCGGCGAGGAGGGCTATGTCATCGACATCAACTGGCGCCAGACGACGGTCCGCCAGCTCTCCAACAACCTGGTGGTCATCCCCAACGGCCAGCTGGCGAAGGAGAACATGACCAACTTCACCCGGCCCGAGCAGCAGCTGACCGTGCTGGTGCAGGTCGGGGTGAGCTACGACTCCGACCTCGAACACGTCGAGCGGGTGACGACGGAGGTGGTCGCGGACGTCATGAAGGACGTCTCGGGCGCCGTCCCGGACCACGAACCCGCCGTGCGCTTCCACACCTTCGGCGACTCCCGCATCGGCTTCACGGTCATCCTCGGCGTGGGCGAGTTCAGCGACCAGTACCGGATCAAGCACGAGTTCATCAAGCGTCTGCACCGGCGTTACCGCGAGGAGGGCATCCGCATCCCGTCGCCCACCCGCACGGTGGCCCTGCAGCAGGGCTCGGTGGTCATCCCGCAGCAGCGCGCCGGGGAGGACGTGTTGCCGGGCGCCGCACGGGCCGAGCAGGGACGCAACGGCGGTGGCCCCACAGCACCCTGACGACGGCTCCGGTCCGCGCGATCGCCGTCCGGCGGGACGCGCCCGCCCTAGGTCCGCTTCCTCGGCGTGCTGGCGGGTGTGTCACCGGCCGGTGCCGTGGCGTCCGGTGTGCGCGGCAGCAGGGCGGCCGCGGCGAGGCCGCCGAGGCCGATCACCCCGAGGGTGATCATCGCGGCGGCGTAGGCGCCCTTCGAGAGCCCGGAGACGAGGATCGTGCCGGCGATGGCCGTGCCGAAGGACGATCCGAGGTTGGACACACTGCGGGACAGGCCCGAGATCTCGCCCTGTCGCTCCTCCGGGAAGCTGGACTGCACGACGTTCACCGACGGGGTCAGCATGACGCCGAGGCCGAGCCCGATGAGGACGAGACCGGGGACGAAGGCCCAGGCGGAGGAGAAGCTCCCCGCCAGGGCGACCAGCACGGCCACCCCCGCGACGGACGCCACGAAGCCCGTCATGATCAGCGTCCGCTGGGGGTACCGCCGGGCCAGCCGCTCGGCGGACAGCGACGTCAGGAGGAGTCCCAGGGTCGCCGCCGTGAAGATCACTCCGGTCTGGATGGCGTCGTAGCCGCGCACCACCTGGAGGTAGGCGGCCACCGTGAAGGACGTGCCCATGAGGATCAGCCACTGGACGTTCTGGGTGACCAGGCCGAGGTTCGACGTGCGGTTGCGGAACAGCCCCAGGGACAGCAGCGGTTCCTGACCGGCCCGCTCCTTGGCGCCCATCGAGCGCAGGAACCAGGCGAGGACGAACACGCCCAGCCCGATCAGGACGATCGTCAGCCAGATGTTGTTGTCCGCCGCCAGGATGCCCATGACCACCAGGACCAGGCCCACCGCGGACAGCACGGCTCCGGTGGTGTCGAAGGACCGGTCCGGGTCCGGGGGCAGGGGGTCCTCGATGTGGCGGCTCAGCCACACGATCACGGCGATCACGAGGGCCTGGAACACGAAGGCCGCACGCCAGCTGATGCCCGTGGTGATGAGTCCGCCGATCAGCGGTCCCGCGGCGGCCCCGATGCCGCCCAGCGCCATGATGATCCCGAACGCCCGGGCGCGCGAGGTCAGGTCGGGGTACAGCAGCGTGGTGAGGATGTAGACGGGCGGGATGAGCAGGGCCGTGCCGATTCCTTCGAGGATCGAGTTGCCCAGGATCAGGACGCCGAGCCCCGGGGCGGCGGCGCTGAGCAGCGCGCCGACGGCGTAGACGACCAGTCCGGTGACGAAGCAGCGTTTGCGGCCGTAGCGGTCGGTGAGCTTGCCGCCGGGTATCATCAGCGCGGCCATGACCAGCAGGAAGACCGTGATGGCGACCTGCACGCCCTGGACCGTGGTGTCGAGGTCCCGGCTGATGTCGTTGATCATCACGTTCATGTTGGAGCCGGCGAAGCTGCAGATGAACTGGGCGAGCGCCAGCGCGGCGAGGACCCGCCGCTGCCCCGGCGGCGCCTGCGCGGATCCTGCCGAGCCGGCCATGGTCAGTTGCCTTCCTCGGCGTCCTCCGGGGGTACCGTCAGGCCGTGGATCAGAGGGTGACGGGTCCCTCCGGTGTCGGGCACCGTGCCCTCACGGCCCATCTCCTCGTCGAGCGCCATCGCCGCGGTGATCAGCGAGAGATGGGTGAACGCCTGCGGGAAGTTGCCGAGTTGCTCCCCCGACGGCCCGATCTCCTCGGCGAACAGGCCGACGTGGTTGGCGTACGTGAGCATCTTGTCGAAGGCGTGCCGTGCCTGGTGGATGCGCCCGGTGCGGGCGAGCGCCTCCACGTAGAGGAAGCTGCACAGGTTGAACGTGCCCTCGCTGCCCCGCAGTCCGTCGGGTGAGGCGGCGGGGTTGTAGCGGTAGACGAGGCTGTCGCTGACCAGTTCCTCGTCCATCGCGTCGAGGGTGCTGATCCAGTCGGGGTCCCGTGCGGAGAGGAACCCGACCCGCGGCATCAGCAGCAGCGACGCGTCCAGGACGTCGGTGTCGAAGTGCTGGACGAACGCTTTCCGTTTGGGGTCGAAGCCCTGCTCGACGATCTGCTCGAACACGGCGTCCCGGGCCGCCGTCCAGCGGGCCACGTCGGCCGGCCGGGAGAAGGCGGTGGCCACCCGGATGCCCCGGTCGAAGGCCACCCAGGTCATCAGCCGGCTGTAGGTGAAGTTCTGCCGGCCTCCCCGGGTCTCCCAGATGCCCTCGTCGGGCCGGTCCCAGTGGTCGGTCAGCCAGTCCAGGACACCGGCCAGCGCCCGCCAGCCCCGTATGGCGCCGATGTCCCCGCCCACCGCCAGGGCGTCGGAGGCCTCGCCGTAGATGTCCAGCTGGAGCTGGTCGGCGGCCGCGTTGCCGTTGCGCACCGGGCGTGAACCCCGGTAGCCCTCCAGGTGGTCGAGGTTCTCCTCGGTCAGGTGGGGGTCGCCGTCGACCCGGTACATGATCTGCAAGGGGTCCCCGGAGGCGGTTTTGCCGGCCTCGACCCGCTCGCGCAGCCAGCGCCGGAACGCGAAGGCCTCGGCCTCGAAACCCAGGTCGATCAGAGCGCCCACGGACAGCGAGGCGTCCCGGATCCAGGTGTAGCGGTAGTCCCAGTTGCGCTCGCCGCCGACCTGCTCGGGCAGGCCCATGGTGGCCGCGGCGACGGGTGCGCCGGACGGCGCGTACGTGAGCAGCTTGAGGGTGATCGCCGACCGGTTCACCATCTCCTGCCAGCGACCGCGGTAGGTGCAGGCGCGCAGCCACGACAGCCAGAAGTCGCGGCACTTCTCGACGTCCTCGGCGACGGCGGCCAGGGAGGGCGCCGGCGGGGGCGGGCCCCCGGCGTCGGAGGTGGTCAGGACGACAACGGCGGCCTGACCCGCGGAGAGGGTGAAACGGGCGGTGACGTCGTCGCCGTCCGGGTGCAGGCGGATCCCGGTGCTGGACTGCACGTGCAGGTCGGTGCCCGGGCCGTGCAGCACGGCCGCGTGGGCGTCGGCGAGTTCGAGTGTGTGCGGGGCCCGCCCGTAGTCGAAGCGGGGCCGGCAGGCGAAGGCGAACGGCAGACTCCCCCGGACGACCCGGGCGACCCTGATCAGGGTGTGCCGGTCGGTGGGCGTCGGGGCGGCGACGGGTGGCATGAAGTCCGCCACCTCTCCGACGCCCCCGGGCCCCATGAACCGGGTGATCAGGATCGCCGTGTCGGACAGGTACAGCTGCCGGACCGTCATCCCGTCGCCGTCCGGGTGCTCGGCCGCCAGGTGGCAGTGGCCCCCTCGCTCGCTGTCCAGCAGTGAGGCGAAGACGCTGGGCGAGTCGAAGCGGGGGGCGCACCACCAGTCGACGGTTCCGCCGGACGACACCAGGGCCGCCGTCTGGAGGTCGCCCACCATTCCGTGTTCCGCGATGGGCGGGTACCGGTCCATCGGTCGCTCTCCTGCCCCGGCCCTACGGACCGGTGATCGAGTCGTCCCTCTTGACCACGCAGAGGGCCCAGATGATGAAGCCGGACATCGCGATCATCACGACCGACCACACC
Source organism: Streptomyces albidicamelliae (assembly GCF_025642175.1). Classification (NCBI taxonomy): domain Bacteria; kingdom Bacillati; phylum Actinomycetota; class Actinomycetes; order Kitasatosporales; family Streptomycetaceae; genus Streptomyces; species Streptomyces albidicamelliae. The sequence continues at coordinate 7,064,249 of NZ_CP106795.1, read as the reverse complement.
GGGTAGTACGGCAGTGAGAGGAAGTTGGCGATGATGACCAGTCCCGCGATGCCCACGCCGGCCACGCGTGCCCACGTCGCCGGTCCGAACAGCCCGACGCTGACGGCCACCGCGATCACACCCAGGACCAGGTGGATCCAGCCCCAGCTGGTGAGGTCGAACTTGAAGACGTAGTTGGGGGTCGTGACGAAGACGTTGTCCTGTGCGATCGCCATGATGCCCCGGAAGACACTGAGCAGCCCGGCGATCATGAGCATGACGCCCGCGAAGGCCGTGAGGCCGCCGGCCCACTGCTGCTTCGCCGTGCCGGTCTCCGTGTGTGCGCGAGGTGTCGTGGTCATGTGGTGCTCTCCTTCGTGTGCGGGGAACGTGCTCAGTGCCCGGAGGTCGTGGGAATCGAGTCGGAGCTCCGGGCCGCTTGGGTGTCGCTGAGGACCAGCTCCTTCGCCCGGCGGAACTCGTCCTCGCTGATGTCACCGCGCGAGCGCATCTGGGAGAGCTTGGCGAGCTCGTCGGCGCTGCTCGTCCGGCCCGTGCCGCCCTGCGCGGTCTCCTTGATGTAGGAGTCGAAGGCCTCCTGCTGGGCCCGTGCCTGCTCCACCTCACGCTTGCCCATGCCCTTGCCGCGGGCGATGAGGTAGATGAAGACGCCCAGGAAGGGCAGTACGCAGACGAAGATCGTCCAGCCGGCCTTGGCCCAGCCGTTCAGGTCGTCGTCGCGGAAGATGTCGACGATGATCCGGAACAGCAGGACGAACCACAGGATCCACAGGAAGAACACCAACATCGTCCAGAAGGCGCTCAGCAGCGGATAGTCGTACGCGAGGTAGGTCTGCGCGCTCATGTCTCTCCTCCGTCCGGGGCGCCGGCGCATCGGCTTCGCCGAACCGGTCACCACCGTTTTCAGCGTGCACACGGCGAGCTGGGGCGCGCCTCACCCGAGGCGGGTGAGCGTCCGGCTCGCGGGGATCAGCCGGCCGGGCCGGTGGTGTCCGGCCGCGTGCCGCTCCGGCGCAGCGCGGCCCGCCACGCGAAGGCGGCCACAAGCTCCACCAGGCCCAGCAGGACCAGCCACAGTCCGAGCAGCCGGGTCAGCGCCCGTGCCGACTCGGAGGGCAGGACCAGCACGACGATCCCGGCGAGGATGCCGAGCAGGGCGGCGCCGAGGACGACACCGCGGTGCGGCAGGTCCTTGGCGGCGATCGCCGTGTAGAGGGTGAGGATGCCGGACGCCAGCCAGGCGAGCCCGACCACCAGCGAGAGCGCGGTGATGGTCTGCAGGGGGTTGCGCAGGCACAGCACGCCCGCGAGGACGAACACCACCGCGAGCAGCAGTCCGGTCACCCTCTCGTCCTCCCGCGCGAACGCCGTCACGAACCGGATCGCGCCGGTGACGAGCAGGTAGAGGCCGATGATGACGGCGAGGACGTGCAGCGTCTCGTCCGGCCAGACGAGGATCAGCACGCCCGGGACCAGGGTCGCGATCGCCGAGGCGAGGATCCAGGTCCAGGAACGGGCGACGGCCGTCACGGCTTCGGCGGGGCCCGCGGCCGCCCCGCCGGAAAGGTACGGCTCTCCGGTCCGCGGCGCCTGTCCACGCGACTCGGTCATGGCTCCTCCTCGCGCGGTCCGGCCAGGCCGCCTCCGGAACTCCGGCGGGGCGGCTCACGGCCCCTCACCCCCTGAGCATCGCAAGGGCGCCACGTCGGCGGATCACCCCTCGCGGGTGAGCGCCCGGTACGGGCACCGGCCGTGGTCACTCGGGCAGTTGCCGCATCTCCACGACGCGCAGTCCCAGTGACTGGCAGCGGGTCAGCAGCCCGTACAGCTGCGCCTCGTCGATGATGCGGCCGAACAGCACTGTCTGACCGGACATCATCACGTGATCCAGTTCCGGGAACGCCTCGGTGAGCGTCTTCGACATGTGCCCATCGACACGGATCTCGTAGCGCATCTGCCGCTCTCCCGCCACGGGCCGGCTGCGGTCTCCCCAGTGATGCTGCTGCATCCGTCCGCCCCTGGCCTCACCCGGCACAGGTGACTCGGTCCCCGTGATCAGTGCGTCAGTGCGTCAGTGCGTCAGTGCGTCAGTGCGAGCTTGAAGGCGATGATCGCCAGGCCGAGCAGCAGATTGATCGCGGCGGTGCCCGTCACCAGGGGCCAGGACGCCCCCGCCTTCCGTGCGCCGACCGCGGACCAGCCCACCTGACCCGCCACGGCCACGGCGAGCGCCAGCCAGCCGGCCCCCTCGACGTCCAGTCCGAGCAGCGGGCTGACGGCCACCGCGACGGCCGGGGGTACGGCCGCCTCGACGATCGGCCATTCCTCGCGGCACACCCCGAGGACCGTCGGCCGGTCCAGCGGCCGTTGGGCGAGTCGGGCGCCGAACAGCTGGGCGTGCACGTGGCCGACCCAGAAGACGAGGCCGGTGAGGAGCAGCAGGAGCACCAGTTGCAGCCGGGGGAACCGTCCCAGGCCGCCGGCGCCGATCACCACCGAGGCGGCGAGCATCGAGCCGTAGACGGCGCCCGTGTAGTCGGCGTGGGCGTGGCCCGGCGAAGACGGGTCCCGCTTCGTGGCGTGCTCGGCCCGGGACATTCAGATCAGGCCGTGGTCCCGGGCCCGCCGCACCGCTTCGGCGCGCCCGTTCACCCCGAGTTTGCGGTAGACGCTCTTGAGGTGCGTCTTCACCGTGTTGACCGAGACGTACAGGTCGGCGGCTATCTCCTCGGTGGACATCATCTCGGCCAGCCTGCCCACGACCTCGCGCTCGCGTCCGCTGAGTTCCTCGACCACCACGGGCGCGGGCTCCGCGGGCCGGGCGGCCCCGCCGTGCGGCGCGGGAGCCGCCGGGACGAGAGCCAGCCCGCGGCCAGGCCCTGCAGGGACGGCCCGTCGAGCAGGCGGCGCAGGTCGGGCCCGGCTTCGAGGAAGGGGCGCCGCAGCCGCTCCCGCCGGGCCTCCACCAGCGCCCGGGCGAGCAGTTTGCGCGCGGTGGTGTCGTCTCCCGCCCGCTGCGCGGCCGAGGCCCGCACGAGCGCGGCCCGGACGGTCACCCCGGGGCCGGTACGGCCCTGCAGGCGGGTGCGGTCGAGCAGGGCGACGGCTCCGTCGGGGTCACCGGCGGCCCAGCGGGCCCAGGCGATCTCCGCCGCGTAGGCGGGGTCGCCGTCGCAGGCGAGGTCGTCGAGCACCTTGAGGGCGCTGTCCGGGCGGCCCTCGGCCAGATGGGCGGCGGAGACGATCACCGCCGTACGGGCCTCGGCCCAGGGCGAGACCACGGCCGCCGGTGTCGCGGGCTCGGCCGCCGCCGCGGCGGCCCGGGGCTCCCCGCGCCAGCAGCAGCCGTGCCGTCGCGAGCGACCGGGCGGCGGCCGTCACCGGGTCCGGCGGGGCTCCCGCGTCGGCCGCCTCCTCCAGGTAGGCCCGGGCCTGGTCGAGTTCGCCGCGGTCGACGCAGAGAGCGGCCAGTACCAGCTGGGCGAGGCCGGGGCCGGACGGGCTCGGGCGGCGCAGGCCGAACTTCTCCCCTTCGTTCAGAGCGGCCAGCGCCTTGCGTTCGGCCCGGCCGAGCCAGCCGTCCAGATGGTCGATCAGGGCCAGCTGGCCGAAGGCGTCCTCCCGGGGCAGCGCCGTCGACACCCCGCTCGGGCAGCCGCCGGCCTCGGACAGGACGGCGCGCGCCTCGTCGAAGTGACCCGCCCACAGCCGGGCCGAGCCCAGATGGGTCAGCAGCAGGGCGACGACCTCGGGGTGCTTCTCCAGCAGCTCGGCGGGGACCTCCCCGCGGAGCCGCTCCACCGTCGTCGCGGCCCGCTCGGCCATGCCGGGCGAACCGGTCAGCCGGGCCGCGAGCGTCTCCAGCAGTACGCAGCTCAGCCGGCCCGCCGCGTCGGACGGCTCCGAGGCGAGCAGGTCCTCGGCCCGGCGCAGGTGGACCAGGCCGCGCTCGATGTCGCGGTCGGACAGGTCGCGTGCGGCGCGCACCAGGTCCGCCGCGGCGCTCGTGGCCTCGGGTCCCATCCGGGAGAACAGCTCGGCGAGGTCGCTCGCCCGCAGGCCGGTGAACAGCTGCCCGATCGCCAGGTCGTCGACGAGGGCACGGGCGGTGAAGTTCCAGTCGCCCGCGGCGGCGCCGTGGGCCAGTGCCTGCGGCAGCGAGCCGGAGGCGCGCAGCCAGCGCGCGGCCCGCCGGTGCAGTTCGGTCTCCAGCCCCGGCGAGCGGACCCGCAGATGGGCCCGGAGGATCTCGCCGAAGAGCGGGTGCAGGCGGTACCAGGTGTGCCCGAGGTCCTCCACGAACGCGTTCTGGCCGTGCAGCGCGGCGAGGACGGGTTCGCCGTCGTCGCGGCCGGTCAGCTCCGCCACCAGCTCGGGGCAGAACCGCTCCACGACGCTGACCCGCAGCAGGACGTCCTGCGAGCGGGCCGTCTGGCGCTTGAGCACCTCGGCGAGGAGGAAGTCGGCGATGGTGCTCCGGCCCGCCTCGAAGTCCTTCAGGTACGCCTCCGGGTCCGGGCTCTGCTGGGCGGCCAGGGCGCACAGGCGGAGCCCGGCGGCCCAGCCCCGGGTGCGTTCCACGAGGGCGCCCATGGCTTCCTCGGGGAGCCGCAGTCCGTGCAGTTCCAGGAGCGCGGCGGCCTCCCCGGGGGTGAGGGCCAGTTCTGCGTCGCGTATCTCGGTCATGGTGCCGGCGGCCCGGTAGCGGTGCAGCGGCAGCAGCGGCTCCGTGCGGGTGACGAGGATCAGGCGCAGTCCCTGCCCGGCGTGGTGCAGGACGAACTCGAGCTGTTCGGCGATGCGCGCGGAGGGCACCCGGTCGAACTCGTCGAGCACGAGCAGGACCGGCTCCGGGAGCCCGCTCAGTTCGTCGGCGAGACGGGCGAGCAGCTTGCGGTCGACGCGGCTCGCGTCCGCCGGGCAGCCGAGGTCGTCGGGCAGCGGTACGTCCGCGGCGCGCAGGGCCTGCAGCACGTAGGCCCAGAACATGCCGCAGCCCTGGTCGCCGTCCTCGTTGGTGAACCAGGCGACCGGTCGTCGGAGCCGGTCGGCCCAGTCGGCGACGAGCAGGGTCTTCCCGGCGCCCGCCGAGCCGTTGACCATCGTCAGCGGTGTGCCGAGGGCCTGGTCCAGGTGTTCGGCGAGCCGTGGGCGGCGCAGGAAGGTGGCCGGCCTGGCCGGCGGGGCGAACCGTGTCTGGAGAAACGGCTCGCCGAGGGGATCGACATACGTGACGGCCGGCCCCCTTGAGGATTCGTGCCGCGCAGTCACGGGGTCACCGTCCCTGTCCTTCCGCCATGGAGAGCGCTCCACACGATCAGCATCTCAGCCTTCGCGCCGGCGCGCAGTTCGCGCGCGGAGCGGGACCGTGTGCGGCGGATGCCTTCGTCAGAGCCGGTCCGCGGGCTTCCCGCGAGCCGCGTCGAGCTGGACCCGGCCGCCCGCCGCCAGCAGGGCGAGGACCGCCAGGACGGCCAGCAGCACGAGGACCAGCACGACGACGGTGAGCACCGTCGGGTGGTTCCAGAGCGCGAACACGAGCGCGACGATCAGCAGGGCGGCCAGGGTGAGCGCGCGGCGGTGCGCCAGCGTCCACGCGCCGGCCCGTCCGGTGCCGACGTGCCGGGCGTCCGCCCAGCGCGCCGCGGAGTCCGCCGTACGGTCGGACGCCCCGCGGACGGCCACGGGCAGCCGCCCGGGCCCGACGAGGTAGGCGCCCAGCGCGATGACGACGCCCAGCACGATCGCCGTGCGCAGGCTGACCCGCAGGAAGCGGAGCAGGGTGTCGAAGACGGCACTGGCGGCGGCCTTGGACTGCACCTGGGGCGGCAGGTGGTCGAGGTAGTAGTCCCGGACGACGATCAGGGCGACGGCCACCACCAGGCAGGCGAACGCGGCGCCGAGGGCGGTACGGGCCAGTGCGCGGCGCCGCCGGTGGGCGAGCAGCACCCCGGCGACGCCGAGGAGGACGACGATCACCGGGAACCAGTTGCCGATGACGTCGAGGAGGTGGGCGCCCTTGCGGAACTTGCCGAGCTGGTCGGACTGGAAGAGCACGAGTTGCTTGTCGACCTGCGGGATCTTGTCGGCGGGTTTCAGGCCGGCGTCGACCAGCTCCTGCTTGACCTTGTCGACGGCGGTGCCCACGTCCAGGGTGACCGTGCCGCCGTTGATCCCGACCGCTCCGCGTCCCTCGCCGGTCAGGGCGTGCACGACGGCGTTGTGGGCGGCCCGGTTGGCGGTCGTCCACACGGTGGCGAAGGCGTCGCTGTCGACGACGCGGGTGGCGACCTTGGTCACGGCCTGGTTCACCGCGGAGTCGAGCTGCGGCCCCAGTCCTCGGACCGCGTCGGCGGCGCGCGGCGGCAGTCCCTGTTTCTGCAGCCAGTCGGCGATGTCACCGACGGCCTGCCGGCCGTTCACCTTGGTGCCCACGGCCTCGGTGATCCGGTGGACGGCCGCGTCCTGCACGGCGGGGTCCGTGGCGAGGGGCGCGACGGTGGCCACGTAGCGGTCGGTGTCGAGGGCGATGTTCTCCACCCAGACGGCGAGGAGCGCGACCGGTACGAGGATGCAGGTCAGCACGATGAGCACGGCCGACGCGACGCTGCGCGCGATACGGCCGGGGCCGTGGCCCGCGGCCGGCCCGTCCCGGCCCGGCGTACGCGGGCCGGACGCCGCCGGCCCGGTCCCCGGCTTCGAGGCCGACGGACCGGATCCCGGTTTCGAGGCCGACGGACCGGATCCCGGCCCGGTTCCGGCCGCCCCGGCCCCGGACGGCCCAGCTGCGGACGGCGCATCTCCGGACGGCCCAGCTCCGGAAGCTCCGGCCCCGGACGCCCCGGACGACCCGGACGACCCGACTCCGGACGGCTCGGCCCCAGACGCCGCGGACGCCCCGACTCCGGACGGCTCGGCCCCAGACGCCCCGGACGCCCCGACTCCGGACGGCTCGGCCCCGGGGCGCTCAGGTCCGGACGGCTCGGCTCCGGAAGCCCCGGCCCCGGACGTCCCGGCTCCGGTCGGCTCAGGTCCGGACGACCCAGCCCCGGAAGCCCCGGCCCCGGACGGCTCAGGTGCGGACGCCCCGGCCCGGGACGGCCCAGTGCCGGACGGCTCAGGTCGGGACGGCCCGGCCCCAGACGCCCCGGCCCCAGACGCCCCGGCCCCAGACGCCCCAGCCCCGGACGGCTCGGAGCCCGGCGTGGACGGGCCCGACGGCGAGGGTCCCGACGCCGACGGGCCCGACGCCGAGTCCGACGCCGACGGTCCCGGTGTGGGCTGCTCGGGGTCCGGTGCGGAGGGCTCGGGCGGTTCGGTCACGGGGGCCTCCCGGCGCGGTGGCTGCCTGGAACACTCCCATTCCGTCAGCCCCGTCCGCGTTCCGCGCGCTGGGAAGACCGGACGGGCGATCCGGCACCCTCCGCGGGTGCGCCCGCACGGACGGACGGCTCACGGTCCCGGCGGCTCGCGGTCCCGCTGCGGCGGCGGGCTGCCCAGACGCCCGGCCAGGAAGGGTTCCTGCGCGAGGACGGCGCCCACGCTGACACTGACGGTGGCGGCGACGCAGACCACGATCAGCCAGGACAGCAGCACGAACACGGAACCGACGGGACCGTACTCCGCGAGCGCCCGGTTGAGCGCCTTCGGCATGTACAGGTGCGCGGAGATCGCCAGGGCGGTGAGCGCGGCGGCCGCGAGGACGGAACCGGGCAGCAGGGGCTTCCAGCCGACCAGGCCGCCGAGCAGCAGGTGCTGGGTCCACCACCACAGGCCCACCTGGGTCACGAACGCGAGCGGGGTGCCCAGCCAGGCGCCCACCCCGAAGCCGTCACGGACCGGTCCCTGGAGGACCAGCACGCAGATCCACAGCAGCAGCCAGGCCAGCCACCGCCACGGGGCGATCCTCGTCCCGGCGCGGGGGATCTCCCACGCGCGTTTGCACAGGCGTTGCATCGCCCGGCTGACGGCCGTGGCCGAGAGCAGCACCATCAGCCCGCCCACCACCCCGGTGGCCTGCTGGAGTCCGGCCGCGGCCGGCTGGAAGACCTGGTCGAGTTCCTTGCTCGCGGCGCCCGTCAGCCCGAACACCGCCTTCAGGGAGTCGAGCATCTGCCGGCGCACCGCTTCGGGGGCGTAGGCCGCCACGACGAAGAGCAGGGGGACGGCCGTCAGGAAGCACTGTGCGGCGATGCGGGTGGCGGAGTCGAAGATGTTCACCGTCACCATGCGGTCGGCGAGGTGCGTGACGACCGGGAACCGGGTCTCCGCCCGCCGGTGCGCCGCCTTCGCCCGGGCGACGAGCCGCTGGGTGCGGCCGCCCTCCGTCATCGGGGTTCCGGCGCCGCGGTGCGGCGGTGCGCCGGGCGCCCGTCCGCTGACGGCACCCGCCCCGTGCTCGGCATGGCATCGCTCCCTTCGCTTGGTCCAGCGTGCGGTGCGAGTCCGCCGACGGCACCCCGGAGAGCTCCCCCGGCCGGTGCGGGGGGGGCGCCGTTCACGAGATGTCGACCCAGGTGCTCCCGCCTACGCTCGTGGTGTCCCGACACGATGGGGTCGCCATGGTGCTCGACCTGCTGCTCATCGCCCTGGCCATCACGCTCGACCCACTGCCCGTCATGGCGTTCGTGCTGGTGGTGGCGTCGGCGAACGGCGTGTGGAAAGGGCTGGTGTTCATCCTCGGCTGGCTGGCCTGCTTCGTCGCGGTGATCGCGCTCGTCCTGGGCCTGACCGGCGGGCAGCCGCCACCGCCCAGGTCCCCGCCCTCGACGGCCGCCCTCGCGGCCAAGCTGCTCATCGGGGTGTCGCTCGTCGTCTACGGCGAGCGCAGGCGCAGGCGCCGGCTCGCCGGCGCTCGTGCCCGGACCGGCGGGAAGGGGACCGCGCCCGCGGCCGGCCGGGACCCGGCCGCCGGAGTGTCCACACCGTCCACGGCGCGGGAGCGGACCGCGGACATGAGCTCCCGGATGGACCGCAGCACGGTGTGGTCCGCCGCCGGACTCGCCGTGCTGCTGCAGCCCTGGGGCATGGTGGCGGCCGGCGCGACGACCGTGGTGGAGGCCGACGCCTCGCACCTGGCGACCTGGCTCGCCCTGTTCGGTTTCTGTCTGCTCGCCACCGCGAGTCTGCTCGCCGTCGAGCTCTACGTGGTGTTCAGCCCGACCAGGGCGAAGGCGCGTCTGCTGCGCCTGCGCGCGTGGCTCGACGGACACAAGGAACAGGCCCTGGTGACCATCTGCCTCGTGCTCGGGTTCTGGCTGGTGGGCAAGAGCATCTTCCAGCTCACCGCGTGACGGACGCGGACACGGAGTGCGGGTCCCCGCGCCGCATGCTGGACTGGTAGGGCAACAGAGGGGATGGCGACCGTCGGCCGCGAACACTGCCCGTGGGGGCAGCCGAGCGGCGGTCCCGGCCGCATCCGGCTCCGAAGGAGTGGTCATGGACAGCGTCGAAGACATGGGGCCCGTCGACTACTTGGTCATCGAGTTCCCCGGCAACCGGATGACGGGCGAGGCGTTCCCGCTGCTGGTCGATCTCGCCGAGCGTGGCATCGTCCGGATCATCGACCTCGCCTTCGTCCGCAAGGAGACCGACGGCTCCGTGGTCGGCCTGGAGTGGAAGGAGCTCGGCGGCGAGATCGACCTCTCCGTCTTCGAGGGCGCCTCGTCCGGTGTGCTGGACGAGACCGACCTGGCGGAGGCCGCGGCCGCCCTCGACCCCGGCAACTCGGCCGCGGTGCTCGTCTACGAGAACCTGTGGGCCGCTCCCCTGGCCGCGGCGCTCCGGCGCAGCGGGGCCCAGCTCGTCGCGAGCGGCCGCATTCCGGTGCAGGCCCTGCTGGCGGCGCTGGACGCCACCGAGGAGACGGTGCCGCCCGGCGGCTCCACGGCGGCCTGACAACGATCCCGACCGCCGGGCCGCCGTCGCACGGCCCGGCGCACCGACACCTGGGAGGTGACCGACATGCCCGGACTGCTTCGGGGTGTCGCCCGCACGGCCGTGGTCGCCGGAACCGCCACCGCCGTATCGAACCGCGTCTCGCGGCGTCAGGCCGGCCGGTGGGCGCAGCAGGACTACGAGCAGCAGCAACAGCAGTACGCGCAGGCGCAGTACGCCCAGCCGCAGGCGCCGCCCCCGCCGCCCGCGTCCCAGACCGCACCCGCCGACGAGATGACCGGCAAGATCGAGCAGCTCAAGCAGCTGGCCGATCTGAAGGCCCAGGGTGTCCTGACGGACGCGGAGTTCGAGGACCAGAAGCGCCGGCTGCTGGCGTGAGCCGGGAGGGCGTCCGATGGCCGGCGAGAACGGGCGCCGTGCGCCGGACGCCCTGGACCGGCGGCTCGACGCCCTGGCCCGGCAGCCGTTCCGGGCCCGCTTCCACCTGCGCGGACCGGAACGGGCGACCGCCGCGCTGAAGGGACCGGCGACGCTCCGCTGGCATGCGTACGACCTGGTCACCGCCCGGCTGGCGGCCGCCGAGCCGCGCAACGACGGCAAGCAGACGCCGTACCGGGGGCACCCGGTGTTCGTCGCCCAGCACGCGACCGCCACCTGCTGCCGCGGCTGTCTGGAGCGCTGGCACCACATCCCCAAGGGGCGGGAGCTGACCCGGGCGGAGCTGGTGTACGTCGTCGACGTCATCTGCCGGTGGATCGAGCGCGAGACGGCGGGCGGGGCCGGTGGCGGCCCCGCCCGCCACGGCTGATCAGAGCGTGGCCGAGTTGTCGTGGTAGTGCCCGCCGCGCTTGCTGTGCGGTGCGGCGAAGGACGACGGCGGCGCGACGGGGTTCACCGTCCAGTCGGGGTGGCCGGGCATGCGCGGGGTCTTCGTCCCGTACAGCCAGTCCCGCAGGAAACCGGACTGGTCCTGGCCGGACACCTCCGTGGCCACGGCGATGTAGTCCTCCGTCGACGCCGCCGAGCCGCGGAAGCGCTCCAGGAAGGCACGCTCGACGGCGCTGAAGACGTCGTCGCCGACGAGCTGCCGGAAGGCGTACAGGACGAGGACGCCGCCGAGGTAGCGCTGGCTGTCGAAGAGGTTGACCGCGTCGGGGGCGGCCACCGGGCCGGAGTCGTGGCGCCACTGGTCGCCGCGGGCGTAGGTGTCCTTCATCCGGGCCTCCATGCTGGTGAGGCCCAGGGAGTCCGCCCAGCCGCGCTCGTAGCGGTAGAGCAGCCCGTAGAAGTCGGCGTGGCCCTCGTTCAGCCAGAGGTCGGCCCAGGTGGCGGGGCTGACGAGGTTCCCGAACCAGGAGTGGACCAGCTCGTGCATCATGTGCGAGCCGATGTTCTTCTCCGGCTGGAGCAGGAAGTTCGGCTTGTACAGGGTGAGGGTCTGGGTCTCCAGGCCGGTGAAGTCGAAGGCCTTCGGGTCGTCGGAGTTGCACGGCAGCAGGCCGTACGTCTCGAACGGGAAGGCGCCGAGGCGGTCCTCCAGCCAGCCCACCAGGCCGGGCGTGAGGGCGAGGGCCGGCTCCAGGGCGGCGGCGCGGGCAGTGGGGACGACGTCGCGCAGGGGCAGTCCGTGCGGTCCCTCCCGGTCCTTGATCACGTAGTCGCCGACGGTGATCTGGACGAGTTCGGTGGCGATCGGGGAGGCCGACCGGTACGTGTACGCGGTGCGGTCGTCGGCCAGGTCCTCGGTGCAGGTGAGCAGGCCGCTCGCGACCGCGCGCAGTCCCTTCGGAACGGTCAGGCGGAAGGAGAAGGCGGCCTTGTCCGAGGGGTGGTCGTTGCACGGGAAGACGGTGTGCGCGGAGTTCGGCTGGGGGCAGATCGCGAAGCCGTCGGGGGTGGGCACCCACGCGGTGTGCGCGAGGGCGCGGCGCGGGTCGGCGGAGTAGCCGACGCGGACGGTCACGGACGCCCCGTCGGGCAGCGGCCCGGCGGGGGTGATCCGCAGCTTCTCGTCCGCCTGCTCCCAGGTGGCGTCGCAGCCGGCGACGCGCAGGGAGCGTATGTCCAGGCCGAGGGCGTCGAGGGAGAAGCGGCTCAGCGCCCGCGTGGTGCGGATCCGCAGGGTGGCGGTGGCCTCGACGAGCTTGGTCGTGGGGTCGTAGGCCAGGTCGAGGTGGTACGACGACACGCGGTAGCCGTCGTTGCCGAGGGCGGGGAAGACGGGGTCGCCGAGGGTCTCCGGGCCCGGTTCCGCCGTGCGCGTGCGCCCGGCCGCGCGCGCCGGGGAGTCCAGGCTCAGCGCGGTCGCCGTACCGATCATCAGCGCGGCCGCGGGGGCCGTCACTCGGGTGCGATATCTCATGGTCCGCTTTCGCTCGGGCGGCCGGGGGGTCAGGTCCGGCCGCCGGTGAGTGGTCGATCGCCCGTGGTCGGCGGGTGATCGCTTGTCATGACCGCGGAAGCATGGATTCGGTTGCGGCGGCGCGGCGCGATTTTTCCGGCCGGGACCCCTGTCGAGCCGGGACCCATCACGAGATATCTTGATGTCGAGCAATGTTGCAGACGTGGAGCGGAGCACCCGGTGACTGACTCGACCATCATCTACACCTACACAGACGAGGCCCCGGCCCTGGCGACGCATTCGTTCCTGCCGGTGATCCAGGCGTACGCCTCGCAGGCCGGTGTGCCCGTGACCACCCGGGACATCTCGCTGGCCGGGCGCATCATCGCCGTCTTCCCGGAGTACCTGAACGAGGACCAGCGCGTCCCGGACGCGCTGAGCGAGCTGGGCGAGCTGGCCAAGACCCCCGCGGCCAACATCATCAAGCTGCCGAACATCTCGGCGTCCATCCCGCAGCTGAAGGCCGCCGTCGCCGAGCTCCAGGGCAAGGGCTACGCGCTGCCGGACTACCCGGACGACCCGAAGACCGACGAGGAGCGCGAGATCCGCGCCCGCTACGACAAGGTCAAGGGCTCCGCCGTCAACCCGGTGCTGCGTGAGGGCAACTCCGACCGCCGCGCCCCCGCCTCGGTGAAGAACTACGCCAAGACCCACCCGCACCGCATGGGCGCCTGGACCTCCGAGTCCAAGACCGATGTCGCGACGATGGGCGTGGACGACTTCCGCTCCACCGAGAAGTCCGTGGTGATCGCCGAGGACGGCGCGCTGCGCATCGAGCTGGTCGGCGACGACGGCTCCACCACCGTGCTGCGCGAGTCGGTACCGGTCCTCGCCGGCGAGGTCGTCGACGCCTCCGTGATGCGCACCGCCGCGCTGCGCGAGTTCCTGACCGCGCAGGTCGCCCGGGCCAAGGAGGAGGGCGTCCTGTTCTCCGTGCACCTGAAGGCCACGATGATGAAGGTCTCCGACCCGATCATCTTCGGCCACGTGGTGCGCGCCTTCTTCCCGAAGACGTTCGCGAAGTACGCCGAGACCTTCGCCTCCGCCGGCCTCACCCCGAACGACGGCCTCGGCGGCATCCTCAAGGGCCTGGAGAACCTGCCCGAGGGCGCCGAGATCAAGGCCTCCTTCGAGGCCGAGATCGCCGAGGGCCCGGCGCTCGCCATGGTCGACTCCGACAAGGGCATCACCAACCTGCACGTCCCGTCGGACGTCATCATCGACGCCTCCATGCCGGCGATGATCCGCACCTCGGGTCACATGTGGGGCCCGGACGGCCAGGAGCACGACGCCCTCGCCGTCATCCCGGACTCCTCCTACGCCGGTGTCTACCAGGCCGTGATCGACGACTGCCGGGCCAACGGCGCCTTCGACCCGTCCACCATGGGCACCGTGCCGAACGTCGGTCTGATGGCGCAGAAGGCCGAGGAGTACGGCTCCCACGACAAGACCTTCGAGATCCCGGTGACCGGCACCGTCCGCGTGGTCGACGCGTCCGGCGAGGCCCTGATCGAGCAGGCCGTCTCGGCCGGCGACGTCTTCCGCGCCTGCCAGACCAAGGACGCGCCGATCCGCGACTGGGTCAAGCTCGCCGTCACCCGCGCCCGCGCCACCGGTGACCCGGCGGTGTTCTGGCTGGACGAGGGCCGCGCCCACGACGCCAACCTGATCGCCAAGGTCCGCGCGTACCTGGCCGAGCACGACACCGAGGGCCTGGACATCCGGATCCTCTCCCCCGTCGAGGCCACCAAGCTGTCGGTGGAGCGCATCCGCCGCGGCGAGAACACCATCTCGGTCACCGGCAACGTGCTGCGCGACTACCTGACCGACCTGTTCCCGATCCTGGAGCTGGGCACCAGCGCCAAGATGCTGTCGGTCGTCCCGCTGATGGCGGGCGGCGGCCTGTTCGAGACGGGCGCCGGCGGTTCCGCGCCGAAGCACGTCCAGCAGCTGGTCAAGGAGAACTACCTGCGCTGGGACTCCCTCGGCGAGTTCTTCGCCCTGGTGCCCTCCTTCGAGCAGTACGCCGAGGCCACGGGCAACGCCCGCGCCAAGGTCCTCGCCGACACCCTCGACCGCGCCACGGCGACCTTCCTCAACGAGGACAAGTCCCCGACCCGTCGCGTCGGCGGCATCGACAACCGCGGCAGCCACTTCTACCTGTCCCTGTACTGGGCGCAGGAGCTGGCCAAGCAGACCGACGACGCCGACCTGGCGAAGGCGTTCGCGCCGTTCGCCGAGTCCCTCGCGGCCGGCGAGCAGGCGATCGTGGAGGAGCTGAACGCGGTGCAGGGCTCCCCCGTCGACATCGGCGGCTACTACCAGGTCGACAAGGCCAAGGCGGACGCGATCATGCGCCCGTCGGCCACCTGGAACGAGACGCTGGCGTCGCTGGGCTAGTCCCCGCGCCCCCGCGGCAGCCCCTCGTGGCTCCCGCGTTGCTCGCGTGACGTGAGCCGCCGCCCCGGCCGGTACCCCCGGCCGGGGCGGCGTCGTGTGTGGGGGGCATTGCGGCGGCATGTCGTACGTGACGTCCTCATGTCACCTTTCGTGCAGGCCTGTTCGGCCCTGTCCGCGCGTGCTTGTCTCGTCGCACGTCACCGCCCTCCCGCGCACGAGGAGCACGCCGCATGAGCACGCAGCCCGACACCGCCGACAGCGCCGCCTGGTCGTTCGAGACCAGGCAGGTCCACGCCGGGGCGGTACCCGATCCGACGACCGGCGCCCGGGCCACACCGATCTACCAGACGACGTCCTTCGTCTTCCAGGACACCCGGCACGCGGCCGACCTGTTCTCGCTGGCCGAGCCGGGCAACATCTACACCCGCATCCACAACCCGACCCAGGACGTGTTCGAGCAGCGGATCGCCGCGCTGGAGGGCGGGGTGGCCGCGGTGGCGCTGGCCTCCGGGCAGGCCGCGGAGACCCTGGCGATCCTGACCCTGGCGGGCGCCGGCGACCACGTCGTCTCCAGTGCCTCCCTGTACGGCGGCACGTACAACCTGTTCCGGCACACCCTGCCCCGGTTCGGCGTCGAGGTGTCCTTCGTGGACGACCCGGACGACGTGGAGGCCTGGCGGGCGGCGATCCGGCCGAACACCAAGGCCCTGTTCGCCGAGTCGCTGGGCAACCCGCGCGGCGACGTCCTCGACGTGCGGGCGGTGGCCGACGTCGCCCATGCGGCGGGCCTGCCCCTGATCGTGGACAACACCGTGCCGACGCCCTATCTGCTGCGGCCCCTGGAGCACGGCGCGGACATCGTCGTGCACTCGGCGACCAAGTTCCTCGGCGGGCACGGCACGGCCGTCGCGGGCGTGGTCGTGGACGGCGGCACCTTCGATTTCGGGGCGCACGCCGACCGCTTCCCGGACTTCACCGAACCCGATCCCAGCTACCACGGCCTGCGGTACTGGCCGGCGCTCGGTCCGGGCGCGTTCGCCGTCAAGCTGCGGGTGCAGCTGCTGCGCGACCTCGGCCCGGCGCTCTCCCCGCACTCGGCGTTCCTGCTGCTCCAGGGCGTGGAGACGCTGAGCCTGCGGATCGAGCGGCACACCGCCAACGCCCAGGCGCTCGCCGAGTGGCTGGAGGGCCGCGACGAGGTCGCCGTCGTCCACTACGCGGGTCTGGAGTCCAGCAAGTGGTACGAGGCGGGGCGGACGTACCTGCCGCGCGGGGCCGGCGCGATCGTCTCCTTCGAGCTGCGCGGCGGGGTCGAGGCGGGCAAGCGCTTCGTGGACGCCGTGGAGCTGTTCAGTCATCTGGCGAACATCGGTGACGTGCGCAGCCTGATCATCCATCCGGCGTCCACCACGCACAGCCAGCTGGACGAGGAGCAGCTGGCGGCGACCGGCACCGCGCCCGGTCTGGTGCGGCTGTCGGTGGGCATCGAGAACCTGGCCGACCTCAAGGCGGACCTGGAGGCCGGTTTCCGCGCGGCCAAGGGCGCGTAGGTGAGCACGGCCGGGGCCGCCGTCCCGGCGGCCACCGGCGCCTGGCGGGAGGGGACCCGCCCGGGCGGCGGCAGTGGTACGCCGCGGAGAAACCGCTGCCGCTGGAGGCGGGCGGTGAACTGCCGGGCGTGCGGCTGGCGTTCGAGACCTGGGGGCGGCTCGCGCCCGACCGGTCCAACGCGGTCCTGGTGCTGCACGCCCTCACCGGGGACAGCCATGTCCACGGTCCGGCCGGCCCGGGCCATCCCACGCCGGGCTGGTGGGACGCGCTGGTCGGACCGGGCCGGGCGCTGGACACCGACCGCTGGTTCGTGGTCGCGCCCAACGTGCTCGGCGGCTGCCAGGGCAGCACCGGCCCCGCCTCCGCGCGTCCGGGCGGCGACCGGGCCTGGGGCGGGGCCTTCCCGTTCCTCACCCAGCGGGACCAGGTCGCGGCGGAGGCCGGGCTGGCGGACGCGCTCGGCATCGACCGGTGGGCGCTGGTCGCCGGCGGCTCGATGGGCGGGATGCGGGCCGTGGAGTGGGCCGTGTCGTACCCGGAGCGGACCGGCGCGCTGCTGCTGCTCGCCACGACGGCGGCGGCCAGCGCGGAGCAGATCGCCTGGGCGGACATCCAGCTGCACGCGGTCCGCGGCGATCCGCACTGGCAGGGCGGCGACTACCACGGCAGCGGCCGGGGACCGCACGCGGGCCTCGGCCTGGCCCGCCGGCTCGCCCATGTCACCTACCGCAGCGAGCCGGAGCTCGGGGCACGCTTCGGCCGGCTCCCGCAGGGCTCGGAGGACCCGTGGCGCGGCGGCCGGTACCGGGTGGAGTCGTATCTCGACCACCACGCCGCCAAGCTGGTCCGCCGCTTCGACGCGGCCAGTTACGCCGTCCTGACCGAGGCGATGAACGCGCACGACGTCGGCCGGGACCGGGGTGGCACGCGCGCGGCCCTCGCCCGGGTGACCGCGCGCACCCTGGTGGCCGGCGTCGACTCCGACCGGCTGTACCCCCTCGCCCAGCAGCGGGAGCTGGCCGCGCTGATCCCGGGCGCGGACCGGCCGCGGGTGGTGGAGTCGCCGTACGGGCACGACGGCTTCCTGATCGAGACGGAGCAGGTGGCCCCGATGGTGCGGGAACTGCTGGCCTGAGTCCCGGACTCGGCCGGCCCCGCCCGCCTCCCGTCCGGCGCCGATGTGTCACCTTGATCGTGCACCACACCCCCGACAACGCCCCCCGGAGCAGCCCGTGACCCGGACCGTCCCGTCGTTCGAACTCCTTCCCGGCGCCGCCGAGTCGCCGGTGCTGCTGCACGTGCCGCATTCGGCGCGGGCCGTCCCGGCAAAGGTGCGCGCCGGGATCGTGCTGGACGACGCCGGGCTGGAGCGGGAGCTGGACCACATCACGGACGCGCACACCGCCGAGCTCGCCGAGCGGGCGGCCGCCCTGGCAGGGGTCACCCCCTGGCGGTTCGTGAACCGGCTGTCGCGGCTGGTGGTGGATCCGGAGCGGTTCCCGGACGAGCGGGAGGAGATGCTCGCCGTGGGCATGGGCGCCGTGTACACGCGGACCACGCACCGCGCCGAGCTGCGGGGCGCCGGCACCGATCCCGGACCGCTGCTGGACCGGTACTTCCGGCCGTACGCGCACGCCATGACCGAGGCGGTCGCGGACCGGCTGGCCGCGACCGGCCGGGCGGTGATCGTCGACGTGCACTCGTATCCGGCAGAGCCGCTGCCCTACGAACTGCACGCGGCCGGACCGCGCCCGCCGGTGTGCCTGGGCACGGACGCCTTCCACACCCCCGCCGAGCTGACCGAGGCCGCGCGCAAGGCCTTCGCCGGATGCGGGGAGACGGGACTGGACAGCCCGTTCGCCGGGACGTACGTACCGCTGGAGTTCCACGGCCGCGACGCGCGCGTCGGCGCGCTCATGGTGGAGATCCGGCGGGACACCTACATGGCGGAGCCCGGCGGGCCGGCCGGGCCGGGACTCGAACGGCTCGCCGCGGCACTGGCGGCACTCGTGGACGCCGTCTGAGCCACCGGCCGCCCCGGCCCGGGCCCCCGCCCTGACCCGGCCCACCGGCTGGAAAACTCCGGCAGGACTGCGCGCGGGGCCCGGCGCAGGGTGGAAGGCATGACGACCGTGGAGACCACGCTCACCGGACCGCCCCCGGAACCGGACCGGGACCCGGTACCGGCCGCGCAGCCGCCCGTACGGGACTGGCCCGCGTGCGACCTGGACGGGACGGCGTTCGACCCGGTCCTCGCCGGTTTCATGCGCGAGGGCCCGCTGACCCGGATCCGCCTGCCGCACGGCGAGGGCTGGGCGTGGCTGGCGACCCGCTACGAGGACGTCCGGCTGATCACGAACGATCCGCGGTTCGGCCGGGCCGAGGTGACCCGCCGTCAGGTCACGCGGATGGCACCGAACTTCGCGCCCCGGCCGGGCTCCCTGGCCTGGGCCGACCAGCCCGACCACAACCGGCTGCGCAAGGCCGTCGCCGGCGCCTTCACGGTCAGCGCCGCCAAGCGGCTGCGGCCCCGGGCGCAGGCCGTCCTGGACGAACTGGTGGACGGCGTGCTCGCGGACGGCCCGCCCGCCGACCTGGTCGAGCGGGTGCTGGAGCCGTTCCCGCTCACGGTCGTCAGCGAGGTGATGGGCGTGCCCGCCGCCGACCGGGAGCGGGTGCACGCCTGGACCCGGCAGATCATCTCCACCTCCGGCGGGCCCGAGGCCGCGGGCCGGGCCAAGACCGGCCTGTACGGCTGGATCACCGCCACCGTGCGGGCCCGGGCCCACAGCACCGACGAGGACGTGTACGCCCTGCTCGGCCGTGCCGTGCTGCGCGGGGAGATCGCCGAGGAGGAGGCCGTCGGACTCGCCGGGCCGTTGCAGATCGGCGGCGAGGCCGTCACCCACAACTGCGGGCAGATGCTGTACCTGATGCTCACCCGGCCGGAGCTGATGGAGCGGATGCGGACGCGCCCCGCGGCACGCGGCCCCGTGCTGGACGAGCTGCTGCGCCACATCCCGCACCGCAGCAGCGTCGGACTCGCCCGGATCGCGCGGGAGGACGTCGAGGTCGCCGGCCGGCTGATCGCCGCGGGCGAGCCGGTGTACGTCTCCTACCTCGCCGCCAACCGCGACCCGGCCGTCTTCCCCGACCCCGACCGCATCGATCCGGACCGGGACCCGAACCCGCACCTGGCGTTCGGCAACGGCCCGCACTACTGCACCGGCGCGGTCCTCGCCCGGCTCCAGACCGAGCTGCTGGTGGACACCCTGCTGGACCGGCTGCCCGGGCTACGGCTCGCCGTACCGCCGACGGAGGTGCGGTGGCGGCAGAAGACGATGATCCGGGGACCGCGGACGCTCCCGGTCACCTGGTGAGCGGGCGGGCCGGCCGGGCGCGCCCGGTCAGGCCCGCAGCCACTCCGTGACGATCACCTCCGCGCCGGTGCGCAGCCGCAGCGCGAACGGTCCGGACGGCGGGGTGTCGCTGGTGAACCGGCCGAGGGTGTCGACCGTGACCCGGGTCGCGGTCTGCGGGCCGCCGAGCACCTCGATGCTCGCCGAACGCGGCGGCAGCACCTGGCCGATCAGGCCGTCGTCGGTGACCTCCACGTCGACGGTCACCTCCCCCGCGCGGAACGTCAGCATCCGCGGCACGTCCGTGACGCCCCGCACCGGCAGCGCGTCCATGAGCGAGTCGAAGGTCAGCTCGGCGATCCGGGCGTCGAGGTCGTGCAGGGCGTAGGCGTCCACGGCGAGCCGGCGCAGGGCGTCGGGCACCGGGTCCAGGACGACGGCCGCCTGCCGCAGCTCCTCCTCCAGCAGCGCGTCCTCGAACTCGCTCCCCCCGGAGCCCTCGTGGGGCGTGTCGTGCCCGTCGTGTCCGGTCATGCCGCACCCCGTGCGTCCATCCGGGCCCGCAGCCGGCGCAGGCAGCGCTGGCGCAGCGGTCCGATACTGCCGACCGCGATGCCGAGCGCGGCCGAGATCTCCACGTAGCTGGGCGGCGGGGAGGCAACCAGCACCCGCAGCAACTGACGGCAGCGGTCGCCCAGTTGGTCCAGCTCCTGCCACAGCCGGCGGACCCGTTCGGCCCGGTCCGCCGCCTCCTCGGAGTCGATCAGCGTCTGCTCCGGTGTCCGGTCCTCGCTGGCCCGGTCCAGGACCAGCGGATCGTCGGTCACGGTCAGCCGGGCCAGTCCCCTGAGCACCTTCAGGCACTCGTGGCGGGCCGTACTGGCCAGCCAGGAACCGGCCTTGTCGGGCTCCCGGATCCGGCTCAGGTGCTGGGCGAAGCGGAACCACACGGTCTGGTAGACCTCGTGCCCGTCCGCGTCCGAGAGCCGGTGCGCGCGCACCACCGACCACACCAGCGGGCTGAGCCCTTCCACCAGCGCCTTCCAGGCCGCGGCGTCCCCGTCGACGGCGGACCGGACCAGCGCGCCGACCTCTGTTCGGTCCACGGCTCCACCCCTCGTGTACGGGAGGTCATCGTACGCCGTGGAACGGAGGGTTCCGGCCGTCATGCGGGCAGCGCGGGGGCCGGGGACGCGACGGGACGCCAGGTGGACGGGCGGAGGGCCGGGACGTGCGCCCCGCGCACCTCGACCCGGTCGGTGGTGTCCGCGAGCAGCCGGGCGCCCGCCGTGCGCGGGTCGCGCTGCCCGTACGCCGACATCAGGGCGGCGACCAGGCCGGCGACGACGGGAGTCGCGAAGGAGGTGCCGCTCCACTGGGCGAGCCCTTCGAACATCACCTGGTCCGGCTTGCCCCCGGTGCTCTCCCGCCCCTCGCTCAGCACACCGGTGTGACGCGGGAACTGGCAGGTGCAGGCGTAGCCGTGGCCGTAGCGGCAGGTGTCGTAGGTCGAGTGCTGGTAGAGATACGGGACGGGGGTGTCGAAGCCGGTGAGGGCGCTGGTGAGGCGCTCCCCGGGGGCGTAGGCGCGCACCCAGGGCCCGTGGTTGCTGAAGCACGCCTCGGCCTCGCCGTCCGCGCGCAGGGCCCCGACCGACAGCACGCTGCCCGCGTACTCGGGCAGGGAGGCGTAGGCGGCGGGCCAGAACGGTGTGGCGCTGCCGTTGTTGCCGGCGGCGGCGACCAGCAGCGTGTGCCGCTCGCGCAACTCCCGCATGAAGGCGTCCAGTCCGATCAGTCCGTCGGTGCCCTCGGTGGGCGTGCCCGCGGACAGGCTGATGACATCGGGCCAGCCGTCCCGGTCCACCGCCTCGAAGAGCTTGTGCCCGAACTCGGACTCCAGGACGGCACCCGCGTCGTTCAGGGTGCCCAGGACGCTGATGTCGGTGTTGGGCGCGACGGCCGCGAGGACGCCGGCGATGAACGTGCCGTGGCCGACGTACTGGTGGAGTACGCCGTCGCCGTCGGTCTCGGTCAGCTGGGGGTCGCCCGTGGTGTGCGCGAGGAGCGGGTAGGAGCGGTGGTCGTGCACGAGCCCGGTGTCGATCACGAGGACGCGGACGGCGGTCTCCGGGTCGTGGACGCCGTCCGCGGCACCGGGGTTGGCGGGCTCGGAGCGCGGGACGGGCACGGGTTCGTCGCCGGGGCAGGCGTTGACCGCGATGTGCACCACGTGGTTGCGGCTGACCAGCCGGCGGCCCCCGCGGTCCTCCGCCGCGCGCAGGGCGCGCAGGGCGTGCGGCACGGGGTCGTCGCCCTCGGCCGGGTCGCCCACCCGGATGCGGGTGACCCCGGTGCGGTTGGTCTCCGGGCCGGTGCGGCGCACGTGCTCGGGCAGCAGCCCCCGGGTCTCGGTGAAGTGGGCGCGCACCGTGTCCTCGACGATGCGGGCCTCCTCGCCGTCGCGGGCGAGGACGACACCCTTCTCGTAGAGGTAGTGGGCGTCCTCGTCCGGGCCCAGGGCCAGCCGTACGCCGGGCATCGAGCGCTGGATGTGGTCGAACTGCTCGTGGAAACGCTGTGGTGCCATGCCGTGTCCTCCCCCTCGAGGCGGTGTCCGACAGTGAGAGTCGCGGGACCGCCGATTGATACAGCAGGCCACTACCATGCGAGGCGTGACGGCGGGAAGCGAGTCGGTCCTCGAACTGCTGCCCCTGGTCTTCGCCGACCCGGGCGAGGCCAGGGTGCGCGCCGAGCGGGTGCTGGACACCGCCGCGCCACCGCTGCACGCCAGCGTCGCCCACCAGGTACTGGGCATCTGGCAGCGGGACTTCGGCGACCTGCGCATCGCGTTGCGGCATCTGCGGCGGGCCCGGGACCTGGCCGCGCGCGCGGAGTCGGCCGACCGGGAGGCCGATGTGCTCGCGACGCTGGGGGTCGCACTGGTGCACGCGGGGCGCACGCGACAGGGGCTCGCGTCCTTCGAGCGGGGTGTCGCACGGGGCACCGGGCACACCCGGGCCCGGGTGCTGTTCCGGCGGGCGTACGTGTGGTGGGTGCTGGGGCACCACCGGGAGGCGCTGGAGGACGTCCGGCGGGCCCTGCCCGTGCTGCGCCAGCTCGGCGACGACATCTGGACCGCGCGGGCGCTGACCCTGCGGGCGACCGTGCATCTGGCGCTCGGCGCGGTGGACCGGGCGGTCGCGGACTTCACGGCGGCGGAGCGGCTGTGGGACACCACCGGCCAGGAGCACGACAAGGCGGACGCCGTGGAGAGCCGGGGGCTCGCCGCGTTCCGGTCCGGGGACATCCCGGCGGCGCTGCGGCTGCTGGACGAGGCCGAGGAGCGGTACGCGAAACTCGGCACCCCCACCTACATGCTGTCCGAGCGGCGCTGCGAGGTGCTGATGGCGGCGGGGCTCGCGCCGGAGGCGCTGGCCGAGGCGGACGCGGCGACGGCGTTGCTGGACCGGATCGGCGGCCAGTCCACCCGCAAGGCCGAGTTGCTGCTCGCCGCGGCCCGGGCCGCGCGGTCGGCCGGGGACGCGCACACCGCGATAGCGCGCGCCGCCGTCGCCGTACGGCTGTTCGCGGCGCAGCGGCGGATGTGGTGGGAGACCCATGCGCGGCTGGTGCTGATCGAGGCGCGGGTGGCGGCCGGGCGCCGGTCGGGGCGCATGGTCGCGGACGCGGCGGCGGTCGCCGAGCGGCTGGCCTCCTTCGGTTCGCCGGCCGCGCCCGAGGCGTCCCTGCTGGCGGGCCGGATCGCGCTGGCGCTGGGCTGGACGGAGGACGCGGAACGGCACCTGTCGGTGGCCGCGCGCAGCCGGCACGGCGGTGCGCCGACGGCTCGGGTGACCGGCTGGGCGGCGCAGGCGCTCAGGGCGCGGGCGGCCGGTTCCCGGCGGGGGTGCTGGAGGCCTGCCGGCGCGGCCTGGACGTGCTCGACGACCACCGGATGACGCTGGGCGCCTCCGAGCTGCAAGCCCACGCGACCGCGCAGGGAGCCGAACTCGCGGCGCTCGCCCAGGAGATGGGCCTCGCCCAGGGCGACCCGCGGCGGCTGCTGGTGTGGAGCGAGCGCTGGCGGGCGACCGTGCTGTCGGCGCCGCCGACCCAGCCGCCCGCGGATCCGGCCCTGCTGAGCGGTCTGACGGCGTACCGGGAGATCGCGGCCCGCGCGGAGGGCGCCCGGATGGACGGCCGTCCGGTGCCCGCGCTGGAGCGTGAACAGCGGCGCCTGGAGCGGGAGATCCGCTCCCGCACCCGTCACATGCGCGGGGCCGCGCCGGGCAGCGGGGACCGTTTCGACGTGGCCCGGCTGCTGGACCGGCTCGATGACGCCCGGCTGGTGGAACTGGCCGTGGTGGACGGCCGGGTGCACGTCCTGCTGTGCGGGCAGGGCAGGGTACGGCGGTTCGACGGCGGTCCGCTGGCGGAGGCGGTCGCCGAGGCCGAGTACGTGCAGGCCGGGCTCCGGCGGCTCGCGCACCCCGGGGCGGACGCGCGGCTGCCTCTCGTGGAGGCGGCGGGAGCGCGCCTTCAGGAACTGCTGCTGGGTCGGGCCGCGGCGCACCTCGGTCCGGGTCCCGTGGTGATCGTGCCGCCGGGGGCGCTGCACCGCGTGCCGTGGGCGCTGCTGCCCGCGCTGCGGGACCGGGTGCTCAGCGTGTCCCCGTCGGCCGGCAGCTGGCTGCGCGCCCGGGAGACGGAGCCGCCGCCGGACGGCCGGGCGGTGCTGGTGCGCGGCCCGGGGCTCGCGACCGGTGGTGCCGAGGTGGTGGAGCTGGCGGACCGGTACGGCGGGGCGACGGTGCTGGAGGGCGACGCGGCGCAGGTGCCGCGGGTGCTGGCGGAACTCGACGGCGCGGGGCTCGCGCACCTCGCGGCGCACGGCACCTTCCGCGCGGACAGTCCCCTGTTCTCCGCGCTGCGCATGGCCGACGGTCCGCTGATCGTGCACGACTTCGAGCGCCTCGCGCGCAGCCCCTACCGGATCATCCTCTCCAGTTGCGACACGGCCCGTCTGGCCTCGGTCGGCGCGGACGAACTCCTCGGTCTGGTCACCGCGTTGCTGCCACTCGGCACGGCCGGGGTGGTGGCGAGCAGCGCACCGGTCAACGACGCGGCGGTGGTGCCGCTGATGCTGGCCCTGCACAAGGGCCTCGGAGCGGGCCTGTCCCTGGCCGAGGCCCTGCGCGACGCCCGCGCCGCCCTCCCCGGCGACGCGGTGCACCAGGCGACGGGCTGGGCCTTCGCCGCGTTCGGCGCGGCGTGAGAGTGCGGCGGGAGGGTGCGGCGGGAGAGTACGGAGTGCGAGTGTGGCGGGAGAGTACGGCGTGCGAGTGTGGCCTGGGGTGCGGCGGGAGAGTGCTCCGGCGGGGCGTGCGAGATCATCGACGCCCAGGCCGTTTCCTTCGGATCATCGGATCGCTGGTTGGTGTGTGTCGTTGACTGACGCCCAGTGGGCCCGCAACGTGCCGTTGTTGCCGGATCGGACACCGAAGCCCCTTCTGGCCCCGTTGACCGCGAGAAGGACAACCGTCATCGCAGGGGCGAGTCGGCGGTGGCCTTCAGCGCGGACTCGTCGATGCCGACGATCTGGTCGGCCACACCGGGAATGTGCTTGGCCCGGATGTTCCGGTAGGCGGTGAGCGCCTCCTTGCTCTTGGCGTTCAGCCCTGCGAGAGCAGGAACGTCAGTTCGGCGTCCCAGTCGATGCGTCCGGATTCGGCGCCTCGTGGCACCAGCGTCTCCGTGTTCTCCAGGAAGGATCTGATGTCCTGCACGGGAACCTCGAGCAAGGCGATGCCTCCGGAGGACCCGAGGGTGATGTACATCGCCTCGTCACCGCATCCGACGGCCGGCCAGACACGGATGTCTCCTTCGCCTGCGGAAACCTTCAGGCCATCGATCAGAAGGTCACGGCCCAAGACCCATTCGACCGACTCGTCACCATGGATGAAGAAGGCGGCACGGACGACATAGGGATCGTTGGGCTCGTAGCGCAGACGCATGCACAGCGGCATTGAGTAGTCGCGCGAGATGACGAGCTGCACGGCCACCTCCCGTACCACGGCCTTCAAGGACTTCATCGACTTTCACTCCAAGGCGCCTCTGCCCCGGCCACACCCCGCCGCCCGGGTGGCGGCGAACAGGCGGTGAAGGGAGAGGCGTGACAGCAGGGCCAGGGGAACGGACGCGTAGTTCGCACCGTCGCGGCAGCTGGGCGGTGTGAGCCTGCGACACCCGATGGGTACCTGCAGGGGGCGGCGCGGGACAGGACACGAGGTTGGCGGCCTGCCGGCGGCCAGGGGCCGCTTAGCCCTGACCGGTGAGTGCGCCCCTGCGCCGCATGGATCAGGGCGACGGGAAGGGCCTTCCCCCGGCCACAGCCAGACCCTGCCGGACCAGTCACCGTGGTTCCGATCGCTGTGGCCCCAGTCCGGGCCGACGCGCTTCGAGCGGTTCCGGTCGTGGCGGTTCCCGTCTCGGTTCTACCTGCCGGACCAGCCACGGCCCTCACCCTCCCAGCGGTAGAAGTGACCACCGCGGTAGAAAAGACCGTCGCAGTCGTGCCGGATCGAGTGGGTGCCGCGGTCGTCCGGGTGCCAGCCACGGACCTCGTCGCAGGAGTAGCCCTGCTCGAGCAGGTAACCCACTCCGTGGTCCCAGTGCTGGTCGGCGGCCTTGACGCTGACAGCAGGGTGGTGTGCCTGTGCCAGCGCAGGAGTCACTGCCGAGGCGGAGCCCCCGGCACTGAGAACGGCGAGTCCCGCGGCCGCCACGGAGGAAGCAGTTATGGCGATGCGCGTCGTGAACTTCTTCATGGTCTTCCCTTCCCGGTCGACGCACCGACCGGTTGCACTGGCAGACGATGTGCAGCGCCTGGCGTGGTCCGAGTCAGATGTTCCATACACCGTATGGAACATCTCCGTAATGAATACCATACGCCGTACGGAAGTGTCGAAGTGGCGTGGGTCACCGACACTCCTGGAGCTGATGAGGCAAGAGGCGCCGTTCCTCTACCTGGCCGCGCGGCCCCAGCCCCGCTCGTAGCGCCAGAACGTTCACTCCCGGACCCCGCTGCCTGCCCGGTACCGGGACGTTGCGCAGACCGCGCAGGGATCTCGCGGACCTCTGCGGATAGTGGTCGAGGATGCGGTCCAGGGCCGCCAGTCGCTCGGTTTCGCTTTCCTCTCCCAGCACGCGCTCCCTGGCGAACTCGTGCACGAGGTCGTGCCAGGTGGGCCGGCCGTGCTCGGTGTCGCGCAGGAGATGGACGAGCTGAGCGAGCCCGAGGAGATCGGCCGTCCGGAACTCGTCGAGTCCCGCACCGGCGGCCGCCGCGGCGATCGAGCGCCCGGTGCCCGCCATCAGGCCGAGTGAACGGAACACCCGCTTCGCCTCGTCCGGCAGCGATTCGTACGAGAGGTCGAGCGCGCCGCGGACGGCGACGCTGGGGTGATCGACGCGATCGCGTTCAAGTACCGCACCGGGACGCCGTGGATGGATCTGCCCGAACGCTTCAGGTCGTGGAAGGGCGCCCACAACCGGCTGCGGATGTGGGCGGCCGACGGCACTTGGGTGAAGGTTTTCACCGCCCTGCCGGCCGAGGCTGACGCCGAGGGCGATCCGGAGTGGGTCGTCGCGGTCGACTCCACGTTCGTGCGGCCGCTGGCCTTCTGGAAAGGCCCTAGGCCGACTTGGCGGCCGCCGCGTCCACCAGCCACGGCAGCGCCCCCCGGTCCCCCGAACCGAGCCGCGTGTACGCGCCGTACAGATGGTTCCCGACGGTCCGCACCGACAGGGTCAGGCGCTCCGCGATCTCCCGGTTGCTCAGCCCCGCGGCGGCGAGGGTGACGATCTGGCGCTGCCGCACGGTGAGTTCGCCGAGGACGAGTCCGGACAGCGCCGGTGTGCGGGCTCCCTCGCAGCGGCGGGCGAGCGCGACCGCACGCGTGCGCGAGAGGCGCGCGGCGCTCGGATCGCGATGCGCCCGCACGGCCTGCGCGTACGCCTCCGCCGCGAACAGCAGGAACCCGCGTTCCCGCAGCGCCCCGGCGGCCCGGTCCAGCGCGGGCCCGTCACCGCGGGCGAGCGCCTCGGCGTGCCGGGCGAGGACACTCCCGGCCGGCAACCGCCGGGCAGCCGGCCCGGGTTCACCGAGGCGCACGGCCTCGTAGGGCCCGAACACGTCGCTCTCGTCCGGGTCGCGGGTCCTGCTGCGGCCACCGCCGTCGATCGCCGCTTCCGTCATCTCCTGTTCGGCCAGCAGCAGTTCCCCGCGGCAGCCGGCGTCGTCCGGCGCCTGGCGCAGCCCCTCGCGGGCCCAGGCCGCCGCCTCCCGCACCGCCCCGCCCAGCCGCGCGTACCGGGCCCGTACGGCGGCGTACCCGGCCGGGAGCCGGGCGCCCTCCGCCACCAGCCACTCCCCTACCGGCGCGGGCACGGGCCGGACGTCCAGCTCCCGGATCCGCCGTGCGAGTGTGCGCTGTTCGGCGTCGAGTGCGCCGCCGTACCCGTCCGCGCCGCGGGACAGGCGGCGGGCGCGGAGCCGGCCGGCCGAGGCACGCAGGGCCGGGCCGTGCAGGGGGTGGGCGAGCGTGACGGCGCCGTCGTCGCCGACCTCGATCAGGGCGTCCGCCTCCAGTCGTTCGAGAACGTCCAGGTCGAGGCCGTCCAGGGGCAGCGGCAGGGGTTCGGCGAAGGCGAGGCGTTCCAGGGTGTCGCGGTCGCCGGGTCCGGGGCGCTCCAGCACCGGTGCCAGGCGCTCGCGGACGGCCGGGGTGACCGGCAGCGCGCCCCGCCAGGCCCGCTCACCGGTGCCCGGCAGGGGGACCAGCCGTCCGGTGGCGTCGAGCGCGGTCACCAGGTCGCGCAGCAGACGGAGATCGCCCCGGCACACGCGGTGCAGCCGGCCCACCGTGAGGGGTTCCAGTCCAGTGCCGGCGAGCAGCCCGGCGGTGTCCTCGCGGGGCAGCGGGGCGAGGGCGAGACGGGGCAGCAGCTCCCCGGTCCACAGCCGGGACACCGCGGCCGGTGCGGCCGTGTCGTCGACGGCGGCCACGACCAGCCGGGTGCGCCCGTGCACGGCGAGCTGGTGGACGACGGCGGCGGAGGCCTCGTCGAGCAGGTGGGCGTCGTCCACGACGAGCAGGCGTACACCGGACAGGAGCTGGACCGCGCGGTGCGGGGAGACGGTGTCGGGCAGCAGGTGCGCGAGCGCGGCGAAGGGGAGTTCCCGGGCCTCGGGGGTGCCGGTGACCCGGAGATGGTCCGTGCCCCGCAGCGCCTCCTCGATCAGCCGGGTCTTGCCGTGGCCCGGCGGCCCGGTCACCACGATCCCGTGCCGTCCGCCGGCCGACGCCCCGCGGACCAGCTCCAGTTCGTCCTCCCGGCCGGTGAACGGCCAGGGCGTCTCGGGGGTCCGCGGGTCCTGCTCGAAAGTCCTCACCTCATCGGGAGCGCCCGTACTCGGTTCTGATACAGGGGGAGTTGAGTAGCCCCCGACTCAGGCGCCCGGTGCCGGTGGGCGGGCAGTCTTGCCGCATGACCCGACGCCTCTGCTCGCTACCGCGGCAGCCGGCCCCGTCCTTCGCGGCGGGGCTGACGGCCGAGCGGCAGGGCGCGCTGCTCGCGGGGCGGCGGATGTGGGTCAACGGCACGGTCCTGCACTACTGCTTCCTCGACACCGCTACCGACGCCTCGGTGATCCCGGTTCCCGGGACCGCGGAACTGCGCCGGGTGCCGTGGGGCGGCGGCGCGGGGCAGCGGGACGTGGTGCGCGAGTGCTTCCGCGAGTGGCAGGGCCTCGGTATCGGCGTGACCTTCGCCGAGGTCGGCGACCGGCGGGAGGCGGAACTGCGGATCGGCTTCCAGGCCGGTGCGGGTTCCTGGTCGGCGGTGGGGCGGGGGGCCCTGTCGGTCGGCCGTGGCGAGCGCACCATGAATTTCGGCTGGGACGTGACCGCGCCGGGGGAGCGCGGGACCGTCCTGCACCAGATCGGGCACGCGCTCGGTCTGGTGCACGAGCACCAGAGCCCGTTCGCCGGGCTCCACTGGGACGACGAGGCCGTGTACGCCGAGCTGGCGGGTCCGCCGAACTTCTGGAGCAGGCAGACGACGTACGCGAACGTGTTGCGGACGCTGGACGCCGGCGAGGCGAGCGGCTCGGTGTGGGACCCGCAGTCGGTCATGGCGCTGCCCTTCGGGCCGGGGCTCGTGCTGGAGCCGGAGCAGTACCGAGGGGGGCTGCATCCGTCCGGCACACCGTCGCCGGCCGACAAGGAGCTGGTGCTGCGCTGGTACCCGCCGGCGGAGCCGGCCGGTCCGGCCCCGCTGGTGCCGTTCCGGTCGGTGCCGCTGGGTCTCGGCCCGGCGGACCAGGCCGACTTCGTGGTCGAACCGCCGGAGACCCGCGACTACACCGTGGGGACCTTCGGCGACGCCGACACCGTGCTCGTGGTCTTCGAGGAGCGTGACGGGGAAGCGCGCTATCTCGCGGGGCACGACGACGGCGGCGGCCCGGACAACGCCGTTGTCGGGGTACGGCTCGTCAGGGGCCGCCGCTACTTCGTCCGGGTCCGCCTGTACTCCGGCTGGGGTGCGGGCGAGACCGCGGTCATGTGCTGGTGAGGGGGGCGGACCAGGGGGGACCAGGGTCCGGCGCCGGGGGAACGGTCGCGGACGTCACCCACGGGGGAGGTGACGTCCGCGGCCACGCCGCCGTGCGGCGCGGGTCAGGACGCGTGCCGGCGGGCGGGGGGGGGAGCCCGTGTCCGGGAAAGTAAGGCAGTCGGCCGCTGGTTGGTCGCGGCCGTCCGCGAAGTGGACCCGCGGGACCCGTTCTCACCTGCGGGAAGTGTCCGGGGCGTCGGCCGCGTGGCCGGCCCAGTCCAGGATCTGGACGGCCGCTCCGGCCGCCTCCAGGCCCTGGCAACGGCCGTGGTGGCGGCGGGAGATGCCGTCGAGGTCCACATGGCGGCCGAAGGCGGGACGGGCGGCCAGGCGGCGGGCATAGGCCCACAGGGCGTGGTGGCCGGCGATCCGGTGGACCGCGGAGGCGTCGAGGTGGCAGCGGTGGACGGTGTCGAGCTGCACCAGGGTCACCCACAGTTCCACGTCGGCCGCGGTGAGCCGGTCGTCGACCAGGTACTCCGCGTCGAGCAGCCGCCGCTCCAGCCGGCCGAGGGTGCCGATCAGGACCTCCAGGGCGGCGGCCCGTTCGGCGGGGTCCGTCCCGGCCCGTCCGGCGCTCTGGGCGGCCTCCTCGATGCCCTCGGTGCACATCCGCTCGACGGCCTCGATCACGGACTCCGTTCCGCACGGGTACAGGCAGGTGTCGCCGTCGTACGCGAAGCGGTCGAGGTCGCGCAGGATGTCGCGGGCGTGGGTGCTGACGATGCGTCCGGACCAGTCGTCGCTGAGCACGGGCGCGACGGCGGGGCCGGTGTAGTGGTGGGCGCTCGCCTCGTACAGCGGCAGCAGCGCCGCGTGGCCGCCGTCGGGACGGTCGGGGACCGCGGGCAGCACGGTGACGGGACAACTGCCGTCCAGGGCCAGGAGGCTGTGGCCGACGGCCAGGCGCAGCCCGTCGGGACAGGCGGTCGAGAGATGGAGCCGGTAGCGGTGCGGCACGGCGTAGTGGCCGCTGCGGGCGTCCCGGCCGATCCGGCCGCGGAAGGCGCTGGCGCCGCGGTTGACGTCGGCGGCGAGCGGGCTGGTGGACATGCGTCTCCCCTGGTCGTCCGGCGTGCGGAAGGGCGCACCGGCGGGCGCTTCGTGCGGTGCGGGTGAGGTGCCCGGCTCAGTGCCGGCCGCTGATGGCGCTGCAGACGCGCAGCAGATCGATGTGGAGGCGGGAGGTGAGCAGGGGGGCGCGGAACGGCGTGCGGCCTGCTCGGCCGGTGACCGTTTCGAGGCGCGCCATGATTTCCTACCTGTTCACTAGGATTCCCTCCCTGGAGTGTCGATCGGGCTCCGTACGGCGTCAAGGGGGCGTCCACGCCTGGGACTCGGGGCGTGTCGACGCGGCGGCCGGGAAGGGGCGCGGGGACTCCCCAGCAAGAGGGACATGTGACATAGTACTGATGTGGCGAAGCGACTGACCTGCGATGTCGTGGTCGTCGGAGCCGGAATGGTGGGCGCGGCCTGTGCACTGTACGCCGCGCGCGCCGGCCTCGACGTTCGGGTGGTGGACCGGGGGGCGGTGGCCGGCGGCACCACCGGCGCCGGCGAGGGCAACCTGCTCGTCTCCGACAAGGAACCGGGTCCGGAGCTCGAACTGGCTCTGCTGTCCGCCGGGTTGTGGACCGAGCTGGCGGAGGAGCTGGGCCGGGCGATCGAGTACGAGCCGAAGGGCGGCCTCGTGGTCGCGTCGACACCGGACGCCCTGTCGGCGCTGGCCGCCTTCGCCGCGGGCCAGCGGGCCGCCGGCGTCACGGCCGAGCCGGTCGCACCGGATGAACTGCTCACCCTGGAGCCTCACTTGGCCCCCGGCCTGGCGGGCGGAGTGCTCTACCCGCAGGACGCCCAGGTGATGCCCGCACTGGCCGCCGCCCATCTGCTGCGCGCCTCCGGTGCCGCCGTGCACACCGGCCACACGGTGACCGGTGTGCTGCGCGCGGCGGACGGCCCGGTGCGCGGCGTCCGGACCGACCGGGGCGACATCCACGCGTCCGCGGTGGTCAACGCGGCCGGCACCTGGGGCGCCGACCTCGCCTCGCTGGCGGGTGTCCGGCTGCCGGTGCTCCCCCGGCGCGGCTTCGTCCTGGTCACCGAGCCGCTGCCGCGGACGGTGCGGCACAAGGTGTACGCCGCCGACTACGTGGCCGACGTGGCCAGCGACTCCGCGGCTCTGCGCGCCTCACCGGTGGTGGAGGGCACGGCAGCGGGACCCGTCCTGATCGGTGCCACCCGCGAACGGGTCGGCTTCGACCGCTCGTTGTCGCTCCCTGCCGTGCGGGCGCTCGCGGCCGGGGCGATCGGCCTGTTCCCCTTCCTGGCACGGGTGCACGCCCAGCGGACCTACGCGGGTTTCCGGCCGTATCTGCCCGACCACCTCCCGGCGATCGGACCGGACCCCCGGGCGCCCGGACTGTTCCACGCCTGCGGGCACGAGGGCGCCGGCATCGGACTGGCCCCCGGTACCGGGCAGTTGATCGCACACGCGCTCACCGGCGGGGTGACCGGACAGGACATCGCACCGTTCCGGCCGGAGCGGTTCGAGGACGCCCGGTTCGAGGACGACGGGTACGAGGACGACGCGTTCAAGGACGACGCGTTCAAGGACGAGTTCGACGACGGAGGCGAGGCCCGGTGAATCCGATGGAGCTGACCCGGGCACGGCCGGGCGAGGCCTTCACCGTGACGTTCGACGGACGGCCCCTGCCCGCGCTGCCGGGCCAGACGATCGCGGCGGCGCTGTGGTCGGCGGGTGTGACGGCCTGGCGCAGTACGCGGGGCACCGGAGCGCCGCGCGGGGTGTTCTGCGGGATCGGCGTGTGCTTCGACTGCCTGGTCACCGTCGACGGCCGCCCGAACAGGCGGGCCTGTCTGGTGCCCGTACGCCCGGGACAGCTGATCCGCAGCCAGGAGGGGACGGGCCACGACAATGACTGAACACCCTCGTCTCGCCGTGATCGGCGCGGGTCCGGCCGGGCTCGCCGCGGCCCTGGCGGCGGCCGCCCGGGGCGTCCAGGTGACCCTCCTGGACGCGGCCGGCCAGGCGGGCGGCCAGTTCTACCGGCAGCCCGCCCCGGCTCTCGGCGCCCGCCGGCCGCAGGCCCTGCACCACCAGTGGCGCACCTGGGAACGGCTGCGGGACGGACTCGACCGGCACCGGGCCGCGGGACGCGTCACCCACCTGACGGAACATCATGTGTGGTGCGTGCGGCGCGACTCCGGTCCGGCGGCGATCACCGTGCACGCGCTGCTCGGTCCGGATCAGGACGAGGGGATCACCGTCCGCGCCGACGCCGTGCTGCTCGCCACCGGAAGCTACGAACGCGTACTGCCGTTCCCCGGCTGGACGCTGCCCGGGGTCGTCACTGCGGGCGGTGCTCAGGCCATGCTCAAGGGCGGCCTGGTGCTGCCCGGCCGTACGGCGGTCGTCGCCGGAACCGGCCCGCTGCTGCTCCCCGTGGCCACCGGGCTCGCCGCGGCGGGCGCCCGGGTGGCCGCGCTGGCCGAGTCCGCCGCCCCCGGGGCCCTGCTGCGCCGGGCGCCCGCCCTGGCCGCACACCCCGGGAAGCTCGCCGAGGGCGCGGGCTACGCGGCCCGGCTGCTGCGGCACGGCGTACGGGTGCTGCCCCGGCACACGGTGGTCGAGGCGCACGGCACCGGCCGGCTGGAGGCGGTCACCGTGGCCGCGCTCGGCCGGGACGGGCGGACCAGGCAGGGCAGTGCCCGTCGCATCCCCTGCGACACCCTCGCCGTCGGTCACGGCCTGCTGCCGCACACCGACCTCGCGGAGACCCTCGGCTGCACCCTGTCCGGCACGGACGTACGGGTCGACGACGAGCAGCGCACCGATGTGCCCGGGGTCTGGGCGGCCGGTGAGACCACCGGCGTCGGCGGAGCGGCCCTCGCGCTCGCCGAGGGCGAGGTCGCCGGCCGCTCGGTCGCGGCCCGGCTGCACGGCACGGTCCCCGACCCGCGCCGCTGGGCCGCCGCCCGGGCCAGAAGCCGGCTGCGTTCGTTCGCCGCCGCCCTGGACGCGGTGTACGCGCCGCCGGCGGGCTGGGCCCGGGAGGTCCCGGACGACACGGTCGTGTGCCGCTGCGAGGAGGTCACCGCCGGTGAGGTCCGCGCGGCCGCGGACACGCTCGGCGCCTCCGACCAGCGCACCGTGAAGCTGCTCACCCGGGCCGGAATGGGCTGGTGCCAGGGCCGGATGTGCGCACCCGCGGTGGCCGCCCTCACCGGCTGCCCGCTCGCACCGGGACGCCGGCCGTTCGCACGGCCGGTACCGCTCGGCGTCCTGGCCGCACTGCCCGAGGCGGACTGACACCCCGGCGCCGTACGGGACGGCACGGACTTCCAGTGGTATGTCACACCTTACGAAAGGGAGACGACGCATGACACAGACCCGGCACCGCCCCTGGCACGGCATCCTCGTGGCCACCGCGCTCCCCCTGCGCGACGACCTCTCCGTCGACCACGACCGTTACGCCGAGCACTGCGCCTGGCTGGTCGCGAACGGCTGCGACGGTGTCGTACCGAACGGCTCGCTCGGCGAGTACCAGGTGCTCGCCCCGGAGGAACGCGCCCGGGTGGTCAAGACCGCCGTGTCCGCGATCGGCGGTGACCGGGTGATGCCGGGCGTCGCCGCGTACGGCTCGGCGGAGGCGCGCCGGTGGGCCGAGCAGGCCGCCGAGGCCGGATGCGCCTCGGTGATGCTGCTGCCGCCCAACGCCTACCGGGCCGACGAGCGGTCCGTGCTCGCCCACTACGCGGAGGTCGCCCGGACGGGCCTGCCGGTGGTGGCGTACAACAATCCGGTCGACACCAAGGTCGACCTGGTGCCCGAACTCCTCGCCCGGCTGCACGCCGAGGGGCACGTCCACGCGGTCAAGGAGTTCTCGGGCGACGTCCGCCGGGCCTACCGCATCGCCGAACTCGCCCCGGATCTGGACCTGCTGGTCGGCGCCGACGACGTCCTGCTGGAGCTGGCCGTGGCGGGCGCCAAGGGCTGGGTGGCCGGCTACCCGAACGCGCTCCCCCGCGCCTCGGCGGAGCTGTACCGTGCCGCGGTGTCCGGCGACCTCACCACCGCGCTCCCCCTCTACCGGCAGCTGCACCCACTGCTGCGCTGGGACTCACGGGTCGAGTTCGTGCAGGCGATCAAACTGTCCATGGACGTCGTCGGGCGGTACGGGGGCCCGGTGCGCCCGCCGCGCGTACCGTTGGCGCCGGAGCAGCAGGCCGCGGTCCGGGCGGCCACCGAGAAGGCCGTCGCCGCGGGGCTCGTCTGACAAGGAGACCGGTCAGTGCGCAGCACACTCGTCCTGCACGCCGTCGACTCGCACACCGAGGGCATGCCGACCCGCGTGATCACCGGCGGGATCGGCACCGTACCCGGTGCGACCATGAACGAGCGACGGCTGTACTTCCGTGAACACCGCGACCACATCAAGCGGTTGCTGATGAACGAGCCGCGCGGCCACTCCGCGATGAGCGGCGCGATCCTCCAGCCGCCGAGCCGCCCCGACTGCGACTGGGGCGTGATCTACATCGAGGTCTCCGGCTACCTGCCGATGTGCGGGCACGGCACGATCGGGGTGGCCACCGTGCTGGTGGAGACCGGCATGGTGGAGGTGGTGGAGCCGGTCACCACCGTCCGGCTCGACACCCCGGCGGGGGTGGTGGTGGCCGAGGTGGCCGTCCAGGACGGCGCCGCGCGGCACGTGACCCTGCGGAACGTGCCGTCGTACGCCGTCGCCCTGGACCGCGAGATCACCCTGCCCGACGGCCGCACGGTCACCTACGACCTCGCGTACGGCGGCAACTTCTACGCGATCCTCCCCCTCGACGCCTTCGGGCTGCCCTTCGACCGCTCCCGCAAGGACGACATCCTCGCCGCCGGCCTGTCCCTGATGAGGGCCGTCAACGCGGAGGCGGAACCGGTGCACCCCGAGGACCCCTCCATCCGCGGCTGCCACCACGTCCACCTCCTGGCCCCCGGCGCCACCGCCCGGCACTCCCGGCACGCGATGGCCATCCATCCGGGCTGGTTCGACCGCTCCCCGTGCGGTACGGGTACCAGCGCGCGCATGGCGCAACTGCACGCGCGCGGTGAACTCCCCCTGCACACCGAGTTCGTGAACGAGTCGTTCATCGGCACGCACTTCACCGGGCGGCTGCTCGGCACGACGGAGGTGGCCGGGATCCCGGCCGTGCTGCCCAGCTTCACCGGCCGCGCGTGGATCACCGGCACCGCCCAGTACCTGCTGGATCCCACCGACCCCTTCCCGGAGGGGTTCGTCCTCTAGACTCATCCGGTGATGCGTGACATGGCACAGGATGCGACGGCCGCCGACCTGCCCGCGCTCCCCCGGCTCGGCGGCCGGCGGAGCAGCTTTCGCGAGCGGGTGGCCGACGCGCTGCGCGCCGCGCTGGTCGCGGGCGAGCTGCGGCCCGGCGAGGTCTACTCGGCGCCGTCGCTCGCCGCCCGCTTCGGCGTCTCCGCGACGCCGGTGCGGGAGGCGATGCTGGACCTGGCCAAGGAGGGCCTGGTCGACACCGTGCCCAACAAGGGTTTCCGGGTCACCGCCGTGTCGGACAGGCAGCTCGACGAGTACACGCACATCCGCGCGCTGATCGAGATCCCCACCGTGGTCGAGCTCGCGCGTACGGCGGACCGCGTCTCGCTGGAGGCGCTGCGGCCCGCGGCCCGGGAGATCGTCACCGCCGCCGTGGCCGGCGACCTGATCGCCTACGTCGAGGCGGACACCCGCTTCCACCTGGGTCTGCTGGCGCTCGCGGGCAACGCCCAC
The DNA here is from genome assembly GCF_025642175.1 of Streptomyces albidicamelliae. Taxonomy (NCBI): domain Bacteria; kingdom Bacillati; phylum Actinomycetota; class Actinomycetes; order Kitasatosporales; family Streptomycetaceae; genus Streptomyces; species Streptomyces albidicamelliae. The sequence continues at coordinate 7,027,143 of NZ_CP106795.1, read as the reverse complement.
CTCGTGGAGGTCGTCGCCGACCTGCGCAAACGGTCACGCCTCTACGGGCTCACCGCGCTGGTGGAGGCGGGCCGGCTGCTGGCCTCCGCCGAGGAGCACCTGGAACTCCTCGACGCGCTGCTGGAGCGCGACGCACAGGCCGTGCGCGAGATCATGACCCGGCACCTGGGGCACGTCCGCGGCCTCTGGGCGTCGGCCGACTGATCCCCCGCCCGCCGCACCGCGTCTCACCTAGGCCGGACATCTCACGGCGCCGAGGCCGCCGTACGACGCTATTTGCGTGATCCGGCGGCCTCCACGGGACAAGGAACGGCGATTTTGCGCCAGATCGGGGCATCCCCGACCATGGGCCCGTCCCGGCGATCCCGGGAACGTCAGTTCCACGAGAGGCGCACCACGCATGCACAGCACCGGAACCGTCTCGGCTCCGGCCTCCGCGGAGACCCACGCGGTCCCCGGCGGGGACCCGCACGGCGACACCGGCCGGCACGCCCGCCGGTTCGGCCTGCCCGTCGCCACCGCCCTGGTGATGGGCAACATCATCGGCGGCGGCATCTTCCTGCTCCCCGCCTCCATCGCCCCGTACGGCACGGTCAGCCTGGTCGCCTTCGGCGTCCTCACCGTCGGCGCCATCGCGCTGGCCCTGGTGTTCGGCCGGCTCGCCGCACGCGACCCCCGCACCGGCGGCCCGTACGTGTACGCCCGCGAGGCCTTCGGCGACTTCGCCGGCTTCCTCGCCGCGTGGTCGTACTGGATCACCACCTGGGTGTCCAACGCCGCACTCGCCGTGGCCGCCGTCGGCTACCTCGACGTGCTGATCCCGGTGGGCGGCCACGCCTGGACCGCGTGCCTGGCCGCCCTCGCGCTGCAGTGGCTGCCCGCACTCGCCAACTTCGCCGGCACCCGCTACGTCGGCGCCGTCCAACTGGTGTCCACGGTGCTGAAGTTCGTGCCGCTGCTGCTCGTCGCCGTGGGCGGACTGTTCTTCTTCGACCCCTCGCGGCTCGGGCCGTTCAACTCCAGCGGGCACGGCGCGATCGGCGCGGTGTCCGCCTCGGCGGCCCTGCTGCTCTTCTCCTACCTCGGCGTGGAGTCGGCCGCCGTCAGCGCGGGCGAGGTCGAGAACGCCCGCCGGAACGTGGGGCGCGCCACCGTCATCGGCACCGCGGGTGCCGCGCTGGTCTACCTGCTGGGCACGCTGTCCGTCTTCGGCACGGTCGCGCACGACCGCCTGGTGAACTCCACGGCGCCGTTCTCGGACGCCGTGAACACGATGTTCGGCGGCACCTGGGGCGGTACGGCGGTCGCGCTGGCCGCGCTGGTGTCGATGACCGGCTGCCTGAACGGCTGGACGCTGCTGAGCGCTCAGACCCCCTACGCCGCCGCCAAGGACGGTCTGTTCCCGGCCGCGTTCGCGCGGCGCCGGCGGGGCGTGCCGACGGTGGGCGTCGCTGTCACGGTCGTCCTGTCCTCCCTGCTCACCGCGTACAACTACCTGTCGGGCTCGGGGAAGGTCTTCGAGGTCCTGGTGCTCGTCACCACGTTCACCGCGACCGTGCCGTACCTGCTGGCGACGGCCGCGCAACTGTTCCATCTGGTGTCCGGGGACCGCCCGGTCGACCGGGGCCGGCTGCTGCGGGACTCCGTGATCACCGCGGTGGCCGCGGTCTTCTCCATCTGGCTGATGGCGGGCGCCGGTTACGCGGCGGTCTACCAGGGCGTGCTGTTCCTGTTCGTCGGCATCCTGGTCTACGCGGTGATGGCGGCCCGCCGCCGTCGCCAGGAGACGGCGGCCGTCACCGCCGGGGAATGACGGAAGGCCGTCTCCTCGTCCATGAGAAAACGGCCTTCGACCCGCGATGAAGCTGGTCGGGACGACAGGATTTGAACCTGCGACCCCTTGACCCCCAGTCAAGTGCGCTACCAAGCTGCGCCACGTCCCGCCGCGGTCCCCCACGGGGTGTCCCGTGTGATCACGCAGGTCAACCCTACCGCACCCGGGCCGGTGCGCGTGTCGACTCGGCAGGGGTGCGCACGGTACGGCCGGGACGGCGGGCCGGGACGAGGAGGGCGGCGCCGGCCGCGGCCAGCAGGAGGACGGCGAGCAGGGCCCAGGCGTGGGTGTAGCCGGACTCGTACGGCAGGCCGGAGGGCTGGAGCCGGCCGGTCACCAGCACACTGGTGAGCGCGGCGCCGATGGAGCCGCCGATGGTGCGGATGTTGGCGTTCATGCCGGTCGCGGCACCGGTCTGCTCCGGCGGGACGCTGCCCACCACGAGATTGGCCATCGAGGCGAAGGCCAGCCCGATGCCGAGCCCGAACAGGCCCGCGACGACGGCGATCTGCCACTGCTCGTCGTGCCGGAGGGCGAGCAGGCCGCAGGCCACGGCGCCGAGCGCGGCACCCGTGGTGAGCAGGGCCTTCGCGCCCACGCGGGGTTCCAGGCGGCCGGAGAGGACACCGGAGAGGAACATCGCGACGAGCATCGGCAGCATGAGCAGACCCGACGCGGTGACGCTCGCGCCGAAGCCGTAGCCCGCCGCGGAGGGCGTCTGGACGAAGCCGGGCAGGAAGGACCAGATCGCGTACATGCCCGCGCCGAAGAGCAGGGCGGCCGTGTTGGTGGTCCACACGGCGGGCAGCCGCATCACACGCAGGTCGATCAGCGGACTGCGGGAACGGGCCTCGGCCGTGAGCCACAGGGCGAACAGGACGACGGCGGCGGCGAACAGGCCGAGCACCTCGGGCGAGCCCCAGCCCCAGCGCGTGGCCTGGCTCAGCGGCAGCAGCAGGGCCACCAGCCAGCCGGAGAGCAGGAAGGCCCCGGCCCAACTGACCTTCCCTTCCGCCCGCTTGGGGGACTCGGGGACGTAGCGCGCGGCGATGAGGACGGTCGCGGCGACGATCGCGACCGGTATCCAGAACAGCCACCGGTAGTCGAGCGCGGAGACGATCGGCCCGGCGGCCACGATGCCGACGCCACCGCCCGCGGCGATCACCGCGGAGAGGTTGCTGATGCTGCCGGGGACCTCGGCGGCGGCGAACTCGTCCCGGATGATGCCGAAGGAGAGCGGGAACAGGGCGCCGCCGACGCCCTGGACGATCCGGGCGACGATGAGGACGCCGATGTTCGGGGCCAGCGCGGCGACGAGACAGCCCGCGAGGACCGTCACCAGGACCGCTACGAGGGTGCGCTTCTTGCCGGTGAGGTCGCCGACCCGGCCGAGGATCGGGGTGAAGACCGAGGCGGACAGCAGGTAGGCCGTCATCACCCAGGTCGCGGTGGACTGGGAGGTGTGCAGGGCGTGCTGGACGGTCGGCAGGGCCGGCGCGATCAGCGACTGGAGCATGGAGAACACGCCGGCACCGGTCGCGAGGACCGCGAAGGTGAGGCGGGTGGACGTGCGGGGCATGGAGGAGCCTCTCCGGAATGCGTGACGCGGAGGGTGCGAAGGTCTGACGGCGGGCCCGTGCGGGCCCGCGGGGAAGGGGTGCGGCGGGCAGGCGCCGGGACGCGTCCGTCCACGGCGGAGCCACCTCCGCACTGCTAAAGTGGAGGTACCCCTCCACTCTAACGGAGGTACCCCTCCGGTTCAAGATGCGGAGGTTGACCTCCGTTTCGAGCCCACCCCCGGGAGGCAGAAGTGACGGCCACGCCGTTCCCCGTCGGCGAGATCGTGGCGACCCGCCGGCCGCACCGCAAGGACGCGGCACGCAACTACGACGCCCTGCTCGCCGCCGCCCGCGAGGCGTTCGCGGAGCACGGCTCGGACGCCTCGCTGGAGGACGTCGCCCGCCGCGCGGGCGTCGGCATCGGCACCCTGTACCGGAACTTCCCCACCCGCCGGGACCTCTTCGAGAGCGTCTACGCGGACGAGGTGAACACCCTGTGCCGGGCCGCGGTCGAACTCGCCGGCGGTGAGCCCTGGGAGGCGCTGACCGCCTGGCTGGACCGGTTCGCCGGCTACATGGTCACCAAGCGGGCGGTGCGCGAGGCCCTGAACAACGAGTCGGACATCTTCACGGCCTGCCGCGACTCCATGTACGCCGCCGGCGGCCCGCTGCTGGAGCGTGCCCAGCGGGCGGGCGTGGCGCGGACGGACATGGACTTCGGCGATCTGCTCCGGATGGTCGCCGGGATCATGGCGACGGCGTTCGACGACGACGCCCAGCGCGACCGGGTCCTCGCCATCGCGCTGGACGGGGTGCGCACCGCCCGCTGAGCCGGGCGGCCCGGCCCCCGCTCCCGCCGGGCGCCCGGGCGGCGGCCTACTTGATCAGCGCGTTCGCCACCACCACGACCAGCCCGAGGAGCGCGTCCCCGAGGCCCACCAGCACGGCGCCGGGCCAGCCGCGGGCCGCCCAGCGGGCCGTGACCAGGCCGAGCACGAACAGGATGAGGATGTTGAGGACGAACGCCGCGTACTCGACGCCCTTCGCGGGCCACCACTTCCACCACGCGCCCACGAGCAGGAGGACCGTCGGCAGCACGGCCGCCACGAGCGGCCACTCGTCGCGCAGGGCCAGCAGGATGTCCCAGCGGCGGTGCGGGCCCCGCTCGGCGATGTAGTGGGCGTACCCGTGGGCGAGGGCGGAGGCGCCCGCGGTCACCAGCACCCACGCGGCGTCGTAGCCGCGGACCGCGGCGGAGGTGTGCCCGTACTGGGTGAGCGCCGCGACCATCGAGCTGGCGAGGACGGCGCCGTACACCCCGCCGAACAGGACCATCTCGCGCGTGCCGTGCTGCCGGGGCGGTGCCGCGCCGGGCGCCGTGACGTCGGACATGCCTCCCACGATCACCCGCGGCCCGGCCCTCTGCCAGTCAGCGCGCCCGACGAAGTGTCCTCCGACCAGGCCCGATGCCGCACACACTGTCCACGGCGGCGGGGTGCGCCCGCTCGTTAGGGTCGGCCCATGACGCACAGCTTCGCGCTCCACATCCCCGACGCCGATCTCGAACCCGAACCCCTCGACCCGGAGCAGATCGTCTCCGGTACCCCGGAGGTGACTGGCAAGGTGGTCTGGGAGTCCCCGGACGGCAGGCAGATCCGCGGGATCTGGCAGATCACCCCGGGCGTGGTCACGGACACCGAGGCGGACGAGCTGTTCGTGGTGGTCAGCGGGTCGGCGACGATCGAGGTCGAGGGCGGCCCCACGCTGACGGTGGGCCCGGGCGACATGGCGGTGCTCCGCGCGGGCGACCGTACGACGTGGACCGTGCACGAGACCCTGCGCAAGGCGTACGCGATCAACCTGTGAGGCGGCCGGCCGGCTCCCCGGTCGTGCCCCGGACCTCCAGGGTCGGTACGGCGAGGTGCACGCGCCCCTCGCCGTCCGGCCGCTCGAAGCGGTCCAGCAGGCAGCGGGCGGCGCGCCGGCCCATCTCGTGCGGGGCGGTGTCCACGGTGGTCAGCCAGAGGTGGCGCAGCCGCGAGATGCCGGTGTTGTCGTAGCCGGCCACCGACAGGTCGCGCGGCACCCGCAGGCCCAGTTCGGCGGCCGCCGAGAGCGCGCCGATCGCGGCCATGTCGTTGACGCAGAAGAGCGCCGTGGGCCGGTCGGCGCGGCCGAGCAGCCGGACGGTCCCCCGGTACCCGCCCTCCTCGGTGAGGTCGCCGGCCTCGACGAGCGGCTCGGCGCCGTGGGCTCGCATCGCCGCCTCGAAGCCGCGCCTGCGCAGCGCGCCGACGGCGCCGTGGCCCGCGAGGTGCGCGATCCTGCGGTGGCCGAGGCCGAGCAGGTGCTCGGTGGCTAGCCGGGCACCCCGTTCGTCGTCCCCGGCCACGAGGTCCACGCCGGGCGCCGGGTGCTCGCGGGCGCCCGCCACGACCACGGGCAGGCGCCGCGCGAGGGTGCCGAGCGCGCCCGCGTCCGGGACCGTGCCGACCACCACCAGCCCGTCGACGCCGAGGTCCAGGAAGGGCTCGGCGAGGTCGTGCCCCAGCCGCCGGTTCAGGCGGGCGTCGGCGAGGAGCATGTGCAGCCCCGCCGTGTGCAGCAGCGAGTTCAGACCGTCCAGGAGCTCCACGAACCAGGGGTTGCGCAGATCGTCGAGGAGAACGCCGACCGTGCGGGTGCGCTGCTCGCTCAGGCTGCGGGCGGCCGCGTTGGGCCGGTAGCCCAGCTCGTCTACGGCCCGCAGGACGGCGTCCCGCCTCCCGGCGCTCACCGGGCCGGAGCCGCGCAGCACCAGGGAGACCAGCGACTTCGACACTCCCGCGCGCTCGGCCACGTCGCGGATCGTCGGAGGTCTCATGGATGGACCGTTCCATGGACCGGTCCGGCTGTCAAAGGCCGTGGGGCCGCTTACCAGGAACGAAAGCGTCCTGCTTGACAGCCGATCCATGTCCGGACATGGTGACCGGGACAGGAGATGGACCGGTCCAACGAGGGGCTGTCATGGTGGATGCGCTCGGTGTCGCCGTCGTCGGGTTCGGCTGGATGGGCCGGGTGCACACCCAGGCCTACGCCCGGCTCCCGCACCACTACCCCCGGCTGCCGCTGCGCCCGCGGCTGGTCACGGTCGCCGAGGAGGTGCCGGGGCGCGCCGAGGAGGCGGCCGAGCGGTTCGGGTTCGCGTCCGCCACCCGCGACTGGCGCGAGGTGGCCGCCGACCCGCGTGTCCGGGCGGTCAGCGTCACCGCGCCGAACTTCCTGCACCGGGAGATCGGCGTGGCGATGGCCGAGGCCGGAAAGCACGTCTGGATCGAGAAACCGGTGGGCCTGGACGCGGCGGACGCCCGCGCCGTCGCGGACGCGGTCGCGACGGCGGGCGTGCAGGGGGCGGTCGGTTTCAACTACCGCAACGCGCCCGCCGTGGAAGCCGCCCGCGACCTGATCGCCGCAGGCGGGATCGGCACGGTCACCCATGTGCGCATCCGGCTGTTCAGCGATTACGCGGCCCACCCGGACGGCGCCCTGACCTGGCGGTACGAGCGGGCGCGCGGGGGCAGCGGAGTGCTCGGGGACCTGGCCTCGCACGGCGCCGACCTGGCCCGCTTCCTGCTCGGTGACATCGCCTCCCTCACCGCCGACACCGCGGTCTTCGTCCCCGAGCGGGCCCGCCCGGCCGGCGCCACCGCCGGTCACGCCCTCGCGTCCGGCGGGGAGCGCGGCCCGGTCGAGAACGAGGACTACGTGGGCTGCCTGCTGCGTTTCGTCTCCGGCGCCCGAGGGGTGCTGGAGGCCTGCCGGGTCTCGGTCGGCGAGCAGAACTCCTACGGCTTCGCGGTGCACGGCACCCGGGGCGCGGTGTTCTGGGACTTCCGCCGGATGAACGAGCTGCGCACCAGCCTCGGCACCACCTACCAGGACCAGCCGGTCAGCACGCAGTACGTCGGACCGGGCGCCGGCGAGTTCGCCGCGTTCCAGCCGGGCGCGGCCAACGCGATGGGGTACGACGACCTGAAGGTCATCGAGGCGTACCGCTTCGTCCGGTCCGTCGCCGAGGGCACACCGTACGGCGCCACCCTGGCCGACGCGGTGCGCAGTGCGGCCGTGCTGGACGCGATGGCGCGGTCCGCTCAGAGCGGGTCCTGGGTGGACGTCGAAGCGAGCTGAGCGAGCCGCCGGACACCGGCGGCGAGCGCGTCGGCCACCGGCCGCGGGGGTGTGTCGGCCGCTCCGGTGGTCCGGGCCGTGAGCGGCAGTTCCACCTGGACCCCGCCCAGGCGGGTGAGGTTGACCGGGTTCCTGGGATGCAGCCCGCGCAGCGCGGCCGGGATCGCCGCCAGGTCCGCGACCGCCCGGAACCCTGGTGCGAGGACGCGCAGTTCCTCGGCCAGGAGGTGCGCGGCCTCGCGGTTGCCGCCGCCCAGGAAGAGGGTCCGCGGTGCGTGCGGCCGCATGTGGCCGTGGAGCGAGACCGTGAGGGCGACCCGGTCGAGGAACTCGCGCAGCAGCGCGCAGTGGTCCGCCGCCATCCGCGGGGACGGGATGTGCCGGGGCCGCGGCACTCCCGGCTGGGTGAAGACCAGGCTGGTGGCTCCGCACCACCGGGCCACCAGGTCCGCCAGCTCGGCGGTGCCGCCCTCGTTGCTGCCGTGCAGCGCGAGCAGCCCGACCGCGCCGCCCGGCACGAGGGTCGCGGTCAGCGGTACGCCCTCGATCTCCACGTGTTCGGTCCGGCTCACCCGATCCCCTTCAGTCGTCCCGCCGCGCGGGCAGGTTGTACGGCGTGACGACCTGGATGGCGGTCGGCAGCGCCGGACCGGCCGGGGGCAGCGCGCCGTGCGCGCGCATGACGTGCCGACAGGCCTCGCGCATGTCCTGGCGCAGGTCGTGGTGGAGGACGGCGGACAGCCGGTGCTCGCGCAGCAGACGGGTGTTGTCGTGGTCGAGGTCGTGGGCGACGAACACGGCGCATTCGCGGCCGAGATCCGCGAAGGCCCGCAGGGTGGCGTCGTTGCCGCCGCCGATGGAGTACACGGCCCGGATCTCCGCGTCGCGCTCCAGGGCGGCGCGGACGAGGTCGTACTGCGTGGCGTCCAGGCCCTGGCCCTCGGCGATCTCGACCAGGGTCCGCTGCGGGTGCCGGGCCCGCATCACGCTGCGGAAGCCCATCTCCCGCTCCTCCTCGTTGCGGAAGAAGCCGCTGCTGAGGCTGGTGAGGACGTGGCCGGGCCGGTCGCCGAGCCACTGGCCCGTCAGATACGCGGCGGTCGCGCCGGCCGCCCGGTCGTCGATACCGACGTAGGCCAGCCGGCCGCTCGTGGGCAGGTCGGTGACGAGGGTGACGACGGGGATGCCGGCGGCGGTGAGCCGGCCGACGGCCGCGGTGACCTCCGGGACGTCCGGCGCCTTGAGGATCACGCCCTGCGAGCCGCGCCGGGCGATCCGGTCCAGCGTTCCGGCCTGCTCGGCGGCCGGGCCGGTCTCGCGGAAGTGGAAGCGGGAGCGCAGCACCGCCGGGTGCAGGGAGGGCAGTTCGGCCTCCAGGGCGGCGCGTACGGCGGTGGTGAACCGCTCCGGCGCCTGCACCACGATGTCGACCATGAAGGTACGGCCGGACAGCCGGACCTGGGTGCGCTGGCGGTCTAGGTCGGCGATCGCCCGGCGCACCTCCTGCGCGGTGCTCTCGCGCACCCCTCCCCGGTGGTTGAGCACCCGGTCCACGGTGGCCTCGCTCAGGCCCGCCTGCCGCGCGATCTCCCGGAGGGGGAACGGGTGTCCCATGGACCGGCTCCTTGAGGGGTTTTTGACGGGTGTCTGCTGGTTGTTCGAGGGGTTTGTACTGACAAGAATGACAGGACCGCGCCGATCCCGTGCCCGAAAGCAGGACGCCGATGTCCCTCAGCTCCGCCCCCGGCCGCGCCCGGCTCTGCGAACAGGACTGCGATCTCGACGTCTTCCGCACGCTCGTCGGCCGTACGACGCGTCTCGCGGACCATCCGCACGCCTCCTCGGTGACGGAGAACGTCCTCGTCTACGAGGGCGAGCGCCTGCGTACGGCCGGCGACCGGGACGCGCTGCGGGCCGAGCTGGTGCGGGCGCTCGCCGACGGCCCCGGGATCGTCGTCGTCCGGGGCGCCTTCCCGGACCCCGCCGTCGTGGACGGGGTCACGGCGGTCTTCGAGGCGCTGATCGCCGGGCAGCGGGCCTCCGGCACGAGCGCCGGCGACCACTTCGCGCGGCCGGGCGCCAACGACCGGGTGTGGAACGCGCTGGAGAAGACGGCCCTGTACGACCCGGAGGCGTTCGCCGCGTACTACGCGAACGAGGTGCTGGCCCTCGTGTCGACGGCCTGGCTCGGCCCCGGCTACCAGGTCACCTCGCAGGTCAACGTGGTCAACCCGGGCGGCGCCGGCCAGACCGCGCACCGGGACTACCACCTCGGTTTCCTGAGCAACGCGGCGGCGGCCGCCTACCCCGCCCATGTGCACCGCCTCTCCCCGGTGCTCACGCTCCAGGGGGCGGTCGCCCACTGCGACATGCCGGTGGAGTCGGGGCCGACGCGGTACCTGCCGTACTCGCAGACGTACGAGCCGGGCTATCTGGCCTGGCGGCTGCCCGCGTTCCAGGAGTACTTCGAGGCGCACCAGGTGCAGCTCCCGCTCGCCAAGGGTGACGCGGCCTTCTTCAACCCGGCGCTCTTCCACGCCGCCGGGACGAACCGGACGGCCGACGTGCGGCGCACGGCCAACCTCCTCCAGATCTCCTCCGCCTTCGGGCGCGCGATGGAGACGGTGGACCGGGAGGCGGTGGCCGGCGCGGTGTTCCCGGTGCTGCTGCGGCACCGGTCCCGGGGCGCGGCGCGGGAGTGGCTCGACAACGTCGTCGCGGCGAGCGCCGAGGGCTACCCCTTCCCCACCGACCTCGACAGCGATCCGCCGGTCGACGGGACGGCCCCGTCGTCGCAGGCGGACCTGCTGCGGCGCGCGGTGCGCGAGGAGTGGACGCCGGAGCGGCTCCGCGAGGCTCTGCGGGCCGCCGCCGGACGCCGGAGGAACTGAACCATGGGGCTGAACGGACTCCTCCGGGAGAAGGTCGTCCTGGTCAACGGCGGCAGCCAGGGGGTGGGTGCCGCGATCGCGCGGGCCGCCGTCCGGGAGGGTGCCGTGGTGGCGGTGGGCGCGCGCCGGCCCGGACCGGGCGAGGCCCTGGTGGCCGAGCTGGCGGACGCCGGCGGCGAGGCGCGGTACGTGCGGGCCGATCTGGCGGACGCCGGGCAGGCGAAGGCGTCGGTGGCCGAGGTGGTGGCCGCGTACGGCCGGATCGACTGCCTGGTGAACGCGGCGGGGCTGACCTCCCGGGGGACGCTGCTGGACACCACGCCGGAGCTGTTCGACGAGCACATCGCGGTCAACCTCCGGGGACCGTTCTTCGCGATGCAGGCCGCGGTCGCCGACATGCTGGCCCGCGAGGCGCCCGGCACGATCGTCAACGTGATCACCTCCTCGGCGCACGGCGGGCAGCCGTTCCTGGCACCGTACGTGGCCGCCAAGGCGGGCCTGATGGGCTTGACCAGGAACGTCGCGCACGCACATCGCTGGGACCGGATCCGGGTCAACGGCCTGAACATCGGCTGGACGGCGACGGAGGGCGAGGACGCCACCCAGCGCGCCTTCCACGGCGCGGGCGACGACTGGCAGGAGCGGGCCGCGGAGCGGCTGCCGATGGGCAGGCTCGGCCGGCCGGACGAGATCGCGGACTTCGTGGTCCTGCTGCTGTCCGACCGGTCGGGCGTGGTCACCGGCTCGGTGATCGACTGGGACCAGAACGTGCTCGGCGGGCTGGACTGAGACGTGCCGGCCCGCCCGCCGTCGCGGGGTGGGCCCGGCGGACGAACGGGGCCGGGACCGGACCCCGGCGGCGGACCTCACCCACCAAGTAGGAAGCAGCGAAGCAATGCGCATCGGAATCCTCGGCCTGGGCCGCATCGGCGCCTTCCACGCCGAGACCCTCTCGGAACTGGACGCCGTCGACTCGCTCGTCGTCGCCGATCCGTTCGCGGACGCCGCCAAGGCCGCCGCCGAGCGGTTCGGGGCCGAGGTGGCGGACTCGCCGGAGGCACTCCTCTCGGCCGGTGTCGACGGCCTGGTCGTGGCGGCCGCCACGGGCGCCCATCCCGCGCTGATCCGCGCCGGTGTCGAGGCGGGCGTGCCGGTCTTCTGCGAGAAGCCGGTGGCGCGGACCATGGCCGAGGGTGTCGGAGTGCTGGCGGCCGTGCGCGGCAGCGGTGTCCCGATCCAGATCGGCTACAACCGCCGCTTCGACGCGGGCTTCACCGCCGCGCGGGCCGCCGTGCGGGCGGGCGAGCTGGGCACGCTGCACACGGTCCGGTCCACCACCCTGGACCCGGCTCCGCCGCCGGCCGCGTACGTCGCCGCGTCCGGCGGGATCTTCCGGGACTGCTCCGTGCACGACTTCGACATCATCCGCTGGGTGACGGGGCGTGAGGTGACCGAGGTGTACGCGGCCGGCGGCAACCGCGGCGCCGACTACATCGCGGCGGCGGGCGACGCGGACACCGTCGGCGCGGTCCTCACCCTGGACGACGGCACCCTCGCGGTGGTCTCCAACTCCCGTCACAACGGCCGGGGTTACGACGTGCGGATGGAACTGCACGGCTTCCGGGACTCGATCGCCGTGGGCCTGGACGGTCAGCTGCCGCTCCGCTCCGTCGAGCCCGGGGTGAGCTTCCCGGCAGGTACCCCGCACGACTTCTTCATGGACCGGTTCGCCGCCGCCTACCGCGCCGAACTGACCGCGTTCACCGAGGTCGTGGCGGGGACCCGGCCCTCGCCCTGCACGATCGAGGACGCCCTGGAGGCGGGCTGGATCGCCGAGGCCTGCACCCTGTCGCTGCGCGAGCACCGGCCGGTGAGCCTCGCGGAGGTGCGGGAGGGCTGAGAGGGCGGTGCGGCGCCGGGACACCCGGCGCCGCACTCTCGTCCCGACCGCAGGACCGGATCAGCCACAGGACCAGATCAGCCACAGGACCGGCCCAAGCACCGGGCCGGCCCGGCCCGGCCCGGCCGCGGGAGCGGATCAGCCGCAGTAGCGGATCAGCCACTCGTCCGGGTTGTAGGTGTCGCGGGCCGGGTCCGGCACGGTGGCGGGCTTCGTCTCGATCGTGTCCTCCGGCCGTATCCGCTCGGGCAGTGTGCCGAAGCGGTGGGCGCGCCAGGCCGCCGCGTCGGTGGTGGCCGTGTCCTGGGCGTTCTGCCGGGGCTCGGTGCGCTGCGTCATCTCGTCCTCCCGTCTGCGCGGGCATCCCCCGTCGTCCTTCACAACGCCCGCGTGCCCCCGCTTGGTTCCCGTACGCCTGCCGGCCGAATCCCCTGCGGTTGCGCAGGAACCGCGGGGGATCCGGCCGGCGGGCGCGGGGTCAGGACGTGCCCTCGGGGGACTTCGCCACCGGCGCGGTCAGGTCGCCCTCCTCGGGCAGCTCCTCCACGTCGACGCCGCGCACCTGGGACAGTTCGTGCTTGAGCGCGGCCAGTTCGGCGCCGCCCGCCATGTGGTTGGTCAGCTCCTCCAGCCCGACCTCGGCGCGGTCGGCGGACAGTTCGAGGGTGCCGAGGCGCAGCACGCTGAAGTGGTCGCCGACCATGTAGGCGTGGTGGGGGTTGTGGGTGATGAAGATGACGCCGAGTCCGCGTTCACGGGCCGCGGCGATGTACTTCAGGACCACTCCGGACTGCTTGACGCCGAGGGCGGCCGTCGGCTCGTCGAGGATGAGGACGCGGGCGCCGAAGTAGACGGCGCGGGCGATCGCCACGCTCTGCCGCTGACCGCCGGAGAGGGTGCCGATGGGCTGTTCCAGGTCGTTCAGGACGATGCCCATGTTGCGCAGTTCCTCGTCGGCCGTCCGCTTCATGCGGGCGATGTCGAGGCGGCGCACGGGCCAGGGTCCCCTGGTCATCTCGGAGCCGAGGAAGAAGTTCCGCCACACCGGCATCAGCGGGACGGTGGCCAGGTCCTGGTAGACGGTGGCGATGCCCTTGTCCAGGGCCTCGCGCGGGGAGGTGAACCGCACCGGCGCGCCGTCGACCAGGAACTCACCCTCGGTGTGCTGGTGCAGACCCGAGATGATCTTGATGAGGGTGGACTTGCCGGCGCCGTTGTCGCCGAGGACGCAGGTCACCCGGCCTGCGTGCACCGTCAGGTCGACGCCGTGCAGCGCGCGGACGTTGCCGTAGGACTTGCCCGCTCCGCGCAGCTCGACCAGGGGGCCATCCCCCTCGGGCGGAGCGTCCTTCAGGACGGCGCCGTGGGTTCCGGTCGTCTTGTCAGTCATCGGTCACCTCCGGGTCGCCGTGCGCTGGACCCATAGATTGATCAGGACGGCGCCGAGCAGCATCACGCCGAGGAACGCCTTGAACCAGTCGGGGTTCCAGCCTGCGTAGACGATGCCCTGCTGGACCATGCCGAACATGAAGGCACCGAAGACCGGCCCGATCGCCGAGCCGTAGCCGCCGGTGAGCAGACAGCCGCCGATGACGGCCGCGGCGATGTAGATGAGCTCCTGGCCGACGCCCTCGCCCGACTGCACGGTGTTGAACGAGAACAGGTTGTGCATGCCGACGAACCAGGCGCCGAAGCCGACCAGCATGAACAGCGTGATCTTGGTGAACCTGACCGGGACGCCGACCGCGCGGGCGCTGTCCTTGTTCCCGCCGACGGCGAAGATCCAGTTGCCGTACTTGGTGCGCAGCAGCACCCAGCTGGCCAGGGCGGCGAAGACCAGCCACCAGACCACGGTGATCTGCACTTCGACCCCGCCGACGTCGAAGGACGACGCGAAGATCTTCTTGGCCTGGTCGAAGCCCTGCATGTCGCTGATGTCGTCGGTGGCGACATTGCCGGTGACCGACTTGGTCACGGCGAGGTTCACGCCCTGGAGGATCAGGAAGGTGCCGAGGGTGACCAGGAAGCTGGGCAGTCCGGTCTTCACCACCATCCAGCCGTTGAAGGCGCCGACCGCGAGGGAGGCGGCCAGGGCGACGATCACGCCGGTCCACACGTTCAGGGTCAGCTGGTAGCTGAGCATGCTCGCGGTGAGCGCCGAGGTGATCACCGCGACACCGGCCGACAGGTCGAACTCGCCGCCGATCATCAGCAGGGCCACGGGCAGGGCCATGATCCCGATGGTCGAGGACTGGTAGAGGATCGTGGCCATCGAGCTGCCCTGGCGGACCGAGGGCGCGACGATCAGGAAGAAGACCAAGACGGCGGCGGCGCCGAGGAAGACGCCCACCTCTGGCCGGGCCAGCAGCCGGAGCACCAGGGGGCGCCGGGTGGTACGGCCGTCGCTCTGCTCGGGGCCGGGCGCCGGCGGTGTCCCCACCGCCGGCTCGGCGTGCTGGGCCATGCTCATCACCGGGTGCCCTTCGCGGCGAACTCGGAGACCTTGTCGACGTTGGACTTGTCGACGAAGGCCGGGCCGGTCAGCACCGGCTGCTCGCCGCCGCCGCTGTAGTTGCCGTTGTTCTTGTAGAGCCACAGGGAGTCGACCGCCAGATAGCCCTGGAGGTAGGGCTGCTGGTCGACCGCGAACTCGATGGTTCCCTTCTGTACGGCCTTGACCAGGTCTTTGTTGAGGTCGAACGTGGCGACCTTCGCCTTGCTGCCCGCGTCGCCCACCGACTGCACCGCGGTGAGGGCGAACGGCGCGCCGAGCGCGACGACGGTGTCGATGGACTTGTCCTGCTTGAGCTTCGCCGTGATGGTCGACTTCACGGACGGCATGTCGGTGCCGTTCACGTACAGGGTCTCAGTGGTGCCCTTGAACGTCTTCTTCACGCCGTCGCAGCGCTGGGTGAGGCCGACGTTGCCCTGCTCCTGGATCACACAGACGATCTTCTTGGCGCCGTTGGTGTTGAGCTTGTTGCCGACCGCCTCGCCGGACACGCTCTCGTCCTGTCCGAAGAACTCCAGCAGGCCCAGCTTCTTCCAGTCGCTCAGACCGGAGTTCAGTCCGACGACCGGTATGCCGGCCTGCCGCGCCTTGCCGATGACGTTCTTCATGGCGTCCGGCTTGGCCAGGGTGATCGCGATCCCGTCGACCTTCTGGTCGATGGCGTTCTGCACCAGGTTGGCCTGGGTGCCCGCGTTCGGGTCGGCGGAGTAGATCAGCTTGACGTTGTCCTTGGCCGCTGCGGCCTCCGCGCCCTTGCGGACGGTGTCCCAGAAGGTGTCACCGGGTGCCTGGTGGGTGACCAGCGCGACGGTCATCCGGGGGGTGTCGGCCTTGCCCGCGGAGGCGTTCGCCGCTCCTTCCTCGGCCTTCTTGCCGCCGGAGCTGCTGGAGCAGCCGGCGAGGGTGAGGGCTGCCGCGGCGGCCACAGCCACAACGGGGGCCAGCCTGCGGGAGCGGGAGCGAGAAGAGCGGTCCATCTTTCCTTGCACCTCACTGTGCGTCGGGGGAGGGACGCCTGCGCTTGGGCACGCCGTGCGTTGGGACGGGATCCAAGTCCCTGACGGGCTCGCTGTCAATACTTTGTTAAGACATCATTTCACGAGCAGGTCCGAATGTACGTACAAACGATTGACACCGTCGCCCGTCGGCCCCTACACCTGAGAGGCATGAGCCCAGTACACCGCACCCCGCAGCGAACGGCACCGGGTGATCACGCACTCTCCTCACTCCCCCTCCTCCTGGACCGCACGAGCCCCGTCCCGCTGTACCACCAGCTCGCCCGGCAACTGGAGTCGGCCATCGAGCAGGGGGCGCTCGCCCCGGGGAACCTGCTCGGCAACGAGGTGGACCTGTCGGTGCGGCTCGGGCTGTCCCGGCCCACCGTGCGCCAGGCGATCCGGTCCCTGGTGGACAAGGGGCTGCTGGTGCGCCGTCGCGGGGTCGGCACCCAGGTGGTGCACAGCAAGGTCAGGCGTCCGCTGGAACTCAGCAGCCTCTACGACGACCTGGAGGCCGCCGGCCAACGGCCGACCACCCGGGTGCTGCGCAACGAACGGATCCCGGCGGCCGCCGACGTGGCGGCGGCCCTCGCCGTGCCGGAGGGCGCGGAGGTGACCGTGCTGGAGCGGTTGCGCCGCACCCGCGGCCGCCCGGTGGCGTTCCTGTGCAACTACCTGCCCGCGCCCCTGCTCGAACTCCCCACGGAACGGCTGGAGTCGACGGGGCTGTACCGGATGCTGCGGTCCGCCGGCCTGACCCTGCACAGCGCCCGGCAGTCGGTGGGCGCCCGCGGCGCCACCGCCGGGGAGGCCGCCCTGCTGGACGAGGCGGAGGGCGCGGCCCTGCTCACCATGGAGCGCACGGCCTACGACGACACCGGCCGAGCGGTGGAGTACGGCAGCCACGTCTACCGGGCGTCCCACTACGCCTTCGAGTTCCAGCTGCTGGTCAGACCCTGAACCGGAATCCCCCGCTTTCACACAGCCCCCACGGCCGCCCGTGCCGTGGGGGCCTCTTCGTTCCCGGCGCGGCGAACACGCAGGTAACGGTGACGATTACGTTTCGGGCAAGAGACCCCCCAAGGCGACCGCGCCTATTGACGCATGAGCGGACATGGGGCTGTTATTACGCCCACGATGTTCGGTCGAGTTGGTTTCTGAGCGGTTTCGGCGACCTTTCGGTGATCAACTCAACCCCTTGACCGGACCCTGCATTCCTCAGGAGCCGCCATGCGCCTCTCCCCCTCAGGTTCTTCCGTCCCGGGTCCCGGCCGCCGCGCGTTGCTGCGCGGAGCGGGTGGTGCCGCCCTGCTGGCCGGTGCCGGCATACCCCTGCTGTCCGCCTGCGGAAGCAGCGGTTCGGGCTCCGACCCGAAGACCGTCACCGTGGGCTCCAACGCCTCCGACGCGGTGCCGAAGAAGGCCTTCGAGAGTGTCTACGCGGCCTTCAGGAAGCAGTCCGGCATCACCGTCGATGTCAACACGAAGGACCACAACACCTTCCAGGAGCAGATCAACTCGTATCTGCAGGGCACGCCGGACGACGTGTTCAACTGGTTCGCCGGCTACCGCATGCAGTTCTTCGCGGCGAAGAAGCTGGCCACGCCCATCGACGACGTCTGGGCGAAGATCGGGGACAACTTCCCCGAGGCGATGAAGAAGCTCAGCAAGGGCGAGGACGGCAAGTACTACTTCGTGCCGATGACGACGTACCCGTGGGCGGTCTTCTACCGCAAGAGCGTCTTCCAGCAGCACGGCTACGAAGTCCCCGCCACCTGGGACGACTTCGTCGCCCTGCTGAAGCGGATGAAGAAGGACGGCCTGGTCCCGCTGGCCTTCGGCGACAAGGACGCCTGGCCGGCGATGGGCACCTTCGACCAGATCAACTTCCGCCTGAACGGCTACGACTTCCACGTCCAGCTGATGGCCGGGAAGGCCTCCTGGACCGACGCCAAGGTCAAGGCCGTCTTCGACCACTGGACCGAGATCCTCCCCTACCACCAGGACGGCTTCATGGGCCGCACCTGGCAGGACGCCGCGCAGACCCTGGTCGCGAAGCAGGCCGGCATGTACGTCCTCGGCTCGTTCGTGGCGCAGCAGTTCACCGACAAGGCCGCCCTGGACGACCTCGACTTCTTCCCCTTCCCGGAGCTGAACTCCGCGTACGGCCAGGACACGGTCGAGGCACCGACCGACGGCTTCATGGTGAGCAAGTCCCCGAAGAACCACGCGGGCGTGGTCAAGCTGCTGGAGTACCTCGGCTCCCCGGCGGCCGAGGAGCTCTACCTGAAGACCGACCCGAGCGTGGTCGCCGCCGCCGGCAAGGCCGACACGTCGTCGTACTCGGCGCTCCAGAAGAAGGCGTTCGAGATGATCGGCGGCGCCAAGAGCCTTACCCAGTTCATGGACCGCGACAGCCGGCCCGACTTCACCTCCACGGTGATGCAGCCCGGCCTGCAGAAGTTCCTCCAGAACCCCAAGGGCGTGGACAGCCTGCTGTCGTCCATCGAGCGCCAGAAGAAGACGATCTTCGCCTCCGCATGAGCAGCCCCATGACGACCGACACGACGACGAAGAGCCCGGAGGCGGCGCCGCCGCCTCCGGGCACCGCGCCTGCGAGGAAGCGGGGCACGAACGGCCAACAGCGCCTGCTGACCCGCCGTGACCGCATCACGCTCGCCGTGATGGCGGGCGTGCCCACGATCCTGCACGTGGCCCTCGTATGGGTCACCGCGATCGCCTCGATCCTCCTCGCCTTCACCACCTGGGACGGCATCGGGTTCGACTCGATCAGATGGGTGGGCCTGGACAACTTCCACCAACTCTTCAGCGACAACCCGCAGTTCTGGCCCGCCGTCCAGCACAACGTCATCTGGTTCGTGGCCCTCATCCTGGTCCCGACGCCGTTCGGCCTCTTCCTGGCGGTGCAGCTGGACAAGCGGATCCGCTTCAGCCGGGTCTACCAGACCGCGTTCTTCCTGCCGGTCGTCATCTCCATGGCCTGCATCGGGTTCGTCTGGCAGCTCGTCTACAACCCGGACACGGGCCTGATCAACAGCATCATCGGCGCCAACAAGCCCGGCCACTACATCGACTGGATCGGCGATCCGAAGCTCAACCTGTGGGCGGTCCTGATCGCCGCGTCCTGGCGGCACACCGGCTACATGATGATCCTCTACCTGGCCGGACTGAAGAGCGTGGACCCGTCGCTGCGCGAGGCCTCCGCGCTGGACGGCGCCAACGAGTGGCAGACGTTCAAGAGCGTCATCTTCCCCACCCTGCGCCCGACCAACACCGTCGTCCTCGTCGTCACCATCATCGAGGCGCTGCGCGCCTTCGACCTGGTCTTCGTCTTCAACAAGGGTGCCCAGGGCACCGAGTTGCTGTCGATCCTGGTCACCAACAACATCATCGGCGAGTCCAGCCGCATCGGTTACGGCTCCGCCATCGCCGTCGTCCTGCTGGTGATCTCGCTCGCGGTGATCATCCCCTATCTGATCGCCACCTTCCGGAAGGAGCGGCGGGCATGAGCGGCACCACCGTCCCGTCGAAGCGGCGCGCCCCGATCCGCCCGGCCCGCGTCCTGCTGCACGTCTTCCTCGCGGGCACCGCCCTCGCCTGGCTCGCGCCCCTGCTGTGGGCGGTGTTCTCCGCGCTGCGCCCGTACAGCGAGACCAGCGCGAAGGGTTACGTCTCCTGGCCGGACACGCTGAACTTCGACAATTTCACCCACGCGTTCGAGCAGTCGGACATGACGCACTACTTCGGCAACACGTTGATCATCGCGATCCCGGCCGTGCTGCTGACCCTGTTCCTGTCCTCCTGCGTCGCCTTCTACGTCAGCCGATTCGACTTCCGGGTCAACCTGGCGCTGCTGCTGGTCTTCACGGCCGGCAACCTGCTCCCGCAGCAGGTCATCATCACCCCGCTGTACCGGCTGTACCTGCTCACCGATCTGCCGGGGGTCACGGCGAGCGGCAAGCTGTACGACTCCGCCCTCGGCCTGGTCCTCATCCATGTGGCGTTCCAGTCCGGGTTCTGCGCGTTCGTGCTGAGCAACTACATGCGCTCGCTGCCCCACGAACTGACCGAGGCCGCGCTGGTCGACGGCGCGTCGGTGTGGCGACTGTACTGGCAGATCACCCTGCCGCTGTGCAAGCCGGCGATGGCTGCCCTCGCGACCCTGCTGTCGATCTGGATCTACAACGACTTCTTCTGGGCGCTGGTGCTGATCTCGACCGGTGAGAACATGCCGATCACCTCGGCCCTGAACAACCTCTCCGGCCAGTACTTCACCGACCCCAACCTGGTCGCCGCGGGTGCCCTGCTGACCGCGATCCCGACGCTGGTCGTCTACTTCGTGCTCCAGCGCCAGTTCGTCAGCGGCCTGACCCTGGGCTCCAGCAAGGGCTGAGCCGACACCGGTTCCTGCAACAGGCTTCTGATGCACGGCACTTGAAGAGTGCGGCGGCGGCTGGTGGGATGCGCGGCACGAACGGACACCGCCGGACCGGAGGTTCACCGTGCTGCGAGCGTCACTGACGGCCGCCGCGGTCGTCGCCGCGCTGCTCGTCCCCGCCACCGCCCACGCCTCACCGAAGACCCCGGAGGCCGAGCCGGGAATCCCCCCGCTCACCGACCGGCAGGGGCGGGTCCTCACCCTGCGCGGCTGGAACATCGAGGACAAGACGCACCGGGGCGAGGAGGCCCTGACCGGCATCACCGAGCGTCATCTGCGCGACATGCGGGCCGAGGGCTTCGACTTCGCCCGGCTGCTGGTCTTCTGGGACGACCTGGAGCCGAGGCCGGGACAGTACAGCCGGAGCTACCTGCACAGGATCGGGCGCATCCTGAACTGGGCCGACCGGTACGGCGTGAAGGTCGTGATCGACGCCCACCAGGACGTCTTCGGCCCGGCCTTCGGCCACCGCGGCATCCCCGAGTGGGCGACCCGGACCGACGGACTGCCGTTCACCGCGCATCCGGACGACTGGTTCGCCGAGTACTTCGAGCCCGCCGTGCAGCGCGCCTTCACCCACCTCTACGAGGACCGGGACCTGCGCGCCGCCCAGGTACGGATGTGGCGGGTCCTCGCCGCCCGCTTCGCCCGCCACCCGGCCGTGCTCGGCTACGACCTGATCAACGAGCCGATGGGTGAGGCGCGTCCGGGCGAGGACCTGGCGACGGCGGCCCGCCGCGTCGAACGCGATCAGCTGACCCCCATGTACAACCGTCTCGCCGACGCGGTGCGTTCGGCCGACCGGGACGCCTGGGTGTTCGTGGAGCCCACGCCGATCGTCGGCGAGGGCGTACCGACCGGCCTCGGCCGGGTCGACGACCCGCGCGTCGTGTACGCGCCGCACTTCTACGACTCCGCGATGGAGGCGGGCTCCGACTACGACCCCGGCGCCGGCTGGATCGAGGCGTACCAGCGGGCCGTCACCGCGTACCCGAAGCGGTACCGGGTGCCGGTCGTCGTCGGCGAGTGGGGGCCGCTCGACAGCACCCTGCCGCACATGAACCGCTTCTACCGGGACGCCATGGCCTCCCTGGGCCGTTACGCCGCCGGCTGGGCGGGCTATGTCTGGTGCTACGGCGGCGGATACTGCGCGGTCGACGACACCGGTGCCTTCCGGCCCAACAAGGAGCTGACCGCGGAGCCGTACGCGGAGAGCGTCGCGGGCACCGACGTGTCCGCCGCGTACGACGCCGGGCGGGGTGTGTACCGGCTGGCCTACCGTGCGTTCCCGCGCGGCTCGCGGGTGTCCGTGCTCTCCGTGCCGCCGGGCGCCTGGCGGATCAGGGCCGGTGGCCGCGCGGCCGTCGTACGCGGACCGGACGGACGGGCCCGGGTCCTGGCCGTCCCCGGCAGCCGGGTGACGGTCACCGTCGAGCGCGGCTGACGCGGGGCGGCACCCGGGCCGCACGGGCTCCGCACCGTCACCCGGTGCGGAACCTGCCGGAGTACACGTCCGTACGGTTCCGCGGTGTGCCGGAGTGGGTCTCGGTGAGCACCGCCCGCACCCCCTTGCCGTCCGCCACCAGACCTTGGTAGTCGCCGAGGAAGTAGCCCCCGGCGAACGGCGCCTGCAG
This sequence comes from Streptomyces albidicamelliae, assembly GCF_025642175.1. Classification (NCBI taxonomy): domain Bacteria; kingdom Bacillati; phylum Actinomycetota; class Actinomycetes; order Kitasatosporales; family Streptomycetaceae; genus Streptomyces; species Streptomyces albidicamelliae. The sequence goes on along the minus strand of NZ_CP106795.1, from coordinate 7,005,189 downwards.
CCAGTCGAAGACCCGTGAGATCCGCCGTTCGGTCCGGCGTCCCGGGTCGCCGTGCGGCAGGGTGGCCAGCTGGTAGGCGGTGGGCAGGGTGGTGGTGTCGCCCGGCCTGAGGAAGCGGAGGTCGTAGTAGGTGAGCGCGACCGTGCCGCGCTCGTCGACCGCGATCGACGGCGAGAACGCCGGCACCTCCCGCGGGCTGATCAGCTCGGGACTCCCCCAGGTGCGTCCGCCGTCGGTGGAGCGCACCAGCTGGACGGAGTCGAACCTGCCGCCGGAGAAGTCCGAGCCCTCGTAGGCCATGTACAGCGTGCCCGTCCTGGGGTCGATCGCCGGGCTGGGCAGGGTCGCGGCGGCGCGCAGCGGCTTGCCGGGGTCGTTGGGGTCGACCTCCGGTACGGAGGTGTCCCGGGCCACGGTGACCGGGGCGCTCCAGGTCTGTCCGGCGTCGGTCGAGGTGACCACCGCGTAGTGGGCTTCGAGGACGGTGCTCAGGTCGTCGGCGAGGGTGATCCGGTCGAAGAAGTCGTAAAGGGTGCCGGTGCGCCGGTCGACGACGATCAGATGGCCGATGGTCTGGGTGTTGGGCACGGCGCTGGTGTCGACGAACCGCCGGGCCGCGCTCCAGGTGCGGCCGCCGTCGCGGGTGACGGAGAGGTAGCCCGGCCCGTCGAGGGAGCTGGGGCCGGGCGGGTCGTTGTCGAGGCGGTCCCAGACCTGGTAGGCCGTGCCCTTGCGGATCGGATCGGCGGTGATCGAGGGCTTGTCGTTGAAGAACGGCTGCTCGTCGACGTGGGTGGTGGTGAGGTTGCGCCAGGTGCGGCCCCCGTCGCGGGACGTGGCGGCCAGGAGGGCGCTGCGGGTGCTCCTCGTGAAGTCGACGCCCTCTCCGCCGGCGTAGACGGTGCCGTCCGGTCCGGTGCTCACCCACGGGTCGGTGGCCCGTTCGTAGTCCGCGCCGCCGGGGGCGCACAGGCTGAACGGCAGCGTGCTCCGGTGGAAGGTGCGGCCGTCCTTGGTCCAGGACGCCGCCAGGCCGCGGGCGCCACCGTCGTTCCAGCGGTCCTGCTGGAACACGGTGACCACGCGCCTCGTGTCGCGCGGATCGACGGACAGGTACGGCTCGACCTCGGTGCCCGGGTAGACGACGCTGGCGGCGTCTCTCGCGCCGATGGTGCAGCGCGCGTACGGGTCGCCCTGGGCCACCCTGACCAGGGGGGAGCCGCCGGCGTTCGCGTCCGCCGCGGCGGGAGGAGCGCCGGTGGCGGTGACGAGCAGGAGCGCGGCGGTGGTGACGGCGGTCAGGGGCGCGAGGACGCGCATGCGGGATCTCCTCCGGGCCGGCGGGGGTGCGGGGCCGCCGTCGTCGGGGCGGCCGAGGGCGCGGAGGTGTACCGGAACTCAGGAGTGGGACGACTCCGCCTGATCCTTCTCGGCGCCGGGGCCGAAGCCCTTGATGGGCCGAACGGCGGAGCCCTCCCCGGAGGCGTGGGCGGGCACGGCGGAGCCGACCGGCGGTGTACCGCCGGTCGGCTCCTCGGCCGTGCGACTTCTACGGGAAGATCACGTGATCGACTGCGTGGTCCCGTCGGGCAGCGCGCAGACGTAGCCGGCGTAGGGGCGTGCCGTGACCTGTCCGCCGGCGGCCGTGCACTCGTCCCTGGTCATGTTCGGGGACGAGGCGGCCGCGGCGCCGACCGCGCCGAGCGCGCTGATGCCGGCGAGTGTGGCCGCGGCCAGGGCGAGGCCCAGAATCCTTCGCATGCGCATGACTTCCTCCTATCGCGGTTCGTGGGCCGCCGCCCGGCAGGCACCGTTCGCGGCGCCGCCCGCCACCCCGGCCCCGGTCAGCCCGGTCACACAGCCCTGCAGGTCTCCGACCACGCCTCGGCCGCAGGCCGCGGTGACGGAGTCGGAGGCGGTGGCACCGGCCTGCGTGGCCATCTGCGTGCAGGCGGGGATGTCCGCCCGGGCCGCGGGGGCGGTGAGGACGGCACCGCCGAGGGTGAGGGCCAGTGCGGCGAGGACACCGGCTGTGCGGGTCGGACTGCGCATGGGCAACCACCTGCTCTCCAGGCGTCGTTGTCGCGCCTCCCCGGCCGGAGACGATGCCCCCGTACCGGGCGGGACGCACGCGGACCTCTGCTCGCGGCCCGTCACTTAAGCGTCGCACCCTCTCCCCCGCCCGTCCTGCGGGCGTCCCGGGCCCGGACGCACGGAAGACCGTCCTCCCCCTCAGGAGAGAACGGCCTCCGACCTGCGAAAAGCATGGTCGGGACGACAGGATTTGAACCTGCGACCCCTTGACCCCCAGTCAAGTGCGCTACCAAGCTGCGCCACGTCCCGATGCGCTCACTCGCGGTGACCCGCGTGATCGCGCGAACAGAACTTTACCCCACGTCCGGGGGTGCGCCGAAGAGGGCCTCGCGGGACGTTGCGGGGCGCCGGGGGACAATCGGCGTATGACCAGTGAGGGCGGTGCCCGCGCCAGGGACCGGGACGAGGACGGGCGGGCCCGCAACGCGCGGCCCCGGGACGGACTGGGCCGGCCGCTGCCGCACGGCGCCGACGGCGTGGCCCGGCAGCCGGAGGGTGTCGTACGGGCGCCGCTGGAGACGGTCGCGGAGGCGCAGGCGCTGCTGGACGCGGGCCGGCCGTTCCACGCGCACGAGGTGTTCGAGGACGCCTGGAAGTCGGGCCCGCAGGACGAGCGGACCCTGTGGCGGGGGCTGGCCCAGCTGGCGGTGGGGCTCACGCACGCGGCACGCGGGAACACCGTCGGCGGGGCGCGCCTGCTGCGACGGGGCGCGGGCGCGGTCGAGGAGTGGGAGTCACAGCGGGGCGAGGACCGGCCGTACGGGCTGGATCTCGCCGGGCTCGCCCGCTGGGCGCGGGAGCTGGCCGGACGCGTGGCCGGGGGACCGGGCCGGTGGACGCCCGCGACGAGGCGCCCCGGCTCGGGTGGCGCGAGCCCCGCTGACCGGGCCCGCCGAGGCGGTGAGCGGCTCGTCATGAGCATGCGGCAGACTCGGGGCGTGCGAAAGATTCATGTCATCGGTATCGGCGCGGGCGACCCCGACCAGCTGACCCTGCAGGCGGTCAAGGCACTGCGGAGCACGGACGTGTTCTTCCTGCTGGACAAGGGCGAGGTGAAGAACGACCTGACCCAGCTCCGCCGGGACATCCTGGACGCACATCTGGCCGAGGGGTCGTACCGCCTGGTGGAGGCCCGGGATCCGGAGCGGGACCGCAAGGCCGGCGGGGCGGCGTACTCGCCCGCCGTGGAGGACTGGCGCAGTGCGCGCGCCGGGATCTACGAGCGGCTGATCGCCGAGGAGCTGGGCGAGGACGGCACCGGCGCGTTCCTGGTGTGGGGGGATCCCGCGCTGTACGACAGCACGCTGGGGATCCTCCAGGACGTGCTGGCGGCCGGCCGGGTGGCCTTCGCGTACGACGTGGTGCCCGGCATCAGCAGTGTCTCCTCGCTGGTGGCCCGGCACCGCACGGGTCTGAACCGGGTGGCCCGGCCGGTGCAGATCACCACCGGTCGGCGGCTGTCCGAGGGCTTCCCGCCGGGGGTGGACGACGTGGTCGTGATGCTGGACGCCCACCAGGCGTTCCGGCGGTACGCCGACGAGGACATGGACATCTACTGGGGGGCCTACATCGGCACCCCGGACGAGATCCTCGTCTCCGGCCCGATCGCCGAGGCCGGACCCCGCATCGAGCGGCTGCGTGCCGAGGCCCGCGAACGCAAGGGCTGGATCATGGACACCTATCTGCTCCGCAGGAACACCACGGAGGACTGACCGCGTCGCGCGCGGCCGGGACCGCACCGCGCTCCCCCGGGCCCGGTCGTCATCCCGGGGTGAGCCCCAGCGCCGTCAGGGCGGCCGGGACGTCGGCCGCCGTGCGCACGCCGGAGGGGAGGGCGGGACGGCGTACGACGAGCACGGGCAGGCGGAGGTCCCGGGCCGCCGTGAGTTTCGCGGACGTCGCCTCGCCTCCGCTGTCCTTCGTGACCAGGACGTCGATCCGGTGGGCGCGGAGCAGTTCCGTCTCGTCGGCCACCGTGAACGGGCCGCGGGCCAGGATCACTTCGGCGTCCGGGGGCAGCGGCGGTCCGGGCGGGTCGACCGACCGGACGACGAAGTGCCGGTCCGTCAGAGGGGCGAAGGCCGCGAGGCCCAGGCGTCCGGTGCTGAGGAAGACCCGGCGGCCGAAACTTGGCAGCGCCCGGGCGGCCGCGTCGAGGGAGGGGACGGAGGTCCAGTCGTCGCCGGGGCCGGCACACCAGCCGGGGCGGCGCAGGACGACCGCGGGGACCCCGGTGGCCGCCGCCGCCCGGGCCGCGTTGGCCGTGATCGTCCCGGCGAACGGATGGGTGGCGTCGACCAGGGCGTCCACCCGGTGGGCGCGCAGCCAGTCGGCGAGGCCCTCGGCGCCGCCGAAGCCGCCGGTCCGGACCTCGCCCGCCAGCGCGCCCGGCCGGGCGACGCGGCCGGCCAGCGAGGTGGTGACCCGGACGCCGGGGCGGGCGGCGAGTTCCGCGGCGAGACGGCGGGCCTCGGTGGTGCCGCCGAGGATCAGGACGTGCGGGGGCATGGGGGTGAGCGTACCGAGGTGGTGCGGCGCGTTCCGCCGCCCGGGTCGCTACGGTCGGGCCATGGAATCCGTGCGTGCCGTACTGATCGACATCGACGGTGTCCTCACCGTCTCGTGGCGGCCGCTGCCGGGCGCGGTGGAGGCGCTGGAGCGGATCCGCGCTGCGGGTCTCGACGTGGCCCTGGTGACCAACACGACCTCGCGCACGCGCGCGGCGATCGCCGGGACCCTGTCGGCGGCCGGTTTCGCGGTGGACGCCGACGACGTCCTCACCGCGCCCGCCGCCACGGCCGCGTACCTCGCCGAGCACTTTCCGGGCGCGCGCTGCGCGCTGCTCAACAGCGGGGACATCGGGGAGGACCTGGGAGACATCGCGGTGGTCGACGACCGTCCCGACGTGGTCGTCCTCGGCGGGGCCGGACCGGAGTTCGACTACGCGGCGCTGAACCGCGCCTTCGGCCAACTCCAGCGGGGAGCCGAACTGGTCGCCATGCACCGCAACCTGTACTGGCGGACCGACGCCGGGCTGCAACTGGACTCGGGTGCCTTCCTGGTGGGGCTGGAGAGGGCCGCGCGGGTGGAGGCGACGATCACGGGCAAGCCGTCGCGGGCGTTCTTCGAGGCGGCGCTGGCCCGGATGGGCAGGAGCGCCGCGAACGCCCTGATGGTGGGCGACGACATCGAGTCGGACGTGCTCGGCGCGCAGCGGGCCGGGCTCACGGGGGTGCTGGTGCGGACCGGCAAGTACCAGCGGGAGACGCACGAGCGGGCGAGCGGCACCCCGGACCACGTCGTGGACTCCATCGCGGACCTCCCGGCGCTGCTGGGGCTGACACCGTGAGGTCCCGGGTCGAGCCGACGCCGTGAACCCGCGCCTCAGCGGAGCAGCAGTTGCACCCCGCCCACGACGGTCGCCGCGATCACGAGCTGTTCGAAAAGTCGTTGGTTGATCCTGTTCACAGCCCATTTGCCGAACAACGCTCCGGGCACGACGAACACCGCGAGCGCGGCGTCGAGGAACAGCGAGCGTCCGTCGATGAGCCCCAGGCCCACGCTGAACGGCACCTTCGACACGTTCACGATGAGGAAGAAGAACGCCGAGGTTCCCAGGAAGCCCAACTTCCGGAATCCGGCGGACAACAGGTACATCGACATCACCGGGCCGCCCGCGTTGGCGACCATCGTGGTGAACCCGCCGAGCACGCCGTAGGAGCGGGCCTTCATCCGGCCCGCCCGGGTGGAGACCTCGTCCGGCGCGTCCGCTGTCGCCTCCTCGCGGCGCCGGCGCCACACGGTGACGCCGGCCATCAGCAGCAGGATCGCGCCGATCGAGGTCCGGACGATCCCGTCGCCGGCCCGCGCCAGGAACAGCGTGCCGGCCACCACGCCCACCGCGACGGCCGGGAACAGCCGCCACAGCGTGGGCCAGTGGGCGTGCCGCCGGTAGGTGAGGACGGCGAGCACGTCGCCGACGATCAGGACCGGCAGCAGCACGCCGGTGGAGGCGCGGGCGGGCAGGACGGCCGCGAAGATCGCGAGGCTGACCGTGTTGGCCCCGCTGACCGCGGTCTTGGAGAAGCCGACCAGGAGGGCCGCGAAGGCGAGGGCGGCGAACCCCCAGCCGGAGAGGTGCCAGAGCGTCATCGTGTTCATGCGGGAACCGATGCTATGTCCGGACAAGCCTCCGGCGTAAGCACTGTCTCGCCAGATGACACCTGCCACGGAGCCTGCCGCGCCGGCACCGCCCGCGCGGCCCCGGCCGCGCGCGGCCCCGCCCGCGCCGCTCCTGTCGCGCCGGCCCCCGCCCGCTACGCGCGGTCCGCGTACTGTGCCCGCAGCTCCCGCTTCAGCACCTTCATGCTCGGGCCCAGCGGCATCGCGTCCGTGATCTCCACCCGGCGCGGGTACTTGTGCCGCCCGAGGTGCTCCTTGGACCACTCGCTGATCGCGGCCGCGTCCGGGGCGGTGCCCGGCGCGGGTACGACGACGGCGCACACCTCCTCGCCGTGCAGTTCGTCGGGCAGGCCGATGACGGCGACCTGGGCGATGCCGGGGTGGCGCATCAGGACCTCCTCGACCTCCCTCGGATACACGTTGTAGCCGCCGCGGATGATGACGTCCTTCTTGCGGTCGACGATGCGCAGGAAGCCGTCCTCGTCCTTGGTGCCGAGGTCGCCGGTGCGGAACCATCCGTCGACCACGGCCTCGGCGGTGGCCTCCGGGCGGCCGAGGTAGCCGGAGAAGACGTTGTGGCCGCGGATGACGACCTCGCCGAGTTCGCCGGCCGGGAGCAGTTCCACGCGGTCCTCGGCCTCGGCGCGGGCGATCTCCGCGTCGATGCCCCACAGGGGGTGCCCGATGGTGCCGGGCCGGGTGCCGAACACGGGCTGGTTGACGGTGGCCGTCGGCGAGGTCTCCGACAGCCCGTACCCCTCGTAGACCCGCGCGCCGAACGCGGCCTCGAACCGCTCCAGTACGGCGACGGGCAGGGAGGCCCCGCCCGAGACGCACACGCGCAGCTCCGGCAGCGCGGGCGCGTCGGCGGCCGCGGCGGCGAGGGCGACGAACATCGTCGGCACGCCGTGGAAGGTGTTCACGCCCTCCTTCACCATCAGCTCGATGGCACGGGCCGCGTCGAATCGGGGCAGCAGGACCAGCGTGGCGCCCGCCCGCCAGGTGGAGTTGAGCGAGACGGTCTGGCCGAAGGCGTGGAACAGGGGCAGCGCGCCGAGGGCGATGTCGTCGGCGCGGATGTCGTTGGCGTCGAAGGCGTTGACCGTCGCGTTCATCACCAGGTTGAAGTGGCTGAGCACGGCTCCCTTGGGGACGCCGGTCGTACCGCTGGTGTAGAAGACCACCGCCGGGTCGTCGGCGGCCCGGGTGACGTACGAGGCGAGGGGCTCGGCGTCGGCCGCGAGCTGCGCGAACTCCTCGCCCAGGGTGATCACCCGGACCCCGGTGGCGGCGGCAGCGACCCGGCCCGTCTCCGCCTGCGCCGGGTGGACGAGCAGCAGTGCGGCCCCGCTGTCCCGCAGGACGTGCTCGACCTCGCCGGCCGACAGCAGCAGGTGCACGGGGACGACGACACCACCGGCCGCCGCGACGGCGTAGTAGGCGACGGGGAACTCGGCGGTGTTGGGTGCCATCAGGGCGACGCGGTCGCCCGGCCGTACGCCGAGGCCGGCGAGCGCGCCCGCGCGGGCCAGCGCCCGGCGCCACACCTCGGCGAAGGTGAGCCGCAGTTCGCCCTCGACGAGCGCGGTGCTGCCGGGGCGGCGCCGGGCGTTCTCGGCGAGGATGGCGGCGACGGACAGGGTTGCCATGGAGTGCTGCTCCGTTTCTTGCTGCGGCTCGTGCGACCGGCCCCGGTGCGGGGCGCCCCCGTGGGGTGGATCTAGTGCCGTTCGACCAGCACCGCGCTCCCCTGGCCCACGCCGACGCACATCGTGGCCAGCCCGCGCTCCGCGCCCGTGCGGCGCATGCGGTGGAGCAGGGTGGTCAGGATGCGGGCGCCCGAGCAGCCGAGGGGGTGACCGAGGGCGATGGCGCCCCCGCTGGGGTTCACCAGGTCGGGGTCGATGCCGAGCTGGTCGACGCAGGCGAGCGCCTGTGCGGCGAACGCCTCGTTGAACTCGGCCTCCTGGAGGTCGCCGACGGTCCAGCCGGCCCGGGCCAGCGCCTTGCGGGTGGCGGGGACCGGCCCGATGCCCATCACGTCGGGGTGGACCCCGGCGGAGGCGCCCGCGACATAGCGCCCGAGGGATTCGAGGCCGAGGTCGTTCAGGGCCTCCTCGCTGACGAGGAGCAGTCCGGCGGCGCCGTCGTTCATCGGTGAGGCGTTGCCTGCGGTGACCGTGCCGCCCGGGCGGAAGACCGGCTTCAGGCGGGCCAGCTTCTCCAGCGAGGTGTCCTCGCGGACGCACTCGTCCTGCTCGACGACGACGCCGTCCGGGCGCTCGACGGGCAGGAGTTCGTCGTCGAAGTGGCCGTCCTTGCGTGCGGCGGCGGCCAGCCGGTGGCTGCGCAGCGCGAACTCGTCCTGCCGCTCGCGCGGGACGCCGTAGCGCCCGGCCACCTCCTCGGCGGTCTCGCCCATCGCCAGCAGGCCGTGCAGGTCCTTCATGGCGGGGTTGACCAGGCGCCAGCCGAGCCGGGTGTCGTGGGTCTCGATCCTGTGCGGCAGGGCCTCGTCGGGGCGGGGCAGTACGAAGGGCGCGCGGCTCATGGACTCGGAGCCTCCGGCGACCACGACGTCGGCCTCGCCCGCGGCGATCGTCCGCGCGGCGGTGGTGACCGCTTCGAGTCCGGAGGCGCACAGCCGGTTGACGGTGGCGCCGGGCACGGACTCGGGCAGCCCCGCGAGCAGGGCGGCCATCCGGGCGACGTTGCGGTTGTCCTCGCCGGCCTGGTTGGCCGCGCCCCAGTAGACGTCGTCGATCCGGGCGGGATCGAGGGCGGGGACGTCGGCCACCAGGTGGCGGATCACGGTCGCCGCGAGATCGTCGGGCCGGACGGCGGACAGGGCTCCGCGCAGCTTTCCGATGGGGGTGCGGCGGGCGGCCGCGAAGTGGACGGGACGCACGGCTATGACTCCTGACCTACGGCGCTGTGGATCAGCCGGGACGGCGACGGCACTACTTAATTAGCACTGCTAGTTTTGGACTATAGACCTCCGCCCGGCCCCCTGGGAAGATCTCCCGAGGCCTGCACCCCGGCAGCTGGAGGAGACATGCCCCACGTCCGCGAGCACGCCCTCGACGGCACCCGCGGGACCGTCGCCGTGACCGAGTGGCCGCACCCGGCGCCGCGCTTCCTGGCGCTCCTCGTGCACGGGTACGGCGAGCACGCCGGCCGGTACGCCGGGCTCGCCGCGCTGCTCCCCGGGCACGGGGCGGCCGTGTACGCGCCCGACCACATGGGACACGGCAGGTCCGCCGGCGAGCGGGTCGTGATCGAGGACTTCGAGGACGTGGTCACGGATGTGCACGCCGTCGCCGAGCTGGCCCGGGCCGCGCACCCCGGGCTGCCGCTCGTGCTGGTCGGCCACTCCATGGGCGGTCTGATCGCAGCGCGCTTCGCCCAGCGGTACGGCCACGAGCTGACCGCTTTGGTGCTGTCCGGGCCGGTGATCGGCGCCTGGGAGCTGCCGGGGCGGCTGCTCGCCCTGGACGAGATCCCGGACGTCCCGATCAGCCCGGGCGCGCTCTCCCGGGACCCGGCGGTGGGCGCCGCGTACGCCGCCGACCCGCTGGTCTGGCACGGCCCGATGAAGCGGCCCACGCTGGAGGCGTTCGTGCGGACCCTGGAGACCGTCGCGAAGGGCGGGGACGTGGGCCCGCTGCCGCTGCTGTGGCTGCACGGGGACGACGACCGGCTGGTGCCGCTGCCCGGCAGCCGGGTCGGCGTGGAGCGGCTGAGCGGTGGCCGGGCGGCCGAGCGGATCTTCCCGGGAGCCCGGCACGAGGTGTTCAACGAGACGAACCGGGAGCAGGTCCTCGCCGAGGTGCTGGCCTTCCTCGACCCGCTGCTGCCCCGCTGATCAGGGCCGTTTGGCAGGCCCGGCGCGGGGCACCCGCCCTTTCGGACGTGATCGCACATCTTCGACGTGATCGCACATCTGTGAGGAAAGGGGACGCACGCACCATGACCGTGGTCAAGAGCACGCTGCCCGCAGAGGCGCTCGGCGTCACCGGGACCGCCCTGCAGGACACCCTCGTGGACCTGCTCGGACTGTCGCTGGTGGGCAAGCAGGCGCACTGGAACATCGTGGGTCCGCGGTTCCGCTCGATCCACCTCCAGCTGGACGAGGTCGTCGCGACGGCCCGCGCCCACTCGGACACGGTGGCCGAGCGTGCCGCCGCGCTGGGCGTGTCGCCGGACGGCCGGCCCGAGACCATCGCCGCGGCCTTCGCGCTGTCCGGGACCAAGGACGGCTGGCTGCGCGACACGGAGGTCGTGGAGCTGATGGTGTCGACGCTGGGGACGGCGGTCGGCCGGCTGCGCGAGCGCATCGAGGCGACGGAGAAGGCCGATCCGGTCACCCAGGACCTGCTGATCGCCATCACCGCGGACCTGGAGAAGCAGCACTGGATGTTCCAGGCCGAGAACCACGACACCGCCGGCTAGTACGCCCGCCCTCGGTACGGAAGGGGAAACCCATGGCCGACGCCCTCGAACTCGACGCGCTGTGGACGGACTTCCACCGCGTGGTCAACATGACCTCGGCGGAACTCGCGGCCTGGCTGAAGGTCCGGGACGCCGCCGAGGAGACCGAGCCGCTGCCCGAGCAGGCCGGCACGCCGACCGGGCAGCGCGTCCTCGCGATCCTCCAGAAGCGCCGCACCGATCTCACCGACGACGACGTCCGCGTGATGTACGAGGTCGTCGACACGGTCGGGGACCTCGTGGACATGGAGAACGAGCCCGAGCCGGAGACCGCGCCGGAGGACACGCGCCGACGGCACCGGCTGATGACACTCGGCCACGACCCGCTCAAGCCGTAGACCGTGCCCCGCCCCAGGCCATGAACCACGACGAACGGGTCCTGCACGAGCTGGTGTCCGAGTACGGGCGGACGTACGCCGACGAGGCGGGCATCCGTCTGAAGGACACCCCGCAGCCGCTGTACCGGCTGCTCGTGCTGGCCCTGCTGCTCAGTGCCAGGATCCGGGCCTCGGTCGCGGTCGCCGCCGCCCGGGCCCTGCACGAGGACCGTCTCGACAGCCCCCGCCGCATGGCCGGCGCCGACTGGCAGCGGCGGGTGGACGCGCTCGGCCGCGGCGGCTACCGGCGCTACGACGAGCGCACGGCCGCTCAGCTCGGCGACGGCGCCGAGCTGCTGCTGGACCGCTGGGGCGGGGACCTGCGCCGGCTGCACGAGGAGGCGGGCGGCGACACCGGTGAACTGCGGCGGCTGCTCCAGGAGGAGCCCGGCGTGGGGCCCGCCGGCGCCGACATCTTCCTGCGGGAGGCACAGCGCGTGTGGCCGGAACTCGCGCCCTACCTCGACGCCAAGGCCCTGTCGGGGGCCGAACGGCTCGGCCTGCCGAAGGACCCCGACCGGCTGACCGACCTCGCCGGGAACACCGAACCCGCGGTCCTGGCCGCCGCGTTGGTGCGGGCCGCGCTGGACAAGCAGGTGGCCGAAGACTGTCTCCGCCGCGCGTCATGATCGTGTCAGACTGCTGCTCGCACGTCCCGGAGTGACCGCCGGGACAAGCCGAGCGGAGGAGACAGGGTGACGGGGACCGAGGCGGCCGCACAGCACATCGACACCAGCCGGCCGCATCCGGCCAGGGTGTACGACTGGTTCCTCGGCGGCAAGGACAACTACCCCGTCGACGAGGAACTGGGGCGCCGGATCCACGCGATCGACGCGGGTGCCGGCCGGGCCGCGCGGGCCAACCGCGCGTTCATGCGACGGGCCGTGCGCACCCTCGCCGAGGACGGCGTACGCCAGTTCCTGGACATCGGCACCGGTATCCCGACCGAGCCCAATCTGCACCAGATCGCCCAGTCCGCGGCACCGGACGCGCGGGTGGTCTACGTCGACAACGACCCGATCGTGCTGGCCCACGCGAACGCGCTGCTGCGGGGCACCCCCGAGGGCGTGACGGAGTACGTGCAGGCCGACGCCCGCGACCCGGGCACGATCCTCGAACGCGCCGCGGCCGTACTGGACTTCGGCCGGCCGGTCGCCCTCTCCCTCGTCGCCCTGCTGCATTTCGTCGCCGACGAGGACGGCGCCCACGACCTGGTGGCCACCCTGCTGGCGGCGCTGGCACCCGGGAGCTGCCTGGTGCTGTCGACGATGACGGCCGACTTCGAACCGGAGAACGTGCGAAGGGGCATCGCCGCCTACGCGGCCGGCGGAGTGACCCTGGTGGCACGCTCACGGGACGAAGTGGGCACCTTCTTCGAGGGACTCGACCTGCTGCCCCCGGGCATCACCTCGGTCTCCGACTGGCGCCCCGAGGACCGCCCGGACGGCGACGGCCCCGTCTCCCTGTACGGCGCGGTGGGCCGCAAGCCCACGGGCCGACCGGCGTAGGCGTACGGCCTCCTCGCCTCCTCGCCCTCCCGCCCTCGTCGAGAAGCGCCCGTCGCGAGACCGGGCCGCGGCCTGCTCAGACCGTGGCGGCGAGGGTGTCGTCGAGCCAGTCGTAGATGCGGGCGATGGACAGCCGCATGGCTCCCGGGTGGCAGTGGGCGCCGGCGCCTTCCTCCGCGGTGAACGTCATCAGGGTCCTGGGGCAGGTCAGGTGGTCGTAGAGCTGCTCCGGCTGGCCCTTGAAGAACATGTCCTCCTCGGCGTCGCAGACCAGGGTGGGGCACTGGATCCGTTCGGCTGTGCCGTCTTGGAGGGTGTAGTCGAGGTAGGAGGCGTTGAAGGCGCGGGGGGTGTCCACGCCCATGACGTACATGCCGTGGTTGATCGCCCAGCGGGCGATCGGGTCCCTGGTCATGATCTGCTCGAGGGCGGCGTCCAGTTCCGGGGCGGCCTGCGCACGCAGGAGCCGTTCGGCCTCCTCGCGGGTGCCGGGGATGTTGCGGACGGAGGTCTGGCCGAGGTCGTAGAGACCGTCGACGGCGATCAGCGCGGCCAGCCGGTGCTCGAACGCGGCGGCCCGGGGGGCGAGGATGCCGCCCATGCTGAGTCCGAGGAGCGCGACACGGCCGTCGTCGACCTCGGGGAGGGTCTCGGTGAAGTCCACGACGGGGGTGATGACGTTCTCCCAGTCCGGGCGGAAGACCAGGCCCTCGTGGTGGCGTGGGCCGGGCATGCCGGGACCGTCGAAGGCCAGCACGTTGTAGCCGCGTTCGACGCCGGCCATCGCCCCGAAGAAGTGCAACTCCTCCGCGGTGCCGTCGAAACCGTTGTGCATGATCAGGGTCGGCCGCGGTGTCCCCGAGTCGTCGACCCGGTAGAGGTAGCCGGGCAGGGTGGTGTCCTCGTAGGGGATCTCGACCGGCTCGATGACCGGGGTGAACAGCGCCGCCGCCGCCCTGAAGCAGGCCACGGAGCGGTCGTAGGCGTGGTCGTGACGCGGGTCGCAGGGCTGACCGTGCAGGAAGAACTCCGCCGACCGGTAGTAGTTCGACGCCCGCAGGAACCCGTCCCGGGCACTCACTCGGTGACCGGCCGCCAGCGCCTTCTCCGCCTCCCCGGACACACGGTCCGCGGTCGCCAGCCACTCGACGTACCAGCTGTCGTAGTCGCCCTCGACGATGCGTTCGCCGGTGGAGACGACCTCGCCGAAGTCCGCGCCGCCGTAGGCGATGTGGCTCATCGACCGCAGGGTCTCGTACCAGAACTGGATGTTGTTGGGGAACAGCAGCTGCTTCATCGCACACCCTCCTCGGCAAGCACAGATTTGTGCTTACCGAGGACTGTAGACCCTCCGATGCCCCAGAAGCAAATATCTGTGCTTACGATGGAGGTGTGACTCAGAAGCCGGCGTCCCCACGCACCCGCAAAAGCCCCGAACAGGTCCGCGCGGCCGTCCATCAGGCGATCATCGACCTGCTCTGCGACCCGGAGGGCGAAGACCTCAACATCCCCGCGATCGCGCAGCGCGCCGGCGTCAACCACACCAGCGTCTACCGGCGTTGGGGCAGCCTCGACGCGCTCCTTGCCGACATGGTCACCACCCGGCTCGAACGCGACTCACCCCTGAACGACACCGGCACCCTGCGCGGCGACCTCCTCGCCTGGGCGGAAGCCAGCGTCGCGAACATCCGCACCCGTGAAGGACGCGCCCTCGTACGCGCTGTCGTCCTGTCCATGCCGCACAGCGCCCAGGCCCAGGCCGGGCGCGCACAGCAGTTCCAGCGCCGGATGCGCTCCATCGAGCAGATCCGCGAGCGGGCGACGGCCCGGGGCGAGAACCCGCCGCCCCTGGAGCAGATCCTCGACCAGCTCGTCGCACCGTTCTACATCCGGGCCATCTTCGGCATCGACCCGCCGGCCGACGGCTACCCCGAACTCCTCGTCGACAGGCTGCTCGGCAGCGGGGGCGAAGGGGGCACGGGCTGAGCGGCGCGGCTCCGGGCTTGGTTGGCCGGTCGGTGAGGCAGGCGAGTGCGGTGAACCTTCGGCGCCGGGGCCCACGTCTTCCTGCGCGACCGTCCCCTCATGCCCAGCAGAACAGACCGTGGACCACAGCCAGGCCACACCCGGGCGGGCCCACTCCGACCACCCCACGGGTGCCGGCGCCGTCAAGCCCGCCGCCACCGCCGCGTACAGCTACCACCAGATGATTGCCTACGCGGACAAGTACTGGGACCACCACAACTCCGCGTACCGCACCTACGGTGGCAACGACTGCACGAACTTCCTGTCGCAGATCATGCTCGCCGGTGGCTGGAAGCCCGCGGGCGGATCCATCATCCAGCGAACCAGCAACAAGTACTCCAAGCGCACCAAGTCAGTGCGCAACGTCTACGACCTGCTGGCTTCGGACGTCCTCCAGGCCGACTGGAACCGCAACAACGTCGTCGACCACTCGATGTTCGTCACGAAGAAGTACCGGGGCGCTCCCTACCTCACCTACCACACCTCCGACACTCACAACAAAAGCGTGAAGAAGATCATCTCTGACCATCCGCACACCTGGTGGTACGCGCACCGCACATGACAGGCTGCTGCCCCCCTCACAGGACAAGAGAGGTTCTGCCGTGAACCGACGCCGCATCGCCGTCGCCGCGCTCGCGTTACTCGCCCTCTCCGGCTGTTCGTCGGAGAAGGCCGACAAGGCCGAAGCCAAGCCGACCGCTTCGCGGGCCGACGGTGCACGCCAGGCCGTCGACAGTTACATCTCCGCTCTCAACGCCCGCAGTGCCACCGACCTGATCCGGATCGGCGGCGTGAAGGACGAGGCCTGGTCGAGACGAGAAGCAGCGAAGATCCTCGCAGCCAAGGGCGGACGAGGATGGAAGGTCAGCAACCTGGACATCGAGCACGACATGGGCCCGAACACCGGAAGTGCCCACCTCTCCGCCACGGACAGGGCCGGCAAGGCGATGACCGACACCTTCACGGTGACCCGGGACAAGGGAACGTGGCACCTCATGGTCTTCTCCGGGCAGCCCCACCCGCCCGGGAAGACCCCTGCGTCGACCGCGCAACCGACCAGCTCCTCGTAGGCGAGGACACCTGCGTCTCTGTGCAGGACAGTGCGACGCGACCTCCTGGTGATCCTGGGAAGTGGGTACTCCTCGTGCGGACGCCCCGACACCGCCCGGCCGCCGCACCCGCACCCGCACCCGCACCCGCTACAGGCCGAGCACGCGGGTGATCGTCCGCAGCACCCCGGCGTCGTTGTTGGAGGGGGCCAGGTGGCGGGCCCGGTGGACGACTTCGGGGTGGGCGTTGGCCATGGCGAACGACCACTCGGCGGCGTCGAGCATCTCCAGGTCGTTGAGGTAGTCGCCGAAGACCATGGTCTGCGCGGGGGTGATGCCGAGCGCCGTCTGGAGACCCCGCAGCGCCGCGCCCTTGTCGGCGGTGCGGTTCATGACGTCCACCCAGTGCTCGCCGGAGACGACGACCTTGTGCGTGGCGGCCAACGGGGCGAGCGCCGGGGCGGTGGAGCGCTCGGCGGGCCCGAAGTCGAACACCGCGACCTTGATCACGTCGTCGTCGACGGCGGTGACGTCCTCCACGATCCGGTGCTCGACGTAGTACTTGCGCACCTCGGCCAGGAACGCCTCGTCGGTCCGCTCGACGTACGCCGACCGCTTGCCGCAGACCACGGCACCGGCGTCAACCCCGTCCGCGACGAGCCGCCGTACCGTCCGGACCACCCCGGCCGCCGCGGACCCCGCCAGCGGGTCGGAGCTGAGCTCCACGCCGTCGCGGACCACGTACGTGCCGTTCTCCGCGATGAACACCATGCCCTCGGCGACGTCCGCGAACTGCCGGGCCAGCGTGGCGTACTGGCGGCCGCTCGCGGGGCTGAACAGCACTCCGCGCCGGCGCAGCTCGGCGAGCATCGGCCAGAGCCCGTCGGGTATCCGCTGGGCGTCGTCCAGCAGCGTGCCGTCCATGTCGGTGACGATCAGCCGGATGTCGGCGGCCCCGGCGGGCAGGCCGGGTGCGTCG
The DNA here is from genome assembly GCF_025642175.1 of Streptomyces albidicamelliae. Lineage (NCBI taxonomy): Bacteria > Bacillati > Actinomycetota > Actinomycetes > Kitasatosporales > Streptomycetaceae > Streptomyces > Streptomyces albidicamelliae. The sequence continues at coordinate 6,988,484 of NZ_CP106795.1, read as the reverse complement.
AGGAGGGGCGTGGGCACGGGCGTCGCGGACATGTCCTGCTTCCGGTCGGGTGAGGGTACGCCGACCAGTGTCGCTCACCGCCCGGAACGCCCCTCGGGCACCCCGAACCGCTCACGGTGCGCGGTTTCCCGCGACAGCGCGATCACCTGGCGGCACAATGACGGCGGACGACCGCGACGGCGAAGGGCGGCGACGTGACCGAAGGCCATCCCCCGGCGGCCGGGCCGGCGGCCCTGAACACCTCCGTGGCGCACAACGCCCGGGTGTGGAACTACTGGATCGGCGGCAAGGACCACTACGAGGTCGACCAGCGGGTCGGTGAGCACGTCGCGGGCATGTTCCCGGTGATCCGGGCGGTGGCCCGCGCGGACCGGGACTTCCTCGGGCGGGCGGTGCGGTACCTGGCCGGTGAGTGCGGCATCCGGCAGTTCCTGGACGTGGGCACGGGCCTGCCGACCGTGGACAACACGCACGAGATGGCCCAGCGGATCGCCCCCGAGTCGAGGATCGTGTACGTCGACAACGACCCGATCGTGCTCGTGCACGCCCGTTCGCTGCTCACCAGCTCCCCCGAGGGCGTCACCGACTACATCGACGCGGACGTGCGCGATCCGGAGGGCATCGTGCAGCGGGCCGGTGACACCCTGGACCTGGGCCGGCCGGTGGCGGTGATACTGCTGGGCATCCTGAACTTCGTGCTGGACGCCGGCGAGGCCCGGGACATCGTGCGGCGGCTCATGGCGGAGGTGCCCTCGGGCAGCCACCTGGTGCTCACCCATCCGACGTACGACGGCGACGTGGGCGGCGAGGGGAACGTCGCCGCGATGGAGTTCTGGAACGCGAACGCCACCCCGCCGATCACCGCCCGCGGCCGGGCGGAGATCGCCGCGTTCCTCGACGGCCTGGAGCCGGTCGAGCCGGGTCTGGTGCCGTGCTCGCAGTGGCGTCCGGAGTCCGCGGCCGCCGCACCGGTGCCGCAGTTCGGCGCGGTGGCCCGGAAACCCTGACTCCGGCCGTGTGCCCCGCCCGGCCCGCCGAGGAGGACGTATGACGACTTTCGCCGACCCCGTGCCCGGCGGCCGCCCCGGCGATCTGCGCCGGGTCGCCGCGCTCACCGCGGACCTGGCCGCGCGGGACGTGCGCGGCGTCGTGCTGGCCTACGTGGACACCGCGGGCGTCTGCCGCGTCAAGACGATCCCGACGGCCCGGCTGGAGGCGGCCGTGTCCTGGGGCGTGGGCATGTCCCCCGTGTTCGACACGTTCCTCGCCGGCGACTCGATCGTCACGACCGACGTGCTCGGCTCCCCCGACGGCGACCTCAGGCTCTACCCGGACCTCGACCAGCTCGTGGCACTGGCCGCGCAGCCCGGCTGGGCGTGGGCGCCGGTGGACCGGATCACCCAGGAGGGCGACCGGCACCCCGGCTGCGCCCGGACCTTCCTGCGCCGGATCGTCACGGACGCCGCCGAACGGCACGGCCTGACGTTCAAGGCGGCCGTCGAGATCGAGTGGGCGATGGGGCTGGACTCGGCGCCCGCCGGCGCGTTCGTGCCGGCCGTCTCCGGTCCGGCCTACGGCGCGATCCGCCAGGTGGAGCTGAGCGACTGCACCGCCGACCTGCTGACCGCCCTCGCCGCGCAGGACGTGGACGTCGACCAGCTGCATCCCGAGTACGCGGCCGGGCAGTTCGAGGTCTCGGTGGGTGCCCTCGACCCGGTGGCGGCCGCCGACCGCAGCGTCCTCGTGCGCCAGACGATCCGGGCGGTCGCCGGACGGCACGGCCTGCGGGTGTCGTTCGCGCCCGCGGTGCTCGCCGAGGGCGTCGGCAACGGCGGCCATCTGCACCTGTCCTGCTGGCGCGACGGGGTCAACCTGCACGCGGACGGCGACCGCCGGTACGGCATGACGGCCGAGGCGGAGTCCTTCGCGGCGGGGGTGCTCGCCCGCCTCCCCGCGCTGACGGCGGTCACCGCGCCCAGCCCGGCCAGCTACCTGCGGCTCCAACCCTCCCAGTGGGCGGGGGTGTTCACCGCGTGGGGCCGCGAGACGCGGGAGGCCGCGCTGCGGGTGATCACCGGCACGGCCGGCCGCCGGGACCAGGACGCCAATCTGGAGGTCAAACCCGTCGACCTGGCCGCCAATCCGTACCTCGCGCTCGGCTGTGTGATCGCCGCGGGTCTGGACGGCATGGGCGCGGGAACGTCCCTGCCGGAGGAGATCACCGGCGATCCGGCCCGGTACGGCCCGGACGAGGCGGCGGCCCTGGGTGTGCGGCGGCTGCCGCGGTCGCTGCCGCAGGCCGTCGAGGAGTTCCGCGCGGACCCGGTGCTGCGGGAGGCGCTGGGCCCCGTCCTCGCGGACGCGGTGACCGCCGTACGCCTCGGCGAGGCGGCGGCCGTGTCCGGCCTGGACGACGCCGGGGTCGCGGCCGCCTACCGGTGGACGTACTGATGACCGCCGTGTCCGGCCCGGTCTCCGAGGCCCTCGCCGAGCTGCCCCTGGTCGACCACCACTGCCACGGGGCGGTGACCGCGGACCTGACCGGCGGGGAGTTCGCGTCGCTCATCACCGAGGGCGAGGCCTGGCCGGGTGTGTCGCCCTTCGACAGCCCCGTCGGCGTGGCCGTCCGCCGGCACTGCGCGCCCCTGCTGGACCTCCCGCGGCACGCGCCCCCCGCCGACTACGTGGCCCGGCGCGCGGAGCTGGGCTGGCAGGAGGTCAACCGGCGCTTTTTGACGGCGGCCGGCGCGGAGGTGTTCTGCGTGGACACCGGCTACGCCCCGCACCCGGTCACCTCCCCGGCCGAACTGGGCCGCGCGGCGGGCGCCGCCGCCTGCGAGGTCGTACGGCTGGAGCGGATCGCCGAGGCGGTGGCCGCGCGCGGTGTGGAGGCGGACGGGTACGCGGCCGCCTTCCGCGGCGCCGCCGAGGAGGCCGTGCGCCGGCCGGGCGTGGTGGCGGTGAAGTCGGTGGCCGCCTACCGCACCGGTTTCGCCTTCGACCCGGCCCCTCCCACCGGCGCCGAGGTCACGGAGGCCGCCGCCGGCTGGCTCACGCGCGGCGGCCGGCTCGCCGACCCGGTGCTGGTACGGCACCTGCTGTGGACCGCCGTCGAGCTGGGCCTGCCCCTGCAGCTGCACACCGGGTTCGGCGACGCGGACGTCACGCTGCACCGCGCGGACCCCGCCCTCCTCACCGACTGGCTGCGCCTGACGTCCGGCACCGTCCCGGTCCTCCTGCTGCACTGCTGGCCGTACCACCGTCAGGCCGCCTACCTGTCCGCGGTGTTCGCCCACGTGCACCTGGACGTGGGCCTCGCCCTGCACTACTCGGGGCCGGCCCGCTGCCGGGCGGTACTGGAGGAGGCGCTGGAGATCACCCCGTTCCGCAAACTGCTGTACAGCTCCGACGCCTATGGTGTGGCCGAGTTCCACCACCTGGGTGCCCTGTCGTTCCGGCGGGGGCTCGCCGCTCTGCTGCAGGCCCGGGTGGACGCCGACGAGCTGAGCCTGGCCGACGCCCTGCGGATCGCGGCCTGGGCGGGCCGCGACAACGCCCGCCGACTCTACGGACCGCCCGTATCCGAACCGGCCCGCGACCCCAGCGGGCGCCCCACCCGGAAAGTATGATCAAGCAATGTCTGACATGACCGAGACCACGCCCGGCTGGCTGACCACGGACGAGCTGGAGATGGCCAGGGCCCGGATGCCGATCCTGTACGTCGAGGCCGTACCCGTGCGGGTCGACGACAGCGGCGAAGTGACCAGCATCGGACTGCTGCTGCGCATCGGCCCCGACGGAACGGTCAGCCGGACCCTCGTCTCCGGGCGCGTCCTGCACCACGAGCGGGTCCGCGACGCGCTGTTGCGCCACCTGGAGAAGGACCTCGGTCCGGTCGCCCTGCCCCGCGTCCCGGCCTCCCTCCAGCCGTTCACCGTCGCCGAGTACTTCCCTACGGCGGGCATCACGCCGTACCACGACTCGCGCCAGCACGCCGTGTCCCTGGCCTACGTCGTGCCGGTGACCGGCGACTGCCGCCCCCGGCAGGACGCGCTGGACCTCGTCTGGTTCAGCCCGCAGGAGGCCGCCTCCGCGGCCGTGCAGGGCGAGATGCCGGGCGGCCACGGGGTGCTGCTGAAGCAGGCGCTCGCCCATGTCGGCGTGGCCATCTGACCGCGGTACGACGGTTCCCCGGCGGCTGCTGACGCCCCTCGGCGGCCGCGATGCCACAATCGAAGAACGACCGTGCCAGGCCGTGATCCCGCTCCGGACCGGAGCCGTGTCAGGAGGCCGGAATGTACCGCTCGACCGAGGGGCTGCCCGAGCGGATCCGTCGTGACCGGCGAGCGGACCGGACCCGGGACCGGGCCTGCCGGGCGCTCGTGCCCGCGAAAGAGCCGTGATGGCGGGAGCGCGGGAGGGGAGACGGCCGCGGGAGCCCGCTCTCCCGGACCTGCACGTGCGCCTGCGTTCCGAGCTGGGCCGGATCGACGACACGCTGCGCATGCTGGTGGCCTCCATGGACCGCCTGCAGGGCCTGCTGGACGCCGTGGTGGCCATCTCCCGCGAGGTGGAACTGCCCGCGGTGCTGCACCGCATCGTGACCACCGCCATGGACCTGGTCGGCGCCCGCTACGGCGCGCTGGGCGTGCTCAGCGAGTCCGGGGAGCGGCTGGAGCAGTTCATCTCGGCCGGCCTGTCCGAGCAGGAGCGCCTCGAACTGGCCGAGATCGGGCTGCCCCGGGGTCTCGGTGTACTCGGCCACCTGATCCGCTACCCCGAGCCCCTGCGGATCGAGGAGATCCGGGCCCACCCGTCCTCCGTGGGGTTCCCGCCCGGCCATCCCCATCTGCGCACCCTGCTCGGCGTGGCCATCAGCGTGCGCGGCGAGATCTACGGCGACCTCTACCTCTCCGAGCGCCACGACGGACAGCCCTTCGACGTCCATGACGAGAACGTCGTCATCGCCCTGGCGAGCGCCGCCGCGATCGCCATCGAGAACGTCCGCCTGTTCGAACGGGTGCGTGTCGGGGCGGAGCAGTTCCAGCGGCTGCTGCTGCCCAGCCTGCCCGACCTGCGGCCGTTCACCGCCGCCGCCATCTACCGGCCCGCCGCCGAGCCCAGCCAGCTCGGCGGCGACTGGTACGACGCCATCCCGCTGTCCGACAACGTGGTGGCGGTCGTCATCGGCGACGTGGTCGGGCACGATCTGCGAGCGGCGGCCGCCATGGCGTCCACCCGCAACATGCTGCGCGCGCTGCTGTTCGACCAGACCATCGCGCCCGGCGCCGTCCTCAGCCGGCTCGACCGGGCCCTGGAGGCGATCACCAACAACCCGGTGACGACCACCACCCTGGCTCGGATCGAGCCCGAGGGGCCGGACTGGCGGTTCAACTGGAGCACCGCGGGCCATGTCCCGCCCCTGCTGATCACCCGGGACCACCGGGCGAGGTTCCTGCTCGCCGAGCCCGGACTGCCGCTCGGCGTGGACACCGAGCAGCCCCGCCCCGACCACTCGCGCCTGCTGCCCCCCGGGGCCACGGTGGTCTTCTTCACCGACGGACTGATCGAGCACCCGGGCCATGCCATCGACGAGAGCCTGGGCGCGCTCGGGGACATCGCCGCCAAGCACGCCGATCTGCCCCTGCCGGAGTTCGTGCAGGCGCTCGCCGATCACCACCCGAGCGACGGCCACGACGACATGGCCATCCTCGCGCTGCGCACGCCGGGCCCCTGAGCCGCGCTCGCCGGGCCGTCGGCGCCCACTGCGGGGTGCCGCCCGCTCCGGTGGCGTGGAGGTTCCGCCGGATCCGGCGGATGATGGGCGACGGGGCGATGTCGACACGGAGGTCGCCCGATGACGGACGTGCGGCATGAGCGGCTCCGGCGCAGCGGCCTGGCCGGCCTGGAGATCTGCGTCATCGCCGCCCTGTACTTCGGCTCCGCCGAGCTGGGGCTGCTGCAGCAGCTGGTGCGCAGCCAGGTCACCCCGCTGTGGCCGCCGAGCGGGATCGCGGTGGCGAGCCTGCTGCTGCGCGGAAGGCGCGTGTGGCCGGGTGTGGCGCTCGGCGCGTTCCTGGCCAACATCGGTCTCGGGCCGTCGCTCCCGGCCGTCCTCGCGATCACGGCGGGGAACACCCTGGCGCCGGTCTGCTCCTGCCTGTTGCTCCGGCGGGCCGGGTTCCGCAACGAACTGGAGCGGCTGCGGGACGTCCTCGGCCTGATCTTCCTGGGCGCGTTCACCGGGATGCTGGTCAGCGCGACGACGGGCACGACGACCCTGCTCGTCTCCGGGGCACTGAGCACCGCCGGCTTCTGGCCGACCTGGTCGGTGTGGTGGACCGGCGACGCCATGGGCGTCCTGGTGGTCACACCGGTGCTGCTCGTGCTCAGCTCGGCGCGGTGGCCGAGGAACGTGCGCACGTCCCGGTGGGTGGAGGCGGGGCTGCTCGTGGTGGCCACCGCCGCCGTGGGGTTCGTGGAGACGGGGCGGGCACCGCTGCTCTTCCTCGGATTCCCGCTGCTGGTCTGGGCGGCGTTCCGGTTCCAGCTGGCGGGGGCGGCGCCGTGCGCGCTGGCCGTGTCGACGTTCGCGATCGTCGCCGCCGCGCGGAGGACCGGTCCGTTCGCCGGGCACGACCTGCTCACCAACATGATCACCCTGCAGGCGTTCAACGGCGCCGCCGCGCTGACCGCGCTGCTGCTCGGGGCCGTCGTCAGCGAGCGGAACCGGAACCAGCGGGAGATCGTGGACGCCTGCACGCAGATCGCCGGCATGGTGTCCAGGATCACCGCCGGGGACCGCCACCTGGTCAAACCCGACGAACGCGGCGCACCCGAGGGACCGGGTGGCACGGGTGGCGTCGGTGGACCGGACGGAGCGGACGGAGCGGACGGAGCGGACGGGGAGGACAGCACAAAGGCCGCCTCCTCGTCGACGAGAAGACGGCCTCCGACCGGCCACAGAGCTGGTCGGGACGACAGGATTTGAACCTGCGACCCCTTGACCCCCAGTCAAGTGCGCTACCAAGCTGCGCCACGTCCCGGTGCGGTTTGACCTGGGGTTTCCCCGGTCGAAACGCGCAGGGAAACCATACCGCACTCGGCTCCGTGGTCGCGCGTCCCTTTCACCGTTGACCTCGACCTTGGTTGAGGTTGCACGATCGACGGCATGACGACGACGGCGGACGAGACCCGCACCCATGGCTACGACGACCTGGCCGGCCTGATGGGCCTGATGACCGGCGACGAGAAGCACGGCCCGGCGGCCACCTCCACGCTCGACGTGCTCTGGGTGCTGTACGACCGGGTGCTCCGCATCTCCCCGGAGCGGCTGGACGATCCGCACCGGGACCGGTTCCTGCTGAGCAAGGGGCACGGGCCCATGGCGTACTACGCCGTGCTGGCCGCGAAGGGGTTCGTGCCCGTCGAGTGGCTGCCCGGCTTCGGGTCGTACGACTCCCCGCTCGGACACCACCCGGACCGCGTGCTGGTGCCGGGAGCCGAGATCGGCAGCGGGTCCCTCGGGCACGGCCTGCCGATCGCCGTGGGCAGCGCGCTGGGGCTGCGGGCGCAGGGGCTGCCCGGCCCGGCGGTGTGGGTGCTGATCGGGGACGCCGAGCTGGACGAGGGCAGCAACCACGAGGCGATCGCCTTCGCCGGACCCGCCGGGCTGGAGCGGCTGCACACCGTCGTGATCGACAACTCCTCCGCCAGCCACGCGCTGCCCGGCGGCATCGCCGCCCGGTTCGCGGCCGCCGGGTGGTCCACGGTGACCGTGGACGGACGCGACCACGAGGCCCTGTACGCCGCGTTCACGGCTCCGCACCCGGGGCGGCCGCACGTGGTCGTGGCCCGCGTCGAGCCGAAGAACGCCTGACCCTCCCTCGCTCTCCGGAAAGGGCACACCTCCATGGACACCATGCGTGACCGATTCGCCCCGGTCGTCTCCCGGCTGCTGGACGAGGACCCGCGGGTCGCGGTCGTCCTCGCCGAGATCGGCGCGGACGGCTTCCGCGCGGCCGAGCGCCGGCATCCCGGCCGGGTGATCAACGTCGGCATCCGCGAGCAGCTGCTGGTCGGGGCGGCCGCGGGACTGGCGCTCACCGGGCTGCGGCCGGTGGTGCACACCTTCGCCAGCTTCCTCGTGGAGCGGCCGTTCGAGCAGGTCAAGCTGGATCTGGGGCACCAGGACGCGGGGGCGGTGCTGGTGAGCGCGGCGGCCTCCTACGACTGGCCGGCCGGCGGCCTGACCCACATGGCGCCGGGCGACGTGGCCCTCCTGGACACGCTGGACGGCTGGACCGTGCACGTGCCCGGGCATCCCGACGAGGCGGAGACGCTGCTGCGCCACGCGGTCGCCGCGGGCGACGACAAGGTGTACGTACGGCTGTCCGTGCAGGCGAACCGGGAGGGGCGGGCGGTCGACGGGAAGCGTTTCGTGCCGGTCCGCGAGGGCCGCTCGGGCGTGGTCGTCGCCGTCGGCCCGATGCTGGACGCGGTCCTCGCCGCCACGGAGGGCCTGGACATGACCGTGCTGTACGCGACGACCGTACGGCCCTTCGACGGCGAGGGGCTGCGCCGGGCGACGGGGGCGGCGGGTACGGACGTCGTGCTGGTCGAGCCGTACCTCGCGGGCACGTCGACGGCGGCGGCGACCGAGGCCCTGTCCGACGTGCCGCACCGGGTGCTCGGGCTCGGTGTCGGCCGCCGTGAACTGCGCCGCTACGGAACCGTGGAGCAGCACACGGCCGCTCACGGCCTCGACCCGCGCGGCTTGCGCGAACGCATCGGCGGCTTCCTCGACGCGGGACGCCGACAGGCGGCGGCACGGGCGTGAGGCGGGTGCCCCGGGGACGGACACGGCCGGACGCGGCGGGCGGGGGCCGGGGCGGGACGGGTCCGGCCTGCCCCTAGGGCTTCCGGGATCGCGGGATGGGGAGGGCCTGCCCCCCTACGGTTCCCGGGCTCGCGGGACCTGGGCGACGGCCCGGGCACGGACACGGCCCGACGCGGCGGGCTGAGCCCGAGGCGGGACGGGCCCGGCCTGCCCACTACGGCTTGCCCACTACGGCTTCCGGGATCGCGGGACGGGTCGGGACGGCCCTCTACGACTTCTGGGATCGCGGGACCCGGGCGACGGCCCGGGGACGGACACGGCCCGACGCGGCAGACGGAGCCCGAGGCGGGACGGGCCCGGCCTGCCCACTACGGCTTCCGGGATCGCGGGACGGGCCCGGCCGGCCCGGGGACGGACGCGGCCCGACGCGGCGGGCTGAGCCCAGGGCGGGACGGTTCCGGGTTGCCCCCAGGGATTTCGGGGATCGCGGGACGGGTCCGGCCGGCCCCTTACGGCTTCCGGGGTCGCGGGGTCGGGGTGTCGGTCCGGAGCAGGTCGCGTATCGGTGGGATCGCGAGCAGGGCCGCCGCGACGGCCAGGCTCACCACCGCGGCGGCCAGCAGGACGTGGCCGGCGCCGAGCGCGCCCGCGGCCGGGCCGGCGAGGGCCTGGCCGACCGGCATCATCGCGAGGGAGCCGGCCACGTCGTAGGCGTGGATGCGGTTGAGGACGTCGGACGGGACCTGGGTCTGCACGCTGGTCGCCCACATCACGCCCCAGAACGACATCCCGGCACCGGCGACGGCCGCCCCGGCCGCCATGGCCGGCACGCCGAGCCCGGCCCCCACGGCCGCCGGGAAGCCGAAGAAGGCGAACAGGGACACCGCGCCCGCCCGGAGCATGCGGCGCGGGCGCAGCCGCAGGGCCAGCAGGCCACCGACGACCGTGCCCGCCCCCAGGGCGGAGTTGACCAGGCCGTAGGCGCGCGGGCCGTGCTGCTGGACGATCTCGGTGGCCACCAGCGGGACGGTCGGCCCCCAGACGGCGATCATGTACACGCACCAGACGGCGATCACCCCCCACAGCCAGGTCCGTGACCGGAACTCCCGCCAGCCCTGGACGAGATCGCCGCGGAAGGCGCGCATGCCCCGGCCGGTGGCGGCGCGCGCGCCGCGGGGAGCGGCGGCAGCCGCAGCAGGAGCAGGCACAGCGCGCTGATCGCGTAGGTGGCCGCGTGCCCGGCGAACACCCCGCCCGGTGAGGCGAGGCCGACCAGGACTCCGGCGACGGCCGGGCCGGCCAGCTGGGCGGCCGACTCGGCGATGCGGACGGCGCCGTTCGCACCCTGGACGTCGGCCGCGAGCCGGGGGACGGTGCTGGCCACACCGGGCTGGAAGACGGCACCGGCGACACCGTTGACGAAGCCGATGGCGCAGATCTGCCACAGCACCACATGGCCGGCGAAGAACAGGCCGGCGGCGAGCGACTGCGTGCCGAGCCGGACGAGGTCGGCGCCGATCATCAGCCTGCGGGTGCTGAACCGGTCGGCGACGACACCGCCGAGGACGACCAGTCCGGCGAAGGCCGCGGCCGTCGAGGCCATGGCGAGACCGACCGCGCCCGCCCCGTACCCGTGCTCCAGCAGTCCGGCGGCGAGGGCGACGGGCAGCATCGTGTCACCGAGGCGGGCCGCGGCCCGGGCCACGAAGAACAGGGCGAAGTCCCGTGACCACACGGCGGGTTCGCCGGGCGCGCCGCGGTGCACGCCCCGGGCGGTGATGTCCTGCCGTGCGTCCGTTCCGGTCATCGCCGCCGTGCCCCTCCCTGCCGACCCGCCGGTGCCCCGCACCGCTTGCGCCGCGCGGGATCATGCCACGCCGGGACCGCGTCCACGGAGTATTTTCAGTCCGCGGACGGCATCCCCAACTCCGGGTGGGCGTCGAGCAGTCGGGACGGCGCCGCCTGCCGCCAGGAGTCAGCGAGGATGTCCCGCAGTTCGTCCTCGTCCTCCAGCGCGGCGAGTCTCGCTCTCACCCAGGCGAACTGGGCCTCGTGATCGGCGATCCAGAACTTGCCCGGCTCGGCGAGGACGAGTTCGTCGCGTTCCTCCTTGGGGCAGCGCACGGCGATGGAGGTCTCGTCCTCCGGCAGCGTCGCGAACATCTTCCCGGCCACCCGGAACGTGGGCATGCTCCAGGCGACCTTCTCCGTGGTGTCCGGCAGGGAGAGGGCGATACGGCGTACGTCTTCGGCATCCGGCATGCCACGCACCGTAGCCCCTGCCACTGACAGTCACCCGGTCGCGGCGCTCGCCCGCGGGGGCGCCGGAGCGGCCGGGCGCTTGAAGTACAGGGTGGTGCCGCGCAGTTCGCCGTCCGGGCTCAGGGCGTAGTCGGGGATGGTGCCGGCCTCGGTCCAGCCGGCCGAGCGGTACAGGTGCTCGGCGGGGCTCCCGGTCTCGGTGTCGAGGTGCAGCAGGGTGATGCCGTCGGCCGCGGCCGCGTGCTCGGCGGTGGCGAGGAGGCGCCGGCCGAGGCCCTGCCCGCGCGCGGAGCGGTGCACCATCAGCTTCACGAGTTCCGCGCGGTGGCGGCTGTTGGGCTTGTCGGGGCGGGCGAGGGAGACGGTGCCGGCCACCCGCCCGGTGCCGTCGACGGCCACCCACACGGCGAGCCGGCCCGCTGCCGCCTCGGCCGCGCGCTCCCGCCACCAGGCGGCGGCCTCCGCGCGCGTGAGCGGTGCGAGGAAGCCGACGGAGGCCCCGCCGGCCACGGTGTCGGCCAGCAGCGCGGCGAGTTCCGCCGCCCCGTCCCGCAGCTCCGCTCCGGTCCAGCGCAGTACCTTCACGGCCGCACCACCGCCAGCACGTACCGGGTCGCGCCCGGTCCGGCGCACCGGAATCGGGTCGGGCCGTGGACCCGCATCCGCAGGCAGTCGCCGGCGTCGAGGTGGTGGGTGCGCTCCCCGTCGGTCACCTCCAGGGCTCCGTCCAGCAACCACAGGTGCTGTTCGAGGCCGGGTACGGGCGGGCGGTCGTAGGCGATGTCGGCGCCCGGGGCGAGCCGGCCCTCGACCAGTTCGCCGCGCAGTCCGGCGTGCGGCGGGGAAACGGCCCGCCGGACGAATCCCGAGGCACGGTCCTCCCACACCTGCTGCTCGGCGGCCCGCACGAGCGGCGCCGGTCCCGCCTCGACCTCGCTGAGCAGCTGGGACATGGTGCGGCCGTAGACGTGGCACAGGCGGTTGAGCACGGCCGCGGTGGCGCTGGTCTCGGCGCGTTCGGCTCGCGAGAGGGTGGAGCGGCTCACGCCGCTGCGCTCCGCCAGCTCGCCCAGCGACCAGCCGTGCTGGGCGCGCAGGGCGGCCAGCCGGACACCGATGCGGACGTCGACCGCGTCCGGATCCTCGCTTCTCATGTGCGGGACGCTATCCCGGATGTGAGACGGGCGGGTTACGGAAGGCTCACGCCTGCGCGGCCTCTCCGAGGGCCTCCAGCACCGGGCGGATCAGCGGGTGCCCCTCGGCTCCCCGGCGTACGGCGGCGAAGACGCGGCGGGTCGGGGCCTCCCCGTCGACCGGGCGGACGACCACGCCCGTGAGGTCCATGCCGCGCAGCGCGGAGCGCGGTACGAGCGCCACACCGGCGTCGGCCGAAGCGAGGGCGACGACGGCGCGGAAGTCGTCGGAGGAGTGCTCCAGCCGGGGCTGGAAGCCGGCGCTCTCGCAGGCGAGCACGACCACGTCGTGGCAGGGGTTGCCGGGGTAGGGCCCGATCCACGGGTCCTTCGCCAGCTCGGCCAGGGGCACCTCGGCGTGGTCCGCGAGGCGGTGGCCGACCGGCACGACGGCGTCGAACGGCTCTGCGTACAGCGGGACATGGGTGAGCCGGGGGTCGTCGGCCGACGGGGCGCCCCGGTACTCCACGGCGACCGCCACGTCGACCTGGCGGTCCAGCACCATCGGCAGGCTGGCGTCTCCCTCGGCGTCCTGGACCCGGATGCTTATGCCGGGTGCGCGCGACGCGAGACGGGCCACGGCCGGGGCCACCACCTGGGCGATGCCCGTCGCGAAGGCGGCCACGGTGACCGTGCCCGCCTCGCCCGAGCCGTACGCGGCCAGCTCCGCCTCGGCCCGCTCCAGCTGGGCGAGGACCGCGTTGGTGTGGCTGAGCAGGATCTCGCCGGCCGGGGTGAGCCGTACGCCCTTGGCGCCGCGCTCGACCAGGCGATGGCCGGTTTCCTGCTCCAGGGCCGTGAGCTGCTGGGAGACCGCCGAGGGGGTGAGGTAGAGGGCGGCGGCCGCCGCGGTGACCGTGCGGTGGTCGGCCACCGCACGGAGGATGTGGAGCCGCCGTGCCTCGATCATGCCCCCGATTATTCCAGGGCGTCCGCCCTGGTCAGCCCTCCAGCTCGGCACGGGCCGCGACGAAGGCGTCGACGGCGCGGTCCACGTCGGCCGTGGAGTGCGCGGCGGACAGCTGGACGCGGATGCGGGCCTGGCCCTGCGGGACGACCGGGTAGGAGAAGCCGATGACGTACACCCCGCGCTCCAGCAGGAGTTCGGCCATACGGCCCGCCTTGGACGCGTCGCCGATCATGACCGGGGCGATGGCGTGGTCGCCGGGGAGGATGTCGAAGCCCTCCTCGGTCATCCGGCGGCGGAACAGCGCGGTGTTCTCGGTGAGCCGGACCCGCAGGTCGTCGGCGGACTCCAGCAGGTCCAGGACCTTCAGGGAGGCGGCGGCGATCACCGGGGCGAGGGTGTTGGAGAACAGGTACGGGCGGGAGCGCTGGCGCAGCAGGGCGACGATCTCGGCGCGGGCGGCGACGTAGCCGCCGGAGGCACCGCCGAGGGCCTTGCCGAGGGTGCCGGTGATGATGTCCACGCGGTCCATGACGCCGTGCAGCTCGGGCGTGCCGCGGCCGGAGGGGCCGACGAAGCCCACGGCGTGCGAGTCGTCGACCATGACCATGGCGTCGTAGCGGTCGGCGAGGTCGCAGATCTCGCGCAGCGGGGCGACGTAGCCGTCCATGGAGAACACGCCGTCGGTGACGATCAGCCGGCGCCGGGCGTCGGACGCCTCCTTGAGCTTCGCCTCCAGGTCCGCGAGGTCGCGGTTGGCGTAGCGGAAGCGGCGGGCCTTGGACAGGCGGATGCCGTCGATGATGGAGGCGTGGTTGAGGGCGTCGGAGATCACCGCGTCCTCCTCGCCGAGCAGCGTCTCGAAGACACCGCCGTTGGCGTCGAAGCAGGAGGAGTAGAGGATCGTGTCCTCCTGGCCGAGGAAGGCGGACAGCCGCGCCTCCAGCTCCTTGTGCACTTCCTGGGTGCCGCAGATGAAGCGGACGGAGGCCATGCCGTAGCCCCAGCGGTCCAGCGCCTCGTGGGCGGCGGCGACCACCTCGGGGTGGTCCGCGAGGCCGAGGTAGTTGTTGGCGCAGAAGTTGAGGACCTCGCCGGGGCGGCCGCCCGCGGTGACGTTGACGGTCGCGGACTGCGGGCTGCCGATGACCCGCTCGGGCTTGTGCAGGCCGGCGGCGCGGATCTCGTCGAGGGTGGCGCGCAGGTCGTCGCGGACGGTGTCGAACATGGGGGCTCCTGAAAGTGCTGGCGGGTGACGGGGTGCGCGGGCCGCGGCTCAGACGGTCCAGTCGAGGATGATCTTGCCGCCCTTGCCGCTCGCGGCGTCGGCGAAGGCGGCCTCGAAGTCGCGGTAGCCGTACCGGCCGGTGATCACCGGGGCGAGGTCCAGGCCGCCCTCCAGCAGCACCGACATCGCGTACCAGGTCTCGAACATCTCGCGGCCGTAGATGCCCTTGATGGTGATCATCGAGGTGACGACGCGGGACCAGTCGACCGGGAAATCCTCGGCCGGCAGGCCGAGCATGGCGATCCGGCCGCCGTGCGTCATGTTGGCGATCATGTCGCGCATGGCCTCGGGACGGCCGGACATCTCCAGGCCGATGTCGAAGCCCTCGCGCAGCCCCAGTTCCCGCTGCCCGTCGGCGATCGTCGTCTCCGCGACGTTCAGCGCGAGGCTGGCGCCGATCTTGCGGGCCAGCTCCAGGCGCTCCTCGCTGACGTCGGTGACGACGACGTTGCGGGCGCCGGCGTGCCGGGCCACCGCGGCGGCCATCAGACCGATCGGTCCCGCGCCGGTGATCAGGACGTCCTCGCCGACCAGCGGGAAGGACAGGGCGGTGTGCACGGCGTTGCCGAACGGGTCGAAGATCGCGGCGACGTCGAGGTCGACGGGGACCCGGTGCACCCACACGTTGGACGCGGGCAGGGCGACGTACTCGGCGAACGCGCCGTCGCGGCCGACGCCGAGGCCGACGGTGGCCCGGCACAGGTGCCGGCGTCCGGCCAGGCAGTTGCGGCACTTGCCGCACACCAGATGGCCCTCGCCGCTCACCCGGTCGCCGATGCGGATCTCGCTCACGTCGCGCCCGACCTCGACGACCTGCCCGACGAACTCGTGACCGAGCACGAGCGGGGTGCTGATCGCCTGCTGCGCCCAGCCGTCCCAGGCCCGGATGTGCAGGTCGGTGCCGCAGATACCGGTCCGCATGACCTTGATCAGCACGTCACCGGGCCCGATGGCGGGCTCCGGGACGTCCGTCAGCCAGAGTCCCGGCTCCGCCTTCTCCTTGACCAGCGCCTTCACGCGTACGGCTCCTGTGGGTGAGGCCCGGGCGGCGGGCATGCGAAGAAGCCCGCACCGGGTCAGAGGGGTGGAATCACCCTGCAATCTGCCGTATGCGCGGGCGGGGGTCCATCGAGCTTTTCTTAACCGGCGCCTCAGCTTTCCTACACGCCCCGCGCGTGCCCCCGCGCGAGCCCGCTCGCATCCCGCGCGCGAAGGCCCCCGCTTCAGAGCGGCAGGCCGTCCGCGGCGCTGCGTTCGAGGCGTACGACGAGGTCGGCGGCGACTGCCTTGATGGTCTCCAGGCCCTCTCTGCCCCAGATTCGGGGCGCGGTGTCGGCGGCGCACACGGTGCCGAGCGCCATGCCGGAGCTGTCGATGAGGGGGGCGCCGAGATAGGAGTGGATGCCGTAGTCGTCGACCACCGGGTTGCCGGCGAACCGCGGGTAGTCGCGGACGTCCTCCAGCACCAGAGCCTTTCGGCGGACGACCACATGGGGGCAGAACCCGTGGTCGCGCGGCAGGACCCGGCCCAGTTCGGCCCGGGTGCCGTCCTCCCGGAGGACCGGGGCGACGACGGGGGCGCTCAGGCCCGCGAAGAACTGGTGGTCCTCGCCGACGAAGTTGACCATGGCGTACGGCGCGCCGGTGAGCCGGCCGAGGTGCTCGGCGAACACGTCGAGCGCGGGGGCGGGCCGGTCCGCGAGGCCGAGGCGGCGCAGCCGGTCGACCCGGGCGGGGGCCTCCCTGTCCTCGGGGGTGAGCAGCAGCCCCCGGACCGGCCGGGGCGGCTCGTAGCTCATGGCCGGGCTCCGTCGCAGTGGGCGTACCTCATATAGGGGCTCCGTGGGCGGTAGGGCGGAATCACATGTGGGCGCCACGGGTGGGCGCGGGCTCCGGGGTGTGGGCGAGGAGATGGCGTACCAGGGTGAGCAGGGTCTGCACGCCGGAGCTGGAGATCCGGGCGTCGCAGCGGACGACGGGGACGTCCGGGTCGAGGTCGATGGCGGCCCGTACCTCCTCGGGGTCGTAGCGGTGGCCGCCGTCGAACTCGTTGACGGCGACGATGAAGGCGAGGCCGCGCTCCTCGAAGAAGTCCACGGCGGCGAAGCAGTCCTGCAGCCGGCGGGTGTCGGCGAGGATCACCGCGCCGAGCGCGCCCTCGGACAGCTCGTCCCACATGAACCAGAACCGCTCCTGCCCCGGCGTGCCGAACAGGTACAGCACGTGCTCCGGATCGAGGGTGATCCGGCCGAAGTCCATCGCGACGGTCGTCTCCATCTTGTTCTCGATGCCGTCGAGATTGTCGGTGGCGGCGCCGACCGTGGTGAGCAGCTCCTCCGTGCTGAGCGGTGCGATCTCGCTGACCGCGCCCACGAAGGTCGTCTTGCCGACCCCGAACCCGCCCGCCACCAGGATCTTGAGCGCGGTGGGGAACGGGTCAGAGCTGTCGTCGTAGTCCATCGAGCACTGCCTCCAGCAGAGACCGGTCAGTGGGTGTGTGGTGGAAGGCGGGCGGCTTGGTGGTCAGCGCACCGCAGTCGACCAGGTCCGAGAGCAGCACCTTGGTGACCACGGCGGGCAGCTTCAGCTGCGCGGCGACCTCGGCGACCGAGACGGGCGCCCGGCACAGGTCGAGGGCCTGTGCGTGCTCGGGCCCGAGGTAGCCGAGCGGGGTCACCCCCGTGGACATCACCTGGGACATCAGGTCGAGGGCGATGCTCGGCTCGGTCCGGCCGTTGCTGACCGTGAAGGGGCGCACCAGCCGTCCGGCCGCCTCGTCCAGCCAGGGCCCGTCGCCGGCTGCGGCCACGCTCAAGGCCTCGTCGCCGAGGGTTCGACGGCATGCTGCCGGGGGGCGGTGACCAGGTACGGGCGGACGCTCTTGACCAGCATCGCCATCTCGTAGCCGAGGACGGCGGCGTCGGCCTCGCGGCCGGCGAGCACCGCGAGGCAGGTGCCGGAGCCCGCGGTGGTGACGAACAGCAGGGTCGAGGCGAGTTCGACGACGACCTGGCGGACGTCGCCGCCGTCGCCGAACCGGACGCCCGCGCTGCGGCCCAGCGAGTACAGCCCGGAGGCGAGGGCCGCCATGTGGTCGGCACTGTCCGGGTCCAGACCGTGCACGGACTTGACCAGTCCGTCGCAGGACAGCAGCACCGCGCTGCTGGTGTGGGGTACGCGCTGCACGAGGCCGCTCAGCAGCCAGTCGAGGTCGGAGGCGTGGGCGGTCGGCGCATCGCTCGCCATGGTGGATCGACTCCTTGGGGTACGAATTCTGCGGGAGCGCTGGTGGGGGGCACAGGTACTCGGGGCGGTCAGCCGGCCGGGGCGCTCCCATCGGCCCGGCCGGTGCCACGGGTGCCGTCGAACGCGGGCTCGTGGGCACGCGCGGGCGGTATCGAGGCGGGGGTGGTGCGGCCCGGCGACGTGCAGTCCGGGTGCTTGTGGTCCTGGTGCTCGTGGTCCGGGTGGGTGGGGTCCGCCGGGGCGTGGCCCGCGGGTGTGTGGCCGGCGGCCGTGTGGTCGTGGGACGTGGCGCCAGGGGCCATGTGGTTCTCGGCCATGTGGTCCTGGGACATGTGGTGCTGGGCCATGTGAGGGGGCGCCATGTGGCCCCGTGACATGTGGTCCGCGTCCTGGTGTTCGCTGACGCCGTGTTCGGGGCGCGCACGCGTGAGCTCGGTGGACTGCGCGGGGGCGGACTGCAAGTGCCCGTCCGCCATCTGCGCGGCGTCCGGGGAGAACGAGACCATGGGGAACCGGCCCGTCGCGGCCGCGTCCGCGTGCGACGACTGCTGGACGGCGGGCCTGCCGTACGGGGACTCCGCGACGGCCGCCTCCCCGTACACCGGCTGGGCGTGGGGAGACTCGTCGTGGCCGGTCTCCCTGGGCTGCTGGGCCTCGGCGAGTCCGATCCCGCGCTGGAAGGCGGCCATCAGCCCGGGGTCGTGGCCCGCGTCGGTGTCGGCCGTCTGGCGTGGTGCGGGGCCGCCGCGCAGCTGGGGCACGAGGTGCTCCTGGGCGCGGCGCCTGGGCAGCCGGGGCTTGTCCAGGGTGTCGGGCACGGACTCGCTGCGCGGGGTGGGCAGGATGCCCGCGTGCGCCTCGACCGTCGACCGGTCCTCGGCGCTGACGCCGGGCACGGCCTCGGCCGGATTGGGCCGCGTGGCACGGGCGCCGCGCACGGGGAGGGGCGCGGGACCGTCTCCGGTGCGCGCGTCCTCACCGCCACTGGCCGCGCGTGGCACAGCTCCGGTGCCCGAGTCCCGCGCGGGGCCGCGCTGGGCATGCCGTCGGCGCCCGGTGCCCGGGGCCGCTGCGGCCGCTGGTCCGGCGGCCGCGTCCGGCACGGGCCGGCCGTGGGCCTCGGCTCCGGCGGGCAGGGCCGTGGCCTGTGAAGGCGCCGGCAGGGGGCTTGTGCCCGTTGCGGCGCCGCCGTGACGGCGGCGTGCCGCGGCGGCGGTACGGCCTCCCCGGCGCCGTCCGCGAGCGCCGTCGGCGCCGTTCCCAGCAGCGCCTGCGGGACGACGAGTACGGCCTGGACACCGCCGTAGATGTTGCTCTGGAGTCGTACGGTGATGCCGTGCCGGCGGGCGAGCTGGGACACGACGTAGAGGCCGATGCGTCCGTCGGCCAGCAGGCTGGCGACGTTCACCTGGTCGGGGTCGGCGAGCAGGGTGTTCATCCGGTGCTGCTCGGCGACGGGCATGCCGAGTCCACGGTCCTCGACCTCCACGGCCAGCCCGGAGGTCACGAGGTTGGCGCGGAGCAGCACCTGGGTCTGCGGGGCGGAGAACACCGTGGCGTTCTCCACGAGTTCGGCGAGCAGGTGGATGACGTCGGCGACGGCGTGGCCGCGCAGCTCGCCGTCGATCGGCGGGACGAGCTTCACCCGGGAGTACTGCTCGACCTCGGCGATGGCGGAGCGCAGCACCTCGGTCATGGACACCGGGTTGCTCCACTGGCGCCGGGAGACGGCACCGCCGAGCACGGCGAGGTTCTCGGCGTGCCTGCGGATGCGGGTCGCCAGGTGATCGACGTGGAAGAGGCCCTTGAGCAGGTCCGGGTCCTCGATCTCGTTCTCCAGCTCGTCGAGGATGGAGATCTCCCGGTGCACCAGGGACTGCAGCCGGCGCGCGAGGTTGACGAAGACCTCGAGCTTCTGCTCGCTGCCCGCCTGGCTGGAGAGCTGGGCGGCGCGCACGACGGCGGTGACGGCGCCGTCGTGCGCGCGGGCCAGATCGGCGGCCAGCAGGTCGAAGTCGTCCGCGTCCGGCGGCGGGCGGCGGCGCGGGGTGAGCTGTGGCGGGGCCCTCCCTGGCGCAGCGCGTCGACCAGGGCGTCCAGGTCGGTCTCGCCGCGCGCGGCGGTGCGGCGCAGGGAGTCCACCCGGTCGGACACCGACCGGGCGGCGCGATCGGCGGCCACGGCGGCGATCAGGATGCCGGCGACGGCCACGGAGACGGCTCCCGCCAGCACGGCCCACAGGGTGGGACCCGTGTGCACGCCCCCGGAGCGGATGCTGAACAGCACGGCGGCGGTGGCGCTGAGCGCGACCGCGAGCGGCGGCAGCACGGCCAGCCGCATGAGCTGGGGCCGTATGTGCGTCTCGGGCAGTGCGGGAGCGGGTCTGGCGACCGGCCGCCCGTGCCTGCCGCCCTCGCGGCGGTCGGCGCGGGTGGCCGGTGCTCGGAGGTGAGACATCTGCGTCCTCGTACTGGTCCGTCGGGCGTGTGTTCCGCACTCGGTGCGTGGGTGCGGGCATGCGTGCGGGCATGCGTCGTCGCGATGTCGGGCCGACAGGACCGTTGTGCCCGGCCCCGGCGCGTCCGACGGACACTCACAGTAGTTGCCTGCGCATCATGTGCGGTGGGCAGTTGACAAAGTCCTGCGCAGAGCGTCCCGCTCTGGTATGAAGCCTCGTACGACAGACCGATAACCGTGCCGAGAGCCCTCCGGCGACCCGAAACCAATCGATAAGACCTGGTC
Organism: Streptomyces albidicamelliae; assembly: GCF_025642175.1. Classification (NCBI taxonomy): domain Bacteria; kingdom Bacillati; phylum Actinomycetota; class Actinomycetes; order Kitasatosporales; family Streptomycetaceae; genus Streptomyces; species Streptomyces albidicamelliae. Next base: position 6,968,007 of record NZ_CP106795.1, on the reverse strand, counting down.
AAAAGCGGTCAGCAGGAGACGAGGGGCGAGGGCGCCCCAGGCTGCCCGCCCCGCGCCGACGACTCGCTCCCGAGCATGGTCCACTCACGCCGCACCCGCCCATCGGCACCGGCGGAGACCTCATCGATGTAACGGAGAGTGTCGGCATTGGCCTGACCCTCATCACGAAACCACCACCTGTGCGAGGAGCAGGGGGCCACAGCGTTGCGTCCGCCGCCGGCAGGCGCCCGGCGGCTCGTCCTCGTCCGCGTCAGCCGCGCTTGGGCGGCTCGGCGACGAAGGCGCCGACGGATCGCCAGGTGCGCCGGACCTCGCCCGACACCCCGCGCCACCAGGCCTCGGCCGGGAGCTTGCCCGCCGGTTCGAAGGGCTCGCCGGGCCGGGGCAGGGCCACGGCCTGGCCCGCCTCCTCGGCCGCCTCCTTCGTCCACTCCCCCGGCTCGGCCCACGGGTGCGGGGCGAGGTTGAAGGTGCCCCAGTGGATCGGCAGCAGCGCGCCGTGCGGGGCGCCGCCCTGGAGGTCCAGGTGGGCGCGCAGGCCCTCCTCGGGGGTCATGTGGATGTCCGGCCAGAACTCGCTGTACGCGCCGATCTGGATCATCGTGGCGTCGAACGGGCCGTGCGCCGCGCCGATCTCCGTGAAGCCGTCGAAGTAGCCGGTGTCGCCGCTGTGGTAGATCCGGTGCTCGTCGCCCGAGACGACCCAGGAAGCCCAGAGCGTGTGCTGGGTGTTGCGCAGACCGCGGCCGCAGAAGTGACGGGCGGGGGTGGCGGTGAGCGTGAGCCCGCCGACCTCGGTCGACTCGTGCCAGTCCAGCTCGCGCAGCCGGTCCGGGGAGACCCCCCAGTGCTCGAGGTGGGCGCCGACGCCCAGCGGCACCGCGAACACGGTGTCCGTACCGGCCAGGGCCCTGATGCTGGGCAGGTCCAGGTGGTCGTAGTGGTCGTGGGAGATCACGATCACGTCGACGTCCCCGAGCGCCGCCAGCGGCAACGGCACCGGGTGCAGCCGCTTCGGTCCCGCGAAGGGGAACGGGGAGCAGCGCTCGCCCCAGACGGGGTCGAACAGGACCCGCCGGCCGTCGATCTCCGCGAGCACGCTGGAGTGGCCCATCCAGGTCAGCCGCAGTCCCGTGGCGGGCGACTCGGCCAGGTCGGCGAAGGTCGTCGGGTGGACCGGGACCGTGCCCCTGGGGGCGCGCAGCGGCCGGGTCTCCTTGTCGAGGAAGACCTTCGCGAGGTCCAGCGTGGAGCCGGAGGGCCGGGTGCGGGCAGGCCCTCCGGGGTTCTGGAAGACACCGTCCTTGAAGTGCGGGGACCGGCGGATGCGCGCCATGCGCGCACCGCCCGGGTCCGCGCCGAAGGCCGCGGGCCGCAGCGCGCGGAGGCCGGAGCTCGTGGAACGCGGACCGGTCACGGTACCTCCAGGGGGAGTGGCTGAGGTCCTCCATTATGGTCGGCGCCTCCGATAAGCCCGCGGCGGCCGGGCGGCACCGTGGTTCCGGCGCCCGCTACTGAATGCCCATTCAGCAACATTGACACGCCCGGGAGCCGCTCCGGATACTGACCCAGTACTGACTCATGATTCAGTAGCACCCGTCTGGACCGCCCCGTCGAGCACCCCGCCGGGCACTCGCCCCCTGGGCAGGCGACGACGACTCCCGCCCCCGCACCTGCACTCCCCGCCGATCTCGTGCGAGCCCTCACCGAGACCCGCTGCCGGCCCGCTCCCCCACCACCGTCCCCGAGGAGACCCCATGACCGCCGCCGCTCCCCTGATGTCGCTCGAATGGACCGATCACGTCACCGGCCGCCGGGGCTTCCTGGTGGTGGACCGGCTGGTGCGGGGCGTGGCCAGCGGCGGGCTGCGGATGCGAGCCGGCTGCACGCTGGAGGAGGTGGCCGGGCTGGCCCGCGGCATGACGATGAAGGAGGCCCTGCACTACAACCCCGAGGGCCGCTACGTCCCGCTCGGCGGCGCCAAGGGCGGCATCGACTGCGACCCGCGGGACCCGGGGGCGTACGGGCTGCTCGTGCGCTACCTGCGCGCCGTGCGGCCGTACATCGAGAGCTTCTGGACCACGGGTGAGGATCTCGGGCTGACCCAGGACCTGGTGGACCGGGCGGCGGCCGAGGCCGGCCTGGTCTCGTCCATCCAGGCGGTGTACCCGCTGCTGGACGACGAGGCGGCGGCCCGCCGACGGCTCGCGGACGCCTTCGCGGTGGAGGTCGACGGGATCGGTCTGGACGAGCTGGCCGGCGGCTGCGGGGTCGCCGAGTCGGTGCTCGCGGCCCTGGACCGGGCGTCGGTGCCGTACCGGGGCACCCGGGTCGCCGTCCAGGGCCTGGGCACGATGGGCGGGGCGACCGCGCGCTTCCTCGCCCGCGCGGGCCTGACCGTGGTGGCCGTCGCCGACGTCAAGGGCACGATCGCGAACCCGGCCGGCCTCGACGTGGAGGCGCTGCTGGCCGCGCGCGACGCGTACGGCACCGTCGACCGGGGCGTGCTGCGCCCGGGCGACCGCGAACTGCCCGGCGACGCCTGGCTGTCCACCGACGCGGAGGTGCTGGTGCCCGCTGCCGTCTCCTACGCCATCGGCATCGCCGACCAGGAGCGTGTCACCGCCCGCTGGATCGTCGAGGCCGCCAACATGCCCGTGGTCCCCGAGGCGGAGGTCCTGCTGGCCGCGCGCGGGGTCACGGTACTGCCGGACGTGGTGGTCAACTCCGGTACGAACGCCTGGTGGTGGTGGACGCTGTTCGGCGACATCGGTGCCGACGCCGACGAGGCGTTCGCGCACATCCGCGGCTCCATGCGCGCCCTGATCCAGCTGATGCTCGACCGGGCGGAGGCCGACGGCACGAGCCCGCGCGCGGCCGCCCACGCCCTGGTGACCGACCGGCTGCCGGTGATCGCGGAACGCTTCGGCTGGTACCGGTGACGGGACCGGGCGAGACGCCCGGGACGGCCTCGAACGACGTAGACACGCCGACGGGCAAGGAGACGGAGAGGGGGTCGTAACACCGGGGCCGGAAGCAGGGGCCGGAGGGGTGCGAAGCCGGGGCCGGAGGGGCGCGTCGCGGGCGTCCCACCTCTCGCCACTATCAACCTATAGCGCACCGGGGGGCTTGCGGCAAGGCCCCGGTCGTCCCGCAGAATCGCAGGCCGACGCCGATCACCTGCGGAAATGGGAGATTCACCAAGTGCGTTCACCGATGTCGGCCGACCCCACGGGCGCGACCCCGGATCCAGCCGGTTCCAGAAGCTCCATGACGACCAGCGCGTTCGATCTTCCCGAGCGCCTCGCCCCCAAGGCCGACCCGGCCCTCATCGCGCGCGACGAGCGGCACTTCGCGGCGATCGCGGAGAGCCTGCGGCAGACGATCGCCGAACTGTCCGAGCGTCTCGACGCCGAGCTCAGGGCGCCGGGCGGCACCGGCCGGCAGGCCATGGACCGGGACGCGGAGGTGCACCGGCTGACGGGCCGTCTGGGCACCCTGCGCCGCTTCGGCCTGGACCTGTGCCTCGGGCACATGGTCGGCGCGGACGACGGCGAACCGGTGTACATCGGGCGACTCGGTCTGACCGACAGCACCGGGCGCCGGTTGCTGCTGGACTGGCGCGCCCCCGCCGCCGAGCCGTTCTTCGCGGCGACCCACGCCGATCCGATGGGCCTGGCCAGCCGTCGCCGGTACCGCTGGAGCGGCGGCCGGATCAGTGACTACTGGGACGAGGTGTTCACCGCCGACGGGCTGGAGGGCCATGCGGCGCTGGACGACCAGTCGGCCTTCATCGCCAGTCTCGGCGGCAGCCGGTCGGCCCGGATGCGGGACGTGCTCGCCACCATCCAGGCCGACCAGAACGCCGTGGTCCGGGCGGACTCCCGGGGCGCGCTCGTGGTCGACGGCGGCCCGGGCACCGGGAAGACGGTCGTCGCCCTGCACCGCTCCGCCTACCTGCTGCACTCCGACCCACGCCTCGGGCACCGGCGCGGCGGCCTGCTGTTCGTCGGCCCGCACCAGCCCTACCTGGCCTACGTCGCGGACGTGCTGCCCAGCCTCGGCGAGGAGGGTGTGCGGACGTGCACCCTGCGGGACCTGCTGCCCGAGGGTGCGGCGGCGCAGGAGGAGGCCGACCCCGAGGTGGCCCGCCTGAAGTCGTCCGCGGACCTGGTGCGGGCGATCGAGAAGGCCGTCGCGTTCTACGAGGAGCCGCCCACGGTGGGCATGACGGTCACGACCCCGTGGTCGGACGTCCGGCTGACCACCGACGACTGGGCGGAGGCGTTCCGCGCACCGGGCCCCGGCACACCGCACAACGAGGCACGCGACCTGATCTGGGACGAGCTCGTCACGATCCTCCTGGACAAGCTGGACGGCGACGTACCGCCCGACCTGTTCCGCAGGGCGCTGCTGCACGACGAGGAGCTGGTCGGCGCCCTGCACGGCGCGTGGCCGCTGCTCGAAGCGGCGGACGTCGTCGGTGACCTGTGGTCGGTGCCCGCCTACCTGCGGCTGTGCGCCCCCTGGCTCGGCCCGGACGACGTACGGAGGTTGCGGCGTGCGGAGGCGCAGGCCTGGACCGTGTCCGACCTCCCGCTGCTGGACGCCGCGCGGCAGCGGCTCGGCGATCCGGACGCGGCCCGGCGCGGGCAGCGGCACAGGGCCGTGCTGGACGCGCAGCGCGAGCGGATGGCGCAGGTCGTCGACAACCTGATCGACGCCGCGTCCGCCTCCGGCGCCGACGGTGACGACGGCGAGGGCCTGGTGCGGATGCTGCGCGGTCAGGACGCCGCGGTCAGCCTGGTCGACGAGTCCGAACTGCCCACGGCCGGCCGTGACCCGCTCGCCGGCCCGTTCGCGCACATCGTCGTGGACGAGGCGCAGGAACTGACCGACGCGGAGTGGCAGATGCTGCTGTCGCGGTGCCCGTCGCGGAGTCTCACCATCGTCGGGGACCGCGCCCAGGCCCGGCACGGCTTCACGGAGTCGTGGCGGGAACGGCTGGCGCGGGTCGGGCTTGACCGGGTCGACGTGGCCTCCCTGAGCATCAACTACCGCACGCCCGAAGAGGTCATGGCGGAGGCGGAGCCGGTCATCCGGGCCGCGCTCCCGGACGCCAACGTGCCGACCTCCGTCCGCGGCAGCGGTGTTCCCGTCGTGCACGGGGCCGCCTCGGAGCTGGAGTCGGTCCTCGACGGCTGGCTCGCCGCACATGACGACGGGATCGCCTGCGTCATCGGCGCTCCCTCGTTCCGGGCGACGCCCCGCGTCCGCTCGCTGACCCCGGAGCTGTCGAAGGGGCTGGAGTTCGACCTGGTGGTCCTCGTCGACCCGGAGGCGTTCGGCGCGGGGATCGAGGGGGCGGTGGACCGCTATGTCGCCATGACCCGGGCGACGCAGCGGCTCGTGGTCCTCACGAGCGGCCCGGCGGACTAGCCCCTGCCCCCTGCGTGCGCGTACGGCGGCCCGATGGCCGGAACGGCACCGGCGAGCGGGCCCACCTGGAGCGCGGTCACCCTACCGGGCGGGCTCCGAGCAGCCCGCCCGGTAGGGTGACCGCGTGGCGAGAGTGCGGTTGAGCGTGGCCGAGCGGCGGGTGGAACTGCTGCGGGCCGCCATCGAGCAGATCGAGGCGCGGGGCGTGGCGGCGGTGCGGATCGCCGACGTGGCCGCGGCGCTCGGGGTGAGCAACGCGCTGGTGCTGTACCACTTCTCGACCAAGGAGAAGCTGGTCGCCGCCGCGTTCACCCACGCGGCGCAGGACGACCTCGCGCACCTGCGCAAACTGCTGGGGCGGCGCACGTCGGCGCTGCGCCGGCTGCGGGCCGCGGTGCGCTGGTACGCGCCGACCGGTCAGGCCAAGGGCTGGCGGCTGTGGATCGAGGGCTGGGCCGTGGCGCTGCGCGAGCCGGCGCTGCGGGAGGTCACCCGGGACCTCGACAAGGAGTGGAAGGCCGCGCTCGTCGAGGTCATCGCCGAGGGCGTGGCGGCGGACGAGTTCGTGTGCGCCGATCCGGTCGGTACGGCGCTGCGGCTGACCGCGCTGATGGACGGGCTGGCCGTCCAGCTCACCTCGTACCCGGGCTCGGTGCCGCGGTCCCGGGCGCAGGAGTGGGTCGACGAGGCCCTGGCCCGTGAACTGGGCCTGGACCGCCAGGCGTTGGCCGGGCGCTGACGCATCGCGCCGTACCGGCCGGACGTGGTCGTGCCCCTCGCCGTGGGCCGCACGGGTCGGGGCACGAGGAACCACTCACCGGCACCGGTCACCGGCATCGGTGCCTCCGGGTCAGGCCACGGAGGCGATCCGGAGCTTGATGTCGTCCGGCGACAGGGGGCCCTTCGCCGTCACATGGTCGCCGGAGGACTCGCCCCGCAGCCGGCGGCCGATCCACGGCACGAGGTACTCGCGGGCCCAGTGGACGTCGTCCCGGCGGACCTCCAGGGTGCCCCGGGGCGGCAGTGGGGGCCACGGCTGCTCCGGGTCGGCCGGCACGTCGAGACCGAGGGCCTGACCGGCGCGCAGGGCCACGCGCGTGTGCCCCTCGGGCGAGAGGTGGAGCCGGTCGCTGTCCCAGGCCCTGCGGTCCTGCACGGACTTGAGGGACCACAGGTCGAGCACGGGGCAGCCGTACCGGTCGGCGATGGCGCGCACGTGCCCGTTGTACGTGGCGATCTTGCCGCGCAGGTGCTTGAGCAGCGGGACGCCACGGGTGTCGAACCCGGTCGTCACCATCACCGTGCCCGCAGCCTCGGCCAGCGGGGCGAGGGCGCGCTCGAACCGCTCGGCCACCTCGTCCGGGTCGGTGCCGGGGCGGATGATGTCGTTGCCGCCGGCGCAGAAGGACACGAGGTCCGGGGCGAGTTCGACGGCCTGGGGAAGCTGGTCCGCCACGATCTGGTCCAGCAGTTTCCCCCGCACGGCGAGGTTCGTGTACTGGAAGTCGCCCTCGGGACGCCGGTCGGCGAGCAGTACCGCGAACCGGTCCGCCCAGCCCACGAACGCCCCGTCGGGACCGGGATCGCCCACGCCCTCGGTGAAGCTGTCCCCCACCGCCACGTACGACCCGATCACTGATCTGTTGTCACTCTTCGAATCGTCTGCCACGTCGGACCATGATTCACCTTCGGATGTGACCTACGCGACCGTAGGCAGGGGTTGACGAACGGTGAGATGGGACACCTTTAAAGAGTTTGCCAACCGGGAATACCGAAGGCCGGACCCGGGGATCGGGGGTCCGGCCTTCGGTGGCGTGTCAGGCAGGTGGTTCGGGTGCGGGCCGGGTCAGCCGACGGGGACGCCGTGCTCGCGGAGGTAGGCGACCGGGTCGATGTCGGAGCCGTAGTCCGGCGTCGTGCGGATCTCGAAGTGCAGGTGCGGGCCGGTCACGTTGCCGGTGGCGCCGGACAGGCCGATCTGCTGTCCCGCCGTCACGGCCTGGCCGGCCGAGACGGAGAGCTGGGAGAGGTGGCCGTACTGGGCGTAGTGGCCGTCGGCGAGCTTGATGACGACCTGGTTGCCGTAGGCGCCGCCCCAGCCGGCGGAGACGACCGTGCCCGCGCCGACGGCCTTGAGGGGCGTGCCGGTCGGTACGACGAAGTCGACGCCAGTGTGGTAGCCGCTGGACCACATGCTGCCGGCCGTGTGGTAGGCGGTGCCGATGGTGGCGCCGGCCACGGGGAGGGTGAAGCCGGCGGGGGTCGTCGTGGCGGCGGACTCCGCCGGCTTGGCCGCCGAGGCCTGCCGCGGGGCGAGGGAGGCCTTGGCGGGGGCCGGGGTCTTCGCGGGGGCCGAGGGCTTCGCGGGGGCCGGGGTCTTCGGGGTGGCCGAGGTGCGCTGCGGGGCGGCGGGCTCGGTACGGGTCCGGGTGGCCTGCTCGCCGAGCGTGAGCTTCAGGCCCGGGTGGATCAGCGCGGGATTGTCGCCGACGGCCCGGCGGTTGTCGTCGTAGAGGCGGTGCCAGCCACCGCCGACGTGCTGCCGGTCGGCGATCGTCGCGAGGCAGTCGCCGGCCTTGACGGTGTACACGCGTGCCGTCGCGTCCGCCTCGGCGGTGGACTTCTTCGCCGCGGCCGGAAGGGACTGCACGGCCTTTCCGGAGACGGCCTGCGCCGTGGGGGCGGCGTGCGCTCCGGTGGCCCCGAGGAGCGGGAGGGCCAGGGCGGCGCCACCCGTTCCGGCGACGGCGATGGAGCGGGAAAAACGCGGGGTCTTGGGACGTCGGTGCTTACCCTTCGCGGGCATGGCGCATTCCTCTCCGACGCCTGCGAGGTCAGCTGCCGGGTTCGGGCTGGAGTCGCCCGGCCGTGCGGTGCGCGGCTTCACCCCTGGCCTGTCGCGAGAACCGGGACAGGCGGTCGTGCCTGGTGGGTCCCCCGCTCCTGCCGAACACGGGTCATTTGTGCGGGAACTCCGGGCGGCGGCAGGATTCGGCGTTCCGTCCGGATTGGTGGCGAACGTAAGCGAGCGGGGAGGGCGGAAACAAGCGATCGGTTCCCGCCGTTCCCTATTCGCAAGATCGAAGGCGGGAATACCCGGTGACCCTCCGTGCATTCCCGCCCTCCGGGTCCCTTCGATTTCCCTGTAGGGCACGGGAATTACGTGGACATGCCGCGCGACATACGGTCACGATATGACGCCCCTCACAGGGAGTCCCACCACGTCCGTTTATTTGCTGGCGAGTTGGACTTGAAGTGCCAATCGGGTTGGAACGTTCAGATGCGACGGAGTCGGACAACCGTCGCATCCAGGTCACCCTTCAGCCCCGTACGCAGGCCATGGTGCAGGAGTACGGCACCTCGGTGCACTTCGCCTGATTCGCGGCATTCGTACGATCCTGCCGGGTCGAGTCCGCGCAGCCGCACCGCCGGAACCGGCTCGCCGTAGCTCTGCGCCTGAAGCCAGGCGAGGACCACCGTCTCGTCCCCGAGGACGTACTGGACGGCGCTCAGCCCGCCCGCCGGGGGCCGCAGCCGGTACAGCTCGCCCCGCTGCACGACCGGGCGGATCTCCTTGTAGAGCTCCACCCAGCCCCTGGCCTCGGCCAGCTCCTCCGCGCTCCACGCCGTGAGGTCTCCGCCGACGCCCAGCACGCCCGCCATGGCGCTGACGAATCGGAACCGCAGCGAGCTGACCCTGCCGTTGAGCTGGGTGTTCGGGCTGTCGGTGACCCAGGCGGCCATCACACGCGCGGGGTGGATCTGACTGAAGCCGTGCTGGATGGCGAGCCGGTCCAGCGGGTCGGTGTTGTCGGAGGTCCACACCTGGTCGGTACGGCTCATCACCCCGAGGTCGATCCGGCCCCCGCCGCCCGAACAGGACTCGAAGGCGACCCCCGGGTGCGCCGCGCGCAGCCGGTCCAGCAGGGCGTACAGCGCGTGGACGTGATCGATCCACAGGCGCTGCGGATACGGCTCGCCGGGCCAGCCGGCGTCGGTGAAGCAGCGGTTGAAGTCCCACTTCACGTAGTCGATCGGGGTACTGGTGAGCAGCGCGTCCAGCTGCTGCCAGAGGTGCTCCCGGACGTCCTCGCGGGCCAGGTTGAGGACGAGCTGGTTGCGCAGCTCGGTCCGCCTGCGGCCCTGCTGGTACTGCACCCAGTCGGGGTGGGCCCGGTAGAGGTCGCTGTCCTGGTTGACCATCTCGGGCTCGACCCAGATGCCGAACCGCATGCCGAGGCCGTGCACCTGGTCGGCGAGCGGCTTGAGACCGTGCGGGAAGCGGTCGGGGTTGGGGGTCCAGTCACCCAGCCCGGCGCGGTCGCCGGTGCGGGCACCGAACCAGCCGTCGTCCACCACGAAGAGCTCGCAGCCGATCTCGGCGGCGCGGCGGGCGAGGGCGGTCTGCTGCTCCTCGGAGATGTCGAAGTGGGTCGCCTCCCAGGAGTTGAAGAGCACGGGCCGGTCCCGCTCCGCGTCCGGGACGACGTACGCGCGCTGGTAGGCGTGCCAGGTGCGGCTCGCGGCGCCGAACCCGCCGTCGCTCCACAGACCGGCGAAGACCGGGGTGGTGTACGAGCCGCCGGGCTCCAGGAGCAGCAGGCCCGAGTCGTCGTATCCGGCGCCGCCGGTGATCTGGACGCGCCCGTCGGGGAGTTGGGCCACGGCTATCCGCCAGGAGCCGGACCAGCCGAGCGCGCAGCCGTAGACCTCGCCGTGCTCCTCGGTGGCGTCGGTGTCGAGCGCCACCCAGGGCAGGTGCTGGTGGCCGGTGTGCCCGCGGCGGCTGCCGATGATCTTCTCGCCGTGGGTGAGCGGAGCGGTGGTGAGCCGGGACTCGGCGGCCCAGCGGCCGTGCAGCTGGGACAGCCGCCAGCCCTCGCGGTCGGGCAGGGTCCAGGTGGCGGCGTCGGCGCGCAGCAGCTCCACGCGCGCCCGGCCGCCGTTGGCCACGGTCACCCAGCGCTCGACCACGTCACCGCGCATCCGGTGGTGCAGGGTGATCGCCAGGCCGTCGTCGTCGAAGAGCAGCCGCAGCTCCTCCCCCTCGGCGGCGGTCCGGTACGACACGAAGCGCCATTCGGTGCCGCGGCGTTCCCCGGTGCGCACGGAGAGGGCGGGGCGGACGAAGCGGGGGCCGCCTTCGACCGGGTACTCCTCGCGGCCGTCGAGCGGGGACTCGAAGGGCCAGTAGCCGGGCAGGGGGTTCGCGGCCAGCGCCTCGGCGTCGGCGAGCGCGATCCGCGGCCCCCAGTGGAGGTGCAGCAGCTCGTCGGCCGCGGTGAGGTGCAGGGCATAACTGCTGGTGGGCCCCGACAGGAGCCAGGTACGACCGTCTTCGGCGACAACCACCATCGAGACCTCACAGGTGTCAACAGATCCGCTCAAGCGCGAACATCATCAGGCTCCGTCGCCCCTGGTGGCAACGCCTGTGGACAACTCATTGCCTGAGGAAAGTGATGTCGTATGGTCGACGGAGCGCCCGTCGGCGAGCCGCGCCGGCGGGGCCGACCGCGAGGAGCCCCCGTGACGCAGCAGGTCCCGTCGACCGAGCCGGAGCTGGCCGGTGTGCGCAATTTCCGTGACGTGGGCGGGCTGCCCACCGTGGACGGACGGCGGGTGCGCCAGGGAGTCCTGTTCCGCAGCGGTCATCTCGCGCACGCGACCGCGGCCGACGCGGCTTTCCTCACCACGCTGGGCCTGCACACGATCTTCGACTTCCGCAACGCGGCCGACCAGAAGCTGGAGGGCCCCGACGTCGAGCTGCCCGGCGTGCGGAACGTGAACCTGCCGCTGAGCGACCCGGCGGACGGGGCCGAGTTCTGGAAGATGGTGCGCGACGGCGATCTCGACCAGCTCCGCGCGATCCTGGACGGCGGGAAGGGCGCCGACCGCATGATCGCCTCCTACCGGACGATCGTGAAGCAGCGCACCGGCGAGCACTCCCGGGTGCTGCACGCGCTGGCGGAGGATAGTGTGCCCGCGCTGATGCACTGTGCGGCCGGCAAGGACCGCGCGGGCATCTCGATAGCCGTCACGCTGCTGGCCGTGGGTGTGGAGCGCGAGGCGATCGTCACCGACTACCTGGAGTCCAACGCCAAGCACCGGCGCTACAAGGTCCGCCGCAGCGGCAGCCAGGACAGCGCGTACACGCCCGAGGTGATGGAGCTGCTCAGCCCGCTCTTCGACGCGCGCGCCGAGTACCTGGAGGCGGCGTTCGACAGCATCGAGGAGACCTGGGGCGGCGTGGACGCCTACCTGGAGAAGGGCCTCGGTCTCTCCGCCGGGACCCGCGACCGCCTGCGCGCGCGGCTGCTCAACTGAGGGACAGGGGGCCCGGCGCCGGCGACTCCGGGCCCATCGTGTCAGCCCTTGGCGCCGACCGCGAAGAGCAGGTAGAGGAACGCGGCGAGGACATGGCCGAGGGCGATGTAGATGATCAGCCGGATCCAGAGGGAACGGGGGAACTTCTCCTCGAAGTCACTCATAGCAGTTCTCCGGTCAGCGGGCCCAGGCACAGGGTGGCCGTGGGGCTCTGCAGCAGGGTGTGGACGAACAGGAGCTCCACGCCGTCGTGGCCCTCGGCGGCGAGGCGGTGCGGGGTGAGCGAGTCGAAATGCGCGCTGTCCCCGGGCGCGAGCAGATGCGCGGTGTCCCCGAGGCGCAGCCGCAGCCGCCCCTTGAGGACGTACAGCCACTCCTCGCCCGGGTGGACACGCACGATGTCGCCCTGGGAGCCGTACGGCACCTGCACGCGCAGGGCCTGCATGGCCCGGCCGGGGGCCCCGGCCTGGAGGTAGGTCCAGCCGCCCGCCCGGGTCGGCTCCATGTCGGCGGACCGCACGATGGCGTCCCGGTCGGCGACCCGCTCCCCCAGCAGTTCGGAGACGGTCGTACCGTAGATACGGGCGAGCGCGAGGAGCATCGGCAGCGAGGGCTGGCGGTGCCCGGTCTCCAGGCGCGACAGGTGGGCCGGCGAGAGCCCGGCGGCGCGGGCCGCGGCCTCCAGGGTGAGGCCGGCACGCCGGCGCAGTGCGCGCAGCTGTGGCGCGACGGCCGGGAGGTCGTCGCCCTGGTCCGCCGGGGAGGCGGCGTCTGAGGCTTCCATGCCTCCATTGACGGTCATTTTTGCCTGTCTGGCAATTTTCTTGCCTCTGAGGCAAAACCCCTGGGATCGCAGCCGCTGCCTGCCGCCCTGCTACGATCACCCTTAGGATTTGAACACGTTCAAACCAGGGGGTCGCACCATGCCCAGGACCGTCACTCCGGCGTCCGCCGACAGTCCCGCCACCGCCCTCGGACCCACCGCGCTCGTGCTGGGCGCTCTGGCCGCGGTGGGCGTGTGGCCGACGCTCACGCTCGGGCTGCTGCCCGTGATGCTCATCGCCGGAGGGCTCGCCGTCACCTTCGGCCTGACGGGCCTCCACTACGCCCACCGGGGTGTCGGCCGGACGTGGACCTCCGTGGCGGGTGTCGTCCTCGGCGCGGTCGGACTGCTCTACCCCTTCGTCGTCTTCTTCCTGCCGCTCCCCTTCTGAGCACCGTCGCTCCCTTCCGGGACCGCCGGCTCTCCTCGGAACCGCCCGCACTCAGCGGTTGGCCACCGCCTGCTTGATCAGGGTCTTGCCGAAGTCCCACATCAGCCCACCGCCGCTGTGCGCGTCGTCCATGACGGCGGTGAAGGCGTCCACGAACCGGTCCACGTCGGCCTCGTCGATGATCAGCGGCGGAATCAGCTTGATCACCTCCAGATGGTCGCCCGAGACCTGGGTGAGGATCCTGTGCCGTTGCAGCAGCGGCACGACGACCATCTGCGCGAACAGGCCCTTGCGCGCCGCCTGGAGCATGGCCCACCGGCCGCGCAGCTTCATCGAGGTCGGCCTGCCGAACTCGATGCCGATCATCAGGCCGCGACCCCGCACGTCGGCGAGCAGCTCGTACTTGCCGATCAGCGCGGTGAGCCGGGACTTGAGCAGTTCGCCGGTCGTCCGTACGCCCGCGACGATCTGCTCGTTCTCCATGACGGACAGCACGGCCAGACCGCACGCCATCGCCTGGGCGCCCGAGCCGAAGCTCGCCGAGTGGACCAGGACGCGGTCCATGGACGAGTAGACCTTCTTGAAGATCCAGTCCTTGCCGAGGGTGGCACCGACGGGTACGTAGCCGCCGGAGAGCGCCTTGGCCACGCACACCAGGTCCGGTTCGACGCCGTCCTCGTGCTGGTAGGCGTAGAAGTCCCCGGTGCGGCCGAGGCCCGTCTGCACCTCGTCGGCGATGAGCAGCGCCTTGTGCCGGCGCAGCAGCTCCTGCGCGCCGCGCAGATAGCCGGGCGGTGCCTCGTGCACGCCCTTGCCCTGGATGGGCTCGACGATCAGGGCGGCCACATCGCCCTTCTTCAGCTCCCGCGCCAGGGCGTCGAGGTCTCCGAGGGGTACGGCGGTGTCCGGCAGCAGCGGGGCGAAGCCGTCGCGGAAGCCGCTCTCGCCGTTCACCGAGAGCGCGCCGGTGGTCAGGCCGTGGAAGGCGTGGTCGCAGTACAGGACACGCGGCCTGCCGGTGGCGTACCGGGCGAACTTCAGGGCCGTCTCGACCGCCTCGGTGCCGCTGTTGCCGAAGAACACCCGGTCCAGGTGCGGGCTGTGCGCGAGCAGCCGTTCGGCGAGCAGTCCGGGCAGCGGCTGGCAGTCGAAGCGGGTGAGGTCGGCGAGGCCGAGGTCGAGCACGTCGTGCAGCGCCTTGCGGACGACGGGGTGATGGCGGCCCAGGCCCATCACCCCGAACCCGGCGAGCATGTCCAGGTGGTCGTTGCCGTCCGCGTCGAAGAAGTGGGCGCCCTCGGCACGCTCGTAGACCTTGTCGAAGCCGATGGTGTGCAGCATGCGCGGGAGCTGCGGGTTGAGGTGCTTGGCGTGCAGCTCGTAGCGTTCGGCTCCGCGCTCGGCGAGCAGGGCGCCGAGGTCGAACTCGGTGGTCATTCACTCTCCTTGGCTGTGCCGCCGGAGTCCCTGACGGCCAGGCTCGCGCTGATCCGCCCGGCGATCTCGACGGGCGTGAGACCGATGTCGGCCAGCACCTCGCCGCGCTTGGCGTGCGCGAGGAACTGCTCGGGGATGCCGAACCGCCGTACCGGTACGTCCACGTCGGCGTCACCGAGGGCGAGGGCCACGGCCGAACCGACGCCCGCCGCACGGCTGTTGTCTTCCACCACGGCCACCAGGCGGTGCTCGGCGGCGAGTCCGGGCAGGGCGGGGTCGACGGGCTTGACCCAGCGGGGGTCGACGACCGTGCAGGTGATGCCCCGGGCGTCCAGGAGTTCGGCGGCCTGCAGGCACACCGGTGCCATCACGCCGACGGCCACCAGCAGCACCTCCGGGCGCTCGCCGCGGTGCAGGACGTCCAGGCCGCCCACCCGGTCGACCGCCGGGATCTCCGGGCCGACGGACTCCTTCGGGAAACGGACCAGGGTCGGCGCGTCGTCCACGGCGACCGCCTCGCGCAGCTGGGCCCGCAACTGGCCGGCGTCGCGCGGGGCGGCGATCCTGAGGCCCGGGACGACCTGGAGGACCGACATGTCCCACATGCCGTTGTGCGAGGCTCCGTCCACGCCGGTGACACCCGCCCGGTCCAGTACGAAGGTCACCCCGCAACGGTGCAGGGCCACGTCCATCAGCAGCTGGTCGAAGGCGCGGTTGAGGAAGGTGGCGTAGACGGCGACGACCGGGTGGAGGCCGCCGGTGGCGAGGCCGGCGGCGGAGACGGCCGCGTGCTGCTCGGCGATGCCCACGTCCCACACCCGGTCGGGGAAGCGCTCGGCGAACTTCCCCAGACCGACCGGGTGCAGCATGGCCGCCGTGATCGCCACGACGTCCTCCCGCTCCTGCCCGATCCGCACGATCTCGTCGCCGAACACCGAGGTCCACGACGGTCCGCCGGCCGGCGTGAGCGGCGCGCAGGTGAGCGGGTCCATCACCCCGACGGTGTGGAAGTGGTCCTCCTCGTGGGCGAGGGCCGGTTCGTAGCCGCGGCCCTTCTCCGTGAGGCAGTGCACCAGGACCGGGCCGTGGAAGCGCTTCGCACGACGCAGCGCGGACTCCACGGCGTTGATGTCGTGGCCGTCGATCGGACCGATGTACTTCAGCCCCAGGTCCTCGAACATGCCCTGCGGCGCGAAGGCGTCCTTGAACCCCTTCTTCGCGCCGTGCAGGGACTCGTAGAGCGTGCCGCCGACGACCGGGGTCCTCAGGAGCACGTCCTTCCCCCAGGCCAGCATCCTCTCGTAGCCGTCCGTCGTGCGCAGGGTGGCCAGGTGGTTGGCGAGACCGCCGATGGTGGGGGCGTACGAGCGCTCGTTGTCGTTGACGACGACGATCAGCGGACGGTCCTTGGCGGCGGCGATGTTGTTCAGCGCCTCCCAGGCCATGCCGCCGGTCAGCGCGCCGTCGCCGATGACCGCGACGACATGCCCCTGCTCCCGCTGCACCTGGCGGGCCTTGGCGAGGCCGTCGGCCCAGCCGAGCGCCGTGGAGGCGTGGCTGTTCTCGATGACGTCGTGCTCGGACTCCTCGCGCGAGGGGTAGCCGGACAGGCCGCCCTTCGAGCGCAGCTTGGAGAAGTCCTGCCGTCCCGTCAGCAGTTTGTGCACATAGCTTTGATGGCCGGTGTCCCACAGAATGCGGTCGACCGGCGACTCGAAGACCCGGTGGAGCGCGATGGACAGTTCCACCACCCCCAGGTTGGGCCCGAGATGACCGCCGGTCCGCGACACCGCGTGCACCAGGAACTCGCGTATCTCCTCGGACAGTTCGCCGAGTTCCGCCTCGGACAGCGCCTTCAGGTCGCGTGGTCCCCGGATCGTCTCCAGAATGGTCACGCTCGGGCCCCCTCTCGGTCCGTGCCTTGCCTCAACTCAACTGGTCTGCGGGGCCCGTCCGCTCGGCGAGCTTCATGGCCTCCTCGATGAGGGTCTCCACGATCCTGGACTCGGGGACGGTCTTGACGACCTCGCCCTTCACGAAGATCTGACCCTTGCCGTTGCCCGAGGCAACCCCGAGATCTGCCTCGCGGGCTTCGCCGGGACCGTTGACCACACACCCCATCACCGCGACCCGCAACGGCACCTCCATGCCGTCGAGGCCCGCGGTGACCTCCTCGGCCAGCTTGTACACGTCCACCTGGGCCCGCCCGCAGGAGGGGCAGGAGACGATCTCCAGGCGCCGCTGCCGGAGCCCGAGCGACTCCAGGATCTGGATGCCGACCTTGACCTCCTCGGCCGGCGGCGCCGACAGGGAGACCCGGATCGTGTCGCCGATGCCCCGGGAGAGCAGCGCCCCGAACGCCACAGCCGACTTGATCGTGCCCTGGAAGGCGGGGCCGGCCTCGGTGACCCCCAGGTGCAGGGGGTAGTCGCACGCCTCGGCGAGCTGCCGGTACGCCTCGATCATCACGACCGGGTCGTTGTGCTTGACGGAGATCTTGATGTCCCGGAAGTCGTGCTCCTCGAAGAGCGACGCCTCCCACAACGCGCTCTCGACCAGCGCCTCCGGGGTCGCCCTGCCGTACTTCTGCAGCAGCCGACGGTCCAGGGAGCCCGCGTTGACGCCGATGCGGATCGGCGTGGCGTGCTCCTTGGCGGCGCGGGCGATCTCCCTGACCTTGTCGTCGAACTGCTTGATGTTGCCCGGGTTGACTCGGACCGCGGCGCAGCCGGCCTCGATCGCGGCGAAGACGTACTTGGGCTGGAAGTGGATGTCCGCGATCACCGGGATCTGGGACTTCCTCGCGATGGTCGCGAGGGCGTCGGCGTCGTCCTGGGTCGGGCAGGCCACCCGGACGATCTGGCAGCCGGACGCGGTCAGCTCGGCGATCTGCTGCAGGGTGGCGCCGATGTCCGACGTGCGGGTCGTCGTCATCGACTGCACCGAGACCGGGGCGCCGCCCCCGACCGCCACCGGCCCGACCTGGATCCGCCGCGCATGGCGCCGCGGTGCGACCGGACGGGCCGGTACCTCGGGAACGCCCAAGGGAACGGCGGTCATCGGGTCACTCCCGGTTTCCGGAGACGGTCTCGCGCATGGCCCGCAGGGACTCCTTCAGGGAGCCCATCGTGGCGAGGACGGCGGTGGGCTCGTAGCCGCAGTGCGCCATGCAGTTGGCGCAGCGCGGGTCCTTGCCCCGGCCGTACTTGTCCCAGTCGGTCTTCTCGATGAGTTCCCGGTACGTCGGCACGTATCCGTCGCTCATCAGGTAGCAGGGGCGCTGCCAGCCGAAGAGCGAGTAGTTCGGGATCGCCCACGCGGTGCACGGGAAGTCGACCTTGCCCTCCAGGAAGTCCAGGAAGAGCGGGGAGTGGTTCAGCCGCCACTTGCGGCGGTTGCCGCCCGCGAAGGCCTTCTTGAACAGCTCGCGGGTCTGCTCCACGCCGAGGAAGTGCTCCTGGTCGGGAGCCTTCTCGTACGCGTAGGCGGGCGAGATCATCATCTCGTCGACCTTGAGGTCGTCGTTGAGGAAGTTGAGCACCTCGATGATGGTCTGCGGGGTGTCGGTGTTGAAGAAGGTCGAGTTGGTGGTCACGCGGAAGCCGCGCCGCTTGGCCTCCTTGATGGCCTCCACCGCCTCGTCGAACACCCCCTCCTTGGCGACGGACTCGTCGTGCCGCTCGCGCAGCCCGTCGATGTGGACGGCGAAGGCGAAGTACGGGGAGGGCGTGAACTTGTCCATCTTCTTGCGCAGGAGCATCGCGTTCGTGCACAGGAAGACGTACTTCTTCTTCGCCACCAACTGCCGCACGATCTCGTCGATCTGCGGGTGCATCAACGGTTCTCCACCGGCGATGGAGACCATGGGCGCACCGGACTCCAGCACCGCGCCCACGGCCTGGGCGACCGGCATGCGCTGCTTGAGCACACCCGCCGGATGCTGGATCTTGCCGCACCCCTCGCACTTGAGGTTGCAGGCGAAGAGCGGTTCCAGCTCGACGATGAGCGGAAACTTGTCCCGCCTGCGGAGCTTCTGTTCAGCCAGGTATGTAGCGACCTTGATGGACTGACGCAACGGCATGGCCATCTGGCTCACCTCCGGGGGAGCAGCAAGGAACGGTGCCATTCGGTAAATGCTGGAAGAACGGAACGCAGGACGCGGAAAGCCGATATTCCCCCGCGCACCGTGCCGATCCGGACGAGTTCGTGTTCAGGGGCGTCCACGACCACCCGTACAGCCGCGACGGGCCGGTCGCCGGCGCGCACCGCGCTCAGGAGCGTGGCCGCCGACTCCATGTCGACGGCGATCGCACCGGTCGCGAGCAGGTCGGAGCGCTCGGGGCCGCGGACGACGTGGTCGGAGCCGGTGAGCGGGCCGGTGTGGACCGTGCGCCCGGGCAGCAGGCGCGCGAGTTCCTTCACCAGCAGTTCGGTACCCACACAGGCGACCGTGCCGCGCGGGTCCCGGGTCTCCTCGGCGACGACCAGGTCGCCGGGGTGCATGCCGGGGGCGAGCCCGGCGCAGAAGCCGGTGGCCAGGACGGCCGCGTCGGCCAGCGCCGGGTCGCCGAGCCGCCCGGTGACGGAGCGTTCCGCCGCCCGGGGGCCCATGCCCGTGCGGACGACCGTGTACGGCCCGCCGGCGCCGCCGCGGTCGCCGGTGCGCAGGGCGAGGTGCTCGATGCCGAGCGCGCAGGCGATCAGCAGCGGGACCGGGCCGGGCTGGCTGGTCAACTCAGCCCCCCTGTGCCTCGACGAGGGCCTTGCCGGCCTTGGCGAGCGGGGGCCGCTCGAAGGGGTCGCCGTGCAGGTACCGGCCGAGCGCGGTGAGCGGGAACACCTGCCGGTACAGGTGGTAGTTGATGGAGAAGTCCCACGGGAAGCCGGTGCCGGTGAAGTACGGCTCGTCCCAGGTGCCGTCCTCCCGCTGGGTGTCGGCCAGCCAGCGGACGCCGCGCTCGACGGCCTTGGAGTCCTTCTCCCCCGCCGCGAGCAGCGCCATCAGCGCCCACGCGGTCTGCGAGGCGGTGGAGGCGCCGTGGCCGCTCCACTCCCCGGCGTCCTTGTAGGAGCGCAAATCCTCGCCCCAGCCGCCGTCGTCGTTCTGGACGTCCTCCAGCCAGGCCACGGCACGCCGGATCGCCGGGTGCGTGCCGGGCAGGCCGGCCGCGGTGAGCGCCGGCACCACGGAGCCGGTGCCGTAGATGTAGTTGACGCCCCAGCGGCCGAACCAGGAGCCGTTCGCCTCCTGTTCGGCGAGGAGCCAGGCGATGCCGCGCCGGGCACGCGGGTCGTGGGCGAGGCCCTCGGCCGCGAGCATCTCGACCACGTGCGCGGTGACGTCCGCGGACGGCGGGTCGATGACCTCGCCGAAGTCGCAGAACGGCAGCCGGTTCGGGAACGGGCTGGTGTTGTCGACGTCGAAGGCGCCCCACGCGCCGTTCTTCGACTGCATGCCGAGGTTCCAGCGCACGGCCCGTCCGATCGCGTGGTCGACGCGCTCGGGGTCGTGGTGCCTGACCCGGCGCAGCGCGAGGGCCACCTCGGCGGTGTCGTCGATGTCCGGGTAGTTGTCGTTGTGGAACTCGAACGCCCAGCCGCCCGGCGGGAGTCCGGGGCGCTTCACGGCCCAGTCGCCGGGGCGGACGATCTCCTCGCCGAGCATCCAGTCGGCCGCCCGGACCAGTTGGGGGTGGTCGGCGGGCAGTCCCGCGTCGGCGAGCGCGATGGTGGCGAGGCAGGTGTCCCACACAGGGGACTGGCAGGCCTCGATCATCCGGGCACCGTCCTCGCGCCATACGGCGAAACGGTCCAGCGAGGCGAGGCCCTCGCGCATCACCGGATGCCGGAGGTCGTAGCCGAGCAGGTGCAGGGCGATGACCGAGTAGACGGCCGGGGGCTGGATGCCGCCCCAGCAGCCGTCGTTCTCCTGCCGCTCGATGATCCAGCGGGCGGCGGCGTTCATCGCGGCCTTGCGCACACCGCGCGGCACGACCTTGCGCAGCTGGTGCAGCGCCTTGTCCAGCCGCTGGAAGGCGCCGTCCCAGCTGGCCACCGGCGCCAGGGGCCGGGCCGGGTTGGGGTCGGCCGGGTCGGTGTGCAGCTCGTCCAGCGGGAAGGGGGCCGGGCGTACCGGGCGCTTGGCGGAGACGACGGTGAGCGGCACGATCGTCTGCCGGGCCCAGCAGCCGAAGTCGTAGATGTTGAGCGGCATCCAGGTCGGGAACCAGATGAGCTCCGGCGGGAGTTCGGGCAGGTCCTCCCACTTCCACCAGCCGAACAGGGCGAGCCAGATCCGGGTGAACACGCGGGCCGCGGCGATGCCGCCGCGCTCACGGATCCAGGCGGCGGCCTTCGCCATGTGGGGGGCCTCGGGCAGGTCGCCGGCCAGGCGGAGGGCGACGTACGCCTCGATGGTGGTAGAGAGCTCGCCGGGTCCGCCGTAGAAGGTGGCCCAGGTGCCGTCCTCGCGCTGCTCGCCGCGGACGAACTTCGCGGCTGCCAGGGCCGTCGTCTCGTCGAGGATGCCGAGGAACTGACGGAGCAGCAGGTCCTCGGCGTCCATGGTGACGTTCGTCTCCAGGTCGCCCTTCCACCAGCCCTGGGCGTCCTGCCGGGCGAGCAGGAAGTCGGTGGCGCGCCTCGCGGCGTGCGCGGCGGCTTCCCGTACCCCGGCCGCCTCGGGGGTGGTGACGGTGGTGTCGCTGGCCGCGGCAGCGCGGGGCGGCAGGGTCGCCCCGGTGCTTCCGTCGGTCGTCGCTGTCATGGCTTCCCCTTCGTGCAGTCGTGCGAGTCGTGCTGCTGTGGGTCCGCCGTCGGCCGGTGTCCTGCCCCGTAAGGAGGCACCGGCCGGCGACTAAGCGAGGCGTGTCGAGCCGATGGCGATCATCTCTTCCGTACGACGACGAAGTCGGCGAGCGCCGTGAAGGAGGCCCGCACCGGGTCGGGCATGTGGACGGCGTCGAGGGCCTCGACGGCGATGACGTGCTGGCGGCGTGCTTCCCCGGCGGTCCACTCGCGGCCGCCGGCCTCCTCGATGAGGGCAGCGCGGGCCGCGAACTCCTCCTCGGAGAAGTTCTCGAAGTCGCTGCTCTTGGCATCGGCGGCGAGGATCTCGCCGAGCCGCTCCGAGGCCGGGCCGCCGGCCGCGAGGGCGGCCACCACCGGCAGGGACTTCTTGCGCTGGCGCAGATCGCTCCAGGTCTGCTTGCCGGTGGACTCCGGGTCGCCCCAGATGCCGAGGAGGTCGTCGACGGCCTGGAAGGCGAGGCCGAGGTGGTAGCCGTACTTCTCCAGCGCGTCGGCGGTGGCGTCGTCGGCGCCGCCGAGGACGGCGCCGATGGAGCTGGAGGCGGCGAGCAGGGCGCCGGTCTTGTTGCCCTCCATCTCCAGGCACTCCTCGACGCTGACCCGGTCGCGGTGCTCGTAGGAGATGTCCTGCGCCTGACCGTCGATCAGGGCGCGGGTGGCGGTGGTGAGCCGTCGGGTGGCGCGGCCGGCCTCGACGCTGCCGAGCTCCAGCAGGACCTCGTTGGCGAGGGCGAACAGGGCGTCGCCGACCAGGATCGCCTGGGCGGGGCCGTGCACCTTCCAGACGGTGTCGCGGTGGCGGCGCTGCTCGTCGCCGTCCATCAGGTCGTCGTGCAGCAACGAGAAGTTGTGGACGAGTTCGACGGCGACGGCGCCGGGGACGCCCACCTCGGGCGCGGCGCCGGTGACCTCGGCGGAGAGCACGGCGAGCGCGGGCCGTACGGCCTTGCCGCCGTCGCCGTCGGCCGGGTTGCCGGCCGCGTCGATCCAGCCGAAGTGGTAGGCGGCGACGGTGTCCATCGGAGGCGCCAGGCGGTCCACGGCCGCACGCAGGACCGGGGTGGCCAGGGTCCGGCCGCGCTCCAGCAGCGCGGTCACGTCCACCGCGGCCCGTGGAGCGGGCTTCGAGGCCGGGGGCACAGTGGGCACAGTCTCTCCTCTTGTTGCGGTACCGGGGGTGCGGGGGCCTGCCGCATGCTCCAGACCGGGCATCAGGCCGCCTCCTCGAACTCGAAGAGGTGGCGGGGGCGGGGCCGGCCCAGGGCGCTCAGCGCGGCGTCGGCCGCGCTCACTCCACTGCGGACCGCACTCTCCATGGTCGCGGGCCACCCTGTGGCGGTCCACGCTCCGGCCAGGTACAGGCCGGGGGACTTGGTGCGGGCGCCGGGCCGCAGCCGCCCGACGCCGGGGGTGGGGGCGAACGTCGCCGTGCGCTCCCGGGTCACGAAGAAGTCCTGCACCACGGCCGCCCGGGTGCCCGGGATCAGCCGCTCCAGCTCGGGCAGGTAGCGGTCGCGGAGGTCGGCGACCGGTGTGTCGATCTCGTCCTGGGCGGCGGACTGGGACAGCGCGAGGTACTGGCCCGTGCGCAGCCCCGAGGCGTCGGTGCGGTCGAAGACCCACTGCACGGGGGTGCCGAGGGCGGCGAAGAAGGGCTTCGCGAGCACCTTGCGGTCGTAGACGACGTGGACGTTGAGGATCGGCGCGGTGCCGATGTCCAGCAGCCGCCCCTGGTCGTCGAGGGCGCCGGGCGGCAGCAGGTCGTGGGTCTCGCGCTGGGGTACGGCGAGGACGACGGCGTCGGCGTGCAGCGTCTCGCCGGAAGCCTGAACGTTCCAGCTCCCGTTCTCGTTGGAGGAGATGGAGGTGACGCGTGTACGGACCTCGGTACGCACGCCCGCGGAGTCGAGCGCCTTGCGGGCCAGCCGGTCGTGCAGTTCGCCCAGCGGGACGTGGGACCAGCCGATGTCGGCCGCGCCCGGGTCGGACAGCAGACCGGTCTTGAACACCATCGCGGCGAGTCCCAGGGAGGCGTCGCCGGCGACCGCGTTGAGGGTGGCGACCCCGACCAGGTCCCACAGGGCCTCGACGGCGCGTGCCGACTGGCCGTGCGCGGTCAGCCAGCTGCCGAAGTCCTGGGTGTCCAGGGCCGGATCGGCGGGGTCGAGCCCCTGGAGCGCGAGCGCGGCCCGGCCCACGGCGGCACGCTCGGCGAGCGAGAGGTGCGGATAGGCGGCCAGGCTGCGCCCCAGGTGGAGGGGGACGGGCAGCGGGTCGCGCCGCAGCCGGCCGAGCCGGCGTCCCGCGGGTTTGTCGACGTCGACGACCGGCACGTCCAGGCGGTCCTGCAGGGGCGCCAGTGCCGCGCCCTCGATCCGGTCGAGGAACCAGCGGTAGGCGGTGCAGCAGCGCAGGTACACGTGCTGGCCGTTGTCGACGGTCAGCTCGCCGCGCCGGAAGGAGAAGGCGAGGCCGCCGAGCCGGGGTCTGCCTTCGAGCAGGGTGACGTGGACGCCCGCGTCGGCGAGTGCGAGCGCCGCGGTGATGCCCGCGAGGCCGCCGCCGACCACGACGGCACCGCGGCCGGGGGCCTGCGGGGTGCCGGCGCGCTCCTGCGCGGGGCGTGAGCCGTCGCTCATCGTGCGTCCTTCCGTGCGTGCCGAGCGTGCTGGTTGAACGGTGCACGCCCGGTCGTCGCAGTCAGGGACGCCACGCCGCAGCGGAGGGTTGCGTGCCGCATCGACGCCGGTTCGCTGGGGTCCATCAGGTGCGCCTCCTGACGGTCCGCCAGGAGGCGTGGCGGGTCACGTGCCGGGCGTCGAGACCGGAGAGGCCGCGCACGGCGACATAGGCCTTCTCGTGTCCGGGCAGCGAGACCCGGCCGCGCAGGACGGCCTCCGGGTCGCGCTCGATGCGGTCCAGCAGCCGGCGGTAGATGCCGGCCATGGCGGCCACGCAGGCGCCGCTGCGCCGGTCGAGCATCGGGAGGAGCCGGTAGCCCTCGGCGAACAGCGCCCGGGCGCGCCGCACCTCGAAGTGCACGAGGCCCGCGAAGTCGGAGCCCTCCGGCGGGGTCGGCCCGTCGAACCCGGCCGAGCAGCCGAACTTGGCGAGGTCGTCGGCGGGCAGATAGGTACGGCCGCCCTCGGCGTCCTCCCGGACGTCCCGGAGGATGTTGGTGAGCTGCAGCGCGAGTCCGAGGGTGTCGGCGTACTCGGAGGCACGCTCGGCGCCGCGCGCCCCCGGTTCGGTGCCGAACACGCCGAGCGAGAGCCGGCCGATGGCGCCGGCGACACAGCGGCAGTAGACCTTCAGGTCGTCCCAGGTCTCGTAGGTCTCCCCGCGCACGTCCATCTGGACGCCGTCGATCAGCTCGTCGAGGCCGCCGAGCGGGATGGGGAAAGCGCGTGCGGCGTGGCTGAGGGCGACGGCCACCGGGTCGGTGTCGTCCTCCCCGACCTCGCCCGCGCGGACGCGGGCGAGCAGCGCGCGGGTGTCGTCGAGCCGTGCCACCTTGACCTCGTCGGCCAGGTCGCCGTCGCCGATGTCGTCCACCCGCCGGGAAAGCGCGTACAGCGCCGACATGGCGCGGCGCTTCGCCGTAGGCAGCAGCCGGATGCCGTAGGCGAAGTTACGGGCCTGCTGCCCGGTGACGGCCTCGCAGTAGCTGTACGCGGCGAGTACCGGAGCGGACACGTGCGGCGGAGAATCCACGGTCCGGATCACCCCTCTCCTCGCAGGATCGCGCCCGCCTCACGCAGCAGCTGGACCTTGCCGGGTCGGGGCGGGCCGGGAAGTACGTCGTATTCGGCGGCGGCGATCGCCCGGATCGCCGCCCTCCCCCCCGCCACGAACCCCGCGAGCAGCAGCTTCAGCCTGCCGTTGACGCTACCCACCAGGGGGGCGCCTTCATTCAGCAGATCGCGGGCGCGTTGACCTTCGTATGCAACCAGGGCGCGCACCGATGCGCTCGCGGTTTTCGCGGCGAGATCCGTTTCCTGCACGTGAAAGCGCTTCATGTCCTCGGCGGGCAGGTAGATCCGGTCGCGGCCGAGGTCCTCGGCGACGTCCTGGAGGTGCTCCACGATCTGCAGTGCGGTGCAGACGGCGTCGGACCGCCGGATCCGTTCGGGGGTCGCGGTGCCGGTGACGGCGAGGACGAGGCGGCCCACGGGGTTGGCGGACAGCTCGCAGTAGGCGAGGAGGTCGTCGTAGGTCTCGTAGCGGCGGACGAGCTGGTCCTGGCGGTTGGCGGCGATCAGGCCGAGGAACGGCTCGGGGGTGAGGGAGCGGCGGCGGACGGTGGGCTGGAGCCGGCGCAGCAGCGGATGGCGCGGGGTGCCGTCGAAGACGCGGCGCAGGTCGGCCTCGAAGGCGTCGAGCAGGACGAGGCGGTCCTCGGCGTCGGTGGCCGACACGCCGAGCACGCGGGCGTCGGCGCCGCCGGGGGCCAGGTCGCCGTCGCCGATGTCGTCCACGAGGCGGGCGAAGCCGTAGACGGCCATGAGGTCGTCACGCCAGGCCCTGGGCAGGAAGAACGGGGCCACGGGGAAGTTCTCGCTCGTGGCCTTGTCCAGGGTGGCGCGTTCCAGATCCGGCGCCGTGTCGCCGGCCGTCACCGGGCGCTACCCGGCGCGGGGACGGCACATGCGGCGTTGAGCTGGGGAGTTTCCGTAGCCATTGCCGTCACATCTCCCGTTCTACACTGCCGACCCAATACACACTATTTCGGACACGCCGCCCGGTAATCCGCGGGAGCGCCCTGTCGGAGGGTGTCGCGCATTATCGCCCCACTTGCCGCTTTCCGGCACCGGTACAGCTTACGTTGTACAGCGCGGCCAGGTCCGTCGGGGTGTCCTGCGCATCACAAGAACACACCGATTGGCGCCAAGATTCCTAGCGCCAGGCGGAGTTGACGTTTCCTTTGCAGACGCAGGGCCCCGCCGGACGGTTGCCGGCGGGGCCCTGGCCGAAAGGGGCTACTTGCCCGTGAACTTCTCGTATTCCTTCAGGACCTCTTCGGTGGGCCCGTCCATACGCAGTTCGCCGCGTTCCAGCCACAGCACGCGGTTGCAGGTGTCGCGGATGGACTTGTTGTTGTGGCTCACGAGAAAGACGGTTCCGGCCTCCTTCCGCAGTTCCCGGATGCGCTCCTCGGAGCGCTTCTGGAACTTGCGGTCGCCGGTGGCGAGGGCCTCATCGATCATGAGGACGTCGTGGTCCTTGGCGGCGGCGATGGAGAACCGCAGCCGGGCCGCCATGCCGGAGGAGTACGTGCGCATCGGCAGGGTGATGAAGTCGCCCTTCTCGTTGATCCCGGAGAAGTCGACGATGTCCTGGTAGCGCTCCTTGATCTGCTCCCGGGACATGCCCATAGCGAGACCGCCGAGGATGACGTTGCGCTCGCCCGTCAGGTCGTTCATCAGGGCCGCGTTGACGCCGAGCAGCGAGGGCTGGCCGTCGGTGTAGACCTTGCCGCTCTCGGCGGGCAGCAGGCCGGCTATGGCACGCAGCAGGGTGGACTTGCCGGAGCCGTTGGAGCCGATGAGGCCGATGGCCTCGCCGCGGTAGGCGATGAAGGAGACGCCGCGCACGGCGTGCACCTTGCGCACCCCGCGCTCCTCGCCGCGCTTGACGATGCGGCTCAGCGCGGCGGTGGCGCTGCCCTTGCCGGTCTTGGCGCCGTTGACCCGGTAGACGATGTGCAGGTCGTCGGCGATGACCGTCGGGCGCCGGTCCTGGGTGTTCTGCTCAGCCACGGCCGTACCGCTCCTCCGCCTTCCAGAAGTACACGAAGCCACCCGCGAAGACGGCCACGGCCCAGAACAGGGCGATGGCCCACACGTGCGGCGGCAGGTTCGAGGAACCGTATCCGTCGATCAGGGCGAACCGCATCAGGTCCATGTAGACCGCGGCCGGGTTGACCTGGAGCAGCCGGACGATCCACTCGGGGCGGCCCGCCATCATCGTGCTGATGGAGAACATGACACCGGAGGCGTACATCCAGGTGCGCAGGACGAAGGGCATCAGCTGGGCGAGGTCCGGCGTCTTGGCGCCCATGCGGCCCACGATCAGCGCGAGCCCGGTGTTGAACAGGAACTGCAGCACCAGCACCGGGACGATCAGCAGCCAGGACAGGCCCGGGTAGCTGCCGAAGCCGATGGCCACGATGAACATCACGATCATCGAGAAGAGCAGCTGCTGCAGCTGCTGCAGCGAGAACGAGACGGGCAGCGAGGCGCGCGGGAAGTGCAGGGCGCGCACCAGCCCCAGGTTGCCGGAGATCGCGCGGACGCCCGTCATCACCGAGCTCTGCGTGAACGTGAACACGAAGACGCCCGTGACCAGGAACGGGATGTACACGTCCTTGGACATGCCCCGGCTGGCTTGCAGAATGACGCCGAAGATGAAGTAGTAGACCGCCGCGTTCAGCAGCGGGGTCACCACCTGCCACAGCTGGCCGAGCTTGGCCTGGCTGTACTGCGCCGTCAGCTTCGCCTGCGAGAAGGCGAGGATGAAGTGGCGGCGCCCCCACAGCTGAGCGACGTATTCGCCGAGCGAGGGCCGGGCACCGCTCACCGAGAGCCCGTACTTCGCGGCGAGGTCGGCCGGCGTCAGTCCCTCGTCGGGCGACGGGGCCGCGGTCACCGCGACCGTGCCGTCGTGCGTGGTCTCACTCACAGGTGGAAACTTTCGTCTTCGGGTTCAACTGCTTGCGCGCCGCCTTCTGGGCGGACGCGTTCACGAGCGCCGCGACGGTCGCCCTGTCGCGGCCTCTCACGTCGAGCTTGTCAGATCACCGGAGGGCGGCCCAGTCGTGTGAGCCGCCACACAGTGCGCCAGCGCATCGGACGGCGGGGGCCGCACGACGTGCTCCAGCCCTCCCGGAAACCGCCGAACCAGGCCTTCAGCGCCGGCCGGGAGGGGCGGCGCAGCAGCGTGAGCAGCAGCCAGACCCCCAGGTAGACCGGGACTAGAGGGGCGGGGAGGTTGCGGCGGGCGAGCCAGACCCGGTTGCGGGCGACCATGCGGTGGTAGACCGCGTGCCGCGAGGGCGCGGTCGTCGGGTGGTACAGCACCATGTCGGACCGGTAGTCGATCATCCAGCCCGCGTCGAGGGCCCGCCATGCGAGGTCGGTTTCCTCGTGGGCGTAGAAGAACGCGTCCGGAAGGCCGCCGACCTCCGCGAACACGCGGGTGCGGACGGCGTTGGCGCCGCCGAGGAACGTGGTGACCCGGGAGGAGCGCATCGGGTCGGAGGCGCGCAGCCGCGGCACGTGCCGGCGCTGGGTCTCGCCGGTCTCGGGGTCGGCGATACGAAAGCTGACGATGCCGAGCTCGGGGTCCGCGGCGAAGGCCTCGCGGCACAGCTCGGCGGTGTCGTGCCGGGCGAGCAGGCCGTCGTCGTCGAGGAAGAGCAATATGTCGACATCGCGACCGCCGGGGCCGAAGGCCTCTATGCCGACGTTCCGGCCGCCGGGGATGCCCAGGTTCTCGGGCAGCTCCAGCGTGCGCACGCCCTCGGGGACGTCCGGGACGGGCGAGCCGTTGCCGACGACCACCACCTCGACGCGGTCACCGTCCTGCTTGGCGACCGAGTCGAGCAGGGCGCGCAGCTCCTCGGGCCGGTTGCCCATGGTGATGACGACGGCGCCGACGCGCAGGGCCGTGCTCACTTCAGCCTGCTGGAGGCGAGGATGGACACGAGGTGCAGCAGGGTCTGCAGCAGCGCGATGCCGGCGAGCACCGCGACACCGAGCCGGGAGAAGAACAGGTCGCCGCGGGCCTGGTCGACGACGGCCAGGACCAGGATCAGCAGGGACGCCTCGATACCGAGGATCAGCCGGTGGAACTTCAGGGCGGCGGCCGCGCGGCGGGCCAGCGCCATGCCGGAGGTGCGCATCTCGGCGGCGGCCTCCTGCACCGGCGGCTTGCCGGCCTGGTGGCGGGCGACGCCGACGAGATCGGTCTCGGCCTTGATGAGGATGGCGCCGAGCGCGGCCAGGGTGCCGAGGAAGGCCCACAGCCAGTCGATACGGCCGCTGCCCCACAGGTCGGCGGCGCGCAGACCGAAGCCGACGAGGACCGCGGCGTCGGTCAGGTAGGCGCCGACCCGGTCCAGGTAGACGCCGTTCAGCGAGTACTGCTGCTTCCAGCGCGCGATCTCGCCGTCGACGCAGTCCAGCAGCAGGTACATCTGGACGCACACCACGCCGAGCACCGCGCCCGGGATCCCCGGCACCAGGAGTGCCGGGGCCGCGAGCACGCCGAAGACGGTCATCAGGTACGTGAGCTGGTTGGGCGTGACCCTGGTGTTGACCAGGTAGCGGTCGACCCGCAGGGAGACCTCTCGCATGTAGAGGCGCCCCATCCAGTGCTCACCGCTGCGCCGGTCCTTCACCCCCGCGGGGTGGACGACCGGACGGAGTTCAGCTACCGATGGCCTTGACATAGTCGGCGTAGACGTCCTTGATCTGATGGGTTTCGAGGGCGAGGTGTTCGAGGATCGTGTAGCGGCCGGGCCGGGTCTCCGGGGCGAACTCCACGACGCGGACGAACTCGTCCACGGTGAAGCCGATCTCCTCCGGAAGCACCGGAAGCCCGTGCCGGCGCAGCACCTCGGCCATGAACGCCGCCTCCTCGTGCGCCCCGCGCAGGTACATCGCGAAGGCCGCACCGAGGCCGCACTGCTCGCCGTGGGCGGCCGCCCGCTTCGGGAAGAGCAGGTCGAAGGCGTGGTTGATCTCGTGGCAGGAGCCCGAGGCCGGCCGGGAGTCGCCCGAGATCGACATCGCGACGCCCGTGAGGACCAGCGCCTCGGCGAGCACCTGGAGGAAGCCGTTCTCCCCGATGCCGCCCGGGTGCCGGAGCACCGCCTCGCCGGCCTGCCGGGCCATGGCGGCGGCCAGGCCGTCGATCTGCTCGCCCTTGACCCGGTTGGCCAGCTCCCAGTCCGCGATCGCGTTGATGTTGGACACCGCGTCGCCGATGCCGGCGCGCACGAAACGGGCCGGGGCCTCGCGGATGACGTCCAGGTCGATCACGGCCGCGATCGGGTTCGGCACACCGTAGGAGCCGCGGCCCGCGTCGTTGTCGAGGGTGGCGACCGGCGAGCACAGACCGTCGTGGGCGAGGTTCGTGGGGACGGCGACGAGGGGCAGGCCCACGCGCGCCGCGGCGAACTTCGCACAGTCGATGATCTTGCCGCCGCCGAGGCCGACGACCGCGTCGTAGCGGCCGGACTGCATCTCGCCGGCCAGCCGGACGGCGTCGTCCAGGGTGCCGCCGCCGACCTCGAACCAGGTGGCGCCGGGCAGCGAGGGCGAGATCCGCTCGCGCAGCCGGGCGCCGGAGCCGCCGCTGACGGCGACGGCGAGCCGGCCGGAGTGCGAGATGCGCTGGTCGGCGAGGACGCCCGCCAGGTCGTCGAGGGCACCCGCGCGGATGTCGACGACGACCGGCGAGGGGATCAGCCGGGTCAGTACTGGCACGCGATCTCCCGTCCCCGGGCGAGGTCGTCGTGGTTGTCGATCTCGACCCACTTGACGTCACCGATCGGTGCCACGTCGATCTTGAAGCCGCGGTTCACCAGCTCCTGGTAGCCGTGCTCGTAGAACTGCTGCGGGTCCGTCTCCCAGACCGTCTTCAGCGCGTCGGCCAGTTCGATGGCGGCGTCGCCCTCGATCAGGGTGACGCCGATGTACTCGCCGGTCGCCTCGGCGGGGTCCATCAGCTTGGTGATCTTGCGGACGCCCTTCTCGGCGTCGACGACGACCTTCATCTCCTCGTCCGCGAGGGACTTCACGGTGTCGAGGGCGAGGATGATCTTCTTGCCCTCGCCGCGGGCGGCGAGCAGCGTCTTCTCGACGGAGACCGGGTGGACCGTGTCGCCGTTGGCGAGGATCACACCGTCCTTGAGGGCGTCACGGCCGCACCACAGGGAGTAGGCGTTGTTCCACTCCTCGGCCTTGTCGTTGTCGATCAGGGTGATCTTGACGCCGTACTTCTGCTCCAGGGCCGCCTTGCGCTCGTACACGGCCTCCTTGCGGTAGCCGACGATGATCGCGACCTCGGTCAGACCGATCTCGGCGAAGTTGCCGAGGGTGAGGTCGAGCACGGTGATCGAGTCCTCCGCGCCCGCGGGCCCCACCGGCACCAAAGCCTTGGGAAGGGTGTCGGTATAGGGGCGCAGTCGCCGTCCGGCGCCTGCCGCCAGCACGAGGCCGATCATGCGGGTTCTCCTTCATCGTGTACGGCGGGCGCCCCAGCGGACACCCAGAAGCGGATGCTCTCGACGAGCACCACCAGGGCGACGGCCACGGCGAGCACCGTGAGCGCGACCTTGAACTGCGAGGCGGTGAGCACCGCGGCCAGGACGGTGACGAGCAGCGTCCGCCCTTCGTGCCCCCCGATGGCGCGCACCAGCCGGGCCGGCGGCGCGCCGGCGTTGCCGCGGATGCGGTACACCGTGTCGTAGTGATGGTAGGCGACGGCGGCCACCAGGCCGAAAGCCGCGGGGAGGGCCCCGTTCACCCCTGCTTTGCCCGCGAGGGCGAGGACGGTGCCGTACTCGGCGGCCCGGAAGACCGGCGGGACGAGCCAGTCGAGGGCGCCCTTGAGGGGGCGGGCGACGGCGAGGGCCGAGGTCAGGACGTAGACGAGGGCGCCGACGACGGGCAGCACGCTGCCGCGGCCGGTCAGGGCCGAGCAGGCCACGACGACGGCGCCGCCGAGCAGGGCGACCGCGGGGACGGCGAGGCCGGGCAGGCCCCGCTTGAGCGGGCGTCGCAGGGCGTCGGCGAGCGGACCGGAGTCGGCGAGGTCGGCGAGGGCCTGCGCCGCGCGGTCGGTGCGGCGGGCCTTGCGGGTCAGCGAGCGCAGCACACGGCCCGCCGTGGTGTAGGCCGCCGCGAAGGCGCAGCCGATCAGCAGCACGTAGAAGGTGATGCGGGGGGTGGTGGCCGCGGTGAGCACGGCGATCATCGCCCAGCGCTCGCCGATCGGCAGGACGATCATGCGGCGCACCCAGACCGTCCAGCCGACGCTGTCGAGCCGGTCGGAGAGGGCGGCGGTGGGGCTGGTGTTGGCGGTGGCGTCGTGGTTGGCCTCGTTGAACGAGAAGTCCACCACGTGCCGGCAGGTCTGCAGGACCATCGCGCCGAGCGCCAGGGCCCACACGTCGTCGCCGCCGCGGGCGGCGCCGAGGGCGAGGCCGGCGTAGTAGGCGTACTCCTTGGCCCGGTCGAAGGTGGCGTCCAGCCAGGCGCCGAGCGTGGAGTACTTGAGGGCGTAGCGGGCGAGCTGGCCGTCGGTGCAGTCCAGCACGAAGGAGGCGATCAGCAGCACACCGGCGGCGACGAAGCCGGCGCGGGTGCCCGTCGCCGCGCAGCCGGCCGCTATCAGGGCCGTCAGCAGCGAGGCGGTGGTGACCTGGTTCGGGGTGAGGCCCCGGCGCGCGCACCACCGGGCGAGGTAGCGCGAGTAGGGGCTGATGAAGAAGGTGGTGAAGAAGCCGTCGCGGGACTTCACGGCGGACTTCAGGCGTACGGCCTCGTCGTCCACGGAGGCGACGGCCTGCCGTGCCTCGTTGCGGGCCTGCGGGTCGTCGGGCACGGCCGCGACCAGGCTGCCCAGCTCGGGGCGGTGCACCTCGGCGCCGTCGGCGTCCAGGGCGGTGACGATGCCGTCGGCGAGGCTGTCCACGGCGAGGGCGGTGCCGCCGCCGGCGGAGGTCTCACGGGCCACGGCCCGGGTGAGGGCCTGCCGTGCGCCGGGCTGGGCGGTGACGGCGCCGGGTACGGCGGAGAGCGGGAAGCGCGGGTCGGTCAGGCCGAGGCGCAGGGCGTGCAGGTGGCCGACGAAGCGGGCGTCGACCACGGCCACGCGGTCCGCGGCGGGAGCGGCGGCGAGCAGGGTCTCCGCCCCGGAGGCGTCCGCTGCCACCTGGACGTCGAAGCCGAGGGACCGCAGATCGCTCTCGAGCGACGATCCGGGGACCGGCTGACCGGTGACGATGGCGGTCGGCAACCGAACTCACTCCCTGGGGGTCGGCGCGCGGGCGCCGGTCTGCGTGGTGGGGCGCCCTTGGCCGCGGGACCCGGGCGGCATGTCGGCAGAGGGTATCGGATGGGCGGAAGCCCATGTTCACCGGCCGTTCACGGCCCGGTCCACGGGGGCTGCCCCGTCCTTTGCCGCGATCATCATCGGTGATCCGGGGCCCGCCCCACAAACCCTGGGGGGCAGACCAGGGCAACCGGGACACCCCGTGGGCTCGGCATAGGGTGGACGACCATGACGTGGCTGATCACCGGCGGAGCCGGATACATCGGGGCGCATGTGGCACACGCCATGGCCGGCGCCGGAGAGAGCGTCGTGGCGCTGGACGACCTGTCGGCCGCCGTGCCCGCCCGGCTGCCCGCGGGGGTCCCGCTCGTCGAGGGCTCGACCCTGGACGGGGAGCGGCTGAAGCGGGTCTTCGCCGAGTACGGCGTGACGGGTGTGGTGCATCTCGCCGCCCGCAAGCAGGTCGCCGAGTCCGTGGCCCGGCCCACCCACTACTACCGGGAGAACGTCGGCGGGCTCGCCACGCTCCTGGACGCGGTGGCCGGGGCGGGCATCCGCCGGCTGGTGTTCTCCTCGTCCGCGGCCGTGTACGGCAACCCGGACGTGGAGCTGATCACCGAGGACACCCCGTGCGCCCCGGTGAACCCCTACGGCGAGACCAAGCTGGCCGGTGAATGGCTGGTGCGGGCGGCGGGTCGGGCGCACGGGATCTCCACCGTATGTCTGCGGTACTTCAACGTGGCGGGCGCGGCCGCGCCCGAACTCGCGGACACCGGTGTCTTCAACATCGTGCCGATGGTCTTCGACCGGCTCACCCGCGACGAGGCCCCGCGCATCTTCGGCGACGACTACCCGACGCCGGACGGCACCTGCGTGCGGGACTACATCCACGTGGCCGATCTCGCGGAGGCCCACCTGGCGGCCGCGCGGCGCCTGGCGGGCGGGGACCTGCCGGGCGATCTGACGCTGAACATCGGCCGGGGCGAGGGCGTCTCGGTGCGCGAACTGATCGACGTCATCGGCGAGGTCTCCGGGGACCGCAGGCCGCCCGTGGTCGAGGGGCGCCGCCCGGGGACGCGCCGCGCGCGGTCGCCTCGGCCGAGCGGGCCGCCGAGGCACTGGGCTGGCGGGCCCGGCGCGGGGTGCGGGAGATGATCGACTCGGCCTGGCGGGGCTGGCAGCTGCACCACGGGGCGTGAGCCCCCACCGCCCTGACCTGCGCATCGTTTGCGCAGGTCAGGGCAGATGACAACGGTGTTCAGTGCCGCGTTGCCCCATACCCCCCACCCGTAGTTCACTGGCTCGTGACCCACACGGAAGGCGGTAGTCATGGGGGCAGGGCACGACCACGGGCACGCGCACTCCCACGCGCCGCCCACGGGTACGGCCGCGGTCGCGTACCGGGGCCGGCTGCGCATCGCGCTGGGCATCACCCTCACGATCATGGTGGTCGAGATCGTCGGCGGTCTGGTCGCCGACTCGCTCGCGCTGGTCGCGGACGCGGCGCACATGGCGACCGACGCGGTGGGCCTCTGCATGGCCCTGCTCGCGATCGCCTTCGCGAACCGGCCGGCGAGCACGAACCGCACCTTCGGCCTCGCCCGCGCCGAGATCCTCGCCGCGCTGGCCAACTGTCTGCTGCTGCTGGTGGTCGGCGGGTACGTCCTCTACGAGGCGATCGAGCGGTTCGTCACACCCGCCGACACCCGGGGCGGGCTGATGATCGTCTTCGGTCTGCTCGGCCTGGCCGGCAACTCGGTCTCCCTGGTCCTGCTGATGCGCGGGCAGAAGGAGAGCCTGAACGTGCGCGCCGCCTTCCTCGAGGTGGCCGCGGACGCCCTCGGCTCGGTCGCGGTGCTGATCTCCGCGACCGTGATCCTGACCACGGGCTGGCAGGCGGCCGACCCGATCGCCTCGCTGGTCATCGGGCTGATGATCGTGCCGCGGACGCTGAAACTGCTGCGCGAGACGCTCGACGTGCTGCTGGAGGCGGCGCCCAAGGGGGTCGACATGGCGGACGTCCGGGCGCACATCGTGGCGCTGGACGGCGTGGAGGACGTGCACGATCTGCACGCCTGGACGATCACCTCCGGCATGCCCGTGCTCTCGGCCCACGTGGTGGTCAGCTCCGAGGTGCTGAACGCCATCGGCCACGAGAAGATGCTGCACGAACTCCAGGGCTGCCTGGGCGACCACTTCGACGTGGAGCACTGCACCTTCCAGCTGGAGCCGGGCGGGCACGCGGAGCACGAGGCGCGGCTCTGCCACTGACGCCCGGACTGCTGTTCGACGCATGTCCGGACGGTTCCCGGTGGCGAACGCCGGGCACGATGATCCATCGGATCCCACTTCCGGTGCCGCGCCGCGCGCGGACGTGCCGGGAAGTGCCGGGAGTGCCGGATTCGTACGGCAGACTTGGGGTGCGAAGACCGAGGCGAAGGATGGGTATGCCGATCACACCTGCCACCGCGACGCACAGCTCGTCGAACGGCACCGCAGAGGCGATTTTGCTGGAACTGGTCGACGAGAAGGGTGTGACGACCGGTACGGCGGAGAAGCTCGCCGCTCATCAGCCGCCGGGACAGCTGCACCGCGCGTTCTCGGTGTTCCTCTTCGACGAGCACGGCCGGCTGCTGCTCCAGCAGCGGGCCCTCGGCAAGTACCACTCCCCCGGTGTGTGGTCCAACACCTGCTGCGGCCACCCCTACCCGGGCGAGTCGCCGTTCGCGGCGGCGGCCCGGCGCACCTACGAGGAGCTGGGGATCTCCCCGTCGCTGATGGCGGAGGCGGGCACGGTCCGCTACAACCACCCGGACCCCGCCTCCGGACTGGTGGAGCAGGAGTTCAACCACCTGTTCGTCGGCCTGGTGCAGTCGCCGCTCGCGCCGGACGAGGAGGAGGTCGCCTCGACCGCCTTCGTCACGGCGGCCGAGCTCGCGGAGCGGCACGCCCGTGACCCGTTCTCGGCCTGGTTCATGACCGTGCTGGACGCGGCCCGCCCGGCCGTCAGGGAGCTGACGGGCCAGTCCGCGGGCTGGTGAGGACGTCCGGCGGCGCCGGAGGGCCGAGGCCCTCCGGTCCGGCCGCGCGGCCGGGCCCGGCCGCTAGGACAGCATCGCCGGTTTGAGCGGCAGGGCCGCCCAGATCACCTTGCCCCCGCTCGACGTGTGCTCCACGTCGACCACCCCGCCCGCCTCCCGGGTCACCTCCCGGACCAGGAGCAGCCCCCGGCCGCCGGTCTGGCCGTGGTCGGCCTCCAGCGCGGTCGGACGGTAGGGGTGGTTGTCCTCCACGGACACCCGCACCCATTCGGCCCCGACGGCCACCTCGACGGCCAGCATCGGCGACAGCAGGGCCGCGTGCCTGACCGCGTTCGTGACCAGTTCGGAGACGATCAGCAGCAGGCCGTGCACCAGGTCGTCGGAGACCGGCACGCCCTGGCGCAGCAGCAGGTCCCGTACCGCGCGCCGTGCCTGCGGGACCGATGCGTCAACGGCGGGCGCGGTGAACCGCCAGACCCCTTCGTAGGGCAGTGGGTCGGCCGGCCGTTCCGCGTCCCCCGCTGGGCGCGGGCCGTCCCCGCGCCCGTGGTTGTCCATCGTCCGGTCGCCACCCTCGCGCTCGATTGTCACCACACGTCGAGTGTTGGTAACGATCCGCCCCGGTCCGTCGGACTGAACACAAGTCAGCTGGTATCGAGCGGTTTCTGATCGACTGCGCATGACATGGGTACGGGTGCGACTGTTTCCCGGCCTCCGCGTGCCGGTTCGCGAACTATTCGGGTTGTAGGCGTTCGGTCCTCCCACCCGTGGCGGCGGCGTGCGCCGTGCCCGCGGGCCCCTCGTCGCACCGGCGCGCCCGGCGGCTACCATCCGGCGCATGGAGCCCCAGCTGTCGTACCAGGTCGCCGACTCCGTCGCCACCGTGGTCATCCGCCATCCGGCCAAGCGCAACGCCATGACGGCGGCGATGTGGCGGGCGCTGCCGCCGCTGCTCGACCGGCTCGCGCACGACCCGGACGTCCGGGTGCTGGTGCTGACCGGTGAGGGCGGCACGTTCTGCGCGGGCGCGGACATCAGCACGCTCCAGGGGTCGCCGGAGGAGGCGCAGGGGCTCGCGGTGGCCGCCGAGGAGGCCCTGGCCGCCTTCCCCAAGCCGGTCCTGGCCGTGGTGCGCGGCCACTGTGTGGGCGGCGGCGCGCAGCTCGCGGCCGCCTGCGATCTGCGGCTTGCGGAGGAGGGCGCGCTGTTCGGGGTGACACCGGCGCGCCTCGGCGTCGTGTACCCGTCGTCGTCCACGCGGCGGCTGGTGTCCCTGGTGGGGCCGGCCACCGCCAAGTACCTGCTGTTCACCGCCGAGTTGATCGACGCCGGGCGCGCGCTGCGCACCGGTCTGGTCGACGAGGTGCTGCCCGGCGGCGAACTCGACGAGCGGGTGGCCGAGTTGACCCGGATCCTGGTGTCGCGTTCCCAGCTCACCCAGGCCGCCGCCAAGGAGTTCGCCAACGGCCGCGACGACCGGGACGGTCACTGGACGACGCAGGCACGCGGCAGCGGCGACACCGCGGAGGGCGTCGCCGCGTTCCTGGAGCGCAGGCGGCCGGAGTTCACCTGGAGCGTGCCTACGCCAGGGTGAAGCGGCTGCCGGTGCGGAACTCCTCCACCAGGTGGGCGGGCGCCTTGTGCGGGGAGCCCGCGTCGTACGGCGGCTGCGGGTCGTACTCGGTCAGCAGCTGGACGGCCTGGGCGTGATCGTCACCGGCGATCCTGCCGACCAGGGTGAGTCCCATGTCGATGCCGGAGGAGACGCCGGCGGCGGTGACGTACCGGCCGTCGGTGACGACCCGCTCCTCCGTCGGTTCGGCTCCGTACTCCTTCAGCAGGTCGAGCGCGGCCCAGTGACAGGTGGCACGCCGGCCCCGGAGCAGCCCCGCGGCGCCGAGCAGGAGCGATCCCGAGCAGACCGAGGTCGTCCAGGTGCTCGTCGCGTCGACGGCGCACAGCCAGTCCAGTACGGCCGCGTTCTCCAGCTGCTCGAAGGTGCCGGGGCCGCCGCACACCACCACGACGTCGGGACTTCGGACCTGATCGAGGGACTTGTCCGCGGTGAGGGCGAGGAACCCGGTGTCGGTGCGCACGGGGCCGGGCCGCTCGGCGACGAAGTCGAGCCTCACGTCCGGGAGCCGGCTGAGGATCTCGTAGGGTCCGACGACGTCCAGGGCGGTGAAGCGGTCGTGGACGAGCATGGCGATGTGCACGGGCGTCTCCTGAGGGATCGGTGGGCGGGTTCAGTGGGCGGGTGCCGGGTGGAAGCGCCGGCGGTACTCGGCGGGCGGGGTGCCGAGCGTGCGGACGAACGCGCGCCGCATGGCCTCGGGGGTGCCGTAGCCGCTGGCGCGGGAGATCTCCTCGATGCCGTCGGTGGAGTCCTCCAGCAGCCGGCGGGCGTGCTCCAGACGGACCCGGTCGACGTAGCGGCCCGGGGTGGTGCCGGTCTCGTCCCGGAAGGCGCGGGCGAAGTGGCGCGGGGAGAGCCGGGCGCGGGCGGCGAGCGAGTCGACCGTCAGATCGCCGGCCGGGTGCTCGCTGATCCACCGCTGGACCTCCCGCAGCGGTGCGCGCCGGGCGGTCTGCGCGGCGAGCTGGGCGCTGAACTGGGCCTGGTTGCCGGGTCTGCGCAGGAAGACCACCAGGTGCCGGGCGACGGTCAGGGCGACGTCACGGTCCAGGTCCTCCTCGACCAGGGCGAGCGCGAGGTCGATGCCCGAGGTCACGCCCGCCGAGGTGGCGACGTGGCCGTCACGGACGTAGATCGGCTCGGGGTCCACGCGCACGGCCGGGTGGTCGCGGGCGAGCGTGTCGCAGTGGGCCCAATGGGTGGTCGCGCGGCGCCCGTCGAGCAGGCCGGCGGCGGCGAGCAGGACGGCGCCCGTACAGACGGAGACGAGACGCCGGGCGCGCGGGCCGCGGGCGCGCAGCCACTCGGTCAGCCGCGGGTCGGGGCTGCGGGTGCCCTCGCCGCCCGGGACCAGCAGGGTGTGCGGGTCGGGCACCTCGGTGAGCGCCCCGTCCGGGACGAGGGTCAGGCCGCTGGAGGCGCGCACGGGGCCGCCGTCCAGGGACGCGGTGCGGATGCGGTACGTCCCCGGTGTGTGCCGCTCGGCACCGGCGAACACCTCGAGCGGGCCGGTGACGTCGAGGCTCTGCACGCCGTCGAAGAGGACGAGGAGAAGGGTGCGCTGCGGCATGTGACGATTCTTCGGCGGCGCGCGCACGGCCGCAATGACGTCCTTCCCACCTTTTCTGCCACGAGGAGGTTCGGGCGCCCGCGGCGGAGGTACCCGATCTTCGCCGCCCGGTCACCGGAACCGGGCGGTCGACGGAAGGGAGAGTTTCGTGTTCCGTGCCATCGCAGACGTGCTGCGGCAGATCGGCGGGGCCATCGCCACGGTGGTCACGCTGCCTTTCCGGGCGGTCGCCCGGCTCTTCGGCGGCGCCTCGTCCACCGCCCGCGGCAGCCGCGCCTGAGTCGCGCTTCCGGCGCCCGCCGCCCCGCCGCGGGTGCCGCGGGCGCCGGGCGCACCCCGGGTCCCGCGCCCCGCCGCGTGCCGCCCTGATCCCCGGTCGGCGGTGTCACCTGCCACAATTGCCGCGCAACCTCAGTGGAGAAGGCGGTACGGGATCGTGACGACACCCGGATCCATCGAAGCAGGATCCATCGAAGGCAGGATCGCCGAGGAGCTCGGCGTACGGGAGCGGCAGGTGAAGGCCGCCGTGGAACTGCTCGACGGCGGTTCCACCGTGCCCTTCATCGCCCGCTACCGCAAGGAAGCGACCGAGATGCTCGACGACGCGCAGCTGCGCACGCTCGAGGAGCGGCTGCGCTACCTGCGGGAGCTGGAGGAGCGGCGCACCGCGATCCTGGAGTCGGTGCGCGAACAGGGCAAGCTCACCGAGGAGCTGGAGGCGCGGATCCGCGGCGCCGAGACCAAGGCGCGTCTGGAGGACATCTACCTCCCGTACAAGCCCAAGCGGCGCACCAAGGCGCAGATCGCGCGCGAGGCGGGCCTGGAGCCGCTCGCGGACGGCCTGCTGGCCGACCCGTCGGTCGATCCCGCGGCGGCCGCCGCCGCGTTCGTGGACGCCGGCAAGGGCGTCGCCGACCCGCAGGCCGCGCTGGACGGCGCGCGGGCGATCCTCGCCGAACGGTTCTCCGAGGACGCCGACCTGATCGGCGAACTGCGCGAGCGGATGTGGGTGCGCGGCCGGCTGGCCGCGAAGGTCCGCGAGGGCAAGGAGGAGGCGGGCGCCAAGTTCGCCGACTACTTCGACTTCGCCGAGCCGTTCACCGACCTGCCCTCGCACCGGATCCTGGCGATGCTGCGCGGCGAGAAGGAGGAGGTCCTCGACCTCGTCCTGGAGCCGGAGGAGGCGACCGAGGGGCCGTCCTCGTACGAGGGGATCGTCGCCCACCGGTTCGGGATCGCCGACCGGGGCCGCCCCGCGGACAAGTGGCTGACGGACACGGTCCGCTGGTCGTGGCGCACCCGGATCCTCGTCCACCTGGGCATCGACCTCAGGCTGCGGCTGCGGACGGCCGCCGAGGACGAGGCGGTGAACGTCTTCGCGGCGAACCTGCGCGACCTGCTGCTCGCGGCTCCGGCCGGTACGCGCGCCACGCTGGGCCTGGACCCCGGTTTCCGCACCGGTGTGAAGGTCGCCGTGGTCGACGCCACCGGCAAGGTCGTCGCCACGGACGTGATCCACCCGCACGTCCCGGCGAACAGGTGGGACGAGGCGATCGCCAAGCTGGCGCGGCTGGCCGAGGAGCACAAGGTCGACCTGGTCGCCATCGGCAACGGCACGGCGTCCCGCGAGACCGACAAGCTCGCGGCCGAACTCATCGAGAAGCACCCGGCGTTGCAGCTCACCAAGGTGATGGTGTCCGAGGCGGGCGCGTCGGTGTACTCGGCGTCCGCGTACGCCTCGCAGGAGCTGCCCGACATGGACGTGTCGCTGCGCGGCGCGGTGTCGATCGCCCGGCGCCTGCAGGACCCGCTGGCCGAGCTGGTGAAGATCGACCCGAAGTCGATCGGGGTCGGCCAGTACCAGCACGACCTGTCCGAGGTGAAGCTGTCCCGCTCGCTGGACGCGGTCGTCGAGGACTGTGTGAACGGCGTGGGCGTGGACGTCAACACCGCGTCCGTGCCGCTGCTGGCGCGCGTGTCGGGCATCTCGTCCGGGCTCGCCGAGAACATCGTGGCGCACCGGGACGCCAACGGGCCGTTCACGTCCCGCTCGGCGCTGAAGAAGGTACCGCGGCTCGGTCCGAAGGCGTTCGAGCAGTGCGCGGGCTTCCTGCGCATCCGCGGCGGTGACGACCCGCTGGACTCGTCCAGCGTCCACCCGGAGGCCTACCCGGTGGTGCGCCGCATGGTGAAGACCACGGGCCAGGAGGTCGCCTCCCTCGTCGGCAACACCGGGGTGCTGCGCTCGCTGCGGCCCGCCGACTTCGTGGACGACACCTTCGGTCTGCCGACCGTCACCGACATCCTCAAGGAGCTGGAAAAGCCTGGTCGCGACCCGCGTCCGGCGTTCCGGACGGCCACCTTCAAGGAGGGCGTCGAGAAGATCTCCGACCTCTCCGCCGGGATGGTCCTGGAGGGCGTGGTCACGAACGTGGCGGCCTTCGGCGCGTTCGTGGACATCGGCGTCCACCAGGACGGTCTGGTGCACGTGTCGGCGATGTCCAGGACGTTCGTCAAGGACCCGCGGGACGTCGCCAAGCCCGGTGACATCGTCAAGGTGAAGGTCCTCGACGTGGACATCCCGCGCAAGCGGATCGCGCTGACCCTGCGCCTGGACGACGAGGCCGCCCCGCAGGGCCAGGGCGGCGGCCGCCAGCAGCGCGGCGGCGGTGCCCGGCCGCCCCA
This sequence comes from Streptomyces albidicamelliae, assembly GCF_025642175.1. Lineage (NCBI taxonomy): Bacteria > Bacillati > Actinomycetota > Actinomycetes > Kitasatosporales > Streptomycetaceae > Streptomyces > Streptomyces albidicamelliae. The sequence continues at coordinate 6,925,788 of NZ_CP106795.1, read as the reverse complement.
GCAGCGGCAGGGCGGTCAGGGCCAGCGGCAGGGCGGTCAGGCACAGCGGCAGGGCGGTCAGGGCGGTCAGGGCCAGCGGCAGGGCCGCGGCGGTGGCGACCGGGGCGGGCGGCAGGCGCCGGCGCCGGCCAACAGCGCGATGGCCGACGCGTTGCGCCGCGCGGGCCTGCTGGATCCGAAGAAGCGCTGACGCGGAGGGGGCCGGAGCCGCTCGGCTCCGGCCCCCTCTACGTCCTCCCAGCGGCGGGGCACCCGGGCCGTGGCCGCCGACCGGTGCCGCGACGCCACCGAGGTGGCCCCGGACGATTTCCCGCAGGGCTCGGGCGCAGGACGCCCCGCCCGGCGCACGGCCACCGGCCACCCCACTCCCGCCTGCGCCCTGGCGCCCGGTCACCTAGCCGTCGGCCACTTCGCGGCGGCGGGTCACCTGGAGCGCGTCCGGCGTCCGACAAACGGCCGTCGACGACCGGCGCCGCACCACCGCCCGGCGACCCGCTCCCGCCATGTCCTCCCGGCGTCCTGGCGCCCGGTCACCCTGCCGTCGGCCACTTCGCGGCGGCGGGTCCCCTGGGCCACGTCAGGCGTCCGACAAACGGCCGTCGATGATCGGCGCCGCACCGCCACCCGGCGACCCGCTCCCGTCCTCCCCGCGTCCTAGCGTTCGGTCACCTTGCCGTCGGCCACTTCGAGGCGGCGGGTCACCTGGACCGCGTCCAGCATCCGGCGGTCGTGCGTGACCAGGAGCAGCGTGCCGTCGTAGGCGTCGAGTGCCGACTCCAGCTGCTCGATGGCCGGCAGGTCGAGGTGGTTGGTCGGCTCGTCCAGGACGAGGAGGTTGACCCCCCGGCCCTGGAGCAGCGCGAGGGCGGCGCGGGTGCGCTCGCCCGGGGAGAGGGTCGCGGCCGGACGCAGCACGTGGTCCGCCTTCAGGCCGAACTTGGCGAGCAGGGTGCGCACCTCGACGGGTTCGGTGTCGGGGACGGCCGCGCAGAAGGCGTCGAGCAGCGCCTCGGGGCCGTGGAAGAGGCCGCGGGCCTGGTCCACCTCGCCGACCAGGACGCCCGAGCCGAGCGCCGCGTGCCCGGAGTCGAGCGGGACCCGGCCCAGCAGCGCCCCCAGCAGCGTGGACTTGCCCGCGCCGTTGGCTCCGGTGACCGCGATCCGGTCCGCCCAGTCGATCTGCAGCGACACCGGTCCGAAGGTGAAGCCGCCGCGCCGGACCTCGGCGTCCCGCAGGGTCGCGACCACCGCGCCGGAACGAGGGGCGGACGCGATCTCCATGCGCAGCTCCCACTCCTTGCGGGGCTCATCCACCACGTCCAGGCGTTCGATCATGCGCTGGGTCTGACGGGCCTTGGAAGCCTGCTTCTCGCTCGCCTCGCTGCGGTACTTGCGGCCGATCTTGTCGTTGTCGCTGCCGGCCTTGCGGCGGGCGTTCTTCACGCCCTTGTCCATCCAGCCCCGCTGCATCCGGGCGCGGTCCTCGAGGGCGGACTTCTTCCCCTCGTACTCCTCGTAGTCCTCGCGGGCGTGCCGGCGGGACACCTCGCGCTCATCCAGGTAGGCCTCGTAGCCGCCGCCATAGAGGTTGATCTGCCCCTGGGCGAGGTCGAGTTCGAGGACCTTGGTGACGGTGCGGGTGAGGAACTCGCGGTCGTGGCTGACGACGACCGTACCGGCGCGCAGGCCCGTGACGAAGCGTTCCAGCCGCTCCAGGCCGTCGAGGTCGAGGTCGTTGGTGGGCTCGTCGAGCAGGAAGACGTCGTAGCGGGACAGCAGGAGGGAGGCGAGGCCGGCCCGGGCCGCCTGGCCGCCGGACAGGGAGGTCATCGGCTGGTCCAGGTCGACGGCGAGGCCGAGGGAGTCGGCGGTCTCCTCCGCACGCTCCTCCAGGTCGGCGCCGCCGAGGTCCAGCCAGCGCTCCAGGCTGATCGCGTACGCGTCGTCGGCGCCGGGCGCACCGTCCACCAGTGCCTGGGTGGTCTCGTCCAGCACGCGCTGTGCCTCGGCGACGCCGGTGCGCCGGGCCAGGAACTCCCGGACGGTCTCCCCGGGCCTGCGCTCCGGCTCCTGCGGGAGGTGGCCGACGGTCGCCGTCGGCGGGGAGAGCCGGAGCTCGCCCTGCTCGGGCGTGACCAGCCCGGCGAGGAGCCGCAGCAGGGTGGACTTCCCGGCACCGTTGGCGCCGACCAGCCCGATCACGTCACCGGGCGCGACGACGAGGTCGAGCCCGGCGAAGAGGGAGCGGTCGCCGTGCCCGGCGGCGAGGTTCTTGGCGACGAGGGTGGCAGTCATCAGACGCCGATCCTAATGGGCCGGGCGCCGCGCCCTCAGCCGCGCCCGCCCCGGCCCACCGGCGCCGTGAGGACACCCCCGGAGGTCCGGGCGACGACGTACGCCTCCCCCCTGACCGCCCGGGGGTCCAGGTCGACCCGGTGCCGGCCGGGCTCCAGGGTGCCGTCGAACACGTCCTGGCTGCGGGTGCGGTGAAAGCGGTCGAGGCGGTGGGCGGTGACCCGGACCCGGCACGGGGAGGTCACCTCGATCTCGGCCGCGCCGTCCGCGGCGGTCAGCCCCGTCAGCCGGCGTTGCGGAAGCGGGCTGCGGTCCAGGGCGTGCTCGATCTGCGCGACGAGCAGCGGCACGATCGGGGCGAGTCCCGCCACCGCTGCCACCTCGACCCCCGCCTCGTCGAACGCCCGCAGCACGGCGGCCCGGTCGGCCTCGTCGACGGCGCGCCCGAAGGCGACGGCGTCGTAGCCGCGCAGTTCCTCGGCGGGTACCTGCCGGGCGTCCTGGGTGATGTCGGCGCCGACGCCGATGGTGCGCAGGGCGGCGGCCAGCCTGGCCAGGACCGCGACGCGCGCGCCGATCAGCAGCACCCGGCGGCGGGGGGCGGCGGAGCCGTCCGTCAGGGCGCCGAGTGCCGCACGGTACTCGGGCCCGCGGAAGCGGAACGGCCCTATGCCGTGGTAGCCGTTGCGTTCCAGATCGGCCCGGCCCTCCGTCTGCCAGGCGAAGTCCCGCCAGACGTAGTCCTCGCCGTCGCGCTCGATGACGGCGGTGACGGCGCCACAGCCCAGGTCCTCGCACTCGGGGCAGCCGTAGATGACGAACCGGCCGTCGGGCAGCGGGGGTTCGGCCTCCAGCAGCAGGGCGCGCACCTGCGCGGTGAAGATGGCGGGCGGGACGTCCGAGGCGAGCGGCGAGACGGCGTCCAGGTCGGACAGCCGGAACAGCAGCGGACGGCCGTCCACGACGAAGTCCACGAAATCACGGTGGACGCGGTAGCCGCCGTCGGCGAGGACGTCGCCGGCGCGCATCGCCGGTGCCAGGCCGAAGGTCGCGTATGCGGCAGACATGCTGTGAGTATCCCCACACCGGGATGCGGGTGAGCACGGCATGACAGATTCGGCCGGACAGGGCCTATCGTCCAGGCGTGGACAGCGAGCCGAGGGACGAAGTGATCGTGGTCGGGTCCGGGGTCGCCGGACTGACGACGGCCGTGGTGCTGGCCGAGTCCGGACGGCGGGTGCGGGTGTGGGCGCGGGAGCCCGCCGGTCGTACGACCTCGGCGGTCGCCGGCGGCCTGTGGTGGCCGTACCGCATCGAACCGGAGCGGCTGGTCGGCGAGTGGGCGCTGCGGACCCTCGCCGTGTACGAGGAGCTGGCGGACCGCCCGGAGGAGACGGGCGTACGCCTGGTCGACGGCGTACACGGCGGGACCCGGCTGGACGAACTGGGCGACTGGGCGGGCCGGGTGCCGGGGCTGCGGGCGGTACCGGACGGGCTGGCGGCCCGGCTGCCCCTGCTCGACATGCCGGCGCACCTGGAGTGGCTGCGGGAGCGGCTGGCGAAGGCCGGCGGGTCGGTGGAGGAGCGGGAGGTGACCGACCTGGCCGCGGTTCCCGCCGCGGTGGTCGTCAACTGCGCGGGGCTCGGCGCCCGTTCCCTGGTACCGGATCCGGGGGTGCGCCCGGTGCGCGGGCAACTGGTCGTGGTGGCGAACCCGGGGGTCGCGACCTGGTACACCTCGGTGGACCACTCCTCCGCGGAGTCCACGTACTTCTTCCCGCAACCGGGCGGGCTGGTGCTGGGCGGTACGGCCGAGGAGGACGACTGGTCGCTGGAACCTGACCCGGACACCGCCGCCGCGATCGTCGCCCGGTGCGCGCGGGTCCGGCCGGAGATCGCCGGGGCGCGCGTGCTCGCGCACCGGGTGGGCCTGCGCCCGGCCCGGGACGCGGTACGGCTGGAGCGCGAGCCCCTGCCGGACGGCCGCGTGCTGGTGCACAACTACGGCCACGGCGGGGCCGGGATCACCGTGGCCTGGGGATGCGCGCGGGAGGCGGCCGGAGTGGCGTTCCCGGCCGCCTGACGCGCGGGCCGCGCCCGGATCGGGCGCGGACCCTACTGGGGGACGTGCCCCGAAGGGCGCGGTGCGCGCACGCCCCGCGAGGCGTCCGGCCCGGGTTCCGCGGCCGTGCTGCCCGCGGTGGCCCGGGCGAAGGCCGCGCGCCGCCGACCAGCGGGAGCCTCGCGCTGGTGCCGGACAGCGCCACGGTGAGCGTGGGCCGGGTGGACGGCGGGTCGATGAGGTCCTTGTCGGTGCCGGCGACGATCAGGGCCAGCCGGTGCCCCTTGGGGACGACGTGGTCGGTGGCCGCGAGGTCGAGGGTGATCGTGTACGCCTTGCCGGGGGTGAGCGGGCCCCCCTTGCCGAGGGAGGCGTGGTGGCCGAGGTCGGCCCAGCCGCGGCTGAACACGGTGTGGCCGACGCGGGCGGTCTTCGCCCGGGTCTCCTTGAAGCAGGCGCTGTCGCCGGCCGTGCTCGCACCCCAGCAGGTGCGGCCGGTCAGCGTGGTGATGCCCTCGGCCGGGTCGGCGTAGTCGCGGATGGTGTCGGGGCCGAGGTCCACCAGGACGGCGGACAGGTGGGCGGAGGTGGTCGTGGGGGTCGCGGTCACGGTCACCTTGGACGAACCGGACAGGCGCAGGTCGTGGGTGAGCGGTGCGGTGAGGAAGCCGGCCTTCTCCGGGGTGGACGTGCCGAGGTGCGCGGCCCAGTCGGTCTCGCTCAGCCGGGGGTCGTCGGTGAAGGTCTCGGTGCCGCGCGCGGGGCGCAGCCCGAGGGTGCCCACGCCGGCCTGTGCGCCCTTCGCGGGGTGCAGAGTGGTGGCGCGGGTGCCGGGCGCCGGCCAGGCGCGGGAGGTGACCCACTGGTCGGGGTGGCGTTCGACGTCAGCCGTCGGCTCGCGGTCGATGCCGTTGTCGTAGCCGAGGAGTTCGTGGTCGAACCAGCGGTGCAGGGTGTCGACCCAGGCGCCGCGCCGGTAGTCGAAGGGGTCGACGTGCCCGGTCTGGGAGAGCCAGATCTTCCGCTCGACGCCGTGCTTCGCGAGGGCGTCCCACCACTGGCCGAAGTGCTTGGTGCGCACGTTGAGGTCCTGCATGCCGTGCACGACGAACACGCTGGCGCGCACCTTCGCGGCGTCCTCGACGTAGTCGCGCTCGGTCCACAGCGGGGTCCAGTCGCCGCTGCGCGGGCTGCCGTCGGCGAGTTTTCTCTGGACGGCCGCGCAGTGGGCCCGCGCGGTGTCGCTCTCGACGTAGCCGGCGAGTTCGTCGGGGCCGCCGTCGTAGAGCGGGGCGCCCTGGGCGAAGTAGTAGTCGTACCAGGAGGAGATGGCGCTGATCGGGACGATCGTCCGCAGGCCCTTGACGCCGGTCGCGGCGACCCCGTTGGCGATGGTGCCGTCCCAGCTCTTGCCGATCATGCCGGTTCTGCCGTTGGTCCAGCCGGCCCGGACGCGCGTGCCGCCGGTGCGGCTGCTGTACGCGTCGGCGCGGCCGTTGAGCCAGTCGACGACGGCCTTCGCGGACCGGATGTCGGACCGGCCGCCGACGTCCACGCAGCCGTCGGAGCGGTTGGTGCCGGCGAGGTCGACGCCGACGAAGGCGTAGCCGCGGGGCACGAAGTAGTTGTCGTAGAAGAGCGGCATCTGCGCGACGTGCCCGTGCGCGTCGTACGTCTTGAGCTGGCTCTCGTTGCCGCGCCCGCAGCAGGAGTAGTAGGGGCTGGCGTCCATGATGACCGGCACCTTGCGGTGCCGACGGGCGGGTTCGGCGGGCCGCACGATGTCGGCGGCGACCCGGTCGTGGCGCCCGTCGCCGTCCTCGTCGAGGCCCGTGTCGACCCACACGGACTCCCGGATGGCGTGGGCGTAGGAGTAGACCGGCCGGCTCTGGCGCGGGTGCGCGGCATGGGCGGCGGCCGGGGTGAGGAAGAGGGCCGTCAGGGTGACGACGGCCGCTGTCACCAGCGGTCTCCAGATCGTGAAGCGCGTGCGAATCGGCATGCGCGGACGCTACTCCGGTCAACTCCCGCGCAGAAGAGGGCACCTGGGGGACACGGGTGCGCTCGTGACGGCCGAATGGCGATCGTGTGACAGCAGGTGCCGTGGACAGCCGAGGGGCCACAGGGTCTGAATAGGCTGCGAACAGAGTTCTCCGAACGGACCTGTGGTCCCGACGACTTGGAGCTGACGTGCACCGAAGAATCATCGCCCCGGGCGCACTGGCGGCGGCCTCCCTCCTGCTGGCGATCCCGGCATCGGCCGCGAGCCACTCCCCCGGCGCGCCGGGCATCGGCGACCCCTACTACCCTAACTACGGCAACGGCGGCTACGACGTCTCCCACTACGACCTGAGGCTGCAGTACCAGCCGAAGACGGACGAGTTGCAGGGCACGGCGACGATCCGGGCGAGGACCACGCAGGACCTGTCCAGCTTCGACCTCGACTTCCTGCTGGACGTCGGCGAGGTGCGGGTCAACGGCGCCCGGGCGGCCTTCTCGTCCTCCGGCGAGCACGAGCTGGTCGTCACGCCGAGGACACCGCTCGCGAAGGGCACGGAGATCACGGTGGTCGTCCGCTACGCCGGAGTGCCGTCCACGAAGAGCGCGTACGGCTTCACCACCTGGCACCGCACCCCGGACGGCGCCGTCGCGGCCGACGAGCCCGAGGCGGCCTGGTGGTGGTTCCCGAGCAACGACCACCCGAGCGACAAGGCGACCTACGACGTGTCCGTGGCCGTACCGGACGGCACCCAGGCCCTCTCCAACGGCACCCTGCAGTCCACGTCCTCCAAGCTGGGCTGGACGCGTTACAACTGGCGGCAGAACAAGCCGCAGGCGACCTATCTGGCCACGCTGGCGCTCGGCCGGTTCGACATCACCACCGGTACCTCCGACGGCGGGGTGCCCGTACTCAACGCCTACAGCAAGGACCTGGGCGACAACGACGGGGCCGCGCGGGCGAGCGTGGAGCGCACCGGGGAGCTCGTCGACTGGCTGAGCGGCTATTTCGGGCCGTATCCGTTCTCCTCGGCCGGCGGGTACGTGCCGAACACCACCACCGGGTACGCGCTGGAGACCCAGACCCGGGTCTACTACAGCCCGAAGCAGTTCGCGAACGGCTCCAACACCTCGGTGGTCGTGCACGAGCTGGCCCACCAGTGGTACGGCGACGACGTGTCGCTCAAGCGCTGGAAGGACATCTGGATCAACGAGGGCTTCGCCCGGTACGCGCAGTGGCTGTGGTCCGAGCACGAGGGCGAGGGCACCACGCGGGAGCTCGCCGACTACGTGTACGCCTCCCACCCGGCCGACGACGCGTTCTGGACGGTGAAGCCGGGTGACCCGGGCGCGGACGGGCAGTTCGACGCGGCCGTCTACGACCGGGGGGCCGCCGCCATCCAGGCGCTGCGCGACGAGATCGGTGACGACGCGTTCTTCGCCGTGCTGAAGGGCTGGCCGAAGGAGCACGCGTACGGCAACGCCTCCGTGGCCGACTTCCAGAGGTACGCCGAGCAGGTGTCCGGCAAGCCCCTGTCGGCGCTGTTCGACACCTGGCTGTTCGAGCCCTCCAAGCCGGCCGCGTCCGCGGTCCGCTCCCCGGCCGTGACCGGCGGGGCCGCCGTCGCCCGGCCGAAGTCCGTCACCCAGCCGAAGTCCTGGAAGGGGATCGAGGCCACGAACGGCGTCCACGGCCACTGACCGGGGACGTCCTCACCGGGTCGGTGCGGCCGCCCGCGCCAGCAGTTCGTCCCGGCCGATCGCGTCCGCGCGGGAGGCCGGGACGGTGCAGGCGTAGGCCCCGGCGACCGCCCCGTACGCGGCGCACCGCTCGGGCGGTTCGCCGCTGAGCCGGCCGTAGAGGAACGCGGCGGCGAAGGCGTCGCCCGCGCCGTTGGAGTCGACGACGGGTGCGGGCGGGGCCACCGCGGGGATCCGGGTCAGCCTTCCGTCCGCCAGCAGGTACGCGCCGTCCGCTCCGGCGGTGGCGACGACGGTCTCGGCCCGGCCGCGCTCGGCGATCCGCCGCACGGTCCGCTCGGGGTCGGCCAGGGCGGCGGCCGACAGGAAGACGACGTCGGCCGTGTACGCGAACGGCTCGTGGTACGGGTTCTCGCCGTCCCAGTCGTGCAGGTCGGTGGAGAGCGGTACGCCGGTCTCCCGGAGCACCGGCAGCGCCTGGGCGCAGGGCTGGGTGATGGTCACGTGCACATGCCGGGCGGCGGCGGCCAGCTCGCGCAGGACGGCCTCGGGGAACCGGTCGTCGGGGTGGCCGCGGCTCGTGTCGTACAGGGAGAGCCGGCGTCCGTCGGGGCCGACGAGGTTGACCGCGCGCTTGGTCCCGGCGGGCTGCGGCAGCGCGGTGAGGGCGATGCCGTGCTCCTCGTGCAGGGCGCGGACGAGGTCGCCCTCGGGGTCGTCGCCGAGCAGGTCGCAGTGGTGGGTGACGAGGCCCAGCCGGGTCAGGCCCAGCGCCACGAAGTCACCGGTCTGCCCGGCCCGGGTACGGATCCCGGAGTCGATCATGTAGCTGTCCGCGTACGGCAGCGGCAGCTCGGGGACCTGGACGATCGTGTCCACACCCGCGCCGCCCAGCACGATCACCTCGGTCCGCGCCCCCATCAGCCACCCTCCCCGTGGTCGTACACCGTGACCTGGACGCCGCGCCGCACGAGTCGTTCCGTGACGAGCGGTTCCACGCGGGACCAGGTGCCGCCCGCCAGGCCGCAGCCTATGCGGGGCATGTGCACGGACGCGCCCCGTTCGATCACTTCGCCGGCGAGGCGGGCGAGGGCGGTGTCGATCGCCTCGTAGCGCACGGGCACGCCCTTGCTCCCGGTCCGGACACCGCGCCGGCCGATCAGTTGGCCACCCAGAGCCGCCGGTCCACGGGGACCAGCTGGACCGCGCCCAGGCCGAAGTCGTTGTGTGCGCGGCCGCGGTGCCAGGCCCGGTACGCCGCCTCGGGTCCGGGCCATCGCCGGGAGAGCGCGAGGACGAAGCCCTTGCCCCAGCCGCCGATGTCGTTGCAGACATGGGCGATGACCTTGGGGCCCTTGCTGAACGGGGTGGTGGCGTCACCCCGGAGGTAGGTGATCTCCGGCATGACGCCACCGTAGGGGGTGCCGCTGACAGCGGCACCGGTACTACTGCGGGCCCGTGGACATCCGGGACAGCTCCTGCTCGGCGTTCTGCGACACCCGGCGGCGTACGGCGAACCAGCCGGCGACCAGCATGACGGCGAGCACCGGGATGAGGAGCAGGGTCTTGCGGCCGACCTCGGGGTCGTTCCACATCATGCCGAGGCAGACCAGCAGGAAGACGATCGTGGCGATCTCCGTGACCGGGCTGAACTTCAGCTGGAAGTGCGGCCGGGCCACCAGGCCGGCGCGGGCCCGGCGGACGAACAGCATGTGGCAGAGCATGATGATCACCCACGTGCTGATGATGCCGAGCGAGGCGACGTTCAGCACGATCTCGAAGGCCTGGCTCGGCACCAGGTAGTTCAGGCCGACGCCGAGGACGCAGACCGCGCAGGTCAGCAGGATGCCGCCGTAGGGGACCTGGCTGCGGTTCATCCGGGCGGTGAACTTCGGCGCGGAACCGGCCATGGCCATGGAGCGCAGGATGCGGCCGGTCGAGTACAGACCGGAGTTCAGCGAGGACATGGCCGCGGTCAGCACGACCAGGTTCATCACGTCGCCGGCGGCCGGGACACCGATCTTGGACAGCACGGTCACGAACGGGCTCTGGTCGGCGGTGTACACCGAGCCGGGCAGGAGCACCGCGAGCAGCACGACCGAGCCGACGTAGAACAGGCCCACGCGCCACATGATCGAGTTCACCGCGCGCGGGACGACCTTCTCCGGCTCGGCGGTCTCACCGGCGGCCACGCCGACCAGTTCCAGCGCGGCGTACGCGAAGATCACGCCCTGCATCACCAGGACGACCGGCATCACGCCGTGCGGGAACACCCCGCCGTTGTCGGTGATGACGCTGAGGCCGGGCGTGTGGCCGCCGACCTTGTGCTGGGTGGCGAGCAGGAAAATGCTGATCAGCATGAAGCCGACGATGGTCGCGACCTTGATGATCGCGAACCAGAACTCCATCTCGCCGAAGATCTTCACCGAGATCAGGTTCACCGCGAGGACCACCGCGAGGGCGATCAGCGCCAGCACCCACTGCGGGATGGACGTGAACATGCTCCAGTAGTGCGTGTAGAGCGCGATCGCGGTGATGTCGGCGATACCGGTCGTCGACCAGTTGAGGAAGTACATCCAGCCGGCGACGTAGGCGCCCTTCTCGCCCAGGAACTCCCGGGCGTAGGACACGAACGATCCGGAGGACGGGCGGTAGAGGACCAGCTCGCCCAGCGCCCGGACGACGAAGAAGGCGAAGACGCCACAGACCAGGTAGGCCAGTGCGAGCGCGGGTCCCGCGTTGTGCAGCCGGCCGCCGGCGCCGAGGAGGAGGCCGGTGCCGATGGCTCCGCCGATGGCGATCATGTTGACGTGGCGGGCCTTGAGGTCCTTGCTGTAGCCGGCGTCGCCCGCGTCCGCGGGGGTTCCGGCCGCCGTGTTGTGGGGGGCGGCCTGCGCCGATTCCACGGCTTTCTTGCTCACGGGTGGTTCCACTTCCTGGTGCGCCCGGACCTTGTGGGCCCGGGGGTCGTACAGGTCATGGCCCGCGCCACCCATGATGTGTCGCGGCACAGACCAAGGCAGCAGCTTCCCAGAAGGATCACCGGGTACACGATGGCCCATGTCACACAGCGGCGCTTGTCACAGCCGCATCGGGCGGGTCCGGCGGGTTTCACAGCAGTGGTGGGACAGCGATACTGCTGTACATGACGACCGATGCCGAGGACCGGACGGAGCCGGGTGGGCCGGAGCTCACGATCGACGAGCTGGCCGCGCGTGCGGGCGTCACGGTCCGCACCGTCCGCTTCTACGGCAGCAAGGGGCTCCTCCCGCCGCCGGAGATCGGGCCCCGCCGGGTCGGCCGGTACGGCCCCGGGCACGTGGCCCGGCTGGCTCTCATCGAGGAGCTGCAGCACCAGGGCATGACCCTGGCGGCGATCGAGCGGTACCTGCGGCAGCTGCCGCCGGACCTCACTCCGGACGATCTGGCGATCCACCGCGCGGTGGTCGCGTCCTGGGCGCCGGAGGCCGTGGAGACGGTGTCGCGGCACGAGCTGGAGCGGCGGGCCGGCCGGCCGCTCGGCGAGGAGGACGTGGAGCGTCTCGCGGCGATGAACGTGATCGGGCCGGTGGACGGCGGCACGTTCCGGATGGACGCCGGGCTGCTGCGGCTCGGCGTCCAGCTCCTCGACGTACCGCTGTCGCAGGAGACGATCCTCGCGGCGCGCAAGGTGCTCGTGGAGCACTCGCGCGCCGCGGCTCACGAACTCTCGCGGCTCTTCCTGGGCGAGGTGGCGGAGCGTGACACCCGGGACGTGCGGTCCCTGTCGGCGCACATGCACCCGTTGGTGGTGCAGGCGCTGCTGACCACGTTCCAGCGGTCGCTGCGGGAAGAGCTGAGCGAGTGGGTCAGCGGGTCACGAACGGCCTGAGTCGCCGAACCGCTCCCCCTTCTCCGCCTTCTCCACGAGCAGCGCGGGCGGGGTGAAGCGGTCGCCGTAGCGCTCGGCGAGTTCGCGCGCGCGGGCCACGAAGCCGGGCAGGCCTCCCTCGTAGCCGTTGATGTACTGGAGCACACCGCCGGTCCAGCCCGGGAAGCCGATGCCGAGGATCGAGCCGATGTTGGCGTCGGCCACGGACGTCAGCACTCCCTCCTCGAGGAGGCGGACGGTGTCGAGCGCCTCGGAGAAGAGCATCCGCTCCTGCATGTCACGGAACGGGATCTCGTACCCGGGCTTGGTGAAGTGCTCGCGCAGGCCCGGCCAGAGCGCGGCCCGCTTGCCGTCCTCGGCGTAGTCGTAGAAGCCGGCGCCGCCGCTGCGGCCGGGGCGCTCGAACTCGTCGACCATGCGGTCGATGACGGCCTCCGCCGGGTGCGCGGTCCAGGTGCCGCCCGCCTCCTCGACGGCCCTGCGCGACTCGTTGCGGATCTTGCGCGGGAGGGTGAGGGTCAGCTCGTCCATGAGGGAGAGCACCTTGGCCGGGTAGCCGGCCTGGGCCGCGGCCTGCTCCACGGAGGCGGGCTCGACGCCCTCGCCGACCATGGCGACGCCCTCGTTGATGAAGTGGCCGATCACGCGGGAGGTGAAGAAGCCGCGCGAGTCGTTGACGACGATCGGCGTCTTGTTGATCTGCCGGACCAGGTCGAAGGCCCGGGCGAGGGCCTCGTCGCCGGTCTGCTCGCCCTTGATGATCTCGACCAGCGGCATCTTGTCGACCGGCGAGAAGAAGTGCAGCCCGATGAAGTCGGTCTGGCGCTCGACGCCCTCGGCAAGCGTGGTGATGGGCAGCGTGGAGGTGTTGGAGCACAGCAGCGCGTCGGGGGCGAGGACGGACTCGATCTCCTGGAACACCTTGTGCTTGAGGGCGGTGTCCTCGAAGACGGCCTCGATCACCGCGTCGCAGCCCGCGACGTCGGCCACGTCCCCGGTGGGCGTGATGCGGGCGAGCAGCGCGTCGGCCTTCTCCTGGCTGGTGCGTCCTCGGGCGACGGCCTTGGCGCACAGCTTCTCGGAGTAGCCCTTGCCCTTGAGGGCGGCTTCCAGGGAGACGTCCTTGAGGACGACGTCGATCCCGGCGCGGGCGCAGGAGTAGGCGATGCCGGCGCCCATCATGCCGGCGCCGAGGACGGCGACCTTGCGGACCTGGCGGGGCTCGATCCCCTGGGGGCGGTTGGCGCCGGAGTTGACGGCCTGGAGGTCGAAGAAGAACGCCTGGATCATGTTCTTCGAGGTCTGCCCGGCGGCCAGCTCCACGAAGTAGCGGGCCTCGATGACCTGGGCGGTCTCGAAGTCGACCTGGGAGCCCTCGACGGCGGCGGCGAGGATGTTGCGCGGCGCCGGGTAGGGCGCGCCGCCCGTCTGCTTGCGCAGGCTCGCCGGGAAGGCGGGCAGGTTGGCGGCGAACTTCGGGTTGGCCGGCGTGCCGCCGGGGATCCGGTGACCGGGCTTGTCCCACGGCTGCTGGGACTCGGGGTTGGCGTCGATGAACGCGCGGGCCTTGGCCAGCAGCTCCTCGGGCGTGGCGGCGACCTCGTGCACGAGGCCGTTCTCCTGGGCGCGCCGGGCGTTGTACTGCTGTCCCTGGAGGAGGACCTTCAGCAGCGCGTCGGCGATGCCCAGCAGCCGTACGGTGCGGACGACTCCGCCGCCGCCGGGGAGGAGGCCGAGGGTGACCTCGGGACAGCCGATCTTGGTGCCGGAGGTGTCGAGGGCGACCCGGTGGTGGCAGGCGAGGGCCAGCTCGAACCCGCCGCCCAGCGCGGCGCCGTTGATCGCCGCGACGACGGGCTTGCCGAGGGTCTCGATGCGGCGCAGGTCCCGCTTGATGGCGAGGCCGCCGTCGAGCAGGTCCTGGGCGGTGTCGGGGGTGACGCGGATCAGGTCGCGCAGGTCGCCGCCCGCGAAGAAGGTCTTCTTCGCCGAGGTGAAGATGACGCCGCGGATCGAGTCCTTCTCGGCCTCGAGGCGGTCGGCGATCGCGGTGAGGGAGGCACGGAACGCCTGGTTCATGGTGTTCGCGGACTGGTTCGGGTCGTCCAGGACGAGGGTGACGACACCGGTGTCGTCCTGCTCCCAGCGGATGGTGGTGCTCTCGGTCATGACAGTCGTCTCCGTTGAAGTCGCTTGATTCCGCAGGGAGGTCAGATGCGCTCGATGATGGTGGCGATGCCCATGCCGCCGCCGACGCAGAGGGTCGCGAGGCCGTACCGCTTGTCCTGGCGCTCGAGTTCGTCGATGAGCGAGCCGAGGATGATGGCGCCGGTGGCGCCCAGCGGGTGGCCGAGGGCGATGGCGCCGCCGTTGACGTTGACCTTGTCCAGGGACAGGCCCATGTCCTTCACGAAGCGCAGCACGACCGCGGCGAACGCCTCGTTGATCTCGACCAGGTCGATGTCGTCGATGGTGAGGCCGGCCTTGGCGAGCGCCTTGCGGGTGGCGGGGGCCGGGCCGGTGAGCATGATCGTCGGCTCGGAGCCGGAGACGGCGGCGGAGACGATCCGCGCGCGCGGGGTGAGGCCGTGGCGCTCGCCGACCTCCTTGGAGCCGATCGCGACGAGCGAGGCGCCGTCGACGATGCCGGAGGAGTTGCCCGCGTGGTGGACGTGGTCGATCTTCTCGACCCAGTGGTACTTCTGCAGCGCCACGGCGTCGAAGCCGCCCAGCTCGCCGATGTCGGCGAACGACGGCTTGAGCCGCGCGAGGGAGTCGGCGGTGGTGCCCGGGCGCATGTGCTCGTCGTGGTCCAGGACGACCAGGCCGCTGCGGTCCTTCACCGGGACCACGGAGCGCTCGAAGCGGCCTTCCTTCCAGGCGGTGGCGGCGCGCTCCTGCGAGAGGGCCGCGTACTCGTCGACGTCCCGGCGGGAGAAGCCCTCGATGGTGGCGATCAGGTCGGCGCCGATGCCCTGCGGGACGAAGTTGACGGACAGGTTCGTCATCGGGTCGTTGAACCAGGCGCCGCCGTCGGAGGCCATCGGGACGCGGGACATGGACTCGACACCGCCGGCGAGGACCAGGTCCTCCCAGCCCGAGCGGACCTTCATCGCGGCCATGTTGACCGCCTCGAGACCCGAGGCACAGAAGCGGTTCTCCTGGACGCCCGCGACCGTGTCCGGCAGACCGGCGGCGATCGCGGCGATCCGGGCGATGTCGGACCCCTGGTCGCCCACCGGGCCGACGACGCCGAGCACGATGTCGTCGATGGCGGCGGGGTCGAGGCCGGGGAAGCGGTCGCGGAGCTCGTGGATGAGGCCGACGACCAGGTCGATGGGCTTGGTGCCGTGCAGGGCGCCGTTCGCCTTGCCGCGGCCCCGCGGGGTGCGGATCGCGTCGTACACGTACGCTTCGGTGCTCACTGGTGTGCCTTTCGGGAGGGTGGGCCGAGCGGGTGGGCCGGTCAGTCGCCGTCGGCGACCGGGTCGTCGTTCACACGTTCTGTCATTCCCCAGTCGCGCGCCACCGTCCCGGTGTCCGCTCCGGGCCGGGCGGGGCCGCTGCGGATGCCGGTGGGGGTGGCGGAGAAGCGGGGCGCGGGGGCGGGCTGGGTGATGCCGCCGTGGTCGGTGAAGGTGCCGCGGGCGGCGAGGTGCGGATGGTGGGGTGCCTCGCGCAGGGACAGGACGGGGGCCACGCAGGCGTCGGAGTCCTCGAAGACGGCCGTCCACTCGTCCCTCGTGCGGGACTTGAAGCGGGCCGCGACCCGTTCGCGCAGCTCCTCCCAGCGGGTCCAGTCCTGGTGGGCCGGGGCCAGGTCGTCCAGGCCGAGCAGGCGCAGGAACTCCGCGTAGAACCGGCCTTCCAGGGCGCCGACCGCCATGTGGCCGCCGTCGGCGGTCTCGTAGGTGCCGTAGTAGGGGCAGCCGCCGTCGAGGAGGTTGGCGGCGCGCCGGTCCTGCCAGCCACCGGCGGCCAGCATGCCGTGGATCATCGCGGAGAGGTGGGCGGTGCCGTCGACGATGGCGGCGTCGACGACCTGTCCGGCGCCGGTCGCGCGCGCGTGGTGCAGGGCGGCGAGGACGCCGACGACCAGGTAGAGGGAGCCGCCCGCGTAGTCGCCGAGCAGGTTGGCGGGGACGGCCGGGGGCTCGTCCGGACGGCCGATCATGCCGAGGGTGCCGGTGACGGCGATGTAGGCCACGTCGTGTCCGGCGCGCTGGGCGAGGGGGCCGTCCTGGCCCCAGCCGGTCATACGGCCGTAGACCAGGCGGGGGTTGCGGGCGTGGCAGTCGGCGGGGCCGACGCCGAGCCGCTCGGCGACGCCCGGGCGGTAGCCCTCGATGAGGACGTCCGCTCGGGCGGCCAGGTCCAGGACGCGGGCGGGGCCGTCCGGGGCCTTGAGGTCGACGAGGACCGAGCGCTTGTTGCGGTTGGTGATGTCGTACGCCGGGTCGATCCCGAGGCCCTGGCCGCCCGGCCGGTCCACCCGGACCACGTCCGCACCGAGGTCGGCCAGCAGCATGGCGGCGAACGGGCCCGGCCCGATCCCGGCCAGCTCGACCACGCGCACGCCGGAGAGCGGGCCGCTGCCCGGCATCGTCGGCGTCCCTGCCGTCGTCATGCGTCCAGCCCCCAAGGGTGTGTGACACAACTGATGTAACACCGGTGATGCTAAGAACACGTTCCACCGGACACAAGACCTGAACGAGCAAGCGCTTAGCCAAGTGCCCGGACGAGCCGATGATCACCCGGCCGGGTGATGATCGCCAGCGGGGCGGGCGGCCGCCTCCTCCGGCTCGTCACGGCCGGTCGTGCGCGTGCCGAGCGGAAGCGGCCGACGGCCGGTCGCGCACTCGGGCGCGACCGGCCTCGGAGGGGGTCGTCCGGGATGCCCGCGGACTCCTGACGTCGCCGTGACGCCGCCGTGCACAGCAGGAGTGGGAGCACACCGGACGCCGGTCCCGGCCTGGTGGCAGCCGGCAGCCGGTGTTGCGCCCGCCCCTCCTCCTGCCGAAAGAGGGGAGCTCTGCTGCGCCCTGCAGCCCCCGCTGCGCCCTGTCGTGCCTCGCTGCGCCGCCGCAGCCCGGCGAGCGGCAGTCGACGAGTGGCGGCAGGCCGAGGGCTGCCCGCGGCGCCCGAGCGCGACGGGGACCTCTTCCAGGTGCTGCACCTGTCCGCCCCCGGCCGGGACCGGCTCCCGCGCGGTCGGCAGTGGTGAGCCGCGTCCGCACCGTCGTCGGTGACGTCCGACCCGGGGAACTGGGGGTGTGCGACGCGCACGACCATCTCTTCCTGCGCAGCCCGCAGTTGCCCGGCCAGGAGCTGGACGACGCCTCCGCGGCACAGTCGAGCCGGCCGCATTCCGGGCGGCTGGCGGGGCGGCCGCAGCCCGAGGTGGCCACGAAAACAATCGCTGCCAGAGCCTCCCGGTCGTCGGCCCGTCCGCCGGCCGCCGCCCTGCGCACGCTTCACCTCCGTCGGTGGCACCACCCGCCGGAACCGCACCCACAACTCTTCCGGTACCAACCGCTCAATCAGATCCGTCACGCAGATCCGTCACGCATGAATCAACGAACTGTCGCACCATCAGAAACGCCGTCCCAAGGGTCCTTACGCGAGCCGGAACCGGGCGCGTCGTGCCGGCGTCTCTGCCGCCGCAAGTGGCAGACGCGCCGCCCTACTGAGGGAGCATCCGCGATGACCTGGAGAACCTGGGGAACCTGGAGAGCACTGATCGCGAGTCTGGCCCTGCTCATCGGCCTGACCGCCGCGGGCGCGTCGCCCGCCTTCGCCGGGCTGGACGGCCCGGTGGCGAACTACATCGACCAGCACTGCGGCATCGACACCATCGGCAGCGGCAAGACGACCATCGCGGTACCCGTGGACCGGGTCACCCTGAACCTGGAGGCGGTCGGGCACAGCCCCGCCGATTCCAAGATCACCGCCGTCTACACCATCCCCGGCACCAGCAAGTACGGCACCCTCTTCGGCCAGTTCGACCCGCTCAAGGGCAATGCCACCTTCAACTACACGGTGGACAACCCGCCCGCCGGCGCGACGCTGAGCATCAGCTACGAGGTCGCCTGGACCGACGGCACCTACTACAGCGCCACGCGGACCCGCCCCCTGCTCACCTGCACACGGGACGACACCACCGGGGTCGACAGCGGGTATGGGGGCGCAGAAGCCCGCGCCACCGTCTTCCAGCAGTGCACCAGCGTCGGCACGTGGCCGTACTCCGTGCGCGCGGTGGACGTGACGGTGCACCTCTCGCACGACCGCTACCCGGCCGACTACGCGGGTCAGCAGGTCTGGGCCGACTACTGGATTCCCGGCAAGAAAGGCTACACCTCGGGGGTGTCCGGCACGGCGAACTCCGTCGGGGACGCGTGGGTGACGTTCCGGCTGGTCGCCCCGCCGACCGGGGCCGAACTCGACATCCTGTCGAGTGTCAGGTCCGTCTACGGCCGCACCTACCCCGTACACACGTGGGTCCCGATCTCCTGCTGAACGGCTCCGATCTCCGACACGGCTTGCCGGCGGAGCTGACCTAATGGCGACCTCGCCCGGCGATGTCGCTGCACAGCTGGGTCATGCGCCGGCTTTGATCCACGCCGTTTCGCCAACGCGGCTCGGCGGCCTTCGGGACCGCCTCGTCATTCAGGTGGACCGACAGCACTGCCGCATCGGCGATCGAAGGGAACTCCTCCAGCCGGACCACCACTTCTTCCCGGGAGGGCGCCCGGCGGGCGTCGGCGGCGAGCCGGGCTCACGGCGCGGCGGGCGGGATGTTCTGGTTGGCGTGGAAGAAGTTTCCGGGGTCGTACGTGCGCTTGACCGCGGCGAGCCGGTCGAAGTGGTCGCGGTACGTCCCCCGGACCCGGTCGGCGCTCTCCTCCTCGCCGAGGAAGTTGATGTAGGCGCCGCCCATGGAGTACGGGTGCAGGTCGGTCCAGTAGTCGACGCACCACTGGCGGACCAGGTCGGCGTTGGCGGGATCGGGGTCGATGCCCGCGATGACGCCGGACCACATGGCGTTCCGGTAGGCCCAGGCCGTCTCGTCGGCGGCGACCCGGTGGGCGGCCCCGTCGACCGGGTACAGGTGCATCGTGGACAGGCCGGTGGGCAGGTTCTGGCCGTACTTCTCGTGCACGGCGATCGCGTCGTCGCAGACGGCGTCGAAGAAGTCGCCGCGCCAGTACCACTGCAGCCCCGTCGGCATCAGGTCGTCGAACAGGGACTGCAGGGCGGGGTAGGGCATGGGGGCGGTGAAGTGGAACGCCGGCGGCCCGGGCGCGTTGACGACCGTCAGCACCTTCTCCAGCCGGTCCCCCGCCAGGTCGCCCGTGTAGCACCACACGACGCCGCACATCTTCCGTCCGTGGATCGCCTCGGGGAAGGGCGGCCCGGGCGGCACCGCCAGCAGGGCGTAGAAGCCGGTGAGCTCGGTCGGCGCGGAGGGCAGGAACTCGCGGTACCACTGGAGGACTTCGCGGGTGCGGTCGACGGGCCAGACGGTCAGCGCGACGCCGACGGTGTCCACGGGGTGCAGCCGGAAGGTGAACGAGGTGACCACGCCGAAGTTGCCCCCGCCACCCCGCAGGGCCCAGAACAGGTCCGGATGCTCCTCCTCGGACGCGGTGACGAACGTGCCGTCGGCGAGGACCACGTCGGCCGACAGCAGGTTGTCGATGGTCAGGCCGTACCTGCGGGTCAGATGCCCGTGCCCGCCGCCGAGGGTGAGACCGCCGACTCCGGTGGTCGACACGATCCCGGCCGGAGTGGCCAGGCCGAAGGTGTGTGCCGCGTGGTCGAGATCGCCGAGCAGGCTGCCGCCGCCCACCCGCACCGTGCTCGTCCGCGGGGAGACGTCCGCCCAGCGCATCGGGGCCAGGTCCAGCGTCAGCGCGCCGTCGGCCACGCACAGTCCCGGACCGCTGTGTCCGCCGCCGCGCACCGCCAGGTCCACCCCGGTGTCCTGGGCGAAGGCGATCACCGTCCGGACGTCG
Organism: Streptomyces albidicamelliae; assembly: GCF_025642175.1. NCBI lineage: Bacteria > Bacillati > Actinomycetota > Actinomycetes > Kitasatosporales > Streptomycetaceae > Streptomyces > Streptomyces albidicamelliae. The sequence continues at coordinate 6,905,846 of NZ_CP106795.1, read as the reverse complement.
GCCACGTCGACGCATCCGGCGATCGCCGCCGGACGCCGGTCGATCATGGCGTTGTAGATGACGCGGGCCTCGTCGTAGCCGGGGTCTCCCGGAGCGAGGACCTGTCCCCGCAGCGCCCCGCGCAGGCTCTCCAGAGCCGCACTGCCGATACCGCCCATGATCGAACACCCCTGTTCCCGCGCGTGGCGGACGGACTCGGGCACGACGTCCGGGCGGGCTGCGGGGGCGTGGGACACGGGTCCGTGTGCGCCTGCGATGAGGACCGGCAGGGCGAGAACCCCGCCGGCACCATTGTCCGTCCGCCCGCCGGGCCCCGCAGTTCGGCCGGCGGGTACGGACTCACGCGGCCCCCGGTCGCGTGGCGCGCGCGGACGGGACCGGGCTGCTTGGATCGGGTCATGGCCGACGCGGATCTGCGGAGTATCGGAATCCTTCTGTTCCCGGGTGTCGAGGAGCTCGACGCCGTCGGCCCGTGGGAGGTCCTGTCGTACTGGACACGCACCTTCGCCGGGGACGGCTGGCAGGTGTTCTGCTTCTCCGCCGACGGAGAGCCCGTGACCTGTGCGAAGGGGCTCACCGTCGCGGCGCACGGTGCGACGGCCCGGATGCCGGACCTGGACGTGCTGCTGCATCCGGGCGGCCGGGGGACCCGCCCCCAGCTCGCCGACGAGGCGCACCTGGAGTGGGTCCGCGCCCAGCGCCGGTCGGTGCCCCTGATGACGAGCGTGTGCACCGGCTCGCTGGTCTTCGCGGCGGCCGGACTGCTGGCCGGGCGCCCGGCGACCACCCACTGGGCGTCGTTGGACCTGCTGGCGGAACTCGATCCGACGATCGACGTACGGGCCGGCGAGCGGTTCGTCGACGACGGTGACGTGGTCACCTCCGCGGGCATCTCCGCGGGCATCGACATGGCCCTGCACCTGGTGGCCCGGCTGGCGTCGCCCGAGCGGGCGCGCGAGGTGCGGCGCGGCATCCAGTACGACCCGCGGCCCCCGGTGTGAACCGGCCGTGCGGTACCCCTCCGCCCGGCGGGGTACACCGCGCGCTAGCCTCTGCCACCACAGTGGCGCGGGCCGCACACAGCGAGGGGTGTCATGAGCAGGCTAAACCGGACGGACCGTCCCTATGACCTCGTGCTCTTCGGAGCCACGGGCTTCGTCGGCACGCTCACCGCGGAGTATCTCGCCGCGCACGCGCCGAAGGAGCTGCGCTGGGCGGTGGCCGGGCGCGACGCACGGAAGCTGGAACGGCTCCGGGAACGCCTGGCCGGCGGCAGCGGCGGCACCGACGTCGGTGTCCTGCGCGCGGACGTGGACGAACCGGCCTCCCTGCGCGCCCTCGCCGAGCACGCGCGCGTGGTGGCCACGACCGTCGGGCCCTACGTGCTCCACGGCGAGGAACTGGTCGCCGCCTGCGCGGACGCCGGCACCGACTACCTGGACCTCACCGGCGAGCCGGAGTTCGTCGACCTCATGTACGTACGGCACGACGCACGCGCGCGTGAGACGGGTGCCCGCCTGCTGCACGCCTGCGGCTTCGACTCCGTGCCCCACGACCTCGGCGCGTACTTCACGGTGCTGCAGCTGCCGCCGGACGTGCCGCTGACGGTGGACGGGTACGTGACCGCCGACGCGGCGTTCTCGGGCGGCACCCTCGCCTCCGCGCTGAACCAGATCGCGCGTGGCCGGCCGATGCGCGCCGCCGCCCGTGAGCGGTACCGGCACGAGCCGCGGCTGCCGGCACGCCGGGTGACCGCGCCCGCGGGCCCGCCGAGGTTCGTCGGGGAGCTGGGCGCGTGGGCGCTGCCGCTGCCGACCGTCGACCCGCAGATCGTGCGGCGTTCGGCGCGGGCGCTGGAGCGGTACGGCCCCGACTTCCGCTACCGGCACCATGCCGCCGTGCGGCACCTCCCGGTCGCCCTCGGCGGGGTCGCCGCCCTGGGCGCGGTGGCCGCCGCCGCCCAGGTGCCGCCCGCCCGCCGCTGGCTGTCGGACCGGCTCAGGCCTGGGGACGGACCGAGCCCGGAGAAGCGGGCGCGGAGCTGGTTCAGGGTGCGCTTCGTCGGCGAGGGCGGCGGACGGCGCGTGTTCACGGAGGTCGCGGGCGGCGACCCGGGCTACGACGAGACGGCGAAGATGTTCGCCGAGGCGGCGCTCAGCCTGGTCTTCGACGACCTCCCGCCGACGGCCGGCCAGGTCACCACGGCGCAGGCGATGGGCGACGCCCTGATCGGCCGGCTGCGCGCCGCCGGCATCACCTTCCGGGTGGCGGCGAGCCGGTAGCGGGCCCGGATCCGGCGAGTCGGCAGCCCGGGGCCGGCGGGGCCGGAGGAGGGGGCGCCGGGCCGGGTGGAGGAGCCCGACGAGACGGAGTGGGCGCGGGTTTCGTGCCTTCGGCGGTGTCAGGAGGCCGTCGGCGCGTCCCGGACGTCCCCCGCCGCCCGGGTCCCCACCGCCTCGCGGAGGGCGCGGCGGCACAGGGCGTCCGCCCTGCGCGTGGTCTCCGGCAACCGGTAGCGGGGGGTCAGCGCCAGCGTGTGCGCGAGGGCGTTGTCCAGGCTCACCCGGTGACCGACCGAGACGAACACCGGCTTGACGCCGTCCCGGGTACGCAGGGCGCGGCCGACCTCCTCGGTCCCGGCCAGCAGAGGGCTGGAGCCGCCCCGCGCCCCAGCCGGGTCGTCATGGGTGAAGGTGAACGGGTTCTTGGCGACGCCGATGGTCGGCAGACCGGTGAGGACGCCCAGGTGGCTCGCGAGGCCGAAGCGGCGCGGGTGGGCGAGGCCGTAGCCGTCGCACACCACCAGGTCCGGCGGGCACGGCAGGGCGTCCAGGGCGGCCCGTACGGTGGGGATCTCCCGGAAGGCGAGGAGGCCCGGCACGTAGGGGAAGGAGACCCGGCCCACGGCCGTCGCCTCGGCGACGACCTCGAGGGTGGCGGCGTCGAGGACGACCGCCGCCGCCGCGACCAGGTCGCGTTCGTCGTCGTAGGCCACGTCGACCCCGGTGACCCGGCCCGTCCCGGGCGGCGGCCCGGGCTCGTCGAGCACCACCCGGCCCCGCAGTTCGTCCTGTACGGCGCGGGCCTCTTCCTCGGTCGCGGGCCAGCCCGCGGGTACGCCTACGGTCGTCATGGTGCCCTCGACTGTACGGTTGCCCGGACCGCCGCCGCGGCCCGGGGGTAGGCTCGTGATCATGTTCGTGCTGGAACTCACCTACACCGCGCCGCTCGACGCCGTGGACGCGCTGCTGCCCGACCACGTGGCCTGGCTGGAGGAGCAGTACGAGAAAGGCCTCTTCCTGGCGTCCGGACGCAAGAACCCCCGCGACGGCGGGGTGATCCTCGCCGTCGCGGGGGACCGGGCCGGCATCGAGGAGATCGTCGCGGGCGACCCGTTCACCGTCGCCGGTGTGTGCGCGTACCGCGTCACCGAGTTCATCGCCACGAAGACGGCGCCCGAACTGGCGCGCCACCGGCAGACCCTGGACTGAGCCGCCGGCTCAGCCCTTCTTCCTGTCCAGCGCGCGCTGGAGCTCGTCCTTGTTCATGTGCGAACGGCCCTCGATGCCGCGCTGCTTGGCCTCGTTGTACAGCTGGTCGCGCGTCGGGCCCTGCGGGCCCTCACGGTTGCCCGACCGCTGACCGCCGCGCCTGCCGGACGACATGTCCTGCGTCGAGCTGCGGCTGGCGGTCCTGGACTCACCGGAGCGGGCGCGTTCCTTGTTGACCGTGCGCGCGGCGATCTCCTCGGCGCGCCCGGTGCTCTCGCCGCGGTCCTGCGCGCTCTTCTTGATGTGCTCGTACTGGCGCTCGCGCTTGGGGCTGGAACCGGCTGGCATGATCGCTCCCTTCCTTTGCGGTGGGAAACGAGTACCCGGCTTTCGCGGGCTTACCTCGGCGCCCCCGCGGGCCCCCCGGTCAGCGTTCGAGACGGGCCACTCCGCCCTGCTCGCCGGCCGCCCAGCAGCCGAGATCGGGCGCGCAGTCCACGGTGTCGTAGGAGCCGGTGTCGACCGTCCGCCAGGTGCGGCCGCCGTCGGTGGTCAGGTCGGTGCCGGTGGGGCCGACGGCGAGCGCGGCGGCGCGGCTGTGCGGGAGCCAGGCGGCGCCGGAGCGGTAGGCGGGCGGCGGTGTCGCGGCGGCCCGCCAGGTGCGGCCCCGTCGCCGGTGACGGCGGCGGCCCGTGGGGACGGCTGGTCGGGACGGTAGTCGCCGCCGACCGCGAGGCCGTGGCGGCGGTCGCGGAAGGCGAGCGCGAAGACCCCCTTGGCGGGATCGCCGGCCGGTACCGGCGCGTCGGCGGCCCGCCAGGTCAGTCCGCGGTCGGCGGAGTGCAGCACGCGCGCGCGGGCGCCGCCGCCGGTGGCCAGCCAGACGTCCCGCGGCCCCGCGGTGACCAGGCACTGGCCGCTCGCGGCGAACCCCGCCTCGCCGTCCAGGGCCGGTGGCATGCCCCGGGCGGGGAGCACCCGCCAGGAGCGGCCGCCGTCGCTCGTGGACAGGATGCGGAACCGGCCGTCCACCGGGTCGCTCATGGCGAGCCCGTGGCGGTGGTCGAAGAAGGCGAGGCAGTCGTAGAAGGCCTTCGGGTCGGTGTTGCGGAAGGACTCGGTCCAGGTCCTGCCGCCGTCGGCGGTGCGGTAGACCCGGGACGCCTCGCCCTCGCCGATGGCGAGCGCCACCGCGTGCCGTGCGTCGTAGGCCTCCACGTCCCGGAACTGGAGGTCGGACGCTCCCGGCGGAGAGACGTTCCGCCAGCTCGCTCCGCCGTCCGTGGTGCGCAGCACGGTGCCGCCGGTCCCGGCGAGCCAGGCGGTGTTCCGGTCGACGGCCGCGAGCCCCCGGAAGCGGACCTGCGGGGCGCCGGAGTCCTTCACCGCCCAGTGCACCCCCGCGGGGCCGGTGCCGTGCACCCTGAGCTGCCCGGCCTCGGCCGCCGGGACCGTCAGCGCGGCCAGCGCCGCCCCGCAGGCCGCTCCCGCCGCCAGCAGCCTGCCGGCCCGTCCCTCGCGTCGCGTGCTTCCCAAGCGCCTCATGGCGGGCGAAGCTAGTCCATGCCTCCGGCGCCGTCCAGAGGACCAACTCCCGCACAGGACGGGCGATATCGGACGGTCATTGCCATCGGGAAAGCTCCAGCTCCGCACCATGCATGAACGCGGTGACCGAGGTCACTCGTTCCCCGTGTGCACGCAATGGCCGAATCCGTCGTCTCTTCCAGTGCCGGGTGCCGGTCACCCGGGCGCAGTCCAGCCGTCACAAGGGAGCAAGGCGTTGTCCACCGTCATCGAGCAGCCCGTAGAGGCCCGTCTCGTCGCCGCCGCACCGCGCATGCCGAGCATTCCCGCCACGCTGCGCTACGACCGGAGCGACCCGTTCGCCGTCCGCATGACGTTCCCGGCCCCGGCCACCCTGGAGGGGGTCGAGGTGTGCTGGACCTTCTCCCGCGAGCTCCTCGCGGCCGGTCTCGAGGCCCCGGAGGGCCACGGGGACGTCCGGGTGCGGCCGTACGGCTACGACCGCACCGTCCTGGAGTTCCACGCCCCCGAGGGCACGGCGGTCGTGCACGTCCGCTCGGGCGAGATCCGGCGGTTCCTGGAGTCGACCGGCGAGCTGGTGCCGGTCGGTCTCGAACACCTCCAGCTCGACCTGGACGACGGCCTGGCCGAGCTGATGCGCGACGCCGCCTGACCGCTGCGCGCGTGAATCGTGACCGCCGCGCGCGCTCGAATCATGACCGCTACGCGCGCGTGAACAGCGCGTTCAGCTCCCCGTAGGGGTATCCGCCGGCCAGGAACCCGTGCGTGCCCTCCTCCAGCAGCTCCCGCGCGGCACGGCGGACCAGGGCGTGGGCGGCCTCGGCGAGGCCGGAGCCCGCGCTGATCCGGGCGACGCCCAGCGCGGCCAGCTCCGCGACCGTGGGCGCGCCGGGCAGCAGCAGCACGTTGACCGGGCCGTCGACGCCCGCGACCAGTGCCTTGACCGTCTCCGGGTCGACGGCCCCGGGGACGAAGATCCCGTCGGCGCCCGCGGCGAGGAAGGCGGCGGCCCGCTCCAGGGTGTGGTCCACTCCCCCGGCGCCACGCAGGAACGTGTCGATCCGGGCGTTGACGAACAGCGGTACCCCGGCCCGGTCGGCGGCGGCGCGGACCGCGGCGATCCGGGCGGCCTGCTCGGCGACGGGCCGCAGCGCCCCACCGCCGCCGTACCGGGCGTCCTCGATGTTGACGCCGACCGCGCCCGCGGCGAGCACGGCCCGGACGGTGCCGGCGACCCCGGCGGGGTCCTCGGCGTAGCCGCCCTCGATGTCGGCGCTGACCGGGACGCTTACGGCCGCGGTGATCCGGGCGACCGCCGCCAGCGCGCGGTCCCGGTCCAGCCGGTCGCCGTCGGCGGCACCGAGCGCCCAGGCGACACCGGCGCTGGTGGTCGCGACGGCCGCGGCGCCGGCCTGCGCCACGACGGCGGCACTGGCCGCGTCCCAGGCGTTGGGCAGGACGAGCGGCCGGCCGGGCACGTGCAGGGCGCGGAAGGCGAGAGCGGTCTCGTGGAGCGGGTGCGGAAGCGTCATGGGCCCAGCCAAGCAGCCGTGGCCCCGCGGCTTCCGGCAGGAATACGACATGTACGTCGGCCGCCGGGTGGACGGTAATCGCGTTGACAGCCCCCGACGGCTCTCCTACGGTGTAGAGCGGTTCTGTTGCCGTCGATTGGAGAAGGACGTTGCTCGTCTGAGGTCCTGAGACACCGCGTTCACACCGGTCAGGTGTGCGTGGCGTACGACCTCGGCGTCCGAGCCGTCCTCATGGCACAGGCCTTTTTTCATGGCCTCCTTCCGTGCCCCAGGCCCTTCGGTTTCCGCCTCGCGGTGTCTCGACACGCGTCCACCCGAACGCACCCACCCCTCGCGAGGCATCCATGTCAGCTTCCCTCACCTGCACGTCCCTGTCCTTCGCCTGGCCCGACGGCACCGCCGTGTTCGACGGCCTCGACGTCGCCTTCGGCCCCGGCCGTACCGGGCTCGTCGGCGTCAACGGATCGGGCAAGTCCACCCTGTTGAAACTGCTGGCCGGGGAGCTCGCGCCGGCCGACGGCACCGTCAAGGTGACCGGCGAGGTCGGCTACCTCCCGCAGAACGTCACCCTCGACACCGCGCTCCGGGTCGACCAGGCCCTCGGCATCGCCGAACGGCGGGCGGCGCTGCACGCCATCGAGGCGGGCGACACCGCCGAGGAGCACTTCGAGACGCTCGGCGACGACTGGGACGTCGAGGAACGCGCCCTGGTCACCCTCGGCGAGCTCGGCCTCGGCGACATCGGTCTCGACCGTACCGTCGGCGAGGTCTCCGGCGGCGAATCGGTGCTGCTGCGGCTCGCCGCGCTGCTGCTGCGCCGGCCCGACGTCCTGCTGCTGGACGAGCCCACCAACAACCTCGACCTGTACGCGCGCCGCCGGCTGTACCAGGCCGTCACCGCGTGGCCGGGCGTGCTGGTCGTGGTCAGCCACGACCGGGAACTGCTCGACCTGGTCGACCAGATCGCGGATCTGCGCGCCGGGGCCGTCACCTGGTACGGCGGCAACTTCTCGGACTACGAGGAGGCCCTCGCCGTCGAACAGGAGGCCGCCGAACGGATGGTGCGCGTCGCCGAGGCCGACGTGCGCAAGCAGAAGCGCGAACTGAGCGACGCCCAGGTCAAGCTGGCCCGGCGGAAGCGGTACGGGCAGAAGATGTTCGAGTCCAAGCGCGAGCCGAAGATCGTCATGGGGGCGCGCAAACGCGCGGCCCAGGAGTCCGCCGGCAAGCACCGCATCATGCACGAGGAGCGGCTCGCCGAGGCCCGGGAGCGACTGGACGAGGCGGTGGACGCCGTACGCGACGACGACGAGATCCGCGTCGAGCTGCCGTACACCGCCGTACCGCCGGGCCGGCAGGTCCTCACCCTGGAGAAGCTGGAGCTGGCGTACGGGGCGCGCGTCGAGGGCATCCTCGATCTGCGCGGCCCGGAGCGGATCGCGCTGGTCGGCCGCAACGGCTCGGGCAAGACGACGCTGCTGCGCACGGTCGCCGGGGAACTCGCGCCGGTGGCCGGCGAGGCGCTGGTGCACGTACCGCTGCGGTTCCTGCCCCAGCGGCTCGACGTGCTGGACGGCGAACGGACGGTCGCGGAGAACGTGGCCCGGTTCGCGCCGGGCGCCACCAACAACCGGATCCGGGCGCGGCTGGCCCGCTTCCTGTTCCGCGGCGCCCGGGCCGACCAGCGGGCGGCGACCCTGTCGGGCGGGGAGCGGTTCCGGGCGGCCCTCGCCGCACTGATGCTCGCCGAGCCCGCGCCCCAGTTGCTGCTGCTCGACGAGCCGACCAACAACCTCGACATGGCGAGCGTCCGCCAGCTGACGTCGGCCCTGGAGAGTTACGAGGGCGCCCTCCTCGTGGCCAGCCACGACCTGCCGTTCCTCGAGTCGATCGGCATCACCCGCTGGCTGCTGATGGAGGAAGGGACACTGAGGGAGGTGACGGAGGAGGAGATCGGGGACCCGGCGTGAGTCCCTGACGTCTCAGGAGGGGCACAGCCTGACAACGAGGGGTGTCGCCCCGCCCGGCGCGCCCTGCATGATGGCGGACCGGTGCCGTGTCACCGGCACCGGAAAGCCGCACCCCGACCCGACCGACCCGACCGACCCGACCGAATCGAAAGGCCCGTCGTGCCCAGCAAGAAGGCCCTCGTCCGCCGCCCCGGCCCCCGCCTCGCCGAAGGCCTGGTGACCCACATCGAGCGGGAGAAGGTCGACGTCGGGCTCGCCGGTGAGCAGTGGGAGGCGTACGTCGAGGCGCTGCGCACCCACGGCTGGGAGACCGTCGAGGTCGAACCGGCCGACGACTGCCCGGACTCGGTGTTCGTCGAGGACACCGTCGTCATGTTCCGGAACGTGGCGCTGATCACCCGGCCGGGCGCCGAGTCCCGCCGGGCGGAGACCGCCGGCGTCGAGGAGGCGGTGGCCCGCCTCGGCTGCTCGGTCAACTGGATCTGGGAGCCGGGCACCCTGGACGGCGGGGACGTCCTGAAGGTCGGCGACACCGTGTACGTCGGCCGGGGCGGGCGCACCAACGCGGCCGGCGTGCAGCAGTTGCGGGCGGCCTTCGAGCCGCTCGGCGCGCGCGTGGTGGCCGTACCGGTGAGCAAGGTGCTGCACCTGAAGTCGGCGGTGACCGCGCTGCCGGACGGCACGGTGATCGGGCACATCCCGAAGGTGGACCGGCCCTCGCTGTTCCCCGGATTCCTGTCCGTGCCGGAGGAGTCCGGCTCGCACGTCGTCCTGCTCGGCGGCAGCAAGCTGCTGATGGCGTCGAGCGCCCCCAAGACGGCGGAGCTGCTGACCGACCTCGGCCACGAGGTGGTCACGGTGGACATCGGCGAGTTCGAGAAGCTGGAGGGTTGTGTGACCTGTCTCTCGGTCCGGATGCGGGAGTTGTACGCCTGAATCCCGGGGGCGCCGTCACTCGTACAGCCCCGGACCTGCGGGTCCGGGGCTGTGTGGCATGCCCTACCGAAGCCACGGCCGACCCCGCTGATCAGCGATCTTTACGGTGCTCTTAACCTACGGCTTCGTAACCTACGGATTCGTAGCCTACGATCTCGTAGGTTTCCCGGCACCGCTCGCCGGACCGTCCCCCTCCGTTTCCCCCTGCTCGGCGTCCCCCTGGAGTTCCCGTGACGATCACCTCCCCTCACCTCGGCAGCCCGTCCGTCTGGACCGACGCGAAGCTGCTGTACGCGCTGGAGGAAGTGGTCGAGACCGAGCTGAACCGGCACCTGAAGGTCGCCAAGGACTGGATGCCGCACGAGTACGTGCCGTGGAGCGACGGCCGTAACTTCCCGGGCCTGTTCGAGGACGGGCAGGCGTGGGAGAAGGAGCACTCCAAGGTCACCGAGATCGGCCGCATCGCCCTCGTGGTCAACCTGCTGACCGAGGACAACCTGCCCAGCTACCACCACGAGATCGCCTCGCTCTTCGGCCGCGACGGCGCCTGGGGCACCTGGGTGCACCGCTGGACCGCCGAGGAGGGCCGGCACGGCATCGTGATGCGCGACTACCTGCTCACCTCGCGCGCGGTGGACCCGGACCAGCTGGAACAGTTCCGCATGTCGCACATGAGCGAGGGCTTCGAGTCCGACAACCGGCACTCGATGCTGCACTCGGTCGCCTACGTCGCCTTCCAGGAGCTGGCCACCCGCATCTCGCACCGCAACACCGGTCACCAGTCCGGCGACCCGGTCTGCGACCGCATGCTGTCCCGCATCGCGACCGACGAGAACCTGCACATGGTCTTCTACCGCAACCTGCTGAAGGCCGCCTTCGAGCTCGCCCCCGACCTGACCATGCAGGCGGTCCGGGACGTCGTGGTGAACTTCCGGATGCCCGGTCACGGCATCCCCGGCTTCGAGCGGGCCGCCGCGCAGATGGCGATCGGCGAGGTCTACAACCTGCGCATCCACCACGACGACGTGCTGCAGCCCGTGCTGCGCTTCCTGAAGATCATGGAGATCGACGGCCTCGGCCCCGAGGGGCTCAAGGCGCAGGAGGAACTCGGTCTGTTCCTGGGCGGCCTGGACGCGGAGGCCCTGAAGTTCGACGAGAAGCTGGCCGCCCGCAAGGCCCGGATGGCCGCGCGCGCCGCCGGCTGACGCCGCGCCGGCCGGCACCGGGCGCCCCGTCGCGGGCGCCCGGGTGTCAGGAGGAGGCGCGCCTCAGCGCGAGGCGCTCCTTCTCGGACAGCCCGCCCCAGACGCCGAAGCGCTCGTCGTTGGCGAGCGCGTAGTCCAGGCACGCGGGGCGCAGTTCGCACAGGGCGCAGATTCGTTTCGCGTCCCGTACCGAGCTGCCCGGCTCGGGGAAGAAGAAGTCCGGCCCGGTCTGCGCGCACAGGGCCTGCGCCCGCCAGGTCTCGTCGGCCGGGGTGATCGTGTCGAAGTGCATGGCCAGGATCGTGCCGTGCGGCGAAAAACGTTCGATCAACGTCGGGTCAACGACGTCCTGGGCCGCCGGCCGTCCCGATGATGCTCCCCGGTGACACGGCCGCGCACGGCGGCGCGCGGGGCGACGGCGAAAACGGTGCGGGCATGTCCGGTCACCCACGGTGACCCGGGGCGTGTTCCGGCGCGTCGCGCCGGTCCGGCAGCGATTGTCGGTGGGCGGTGCCAGACTCGGCAGTGCGGCAGCCGGGACCCCTTCCGAGGAGGGCGAAGATGCTCACCACCCGTTTCGTCGACGGCGCTCCGAACTGGATCGACATCGGCACCTCCGACCTCGACGGCGCCCTCGCCTTCTACGGCGGCCTGTTCGGCTGGGAGTTCCGGTCCGCGGGTCCGGACGCGGGGGGCTACGGCTTCTTCCAGCTGGAGGGCAGGACCGTCGCGGGCGGCATGCGGACCGGCCCCGACCAGGGGCCGCCGAGCTGGACGGTGTACTTCCAGAGCGAGGACGCGCAGGCCACCGCCGAGGCGGCCGAACAGGCGCACGGCCGGGTGCTGGTCCCGCCCATGGACGTGATGGGCCAGGGCCGCATGGCGGTCCTCGCCGACCAGGCGGGCGCGCCGTTCGGGCTCTGGCAGCCCGGGCGGACCAAGGGCGTGGACATGGCGGACGAGCCGGGCGGGCTGTGCTGGGTGGAGCTGTACACGCCGGACATCGCGGCCGCCGCCGCGTTCTACTACAAGGTGCTCCGCCTGGAGACCTCGGGCATGCCCTTCCCCGGCGGGACCTACACCTGCGTCAATCCGGCCGCCGGCGGGGAGGACGCGATGTTCGGCGGCATGGTGCCGATGGCCGACGCCCCGGACGAGGTGGCGGCGGGGCCGCACTGGCTGCCGTACTTCGAGGTGGAGGACACCGACGCCGTGGTCGAGCAGGCGCGGCGGCTCGGCGGGACGGTGCGGACGCCCGCGACGTCCGTGGAGGGCGTGGGCCGCATGGCCAAGCTGGCCGACCCGCAAGGGGTGCGTTTCGCGGTGATCCGCAGCGACTCACCGCAGAGCTGAGGCGACCGGCCGCGGGCGGCCACGGAACGCGCGGCGGCCAGGGCCCGTCGTGCGGATCAAGCCGGCCTGATCCGCACGACAGACCCTAGGCGGAGGCGCGGCGGACCAGTGTCGTCGGCAGGATCACGCCGCCGTCCTCGCCCGACGGCTCGTCCGGTTCCGCCCGGGTGTCCGAGCCCGGCGCGGGGGTTCCGTCCCGGCCGGCGGGCGGGCCGCCCCGCAGCAGCAGACGGGCCATCAGCCGGCCCATCTCCTCGATGTCCTGGCGGACGGTCGTCAGCGGCGGATCGGCCTCCTCGGTGACGGGCACCATGTCGTCGAAACCGATGACGGCCACGTCCTCGGGCACCCGCCGGCCGTTGCGGCGCAGCACGCGCAGGGCGCCGAGCGCGGTGAGGTCGTTGGCGGCGAACACGGCGTCCACGTCCGGGCAGCGGTCGAGGAGGGCGCGCATTGCGCGTTCGCCGCCGGCCGGCGTGAAGTCGCTCTCCTCGACCAGCCGGGGATCGCCGCCGCCCATCACCTCGTCCATGACGTCCCGGTACCCGTCGAGCCGGTCCACCGCCGAGGTCTGGTCCAGCGCGCCGGTGATGTGCGCGACGCGCCGGCGCCCGAGGTCCACGAGGTGCCGTACGGCCGTACGGGCACCTCCCCGGTTGTCGCTGTCGACGTACACCGGGCCGGGCGTGCCGTCGCTGAAGTCGGGCCGGCCGCCGAAGACGGTGGGCACGCCCGCCGTGCGGATCAGGCCGGGCAGCGGGTCGTCCAGGTGCAGCGAGAAGACCAGCGCGCCGTCGACGTGGCCTCCGGCGAGGTACCGGGCGACGCGCGCGTGGTCGGCCCGGCCCTCGGTGAGCAGCAGGACGAGCTGGTTGTCGTGCGCGGTCAGCTCCTTGCTGATGCCGCGCAGTTGCAGGGCGAAGAAGGGGTCGGCGAAGACCCTCGTCTCCGGTTCGGCGATGACGACGGCGACGGCGTGGTGCCGCTTGGTGACCAGGCTGCGCGCCGCCTGGTTGGGGACGTACCCCAGTTCCGCCACGGCCTGCCGCACCCGCTCGGCCAGCGGCTCGCGCACCCCGTCCCCGCCGTTGACCACCCGTGACACGGTGGCCCGGGACACCCCGGCCCGGGCGGCCACGGCCTCCAGCGTGGGACGCGACACTGCCTCGGTCACTTCGGGACTCCTCATCGGCGGCTGCCGGTCAGGATAACCGCGGGCCGGGCACGCCGTTGCGGGGGAACCGATGCCGGGTCCGGCTAGGACGTCGGCTCGCGCCTCGCCCGGCTCGGCTGGACCCGCTTCGGTTCGCCCGGCATCTTCGGGTACTCCGGCGGGTACGGCAGGTCGCCCAGACCGTGGTCGTGTTCGTCCCGGCGGGCCAGTTCCAGCAGGGCGTCCAGGGAGTAGGCGTGGTCGTCCATGTCGGCGTGCACGTCGCCGAGTTCGGCGAAGCGGGCCGGCATCGTGGCGAGGTCGAAGTCGGCCGGGTGCGCCACGCCGACCTCGTCCCAGCGCAGGGGGGCCGAGACGGACGCGTTCGGGCGGGGACGCACGGAGTAGGCGGAGGCGATGGTGCGGTCGCGTGCCGTCTGGTTGTAGTCCAGGAAGATACGGCGCCCCCGTTCCTCCTTCCACCACTTGATGGTGACCTGCTCGGGCATCCGGCGTTCCATCTCCCGGCCGACGGCGATCGCGGCGCGGCGCACCTGGGTGAAGGTCCAGCGGGGTTCGATCGGCACGAAGACGTGCAGACCCCGGCCGCCGGAGGTCTTGGGCCAGCCGCGCAGCCCGCCGAACTCCTCCAGCACGGCGCGCAGTTCGTGGGCGGCACGGACGGCGTCGTCATAGTCGGTGCCCGGCTGCGGGTCGAGGTCGATGCGGAGTTCGTCGGGGTGGTCCACGTCGGTGGCGCGCACCGGCCAGGGGTGGAAGGTGAGGGTGCCGTACTGGGCGGCCCACACCACGGCCGCCTCCTCGGTGGGGCACATCTCGTCGGCGCTGCGCCCGCTGGGGAAGGTGATGTGGGCGGTCGGGATCCAGTCGGGCATGCCCTTGGGGGCGCGCTTCTGGTAGAACCACTCGCCGCCGACGCCGTCCGGGTAGCGCTCCAGGGTGGTGGGGCGGTTGCGCAGGGCGCGGAGGATGCCGGGCGCCACGGCGGCGTAGTAGCGGGCCAGGTCCAGCTTGGTGTAGCCCGGTTCCGGGAAGAAGACCTTGTCGGGGCTGGACAGCCGTACGGTCCGGCCGGCCACCTCCAGTTCCACCGCAGCACCCATGCGGCCACGGTAGGCGCCCCCCGCACGGCTCGCACACCGGGCGGCGGCGGACGGGTACGAGCAGAATCGAGGCATGGATCTGCCGGTGATGCCGCCCGTGAAGCCCATGCTCGCCAAGTCGGTGGCGAAGATCCCACCGGACATGCACTACGAGGCGAAGTGGGACGGGTTCCGTGCGATCGTGTTCCGCGACGGCGCCGAGGTCGAGCTGGGCAGCCGCACCGGAAAGCCGCTGACCAGGTATTTCCCCGAGCTGGTCGAAGCGTTGAGGGAGCGGGTGCCCGAGCGGTGCGTGCTCGACGGGGAGATCGTGATCGCCCGGAACGGGCGGCTGGACTTCGACGCGCTCACCGAGCGGATCCACCCGGCCGCTTCGCGGGTGCGGACGCTCGCCGAACGGACGCCGGCCTCGTTCGTCGCCTTCGATCTGCTGGCCCTCGGTGACGAGTCGCTGGTCGGACGGGAGCTGACCGAGCGCCGGGCCCTGCTGGAGCGGGCATTGGCGGCGTCGACGCCGCCGGTGCACACGGCCCCCGCGACGACCGACATCGAGCTGGCCCGGCAGTGGTTCGAGCGGTTCGAGGGCGCGGGCCTCGACGGCGTCATCGCCAAGCCGCTGACGCTGCGCTACCTCCAGGACGAGCGGGCCATGTTCAAGATCAAACACGAGCGGACGGCGGACGTCGTGGTGGCCGGGTACCGCCTCCACAAGAGCGGGCCGGTCGTCGGCTCGCTGCTGCTCGGGCTCCACGACGAGGAGGGCAGGCTCCAGCACGTGGGCGTGTCGGCCGCCTTCCCCATGAAGCGGCGGGCGGAGCTGATCGAGGAGCTGGAACCGCTGCGGATGGACGACGTGCGGGGGCACCCGTGGGCGGCCTGGTCGGACGAGGCCGCCCACGAGACGGCCCGGCTGCCGGGGGCACCGAGCCGCTGGTCCGGCAAGAAGGACCTGTCGTGGGTGCCGCTGCGGCCGGAGCGGGTCGCGGAGGTGGCGTACGACCACATGGAGAACGGGCAGCGGTTCCGGCACACGGCCCGCTTCCGCCGCTGGCGCCCGGACCGTACGCCGGAGAGCTGCACCTACGCCCAGCTGGAGGAGCCGGTGCGCTACGACCTCGCCGAGATCCTCGGCGAGAGGGAGTGACCCGGCGACCGCGGCCGGCCTCCGCTCAGGGCTGCATGAGCACCTTGACGGCGCCGTCCTGCTTGCGCTGGAACATCTCGTAGGCGTGCGGTGCCTCGGCGAGCGGCACCCGGTGGGTGGCGAAGTCGTCGACGCCGAGCGGGTCCTGGTCGGTGAGGTAGGGCAGGATGTCGTCGGTCCAGCGGCGGACGTTGGCCTGACCCATGCGCATCTGGATCTGCTTGTCGAAAAGGGTGAGCAGCGGCATCGGGTCGGCCATGCCGCCGTACACACCGCTCAGCGAGATGGTCCCGCCGCGGCGGACCAGGTCGATGGCTGTGTGGAGCGCGGCGAGCCGGTCGATGCTGAAGCGTTCCGCGAAGGGCGCGGCGATCTTGCGCGGCATCATGGCGGTGGCCGTCTGGGCGAGCTTCGCGGCGGCGCTGCCGTGCGCCTCCGTGCCGACCGCGTCGATCACGGCGTCCGGGCCCCGGCCCGAGGTCTCCTCGCGGATCGCCTCCACCAGCGCCTTCTCGTCGTCGAAGGCCCTGAGGTCGTACGTCTGGACACCGCGCCGCTTGGCCCGGGCGAGCCGCTCCGGCACCAGGTCGATGCCGAACACCCGCTCGGCGCCCCGGGCGAGGGCGATCCGGCAGGACATGTCGCCGATGGGCCCCAGGCCGAGGACCGCGACCGTGCCGCCGGGCGGGATCGCCGCGTACTCGACGGCCTGCCAGGCGGTGGGCAGCACGTCCGAGAGATAGACGAATCGGTCGTCCGACGGGCCGTCGGGCACCTTGATCGGGCCGAACTGCGCCTGCGGGACCCGCAGATACTCGGCCTGCGCGCCGGGCACGGCGCCGTACAGCCGGGTGTAGCCGAACAGGGCGGCGCCCATGCCCTCGCCGTGGACCTGGGTGGTCTCGCACTGGGTGGGCAGCCCGGTGTCACACATGAAGCAGTGCCCGCAGGCGATCTGGAACGGCACCACGACCCGGTCGCCGGGCCGCAGGTTCGTCACGTCGGAACCGACCTCCTCGACGATGCCCATCGGTTCATGGCCGAGGATGTCGCCCGGGGTCATGAACGGCGTGAGCACCTCGTACAGGTGCAGGTCGGAGCCGCACAGTCCGGTGGACGTGATGCGGATGACGGCGTCCGTGGGCTCCTCGATCCGCGGATCGGGCACGTCGTCCACCCGTACGTCCCGATGGCCCTGCCAGGTCACTGCCTTCATGGGGTCGCGCTCCCTTGCCTCGCGTGCGCGCCGGTACCGCCCTGGCGCATCCGGCGCGGCTGTGTCTGCGTCCTGCGTGCGATGGCGGCCGGGTACCCGTGCGCACCACACCGAACCACGCCGCGTCCGGACATGGCCATCGATGTCCTCATGAGCGCACAATCGGACAGACGAACGGGGTGGCGACGGTGGGCATGGCACACAGGGCGCGTGGACGGCGCGCCGCACTCACGGCGGCGGTGCTGGCGGCCGCGCTGACGGCCTCCCTGACGGCGGGCTGCTCCGGGCAGGGCCGCCCCGGCGACGACGGCGTCCCGGGCCGCACACCGGCACCGGACGCCTCGGCCACGGCGGCCGGCTCCCCGCTCGCCGTCAAGATCGACAATGTGGCCGGTGCCCGCCCGCAGACGGGTCTGGACGCCGCCGACGTGGTCTACGCCGAGCAGGTGGAGGGGGGTCTGAGCCGGCTGCTCGCGGTGTACGCGACGCGGTTCCCCGAGACCGTCGGACCGGTGCGCAGCGCCCGCGAGTCGGATCTGGAGCTGCTGCGCCAGTTCGGCCGGCCCACCCTCGCCTTCTCCGGTGCCCAGCGCAGGCTGCTGCCGCTGATCGACCGGGCGCCGGTGGAGGCGAGGTCGCCCGACGAAGCCCCGGACGCCTACTACCGGGGCAGCGGCAGGGCCGCACCGCACAATCTCTATCTGCACCCGGCCGGGCTGCTGTCCACGGCGCCCGGCGCGGGCGCGCTCACCACGGGCTTCCGGTACGGCCCGGCCCCGGCCGGCGGCACTCCCACGGCCACCCGGACCGTGCGCTATCCGGCCGCCCGCTTCACCTTCACCTGGTCCGCCGGGCGCGGGGGCTGGCTGGTCGCGATGGACGGCACCCCCACGACGACGACCGACGGCCCCCGGCCGGCGCCCGCGACGGTCGTGGTGCAGTACGTGCGGATCCGCGCCTCCGGGTACCACGACGTCCTCGGCAACCGCACGCCGTACACCGAGACGGTCGGCTCGGGGCGGGCGGAGGTGCTCCGGGACGGGCGCTCCTTCACCGCCGGCTGGTCGCGGCCGACGGCGGGGGACGGCACGGCGTTCACGACGGCGGACGGCGCCCCGCTGGACTTCGCCCAGGGCCAGGTGTGGGTGGTGTTCGCCCCGGCTCCCTAGCGGCGCCCGCGCGCCGGGCCGGTGTCCCGCCCGCCCGGATCCCGTCAGCCCCGCGCGGTCTGCGGTTCGGCCGCGTTGCGCAGGTCCTCCGCCGCGTCGGCGACCCGGCGGATCAGGTCGAAGAACACCGTCTGCTCCTCGGCGGAGAGCGGGGCGAGGAACACCTGGTTCATACGGGCGGTGCGCACGGCCAGTCTGCGATGGGTGCGCAGGCCGTCGTCGGTGAGGCGGAGCAGGGAGCGGCGGCCGTCCTCGGGGTCGCGCACCTTGTGCAGCAGTCCGCGGCGGCCGAGCCGGCTGATGACCTCGGCGATGGTCGACCGGTCCAGGCCCACCCGCTCCCCCACGGTCCGCTGGTCGAGGCCGGGCTCCGCGACGAGCGCGTTCATCACCGCGAACTGCGGCGAGGTGATCTCCTCCGAGACCATCGTGTTCCACAGCAGGTAGTGGGCCTGCTGGAGCCGGCGGGCCAGGTGCCCGGGATGGGTGGCGAGGTCCACGGCGGCCATGCCCGCTCCCTAGTTGGATTCGTTGGTGCACTGAACGATACCCGGCAGCCGCTTACCTGTCTCCAACCGATAGCTCCTGTCTACGCTGCTCTTGACGACCCTGGGCGCCGGTGGCAGCGTGTGGGACACCTCGCTGAAATACTCAGTGCGCTGACTAGTTCCGGAGAGATGGGGCTTCACGGATGGACAAGGTGGTGGCCACCGCCCCGGCGGCGGTGGCCGATGTGCCGGACGGCGCGTCCCTCGCCGTCGGCGGGTTCGGGCTCAGCGGTGTGCCGAACGTGCTGATCCAGGCGCTGCACGAGCGCGGCGTCCGCGGGCTGGGCGTGGTCTCGAACAACTGCGGGGCCATGGAGACCGGGCTCGCGGTGCTGCTGGCCGCGGGGCGGATCGCCCGGGTCACCGGCTCGTACATCGGCGCCAACAAGGAGTTCGCCCGCCAGTACCTGGCCGGGGAGCTGGAGGTGGAGCTGATCCCGCAGGGCACCCTCGCCGAGCGGCTGCGCGCGGGCGGCGCCGGCATCGCCGCCTTCTTCACCCCGGCCGGGGTCGGCACCCAGGTCGCCGAGGGCGGACTGCCCTGGCGCTACGACGGCTCGGGCGGGGTCGCACTGGCCTCGCCGCCCAAGGAGGTGCGGGAGTTCGACGGGGTGGAGTACGTCCTGGAGCGCGCCATCCGCACCGACTTCGCGCTGGTCCGCGCCGCGAAGGGCGACCGGCACGGCAATCTGGTCTTCAACCGGTCGGCCCGGAACTTCAACCCCCTCGCCGCCATGGCCGGGCGGATCACGGTGGCCGAGGTGGAGGAGCTGGTCGAGCCCGGCGAGATCGACCCCGACGCGGTGCACGTGCCGGGGGTCTTCGTGCAGCGGGTCGTGCCGCTCACCCCGGAGCAGGCGGCGGACAAGAAGATCGAGCGGCGCACGGTCTCCGCGTCCTCGGCACGGGGGACGGTGAACGGCTGATGGCCCGGACACGCGAGGAGATGGCCGCCCGTGCCGCCCGCGAGCTGCGCGACGGACAGTACGTCAATCTCGGCATCGGTCTGCCCACCCTGATCCCGAACCACCTGCCCGAGGGCGTCGAGGTGGTGCTGGAGTCGGAGAACGGCATTCTCGGCACCGGCCCCTACCCCGGCGAGCACCAGGTCGACCCGGATCTGATCAACGCCGGCAAGGAGACCGTCACCGTGCTGCCGGGCGCGTCCTTCTTCGACTCGGCGCTGTCCTTCGCGATGATCCGCGGCGGGCACATCGACGTCGCCGTCCTCGGGGCGATGCAGGTCTCCGCCGGCGGCGACCTGGCCAACTGGGCCGTGCCGGGCAAGCTCGTCACCGGCATCGGGGGCGCCATGGACCTGGTGCACGGCGCCCGTCGGGTGATCGTGGTGATGACGCACACCGCCAAGGACGGCTCCTCCAAGATCCTCAAGGAGTGCACCCTGCCGCTCACGGGCAAGGCGTGTGTGAACCGGGTCATCACCGATCTCGCCGTACTGGACGTCACCGCCGACGGACTCGCCCTGGTGGAGACCGCCCCGGGTGTGACCGTTGACGAGGTGGTCGCCGGGACCGATGCGGAACTCGTCGTCGCGGAGAACCTGCTGTGAACCCCGTCCACCTCGTCGACGCCGTCCGCAAGAACCGCGATGTCGCCGGCACGGCCGTGCTCCGGGCGGGCCCGCCGACCTCGGTGCCGGGCGGCACCGGCGTGGCCACCCTCTGCCTCGGCGTGGGCCAGGCCTCGCCCTCGCTCTCGTCCTCCCCCCCCGCTCTCGCTCTCGTCCTGGAACGATAGGAATCCTCAGGTACCGCCATGCCCCTCACCCAGCAGGACATCGACCGGGAGATCGCGGCCGAGCACGCCGCGTACGAGAAGCGGGTCGCCGAGGGCGCGCCCGTCGAGCACCACCCGCGTCGCGACTACGCCCCCTACCGCTCCTCGGTGCTGCGCCACCCGAAACAGCCCCTGGTCGCCATCGACACCGCCCAGGACCCCGAACTGGTGGAGCTGCACTCCCCCGCCTTCGGGGAGCGGGACGTCACCGAGATCGACAACGACCTCACCCGGCAGCACACCGGCGCGCCGGTCGGTGAGCGGATCACCGTCTCCGGACGGCTCCTGGACCGCGCCGGGCGCCCGGTCCGGGGCCAGCTGATCGAGATCTGGCAGGCCAACTCGGCCGGGCGGTACGCGCACCGGCGTGAGCAGCACGACGCCCCGCTCGACCCGAACTTCACCGGAGTGGGCCGCACCCTCACCGACATCGAGGGCCGCTACCACTTCACCACCGTCCAGCCGGGTCCCTACCCGTGGCGCAACCACGTGGGCGCCTGGCGCCCCGCCCACATCCACTTCTCGGTGTTCGGCGCGGCGTTCACCCAGCGGCTCGTGACCCAGATGTACTTCCCGAACGACCCGCTCTTCCCGTACGACCCGATCCTGCAGTCCGTGACCGACGACGCGGCCCGGCAGCGGCTGGTCGCCACCTACGACCACGGCCTGTCGGTGCCGGAGTTCTCCCTCGGCTACCACTGGGACATCGTGCTCGACGGCCCGGCCGCCACCTGGATGGAAGAAGGACGCTGACCGCCATGACGAAGACCGACACGAGCGGCCCGGAGCGGGTGCTGCCCACACCGTCCCACACGGTCGGCCCGTTCTACGGCTACGCGCTGCCGTTCCCCGGCGGCGAGGAGATCGCACCGGCCGGACACCCGGACACGGTCACCGTGCACGGGTACGTCCTCGACGGCGAGGGCCGGCCGCTGCCGGACGCCTTCGTCGAGGTGTGGGGCGCGTGCCCCGACGGCACGGTCCCCCGGGTGGACGGCGCCCTGCGGCGCGATCCGGCGACCGGCGGCCATCTGGGCCGCAACGGCGTGGAGTTCACCGGCTGGGGCCGCGCCCAGACCGACGCGAACGGCCACTGGTACACCCGTACGCTGCGGCCCGGCGCGCGCGGCGGCGGCGCGCCGTACCTGAGCGTGTGCGTCTTCGCGCGGGGCCTGCTCACCCATCTGTTCACCCGGATCTACCTGCCGGGCGACGAGTCCGCGCTGGCCGCCGACCCGCTGCTCGGCCGGCTGGGCGAGCGCCGCGGCACGCTGATCGCGGACGAGGAGGCGGCGGGCACCCACCGTTTCGACATCCGCCTCCAGGGCGAGGGCGAGACGGTCTTCCTGGAGTTCCGGTGACCTCGGCGTTCCCGGCCCCCGACGACCACGACGCCGGACTGCTCGGCCCCGGGTGGACCGGTGCCCCGGCGGCCCGCACGACGGACGACACCGCCTACCTGCGCGCCCTGCTCGACGCCGAGGCCGCCCTGACCCGCGCCCAGGCCGCGTTGGGCCTCGCCCCCGCCGAGGCCGCCGCCGCGGTGACCGAGGCCGCCGACCCGGCCCGCTTCGACCTCCGCTCCCTCGCCGCACGCGCCCGTGCCGGCGGCAACCCGGTCATCCCGCTCGTCGCCGACCTCACCCGGGCGGTGGGCGAACCGTACGGCCCCTACGTGCACCGGGGTGCGACGAGCCAGGACATCATGGACACCGCCGCCATGCTGGTCGCCGCGCGCACCCTGGACCCGGTCCTCGCCGACCTCGCCCGGACCGAACGCGCCCTGGCCCGGCTGGCCGCCACCCACCGGGACACGCCGATGCCGGGGCGCACCCTCACCCAGCACGCGGTGCCGACGACGTTCGGCCTGAAGGCGGCCGGCTGGCGCGCCCTGGTCCTGGACGCACGCGACCGGACCGCCCCGGTACGGCAGGCACTGCCCGCGCAACTCGGCGGCGCAGCCGGCACACTGGCCGCCTTCCGGGCGTACGGCGCCCCGGACGCGACCGCGCTGACCGAGGCGTACGCCCGTGAAGTGGGCCTGGCCGCCGCGCCGTTGCCCTGGCACGCGCTGCGCACGCCGGTCGCCGACCTCGCCGGCTGCCTCGCGTTCACGGCGGGCGCGCTGGGCAAGCTCGCCGAGGACGTGCTGACCCTGTCGCGCACCGAGACGGGTGAGGTCTCCGAGGGCGACGGCGGCGGCTCGTCGGCCATGCCGCACAAGGCCAACCCGGTGCGCGCCACCCTTCTCGCGTCCGCCGCCCGCCGGGCCCCGCAGCTCGCGGCCACTCTGTACGGCTCCCTCGCCGCCGGGGACGAGCGGCCGGCCGGGGCCTGGCACGCCGAGTGGGAGCCGCTGCGCGAACTGCTCCGGCTGACCGGCGGCGCGGCCCGCGACGCGGCCGAACTCGCCGAGGGGCTGCGGGTGGACCCGGCGGCCATGCGGCGCGATCTGGGCCTCTCCCGGGGGCTGATCGTCTCCGAGCGCCTGTCCGCCGTCCTCGCCCCCCGCCTCGGCCGCGCCGGGGCGAAGGACCTGCTCACCGAGCTCGCCCGCCGGTCCCACGCGGAACGCCGGTCCCTCGGCGAACTCTTGTCCGAGGAGACCGAGTTGAAGGATCTGGACCTGCCCGAGCTGACGGACCCCGCCCGTTACACCGGCTTCGCCGGTGACCTCACCGACCGTGCCCTGGAGCGACGTTGACCGTGAAAGTCCTCAACCACCGGGTGGAAGGCGCCCCCTCCGCTCCCCCGCTGCTGCTCGGCCCCTCGCTCGGCACCTCCCTGGCCCTGTGGGACGGGGTGGCGCCCGAACTGTCCGCAGGGCACCGGGTGGTGCGCTGGGACCTGCCGGGTCACGGCGGGTCGGCCGCGGACCTGATCGGGCCCGGCGCGACCGTCGGCGACCTCGCCGCGCTGGTGCTGGACCTGGCCGACACGCTCGGCATCGACCGGTTCGCCTACGCGGGCGTCTCCCTCGGCGGTGCGGTCGGCCTGCATCTGGCCGTGCACCGTCCCGAGCGGCTGACCTCCCTGGCGGTGCTGTGCTCCTCGGCCCACTTCGGGGGTGAGGCACCCTGGCGGGAGCGGGCCGAGCGGGTGCGCCGGGAGGGCCTGGGGTGGCTGGTGGAGAGCGCCGACGCGCGCTGGTTCACGGCCGGGTACTCCGATCCGCGGCTGGTACGGGACCACCGTGAGGCCGACCCGGAGGCGTACGCCGCCTGCTGCGACGCGCTCGCCGCCTTCGACCTGCGCGACCGGCTCGCCGACATCGCCGTGCCCACCCTCGCCGTGGCGGGCCGGGAGGACCCCGCGACCCCGCCGGCACACCTGCGGGAGATCACCGACGCGGTGCCCGGCGCGACGCTGGTGGAGCTGCCCCGGGCCTCCCACCTGGCGCCGGCCCAGTGCCCGCGTGCCGTGCTCACCGCGCTGCGCGCCCAGCTCGACGGGCCGCCCGCGAGCGGGACGTCCGTACGCCGGGAGGTGCTGGGCGACGCCCACGTGGACCGGGCGCAGGCCCGCCAGACCCCGTTCACGGCCCGCTTCCAGGACTTCATCTCCCGTTACGCCTGGGGGGAGATCTGGACCGATCCGACGCTGTCCCGCCGTGAACGCAGCATGATCACCCTGACGGCGCTGGTCGCCCAGGGTCACCACGACGAACTCGCCCTGCACGTCCGGGCGGCGCGCCGCAACGGGCTGACGCCGGACGAGATCGGCGCGGTGCTGCTGCAGAGCGCGGTGTACTGCGGGGTGCCGGCCGCCAACTCGGCGTTCGCGGTGGCGCAGCGGGTGCTGGCCGAGGAGGAGCGGACGGGCGAGGAGCGGACCGCGGGCTGACGCCCGGCCGGGGGCGGGGCCGAGAAGCCCCCTCCCGCGCCGCACCGGCCGCCGGTCCTCCCGCGCCGTCACCGGCCTCCGCTATCCCACCCGCCCCGCTTCCAGCGCCTGCTGGGCCTGGGTCACCAGTCCGTCCGCCCCGCACGCCCGGGCGAGGTCCAGACCTCGTTCGAGCTCCGCGACGGACCGCGCGGCGATGCCGTACTCGACCCGGGCCGCCGCGTGTTCGTACTGGCAGGGTGAGGCCTCCAGGTAGGTGACGGCCTGCGCGGCGAGGGCGACCGCGCGCGGTCCGCTCGCCAGGGCGGCGGCGCAGCGCAGGGCCTCGCCGATGGCGGTGTCCGTGCCGAACCGCTCGGCCTGGCGTCGGGCGTCGGCCGCGAGCTGGGCGGCCCGGGCCGGGTCCTCGTCGGCGAGGGCCTTGGCCAGCTCGATGGACCACGGTGCGAGGACGGGGTTGTGGCCGCCCCGGGAGACCGCCGTCTTCTCGGCGGCCTCCAGTTCGTTGACGCCCTCCTCGGTACGGCCGACGGCGAGCAGCAGCCTGCCGCGCACGGAGCGGATGTCGGGCAGCACGATCGTGGACGGGTAGGGCGGCCCGAAGCCGTACTGCTCGGCGATCGCCCAGGCCTCGTCGATCCGGCCGCGGGCCAGCAGGGTGTCGACGAGTCCGCAGGTGGAGGACCAGTACAGCGGCAGGCCGCGGCCGACGCGCTCGGCGAGCACCAGGCCCTCGCGCAGGGTGGACTCGGCGTCCTTCAGCCGGCCCTGCCTGCGGTAGGCGAGTCCGAGGAAGGCGTTGGCCAGGGAGAGGTGGCCGCCGCGCCAGCCCGCGCCGGTGTAGACCCGGCGGGCCTCCGCGAAGAGGCTCTCGGCACGGTCGA
The DNA here is from genome assembly GCF_025642175.1 of Streptomyces albidicamelliae. Lineage (NCBI taxonomy): Bacteria > Bacillati > Actinomycetota > Actinomycetes > Kitasatosporales > Streptomycetaceae > Streptomyces > Streptomyces albidicamelliae. The sequence continues at coordinate 6,880,936 of NZ_CP106795.1, read as the reverse complement.
GCCGGTCCGCGTAGGCGTACGCGCTGCCCAGCATCATCAGCAGTTCCATGCCCCACTCCGGGTCGGTCCAGCCGAGTCCGGGCGCGAGGCGGCCGTTGACGAGGGCCCGGTCGCACAGTTCGAGGACCCCGGCGGCGCTCTCGCCGTGGGTCATCGCGTCGAAGCCGCGCAGGATCAGCAGGGCGCGTTCGGCGTTGTCGCGGCCCGAGCAGGTGCGGGCCAGTTCGGCGAGGCTGCGGGAGCGGGCCGGGGCGACGGTCTCGCCGTGGATGTTCTCCCACATGTACTGGAAGGCCTGGAGCCGCATCCGGGCGGGGCCCGCGTCGTGCCGGGAGGCCTCGGCCTCGACCGTGCGGACGGCCTCCTCCAGCTGGTCGTTGTGGAGCAGCGCCTGCGAGAGGCGGACGACGGCGTCCACCCGGTCGTCACCGTCGAGTCCGGGCGTGCCGAGCGCGCTCTGGAGGTGGTCGATGGTGACGGCGGGCGCGGTCAGCAGGGTGGCGCAGCCCAGTTCGTAGAGGACGTGCGCGTGCACCTCGGGGCGCGGCGGCTCCTCCAGGGCGCGCTCCAGACAGCGCCGGGCCGCGTCCGGGGCGCCGACGGCCAGGTTCTCGCGGGCGGCCTCGCGCAACTGCTCGACGAGTTCCTCGTCGTCGTCCGGGTGCACCTTCAGCAGGTGCCGGGCGGCCTCGGCGGCGCCGCGGCCGAGCTCGGTGATGATCTGGGCGGCGACGCCGTGCATGGCGGTGCACACGCCGGGCGGGATGGAGTTGTAGACGGCGGTGGCGATCAGCGGATGGACGAACTCCAGCCCGCCCTCCTCGCGTTCGGTCCCGGACTCGGGGTCCGGCGCGGTGAGGATACGGGCGCTGCAGAGGAGTTCGGCGCAGTGGCGGGCGATGTCCTCGTCCATGGTGGCGAGACGGGCGACCATGTCGACAGTGATGCCGGTGCCGAGGATGGCGGCCGCCCAGGCGAACCGGGTGGCCTCCAGGCCGAGGCCCTTGAGCCGGTCGACCAGTCCGCCGCCGCGCGCGGAGCGGTTCAGGGCGCGCAGCTCCCCCGCTCCGGCCTCGACCGGCTGGAGTTCGCTGTCCCGCACCTTGGCGAGGAGTTCGACGGTGTCGTAGAGGTTGCCCGCGGTGACGGCCCAGACCTCGCGGCAGAACGCGTCGTCGGCGTGCCGGCCGACGGTGGCGCGGGTGAGTCCCGCGATGGCGGCGGGGGTGAGGGCGCTGAGGTTGGTGACGGGGCGGGCCGCCGCGGCGGCGACGGCTTCGAGGTGGCGTGCGCTGTCCCCGCTGACCTCGCCGGGCCGGCGGGCGACCACGACGAGGACGGAGACGTCCCGCACGCACTCGGCGAACGCGGCCAGCCAGCGCAGGGTCTCCTGGTCGGCCCAGTGCGCGTCGTCGACGAGCAGCACGAGCGGCCATTCGCGGCGGGCGAGGCGGCGCACGGCAGCGACGAGTCCGTCGCAGACGTACTGCGGGTCGGGGTTGCCTTCGCCGGGATCGGCTATGCCCAGGGCGGGGCCGGCGATGTCGTACCAGTCGCCGAGGTACTCGCGGGCCTCCTCCGGCATCAGGGACAGCAGCGCGGGCTGGAGCAGCTGCCGCACCACGTTGAACGGAACGGACCTCAGGGTCTCCGCCCCGCGGGCCGTCCAGACCGTGCAGCCACGGCGTTCGGCGATGCGGCGGGTCTCCGCCAGCAGCGCCGTCTTGCCGAGCCCGGCCTCGCCGCGGAAGACGAGCAGGCCGCCCGCGGACGACTGGTCCGCGCACAGGAGGTCGAGTGCCTCCGCGACGGTGTCGATCTCCGCTTCCCGCTCCCACAGGGAAGCCGAGCCGGCCGCCGGCGGCCGTCCCTCCGTCATCCCGTTACCTCCCCAGGTCGCCCGAATGACGTACAGACCACGAGCGTAGCCGTCCGGTGGGATGTGTGGTGGCCGGTCGGGACACCTGTTGCCCCGCCGGGTGAAAGTGGGTGCGCCCGGACGACGCGCGCCCGGCCGGACCAGCCGGTCAGCAGCGGACGGAGCGTCAACATTGGTGGAGACCAGGCCGGTTCTCGGCACCGGCGCGAGGACGCGCGGGCCGACGGTGCGCGCGGTGGCCGCGGGGTCGGTGGGGAACCTCGTGGAGTGGTACGAGTTCGGCGTCTACGGGTTCCTGGCGACCGTGCTCGCCGACCGGTTCTTCGCTCCGGCGGGCGACGGGGGTGCCGGTGCGCTGGTGCGGACGTACGCCTCCTTCGCGCTGGCGTTCTTCTTCCGGCCGCTCGGCGCGTGGGTGTTCGGCAGGCTGGGCGACCGGTTCGGGCGGCGGCCGGTGCTCATCGGGGTGGTGGCGCTGATGTCGGGCGCCACCGCGCTGATCGGCGCGCTGCCCACGTACGGGACCGTGGGAGCCCTCGCGCCCTGGCTGCTGACCTCGCTGCGGATCGTCCAGGGGCTGGCGGCGGGCGGTGAGTTCGGCGGTGCGGTGGCGCTGCTGACGGAACTCGCCCCGCCGGGCCGGCGCGGTCTGTACGGGGCGTGGCAGTCGTTCACGGTGGCGCTGGGGCTGCTCGCCGGGGCGGGGGTGACGGCGGTGACGGCGACGGCGCTCACCGGCGCGCAGCTGGCCGCGTGGGGGTGGCGGCTGCCGTTCCTGCTGGCGCTGCCGCTGGGGCTGGTGGCGCTGTGGCTGCGGGCGGGGCCGGCGGAGGAGGCGTCGGAGCGCGGGCCGGGGCGTCGGGAGCCGGCCGTGCGGCTGGGCTGGCGGGTGCCGGCGCTGGCGGCGGCGCGGGTCATGGGCTGGTCGGCGGCCGGCTACACCTTCCTGGTCGTGCTGCCGTCGTACCTGCAGCTCGCGCTGCACACGGACATGCGGCACGCGCTGCTCGCCGCGGTGCCGGCGAACGCCGGGTTCGCGGCGGTGATCCTCCCGGCGGGGCTGCTCAGCGACCGGGTCGGGCGGCGGCCGGTCCTGCTCGCGGGGGCCGTGCTGGTGGTGGTGACGGCGCTGCCCCTGCTGCGTCTCCTGCAGGATCCGGGCGTCTCGGGCACGGCCAAGGGCTGGGCCCTGGCGGCGGCGGGCGCGGTCGTCGGGCTGATGGCGGGACCCGGGCCCGCGCTGCTGGCGGAGATGTTCCCGAAGCGGGTGCGCTGGACGGGGCTCGGTCTCGCCTACGCCCTGTCGAACGCGCTGTTCTCCGGCTGCGCGGGCCTGGTGGTGACCGAGGCGGTGCGGCGGACCGGGAACCCGGACCTGCCCGCCTTCTACGCGGCGGCGGCCTGCGCGGTCAGCGCCGTCGCCCTCATGGGACGTTCCAGGGAAGAGGTGAACCGATCGTGCTGGTGATCGGACTGATGTCGGGTACGTCGTACGACGCGGTCGACGCCGCGGCGGCCGAACTGCGGCTCGACGGGGACAGGTTGACGCTGCGGCCGCTGGGGATGGTGAGCGCCTCCTACGACGCGGGGCTGCGGGCGTCCCTCGCTGCCGCGCTGCCGCCGGCCGCCGTGCCGCTGGCGGAGGTGTGCCGGCTCGACACGGGCATCGGGCGGGCGTTCGCGGCGGCGGCGGTCCGGGCCAACCGTGAAGTGTGCGCGGAGCGGGCGGAGTTGGTGGCCTCGCACGGGCAGACGGTGTTCCACTGGGCGGAGGGCGGCCGGGTCCACGGCACGCTCCAGCTGGGACAGCCCGCCTGGATCGCGGAGGCGACCGGCCTGCCGGTGGTCGCCGACTTCCGGGCGCGGGACGTGGCGGCGGGCGGCCAGGGGGCGCCGCTGGTGAGCCTGGTGGACCTGCTGTGGCTGCGGGGCAGACCGGGCCGGCCCGTGGCGCTGAACATCGGCGGCATCGCCAATGTGACGGCCCCCGACGGGACGGCCTTCGACACCGGGCCGGGCTGCGCGCTGCTGGACGCGGCGGTCCGGGAGTTCAGCGGGGGGCGCCTCGCGTACGACGCGGACGGGGCGCTGGCCGCGCGCGGCGAGGTGGACGGGCGGTTGCTGCACCGGCTGCTCGGGGAGCCGTACTACGCGCTGCCGGCGCCGAAGACGACCGGCAAGGAGGTCTTCCACGCCGGGTACCTGCGGTCGGCCGGGCTGCTGGACGGTGCGCGGACCGAGGACGTGCTGGCCACGCTCACGATGCTGACGGCACGGACGATCGCGGACGCGGTACGGGCCGTCGGCGCCACCGAGGTCGTCGCGTCGGGCGGCGGCATGCGCAATCCCGTGCTGGCCGGCACGCTGCGGGAACTGCTCGCGGAGATCCCGGTGCGCGCCTCGGACGAGCTGGGGCTGCCGGCCGCGGCGAAGGAGGCGTACGCCTTCGCGGTGCTGGGCTTCCTGACCGCGCACGGCCTGCCGGCCACGGACCCCCGCAGCACGGGCGCCCGCCACCCCAGCGTGCTCGGCTCGCTGACCCCGGGCACCGCCGGCTTCCGCTGGCCGGCACCCGCTGAGTACCCGCCGCAACGCCTGGTGGTCGAGACCCCGGAACGGGCCACGGCGAACGGCACCCCGGTCGGGAGCCGGTGACGGAGAGCAGGTGCACTGGTCGGGCCGGGTGCCGGGGAGACGGCGCCCCGCTGGGCCCGGTGGCCCGAACATCCGGTGGCCCGGCACCGAATGACAGTGAGTCGCGCCCTGCCCTTGCGGCGATGACGGCGAGGGCAGCGCCGACCCCCCACGGCGGGGTGACGGCGAGGCGGCGCCGGGCCTCGACTGCGGCCCGCCCACGCGTGACACCCGGCGCGGACCGCGTTCAGCACCGTCGGCGGCACCCGGCCGGAACGACAGACCGCCCCGGGCTCGAACGGCCGGTGATCCGGCGCCGGGTGACGGCGGGCACGGGGCGGCCGGTGACGGCAGATACGGACGGCCGGTGACGCGGACAGTGGCGGCAGGCCCGGGCGGCTCGCGCGGGGCCGTCATCGGGCTGAGCCGGCGGCGGAAAGGCGCGGGTGACGAAGAAAACCGTGCCGAAATGTTCCGGTCCGCGTGATTGGCGCCGGATCCTCTCATCCCGCTTTCACCGTCGCCTCTTACGGTGGGGACATGACGCAGGTGACTCCTCCCGGGTGGTACCCCGACCCCGGGCAGACGAATGACGGTCCGCCCACCGAGCGCTGGTGGGACGGCAAGGCCTGGACGGACCAGACCCGCCCCGCCGGGACGGCCGCCGCCTGGGGTCCCCCTCCGCACCAGACCTACCCGGCCGGCGCGCCGTCCGCGCCCGCGGGGTACGGCGCATACCCGGGGCATTCCGGATATCCGGGGTATCCGGGGTATCCGGGGTATCCCGCCCAGCCGGCGGCCGGGTCGCGGCGCGGTCTGCGTACCGGCATAGCCGTCGCGGCGGCGGTCGCGGTCCTGACATGCATAGGTGTCGGCGTGTACGCCCTCACGAAGGGCGACGACGGCGGTGACCGCGCCGGGTCGCAGCAGGGACAGCCGGGCGGGCAGGACGGCGGCCGGGGCGGAGGGTTCGGCGGGCCCGGCGGCGGCTCGGGCGGCTCCGGAGGCTCGGGCGGCCCGGGGGTTCCGGGGGCCCGGGCGGCGGGTCGCCCTCGCCGGGCGGCACCGCGGTGCCCAAGGTCGAGGGCGGCGGCACGGTGCCCGACCCGGTGAACGGCATCAGCATGCCGGTGCCGAAGGGCTGGACCGGGTCGACGATCAGCGCCGGTGTGCAGGTGACCTCCGACAACTCCTACAAGTGCCCGGGCAACAGCTCCCAGACCTGCACCGCGGGCGGCGCCTACAGCGCGCCGGCGGTGGCGCTGGGAATCAACGCCGACACCGCGGAGAAGGCCGCCAAGGCGGACATCGCCGCCAACGCCAAGCAGTCCTACGGCGGCACCACCTACGGCAGCATCACCTCGCACGAGGTGCTGGCGTCCAAGGCCGTGACCGTGGCCGGGCAGAAGGGCTACCTGGTGCGCTGGAAGGCGGTCACCAGCAAGGGCGCGGACGGCTACGTGGAGTCGGTGGCCTTCCCCTCCCCCAACGACGCCAAGCAGATCGTGGTCGTGCGGTTCGGCGTGGACGTCGGCCAGAAGGTCTCCGTGATCGACGAGATCCTCGGCGGCATCAAGGTGTCGTCCGGCGGCGGGAACGGCCAGAACGTCTGACCGGCGCCCCCGGCACCCCGGGCGCCCCGGCACCCGGCGGGCGAAAGCAGTCGGCCGGGTGGGACGCCCCTCCGCTCAAGGGGAGTCCCACCCGGCCGGGGGGTGCGCGCCGCCCCCGTCCCCACGGTGCGGCGCGAGCAGGTCGCCGTTCTGTCATCCCGTGAACGGCGGCCTGGGTTCCTGTGTCAGTCCGAGCGCGGGCAGCACGGTGGCCTCCACGAACCGGACGAGGTAGTCGGCGTCCGCGTACTGGCCGCTGAGCACCGGCCGGACCCGCAGCACGCCGAACATCATGGCGGGGATGTAATCCAGCGCGAGGTTGCCCGCGGAGACCTCGCCCCGGGCCACGCCCCGATCGAGGATCTCCCGGAGCGCGGCGATCTCGGGGTAGACCAGCGCCTCGCGCAGCGCCTGCGCCAGTTCCTGGTCCGCCGTCACGGCGTGCCCGAGCGCCTGCATCAGCCGGGCGTCCTTGCCGGACCAGTCGCCCGCGGCCCGCGCGGCCTGGCGCAGGTCCTCGGCGAGCGAGCCGGTGTCGATGCCGGCGAAACGCACCCGGCGGCTGGCGCGCAGCGCCGCCGCGACGAACTGGGGCTTGGTCTTCCACTGCCGGTAGAGCGTGGACTTGCTGCAGCGGGTGCTGGCGGCCACGCCCTCCATGGTCACCGAGTCGTAGCCGCACTCGCGGATCTGCTCCAGCACGGCGTCGAAGAACTCCCGCTCACGCTCGGGCGTGAGTTTGGAGCGGCGCGAGGCGTTGACCGTCTCCGGTCCGTCCGCGGCCTGCGACGTCATGCGGCACTTCCCCTCACTCGTGTACGGCGTTCGTCCCGCGCGGCCCGCTGAAGCCCGGCTCCAGCGGTGCCCGGAACGCTGACTCCAGTGTGTCGCACATCAATCGATACGCAAGTGTACCGGTACTCAAGCGTATCGGTACACTGACGTATCGGTACAGTGTCGTATCGGTACTCGCTCGTATCGATGAGACCGACGAGCCCCGGGGTCCGCCCGGGGCCCGCGCACCACCACACGCACCACCGTCAGCGAAGGGGCCGGGGGATGAATGCCCGAACCGAGCCTGCAGAGGCCCAAGCGGAGCCGGACGCCACCACACGCCCGGCACTGATACGTGAGTTTCTGCTGGTGGCGGGGCTCTTCCTCGTCTACAAGCTCGGACGGCAGCTGGCCACCGGCCACACCGGCGAGGCCTTCCGCAACGCCCGTGACGTGTGGGAGCTCGAACGGTCGGCGCACCTCCCGGACGAGACGTCCGTCCAGTCCGCACTGCTGCACGGCGACGGCCTCGTCCACCTGGCGAACACCTACTACGCGACCGTCCACTTCCCGGCCACGCTGGCCTTCCTGGTCTGGCTGTACCTCAGGCGGCCCGCGCACTACATATGGGCGCGCCGGGTCCTCGGGGCGGTCACCGCGGCCGCCCTGGTGCTGCCGTTCACCTTCCCGCTGGCCCCGCCCCGGATGCTGAGCGGCACCGGCCTCGTGGACACCGCCCGGATCTACGGCCCGTCCGTGTACGGCCCGCCGTCCAGCGACCACCTCTCCAACCAGTTCGCGGCGATGCCCTCGCTGCACTTCGGCTGGGCGCTGATGGTGGCGGTCGGCCTGATCGCGGCCACCCGGTCCCGGTGGCGGTGGCTGTGGCTGCTGCACCCCCTGCTCACCCTGCTGGTGATCGTGGGCACCGCGAACCACTACTGGCTCGACGCGATCGTCGCGACGGCGATGCTCGGCCTCGCCCTCGCGGTGATCCACCCGCCGAGGCGGACGGCCACCACGGCCGGCCGCGGCGCGGAACGGCTCCCCGCGGGCACCTCCGTCCTGGTCGGAGCGGGCCGATGAGCGCCGCCGCCCTCGCCGCCGTGGGCCTGTCGCTGATCTCGGCCGTCGCCTACGCGCTGGCCGCCGTCGCCCAGGAGCGGCTGGCCGGCCGCGGCGCCGGCTCCGGCCTGGTGCGCCTGCTGGGCACCGGCGCCTGGTGGGCGGCGGTCGGCCTGAACGCGGCGGCGGCCCTGCTGCACGTCGTCGCCCTCAAGTACGGCCCGTTGACGCTGGTCCAGCCACTGGGCGCGCTCACCCTGGTCGCGGCGGTACCTCTCGGGGCGCGGGCCGCCGGGCGGCGGGTCAGCACGGCGGAGTGGCGCGGTACGGCGCTGACGCTCCTCGGGCTCGCCGCGCTGCTGGTCACCGCCTCGGGCCCTGCACCCGCCCGGGTGCTCTCCCTGACCGAGGCGCTGGCGGTCGCCGGTACGACGGCCGCCGCGATCGGCCTGCTGTCGCGGCCCGGTGCCCGGCCGGGCCTGCGCCACGCCACCGCGTCCGGGTTCGCCTCCGGTGTCGCCTCCGCGCTGACCCAGACGGTGACCGTGGCGGCGACCGACCGGACCGGCCCGGCGCTCGGCACCGAGGTGGTCGTGGTCGCGGTGCTCGTCGCCGCGTTCGCCGTGGGCGGGCTGCTGCTGTCGCAGACCGCGTACCGCGGCGGGCTCGGCGCCCCGCTGGCCGTGGTCACCCTCACCAACCCGGTGGCCGCCGCGGTGATCGGCCTCACCCTGCTCGGACAGGGCCTGCGGGGCGGCACGGCCGGCCTGCTGCTGGCCCTGGCCGGGGCGGCCCTGGCCGCGAGGGGCGTGCTCCTGCTCACCCGCACGGCCCCCGGACCGGCCGACACCGCACCGCCCGGCGATCGCGACGGCTTCGACGCGGACGACGCGGACGCGCACGAGGAGCACCCGGTCGCGGCCGTACTGGCGCTGGAGTCCCGGAAGGCCGCCGCCGAACCGGCGCTGGTACCGCGGCAGCCGGAGCAGCCGGGACATCTCACCGCACTGTGACCACAGACGGCGGCGGCCGGTGCCGCGGGACTCCCGCGTGCACCGGCCGCCGCCGTCGTACCGTTGTGGGGCCGCCGATCAGCCCCAGCCCCGCGCGTCCTGCTTGAGCGCGGTGTCGACCGTCAGGGCGGTCGCCACCACGAGGCTCAGCAGCGGCTCGGGCAGCTGGTAGTGGATCTGCAGGACGTAGTTGTCCGCGGTCGTGAACAGCGTCTTGGCGAGGCCTTCCCAGGTCTTGGTGATCCGGGCGACCTCGTTGTCCGCGTGGTCGACGATCGCGAAGTTCCACGCCCGCCAGTTCTCCGCCTTGATCGCGCCGACCTGCTGGCCGTTCACCATCATCGCGAAGTTGATCTTGCCGATCATGTTCTTCTGGACGATCTCGCCGATCGGCGCGCCGTCCGGGCGGCTCACGATCACGCGGGACTTGAAGATCTTCGCCGGCCGGGTCAGCAGCAGCTGCGGCTGGCCGTAGGCGTCGCGGATCTCCAGCTTGTGGGTCATGAACTGGTCGAGGCTGGAGACGAAGCGCAGGATCTTCTTCAGCGCGCTCTGCCCGACCTGGGTGACCGAACCGAGCTCGCGGCCGTTCTGATCCATGACCTTGTACTCGTTGGTCAGCTCGATCAGCTTGGCCTTCTGGTTCACGACCAGAACGGGCTCGGTGAACAGGGTCCCGCCGCCGGGGCCGCCGCCCTGCACACCGGCCTGCTTCTGCACCTGACGCTGCACCTTGGCGTCAGGACCCTGCGGCTGGGGCGGGATGTGGGCGGCGGGCTGCTGGGGAACCTGGCCGGCGGCCTGCTGCGCCGGGTTGGTGTGCTCGGTCCACTGCGCGCCGTCCCAGTAGCGGAGCGTCTGGGCCGCCCCGTGCGGATCCGGGTACCAGCCTGCAGGAGTGTTCGATTGCGTGGTCACCGGGGCACACTACCCTGATGTGACCGGTACCTGACCAGTCCGCACGGAGCGGTGTTCATCGCCCGTTCACCCCGTCACGATGGCCGGGTCGCTGACGCCGGGCAGGCCGTTCTCGACGTGACCGGCGAAGCCCCGCAGGAACGCCGCGTCGGCGTCCGTGGTGACGGTCAGGTCGTACCAGCGCTTGCTCGCCGCGAGGCCGAACGTCTGCTTCACGGTGGCCCCGGACCGCACGGTGACCGTGACCGGGCTGCCGCCGTAGCCGTTCGCGACCTTCAGGGTCACCGTGCCGGAGCCCTTGTTGGTGAACGTGAGCTCCACGCCCTCACCGGCGTGCCGGGCGGTGACCTCGGGCCCCTTGACCTTGTTGCGTCCCCTGAAGACGCGCAGGAAGCCGTTGGGGCCGTGCACGGCGAGGTCGTAGGAGCCGCCGGAGTAGGCCGAGTTCCAGGTGTCGGAGAGCGTCTTGCCCGCCTCGGTGGTGTAGCTCCACGGGCCGTCGGTACGGCTGTTGGAGGTGACGAGGAAGGCCGCGCCCGCCTGCGCCCCCGAGGCGAAGGTGAGCGTGAACTTCCCGGCCGCGGTGTCCGCCGAACCGTCCACGACCGGGGCGTACTTCAGCGGACGGGTGGGCCGGCTGCCGCGTTCCTGCCTGGGCAGGGAGGGGTTGGCCGGCGGGGTGGGCACGTAGTCGGGATGGCGGACCCGGTCCGGCGGCTGGTATCCGGCCGTGGACGGCAGCACGACCGGCGCGCTGTCCTTGCGGGAGAAGTCGAAGGCGCTGGTCAGGTCGCCGCAGATGGCGCGCCGCCAGGGCGAGATGTTGGGCTCGCGCACCCCGAAGCGGCGCTCGATGAACCGGATGATGGAGGTGTGGTCCAGCGTCTCGGAGCAGACGTAGCCGCCCTTGCTCCAGGGGGAGACGACCAGCATCGGCACCCGCTGGCCGAGCCCGTAGGGACCGGCGACATGGCCGGCGTCGCCCTTGAACAGGTCGAGCGAGGGATCCACCGTCGACCTGCCCTGCGCGGCGGAGGCCGGCGGGAAGGGCGGGACGACGTGGTCGAAGAACCCGTCGTTCTCGTCGTACGTGATGAACAGCGCCGTCTTCGCCCACACGTCGGGGTTGGAGGTGAGCGCGTCGAGCACCTGCGCGACGTACCAGGCACCGTAGTTGGCGGGCCAGTTGGGGTGCTCGGTGAAGGCCTCGGGTGCGGCGATCCAGGAGACCTGCGGCAGCCGGTCCGCCCGCACGTCGGCCTTGAGCTGGTCGAAGTAGCCCTCGCCCTTGCGCGCGTCCGTGCCGGTGCGGGCCTTGTCGTACAGCGGGTCGCCGGGCCGGGCGTTGCGGTACTGGTTGAAGTAGAGCAGTGAGTTGTCGCCGTAGTTGCCGCGGTAGGCGTCGTTGATCCAGCCCCAGCCGCCGTTCGCGTCGAGACCGTCGCCGACGTCCTGGTAGATCTTCCAGGACACCCCGGCCTGCTCCAGGCGCTCGGGGTACGTCGTCCAGCCGTAGCCGGCCTCGTCGTTGCCCAGGACCGGGCCGCCGCCCTTGCCGTCGTTGCCGGTGAAGCCCGTCCACATGTAGTAACGGTTGGGGTCGGTGGAGCCGATGAACGAGCAGTGGTAGGCGTCGCAGACGGTGAAGGCGTCCGCCAGCGCGTAGTGGAACGGTATGTCGTCGCGGGTTAGGTACGCCATCGTCGTCGCGGACTTGGCGGGCACCCACTTGTCGTACCTGCCGTTGTCGAAGGCGGTGTGCCCGTCGTTCCAGCCGTGCGGCAGGTCCTGGATGAAGGCCAGGCCGAGGTCGTCGGCGTCCGGGTGGAAGGGGAGGACGTCCTTCGTGCCGTCCGACTGCTTCCAGACCGACCTGCCGTTCTGGGTGACGGGGCGCGGGTCGCCGAAGCCCCGGACCCCCCTGAGCGAACCGAAGTAGTGGTCGAAGGAGCGGTTCTCCTGCATCAGCACGACGATGTGCTCGACGTCGTCCACCGAACCCGTCCGGTGGCGGGCGGGCAGGGCCGCCGCGCGCTGGATGCTGTTGGACAGTGCCGTGAACGCCGTCGTGGCACCCGCGAGTTGCAGGAAATGCCGCCGATTGAATTCGGGCATGAGTGAGGATCCTCTCGTCCTGACGTACGCGACACCGCCAGATGACGGAATCTGCGCGCAGCGAGTGTTCCAAGAGCAGCAAACGTCAGGGAAGGGTCGGGTGGCGCCCGTGTGAAACTCGGCGGTCCGTGCGGTGCCGTGGCCCGTCCCGCCGGCCGCGGTCGCACGGACCGCGGCCGGCGGGACGGGCCGGCCCCGGGGCCGGGCCGGGTCAGCTGATGAAGGAGCCCGGGGCGCAGGCGCTCGCCGCCACCCACACGTGCGACATGATGTTGTCGTTCATGTTCCTGCCGTTGGTGAAGTTGTTGCGGCCGAGGTTGTCCACGTACAGCTCGCCCGGCTTGAGGCAGCCGTAGGCGTCGGACGGGTAGTCCGCGAAGTAGTAGAAGGCCACGACGTCCTTGCCGCCGACGTAACCGCTGTTCATCACGGAGGAGGCGGCGTTCGCGTCGGTTCCGGTGAACGGACCGTACGGGTCGCCCCAGTTGGAGTCGTTGCCCGCCGTGACGCCGAGCAGCTCGCCCTGGCAGTCGGCGTCCCGCCAGGCGCGGACGTTGCCGTCGCGGCCCGGCCACTTGGCGTTGCAGCCGCTCGCCGCGTGGGCGGAGGCGGGGAGGGCGAAACCGAGGGCGGCGAGGCCCAGGGTGACCACGGAGACGGCCAGTTTGCGCATGATGCTTCCTTTTCTGCCGGTGACGGCTGGTGAGAGAGCGGGTGGTGCGGTCCGCGCGGTGGCGCGGGGCTCGTGGGGCGGGCGAGGGTGGCCCGCCGGGCGGTGGTACCGGGCGCGCACACCGGGACCGGAGGTCAGGCGCGCGGCGGCACGATGCGTTCGGCGCCGCGCAGCGCGGCGAGCCTGCGCTGCCGGTAGGCGTCGAGCGCGGTGCGGTAGGCCTTGGGCAGTCGGCCGAGGTAGTACGCCTCGCGGGCCCGGCCGACGGGACCCAGGGAGACGGTGCGGGCGCAGGTGGCGTCGGCGACGGCGACGCGGGTCTCGGCGGCGTACGTCCTCGCCTCCGCCGCCCGGCCCTGTCCGGCGGGGTGGTCACGGGTGGCGGCCTGGCGGGCGGCGTCCGGGTCGGGGTAGGCGTGGCCGGCCCGCGCCATGCAGCGCGACCAGGCGTGGACCGCGCTGGTGAACCTGCCGTCGTGCAGCAACTTGCCGACGTACAGCGGCCGGAGGTTGCTCGCGGTCGTGTCCAGCCGGAACCAGGTCGCCGGATCGCCGTACAGCTGCTTCTCGGCGGCGCCGGTGCAGCCGCCGGACTGTTTCGCGACCGTGCCTCCGCCGGGCTCCTCGGTCCGCAGCAGTTCGGCGGCGCGTCCACCGTCCAGCGCAGTGTCGTAGGCGGCCTTGCGGGCGGCCGGCAGGGCGGCACGGTAGGCGCCGTTGGGGTTGCGCAGCCGGGCCCGTTCCTCCTTGGCCCGGATCCGGCTGCCGTAGCCGTGGGCGCGGGCCCATCCGACGTCGTCCTGAACGTAGCGGAGGGGCCGGCTCTCCTCCCGCGTCAGCGTCCGGTCCTCCCAGTACCGGAAGCCCTGCCGGGCCATGCAGCTCCGGATCAGCCGCTGTTGGGCGTCCCCGATCCGCAGGTCCTCGGTGTAGGTGAGATCGCGCGCCTGGGCCCGCGCGGCGGGCGCGGCGGGCGGGCCGGACGCGCCGTCCCGGGCGCAGCCGGTCAGGGCGAGTGCCGCCGCCGCGACGACGACGGCCGCCTGCGTGACCGTCCCGCGGAGGGCGTCGGTGCGCTTCATCGGCAACTCCTGGGCGTGGGGTACTGGTGGAAGGGGTGGGTGAGGGGCCCTGCGTGTCTCCGGGACGTGCGTGCCCCGGCCGGGCGCGGAGCGGCGGGTGGGGCGCCCGCGGTGCGCGGGCCCGTCCCGTCGGGGTGCGCCGCGCACCGGCCGGATGCGCCTCGTGGACCCGTGCGCCGCCGGTGTGCGCTTCGTCCCGTAGACGGCCCGGGACGCGCATCCGTATGACCACCGGCCCACGGGAATTTCCGGCGCACCGGCGGGCAGGCGGATCTCGCGGATTCCCGCCGCCGGTCATACGAGTGGCGTCGCACGGCCGTCTCCCGTACGGGCGGACCTGTGCCCACCCACCGGATCCGGCCAACTGCCCTGAGGGGGACACGGGTCCGCGCGGGGCCCCGGCACCGGGCACGCGGCGCCCGAGAGCGGTCCCGGGCCGCGTTCCACGAGGGGCCGGATCACGCCAGGACGGCCCGGCTTCCGGCAGGTCCGAAGGGGGTGCGCGGATATCGTTGTCACCCGCCCGCGCGGGGGCGGTCGGGCGAGGCGATCGGGGTTCGATGTTCGAGGTACGTCTGCTCGGTCCGGTCGAGGTGTGGGAGGGCGGACGGCGGGCGCCCCTCGGCGGGTCGAAGCCCCTGGCGGTCCTCGCCGCGCTCGTCGTGCACCTCGGTGAGGTGCTGTCCACCGAGCGGCTGGTGGACTGCGTGTGGGACGAGCGGGCGCCGGCGACCGCGGGCGCCCTGGTCGCCACCCATGTCTCCGCCCTGCGGCGGGCGCTGGCCCGGCTCGGTGCCGCCGAGGTCGTCCGCACCCGTCCCCCGGCTACCTCGCCGACCTCGCCCCCGCCCAGGTGGACGCCCGCCGCTTCGAGGAACTCCTCGCGGCGGGCCGCGGGGCGGCCGGGGCGGGACGGCCGCAGGAGGCGGTGGAGGCGCTGGGCGAGGCCCTCGGCCTGTGGCGGGGCCGGGAGGCGCTGGAAGGGCTCGGCCAGTCGTTCGCGCGGATCGAGTCGGCCCGGCTGGCCGAACTGCGGCTGGTCGCCCAGGAGGAGTCGTTCGGGCTGCTGCTGGAACTGGGCCGCGAGGACGAGACCATCGCCCCGCTGCTCGCGCACGTCGCCGCCCATCCGCTGCGGGAGCGGCCCCGCGGCCAGCTGATGACGGCGCTGTTCCGCACCGGCCGGGTCTCCGACGCGCTGCGCGCGTACCGGGACGGCCGTGCGCTGCTCCGGGACGAGCTCGGCATCGACCCCGGTCCCGAACTGCGTTCCCTGCACCAGGCGGTGCTCACCAACGACACCGCTCTGCTCGGCACGCCGTCCTCCCGGCGAACGCCCGGCACCGTGCCGGCACCCCGGGTGCCCCGGGCCGCGGCCGGTACGGGCGAGGGCACGGTCCCCGGCACCGCCCGGGTGGCCGTCTTCCCGCCCGCCCCGTCCCATCTCCCGCCGGACATCGCCGACTTCGTGGGCCGGAGTACGGAGGTGGCCTGGGCGACCCGGCTGCTGGAGGGCGCCGGGGGCGCCGGCCGGACGGCTCCGCCGATCGGGGTGATCTCCGGGCGCTCGGGCACCGGCAAGACCGCGCTCGCCGTGCACGTCGGGCACCGTACCGCCGAACTCTTCCCGGACGGACGGCTGTTCATAGATCTGCGGGCGGCGGACGCCACCCCGCTGCAGCCCGCCGACGCGCTCGCCCGGCTGCTGCGGGCCATGGGCGCGGACGCGGAGGCCCTGCCCGGAGGCCTGGAGGAGCTGACCGGGCTGTACCGCACGCACGTCGGGCACCGGCGGGTGCTGCTCATCCTCGACAACGCCGCTGGCGAGGCCCACGTACGGCCGCTGCTGCCGCCCGGTGCCGGTTCGGCCGTCCTGGTGACCAGCCGCCGGCGGCTGGTGGCGCTGGAGGGTGCGGCGCATCTGGACCTGTCCGTGCCGGGTGAGCAGGACGCGCTGGAGCTGCTGCGGCGGGTCGCCGGTACCGAGCGGACGGGTGCCGAGCCGGAGCGGGCCGCGGAGATCGTCGCCCTGTGCGGGCGGCTGCCGCTCGCGGTCCGCATCGCCGGGGCGCGTCTCGCGGCCCGTCCGCACTGGGCGCCCGGCCGGCTCGCCGGGCGGCTGCGCGACGAACGGCGCCGGCTCAACGAACTCAGCGCCGGTGACCTGGAGCTGCGGTCCAGCCTGGAGCTCGGGTACGCCGACCTCGATCCGCCGGAGCAGCGGGCGCTGCGCCGGCTGGCTCTGCTGGGCCTGCCCGACTTCGCGTCCTGGATCGCCGCCCCGCTGCTGGACATCGGCACCGAGGAGGCGGAGGAGGCCGTCGAGCGGCTGGTGGACTGCCACTTCATCGACGTCATAGGGGTCGACGAGACCGGCCGGGCCCGCTACCGCATCCACGACCTGGCCCGCGAACACGCCCGTGAGCGCTGTCTCGCGGAGGACGGTGCCGAGGAGCGGGCCGGCGCGGTGCTGCGGCTCGTGGCCTGCTGGCTGGACCTGGCCCGCAAGGCGGCGGCGCGGGGGCCCGGCGGCGCGGCCCGGCACTTCCCGGAACCGGCCGCCGTACGCGCGCTCGACGCGGAGACGGAGGCGTCGCTGCTGCGGCGGCCGGCGGCCTGGTTCGCCGCCGAGCAGGCCGGGCTGCTGGCCGCCGCCGTGCACTGCGCCGACCACCAGCTGTCGCGGGCCGCCCGGGACCTGGCCGGGGCGCTGATGGCCGGATCGGCGGCCCTCTACAACCAGTTCGACGCCTGGTCCCGTTCGCACACGGCGGCCATGGCGGCGGTACGCCGCGGCGGGGACACCGAGGGCGAGGCCTGGCTGCTGGCCGGTCTCGGCCAACTGCACTACGAGAAGGACGATTTCGACACCTCGTACACCTACTTCGCGGACGCGCTGCGGCTGTTCGAGGAGCACGGCGGCGTACGGCGGGGGAAGGCGGTGGCCCTGGCCGGCATGGGCACCGCCCGTCGGGAGCAGGCGCGCTACGAAGCGGCGTCGACCCTGCTGCGGGCCGCGCTGGAGTGCTACGGGGCGGCGGACGACCTCGGCGCCCGCGCCCGGGTGCTGTACGGCATCGGGTACGTGCACCGGGAGCTGGGCGAGGACGCCGAGGCACGGCGGGCGCTGACGCAGGCCCTGGAGCTGTACCGGGCGGCCGCCGACCGGCACGGGGAGGGCCTGACCCTGCGCTCCCTCGCGCTCTGCCACCGTGCCGAGGGCGAACACGCGGAGGCGGAGCGGGTGCTGGGGGACGCGCTGCGGCTCTTCACGGAGCTGCACGACACCTTCGGCGTCATGTACACCGAGCAGTCGCTGGCCAAGGTGGAGCTGCGCACCGGCCGCAGCGCGCGGGCGGTCGAACGGCTGGAGCGCTGTCTGGCGGTCGCCCGGGAACGGCAGGACCGGTTCGGGGAGGCGCTGGTGCTGCGCACGCTGGGCGAGGCGCGGCTGGCCGCCGGTGACACCGGCGGTGCCCGCGACCCACTGGAGCGGGCGTGCGCCATCTGGGAGGAGGTGCGGCTGCCGCTGTGGCGGGCGCGGACCCGCTGGGACCTGGCGGCGGTGTGGGCCGCGGACGGCGACGCTCGGGCGGCCCGGGCGGCCCGCGCCGAGGCGCTGGCGGTGTTCCGCTCGCTGGGCTGCCGGGAGGCACGCGAACGGGAGGCGGACGCCGGCTGACGGAGCGGCCCTGCAGAACCCCTGCTCGGCCGCTTGCAGAGGACCTGCAGAGCGGCTGCAGAGGCCCCCGGCAGGCTGTTCACCGTGACGGACATCATCCCGCTCTCCGACCCGCGGGTCGCCGAGGTCACCGAACGCGAGTGCGGTGAACCACTGGTCGACCTGCGCGACACGTCCGAGCTGCTGCTCGACCGGCGGCAGGCCGACGACACGGGTGCCTACGCCCACCTCAGGTCCGGGGCGCTGCGGCGCCTGGTGCTGGCGCAGGACCTGCTGCCGGCCGGCGTCCGCCTCCTGGTGGTGGAGGGGTACCGGCCGCCGGACCTGCAACTGCGCTACTTCGACAGTTACGCGCGGACGCTGCGCCGAAGCCACCCGGACGCCGGGCCGGCCCTCATCCGCGAGCTGGCCAGTGCCTACATCTCCCCGCCGGAGGTCGCCCCGCACGTCAGCGGCGGCGCGGTGGACCTGACGCTGTGCACCGCCGACGGCACCGAACTGCCCCTGGGCACCGAGGTGAACGCGACCCCGGAGGAGAGCGGCGGCGCCTGCCGCACCGCGGCGCCCGGTATCGGCGCCGAGGCCCGCGCGCACCGCGAGCTGATGGCCCGGGTGCTGACCGCGGCCGGGTTCGTCAACTACCCCACCGAATGGTGGCACTGGTCCTACGGCGACCGGTACTGGGCGCTCATGCGCCGCGCCCCGGCCGCCCGTTACGGCCCGGCGGCACCTCCTCTTCCGGCCGCGTGACCGGCGGACCGGCGGACACCACGAGGCGCCGGCCTCCCGTGCCGTGCCGCTACGAGGCGGACCGTACGGCACGGCGGCGGGCGCGCACCGCAGCACGATCGACCGACGGGGGAACATCCATGGACACCACTGGCGGCACCTGCGCGCCGGCGACGCGTGAGCGGGCCGGTTTCGGACCGCGCGAGTTCGACGCCTCCTTCACCGCCGACATGCCGAGGCTGCGCAGACGGCTGATGGCACTCACCGGCAATCCGCACGACGCCGACGACCTGGTGCAGGAGACGTACCTGCGGCTCTCCCGCCGCGCCCACGCCCAGGCGCTCGGCGAGCAGCGCCACCCGTACGCCTACACCTGTACCGTCGCGCTCAACCTGCTGCGCGACTCCTGGCAGCACCCCTCGCGCCGGGAGCGGGCCACGGACCGGCTGCCGGAGACCGGCTGGGACGGCGGACTCGGCCGCTACGAGGCGAACGCCACGGCCCTCGCCCTGCTCGGCATGCTCTCCCCGAAGGAGGCGGCCGCGGTGATCCTCGTCGACCTGGAGGGCCTGAGCCACGACTCGGCCGGTGAACGGCTCGGCGCCCACCGCGGCACCGTGCAGCGCAACCGGATGCGGGCGCTGGCCAAGATGCGGGCCGCGCTCACCGCACAGACCCCGGTGCCACGCCCCGACGGGGGTGGGGCGCGGCACCGGCAAGGCACCACGACGGCACCCGCCGTCGCGGCGCACACACCCCCCACCGCCGTCACGGGCCTCGTCGGTGACGGACCGTCGACGAACGAAGGATGTGCTCCTTGACCACCTCGACCGCCCGCCGGTTCCTCGGCCGGGCTTTCGCCACCGCCCTGGCGGCGGCCCTGGCCGCCTGTATCCCGACCGCCGCGAGAGCGGCCACCGCCACGCACCACGCGCCCGCCACCACCGCCTCGGCGCAGGCGAGTTGTGGTGTCCTCACGTCCGGCGCCTCGGCCACCGCCGAGGCCGCCGTGAACGCGGCCTGCTCCCAGATCGGCGTCTGGTACAGCTGGGGCGGCGGCCACGGGGCCACACCGGGCCCGACGTACGGCTACTACGACGGATCCGACCCGGACAGCATGCACGACGACGAGCGCCTGGGCTTCGACTGCTCCGGCCTGATGCGGTACGCCTACTACCGGGCCACCGGCAAGGACCTGCTCAACGGCACGGCGAACGACCAGTTCCACACCTCCAAGGCCGCGGCCCGGTTCTCCGCCGGCCAGGGCACCGGCCCGCTGGTCCCCGGCGACCTGATGTTCTGGGGCAGCGGGCACATCCATCACGTCGCCCTGTACCTGGGCGCCGGGCAGATGGTCGAGGCGTACGAGTCCGGTACGCACATCCGGGTCACCGCGGCGCGCACCGGCGGCGACTACGCGGGCGCCGTCCGCATCAACCCGACCGGCGCGCCCACTCCCCCGCCGGCGGACGGCGGCACGGTCTTCGAGACCTGGGGCACCGGGGTGCGCACCCACTCCACGCCGAGCGTGCGGAGCGCCGTCGTGGACACCTTCGCCGGCCCCACGCAGGTCTCGGTGCAGTGCCAGGAGCACGCCGAGACGGTCACCGCGGACGGCTACACCAACGACGCCTGGTCCAGGCTGTCCGACGGTTCCTGGCTGACCAACATCTACGTCAAGGGCCCGGCGTGGCTGCCGGGCGTCCCGGACTGCGGCGGTGACAGCCCCGCGCCGCCGAGCGGGGGCAGCAAGGCCCACCAGACGTGGGGTACCGGGGTGCGCACGCACAGCCAGCCGAACGTGAACGCGGCCGTGGTGGACTACTTCGCGCAGCCGACGACCGTCAACGTCGTCTGCCAGACGCACGCGCAGCAGGTCACGGCGGAGGGCTACACCAACGACGCCTGGTCCAAGCTGACCGACGGATCGTGGATGACCAACATCTACCTCAAGGGCCCGGCCTGGCTGACGGACGTGCCCACCTGCTGACAGAGCGCCCTCCCGGAGCCGGTCTCCCCGGTTTCGGGAGGGCGCATGCCCAGGGGCCGGTGCCCATGCTCCCGCACGGACGCGCACCGGTTCGGAGAAGTCCTCATATGGGGGGATCGAGAGGATGAACAGCGGTAATATCCGGCGCACATGACACCCGCCGGCCCCTTTTCGCGCCGGTGCGGGAGGGGGAGGACGACCATGATCCGCAAGTGTGCGCTGGCGCTCGGGGCGATACTGCTGGCGAGCGGCTGTGGCGGCTCCTCGCAGCACGAGTCGGGCGCCGGGCGGTCCCCGTCGGTGGACGCGTCCACCTCGTCGGCGTCCGACACCGCCTCGCCGACGCCGGAGGCCACCGGGTCCTCCCCGGAGCCGGCCCTCACCACCGAGGAGCCCGTCGAGGAGACGTCCGCCGAGGAGACCCCCGCCTCCGACCCCCTCGCCAGCGACGACGGGGAGGACACCACCGACGACGACACCGAGCCGGCCGGGGACGGCAGTGTGGACTGCGCCGGTCTGGCCGGCAGCGGGACGTTCACCGACCCGCTGCGACTCGGTTCGCTGGACGGCCCGGTGACCGCCCGGGGCTGCGCTCCGCTGACGCCGGGCTCGCCGTTCAACGTCCGCTACTTCTCGTTCACCCTGTCCGGCTCGCCCGGCTCGAACGCGCACGCCGGGGCGTCCTTCACCCTCACCCAGGACGCGCTCGGCCCGGTGTACCCGGCCATCGTCCAGCCCAACGGGTGGGTCCTCAAGCACAGTCTGGGGTCCGGGTACTGGACCGGGACGGAGCCCGACTTCACCGGCCGGTACCAGCAGATCGGGGACCTGGCGCCGGGCACGTACATCCTGCGCACGGAGAAACTCGACACCGCGCTGCACTCCATGACCACGCCGTCGTACGACGTCGTCGTGGACCCCGACTCCTCGTCCTACTGAGCCCCGCCGGGCCCCGCCGGGACGCACGCGTCCCGGGTGCCCTGAACCCGGGACGCGGCGGCCGAGGTGGTCAGGACGTCAGGTACGCCTCCACCTCGCTGAACTGCCCCGCCGGCCAGCCGGTGTTCGCGCTGACACTCAGGCGCAGGTAGCGCAGGTCCGTGCCGCTCGGCAGGGACACGGTCGCCGTGTTGCCGGTCGCCGGGTCGAAGCGGTAGCCCCGGGAGCCCACCACCGTGGCGTAGGCCGAACCGTCGGTGCTGCCGAGCACGGTGATCGTCTGCGTGCGGGCGCCCCAGGCAGCGGACGGGGGCAGCTTCAGCACCAGCCGGCGCACCGGGTACGACGAGCCGAGGTCGACCGTCCAGGCCTGCGGGAAGGCGTTGTTGGCCGACTCCCAGTACGAGTTGGCGTCACCGTCGGCCGCCTTGCCCGGCGTGTAGACGTCCTGGGAGCCGGTCGCGGTGGCCGGGCGGCCCTTGGCCAGATTGCGGCCCGGGTCGGGGTCCGGGTTGCCCTGTCCCGGTTGCGGCCAGGTGGAG
Organism: Streptomyces albidicamelliae; assembly: GCF_025642175.1. Lineage (NCBI taxonomy): Bacteria > Bacillati > Actinomycetota > Actinomycetes > Kitasatosporales > Streptomycetaceae > Streptomyces > Streptomyces albidicamelliae. The sequence continues at coordinate 6,859,288 of NZ_CP106795.1, read as the reverse complement.
CAGTCAGTCCAGGTGCTGGACCAGCCGGAGTTGCCGCCGCCGTCGGTGAGGGTGAAGGACCCGGAGTTCGCCGGGTACGGGCAGTTGTAGACGCCCGCCGCGCCCACCTGGGTGGCGGTGACGTTCCTGAAGGTGGCCGCGCCCTGCGCCTCGGCCTGGACGACGACCGTCCCGGTGTTGCGCACGGTCGCGCCGGTCACGTCGACGTTCCGCACCGGATAACCCCGTCCGCCGCCCGAGACGAACTCGAAGGCGCTGTACGGGCTGTCGATGATCGTCGTGTCGGTGATGTCGACGGTGGCGTTGACGGCGCTGTCGTACGAGTCGACGCGCAGCGCGCCCATGGGGTGGTTCCAGTTGGGGTTCATCGCGCCGGTGCGCACCAGGGTGTTGCCGTCGACGGTGATGGTGCCTGCCAGCGGGCTGAAGGGGTCGAGGAACTTCTGGTTGGAGATGGCGATGCCGCTGCCGAGGGCGTTGGTGTCGGAGACCAGGTTGTTCTTCACGGAGATGTCGGTGCCGCCGTAGATGGCGATGCCGTTGGCGAGGTTCGGCTGCGAGATCGTGTTGTTCTCGAAGCTGGAGTTCGTGTCCGGGGCGTACAGCGACCACATGGCGAGGGAGTCGTCGCCCTGGTTGCGCAGGAAGTTGTTGCGGACGCGGACCCCCTTGGCGGAGCCGTTGAGGTTGAGGCCGTCGGCGGTGGTGTCGAGGATGCGGCTGTTCTCCACCACCAGGTTGTCGTTGTTGCCGGTCAGCCACAGCCCGACCTTCAGGTGCTGGAGCCACATGCCGGAGACGGAGGAGTTCGGGCCGAGGGAGCCGTTGACGAAGTTGTCGGGGCTGGAGTCGACGCGTTCGGTGACCTCGCCGATGACCGCGAAGTCCTTGATGTGGACGTTTCCCGAGGAGCTGGTCTGGTCGACGAAGCGGGAGGTGCGCACGACCGAGTACCAGCTGCCGGCGCCCTGGAGGGTCACGTTCTGCACACCGCTCAGGGAGGACGTGACGCGGTAGTCGCCGGGCGGTATCCACACCGTGCCGCCCTGGGCGGCGGTGATGGCGTCCCGGAAGGCCTGGGTCGAATCGCCGTTGCCGCTGGGGTCGGCGCCCTTGGCGACGACCGACACCGAGCCGGCGGGCTGCGAGGCGGCCGCGGCGACCTGCTCGAAGTCGGCCACGTCGACGGTGACCTGGGTCCCCGTGGACTCGACGGCGACCTTGTCGCCGGCCTGGACGTCCCGGCCGAGCAGCAGGCGGGCGTTGTCGAAGAAGTGGTGCGTCTTCGCACCGGCGATCCAGCCGGTGTCGACGTACGAGTACTTGGAGGTCACCGGGATCGTCCTGGCCAGCCGGGTGCCGTTGACGTACACGTTCAGCGTGCCGGACTGGCCGTCCGGGACGCTGTAGGCGAGGTTCACCGCGTTGGCCGCGCGCGGCACGGTGAACTCCACCCGCTGCCCCGACGACAGCCGGACGGCCTGCCGGCCGGAGGCTTCCGAGGCGAGGGTGCCCTGGGTGTGGTCGGGGCCGATCTTCGTGCCGGTGGTCGTCGCCGACTCGGCCTCCACGGAGGTGAAGGGGAGGGTCGCGCCCGAGGCGGCGTGCGCGGCCGGGGCGACGGCGACGAGCATGCTGGCGGCGAGGGCGACGACCGCGCCGATGGCCGGCGTGCGCCGGAGATGTGCGGCGGTGCTGCTGTGCATGTGCTGATCCCTTCGTGGTGGGGGTGCGGGGGACAGCTGTGCGCGGCGGCTCAGGCCTGCAGCCAGGCCGCCGTGTCCTGCGGCAGCCGGCCGGTGTCGTCCAGCGGGCCGCTGCTCAGCAGGAGTCGGGAGTGCGCGGGGAGCCGGGCGGGCGTGGTGGCGAGGTTCACCACGCAGATCGCGCCGTCCGCGCGGGAGAAGGCGAGGACGCCGTCGGAGGCGGGCAACCAGGTCAGGGGGCCGTCGCCGAACACCGGGCGGGCGGCGACGGCCTCGCGGTACAGGGTGAGCACGCTGTGCGGATCGTCCCGCTGCCGGTCGACGGCGTACGACGGCCAGTCCGCCGGCTGCGGCAGCCACGGCTCCTCCTGTGAGCCGAAGCCCGCGTACGGCAGGCCGGCGGCCCACGGCAACGGTACCCGGCAGCCGTCGCGGCCGGGGTCGGTGCCTCCCGAGCGGAAGTACATCGGGTCCTGGACGCGGTCGACGGGGATCTCGGCCTCCGGCAGGCCCAGTTCCTCGCCCTGGTAGAGGTAGACCGAGCCGGGCAGGGCCAGGGACAGCAGGGCGGCGGCGCGTGCCCGGCGGGTGCCGAGCGCCAGGTCCGTGGGCGTGCCGAACGTCTTGGTGGCGAAGTCGAAGGCGGTGTCCTCGCGGCCGTAGCGGGTGACGGTGCGGGTGACGTCGTGGTTGCACAGCACCCAGGTCGCCGGGGCGCCGACGGGGGCGTGCTCGGCGAGTGTGGCCTCGATCGAGGCCCGCAGCCGGGCGGCCTCCCAGGGGCAGGACAGGAAGGAGAAGTTGAAGGCGGTGTGGAGTTCGTCGGGGCGCAGGTAGCGGGCGAAGCGCTCGGTGTCGGGGAGCCAGACCTCGCCGACGAACACACCGCCGTACTCGTCGGCCACGCGCCGCCAGGAGCGGTAGACGTCGTGGAGTTCGTCGCGGTCGACGAACGGGTGCGGCTCGGGGCGCGCGGCGAGGTCGGGCAGGTCCGGGTCCTTGGCGAGGAGGGCGGCCGAGTCGATGCGGACGCCGGCGACGCCCCGTTCGAACCAGAACCGCAGGATGTCCTCGTGTTCCTGGCGGACGGCCGGGTGCGCCCAGTTGAGGTCGGGCTGCTCGGGGGTGAACAGGTGCAGGTACCAGTCGCCGTCGGGGAGGCGGGTCCACACCGGTTCGGTGGAGCCGGCGAACTGTGACGGCCAGTCGTTGGGCGGGAGTTCGCCGTCCGGCCCGCGTCCGGGGCGGAAGTGGAACAGCTCGCGCTCCGGGCTGCCCGGCCCGGCGGCGAGGGCGGCCCGGAACCAGGGGTGCCGGTCGGAGACGTGGTTGGGCACGATGTCGACGATGGTCCGGATGCCCAGCTCGCGTGCCTCGGCGATGAGTTTCTCCGCCTCGGCGAGGGTGCCGAACGCCGGGTCGACGGCCCGGTAGTCGGCGACGTCGTAGCCGCCGTCCTTCATCGGTGACAGGTACCAGGGGTTGAACCAGAGGGCGTCCACGCCGAGTTCGGCCAGGTACGGCAGCCGGGAGCGGACGCCCGCGAGGTCCCCGGTGCCGTCGCCGTCGCCGTCGGCGAAGCTGCGGACGTACACCTGGTAGATGACGGCCGAGCGCCACCAGTCAGGGTCGTTCTGGGCATGGGTGGGCTGTCCCACGGAGCGTGCCTTTCGGTAGACGGGGCGGCGGTGTCAGCCCTTGGTGCTGCCCGCGCTGATCCCGGCGATGATGTGCCGCTGGAAGACGAGGAACAGGGCCACCATCGGGATGCTGGCGATCACCATCGCGGCGATGAGCACGGTGAGCTGGATGTTCTGCGACAGCTGCACGAGCGCCACGCTGATCGGCTGCTTGTCGGTGTCGGAGAAGACCATCAGTGGCCACAGGAAGTCCTGCCAGACGGCGACCAGGGCGAAGATGGACACCACGCCGAGCACCGGGCGGGACATGGGCAGCACGACCGACCACAGGGTGCGCAGCTTGCCGGCGCCGTCCATCTCGGCGGCCTCCAGCACGTCCCGCGGGAGCTGGTCGAAGAACCGCTTGAGCAGGTACAGGTTGAAGGCGTTGGCGACGGCCGGCAGCCAGATGGCGAGGGGGTCGTCGAGCAGGCTGGTGTGCACGAGCGGCAGGTCGGCGACCGTGAGGTACTTGGGTACGACGAGTGCCTGGGCCGGCACCATCAGGGTGGCGAGGATGCCGCCGAGGACCACCTTGCCGAAGGCGGGCCTCAGCTTGGACAGGGCGTAGGCGGCGGCCGTGCAGAACACCAGCTGGAAGGCCCATGCGCCGGCGGCCTGGACGAGGGTGTTCTCCAGGTGCCGCGGGAGCTCCATCAGGTCCCAGGCGTCGGTGTAGCCGCCGCTGTTCCAGTGTGCGGGCAGCAGGGTGGGCGGGGTGCGGGCCACCTCGTCGGGGGACTTCAGCGCGCCGGTCACCATCCAGTAGACCGGGAAGAGGAAGGCGAGCGCGAAGAGGAGCACGACGCCGGTGAACACCGCCCAGTAGGCGGCCTTTCCGCGCGGGCGGGCGAGGGTGGCCGGCGAGATCAGGGTGCGGGTGCCGCTCATGTGTCCCCCTCGGAGCGGGTGAGCCGCAGGTAGACCGCGGAGAAGGCGCCCAGCAGGAGCAGGAGCAGCACGCTGAGGGCGCAGGCGCCGCCGAAGTCGTTGTAGAGGAACGCGTACTTGTAGATGAGGTAGAGGACGGTGACGGTGGCGTTCTCGGGTCCGCCGCCGGTGATGACGAACGGTTCGGTGAACACCTGCATGGTGGCGATGATCTGCAGGAGCATCAGCATGAGGATCACGAACCGGGTCTGCGGGACCGTGACGTGCCGGACGCGCTGGAGCAGGTTGGCGCCGTCGAGTTCGGCGGCCTCGTACAGCTCGCCGGGGATGGACTGCAGGGCCGCCAGGTAGATGAGGACGGTGCCGCCCATGTTGGCCCAGGTGGCCACGATCACCAGGGAGAGCAGTGCGGTGTCGGTGCCGTTGGTCCAGTTCGAGGTGGGCAGGTGCAGCATGCGCAGCGTCTCGTTGGCGAGGCCGGCGCCGGGGTCGTAGAACCACTTCCACAGCAGGGCGCTGACCACGGGCGGGATCATCACCGGCAGGTAGACGACGACCCGGAAGAACGCCTTGGCGTGTCGGAGTTCGTTGAGGACGAGGGCGAGCAGGAAGGGGACGGCGAAGCCGACGAGCAGGGCCAGCAGGGTGAAGGTGAGGGTGTTGCGCCAGGCCGCGGAGAACTCGGGGTCGTGCAGGACGCGGGTGAAGTTGGCGGTGCCGACCCACTCGGGCGACGAGCCGGGTGTGTACTTCTGGAAGGCGATCACGACCGCGCGGATCGCGGGGTACCAGGAGAACAGGGCGAAGCAGATCAGTCCGCCGAGGAGGAACGCGTAGGCGCGGGCCTGGTCGGCCAGGCGGCGCCGCCTCCGGTCCCCTGCCGGAGGCGGCACCGGGACCGGGTGGGCGGCGGCCGGTGCCGGGGGCCGCCGCTCGGCCGTCTTCGTCATGCCGGTCAGCTCCGGGCCAGGATGCTGTCGATCTTGCCGGACGCCTCTTCGAGGAGCTGGTCGATGTCCGCGTCCTTCTTGGTGAGGACGGCGGAGACGACTCCGTCGAGGACCGTGTAGATCCGCTGGGCGTCCGGGGGCTCGATCTTCATCCGGAGCTTCTGGTTGCCGTCGAGGAAGGACTGGTAGTTCTCCACCGGGACGTTGGCGTTGGCCTTCTTGGCCTGCTGGTCCTTGGCGTCGGCGGCGCCGGTGAACAGCCGGGGCTCGGGCAGGCCGACCGGGGCGTCGTTCTGCTTGGCGCGGGCGTAGTCGCCGAGGAAGCCGGCGCCGGGGGTGAGGAACATGTGGTCGAGCCACTTCAGGCCGGCGCGGATCTGGGCCGGGGTGTCCTTCTTGTTGAACATGTAGCCGTCGCCGCCGACGAGGGTGCCCTTGCCGCCGGGCATGGGGGCGAGGGCGAGGTCCTTGTAGTTGCCGCCCTTCTCCTTGACGAGGATCGGGATGTTGTCCGGGGCGGAGAGGTACATGCCGAGCTTGCCCGAGCCCATCAGCTGCTGGACGTCGTTGATGACGAGGAGCTGCTTGCTGCCCATCGAGTCGTCGGTCCACCGCATGTCGTGGAGGTTGCGCAGGACGGCGTGGCCCTCGGGGGTGTCGACGGTGGCCTTCTTGCCGTCCGCGTCGACCACGTCCCCGCCCTGTGAGTACAGCTCGGCGGTGAAGTGCCAGCCGCCCTGGTTCTGGGCGCTGTAGTCGGCGTACCCGACGGTGCCGTGTCCGAGGGCGGCGATCCTCTTGGCGTCGGCGCGTACCTCGTCCCAGGTGGCGGGGGCCCTGTCGGGGTCGAGACCGGCCTTCTCGAAGAGCTTGCGGTTGTAGATCAGCCCCATGGAGTAGCCGGTGCGCGGGATGCCGTAGACCTTCCCGTCGACGGTGTAGATGTCCCGCAGCTGCTTCTGGATGGTCGCGTAGCTCTTCAGTTCCTTGAGGTACGGGGTGAGGTCGGCGGCCTGGCCGATGTCGACGACGTGCCGCGCGTCGGTGAAGTACGTGTAGAAGACGTCCTCCATCCGGCCGCCGGCGAGCTTGGCGTCGAAGGTCTTCGGGTCCTGGCAGGGGAAGGCGTCGTGCGCCACGACGTCGATGTCCGGGTTCTTCTTCTCGAAGGCCGCGACGTCGTCGTCGAAGAACTTCCGGTCGACCTTGGCGCTCTTCGGCGGCTCACAGTTGACGGTGATGCGCGTCTTGCCGTTCGCCGCGTCGTCGTCGCCCGACCCGCAGGCGGTCGCGGTGAGCGCGAGGGAGGAACAGACGCCGATCGCGGCGAAGGTGCGGCGGAACCCGGTGCTTCTCATCGGTGGACCCCTCAAGGCAGGAGCGGTGGGCGCCGCACACTCAAGCACCGCCGACACCTCTTCGCAAGATGCGGCGCAGAATCTGTAATTATTTGACAGCCAGGTGGAACTCTCCGTCGTGTCGGGGGATGTCAGTCGCGAGGCGCCTGCCCGGTGGATCCGCGCACCACGAGTTCGGGTTCGAACAACAGCTCCTCGGCGGGTACGGCGGTGCCGCCGATCTGCGCGTTCAGCAGCTCGACGGCCGCGCGCCCCATGGCCTCGATGGGCTGGCGGACGGTGGTGAGCGGGGGTTCGGTGCAGTTCATGAAGGCGGAGTCGTCGTAGCCGACGACGGAGATCCGGCCCGGGACGGCGTATCCCTTGCGGCGGGCCGCCCGCACGGCGCCGAGCGCGAGCGGGTCGCTGGCGCAGATCAGGCCCGTGACACCGCGGTCGATGAGCCGGGAGGCGGCGGCGTGCCCGCCCTCGATGGAGAAGATGGCGCGCGCGACGGAGTCCTCCGGCAGATCGCCGGCGAACGACCGCGCCGCGGCGAGCTTGCGGGCCGAGGGCACGTGGTCCTCGGGGCCGAGGACGAGGCCGATGCGCTCGTGGCCGAGGGAGGCGAGGTGCCGCCAGGCCTGCTCGACGGCGACGGCGTCGTCGCAGGACACGCTGGGGAAGCCGAGGTCCTCGATGGAGGCGTTGACCAGCACGACGGGGATGTTCCGCTCGGCGAGCAGCCGGTAGTGGTCGTGCGGCGCGTCGGCCTGCGCGTACAGGCCGCCGGCGAACACGACGCCGGAGACGTGCTGTTGGAGCAGCAGCTCCACGTAGTCCGCCTCGGAGACGCCACCCTTGGTCTGGGTGCACAGCACCGGGGTGAGGCCGAGCTGGGCGAGCGCGCCGCCGATGACCTCGGCGAACGCGGGGAAGATCGGGTTCTGCAGCTCCGGCAGGACAAGGCCGACGAGCCGGGCGCGTTCGCCGCGCAGCTGGGTGGGGCGTTCGTAGCCGAGGACGTCGAGGGCGGTGAGCACCGCCTGCCGGGTGGGCTCGGAGACTCCGGGCTTGCCGTTGAGCACCCGGCTGACCGTGGCCTCGCTGACCCCGACCTTCTTCGCCACTTCCGCAAGTCGTCGCGTCATGGACGCAAGTCTAGCGCAAATCACGCAAGCGGCTTGCGTAACCGTGCGGGGAGAACGCGACGCGGCGACACACTCCCGCCCTCGCCCACCGGGTGCAGGGGGGCGGGAACGTGTCGCCGCGGAATCTTCGACCCGGCGCCGCCGGCGACCTGAACGCCGGCGGTGCCGGGTCAGTCCTCGGGCGGCGGAACGACCGTGAGGTGGGTGGCGGCGCCGTGCGGCCGGCGCGGGCGGCGTACCGGCGGGGCCGGGCGGCGCGGGTCGCGCAGGACCATCGTCAGGCGCCGGTGGCCGAGGTCCCGCAGGGTCCGCGGGGTCTCCTCGACGATCCGGCACTCGGTCGGACCCCGGCGCGGGTCGGGGTGGAGCAGCAGCCGGACGGCCCCGTCCAGACGGGTCGCGGCCTCACCGACGGCCCGGATCCAGTGCGGCAGGCCCTGCCGGTAGGCGGCCTCCATGAGCGGGTCCTGGGCGATGTCCCGGCGGACCGTCTGGAGTTCGTGGTCGTGGCCGTACGTGTCCAGCGCGGTGCGCAGATGGGCCAGCATCGGCAGGCACCAGCCCGGCTCGTGCTCGCCCAGGATCTCGGCCGCGTCCGGGTGGAACAGCACGAAGCGGAGGAAGTTGTCACCGGGCATGGCGGTCGGATGAGGGCGCACGCCCCGGAAGAGCGTCTCGAAAGCGCCGTTGGCCATGACCACGTTCCAGCGGTGGTCGACGACCAGGGAAGGAAAGGGCAGCGACTCCAGCAGCATGGCGTAGTCCTGGACGTAGGCCCAGGTCTCGTCGGTCTCGGGGACGGGCCGCGGTGCCGGCCGCTGCCCTCCTGCCTGATGTGCCATCGGGAGGTCACCCCTCTTGCCTCTGCGGCCTTCACGCGGCGATGCGATCCTGGTGCCCAGCGACAAGTGATGTCAACTATCGTGGCATTCCATGCCGGTTGACGGCTGAAATTCGCCACAGTTGTGGCGAGACCTGGATGTGGGTTCGACGCACCCGCTACTCTCCGGGAAGTTCACGGCGACCGCTTGCGAGATGCACGCACGCGTCTGAAACCCTCGAGAGACGTAGGAGTTCTGTCGGTGACGGATGGCTACGAGGATCCGGGCGCCGCGGCGACCGCCCAGCTGCCGGCCGTCGTCGCCCGCGTCACCGCGCTCGCCGAGCGGCTCGGTGTGCCGCACCCCGAGGTCTTCGACGTCGCGCGGCTCTCCACCGCCTGCGGGGTGCCCGAGCCGGTGGTCAAGGCGCTGCTCAGCGGACGGCCCGCGGGTGAGCCCGATGTCCAGGCACGCTTCCTCCAGCGCCTGGACCTGCTGCGCCGGACCCGGCTGAAGCCCAACGGCCGCAAGTACACCCAGCAGGAGATCGCCGACGGCGCGGGCATGTCCCGGCAGCAGGCCGGCGCCCTCATCAACGGCGACCGGCGGCCCACCATGGAGCACTGCGACGCGTTGCAGCGCTTCTTCCGGGTGCACGCCGGTTTCCTCACGGCGGAGGACCCGGAGGCGCTGGCGGGTGCGCTCCAGCGCACCGAGCAGGAACTGTTGCAGAAGCTGGCCGACCGTGAGCGGGCCGCGGCGGAGACCGCCGAGGACCCGCTGGAGCGGCTGCTCCAGGACCACGGGGTGCGCGGAATCGCCTGGCGGGCCGCGCAGTTGCCCACCGACCAGCACCGGGACAAGGTCGCGGAGTGGCTCGACATGCTCCTGGAGAGCGTCAAACGGCCCGAGTCGTAGGAGGGGCGTCAGGGCTCCCTCCAGGGGATGCCGGTGTGTTTCCGGTCCGCTGAGCGGGCGAACCGGCGCGGAGCCGGACGGCGTTGTCAGTGGTGGACGGCAAGCTGGATGCGTGCGCCGTCCGACTCGGCGCACGGCGCCGCAGGGCGCGCGACCGTGACGCCTACTCGGGGAGAGCCGACCGATGCCCACCGCCGTACTGACCGACCGTGAGCGTACCGCCGTGCAGGCCTACCTGCGGCTGCTGCATACGGTGCGCGCCGCCTTCGACGGGCCGCCGGACGGCGACCGGCCCGCCGTCGTCCCGCCCGCCGTGCTCGCCGAGGCGGAAGCGGCACTCACCCGGGCCGGACTCGCGGGGAACGAGGAGCAGTTCTTCCGCCTGCTGCGCGAGTGGTGCCCGCCCGCCTGACGCACGGCCCCGCCGATCCGCCGCCGTCACGCGAACCGGAGCGAGGACGGCGGCGGTCGCGCGGGCGTCCCGGCGGGCCGTCAGGCGTGCGGCACGGTGACGGCCGTCGCGACCACTCCGCCGTGTACGAGCCAGCGGCCGTCGAAGGACTGGAGCCGGTGGCCGCCGACCAGGGGCCCGGGGACGAGGAGTTCGGCGTGCAGCGTGCCGGCCGTCCTGCCGCCGGGGTCCGGGCGGAGGGTGATGTCGGCCTCGGAGAAGTCCAGCCACTTGCGGGTGAGGGGGTACCAGGCCTTGTAGACGGACTCCTTGGCGCTGAACACGATCCGGTCCCAGTGCACGGCGGGCCGCTGTGCGGCGAGCAGCGCGACCCGCTCGGCCTCGGCGGGCAGCAGGACGGACGGCCCGACGCCCTGCGGGAGCGGCCCGTGCGGTTCGGCGTCGATGCCGAGGGAGGCCAGGTCGCGGACACGGACCAGGGCGGCGGCGCAGTAGCCGTCGCAGTGGGTCATGCTGCCGGTCAGGCCGGCCGGCCAGAGCGGGACGCCCCGGTCCCCGTTGACGACGGGGTGCGCGGCCACCCCGAGCTTCTCCATGGCGCGCCGGGCGCAGCCGCGCACGGCGGCGAACTCGCGGCGCCGCTTGGCCACCGCGCGCGCGACCAGCGGCTCCTCCTCCGGGTGGAGCGGGGCGTCCCACAGCGGGTCGTCACCGTGTGCCTCCACGGCCACGACCGACTCCGGGAGCAGCTCCTCGATCACCGGTGTCCTCCAGGGGCAGGATGCGGCGCAGCCGTCCCGGGGGCCCGGGACGCTTGCGCCATTCGCGGGGGTATCCGACGGAGACCTCTTCGAAGCGGACGCCGTCGAGCCAGGTGGTGCGGGGGATGTGCAGATGGCCGTACACCATCGTGGCGACTCGGAACCGGCGGTGCCAGTCCGCGGTCAGCCCGGTGCCGCACCACATGGCGAATTCGGGGTACCACAGGACCTCGGTGGGGTGCCGGTCCAGCGGGTAGTGGTTGGCGAGCACGGTCGGCAGGTCCGCGGGCAGCGCGGCGAGCCTGCGCTCCGTCTCGGCGACCCGGGCGCGGCACCAGTCCTCCCGGGTCGGGTACGGGTCGGGATGCAGCAGGTGCTCGTCGTTGCAGACGACGCCCGTGCTCCGGGCGTAGGCCAGGCCCTCGGCCTTGGTGGCGCTGCCGGCCGGCAGGAACGAGTAGTCGTACAGCAGGAAGAGCGGGGCCACGGCCACCGGGCCGCCGGGGCCCTCCCACACCGGGTACGGGTCCTCGGGGGTGACCACGCCCAGTTCCCGGCAGAGTCCGACCAGGTGCTCGTAGCGCGCGACGCCGCGCAGCTGGACCGGGTCGCGCGGGTGCGTCCACAGCTCGTGGTTGCCGGGCGCCCAGATCACCTTGCGGAAGCGGTCCGCGAGGACGGCGAGGGTCCCTCGGATGTCGGCGACGGTCTCGGCGACGTCTCCGGCCACGATCAGCCAGTCGTCCTCGCCGTCCGGCCGCATCCGCTCGACGAGGGCGCGGTTGTCGGGGTACCCGACGTGCAGGTCGCTGATGGCGAGCAGCTGTCCGGCCCCGGCCGTCGACTCCACCGCACGCCCCCTTCCGATCACCGTCCCGCCGTGACCACCAGAACACATTCAGGGACGGCGGACAAGAGGCGCCGGACGGCGCACGGGCGTCCGGCACGGCTCGGCGTACGGCCACGGGCCGGCTCGGGCGGGCCGGATCAGGGCGTCCGCGCGGCCGTCGGCGGGCGGTGCGACGACCGCCTCCGGGGCCGTCGCGGGCGGCCGCGAGCCCTGGGGACAGCGCCCGGGATTCCGTAACATCCGCGTTGCACGCGGGGGCCTTCGCAAGCCGTATGATCGCCCCAACACCGGCGCCCCTCACTCCCTTTCGCACAGGGCCGTTCGGTGTCCCTTCCTTCCTTCTGCCCGGGCACGGGTCGCCGAGCCCTGCCCGCACACCCCCGAAAGGCGGCCCTGCATGGTCTCTCGCGTACGCGTATGGCTCAACCGCACGTACGCGGAGAACGTGTTCTTCATGGATCAGCTGCGGAGGAATCCCAGCGACCGTGCCGTGGAGATCCACGCCACGCACGGGGACCCCGACTCCCCCGTGCTGGCCGCCGCCGACACCGCCGACCTGGAGCCGGAGGGCCTGTCCCCGGCCGGCTACGTGGAGTACGCCCTCGACCAGTGCGCCCGGCGCGGCATCGACGTGTTCGTGCCCCGCCTGCACCAGTCCGCGATCGTGCGGCACCGGGCCGACTTCGCGGCGGCGGGAACGGCACTGATGGCCCCGACGCGCGAGGCGGTGGCCGTGTTCGAGGACAAGGCCACCGCGTACGAGGCCGTCCGTTCGGTGGGGGTTCCGGTGCCGCCCTGGTGGCGGGTCCGGACGGCGGACGAACTGCTCGTCGCCGTCGAGGAGTTGGAGTCGGCAGGCCACAAGGCGTGCTTCAAGCCGGCGGCCGGCGCGGGCGGGGTCGGCTTCCGGGTGATCACCCGGGCCCCCTTCTCGCTGGCGAACCTCGCCGGCTTCCCCGGCCCGCACGTGCAGCTGGACCTGGTCCTGGAGGCGCTGGCGCGGGCCGGGGAACCGGTGGACTGGCTGGTGATGCCGCGCCTGGAGCAGCCGGAGGTGTCCGTCGACTGCCTGACCGGGCCGGACAACGTGGTGCGGCTCGCGGTGGGCCGTACCAAGAACGGCCGCCGCCGGGGCTTCACGCTGGACGAGCGGTGGCTGGCACCGGCCCGGCTGATCGCCGGCGGCTTCGGTCTGCACCACCTGTCCAACATCCAGTTCCGTATGTTCGGCGACCACCCGGTGCTGCTCGACGTCAACACCCGGCCCGCCGGCGGCCTGCACCAGCTGGCACTCTGCGGGATCAACGCCCCTTGGGCGGCGGTGCAGTTGGCGCTCGGTGAGGACCCGGGGACCCTGGAGCCGCCGTTCCTCGGGCAGGACTACACGGTGGTGTCCGGACCGCGCCCGCTGGCACCCGTGACACTTCCGCGGCAGCGGACGGGGCCGGCGGAGGTGCTGTTGCCGGCCGTGCCCGCACCCGCGCAGCCGGCCTCGGCGGCGCAGGCACTGCCCCTCTGACCGGTTCCCGTCGGTCCATCGGTATGGACCAATCCCGCTCTTCTCCTTGACAGCGGGATTGGTCCATACCAAATTCGTTGGCGCACCTGTTCCGCACCTCCCGCACTCCCCGACACCCCCATCCCCACAGGGAGATCGCGTGCGTCATCCACTCGGGCGTTCCAGACGCCGACTCCTCGCCGTCCTCGGCTCCGCGGCCCTCGCGCTCGGCGGGGCCGTCGCCCTTCCCGGTACGGCCCATGCGGCGAACGTCCTCACCAACCCCGGCTTCGAGTCGGGCGGCCTGTCCCCCTGGAGCTGTTCCGGCAACCTCGGCTCGGTCGTCTCCTCCCCCGTGCACGGTGGCTCCAAGGCCCTGCAGGGCGCGGTGACTTCGAGCGACAACGCGCAGTGCAGCCAGACCGTCGCGGTCCAGCCGAACACCACGTACAAACTGACCGGCTGGGTCCGTGGCAGCTACGTGTACCTCGGTGTGAACGGCGGCGCCTCCACCTGGACGTCGTCCCCGTCCGCGTACAGCCAGCTCAGCGTCTCCTTCACCACGGGCGCCTCGCAGACCAGCGCCACCGTCTACGTGCACGGCTGGTACGCCCAGGGCACCTACTACGCCGACGACATCGGTCTGGACGGACCCGGCGGCGGAGGCGGCGGTGACACCCAGGCGCCGACCGCGCCGAGCGGGCTCGCCTCCACCGGCAGGACCTCGTCGAGCGTGTCGCTGAAGTGGAACGCCGCCACGGACGACGTGGGAGTGACGGCGTACGACATCTACAGCGGCGCCAACCGGCTCCTGAGCGTGTCCGGCACGTCGGCCACCGTCAGCGGGCTGTCGCCCAGCACGTCGTACACCTTCACCGTGAAGGCGCGCGACGCGGCCGGCAACACCTCGCCCGCCTCCGGCCCGGTCACCGTGACGACCGACGCGGGCGGTGGCGGCGGCACCGGCTTCAAGCAGGCCGCGCCCTACCTGTACGAGGGTTGGGGCGATCCCCCGAACCCGACCACGGTGATGAACGCGACCGGGGCCAAGTGGTTCACGATGGCGTTCGTGCTGGACTCCGGCGGCTGCACCCCGGCCTGGGACGGCAGCCGGGCCCTGACCGGCGGCGTGGACCAGACGGCGATCAACCAGATCCGGTCCGCGGGCGGTGACATCGTCCCGTCGTTCGGCGGCTGGCAGGGCAGCAAGCTCGGCGCCAACTGCTCGTCCGCGAGCGCACTCGCCGGTGCCCTGCAGAAGGTGATCGACGCCTACGGTCTGAAGGCCGTGGACATGGACATCGAGAACACCGACGAGTTCGAGAACGAGGCCGTGCAGGCGAGGATCCTGACCGCGCTCAAGACGGTCAAGGCCAACAACCCCGGCCTGAGGACCATCGTCACCTTCGGCACGTCCACCACGGGCCCGACGTACTACGGCAACCGGCTCATCGAGCAGGCCCAGTCGCTCGGCGCGAACATCGACGTGTTCACCATCATGCCGTTCGACTTCGGCGGCGGCTCGGACATGTACGGCAGCACCGTGAACGCGACGGAGGGACTGAAGAACAAGCTGAAGTCCACCTTCGGCTGGGACGACGCGACCGCCTACGCCCACATCGGCATCTCCGGCATGAACGGGCTGTCCGACCAGCAGGAGACGACCACTCCGGCGATCTGGACCCAGATCCGGGACTGGGCGAACGCGCACCACATCGCCCGGCTCGCGTTCTGGTCCGTCAACCGCGACCGGCCCTGCCCGGGCGGCGGCGTCGCCGAGAACTGCTCCGGCATCAGCCAGAACACCTGGCAGTTCACCTCGATCACGGCCGGGTTCACCGGCTGACGATCGCCCCCCGGTACGGCGGAGGGCCGCTCGGCGGAGCGGCCCTCCGCGCTCACTTCAGATACGCGAGCCCCGGGTGGGCCCGGGTGTAGCCCTCCACCAGCCGGCGGGCAACGGTGACCGAGTCGACCAGCGGATGCAGGGCGAACGCCTTCACGGCCGTCGTACGGGATCCGGACGCGGCGGCGGCGAGCACCTCCCGCTCCACGGCCTTGACCGCGCACACGAGACCGGTGGCGTGACCGGGCAGCGGGTCCGCGGCCAGCGGGTGGGCACCGTTGGCGTCGACCAGGCACGGGACCTCGACGACCGCGTCGGCGTCGAGGGCGGACAGGGTCGAGCGGTTGCGCACGTTGAGGATCAGCGTGGCGCGCTCGTCCCGGGCGATGGCGCGCATCAGGGCGAGGGCCACCTCCTCGTAGCCGCCGGACAGGTCGGCCTCCTCACGTTCGCCGGCGCCGGCGCTCTCCCGGTTCTCGGCCATGTACGTCGCCTCGCGCTCGGCGCGGGTGCGGTCCCAGGCCGCCAGGGCGGAGACACCGGGGTCGCCCGCCTCCTCGTAGAACCGGGCCTGCTGGTCGCGCAGGAAGGCGCCCCGGGTCCGCTCCGCCCCCTGGTAGGCGCGGACCGTCTCCCGGTTGAAGTAGTAGTAGTGCAGGTACTCGTTGGGGATCGCGCCCAGCGACGCGAGCCACTCGGGACCGAAGAGCCTTCCCTCCTCGAAGGAGCCGAGCAGCGCGGGATCGGCCAGCAGGTCGGGCAGCCGGTCGCGTCCGGCGACGCGCAGACCCCGCACCCAGCCGAGGTGGTTGAGGCCGACGTAGTCGACGAACGCCTCTCCGGGGCCGGCGCCCAGGACCCGGGCGATACGGCGGCCCAGGCCGACCGGCGAGTCGCAGATGCCGATGACGCGGTCGCCGAGGTGGCGGGACATGGCCTCGGTGACCAGGCCGGCCGGGTTGGTGAAGTTGATGACCCACGCGCCGGGCGCGCGACGGGCCACTCGGCGGGCGATGTCGACGGCGACGGGCACGGTGCGCAGGCCGTAGGCGATCCCGCCCGCGCCGACGGTCTCCTGGCCGAGCACACCTTCGGCGAGGGCCACCCGCTCGTCCTCGGCACGGCCGGCCAGGCCCCCGACCCGGATCGCCGAGAAGACGAAGTCGGCGCCGCGCAGGGCCTCGTCGAGGTCGGTGGTGGCGGTCACCCGGGGCGGGTCGGGCACCCCGGCGGCCTGTTCGGCCAGGACCCGGCTCACCGCGCGCAGCCGCCGGTCGTCCAGGTCGTGCAGGACGACCTCGGTGACCCGCCCCTCGGCGTGATCGGTCAGCAGTGCCCCGTACACGAGCGGCACCCGGAACCCGCCGCCGCCCAGAATCGTCAGCCTCACACCCGCACCTTCCTCACGTCCGACGCTCGCCGCCTTCCTCCCGGACCACCTTGTCAGCACCGGCGCGTCCCACCCCCACCGGGCGGCCATCGACTCCACGCCGCGTCTTCAGAGCGGCTTCATCCGAGGGTTCCGGGCCCAGGAGATCGTGCGGTACGTGAGCGACACAGGAACGGCCGCACCCGTGCACGCCGGACCACGGAACACCCGGGCGGACGGCCATGCCCCGGAGATCGTGCGGTACGTCAGCGACGCGCGAGCGACCGCACCCGTGGACGCCGGACCACGGGACACCCGGGCGGACGGCCATGCCCCAGGGATCGTGCGATGCGTGAGCGACGCGCGAGCGACCGCACCCGTGGACGCCGGACCACGGGACGCCCCGGTGGACGACCGTGACCACGCCGGGCCGGCGCACGACGAGGTCGCGGCGGTCCGCATCCGGTGCCACCGGCACGAGGGCATCGTGGTCACCAACCAGCAGCGCCTCCAGGGGCTCGCCCGGCTGACGGCCACCTGGGAGCTCACCCTCCCCGACGGACGGACCCTGACCGCCCCGGCCGCACTGCCCGATCTCCGGCCCGGGGAGACCGCGGCCGTACCGCTGCCGCTGCGGCTCCCGAAGGACGACGGCGCGATCCGGCTGACCCTGCGCGTGCTGACGGCCGAGGACCGGCCGGGGACACCGCGCGGTACGCAGCTGTGCGCCCCACGACTCACCCTCCGCCCGACGGCGCGTTCCCCGCACCTCGACGGCCACGGGGCAGCGTGCCAACCCCTGCGACAGCTCACCGCCGGCAACCGCACGGCCGGGTCCCCGTACATCGCGAGTGCCCCGCTGGAGGGAGCATCCCCCCACCGGACGCCGGAGGGATCGCCGCTTCGCACCGGCGACCGGATGCCTGACAGCCGTCGGCCGGACCCCCGCGCTGGCGGAACCATGCCGACAGGTCACCCACGCCTCCGCACGCACGACCGGGGCACGGACGGCCACCACCCGGTGGACCACTCCACGACGGACGATCCCGACGAGGCCATCGGCGCCGGCCCCGCAACGGACGGACGCATACCGCCCCTCCCCATCGCCGAGGCCACACCCGCGGACCGCCCACAGACCCCCACGCACGACCGGGGCACGGACGGCCACCCGCCGAACGACCGCACCACGACGGACGCCTCCCGTCATGACGCCGCCGGCGACGGAGCGGCGGTGGGCAACCCACTCCGGCCGGCCCTCGGCAGAGCCGTATCTGCGCGAGGCACAGCGCCCGCGTCCCGCTCAGACCGTGCCGCCGAAGAAGACCCGCACCTCCCGGATCCGGCCGTCCCGCACGGTGATCGCCTCGATGTTGCGGTAGCGGCCGCCGGTGACCGGCGCGTACTCGTAGTGGGCGAGGACCAGTTCCTCGTCGACGGCGACGATGTGCAGGATCCGGTAGTCGGTGAAGTGGTCGGCGGTGGGAAAGCATCGCTCGAAGAACGCCGTCCTGTCGATGTGGTCGTCCTGCGGGCTGGTGAAGGTGAAGTCGTCGGCGTAGAGCGGAAGGGCCGCCTCGCGGTCCTGTGACCGGTAGTGGCGGAACGCCGCCTCGACGACGCTGGCCGGGGAACCGTTCATGCGCTGTCCTCGGTCGGGAGCGGGACCGTACCCAGCCACGATAGGCCCGGGCGGGCAGGCGCGGGCGGAGCGCGGCGCCGCGCGTCCTCACCGCGATCGGCGTCCGGCCGTCGGCGGGTGAACCGGCGGCCCGCACAGCCACCCGCGGCCCGGACGCCGCGCGCTCCGAGCGGCGTCGGGTGGCTTCGGGCGGTGAACTCCCCTACCTGGCAAGGACTTTCCTTGCTTCAAGTCTTGACGACCGACGGGCCGGGGAGCACATTGGCCGCATTGTGAGAGCGCTCTCAGATCGACGTGGGAGCGCTCTCACGGCCCCCGCACCCTTACACCGAGAGGCTCCCTCATGAGCGCATCCCCCGGCCTGCCCAGACCCCGCCCGCTGCGGCGGGCGTTCGTCGCCGCGGCGGCGACGCTCGGCCTCGCGGCGGCCGTCGCCATGGCGGCCACCGCGCCCGCCGACGCCTCCGCGCCCACGCCTCCGTCGGGCTGGACCCAGGTCTTCGCGGACGACTTCGACGGCGCGGCGGGCTCCGGTGTCGACACCGCGAACTGGCAGTACGACACCGGGACTTCCTACCCGGGCGGCGCGGCCAACTGGGGCACCGGCGAGGTCGAGACGATGACCACGAGCACCAGCAACGTCGCGCTGGACGGCAGCGGCAACCTGCGCATCACCCCGCGCCGGGACGCGTCCGGCAACTGGACCTCCGGCCGGATCGAGAGCACCCGCAGCGACTTCCAGCCTCCCTCGGGCGGCAAGCTCCGCGTCCAGGCCCGGATCCAGATGCCGAATGTCACCGGTGCCGCGGCGAAGGGCTACTGGCCGGCGTTCTGGATGCTCGGCTCCCCGTTCCGCGGCAACTACTGGAACTGGCCGAGCGTCGGTGAGCTGGACATCATGGAGAACGTCCAGGGCCTGAACACCGACTGGTCCACCGTGCACTGCGGCACGAACCCCGGCGGCCCCTGCAACGAGACCACCGGCATCGGCGGCTCGACCTCCTGCGCCGGTTCCACCTGCCAGGCCGGCTTCCACACCTACGCGATGGAGTGGGACCGCTCGACCAGCCCCGAGGAGATCCGCTTCTACCTCGACGGCGTCAACTTCCACACGGTGCGGGCGAACCAGGTCGACGCGACCACCTGGGCCAACGCCACGAACCACGGCTACTTCCTCATCCTCAACGTGGCGATGGGCGGCGGGTTCCCGGGCGCGTTCGGCGGCGGCCCCGACGGCGGCACCGAGCCCGGCCACCCGATGGTCGTCGACTACGTGCAGGTCCTCAAGTCCTCGGGCGGCGGCACCACTCCCCCGCCGTCCGGCGGCCGGGACGCCTACAGCGCCATCCAGGCCGAGTCCTACGACGGCCAGTCCGGCATCGGCACCGAGACCACCACGGACACGGGCGGCGGCCAGGACATCGGCTACATCGCAGGCGGGGACTGGGCGCTGTACAAGGGGGTCGACTTCGGCTCCGGCGGCGCCAGGCAGTTCTACGCCCGGGTCGCGAGCGGTGCCGCGAACGGGGTGAGCGGGCTGGTCGAGGTGCGTCTGGACAGCCGGAGCAACGCGCCCGTCGGCAGTTTCGCGGTGGGGAACACAGGCGGGTGGCAGTCGTGGCGGACGGTCCCGGCCAACATCGGCACGGTGACCGGTACGCACGACGTGTACCTCACCTTCAGCAGCGGCCAGCCGGCCGACTACGTCAACGTGAACTGGTTCGACTTCGGGCACTGACCCGGCACACCGCGCAGGGTCCCGCGGCGGCGCGGGGGCCGGCCCCTGGCAGGGCGGCCCCCGTATCGCCGTACAGCCGTGTCCGGGGCACGGCCCGGCGCCCGACGGGCGCCCTAGGGCCTGTCGTTTGGATCAGGCCGGCCTGGCCCACGGTGCCTTGTCTGCCGACCCGAGCGGGGCGTGGTGCGTGCATCTGCAAGGCGGAGGAGGGCGGCGACGCGGAGCGTCGACAACCGACGACAACGCCGCAGATGCGCGTGCCACGCCCCGCGACGCCGGCATGATCCAAACGACAGGCCCTAGCGCAGCTCCGCGCGGAACGCGGCCGGGGTGCGGCCGGTGTGCAGGTGGAAGAACTTGGAGAAGTTCGCCGCGTCCGGGAAGCCGACGGCGGCCCCGACGCGGCCGATCGGCAGGTCCGTGTGGGCGAGGAGGCGTTTGGCCTCCAGGACGACCCGCTTGTCGATGAAGCCCTTCGGGGTCTCGCCGGTGGCCGCGCGGACGGCCCGGACGAGGGTGCGCCGGGAGTATCCGAGCGTGTCGGCGTAGGCGCTGACGCTGTGGTTGGCGGGGAAGCCCAGTTCGACGGCGTCCCGGAAGCGGGTGAAGGTGCTGTCCGTCTGCTGTCGCGAGGCCCGCGACGAGCTGGCCGCGAGATGGGCGAGGCGCAGCAGGAACGCCGTCAGGGAGTGCCTGAGGACGGCCGTGTGCAGGCTGAGCGGGAGTGTCGCGGTGTCCTCGTACTCGCGGCGCAGTTGGCCGAGGGCCGCCTGGAGCGCGGTGAGCTGCGCGGGAGCGGGGCGCAGCAGCGGCGGGAGGTCGTAGCGGTACAGGCCGGTGGCCTCGACGGTCGCACGCGGGAGGAAGCCGGGCTGCATGGTCAGCACGGTTCCGCGGTACACGTTCTCGCGGGAGAACCGGTGGACCTGTCCGGGGCGGATCCACAGCAGGTCGCCGGCCAGGGCCTCGTACTCGGTGAAGTCGACCATGTGCCGGACCGGGCCCTCGGTGAAGAGCATGACCACGTGGAAGTCGATGCGGTGGACGCGGTGGAGGGGGGCGTCGGCGTGCCAGGTGCGGTCGGTTCCCATGCGGCCGATCTGTATGCCGACGCCGCCGACGGCCAGTTCGGCGGGGAAGGGGAAGGTTCTGATCCCGTCGCCGTCCGTGCCGCGGTCGCCGTGGGTGCCGTCGTCGCCTTCCATGGCGCCGTCGGCCGCTTCGCGGGTTCTGTCAGCCATGTCCTTTTCGTGCCGTCCCTGTCGCGCGATCACTGTCCCAGATTCACCACAGGCTGACACACCCTGCCCTTCCTTCGAAAAAGTCAGACTTTTAAGTTTGAACGCGTCCGGCCCGCCATTCCGCACTTTGCGAGGACTTCTTGAAGATGAGCACGCAGACCTCCGACAGCTTCGAGTGGACCGACCTCGACCGGCGCGCCGTGGACACCGCCCGCCTGCTGGCGGCCGATGCGGTGCAGAAGGTCGGCAACGGCCACCCGGGCACCGCGATGAGCCTGGCTCCTGCCGCGTACACGATCTTTCAAAAGGTGATGCGTCATGACCCCGCCGACCCGGAGTGGGCCGGCCGTGACCGCTTCGTCCTGTCCCCGGGCCACACCTCGCTGACGCTGTACACCCAGCTGTTTCTCGCGGGGTACGAGCTGGAGCTCGACGACCTGAAGGCGTTCCGCACGCACGGTTCGAAGACGCCGGGCCACCCCGAGTACGGCCACACCGCCGGTGTGGAGACGACCACGGGCCCGCTCGGCCAGGGTGTCGCGAACGCCGTCGGCATGGCGATGGCCGCCCGCTACGAGCGCGGCCTGTTCGACCCGGAGGCCCCCGAGGGCACCTCCCCGTTCGACCACACCGTCTGGGCGATCGTCTCCGACGGCGACCTGGAGGAGGGCGTCTCCGCCGAGGCCTCCTCGCTCGCCGGCCACCAGCGGCTCGGCAACCTGGTCCTCCTCTACGACGACAACCACATCTCGATCGAGGGCGACACCGCGACCGCGTTCTCCGAGGACGTGCTGAAGCGGTACGACGCCTACGGCTGGCACACCCAGCGGATCGAGCCGACAGCCGAGGGCGACGTCGACGTGCCCGCCCTCCACGCCGCCCTGGAGGCCGCGAAGGCCGAGACCGGGCGCCCCTCCGTCATCGCGATGCGCACGATCATCGCCTGGCCGGCCCCGAACGCGCGGAACACCGAGGCCTCCCACGGCTCGGCGCTCGGCGAGGACGAGATCGCCGCGACCAAGCGCGTCCTCGGCTTCGACCCCGAGCGGACCTTCGAGGTGGCCGACGAGGTCCTGAAGCACACCCGCCGGGCCCTGGACCGGGGCGCCGAGGCGCACGCCGCCTGGGACAAGCGGATCGCCGAGTGGCGCACCGCCGACCCGGAGCGTGCCGTCCTGTTCGACCGGATCGGCAAGGGCGAGCTGCCCGAGGGCTGGGAGGACGCCCTGCCCGTCTTCGAGGAGGGCAAGTCGGTCGCCACCCGCGCCGCCTCCGGCAAGGTGCTCCAGGCCCTCGGCCCGATCCTGCCCGAGCTGTGGGGCGGCTCCGCCGACCTCGCCGGCTCCAACAACACCACCATCGACAAGACGTCCTCCTTCCTGCCGAAGGGCAACCCGCTGCCCGAGGCCGACCCGTACGGCCGAACCGTGCACTTCGGTATCCGCGAGTTCTCCATGGCCGCGGAGATGAACGGCATCGCGCTGCACGGCAACACCCGGATCTACGGCGGCACCTTCCTGGTGTTCTCCGACTACATGCGCAACGCCGTCCGTATGTCGGCGCTGATGCAGCTGCCGGTGACCTACGTGTGGACGCACGACTCCATCGGTCTCGGCGAGGACGGCCCCACCCACCAGCCGGTCGAGCACCTGGCCTCCCTGCGCGCCATTCCGGGCCTGAACGTCGTCCGCCCGGCGGACGCCAACGAGACCGCGATCGCCTGGGCCGAGATCCTGAAGAGGCACGCCACGAACCCCGCCCCGCACGGGCTCGCGCTCACCCGCCAGGGCGTGCCGGTGTACGCGCCCGACGAGGACGCGGCCAAGGGCGGCTACGTCCTGCGCGAGTCCTCGACGGAGGTCCCGGAGGTGGTCATCATCGCGACGGGCTCCGAGGTGCACCTCGCCGTGGCCGCGCGCGAGCTGCTGGAGGCCGAGGGGATCGGCACCCGGGTGGTGTCGATGCCGTCCGTGGAGTGGTTCGAGGAGCAGCCGCGCGAGTACCGCGAGCGGGTGCTGCCGCCGGCCGTGCGGGCCCGGGTCGCCGTGGAGGCCGGCATCGGCCTGACCTGGCACCGGTTCACCGGCGACGCCGGACGCATCGTCTCCCTGGAGCACTTCGGTGCCTCCGCGGACGCCTCGACCCTGTTCGCCGAATTCGGCTTCACCCCCGAGAACGTCGCCGCCGCAGCCCGGGAATCGCTCGCTGCCGCGCGCGCCTGATCCGAACGCGACAAGAAAGATGAGTACCGTGACCGAAGCAATCGCCACCGCCGGAGCCCTGAAGCGCCTGTCGGACGAGGGTGTCTCCGTCTGGCTGGACGACCTGTCGCGCACCCGGATCACCTCGGGCAACCTGGCCGATCTGATCGAGAACCGCAACGTCGTCGGTGTGACCACCAACCCGTCGATCTTCCAGGCCGCCATAGGCTCCGGCGAGGGCTACGAGGAGCAGCTGAGCGACCTCGCCGTCCGCGGGGTCACGGTCGACGAGGCCGTACGGATGATGACGACCGCCGACGTCCGCGCCGCCGCCGACGTGCTGCGCCCCGTGTACGACGCCACCGGCGGCCGGGACGGCCGGGTGTCCATCGAGGTCGACCCGCGGCTCGCCCACGACACCGCGGCCACCGTCGCCGAGGCCAGGCAGCTCGCCTGGCTGGTGGACCGGCCCAACGTGATGATCAAGATCCCGGCCACCCGGGCGGGTCTTCCGGCGATCACCGAGGTCATCGGCCTGGGCATCAGCGTCAACGTGACACTGATCTTCTCGCTGGAGCGCTACCGCGAGGTCATGGCCGCCTACCTGGCCGGTCTGGAGGAGGCCCGCGAGCGGGGCGTCGACCTGTCGGGGATCCACTCCGTGGCGTCCTTCTTCGTCTCCCGCGTGGACGCCGAGATCGACGGGCGGCTGACCGCCCTCGGCACCGACGAGGCCCAGGCGCTCAAGGGCCGCGCGGCCCTCGCCAACGCCCGCCTCGCCTACCAGGCCTACGAGGAGGTCTTCGCCTCCGCGCGCTGGACGGCCCTCGCCGGGGACAGGGCGAACCGCCAGCGGCCGCTGTGGGCGTCCACCGGGGTGAAGGACCCCGCGTACAAGGACACCCTGTACGTGGACGAGCTGGTCGCACCGGGCACTGTCAACACCATGCCGGAGGCCACCCTGAACGCCACGGCCGACCACGGCGAGATCACCGGCGACACCGTGACCGGCGGCTACGCGCAGGCCCACGCCGACCTGGCCGCCGTGGAGCGGCTCGGCATCTCCTACGACGAGGTCGTCCGGAAGCTGGAGGACGAGGGCGTCGCCAAGTTCGAGGCGGCCTGGCAGGACCTGCTGCGGGCCGTCACCAAGTCCCTGGACAGCAAGGGAGTTGACGCGTAATGACGAACCAGGCCCCGGAGGCCCCGGCCGCGCGACAGGACGTCCGCGTGCCGGTGGCCCCGGCCGCCGACTGGGTGAACCCGCTCCGGGACACCCGCGACCGCCGGCTCCCCCGCATCGCGGGCCCGTCCGGTCTGGTCATCTTCGGCGTGACCGGTGACCTGTCCCGCAAGAAGCTGATGCCGGCCGTGTACGACCTGGCCAACCGCGGCCTGCTGCCGCCGGGCTTCTCCCTCGTCGGGTTCGCCCGCCGGGACTGGGAGGACCAGGACTTCGCGCAGGTCGTGCACGACGCGGTGCGCGAGCACTCGCGCACCCCGTTCCGGGAGGAGGTGTGGCAGCAGCTCGCCGAGGGCATGCGGTTCATCCCCGGCGACTTCGACGACGACACCGCGTTCAAGCAGCTGAAGGACGCCGTCGACGAACTGGACGCCTCCCGTGGCACCGGCGGCAACTTCGCGTTCTACCTCTCGGTGCCGCCGAAGTTCTTCCCCAAGGTCGTGCAGCAGCTGAAGAAGCACGGCCTGGCGAGCCCACCGGAGGGCTCGTGGCGGCGCGCGGTCATCGAGAAGCCGTTCGGCCGCGACCTGGCCAGCGCGCGCGAGCTGAACGCGATCGTGCACGAGGTGTTCGAGCCGGACCAGGTGTTCCGCATCGACCACTACCTCGGCAAGGAGACCGTCCAGAACATTCTGGCGCTGCGCTTCGCCAATCAGATGTACGAGCCGATCTGGAACCGCAGTTACGTCGACCACGTGCAGATCACGATGGCCGAGGACATCGGCATCGGCGGGCGGGCCGGCTACTACGACGGCATCGGCGCCGCCCGTGACGTCATCCAGAACCACCTGCTCCAGCTGATGGCGCTCACCGCCATGGAGGAGCCGATCGCCTTCGACGCGGAGGCACTGCTCACCGAGAAGCTGAAGGTGCTGAAGTCGGTGCGGCTGCCGCAGGACCTGGGCCGCAGCACCGTGCTCGGGCAGTACGCGGGCGGCTGGCAGGGCGGCGAGAAGGTCGTCGGCTACCTGGAGGAGGACGGCATCGACCCCCAGTCGAAGACCGACACCTTCGCCGCGATCAAGCTGGGCATCGACAACCGCCGCTGGGCGGGCATCCCGTTCTACCTGCGCGCCGGCAAGCGGCTGGGCCGCCGGGTCACCGAGATCGCGGTGGTCTTCAAGCGGGCCCCGCACTCGCCGTTCGACTCCACGGCCACCGAGGAGCTGGGCCAGAACGCGATCGTCATCCGCGTCCAGCCCGACGAGGGCATGACCGTGCGGTTCGGGTCGAAGGTGCCGGGCACCTCCATGGAGATCCGGGACGTCTCCATGGACTTCGCCTACGGCGAGTCCTTCACCGAGTCCAGCCCCGAGGCGTACGAGCGCCTCATCCTGGACGTGCTGCTCGGCGACGCCAATTTGTTCCCCCGTCACCAGGAAGTGGAAGAGTCCTGGAAGATCCTCGACCCGATCGAGGAGTACTGGGCGGCGCACGGCAGGCCGGCGCAGTACGCGTCGGGCAGCTGGGGACCGAGGGAAGCGGACGAGATGCTCGCACGAGACGGACGGAGCTGGCGCAGGCCATGAAGATCGACCTGACCGACACCACGGCAAGCAAGATCAACAAGGCGCTGGTGCAGGGCCGCCGCGCCATCGGCACACCGGCCGTGGGCATGGTCCTGACGATGGTCATCGTCACGGACGAGGAGAACGCCTACGACTCGATCAAGGCGGCCGAGGAGGCCTCGCACGAGCACCCCTCGCGCACCCTGGTCGTCATCAAGCGGCACGCCCGCACCCTGCGCGACCGCACCGCCTCGCGCCTCGACGCGGAGGTCCGGGTCGGCTCCGAGGCGGGCACCGGCGAGACGGTCGTCCTGCGCACCTACGGAGAGGTGTCCGACCACGCCGACTCGGTCGTCCTGCCGCTGCTGCTGCCGGACGCCCCGGTGGTCGTGTGGTGGCCGGTGGACGCGCCCGAGGCACCGGCGAAGGACCCCCTGGGCGCGCTGGCCCAGCGGCGGATCACCGACCTGTACGCGGTCGAGCGGCCCATGGAGGTCCTGAACAACCGCGCCCGCACCTACGCCCCCGGCGACACCGACCTCGCCTGGACCCGGCTCACGCTGTGGCGGTCCATGCTGGCCGCCGCGCTGGACCAGGCACGCGTGAAGGTGACGTCGGCGGCGGTCGAGGCCGAGGCCGACAACCCCAGCGCCGAGCTGCTCGCCCGCTGGCTGGAAGCCCGGCTGCACGTCTCCGTGGACCGCGTGGTCACCGCCGGACCCGTCGTCACCGCCGTGAAGCTGGGTACCGGTACCGGCGAGATCGTCATCGACCGTCCCGAGGGCCCCCTCGCGACCCTGACCCTGCCGGGGCAGCCGCCGCGCACCCTCGCCCTGAAGGTCCGCCCCACCTCCGAACTCATCGCCGAGGAGCTGCGCCGCCTCGACGCCGACGAGATGTACGCCATCGCCCTGACGGGCGAGGCAGCCAAGGAGAACGCCTGACATGTCCGACGCCCCGTCAGACACCACCGAGCTCAACCGCCGGCCCGAGTGGACGGCCCTGGCCGACCACCGCGCCAAACAGCAGCCGCACCTGCGCGAGCTGTTCGCGACTGACCCCGGCCGCGCCGAGCGGTACGTCGTCGAGGTCGGCGACCTCCACATCGACTACAGCAAGCACCTGATCATCGACGAGACCCTGGCCCTGCTGAGAGAACTCGCCGAGGCCACGGGTGTGTTCGCGTTGCGGGACGCGATGTTCCGTGGTGAGCGGATCAACGTCACCGAGAACCGGGCGGTACTGCACACGGCGTTGCGTGCGCCGCGGGACGCGGTGGTCGAGGTCGACGGTGAGAACGTCGTGCCCGGTGTGCACGCCGTGCTGGAGAAGATGGCCGCTTTCGCGGAGCGGGTGCGTTCGGGTGAGTGGACCGGTCATACCGGCCGGCGGATCCGGAACGTGGTCAACGTCGGGATCGGTGGGTCGGATCTGGGTCCGGCGATGGCCTATGAGGCGCTGCGTGCGTTCACCGACCGTGATCTGACGGTGCGTTTCGTGTCCAATGTGGACGGTGCGGATCTGCACGAGGCCA
The DNA here is from genome assembly GCF_025642175.1 of Streptomyces albidicamelliae. Taxonomy (NCBI): domain Bacteria; kingdom Bacillati; phylum Actinomycetota; class Actinomycetes; order Kitasatosporales; family Streptomycetaceae; genus Streptomyces; species Streptomyces albidicamelliae. The sequence continues at coordinate 6,831,995 of NZ_CP106795.1, read as the reverse complement.
CGCGGGATCTGGATCCGGCGGAGACGCTGTTCGTCATCGCGTCGAAGACGTTCACGACGATCGAGACGATCACCAACGCGACGTCGGCCCGCTCGTGGGTGCTGGACGCGCTGGGTGATCAGGCGGCGGTGGCGCGGCATTTCGTGGCGCTGTCGACGAACGCCGAGAAGGTGGCGGAGTTCGGTATCGACGTGGCGAACATGTTCGAGTTCTGGGACTGGGTGGGGGGCCGGTACTCCTTCGACTCGGCGATCGGGCTGTCGTTGATGATCGCGATCGGTCCGGAGCGGTTCCGGCAGATGCTGGAGGGTTTCCGTCTGGTCGACGAGCATTTCCGGAGCGCGCCGGCGGAGGCGAACGCGCCGTTGCTGATGGGGCTGCTGGGGATCTGGTACGGCAACTTCCATGACGCGCAGTCGCATGCGGTGCTGCCGTACGCGCATTATCTGTCGCGGTTCACGGCGTATCTGCAGCAGCTGGACATGGAGTCCAACGGCAAGTCGGTGCAGCGTGACGGTGAGCCGGTGCACTGGCAGACGGGTCCGGTGGTGTGGGGCACGCCGGGTACCAACGGGCAGCACGCCTACTACCAGTTGATCCATCAGGGCACGAAGCTGATCCCGGCGGACTTCATCGGGTTCGCCCGTCCGGTGGGTGAGCTGCGGGGTGAGCTGAGGGACCAGCACGATCTGCTGATGGCGAACTTCTTCGCGCAGACGCAGGCCCTGGCGTTCGGCAAGACCGCCGAGGAGGTCCGTGCGGAGGGTGTCGCGGAGGAGCAGGTCCCGCACCGCACGTTCCCCGGCAACCGTCCCACCACCACGATCCTGGCCCGGGAGCTTACCCCCTCGGTCCTCGGCCAGCTCGTCGCGCTGTACGAGCACAAGGTGTTCGTCCAGGGCGCGATCTGGAACATCGACTCCTTCGACCAGTGGGGCGTCGAACTCGGCAAGGTCCTCGCCAAACGCGTCGAACCCGCCCTCACCGAAGGCGCCGACGTCCCCGGCCTCGACCCCTCCACCAAGGCACTCGTCGCCGTCTACCGCACTCTCAAGAACGCTCAGGAGAACTGATCATGCAGCTCGGTCTCATCGGTCTCGGCAAGATGGGCGGCAACATGCGCGAGCGGGTCCGCCGCGCCGGCCACACCGTCATCGGCTACGACCGCAATCCCGAAGTCTCCGACGTCAAGAGCCTCGCCGAGCTGGTCGAGAAGCTGGACGCGCCCCGCCACGTGTGGGTGATGGTCCCGGCCGGCACGGCCACCCAGGGCGTCATCGACGAGCTCAAGGACCTGCTGTCCGAGGGCGACACCGTGATCGACGGCGGCAACTCCCGCTGGACCGACGACGAGAAGCACGCCGCCGAACTCGGCATCAAGGGCATCGGCTTCGTCGACGCGGGTGTCTCCGGCGGCGTGTGGGGCCTGCAGAACGGCTACGCGCTCATGGTCGGCGGCGACAAGGAGCACGTCGAGAGGCTGAAGCCGGTCTTCGACGCCCTCAAGCCGGAGGGCCCGTACGGATACGTCCACGCGGGCCGGGTCGGCGCCGGGCACTTCTCGAAGATGGTCCACAACGGCATCGAGTACGCCATGATGCAGGCCTACGCCGAGGGCTGGGAGCTGCTGGAGAAGGTCAAGTCGGTGGACAACGTCCGCGAGGTCTTCCGCTCCTGGCAGGAGGGCACGGTCATCCGCTCCTGGCTGCTCGACCTCGCGGTCAACGCCCTGGACGAGGACCAGCACCTGGAGAACCTGCGCGGCTACGCGGAGGACTCCGGCGAGGGCCGCTGGACCGTCGAGGCGGCCATCGACAACGCGGTGCCGCTGCCCGCGATCACGGCCTCCCTGTTCGCCCGGTTCGCCTCCCGGCAGGACGACTCGCCGCAGATGAAGATGGTCGCGGCGCTGCGCAACCAGTTCGGCGGCCACGCCGTCGAGAAGAAGGACTGATCCGCCGTGGGGGACCTCCTGCTGGTCCGCCACGGTGAGACGGAGTGGAGCGTGTCGGGCCGGCACACCAGCTGGACCGACCTGCCCCTGACCGGGCACGGCGAGGAACAGGCCAAGTCCCTCGCCCCGCTCCTCACCGGCCGGACCTACGCCCTCGCGCTGTCCAGCCCGCTGGGCCGCGCGATACGCACCGCCGAACTGGCGGGTCTGCCCGGGGTCGTGACCGATCCCGACCTGCACGAGTGGGACTACGGAGGCTACGAGGGCGTCACCACCGCCGAGATCCACCGCGCCCGGCCCGACTGGGACCTGTGGACCGACGGCGTGCCGCCCGGCCCGCAGGGACACCCGGGCGAATCCCCCGCGGAGACCGGCGCCCGCGCCGACCGGGTCCTGGCCCGCGTCGACGCCGCCCTCGCCGAGGGCACCGGCGACGTGGTCCTCGTCGCCCACGCCCACTTCCTGCGGGTCCTCACCGCGCGCCGCCTGGGCCTGCCCCCGGCGGAGGGCCGCCTGTTCCAACTGGCCACGGCCACGGTCAGCCGCCTCGCGACGGAGCACGGCCGCCCGGTGATCGCGGAGTGGAACGTGCGTCCGTAAACAGGCGGTTGACACGGTTCCCGGGGCCCGCCAGAGTCACGGCCGATGGAGATCAACGATCCGACACCGGCCGAACGACGACTCCGGCGGGCCTTCGCCACGGGGGCGGAGGTGGACTTCCGCGACGAGAGCGGCGACACGGCCGGACGGTGGGGACCGGAACGGACCGTCCGCGCCCGCGTGTTGCGCACCCTCCTCCTCGACGGCCCCCGGGAACCCGGCGAGACGGCCGCCCTCAAGCTCAGGGGGGCGCGTATCACCGGAACGCTGGATCTGCGGGACGCCACGGTCGAGAACGTCGTCCACCTCACCCACTGCCGCTTCGACGACGCTCCGCTCCTCGACGGCGCCCATCTGCGCTATGTCAGCCTGCGCGACTCCGAGTTGCCCGGTCTGATGGCGACCCGCGCCCGAACCGACGGCAACCTGCGGATGACGCGCTGCCGGTTCGACGGGCCCGTGCGTCTCGACGGGGCGCGCATCGGCGGAGTGCTGCTCCTGGACTCGGCGGAGCTCACCGCCGGGGAGGCGGCCGGGACCACGCTGCGCCTCAACCATCTCGCCGTCGCCGACGACCTGTACGCACCGGGTCTGTCCGTCCGCGGTCCGGTGCGCCTGGACGGCGCCGATGTCGCCGGGTCCGTCGACCTGACCGGGGCGCGCCTGGAGAGTGCGGGCCCGGAGGCCGTCCTGCACGCGCAGAGTCTCGCCGTGGCGGGCGATGTCCTGCTGCGCGAAGCCCGTGTCACGGGCCGGACCGACCTGCGCGGCGCGCGCGTCGCGGGGCGCCTGGACCTGTCGTACGCCGACCTGTCGCACCCGGGGCGGACGGCGCTGCGGGCGAGCAGCGCCACGATCGGCGAACTGTGGCTGCGCGCCGGTCCGGCCGTGCGCGGAACCGTGAACCTGCGCCGCTCCCAGATCGACGTGCTCTTCCTGGACTCCGAGAAGGTCACCGGCGAGGTCCTGTTCAACAGCCTCGGCTACACCTCCCTCACCCCGCACGAGCCCGCCGAGCACCGGCTGGCCCTGCTGGAACGCGACGGCGACGGCTATGTCCCGCACGCCTACGAGCAGTTGACCGCCGCCTACCGCCGCATCGGCGACGACCACGCGGCACGGCTGGTACAGCTCGCCAGGCAGCGCCGCCACCGCCGCACCCTGCCGTGGTACGGCCGGCTCTGGGGCTTCGCCCAGGACGTCACCGTCGGCTACGGCTTCCGGCCGCTGCGGGCCGCCGGGTGGCTGCTGTCGCTGCTGGCGATCGGCTCCGTCGCCTACGCCCTGCACCATCCGCAGCCGCTGAAGGCGGGCGAGGCGCCCCCGTTCAGCCCGGTCTTCTACACCCTGGACCTGCTGCTGCCCGTGATCTCCTTCGGGCAGGAGTCGGCCTTCGCGCCGCGGGGCTGGTACCAGGCCCTCGCCTACGCCCTCGTCCTGACCGGCTGGATCCTGGCGACGACCGTGGTCGCCGGTGTCACCCGTGCCGTCAGCCGGCAGTGAGGGCGTGCGGGCGGACCTCCCGAGGGCGCCACTGACGTACCGGCCAGTCCATCAGTGGCGCAGGCCGGGGCCGGGTGTGACGAAGACCCCGGCCGGTACGGGCGGTCCGGCTTCTAGAATCACCGCACGCGAACGCGCGTGCCGCCCAGGCGTCCCCTGGCCCCGAAGGAATCCGATGACGAGCGTCGAAGAACCGCCGCGATCCGCGGGACGCGTGCGCGACGCCGCCCGCACCCGGGCCGAGATCCTCGACGTGGCCACGCAGGAGTTCGCCCGCGCCGGCTACGACGGCGCCCGCGTCGACGAGATAGCGGCGCGCACCCGCACCACGAAGCGGATGATCTACTACTACTTCGGCGGCAAGGAGCAGCTGTTCACGGCCGCACTGGAGCGGGCCTACGGCGCGATCCGGGAGGCCGAGCGACAGCTGGACGTGGAGCACCTGGACCCGGTCGCGGCGATCCGGCGGCTGGCCGAGGTCACCTTCGACCACCACGAGCGGCATCCGGACTTCATCCGTCTGGTCAGCATCGAGAACATCCACGGCGCCGAGCACATCGCGGCCTCGGGGAAGCTGGACCGGATCGGCTCCCCGGCGCTGGAGGTGATCCGCCGGATCCTGTCGGCGGGGCAGGAGTCCGGGCTGTTCACGGCCGACGTGGACGCGGTCGACCTGCACGCGGTGATCAGCTCGTTCTGCTTCTTCCGGGTCGCCAACCGGCACACCTTCGGGGTCCTGTTCGGCCGGAACCTGGTGGATCCGGGGCAGCGCGAGCACTACCGGACCATGCTCGGGGACATGGTGATCGCGTACCTGACGGCGGACCGCGCCGCCGGCTGAGCTCCGGCCGGCCGCGCCGAGCCCACTCGGGCCGCTTTCACCGCGCGCCGGTCGCCGCCTCGTCGAGGAGGGGGCCGAGTTCGCGTGCGACCGTGGTCAGGGGGCGGCGTCCTGTTCGGCGCGGGCGAGGATGATGGCGCCCTCCAGGCTGCTGATCATCAGCGTGGCCAGGTTCCCGGCGCGGCGGGCCGGTACGCCCATGCCGGTGAGGGCCTCGGCGAGCGGGCCGCGCCAGGTGGCGAACGCGGCGGCCGCCGCCTCGCGGGTGGAGGCGCCGGCCGAGGCGCAGTCGACCGTGGCGGCGGCCACCGGGCAGCCCTTGGCGAATCCGTCCGTACGGTACTCCTCGGTCCACTGCCCGACCATCGCCGCGAACAGCGCGCTCGGTGTCGGTTCGTCGAGCCCCTCGAGGAAGCGCGCGATCCGCCCGCCCGCGTACCGGCCGGCCCAGTCGACGGCCTCGTTGACCAGCTGCTCCTTGCCGCCCGGGAAGTAGTGCTGGAGGGAGCCGCGCGGCGCCCCGGCGTGCTCGGCGACGGCGCGCATGCCGGTCGAGGTGACCCCGTCGCGCCGGATGAGCTGGGCCGCGCTGAAGACCATCCGCTCCCGCGGTCCCCGCCGCTCATCGCCCATGGTCCGACCTCCGCTCGCCTCCCCCCCACTCTATGACGGGTGACATAACGCCCGCTACTATGACCACTGTCATAGTCAGGCCCGCGTCGGCGGAGGGCGGCCCCATGGACATCGGATTCCTCGGTCTCGGCGTCATGGGCCGGCCCATGGCGCTGCGTCTGGCCTCGGCCGGCGTCCCCCTGGTGGTGTGGAACCGGACCCCGGAGCGCGCCGAACCCCTGCGCGCGGCCGGGGCCCGGGTCGCCGACGGCGTCGACGAGGTGTTCGCGCGGGCGGACGTGGTGCTGCTGATGCTGGCCGACGAGGCCGCCGTGGACACGGTCCTCGGCCGCGGCACCCCCGGACTGGCCGCACGCGTCGCGGGGCGGACCGTCGTCCACATGGGCACCACCTCCCCCGAGTACTCCCGCGCCCTGGAGGCCGACGTGCGCGCCGCCGGCGGCCGGTACGTCGAGGCACCCGTCTCCGGATCCCGGGTCCCGGCCGAACAGGGGCAGCTGGTGGCGATGCTCGCCGGGGAGGAGGACGCCGTGGACGCCGTACGGCCGCTGCTCGCCCCCCTGTGCCGGGAGACGTTCGTATGCGGTCCCGCGCCCGGCGCCCTGCTGATGAAGCTCTCCGTGAACCTCTTCCTGATCACCCTCGTGACCGGACTGACGGAGGCGTTCCACTTCGCCGAGCGGCAGGGCCTGGACCGGCGGCTGTTCCTGGACGTCCTCGACGCGGGCCCCATGGCCAGCGGGGTCTCCCGGATGAAGGCGCCCAAGCTGCGTGAGCGGGACTTCGCGGTGCAGGCGGCCGCGCTCGACGTGCTCAAGAACAACCGGCTCATCGCCGAGGCGGCCCGCGGGACCGGCCTCGCCTCACCGCTCCTCGACGTCTGCCACGCCCTGTTCGAGGAGACGGTGGCGCAGGGGCACGGCGGCGAGGACATGGTCGCCGTCCTGCGGGCGATCGAGGCGCGGACCGCCGGGACCCGGTGACCGCTTCCCGGCGGGCCGCGCCTCAGCGCTTCGGGGCGCCGTACGCCCGCTCGACGCGCAGCCGCACCACGAGACGGCGGTCGCGGACCATCGCGGCGCGGTACTCGTCCCAGTCCGGGTGTTCGCCGAGCACCTCGCGGTAGAGCCGGATCAGTTCCTCGACGGTCTCGTCGTGCGGGTCGCCGGCGACCGGCGTCAGCTCCGCCGTGCCCTCGGCGACGGTGTACGCCCAGCGGTCGGCGCTGGTCACGTGGTACGAGGCGCGGGGGTCGCGGCGCAGATTGCGGGTCTTGGCCCGGTCGTCGGTGACCGAGATCCGGATGGTCCGCTCGTCCGGGTCGTAGGCGTGGCTGACGTTGGACAGCTGCGGGCGGCCGTCGCGCTTGAGGGTGACCAGCACCCCGCCGTGGCCTTCGGAGAGCAGTTCGAGCAGCGCGTCCTGCGCGGAGTCCTGGTTCATATCCGTGTCAACTGTCGCGGGCCGTGCGGGCATTCCCCGGCGCCGGATCGGCGGACACCACTCGGTCACCTCGGTAGACACTGTCTACACGCCCCTGGTAGACAGTGTCTATGACCGAATCCGACACCACCCTACGCGACCGGCTCGTCGACGCCGGCGTGGAGCTGCTGGCTGCCGAGGGGCCGCAGGCGCTGACCCTGCGGGAGATCGCCCGGCGCGCGGGCGTCTCGCACGGGGCGCCGCGCCGCCACTTCCCCACCCACCGGGAACTACTGTCGGCCATCGCCCGGCGGGGCTTCGCCGAGCTGGCGGCCCGGACCGAGTCGACGCTCGCCCGGGAGGCGGCGGCCGGTCCCCGCGCCCGGGTGGCGGCCCTGGCGCGGACCTACGTGGAGTTCGCGCTGGACAGCCCCGGCATGTACGAGCTGATGTTCCGTCACGATCTGCTGGAGAGCGGTCACCTGGGGCTGCGGGAGACCAGCCTTCCCCTGTTCGCGCTGCTCACGGAGCTCGTCGGCCGGGCCGCCCCCGAGGCAGAGGCCCGGCTGGTGGCCGGTGCGCTGTGGGCGAACCTGCACGGCCTCGCCCAGCTGTGGCGCTGGCGCAGCCTGCAACTGGCCGTCGGAGAGGCGGACTTCGGACCGCTCCTCGACGCCGTGCTGCTCGCGCACCTCGGCCCCGGCGACGACCGGTGAACCGGCGGTGGACGCTGGTGAGCAGCGTGGCCGGCGCGGTGATCGTCGCCCTGGACGGCACGGCCCTCACCGTCGCGCAGCCCAGCCTGCAACGGGAGTTGAAGGCGGGCTTAGCGGGCGTGCAGTGGACGAGCACCGCGTATCTGGTCGCGGTGGCGAGCCTGCTGGTGTTCACGGGGCGGCTCGGCGACCGGTACGGGCACCGGCGCATGTTCGGCCTCGGCATGCTGGGCTTCGGCGCGGTCTCGGCGGGCATCGGACTCGCCCCGAGCGTGGAATGGGTGATCGGACTGCGAGCTGCGCAGGGGGTGTTCGGTGCGCTGCTCCAGCCCGCGACGCTCGGCATGCTGCGGGCCGCGTACCCGCCGGACCGGCTGGCGAAGCCCCTCGCCGTGCGGACCGCCGCCATCGGACTGGCGGCGGCAGCGGGCCCGTTGGCGGGTGGGGCGCTGGTGTCCGGGCTGGGCTGGCGTGCGGTGTTCTTCGTCAACGTGCTGCCCGCGCTGGCCTTCGGACTGCCGGCCCTGCTGCGGCCCGAGCACCGACCGGCGCACCTGCGGACTCCGCTGGACCTGCCGGGTGCCGCACTCCTCGCGGTGACCCTGGGCTGTCTGGTGCACACCCTCGCCGGCCGGTCCGCCTCTCCGACGGGTGTGGTCGTCGCCCTGCTCACGGCCGCCGCTCTCGTCCGGCACGAGCGGCGCACGGCGAGTCCGCTGCTGCCGCCCGAGGTGATCGGCTCCCGGGCGGTCGGGGCGGCCCTCGGCGTCCTGGTCACCGTGTCCGCGTCCCTGTTCGGCACCCTGTTCGTCGCCACGTACGTCCTTCAGCGCCGGCTCGGCATGGACGCGTTCCGCAGTGCGGTGATCAGCCTGCCGCTGGCGGTGCTGATGATCCTGTCCGCCGTCCTGTGCCCCCGGCTGCTGCGCAGGCTGGGCACGCGCCGGGCGACGGCGGGAGCGACGGCGCTGCTCGCGCTCGGTGTCCTCGTACTGTCCGCTACCACTGCGGTACCCGTCCTGGCCTGCGGGTTCGCGGCACTGGGCGCGGGGTTCGGCACGGTGATGGTGACGGCCACCCACGTGATCGTGCACCGGGCGGACGTGGCGGTGGCCGGAGTGGCGGGCGGGCTCCAGCAGACCGCGCTGAACATCGGCCCCGCCGTGGGCGTGGCCGCGGCGGCGGCGCTGCTCGGCGCGGGCACCGGGCCGGCCCTGCTCACCCTGGCGGCCGTGGCCGCGCTCGCCGTACCCCTGAGCGGCGCGCTGCCCACCGCCGCCGACGTCACCTCGCGCACGGAGAGCGCCGACGAGCGGGTCCCCGGCGGCGTTCCTGCGCGATCATGAGGGACGGGTGGGTGCCGGTGGGGTAGACGGTACGCACCGCGAGGGACGCGAGCGGAGGAGAGCGATGGGACGACTGCGGCTGGAAGCCGAGCCCGGCGAGGTCGGGCTGGACGCCGAGGCGCTGGCCCGCCTGGACCGGTGCTTCGCCCGGCACGTCGACGAGGGGCGGCTGCCCGGCCACCTGGTGGCCGTGGCCCGCGGCGGGCGGGTCGCCCACCTGACGGCGTACGGCCTGCGCGACGTCGCGGCCGGGCTGCCGGTCGAGCCGGACACCCTGTGGCGGATCTACTCGATGACCAAGCCGGTGACGGCCGTCGCGGTGCTCATGCTGGCGGAGGAGGGCGCGCTGTCCCTGGACGATCCGCTGGAGCGCCATCTGCCGGCGTTCGCCGAACCGCGTGTGTACGAGGGGGGTTCGGGCGCGGGCGTACGCACCCGCCCGGCGGCCGGGCCCATCCTGCTGCGGCACCTGCTCACCCACACCGCCGGCCTGACGTTCGGCTTCTATCACAAGCACCCGGTCGACGCCCTGTACCGCGAGGCCGGCCTGGAGTACTCGGTGCCGCCGGGCGCCGGTCTGGCCGAGACGGTCGAGGTGTACGCGCGGATGCCGCTGCAGTTCGATCCGGGCACGCAGTGGAACTACTCGGTCGCCTCCAATGTGCTCGGCCGGGTCGTCGAGGTGGTCTCCGGGCAGCCGCTGGACGCGTTCTTCGCCGGGCGGATCCTCGGCCCGCTCGGCATGTCCGACACCGGCTTCCAGGTCCCGCCCGAACAGGCCGGGCGGCTGGCCGAGTTGTACGGCGAGACGGAGGAGGGCGGGATCACTCCGGTGCCGGGGCTGCCGGTGCACGGCCGGCCGCGGTTCCTGTCCGGCAGCGGCGGCCTGGTCTCCTCGGCGCTCGACTTCCACCGGTTCATGGAGATGCTGCGGCGGGGCGGTGAGCTGGACGGTGTCCGGCTGCTGTCCGCGAAGACCGTCGCGGCGATGACCCGGAACCAGCTGCCCGGCGACGCGATCCTGCGGGAGTTCGGCGCGCCCGTCCACCGGGAGCCCGGCATGGACGGTCTCGGCTTCGGCTTCAACGTCTCCGTGGTGGTCGATCCGTCCCGCACCCTCGCCCCGTCGAGTCCCGGCACGTACGGCTGGACCGGCGCGGCCACCACCGCGTTCTGGGTCGCCCCCCGTCACGACCTCACGGTGCAGTTCATGAGCCAGGTGCGCCCGAAATCCCTGAAGCTCTTCCCGGAACTGCGCCGCCTGGTGCACGAGTCGATCGTGGACTGACGGCCCAGGCCTACAGTCCCACCCATGGGAATCACCACCGCCTGGAGCATCACCGCCCACGACGACTCGTTCATCGCCGAGTTGGCGCCACGCGCTCTGCCGCTGATCGAGGCGGAGCGGAACGAGCCGCTCGCCCGTGACCGCTGGGCCCGCTGGACGGCCGGGGGTATGACGGCCGAACCGTCCGAGGAGTTCCTGGATTTGGTGCGGGGCGGTGGGCATGTCCAGCGGATGTACGACGGGCTGTCCGAGGACGACCCGTTCTCCCTGCTGGACGACGTGTGGGGCCAGGAGGACATCGGCGACCGCGTCTTCCTCGCCGTGCGGAGCAAGGACTGGGCCGTGTGGTCCTTCTTCCACGCGGTCGGGCCCGACCGGGCCGCGCTGCTCCCCGGGTGGTGCGGCACCTTCCTGCTCACCTCGGCCGAGGTGCGGGCCACTCTGCCCGATGTCGAACGGGCGTTGGCGTTCCGTCCGGTGGACCGGGCCGTCGCCGAGCGGCGGGACTGGCTGGAGTACTCCGACGGCGAGGAGTCGGTCCTCGACGGCCCACTGCGCCTGTGGCGGCTGGCGGCACGGCGCGGACTGGGGCTGTGCGGTGTCTCCGTGGTGATCTGCTGAGAGGTTCACGCGGCCGCCTCCTGGAGGCCGAGCCCCCGGGCCGGTGGACGTCCACGGTCGCACCGGACGCGGGGGCGGCCTGGAGGGGCGCCGCCGGGCACCGCACCCGGCGGAGTGTCGAGGCGGCCGCGGCCCCCGGATCAGGAACCGTGGGCGACGGCGTCCAGATGCGGCAGGTGGTGGTCCATCCGCTCGCGCTTGGTCCGCAGATAGGTGATGTTGCTCTCGCACGGCTCGATGAGCAGCGGTACCTGCTCGGCGACCTGGACGCCGTGCCGGACGAGCGCCTCCCGCTTGCGCGGATTGTTGGACATCAGACGCACCGAGCGGACCCCGAGGTCGTGCAGGATGTCCGCGGCGACACCGTAGTCCCGGGCGTCGACCGGCAGGCCCAGCGCCAGGTTGGCCTCGACCGTGTCCAGGCCCTCCGCCTGGAGCGCCATCGCGCGCAGCTTGGCCAGCAGGCCGATGCCGCGGCCCTCGTGGCCCCTCAAGTAGACGACGACGCCGCTGCCTTCGGCGACGACCGCACGCATCGCCGCGGCCAGCTGGTCACCGCACTCGCAGTGCTGGGAGCCGAACGCGTCGCCGGTCAGGCACTCCGAGTGCAGCCGCGTCAGCACGCCCTCAGCACCGATCTCGCCGTACACCAGGGCGACTTGCTCGTCGCCGCGGTCGTGGTCCAGGTAGCCGATCGCCTGGAATTTCCCGTACACGGTGGGCAGCGGCGCATTCACGACGCGTTCCGCGCCCGAACGCCGCGGGGACTTCTTGCCGAGGACACCGATGTTTTCTGTCATGATCTGATTCCTAAGCAGAGATGAAAGGCCGTGAGAAAGATGACTGGTTCGGGCGCGCGTACGGTGGCACACGGGGTGCTGCCGACGGACACCACAGAAGATGTCCGGACGCGGGGGGCGGGCGTTTCAGCACAGGTGGCCGTCCTTCCCGTGGGGAGTTTCGAGCAGCACGGTCCGTTCCTTCCGCTGGCGACCGACACGCTGATCGCCTGCACCGTGGCGAGGGAGATCGCCGCCGCGTACCCGGTGCACCTCCTGCCTCCGCTGACCGTCGCGTGCTCGCACGAGCACGCGGACTGGCCGGGGACCGTCAGCATCTCCGCCACGACGCTGCACGCGGTGGTGCGGGACATCGCCGAGTCGCTGCGCCGCTCGGGCGTGGAGGCGCTCGTCGTGGTCAACGGGCACGGCGGCAACTACGTGCTGGGCAACGTCGTCCAGGAGGCCTCCGCGCGCGGCGAGCGGGCGGCCCTGTTCCCGGCCTCCGAGGACTGGGAGGCGGCCCGGGAGCGGGCCGGGGTGCAGACCTCGCTGCTCACCGACATGCACGCGGGAGAAATCGAGACCTCGATTCTTCTGCACGCTCACCCCGAATTCGTCCGCCCTGGTTACGAGTCCGCCGATTTCATCGCCGACGACCGTCGTCATCTGCTCACCGTGGGAATGTCCGCCTATACCGAATCGGGCGTCATCGGCCGCCCTTCCCTGGGTTCGGCGGAAAAGGGGAAGGAACTGCTGACGAGCCTCGTCGAATCCTTCGAGCCGTATTTCGCGTTGCTCACCTCGGCCGGCCGGCAGGGGTAGTCCGCCGCGGGTGCGCGGCCGGGGTCCGCCGACGCGGCTCCGGCCCGCAGGCCCGCGTACCAGCGGGCGACCAGGACGACGGCACCGGGCAGGCTCGCGACGAAGCTGAGCACGCCGTAGACGACGGCGACCGCGACCCCGCTGCTCGCGCCGAGCCCGGCGGCGCCGAACGCCCAGGCGGTGACGCCCTCGCGGGGGCCGAAGCCGCCGACGTTCAGCGGCACGCCCATGGCGACCAGGGCGAGCACCGCGAGCGGCACCAGCGCCGCGACCGACGCTCCGGAGCCGGCGACGCGGGCCGCCACCACGAACATCGCGAGGTGGCCGGCGAGGACGACGGCCGAGGACAGCGCGATGCCCGGCCCGCCCTGCCGGGAGAGCAGGCCCTGCCGGGTCTCGCGCAGCACGGCGTGCAGGGCGCCGCCGCGCCGCGCGGGAGCGCGGTTCAGGCGGACGGCGAGGACGACGGCGAACGCCCCGGCGGCCGCGAGGGCCACCAGCGGGGCGAAACCGCGGACCTCGGCACGCACCGGCGACGGCAGCGTCACCAGCACGGCCGCTCCGAAGAGGGCGAGCGCGACCTGCCCGGCGACCCGCTCCAGCACGACCGCCTTCACCCCGCGCCGGACGTCGCCGGCGCTCTGCCCGTGCCGCACGGCCCGGTGCACGTCGCCGAGGATCCCGCCGGGCAGGGCCGCGTTCAGGAACAGTGCCCGGTAGTAGTCGGCGACGGCCGGCCCCAGCGGCAGCCGGAGGAGCAGCCCGCGGGCCACCAACTGCCAGCGCCACGCGCTGAACACGGTGGTGACCAGGCCGATGCCGAGGGCGGCGAGCACCGTCCGGGTGTCGATCCGCCGCAGCCCGTCGAGCAGCGGGCCGGTACCGAGCCGCCACAGCAGCGCGCCGAGGATGACCACACCGGCGGCGGTGCCGAGGTGGGTGCGCAGGGCCCGCGCACCGGAGCGACGGCCGGCCGGGCCCTGCTCCGCACCGGGGGCTTCGGGGGCCACGGTGACCGTTTCGGCGCCGGGGCGGGTGCCGGCGGAGGGTGTCCTGGGGGGACGGACCATGACCGCGTCACGGGTACGGCCCGTACCGGACGTTCTCCTGCGCGTGCCCGGCGTGGCGGCGGTCCGCGCCTCCGTCGCCGCGCCCGCCGTCGCCGCCCGGGTGCTCATGACACGCCCCCGAGGGGACCGGGCAGCGCCAGCAGGTCGCTGTGGTGGATGACCACGCGCAGTTCACCGGCCGCGCAGGCGGCGAGCCGGTCGCGCAGGTAGCGCTCGGCGCGCTCGCGCAGTTCCGGGCGCTGCTCGACGGCCGCGCCCACCCAGCCGCGCAGCCACTGCTCGGTCAGCGCGGCCTCGTCCGGGCCGAGCCGCCAGGGGCTCGGTGCCACCCGTACGGTGACGCCGCGCTCGCCGAACGCCTCGCAGGCCGCAGCGATCGCGTCGGGGCCGAGCAGCCCGTCGCGCCGCTGGTGGGCGTTGAACGCCTCGGCGATCTCGGCGTCCAGGGGGTCGGCGGGGACGAGTTCGACCCGTCCGGCGACGGACAGCGTGAGCAGCGCGGGGCAGCCGGCCCCGGCACAGGCCTCCGCCAGGGCGCCGATCTCGTCCTCGGTCAGGACGTCGAGCAGCGCGGACGCGGTCAGCAGCGCGGCCCCTTCGAGCGCGTCCGGGGTCAGCCGGGCCACGTCACCGCGGCGCGTCTCGACCGTGACGCGGCTGCCGTCGGCGGCGGAGCGCGGGGAGGCGACGGCCGCGAAGTGCAGCAGGTAGGGGTCGCGGTCGTGGAGGACCCAGTGCTGGGCACCGTCGAGCCGGGGCGCCAGCCAGCGGCCCATCGACCCGGTGCCGCAGCCGAGGTCGTGCACGACCAGTCCGCCCTCCTGGCCCGGCATACCGGCCAGCCGGGCGCGCAGCGGGTCCAGCAGCTCCTGCGCACGGGCCGCGGCGTCGGCGCTCTCCCGCAGCTGGAGCCACTCGGGCGCGTAGCGCGGCGGCTCCTCCGAGCCGCCGTCCCGCAGCCGTACGGTGGCCCGTTCACCCGGGCGGCCGACGGGTCCGGCACCGGCGATGACCGGGGCGGGGGCGCCCTCGTCCGTCGCGTCGCCGGCGGCGTCGCGGTCCTCGGCGCCACGCGCCGCTTCGTCCGGGGCGTCCACGATCCGCGCCTCCTCGTGTGCCGGACCACCGGCGTTCCGCATGACGGCCTCCCGCTCGCTGTCCGTTCCGGTCCCGGACTCCGCCTCGCCGGGGCCGGGCTGGGCCGGGATCGACCCGCCCGGCGTCTGCCGGGCCGTGGCCGGCCCGCCAGGTGCGGTCCTCTGGGTGCTCATGCCGCCCTCCGCGGGGGTTCGGGGAGCCGTCCGAGGACTCCGGCGAGGCTGCGGGCCGTGGTGGCCCAGCCGTCGAGCGCGGCGCGCCGGCCCCGGGCGGCGGCCTTGAGACGGCGTCGTACGTCGGGCTCGCCGAACCAGCCGCGCAGTTCCGCCGCGATCGCGGCCGGCTCCTCCGGCGGGACGAGAATGCCGGGCACCCCGCCGTCGGGGGCGCGGCCGACCGCCTCGGGCAACCCGCCCACGTCGGTGGCGAGGACGGGGATGCCGCGGGCGAGGGCCTCGGTGACCGCCATGCCGTAGGTCTCGGCGTAGGAGGTGAGGACCATCAGGTCGGCGGCCGCGTAGGCGGCGTCGAGGGCGGCGCCGGAGCGCGGCCCGGACAGCTGGAGGCGGTCGGTGAGGCCGTACCGCTCGATGAGGGCGCGCAGCTCGGCGACGTACTCGGGGTCGTGGCCGAGGCCGCCGACGCATTCGCAGGTCCACGGCAGGTCCCGTACCGCCGCCAGTGCCTCCACGAGCCGGTGCTGCCCCTTGCGCGGGGTCACCGCGGCCACGCACAGCAGCCGGGAGACGCCGTCGGTGCCCGGCGCGAGGGGCGCGATGTCGGCACCCGGCGCGGCGACGTGCACCCGGTCCGGGGCGAGCCCGTGGTGGGAGACGAGACGGCGCACCGCCCAGTCGCTGGTGGCGATCACCGCGGGCACCGCCCGCAGCACCGCGCGCTCGCGGGCGTCGAGGTCGGCGGCCACGTCCGGGGCGAGACCGGTCTCGTCGCCGAGCGGCAGATGGACGAGGACCGCGAGCCGCAGGCGCTGCGCCTCGGGGACGACGATCTCCGGTACGCCGCAGGCCACGATTCCGTCGAGCAGGACGACCGAGTCGTCGGGCAGGTCACCGAGGGTCCGGGCGAGGCCCTCCCGGGCGTCCCGGCCGGGGCTCGGCCAGTCGCCGGGCACGGCGTGCCGGGCCACCTGCCAGCCGAAGCCCGGCAGGTCCAGGCAGACCCGGCGGTCGTAGGCGTTGCCGCCGCTGGGCGCGGCCGGGTCGTCGACGCCGCCCGGCATGACGAAGTGCACGGTGCGCAGGGACATGGAGATGATTCCGGCGGTGTCGGCGGCGATGGGCTGCGCGGGCACGTACGTGAGGCGTGGCCGCTCCACGGTGTCGCGGCTCCCGGTGCCGAGGCTCGGCACGGACGGCTCCGGACCCACGGTCAGATCGGTCACAGGTCACGCTCGTAACTCGCCCAGGCGATGTGCGACTCGTGCAGGGTGACGGTGAGGCCGGCGAGGCCCTTGGCGCCCTCGCCGAGGGCACCCTTGTGGACGCGTTCGGCGAGCCGGTCGGCGATGACCTTGGCGAGGAACTCGGTGGAGGTGTTGACCCCCGCGAACTCGGGTTCGTCGTCGAGGTTGCGGTAGTTCAGCTCGGCGACCACGGCGCCCAGTTCCTGCGTGGCCAGACCGATGTCGACCACGATGTTGTCCTCGTCCAGCTGCTCGCGGCGGAACGTCGCGTCCACGAGGAACGTGGCGCCGTGCAGTCGCTGCGCGGGTCCGAACACCTCGCCGCGGAAGCTGTGGGCGATCATGATGTGATCGCGGACGGTGATGCTGAACAACGGACGACCCTCCAGGTGCGGCGCGTCTGGTCCCCCGGCCCTTGGCCGCCGGGGGATGCCGTGTAGTACGGCTCTTCGCTTCCCCGTGTTCAGCCCCCTCTCACTCTTTTCTCAGGTCAGACCCGTCTCGGCGTACCGCACCCGGTGGCACAGGGCGGGGATCTCCCCGGAGGCGAGCCTGGGCATGACGTCCGGTAGATCGTCGAAGGCGCTCTCGCCGGTGACGAGCGCGTCCAGCGCCGGGTCGGCGAGCAGGTCGAGGGCGAGGGCCATCCGGTCGGCGTAGGTGCGGCCGGCGCGCGCCGCCGGGGAGACGGTGCCGACCTGGCTGCTGCGCAGGGTGAGCCGGCGGGAGTGGAAGGCCTCGCCGAGCGGCAGGGCGACCCGCCGGTCGCCGTACCAGCTCAGTTCCACCACCGTGCCCTCCGGGGACAGCAGTTGCAGGGCGCGGGCGAGGCCCTGCTCGGTGGCGCTGGCGTGCACGACGAGGTCGCAGTCGCCGAGGGCGTCGGCCGGTGCCGCGAAGTCGACGCCGAGCGCCTCCGCGGTCTTCGCGCGGGCCGGGTCGGCGTCGACGAGCTGCAGCCGTACGCCGGGGAAGCGGGCGAGCAGCGCGGCCACCGAGCAGCCGACCATGCCGCCGCCGATCACCGCGATCCGGTCACCGATCAGCGGCGCGGCGTCCCACAGGGCGTTCACCGCGGTCTCCACGGTCCCGGCGAGCACGGCCCGGGCGGCGGGCACCCGCTCGGGCACGACGGTCACGGCGCTCACCGGAACGACGTAACGGCTCTGGTGCGGATACAGACAGAAGACCGTACGGCCGATCAGCTCAGCCGGGCCCTCCTCGACCACGCCGACGTTCAGGTAGCCGTACTTCACCGGGCCCGGGAAGTCACCCTCCTGGAACGGCGCCCGCATCGCGGCGTGTTGGCTCTCGGGCACGCCCCCGCGGAAGACCAGCGTCTCGGTGCCGCGGCTGATCCCGGAGTACAGGGCACGCACCAGCACCTCGTCCTCGGCGGGCTCCGCGAGGGTGACGTCACGCAGCTCGCCGTGGCCGGGCGAGCCGAGCCAGAACGCGCGGGCGGAACGGTTCATCGGCATCCTCCTGAACGATCGGCAAGTTGTTCACGTACCGAGAAGTGCACAGGCCGCGCAGAGTACGCGGCGTTGATCGACTCTGTCACTCGGCCGGAGGGTGTGCGGTGGCCCTGAACAACACGTACGACGCGAGGCTCCAGCAGGAGACCGCCGTGGGAGCGGGTATCCAGATCCTGCTGCTGGCCCTGCTCGGCTCGGTGATCGGCCTCGGGCCGGCCGGCTGGCTGACGGGGCTGGTCTTCGCGTTCGCCACCTGGGCGGTTCTCTCCCGCGCCCTGCACCGCTCCCGGCTCAGTTCCTTCGGGCCCGCGAACCGGGTGACGCTCGGCCGGGCGACCCTGGTCGGCGGGGTGACCGCGCTGGTCGCGGACTCCTTCGAGAGCGCGCCGCCGGTGACGCTGCTCGTCGGTCTCACCGCCGTCGCCCTTCTCCTGGACGGTGTGGACGGCAAGGTGGCCCGCCGTACGGGCACCTCCTCGGCGCTGGGCGCCCGCTTCGACATGGAGGTCGACGCGTTCCTGATCCTGGTGCTGAGCGTGTACGTGTCCATGCAGCTCGGCCCGTGGGTGCTGCTGATCGGCGGCATGCGGTACGCCTTCGTCGCCGCGGCCCGGGTCGCCCCCTGGCTGAACGCCGCGCTGCCGCCGTCGTTCGCCCGCAAGACCGTCGCCGCGGTGCAGGGCATCGCCCTGCTGCTGGCCGGCTCCGAGCTGCTGCCGTCCGCGGTGAACCTCACCATCGTGCTGTCGGCCCTGGGTTCGCTGCTGTGGTCGTTCGGCCGGGACGTGCTGTGGCTGCGGCGCAACTCCCGCACCCTGGCCCAGGACCCGGTCCCGGCGCCGGCCCCGGCCGCGCCGGAGCCCATGGTGCTGGAGCTGGCGGGGCGGTGACCCGGGGCGGGCGGCCGGCGGGGGCGCTCCGAGGGCGACGGGATCGCAGCCGCCCCTCCTGACCGCCCCCGGCCGACAGCGACCGTCTTTCATCCGCACGTCAGCATGGAGAAGGGCCCGGACCGGTGGACGGTCCGGGCCCTTCTCCATGTGCCTACGAGGTGCCTGTTCGGTGCCTGCTCGGTGCGTCCGAGGCGGTGCGTCCGAGGCGGTGCGTCCGAGGCGGTTACGGCGTGCCTACGACCGTGCCGACCGCCCCCGGAGGATCGCGAACGCGGCCGCGGCGAGGCCGAGTACGCCGACGACCAGCCCGGCGATACCGAGGCCCCGGGCGGTCGAGTCGGTGGAGTCCGCCGGGTCGGCGGCCCGGGGCGTGGTGCTCTTCGACGCCGTCGACGCCGAATCCGCACCGGCCGCGGTCAGCTTGAGCACCGGTGCCGGGTTCTCCGGCTCCTCCCCTCCCGTCGGCTCCTCGATCCAGCGGGCGACCTTGCCGTCGGAGTAGGTCTGCAGCGTCTTGAACGTCAACTGCCCGGTGTCGTCGGGGAGCTGGCCGAAGGCGACATCGAAGTCCTCGTACTGGCCCGCGCCGATCTTCCCACCGGTGAAGGTGATGGCGGAGGCCGCCTCGGTGACGGTGCCGTCGTCGGTCTCGACGGGCTTCTTCAGCTTCGTGGTGGTGACCTTGGCGGTCCAGCCGTCCTGCGGGTGGACGAGGACACCGAGCACGGGGTGGTCGGTGGGCAGGAACACCTGGACCTTGGTGGTGGCCGCGCTGTCCTCCTCGTTCGGGACGCGGAAGGTGAGCACGCCGTCGGTGGCGCCCTTGGCGTAGCTCTCCGGGTGCACGGTGACGTGCGCGGAGGCGGCGCCGGCGGCGAGGAGGACGGAGGCGGCCGCCACGGCGGTGACGGTTCCGGCGCGGCGCAGGGTGATGCGGGACGTGGGCATGGGTGAGTCGATCTCCGTACGAACGAGATGGGTGAGGGGTCAGGCCGAGTACGGGATCGGGGCGGGGGGCCCGCGCCGATGTACCGCGTGCCGCAGCGGGGTTCGGCGCGGTGGTGCCGGGCCGGCCGGGACGCGCGGGGCGGAACCGGCGGGGGCGGGCAGGGGCGCGTCCCGCCACCAGGCGACGAGCCCGGGTACGAGCGTGCCGGCCCGACGGAGCAGCGACCACAGCGCGGCCTCGCCCCGCCGCAACCACCAGGCGGCGACGAGGGCGGCGAGGAGGTGGGCGAGGGTGGCGTGACCGGTGGCGGTGGGGTGGGCCGCGGTGTGGAGGTGGACGGGGTGCGCGTGGGTCATGTGCGCCATCTGGGCGATGTGGGCCACGTGCGCCTGCATCGCCGTCATGGTGTGTCCCGGCGCGGAGGCCGTCCGCGAGGAGCTGTCGGGCGTGCTCCGTCGGTGGGCCGCGCCGAACACCAGGTGCAGCCCTGCCTGCGTGCCGAGCATGGCGGCACCGATGCCGGCCAGCGACCGCTCGCGCCCGCCGAGCGCGCAGCCGAGCACGAACACGGCGAGGAACCCGCCGGCGTCTGCCCACGGCGACGGCATGTCCCCCACGGCCAGCCCGTGCCCGGCGGCGGCGAGCAGCACGCACACCGCGGCGAACACCGCGGCCCGCAGGCCTCGCACCACCGGGGACGCGCTCATGGTGAGGGATCTTCCCATGGTGGGGGGATACGGGGTGGGTGGTCGGGGCGTTCACTCACGACTCGGGCAGGTACCGGTCACCCCGGCGTCGGCCCGCAGTTCGGTCAAGGCCTCCTCGGAATAAGAAGCCCCCCGGCGGTTGTCGAAAGGGCCGGTATCAACCACATGATGACGCGTAAAGTTGCCGCAACCTGGCTATTCGCTGAACCGCCCGGGGGGAAAATCGTCATGCCCAAAGCTCCTATGGACGCTGCCGACATCGAGGCGGACGACGCCGCCGACCGGAAGGTCGTCGAGCAGGAGCAGGACGAGATCAAGGACTTCGTCAAGGGACTGAGCGCGGACGACATCAAGTCGGGCAACTGGTTCACCAAGCTCGCCGCTCATGCCATGAACTCGTACACCAAGAAGGTCGACTGGCAGTATTTCCAGGACCGGTACGCCGGTGTTCCCGCGGACGCCATCGTCGATCAGCGGACCAAGATGGCGGCTCGGTACGCCGCGCTCGAAGGAGGACTCTCCGCGGGGGCCTACACGGCGACTGTGGCCGCCACCATCGGGAGCCTCGGGGGTGCCTCACCGGCGACGGTTCCCGCCGCCGTCGCCACCATGATGGTCGATGTCGCGTACATCACCAGGCTCCAACTCCACTTGGCCTACGACATCGCAGTCCTGTACCGGGTCCCGCTCGACCTCTCCGACCCCGACGACCTGTGGAAGCTCATTCGAGTGGCCTTCACCATCAAAAGCGGGGAAGCGGTCCGGGAAGGCGTGACCAAGGCGGTCCCGGCTCTCGTACGGCCGGTGATCAAGCGCTTCTTCTCCGGAGAGGTACTCACCGCCGCGAAGACTCTCCCGGTCGTCGGGAAACACCTCCTGCAGCGCAACGTCATCAAGATCGGTATCCCCCTGGTCGGCGTTCCCCTCGCCGTCCTGCTGAACCGCTACACCACGCTCCTCGCCGGCCGGCACGCGCAGGCCGTCTTCCGGAACGAGGCGCGGGTGATCGAAGTCGCCGAGGGTATGACCAAGCGGAGTCGGCACCCGCAGTTGATGCTGTGGGTCGCCTGGCTCGTCATCAGGGCGAACAACAAGATCGCCGATGATGAGGCGCTGCTGATGCGGCACCTGGTGAGGCTGGTCCGGGAGCGGCATCAGGTCGTCGACGACCAGCTCGCCCAGCTCGTCGACATCGACCCCGCCGAGGTGTGGGAGCGCGTAGAAGCCGAGTCCGGGGATCTGAGCGACATCCTCGACGCCGCCGACCGGGTGGCCACGGTGGACGGTGCCCCCGACGCACGCGAGAAGGCCGTCATCTCCGAGCTGCGGGAGCGCTGCCTCCGCGTCTGACGCCGACATGCGCTGCCTCTTGAACGGGCAGCCTCCGGTGAATTGACACCACTCCCCCGCAGCGGTCCGCCGGCAACTCCACATCGGAAGGAATCCACTGTTCAGCCAGGCGCTCCGGCGCGACGCCCGCCATGGGCTGGTCGTTGATGGCGATGTTGGTGGCCCGGTCCCGCGCGGTGTCTCGCGGCGCGGCGATGTGGAGCAGCTCGAAGACAGCGTGCGTATGACAGTCCAGAAGGCGTCGCGGCGTTCGGGCGCGATCGGGTCCGGAACCGGTGGGCGCGGGCTCGCGCACCCGCGCCCACCGGTCGTCCGGGCCGGACTCAGGCGGCCCGGCGTGCCTGCCCCCGGTGCACCCGGACGATGTCGGCGTACCGGTGGCCGCTCCCCTTGATCGTGCGGACCTGGGTGCGGTAGTCGACGTGGACCAGGCCGAAGCGCTTGTCGTAGCCGTAGGCCCACTCGAAGTTGTCCAGCAGCGACCAGGCGTAGTAGCCGGCGAGCGGGGCACCCCGGCGGACGGCCGAGGCGCAGGCGGCGAGGTGGCGCTCCAGGTAGTCCTGGCGTTCCGGGTCGTCGACGCTGCCGTCGGGGCGGACCACGTCCGGGTAGGCGGAGCCGTTCTCGGTGACGTAGATCTTCCGGGCGCCGTACTCCTCGGTGAGCCGGAGCAGCAGTGTCTCGATGCCGGACGCGTCGATCTCCCAGTCCATGCCGGTGCGTGCGACGCCTTCGCGGCGGACGGAACGGACGTACGGCGCCGGGCCGTCGGGGTCGTCGGCGACGTAGGCCGGGAAGTAGTAGTTGAGGCCCAGCCAGTCCAGTGGTGCGGCGATCGTCTCCAGGTCGCCCGCCCGCTCGGGGAGTTCCACGCCGTAGACCTCCCGCATGTCGGCGGGGAAGCCGCGGCCGTGCACCGGGTCCAGCCACCAGCGGTTGACGTGGCCGTCGTGCCGGCGGGCGGCCGCCAGGTCCTCCGGGCGGTCGGTGGCCGCGTGCACGGTGGAGAGGTTGTTGACGATGCCGACCTGCGCGCCGGGGACGGCGGCGCGGATGGCCCGGGTCGCGAGGCCGTGGCCGAGGAGCAGGTGGTAGGAGGTGCGTACGGCGGCGGTCAGATCGGTCCAGCCGGGGGCCATCGTGCCTTCCAGGTGGCCGATCCAGGACGAGCAGGAGGGCTCGTTGAGGGTCGCCCAGAGCTTGACGCGGTCGCCGAGGCGGGCGGCGACGGCCGAGGCGTACTCGGCGAAGGCGAGGGCCGTGTCCCGTTCGGGCCAGCCGCCGCGGTCCTGGAGCACCTGCGGCAGGTCCCAGTGGTAGAGGGTGACGGACGGGGTGATGTCCGCCTCAAGCAGTGCGTCCACCAGTTCGTCGTAGAAGGCGAGCCCCGCGGGGTTGACCGGACCCGTCCCGCCGGGGACCACACGCGGCCAGGCCACCGACAACCGGTAGGCGTTGACGCCGAGTCGCCGCATCAGGCCGATGTCCTCGCGCCAGCGGTGGTAGTGGTCGCAGGCGACGTCGCCGTTGTCGTCGTTCGCGACCTTCCCGGGCGTGTGGGAGAAGGTGTCCCAGATCGAGGGCGTACGGCCGTCCTCGGCGACGGCCCCCTCGATCTGGTACGCCGCTGTCGCCGTGCCCCACAGGAAGTCGTGCGGGAAGGCGGCGAGGTCGATGGGTTCGGACACGGAAGTCCCTTCGGGATCAGGGGTGTTGTTCACTTGACGGCGCCCGCCGTCAGACCGGCGACGAGATAGCGCTGCAGGAGCAGGAACCCCGCGACCACGGGCACGCTCACGACGAGCGAGGCGGCCATGATCTGGTTCCAGTAGACGTCGTTGAGGGTGGAGTAGCCCTGGAGGCCGACGGCGAGGGTGCGGGTGGTGTCGTTGGTCATGACGGACGCGAAGAGCACCTCTCCCCACGCGGTCATGAAGGCGTAGACGGCGACCGCGACGATGCCGGGGATGGCGGCCGGCACGACGATCCGGAAGAGCGCCTTCAGCGGGCCGCAGCCGTCCACCAGCGCCGCCTCGTCCAGGTCGCGCGGCACCGAGTCGAAGTACCCGATCAGCATCCAGATCGAGAACGGCAGCGAGAAGGTGAGGTACGTCAGGATCAGCCCGCCGCGCGAGCCGAACAGGGCGATGCCGGTGGCGTTGCCGATGTTGACGTAGATGAGGAACAGCGGGAGCAGGAAGAGGATGCCGGGGAACATCTGCGTCGACAGCACGGTGACCGTGAAGACGCGCTTGCCGCGGAAGTCGTAGCGGCTGACGGCGTACGCCGCGAACACGGCGATGACGACGGAGCAGACGGTCGCCGCGCCGGCCACGATCAGCGAGTTGGCGAAGTACCTGGCGAGAGGGACCGTCGACCAGATGTCGATGTACGGCCGGATCGTCACCTCGCTGGGCACCCAGCGGAACTTCCCCGTGACGTCCGCGAGCGGCTTCAGCGAGCTGGAGACCATCACGTACACCGGGATCAGCACGAACCCGGTGAGCAGGACGAGGAAGACCCGGCGGGACCAGATGAACGAACGCGGCGGCGCCATGGGTGAGTTGGTGCTAGACATCGGCGGCCCTCCGTCCGCGCGAGGTGAACAGCAGGTACACGCCGGTCACGACCAGCAGGAAGAGCAGCAGCAGGACGGACATGGCGGAACCGGTGCCGAAGTTCCAGGTGACGAAGGAGGCCTGGTAGATGTGGACCGAGATGAGGTCGGCGGCCTCCGGGGCGGCCTTGCCGAACAGGACGTACGGGGTGTTGAAGTCGTTGAACGTCCACAGGAACAGCACGAGGACCAGCACCTGGTTGACCGGGCGCAGCGACGGCAGGGTGATGCGGCGGATCTGCTGCCACATCCCGGCGCCGTCCAGTGCGGCGGCCTCGTACAGCTCCTTGGGGATGTTCTGCAGGCCCGCCATCACGATGAGGAAGGCGAACGGCCAGCCCTTCCAAACCGACACGGTCAGCAGGGCGTAGAAACTGTTGTCGCCGATCAGCCAGAAGGACGGCTGGTCGGTGAGGTGCAGCTGGTCGTGCAGGACGTGGTTCACCAGGCCGTTTTCGTGCTGGAACATGAACACCCAGGTGATGACGGCCGCGTAGACCGGCAGGGCGTACGGCACCAGGAACAGCGCCCGCAGCAGACCCCGGCCGCGGAAGGTGTCCTGCAGGTAGACGGCCGCCGCGGTGCCGATGAGCCAGCACAGGCCGACCGACAGCAGGGTGAAGCCGACGGTGACGAAGAAGGAGTGCAGCAGGGCCTCGCCGACCGGCGCGTCGAAGTCCACCGACACCTGGTAGTTGCCGAGGCCCGACCAGGGCGCGGTGCCCCAGTCGCGGATGTAGAACTGGGTGAGCTCCTTGAAGCTCATCACCATGCCGATGACCATCGGCACCAGGTGGACGAGGAGTTCGAGCAGCAGGGCGGGCAGGAGCAGCAGGTAGGGCAGGGAGATCCGGCGGATCCGCCCGGTGCGGCGGCGGGATTCGCGCGCCGCACCGGGGGACGTCTTCCGCACCGGCTCCTTCAGAGCGGTGGTGGTCATGGTCGTGCTCACGCCTTCGGCATCTGCTGCTGGGCCTTCTCCAGCTTCGCCTTGACGGAGCCGGTGGTGACCGCCCGTCCGGCGGCCACGTCGGCGAACAGCTCCTTGACGGCCGTACCGACCGCCGTCTCGAACTGCGACTCGGACGCGACCTGCGGGAGTGCCGCGGCGCTGGTGGCGAGCGTCTGCTTGAGCACCGCGGTGGCCGGGCTGTTGAACGCCGCGTCGGTCTGCGCGCCCTTGACCGGCGGGATGGACGTGTAGGCCGTGTTGAGGGTCTTCTGTTCCTCGTCGCTGGTCATGAACTTCACGAACTTCGTGGCGCCGTCGAGGTTGTGGCTGTTCTTGAAGACGGCGATGTTGATGCCCGCGACCATCGAGTTGGTCTGGGCGCCGGCGCCGGGCGTCCCGGAGCGCACGGGCACGGGGGCGATGCCGTAGTCGTCCTCGCTCATGCCCTGGGACTTGAGGTTGGCGGCCGCGGACTGCCAGAGCAGCATGGCCTGCTTGCCCTTGGCGAAGTCGCTGACGGACTGGTTCTGGGCGTACTCGGCGTCGCCGGTCGGGATGACCTTGTCCTTGGCCATCAGGTCGACGTACTGCTTGACCGCGTCGACCACCTTCGGGTTGGTGAAGTCCGGTTTGCCGTCGGCGGTGAAGAATTCGGCGTCGTGCTGCTTGGCGAAGACGAAGACGTGGTGAATGTTCTCCGACAGGTTGGAGCCCTCGGCGCCGAGCACGGACTTGCCCTTGGCCTTGATTTTCTTGCCGTCGGCCACCAGCTCGTCCCAGGTGGCGGGCGGCTTGGCGATGCCCGCGTCGGCGAAGATCTTCTTGTTGTAGTAGAGCGCGTACGCCATCGAGTAGAGCGGGACCGCGGCCGGGTCCTTGCCCTCGGCGCCGGTGGAGCCCAGCGCGGAGTCGACGAAGCGGTCCCTGCCGCCGATCTTGCCGAAGTTCTTCGCGTCCCAGGGCAGCAGGGCGCCGGTCGCCTGGAGCGAGGCGCTCCAGGTGTTGCCGATGTTCAGCACGTCCGGGCCCTGGCCGGAGGTGGTCGCCGTGAGGATGCGGTTCAGCAGGTCGGACCAGGGTACGACCTCCAGCTTCACCTTGATGCCGGTCTGCTTCTCGAACTTGTCGAGTTCGGGCTGGAGGACCTTCTTGTCCACGGCGATACTGGCGCCCTGGTTGGAGGCCCAGTACGTCAGCGTCCTGGGCGAGTCGTTGGACCCGCCACCGCTGGACGAACCGCCTCCGCAGGCCGTGGCCGCGAGGGCGAGAGACATGGTCACGGCGCCTACGGCCGCGGCTCGGATGCTGCGCATGGCTCCTGGTGTCCCTTTCCGGGAGTCGAGAACCCCGAGGGGCGTTTTCGGGGAGCCGACACCCCGTTCGGCCCACGAAGCCCCCTCATGGCTTAATTTAGGACGTGAGTTAAACCTCAAGAGAAACGCACGTCAAGGGATCCGGCAGCGACAGACGGTCCAACGGGCCGGAAAAGCACGGACATTTGGGAGGCCAGGTGGCAGGGCTGAGCGGTCGCACGGTGCGTGACCTGCGGCGGGAGAGCCGGAGTACCGTTCTGCAACGGTTGTATGTCGACGGGCCGATGAGCCGGCACGCGCTGGGCCCGGCGACCGGTCTGAGTTCGGGCTCTGTCAGCAACGTCGTCGCCGAACTGCTCGCCGACGGCCTGGTGGAGGAGGCCGGACTGATCGGCGCGGACGTCGGCAGGCCGCGCCGGCTACTGCGGGTACGGCGGGACAGCGGGCGGCTGATCGGGGTGGACGTCGGCGAGACCCGGGTACGGGTCGAGCTGTTCGACCTCGGCATGAGTGAACTCGCGCGCACCGAACGGCCCCTGGGGCCGCGCGGGTACGAGGTCGACGCCGTCGTCGGCCATGTCGCGGACGGCATCGGCGAGGTCCTGCGGCTGTCCGGCCTCGCCCCCGGCGAGCTGCTGGGTGTCGGTATCGGCGTGCCCGGCATCATCGAGGACGGCGGCGCGGACGGAGCGGTCGTGCACGGGCAGACGATCGGCTGGGACGCGGTGCCGCTGGAACTCCTGCTCCGCCGGACGGGCCGGCTCCCGGTGCAGGTCCCGTTCTTCGTCGACAACGGTGCCAAGGCGCTGGGGCAGGCGGAGATGTGGTTCGGCGCGGGGCGCGGGGCACGCAACGCCGTGGTGGTGCTGTTCGGTTCGGGGGTCGGCGCGTGCGTCGTCGCCGAGGAGGCCGAGCAGGGGCGGGCGGTGGAGTGGGGGCATCTGACCGTGCGGGTCGGCGGGCGCCGGTGCCGGTGCGGGGCGCGCGGCTGTCTGGAGGCCTACGCGGGCGCGGAGGCGCTGGTGGCGCGCTGGCGGGAGGCGGGCGGACGGCCGTCCGCCGGGGCCGGTGAGGAGCGGGCGCTGACCGAACTGCTCGCCGCGGCCCGCCCCGCCGACGGCCGGGAGCCGGATCCGGTGGCCGCGGCCGTACTCGCCGAGACCGCCGCGTACCTCGGCGCCGGGCTGTCCGACCTGATCAACCTCTTCCAGCCGGAACGAGTGCTGATCGGCGGCTGGGCGGGACTCCAGCTGGGCGGCGGCTTCCTGGACGAGGTCCGGGGGCAGGCCCTCGCGCACGCCCTGCGCTTCCCCGCGAGCCGGGTGGGCATCGACCTGGGCCGCCTCGGCCCGGACGCGGTCACCGTCGGCGCGGCGGTCCTGCCCCTCGCCGCGTTCTTCGGCCGCGGCGGCAGACACCCGCGACCGTCCGACGGCACGGTGCCGTCACCGGCGTGGCGGGCGGCACTGGACGGGAGGCTGGCCTGACCTGGGTCTCTCGGGCCTCCTTGGCGAGGGCCGAGAGCCGAGGGCGCAGAGCGGTCGCGGGACCTCCCGGCGAGGATGGCCGCGGGATTCCGCGTGGGCACGGCGCGGTCGCAGAACTTCGGGCAGGGACGGCCGCGGGACTCCCGGCGGGAACGGCTGCGGAACTCCCGGCGGGGGCGGTCGCGGCAATCCCGGCGGAGACGGCTGTGGTACCCCGGCCGGGGACGGCCGCAGGACTCCCGCGGGACGGCCGCAGGACTCCCCGCGGAACGGCTGTGACCCCCGGCCCGCGACAGCCGCAGGACTCCCCGCCGAACGGCTGTGACCCCCGGCCCGCGACAGCCGCAGGACTCCCCGCCGAACGGCTGTGACCCCCGGCCGGCGACGGCCACAGGACTCCCCGCGGGACGGCCGTGACACTCCGGCCGGGGGACGGCCGCAGGACTCCCGGCGGGTAAGGCCGCAGAACCCCCTGGCGGAGACGACCGCGGCACTCCTGGCGGAGACCCAACCGCAGGACCGCCGCCCGCGTCGATGTGCCCGGCGCCACGGCCGCGGTGGCGGCATGGCAGGCGTGTCCACGTCAGAGGGACGGAGCCGCGCGTCTAGCATGCTCGGTCATGAACACAGTGGTGTACCTCGCACTCGCCCTCGCCTTCGTCGGCTGCGCTCTCGGCGTGACAAGCCGGTTGGCACGGGCCGAAGGGCGTCTCGCGCGTGTCGAGCGCAAGCTCGACCTGATCATGGAGCATCTGGACCTGCGGGAGGACGTCGCGCGGATGGACGAGGTGACCGCACTGGTACGCGAGGGCAAGAAGATCCACGCCATCAAGGTGTACCGGGAGACCACCGGCGCCGGCCTCAAGGAGGCCAAGGAAGCGGTCGACAGGCTCGGCTAGGGCGGGCAGGGGCGCCGGTGCGGACTCGCCGCACCGGCGCCCCACCCCCGCGCCCCCGCTCCCCTACCGCACCGGCACCGGCCGCGGTGCCGGGGCATGACCGGCCGGACGGGTCGTGAAGGTGCCCCGCCCCTGGGTGCGGCCGCGCAACCGGGTGGCGTAGCCGAACAGTTCGGCCAGCGGCACGGCGGCGGTCACCGCCGTCGAGCCGCCCCGGGTCTCGGATCCGCTCACCCGGCCGCGCCGGGCGGCCAGATCACCGAGCACAGCGCCGACCGCGTCGGCCGGCACCGTGACCGTCACCTCGGCCACCGGCTCCAGGAGGACCATCTCGCAGGCGCGCAGCGCCTCCCGCAGCCCCAGCCGGCCGGCGGTGCGGAACGCCGTGTCGGACGAGTCCTTCACATGCGTGGCACCGTCGGTCAGCGTGACCCGCAGCCCCGTCACCGGATGCCCGTCGAGCGGGCCCTCGGCCAGGGCGTCCCGGCATCCGGCCTCCACCGCGCGGACGTACTCCTGCGGCACCCGCCCGCCGACCACGGCGGACCGGAACTCGAAGCCGGTGACGCCTGCTTCGGGGCCGAGCGGCTCCACGTCGAGCACGACGTGGGCGAACTGCCCCGCCCCGCCGTCCTGTTTGACGTGCCGGAAGACGAACCCGCCGACTCCGCCTACGACGGTCTCGCGGTACGCCACCCGGGGGCGGCCCACGCCGACCTCAGGCCCTCCGGCACGGCGGATCTTCTCCACCGCGACCTCCAGGTGGAGTTCGCCCATCCCCGACAGCACGGTCTGCCCGGTCTCGGGGTCCGTCCGCACCACCAGTGAGGGGTCCTCCTCCGCGAGCCTCGCCAGCGCCGACGCCAGCCGGCCGGTGTCCGTGGCGCGCCGCGCCTCGACCGCCACGGACACCACGGGGTCGGCGGCCACGGGCGGTTCGAGGAGCAGCGGAGCGCCCGGATCGCACAGCGTGGATCCGGCCCTGGCCGACTTCACCCCCGCGAGCGCGACGATGTCACCGGCCACCGCCCGGTCGAGCTGGACGTGCCGATCGGCCATGACCCGCAGGATCCGTGCCACGCGCTCGGTGCGCCCGGTGCCCGGGTCCCGCACGGTGTCCCCCTTCTCGATCGTGCCCGAGTAGACGCGGACGTGGGCCAGCCGTCCCGTGGTGTTCGCGCTCACCTTGAACACCAGCCCCGCGAACGGTGCTTCGGCGTCGGTGGCCCGCCGCTCCTCGGCGCCCTCGTGGACACCGCGTACGGCGGGCACGTCCAGTGGCGACGGCAGATAGGCCGCCACCGCGTCCAGCAGCGGTTCGATGCCGCGGTCGCGGTAGGCGGAGCCGCACAGTACGACCACGCCGTCCCCGCTGCGCGTGAGGTCGCGCAGGGCCGCGTCGAGGGTGCCGATGGAGAGCGACTCGCGGTCGCAGAACTCCTCCAGCGCGGCCGGATGCAGGGCGGCGACCGCCTCCTCCAGCACGCGGCGGCGCCGTGCGGCCTCCTCCCGCAACGCCTCGGGCACCGGTCCCCGGACGGCCGTACCCGCGCCGTCCGGCCAGGTCACGGACCGCATCCGCACCAGGTCCACCACGCCCGCGAACGCGTCCTCGGCGCCGATCGGCAACTGGACGACGAGCGGGGACGGGTGCAGCCGTTCCCGGATGGAGTCGACGGCCCGGTCGAGGTCGGCGCCCGCGCGGTCCAGCTTGTTGACGAGCGCGATCCTCGGTACGCCGTACCGGTCGGCCTGCCGCCACACCGACTCGCTCTGCGGCTCCACGCCGGCCACGGCGTCGAACACGGCGATCGCCCCGTCGAGTACGCGCAGCGAGCGCTCGACCTCGTCGGCGAAGTCGACGTGGCCGGGGGTGTCGATGAGGTTGATCCGGTGCCCGTCCCAGACGCAGCTGACCGCGGCGGCGAAGATCGTGATGCCGCGGTCGCGTTCCTGCGGGTCGAAGTCGGTGACGGTGGTGCCGTCGTGCACCTCTCCCCGCTTGCGGGTGGTGCCCGTCGCGAACAGGATCCGCTCGGTGACGGTGGTCTTGCCTGCGTCGACGTGGGCGAGGATGCCGAGATTGCGGACGGCGGCGAGGGTGGTGAGGTCGGTGCGCACGGCCCGGGGCCTTTCGGGAAGTTCTGCTGAACAGGGCAGCGCGATCTCCCGTGTGCCGGGCGGACGGGACCGTAGGGCGGGAACGGCCGTACGGAGGTGGCGGCTCGGCCGCTCGTCGGAGCGGTCCGCCGGGTGTCAGCGAGGCGTCACGGGCGTCCGGTGCCGGCCGCGCAGCGGGCACCGGGCGGACGAGGACACCAGAATCACCTCGGTCCGCGCAGGGGGGACGACGACGGCGGTACGGTCACGCACGGCCCGGCTCCCCTCTTCCTCACACTTCGCGGACAGCGCCGCCGGCGGTGTCCGGTGCGGCGCGCGATGCTTCGGCGAGTGTAGGAAGAGGATCGGTCAGGCGCGTAGTGATTTTCTCCCGGCAGGACAGGTGCGGTGCGCCAAGTGGTCGGTGTGAGAATGGAGTTGAGTCCCCCGCTATCCGACGCTCCGCTGCCCGACGACCGGCTCCAGGGCCCGGACGAGTCGCCGGAGCCACTCCCCCGCGGTCCCCTCCGCCCCGGGGTGCCCCTCCTGGAACACGGCCCAGTCCACGTCCCATCCGGCCACCGCGTCCGGACGGAGGGCGCCCGAGGACGTGGCCCAGTCCGGCGTCTCGCCGAAGACCTTCCGCAGCAGACGGGGTGACAGCGGCGCGTCCGTCGCCTCGGCGAGGAGCACCGCGTCGTACAGGTCCTTGCCCCGGGCCCGGCCGCCGTCCCTGGTGTCGGTGTGCAGCCACAGCAGCTTCCAGGCCAGGGACAGCTCCCGGCTCGCGGTCCGCACCGGCACCGGGCGCCCGCCGCGTCCCGTCGGTACGAGGGTCCACACCGGGGGCTCGGGGAGTGGTTCGTCGCGGGCGAAGTCCAGGCGCACCTCGCCGGACGGCAGGCCCTCAGCGTGCCAGGGGACGAGCAGCCGTATCCCGGGTGTGTCGTAGTGCCGGTACGTCCACGTGCCGTCCACGCGGGCCCCGGCCGCGTCGAGCCGGACCCCGCGGGCCGCGCCCGGGCGCCGGGCGAGGCGTTCGAGCAGGTCCAGGTACGGCGGGCCGGTCTCCACCGCGGCCTCCTCGGGCACCCAGGAGAGTCCTTCGGGAGGCAGGACCGGGCGGCGGCCGCCGGTGCCGAACTCCTCGTACGTCCACATCTCGTACCGCGCGGCCCCGTCCGCCGCCTCGGGCCACTGCTGCACGGCCTCCAGCAGGTCGACGTACGGGTACGGGTCCAGCGGGTCGACTCCGGCGGCGTCCTCCAGCACCACCCAGTCGAGGTCGGCGGGTTCGCGGGCCGCCTCTCCCACCCAGGCGGGCATGACCATGCTGCCGCGCAGGACCAGGCTTCCGCTCCAGGGGGCCTCGGCGACGAGGGTCAGCACATGGTCGAGCGCGGCCCGGCGGGCCGCGGCCGCCGACAGCGGCGGACAGCCCCCGGCCACCGTCGGGAACGGGTCGTCGGGCCCGCCGTCACCTGGCTGTGGGATCACGCGGCCGACCGTAGCGCGGGCCACTGACAAGCTCGGGATCACCGGTTCACGGACCGGCGCCCGAGGCACGCTCGTATGCTGTTGATGTACGGAGTTCACAACAATTCCGTCCACATGTGGGGACTTGCCCTGCCCGTGGCCGCCAACGGCACATAGGCTCGACGGGACAGGGGCGACGGTCGGGAGGGGGACCGCTCATGCGGAAGGTGAAGGTCGCGTACGGACAGGACGGGGATCCTTCGCCAGGACGTCCGCGGCGGCTCTGACGACCCGTGCGGCCGCCGGTGGGCGCCCCTCGCGGCGGCACACCGTAGGTCGCACCCCGTAAGTCGCACACCCGCACGCCTTACCCGGCCGGTACGCCGGCCCGGGAGAGGCGTTCCGCCGCGCGGCCCGAGACGGCCCCGGACCCCGCACGCCTGTCCGCCGGCCGCGCACGCCGACGCCCCACTCAGGCCATCACCCAGTTCGAGGAAGTACTTCGTGAGCGAAATCGGCCCGGCCGGAAGAGTACTGCCGGCGCGCCCCGGTGACCCGTCCCACATAGGCCCGTACCGCATCGTCGGCCGTCTCGGCGCCGGAGGCATGGGCACCGTCCACGCCGGAGTCGCCCCGGACGGTCTGCGCGTGGCGGTGAAGGTGGTCCACGCCGAGCAGGCCCAGGACCCGGAGTTCCGGGCGCGTTTCCGGCGCGAGGTGGAGCTGTCCTCGCGCGTCACCGGGCCGCACCTCGTCCCGCTGCTCGCCGCCGATCCCGACGCGCCGACCCCGTGGCTGTCGACCGCCTACGTCCCCGGGCCGACGCTGAACCAGCACGTGAGCGCCCAGGGTCCGCTCACGGAAGGCAGCCTGTACGCCTTCGCGGCCGCCACGGCCCAGGCCCTGGCGGCGATCCACGCCGCCGGTGTGGTGCACCGCGACGTCAAGCCGCAGAACGTCCTCCTCACGTCCACCGGTCCCCGGGTGCTGGACTTCGGCATCGCGCACGCCGTCGACGGCACCAGCGTCACCCGCACCGGCATGATGACCGGCACGCCCGGGTGGATCAGCCCGGAGCAGTACCGGCAGGGCACCGCGGGTCCGGCGAGCGACGTGTTCACCTGGGCGGCGCTCGTCGCGTACGCGGCCACCGGACGGCTGCCGTTCGGGGCGGGCGCGCCCGATGTGGTGGCTTTCCGCGTGATGTCCGGTGAGGCCGACCTGGACGGCATGCCCGCAGCGCTGCGCGCGATCGTCGAGCGGGCGCTGTCCCAGGCGCCCGGGGACCGCCCGACCGCCGCCCAGGCGGCCCAGGAGTGCGGGGTCCTGCTGGCCGCGCAGGTCACCCAGGTGGTGAGCACCGGCGCGATGCCGGCGACGGGTGCGGACATGGTCGCGGCCGTCTGGGACATGCCCACGGCGGACGGCCCCGTCTGGCACGTGCCGCCGGAGCGCGGCCGGTCGAGGAAGAAGCAGATCATCGGCGCGGTGGTCCTGGCGGCGGGACTCGTGGGGGGCGTGGCCGGTGGCGTGGCGGCCCTGCTGCCCAAGGACACCGGGACGAAGACGCACGCCTCGTCGACGGACTCGGCCTCGTCCGCCACGACCGGTTCCGGACGGCCCTCCGCGAGTACCGCGAAGAGCGACGCGTCGGCGAAGCAGCAGGCGGGGAGCGGCGGTTCGGCGACCGCGGCGAGCTGGAGCCAGGCGCGGGCGGCACAGGGCACGGGCGAGCACGACATGGCGCGCTCGATCCTGCACGACGAGGGGGTCGTCGCGCAGGAGATGAGCGACGGCGTCGACTTCTCCCCGGAGAGCGTCCGGTTCCACGAGACGCGGCGGGAGGTCTACCTCTCCTACCGGCTGACCTCGGACGAGGCGGCGAAGATGTACGCCGAGACCCAGATAGCCAAGAGCATGTGCCTCTCGGCGCGGGATGCCGTGCTGCGGCTGCACCCGGATCTGCCGTACAGCAAGTTCGTCATGGTGAACGACGAGAGCGGCCGGGATCCCGAGGTGACCTGGCAGGACGACTTCATCAGCAACGCGCAGTGCCGGTCGGCCGCCGACGACGGCAGCGGTCAGGGCACGGGCGGTGCCTCGCAGGGCTGGAAGCCGGACAAGGACGGCCTGGCGCAGGCGATGGTCCCCAGCACCGACAGGACCGAGTTCCGGGTCGCGGACGGCGCCGCCACGAAGATCATCGCGGGCACCAACGGCATGCGGGACACCCTGGGCACGGATCGCGTCGTCGGGAACGACGAGATCAAGGTCGGCTACGACCCGGGCAACTCGGCCATGTACGTGTGGTCGGACTACGGGCAGTGGAACCAGTCGCAGACCGAGTCCTGGGCGGACATGGCCGCGGGCAAGGCGTGCCGGGCCCTCGTGAACGAACGCGAGAGCGCGGGCAGCGCATGGCCGTACACCCGCTACGCGGTCGCGGAGATCATCGGCAACGGCTACCGGATGGTCCGCTGGGGCACGGCGAAGACGTCGGCGGACTGCCCGGCGTAGGCCGCGCGCGGAGGCACACGACAAGGGCCCCGACCGTCAGGTCGGGGCCCCTGTCACTCTGGTGTCCGAGGGGGGACTTGAACCCCCACGCCCGATAAAGGGCACTAGCACCTCAAGCTAGCGCGTCTGCCATTCCGCCACCCGGACCAGGTGTCTGCCGCCCGGCCGGGGTGTTCCCCGCGGCGACGAGACAACAATACCAAGGTTTCGGAGTGCGTTTCACCTGCGTATATCGGGGCCGGGCGGGGGCCGGACAGGGCGCCGTACGGATGGTGACCGGACAGTCGCGTTGGGCGCCCGCACGGGATGGGCCGACGGGCCGGAGGGGGTGTCCGCTCACGTCGCGTCGCGTCGTGCTCGTGCTCGTGCTCGTGCTCGTGCGACGGCAGCCGGGCGTGCCCGGTGTGCGTGCGCATCACACGGTGGGCGCGCTGCTCGTCCCGCTCGGCGATCGCGGTGATCAGCTCGCGGTGTTCGGTCCACGACCGCCGGCCGCGCCGCCCGGCCACCGGGGAGCGGTACCAGCGGGCCCGGCGGCCCACCTGCGCGGCCAGTTCCGCGAGAGCCGCGTTCCCGGCGAGCTCCATCACCTCGGTGTGGAAGGCCGCGTCGAGGGTGTCCGCGCGGTCGGCGTCCTCGGCCGCCACCGCCTTCTCCCCCTCGCCGCAGAGCTCTTCGAGGGCATAGATACCGGGACCGTCGGCGTGCGTCGCGGAGGCCGGGCGGCCTCCGCCCCCAGGAGCGTGCGCACCGGGGGGAGCTTGTCGGTCTCCTCCCGTGTGGGTTCGTGGACGAACACGCCCTGCGCGGGGAGCAGATCGACCCTGCCCTCGGTGGCCAGACGCTGGAGCGCCTCGCGCACCGGCTGCAGGGAGACACCCAGGTGCGCGGCGAGTTCGCTCTCCACGAGGTGCCGGCCGGGCCGGAGGGCACGGGTGGTGATCAGCTCAGGCAGCGCCTCGTGGACCCGGTCGCGCAGCGGGCCGGGCCGCTCCAGTCCGGGCGTGGCGCCCTGCGGCAGCCCGGTCGGCAGCATCGGTCCCCCTCCTGGGCCGGCGGCCGTGCCCGCCGGGCCGCCCGCGTGCACGGTGGACTGCCCACTATGGGTGTCCTCCGTCCCCAGTCGACGGCGGCCGGGAGCCGGAGGGCAGGGAGGCGGTCGCGTCACGCCGCCCCGCGCACCCGCGCGGAGGGCGTCACGGGCACCGGACGACCTGCCCCGCGTACGACAGGTTGCCGCCGAAGCCGAACAGCAGGGCCGGGTCGCCGCTGCGGACCGCCCCCTGCTCGATCAGCTTGGACAGCGCGAGGGGGATGCTGGCCGCGGAGGTGTTGCCGGAGTCGGTGACGTCGCGCGCGACGACCGCGTTGACCGCGCCGATCTTCCCGGCGAGCGGCTCGATGATGCGCAGGTTGGCCTGGTGCAGGACGACCGCGGCGAGTTCGGCGGGGTCGACGCCGGCCTTCTCGCAGGCGCGCCGCGCGATGGGCGGCAGCTGGGTGGTGGCCCAGCGGTAGACGCTCTGCCCCTCCTGGGCGAACCGGGGCGGTGTGCCCTCGATGCGCACCGCGTTGCCCATCTCCGGCACCGAACCCCACAGCACCGGCCCGATCCCCGGCTCCTGTCCGGGTCCGCACGCCTCGACCACGGCGGCCCCCGCGCCGTCGCCGACCAGGACGCAGGTGGTGCGGTCGCTCCAGTCGGCGACCTCGGACATCTTGTCCGCGCCGATGACCAGTGCCCGGGTCGCCGCACCCGCCCGGACCGTGTGGTCGGCGGTGGCGAGCGCGTGCGTGAAACCGGCGCAGACGACGTTGACGTCCATCGCGGCGGGCCGCGGGATGCCGAGGCGGGCGGCCACCCGGGCGGCGGTGTTCGGGGAGCGGTCGATCGCGGTGGAGGTGGCGACCAGGACCAGGTCGATGTCGTCCGGTGCGAGGCCGGCGGCGGCCAGTGCCTTGGCGGCGGCGTGCGCGGCCAGCTCGTCCACCGGTTCGTCCGGGCCGGCGATGTGCCGGGTGCGGATGCCCACCCGGCTGCGGATCCATTCGTCACTGGTGTCGACCATGCCGGCCAGGTCGTCGTTGGTGAGCACCCTGGCGGGCTGGTAGTGGCCGACGGCGGCGATGCGCGAGCCGTTCATGACGTGGGTCCCCCTCGTTGCCGTGAGTAGCGGGATCCACCAGTCTGATCAGTGACCGGCTGGTACGGGGGCAGGCACAGCAACAGGAAACCGGCGCCGGAGTTGTCGCTTTCGGCAGACCCTCGGACGACCGAGGAGTTCGGCGTGCGGGCCGCGGGTACCTGGGACGCGTCCCGGCTGACGGGGACGGGCACGGTGTGCGCCCACCGCGGAGCGGGCCGCACCGTCGCGCTCCTGTGCAGGACAATGAGATCGTCGGGTCACCTCACCGCACGACGGCGCGGTGACCCACGGCGACCTCCGCCACAGGGCCGATTCGGCTGCCAGAACGTACAGAACCGGGGCTGATCAGAGACATGGGACGAGTCACGGAACGCCGCAAGGTCCTCCGCATCCGCGACGGGGCCGTCTCCACCCGGCCGGACACGCTCGTCGCCGAGGAACCCCTGGAGATCCGGCTCGACGGCAAGCCGCTCGCCATCACCATGCGCACGCCGGGCGACGACTTCGCGCTCGCCGCCGGATTCCTGGTGAGTGAGGGGGTGCTCGCGAGGGCGTCGGACCTGCAGAACATCGTGTACTGCGCCGGGGCGACCGCGGACGGCTCCAACACCTACAACGTGGTCGACGTGAAGACCGCTCCCGGTGCCACCCTGCCCGACTTCACCCTGGAGCGGAACGTCTACACGTCCTCCTCCTGCGGACTGTGCGGCAAGGCCAGCCTGGACGCCGTACGTACGACCACGCGCTGGCCCATCGCCGACACCCCGGCGGTCCGGGTCACCCCCGAGCTGCTGGCGAGCCTGCCCGAGCGGCTGCGGGCCGCCCAGCGGGTGTTCGACCGCACCGGCGGACTGCACGCGGCGGCCCTCTTCACCGAGGACGGGGAACTGCTGGACATCAAGGAGGACGTCGGCCGGCACAACGCGGTCGACAAACTGGTCGGCCGGGCCCTGCAGAACGGCGATCTCCCGCTGTCCCGGACGCTCCTGCTGGTCTCCGGCCGGGCCTCGTTCGAGCTGGCGCAGAAGGCGGTGATGGCGGGCGTCCCGGTACTGGCCGCGGTGTCGGCGCCGTCCTCGCTGGCGGTGGATCTGGCGGCGGAGACCGGCCTCACCCTGGTCGGCTTCCTGCGCGGCAGCTCGATGAACGTCTACGCGGGTGAGGACCGGATCGCCCTGCGGGAGTCGGCCGACCGGGGCTGACGGGCGGGGCTGACGGGCGGGGCGAGGTCCGCGACGGGAGGGCGACGGGAGGGCGACGGTGGGCGGTGCGCCGATATCGCGCGCGTCGGCCTCAGCCGTGACGGAACATCAGCCCACCCAGGACAGATCGTCAGCCGTCCGTTCCGGAGATCCGCGTCAACAGGGCCGTGAACTGCTCGCGTTCGGCGGCCGTCAAGGGGGCGAGCAGCTCGTCGTTGGCCGAACGGGCCGCCGTTTCGCAGCGGTCCAGCACGCGGGCGCCGTCGTCGGTGAGGGACACGGCGTTCTTGCGCCGGTCCGCGGGGTCGGGGACGCGTACGACGAGACCGGCGGACTGCAGGTCGTTCAGGATGCCGACGACGTCCTTGGGATCCAGGCCCACACCGCGGCCGAGGTCGGCCTGGGCCACCGGGGCGAGGTCCCGGACCGCCGAGAGGACGACGTGGTGCCACATCTTCATGCCCTCCGCGGCGAGGGCGTCGGCGACCAGGGCGCGGCCCCGCGCGGCGGCCCGGCCGAGGAGCCAGCTGGGCAGGGAGCGGATCGCGGGCAGGGGTGCTTCGGCCATGACGGCAGCCTAACCGATAATCATTGGACTTCCCAACGAACCTCTCTTATCGTTGGGACTCCCAACGAAATCGTGGGTGCCCGAATCAGGGGTGTTCCCCATGTTCAGGGGTGTTCCCCGTGAACCGATCGCCGGATGCCCGGCAAGGAGATCCGTGATGCGTCGCGTCCGGTACGAGTCCACCGGCGGCCCGCTGTTCCCGGAGGAGGCGCCCGTTCCCGAGGCCGGCCCCGGCGAGGTGCTGGTGCGCGTCGAGGCGGTCGGCGTCACCCTGCCGGTCGTCCGCAAGGTCACCGAGGCCGCGGAGCCGGTCCCGCTGGGAGGCGAGATCGCCGGCGAGGTGGTGGCCGCGGGGGACGGGGTGACCCGCTTCCGCGCGGGCGACCGGGTGACCGGACTCTGCTTCGGCCACGGATACGCCGACTACGCCCTGCTGCGGGAGTCCATGACCTCCCCGGTGCCGGACGGCGCGTCCGCCGTGGACGCGGTCGCCCTGGTCCGCGGCGGACTGGTCGCGCTCGGGGCCCTGGACGCGGCCCGGCCCGCACCCGGCGAGGCGGTGCTGGTCACGGCCGCGGCGAGCGGTGTGGGGCACCTCGCGGTGCAGCTCGCGCGGCTACGGGGCGCGGGCCGGGTGGTGGGTGCCGTGTCCGGCGCGGGCAAGGCGGACTTCGTCCGCTCCCTCGGCGCGGACGACTGCGCGCTGTACGGCGACGCGCGCTGGGGCGAGCCGGTCGACTGCGTGCTGGACGCGGTGGGCGGCGACCTGCTCACCCCCGCTCTCGCCGCGCTCGCCCCGCACGGCCGGCTGGTCGCCTACAGCTCGGGAGGCGGCACGATCCGGGCGTACGACCTGCTGGTGGGCGCCAAGTCGGTGATCGGCTTCCAGATGGCCCTGATCGCCCGCGGCCGGCCGCAGCTGTACGAGCGGTGGCGGCAGGAGCTGTGGCGGCTGTTCGCCGACGGCGCGCTACGGCCCGTGGTGCACGGGGAGTTCGCGCTGGAGGATGCGGCGAAGGCGCACGCGGTGGTCGAGTCCCGGGCCAACCTCGGCAAGGTCGTCCTGCGCCCGTGACCGCACGCACGCTTCTTGTGGGGTGCGCGGGCCGCAACTACCTTCGATGGAGCGCACGTTGGACGTGGGATGTCCGGATGTCCAGTCGTCCGGCCGACGAAGGGCAGGTCGCACCGTGCCGTCAGGTCTTCGGGTCCGTACCGCCTCCGCACTCGCCACCGCCGCCCTCGCGGTGACCGCCCTGTTCGTGTCCCTCGCCCCGGCTCCCCCGGCGGCGGCCCAACCCTCCCGGGCGGCGCCGGAGTTCGAGCAGCAGGTTCTCTTCCGGGCCTCCCAGGACCCGGGTTACGCCTGTTTCCGCATCCCGGCGGTCGTCCGGACCACCGACGGCACGCTGCTGGCCTTCGCCGAGGGGCGCGTCCTCAACTGCGGCGACGCGGCCGACATAGACATCGTGGTCAAGCGCTCCACCGACGGCGGCCGCAGCTGGGGCCCGCTGCGGGTGGTCACCGAGGGCGCCGGGGACACCCACGGCAACCCGGCACCGGTCGTGGACCGCGACACCGGCCGGATCTGGCTGGCGGAGACCTACAACACGGGCCGTACGGACAGCGCGAGCTGCTCGGTCCCGTGCGACCGCACCCCGCATCTCCAGTACAGCGACGACGACGGACTGAGCTGGTCCGCCCCGCGCGACCTGAGCCCCGAGATCCTGCCCGCCGACTGGAACTCCTGGTACGCCACCGGGCCCGTGCACGGCGTCCAGCTCACCCGCGGCCGGTACGCGGGACGCCTGGTCTTCGGGGTCAACACCGAGACCTGGGACGGCGGCCGGGTCAGCGCCAACCACGCCGCGCTCGTCGTCAGCGACGACCACGGCGGCCACTGGCGGATCGGCGCGAGCGACACCTGGCCCATCGCCGCCGACGGCACCTTCCGGCAGAAGCCGTCCGAACTCACCCTCGCCGAGCGCGCCGACGGCTCGCTCCTGGTCAGCGGCCGGGAGCAGGACGGCACCGATCCGGGCCACCGCACCCAGGCCGTCAGCCGGGACGGCGGCACCGGCTTCACCGCGCCCTTCCGCGACCTGCCCGACCTGTACGCCCCGCAGGTCCAGGGCTCGCTGCTGCGCCTCGGCGACCGCCTGCTGCTGGCCTGCCCCGGCGACCCGGACCGGCGCCGCACCATGATGGTCCGGTCCTCGTACGACGGCGGCCGCACCTGGGAGGGGGCGGACCGCGGCACGGTCGTCACCACGGACTGGTCCGGCTACTCCGACCTGGTCCGCGCGGGCCGGGACACGGTCGGCCTGCTCTACGAGGGCGGTGCGGTGGACGCCCGCGACGAGATCCGCTTCGCCCGCTTCACCGAGGACTGGCTCGCGCCGCGCCGGGGCCCCGACCCGGTCACCGCCGACCTCGCCCGGCACGCACGCCCTGCCCTCGTCCTGGGCGGCGCCACGGAGACGGACGGCGTGTCCGGGGGCGCGCTGGAGTTCGACGGCACCGACGACGCCGTACGCCTGCCGTACCGCGACGGGCTGCCGCTCGGGTCGGGGAACTTCACGGCGTCCCTCTGGTTCCGGTACACCGCCACGAGCGGGGAGCAGCCGCTGCTGTGGATGGGCGGGATCGGCACCAGCCAGCCGCAGGTCTGGGTGCGTGGCGAACCGGCCTCCCACCGGGTGCAGGGCCTGATCACGGTGCGGGACGGAGCGGCGGCGCCGCGGACCGTGTCCGTGCGCACGGACGACGCGTACAACGACGGCGCCTGGCACCACCTGGTGCTGCGCCGGGGCGGCGGCCGGCTGTCGCTGTCCGTCGACGGCACCGGGTCGTCCGCCGACGACGTCCCGGGCTCCGTCAGCCGCAACTCTCCGTTCGGCGTGCACGTCGCCCAGCGCATGGACGGCCGCGCCTTCTTCACCGGGGCCATCGACGAGGTGCACGTGTGGGACCGGGCGCTCACGGACGAGGAGC
Organism: Streptomyces albidicamelliae; assembly: GCF_025642175.1. Classification (NCBI taxonomy): domain Bacteria; kingdom Bacillati; phylum Actinomycetota; class Actinomycetes; order Kitasatosporales; family Streptomycetaceae; genus Streptomyces; species Streptomyces albidicamelliae. The sequence goes on along the minus strand of NZ_CP106795.1, from coordinate 6,790,227 downwards.
TGGCGGACCCGGCCCCGCGGCGGTCAGCGAAGGGCACGGTGCTGTGGCTGCCCCTGGACCGCGTCCGCGGCTGACTCCCGCGCCGGGTCCGGGGTCTCCTCCGGATCGCGGGCCCGGCGTTTGGCGATGACCGCGCACACCATCAGCTGCATCTGGTGGAAGAGCATCAGCGGCAGCACGGCCAGGGAGGCGTGGGCGCCGAACAGCACGCCGGCCATCGGCAGACCGGAGGCGAGGGACTTCTTCGACCCCGCGAACTGGATGGCGATGCGGTCCTCCCGGCCGAACCCGAGCGCCCTCGCGCCGTACCAGGTCAGCAGGAGCATGACGGCCAGCAGCACCGCCTCGACGGCGAGCAGCGCGGCCAGCCGTACGACGCTGACCTGGTGCCAGATGCCGCGGGTCATGCCCTCGCTGAAGGCGGTGTACACGACCAGCAGGATCGAGCCGCGGTCGACGAACCCGAGGATCTTCTTGTGCCGGGTGACGAATCCGCTGATCCAGGGCCGCAGCAGCTGCCCCGCGAGGAACGGCACCAGCAGCTGGAGCACGATCTTCACCAGCGAGTCGGCGGAGAAACCGCCGCCGCCGTTGCCGAGCAGCGCCGCCGCGAGCAGCGGGGTCAGGAGGATGCCGACGAGGGACGAGAAGGAGCCCGCGCAGATCGCCGCGGGCACGTTTCCGCGGGCGATCGAGGTGAACGCGATGGACGACTGGATCGTGGACGGCACCAGGGTCAGGAACAGCAGGCCCTGGTAGAGGGGCTGGGTCAGCAGGGCCGGCACCAGTCCGCGCGCGGCCAGGCCGAGCACCGGGAAGACGACGAAGGTGCAGATCAGCACGGTGCCGTGGAGCCGCCAGTGCTTGAGCCCGTCCAGTGCCTCGCGGGTGGAGAGCCGGGCGCCGTAGAGGAAGAAGAGGAACGCGATCGCGGCCGTGGAGGCACCCGAGGCCACATCGGCGCCGACACCGCGGGCCGGCAGCAGCGCCGCGAGGCCCACCGTCCCGAGCAGCAGGACGATGTACGGGTCGATCGGCATCCAACTCGGCCAACGAAGGCGTGTCACGGTGCTCCGATTGCTGTGCGGGTCTGTGCGGGCCCATGCGGGCCTGTGGGGGTCCGCGCGTGCCGTGCGGTCCCGGGGCACGGGGCCCTCCTCCATCGTCCTCCGCGGGCCGCCGATCGGGAATCCCGCACACCACTCTGACTGTCATCGTGTTCCGTGATGGGCGGGTAGGCTCGGGAGGCGTGTACGAGCCGACGCATCTGCGTACGTTCCTCGCGGTGTCCCAGACGCTGAGCTTCACCCAGGCCGCCGCCCGGCTGGGGCTGCGCCAGTCCACGGTCAGCCAGCATGTGCGGCGGCTGGAGGACGCGGCCGGCCGGCAGCTGTTCTTCCGGGACACCCACTCGGTGGAGCTGACCGAGGACGGCGAGGCGATGCTGGGCTTCGCCCGCCGCCTGCTGGAGGTGCAGGAGCAGGCGGCGGCCTTCTTCACCGGCACGCGCGTGCGGGGCCGGCTGCGGTTCGGCGCCTCGGAGGACTTCGTGCTCACCCGGCTGCCGGAGATCCTCGAGGGCTTCCGTCACGACCATCCCGAGGTCGACCTGGAGCTGACGGTGGAGCTCTCCGGCATCCTGCACGAGCGGCTGGCCGCCGGGAAGCTGGACCTCCTGCTGGCCAAGCGGCGCCCCGAGGACCCACGCGGCGAGCTGGTCTGGCGCGACGACCTGGTGTGGATCGGCGCGGAGCGGCTGCGGCTGGACCCGGACCGGCCCGTGCCGCTGATCGTGTATCCGCCGCCCGGCCTCACCCGCGCCCGCGCGCTGGAGGTCCTGGAGCGGCAGGGCCGCGACTGGCGCATCGCGTGCACGAGCGGCAGCCTCAACGGGCTGATCGCGGCGGCCCGCGCCGGCCTCGGGGTGATGGCCCACTCCCGGCGGCTGATCCCGCCCGGTCTTGTCCGGCTGCCCGACCGGGCCGGCCTGCCGGATCTGGGCAAGGTCGACTTCGTCCTGGTGCACGGCAGGCGCCGGGACACGACGGCGGGCGCCGCGCACGCCCTGGCGGCCGCGATCCTCTCCGGAGGCGCGCGCCTGCGGCGGCACAGCGACTGACCGGCGGTGCACGCCTGCGGCCGGCACAGCGGCTGACCGGCGGCGACGGCCGACGTGGCCACCGCGCCTTTCGTGGGCCGCCACGCCGTAATCGGCGCGTACAGATTCGGTGGAGATTACGGTGCCGAAACTTACTGACCCGTCAGTATTGTGTCCGTCCCTTCCCCATGTGGGGGCATTTTCCGGCCACCGTGCTGGGAAAACGTGAGGTTTGCTAGGTTTCCGACCCCCTCCCGCCCGGCGGAACCGTGGGGTAGCTTTCACGGCGCTGTGCCGAGCGTCACGGGCGTGCCCATGCAGCGAGGATCGGGGAGCGAGGTTTTGCGCGAGTTCACCAACCCGCCGTTGGCGTCGGGGCCGCCGGTGGGCGGTCTGGCCGATGTCGTCTTCGAGCATGCCCTGACGGACCCGCTGCATGTCGCGCTCGGCCGCAAGGGCACCGCCGGAGAGTGGCGCGATGTGACCGCCGCGGAGTTCCGCGACGAGGTCGTCGCCCTCGCCAAGGGCCTCCTCGCCGGCGGGATCCGTTTCGGCGACCGGGTCGCCATCATGTCCCGCACCCGCTACGAGTGGACCCTGTTCGACTTCGCCCTGTGGTCGATCGGTGCCCAGGTGGTGCCGATCTATCCGACCTCGTCGGCCGAGCAGTGCTTCTGGATGCTCTACGACGCCGAGGTGACGGCGGCGGTCGTGGAGCACGAGGACCACGCGATGACCATCGCCACGGTCATCGACCGGCTGCCCCGGCTGCGCCAGCTCTGGCAGCTCGACGCGAACTGCGTTCAGGAGCTGTACGACGCCGGGGCGCACGTCGACGACGAGGTGGTGCACCGGCACCGGCAGGCGGTCACCCCCGACTCCGTCGCGACGATCATCTACACCTCGGGGACCACCGGCCGCCCCAAGGGCTGCGTCCTGTCGCACGCGAACTTCATGTTCGAGGCGGACACGATGATCCAGCGGTGGGAGCCGGTGTTCCACACGAAGAAGGACAGCGAGGCGTCCACGCTCCTGTTCCTGCCGCTCGCGCACGTCTTCGGGCGGATGGTGGAGGTCGCCGCCGTCCGCGGCCGGGTCCGCTTCGGCCACCAGCCGCAGCTGCACGCCGCGGCCCTGCTGCCCGACCTGGCCGCGTTCAGGCCGACCTTCATCCTGGCGGTGCCGTACATCTTCGAGAAGGTGTTCAACGCGGCCCGCCGGAAGGCGGAGAAGGAGGGCAGATCGGGCCCGTTCGAGAAGGCGGTCGACATCGCCGTCAAGTACGCCGAGGCCGTCGAGGCCAAGGCGTGGGGCACCGGGCCCGGTCCGTCGGCGGGGCTGCGCATGCAGCACCAGCTCTTCGACAAGCTCGTCTACTCCAAGGTGCGCGCGGCGATGGGCGGCCGGATCCGCAACGCGATGTCGGGCGGCTCCGCGATGGACCGCCGGATGGGCCTGTTCTTCGCGGGCGCCGGCGTGCAGATCTACGAGGGCTACGGCCTGACCGAGTCGACGGCCGCCGCCACCGCGAACCCGCCCGAGCGCACCCGCTACGGCAGCGTCGGCCAGGCCATCCCCGGTGTGACCGTGCACATCGCCGACGACGGGGAGGTCTGGCTGCACGGCGGCAACGTCTTCCAGGGCTACCTCAACAACCCGAAGGCCACCGACGGGACCCTGCACGACGGCTGGCTGGCCACCGGCGACCTCGGCGTGCTGGACGAGGACGGCTATTTGACGATCACCGGCCGCAAGAAGGAGATCCTGGTCACCTCCGGCGGCAAGAGCGTCTCACCCGGTGTCCTGGAGGAGCGGGTCCGCGAGCATCCGCTGGTCAACCAGTGCATCGTCGTCGGCAACGACCGCCCCTACATCGCCGCCCTGATCACCCTCGACCAGGAGGCCGTGGAGCACTGGCTCCAGATGCGCGGCAAGCCGGGGATGCCGCCGGCGCAGCTGGTGCACGACGCGGACCTGGAGACGGAGGTGCGGCGCGCGGTGGTCGCCGCGAACACCCTCGTCTCGCAGGCCGAGTCGATCCGCACCTTCCGCATACTGGCCCAGCCGTTCACCGAGGAGCACGGTCTGCTGACCCCCTCGCTGAAGCTGAAGCGCAAGGCGATCGAGAAGGCGTACGAGAAAGAGGTCGACGCGCTGTACCGGACCTGACGCATCCGGTTCGGCCCGGCCGATCGCGGCGTCAGGAATGCATTGCGGGCCGTGATCGTTGACCATAGGAGAGCCACCTGTAGACAACCGAAGGATCAAGAAGCTCGTGAGCAGCAAGGTCCCCCCGATCATCCTCAACAACGGCGTCGAGATGCCCCAGCTGGGCTTCGGCGTATGGCAGGTGCCGGACGACGAGGCCGAGCGGGCCGTCGCCACGGCACTGGAGGCCGGGTACCGCAGCATCGACACAGCGGCGATCTACGGCAACGAAGAGGGCACCGGCAAGGCGATCGCCGCCTCCGGCCTGCCCCGCGAGGACATCTTCGTCACCACCAAGCTCTGGAACAGCGACCAGGGTTACGACGCCGCGCTGCGCGCCTTCGACGCGTCGCTGGAGCGGCTGGGTCTGGACTACCTGGACCTGTACCTGATCCACTGGCCGCTGCCGTCCCGGGACACGTACGTCGACACCTACAAGGCGTTCGAGAAGCTGCACGCCGACGGCCGGATCCGGGCCATCGGTGTGTCCAACTTCCTCCCCGAGCACCTGCGGCGCCTGATCTCCGAGACCTCCGTGGTCCCGGCGGTCAACCAGATCGAACTGCACCCGCACCTGCAGCAGCACGCCGCGCGCGAGCTGCACGCGGAGCAGGGCATCGCCACCGAGGCCTGGTCCCCGCTCGGCCAGGGCAGGGGCCTGCTGGAGGTGCCGGCGATCGTCGCGATCGCGCAGAAGCACGGCCGGACACCGGCCCAGGTCGTACTGCGCTGGCACGTCCAGCTCGGCAACGTCGTCATCCCGAAGTCCGTGACGCCGTCCCGGATCCAGGAGAACATCCAGGTCTTCGACTTCAGCCTGGACGACGAGGACCTCGCGGCGATCAGCGCCCTCAACGAGGACCGGCGCCTGGGTCCCGACCCGGCCGCGTTCGACATGGCCTGAGGCCCCGATGGCCTGAGGCCCCGGGAATCACGCGAGATCACCCCGTGCGCCCCGCCGGACCGGCGGGGCGCACGGCCGTCTCCGGCTCACTCCGCCCGCGCGTCCGTGTGCACGACCTCGAACTCCTCCAGGCAGACCACCGTCACGTGCGCCTTGGCCGCGCCCTCGTGCCGGGCCGCCGCCTGGCCGGCGCGGGACGCCGCGAGGTGGCGGCGGTCGGTGAAGAACGTGCCGACCAGCCCGCGCCCGTGCTCCCGGTCCAGGAACAGGACCGCTCGCGCCAGACCGGGCAGCGTCTCGTACCGGGGCACCACACTGGAGTGGAACGTGTCGGCGAACAGGTCGGCGTCCACCGGTTCGAACTCCACCCGGCTCAGGCGCAGTCCGCCGCCCGCCGTGGGGTGCTCGATCGAGTGGAACACCGCGACCTCGTAGTTCTCGACCGCGACGGTGCCCGCGAAGGGTTCCAGCAGCGCGGGCCGGCGCTCGCGCATCACCTCGTCGCTGTTGTGCCGGGCCTCCTCGGAGTCCCACCAGCTCACCGTGAGCAGTTTCCCGAGTTCCCGGTCGACGTAGACGTCCGCGCCCCGGTATCCGGGCCGCTCCTCCAGCAGGTCGCGTCCCTCGGAGTTGAGGGCCCGGATCGCCGTGTCCAGCTCGGCCGGATCGCCGGTCGCGTACACCGTGCGTACGAACATGGAACCCCTCGCCTCCCGGTGCGGTGACCACTGACAGGGTCGGACACTTCCGGAACATCCGGTGCATCCACTCTTGCCCAAGTCACAATTCGCCGCAATCGGCGCCGGTTTCGTGACTTCACCCCGGAGGGTTGACGCGAACATGCAAGCAGGGCCATTTTGTACGACACTCGGTAAGGAAACTTTCCTAACAGAAGGGTCCCCCACAGTGCGTCTTCGATCACTGACCCTCACCGCGGCTTCCGGGGCCGCCCTGCTCGCCGCCGGAGTCCTCCCCGCGAACGCGTCGGCGACCTCGGCACCCCGAACCACCCCCGCATCCGCTCAGGAAGGCACCGTGAGCGCCTCCGACCTGCTCGCGAAGGTGACGTCCTGCTCCCAGATCTCCAACGGCAAGTACAAGACGGACGACGAGACCTCGGCCACGGTGCCCGTGTGCGGCAAGAACGGCGCGGTGTTCTGGAAGGCCGACATGGACATCGACTGCGACGGCCAGCGCACCACCAACTGCAACGAGGACCGCGACCCCTGGTACCAGGACGACACCGCCTTCCACCAGTCCGACGGCAAGCCGCTGAAGGCCGAGTCGCTGCCGTACGTGGTGGTGCCCAGCTCCAGCAGCATCTGGAACTACTCCGGCGCGGGCATCAAGGGCGGCGGTGTGGTCGCCGTGATCTACAACAACAAGGTCGAGTACGCCGTCGTCGGCGACACCGGCCCCACGAAGATCATCGGCGAGGCGTCGTACGCCACGGCGAAGGGGCTCGGCATCGACTCCGACCCGGCCACCGGCGGTGTCGACTCGGGCGTGACGTACATCCTCTTCAAGAACTCCAAGGTGTCCCCCATCGAGAGCCACAGCGCGGCGGTGACCCTCGGGGACCAGCTGGCCAGGCAGTTCCTCGCGAACAACTGACGACGTCCGCGTACGTCAGTTGGGCTGCCCCAGCGGGCGTACGACCACGGTGTTGACGTCGACCCCGGCCGGTTGCCGGATCGCCCAGAGGACCGAGTCGGCGATCTGGTCGGCGGTGAGGAGACGCCCCGGCGGCAGGCTGCCCAGGCCGTCCCAGAACGGGGTCTCCACCCGGCCGGGGGCGACCAGGGTCACCCCGATACCGAACTCGGTGACCTGCCGCCGGGTGTTCTCGGCGAGTCCGGTGACGGCCCACTTGGTCGCGCCGTAGAGGTTGCCGGGTGTGTTCACGAACCCGGCGACGCTGCCCACCAGCACGATCCGGCCGCGGGTCTCCTTCAGCGCCGCCACGGAGGCGCGGACGAGGAGGGCCGGGCCGAGGACGTTGGTGAGCACCATCTCGGTCCAGCCGGCCGGGTCGCCGTCCGCGACGGAGTCGTGGGTGGCGACGCCGGCGTTCGCGACGACGGTGTCGAGCCGGCCGTACGCCTCCAGCGTGCGGCCGACCGCGTCCCGCACGTCGTCGTACTCCGCCGCGCTGCCGACCACAGTCAGCAGCCCGTCGGGATTCCCCAGCTTCTCGGCGAAGTCCCGCAGCCGCCGCTCCCCGCGCCCGGTGACGGTGACCCGGTACCCGGCGTCCAGCAACTGCCGCGCGACGGCGGCGCCGATACCGCTGCCCCCACCGGTGATGAGCGCGACCGGAGAGTCGTTCATGTCTTCCCCCTGTGTCTCGGTGAACTCCGCCCAGCCCACCACTTGAAGAGCACTCGAAGTCAAGTGGGACGGCGCGCGGGCGTCACGGGACGCCGACGCCAGGGGGCTCAGCCGCCTCGCCGCCTCCCGGCACGACATTGCCGGGGCGGCACGGTGATCCGGCGTGAGCCGGGTGGCCCGCGGCGACCGACGGCACCGGCCGGTGGCCGGGGCGGGGCCTCGTGCCGGGCCCGGCGGGCCGGCCGGGCGCGGTCTCGCGGCACCGCGACCCGAGTCGCGGCCCCCGGCCGGACAGGAGAGGGCGCGCCGGACCAGCAGAACCGCCGGGTGTGGCGCGTCAAGACCCTCGCCCGGGCGGCAGCCCCGCCGGACTGGACTGGGCCGGTCAGAGGGGGCGTACCGCTGCGTGGACCGTGTAGGCGCTCAGGATGAAGGCGTCCGGCCTGCGGTGGACGCTCGCCGGGTCCGCCGGGTCGAGCAGGCGGTCCAGCGTGGCGAGGTCGTCGGCGTCGAGTCCGTCCCCGATGCCGTCGCGCAGCCGGGCCAGGTGCGAGGCGATGTAGGCGCGGGCCCGGTCGCTCAGCGGGGCCGGGAGGTCGAGCAGGAAGCTGCGGGTGCGGGCGTGCCGGAGGCCGGCGGCGGTCAGCAGGGCCGGCCAGTCCTCGATCTCCGCGACGGAGCCGGGCAGGTCGGCCCGCATCCGGGCGAACCACTCCTCCTCCAGCACGTCGATGCGCGCCGACAGCCCGGGGCGGCCGATGCCGATGTCCCGGGGCAGGAGGCGGGTGGGCAGGCCGCCTTCGAGGAGGGCCAGCGTGCCGCCGGGCGCCAGCCGCTCGGCGAACGCGGTGAGCCCGGCGCGCTGGTCGCCGAGGTGGTGCAGACTGCGGCTGGCCCACAGCAGATCGGCCGGATATTCCAACTCGCCCAGCACGTCCGGAAGTTCACCGGTCAGGGTGTCGAAACGGTCGGCGACGCCCTGCCGGGCGGCCCGGGCGCGGGCGCGCTCCAGCAGCGGACCCGCACTGTCGACGGCGAGGACGCGGGCGCCGGGGAACGCCTCGGCGAACAGGCACGCGACGACTCCGGGGCCACTGCCCGCGTCCACGATGAGCCCCGGCTCGGTCACCTCCTTCGCGAGCCAGGCCATGGCCCGCTCGTAGACGGGCGAGAGCAGTTCCGCCTGCGCCTCCAGCAGGGAGCCCATCTCGTTCCAGTCGATGTCCGTGCCCGAGCCGTGCCCGTGGCCGTGCCGGTGACCGTGGGCGGAACGGTGCTCGGTGCCGTGGTGGTCGTGCGCCATGTGGGTCAGCCTCTCGTCCGGGTGCCGCCAGCGTGCGACGGCGCACCGGCCGGGGGCCAGCCCCGTTGCCGGTACGGCAAATCCCGCTCAGTCCGCCACCGGTTTCCGGAAGGCGCGCAGGTGGAACACCGGGTCGGGGCGGGGACGGTCCTGGTCCGGCAGCCGGGCCAGGCGGGCGGCGAACCCCTCGGTGCGCGGCTCGCCCGGCGGAAGCATCGTGAACCAGCCGCGGCGCAGGTCGGCGATGGTGGCGCGGGGGCTGCGGCCCTGCCCGGCCCCGGGGAACGAACCGCGGCCCGCGGGCCGGAGTCCGTGCCCGGCGGCGTGCGCGGTGACCGGGCCGGCCGCGTCCGCGGCGGGGCGGCGCGGACGCCCGGTGAGGACGGCGTCGATGTCGCTGCCGACGTCGTGCGCCGCGGCCTTGTCGACGGTGGTGACGTAGACCCCGCCGGGCCGCAGCACCCGGGCGCACTCGGCGATGGTGGCGCGCACGCCCTCGGGGTCCAGCAGGTGCAGCAGCCACACGGTGGTGACCGCGTCGACGCTGCCGGTGCGGAAGGGCAGGCGGCGGCTGTCGGCCCGGACGACCGCGCCGGGCAGCCGGGCCGAGGACGTACGGACCATGGCGGGGGTGAGGTCGGCTCCCGTCACCCGCAGCCCGGGGCGGGCGGCGGCGAGCCGCCGGGTGACGATCCCGGTGCCGCACGCGACGTCCAGGAGCCGGCCCGCGGCGTCGGGTATCAGGCCGAGCAGGGCGTCGGTCGCCGCGGCGGCTCTGGCCTCGCCGCCGCGGGAGCTGTCGTAGTGCCGGGCTTCCTCGTCGTAGTCGAGCACGCCCCTCAGTGTGCGCCGTGGGCCGGGGCGATGTCCTCCACCCTGCGGGCGAGGTCGAAGTCCTTCTCGGTGACGGCGCCGCCCGCGCTGTGCGTGTTCACGCTGAGGGAGACGGTGTTGTAGCCGAGGGTGAGGTCGGAGTGGTGGTCGAGCTCGTCCTGGATGCCGGCGACGTGCATCACCAGTGCGGCCGCCGCGAAGTGGGAACCGAGGCGGTAGGAGCGGGTGAGCCGGTCACCGTCGGCCGACCAGCCGGGCAACTCGGCCAGCCGGTCCTCGATCTCCTTCTGCGACAGCGGTTCGACGGCCATGGCGGGGGCTCCCTTCGGGGCGGGGGGTGTCCCTCTCGGGGGAAAGCGGGTACGTCCTCAGCCTGCCACGTCGGGAGCGTCCCCACTCCGCCGACGCGGCGGGCCCCGGCCGCCGCTCCTCCGCCGGCCGGGTGCGCCTCGACTAGGGTCGTCGGTATGACCACTGTCGCGTCCGGTCCTCCCGCATCCGGGTCCGCCGCCGTCACCGACAAGGGTGTCGGCCCGATGCTGCGCGCCTGGCGGGAGCGGCGCCGGATCTCCCAGCTGGAGCTGGCGCTGCGGGCCGACTCCTCCGCCCGGCACATCAGCTTCGTCGAGACCGGCCGGTCCCGGCCGAGCGAGGAGATGGTGCTGCGGCTCGCCGAGCACCTGGAGGTGCCGGTGCGTGAGCGCAACTCCCTGCTGCTGGCGGCCGGTTACGCCCCGCGCTTCCCCGAGACCCCGCTGGACGACCCGGCGCTGGACGCGCTGCGCGACGGCATGGAACGCCTCATCGTGGGCTACGAGCCCTACCCCGCCCTGGTGGTGGACGCCGGCTACACCGTGGTCGCGGCGAACCGGGGCATCGCGATGCTGCTGGAGGGCGTGCCGGAGGAGCTGATGGCACCGGCGCCCAACGCGATGCGCCTGACCCTGCATCCCGACGGGCTGGCGCCGCGCATCCGGAACCTGCGGGAGTGGCGCGGGCACCTGCTGGCGCAGATGGAGCGGGAGATCGCCCTCCAGCGCTCCGAGCGGCTGCGCGCCCTGTACGAGGAGGTGTCGGCCTACCCGGTGCCCGAGGACGCGCACGACGGCGAACCGGCCGAGCCCGTCCCCTATTTCGCGCTGCCGCTGCGGATCGAGCACGACGGCCGCATCCTGTCCTTCGTGTCGTCGATCTCCACCTTCAACACCCCGATGGACGTCACGGTCGCGGAGCTCGCCATCGAGACCTTCCTGCCGGCAGACCCGGCGACCACCAAGTACCTGCATTCACTGGCGGGTTGACGAAGGAGCCCGGAACCGGGTCCTCTCGACCGCGTGTGCGAGACGGCGTCCCGTGGCAGACTGCCCGCGTACTTCCGGCGCGTAGGGGAGGGCGTGGCGTGAGTGAGCGGCGTGCCGCGCCCACTGTGGGTCAGGTGGTGCTCGGGAAGCGGTTGCAGGAGCTGCGCGAGGCGTCCGGGCTGAGCCGCGAGGAGGCCGCGCGGGTGCTGCGGGTGGCGTCGGCCACGGTGCGGCGCATGGAGATGGCCGAGGTCGCGCTCAAGATCCCCTACGTGCAGGTGCTGCTGGACGCCTACGGGGTGGCCGAGGACGAGGCCGCCGCGTTCGTGGGGCTGGCCGAGGACGCGAATCAGCCCGGCTGGTGGCAGCGGTTCCACGACGTGCTGCCGGACTGGTTCAGTCTGTACGTCAGTCTGGAGGGCGCCGCCCGGGTCATCCGCTCCTACGAGCCGCACTTCGTGCCGGGGCTGCTCCAGACCGAGGCGTACGCGCGTGCGGTGATGGAGGCCGGGACGATCGGGCAGACGGTGCCGGAGACGATAGAGCGGCACGTGTCACTGCGCATGGAGCGGCAGACGCTGCTGGAGCGTGACGATCCGCCCCACCTGTGGGTGATCATGGACGAGACGGTGCTGCGGCGCCCGGTCAGCGTGCGGCCCGAGGTGATGCGCGGCCAGCTGGACCGGCTGCTGGAGTACGCGGAGCGCGACCGGGTCACGCTGCAGCTCGCCGAGTTCGCGTCGGGCCCGCATCCGGGGACGTACGCGCCGTTCACGCTGTTCCGGTTCGCCGAGCCGGAGCTGCCGGACATGGTCTTCACGGAGTACCTGACAGGCGCGCTCTACCTGGACTCGCGCCGGGAGGTCGCGGCGCATCTGGAGGTGCTGGACCACATGACGGCCCGGGCGGCCTCGGCACAGCGCACGAGGAAGCTGCTGCAGGAGTGCCGCGAGAGACTGTGAGACCACTCCCCCGGCCGAACGTCCGTCCCCGGTGACCCGATGACCCGTACGGGTCTGTGAACGGGTGCGCTCCGGTGCCCGCCCCTAGGTTCGAACCACAGGGCGAGGCCGAGGAGCGCAGGTGACCGACACGCACATACCGCCCGGGGAGCCCGGCGCGGCCCTGCCGGCGGCCGGGCGGTTCTTCCGGCCCGGCACGCCCGCGGCCGACCTGCACAGTCTCACGCTGACCGGCGGCCGGGAGGGGGACGCGTTCCACCGGGACCGGTGGAGCCGTGACAAGGCCGTGCACTCCACGCACGGGGCGTCGGTGGGCCCGGACCGGCCGGAGTACGAACCGCGGGGCTGCCCGCGCGGTGCCGCGTTCTCCTGGTACACCTACTCCCCCACCCGGGTGCGCCACCCGTACGTCAGAGGCGTGCTGCTGGAGATGTACCGGGAGGCCAAGGGCCGGCTGCGGGACCCCGTGGTGGCCTGGGCGGACATCCTGGACGAGGAGCCGGACACCTGCGCCGCAGAGGCGGTCGGGACGGCGCCGCGGGAGATCGAGGAGATGTACCGGCTGCCGGCGATCGCCAAGTACGAGGACCGGTACGTCATCCCCACCGCCGCCGTCGGCGACGCCCGCCGGCTGGAGGAACCGGCCCTGCCCGAGGGATGCAGCCTGGAGTACGAGGGCGGCCCCGGCATGGGCGGCGACGGCCCGTTCGGGCAGGACTCCGGCCGCAGGAACCTGCCGCTGGTGTCCGTGGAGAACCTCCGTCTGCTGCGCAGACGGCAGACGTCCGACGACACGGAGGAGGCGTGATGCCCGCGGACGCGGTGCTGTACCAGGCGGCGGCCCTCTGCCTGACCTACCCGGACGACGACTTCGTGGCCCGGCTGCCGCTGCTGCGTGAAGCCGCCCCGCAGCTGCGGGAGTTCACCGACCACGCGGCCGTCACCCCGCTGCCCGAGCTGGAGGCGCACTACGTGCAGGTCTTCGACCTGCGCAACCGGCACAGTCTGTACCTCAGCTGGTGGCACGACGGCGACACCCGGCGGCGCGGCATGTCCCTGGCGCGCTTCAAGGAGGTCTACCGCGAGCACGGGCTGGAGTTCACCGGCGAGGAGCTGCCGGACTTCCTGCCGGCGGTGCTGGAGTTCACGGCGCGCACCGGCGAGACCGGGCTGCTGACCGGGCACCGGGACGGTCTGGAGCGGTTGCGCGCCCGGCTCGGCGAGCACGGCACGCCGTACGCCAGTGTGCTGGACGCGGTGTGCGCCGCGCTGCCGGCCGCACGGTGCGGGGTGCGCCCATGACCACCCTGCTGTGGGGCGCCCTGCCGTACACCGCCTTCGCGCTGCTGGTCGCCGGTCTCCCAGGTACGTCCTGCTTCTGGGGGCCGTGGTGCTCGGCATGGTGGTGATCGCGTTCGTGCCGTACAGCCGTCCGGTGCACATGTTCGGCGCGCCGGTGCAGTACCTGTTCCGGCCGTACGTGGTCTACCGGGCCCGGGACCCCCGGCAGTTGGGGCCGCGTGGAGCGGCGCGGCTGGGAGCGGCAGGGCGGTCAGGGCCCCTTTCCGGGCGGCCGTGGGCAGACGAGTCAGGAGGCGGCGCATGCGGGTGGCCCTGCACGCCCTGGGCATCGGGCACGGCGCCCGTCCGGAGGTCGTCCGGGCGGTCGCGCGGGCGGCCGAGGCGCACGGGTTCGCCCGGCTCTGGGCGGGTGAGCACGTGGTGCTGGTCGACGCGCCGGTCTCGCGGTACCCCTACTCCGACGACGGCCGTATCGCCGTCCCGTCCGACGCCGACTGGCTCGACCCGCTGCTCACGCTGAGCTTCGCGGCGGCGGTGACCGAACGGATCGGGCTCGCCACGGGGGTGCTGCTGCTCCCGGAGCACCAGCCCGTCGTGGTGGCCAAGCAGGCGGCGACGCTGGACGTGCTGTCCGCCGGGCGGCTCACCCTGGGGGTCGGCATCGGCTGGTCGGCGGACGAGTTCGCCGCGCTCGGCGTCCCGTTCGCGGGCCGGGGCCGGCGGACCGAGGAGTACCTCGCCGCGATGCGCGCAGTGTGGCGGGACGACGTGGCCACCTTCGAGGGGGAGTTCACCCGCTTCCGGGACATCAGGGTCAACCCGAAACCGGTGCGGGAGCGGCGGGTCCCGGTGGTGATGGGCGGCAACGGCGACGCGGCCCTGCGCCGGGCCGTGACGCTCGCGGACGGCTGGTACGGCTTCAACCTCTCAACGGCGCAGGCTCTGGAGCGGGCGTCCGTGCTGGCCGGGCTCTGCGCGGCGCGGCGGCGTCCGACGGACGCGCTGACCGTGGCGGTCGCCCTGACCGACGCCACTCCCGCCGTGCTGCCCGAGCTGGCCCGGGCCGGTGTCACCGAGGTGGTGGTCGTCGGCGCGCCGCCCGGGACACCGGACGAGGCGGCCCGCTGGGTCGGCGGTCTCGCCGCACACTGGTTGAACGGTGGCCATTCCATAAAGGCCACTTGAGGGGTATTCAACAATTACTTATGGGAGTGGCCGCCCGGCGGGATTCCGAAGTGCCACTGCTCACATGCGTAGTTGCCACGCAAGTGCGTCCCGGATTCTGAGATATCCTTCTGGTCCGGCACCCCTTTTCCGCGGGTGGACCGTTGATTCGTATTTTCAACGACTTTTCTTTCGACGACTCTTCGCACCGCCGTCCGCCTTTCTCGCGCCGACGGTTCCACGCCTTCGAGCAGGAATTGATGCCCGTTCAACCACTGGCGGAGCTCATACGCTTCGCACGCCTCAACTCGCCCTTCTACCGGGAGCTCTACGCCCATCTGCCCAGCCATGTGGCGGACCTCACCGAACTCCCGCTGGTTCCCCAGGCCGACTTCTGGCGGGCCAACTCCCCCCGTGACAACACGCTGCTGACCGCCCCTCTGGAAGAGGCCGTCGTCTTCCGCAGCGGCGGCACCACGGGATCGCCGAAGTTCTCCTGCTACACCCGCGACGAATGGCGCGAGTTCACGGCCGCGTTCGGCGCCGGAATCGTGAACGCCGGCCTGCGGCCCGGACACCGGGTGGCCGACCTGTTCTACGCGGGCGACCTGTACGCCAGTTTCAGCTTCGTCCTCGACTCGCTGCACCGCTCCCCGGTCGCGAACGTGCGCCTGCCCATCGGCGGCGCGGCTCCCTGGGAGTCCACGACGGCCACGCTGGAGGAGTTCCGGGTCCAGGTCGTGGCCGGCACACCCACCACCCTGTGCGCGCTCGCCGAACGCCTCGTCGCCGCCGGCCGGACACTGCCGGACGTGGAGCTGCTGTTCTTCGGCGGGGAATGCCTCTTCGGCGACCAACTGCCGCTGCTGCGCGCCGCGTTCCCCAGCGCCGAGGCCCGCTCGCTCGGCTACGCCAGCGTGGACGCGGGCCTGCTGGGCGAGGCCGTACCTGGCGGCGATCCACGCGTCCACCGGGCCTTCGCACCGCACACGGTGGTCGAGATCGTCGACGAGGAGAGCGGACAGCCGATCCGGCGGGCCGGTGTGCCGGGGCGGCTCGTCGTCACCGACCTGCGCAGACGGCTGATGCCCGTCCTGCGCTACCCGGTCGGCGACCGGGCCGAGTGGGTGGACCCGGGCGCCGCCGTCTTCCGCATCCTCGGCCGCGCCGAGGAGGGCGTGCGGGTCGGCCCGGTGACCCTGCACACCCAGGACGTCCACGACATCGTCACGGCCGCCGACACGGCCGGCGATGTCACCGGACTGCAACTCGTGGTGCGCCGCGAGGACGGCCGGGACGGCCTCGTCCTGCGCCTGGCCACGGCCGGACCCGCCCGCCCGGGGGCGGCGCTGGCCGACGCGGTCACCGCCGCGGTCCTCGCCCAGCGCCCGCTCTACGGCAGCGCCGCCGCCGCGGGCCACGTGAACCCGCTCGCCGTCGAGTGGGCCCACCACCGCGATCTGGCCGTCAACTCCCGTTCCGGCAAGCTCGTGCGCGTCGTGGACGAACGGCCCCTGTCATGAGCGTGTCACCGCATCGGCCCCTCGTGCTGCGCAACCCCTCGTTCGGCCGGGTCTGGGCCGGGCAGCTCCTCACCCAGGCGGCCGGCCGGATGTTCCAGGTCGGCGCGGTCTGGTGGCTCGTCGCCGTCGCCGGCGGGGCGCACCGCGGGCTCGGCTCCGGGCTGTTCCTCATGGTCAGCACCCTGCCCGCGGTCGCACTGGCCCCCCTGGTCGCCCGGATCGTCGCGGGCCGCGCGCACCGCACGGTCCTGGCCGGCACGGCGGCCACGGCGGGAGTGGCGGCCGCTGCCGCCGCCGCGGCCGCGCAGGCCGGGGCGCTGCCCCTGGCCGCCGTCTACGCCGTGGGACTGGTGCTCGCCGCCTGCCAGGCGGTGTTCGACCCGTGTCTGACGACCTCCGTGCCCGAACTCGTGGAGGACGCCGACATCGAGGCGGCCACCGGCTTCGAGCTGTCCACCCAGTCGGTCGCCGGGCTCGGCGGCGGGCTGCTCGGCCCCCTCGTGGTCGACTCCGGCGGCCTCGCCGGTGTCGTCGCCGGATGCGCGGCCGCCTATCTGCTCGCCGCCCTGCTGGTCGTCTCGGTCCGCTTCCCGCACGCCGGGACGGCGGCCCAGGACCCCGCCGGCGCTCCCGCGCCACCGCGGCGGACGCTGCGCCGGATCCTGGCCGGGCTGCCGTTCATCCGCCGGATCCTCATCTGCTTCGCCGCCGCCAACGTCTGCACCACGGCCGTCTTCGTCGTGATGCCGCTGTACACCCGCGGTGTCCTGCACTCCACCGGATCCACCGTCGCCCTGCTGGAGGCCGCGCTCGGCGCGGGCACGCTCGTCGGGTCCTTCACCGGCGCCCGTGTGCCGGGGCGCCCGGTCGTCATCGGCAGCGTGTGCCTGGCCGGGACGGCGGCGGCCCTCGCCCTGCCGGGCCTGGTCGCCGCCCGCCCGGTCGCGCTCGGTGCGCTCGCCGTCGTCGGCTGGTGCGTCGGCGTGATCGGCGTCCGGTTCGTGGCGCTGTTCCAGCGCCTGGTGCCCGCCGAGGACAAGCCGGGGTTCTTCGCGGTGATGCAGGCGCTGCTCGGCGCCGCCTTCCCGCTGTCCTCCCTCGCCTTCGGAGTGCTCGGCGACCACCTGACGGCCCGTGTGCTCTGCCTGGTGCAGGGCGCCGGTCTGGCGCCGGTGGCCGTGGCGCTGTGGTGGCTCGGCGGCCGGACGGGCACCGACGGGACGACGGCACCCGCCGAAGCCGTACCGGCGCTCGCGACGGCGGGTGAGCGGTCGTGAGCGTCGTCCTCGCCCCCGCCGCCCTCCAGGACGTGGCGGAACTGCGGCAGTTGTACTTCGACGTGTACGGGCACGGCTACCCCGTGCCGCTGGGCAGCGACCCGGCCGTCATGCGCCGGCTGATCACCGGCGGCAGCGACCACTGGCTGACCGCCCGCACGCCCGGCGGTGCCCTGGTCGGCTCCGCGGTCGTGCAGACCGATCCGGGCAGCCGTATCGGCAAGCTCCTGGGCCTCGCCGTGCATCCCGGCCACCGCGGCGGCGGTCTCGCCTCTCGGCTGACCGGCGCGGTCTGCGACGAGGCCTTCGCGACCGGCCTGCTGGACTCGGTGTACGCCACCGTCCGGGTCGTCACCGAGGGCCCGCAGCACGTCGTCGTGCGCAACGGCTTCCGCCCGCTCGGTCTGCTGCCCAACGCCGTCGAGGTCGACGGGTGCGAGACCCTCGCGCTGTTCGCCCGCTACGCCGACGGCGTGCTGGACCACCGCGCCCCCGTGCCGCACGTCCCCGAACGCCTCTCGGAGCTGCTGTCCGCCGCCCGCGCGGGCGTCGGCATCGACTACGCCGGCACCGGCCGCCTGCCGGCCCGCGCCCCGCTGCCCACCGCGCCCGGTGCCGAGCCGATCGAGCTGATCGCCGCCCCGGCGTTCGTGCGCCGCCGCTTCCTGGAGCACTTCCCCGACGCGGGTGACCGCTTCTTCCCGCTGCACACGCCCAACGCGGTCCTGGTGGCCGCCGACGGCAGCTTCGAGGCGTACGCCGATCTCGACCCGGTCGCCGGCAGCTGTGCCCTCGTCGCCGTCCATCCGCGTCCGGCCGCGGTCAGCGGCGCGCTGGAGCCGCTGATGACCGCGGTCACCCGGGCCGGCGCGGACTACGCCGAGACGCTGCTGCCGCTCGCCGACACCGCGGCCCTGGACGTCTTCCTCGCCTCCGGCTTCGTACCGAGCGCGGTCTATCCGGCCATGCGCCGCATCGGCGACCGGCTCCACGACTACGTCGTGCTGTCCCGTACCAGCCGTCAGATCGACTTCCGCGCGACGGCCGCCGGGCCGCTGCTCCAGCCCTACCTCGGCGCCTACCTGAGCGCCTGGACCACCACCTACCTGCCCCTTCACGAGGTGTCCAGTTGAACCCCCATCTCGCTCCCGTCGAGGTCCCCGACCCGGCGGCGCTCGGCCGTGTGCAGGCGCTGTGCGACCTGGCCGAGCCGTACGCGTCCGGAGCCGGACCCGACGCCCTGTTCGCCGCCGCCATGGCCGAGACGCACGCCTGGCACGCCGAACGCTCCGCCTTCTTCGCCGGTCTGCTCGCCGATCCGCCCGAGGACCCGGCGCCCACCATCGGCGCGGGGGTGCGCGCTCCACTGGTGCCCGCCGCCTTCTTCAAGCGCCACGAAATCCTCTCGATCCCCCGCGACGAGGTGTTCCTGCACCTCACCTCCTCGGGCACCACCGGTCAGAAGTCGCAGATGTTCTTCGACGAGTGGACCATCCGCTCGGCACAGCGCATGGTGGCCCGGATCTTCGACCACTACGGCTGGATCACCCCAGAGCAGCCCGTCAACTACCTGCTCTACAGCTACGAGCCCGCGCCGTCGCTGAAGCTCGGCACCTCGTTCACCGACAACTACCTGTGCGACTTCGCCCCGGCCCGGCACACCACGCACGCTCTGCGGCACACCGGCGGCGGCCACGAGTTCGACGTGCACGGCTGCATCGCCGCGCTGCGCCGCTACGCCGAGGACGACGTACCGGTGCGCATCCTGGGCTTCCCCGCCTTCCTGTACTTCACCCTGGAGCGGATGCGGGCCCTGGGTGCCGAGCCGCTGCGGCTGCCGGCGGGGTCGCTGGTGATCCTCGGCGGCGGCTGGAAGGGCCACGCCGACCGGGAGATCGGCAAGGAGGCGTTCCGCGCCGAGGTCACCGAGCTCCTCGGCATCCCGGGCGACCGCATCCGCGACACCTTCGGGTCCGTAGAGCACTGTGTGCCGTACGTCGAGTGCGCCCACCACCGGCTGCACGTGCCCGTCTGGTCCCGGGCCGCGGTCCGCGACACCGCGACCCTCAGGCCGCTGCCGTACGGCGAGCCCGGCTTCCTGCACCTGGTCAGCCCGTACATCACCGCCGTGCCGGCGCACAGCGTCGTGATGGGCGACCTCGCCTCGCTGCATCCGGGCGAGGAGTGCCCCTGCCCGTCGCCCACCGACTGGTTCACCGTGCACGGCCGTGCCGGAGTGAGCCGCAACCGCAGTTGCGCGGTCGCCGCCGCCGAACTCATGAAGGGAATGTCGTGACCGCCGTACTCCAACTCTGGCAGGGCGAGTTCGTCGACGACGCCGAGGCGGGCCGGCGGCTCGCGGGGCTGTCCGAGCGGGCCGGGCGCGTCCTGGCCCGCCCGCTGCCCACCGACGTGGTCCTCGACGCCTGCGCCGCCGTCGGCGGCCGGCTCGCCGATCCCGACTCGGACCTGTACGGCCGCCTGGCCGGGCAGCTGCCCGCCGGCGAGGCCGCGGGCGTCCTCGCGGAGCTGGCGGCCGCCCTCACCCGGCAGGCGCTGGAACGCAAGCTGCGCCGGGAGCTGGGCGGGCTGCGTCCGGAGCGCCTGACCCGGCCGGACGCCCGCGCGACGGTCTACGAGTCGTGGGCGCCCGTGGGCCTGCTGGTGCACATCGCCCCGTCGAACGCCGCCGCCGTGGCGCCGCTCAGCGTCGTCGAGGGACTGCTCGCCGGGAACCTCAACGTCCTCAAGACGAGCAGCGCCGACAGCGGACTGGCCACCGCACTGCTCACCGCGCTGGGGGCGGCCGACCCGAGCGGTCTGATCGCCGAACGCGTCGTCGTGCTGCGTTTCGCGTCGTCTCGCCGGGACTGGCTCCGGACGCTGTGCGGGCAGGCCGACGGGATCGCCGTGTGGGGCGGCGAGGACGCCGTGCGCGCGGTGGGCGAACTCGCGCCGCCCGGCTGCCGCGTGGTCGAGTGGGGCCACCGGATCTCCTTCGCCTACCTGACCCCCGGCGCGGCGGCCGACGACGCCCTGCTCGACGCCCTCGCCGACGACGTCTGCCGTTTCGAGCAGCAGGCGTGCTCCAGCCCCCAGGTCGTCTACCTGGACACCGCGGACACGGCGGAACTCCTCGCGTTCGCCGCCCGGTTCGCCGAGCGGCTGGCGAAGGTGTCCGACGCCCGCCCCGCACCGCTGCCCGGCACCGCCGAGCAGGCGGAGATCACCACCGTGCAGCAGCTCGCGCGGCTCGAACAACACCTGGGTCTCACACGGGTGTTCGCCGCCGAGGACGGCTCCTGGCGGGTGCTCGCGGACACCCGTCCGGCGCTCGACGCCTCCCCGCTGCACCGCAGCGTGTGGGTGAAGCCGCTGCCCCGGGCCGAGATCGTCGCGACACTGCGGCCGATGCGCCGCTACCTCCAGACCGCCGCCGTCGGCGGCGACCGGCCGGACCTCGCCGCGCTCTCCCGTGCCCTGCTCGCCGCGGGCGTCACCCGTGTCACCCCGGTCGGCTCCATGCTGGACGGCTACGAGGGCGAACCGCACGACGGGGTCTACGCGTTGCAGCGGTACAGCCGCCGGGTCGGCGTCCGCGCGCCGGGCGCGGACTTCGGCGACGTCGCCTGCCTGGACGACCTGGTGGCGCCCCCGGTGCTGCCCCCGGCCCCGGACGCGCCCCTGCTCGGCAAGGAGGGCGTGCAGCGCGCGCTCGCCACGCTGGACCCGCGCCACGCGCACCTGTACTTCCGCAGCGGAGGTTCCACCGGCGCGCCCGCCCTGTCGGTGTTCACCTGCGACGACTACGACAACCAGATGCGGGCGGCGGCGCACGGGCTGCTCACCGCCGGGTTCGACCCGGCCCGCGACCGGGCGGCCAACCTGTTCTACTGCGGCGGGATGTACGGGAGTTTCATCAGTTTCTTCTCCATCCTGGAGCGGCTCGACGCCACCCAGATCCCGATGGCCGCGGGTCCCGACCACGCCGTGGTGGCCGAGGCGCTGGTCGCCCACCGCGCGGACACCGTGTTCGGCATGCCGTCCTACCTGTGGCAGCTCTTCCACGCGGAGGCGGACCGGCTGCGGGCCTACGGCGGCGTGAAGAAGGTGTTCTACGGCGGCGAGCACTTCACCGACGAGCAACGCCGGGTGCTGCGCGAGGAGTTCGGGGTCGAGACGATCCGGTCGGCCGCGTACGGAAGCACCGACCTGGGGCCGCTCGGCTACCAGTGCACCGCGTGCGAGGGTTCCGTGCACCACGTGCTGACCGACCTGCACACGCTGGAGATCCTCGACCCGCTCCAGGACCGGCCGGTGGCGCCGGGCGAGCCGGGCCGGCTGGTCTTCACCTCCCGGGCCCGCTCCGGTCAGCGGCTGGAGCGCTACGAGATCGGGGACCTGGGGCGGGCCGTGGAGGGGCCGTGCGCGTGCGGCAGCCACGTACCGCGCCTGGAACTCCTCGGACGCCACGGCGACGTGGTGCGGGTCGGCACCTACTTCGTCAACTACCGGCGCGTCCTGCGGGCGGCGCAGGAGCGGCTGGCGTACCACGGCGAGGTGCAGTTGCTGGTCGCCCCCGGACCGGGCCGGGAACTGCTGACGGTCCGGCTCGACGAGCAGTACGCCGGGGACGCGGCCGCCGCCCGCGAGGCGCTGGCCGCCGAGGTCCCGGAGCTGGCCGCGGCCGAGGCCGAGGGCCTGCTGACCGTGGCCGTGGAGACGGTGCCCAGGGCGGCCTTCGCCCGCACGGCGACCAGCGGGAAGCTGCGCACGGTCGTCGACCTGCGGTAGCCGGCCCGCCGGAGGGGCGCGGCCTAGGCCGCGCCTCCCTTGGCGTCCCCGTCCTCGTCGACGATCTCCGCGTCGACGACGCCGTCCTCGTCGGGGGCGGTGCGGTGCTCCCCGCCGCTCCGCTCCCCGGCCCCGTCACCGCCCGACGCGTCACCGCCGGGTCCGTCACCGCCGGACGCGGACGCGTACATCGCCTGGCCCATCTTCTGGCTGACCGTGGCGAGCTTCTCCACGCCCGTGCGCAGCGCGGCGGTGTCGGCCTCCTGTTCCAGCAGGGCCTTGAGTCCGGCGGTCGCCTCCTCGACCTCGCCCCGGGTGTCGGCCGGTACGCGGTCGCTGTTGTCGGCGAGGAACCTCTCGGTCTGGTAGACGAGTTGTTCGGCCTGGTTGCGGGTCTCGGCGGCCTCCCGGCGCCGGCGGTCGTCCTCCGCGTACTGCTCGGCCTCGCGCATCATGCGGTCGATGTCGTCCTTGGGCAGGGCGGAGCCGCCGGTGACGGTCATCTTCTGCTCGCGGCCGGTGGCGAGGTCCTTGGCGAAGACGTGCATGATCCCGTCGGCGTCGATGTCGAAGGCCACCTCGATCTGCGGGACACCGCGCGGCGCGGGCGGCAGCCCGGTGAGGTCGAAGACGCCGAGTTTCTTGTTGTACGCGGCGATCTCGCGTTCGCCCTGGTAGACCTGGATGGCGACCGAGGGCTGGTTGTCGGCGGCGGTGGTGAAGATCTCCGAACGGCGGGTCGGGATCGTGGTGTTGCGCTCGATCAGCCTGGTCATGATGCCGCCCTTGGTCTCGATGCCCAGGGACAGCGGGGTGACGTCGAGCAGCAGGACGTCCTTGACGTCACCGCGCAGGACGCCCGCCTGGAGGGCCGCGCCGACCGCGACCACCTCGTCGGGGTTGACGCCCTTGTGGGGGTCCTTGCCGGTGAGTTCCTTCACCAGCTCGGTGACGGCGGGCATCCGGGTGGAGCCGCCGACCAGGATGACGTGGTCGACCGCGGACAGCTCCACCCCGGCGTCCCGCACCGCCTGGTGGAAAGGGGTCCTGCAGCGGTCCAGCAGGTCGGCGGTGAGCTCCTGGAACTGGGCCCGGGTGAGTTTCTCCTCCAGGTGCAGCGGGCCTTCGGCGGAGGCGGTGATGTAAGGCAGGTTGATCGACGTCTCCGAGGAGGAGGACAGCTCGATCTTGGCCTTCTCCGCGGCCTCCCGGAGCCGCTGCACCGCCATCTTGTCGGCGGCGAGGTCGATGCCGTACTGCCCCTTGAACCGCTTGGCCAGGTGCTCGACGACCCGCTGGTCCCAGTCGTCGCCGCCGAGGTGGGTGTCGCCGTTGGTGGCCTTCACCTCGATGACGCCGTCGCCGATCTCCAGCAGCGACACGTCGAAGGTGCCGCCGCCCAGGTCGAACACGAGGACCGTCTGCTCCTCACCGCGGTCCAGGCCGTAGGCGAGGGCGGCGGCGGTCGGCTCGTTGATGATCCGCAGCACCTTCAGTCCGGCGATCTCCCCGGCCTCCTTGGTGGCCTGCCGCTGGTGGTCGTCGAAGTAGGCGGGCACGGTGATCACCGCGTCCGTGACGTCCTCGCCCAGGTAGGCCTCCGCGTCCCGCTTCAGCTTCTGCAGCACCCGTGCCGACAGCTCCTGCGCGCGCAGCCGGGTGCCGTCCAGGGAGCCCTGCTCGGGGAAGCGCCACTGCGGATCGCCCATGTGCCGTTTCACCGAGCGGGCGGTGCGCTCCACATTGGTCACGGCCTGCCGTTTGGCGACCTCGCCGACCAGCACCTCCCCGTTCTTCGCGAAGGCCACCACCGACGGGGTGGTCCGCGCACCCTCCGCGTTGGCGACGACCGCCGGCTCGCCGCCCTCCAGGACGGCGACCACCGAGTTCGTCGTCCCGAGATCGATTCCGACCGCACGTGCCATGGTCCGTCCCCTTCCGCCCGGGCGCCTTCGGCACTTCCAGCACAGGACGTGCGCACGGCGCTGTCAATCCACGGGTTCCCAGGAAACGGCGGTGCCGCGCCCCCGGCGAGGGGCGCGGCACACGGGGGCGTACGAGCGTCAGGCCAGCTCGGCCGTCAGGGTGATGGTCGTGCCGGTCAGCGCCTGGCTGACGGGGCAGTTCTTCTTGGCGTCCTCGGCGGCCGAGGCGAAGCCCTCCGCGTCCAGGCCGGGCACCTCGCCGCGGACGGTGAGGTGGATGCCGGTGATGCCCTCACCGGGCTGGAAGGAGACGTCGGCGTTGGTCTCCAGCCGGGTGGGCGGGGTGCCGGCGCCGGCCAGGGCGTGCGAGAGGGCCATGGAGAAGCAGCTGGAGTGGGCGGCGGCGATCAGCTCCTCGGGGCTGGTCTTCCCGTTCGCGTCCTGGGCGCGCGAGGCCCACGTGACCGGCTGCTGGCCGATGCCGGAGGAGTCGAAGGTGACGACGCCGTTGCCCTCGAGCAGGTTGCCTTCCCAGACCGTGTGCGCGGTGCGCGTGGTAGCCACGATGGTTCCTTTCGCGAGTGGTCCCGTGTGCGGACTTCCTGCCCCTATCCGATCACATCCCGGCGCGTCGCACTCCGAAGACCGGCCCGCGCGGGGTGAACGGGAGGTGACTTCCCGGCCGGACCGGCCGGGGCGGCGGACGCGCGGAAGCACGGGCGGGCCCGTGTTCAGGCGGCCCGCTCCGGGGCCGTGTCCGTGGTCAGCGGCACCTGGGGCCCGTCCAGTTCGCCGAGCCAGCGGCGCAGCAGGCGGTGCACGTCCTCGGCGCCGGTCAGCAGCTCCCCGTCCGCCGCGGGTGTGGACAGTTCCCGCGGGGCGAGCAGGAACGGATGGGACTGGGCGCCGCCGAGGCCGCCGTGCGAGCCGATCTGCTCCTCGAATGCGAGGACCTCGCCGTCGGCGGGGTCGTGCGCGGAGTTGACCATGATGTCCGCGGTGTGCGGGAACGCGTGGGTGCGCCGGACGGCGTCGGCGGCGCCGGGCCCGAACCGGGCCAGCGGGCCGGGGTCGTCGTCCAGTGCGGCCAGCGGGATCTCGGCGCCGTACGCGCCGAGGACCACGCCGTCGTGCCGCTCGCTGCGCACCAGCAGGAAGCCGATGCCGGGGTGGTTGGCGAGGGTGGTGAGCAGGCCGGGGTGGCGGGCGTCGATTTCCTCCCTGGTCATGCGGTGCGGCACGTCGGGGAAGGAGACCAGGCCCAGGTTGCCCGAGGCCAGCACGATCGGGTCGGGGCCGCCGGCGGCGGGGTGGCGCGCGCCGTTCTCCTCGGGGCGGCGCAGGGCCGCGCGGACGGCGGCACGGGCCTCGGCGCCGCTGCGGGTGCGTTCGGCGCGGCGCGGCACGGGCAGTCCGCAGCCGGCCCGGACGAGGTCGCCGAGGGTGAGGCCGTAGCGGGCGCGGAAGGTCTCGCCGGGGCTCTGGCCGTGGTCGGAGAGGACGACGATGCGGTAGGGGCGGGGGGCGTGTTCGGCGACCCGCTGGAGCAGGGCGAGGGACCGGTCGAGGCGTCCGAGCACCTTCTCGGCGTCCCGGCTGTGCGGTCCGGAGTGGTGGGCCACCTCGTCGTAGGCGACGAGGTCGGCGTAGACGGCGGTGCGGCCGGCGAGCATGTCGCCCAATACCGCGGCGACGACGACGTCCCGTTCGACGACGGTGGCGAAGGCGCGGATGAGGGGGTAGAGACCGCCGCGGCCGACGCGCGGGCGCTGTCTGCGCAGGCGGGCGCGGGTGGACTGGCCGATCTCGCGGCCGACCTCGGCGGCGAAGGACAGGGCGGTCCGCACGGCGTTGGCCGGGTCGGAGAAGTAGGCGAAATAGCCGGCGCGGGAACGGTTCTCCCGGCTGCGGCGGCGGGCGGCGATGGACAGCACGAGGGCCTGTTCGCCGGCTCCGCCGCTGAACAGGTTGCCGCGGCTGGCGCCGTCGACGGCCAGCAGCCCGCCGTCCCCGGTGCGCTCGACGGCGCGTCTTTGGAGCTCGGCGGCGCTGGTCGGCCGGTTGGACACCATCACCTCGCCCCGGTCCTTCTCGTACCAGCGGAAGGCCGGCACGTCGAAGGTGCTGCCGTGCAGGATGCCGAGCTGGCTGGCGCCGGTCTGGCTGGACCAGTCGGTGCGCCAGGGCACGAGGCGGTGGGTGGGCCGTGCGCCGTCGGCCGTGGCCAGCCAGCCGGCGAGGGTGGGCATGAGGCCCTTGCGGACCGCGGCGGCGAGGACGTCGTGGCCGACGCCGTCGAGCTGGACGCAGACCAGACCGGGGGCGGGCGGGCAGGGCGGGTGGGCGCGGCGGCTGCGGGTGGCGAGCCGGTGCAGCCGGCGCCGGTAGGTCTCGTCGTCGCGTACGGCGAGGCCGGCGCCGGTCGCCGAGGCCACGGCGGACATCACGGCGGCCACGATGACGGCGGTCTCCGGCGCCGCCTCGCCCTGCCCGGTGGGGTTGATGCGCAGGGCGAGCAGCAGCAGGGAGCCGTTGAGGAAGAAGACCAGCAGGCCGAGCACCAGCGCCGGCACCAGCAGCAGCAGCCGGACCAGCAGCGGCCAGACCACGGCCGACAAGGCACCGAAGGCACCGGCGCCGCACGCCGCGGTGACGGCTATGCGGGTGGTGCTGTCGCCGTCGTCGGACTGGAGCTGGAAGTCGGGCAGGATCCCGGCGAGAAGCAGCATGGTGACCGTGGAGACCGCCCACACGGCGATGCTCCGCCCGATCTGACTGGCGATCCGCCGCCACCGCACCCCACGCACGCCCCGCACCCCTCACGTCCCGGCCCCTGAACCGGCCGGGCCGGTCTCCACCTTGTCATACCGGTCAGGGGAGGTAGCGGGCCGTCGGGCCACCGGCGAAAGCCCAGGGGGTCAGCGGCCGTCGTAGCCCGCCGTCGGCATGGACAGCCGGCGGTGGACGTGCGCCTTCATCTGGGCGTCGTACGACGGCTCGGCGCGCCCCACCGTCTCCACCCGCACGCCCCGGCGCGCGCACTCGGCGGTGAACTCCTCCACCGAGGACAGGGCCCGCTCCAGCACCCGGCGGCTGGGGGCGACGAACACGTCCACGCCGGCCCGCACCCCGTCCCACAGGGCGCAGTGGTCGAAGCGCAGCCCGCCGACGAGCAGTTCCCGGGCGATCACATAGCCGCGCTCGGCCGCCCAGCGGGCGCACATCGCGTGCTGGCTGCGGGAGTCCACCAGGAAGGGGTCGGCCTCCAGCTCCTCCAGAGGTGTCAGGCTGGCGATCGCGGTCACCCGCACCGGCATGATCGCGCCGAAGGCACCCCGCAGCTGTCCCATGGCGTCCCCCTCACCTCCGGGTTTCGCCGCCGACCCTACTCCTGCCCGTAGGCTTCGGGGAGTCGCGTGAAGGAGGCGAAGAAGGTGCCGGTGGAGATCACCTGGTGGGGTCACGCCACCTGCACGGTGGAGGACGCGAACACACGGGTGCTCACCGATCCTCTGTTCGCCCGCAGGCTGGCGCATCTGCGGCGCCGCCGCGGGGACGTTCCGCCCGCCGAGGCGCGCCGCGCCGACGTCGTCCTCGTCAGCCATCTGCACGCCGACCATCTGCATCTGCCCTCGCTGGCCGGCCTGGCACCGGGCACGCGCCTGCTCGTGCCCCGGGGCGCACCACGGGCGGTACCGGGTGTGCGCCGGCTGCGGCAGCTGCGGGTGACCGAGGTGGCGCCCGGGGACGAGGTGCGGATCGGCGACCTGCTGGTGCGGGTGGTGCCCGCGCTGCACGACGGCCGGCGTCTGCCGGTGGGTCCGCACAGCTGCCCCGCGCTCGGTTACGTCGTCGAGGGCGAGGCACGCACGTACTTCGCCGGGGACACCGGGCTGTTCGACACGATGGCGGAGCAGGTGGGCCCGGTGGACGTGGCCCTGCTGCCGGTGGGTGGCTGGGGTCCGTACCTCGGCGAGGGGCACCTGGACGCGGGGCGGGCGGCGCACGCGCTGGCCCTGCTGGCGCCGCGGGCGGCGGTGCCGGTGCACTACGGGACGTACTGGCCGATCGGGATGGACGCGATCCGGCCGCACGAGTTCCACGCGCCGGGCGACGAGTTCGTGCGGCTGGCGGCCGTGGCCGCACCGGAGGTCTCGGTGCACCGGCTGGGACACGGGGAGAGTGTCCGGCCGGAGGTCGCCCGGTGAGAGGTTCGGTGCCCGCCGCGATACTCGCGGCCGCCTCGGTCTCGGCCGTGCCGACGGAGTCGACCCGACAGGCGCTCGGGTATCCGTCGTTGTTCCTGCTGGTGCTGATCGGCGCGCTGGTGCCGGTGGTGCCGACGGGGGCGCTGGTGAGCTCGGCCGCGGTGGTGGCGTTCCATCAGACGGCGCCGTTCTCCCTGCTCCTGGTGTTCGTGACGGCGTCGCTCGCCGCGTTCCTCGGGGACGCGGCGCTGTACTGGCTGGGGCGGCGCGGGCTGCGGTCGAGGAACGGCTCCCGGTGGCTGGAGGCGATCCGGTCGCGGGCGCCGGAGGAACGTCTGGAGCAGGCGCAGGGCAAGCTGGCCGAGCACGGGGTCGCGGTGCTGGTGCTGTCCCGGCTGATCCCGGCGGGGCGCATACCGGTGATGCTGGCGTGTCTGCTGGCCGAGTGGCCGCTGCGGAGGTTCGCGCGGGGGAACCTTCCGGCGTGTCTCGCCTGGGCGGTGACGTACCAGGTGATCGGCATTCTGGGCGGGTCGCTGTTCCCGGAGCCGTGGGAGGGCGTGCTGGCGGCCGTCGCGCTGGCCGTGGTGGTCAGCGCGGTGCCGGGTCTCGTACGGCGGTTCCGTCAGCAGCCGAAGAGGGCCGGGTAGCGACCGGGGAGGGCCGGGCGGTGGCCGGTGTGGTCCCGTGGCGGCCCGCGAGGCCCGGTGGCGGTCCGGCGGTCCTACGGGGTGCCGTCCGCCAGCACCCGCGATCCGCCGACCGGGAGGTCCCACAGGTCGCCGGCGTCGAGTCCGGCCTGCTTCCAGGCCGTCCGCACCCGGGTGAGCGGTTCCAGGACCGGCTCGGCGGAGAGGACGAAGGTGCCCCAGTGCATGGGGGCCATCCGGCGGGCGCCCAGGTCGAGCGTGGCCCGCACCGCCTCCTCCGGATCGCAGTGCACGTCGCTCAGCCACCAGCGGGGGTCGTAGGCGCCGATGGGCATCAGCGCGAGGTCGATGCCCGGGTAGCGGCGGCCGATGCGGGAGAACCAGTGGCCGTAACCGGTGTCGCCGGCGAAGTACAGGCGCTGCCGGCCGGGTGCCGTGAGGATCCAGCCGCCCCAGAGGCTGTGGCAGGTGTCGGTGAGGGTGCGCTTGGACCAGTGGTGGGCGGGCACGAAGTCGAAGCGGACACCGGCGAGTTCGGCTCCCTCCCACCAGTCCAGCTCGGTGACCCGGGTGAACCGGCGGCGCTTGAACCAGCGACCGAGTCCGGCGGGGGCGAACACCGGGGTGTCGCGCGGGAGTCGGCGCAGGGTGGGGGCGTCGAGGTGGTCGTAGTGGTTGTGGCTGATGACGACGGCGTCCACGCGGGGCAGGCTGTCCCAGGGCACGCCGACCGGGGTGATGCGGGCCGGGGTGCCGAGGATGCGGCGGGACCAGACGGGGTCGGTGAGGACCGTGAGGCCGCCGATCCGGACGATCCAACTGGCGTGCCCCGCCCAGGTGACGGCGAGGGCACGGGTGTCGACGGGGGGCAGTGGCGCGGGCTCGTAGGGCACCCGCGACGCGTCGGCGAGGCCTTCCGGACCGGGGCGTACCGCGCCTTCGCGGGCGAAGCGGGCGAAGGCCTTGAGGCCGGGCAGGGGGGCGGTGAGCCGGTCGTGGAAGGTCCGCGGCCAGACCCGGTGTTCGCCGAGGGGGCGGGGCTCGGCGAGCGGTGGCGAGGCGGGCACGAGCGGGGTCGGGGCGTCGGGCGCGTGGGCCGCCGCGGTCGTCGCGGCGGTGGGGGGCGTCTCGGCGGTCGTCGTGTCGGCGATCGTCGTGTCGGCGGTGGTCGTGGCCGGTCCGTGCTCGTGCGTCTGCTGCGTCATCGAGGAGGCTCCCATCGCTGAGCGTCGTCGCGGAGATCGTCGAGAGCCGACCCCAAGGAGATCAACGCGCGTTCCACGTGTGGCAGTTCCAACGGCTCGGGGGACATGAGGCATTCCGCGCGATCCTCGTCCGTGCCGCGCAGCAGGGATCCGGTGGCGAGCCGGACGCGCAGGGCACCTAGGTCGTCGCCGAAGCGGTGGCCACCGGGCGCGGGCATGCCGAGCCGGGCGGTGAGGAGGTCCTCCAGTTCCTGGGCGTCGCCGACCCCTTGCGCCGTCAGGGACGCGCGCAGCGGGGCGAGATCGGCGTAGAGGTGGCGGCCGGCCTGCGGCGGGCGGGCGAGCGCGCCCGCTGCGACGACCGCGGCGTGCACGGCGGCGGCCAGCCGGGCGTGCAGCCGTACGGCGGCCTCGCGGCGCTCGGTGACGGGCGGGGGTTCGTCGAGGGCGTAGCCGGCGGCCGCGGCGACGGGTGCGGCGATCCGCGCGTCGAGCGCGGTGAGGATGTCGAGCACGCGCGCGTGGAGGTGCCGTCCGTCCCCGGTCGCGGGGAAGCGGGCCACGGCGGCGGGCCAGCCGGGGGGCAGGAGGGAACCTCCGAGGTCGGTGACGACGGTGACCCGGTCGGGCTGCATCTCGGCGGGGCTGAGCAGCACGGTCGCGTGCGGGGCGTGCAGGGTGTCGCGCCAGGTCTCGTCGCTGACCAGGTGCAGTCCCTCGGCCGTCGCGGCCTCGACGGTCTCGTGCAGCAGTTCGGGCGGGGCGACGGTGGCGGTGGGGTCGTCGGCGACGGAGAGGACCAGCAGCCGGGGGTCGCCGCCCTCGGCGCGGACCCGGCGGACGGTCTCCAGCAGGGCGTACGGGTCGGGGACGCCGCCGCTCTCGGCGGGGGTGGGCACGTGGTAGACGGGCCGGCCGAGCAGGCGCGCGTACGGCGCCCACCAGGCGGCGCAGGGCCGGGGCACGAGGACGTCGGCGCCGTCCCCGGCGAGGGCGGCGGTGAGGGCGAGCAGCAGTGCCGGGGCGCCGGGGCCGACGGCCACCTGGTCGGGGGCGCAGGCCAGTCCCCGGCGCGTGAAGTAGCCGCAGGCCGCCTCCAGCAGCGCGGGGCGCCGCCGACGGGCTGGGCCTCGGCGCGGTGTGCCGCGCCGGCGAGGACGGCCGACAGCTCGGGCAGCACGGGCAGTCCGTCGGCGGGCAGGGGCGGGCCGTACCGGACGGGTCCGTGATCCTCGGGTTCCGTCCGCCGCATGTCCGCCTCCGCGCAGTCCGTGGTGCCGTGTGCTGTCCCGTCGGGTCGTGCTGTGGCCGGGGATCCGCGGCTGGTGCGTGGGGTGCCCGTGGCCGGTGCGTCCTCGGGGGGTGTGTACCCGCCGGGCGGTCCTCCATGGGCGGCGTCCGCGGGAGCGCGGGTCACCGGTCGGTGTCCGGGGCGGCCGGGATCACGGGGCGCGGTCCCGGCCGCGGCGGTCACACCGCGGACCGCCCGCGGCCGTACACCCGGTACACGGCTCCCGCGCAGGCGGCGGCGATGAAAAGGCCGCCGGCGACGAGGGCGGGGACCGAGTCGCTGAAGGTGCCTCCCGTTCCGGCCTGCACGGGACGCTGCACGGCGGCCGGGTCGCAGTCGCCGGCGTCGCGGGTGTCGCGGCAGCCGTGGTCGCCGGAGCAGTCCGCGCCGTGCGACTCCCCGCACGGGCGGTCCTCGTCGGAGCAGACGGCGCCGGCGCAGTCCCGACCCCCGCCGCCGCCCTGGCACTGCTTGCCCGCCCCGGTGTCCCCGGCGTCCGTGCAGCGGTCCCCGCCGCCCGGGCACTGCTCCCCGTCCCCGCGCAGGGCGTGTCCTCCCGCCCCGGGGTCCGGTCCGGGCACGGCTCGTCCGCCCGGCAGCCGGTGCCGGTCGGGCAGGACTGCCCCGCCCGGCACTGGCCCCCGTCGGCGCACTGCGCTCCCTCCTCGCAGGGCCGGGTGTCGCCGCCGGGGACCGCGAAGGCCGGGTCCCTGGGGTCGGCCGGTCCGCTCGGCGCCCCCGGGCAGGCGCCGTCGTCGGTCGGGACGGGGCCCGGCACGCCGCCGAGCGACAACTCGTCACCCGCGGGGCCGTCGGAGGCGGTGCCGGCGGCGCTTTCGAAGGCGTCCCCGGCCGGCGGGCCGGCCCTGCCGGTGACCCGGCCCGGCTGTGCGGTGACGCCCTCGTAGGAAGGCAGGGCGGGGTCACCGGAAGGCGAGGCGGGGTCACCGCCGCGTGGTGGCGGCCCGGTGCCGGGATCGCAGGCGGCGGACACGGCGGCGGAGCCGGCGGCGGCTGCCGGGTCCGCGGAGGCGGCCGGCCCGGCGAGCACGAGCGCGGCACCGGCGGCGAGGGCGACGGACAGGGCGCGGGCGGTGCGGCGCATGCGAAGGGCTCCTCGGCGGATACGGCGGATACGGCGGGGTCCGTGGCGCCGGGACGGCGCTGCCGCCGGGCCGTGCCACGGGTACGGGCACGGGGCGTGCCCTCGCTGCCATGACAGCCCGCACCCCGGCGCACCGCGCGCGGCCGGACCCCATTCGAGGGGACCCGGACGCCCGGCCGGGTGACAGACCCGCCCGGCAGGCGTAGGCCGGCCCGCGGAGAGCCGGCCGGCGGACACCTCGGCCGGACCGTCACGGCTCGGCCGGCGGGCACCCGGCGGGGCCGTCCGGGGATGCCGGCCGCGCCCGGCCCGCCGCCACCGGACGAGAGCGGCCACGCGGCCGGACCACGAAGGTTTTCCGTGCCTCCCACAGGTGACTCGGCACGTACTGACCGGATCGTCCAATCGGCACCGCACCGGGAGGTTCCTTCATGACCACCAAGGTCTCCGACCACATCCTCGAACGCCTGCGCGCCTGGGGCGTGGAACAGGTCTTCGGCTATCCGGGCGACGGCATCAACGGACTGCTCGCCGCCTGGGGCCGCGCCGACGACAAGCCGCGGTTCGTCCAGTCCCGTCACGAGGAGATGTCCGCGTTCGAGGCCGTCGGCTACGCGAAGTTCAGCGGCCGGCTCGGAGTGTGCGCGGCGACCTCGGGACCGGGCGCGATCCACCTGCTCAACGGCCTGTACGACGCCAAGCTCGACCACGTGCCGCTGCTGGCGATCGTCGGGCAGACCAACCGGACCGCGATGGGCGGCTCCTACCAGCAGGAAGTGGACCTGCACACGCTGTACAAGGACGTCGCCTCCGACTTCGTGGAGACGGTGACCGTCCCCGAGCAGCTGCCGAACGTCCTGGACCGGGCGATCCGCACCGCCTACTCCCGGCGCAGCCCGACGGCGCTCATCATCCCCGGCGACGTGCAGGAGCTGGACTACTCGCCGCCGACGCACGAGTTCAAGATGGTGCCCTCCAGCCTGGGCATGAGCGACTACACGGCGACCCCGACGGACGAGGCGCTGCGCCGGGCCGCGGACGTGCTCAACGAGGGCGACAAGGTCGCGATCCTGGTGGGCCAGGGTGCGGCGGGCGCGGTCGTGGAGGTCCAGGAGATCGCCGAGCTGCTCGGCGCGGGCGTCGCGAAGGCGCTGCTGGGCAAGGACGTCCTCAGCGACGAACTGCCGTACGTCACCGGCCCGATCGGCCTGCTGGGCAGCCGGCCGTCGTACGAGATGATGCGGGACTGCGACACGCTGCTGACGATCGGTTCGTCGTTCCCGTACACGCAGTTCATGCCGGACTTCGGCAAGGCGCGCGGGGTGCAGATCGACATCGACCCGCACATGATCGGCATGCGCTTCCCGTACGAGGTGAACCTCGTCGGCGACGCCAGGGCGACGCTCCAGCGGCTGATTCCGATGCTGAAGACCGACCGGGGCGGCCGCGAGTGGTACGACACGGTGTCCGCGAACGTGCGCCGCTGGCACGAGACGATGGAACGGCGGGCCGGCCTGTCCGCCGATCCGATCAACCCGGAGTACGTGGCCCGGGCGCTGGACCCGCTGCTGCCGGACAACGTCATCCTGACCTCGGACTCCGGTTCGGTCGCCAACTGGTACGCGCGGCACATCACCATGCGGCCGGGCATGCGCGGATCGCTGTCGGGGACGCTGGCGACCATGGGTCCCGGGGTGCCGTACGCCATCGGCGCCAAGTTCGCGCATCCGGACCGGCCGGTGGTCGCGCTGGTCGGGGACGGCGCGATGCAGATGAACGGGCTGGCGGAGATGATCACCGCGGCCAAGTACCGGGACCGCTGGTCGGATCCGCGGATGGTGGTCGCCGTGTGGAACAACCGCGATCTGAACCAGGTGACGTGGGAGATGCGGGCCATGGAGGGCTCCCCGTCGTTCCTGCCGTCGCAGGAGATCCCGGACGTGCAGTACGCCGCGTTCGCCCGCTCCCTCGGTCTGACCGGCATCCGGGTGGAGAAGCCCGAGGACGTCGAGGCGGGCTGGCGCGCCGCCCTGGACGCCGACGGACCCGCCGTCGTCGAGTTCCTCACCGACCCCGCCGTACCACCGATCCCGCCGCACGCCACGTGGGAGCAGATGGAGGCGACGGCGACGTCGATCCTGAAGGGCGACGCCGACCGGGGCTCGATGATCAAGCAGGGGCTGAAGGCCAAGATGCAGGAGTTCCTGCCGGGCCGGGACAAGAAATAGCGGGACGACCGGATCCGGCCGCCTTCCGGTGGCCGCATCCGGTGTCGGCCCCCGGACCGCCGGGTACGCGGTGCGGACCACCGACCCTCTGGAGGGAGATATGCAGCGAGGCAGTGACCGGCTGAGCGTGCACCGGGACGACGAGATGAAGCACGAACTGCAGGGCCTTCTCAGGTCCGGCCACCCGACACGCGTCGAGGAGTGGCACGACCCGGAGCCGGCCGCGGACGACGACCCCCAGGTCTGGAGCGGCCCGGTGGGCGGCCTGGGATCGCAGGCGTCGCTGGAGCGGTGGCGGCTGGAGCTGGCCCGGCACCTGAGCCGGCACACCTTCCCCGCGCGGACGGGCGAGCTGGCCCGGGCCCTGCGCCGGAGCAACGCCCCCGGCGGGCTCGTGGACGCGGTCGCCCGGCTGCCGCACGGGGACCGGTTCGAGAACGTGCAGCAACTGGCGGAGGCGCTGACGGGCGGCGAATGAGCCGCCCGGGCGCCCGGGCTCGCGAGGACGAGCACCGCCGTCGACGCCGGTGAGGCCACCACGGCGAGGAACCCGCTGCCCTGCCGGCGGGCGGCGAGGGACAGGAAGCGGCGCGTGTCCGGGCGGCCGAGGCCGCCGTGCGCGCCGGGAAAGGGATGTGAGGATCATGCGTATCGCGTTTCTCGTGGCGCCGGAGGGCGTCGAGCAGGTCGAGCTGACGGAGCCGTGGCAGGCCGCCTCGGACGCCGGGCACGAACCGGTGCTGGTGTCGACGGAGTCCGGGAAGATCCAGGCGTTCAACCATCTCGACAAGGCGGACACCTTCCCCGTGGACGAGGTGGTGGGCGAGGCGTCGGCCGGTTCGTTCGGGGGGCTGGTGCTGCCCGGCGGGGTCGCCAACCCGGACTTCCTGCGGATGGACGACAAGGCCGTGGGGTTCGTGAAGGACTTCTTCGAGCAGGGCAGGCCGGTGGCGGCGATCTGCCACGCGCCGTGGACGCTGGTGGAGGCCGACGTGGTGCGCGGCCGCGTGCTGACGTCCTGGCCGAGCCTGCGGACGGACATCACCAACGCCGGCGGCACCTGGGTGGACGAGCAGGTCAAGATCTGCGACCACGGCCCGAACCAGCTGGTGACCAGCCGCAAGCCGGACGATCTCAAGGCGTTCTGCGACGCGTTCCTGCACGTCTTCGCCGGGGAGGCCGGCTGACCGGACGGTCCGTCGCGCGGAAGGGGCCGGCCCGTGCGGGCCGGCCCCTTCCGCGTCCCGGGCTCTCGGGTGCCGGGGCCGCCGCGGGTCAGGTGGCGGGCGTACCCGGAGTCGCCGCCTCGCCGCAGCTCCGCTCGCGGGCGCCCTCACGGGTGCGGCCCGCGCTCACCAGACGGCGCGGGTTGCGGCGCAGGTACTCGCCCTCCAGCTGCGCCATGCGCTCGTTGTGGGCGCGCAGCGCGTCGTTCGAGGCGTACAGGAGGGTGTCGTGGCGCGTGCGGTGGATCGTCTCCAGCTCCTTCATGAGCTGCTGGTCGTCCAGCCTGCTGGGGTCGACTCCGGTCATCGTGGTTCCCCGCTCGTCGTGTTCGTGTCCGCGGTCCGGGTACCCGCCCGGCCGGCACTGCCACCAAGCGGTTTCCGGGAGGAATCCATGGAGCTCGCGTTCCTGAATCCACTGTACGAACATCCGGGGTCCTGGGCCTCCGCATACGTCGACCTCTCCCAGCACGACGAGGACATGGACCACCGCAGGCGCCTGACGGCGGAGGCGGTGTCCCGGGAGCTGCGCGACCAGGGCGCCGACGAGGCCACCTGCCGGGCGGTGCACGACGCCGTCGAAGGGCTGAGCCCGTCGGAGCCGTACGGCAGGGCCGTGTTCGCCCGCGACGGCGAGGTGGCGCTCCTGGTGCCGCTGACGAAGGCGCCGCCGCAGGGCCTGGTGCACTGGGGCACGCTGCCGCACGTGACACCGCTGCTGGACCTGGCCGGTGAGGACCCCGTCTCGCTGGTGGCCTACATCGACCGCACGGGCGCCGACCTCGAACTGCGCAGCGCGCTGCTGCAGGAGGAGGCGGGGCAGGTGACGGGCCGGCAGTGGCCCGTGCACCGGGCGAAGTCCTCCGACTGGTCCGAGCGCCACTTCCAGCTGAAGGTGGAGAACACCTGGGAGCACAACGCCCGGGAGATCGCCGACGCGCTCGCCGAGTGTCAGGAGGAGACCGGCGCCGATCTGCTGCTGCTGTGCGGGGACGACCGGGAGTGCCGTGCGGTGCACGAGCGGCTGCCCGGACATCTGCGCGACCGGGCGGTGGAGACCGAGCACGGCAGGGGCAGCCGGCTGCTGCCCCAGGAGGTCGACGACATCCGCGCCCGGCACGTGCGCGAGCGCGTCCTGGCCGAGGTCGAGCGGTACCGGGCGGCCCGGGTGCCGGACGAGGAGCGGCGGACCGCGGCCTGCGAAGGGGTGCCCCAGCTGATCGAGGCGGCGCGTGAGCACCGGCTCGCCGGGCTGCTGATCCGCCCCGACGCCCCGGACACGCACCGCCAGGTGTGGATCTCCGAGGATCCCGACCAGCTGGCGGCCCGCCGTACGGAGCTGACGAACCTCGGTGAGCGGCAGTCCTGGCCGGCCCGCGCGGACGACGCGCTCGTCCGGGCGGCCGTGGTGACGGACGCGCCGGTCTTCTCGCTGACGCCGGTCCTGGAGGAGACCGGCGACGAGGTCCCGGCGGGCGGTATGGGCGCCCTGCTGCGCTGGAAGTGACCGCCGGGCGGTGACGGGCGGGCCCGCTAGCGGGCCCGCTCGACGCGTCGTTCGTCCCAGACCGGCTCCGGCGTCTCGCGGACGCGGCCGTCGGAGCCGAAGACCAGGTAGCGGTCGAAGGACCGGGCGAACCAGCGGTCGTGGGTGACCGCGAGCACCGTGCCCTCGTAGGCCTCCAGGCCCTCCTGGAGCGCCTCGGCGGACTCCAGGTCGAGGTTGTCCGTGGGCTCGTCCAGCAGGAGGGCGGTGGCCCCCTCCAGCTCCATCAGCAGGATCTGGAAACGGGCCTGCTGGCCGCCGGAGAGCCGGTCGAAGGACTGCTCGGCCTGCTGGGTCAGCTCGTAGCGGCGCAGCCGGGACATGGCCGCGCCCCGGTCCTGGGCGTGTTCCTTCCACAGGATGTCCAGCAGGGTGCGGCCCCGCAGCTCCGGGTGGGCGTGGGTCTGCGCGAAGTGACCGGGTACGACCCGCGCGCCCAGCTTGAACGCGCCCGTGTGCGCCACGTCCTGCCCGGCCAGCAGCCGCAGGAAGTGCGACTTGCCCGAGCCGTTGGAGCCGAGGACGGCGACCCGTTCGCCGTAGAACACCTCCAGGTCGAAGGGCTTCATCAGACCGGTCAGCTCCAGCCCCTCGCAGGTGACGGCCCGCACACCGGTACGGCCGCCCTTGAGGCGCATGGTGATGTCCTGCTCGCGGGGCGGCTCCGGCGGCGGCCCGGCCTCCTCGAACTTGCGCAGCCTGGTCTGCGCGGCCGCGTACCGGGACGCCATCTCGTGGCTGACGGCGGCGGCCTGGCGGAGGTTGAGGACGAGCTTCTTCAGCTGGGCGTGCTTCTCGTCCCAGCGGCGGCGCAGCTCCTCGAAGCGGGCGAAGCGCTCCCGGCGCGCCTCGTGGTAGGTGGCGAAGCCGCCGCCGTGCACCCAGGCGTCCGCGCCGGCCGGCCCGGGCTCCACCGAGACGATCTTCTCCGCGGCGCGGGCGAGGAGTTCCCGGTCGTGGGAGACGAACAGCACGGTCTTGCGGGTCTCCCCGAGCTGTTCCTCCAGCCAGCGCTTGCCGGGGACGTCGAGGTAGTTGTCCGGCTCGTCCAGCAGCAGCACCTCGTCGGTGCCGCGCAGCAGCGCCTCCAGCACGAGGCGTTTCTGCTCGCCCCCGGACAGGGTGCGCACCTGCCGCCACTGCGCGCGCTCGTAGGGCATGCCCAGCGCGGCGGTGGTGCACATGTCCCACAGGGTCTCCGCCTCGTAGCCGCGCACCTCGGCCCAGTCGGCGAGGGCCTGCGCGTACTGCAGCTGGGCGGCCTCGTCGTCGACGGTCATGAGGGCGTGCTCGGCCTCGTCCACCGCGCGGGCCGCCTCCCGGATGCGCGGCGGGGCGACGGACACCAGCAGGTCCCGTACGGTGCTCTCGTCGCGCACGGAGCCCACGAACTGGCGCATCACGCCGAGGCCGCCGCCGACCGTGACGCTGCCGCCGTGCGGCTTCAGCTCGCCGGAGATCAGGCGCAGCAGGGTCGTCTTGCCGGCGCCGTTGGGGCCGACCAGGGCGACGACGGCGCCTTCGCCGACCCGGAAGGACACGTCCCCGAGCAGGGTCCTCCCGTCGGGGAGGTGGTACTCGAGGTGCGCGGCTTCCAGATGTCCCATGGTCAGGCATTCTGCGGGGCGGCCGGGACCGGGGGCAAACCCTTATCGGCCGCTACCGCCCGGCGGCTCCGGCGCGTGCCCGCGCCGCCCCGCCGTGTCCGGCGGTCCCGCGAACGGGTCGAGCGGTTCCCCGGCCGGGCCGCCCTCGCCCGCCGGTTCCACGGTCGCCCCCTCCCACGTCAGGGCGTTCCAGCCGGTGGCGGGCGAGCCCTCCAGGACGACCACGCCGGTGTTCTCCAGGGGGCGGGCCGCGGCGTAGGCCACCTCGACGTTGCCGGCGCGGGCGGCGGTCCACATACGGATCGCGGCGCCGTGGCTGACCATGGCGACCGTGCGGGCGCCGTCGGCGGCGGCCTCGGCGACCACGGCGTCGTACCGTGCCAGCACCTCCGCGCCGCTCTCCCCGCCGGGGATGCGCAGCGCGGTGTCGCCCGCCGCCCACGCGAAGACCGTGCGCAGGTACCGCTCGCCCTCGGGTGAGCGGCCGGGGCGCATCTCCAGGTCGCCGGCGGCGACCTCCCGGATGCCGTCGCGCACGAGCACGTCGAGACCGCGGGCCGCGGCCAGCGGGGCGGCCGTGAGCTGGGTGCGGACCAGGGTGGAGGCGTACAGCGCCTCGATGTCCTCGCCGGCGAGCGCCCGGGGCAGGGCGGCGGCCTGGGCCTCGCCCAGCGCGGTCAGTCCCGGTCCCGGTGCGGCCGTGTCCAGCAGGTGGTGCAGATTGGACGGGGTCTGGCCGTGGCGGACGAGCAGCAGGCGCATCCGGGCGATCTCCTTACGCGACACCGGTCGTGCGCGCGGCACGGGCGCACAAGATACGGGCACTTCAGGGTAACCGGAGCCCATGAGCCCAGACCTGGACCTGACCGCCCTCCCCACCGGCCGCAAGGCGCTGCGCAAGTTCCTCGACGTCGACGGCCGTGTGTTCGAGGCGGCCGCCGCCTGGCACTGGCCCGGTGCCGAGCGCGTGCTGCCCCGGCTGAGCCGCAGCGCGAACCACGGGGTGCTGTGGTTCGCCACGGCCGCCGCGATGGCCGCGATCCGGACGCCGCGGGCCCGCCGGGCCGCCGTGCGGGGGCTGGCCTCGCTGAGCGTGGCGTCCCTGACGATCAACACCATCGGCAAGCGTTCGGTGCGCCGGGCGCGGCCGGTGCTGGATCCGGTGCCGCTGGTGCGGCAGCTCAAGCGGCAGCCGATCACCACCTCGTTCCCGTCCGGGCACGCGGCGTCGGCGGCGGCGTTCGCGACCGGGGTCGCGCTGGAGTCGCCGGCGTGGGGCGCTGTGGTGGCGCCGGTGGCGTTCTCGGTGGCGGCCTCCCGCGTGTACACCGGGGTGCACTTCCCGAGCGACGTGCTGGCCGGGGCGGCGCTCGGCGTGGGCGCCGCGTTCCTGGTACGGCGCCTGGTGCCGACCCGGGCGCAGATCCGGCGGCCCGCCCGGCCCCGCGCGCAGGCGCCGGCGCTGCCGGAGGGCGAGGGTCTGGTGGTGGTCGCCAACCGGGCCTCGGGCACGGCGGACCGGGTGCGCGCCCTGCACGCGGCGCTGCCGATGGCGGAGACCGTCGAGTGCGCGCCCGAGGAGGTCAGGGACGAGCTGGAGAAGGCGGCGGCCCGGGCCCGGGTGCTCGGGGTGTGCGGCGGCGACGGCACCGTGAACGCGGCCGCCGAGGTGGCGCTGCGGCACGGCCTGCCGCTCGCGGTGCTGCCCGGCGGCACCCTCAACCACTTCGCGTACGACCTGCACGTGGAGGACGAGCGCGATCTGGCGCGGGCGATCCGGCACGGCGAGGCGGTCCGGGTGGACGCGGGGCGGTTCGTCACGAGCGACGGCGAGGGGCTGTTCCTCAACACGCTCAGTCTCGGGGTGTACCCGGAGCTGGTGCGCGAACGGGAGCGCTGGTCGCACCGGATCGGCGGCTGGCCGGCCGGGCTGCTGGGGACGCTCAAGGTGCTGCGCGCCGACCAGCACCCGCTGGAGGTGGAGCTGGGCGGTGAACGGCGTCCGCTGTGGCTGCTGTTCGTCGGCAACGGCGTCTACCACCGCATGGGGCTCGCGCCCGGCCGCCGCACCGACCTGGCGGACGGCCTGCTCGACGTACGGGTGGTGCACGGCAGCCGCCGGCCCGCGCTGCGGCTGCTCGCGGCGGCCGTGGCGGGCCCGCTGACCCGCTCCCGGCCCACGCCGCGGTGCAGGTGAACCGGCTGCGGCTGAAGGGGATCGCTCCCGGCACCCCGCTCGCCTACGACGGTGAGGTCGTGCCCGTCTCGGGCGGCGAGGTCACGGTGGAGAACCTGCCCGAGGCGCTGACCGTGTACCGCCCGCTGGAGCCCACCCTCTGACGACCCGTCAGTCCACCATGCAAAACGTGGATCTCATCATTCGGCAGGCAGGCGTACCGTGACGCGTACCGCCGGCCCGGTGCCGCAGGGCGCCGGGCCGGTACGACGAGAAGGGGTGCAGCCATGCCGAGAGCGCAGGAGACCGCCGTCTACACACACGGGCACCACGAATCGGTGCTGCGGTCCCACACCTGGCGCACCGCCGCCAACTCCGCCGCCTACCTGCTCGGTTCGCTGAAGCCGCACATGCGGATCCTGGACATCGGCTGCGGCCCGGGGACCATCACCGCGGACCTGGCCGAGCTGGTCCCCGAGGGGCACGTCACCGGTGTGGACCACGCGCCGGGCGTCCTGGAGCAGGCCCGGGCCACCGCCGCCGCCCGCGGACTGGACAACACCGACTTCGCGGTCGCCGACGTGCACGCCCTGGACTTCCCCGACGACACCTTCTGCGTCGTCCACGCCCACCAGGTGCTCCAGCACGTGGGGGACCCGGTGCAGGCACTGCGCGAGATGCGCCGCGTCACCAGGCCGGGCGGCTACATCGCGGTACGCGACGCGGACTACGCGGCGATGACCTGGTACCCGGCGCTGCCCGGCCTGGACGCGTGGCTCGACCTGTACGAGCGGGTGGCGCGGGCCAACGGCGGGGAGCCCGACGCCGGGCGCCGGCTGAGGGCCTGGGCGCTGGCCGCCGGGCTCCGGGACGTCACCGCCACCTCCGGCACCTGGACGTTCGCCACGTCCGAGGAGCGTGCGTGGTGGAGCGGGCTGTGGGCGGACCGCACGCTCGCCTCCGCCTACGCCG
Organism: Streptomyces albidicamelliae; assembly: GCF_025642175.1. Lineage (NCBI taxonomy): Bacteria > Bacillati > Actinomycetota > Actinomycetes > Kitasatosporales > Streptomycetaceae > Streptomyces > Streptomyces albidicamelliae. Next base: position 6,748,087 of record NZ_CP106795.1, on the reverse strand, counting down.
AGCGGGCCACCGGGGGCGGCCACGCCACCGCCGAGCAGCTGCGGGCGGTGTCGGAGGCCTGGCGGGAGTGGGGCAACCGGGAGGACGGCTGGTTCGCGGTCCTGCACGGGGAGATCCTGTGCCGTAAGGAGGCCTGACCGGGCCGGCCCGGGCGCGGGGAGGCGGAGGACGGCCGCGGGACAGCCGGGGGCGTTCGCGGAGAAGTGCGGGTCACAGGCGGGAGAGTCCGGGTCACTCGCGGGGAAGCAGGGGGCCGAGCGGCCCGAGGTCCAGATTCAGGTCCTCGGGCCGCAGGCCGTACCGGTCCCGCAGCTCGGCCATCCGGTCCTCCAGCAGCATCAGGGTGAGCCCGATGCGCTCCTCCTGCTCCTCGGTCAGCTCCCCGGTGTCGAAGCGGCGCACCGCCTGCCGTTCCATCAGCTGGCGCAGCAGCTCCACCACGGTGAGGACGAGTTTCACCAGGTCGCGCTCGACCGTGTCGGGTTCGAGGTCGAGCCGGGCCCGGCTCTTGCCGGCGGTCATGCGAGCTCCTCGAAGGGCGAGGGGACGTTCTCGTTCACCGAGCTGATCAGGGCGTTCAGGTCGATGCGCACCAGGTCGACGTCCGCGATGCGCAGGGTGAGGTCGCCGGTGATGACGACCCCGCCGGCCAGCAGCCGGTCGAGGAGGTCCACGAGGGCGATCTCACGCCGTTCGACGACGGTCACGACGCATCCCCCGCTGTCTCCCCCGTCGGCTCCGCGGCCTTCCCCGCCGGCTCCCCGACCGTCTCGCCGCCCGTCTCTCCGGCGGCCTCCCCGGAGAACGAGTAGGCGGCCCACGGCCCGGTGAGTTCCACCCGGATCCCGGGGGCCTCGTCCTTCGTACGGTCGACCATCTCGACGAATTCCTCGGAATGCGCCCGGGGCACCAGGTAGGCCGCGTTGAGCACGTTCCGCCCCGGGGCCGTGGACAGCGCGGCGTTCTGCGGGGCGTGCAGCCGGAAGTCCTCGGCGTGCCCGCGCAGCCTCTCGTGCAGGGAGTGGGCGAAGGCCTCGGCCCGCTGCCACTTCTCCTCGTGCGCGTGACTGCTCGCGCGCCGCCGGCGCAGATAGTCCCGGCCGCTCGCGGGCTTCTCCGGCGCGGCGGGCTCGGGTTCCGCCGGCTCGGGCTCCAGGTACACCTTGACGCCCCACTCGACCCGGCCGGCCAGCCGGTCGAGGATGCGCCGGAAGTCGTCCTCGCGGGCCTCGATCATCGTGCGGAGCCCGCTGTCGTCCCGGAAGACGGTCGCGAGCCGCATCGGCAGCGGCGTGGTGACCGTGGTGAGCGCGTCGATCACCCCCTGATGGGCGCGGGCGGTCGCGGCCAGCCAGTCCAGGTCCTCCAGGTGGGCCTTCAGGGCCTCCTCGGAGAAGTCGGCCTCCGAGACGGTGCTGACGACCGCCACCAGGCCGTGGTGGTGCACCACCGCGGGCGGGGCGCCCCCGATGCCGGTGAGCTGGGACTGCAGGGGCAGCTCGAAGGGGCGGCAGACGGCGTACACGTACCGCAGTCCGGTCATGGTGCCTCCCTCTTCGGCGTGCGTCCGGTCCGCTCCGCCGAGCCGGGTTCGAGGCTCAGCTCCTCGAGCCGGGCCAGCCGCTCGCGCAGCTCGGCGTTCTCCCGTGCCAGCTCGTCCCGGCGGGCCCGGGAGGAGAGCGCCGGATCGGTCTCCCACCAGTCGATCCCCATCTCCTTGGCCTTGTCGACCGAGGCGACGATGAGCCTCAGTTTGACGGTGAGCAGCTCGATGTCGAGGAGATTGATCCGGATGTCACCCGCGATGACGACACCCTTGTCGAGCACGCGCTCCAGGATGTCGGCGAGGTTGGCCCCCGAGCCCTGACCACCGTAGGGCTCGGGGAACCGGCTGGCCGTCGTCATCGACGGCTCCCGCGCTCGGCGTACTCGGGCTCCTCGTCCTCGTACTCCTCAGCCTCGTCCTCGTACTCCTCGGGCTCCTCGCCCTCTTCCTTGCTCTCTTCCTCGCCCTCTTCTCCGTCCTCGTAGGGCTCCTCGCCCTCTTCCTCCTCGTCCTCGTACTCGTCCGCCTCGTCCTCGTAGGGCTCCTCGCCCTCCTCCTCGGACTCCTCGGGCTCCTCGGACCCTTCGGGCTCCTGGCCCTCCTCCTCGGACTCCTCGGATTCCTCGGATCCGGCGGACCCTTCGGGCTCCTCGCCCTCCTCGTCCGCCTTGCCCTGCTGTTCCTGCTCCTCCTCCTCGGCCACGGCGTCCTCGTGGGTCTTGACGACCTCACCGTCGCGGATCTCGCCGCGCCAGCCGTCCTCCGCCTCACCCTTGAGGGAGATGTGGCGGGCGAAGTGCTTCAGGTCCAGCCTGGCCCGTCGGCCCTGGGCGCGCCAGATGTTGCCCGTCTTCTCGAACAAACCGCTCGGGTAGTACTCCAGAACCAGCAGCACCCGGGTGAGGTTCTCCCCCAGCGGGTGGAAGGTGACGACACCCTTGACGGTGCCCTTCGCGCCCTCGGAGGTCCACTGGATGCGGTAGTCCGGGATCTGCTCGGTGGTGTGGGCCTTCCAGCTGCGGCTGGACCAGAAGATCTTCGCCTGCCAGTCGGAGTCGGTGTCACTGGCGCGGCTGGCGCTCTTGACTCCCTTGGTGAAGTTGGAGAAGTCCTGGTATTGCGTCCACTGGTCGTACGCGGTGCGCGCCGGGACGCCGACGTCGATGGACTCCAGGATGACGGTGGGCTTGTTGCCGCCGCCGCCCTTCTTCCTGCCCTTGCCTCCCCCGAGGTTCTTCAGCGCGCCCATCACGTTCTCCTTGGCGTGGGAGGCGCCGAGCTCCAGCGCGGAGCGCAGCGGGCCCTTGCCCTCGGCGATCTTGCGTCCGCCTTCGAGAGCGAGTTTGGCAAAGCCGGGGCTCTTGCCGTCGGCTATGTCGTTGAGCTTGAGGGTGGTCTCGCCGAGCTTGCGGCCGAGGCCGACGAGCATCTTCTGAGCCTGCGCGGCCAGGAAGTCCTGGGCCTCCGCCTTCAGCCGGTCGGCGGCCTCGCTGTGCGCGAGGTCCGCGAGCGGATTGGCCTTGCCCGCGGCGCCGCCGGCCTTGGAGGCCGCTGATCCGAGGGTCTCGGTCATCCGTCATCACCGCCCTTCGCCTGCCGGGACGTGGCGCGCCGGGCGGCGCCACCGGTGCCGGCCGTCTTCTTCGCCGCCGTCCTGCGCGCCCCGTCGGCCTTCTTGGCCGCCGCCTTCTTGGCGGGGGCCGCCTTCTTCGCCGGGGCCTTCTTGGCCGCGGCCTTCTTGGCGGGCCGCTTCGCCGCGGGCCGGTCCTCCGACCGCTCGCCGCGTGCCTCGCGCTCGCCGTCGCCGCGCTCGTCGTCGCCGCGCTCGTCGTCGTCGCGTCCGCCCGACTCCTCCGCGGAGTCGTCGTAGGCGTCCTCGTCGTCCTGATCGTCGGAACCGGTCGGTGCCACCCCGGAAAGCTGGTCGCGCATCGACGCGGTCCGGCCGTGCAGCCGGTCGGCGAGCGAACCCATCTGCCGCTCGACCATCGCCCCGCCGGCCGCCTTGCCGACGCCTCGCAGGTCCTGGCGGAGCTGGTCCCCTATCTCCTTGAACTGCGGGTTGTTCTGCAGCTGCTGGTTCACCAGGTCCGCGATCCCCCGCGGACCGAGGTTCAGCTTCTTCCCGGCCACCAGGGAACCCACCGCGAGCGCCATTTTGAGTTTCTTCGTGCGTCCCAGGAAATATCCGGCCCCTACGGCGAGGCCCAGTGCCGTTCGGTTCATGTCACGTCCCGTTGCCTGTGGTGGTGCCGGAGCTCAGCGCGGTCTCCAGCCGGTCGAGCAGTTCGTCCTCGCGCCGGTCGAACTCCTCCTCGGTGATCTCGCCCGCCTCCAACTGCTCCTCGAGGCGGGCGAGTTCGGCCCGTACGGTGGCGGGGTCGTAGTAGATCCGTTCCGCCTCGCGGAGCACCTGCCTGATGGCCCACGCACTGCCGCGCACGGGCGCGAACGGCAGCAGCAGTACTTCGCCGATCAGTCCCACGGTGTTCTCCTTCCGCTCGGGCCGGTGCGCTACTGCGCGCCGGCGTCCGCGCCGGCCGTGCTGCCGGCGGGCTCGGCGGGGCCGGGCTCGACGAAGCTGTACGGCGGCAGCGGACCGTTGACCCGAAGGTCGAGGTGGGTGTGGCTGCCGCGGACCTGTTCGACGGCGGCCAGGAAGCGCTCGGCCGTGTCGCGGGCGACCAGGAACGACACGTTGACCAGCCAGCCGGTGGACTCGGGGCCCACGCTGACCGCGGCGGCGGTCGGCGTCAGCGCGCTCTGCACCTCGCTCGCGTCCTGGGCCTCCCGGGCCTTCACGGCGGCCGCGACCATCTCACCGAGGCGGATCTTGTCGTCGTAACTGCCGCCACCGGACTTGCGGTTGGCCTCGGCGAGCGAACGCACCTCCGCGTTCTCGGCCATCACCAGGTGCAGCACGGCCTCTTCGACGTGCGTGGCCTTGACGTTGTACTCGACCTTGCCGTCGAGTTCGCGCAGCCGTTCCTGGTAGTGCTCCGAGCGCTCGGTGAGCACCTGCGTGACGGAGTCGTCGTCGTCGGCGACGCTCCCGAAGCGCATCGGCAGGATGCAGCCGGCCGCGCCGGTCTCGGCGAGTACGTTCTGGTGGGCGAGCAGGTCCCTGCGCTTGGGCCGCAGGTCCTCCGGGGCGTCGCTGACCACGGCGGCGAGGGGGCCGGCCGAGAGGATCCGGACCGGGCGGGCCGGTTCGCCCACACCGGTCATGCCCTCGGGCAGTTCCGGGTGCGAACTCGCGGTGATCCCGTAGACGTACGTGCTCACTCCTGCTCCTCCTTACGACGGCGCGCCGGAGCCTTGCGGGCGCGCGGCCGGGACTCGGACTCCGACTCCGACTCGCCCTCGCGGGCCTGGCTGAAGGCGTCGGATATCGTCTGCGCGGCGCCGGAGAGGGCTCCCTTGGACTTGCCGCGGGCGCCGGACTCGGTGACCTCGCCGACGATCTCGGGCAGGCCGGGGCTCTTCTTGGGCCCGGATTCCAGGTCGAGGCGGTTGCACGCCTCGGCGAAGCGCAGATAGGTGTCCACGCTGGCCACGACGACCCGGACGTCGATCTTCAGGATCTCGATGCCGACCAGGGAGACACGCACGAACGCATCGATGACGAGCCCCCGGTCCAGGACCAGCTCAAGTACGTCGTAGAGGCCACTGCTGCCGCCTCCGCCTCCGGTCTGCTGTGCCGGAACAACAGTCATGCCGGACATTCCTCCTCGTACGTAGTCGGTTTCTTCGTGAGTGGGGTCGCGGGCGGCGGCCTAACGGCCGCGCGCGTCGGCCCTTCCGCGTTCGTAGCGGCGGACGCGCCGGTAGCCGGTGAGCTGGCCCTCCGGGTCGAGCTCGACCTGGTAAGTCGCCAGCAGACTCATGGTGTCGGGCACCCGCTCGAGTTCGAGGACCTCGACCTCCAGCGACCACCCTTCCTCGGTCTGCTCGAACGAGGACACCGACTCCGGTACCAGACCGGTGAGTTCGGCGAGCTGGGCACGCGCCTCGCGCAGCACCTCCATGAGGGGCGGACGCCGGTTGCCGCCCGCCGCGCGCCTGTCCGTGCTGCCCTGCGGCTCTTCCGCTTCCGTCTCTTCCGCCTCTTCCGTCTCTTCCGTCTCTTCCACGTCCCGGGAGTCTTGGGGCTCCCGTGAACCCTGTGATCGGGATGTGCTCTTTGTGTTCGACATGGCCACCTCTCCCTGCGTGTGGCCGCCACATCCATGGCCAAACCTCAAGCGCGGAAGGCATACCGCGAACGGGCCGTCATGCCTGGTCGGAATGGATGTCCGCGTCACCACGCAGCGTCGCCAAACGGCTTCGCGCGGTGTTCAGGGACCGCCCGCGGACCGGCAGTGCGGCCCAGGGTTCCGTACGCGCCTGGTCCACGGCGTCGGCGATCGTCCAGTGGCGGGCATTCGTGCCCGGTTCGTCCACCTGTTCCCAGGCTAGGGGCACCGCGACGGGCGCGCCCGGCAGGGCGCGCACCGTGTAGGGGGCGACGGCGGTCTGGGCGTAGCCGTTGCGCTGCACGTCGAGGTACAGCCGGCCGCCGCGGTCGCTCTTGCGGGCCGCGGTGGTGAGCCGGTCGGGATGCCGGGACTCGGCGACCTCGGCCACCTCGTGGGCGAACCGCCGGACCTCGTCGAAGTCCTGGCGGCCGTCCAGCGGGGTGACCAGGTGCAGCCCGCGCGATCCGGTGGTCATCGGCGCGGCGGGCAGCCCCAGCTCGTCCAGCAGCTCGCGCAGCCATCCGGCGGCCTGCCGCACCGCCGCGAAGTCGTCACCGGGCGGGTCGAGGTCGAACACCAGCCGGTCCGGGTGGTCGAGCCCGCCCGCGCGGTCGGTGCGCGAGAGCCAGCGGTGCAGGGTCAGACACGCCTGGTCGGCCAGGAACAGCAGGGTGGCCGTGTCGTCGCAGACGACGTGCGTCACCGTGCCGCCCTCCTTGGCGACCTCGGCCCGCCCGATCCAGTCCGGGTAGTGGTCCGGCGTGTTCTTCTGCATGAACCGGGGCCCGTCGACGCCGTCCGGATGCCTCTCCAGCATCAGCGGACGGCCCCGGACGTGCGGCAGCAGCCAGGGCGCGACGGCCCGGTAGTAGTCGGCGAGGTCTCCCTTGGTGTACTCCGCGACGCCCGCACCGCCCGGGAAGAGCACCTTGCCGGGCCGCTGGATCCGTACCGTGCGGCGGCCCGCCCGGACGGTCCTGGCGTCGCCGGGGCTCATCGCACGACCGCCTCCTCCACCAGCAGCTTCGCGGCCGCCGCGATACCGGCGGCGTCGATGCCGGCCGCGTGCAACTGCTCGTCGGGGGCGGCCGATCCCGGCATCACGCGCACCGCGAGCCGGACCAGCCGGGGTACGGGCCCGCCGTCGGCGAACGCCTCCGCCACGGCGTCACCGAGCCCGCCCTCGGGGTGGTGGTCCTCGACGGTGAGCAGGCAGCCGGTCTCCTGCGCGGCCCGGCGCAGGGTCTCCTCGTCCACGGGCTTCACGGAGTACAGGTCGACGACCCGCACCCGGATGCCGTCCTCGGCCAGCCGGTCGGCGGCGGCCAGCGCCTCGGGCACGGTGACCCCGGCCGCGACGACGGTCAGCCGGTCGTCCTCCGAGGAGCGCAGCGTCTTGCTGCCGCCGACCGGGAACTCCTCGTCGGGACCGTAGACGACCGGGCTCTTGCCCCGGGAGGTGCGCAGGTAGCGGACGCCGTCCAGGCCGGCCATCGCCCCGACCAGCCTGGCGGTCTGGTTGGCGTCGCACGGGTACAGCACGGTCGAGCCGTACACGGCACGGAACATCGCCAGGTCCTCGAGGCCCATCTGCGAGGGCCCGTCCTGCCCGATGGAGACACCGGCGTGCGAGCCGACCAGGTTGAGACCGGAGCCGCTGATGGAGGCCATCCGCACGAAATCGTAGGCACGGCTGAGGAACGCGGCGAACGTGGAGGCGAACGGCACCCAGCCCCGCGCGGCCATGCCGACGGCCGCGGCGACGAGCTGCTGCTCGGCGATGTAGCACTCGAAGAACCGGTCGGGGTGGGCCTTGGCGAACTCCTCGGTCCGGGTGGAGTCGCCGACCTCGCCGTCCAGGGCGACGACGTCGCCGCGGGCGCTGCCGAGCGCGGCGAGGGCCGCGCCGAAGGCGTCGCGGGTGGCGACCTCGTCCCCCTGGTCGTAGCGCGGGAGCTGGAGGACGTCGGTGGTGGCCGAGCGCAGCACGGCGGCGGCCGGCGGCTCGCTGACGCGGACGTGCACGTCGCGCGGTCCGCCGAGTTCGGCGATGGCCTCCTCGGCGTCCGGCAGCGGCTTGCCGTGCAGTCCCTCGCGGTCCTCGACGGCCGCCACGCCCTTGCCCTTGAGGGTGCGGGCGAGGATCACGGTGGGCTGTCCCGTGGTGGACAGCGCCTCCCCGTACGCGCGGTCGATCTTGTCGACGTCGTGCCCGTCGATCTCGACGGTGTGCCAGCCGAAGGCCTGGAAGCGGCGGGCGTAGGCGTCCAGGTCGTGGCCGTGCCGGGTGGGGCCGCGCTGCCCGAGCCGGTTGACGTCGACGATCGCGATCAGGTTGTCCAGGTTCTCGTGCCCGGCGTGCTCGGCGGCCTCCCAGACCGATCCCTCCGCCAGTTCGCTGTCGCCGCACAGCACCCACACCCGGTAGTCGACGCGGTCCAGCCGCTTTCCGGCGAGGGCGATGCCCACGCCGACCGGGAGGCCCTGGCCGAGGGAGCCGGTGGCCGTCTCCACCCAGGGCAGGCGCCGCGGGGTGGGGTGGCCCTCCAGCCGGCTGCCCAGCTTGCGGAAGGTCAGCATCTCGCCGTCCTCGACGGCGCCGGCGGCCTTGTAGGCGGCGTACAGCAGCGGCGAGGCGTGGCCCTTGGACAGGACGAAGCGGTCGTTGGCGGGGTGTTCGGGGCGCTCGAAGTCGTAGCGCAGATGGTTCGCCAGCAGGACCGCCATCAGGTCGGCCGCGGACATCGAGGACGTGGGATGCCCGGACCCCGCGGCGGCGGCCGCACGTACGCTGTCGACGCGCAACTGCTGTCCCAGTTCGGCGAGTTCGGCGGTGTTCATGTGTCTCCTCGGTCTCCTTGCGCAGAGTCGTCGGGGTGGGGGCGGTCCACGGGGCCGGGGGAATCGGTCCGCCTGACCGGGCCGGGGGCGGGATGGCCGGGCGCCGTGTGCTCCGGCCGGTTCCCGGCGGGCTCCGCGCCCGGCTGGTTCTTCGCCGGTTCACCGCCCGGCTGGTTCCTCGCGGGCTCACCGCCCGGCTGGTTCCTCGCGGGCTCACCGCCCGGCTGGTTCCTCGCGGGCTCACCGCCCGGCTGGTTCCTCGCGGGCTCACCGCCCGGCTGGTTCTTCGCCGGCTCGGTGCTCCGCCGGTACGGCTGCTTCGTCATGAGGTCGCCTCCTTGCCGTCCGGCCCGGTACCGGACGCCGGCGGCGCCCCGGAGTCCGGGCCCTTCGCGGTCCGCTCCCCCGTGCGGTCCGGTCCGCCCGGTACCCGCGCCAGCTCGGGTGAAGCCGTGTCGAGGGGAACCGACCACGCCCGTACGAGCCCGAGCTGGACGCCCTGGCGCGGCAGTACGGCGTCCAGCAGCCAGTCGGCGGCGACCCGGACGCGGTTGCCGGGCAGCGAGGCCAGGTGGTAGCCGCGGGTGACCGCGCCGGCCGCCGCGCCGGACAGCGGGACGCCGAAGGGGTTGGCGGCGGCCCGGATCCCGCCCAGGTCGACGGCGAAACCGAGGTCGCGGTGGCGGTACGGGCGCCGCCGCCGGCCGAGGCCGAGCGAGGCGGCCACGTTCTCCCCCGCCACCCGGCCCTGCCGCCAGGCGTGCTGGGCCGTCATCGACGTGAACTGCCCGGGCCGTTGCAGATCCGGTACGGCGGCCGCGTCCCCGCAGGCGAACACCTCGGGGCGGCCCGGCACCTGCAGATACGGGTCCACGATCAGCCGGCCCCGCTCCAGCGGCTGCCCCACGGCCTCCACCAGGGGATCGGGCCGTACGCCCACGCACCACACCAGCGTCCGGGAGGCGACGAACTCGCCGTCCGTCAGCAGCACCCCGTCCCGGGTGGCCTCCTTCACCGACGTCCCCATCCGTACGTCCACGCCCCGCGCGCGCAGCACGCGGTCGGCCGTACGGGACAGCCGCTCGTCCATCTCCGGCAGCACCCGGGGCGCCACGTCCAGCAGGATCCAGCGCGGCCGCACACCGGCCGGCAGCGGGCTGTGGCGGGCCAGCCGGTCGGTGAGCATCTTCAGGTGGGCGGCCACCTCGGTGCCGGTGTACCCGGCGCCGACCACGACGAAGGTGCACCGGGCCGCGCTGGTGGCGGGGTCGTCGTCCGCCGCGGCCAGTTCCACCTGCCGGGTGACGTGGTCGCGCAGGTAGAGCGCCTCGGGCAGGCCGCGGAAGCCGTGCGCGTGCTCGGCGACCCCGGGGATGGGCAGCAGTTTGTTCACGCTGCCGACGGCGAGCACCAGGCGCTCGTAGCCGAGGGTGCCCGTGCCGCCCTCCGGATCGGTGTAGTGGACGGTCTGCCCGTCGAGGTCGACCCGGCCGGCCTCGCCGAGCACCGTCCGCACCCCGCGCAGGGTGCCGGGCAGCGACACGGTGACCCTGCGGGCCTCCAGGACGCCGGACGCGACCTGGGGCAGCAGGGGCAGGTACAGGAAGTAGTCGGTCGGGTTCAGCAGGATGATCTCGGCCCGGTTCCGGGTCAGGCGGGCCAGGGTGCGGGCAGCCCGGTACCCGGCGAAACCGGCGCCGACGATCACGACGCGAGGTCGACTCACGGTGCGCCTCCGGCAGTGTGGCTCGTCCCAGGTTTTCCGCGTAACCGGGGCCGGGGCACCCAAACGCCGGGCGGGTCACCCGTACGCGGGTCGGAGCACCCGAACGCCGTCCCGCGGGACCCCGCGCGCCCGGCAGCGGCGGCGTTTCGCCCGGTCGCGTCCGGTTACCCGGCCGGGGACCGTTCGAAGACCCCCTGCCGATGCTCCCGCGGAGGTGCCCCCATGCCCGAGTACGGCTATTTCCTGGCGAGCGAGGAACACGACCCCGCCGGTCTCGTCGAGCAGGCCCGGATGGCCGAACAGGCCGGCTTCCAGGCGCTGTGGATCTCCGACCACTTCCACCCGTGGAACGACGCGCAGGGGCAGAGCCCCTTCGTGTGGTCGGTGATCGGCGCGCTGTCCGAGGCGGTGTCGCTGCCCATCGAGACGGCGGTGACCTGCCCGACCGTGCGGATGCACCCGGCGGTGGTGGCGCAGGCGGCGGCGACGAGCGCGGTGATGACCGAGGGCCGCTTCCGGCTCGGCGTCGGCACCGGCGAGGCGCTGAACGAGCACATCCTGGGCGACCGTTGGCCGCCGCTGCACGTGCGCCTGGAGATGCTGGAGGAGTCGATCCAGGTGATGCGCCGGCTGTTCACCGGCGAGGAGGTCGACCACCACGGGAAGCACTACACGGTGGAGAACGCCCGCCTCTACACCGTCCCCGACGAACCCGTGCCGATCGACATCTCCGGCTTCGGCCCGAAGGCCACCTCGCTCGCCGCCCGGGTGGGCGACGGCTACATCACGATGATGCCGGAGGAGGAGATGGTCACCAAGTACCGCAAGGGCGGCGGCGGGGCCAAGCTGGTCAGCGGCGGGACGAAGGTCTGCTACGGCACGGACCGCGACGCCTGCGTCCGTACGGTGCACGGGCTCTGGTACAACGAGCTGCTGCCCGGCGAGATGGGCCAGGTGCTGCCCTCACCGCGGCACTTCGAGCAGCTGCACGAGCTGGTCACCGAGGACATGGTGCGGGAGAAAGTGGTCTGCGGGGACGACGCCGAACAGCACGTGTCGGCGCTGCGGGCGTACGCGGACGCCGGGTTCGACCGGGTGTACGTGAACCAGATCGGGGCGGATCAGCGGGGGTTCTTCGACTTCTACCGCACGAAGGTGCTGCCGCGGCTCGGCGAGTGAGGGGCGGGTCGGTACCGGTGCGTTTCCGGGTGCCGGTGCGCTGTGGCCCTTCGCGCAGTTCCCCGCGCCCCTGAGGCCGGTCGGCCCGGCCTCGGGCGAAGGGCCCCGGCCACTCCTGGTGGCCGGGGCCCTTCGCCTTCCGGTGCTGTGCTGTTCGTCAGGCCCGGTGGTGGGGGCCGCCGGGGTCCGTGGGGGCGGGGGCGGGGGGTCCGTCGGCATCGGGGGATAGGGCATGCCGAGACCGCTGGGCGGGCCGGGCGGCGGCGTGCCTCCGACCACGTGGTGCGGCGCGTGCGGCGCGTGGTGCTGCCCGTGGCCCGGGCGTGCGGCACCGCGCAGCAGGAAGGCCGCCACGCCCATGATCGCCGCGGTGATCAGCGCGGCCGCCCAGCCGGGGAGGCCGATCGCGAGGGCCAGGCCGACGGCCAGGGCCACCGCGGCGCCCGCGTAGAGAGCGGTGGCACCGGAGGCGGCGTAGAGCATGGCGGTGCGGCGTTGCTTGCGGCTCTGCTCGCGCAGTTCGTCGCGTACCGTCTCGCGTGCCACCTGTGCCAGCTCTTCGACAAGGTGCTTGTCCAGATGTTCCAGGTGATCCAAACGGTCCATGTCCTGCGTCTACCCGGTGGGAACAGCGGGTAACGCCCAGGACCCTGCGCCGCCGGCGCCGCCCCAACTAGGCTCGGGCGCATGGAGATTCTGGGCGCCTCGCTGCGCATCTGCGTCGACGACATCGACACCGCGATCCCGTTCTACGAGCGTCTGGCGGGCGGCAGAGCGCAGCGCTTCGACCGCGGCGGGGTCCAGGTCGCCGCCGTCGGCTCCTTCCTGCTGATGAGCGGCCCGGAAGCGGAACTGGAGATTCTGCGCCGGGTGACCGCGACGATCGCGGTCGAGGACGTGGAGGAGGCCCACCGGCTGCTGACCGACCTCGGCGCCCGGGTCCTCGCCGGGCCGGTGCCGACGCCCGCGGGCCGCAACCTCCTCGCGATGCATCCCGACGGATCGGTCTTCGAGTACGTCGACCAGCGGGGCTGACCCGGTCAGACCGGATCCGGCCGCATCCGGAAGTCGTACCGGCCGGGCAGCGGCTCGTCGCCGAGGCGGGCCCACAGCCGGCCGATCACGTCCGCGCCCTCCCGGAGGTCGGCGACCTCGAAGTCCTCGTCGAAGACGGCCCTGGCCCGCGCGCGGCTGCCCTCGGCCAGCAGCAGTTCCGCGTGGAGCAGCCGGAACCGGCCGCGCTGCCGTACGGCGGGCAGCAGCCGGTCCCACACGGCCCGTGCCTGCGCCGTGCGCCGGGCCCGGAGCAGTGCCTCGAGGGCCTCGCGGCCGAGCGCGGCGACGGCGGCCGTCCAGACCTCGCCGTCGTCGCGGCGCTCGCGGCACAGGTCGTCGAAGGCGTCCGCGTACCGCTCGGCGGCCCGCTCGTGGTGCCCGGCCTCCTGGTCGGCGACGGCCAGGCAGCGCAGCAGGGGCCAGAGGGAGGGCGCCAGCGGCAGGGCGCGTTCCCAGCTGCGGACCGCCTGGGCGCGGTCGCCTGCGTGCCACTGGGCGACGCCGAGGTGGTACTCGGTGTGCGGGGTCGCCGGGGCCGTCTCCAGCATGTCCCGCCAGTGCGGCGCGACCAGGGTCTCACCGGGCGGCCGCACCCGGCGCGGCTCGGGCAGGGATCCGGTGCGCAGCAGCTCCCGCCAGGGCGCCTGCGCCTCGCCGAGGGTGGACTCGGGGAACGGGGTGCCCGGCAGTTTCCAGTCGGCGCGCAGTACCTCGAGCGCGCCCCAGCCGGAGCCGACGGCCAGGGTCTGAGCGGGTTCGGTGTCGGCGCACGGCTTCCAGGCGGCGTACGCCTCCTCGACCCGGGTGCGGGGCAGTGCCGACGCGAGCCGCCCCTCCGCCTCCCGGACGGCCTCGGTCCACTCCCCGCCGGGCGGGGCGCCGAGCGGCCCGTACGCCTCCAGCCAGGACACCTCGCTCTCCGCCTCCAGCCGGACGTGCTCCAGCTGGGTGCGGGCGAGTCCGGCCTGGATCTCGCAGTAGCCGCCGGTGCCGGGCTCGGTCAGCCACTGCTGCCAGCGCCGGCCGCCGGGTCCGGCGCCCCACACGAAGAGCTTGCGGCCGCGCAGTACGTCGGTGGAGGTCTGCACCAGGCCGTGCCCGTCCGCGTCCAGCGCGGCGATCCAGCGGCGGCGGCCGTCCGGCACCTCGTAGAAGTAGTCGGCGGCGTACGGGCTGTTCGCCGGGTAGGTGCGGTCGACACCGTCGTACGACGGGACGGGCACGCGGCGCAGCCGGCGCTCGTAGCCGAAGAACCAGGCCTCCTCGGCGGGGGCGAGGACCCTGACGTCCTCGGGGACGGCGATGTTGGACCACCAGTAGGTGGCCACCGGCCGCTCGTGGGGGTTGCGGATCCGGGCGCCGACGTAGAGGAAGTCGGAGCCCTCCGGCAGCCACAGGTCGACCTGGAAGGGCAGGTCGCGCAGCCGCTCCCACTCCCACAGGCGCAGCATCTCGCCGCCGTCGGGGGCGGGGACGCGGGCGGCGTGCAGGGGGGCGCAGGAAAGAGTGGTGTGGCCGGTGGCGCCGATGTTCCATTCGATGCCGCCGGAGTACCAGGCGCCGTTGAGGGCGAAGTTGGCGGGCTGGAACACCGGGTTGCGGTAGAGGAGTTCGCGTCCGGTGGGCAGGTGGAGCAGGGAGGCGATCCGGCCGCCGAGGCCCGGCAGGACGGTGGCGCGCAGCCGGTCGTTCTCGATGACCAGCGCCTCGACCCGGCGGGGTTCGCGGGTCCTGCCGTAACCGTCGCGGACACGGACCGGCAGCAGGCCGGCCAGGGGTTCGAGGCCGAGCTGGCGGGCCATGTCGCGGGGCATCTCCTCCCGGTCACGGTCGTCGATGCGGTGGACCTCGTCGAGCGGGCGCAGCGGGGGCAGCGGGTTGTCGGCCCCCAACCGCGCGGCGGGCAGGGTCAGTACCTCACGTCGGATCCTCGTCACGACGACCATGGAACCCGGCGGGGCGGGACTCGGCCAGGGGAGCTGCCGGTCAGGATTGCGCAAAGGCGGCCACGACCAGGTCGGCCAGGAGCGCGCCCGCCGTGCCGTCGGGGTCCAGGTCGGGGTCGTAGATGGTGATGTTGAGGCCCACGCAGCGCGGTGCGGCGAGCAACGGGCGCAGCAGCCGCTCCAGTTCGCCGGGCAGCAGGCCGTCCGGGTCGGGGCTGTCGACGGCCGGCATCACGCTCGGGTCGAGGACGTCGGCGTCGAGGTGGACCCAGAAGCCGTCGAGTCCCGGTGCCCCGAAGGCCTCGACGGCGGCCCGGGCGACCGCGTCGGGGCTCTCGGCGCGCAGGTCGCCGACGGTGGCGACGGACATCTTCAGCGCGGCGAGCTCGGCCGTGTCGTCGGTGTAGGCGTCGCGGATGCCGAAGAACCGTACGTCCTCGTCCCTGAGGTAGGGGCCGAGGCCCTCCAGGTCGCTCAGGTCGGCCTGGCCGCGGCCGGTGGCGAGGGCGACCTCCTCGCCGCCCGCGGCGCCGATCCGGTCGGAGTTGCCGGGGTGCCGGAAGTCGTGCGAGGCGTCGACGGCGGCGAGCCCGTACCGGCCGATGCGGCGCAGGGCGAGGGAGGCGCCGAGCTGGATCGAGCAGTCGCCGCCGAGGACGACGGGGAACTCCCCCGCACGCACGTGGTGTTCGATGCGGTCGGCGAGCTTGACGGTGTACGCGGCGAGCGCGGCGGCGTTGAAGACGCCGTCGCCCTCCTGCCAGTCGCCGCGGTCGTAGCGCGGCGGTACGACCACCCCGCCCTCGCGGGCGCCGAGCCGCCGCGGGAGGCGCTGCTCCCTGAGGGCGCCCGCCAGCTTGTAGCAGCCCGGGACGGTGCCGGGAGCGGGTGGGCGCAGGCCCAGGTTGGAGGGGGCGTCGAGCACGACGAGCGTTCGCATGGCGGCCTTCCTCGGCGGGACTTCCTGGCGGGTCTGCGGCGGCCGGTCCTCCCCGGCGGCTCCTCCGTGACCGGTGACGGGATCAGCCGCCGGGGCGCATCTCGGCGGTGAGGGCCCAGCGTTCGTGGTCGCGCCAGGCGCCGTCGATGTAGATCATGCGGGGCGAGAAGCCCTCCAGGCGGAAGCCGGCGCCCCGGGCCAGGGCGATGGAGGCGGTGTTCTCGGGCTGCGCGTTGATCTCCAGGCGGTGCAGGCCCAGCGGCCCGAACGCGTACCCGATCACCAGGTCCAGGCCCTCCCGCATCAGCCCCCGTCCGGCGGCGTGGGCGAAGGCGCCGTAGCCGAGGGCGCCGCACTGGAAGCCGCCCCGGACGATGTTGTTGATGTTGATGAACCCGGCGAGGTCACCGCTGTCCTTCTCGCACACCAGGAAGCCGGCCTTGGACGGGTCCTCGATCAGCCGGTCCGCGTAGGCCGCGTAGGCCTCGTCGGTGTCCGGCGGGAACAGCCACGGCCGGTGCAGGTCCTTGCTCTCCTGGGCCCGCGCGGTGAACTCGGGTCCGTCCTCGGCGGTGAAGTGGCGGACGGCCACGCGGGGGCCCTCGGCGAGGTGGCGGGGGGTGGAGTGGGGCATCCGGCCAGCCTACGGCGTCGCCGCCTCCGGTGCGCCGGGATTTCCCGGCCCCGGCGCCGCGGGGCGTCGCGCGGTCCGGGGCTCAGCGCAGGGCGGGCCGGTCCAGGGTCAGCGTGGCGGCGCCGGCGTCCAGTTCCGCCGTCGCCCCGAAGGGGATCGTCAGGGCGCCCGCGCAGTGGCCGAAGCCGAAGTCCTCCACGACCGGCACCCCGAGCGCGCCGAGCCGGTCGGCCAGCAGGGGACGCACCTCCGTGTACTCGGCGCAGTTCTCCCAGGAGCCGAGCAGGACCCCGCGCACGCCGTCCAGCCAGCCCGCGCGCAGGAGGTGGGTGAGGTACCGGTCCAGCCGGTACGTCTCCTCGCCCACGTCCTCCAGGCACAGCAGCCCGCCGGCCGCCGAGGCGCGGGCGTGCGGGGTGCCGAGTTCCGCGGCGAGCAGGCACAGACAGCCGCCGAGGGTGACGCCACGGGCCCGGCCGGGCACCAGGGCCGTGCCGCCGGACGCGATGGTGCGCACGGTCTCCGGGGCGAAGAGCGTGGCCCGCAGGTGCTCCTGGGCCCGGGTGTTCTTGACGAAGTCGATGCCGGCCGCCATCGGCCCGTG
Organism: Streptomyces albidicamelliae; assembly: GCF_025642175.1. NCBI lineage: Bacteria > Bacillati > Actinomycetota > Actinomycetes > Kitasatosporales > Streptomycetaceae > Streptomyces > Streptomyces albidicamelliae. The sequence continues at coordinate 6,731,377 of NZ_CP106795.1, read as the reverse complement.
CAGCGTGGCGAGTCCCAGGCGGGTGGCGAAGGCCTCGTGCAGGACGGTGATGTCGCTGAAGCCGACGAAGACCTTGGGGCCGGCCGCGCGCATCGCCTCCCAGTCGAGCAGGTCGACCATGCGCTGCACCCCGTACCCGCCGCGGGCGCAGAGCACCGCGTCCACGGCGGGGTCGCACCACGCGTTCTGGAAGTCGGCGGCCCGGTCGGCGTCCGTGCCCGCCAGGTAGCCGAAGTCGCGGTGCCGGTCCAGGACATGGGGTGCGACGACCGGGTCGAGGTCCCAGCCGCGCAGCACGTCGAGCCCGGCCTGGAGCCGCTCCTCGGGCACCGGCCCGCTGGGGGCGACGACGGCCACCCGGGCGCCGGGGGCGAGCCGGGCGGGCCGCAGCAGTTCTCTCACGTGCGCAAATCCACCTTCGGGACCTCGGGGACCGGCTCCAGTCCGAACACCTGGGCGTACAGGGACAGTTCCGCCTCCAGGGCGCGGACCATCGTCTCGGCCCGACGGAACCCGTGCCCCTCCCCGGCGAAGGTGAGGTAGGCGTGCGGTACGCCCCGGCCGTCGATGCGGGCGAGGAGGCGCTCGCACTGGGCGGGCGGGCAGATGACGTCGTCCAGGCCCTGGAGCAGCAGGAACGGCACGCCGATCCGGTCGGCGTGGGCGGTCGGCGAGCGTTCGGCGTAGCGGGCCGGCACCTCGGTGAGCGGGCCGATCAGCGACTCCAGGTAGCGGGACTCGAAGTCGTGGGTCTCCCCCGGCCCCCAGGTGGCCAGGTCCAGGACCGGGTAGAGGATGGTGCCGCAGGCGTACAGGTCGGTGGTGGTCAGGGAGGAGGCGGTGGTCCAGCCGCCCGCGCTGCCGCCCCGGATCGCGAGGCGGGCGGGGTCGGCGGTGCCCTCGTCGGCGAGGGCACGGGCGACGGCCGCGCAGTCCTCGACGTCGACCACGCCCCACTGTTCGCGCAGCCGCTCGCGGTAGGCCCGGCCGTAACCGGTGGAGCCGCCGTAGTTCACCTCGGCGACGCCGATGCCCCGGGAGGTGAAGTAGGCGACCTCCAGGTCCAGTACGAGCGGGACGCGGCTGGTGGGGCCGCCGTGCGCCCAGATGACGTAGGGCGGCAGCTCGCCGTCGGGTGCGGTCCGTTCGGGGTGGTGCGGCGGGTAGACGTGGGCGTGCACCTCGCGCCCGTCCGGCCCGGTGAAGACCCGGATCTGCGGTTCGGGGTAGTACGCGGGGTCGACGGGGTCCTCGTGCGGGGCGCCGATCGGGCGGGCGCGTCCGCTCCTGGTGTCCAGCTCGATCACCTCGTAGGCGGTGCGCGGGCTGGCGCCGACGGCGACGACCCGCTCCCCGTGCGCGGTGAGGCCGGCGGTGAACTCGGTCCAGGGTCCGGCGGCGTCGACGAGCTCGCCGGTCTCGGGGTCGAGTATGCCGAGTATCGTCGCGCCCTTGCCGTGCACGACCGCGATCAGCCCGCTGTCCAGCGGCGCGAACCAGCGCAGGCCGAGCTGCCAGAGGGCGCCGCCGAACTCCTCCTCGCGCGGGCACAGCGGCGTGCCGTCGCGGTAGAGGTTCCACCAGCCGCTGCGGTCGCTCGCGTACAGGAGCCTGCCGTCCGCGCTCCACTCGACCTGTGCGACCGCTTCCCGGGGCCCGCCCGCGACCGTGCGCGCGTCGCGCAGGGTGCCGTCGTCGGCGACCTCCGCCACGAGCAGCTCCGTGCCGTCCCAGGGCATCCGGGGGTGGTCCCAGGTGAGCCAGGCGGCCCGCCGGCCGTCCGGCGACAGCTTGGCCCCGGTGACGAACCGCTGCCGCTCGGGGGTGAGTTCGCGGACGGCGCCGCGGTCGTCGGCGGCGGAGCCGTCGAGCGGTACGGCGGCGAGGACGCGCCGCACGTCGTCGGGTCCCTCGCCGGTGAACTCCTCCAGCACGCACCACACTTCGCCGCGTTCGAGGTGGATCTGCGGCTCGACCCAGCGCAGTCCGCCGCCCACCGCGGAGTGGGGGGTCAGCGGGCGCGGCTCGCCGCCCGGCTCGAAGAGGTACAGCCGCTGGTCGGCGAAGTGCGTGAACACGGCGAGCGGCCGGCCGTCGCGCATCACCCCGGACCAGGGGCGGCCGCCGTACTCGATGACCCGGCTGCGCACGTTCCACGGCGCGGGCAGCACCGGCTCCTCGCCGCCGTCGGCCCGCCGCCGCACCAGTGCCCGGCGGCCGCCCTCGGCGGGCCGGGGCTCGGTCCACCAGATCTCGTCGCCGACGACCCCCACCCAGTCCGGCCGGCCGTCGTGCGCGGCGGCCAGCGCCGCGTCCACGGGCGAAGGCCACGATCCGTACGGTGACTTGAGCACCTCGTCCCCCATCGTCTACGCCGTCCGCAGGAAGCGGTCGAGCACCTGCACACCGAAGTGCAGCGCCGTCACGGGCACCCGCTCGTCGACCCCGTGGAACAGCGCCTGGTAGTCGAATCCCTCGGGCAGCTTCAGCGGGGCGAAACCGTACCCGGTGATGCCGAGCCGCGAGAACTGCTTGGCGTCCGTGCCGCCGGACATGCAGTACGGCACCACGTGCCCCTCGGGCGCGAACTCCTCCACGGCGGACCGCATCTTCGCGAAGACCGGCGCGTCCACGGGGGCCTCCAGGGCCACCTCGCGGTGCGCGAACTCCCAGCTCACGTCCGGGCCGACCAGCCGGTCGAGGGTCGCGCGGAACTCGTCCTCGGCGCCCGCCAGATAGCGTCCGTCGACGAAGGCGACCGCCTCGCCCGGGATGACGTTCAGCTTGTAACCGGCTTCCAGCATCGTCGGGTTGGCGCTGTTGCGGACGGTGGCGTCGACCAGCTTGCCGGCCGGCCCGAGCTTCTCCAGCAGCCGGTCCACGTCGGTGAAGTCGGGCTCGATGCCGTAGAGCGCGGCGAGTTCGGCGAGCGCGGCGCGCACGGTCGGGGTCAGCCGGAGCGGCCACTCGTGCTCGCCGAGGCGGGTGACGGCCGCGGCGAGCCGGGTGACCGCGTTCTCGTTGTTGACCTTGGAACCGTGCCCGGCCCGGCCGCGCGCGGTGAGCTTGAGCCAGCCGGTGCCCCGCTCCCCCGCCGCGATGGGGTAGATCTGCCGGCCGGCGCCGTCGTGGAAGGTGAACGCGCCGGACTCGCTGACGCCCTCGGTGCAGCCCTCGAACAGTTCCGGGTGCCGGTCCGCGAGGAACCCGGAGCCGTCCTCGGCGCTGGCCTCCTCGTCCGCGGTGAACGCGATGACGAGGTCCCGGCGGGGCCGTACGCCCTGCCGGGCCCAGGACCTGAGGACGGCCAGGATCATCGCGTCCATGTTCTTCATGTCGACGGCGCCCCGGCCCCACACCACCCCGTCGCGGATCTCACCGGAGAAGGGGGGCACGCTCCAGTCGGCGGCCTCGGCCGGGACGACGTCCAGGTGGCCGTGGACCAGCAGCGCGTCGGCGGACGGGTCGGTGCCGGCGACCCGGGCGACGACATTGGTGCGGCCCGGGGTCCGCTCCAGCATCAGCGGTTCCAGACCGGCCCCGGCCAGCCGCTCGGCCGCGTACTCGGCGGCGGGCCGCTCCCGGCAGTCCCCGCCGCCCCGGTTGGTGGTGTCGATCCGGATCAGGCCTGAGGTGAACTCCACGACCTCGTCCAGGGCCTGCTGGTCAGCCATACTGCTCCTCCACGGCGGCAGAGACGATCGTGGTGACCGCCTTGAACGTCCTGATCCCCTCGTACATCCCGGCGCTGGTGTAGGCCACCTTCCGTTCCCCGGTCCGGGCGACGCCGGGGACGACGGTCGCGGCCATCGCCAGATGCTCCGCGTCGAACTCCAGGGCGATCGTGTGCGGCCCGGCGCGCACGGGTTCGGCGCGGACCGCGAGCCGTGCGGCCTCCTTGGCGGCGGCCCGGATGTCGGCCGCGGTGCGGGCCGGGGTGCGGCACACGGCCGCGTACCGGGACACATGGTCCTTCACGGCGACCTTCAGCGCCTCGGGCGCGTAGCCGAGCGCGTCCTCGCAGGCCACGTCGTCGCCGGTGACGAGCACGACGGGAACGCCGTACTCGGCGACGACGCGGGCGTTCAGCAGGCCCTCGCTGGCGCGGACGTCGTCCAGCCAGACCCCGGTCAGCTGGTTCGCCAGATAGGTGTGGGCGAGGACGCCGTCCATGCCCGCGCCCGCGTGGTAGCCGACGAAGGCGATGCCGTCCACGTCACCGTGCTGGACGCCCTCCACCATGGACAGCGACTTGTGCCGCCCCGTGAGCATCTCGACCCGCTCGTCGAGCCGCTCAAGGAGCAGGTTGCGCATGGACCAGTGGGCCTCGTTGACGAGCACCTCGTCGGCGCCGCCGTCGAAGAATCCTTGCGCGGCGGCGTTCACGTCGGAGGTGAACATCGACCGGCACCGCTCCCACTGCGGCGTCCCCGGCAGCACGTCGGCCGGCCAGGTGACGCCCGTGGCCCCCTCCATGTCGGCACTGATGAGGATCTTCATGCTGCGTCACGTTACGCGCCGACGGGCGCCCAGGCTACGACCCCGACCTCGCGAAACGACCGCCGCAGGCCACTGCCGTGCCGGACCCGGATCCCGAGGTGCCCGGCCGCCTGCGAGGCGCGGTGCGCCGGCGAACCGGTGGGGCGGCAGCGGCCGGAGAGGCGCTCTTCCCGGCGCACGACGGCCACCGCCGGCGGGTGCGCGGAGCGGATGGCCGTGGCCGCCGCTCCGCGCACTCCAGATGCCGGTCCGGGCGCGGGGCCGGGGTCAGGCGCCGGCGAGGACGAACCAGTGGGCCGGCAGGTCGATACGGGTGCCGTCCGCCAGGTTCTCGGTCTGCGGCAGGGCGGTCTCCCCCTCGGCGAGGATCTTCAGGCCCGCCTCGGTCAGCAGCCGGGGGATCTCCGCGTCGTCGGCGTCGGCGGGCTTGAGCCCGTGGTGGAAGACGCGCTGGAGCTTGGGACCCGGGCCGCCCGGATCGGACGCGGCGCGCTGGAGCACGTCCCGGGAGCCGGAGGTGAGCTCGACGACGAACGCCCGGCCCTCGGCGCCGATGATCTCGGCGACGGCGGCGGCGACCGCGGGGCGCGCGGCCGGTTCGCTCTGGTGGATGACGGCGCGCATGTAGACGTTGCTGTCGCCGAGCCGCTCGTGCAGGGCGCGGACGGCGCCGGTGTCGGTGAGGTCGAGCTGCTGGAACTCGACGGTGCCGGCGCTCTCGGCGCGGCGGGCGTGCTCGACGGCGGCGTGCGAGAGGTCGACACCCACGGCGCGCGCGAACCGGGTGGCCAGGTAGCGGGTCTGGGTGCCGTTGCCGCAGCCGAGGTCGACGATGGTGCGGGCGGGGTCGGCGTGCGGCAGGAGGAGGGCGCTGTGGGGTTCGGCGCTGAGGGAGGGATCGGCGTCCCAGATCGCCTCGCCCCGGCCCTCGGCGGTCTCGCTCCAGTAACTCTCCCACGCGTTGCGGTAGTTGTCCGAGACGTTCATGCGCTCTCCCCACGGTCGGTTCCGTGATCGGGATATCGCGTCGAAGTCGCCTCGGGCAAGGGGTGGGGAACCACGTTCACCGGATGTACGGGATCCGGTGGAGCGAGGGGCGTGCGACACGGTGCCGCACGCCCTCCGTTCAGCGAGTGCCGGTCAGGGTCTGCTCGAACCAGACGGTCTTGCGGTGTCCGCTGGTGCTGGCACCCCACTCCCGGGCGAGCCGGCTGACCACCCGCAGTCCGCGGCCGGACTCGTCGAGAGGGCCGGCACTCAGCATGGCGGGCAGGGCGGGCTCGTCGTCGGTGACCTCGAACAGCAGCGCGTCGGTGCGGACCACGCGCAGCCCGATCCGGTCGCCGTGCGCGTGCCGTACGGCGTTGGTGACGACCTCGCTGACCAGCAGCTCGGCCGTCTCCACCGCATGGGGCAGGCACCACGTGAGGAGCCGTTCGCGCACCAGGCGGCGGGCCCGGGGCACCGCGAGCGGCTCGGCGTCGAGCCGCCATTCGGCGACGTGATCGTCGGGAATGCCGTTGAGGCGGGCCATGAGCAGGGCGACGTCGTCCTTGCGGCCGCCGCGCGTGTTGAGGGCGCGGATGATGGTGTCGCACGCGTCGTCCATCGAGGCGGCCGGGTGCGCGGCGGACTCGCAGAGCGCGGCGAGACCCTCGCCGATGTCGGAGCCGCGCACCTCGACCAGGCCGTCGGTGCACAGCACCAGACGGTCGCCGGCGGCGACCCGGATGCGGACGGCCTCGAAGGGGACGCCACCGACGCCTATGGGCGCGCCGGTGGGCAGGTCGAGCAGTTCGCTGCTGCCGTCCTCGGCGCGGACCAGGACCGGCGGGATGTGGCCCGCGTTGGCGAGGGTCAGCTCGCCGCGGATCGGGTCGTAGACCGCGTACAGGCAGGTGGCGAGGTAGTTCTCGCCGAGCCGGCGGGCCAGGTCGTCGAGGTTGCGCAGCAGCTGGGCCGGCGGGGTCTCCATGGTGGCCATGGTCTGTACGGCGGTGCGCAACTGGCCCATCATCGCCGCCGAGTTCAGGCCGTGGCCCATGACGTCGCCGACCACGAGGGCGGTGCGCGAACCGGGCAGCTTGATGGTGTCGAACCAGTCGCCGCCGATCCGGCCGAGCCGGGTGCCGGGCAGGTAGCGGGTGGCGACGTCGCACCCGGCCATCCGCGGGTTCACCTGCGGCAGCATGCTGTCCTGGAGGGTGTCGGCGACGTTCTCCTGGTACGTGTACATGCGGGCGTTGTCGAGCACGAGGCCGGCGCGGGCGGCGAGTTCGGCGCCGGTGGTGCGGTCCATGTCGTCGAAGGCGGGGCGGTCCGGGCGGCGCATCAGCACCATGAAGCCGAGGACGACGTTGCGTGCCTTGAGCGGGACGATCAGCAGGGAGCGGCCGCCGATGAGGGGCCGGAGATCGCGCTTCTCGAACTCCCCGGCGATGCGCTCGGACAGCTCCTCGGTGACCCTCGGGACGACGACGGGCTCGCCGGTGACCATGCACTTGTAGAAGGGGGTGTGCTCGGGGAAGGCGAAGGCCTCGCCGACCGGCACGGTGTCGTCCCAGCGGCCCGGTTCGTCGTTGTGCTCGACCCAGACGCGGAACATCACCGTGCTCGCGTCGGGCGGTCCGTCCGGGAAGCCCTCGCCGGCCAGGACCGCGGCGCGCAGGTGGGTGCCCGCGAAGTCCGCGAAACGGGGGACGGCGGCGCTGGTCACCTCGCGGATGGTCTCGCCGAGGTCGAGGGAGGTGCCGATGCCGGAGCTGACCTCGTTGAGGAACTCCAGCCGCTCGCGGACGGCGGCGTACTCCAGGTCCAGCTCGGCTCCGGCCGGGACCAGGGCGGCCGCCGCCCGCTCCCGCGGCGCGACGGCCTCGACGCGCGCACGGCGGGGCACACCCCAGTACGGGGTCACGGGCACCCGGTCATACTGGCTGAACTCCAGGACCGGGTAGCCCAGTTCGAGGACCTGGGAGACGATGCGGCCGCTCAGCCCCGGCCCCATGTTGGGCAGGATCTCGGGCAGCCGCCGCTCCAGCTCGTCGAAGGCGGGCAGTTCGGTGTGGCGGGCGAAGCCGGGCGAGATGCGTTCGGCGGTCTCGTCGTCGTAGCCCCGCTCCTCGCGGAGCCGGGTGGCGTCCGCGGCGAGCACCAGCAGCCGGAAGGAGCCGGGCCCGACCAGCGGGTAGGCCCACCAGAGCACGTCGAGCCGCTCACCGTCGGCCGGCTGCTCGTACGGGACGAGACGGGCGCGGCCCGCCGTGGCGTACGAGGTCCGGCCGCCGAGCGAGGACTCCAGGTCGGGGCCGAGCGCGTCGTACGCCTCGTAGGCGTCCGGCATCGGCTCGCCGTGCAGGTCGTCGGCGAGGGCGCCGGAGACCGGCAGCAGGTCGGCCGCGGAGCGCCCGACCGCTTCCTCCCGGCCCACACCGAACAGCCGCCGCGCACCGCTGCTCCAGTGGGAGACGAGGCCGTCGCGGTCGACGACGACCACGGCCAGCGGAATCCGGCCGGCCGCCGTGTCGCCGGTGTCGCGCCCGGGAGCTGTGTCCCGCTCGCTGCCACGGTCCATGGCCCAGGCCCTCTCTCCCCACGGCTGTTCGCAAACGATCTGTGCCGCCCGCCACTACGGTAAGGCGGCGGCCGGTGGCGATGTGTGGCAATCCGGGAATTGGTGCCGCCCGATCGCACCGGCGCGCGGCCCCGTGCGCCCGCTCAGTCCTCGTGCCCCAGTTGCAGGTCCCGCTCCGTGCGGCCACCGCCCGCGACCTGCAGCACCGTGGCGACCGGCGGGTAACCTGCGGCGATGACGGTGTACTCGCCGGAGGAGAGATCCACGAACCGGAACGTTCCGTCGGCTCCGGTGGTGAGGGTGTCGACGACGTTGCCCGCGGCGTCGAGGAGCGTCACGCGCGCGTCCTCCACCGCGCGGCCGCCGTGGGCCCGCACGGTGCCCTTCAGCACGGCGCCGCCCGCGAGTTCGACGTCCTGCCGGGTCTCCCGGGAGGCCTGCACGGTGACGGGCAGCGCGGCGGGCCGGAAGGCGGGGGCGCTGGCGGCCAGGGTGTACTCGCCGGCGACCAGTTCGCTGATGATGTAACCGCCCTCCCGCCCGCTACGGGTGGCGGCGACGACCTCGCCGTGGACGTTGGTCAGCGTGACGGTGGCGTCCCGCACGGGGCTGCCGTCGGCGGTGAGCACGCTGCCGGCCAGTCGCCCGGCGCCACCGAGGACGACGTCGAGTTCGACCGGCCGTTCGCCGACGGTGACGGAGACGGCCTGCGGCTGGTGACCGCCGGCGGCGGCGATCAGCACGTACGCCCCGGAACCGGGGGTGCTGAGCGCGTAGCGGCCGTCCTCGCCGCTCGCGCCCCGGCCGATCTGCTGTCCGGCGACGTCGATGAGGGTGAGCGCGGCGCGGGGCACCACGGTGCCGTCGGGGTGCTGCACGGTGCCGCAGACGGGGACGCCCGCGGTGTGGGGCGTGCGGGCCGTCGGGATCGGGGCGCCGGCGCTCAGGGTCTCGGGCTCGGTTTCGGCGGTGTGGTGGGACACCAGGGGTTTCTCCTTGAGGAAGAAGGCGATGAGCAGGCCGAGGGCGAGCACCGGGACCAGGTAGAGGAAGATCCGGGGCATCGCGTCGGCGTAGGCGCGGATGTAGGCGTCGCGCAGGGCCGGGGGCAGCGCGCGCACGAGCTGCGGGGTGAGGGAGTCGGGGTCGGGCAGCGCGGTGCCCGTCCGCGGGGGCAGTTCCCGGCGCAGGGAGTCGGTGAGCCGGTCGGCGAAGAGGGTGCCGAAGACGGCCGCGCCGACGCTGCCGCCGATCTGCCGGAAGTAGTTGTTGGCGCTGGTGGCGGTGCCGAGGTCGGCGGGGCGCACGGAGTTCTGCACGGCGAGCACCAGGACGGGCATCACCAGGCCGATGCCGGCGCCGAGGACGGCCATCCAGACGCTGTAGTGCAGCCGGGGCGTGTCGGTCTCCAGCCGGGACAGCAGCCACATGCCGGCGGCGGAGACGGCGCCGCCCAGCACGGGGAAGATCTTGTAGCGGCCGGTGCGGCTGATGAGCTGCCCGCCGATGATCGAGGCGCCGACGATCCCGGCCATCATGGGCAGCATGAGCAGCCCGGACCCGGTGGCGCTGGCCCCGTCCACCATCTGCAGGAAGGTCGGCAGATAGCTGGCCGCGCCGAACAGGGCCACACCGATGACGAGCCCCACCAGGCCGCTGACGTTGAAGACGGAGTCGCGGAACAGCCGCAGCGGAATGAGGGGTTCGGCGGCGAAGCGCTCGGCGACGAGGAAGAGGACGACGGCGGCGACCGCGCCGGCCGCCAGGCCGAGGATCTGCCGGGAGTCCCACGCGTACTCGGTGCCGCCCCAACTGGTGAGCAGGACCAGGCAGGTGGAGGCGGCGGCGAGCAGCAGCGCGCCGGGCACGTCGAGCCGTCCGCGCACCACGGGCCTCGGGAGCTTCAGGACGGCGGTGACGACGGCGAGGGTGGCCAGGCCGAAGGGGACGTTGACGTAGAAGCACCAGCGCCAGGAGAGATGGTCGGTGAAATAGCCGCCGAGGAGCGGTCCCGCGACGGAGGCCAGCCCGAAGGCGGCGCCGATCAGGCCCATGTACCGGCCGCGTTCGCGGGGCGGCACGATGTCGGCGATGATCGCCTGCACGCCGATCATGAGCCCGCCCGCGCCCACGCCCTGGACCGCGCGGAAGGCGATCAGCTGGTCCATGCTCTGCGCCCGGCCGGCGAGCGCGGAGCCGACGACGAAGACGGCGATGGCGAACTGGAAGACGCCCTTGCGGCCGACCAGGTCGCCGAGCTTGCCGTACAGCGGCAGGCCGATGGTGGAGGTGAGCAGATAGGCGGTGATCGCCCAGGACATCCGGTCCAGGCCGTGCAGTTCGCCGACGATCTTCGGCAGCGCGGTGGCGACGATCATCTGGTCCAGTGCCGCGAGGAGCAGCGCGAGCATCAGCCCGACGAACACCAGCCGCACGCGGCGCGGTCCGAGCCGGGCCATGGCCGCGGCGGGCGGGGGCGCGGCGGTGAGGGTGGCGGTCTCCCCGGCACCCGGGGCACCCGGGGCACCCGGGGCACCCGGGGCACCCGCGGGACCCTCGGCCGCCCGGGGCGCCTCCCCGGCGTCCGGTGCCGCCGCCGGCTCGTGCTTCACCAGAGTCGACCCGCCCACGTACCGCTCCCCTCGTCGCACCTGTCACAATTCCCGCGTAAGGCGACAACTGCGAACAACTACGGCGAGTTACGGCACCACCGCGGAGGTGGCGGAGATCCACTCGAACCGGTGAAGGGACGCAACGCCCCTTCACCGGTGGGTGCTTGACGCTACTTCTCGACCTCGGCGGCGAGGTTGGCGAGCACGGCGTCGTAGATGCGGCCGAGGCCCTTGGGCGCGAAGGTCTTCTCGAAGAAGCCGCCGATGCCGCCGGCGCCCTTCCAGGTGGTGGTGACGACGACGCGGGAGCTGCCCTCGCCGGCGGGGGTGACCCGCCAGACGGTGACCATGGAGGAGTTGCGGTCCTTCTCGGCCAGCTCGCCGTCGGTGGGCTCGGTGACCTCCAGGAGGCAGTCGCGCACCCGCTTGCTGGTGGCCTGGAGCTTCCAGTGGACGAGGGTGCCCTCGCCGTCGCCGCCCTCGCGCACCTCGTACTCGCTGAAGTGCTCGGGCAGCAGCCGCTGCCGCGTGCCGCGGTAGTCGGCCAGGGCGTCGAACACCTTCTCCGCGTCCGCCGCGACGACCCGCTCCGTAGTGGCCTCGACCTGCGCCATTGCGTTCCTCCAGGACCTGTGTGCTCGGGGTTGGGGCAAGCCAACCACCCCGGCGCCCGGCCGCCCAAATCGGGGGTCGCACGATCATGGGAACAGATGTTCTATTGTGTGGGCAGTCCTACCGAGGAGGCGTCATGCGCTGGGAGAACCTCACCGTGGAGTCCGGGGAGCCCGCCGAGCACGGCCGGGCGGCCGATCCCGCGCTGTTCGGCGCGGAGGCCGTGACCACCCGGACGTTCGACACGCCCGAGTTCCGCGGGATCACCTTCCACGAGGTCCGGGCCCGCTCCGTACTGAACCGGGTGCCGGGCGCCTCGCGCATGCCGTTCGAGTGGACGGTCAATCCGTACCGCGGCTGCTCGCACGCGTGCGTCTACTGCTTCGCGCGCAAGACGCACAGCTACCTGGACCTGGACACCGGCATCGGGTTCGACACCCAGATCGTGGTCAAGGTGAACGCGCCCGACGTGCTGCGCCGCCAGCTCGGCTCCCGCCGCTGGACGGGCGATCACGTGGCGATGGGCACGAACGTGGACTGCTACCAGCGCGCCGAGGGCCGCTACCGGCTGATGCCGGGCATCATCTCCGCCCTCACCGAGCACGCGAACCCGTTCTCGATCCTCACCAAGGGCACCCTGATCCTGCGCGACCTGGAGCTGCTGACCCGGGCGGCCGAGGTGACCGACATCGGCGTCTCGGTCTCCGTCGGCTTCCTGGACAGCGCGCTGTGGCGCACGGTGGAGCCCGGCACCCCGGCGCCGGAGCGCCGGCTGGACGTCGTGCGCACCCTCGGGGAGCACGGCATCGGCTGCGGGGTCCTCATGGCGCCCGTGATCCCGTTCCTGAGCGACGACCCGGCCCAATTGCGGGCGACGGTACGGGCGATAGCGGCGGCCGGGGCCACCTCCGTCACCCCGCTGGCGCTGCACCTGCGGCCGGGCGCCCGGGAGTGGTTCATGGCCTGGCTCGGCCGGCACCACCCGCACCTGGTGCGCCGCTACGAGCGGCTGTACGCGGACGGCGCCTACGCGCCCAAGTGGTACCAGCGCCGGATCACCCGTCAGGTGCACGAGCTGGCGCAGGAGTACGGCATCGGACCCACGCGCGCGGGCCTGGCCCGCCGGATCCGCCCGGTGGAGCCGGAGCCGCGGGAACCGTCCGAGCCGACCCAACTCACCCTCATCTGAGAGCGTTCGAGGGCATCCCTCGGCCCATCCGGGTCAACTATGGCCGCGCCGCGTTCTCCGGGTGGCCGATTCCGGGACGATCCGGCGAGAACCGTGATCCTCACGGCTCGCCGACACCTCCGTCCCGGGAGGACCCATGAGAACACGCGCAGCCGTGCTGTGCGCAGCCGCCACCGTGCTGGCGGGCTCGGTCGCGGCCGTCCCCGCGCACGCGGCCCGGACCGCGCCGGCGGCACCGGCCGCTCCGGCCGCGGCACCCGTCTGGAAGAAGTGCGCGACGAGCGACTACCCGACGCTCCAGTGCGCGTCCCTGACGGTGCCGCTGGACCACGCGCGGCCGTCCGGCCGGCAGATCACCCTCGCCCTGTCCCGTGTCCCGCACACCGCGAAGACCTCCCAGGGCCCCCTGCTGGTCAACCCGGGCGGCCCGGGCGGCAGCGGGCTGACCCTCGCCGGGTTCGTCGCCTCGACACTGCCCAAGGCCGTGGCGGCCCAGTACGACGTGATCGGTTTCGACCCGCGCGGGGTCGGCCGCAGCACCCCCGCCCTGGACTGCGTGCCGGGCCACTTCAAGCCGGTGCGCCCGGACACCGTGCCGTCCACACCGGCGCTGGAACAGGCGAACGTGGAGCGCGCGAAGTCCTTCGCGGCCGCCTGCGGCCGCAAGTACGCCGACGTGCTGCCGTACATCGACACCGTCAGCGCCGTCCGGGACATGGAGTCCATCCGCAGTGCCCTCGGCGCCGAGCGGATCAACTACTTCGGCTACTCCTACGGCACCTACCTCGGCGCGGTCTACGCCAAGCTGTACCCCGAGCGGGTCCGGCGTCTGGTGCTGGACTCGATCGTCGACCCGTCCGGCGTCTGGTACGACGACAACCTCGGCCAGGACTACGCCTTCGACGACCGCCACCGCGCGCTGATGGCGTGGATCGCCAAGTACGACGCCCGGTACCAGCTGGGCACGGACCCGGCGAAGGTCGAGGCGCGGTGGTACGCGATGCGGGCGGCCCTGGCGCGGACCCCGGCCGAGGGCCGGATCGGCGCCTCCGAGCTGGAGGACACCTTCATCCCGGGCGGCTACTACGACGGCTACTGGCCGTACCTCGCCGAGGCGTTCGCGGCCTACGTCCACGACGGCAGGACCGGGCCGCTGGTGGAGGCGTACGACAACTTCGCCACCGTGGACGGCTCGGGCGACAACGGCTACAGCGTCTACACGGCCGTGCAGTGCCGTGACACCGCCTGGCGGCGCACGTGGAGCCGGTGGAGCGCGGACACGTGGGCGGTGTACGGCAAGGCCCCCTTCATGGCCTGGAACAACGCCTGGTACAACGCGCCCTGCGCGTTCTGGCCGACGGCCGCGCTGAAGCCGGTGGACATCGCCAACACCGAGCTGCCGCCCGCGCTGCTGTTCCAGGCCACACGGGACGCGGCCACCCCCTATCCGGGCGGTACGCGGGTCCACCGGCTGCTGGCCGGCTCCCGTCTGGTGGTCGAGGACGGCGGCGGCAACCACGGCATCTCGCTGAGCGGCAACGCCTGCCTCGACGGGTATCTCGCCGCGTATCTGGCGGACGGCACGCTGCCGCACGGCACCGGCACGGCCGACGCGGCCGACGCGGTCTGCCCGAAGTCGCCCGACCCCGAGCCGCTCACCGCGAAGGCGGCGTCGGTGTCGTCCCGCGGTTCGGCCCTGCACGGGCTGCTGGGCTTCCGCCGCTAGCGGCCCGGCCGGCCGGGGGCGTTGTCCGTGGGGTGTCCACCATGGAGCCATGAGTGAACCGACCCGGATCTCCGCCCCCGCCGGGGTCGCCCCCGCGACCCAGTACAGCCACGTGGTCTCGGCGACCGGCCGCTTCGTCGCCGTCTCCGGGCAGCTCGCCCTGGACGAGGACGGCCACCTGGTCGGCGAGGACGATCCGGCGGCACAGGCCCGTCAGGTGTTCGAGAACCTGCGGCGCTGCCTGGCCGCCGCGAGGGCCGGCTTCGAGGACGTCGTGAAGCTGACGTACTTCGTCACGGACCGGGCGCACCTGCCGGCGATCCGGGCGGCGCGCGCCGCGCACCTACCCGACGACCGCCTGCCGGCCTCCTCCGCCGTGCAGGTGGCGGGTCTGGTGGCGCCGGAGTTCCTGCTGGAGATCGAGGCGTTCGCGGTGGTGGGCGGCTGACCTCGGGCGGACGAAGACGGCAGGTGCGGGAGGTAACTCCGGGCGCTCCCGGGAGCCCTTGCCTAAGGTGCCGTCATGGACGGCCCACTCACCCGCATCCGCCCGATGGCCCTCGCCGACTGCGAGCGCGTCTCCGAGATCCGCGTACGCGGCTGGCAGCACGCCTACCGGGGCCTGATACCCGAGACGTACCTCGCCGGTCTCGACGTCGCGGCGGACGCCGAGCGGCGGCGGGCGCGGTTCGCCGGGGGGACCGGCTCCGTGGGGAACCTGGTCGCCGAGCGGGCCGGCGAGATCCTCGGCTGGGCGGCGTACGGGCCGTACCGGGACGGTGGCCCGGCGAGCGGGGACGCCGAGTTGTACGCGATCTACCTGGACCCGCGGCACGTCGGCGGCGGGATCGGGCGGGCGCTGCTGACGGAGGCGGTCGCGCGGTGCGCCGCCTACCCGCGCATGCGCCTGTGGGTCCTGAAGGGCAACACCCGGGCCCGCCGCTTCTACGAGCGCGCCGGGTTCCGGCCGGACGGCGCCGAGGAGCCCTTCGAGGCGGGCGGCGTGCCGGTGCCCGAACTGCGGTACGTGAAGGAGCTGCGCGGCTGACCGCGCGTCACCTCACGCCTCGCTGCTGCGGGATGCGCGCGAGCGCGTGCACCGCCGCCTCGGCGAGGGCGGGGTGGGCCAGCGCCTCGTTCAGCACCCGCCGGGCGCGGCCGTCGCCGAGCACGCCCAGGCCCTCCACGCAGGCGAGGGCCACCCGCCGGTAGGGGTCGTGCGGGCGCAGCCGCCGCTCCAGGGTGGTGATGAGCGCGGGCACCGACTCCGGGGCGCGCAGGGCCGCCAGCAGCCGTACCGGGTGCAGGGCGTAGGCGACGCGGAGTTCGTTGGTGGCGAGGGCGGCGGCCGCCCGGGCCGTGCGCGGGTCGCCGAGCCGGGCGAGGGCGTGGGCGGCGGAGGCGCAGCGCGGCGGGTCGCGGTGGTTCAGGAGCAGCACCAGGGACTCGAAGGCGCGCCGGTCGCCGGCGAGGCCGAGACGGAACGCGGCCAGTTCCCTGGCCCACAGGGGCTGGCCGGGTGCGGTGAGCACGTCCGCGAGTTCGTCGTGGTCGTCGGTCGCCAGCAGCCGGTCGTACGCGGCCGTGCCGTGCGACTCCTGCCGTAAGCGTTCCGTGAGCGATCGCAACTCTTCGTCCACGCGCACCAGCGTAGAGGGACGGTGCCGCCGGAGGGAGGTACATCACAAAGTCCGGGGGCTGGCGCGCTCGTTACTCGCCGGTTAAGCTCAGACGAGCGAGTACCCCTCGCACTCTCGCTGGCGCCGGTTTGGTGACGCAGCCGTCGCGAGCTTGTCGGTTCGGTGCACCGTGTGTACCGCAGTACGACCCGGCTTCGGGACAGAGCCGGTCGGCATCAGCCGCTCCCGGGCGTGTGCACGCCCGTGGGACCGGCACACCGGGCGTGTGCGCTCGCGGCCCGGAAACACCCGCATCCCTTTCACGCACCGCGGTGCGCCCTCCCCGGGCGCACCCGGGCGTTCCTCGTCGTCACCCTCATTCCTGGAGTCCCGCGATGGCCACTCCCCTGTCCCCTCAGTCCGGCAGCTCCCTGTCCCCGTTCAAGACGATCGCCGTGGTCGGCCTCGGCACGATGGGCACCGGCATCGCCGAGGTCCTCGTGAAGGCCGGCCGCGAGGTGATCGGCATCGACATCAGCGAGGCCCAGGCCGCCAGGTCCCGCACCGCCCTGGAGGCCTCCACCGCCCGCGCCGTGGCGCGCGGCCGGCTCACCGAGGAGGAGCGCGCCGAGGCCCTGGCCCGGGTCCGCGTCTCCACCGACCTGCGTACGGCGGCCGACGCCGACCTGGTCATCGAGGTGGCCCCGGAGTCGTACGAGATCAAGCAGCAGATCTTCCGCGAACTGGACGGCATCGTCCGCCCGGAGACCATCCTCGCGACGGGCACCAACGCGCTGTCCGTGACCCGGCTGGCCGCGGACTCGGCCCGCCCGGAGCGCATGCTCGGCCTGCACTTCTTCAACCCCGCCCCGGCGATGAAGCTGGTCGAGGTCGTCTCCTCGGTGCTGACCGCGCCGCAGGCCGTCGCCGCGGTCACCGACCTCGCGGTCGAGCTGGGCAAGGAGCCGGTCGCGGTCGGCGACCGCCCCGGTTTCGTCGCGGACGGCCTGCTCTTCGGCTACCTCAACCAGGCGGCCGCGATGTACGAGGCCCGGTACGCCTCCCGCGAGGACATCGACGCGGCGATGCGGCTCGGCTGCGGTCTGCCCATGGGCCCGCTCGCCCTGCTGGACCTGATCGGCATCGACACCGCGCGCACGGTGCTGGAGGCCATGTACGCCGAGTCCCACGACCGGCTGCACGCCCCCGCCCCCATCCTCAAGCAGCTCAGCGAGGCCGGTCTGACCGGCCGCAAGTCCGGGCGCGGCTTCTACACCTACGAGGCGCCGGGCAGCGCCACGGTCGTGCCGGACGCGCTGACCCCGGCCACGGGCGGCACGCTCACCGCGGGCCGCGAGATCCGCTCGGTCGGTGTCGCGGGCTCCGGCACGATGGCCTCCGGCATCGCCGAGGTGTTCGCGAAGGCGGGCTACGAGGTGGTCCTGGCCGCCCGCAGCGAGGAGAAGGCGCAGACCGCCAAGGCCCGTATCGGCAAGTCCCTCGCGCGCTCCGTCGACAAGGGCCGGCTGACCGCCGAGGCCGCCGCGCAGATCCTGGACCGGATCGCCCCGGCCGGCTCCTACGAAGCCTTCGCCGGCGTCGACCTGGCCGTCGAGGCGGTCGCCGAGGACCTGGAGGTCAAGCGGCAGCTGTTCCAGGCGCTGGACAAGGTCTGCAAGCCCGGCGCGATCCTGGCCACCACCACCTCCTCGCTGCCCGTCGTCGCCTGCGCCCGCGCCACCTCGCGCCCGCAGGACGTGATCGGCATGCACTTCTTCAACCCCGCCCCGGCGATGAAGCTGGTCGAGGTCGTCCGCACGGTCCTGACCGCCGACGACGTGCACGCGACCGTCCGCGAGGTCTGCGGGAAGATCAAGAAGCACGCGGTGGACTGCGGCGACCGCGCCGGATTCATCGTGAACGCGCTGCTGTTCCCGTACCTCAACAACGCGATCAAGATGGTCCAGGAGCACTACGCCTCGCTGGACGACATCGACGCGGCGATGAAGCTCGGCGGCGGCTACCCGATGGGCCCGTTCGAGCTGCTGGACGTCGTGGGGCTGGACGTCTCGCTGGCCATCGAGAAGGTGCTGCACCGCGAGTTCCGCGACCCCGGTCTCGCCCCGGCGCCGCTGCTGGAGCACCTGGTGGCCGCGGGCTGCCTCGGCCGCAAGACCGGCCGCGGCTTCCGCGAGTATGCCCGCCGCTGACGGCGCCGGGGACTGGTTCGACGGCGCCGCGGACGGCGCGGACTGGGGCGGACTGCTCGACCCGGTGGACGCTCCCCCGCCCCTCACGGGCGGGGGAGCCCCCTCACCCGCGCACCGAGCTGCGCACATGCAGTACTTTCGGGTCATGCCCCAGCCCGCCAAGTCCTCACGTACACCAGCCACGCCCGACGCGCCGGAAAGTGCCGCAGGCAGTCGCGCCGCCGCCCAGCGGCTGAAAATGCGCCGGGAACTGGCGGCCGCAGCGATGGAACTGTTCGCGACGAAGGGGTACGAGGCGACCACCGTCGACGAGATCGCGGCCGCCGCCGGGGTCGCGCGCCGCACCTTCTTCCGCCACTTCCGCTCCAAGGAAGAGGCGATCTTCCCGGACCACGACGACACGCTGATCCGCGCGGAGGCGGTCCTGAACGCCGCGCCCGCGCACGAGCATCCGCTCGACACCGTGTGCCGCGGGATCAAGGAAGTCATGAAGATGTACGCGGCCAGGCCGGAGATCTCGGTCGCCCGCTACAAGCTCACGCGCGAGGTGCCCACCCTGCGCGAGGCCGAGATCGCCTCGGTGGCCCGTTACGAGCGTCTGTTCACCCGCTATCTGCTCGGGCACTTCGACGAGCACGCGCACGCGGACGACGCCAACGACGACCCGCTGCTCGCCGAGGTGGCGGCCTCCGCGGTGGTCACCGCGCACAACCACGTCCTGCGGCGCTGGCTGCGGGCCGGCGGCCAGGGCGACGTGGAGACGCAGCTGGACCACGCCTTCGCGATCGTGCGCCGGACGTTCGGCTCCGGGATCGGCGCCGGGCGCGGCTCGGCACCCAGGACGGCGACGACCACTGCGCCCGCCTCGGTGTCGGCCCACGGCGAGGTGCTGGTGACCGTCGCGCGGACCGACGCACCCCTGGACGAGGTCATGCGGACCATCGAGGAGGCTCTGAAGGAGCGCTGACGGACCGCTCGCCCTGTGATGACGGCCACCCTTCGGGGTGGCCGTTTTGCCATGTCAGAGGCCGTTTTCGCGGAGATTTCCGAGGCCGTTCGATCGATCATCGCTCATTTGTTACGTAAAGATTTCATCTGAGGCCAAGTCATGGCACTCAGTGCCTTGCCACCTGACACGCGGTGTCATACGTTGAAGATGTCCGGGCGGCCGGCGAGCAGAGACCAAGCGTTCGCCGGCTGTCCCCGCAAGCCGACGGCCTGCGCGCCCGGACGCCTGCGTCACAGGCAACCTCCCGCGCCACAAAGCGCTGCCGAAGCACCACCGAGCCGAACCGACGGCACCTCTCCACCCACCCTCAGCAGCACTCATCGCAGCACCGACGAATCCCAAGGCGCCCCTCCCTCAGGGCGCTCACCGCCGGAGGCAACACCGTGACCGTGAAGGACATCCTGGACGCGATCCAGTCGAAGGACGCCACGTCCGCCGACTTCGCCGCCCTGCCGCTCCCCGAGTCGTACCGCGCGATCACCGTCCACAAGGACGAGACCGAGATGTTCGCGGGCCTCGAGACCCGCGACAAGGACCCGCGCAAGTCGATCCACCTCGACGAGGTCCCCCTGCCCGAGCTCGGCCCGGGCGAGGCCCTGGTGGCCGTCATGGCCTCCTCGGTCAACTACAACTCGGTGTGGACCTCGATCTTCGAGCCGCTGTCGACCTTCGGGTTCCTGGAGCGCTACGGCCGCACCAACGAGCTGGCCAAGCGCCACGACCTGCCGTACCACATCATCGGCTCCGACCTCGCGGGCGTCGTCCTGCGCACCGGCCCGGGCGTCAACGCCTGGAAGCCCGGCGACGAGGTCGTCGCCCACTGCCTCTCCGTCGAGCTGGAGTCCTCGGACGGCCACAACGACACCATGCTCGACCCCGAGCAGCGCATCTGGGGCTTCGAGACCAACTTCGGCGGCCTCGCCGAGGTCGCGCTCGTCAAGTCCAACCAGCTGATGCCGAAGCCGGACCACCTGAGCTGGGAGGAGGCCGCCGCCCCGGGCCTGGTCAACTCCACGGCGTACCGGCAGCTGGTGTCCCGCAACGGCGCCGGCATGAAGCAGGGCGACAACGTGCTCATCTGGGGCGCGAGCGGTGGTCTCGGCTCCTACGCCACGCAGTTCGCGCTGGCCGGCGGCGCCAACCCGATCTGCGTCGTCTCCAGCGAGCAGAAGGCGGACATCTGCCGCTCGATGGGCGCCGAGGCGATCATCGACCGCAGCGCCGAGGGCTACAAGTTCTGGAAGGACGAGCAGACCCAGGACCCGAAGGAGTGGAAGCGCTTCGGCAAGCGCATCCGCGAGCTCACCGGCGGCGAGGACATCGACATCGTCTTCGAGCACCCCGGCCGCGAGACCTTCGGCGCCTCGGTCTACGTCACGCGCAAGGGCGGCACCATCACCACCTGCGCCTCCACCTCGGGCTACATGCACGAGTACGACAACCGCTACCTGTGGATGTCGCTGAAGCGGATCATCGGCTCCCACTTCGCCAACTACCGGGAGGCCTGGGAGGCCAACCGCCTCATCGCCAAGGGCAAGATCCACCCGACGCTGTCGAAGGTGTACTCCCTCGAGGACACCGGCCAGGCCGCCCACGACGTCCACCGCAACGCCCACCAGGGCAAGGTCGGCGTGCTGTGCCTCGCCCCCGAGGAGGGCCTGGGCGTGCGCGACGAGGAGATGCGCGCCAAGCACATCGACGCCATCAACCGCTTCCGGAACATCTGAGGGCCTTAGATGACAGAGCGTCAGAAGGACCGTCCGTGGCTCATGCGGACGTACGCGGGTCACTCGACCGCGGAGGCGTCCAACGAGCTGTACCGGCGCAACCTCGCCAAGGGCCAGACCGGCCTGTCGGTGGCGTTCGACCTGCCGACGCAGACCGGCTACGACTCGGACCACATCCTCGCCCGCGGCGAGGTCGGCCGGGTCGGTGTGCCCGTCGCGCACCTCGGTGACATGCGCCGGCTGTTCCAGGACATCCCCCTGGAGCAGATGAACACCTCGATGACGATCAACGCCACCGCCATGTGGCTGCTGGCGCTCTACCAGGTCGTCGCCGAGGAGCAGGGCGCGGACATCACCAAGCTCCAGGGCACGACCCAGAACGACATCGTCAAGGAGTACCTGTCCCGGGGGACGCACGTCTTCCCGCCGGGGCCGAGCCTCCGCCTGACGACGGACATGATCGCGTACACGGTCTCCCACATCCCGAAGTGGAACCCGATCAACATCTGCAGCTACCACCTGCAGGAGGCCGGGGCCACGCCGGTGCAGGAGATCGCGTACGCGATGTCCACCGCGATCGCCGTGCTCGACGCGGTGCGCGACTCCGGCCAGGTGCCGCAGGAGCGCATGGGCGACGTCGTCGCGCGCATCTCCTTCTTCGTGAACGCGGGCGTCCGCTTCGTCGAGGAGATGTGCAAGATGCGGGCGTTCGGCCGCATCTGGGACAAGGTCACCCATGAGCGGTACGGCATCGAGAACCCCAAGCAGCGCCGGTTCCGCTACGGAGTCCAGGTCAACTCGCTGGGCCTGACCGAGGCGCAGCCGGAGAACAACGTCCAGCGGATCGTGCTCGAGATGCTGGCCGTGACCCTCTCCAAGGACGCACGCGCGCGTGCCGTGCAGCTGCCGGCCTGGAACGAGGCGCTGGGCCTGCCCCGGCCCTGGGACCAGCAGTGGAGCCTGCGCATCCAGCAGGTGCTCGCCTACGAGAGCGATCTGCTGGAGTACGAGGACATCTTCGCGGGCTCGCACGTCGTCGAGGCGAAGGTGGACGCCCTCGTGGCGGAGTCCCTCGCCGAGATCGAGCGGATCCAGGAGATGGGCGGCGCGATGGCCGCCGTGGAGTCCGGCTACCTGAAGTCCCAGCTGGTCGCCTCGCACGCCGAGCGGCGGGCGCGGATCGAGTCCGGCGAGGAGAAGATCATCGGTGTCAACGCCTTCGAGGGCACCGAGCCGAACCCGCTGACGGCCGATCTGGACACGGCGATCATGACGGTCGACCCGGCGGTCGAGGCCCGCGTCATCGAGTCCCTCCAGCACTGGCGCGACACCCGCTACCAGCCGCCCTTCAACCACCCGCGCCCGTGCAAGGCGCTGGACCGGCTGAAGGAGGCCGCGAAGGGCACCGACAACCTGATGGAGGCCACGCTGGAGTGCGCCCGCGCCGGTGTCACGACCGGCGAGTGGGCCGGGGCCCTGCGGGAGGTGTTCGGCGAGTTCCGGGCGCCCACCGGGGTGTCGTCGGCGCCGGTGGCGGTCACGGCCGAGCCGGGCTCGGCGCTCGCCGAGGTCCGCGCCAAGGTGGACGGCACCGCCCGTGAACTGGGCGTCGGCAAACTGCGCTTCCTGGTCGGCAAGCCCGGCCTGGACGGGCACTCCAACGGCGCCGAGCAGATAGCCGTCCGGGCCCGCGACGCCGGCTTCGAGGTGGTCTACCAGGGCATCCGGCTGACGCCCGAGCAGATCGTGGACGCGGCGCTCGCCGAGGACGTCCACGCCGTCGGCCTGTCGATCCTGTCGGGCTCGCACGCCCAGCTGGTGCCGGACGTGCTCCAGCGGCTGCGTGTGGCCGGTGCCACAGATATACCGGTGATCGCAGGTGGCATCATCCCGAACGGGGACGCCGACCAGCTCAGGGCCGCCGGAGTGGCCGCCGTCTTCACCCCGAAGGACTTCGACATCACCGGAATCATCGGCCGCATCGTCGACGAGATCCGGAAAGCGAACAAGCTCGACCCTCTGGAGGTCCCCGCATGACGACCGTCAACCGCCTTCGCCCGCGGCGCTCCTGCCTGGCCGTTCCGGGCTCGAACCCGCGCTTCCTCGAGAAGGCGCAGGGCCTGCCGGCGGACCAGGTCTTCCTGGACCTGGAGGACGCGTGCGCGCCGCTCGCCAAGCCGGAGGCGCGGCACACCATCGTCAAGTTCCTCAACGAGGGCGACTGGACGGGCAAGACGCGGGTCGTGCGCGTCAACGACTGGACGACCGAATGGACGTACCGCGACGTCGTGACCGTCGTCGAGGGCGCCGGCCAGAACCTCGACTGCATCATGCTGCCGAAGGTGCAGACGGCCCAGCAGGTCGTCGCCCTCGACCTGCTGCTCACGCAGATCGAGAAGACCATGGGCTTCGAGGTCGGCAAGATCGGCATCGAGGCGCAGATCGAGAACGCGCAGGGCCTGAACAACGTCAACGAGATCGCGCAGGCCTCCCCGCGTGTCGAGACGATCATCTTCGGCCCGGCCGACTTCATGGCGTCCATCAACATGAAGTCGCTGGTCGTGGGCGAGCAGCCGCCCGGTTACCCGGCGGACGCCTACCACTACATCCTGATGAAGATCCTGATGGCCGCCCGCGCCAACAACCTCCAGGCGATCGACGGCCCCTACCTGCAGATCCGCAACGTCGAGGGCTACCGCGAGGTCGCGCAGCGCGCCGCCGCGCTCGGCTTCGACGGCAAGTGGGTGCTGCACCCCGGTCAGGTCGAGGCGTCCAACGAGATCTTCTCGCCGTCGCAGGAGGACTACGACCACGCCGAGCTGATCCTGGACGCGTACGACTACTACACGTCCGAGGCGGGCGGCAAGAAGGGCTCCGCGATGCTCGGCGACGAGATGATCGACGAGGCCAGCCGCAAGATGGCCCTGGTCATCTCCGGCAAGGGCCGGGCCGCCGGCATGCAGCGCACGTCGAAGTTCGAGATCCCGGAGGCCTGAGCGCGATGCAGTTCGGACGCACCTACGAGGAGTTCGAGGTCGGCGCGACGTACAAGCACTGGCCGGGCAAGACGGTCACGGAGTACGACGACCACCTGTTCTGTCTCCTCACCATGAACCACCACCCGCTCCACATGGACACCAACTATGCGGAGAAGACGACGGACTTCGGCAGGAACGTCGTCGTGGGCAACTACATCTACTCGCTGCTGCTCGGCATGTCCGTGCCGGACATCTCCGGCAAGGCGATCGCCAACCTGGAGATCGAGTCGCTCAAGCACGTGGCGCCGACCTTCCACGGCGACACGATCTACGGCCAGACGACCGTGCTGGACAAGTGGCCGTCGAAGTCGAAGGACGACCGCGGCATCGTCTACGTCGAGACCAAGGGCTACAAGCAGGACGGCACCCTGGTGTGCGTCTTCCGCCGCAAGGTCATGGTGCCCACCGAGACGTACATCAAGGAGCGCGGCGGCGAGCAGCCGGGCCGCCCCGAACCGAAGCAGCAGGAGAAGTAGAGATGGCCCGTCTCGCCCAGACCGCCGGTCTGACCGACGTCCAGCAGGAGATCCTCTCCACGGTCCGGGACTTCGTCGACAAGGAGATCATCCCTGTCGCGACCGGGCTGGAGCATCGCGACGAGTACCCGCAGCAGATCGTGGACGGCCTGAAGGAACTCGGCCTCTTCGGTCTGATGATCCCCGAGGAGTACGGGGGCCTGGGCGAGTCGCTCCTCACCTACGCGCTGTGCGTGGAGGAGATCGCCCGTGGCTGGATGTCGGTGTCCGGCATCATCAACACCCACTTCATCGTGGCGTACATGCTCAAGCAGCACGGCACGCAGGAGCAGAAGGAGCACTTCCTGCCGCGGATGGCGGCCGGCGACATCCGGGGCGCCTTCTCGATGTCGGAGCCGGGTCTCGGCTCCGACGTGTCGGCGATCACGTCCAAGGCGGTCAAGGACGGCGACGAGTACGTCCTCAACGGCCAGAAGATGTGGCTGACGAACGGCGGTACGTCGTCCCTGGTGGCCGTGCTGGTCCGAAGTGACGAAGGACACCCCGAGGGCACCGCGCCCCACAAGTCGATGACCACCTTCCTGGTCGAGAAGGAGCCGGGCTTCGGCGAGGTCCGCCCGGGCCTCACCATCCCCGGCAAGATCGACAAGATGGGCTACAAGGGCGTCGACACCACCGAGTTGATCATGGACGGCCTGCGGATTCCGGCCGATCGGGTGCTCGGCGGCGTCACCGGCCGAGGTTTTTACCAAATGATGGACGGCGTCGAGGTCGGCCGCGTCAATGTGGCGGCCCGTGGCTGCGGTGTCGCCCAGCGTGCCTTCGAGCTGGGCGTCCAGTACGCCCAGCAGCGTCACACTTTCGGCAAGCCGATCGCCCAGCACCAGGCCATCCAGTTCAAACTGGCGGAGATGGCCACCAAGGTGGAGGCGGCGCATGCCATGATGGTGAACGCTGCACGTAAAAAGGACTCCGGCGAACGAAACGACCTCGAAGCAGGGATGGCGAAGTACCTCGCCTCCGAGTACTGCAAGGAGGTCGTGGAGGATGCCTTCCGGATCCACGGCGGCTACGGCTTCTCCAAGGAGTACGAGATCGAGCGCCTCTACCGCGAGGCCCCGATGCTGCTCATCGGTGAAGGCACTGCCGAGATCCAGAAAATGATCATCGGGCGCAGACTGCTCGAAGAGTATCGATTCCAGGGCTGATTGTCCGGTTACGGGGTGTTTTCTTCGAGAAGAAGATCACACCCCGTAGGCGGCCTTCGGCCGCCGACTCGGCTGACTGGCTTGCCCAGTTGTAGGCCCCGACCGGTACGATCCCGGGAAAGCCGCCGTCCCCCGTCGAAGCGCGGCATCATCCGCTACGAAGGTCATCCATGCCCCACAGCCAAACCTCTGCACCTCGCGACAGCCGAGCAGGCGTACGCCTCGCGCGCGGAGCATCGCCGTGGCTTCTTCCGACCGTCGCCACCGCAGCCCTCAGCCTGGCCCGTGCCCGCCGCTCGGGCGCGGCCAGGGCCGTCGCCGTGCCCGCCACCGCGCTCGCGGCGGGCATGCTGTGGTTCTTCCGCGACCCCGAGCGCGAGATCGCCACGGGCCGGGTCATCTCCCCCGCCGACGGCGTGGTGCAGAGCATCATGCCGTGGAAGGACGGGCGCACCCGCGTCGCGATCTTCATGAGCCCGCTCAACGTCCACGTCAACCGCGCGCCCCTCGCGGGCACGGTGACGTCGGTCGAGCACATCCCCGGCGGCTTCGTTCCCGCTTTCAACAAGGAGAGCGAGAACAACGAGCGCGTAGTCTGGCATTTCGACACCGAACTCGGCGACATCGAGATGATCCAGATCGCCGGCGCGGTGGCCCGCCGCATCGTGCCCTACCTTCCCGAGGGCACGAAGGTCGAGCAGGGCGACCGTATCGGTCTGATCCGCTTCGGCTCGCGTGTCGACCTCTACCTGCCCGAGGGCGTGGAGGTCGCCGTCGAGGTCGGTCAGAAGACCGTGGCTGGGGTGACTCGCATTGACCGTGATTGATCCGGAGACCCAGGCGGGCTGGGTGCCCGAGGCAGACGAGGTGGACGAAGAGGAGGAGATGCCCCTCTCTCTCCGCCTGTCGATAGCGGACACCCTCACCCTGGGCAACGCGACGTGCGGATTCATGGCGGTGTACTTCACCACCACCGGGATCCTCATCCCGCACCTCACGGGCAACGACGAGTCCGCCGGCATGGCCCGGCACAGCGCCGCCACCGCCGTGATCCTGATGCTCTGCGCGGCCGTGTTCGACCTGTTCGACGGCCTGGTGGCGAGGAAGCTGCGCTCCTCCCCCATGGGCGCCGAGCTGGACAACCTGTCCGACCTGATCAGCTTCGGCCTGGCGCCCGCGTACTTCGTCCTCGTCTACGGCATGGTCGCGGACGACGCCCACCAGAGAGTGGCGGCGCTCGGGGCGATCGTGGTGCTCCTGGCCGTCGTGCTCAGACTGGCGCGCTTCTCGTGCGTGACCTTGAAGGACGGCATGTTCCAGGGCATGCCCTCGCCGTTCGGCGCCCTCACGGTCGTCTCCATCGTGCTGCTGGAGCTGCCCTTCGTGGCGACGCTGCTCGCGATCCTGGGCACCGCCTGGCTGATGGTGAGCCGGGTCGAGTACCCGAAGCCGCGGGGCCGCCTCGCCGGCGCGATGCTCGGCTGGATCGTCCTGTCCATGGGCCTCCTGGCCGCCTGGGCCTTCGACGCCCCGAGCGGTCAGCTGCTCCTCCAGACGGGCTGCGCCCTGCAGCTGGTCATGGGCGCGGTGATCCCGCTGTTCGCCACGGCCCGCCGGGTGAACAACTTCCGCGACAACCGACGCGAGGCACGCGCGGCACAGCTGCCGTAGCGACGCTCGTACGAAGGGCCCCGGACCGCTGTGGTCCGGGGCCCTTCGTCATGCTTGGGCTCGCCCGTCCGAGGCGGGGCCTCAGCTCAGGTGGTCCTCGGCGATCCGGGCGGCGACCTGCTCCAGGATCGGTCCCGCTTCCGCGATGCACCGGGCGACGTCCGGCTCCACCGACGTCAGCGGGTACGCCTGGCCGATACCGGCCCGCAGCAGGGCCTCCTCGGGCAGAGCGAGCCGTCCGCACACCGCGACGACCTCCTTGCCCGCCGCCCGCGCCGCCGCGGCCACGCCCGCCGGTGCCTTGCCGTGCAGGGTCTGCTCGTCCAGCGAGCCCTCGCCGGTGACGACCAGGGAGGCCCGCTCCAGAGCGGGCGCGAAGCCCAGCACGTCCAGCATGACCTCGATACCGGCACGGAACCGGGCGCCCATGAGCAGCGCGCCGTACCCGATGCCGCCGGCCGCGCCGGCCCCGGCGACGCGGCGTGCTCCGCCGCCCGTGGCCCGGCCTCGCCCTCCAGCACCTTCGCGAAGTGCGCCAGGGCCGCGTCCAGGGTCTCGACGTCGTCCGGCGTGGCCCCCTTCTGCGGGCCGTACACCGCCGGGGCGCCCTTCGGCCCGGTCAGCGGGTTGTCGACGTCACTGGCCAGCACCAGCTCGACCGAGGCGAGCCTCGGGTCGAGACCGGACAGGTCCGCGCGGGCCAGCGCGGCGAGGCCGCCGCCGCCCGGGGACACCGGCTCGCCGTTGCCGTCCAGGAAGCGCGCGCCGAGCGCCGCCAGCATGCCCGCGCCGCCGTCCGTGGTGGCGCTGCCGCCGACGCCGAACACGATCGTCCGCGCGCCCGCGTCCAGCGCGGCCCGCAGCAGCTCGCCGGAGCCGTACGTGGACGCGGTCAGCGGGGCGAAGACCCCCGCGGGCAGCCGCTGGAGCCCGCTCGCCTCGGCCATCTCCACGACCGCCGTGCCACCGCGCAGCGCGAACGCGGCCGTGACCTCTTCGCCTAGCGGCCCGGCCACCCGGACCTCCCGGCGTTCGAAGCCGGCCGCCACCGCCGCGTCCACGGTGCCGTCGCCGCCGTCGGCGACGGGCAGCGCCTCCACCTCGAGGTCCGGCACGATCCGGCGCAGCCCGGCCGTCACCCGCTCGGCGACCTGTACGGCCGTCAGCGAGCCCTTGAACTTGTCCGCGGCGATGAGCACCCGACGGGTCTCGTTCACTGCAGCGTCCGCCACCTTGCTTTCCCCTTGCTCTCCGGGCCCCGCGCACGTCAGGGCCAGTCGCGCCGCTGCGACCTTAACCGCAGGACGCACCCGCCGTCATGCCCCGACCGAACCGTGGAAGGCCGCCGGCGGACGGGCGGCGGGTGGCTGGGAGGCGGGCGGCGGCTGGCTGGGCGGCGGGTGACTGGGAGGCGGCGGTCGGCGGGTGGGAGGCGGCGGCCGGCGGCCGGCCGGGAGTCGGCCCGGGAAAACGGGTAGACCCCAGCCATGACCACGCGGCCCCTGACCACCCGGCGGACCGAACCCGACCTGGCCGACCGCATCCACGGCGGCTGGCTCGGCCGGATCGCGGGGAACATGCTCGGCAAACCGGTCGAACAGGGCGAGGTGTGGACCCGCGAGCGCATCGACCGCTACCTGCGCCGGGCGGCGGCCCTGCCGCTCACCGACTACCTGCCCGAACCCGCCGACGCCGAGGAGAGCGCCGTGCTGCGCCCGGAGTGGCGGGCCTGCGTGCGCGGCCGGATCCACGGCAGCTGCCGGGACGACGACGTGGACTACGCGATCCTCGGACTGCACCTGCTGGAGACCCACGGCTTCGGGTTCACCACCGAGCAGGTCGGCGATCTGTGGCTGCTGCGGATGCCGTACCTGCAGACCTTCACCGCGGAACGGGCGGCGTACCGGAACCTCGCGAACGGGATGAAACCGCCGCTGACGGCGACGTACGAGAACCCGTACCAGGAGTGGATCGGCGCGCTGATCCGCGCCGACGTCTACGGCTGGACCTGTCCCGGCGAACCGTCGCGCGCCGCGGGGCTGGCCCGCCGGGACGCGGTGCTCTCGCACACCGGCAACGGCGTGTACGGGGCGATGTTCGCGGCCGCGCTGGTCTCGGCGGCCTTCACCGCCGCGACCGTCCGGGACGCCCTGGACACGGCGCTCGGGGTGATCCCGGCGAGCAGCCGCCTCGCCCGGACGGTCCGGCGGGTCGCGACCCTGCACGAGACCAGGCTGCCCTGGGAGGAGACCCTGGCGACGGTGTCGCAGGAGACGGCCGGCCTCGGCTGGATCCACACGGTGCCCAACGCGGCCGTGCTCACCGCGGGGCTGCTGTACGGCGACGGCGACTTCACCCGGACCATCGCGCTGACCGTACGCGGCGGCCTGGACACCGACTCCAACGGCGCGACCGCCGGCTCGGTGGCCGGGGTGGTCACCGGTGCGGCGGCGATCCCGGAGCAGTGGACGGAGCCGCTGGAGGACACCGTCCGGAGCGCGGTGTTCGGCTTCGACGGCGTGCGGATCAGTGCGCTGGCCGAACGCACCCTGCGCCTGGCCCGGAGCGCGCCGTAGCCCGGTGGCGGCTGGTTACCCTTCCTGGATGACCACGACTCCAGACTTCGCCGCGTACATCGCGAGCCTGCCCCGGGTCCTCGCCGGTGCCGCCGTGCTTTTCCGGGACGACGAGGGACGGGTGCTGCTCGTCGAGCCGAATTACCGCGAGGGCTGGGCGCTGCCGGGCGGGACCATCGAGTCCGACGACGGGGAGACCCCGCGCCAGGGCGCCCGCCGGGAGACGCTGGAGGAGATCGGGCTCGACCGTGAGCCGGGCCGGCTGCTGGCCGTGGACTGGGTGCACGGCACGGGCCGGCCGCCGCTGGTGGCGTACCTGTACGACGGCGGTGTCCTCGCGGACGCCGACCTCAAGGCGATCCGCCTCCAGGAGGAGGAGCTGCTGTCCTGGCGTGTGGTGCCGCGCTCGGAGATCCCCGAGCATCTGCCGGGTGCCCTCGGGCGCCGGGTGCTGGCCGCCCTGGACGCCGTGACGGACGGCTCCCCCACGGTCGAGCTGGAGAACGGCCACCGGGTCGCGTGAGGCGGGCGGCGCCGCGGGATGCCGGTCAGCCCTCGGGGTCGCGGGGCTTGGCGTCGACCTCGCGCAGGGCGTCGTCGCGGGCGGCGGCCCTCGCCTCCGTGCGGTGTCCGCGCTCGATGTAGTCGCGGACGACCAGTTCGACGGCGTCCTGCGGGTTCCCGACACCGGCGAGCACCATGACCTCCACGACGAGCTGGGCGTCGAGCGAGACAGTCACCTTGGCCATGCCCGGACGCTAGCATCGGAGGCTCCCCGCCGTGACGGCTTCCGCCCGACCCGGCGACCGTGACCGGTTCCGCCCGCCCCGGCGACCGTGACGGCTCCGCCCGACCCCGAGGACGACGACCGCCGATGCCGCGCACCACGGACCCGCTCGACGGCCACCTCGACGACCCGCTCGACGACCGTGGCGGCGTCCGCCGCGTTCTCGCGGTACCCGTCGCGCTGCTCACCCTCGTCGCCGCGTTCTTCTGCTGGGCGGCGCTCGTCACGCGTCCCAACGGCCCCTGGGACGACGGCGCGTACGCGGGCATCACCGCGGCCTGCCTCCTCACCCTGGCCGCGGCGGGCGCGGTGACGGCCCTGTGGCTGCTGCCGTCGGTACGCCGGGCCATGGGGTGGGCCTGGACGGCGCCCGCACTGACGCTGGCGGCGCTGGCGATCCTCCGCCTGGCCCTGCTCGACTGACGTTTTATCCGTTCGCCCGGGCCACGGCACCCGGCCTACCCTCGGCGGCATGACCAAGCCTCTCGTCGCCGTCCTCAGCGGGGCCGGTATCTCCACCGACTCCGGGATCCCCGACTACCGCGGCCCGAACGGGCTGTGGCGGCGCGATCCCGAGGCGGAGAAGCTGGTGACCTACGAGTACTACATGGCCGATCCGGAGATGCGGCGGCGGTCCTGGCTGATGCGGCGCGAGAGCGGCGCGCTCCGGGCCCGGCCGAACGCGGCCCACCGTGCCGTCGCCGACCTGGACCGGTCCGGCATCCCGGTGCGGGTGCTCACGCAGAACGTGGACGGGCTGCACCAGCTGGCCGGGATGCCCGCCCGCAAGGTGCTCGAACTGCACGGCAGCGCCCACGGTGTCGTCTGCACGAAGTGCGGTGCGCGCGGCTCCATGGCGGACGCGCTCGCCCGGGTCGAGGCCGGCGAGGACGACCCGGCATGCCTGGACTGCGGCGGCATCCTCAAGTCGGCCACGGTGATGTTCGGCGAACGGCTCGATCCGGTGGTGCTGGGCGAGGCGGCCGCCATCGCCAAGGCCTGCACGGTGTTCGTCGCGGTCGGCAGCACCCTCCAGGTGCAGCCCGCCGCCGGCCTCGCGGGCGTCGCCGCCGACCACGGCGCCCGCCTGATCATCGTCAACGCCGAGCCGACCCCGTACGACGACCGGGCCGCCGAAGTGATCCACGAGCCCATCGGCACCGCCCTGCCCGCACTGCTGCGCCGGATCGGCGCCGAGGACGCAGCCTGACGCCTGTCCCGGCCGTCCGTGCCGCCCCCGTCGGCTAGAACAGCGCCGAGCCCCGTTCGAAGTCCAGGAGGCGGCGTTTGCGGGGGAGGCCGCCGCCGTAGCCGGTGAGGCTGCCGTCGGAGCCGATCACGCGGTGGCAGGGGACGATGATGCCGACGGGGTTGCGGCCGTTGGCGAGGCCGACGGCGCGGGAGGCGGCGGGGTTGCCGAGGGCGCCGGCGAGTTCGCCGTAGGTGCGGGTCTCGCCGTAGGGGATGCGGGTGAGGCCGTCCCAGACCAGGCGCTGGAACGGCGTCCCGTACAGGGCGAGTTCGAGGGTGAACTCGGTCAACTCACCCGCGAAGTAAGCCGACAGCTGCTCCTCCGCCTCGGCGAAGCAGCGCAGGCCGTCCTCCGGCGGGCCGAAGCTCTCCTCGGGCGGCCGGTGCCGCTGCTCGGCCATGTACAGGCCGCACAGGGCGCCGTCCGCGTCGGCGACCAGGGTGAGCGGGCCGTACGGGCTGTCGATCAGGGTGTGGCGTCTCACGGCTTCCATCACTCCAAGGGGCTTATACGGGAAGGAAGTTGATCGGGTGGCTGTCGGTCGCCCACAGGTACTGCACGGCGTACGCCCGCCAGGGCCGCCAGGCCTCGGCGCGCGCGGTGAGCGCGGCCGGGGTGGAGGGCAGGCCCAGCTCCCCCGCCGCCCGGCGGATGCCGAGGTCGGTGGGGAGGAAGGCGTCGGGATCGCCGAGGGCCCGCATCGCGATGACGTCGACCGTCCAGGGGCCGAAGCCGGGCAGCGCGAGCAGCCGGGCGCGGGCCTCCGCCCAGTCCGAGTCGACGCCCAGGCTCAGGGTGCCGTCGGCGAGTCGCCGGACGAGGGTGGTGAAGGTGGTGCGCCGGGTGCGGGGCATCGCCAGGGTCTCGGGATCGACGGCGGCCAGCGCCTCGGCGGACGGGAAGAGGTGGGTGAGGCCGCCCTCGGGGTCGTCGAGGGGCTTGCCGTGCGCGGTGACCAGGCGGCCCGCGTGGGTGCGGGCGGCTGCCGTGGACACCTGCTGCCCGAGGACGGCGCGCACCGCGAACTCGGCCTCGTCGACCGTGCGCGGTACCCGGCGGCCCGGGGCCCGGTCGACCAGGGGCGCGAGCAGCGGATCGGTGCGCAGCCTGCCGTCGACGGCGACGGGGTCGGCGTCCAGGTCGAGCAGCCGGCGGCAGCGGCTGATGGCCACCGTCAGGTCGCGCAGGTCGCTGAGGGTGAGGCGGCAGGCGATGTGGTCGGGGCGCGGGCCGAGCGCGACGATGCCGTGGCCGTACGGCAGCCGGAGCGTGCGCCGGTAGGCACCGTCGCGCCACTCCTCGACACCGGGTACGGCGGTGGCGGCGAGGTGGCCGAAGAGGTTGTCGGGGTTGAGCGGGGCGCGGAACGGCAGGCGCAGGGCGAGGGTGCCGGGGGTGCCTGGGGCGGCCGCCGCGCGGCTGCCGGGGACTCGGGCGCGCAGCTCGCTCGGGGACAGGGCGAAGACCTCGCGCACGGTGTCGTTGAAGGTGCGGATGGAGGAGAAGCCGGCGGCGAAGGCGATCTCCGCCATGGGCAGCGGAGTGGTCTCGATGAGCAGCCGGGCGGTCTGGGCGCGCTGGGCTCGGGCCAGTGCGAGGGGTCCGGCGCCCAGCTCGGCGAGCAGTTGGCGTTCGACCTGCCGGGTGCTGTAGCCGAGCCGGGTGGCGAGGCCGGGCACGCCCTCTCGGTCCACGACGCCGTCGGCGATGAGCCGCATCGCGCGGGCGACCAGGTCGGCGCGCAGGTTCCACTCCGGGGAGCCGGGGCTGGTGTCGGGGCGGCAGCGCTTGCAGGCCCGGAAGCCGGCCTGCTGGCAGGCGGCGGCGCTCGGGTAGAACGTCATGTTCTCGGGCTTGGGCGGGACCACCGGGCAGCTGGGCCGGCAGTAGATGCGGGTGGTCAGGACGGCCGTGAAGAACCAGCCGTCGAACCGCGCGTCCTTGGACTGGACGGCGCGTACGCAGTGCTCCCGGTCGAAGTGCGTCCCTGGTTGCGTCCTCGTCCGTGTCCTCGTCTGCGTCCCTGTCTGCGTCCCTGTCCGCGTCCCTGTCTGCATGACTCCAGGATCGGCCAAGGCGGGGGCGGACCGCTGGCGAGAATGCGACACGTACGTGGGGTGGCCAGGGAGGGGCGCGGCCGGGGCGAGGGCGTACCCGGCGTCACGGCCGTCCGGTGGGGGTGTGGTCCTCGTGCCGGAAGCGGGCGACCCACTCCGCGGTGGTCCGCAGCCCGCCGAACGTGTAGAAGTGCACCTTCACCCGGCCGTGCCGTGCCGGGTCGTACCGCTCGGCCAGCGCGTGCAGGAAGCGGTCCGGGCCGGTCGTACCCATCAGGTTGGTCAGCGAGAAACCGTACTTGCGGGCCACGGAGGCGCTGGTGGCGACGCCGAACCGGGTGGCGTAGCCGAGCAGCCGGCGCACGCCGGCCGGGCCGGGGACGCCGATGCGGACGGGCAGGTGGACGCCCCGGGCGCGGACGGCCTCCAGCCAGCCGAGGACCGGGGCGGGGTCGAAGCCGAACTGGGTGATGACGTCGCCGCCGAAGCGGTGGGCGCCGATGGCGGCCGCCTTGTCGGTGAGGGCCGACCACAGGGTGGGGTCCGGTATCGCCGGGTGGCCCTCGGGATACCCGCTGATGCCGACGTGGCGTACGCCGTGCTCCTGGAGCAGCCCGGTGCGCAGGAGGGCGAGGGCGTCCGCGTAGGGGCCCTCGGGCCGGGCGGGGTCGCCGCCGACCAGGAACACGTTCTCGGCGGTGCCGTCGGCCGCCAGCCCGGACAGGAACTCCTGCAGGGCGGCCCGGGAGGGCAGGCGGCGCGCGGAGATGTGGGGCACGGGGACGAAGCCGAGCCGGCGGACGGCGCGGGCGGCCGTCAGCCGCGTCGCGAGGTCCTCGCCGGCGAGGAAGGTGATGTTGATCCGGGTGCCGGGCGGGATGCCGTCGGACGCCTCCTCCAGGCGGGACACGTCCTTGCCGGTCATCTCCAGGGAGAAGTCGTCCAGCAGGCCGGTGGTGCGCTCCTGGCTCTCGGCTCCGTGCGGGCCGGGGGTGCCCCCGTCGGGCGGGGCGGTGAGAGCGGGGTTCATCGTGCTCCTCGTACGGCGTGGTCCTGACCCCGGCCGATGATGCCACGCGCTCCGCCGGAGCCGGGGCCCAGGGGGAGGCCGGCCCCGGCCCCCGTCCTCGGCCGAGCGGGCTTCGGGGCCGTCGCCGGAGCACCGCCGGGCACCTCGCGGACCGGGCGGGGACGCCGGTCCGCGCCGTACCCCCGCCCGCGCGGGCGCTAAGGCGTCGCTTGTGCGGGCCGGGCCGGCGCGTGCGGTCGTGCGGGGGCGTTCAGTAGCGTGTCGCGTCGGACAACGCTTGCCGGAGCACGGCACATTCCGCCCCGCCCCGCGTGGACGTCCCGCCGGGCTTCTGGAAGGACCCCGTATGCGTCGCATCTCGTCCGCAGTGCACATTTCCGCCTCCGCCGAGCAGGTGTGGGCGGTCCTGACCGACTTCGAGCGGTTCCACGAGTGGAACCCCTTCCTCGTCGAGGCCGCCGGACGGGCCGTTCCGGGCACGCGGCTGAGCCTGCGGTTCCGGCTCCCCGGCGGCGGGCGGGAGATGGTCTTCACGCCCACCGTGCTGGAGAGCGAGCCCGGCCGGCTCCTGCGCTGGCGGGGCCGGTTCGGTGTGCCGGGCGTCTTCGACGGGGTGCACAGCTTCGAGCTCACGGCCCGGGACGGCGGCACGCACGTGCTGCAGAGCGAGCGGTTCAGCGGTCTGCTGGTGCCGTTCTCCGGTGCGGTCATCACCCCCTCGGAGAAGGGGTTCCAGGCGCTGACCGACGCGCTGAAGGAGCGGGTGGAGTCCGCCTCCGTCCCGGCTCGGCCGCGGGACTGAACGCCGGGCCGGGCGTACGGCGTCCGGGGCACGTCGGCTGCAAGAGGAGCTTTAGGGCGCGGTCACACGATCGACCGACCATGACTCCGCTGGAGAGGCAGCATGACGATGACAGCAGAGCTGACCGCACAGGTGTGCGTGGTAGGAGGGGGGCCCGCCGGGCTCACGCTCGCCGTGGAGCTCGCCAAGCGTTCCGTTTCGGTGGTGGTCCTGGAACAGAGCGGGCATTTCAACCGTTCGTTCCGGGGCGAGTCGGTGTCTCCGGACTCGGTGTGGATGCTGGACCGGCTCGGGCTGCTCGACCGGCTCGAGGGGACGTACGTCCAGATGCACCACATGGAGATCGTCGACGGTGGCAGCGTCGTGCTGCGCGCCGACCTCTCCGAGTTCCCCTATCCGCACCCCTACCCCGTCGAACTCCCCCAGCCGGCCCTGCTGTCCGCGCTCGCCGACGCCGGGCGGGAGCACCCCGGCTTCACGCTCGTCCAGTCCGCGACCGCCGTGGGCCTGCTGCGCGAGCAGGGCGAGGACGGACCGGTGACCGGGGTGCGGGCCCGCACCCCCGACGGTGAGATCACCGTACGGGCCGCGGTGACGGTGGCGGCCGACGGCCGGTTCAGCAAGGTGCGGGAGCTGTCCGGGCTGTCCTACGAGAAGCTGCCGCTGGACCGGGACGTCATCTGGCTGCGGCTGCCGTTCCCCGAGCAGTGGGACGGCCACACCTACCGCATCCGCATCCGGGGCGGCGAGCACGGGCTGTTCATCCCCACCCATCCGGACAGTGTCCGGGTGGGGCTCAACATCCCCAAGGGCGGCCTGAAGGCGCTGCGCGCGCAGGGTCTGGGCGCGCTCCACGAGCGCCTGGACCGGCTCGCGCCCGAGCTGTCGGACGCGGTGCGCGACACCGTGCGCGCCTGGTCGGACACGTCGATGCTGGACATCTTCACCACGCTGGTGCCGCGCTGGTCGACGCCCGGTCTGATCCTCATGGGGGACGCCGCGCACACGCTCACGCCGATCCTCGGGCAGGGCGTCAACCACGCGATCATCGACGCGGTCACCCTGGCGCCGCTGGTGGAGAAGGCGCTGGCCGCCGGCGGCGGTCCGGAGCGGCTGCAGCGGGCCGGGGAGGCGTTCCAGGAGGCGCGTGAGGAGTCCGTACGCCGGTCCCGTGCCCTCCAGCTGCGCCAGGAGCGCCTGTTCGCGCTGGAGGGTCGGCTCGGCGGTGTGTTCCGCCGGTCGCTGTACCGGGTGATGGACCGCAACCGCTCGGTGCAGCAGCGCGTGCTGTCGCGGGCGTACTTCCAGGTGCAGCAGCCGGGTCCCACCGTGGCCCGGCGGATGGTGCAGGAGCCCGCCCGGCGGGCCTGAGCCCGGTCGCCGGCGCGGGGCCCGCCCCCGCGCCGGACGCCGGCACCCGTCGACACGCCGCCGCCCGGATCCCTCGGCAGGGATCCGGGCGGCGGCGTCGCGGGCTCACCGGCGGCGGGTCACCAGGTGACCGGCAGGCTGCTCAGGGCGTGCACCATCATGCCGCTGGTCATGGTGAGGTTGCCGACCTCGTCGGCCAGGCGCAGCGTCGGGAAGCGGCGGATCAGCGAGGAGACGGCGATCTGCAGCTCGGCGCGGGCGAGGGCGGCGCCCAGGCAGAAGTGCGCGCCGTGCCCGAACGCCAGGTGGGCGGAGGCGGTGGGCCGGGACGGGTCGAAGGAGTCGGCCGACTCCCCGAAGCGGTCGGCGTCCTGGTTGGCGGAGCACACCGAGGCGATGACCCCGCTGCCCTTGGGGATGGTCGTGCCGCCGAGTTCGACGTCCTCCAGGGTGATGCGGAACGGGCCGCCGTCCCCGATGGGGTTGATCCGCAGCAGTTCCTCCACCACGTGGTCGATCGTCCCGGGGTTCTCGCGCAGCGCGGCCAGGTGCTCGGGGTGCCGCAGGAGCGTCAGCACACAGGTGCCGATCATGCTGACGGTGGTCTCGTGGCCGGCCACGAGCAGGGTGATGCCCATGGTGATCAGCTCGTGCTCGCTGAGCCGGCCGCCGTCCTCGTCGTGGACGGAGACCAGGGCGCCCATCAGGTCGTCGGTGGGTTCCTCGCGCTTGCGCTGCACCAGCTCGCCGAGGTACTGCACCATCGCCATCCGCTGCTCCAGCACCTCCTCGGGGGTGTGCGAGGTGAGCGAGACGAAGGCGTCGGACCAGGCGCGGAACCTGCCCCGGTCCTCGAAGGGGACGCCGAGCAGCTCGCAGATGACCATCACCGGCAGCGGGAACGCGAAGACGGGGTTGAGGTCGACGGGCCCGGAGAGCTTCTCCATCTCGTCCAGCAGCCCGTCGGTGAGCTCCTGGATGCGGGGGCGCAGGTTCTGCACCCGGCGGGCGGTGAACTCGCGGGACACGAGCTTGCGCAGCCGGGTGTGCTCGGGCGGGTCCATGGTGAACAGGCTGCCGGCCATGGGCGGGGCAGCGGTGAGCCGCGGCGCCCCCTCGGCGAGCATCGCCGCCCGGCTGAACCGGCCGTCCGCGAGGACGGTGCGGACGTCGTCGTAGCGGCTGACCACGTACCCCTCGTCACCGCTGGGCAGCCGGACGTGCGCCACGGGGCACTTGCCGCGCAACTCCTCGTAGACGGGTGGTGTCTGCACGGCCGAGGGGCGGTGGAAGGGGTACTGGAGTCCGGGCTCCGTCCCGGTCTCGGGCGCCGTCCCGGTGTCGGTGCCGGGCGCTGAGGCGGTGTCCATCGTGTGGCCTCCGGTGCTTCGGAAGGTGCATGCGTTCGGGACTGTCCAGCGAGGTTCGCAGCACCGGCTTGCGCGCCGATAAAGGCCGCCGGAGCCGGCTCGTCCGCTCCCGGTGTCCGGGTACGGCGACGGGCCCGCAGCTCCCGGGGGGAGTGGGAGGCTGCGGGCCCGGGATCACGGGCCGGTTCAGCGCAGGCGGCCGTCCGGCGTGCGCAGGCCCTGGCCCAGCGCGCGGGTGAGCGCGATGGTGGTCAACCAGGACATGCCGAAGGTGAAGGGGGCCGCGATGTCGTCCGGGCTGTCCCCCAGGAACGAGAAGACCACCATGACGGCGAAGGGGATCAGCGGCCGGTTCAGCAGGTTGTACAGGGGCACGGCCCGGGGCGCGAGCCGGCCCGGTGCGTGGCCCCGCCCGAGGCCGGCCAGCCGGGGCAGCTCGGGCAGGACCAGGCCGAGGGCGGCGGCCGGGTACACCCAGCCGGCGTGCTTGACCGCCTCGAAGACGTCCCAGGCCAGCAGCAGGATTCCCACCACTCCCCAGACCACGCGCACCACGGTGGAGGTGGAGCTCTTCGTGGCGCCGTCGGGTTCGGTCGTCACCATGCTTCTCTCCTCGTGTCCAGACGGACGGACGGCGGGCGCACGGACGGCGCAGGCGTCCGGCGGTGCAGTGTCCCGCGACGCGCTGAAGCCCCACTGAAGTCGCAGGTGGACGCGGCGCGTTGCGGTCAGGTTCCGCTGGTCGTGCCCCCGCTGCCGGAGCGTTCCCATTCCGGTGCGTCGACAATCTCCAGCACGGCACAGGTGCAGCTGAATCCGGAGCCGCCGCCGACGAACAGCACGTGGTCGCCCGGGCTCAACTCGCCCTGTTCGACGAGGTGGTTGAAGCCGGCGATCTGGTCCCCGGCACCGAGGTGGCCGACCCGGCGGGCGAAGTCCCAGGTGGACCGCTCCACGGGCAGGCCGAGCAGCACCGGCACCTGCCATTCCAGCCGGCTGCGTCCGCTGGCGAGGGTCACCACCCGGGACACGTCCCCGAGTGCGATGCCGGCGTCGGCCAGCGCGGTGCCGACGACGTTCTTCATCACGGCGCCGACGCGTTCGGTGGCCTCCCGGACGCTGCCGTGGGCGCGCATGAAGTGCCCCACCCGGCCCAGCAGGTCCAGCGGTTCCCCGGACGGCAGGGGCCGCAGCCCGGCCCCGCGGACGACCGCCTCCAGGGAGTTGTCCGATCCGCTCGCGGTGGACAGCAGCCGGGCGAAGCCGCCGGCGGCGGACAGCAGCAGGGCGGTGCCGCCGTCGCCGTAGACGAAGCCGGGCTCGCTGCTCCACCTCTTCACCAGCGGGGCGCCGAACCGGTCGGCGGTGGTGACCATCGCGGCTCCGGTGCCCGGCTGGGCGGCGACCTGGCGGGCCGCGACCTCCAGGGCGCCGAGTCCGCCGTTGCACTCCTGCTCGAAGCCGAACGCGGTCGCGTCCCGGCCGAGGGCGTGACCGGCGACGTAGGAGGCCGCGGGCCACATCTCGACGCCCTGGAACCAGATGCCGCTGTGGATCAGCAGGTTCACCCGGGACGCGTCGAGACCGGACCGCTTGAGCGCGGTCGTCGCCGCGTGGACCGCCATGTCCGGAGGGGCCATGGACTCCTCGGCGACCGAGACCGACTCGATCTCGTCGGCCGCGTGCTGCTCCGCGTCGTACGCGCCGGACTCCACGGCCGACCGGGCGGACTCGGGCTCGCCGAGCCACGCCCCCGTCCCGGCCACGTACACGCCTTCCCACCGCATGGTGACTCCTCTCGTCCTGTGTCGTCGGGATGTCCTGGCCGGCGGCCGGCCCGCTCAGGCCGGTCCGACGGAGCCGTCGCGCAGGGCGGACACCACGCGCCACAGCGCGGCCGGGGTGGCGAAGGTGTCGGCGACCAGCTCCGAGTCGGGTACGGCGATCCCGTAGGTCTGCTCGACCCGGACCAGGGTCTCCACCATGGCGAGCGAGTCCAGGCCCGCCGCCTTCAGGCTGCTGTCGGGCCGCAGCGGCCCCTGGGAGGCGAGCCTGGGCAGCAGTTCGAGCAGGAGTTCCTCGTACGCCTTGTCCCAGGGCGGCGCTGACGCGTCGGTCGCGGGGACGGCGGCGGTGGTGTCGGTCATGGCGGCGGATTCCTCCGTACGGGGTGCGGTGAGGGGCTCGGCGTCGTGGCGGCCGAGGGCCAGACGCGTGGCGGAGACGACCTCGTGGCCGTCCACGACGATCTCGGCGGGTGCCGGATGACCGAGGAAGCCGAGGAGGCTCGCGGACAGTCCGTAGGCGCCGACGTTGGGGAAGGCCAGCAGGTCCCCCGGGCGCAGTCCGGGCAGTTCGGCGGCCCGGGCCAGGATGTCGGCGGGGGTGCACAGCGGGCCGG
This sequence comes from Streptomyces albidicamelliae, assembly GCF_025642175.1. Taxonomy (NCBI): domain Bacteria; kingdom Bacillati; phylum Actinomycetota; class Actinomycetes; order Kitasatosporales; family Streptomycetaceae; genus Streptomyces; species Streptomyces albidicamelliae. Next base: position 6,690,563 of record NZ_CP106795.1, on the reverse strand, counting down.
CGAGGGTGACGGTGGCCGGACGGGCGCCGTCGGCGGGGGCACCGTCCGGCGGGCCGTGTGTCTCCGGGTGGTCGTCGCCGGGGTCCGCCGGGTCGAGCGGCCGGGCGGACAGCGGCAGCAGCCGGCCCAGGCCGGCCAGCCCGCCCAGGTGGTTGATGCCGGAGTCGAGCACCGCGTACACGCTGCCCCGGCTGTGCTTCACGTCGGTGACGGTGGCCACCAGCTGACCGCTGTCACCGACCAGGTAGCGGCCGGACTCGAAGGCGACCACCGGCTCGCCGTCCCGCCAGCCGGGCAGGTGCTCGTCCAGCACGGCCGTCAGTGCCGCCCGCAGGCCGCGGTAGACGGGGCGCTCGCCGGGCGTGGCGTAGGGCGCGGCGAATCCTCCGCCCAGGTCCAGGAGGTGCAGCGGGATACCGAGTTCGGTGCGCAGACGGGCCGCGGTGCGCACGCTCTGCGCGAGTTCGGCGCACAGGCCGTCCTCGTCGCGGGCGTTGGTCAGCGGGAAGAAGTGCATGCCGACGATCCGGGTGCCCTCCGTGAGCAGCCGGGCCCGGTGCTCGGTCAGGTCGTCGAGGTCGAAGCCGAACTGCGAGGGGGCGCCGGTCATCCGCAGCCCCGCCTGGCCGGGCGCGCCGGCGGCGTTGATCCGCAGCACGCAGTCGGCCGTGACGCCCTGCGCGTGCGCGGCGGCGCCGATCCGCTCCAGGTCGCCGAAGGACTCGGCGGAGAAGGTGCGCATCCCCGCGGTGATCGCCTCGTCCAGTTCGGCGCGCACCTTGCCGGGGCCGGAGTACATCAGCTCGGCGGCGGGGTGGCCGGCCTGGAGCGCCGCGGCGAGTTCGCCGCGCGAGGTGACCTCGGCGCGGGCGCCGCCCCGGCGGAGTTCGGCCACGAGGGCCGGGTGCGGGTTGGCCTTGAGGGAGTAGTAGACGCGGCTCGGCTGCGGCAGGGCGGCACGCAGGTCCGCCAGCGCGGTCCGTACCCGGTCCAGGTCGTAGACGTAGAGCGGGCTGCCGTATCGCTCGGCGAGGCGGCGGACGGCCGGGGCGGCGGGGCCGGTCCGTCCGGCCAGGTCGCTGTCAGTGCTCATCGGTGCCCTCCACGAGGCGGCGGCGCAGTTCCTTGCGGTCGGTCTTGCCGTTGGGGGTGAGCGGGAGCGCGGTCAGCACGTGGCAGACGTCCGGGACCTTGGCGGCCTCCAGGCGGTCGCCGAGCCGGGCCAGCACCTGCTCGCCGGTGAGTGAGGGCGTCTCGCCGACGACGAACAGGACCATGTCGCGGTCCTCCTCCGGGACCAGCAGCGCCGCCTCGCGCACGTCGTCGATGTCCAGGACGGCGGACTCGATCTCGACGGAGCTCATGCGCGAGCCCCGGCGCTTGAACAGGTCGTCGCGGCGGCCCTGGAAGTAGACGTGGCCGTCCTCGTCGAGCCGCCCGTAGTCGCCGGTGTGCAGGGTGACCGGGCCGCCGTCCGCGGGGCGCCGGAAGCGCAGCGCGGTCGGTTCCGGGGCGCGCCAGTAGCCGGCCATCACGTGCGGGCCGCGGACCACGATCTCGCCGGTCTCCCCCGGTGCCAGGGGCCGGCCCTCGTCGTCGACGACGAGCACCTCGGTGCCGGGCAGCGCGGGCCCGACCGAGCCGGGGCGGGCCAGGTCCCCGTCGGGCTCCAGGATGGTGATGCGCTTGCACTCGGTGGTGCCGTACATGGGCACCACGGCGGCGCCGCGGAAGGTCTCCCGGAGCGAGGCGATGAGCGGCGCGTTGAGCGCGGCGCCGGTGTTGGTGAACATGCGGATGCGGGTGGGCCGTTCGTCGCGGGAGGCGAGGCGGACCAGGAGCTCGCCGAGGGAGGGGACGAGCGGTACGACCGTGGCGCCGTGGTCGCGGGCGAAACCCAGGACGCGGGCGTGGTCGGCGGGGCCGGACAGCAGCAGCTCGGCGCCGGCGAGGGCGCAGAGCAGGATCTGGTAGAGGCCGTAGTCGAAGGAGAGCGGGACGGCGGTGAGCACGACGTCGTCCGGGCGGTAGCCGAGCCGGGCCTCGATGGCGCGGGCGGCGAACGCGACAGGACCGTGCGGGCAGGCCACCGCCTTGGGCGCCGAGGTGCTGCCCGAGGTGTAGATGAGCAGGGCGAGCCGGTCGGCGGGTACCTCCCGCTCGGTGCGGGCGGCCGGGTCGGCGGGTCCGGACAGGTCGAGTTCCGCGGCGACGGCGACCGGAGTGCCGGCCGGCCAGGTGAGGCCCCCGGTGCCGGTGCGCTCCGCGGCGTCCACGACGATCAGGGAGGGTTCGGAGTCGGCGAGCACGGCCTTGAGGTGGAACGCCTTCATGCCGGGGTTGATCGGCACCAGGACGGCGCCGCGGCGCCAGGTCCCGTACAGCAGGGCGGTGAACTCGCGGGCGCTGTCGACGCGGGCCAGCACCCGGTCGCCGGGCCGGATGCCGTGGCCGTCCAGGACGCGGGCGAAGGAGTCGGCGGCGGCGTCGAGCTGTGCGTACGTCCAGGCGCCCGCACGGTCGCGCACGGCGGGTGCGCCGGGGCTCCGGTCGACGGCGGCCGTGAGGAAGACCTCGGCCGCGTTGGCCACCCGGGGGGCGGCGGGCGTGCCGACGGCGTCGTCTATCAGGGCGGTGGCGGGGGCGGATCCGAGTGCGGTCGCGGTCATGGCTGCATCTCCGGTTTCTGCGCATCCTGCGGTTCAGCGGCCGGAATCGTCCGGTCCGGTGGGCGGAGGTCCCCGGGCACGGCACGGCCGGTGGCCCCGGCCGGTGCCGGAGGCCGGCCGCCGGTCCGGGGCACGGACGCCGTGCCGCGGTCGCCGCGCCCTTCGTGCGGCGCCGCCGGGGGCGCCGGCTCCGGGCCGGGGCGGGGGCCCGCCCGGGGGCCGGGGGCGCCGTCCGCACCGCGTGGACGCTCCGGCGCATGGCCCTCCCCTCGTCGGCGGCCTCACCCGTGGACGGGCTCGTGTCCTGCGCAAAGCGTCGGGGGTGGTGCTTTGGCACGGCTAAAAAGGCAGTTGGCGCGCGCCGCTCCCGAAGCGGGCGCGCGGGGTGCGGTCCCGGCGCCGTCACGCCGTGCCCGCCGTCGCCGTCTCCGGCCGGGTGGCGGTCCCGGCCGGTACGGCGGGGGTGCCGGGGTCAGCGAGCGGGCGGCGAGGAGGACGCCCAGGGTCAGCAGCAGCGGTACGCACATGGCGGCGCGGTAGGAGACGGCCGCGCCGACCGCGCCGACCAGGGGCGGACCGACCAGGAACCCGACGTAGTTGAAGAGGTTGATGCGGGCCACGGCGGTGTCCGCCGCGCCCGGCAGGCGCTGCGCCGCGGCCGTGAAGACCTGGGGGACGATCACCGAGAGCCCCGCGCCGAGCACGGCGAAGCCCGCGACGGCGGTCCAGGGTCCCGGTGCGGCGGCGACCGCGGCGAAGCCGGCGGTGCCGAGCAGGGCGCCGGCGCGCACCACGGCGGTCGCGCCCCAGCGCCGCACCCAGCGGTCACCGAGCCCGCGGCCCAGCAGGGTGGTGGCCATGTAGAGGGCGTACGGGACCGTCGCCATCGCCTCGGAGCTGTGCAGCGTGTCCTCGAGGAACTTGGCGCTCCAGTTGCTGGAGGTGGAGTCGGCGACGAAGGCCGCGCCCATGATCAGGCAGAGCGGCAGCAGCGGCCGCCACGGGACGGCGGCGGGGCGGCCCGCCGCGCCACTGTCACCGGCCCTGTCGGCCGGCCCGTCGGCGACCGCCGTGAGCCGGGGGCCGGCCGTCGCCGCGATCGCCAGCAGCGGTACGGCGGCGCCCGCGAAGAGGACGAACAGGGACAGGTGCCAGCGGGCGCCGGCGCCGGCCAGCAGGGCACCGAGGATGCCGCCCAGGCTCATCGCGCCGTGGAAGCCCAGCATGACGCTGCGGCCGTAGTGGCGCTGCACCGCCACCCCGGTCATGTTGACGCTCGCCTCCAGGGCGCCCACCAGCAGGCCGAAGACGGCCAGGCAGAGCGCGAGTTGCCACCAGGTGTCGCCCGCGCCGATGCCGGCGGGCAGCAGGCAGACCGCCGGCTGGAGCACGCGGACGACGGTGGGGGCGGGCACCCGGCGGACCAGCCGTGCGGCGGTGACGCTGCCCGCGCCGGCCAGGACCGGCACGGCGGCGAGGAAGAGCGGGAGGGTGGTGTCACTGAGCCCGTAGCGGTCCTGGACGGCCGGGATGCGGGTGACCAGCAGGGCGAAGACCGCGCCGTGGACGAGGAACACCGCCAGCAGTGCGAGGCGGGCCTGCCGCAGCCGTACCGATGTCTCCATGGCACCCCTTCCGGTGACCGCCGGCGCCCCGGCGGGCGCGGCTCCGGCGCGACCGTAGGAGCCGGACCTGAAGTGCCGCTTGCGCGGGGACCCGCCGGGCCACCGCTGTGAACGGGCGGCCCGGTGGCCGGAACTGGACCGTCCGGTCAGCTCCGGAAGTCCAGGTCCCGCAGCTGCTCGTCCAGAGCCCGTTCGGCCGGGGTGAGGGGAAGGTCGGGGCGCAGGCGTTCCAGCAGGTGGGCCGGTGTCGGGTGGGGCGGTTCGGCCGGGAGGTACAGCCACATCTGGCCGTACGCGACCAGGCACCGGTACGCCTGGCCCACGGCACGGGCGGCGTAGTGCGCCAGGAGGCGGATCATCTGGGGCTTCCTCTCGACCCGGGCGGGCAGGGCCCTCGATGTTCCCGGACGGAGCTAAAACGGCCCTTGGGCCGGGGCCCGTTGGCGTGAAAAGTTCACCCTCGACAGATGACGGCAGCACTGTCTGTGAGGTCGCCGCCCTCGCCAGAATCTTCGCCACAAGGACAGTCGTTCGAAACACCCTAAGTCAGCGGAATCCCAACGGGGAAAGGTTGTCCCATGGTCAACGCAGTTCCGTCCGGCGTCCACCGTCGTACCGACGACACGGCTCAGTCCGCCCGTTCCCTGGTGATCGAGGACCTCGACTCCCTCGGCCAGAACGACGCCGTGCTGTTCAGCATCTGCATCATCGCGTTCCCGGCCGCCGAGGCGAGCGGGCAGTTCGGGGCATGACCGACGCCGGGGGGCACGAGGCCGGGACGACGCTCCCGGACGACAGCGTTCTGGTGGGCTTCAAGCGCCATCTGAGCCCGGTCGTGGTTCCCGGTGAAGCCACCTACCTGGTGTCGCGCCGCGGGGTCACCGCGCTGCGCGGCCCGCACGCCGAGGTGCTCGCGCCGCTGCTCGACGGGACGCGGAGCGTGCGCTCGGTGCTGCGGGAGGCGTCCTCGGCGCTGACCGCGGAGGAGGCCGGCTCCTCCCTCGGCGAGCTGGCGCGCTCGGGTCTGCTCGGCTTCCGCCCGGCGGAGGCCGACGACCGCGGTCCCGTCCGGCGGGCCGACCCGATGGCCGAGGCCTACTGGGACCTGATGGGCCTGGACGGCTGCCGGGCCACGGCCGAACTGGCGGGCGCGGCGGTCTGTGTGGAGGTGCTGCCGGCGGTCGACGCGGCGCCGGTCCTGGCGGCGTGCAGGGAGTCGGGGGTCGCCGTGGCGGCCCCCGGCTCGGCCGGCACCCTCTCCCTCGTGCTGTGCGACGACTACCTGTCGCCGGAACTGGCGGAGGTGGACGCCCGGCACCGGGCGAGCGGAACGCCGTGGCTGCTCGCCAAGGTCTGCGGTGTCGACCCGTGGATCGGGCCTTTCTTCCGGCCGGGCCACGGCCCGTGCTGGACCTGCCTCGCCCACCGGCTGCGCGGGCACCGCCGCTCCGAGTGGCCGGTGCAGCGCGCCCTCGGGCTGACCGGACCGCCGGAGCGGCCGGCCGCGTCGGTCGCGGCGGGCCGGGCCCTCGGTGTGCACATGGCGGTGCTGGAGGTGACCAAGTGGCTGGCCGGGATGCGGTATCCGTCGCAGGACCTCGTGCACACCCTGGACACCATGCTGCTGCGGGCGGCCTGCCATCCGGTGCGCCGGCGCCCCCAGTGCCCGGTGTGCGGTGATCCGCAGGCGGTGGCGAAGCGGGTCAGCGCACCGTTCGTCCCGGTGTCCCGGCCGAAGGCCGCGCACCACGGCAACAGCCACCGGTCCGCCTCCCCCGGGGAGATGCTGGACCGGTACGGCCATCTCGTCGGCCCGGTGACCGGGATCGTCAAGGAGATCCGCCGCGCCCCGCGCACGCCGGACTTCGTCGACACCTTCCTGTCCGGGCACAACCTCGCCTTCAACCCGCACAGCGTGGCCGGACTGCGGGCCGGACTGCGGGCGCTGAGCGGCGGCAAGGGCCTGGACGCCACGGAGGCCCGGGTCAGCGCGCTGGGCGAGGCGGTGGAACGGTACAGCGGCACCCGGCAGGGCGACGAGCCCGTCGTACGGGACACCTACCGGGCGCTCGGCGCGGACGCCGTGCACCCGAACGCCTGCCAGCTGTACCACGAGCGGCAGTTGCGGGACCGCGACCTCTGGAACGGCCGCGGCTCCCACTTCCAGCACGTGCCGCGGCCGTTCGACGAGGACCGGCCCACCGACTGGACGCCCGTGTGGTCGCTGACCGCCGGGCGGCACCGGCTGCTGCCCACCTCGATGCTCTACTTCTCCGACGGCGGCGGGTCCGCGGACGGGCTGCACGCGGATTCCAACGGCAACGCGGCGGGCAGCAGTCCGGAGGACGCCCTGGTGCAGGGTTTCCTGGAACTGGTGGAGCGGGACGCGGTGGCCCTGTGGTGGTACAACCGCACCCGCCAGCCCGGGGTGGACCTGGACGCGTTCGCCGCCCCCGAGACCGACCGGATCCGCGAGGGGTGCCTGCGGCTGGGTCGCGAGCTGTGGGTGCTCGACCTGACCTCGGACTTCGGCGTCCCGGTGCTGGCGGCGGTGTCCCGGCGGACCGGCCGGCCCGCCGAGGACGTGATCTTCGGCTTCGGTGCCCACTTCGATCCGCGGGTGGCCCTGCGCCGGGCGCTGACCGAGATGGGGCAGATGCTGCCCGCGGTGACGCCGCGGCGGCCGGACGCCCCGGGCTACGGCATCGACGATCCCGACGCGGTCCACTGGTGGCGCACCGCGACGACCGCCAACCAGCCCTACCTGCTGCCGGATCCGTCCGTCCCCGCACGCGGTCCGCGGTCGTGGCCGGCCGACCTGCGCCCGGATCTGCTGGACGACGTGAACGCCATCGGCGAACTGGTCCGGGACCGCGGCATGGAACTGCTCGTCCTCGACCAGACGCGCCCCGATCTGGAGCTGCCGGTGGTCAAGGTGATCGTGCCCGGGATGCGGCACTTCTGGGCCAGACTGGCCCCGGGCCGGCTCTACGACGTACCCGTGGCGCTGGGGCGGCTGCCGGAGCGAAGACGGTACGAACACCTCAACCCCGTACCCATGTTCGTCTAAATCTCCAGCTATCAATACAAGTCACACACGGCCTTCACGTAGGTCCCATACGATCCGAAACGAACTCCGCCCCTTGCTGCGAAAGAGGAGTCCGTGAAGGCCAGTGCACCTCGCGAGCCGCGTGCAGGTCTCGTCCCGCCTCCGGCCGGCGCCGGAGGCACGGACACACGCATCAACCAGGCTCTCCCCGGGCCCCGACTGGCCCGGGTCATCCTGCGGGTGGCACTGCTCAGTTACCTCTTCATCACCGCGCTGAACGTCATCAGCACCGGTCTGTCGCCGGCCGCGGACGTCGGCGCGATCCTGGCGCTCGTCGCCGTCTTCCTCATCCAGCTGCGGCACTCCGCACCGGGGGCCGGACGGCGCCCGGGGCGCGAGCGGTTCCTGACGCTGGGCGCGCAGATGCTGCTCACCTATCTGCCGATCCTCGTGTACCACGCCCAGTGGGGCGCGCTCGGCGGCTTCCTCTCCGGGTCCCTGCTGCTCCTGCTGCCGCCGCGGCCCGCGTGGTGTCTGTACGCGGCCGTCGGGCTCAGCATGTTCCTGCCCCCGCTGCTGGACGGCCGGAGCATCGTCGACGCGGTCTACCTGTGCCAGTCGACGCTGCTGACGGGCCTCATCGTGTACGGCCTGACGCACCTGGCCGAGGTCATCCAGGAAGTGCACGACGCCCACGGCGAGTTGGCGCGGCTCGCGGTGGTCAGGGAGCGGCTGCGGTTCGCCCGGGACCTGCACGACCTGCTCGGCTTCAGCCTGTCGGCGATCACCCTCAAGAGCGAGCTGGTGCACCGGCTCATCCCCCTGCACCCCGAGCGGGCGGTGCAGGAGGTCGACGACATCCTGACCATCTCCCGCCAGTCCCTCGCGGACGTGCGCCGGGTCGCCAGCGGCTTCCGCAACATGTCGCTCGCCCAGGAGGTCACCTCCGCCGAGTCGGTCCTGAACGCCGCGGACGTGACCGTCGAGGTGGAGGTGTCGGTACGGGATCTCGACCGGCGGGTGGAGAACGTGCTGGCGGCCGTGGTGCGCGAGGCGGTCACCAACGTGCTGCGGCACAGCAAGGCCGCCCACTGCGCGATACGGCTGGTGGCGGAGCCGGGGACGATCGTGCTGTCGGTGGTCAACGACGGCTCCCCGGCGGGCGGTCGTGTGCCCTCGGAGCACGGCGGCAACGGTCTGGAGAACCTGGCGCTGCGACTGCGGGAGATCGGCGGCAACCTCACCTCCGGCGCCCTGCCGGGCGGCACGTTCCGGGTCCGGGCGGTCGCGCCGGCCGCACTCCCGGCACCGGCCGGGGCCGAGAGACCGACCGGAGCCGTGCCGGACCCCCCGTAGTCCCGGCCGGTATCCGGAAGAGCCTCTGCCAGATGCCGGATCCGCCCGGCGGGACTCTCCCCCCGGGAACCGGAGTTGGTACAGTCGCCGCGTCCGGGACGTGGGAAGGCGACAACTCGGTACGGGGGACGGGGGTTCGGTGATTCGTGTACTGCTGGCCGAGGACATGAACATGGTGCGCGGTGCCCTGACAGCACTGCTCGACCTGGAGCATGACATCGAGGTCGTCTGCGGGGTCGAGAACGGCAACGACATCGTGCCGGCGACGCTGCGGCACAAACCCGACGTGGCGGTCATCGACATCGACCTGCCCGGCATCGACGGACTGACCGCGGCCGCCCGGCTGCGGGACCGGGTGCCCGAGTGCCGGGTACTGATCCTCACCAGCATCGGACGCCCGGGGACTCTGCTGCGGGCCATCTCCGCACAGGTGGGCGGCTACATCCTCAAGGACGCGCCGCCGAACGAACTGGCCTTCGCGGTACGGCAGGTGGCCGCCGGCCGTCGGGTGGTGGACCCGCAACTCGCCCTCGCCGCCTGGGGCGGGCAGGAGAGCCCGCTCACGGAACGCGAGACCGAGGTGCTGCGGCTGGCGTCCAAGGGCGCCGAGCCCTCGGAGATCGCCGCCGAACTGCACCTGTCCACCGGGACGGTACGCAACTACCTGACCACCATCACCACGAAGCTCAACGCGCGTAATCGCGTGGACGCCGTGCTGATCGCCCAGGAGTCCGGCTGGCTGCTGTGAGCGCCGGCCGGGGCCCGCGGCGGGTGAACGCTCAGCCGTGCGGCACCGGTTCGCCGCAGTCCTCGGTCATGCCGGCGGCCGCCAGATAGCTCAGCACGGCCTGGGTCACCTCGGGCGGCAGCGGCAGCACGGAGGAGGCGTCGGACGGGGTGGCCGGCCAGGCCAGCAGCCCGACCACCCAGACGGCCTCCGGCCGGTGCAGCTGGACCCGGTGCGGGGACGTGCCGCGGGCCAGTGCGAACCCGGCCTTCTCCAGGGTGAGCGACACATCGCCGATCAGCCGGATCAGCCGCCGCGCGGACAGGGTCACGGGGGCGAACGGCGCGTCCCTGCTGGTGGAGACGACGGACAACAGGGGTCCGCGCAGGTCCTCCCAGCCCAGGGTGCGCACGATCAGGTGCGAGAGCCGGTCGAGCACCGGCAGCAGCACCAGGTAGGCGCCCTCCGTGACGTCGTCGGTGGCGTCGTCGGTGGCGTCCTCCGCGGCGGCGGACTCGGTGGCGTCCTCCGCGGCGGCGGACGCGCGGGGCACGACGTTGGCGAGCAGGACGGGGCCGAGCTCCATGCGCCGCAGGGCCTCGCGCACCAGCGGATCGGGGCGGCTGATCCGCTCCGTCCCGAACCGGCTGCGCAGCACCAGGCCCTGGCCCGTGGCGTCCTCCTCGACGACCACGTCCTCGTGCAGCGACCAGAGATGGACTGCGCGGCTGCCGACCACCCGCGACATGGGGACCCCCTTCTTCCGTGCCGATTGTGACGGCCGGGACCGCGCGCCGGACAGCCACGCCGTCACCCCGATCACGTGAAGTTCTCACATACGCGGAGGGGCTTTGGCGGGTCGCAAGGAGGGCTTCCTACGGTGCGAGCCGGACATCCGACGAGGAGAGGGACAGCTGGTGACCGTTGACACAGCAGCCACCCGGTCCAGTACGGTCCGCCGGCTGGACCGGGTGGTCATCCGGTTCGCCGGGGACTCGGGTGACGGTATGCAGCTCACGGGCGACCGTTTCACCTCGGAGACGGCGTCCTTCGGGAACGACCTCTCCACCCTGCCGAACTTCCCCGCCGAGATCCGTGCCCCTGCGGGGACGCTGCCGGGCGTCTCCTCGTTCCAGCTCCACTTCGCCGACCACGACATCCTGACCCCGGGTGACGCGCCGAACGTGCTGGTGGCGATGAACCCGGCGGCGCTGAAGGCGAACATCGGCGATCTGCCGCGCGGCGCCGAGATCATCGTCGACAGCGACGAGTTCACCAAGCGGGCCCTGCAGAAGGTGGGGTACGCCGGCTCACCGCTGGAGGACGGCTCGCTCGACGGCTACCAGCTCCACCCGGTGCCCCTGACGACGCTCACGGTGGAGGCGCTGAAGGACTTCGGCCTGTCCCGCAAGGAGGCCGAGCGCAGCAAGAACATGTTCGCGCTGGGCCTGCTGTCGTGGATGTACCACCGGCCGACCGAGGGCACCGAGAAGTTCCTGAATTCGAAGTTCGCGAAGAAGCCGGACATCGCGGCCGCCAACATCGCCGCGTTCCGGGCCGGCTGGAACTTCGGCGAGACGACGGAGGACTTCGCGGTCTCCTACGAGGTCGCCCCGGCGGCTGCCGCCTTCCCGCCCGGCACCTACCGGAACATCTCCGGGAACCTGGCCCTGGCCTACGGCCTGGTCGCCGCGTCCCGGCAGGCGGACCTGCCGCTGTTCCTGGGCTCGTACCCGATCACCCCGGCCTCGGACATCCTGCACGAGCTTTCCAAGCACAAGAACTTCGGTGTGCGGACCTTCCAGGCGGAGGACGAGATCGCGGCCATCGGCGCCGCGCTCGGGGCCGCCTTCGGCGGTTCCCTCGCGGTCACCACGACCTCCGGACCGGGTGTGGCGCTCAAGAGCGAGACCATCGGGCTCGCGGTGTCGCAGGAGCTGCCGCTGCTGGTCGTCGACATCCAGCGCGGCGGTCCGTCCACGGGCCTGCCGACCAAGACCGAGCAGGCGGACCTGCTGCAGGCCATGTACGGCCGCAACGGCGAGGCACCCGTCCCGGTCGTGGCCGCGAGGACGCCCGCGGACTGCTTCGACGCCGTCCTGGAGGCGGCCCGGATCGCGCTGACGTACCGCACGCCCGTCTTCCTCCTCTCGGACGGCTACCTGGCCAACGGCTCCGAGCCGTGGCGGGTCCCGGACCTGGAACAACTCCCGGACCTGCGCGTGCAGTTCGCGTCCGGCCCCAACCACACGCTGGAGGACGGCACGGAGGTCTTCCGGCCCTACAAACGCGACCCGCGCACCCTCGCCCGGCCGTGGGCGGTTCCAGGCACGCCCGGGCTGGAGCACCGCATCGGCGGCATCGAGAAGCAGGACGGCACGGGCAACATCTCCTACGACCCCGCCAACCACGACTTCATGGTCCGCACCCGCCAGGCGAAGATCGACGGCATCGAGGTCCCGGACCTGGAGGTCGACGACCCGCACCAGGCCACCACCCTGGTGCTGGGCTGGGGGTCCACCTACGGGCCGATCACCGCGGCGGTACGGCGGCTGCGGGTGGCCGGCGACTCGGTCGCGCAGGCGCACCTGCGCCACCTCAACCCCTTCCCCGGGAACCTCGGCACGGTCCTGCGCTCCTACGACCGGGTGGTCGTACCGGAGCTGAACCTGGGTCAGCTCGCGCGGCTGCTCCGAGCCGGGTTCCTGGTCGACGCGGAGTCCCTCACCCAGGTCAACGGCATGCCGTTCAAGGCGGAACAGCTCGCGCAGGCTCTCAAGGAGGCCGTCCATGCCCACTGAGGCGCTGTCCCTGGTGCCGAAGAGCGAAGTCGCCCTCGGTGCACGCGACTTCAAGTCCGATCAGGAGGTGCGCTGGTGCCCGGGCTGCGGTGACTACGCGATCCTCGCCGCCGTACAGGGCTTCATGCCCGAGCTTGGCCTGGCGAGGGAGAACATCGTCTTCGTCTCCGGCATCGGCTGCTCGTCCCGCTTCCCGTACTACATGAACACCTACGGGATGCACTCCATCCACGGCCGCGCCCCCGCCATCGCCACCGGACTCGCTTCCTCCCGCCAGGATTTGAGCGTATGGGTGGTCACCGGCGACGGCGACGCCCTGTCCATCGGCGGCAACCACCTCATCCACGCCCTGCGACGCAACGTCAACCTGAAGATCCTGCTGTTCAACAACCGGATCTACGGACTCACCAAGGGCCAGTACTCCCCCACCTCCGAGGTCGGCAAGATCACCAAGTCGACGCCGATGGGATCACTGGACGCCCCGTTCAACCCGGTGTCCCTCGCCATCGGCGCGGAAGCGTCCTTCGTCGCCCGCACCATCGACTCCGACCGCAAACACCTCACCGAAGTGCTCCGCGCCGCCGCCGGCCACCCGGGCACCGCCCTGATCGAGATCTACCAGAACTGCAACATCTTCAACGACGGCGCCTTCGACGCCCTGAAGGACAAGCAGCAGGCGGAGGAGGCACTGATCCGGCTGGAGCACGGACAGCCGATCCGCTTCGGCGCCGACGGCTCCCGCGGGGTCGTACGGGACCAGCGGACCGGTGACCTGAAGGCCGTCACGGTGACCGCGGAGAACGAGGCGGACGTCCTCGTGCACGACGCCCACTCCGCGTCCCCCACCACCGCCTTCGCGCTCTCCCGGCTCGCCGACCCGGACACCCTGCACCACACCCCGATCGGCGTCTTCCGCTCGGTGGAACGACCGGTCTACGACACGGCGATGGCCGACCAGCTCGACACCGCCGTCGAACAGAAGGGCAAGGGCGACCTGGCCGCCCTGCTCGCCGGCAACGACACCTGGACCGTGGAGAGTTCCTCATGACGTACGTGATCGCCCAGCCCTGTGTCGACCTCAAGGACAAGGCCTGCATCGACGAGTGCCCCGTGGACTGCATCTACGAGGGCCCGCGCAAGATGTACATCCAGCCGGACGAATGCGTCGACTGCGGCGCGTGCGAGCCGGTGTGCCCGGTCGAGGCCATCTTCTACGAGGACGCGCTGCCCGCGGAGTGGGCCGGCTACCGCCGGGCCGACCAGGAGGTCTTCGCCCCGGTCGGTTCGCCCGCCGGGGCGAGCGCCGCGGGACCGCTGCCCGCCGACCACCCGCTCGTGGCCGCTGAGCCGGTCCGGGAACCGGGCTGACCGGCCCGGGGAAAGCGGACTCCAGGGGTCCTTCCCTGGAGCTTCCCCGATTCTTCAGCGGCGTCGGAGACCGTTCAGAGGAAGGCTCACCGCTTCCCCTCCCGTCCCACCGCACGAACGTCCGGACTCCGTCGCAGCAGAGGACCTTCATGAATCTCCCCTCTCCTCCCTCCATCGGCCCGCGGTCCGCCCGCCAGGGCGGGCCGCTCATGGACAGCGGATCGCTGCTCGCTCCCTCGCCCGCGGCCGACTTCCTCGGACCGCACCACCTCGTGCACCGGCCGGACACGCCCGAGGGCCTCCTGCTCTCCGCCATGCCGCCCGGCCGGCACCGGTTCGGCTTCTCCGCCGAACTTCCCGAGCGCCACGCCCTGTTCTCCGACTCCACCGCGCCGTTCCACGACCTGCTGTACCCGATGGAGTCGCTGCGGCAGATGGCGGTGTTCGCCGCGGGCCGCTACTTCCGGGTCCCGGAGAACCGGCGGATCCTCCTCGCGGACTGCATGATGGCCGTCACCGCGCTGGCGCCCTGGGAGCGCACCTCCCCCACCGCCCAGCTGACCCTGGACCTCGACCTCACCCCCACCGAGCTGGTCGGCGGGGTCCCGCGGGCGATGGACTGCCGGGCCTCGATCAACATCGAGGGCGAGCGGTGCGGCACGGTCACCGCCCGGCTGGTGTTCCTCATGCCCGGCGTCTACCGCAGCCACCGCGCGCACAGCCGCCGGGAGAGCGAAGCCACCGCCCACGGCCACAGCGGACTGCCCGCGGGGCACGGGGTGCCCGGTCCGGAACTAGTCGGCCGGCGCACGACCCGCAATGTGCTGATCGGGCTGCCGCTGCACGAGGACGAGGCTGCGCTGGTCTTCCCGGTCAACATCCCGGCGGCCCGCGAGGTGCTGCCGGACTCCGGATCCGAGGTGCCGGCCGCCCTGTTCCTCGAAGTGTCCCGCCAGGCGGCCCTGTTCGGGGCCGGCGAGCTGTACGGGCTGGCGCCCGCCCACGCCGTGCTGACCGACTGGCACGCCGCGTTCCGCGGGTTCGCCGAACCGGGTCTCCCGCTGCGCTGCGGCGTACGGCCGCGCACGGCCGACGCCTCCGGCGAGGTGCGCCGCGACGGCGCCGGCCGGCCCGTCGCCGAACTGGACCTCGTCTTCACCCAGGGCACGCGGGTCGTCGCCACCATGTCCACCTCCGTCCTCCAGATCTGCTGAACCACGCCGACGGTCCCGTACCGGCCGGCGTCGCGAAGGAGCACCGATGCGCTTTCGGGTACTGGGACCCGTGCGGATGGACCCGCGCACCCCGACGGCAGCCAAACCGCGCGTGGTACTGGCCACGCTGCTCGTGCAGAGCAACAACGTCATCTCCACGCACAGCCTCATCGACGAGCTCTGGGGCGTGGCCCCGCCGCGCACCGCGGCCACCACCCTCCAGGTGTACGTGTCACAGCTGCGCAAGGCGCTGCTGGCGGAGGGTGGCCCCGAGCCGGAACCCGGCCGGCAGCCGCTGCTGACCCAGCCGCCCGGCTACGTCATGCGGGTCGGCCCCGACGACCTCGACCTCACGGTCTTCGAGTCGCTGCGCGCACGCGGGCGCGCCGCCTTCGAGGAGCGGGAGTACGCGACCGCCTCCCGGCTGCTGGCCGAGTCGCTCGCGCTGTGGAGCGGCCCCGCCCTCTCCGGCATCCCCCACGGGCCGTCGCTGCAGACGACCGCCATACGGCTCGAGGAGTTGCGCTCCGAGGTGCTGGAGCAGCGGATCGCGGCCGATCTGAAGCTGGGGCGCCATCAGGAACTGATCGGTGAACTGATGGCTCTGGCACACGAGTTCCCGATGCGGGAGACGCTGCACGAGCTGCTGATGGTGGCGCTGTACCGGTCCGGGCGGCAGTCGGACGCGGTACGCGCCTTCCACCGGGTGCGGCGCACGCTCGTCGACGAGCTGGGCGTCGAACCCGACGCCTCGCTCAAGCGCGTACTGAGCCGGGTCCTCGCCTCCGATCCGGCGCTCGCCTGGCATCCCGGCCGGCGGCCGCCGCGGCCGCGGGCGGTTCCGTCGCGGGCCGCACCCGCCGGCGCCTCGGGCGGGACGGTGCGCGGGGCCGGCGCGGGGGCTGGCTCCGACACCGCCGTCCGGGTCCGGTCCTCGGCACAGGCCGGGGCGGCGGCAGGTGCGGCGGCCGGTGCCGGACACCCGCCCGGTTCCGCCGCGGCGCCCGCCGCCCCGCTGCTGTGGCTGCCGCCCGCGCTCACCGACTTCACCGGCCGGGATGCCGAACTGGCCCGGTACACAACACTGTTCGCCGAGTCACGCACCGGGACGCGGCCGTGCGTCGTGGCCGTCTCGGGCCGCCCGGGCGTCGGCAAGACCGCGCTGGCGGTCCAGCTCGCCCACCACGCCGAGGAGTTCAGCGGACGGGTTCTGGTGTCCCTGCGGGACTCGGCGGGCCGCGCGCTGACGGAGCGGGCCGCGCTGATTGCCCTGCTGCGCCGGCTGATGCGGCCCGGCGACGGCCCGGAGGAGCTGCCCGGCGAGCCGGACGAGCTGGCGGACCTGCTGCACCGGACGGCCCGGGGCCGTGATCTGCTGATCGTCCTCGACGACGTGGTGGCGGAGGCACAGGTGCGGCTGCTGCTCTCCGCCGTTGCGGACGCCTGTGTCGTCCTCACCTCCCGTCGGCCGCTGGGCGCCCTGGAGCAGGCCCGGCACCTGGTGCTCGACGTACTCGACCGCCCCGCATCGGAGTCCCTGCTGCTCGCCACGGGTGGCCCGCGCATGGCGCAGGACCCGGCCGCGGTCGCGGAGATCGCCCGGCTGTGCGGCCGGCTGCCGCTCGCCCTCCGGGTGGCGGCCGGCGCGCTCGCGGTGCGGCCGCACTGGACGCCCGCCGACCTCGCCCGCCGGCTCGGCGACGAGCGGACCCGGCTCGCCGCGCTCTCGCTCGGCGACCTGGACGTACGGGGCGGGCTGCTCGCGGCGTACCAGGAGGTGCCGGAGGCGGAGCGGCAGGCGTTCCGGACGCTGGGACTCGCTCCGCTGCCGGACTTCCCGCTGTGGGTGGCCGAGTCCCTGCTGGACCTGGCGCCGGAGGCCGCCGAGGAGCGGCTGGAGGAGCTGGTCCGGGCCCAGTTGCTGGAGGCCCGCCGGCCGGCGGACGACGCGGGCGAGGTGCGGTACGGCTATCACCCGCTGCTGCGTTCGCTGGCGCTGGAGACGGCGGCCGAGGTGGACGGTCCGGCGGCGGTCGCGGAGGCCGTGGCCCGGCTGGGCCGGGCCTGTCTGCTGCGGGCGCGGGCCGCCGACGCACGGCTCGCGCCGGGGCGGGACCGGCTGGCGTCCGTCCTGGTGACGGACCTCGGCGACCTCGCCGGGCACGACCCGGCCGCGGCCGCCCCGCTGCGCTGGCTCCAGGCGGAGTCCGCCGGGCTGCTGGGTGTGCTGCGCGGGCTGCACGCCGGCGGCCACTGGGACCTGGTCTGCGCGCTGGCCTCCGCGCTCGGCGGCTACTACGAGGCGTGCGCGCTGTGGGACGACTGGGAGGCCAGTCACGAGCAGGCGCTGGACGCGGCCCGGCGCTCCGGGAACGCCGTGGCCGAGGCGGCGTTGCTGCGCTCGGTCGGGGACCTGTCCTGGCAGCGCAGGCACACCGGCCGGGCCGTCGACTGCCATCGGCACGCGGCACGGCTGTTCGCACTGGCCGGGGACGGCATCGGGGCGGCCCGGTGCCTCACCGGGGAGGCGGACGTGCTGCTCGGACAGGGTGAGCCGGAGCGCGCGGGGGCGCTGTACCGGCAGGCGCTCGCCCGGGCCCGGTCCGCCGGCGACGCCCGGGGCTGCGCGGACGCCCGGCGGGGCCTGGCGCTCCTGGCCCTCGTCGAGGGCCGCCCGGCCGACTGCCTCGCGGAGCTCGACGCCTGCGCCGCCGCGGCGGCCGCCCTGGGCGACGTCCGCTGGCACGGCTACGCGCGGCGCACCGCCGACCACGTCCGCGCCCAGCGCCGCACCGGCCCGGCCGCCTGGTCCCGGCTGGAGATACGTCCCGGTGTATGGCTGATGAACCCGCCCGCGGCGACCTCCGGCCGGGGGTGAGGCCCGCACGAGAAGAAGGACGACGACCGCGGAAAGGACCGGTCCCCGCAGAGCCGTGGCTCTGCGGGGACCGGTCCTTTCGCTGCCGGCCGCTCTCCCGTGGCGTCCGGCGCGGGGTCAGGCCGGGCGCAGGGTGCGGGGTGACGGGCCGTCGGCCGCCGGCTCCGGTGCGACGCGGGGCCGGGAGGTGGGGCGGCGGTTGCGGAGCAGGTCGCGCCATTCCTCGGGGCTGAAGCTCGCCGGGCGGGTGGTGTCGATGAAGTCCCGCAGGACCGCGCGGAACCGGTCGGGGTCGGTGCGGAACGGGAAGTGGCCGGCCTCCTCGAAGATCTCCAGCCGGCTGCCCGGCATCGAGACGTGGCCGAGCCCTCCGTGCAGCGCCGGCACCACCTGGTCGCGGCCGCCCCAGACCAGCATGGTGGGCATGCCCTGGGCCAGGTAGCAGCGGTCGAGCATGGTGCCCACCTGTCCGCGCCAGTCGACGACCGCCCGCAGTGTGCGCACGAACGCGTTGATGGAGGTGGCGTCGGGCAGCGCGTCCACCACCCGCAGGATGTCGGGCGCGTCCACGGCCAGGTCGGTGCGCAGCCACTGGAGCACCTTCACCGCGGCCCCGATCTGCCAGCGTGAGGTGGGCAGTTGCAGCAGGTGGAGCAGGGCCTGCGCGCCGGGCAGGGTGGCCGCCCGCAGCAGCGGGGTGACCTGGCGGCTGATTCCACCGGTCCCGACCAGCACCAGCCGCTCGCAGCGGTCCGGGAACTGGTAGGCGAACTGCATGGCGACCGCGCCGCCGAGGGAGTGCCCGACGATGGTGGCGCGTTCGACGCCGAGGACGCTGAGCAGGTCCCGCATGCCGTTGGCGTACGCGGCGAGCGAGTAGTCGGCGCGGGGTTTGTCGGACTGTCCGTGGCCGAGCAGGTCGGGTGCGATCACCCGGTAGTGCTTGGCGAGTCCGGGCATGACGTCGCGCCAGGTGTCGGACGAGTCGCCGATGCCGTGGATGAGCAGGACGGCGTCGCCCTTGCCGGCCATCCGGAAGGCTCTGCGGTAGCCGTGCACCGTGCGGTGGCGCAGCCGGATGCTGCCGCCGCCCGGGGACCTGCCCGGAGTGTTCTGCGCGGCCACTGGTCTCATGCCTCCTCGTGGCGGCTCGGGCGGTGGGTGGGGCCCGGCCGGTCCTCGGTGTCGTGGGGGGCCTGCGCGGTCCGGAAGCGGGTGTGCGTCAGATCGCTCTCGATCACTCCGAGCGAGGCGAGACTGTGCCAGGGGCGCACGGCGGCGACCTTGGTCCTGGTGAAGGGTTTGCCGGTCATGACTGCCTCTCTCCGGGTGCGAAGGCGGTGGGTCGGGGGTGGGTGCGGGCGGTGTCCTCTTCGGTCGTGGGGGCGGCGGCCGCGGTACGGCGGCCGGTGATCCGGGTCAGCAGCAGCTGCGAGACCAGCCAGCGCCGCATCGCGCCCAGGTGGGCGGGTGAGCCGTGGACGTCGTCGAAGGTCTTGACGCGCAGGTCGGGCAGGGCGCGCAGCAGGTGCTGCTCACCGGCCGGGATGATCTCGTCGCGGCTGCTGGCGACGTACCGGACGGGGATGCGCACGCGGCGCAACTGCTCGGCCGTCATGGCGTGCCGGGGCAGTTCGGACCAGAGGGCGGCGCGGTCGGGGGCGCCGGTCAGGGCGCACAGGGTGTCGGCGGTGATGCCGGGGACGCGCGGCCACCAGGCGGGGTCGGTGAAGAAGGCGCCGACGGGGGCGCCGACGGTGAGCACCCGGCGGATGCGGGTGTCCTCGGTGGCGGCGCGCAGGGCCAGCCGGCCGCTGAAGCTGAGGGTGAGCATGGAGGTGTCGGAGACCTTCGCCCGGCCTTCCAGGCGGTCCATCAGGTGGGGCAGCAGCCGCCAGGAGCCGGGGGTGTGGCGGACGGTGTTCTCGCCGACGCCGGGGAACTCCGTCACGACGGCCGCGTAGCCGAGCCGGGCGAACAGCGGCAGCAGCGGTGCCCACTGTTCCTTCACGCTGACGATGCCGCCCATCACGACGAGCAGGGGGCGCGGGCGCGGGGCGTCGAGGCCGGTCGCCCAGGCGGCCACGGTGCCGCCCTCGTAGGGCAGTTCGAGGCGGACGATGTCCCGGCGGCGTTCGCGCCAGATGTCGAAGGTGGACACCACGAGCCGTCCGGCGGCTTCACGGGCGGGGTCGCCGTGGTGGGGGAAGCGGGCGAGCGCGAAGTGCGCGCAGGCGTCGAGGAGCCGGCCGTAGGAGGCGGCGATGCGGCCCTCGCGGGTCCAGGTGGCGGCCCAGGAACGCGGGTCGCCGCAGGTGTCGTTGGTGATCCCGGTCAGGATCCGTTCGACGCGGCGCGGTGCCATGCCCTGTCCCCTGGCGTGCAGGAGGGCGAATTCCTTGAGTTCGGCGAGATGGTCCATGTGCGTCTCCGGTCTCTTCCGTCCCGCGGGACGTCCACCGTCCCGGATCCCGCTTGCGGGCCGGTTGCACGGCGGGCCCCGGCGGGGTGGTTCCGGCGGGGCGGGCTCCGCTCACCACCAGTCGTCGTCGCGCCGGTGGTCGGGCTCGTCGGCGCCGAGGGCCTCGGCGAGGGCGTCGACGATGCCGTCGTCGAGCATCGTGTGCGCCTGGGTGTCGGTGGTGACGCCGAAGCCGGAGTCACCGACGGCCACGCTGACCGTGTACCGCCCGAGCAGCGAGAAGGTACGGAAGGCCCACTCGCTGCCGGTGCCCGGAGTCCCGTCCGGGCGCCGCACCTCGGTGGGGGTGCCGTCGGTCTCGAAGCCGAAGTCGGTGAAGCGGAACTGCATGCCGAGCCCGATGGCCTTGCTGTACGCCTCCTTGAGGGTCCACAGGCGGACCAGCGCGGGGTCCCGGTCCGCCGGTGCCATGGCCTCGATCAGCTGCACCTCGCGCGGGGTGCACAGGTGCCGGCCGAGGCCGGCCCCGTACAGGGTGCGGTCGGCGCGCTCGGCGTCCACGCCGATGACCGCTCCGGTGGCGAGGCCCACCAGCAGCAGGTCCTCGGTGTGGCTGAGGCTGATCTGCACACCGTCGTATCCGTGCAGGTACGGCCGCCCCGAGGGGGTGTAGCCGAGTTCGACCGTCTGCGGCTGCACGCGCAGGGCGGCGCCGGCCGCGAACTTCAGGAGCACCCGGGAGGCGGCGAAGCGGGTGCGCACCTCCGGGTGGGTCAGGTCCAGGTAGCGGGCCCAGTCACGGCCGAGGAGGGTGCGCAGGCGGGGGCCGCCGGCCCGTTCCGGACGCCAGTGGTCCAGTTGGGCGTACAGGACGGCGGTGGCGTGCGTCGCGAGGTCACCGCGGACTCTGTTCCAGTCCCCGCGCGGCCCGCTGATCATGATCGGTTCCCCGAAGGTCCGGCCCGGGGACGCCTTCCCTGGAGCCGTCATCGAATTCCTCCATGCTGTGTCGGAGATCGCTGAGCACGTCGGCGGCGGTGGCCCCGTCGATCACCCGGTGGTCGAAGGTGAGCCCGAGCCGCATGACGGGCGCGGGGACGACCTGCCCGGCGCGTACGACGGCCCGGTCGATGATCCGCCCGGCGCACAGGGTGACCGCCGTACCGCCCGCCGAGTGGAAGCCGTCGACGTCGCGGTGGCCCAGGGAGCTGACCGAGACGGTGCCGAAGACCTCGGGGCGTCTGCGGGGGCTGCGCAGCGCGGCGGCGAAGGCCGCGCGGCCGAGCGGCACCGGGAGCCGGCCGAGCATCCGGACGCCCTTGAACTCGGGGAGGGTGCCCGCGTCCGCGCCGCGGTAGCGGTCGACACGGTCCTGGATCTCCTGGAGCGAGGCGCTCTCCAGCCCCGGCACCAGGGCGGAGAGCACCGTGCGTTCGCCGTCCAGGGTGCGGTCGAGGGCGAGCTTCGCGGTGACCTCGCCGAACCGCAGGGTGCGGGGGCGGCGCAGCGCCGACGGCCAGCCGGGTGCCAGAACCGCGTTGGCCCGGGGGTGGCGGGCGAGGACGCGGCCGGTGGCGTGCAGCAGGTAGCTGACCACGGAGACGCGGGTGCCCTCCGCGCGGGCCGCGCCCCGGTGCTCCTGGATCCGGGTCATGTCGACCTCGGTGTCCAGGTGCACCGGCCGCTGGTCCGCCGCCCACTCCAGGAAGTACAGGGTGTGGCGGCGGCGCCGTTCGGTGTGCGGGACGGGTGTGCCGCTCACGCGGGGACCGCCAGTTCGTAGATCTCCTTGAGGCTGCGGGCCTCCAGCACGCGGCCGACGGGTACGGGCCGGCCGGTGGCCTGTTCCACGGCGGTGACGAGTTTCAGCAGGTGCAGGGAGTCCCACTCGGGGACCTCGTCGAAGTCGGCGGCGATCTGCTCGTCGGTCAGGGGCAGGCCGAGTTCGTCGCGGACGGTGTCGGCGAAGTCGTCCAGGCTGTACGCGTGTCGGGTGCTCATACCTTCTCCAGGGCGAAGCCGGCCTTGATCCATTTGCTGGACTCGATGGCGACCGCCAGGGCCTTCTGGCCGGCGGACATGGTCTCCAGGAGCCGTTCGATCTGCAGGAACGGCAGGGCGTTGCCGTTGTTGCCGGTCTCGGCGACGCAGGAGACCTCCGTGGCCGTCGGCACGTCGAGCTGTTCGGTGATCTTCCGGGTCATGCGGCCGGACAGCTGCGGCGGCAGCAGGTAGTCCAGTTCGCCGGCGTCCCAGCCGAGTTCGCCGAGGAGTTCCCAGAGGATCTCCACGGCCATGACCGGGACCTGTTCCTCGATGGCCTTGTAGTCCTCGGTGAGGGCCTGGCGGTCGTCGAAGCGGTCGGCGAGGCCGAACCACTCGATGACCTGGCCGGCTTTGCGCCCCAGCCCGGTGAAACGGTTCAGCACCTGCTTGACCGCGACCTGTTCGCCGCGCGGCTCGTCGGTGAGCACGGCGGCCCCCGCCCCGTCCCCGAACAGGACGAAGTTGACGAGGTCGCTGGGCGCGGCCTTGGACAGGTCGCGGTTCAGGTCGAGGTGCTTGCTGCACACGTCACCGCCGATGACCAGGCCGGTGCGGTACTCCCCGGAGGCGATGAGGGTGCGGCCGAGGCTCAGCGCCTGCACCGCGCCCGCGCAGCCCGACTGCAACTGGAACGTGGGCACCTGGTCGATGCCGAGCTGGTCGGCCACGTTGTTCACGGTGGCCGGCATCAGCGTGTCCGGGGTGGCGGTGCCCAGCACCACGAACTCGATGTCGGCGAGGTCCACCCCGGACGACTTCACCGCCCGTTCGGCCGCGCGGGCGCACAGGTCGGCCAGCGACCAGCGGACCTCACCGGTCGTCAGGTCGCGGGCGAAGTGCCGGGTCCGGGTGCCGATGAACACCTCGATCCATTCCTCGTTGGCGCCGAGCACCTTGGCCAGTTCGGCGTTGCCGACCGGATCGCCGGGCAGCGCGGTGCCGACCGAGGCGAGATACACCTGGTTGTCGGTCATGCCGTCCTCTCCTCGACAGGGGCGGATGCGGTTCCGCAGTGGTCCCGCAGGAAGTCCACGAGGTCCCCGACCGAGGCCAGCCTGGGCAGCAGGTCCTGCACGGTCAGCGTGGCGACGGCGGGCAGTCGCTCCTCGATGCGGCCCTTCAGCTCCATGACCATCACGGAGTCGAAGCCGAGGTCCTCGTAGAGCCGCAGGTACGGGCTGAGTTCGTCGGTCTCGTAGCCGCCGACCTGGCCGATGGCCTCCAGGGCGGCCTCGGTCACCGGGTCGCCGGGTGCCGGGCGCTCCAGGGTGAGCACGCCGGTACCGGCCGGTTCGCGTTCCGCGGCCGGCGCGCTCTCGCGGGCCGCGGAGCGCGGCAGTTCGGCGAGCGGCGCGTCGTGGCGGGCGCGGACGGGTCCGCCGCGGGTCCAGTAGCGGTGGGCGTCGCTGAAGACGTACGGCGGCAGCCGGTACGCGGTCCGGTCCCGCTCCTCGTACACGGCGTCCCAGTCGGGGGTGACGCCGCCCCGGTACAGCTCGGCGAGCGCGTCCGCGAGGTCCCGGCCGGCGGAGTCCTCGCCGCGCACCGGCAGGACGAACGCGGGCCGGGCTCCGGGGGCGGCCTGCGGCAGCTTGCGGGTCATCGAGGACAGCACGGGTGACGGCCCGATCTCCACGGCGTGGGTCGGTCCCGCCGCCAGCAGTGCGGCGGCCGCGTCCGCGAAGAGCACCGGACGGCGGACGTGCGCCACCCAGTAGTCGGCGTCCATCGGCTCGTCGTCCAGCACCCTGCCGTACAGGGTCGAGAACAGCGGCAGCCGGGGCGTGCCGCCGCCGACCTCGCGGGCAATCTCCGCGAACTCCTCCAGCATCGGGTCCATGAGGTACGAGTGGAACGCGTGCGACACCCGCAGCGTCCGGGTGCGTATCCCGTCCCGGTCGAGTTCCTTGTCGATCCGCCGCAGTGCCGCCAGCTCGCCGGACAGCACCGTGGCGCGCGGGCCGTTGACGACGGCGACGCCGACGCGCGGCTCTGCCGCCAGGCGCTCCTCCAGTTCCTCGCGGCCCGCCAGGACGGCCAGCATGCCGCCGCCGTCGGGCAGCCGCTGCATGAGCGCGCCGCGGGCGGCGATCAGCCGGGCGGCGTCCTCCAGCGGGAACACACCGGCGAGGCAGGCTGCCGCGTACTCGCCGACGCTGTGGCCGAGCAGCAGGTCCGGGCGCACGCCGAGTTCCCCGAGGGTACGGCCGAGCGCGTAGCCGACGGCGAACAGCGCGGGCTGCGCCCACCGGGTGCGGTGCACGGACTCGTCGCCGCCGAGCAGCAGGTCGCGTACCGACTCCCCGGTGTGCGGGAGCAGGGCCGCGTCGGCCTCGTCGAGGAAGCGGCGGTAGAGGGGCGAGTCCCGGTAGAGCCCCGCCGTCATGCGCGGGTACTGGGAGCCCTGGCCGGTGAAGAGGAACGCGGTGCGCGGCCGGGCGCCGGGCGCCCCGGTCAGCCGGGCCAGCAGATCCGGGTCGGCGGCGGCCGCGCGGAGCCGCTCGACGAGGGCGTCGGTGTCCCCGCGGACACCGCGAAACGGTAGCGGTGTCCGGCCTTGACCCGGTTGGAGGTCCAGGCGACGGGCCCGAGCGGGGCCCGGCGCGCGGCGAGCGCCTCGGACTGCGCGAGCAGGTTGCGGCGCAGCGCGTCGGGTGCCGGGGCGGACAGGGTGAAGACGCCGGTGCCGATCCCGGTGGTGTCGCCGGCCGGTTCCGGGCGCGGGCGGGCGGACTGCGGCGGCGCGGACTCCAGTACGGCGTGGGCGTTGGTGCCGCCCATGCCGAAGCTGCTGAGGCCGGCCACGGACGTGCCGCGCGGCAGCCGCAGCGGGGCCTTGAGCAGCCGCAGCCCCTTCTGGCGCAGGCCCAGCTGCGCGTTCTCCTTGGCGGAGAACCGGCTGGCCGGCACGGTCCGGTGGTGCAGGGACAGGGCGACCTTGATGAGCCCGGCGATACCGGCCGCGCCCTCGGTGTGGCCCAGGTTTCCCTTGACCGAGCCCAGCGCCATCGGCTTGGCGGAGCGGCCGGCGTGGTGGTGGCCCAGGGCGGCGGCCTCCATCATGTCGCCGAGCGCGGTGCCGGTGCCGTGTCCCTCGGTGAAGGCGACGTCGGCCGGCTCGACGCCGGCGCGGCGGTAGGCCGCCGCGATGACGTCCTGCTGGGCCCAGCGGTTGGGCGCGGTCAGCCCGTTGCTGCGGCCGTCCTGGTTGACCGCGGTGCCGCGGACGACGGCGTAGATCTGCTGTCCGTCCGCGAGCGCGTCCTCCAGGCGGCGCAGCACCACCGCGCCGACGCCCTCGCCGCGGCCGATGCCGTCGGCCTGGGCGCTGAACGGCTTGCACCGTCCGTCGGGCGCGGACAGCCCGGCCTGGGTGTAGAAGATCGACAGGGCGGGGGTGAGCGCCACGTTCACCCCGGCGGCGATGGCGTAGTCGCACTCCCCCGACAGCAGGGCGTTGCCCGCCAGGTGCACGGCGACCAGGGACGACGAGCAGGCGGTGTCGACGGCGAGGCTCGGGCCCTTGAGGTCGAGGTGGTAGGAGATCCGGTTGGCCGTCATGCAGTAGCCGTTGCCGGAGCCGGCCTGGGCGGTGACGTGGTCGTAGTCGGTGAGGTGCAGCTGGGCCCACTCGTTGCCCATGATGCCGACGAAGACACCGGTCGCGGTGCCGGCGAGCCGCTGGGGCGGCAGGCCGGCGTCCTCGACGGCCCGCCAGGCGCACTGCAGCAGCAGGCGCTGCTGCGGGTCCATGGCGGCCGCCTCGCGGGGCGAGATGGTGAAGAACTCGTTGTCGAACGCGTCGGGGTCGTCGATGAAGCCGCCCTGGGTGGTGTTGCTGCGTCCCTCGGCCTGGGTGGCCGAGTGGAATTCCTTGGCGGCCCACCGCTGTTCGGGGACGGTGCCGATGCCGTCCCCCGAGCGCATGAGCAGGTCCCAGTAGGCGCCCGGATCGGGCGCCCCCGGGAACCGGCAGTCGATGCCGACGATGGCGATCCGGTCCATCAGCTCGCCGCCGCCTCGGTGGCCAGGCTCTCCGCGAGGTGGGCGGCGAGCGCCTGGACGGTCGGGTAGTCCCAGGCGACGGTGGGTTCGAGGACCAGGTCGAAGTCCTCCTCGATGTCGCCGCACAGGCTGAGCGCGGCCACCGAGTCCAGGCCGTACTCGGCGAGCGGCACGACCGGGTCGATCTCCTCGGGCCGGCGCTTGAGGTAGAGGGCGATGCGGTCGGACAGCCACGCGGTCAGCTCGTCGGCGGTGCGTCCGGTGGTGGGAACGGCCATGATGTGCTCCTCGGAGAGGGTCTGACGGTGCGTGCGCACCGACGGCGGGGTCAGCCGGCCAGCGGGGCGTTGTAGAGGTCGTAGCTGCGGGTCCCGTCGAAGCGGCGGAGCACTTCGTCGTGCAGCCGCTGCTCGCAGGAGTCGGGCAGGTCGGGCAGCTGGAGGCCGAGCCGTCGGCCCAGCCGGTGCAGTGCGGCGGCGAGCCAGGCCGGATCGGCCAGGAAGGGGTCGGTGCCGCCCTGGGCCTGCTGCCACACACCGATCACGGAGGCGGCGGCGAGCACCACCGCGTACCGGTCGGCGAGCGCGAAGGCGGCGGGGCTGGCGAGGGCGGTGCGGTCCTGGGGGGCGAGGCCGAGGCTCTGCTCCTGGAGCCGGCGCAGCTCGTCCATGAAACGCAGGGCGATGCCGTGCGCCGCGCGTTCCTCGGGGCTGCCGCTGGGCAGCAGGTCGACGGCGGCGACCAGGGTGGCGCTCAGTCCGTCCCGGCCGCTGGCGAGGGTGAGCCGGTCGAACGGGATGCCGGGCAGGTCCTCGCGCGGCCGGAACACGGTGGCGGGCGCCGGTTCGTCGCGGAACCAGGAGCGCCGGGCGAGCCGGGACAGCTGCGGGATGATCGTGGCCTGGCAGGCCGCGGAACCGGCGTGGCCGAGGCTGAGCACCGGCAGGTCGCGCACATGCTTCTGGAAGATCCCGAACTCGCCCTCGCGGACGTAGAAGCGGGCACCGAGCACGATGGACAGGTCGTACATCGCGTCGGTGAGCATCTTGGGCACCAGGTACTTCACCGCGGCCGCGTAGACGCTGGTCTCCTCCGGCAGCACGTGCACCGCGCGGGTGGCGGCCAGCGACAGGCTGTCGCTGATCAGCAGGTCCAGGAAGGTGTTCGCGAGGGTCGAGCGGGCGTGCGGGATGTCCATCACGGACTTGCGGTACAGCTGTCGGCCGAGTGCGAAGCCGACGACGGTGCGCAGGGCGGTGTCGGTGGCGCCGATCGCCATGCCGGGGACGGCGCTGCGGGTGATCTGGAAGGCGCGCAGGGCCAGTTCGACGCCCTTGCCCTCCTCGCCGACCAGCGCGGAGGCGGGGACCGGGCAGTCGGTGAAGTCCAGGCCCGACAGGTGGCAGCCGCGCACCCCGACGGCGTCGTAGCGCGGCAGGACCTGGAAGCGGTCCTGGTCGAGGCCGGCCCGTTCGGCGAACACCACGGAGTGGCTGCGGCTGCCGGGTGCCGGGCTGGTACGGCTGAACAGCACCCAGGCGGCGGCCCGGTCGGCGTTGTTGATGACCTGCTTGGCGCCGTTGAGGAGGTAGCCGCCGTCGGCCGGGCGGGCCTGGAACTCGTTGCGCACGAAGTCGTTGCCGTGCGCCAGTTCGTGGTAGGCGACGGACACCTTCTGCCCGTCGAGCAGGAGCTCCGCGAGGCGCCCGCGCTGCTCGGCGGTGCCCGAGCTCCACACGTTGACCGCGGCCATGAACGAGGTCACGCCGTAGCCGAGGCCGAGCGCGATGTCACGCCGGAAGACCTGCCGCAGCACGCGGACCAGGGTGTCGATCCGCTCCAGCCGTCCGCCGTGCTCCAGCGGTACGAAGTCGGCGTTGAGGACCAGTTCGTCCAGGGCCCGCTCGCCGGCCTCGGAGAGCTCGGCGCGCTCGTCGGCCTCCAGCAGCCTGGCGTACGACAGTTCGCCGCGCTCGTCCGTGGGGTCGCCGAGCCGGCGCTCCAGTTCGGCGATGCGGGCGACGACCCGCTCCTCCTGGCCGCCGGGCGGGTGCGGTCCGGGTCCGGGGGCGGGCGCTCCGTGCGGCCCGGGGGCCGCGGTACCGATCAGCATGGCGTCCTCTCAGTTCCTCGCGGTCGCCGCGTCGGCCACCGGCTCGGTCGGCTTGCCCGGCAGCCGGTAGGGGTGCAGCGAGAAGAGTTCGCCGGAGCGCCGGGTCGTGTGCAGGTGGTCGAGCAGCGCGTCGTAGGCCTCGGTGTCCCCGGTGTCCGGCTCGCCGAGGCGGGTCAGCAGCCGGTCCAGGCCGGCGCGCAGCCACAGGCCGTCGCGCCACAGCGGTTCGGCGCGGGTGCCGGTGAACTGCGGGGCGCTGTGGGTCCACAGGCCGAGGCAGACCGCCGCCGCGTGGCACAGGGTGTAGCGGCGGGCGGTGTCGAACGCGGCGGGCGGTACGTCGCCGATGACGCCCTGCCACCGTTCCATGTCGGTGTGCACGCGGTCGGTGACCTCGGCGATCCGCCGGGCCGCGGCGGCCGCGGGGAGCAGGGCGGGGCGTTCCCCGGCCAGCGCGGTGAGCCGGGCCACGGAGGCGTCGAGGCCGGCCAGGACGGCGCTGCCGTGCCGGGCCACCAGGGACAGCCGGCCCGGATCGAGCGCCGGCAGGGGGGCCGACAGGTCGTACGCGGTCTGCGCGCCGGCCAGGTTGCCGGTGCCCCGGCCTCTGCCCCGGACGAGTGAACGGAACTGGTTGATCAGGGAGTTGAGGTTGACCAGGGTGTTGCCGTCGAAGAGGCCGACGATCCGGTGGTCGCGCTCCACCTTTTGGAACATGCCGTTCGCGTGGACGCCCTTGAGGAAGGCGCGGGCGCCGAGGAGCCGGGTCAGCTGGGCGAGGACGTCCTCGGTGCCGCTGGGCAGCAGGTACTTGGTGACCGCCGCGGTGACGCTCATCTCCTCGGTCAGGGTGTGCACGAAGCGGGCGGCGACGGTGGCCAGGGCCTCGTGCACGAGGACGTCGGCGGCCGCCGTGCCGAGGGTCCGCCGTGCCTGGGGCAGGTCGGACAGGCGGCGCCCGTACAGCTCGCGCCCCTCGGCGAAGTCCTGGGCGAGGCGCAGCCCGTGGTCGGCGGCGCCCAGCGAGAGGGCGGCGCACATCGTGCGGGTCAGCTGGAGTGCCTTCAGCACGGTCTCCAGGCCGGTGCCCTCGGTGCCGACCAGCGCGGACCGGGGCACCGGCGCGTCCTGGAAGGCGATGCCGGAGATGTCGGCGCCGCGGATGCCGTGGGTGTGCACCTTGGGCAGATGGCGGTAGTGGTCCTTGTCCAGCTCGCGCTTGTCCACGAGCAGGACGCTGAACCCGCGCGGGCCGCCGGCCGGGTCGGTGCGGGTGAGCAGGGACAGCAGGCTGCCCCGGGTGGCGTTGTTGATCAGCCACTTCTCGCCGTTGACCAGCCAGCCGTCCGTGCCGTCGGTGCCCCGCACCTCGCCGGCGAGCAGGTCGCTGCCGTGGGCGCGTTCGGTCAGGCCGAGCGAGACGGGCACACCGGCCCGGATGTCCGCGCCGAGCCGGGCGGCCTGCTCGGGGGTGCCGGCCACCCAGACGCAGACTCCGCCGAGGTAGGTCTTGCCGTGCCCGATGGCGACGGTGAGGTCGCGGCGGGCCACGGCTCGCATCAGCTGGAGCAGTTGCTCGTAGTCGGTCAGCCGGCCGCCGTGCTCGGCGGGGACGTAGTGGCCGGGCAGTCCCCAGTCGTCCAGGCGCCGGCAGATGGCGGCGGGGAACTCCTCCTTCTCGTCCAGCTCGACGGAGCGGGCGTGCGAGAACCAGCCGCTGGGATCGCCGGGGTCGCCGAGGAACCGGTCCAGTTCCTCGGCGAGCCGGTAGGGCGTGTCGCGCATGTCAGACCGCCGGGGCGAGCGAGGAGCCGGTGGCGTCGGCGACGATCCGGCGGACCGCCGGTTCGAGCACCTCGTACAGCGGGGTGAGCGCGCCCTCGAGGAACAGCTTGCGCATCAGGGTGCGCTGGATCTTCCCGCTGGTGGTCTTGCGGATGGTGCCGGGCCGCACCAGGACGACGTTGCCCGCCGGGATCTGGAGGTCCTGGCCGAGCAGCCGCTGTACGCCGGTGGCGAGGCCGCGCAGGTCGCCGCTGACGGCGCTCACCCGGACCTCCTGCACGACGATGAGGTGCTCCCGGTCGGTCTCGACGGTGAACACGGCGCCGGAGCCGATGCCGAGGGCCTTGTCGGTGGACTGGACGGCCCGCTCGACGTCCTGCGGGTAGAGGTTGCGGCCGGCGAAGATGATCAGCTCCTTCAGGCGGCCCGTCACATACAGTTCGCCGTCCTCCAGCGCGCCCAGGTCACCGGTGCGCAGCCAGCCGCCGGCGTCCTCGCCGCCCTTGCCGTCGGTGATGTGCGCGTCGAAGATCTCGACGTTGGTCAGCGGGCGCTTCCAGTAGCCGTCGGCGACGCTGTCGCCCTTGACCCAGATCTCGCCGACCGTGCCCTCGGGCCGCTCGCGGCGGCTGTCGGGGTCGACGACGCGGACGGTGAAGTCCTGGACGACGCCGCTGCTCACGAGGTGGCGCACGGAGCCGCCGTCCCGCGGGCCGTCCAGCGTGCCCTGCTCCAGCGAGGCGGAGTCGACCGTGCGGACCGCGGGCTGCCGGTCCTTGGGGGTGCCGGAGACCAGCAGGGTGGTCTCGGCCATGCCGTAGCAGGGGAAGAACGCCTCGGGGCGGAAGCCGGCCGGTGCGAAGCGCTCGCTGAACGCCTTGATGGTCTCGGCGCGGACCGGCTCGGCGCCGTTGCCCGCGCATTCCCAGCCGGACAGGTCGAGTTCGGCGAGCTGCTCGTCGGTGATGCGACGCGTGCACAGGTCGTACGCGAAGTTGGGGCCGCCGCCGATGTTGGCGCCGTGCTCGCCGAACACCTTCAGCCAGCGCTGCGGGCGGCGCAGGAAGGACACCGGGGACATCAGCACGGCGGAACCGCCGACGTACAGCGGGTGCAGCACGTGCCCGATGAGTCCCATGTCGTGGTAGAAGGGCAGCCAGCCGCCGAACCGGGAGCGGGCACTGGTGCCGGCCGCCCGCTGGATGGCGGCCTCGTTGGCCAGCAGGTTCCGGTGGGAGACCATCACGCCCTTGGGGTCGCTGGTCGAGCCGGAGGTGTACTGCAGGAAGGCGAGGTGCTCGGGGCCGAGGTCCGGCACGGTGTAGGCGCCCGGGTCGCCGTACTCCCCGGTGTCGGTGGCGAGGCAGAGCACGTCCGTCATGCCCTCCGCGGCCAGCCAGGCGGAGATCTCCGGGGCGCTGGCGGAGTCGGTGAGGACGGCACGGACCTCGGCGTCGCGCAGGATGCCGGAGACCCGGGTGAAGTGCTGGCCCTGCTCGGTGGGCAGCGGGGCGGGCACGGCGACGGAACCCGCGTAGAGGCAGCCGGTGAACGCCTTGATGAAGTCGTTGCCCGACGGGTACAGCAGCAGCACCTGCCGGCCGGCGGCGCCGTTCTCCTGGAGCCAGGAGGCGATGCGCCGGGCCTCCCGGTCGAGTCCGCTGTACGAAAGGTGCTCCGGAGCCGATCCGTTGGCATCGTCCGGCAGGAAGATGAAGGCGTCCTCGGTACCGAGCTCGGCCGCACGATCCAGGACCAGTTCCGTGAAGGTTCGGAAGCTTGTCAACGTCTTTGCCTGACCTCTCCGGGATCCGCAGGCATGGCGCCGGCGATGGGGTTGGGACGTACTCGATGCTGGTTCGCCCCGCTAAGGCGCCGCTTGCGCTGGACACTTGGGGCGAACCGGGACCGTCCGGCCGCGCGAAAGGGCCTGCCGTCCGCCACGGGGGATGGCGGACGGCAGGCCGGAGGGGGTGCGGTCGGTTCCCGGCCCCGCCCGGTGGGAGGCGGCACATCGCGACGGGGGACGTGAGCGACGTGGCGGACCCACGGGCGGGACCGGGAAGTGCGGTGGGCCCTAGGGGGTTTCGTCTGGATCAGGTCGGACCAGGCCGCGGCGTCCGGTGCGGTGCGTCGCAAGGCGGAGGACCACCCGCGTTCTGGGCGTACTCGGGTGGTCCGACAACGCGGCGTGGGGGTACCCCCGGCCGAAGGCTGGGGGAGTGCCGTGCCGGGCGTCGCGGACCCGGGCTGATCCAGACGAAGCCCCCTAGACCGGCGGGGCGGTGAACGTGGCGTCGAGGGTGACGTGGCCGGGGACCGGCGGGAGGTCGGTGAGCGGGTGGACGAAGTCCAGCCCGCCGTCCGGGGTCTCGCCGGCCGTCCGGAAGCCGAGGGACGGGTAGAGGTCGCGTACCTTGTGGTTCTTCGCGGTGGGCCGGTACGCGGCCGTCACCGCTTGGGCGCCGGTCTCCCGGGCGTGGGCGAGGAGCGCGCCGAGCGCGGACTGCTCGATGCCGCGGGCGAAGACACGGCAGCTCAGCAGCATGTTGTCGATCCGCAGACCGTCCCCGGTGCGCTCCGCGAACACCGCGCCGACCAGACCGTTGTCACCGAAGCGGTCCCGGGAGCGGACGGCGAGGACCAGGTGCCCGGGGGTGTCCAGCAGCCGCCGTACGTCGGCGGGCTGGAGCCGTCGGGTGGTCAGGTTGAACTGGTTGGTGCGCAGGGTGATCTGGGAGATCCGGGCGACGTCCGGCTCGGTCACCGGGGACACGGTGACCCTCACGTCCAGGGCACGGAGGTAGTCCTCCGGGGTGGCCGCCGAGTCGAGCAGTTCACGGCGGCCCGCGTCGGCCCGGTACTGTCCGGCGCGCTGCCGGTCCGCCTCGGTCAGTTCGGGGGTGTCGAACCAGCCGTCGGCCAGCAGCCGGTCGATGTGCAGCGCGGGCTCCTCGTCGAGGCGCACCACGGCGGCCTCGGGCAGGCCGGTGGCGACGAGACCGCACTCGAAGGGCGAGTCGTCGGCGAAGACGAGGCTGTCGGTGCCCAGGTTGAGCCGGGAGGCGATCTCGCGCAGATTGGCGTCCTTCGGCCGCCAGTTGGCGGTCACCTGCACGAACGCGTCGGGCCTGAGCACCATGTCGGGGTGGTCGGCCAGCACCCGCTCCACGGGTTCCTGGTCGTTCTTGCTGCACACGGCGAGGAGTACGCCCTGCGAGCCGAGCTGGGCGACGACCTTCTGGAAGGCGGCGAAGGCCTCGCCGCGGTAGCTGCCGGCCATCGCGATGCCGTCGGGTCCGTCGTCGCCGAGCACGCCGTCCCAGAGGGTGTTGTCGAGGTCGACGACGAGGACCTTCTTGGTGCGGCCGCGTACGACGCGGGCTAGGTGGCCGACCCGGCGGGCGTACCGGGCGAGCAGTTCGGCGCCCAGGTGCTCCTTGGTGTAGACGGCGAGCCTGCTGTCGCGGACCGGTCCGGACTCGGCGACCAGCGGTTCCAGGTCGACCACGTGCACCCGGGCGTGGCGCAGCGCCAGCTTCAGCAGTCCGGTGTTGAACTCCCGCCAGAGAATTGAGAGTTCGGTGCGCGAGCGATGGTCCACGAGCTGGTTCAGCTGGCCGGTCAGCAACGGGAGGGTGTTGAGGACCAGGGTGCCCGAGCCCTCGCGGACGTAGGTCTCCGCCAGCCGCTCGATGAGCCTCAGGTTCGCCGCGAGCGCCTCCTCGGCGTCCGGCAGCCGCCAGGGCGAGGGGAGCTGGTCGAAGACGAACTGGGCGTCGAGCAGGACGAGGGAGAGGTCGGTGTCCCGCGCGTAGAGCGGTCCGGCGGTGTCCTGGAGGTCGCGGCGCCAGGAGTCGTGGTCGCCGACGACGGCGCGCAACGGGATGCCGTGGCGGGCCAGTTCGGCGGTGAGCGGGCCGGTGAGGGCGTCGAGGGTGCCGTGGCCCGACACGGTCACGGTGAGCGGTAGGGCCTCGGGGTGCAGGGCGTGCACGGCGTCGGGGTCGACACGGGCGAGCAGCCGGCCGGCGCGGGACAGGTCGCCGGCCGCGGTGGGGCCGGCGGCGAGCACGGCGAGCAGTCCGGGCAGGGCCGGGAACTCCGCGGCGAGCCGGTCGGTGCGGTGCAGGGTGCGGACGCGGTCCAGGGCCTCGTCCCGGTCGGCAGGCAGGGGCCTGGTGGTCACGGGTGCGGTCACGGGCTCTTCCTCACTTCGCTGCCTTCACTTCGTGGACGACTTCGACGGGTTTCGGGGTCGTGACCGCGGGCCCGCCGCGGCGGGTACCGGTCCCGCGATGGCAGGTCCCGGGTCCGCCGCGGCAGATGCCGGGACCGCCCGGGAGCCATCTGGCCGCCGCTCGCCGGCGACGGCCGGGCACCGCCTCGTGCGCCGTGCCGTGCTCCGCCGCTGCCGCGTCAGGCCACCGGCACGCCGACGCCGCCGGACGCGCGGGTGCCGTGCAGCCGCGCCCTGGTGCGCCAGCGCAGGGTGCGGCCCGCGATCCGGTAGATCAGCCGTACGGGTCCGGGGAGCCGGCCCAGGAACTCGTCCCGGCGGTCGTCAGCGGCGGCCTCCCCCAGCGCGCCGAGCATGTAGAGGCGCTGCGCCTTGGGTACGACGGCCCGGCCGCGTTCGCTGAGCACCGCCCACTCGGCGACGGTGAACCGCCCGGGCACCAGCGGCAGGATGTGCTCCTCCTCGTCGCCGAGGTGGGCCTCCAGCGCGGGCAGCAGTTCGGCGCAGGCGTCCGCGACGGTGTCCCGGAGCGCCGGGTCGGCGCTCGCGCGCCACTGCGGCAGTGCCGAACGCAGCCGGCCGAGGGCGTCGGCGATCCGCTCGTGCTGTTCCTCCATGCGGGCCGTCAGCGCCGGTTCGACGGCGGGATCGACCGCGAGCCGCGGCCAGACCAGCTCGTCCTCCGCGAGGTGATGTTCCGTCAGCATGGCGTCGAGCGCGTCGAGATGGTCCGCGACGATGCCGCTGCGCGCGCGGTCGCCGGGGCGGACCCCTCGCACCAGTGGCACCGCCGCCCTGTACTCCTGCATGAAGAGCCGGTGCACCACGATCATCTCGTCGGTGTCCGGCACACCCCGCCCGTTCCTGGCCGCCATCGGTCTCACCTGGCCCTCGTGATCGGTACGTCGCGACCGGATCGTCTCCGGCCGCCCTTAAGCCGTTCTTGCGCCGGCGTCCCCGCGCGGGCGGGGTCGCCGGCCGTGCTCAGTGCCGCGTGTTCTCCACGCGCTTCTTCAGCGCCTCGTTCATCGCCCGGAACTGGGGCGGGGTCTCCGCGCGCAGTTTGCTCTCGGCGATCGGGACCAGGACCCCGCTGAAGCTCTCGCTCTGGGTGAGCCGTACGGTGCCGGGTCCCGCGCGTTCGATGACGAAGCGGTGTTCGCCGTCCACGAGCCAGCCGGGGCCGAGCTTGCCGAGCCAGCGCAGTTCCCGGCCCGGCCGTGCGACGAGGACCTCGGGGTCGAAGGTGGAGGTACCGCTCGGCTGCCGCAGCTGGTTGCGCATGGTCGCGCCGGGGCGCAGCCGGCCGTCGTCGGAGGTGATCTCGGCGCTGGTCATGAAGGGGTTCCACTGCGGGTACGCCGAGAAGTCGGTGAGCACGCCCCAGACCTGCTCGGGGTCGGCCTTGATCTCGACGGACGCGGTGAGCCGTACCGGATGCTCGTGGGTCCACAGGGTGTAGCCGCCCAGGGCCGCCAGCAGCGCGGACGCGGTGACCAGCGGCCAGGTGCGGCGCCTGCGCCGCCGGGCGGCCGGTGTCGCGGCGGACGCGCTCGGCAGGGTCGCGGGTGCGGTGGCGGTGGGGGTGTGGAGGGCATGGTCAGTTCCTCTCCGGGTGGGGGGTGGCGGCGGCTCCGGTCAGTGCGTGGTCGACCAGGTCCCGGACGTACGCGGCGTCGATCGGCTCGCCGGTGACGAGGAGCCGGTAGTACAGCGCTCCGGCCAGCTGGTCGAAGAGCACCGTGGAACTGGTGCCCGCGCGCAGGTCGCCGCGTTCCCGGGCGTGGTCGAGCAGAGCCAGGACGAGGGTGTTGCGCCGGGCGAACAGGCCCCGGACGGCGTCGCCGACGTCCGGGTGGCGGGCGGCCGCGGCGACGAGTTCGGCGACCATTCCGGCCGACCGGTCGTCCCGGTCGCCGGTCCGGCCGACCGCGCGCATCCGGTTGAGCCCGGTGGCGATGGCGGTGAGGTAGACGGTCAGGTCGGCGCGGACGTCTCCGGTGTCGGCGACGGGCACCTCGTCCTGGACCTTGGCGACGAGGGCGACGAGCAGGTGGTCCTTGGTCGGCCAGCGGCGGTAGAGCGTGGTCTTGGCGACCCCGGCCCGCACGGCCGCCTCGTCCATGACGAACCGGTCGTACCCCCGCGCGAACAGCAGTTCCTGCGCGGCCCCGAGGATCCGCGCGTCGGCGTCCTCGCTCCGTGGACGCCCTCTGCGTGCGGTCCCTGTCATACGCCCGCTCCTCCTCGCCGTCGTGTCGCCGAGCCGTCGCCGGTCCGGCTTTCCGCTACGGCCGTTTCGATATTCAGAGTAGGAAGGGGCCGGGGATATCCGCAACGGCCGTAGCGTAATTGGCCGGATCGAACCGGGCGCGCGGGGGCGCGAAGGGGGTTGTTTACGGGGCGCGCGCCCGGGGGCGGTCGACTGGGAGGGTGCGTCTCCTGACGGCCGGGACACACGAGGTGCGTCCGGGGACTTATCGGTGCGGGGCACGGGCGGCGAGGGCCGGAGCGGGCACGCACGCCCGAGAGGCCCGCGCGCG
This sequence comes from Streptomyces albidicamelliae, assembly GCF_025642175.1. Taxonomy (NCBI): domain Bacteria; kingdom Bacillati; phylum Actinomycetota; class Actinomycetes; order Kitasatosporales; family Streptomycetaceae; genus Streptomyces; species Streptomyces albidicamelliae. The sequence goes on along the minus strand of NZ_CP106795.1, from coordinate 6,653,722 downwards.
GCCACGCGGCCGACTGCGCACGCGGTCGGGGGCGGCAGGGGTGGGCGTGCGGATGCCCGTGGAAGGACGCATCGTGCGGCCGTCGCCGCTTCAGGGACGCGTGCCCCTGCGGATGTCCCGTGCCGGGGCCCAACGGCCGACGTCGCGGCGCGCAACCGCCGGGCGGCAAGGGGCGAGTGTGCGGGCGGGCCGGGCGTGGAAGGTCGTACCGCGGCCGTCGCCGCCTCCGAGACGGGTGCCCGTGCAGATGTCCCGTGCCGGGGCCCGACGGCTAGCGTCGCGGCGCGTAACCGCCGGGCGGCAAGGGGCGAGTGTGCGGACGGGCCGGGCCTGGTAGGTCGTATCGCGGCCGTCGCCGCCTCCGAGACCGGTGCCCCTGCGTGTCCGGGTGCCCCAACAGCCGACGTCGCGGCGAGAAACCGCCGGGCGGAAAGGGGCGAGTGTGCGGACGGGCCGGGCCTTGAAGGACGTACCGCGGCCGTCGCCGCCTCCGAGACGGGGCCCCTGCGTGTCCGGAGCCGGGACCCCGACGGCCGGCGTCGCGGCACGTAACCGCCGGGCGGCAAGGGGCACGTGTGCGGCTGGCGTATCGCGCGGCCGCCGCCTCCGAGACCGGTGCCCCTGCGGGTGCCCGGGGCCGGGGCCCCGACGGCCGGCGTCGCGGCGCGTGCCCGGCGGGCGGCGTACGCGGGGCGTCGGGCCAGGGCCGCGCGTGGCGGGGGACGTGGGCGGCCCGGGGCCCCCGTCGACGGGGGCCCGGGCCGTGTGGGGTGGGGTCAGGTGGTGGACACCGCCGGGCCCCGTGTCTGGGTCTCCTCGGCGGGGGACGTGGCCGGCTCGGTCTCCGGCGGTTCCATGCGGTCCAGGCGGAGTCTGGTGTGCAGGCGGCGCAACGGGCCCGGTGCCCACCAGTTGACGCTGCCGAGCAGGGCCATCAGCGAGGGCACCAGCAGGGCCCGTACCACCGTCGCGTCGACCAGCACGGCGAACGCCGTGCCGAGGCCCAGCTCCTGCACGAAGACCAGCCGGGACAACGCGAGCGCGCCCACCGCCAGGCAGAACAGCGCCGCCGCCGAGGTGACGATCGGGCCGGTCCGGGCCAGGCCCTCGGCCACCGCCTCCCGGTCGTCGAGGCCCGCGCCCCTGCCCTCCTTGATCCGGCCCAGCAGGAAGACGTTGTAGTCCGTGGAGAGTCCGAAGGCCAGGGCGAAGACGAGGACCGGGGTGGTCGCCTCGATGCCGTTCTGGGCGGTGAAACCGAGGTTGCCGTCCTGGAACACCCACACCAGGAAGCCGAGGGCGGCCCCCGTGGACAGCGTGTTCATCAGCAGCGCCTTGAAGGGCAGGATCACCGAACCGGAGAAGGCGAACAGCAGCACCAGGGTGATCAGCGCGAGGACCCCGGCGGCGAGCGGCACCTTGGCGGCGATGCTGGCCTTCTGGGCGAGGAAGTCGGCGCTCACACCGGTGTAGCGGGCGGGCACCGGCGCCGGGACGTCCTGCACCTTCGCCGCCGCGTCCTTGGCCGTGGTGCCGAGCGGGGCGCCGCGCAGTACCGCGTCGACCTCCCAGTGCCGGGCGTCCAGACGGAAGGGGGTGCCCACCGACTCCACGCCCGGGACCCGGCCGATCCGCTGGGCGTAGGAGGCGAGTTCCGTGCCGCCGGGGGTGTCGAGGACGATCTGCAGCGGTGCGGCGGGCGGCTTGTCGAAGTCGCTGGTCAGAGCCCGGGACACCTTGCCGGCACTGGTGGAGGCGGGCAGTGTCGAGGGGTCGGCGCCGGTGAACTTCAGACCGGCGACCGGTGCCGCCACGAGCAGCAGCACAGCCGTCGCCGCGACCGCGACCACCACGGGCCGGCGCATCACGCCGGAGGCGATCCGGTGCCAGCGGTCACCGGCCTCCTCCCGTGCGGTGCTGTCGCGCTGCCAGCGGCGCGGGGCCAGGGAGTTGACCCGCCGCCCGAGCAGGGCCAGCAGGGCGGGCAGTCCGAGCAGCGCGAACAGCGCCGCCGACACGACGGTGATGACGCCGGCGAGGCCCATGGAGCGCAGGTACGGGTGCGGGAAGACGGTGATGGCGGCCAGTGCCGCGGCCACCGTCAGGGAGCTGAAGAACACGGTCCGGCCGGCGGTCGCGACGGTGCGCGCGACGGCCTGGCGGCCCGGACCGTGGACCGCCAGTTCCTCGCGGTAGCGGGAGACGATGAGCAGTCCGAAGTCGACCGCGAGGCCCAGGCCCAGCGCGAACGCGAGGTTGAGGGCACCGGTGGAGACGTCCATGAACTCGGTGGCGACGCGCAGTCCGGCGAGGGTGAGCAACAGGGTGACGATCGCGCCGACCAGCGGCACCAGGGCGGCGACGACGCCCCGGAACACCAGCACGAGCAGGATCAGGATGAACGGCAGCGCGAGGCTCTCGGCCTTGGCCAGGTCCTCGTTGGACACCGAGGCGACCTGGACGTGTCCCGGCGTCGAACCGCCCAGCCAGGCCCTGCCCTTGAGGTCCGGGTTGTCGGCGATGGCCTGCTGGAGCGCCTTCTCCGCGTCGACGGTGTCCTTCTCCCGCATGGGGGCCACCGTGCCGAGGACGACCGTGCTGTGGCCGTCCCTGCTGATCAGAGCCGGGTTCGTGGCGTAGTCGACGACCTGTTCGGTCTCCGGGCGCCCGCGCAGCAGAGCCACAGCGGCGGACACCGGCGCGGGCGGCGGGGCCTTCGGATCGAGGGCCGCGTCGGTGCGCACGAGTACGGCGTAGCCCTGCTGGGCGTCGACGCCGGTGGCCTGCTGGATGATCCGGCGGGCCGTGACGTTGGCGCCGCCCGGGTCGTCGTAGTCGGAGAGTCCGTTGGTGAGCTTGCTGTCGACGGTACCGCCGAAGAAGGCGGCGAGGACGGCCGCCAGGACCGCCAGTAACAGGGCGGCGCGCCGCCTGGCGTGCAGTGCGGAGCCCAGGCCAGAGAACATCGATCGTCACCTTCCGTTGGTGTACGCAGTGTTCTAGCGAGCGCTTTAGCCCCGCTGAAGGCGAGGGGGCGAGACTCGGCCACACGCGCTCGCCCATGACCGCGCCGTGCGGTCCGCGCGTTCGCCTTGCCGTGACGGGAGACCCAGTTGATCGACAACATGTTCGTCATTGACGCCACCGTGCACCCGTACAACGTGGCGGACAGCAATCTGCGCAAGGACGGCGAGTTCCCCGACCTGCACGCGTTCGCGCTGCGGGAGATGCTCTGGGGCATGCACGAGCGCTTCGCGACCGCCGGCTCCGGCATCCCGCGCGAGGTGTTCTGCACCGACTGGCCGCCGGAGCTGCTCGCCTGGACCATGTTCACCGAGTCCGACGTGGACATGGCCGTCAACCACCGGCTGCGCATCGACGCCGTCTTCGAGGACGGTCTGTGCAACGGGGAGAAGAACCAGGTGCTGGCCGAGAAGTGGCCGCGCCGGATCGTGCCGTACGCCGGGATCAACCCGGCCCTCGGCATCGAGGCCTGCCTGCGGGACCTGCGCGAGCAGGTGGCGCGGGTGCCGGGCACCATCGGCATCAAGATGTACCCCAACGCCGGTTCCCCGGACGTCAGCTGGCGGCTCGACGACCCCGAGTTCACCCCGCTGTTCGAGCTGGCCAAGGAACTCGGCATAAAGATCGTCGCGTTGCACAAGATCGTGCCCAACGGCCTGGTGCCGCTCGGCCCGTTCGGGATCGACGACCTCGAGACCGTCGCCATCCGGCACATCGACCTCTCCTTCGAGATCGTGCACGCCGGCCTCCCGCCCTTCGTGGAGGAGGTCGCCATGGCGCTGATGCGGCTGCCCAACGTCTACGCCAACCTGGAGATCACCTCGGCGATCCTGGCGCACGGCATGGGGTACGTCGAGGAGGCGCTGGCCCAGCTGATCTCGCTCGGCGGCGCCGAGAAGATCATCTACGCCTCCGGCGCCCTGCACTTCCACCCGCAGCCGGTGCTGGAGAAGATGGCGCGGCTCACGTTCTCCGACCGCATCCTGGAGCGGTACGGGCTGGAGCAGATCACCCACGAGCAGCGGGCGGCGTTCCTCGCCGGCAACTACGCGCGCATCGCCGGGATCGACCTGGCCGCGGCGGCGGAGGCAGTGCGGGACGACGAGTTCGCCCGGCACCGGGCCGAGCACGGCGGCAACCGGCCGATGTGGACGTACTGGCGCGAGTCGCAGCCCGAGCTGTGGGCGGCGGCGGCCGGGGCCTCGGCGTGAGCGCCGCGGACCGGGCGGTCGCCACGGTCGCGACCGTCACGCCGGACCAGGTGCACACCGCGCTGGGCGAGGTGTACGACCCCTGCAGCCAGTCCTGGCAGCGGCCGATGAGCCTGGTCGACCTCGGCCTCGTACGCGATGTCGCGGTGGACGGCGAGGGCCGGGCCACCGTGCGCATCAGCCTGACCGCGCCGTTCTGCATGGCGGTTCCGGTGATCATGCAGTCGGTCGAGCAGAAGGTGGGCGCGGTCGACGGCGTCACCGGGGTGACGGTCGAACTCGACGGCGGCACGCTGTGGCGTCCCGAACTGATGACGGACAAGGGCCGCGCCCAGCTGGCGGCGGCCCGCACCGAGGACCGCCGCATGCTGCCCCTGACCCCGGTCCGGACGACCGCGGGCTAGTCGGCGCACCACCCACCGGCAGGCCGGGCACTCCCTGAGGGAACCGAGGGAGGGAGTGCCCGGCCCTCACCGTGTCCCGGACGCCGCAGGCACATGCCCGTGCCGTGTGTCGCCCGCTCCCGTCCGTGCGCCCCGCCGTCCGCCGCGGCGGACACGCCGCCGGCCCCCGAGCCGTTCCGGTGGGCTCGGGGGCCGGTCGCGGGTGGGGACGGCGGGCTACAGCGCGGCCCCCACCCCTGAGCCGACGGGTACGGCGGCCGCCTCGCAGCTGCGGCGCATGCGGGCGAAGTCGAGGACCTGGTCGGTGAGGATGTCGAGGCGGCGGGCGGCACGCGGGTCCGCGCAGGTGTCGGCGGCCGTGAACTCCGTGGCGGCGGACACCACCACGCCCATCGGCACCGCCCAGCCGCGCAGCGCCTGGGCCGAGGCGCGCAGGGAGGCCAGCGCGGAGGCGCCCGCCACCTCGTTCCACGCCACCGTGAGGCAGCCCACCGCGCGCCCGTCCAGGTAGCCGGGAGTGTCCTTGGCCAGGGCCTCGGTGTGGTCGAGCGCGTTCTTCAGCAGCCCGGACATGCCGCCGTGGTAGGTCGGGCTGGCCAGCAGGACACCGTCGGCGGCGCGCAGGGCGGCCAGCAGCCGCAGCTCCGCCGCCGACCTGACACCTGCTTCCGGGTCGTAGGGCGGCAGCGCCAGTTCGGGCCCGCACAGCAGGGTCACCTCGGCGCCCGCCCGGCGCGCCCGGGCGGCGCAGGTCCGCAGGGCGGCGGTGGAGACCGAGCCGGCACGCAACGAGCCGCCGAGGGCGGCGATACGGATCGGACGCATGACAACTCCGTTGGTCGGTAGGGGCCTTGTCTTCCCCGCGTTCACAGCCGCGCCGCCGCCTCCTCGGCCGCCCGCGCCCCGCTGAGCACGCACGCGTCGGCGAGCAGACCGCGCTGGCCGACCCAGTCGCCGGCGACGAAGACGCCCGGCCGGCCGGGGACCCGTGGTCCGGGCCGGCCGGGGAGGCCGCCCGTGCGGGCTTCGGGCACCGCGGTCATGGTGGTGATCCGGGGCAGGAACCGTTCATGGACCAGCACCTCGCGCCAGCCGGGCTGGCACAGGTCGAGCAGTTCGTCCAGCCGCTTGCGCACCTCGGTGGCGCCGAGACCGGACCCGTCGTCGTAGCGGGCGAGGTGGAGCACGGCGCCGCCGTCCGGCGCGAGGCGTGCGGTCTGGGACGCGACGGACAGGTAGAGGGGTTCGTCGACGCCGAGGACCAGGGTCCGGCGCGGGTCCGGCAGCCGGCTCAGGGCCACGTCCAGGCAGGCGGTGTGCAGGGGCCGGCCGGGCGGGCCGGCCGGTCCGGGCTCGTCCAGCAGGCGGTGCGCCGCGCGCTGCGGCAGTCCCGCCAGCACCACCGAGCGGGCGCGGATGCCGTGCCCGTCCGCGAGGGTCAGCCGCGGCCGTGCCCCGCCCTCGACCGCCGTGACCCGGCAGCCGGTGCGGGTCTCCACGCCCAGGGCGCGGGCGCGGCCGAGCAGCGCGTCCACCAGGGTGCGCCAGCCGCCGTCGACGTACGTCACCCCGCGCCGTACCCCGGCGAAGTGCGCGGCCAGCGCCCCGGCGTCGATCATCTCGGGACGGCCGGCGTAGGCGCTGACGCGCAGCACGGCGAAGGCCGCCTCCCGCGCCCGCTCGGTGGGCAGGCGGTCGGCGAGCCACCGCGCGGCATCGGTGCCGGCCAGGTTCGGGCGGCCGCGGGACAGGGCCAGCAGCCGGGCCACGGCGAGGCGTTCGCGGGGCGCGAGCAGTCCGGTGCGCAGCAGCGGGCCGGGGGCGGCGTAGCCGGGGTGCAGTGCGCCGTCGCGAAGGGCGAGAGAGCCGCTGAGGTCGGGTTCACCGCCCGGTACCCGCACGCCCAGGGCCCGCAGCTCGTCCCGTGTGGTCCGGTACAGCGCCCGGGGACCGAGGCCCAGCCGGTACCCCCGGTGGTCCGTGGTACGGGCCCGCCCGCCGGGTTCGCCGCCCGCTTCGAGCAGCAGCACCCGCCGGCCCGGTCCGGCGGTGCGGGCCAGGCGGACGGCGGTGACCAGACCGGTGAGCCCGGCCCCGACCACCACGGCGTCCGCCCGCTCGTCCGGGCCGGCGCCGGTCATGCCCCGTCGGCCCCGGGCAGGACGAACGGGAAGCCGTGGCGGCCGAGTTCGCGGGCCGAGTCGGTGACCGCGTCGACCAGGGAGTCCAGGTCCTCGGTGCTGTGCGCGCCGCCGGTGAACAGCATCGGCAGGCTGAGGGTGTAGAAGCCGCGCCGGCGGAGCATCAGGGTGAGCAGGAAGAAGGCGATCGGGTTCACCGCGCCGGCGAAGGCGCGGTAGTCGTCGTAGCTGTCCTTCTCCAGGAAGCCGAACGAGCCGATGAAGTCGCCGAATCCGACCAGGCGCAGCGGGATGCCGGTCTTCCCGCGGAACGCGGCCAGGCGCCGCTGGATGCCGTCGACCTTGGCCCGGGTCTCGGTGTAGTACGTGTCGCGCTGCTCGTGCAGCAGCCGCAGACTGGCGTACGACGCGGCCAGCGCGAGGTGGTTGCCGGCGTGGGTGGTCTGCACGCAGGTCTTGCGGCCGATGTCGGTGAGCGGCAGGCCGGAGGTCTGGGTGTGGTCGAGCAGGGCCGCCCGGCCGCCGACGGCGGACAGCGGGATGCCGAGCCCGCTGAGGACCTTGCCATAGGTGTACAGGTCGGCCTCGATGCCGAAGTGGGCGGCGGCGCCGCCGGGCCCGAACCGGAAGCCGGTGAGGACCTCGTCGAGGACGAACGGGATGCGCAGCGCCCGGCACCGCTCGGACACGGAGCGCAGCAGCGGGACGGTGTGCTCGACGAACGGGAACGAGGAGGACGCGGCCTCGGTGATCACGCAGGCGAGCTCGCCGCGGTGGCGCTCGATCAGTTCGACCGCGCGCACCGGGTCGTTGGGCAGGACGAGCAGGTCGCGCGGGTCGGCGAGGGGTACCCCGGTGAGCGCGGACTGCCGCTCGACGCCGCCGTCGGGGGCGTTGCCCGGGAAGGGGTGGGTCGGGTGGCCGTGGTACCAGAAGGCGGTGTTGTGCATGCCCAGGTCGTGCACACCGTGCAGGGAGCCCTCGAACTTGGCCACCATGCGCCGGCCGGTGTGCGCGCGGGCGAGCCGGATGGCGGCCGCGGTGGCGTCGGTGCCGGAGTTGAGGAACGCGAACTTCTCGCAGTGCGGCACGAACTCGCCCAGCAGGTCGACGAGTTGCTGCTCGACCGGGTGGCAGTAGCCGTTGCCGGTGGTCGCGGCGAGCTGTTCGGTGACGTACCGGACGACGGGCTCGGGACTGTGGCCGTGCAGTGCCTGGGCGCCGAAGCCGAGGTGGCAGTCGACGTAGGTGTTGCCGTCGGCGTCGAGGATGCGGCTGCCGTGCGCCTCGCGCGCCACGAGCGGGAACTGCGGGGAGTGGAAGGGCCAGAAGACATGGGTGGCGGCGTCGCGGGCGCGCAGCTTCTCGGTCGCGGCGGTCGAGGCCTGCTGGCGCTCGGCGAGCTCGGAGAACAGGTCGATCAGCCACTGCTGGGTGAGCAGTTCGGCGACCAGTGACTCGACGGACGCCGTGGGAGCGGCAGTTGTCGTCATCGTCGGCTCCAGGAGGGAACGGGAAGTCGGGTGGGTGGGCGCCGGTTCACAGCGGCTTGGTGGCGCGCAGCACGCCGTAGCGCATCACGCCGCGCTCGTACGCCTGCTTCATCAGCGGTACGGAGTTGAGGAAGCGGAAGATGTCCATGCCCTTGGCGCGGACCAGCTTCCAGATCATGGAGGGGTCGCGGACCACCGGCTTGACGATGTCGGTGGAGAGCTTCCAGGTGTCCCAGACCCGCTCGGACCAGTCGGCGGTGCGGACGCCGGTGAAGCCCAGCTCGTCGGCGAGGGCGCCGTACCGGTTCAGGGGCAGCACGTGGGAGACCACGAAGTCGCGGTAGATGCGGTGCAGCAGCCGGGTCTCGTCGGGCGCGAGGGCGTCGTCGCGGGCGCACCAGGTGGCGACCAGGAGCGTGCCGCCCGGCTTGAGGACGCGGTGGCACTCGGCGAGGAACGCCTTCTTGTCGGGCATCAGCTCGCAGCTCTCCAGCGCCCACACCACGTCGAAGGTGCCGTCCGGGTAGTCGGTGTGCATGGCGTCGACCAGGCGGAACCTGGTGCGGTCGGCGACCTTCGCCTCGGCGGCCTTGCTCTCGGCCCGGCCGATCTGCTCGGCGCTGATGGTGATGCCGTCGACCGTGCAGCCGAGCCGTCCGGCGAGGTGGACGGCGGAGGCGCCGATGCCGCAGCCGGCGTCCAGGATCCGGGCGCCCTCGGGCACGGGTCCGAACGCGATCAGCTCCTCCACGAGCCGCACCTGGGCGCCGTGCCGGCCGGGGTCGGGTTCTCCTTCGGCCCAGTACCCGTGGTGGATGTGCTCCCCCCACAGGTCCTCGTACAGCTCGATCAGCCCGTCGTAGTGGTCCTTGATCGCGGCGTGCAGGTCGGGGGTGGTCCAGCGCGGTTCGAGTGCGCTCGTCGTCATGAGGGTGTCCCATCGGTGTCGGAGGTGCGGGGTGCGCGGCGGGATCAGAAACGGACGAGCGCCGACTCCATGGTCAGCCCGGGGCCGAACGCCATCAGCACGGCGAGCTCCCCCGGCGCGGGCCGTGAGGTGCGCAGGATGCGGTCCAGGATCAGCAGGATGGTGGCGGAGGAGCAGTTGCCGTGCTCGGCGAGCACCGCCCGGGACGGGGCGAGCTGTTCGGGCGTGAGGTCGAGCTTCTCGCCGACGAAGTCGATGATCTTCGGGCCGCCGGGGTGCACGCCCCAGTGCCGCACGTCGCCGACGTCGAGGCCGTGCGGGGCGAGCAGCCGCTTGACGAACGGCTCGATGCTCTCGGCCAGGTAGAACGGCACGTACGGGGAGAGCGTCATGCGGAACGCGAGGTCCTCGATGTGCCAGCTCATGGCGTGGGTGGTCTCGGGGTGGGTCTCGGTGTGGGTGCCGAGGAACACCGGGCCGGGACCGCCGTCGTCGGCGCCGAGCAGGGTCATGGCGCCCGCGTCGCCGAACAGGGCGTTGACGACCGCCTGTTCGGCCGACACCTCGGGGCGGTGGTGGACGGAGCAGACCTCGGCGGAGCCGGCCAGGACCAGTTCGCCGGGGCGGGCGGCCAGCGCGTCGAAGGCGGTCTTGAGCACGTTGAAGGCGGCGTTGCAGCCCATGTGCCCGATGAAGGTGCGGCGCAGGTCCTGGCGCAGCTCGAACTCCTTGGCCAGCAGGATGTCCGGGGTGGGGCCCGCGTATCCGGTGCAGCTGGCCATCACGAACGTGCCGATGCGGTCCCGGAGTTCGTCCGCGCCCGCGTCCTCGAGCACCCCGCCCACCGTGCGCCGGCTCATGGCGAGGACGCTCTCCTCCCAGGCCGCCATGCGGGGCTTGATGGTGGGGAACCCGTCGGCGTAGGCGGTGCGCGGGTCCCAGGCCATGTGCCGCTGGGTGACCCCGGAGCCGCGGAAGATCTCCTCGGCCTTGGACACGTCCCGGTAGACCTCGCGGTAGTACGTGTCGAAGGCGCTCGCCTGCGGGACGACGGTGTCGGGTGCGGCGGTGCGCAGGGCCAGCAGTCTGGCCACCCCGCGGGCGGCGGTCCGTCCGGCGGCGTCCGGCGCCTCGGTCGCGGTCGTCATGCCGCCGCCCTCGCGCCCGATTCCAGCCGGCCCTTGATGGCGGCGAGGAACCCCTCGGTGACCTCGTCGCTCTGCTGCCGGGCGAACGGCTCGACCAGCGGCAGCACCACGGGCGCGATGTCGACGTCGGCCTCGGAGCGGGTGTCGATCTCCAGATAGGTGGTGCCGGGCCCGGTGCCGGGGGTGGTGCGGAACTCGCCCCAGGAGCGGAAGTTGTGCGTGCCGACCGGTTCCCAGCGGATGCGGGCGGGGTCGCCGGTGTCGAAGCGGGTGCGGTGGTCGGGGGTGTGGCTGACGGCTCCGTTGGAGATGGTGGCCAGCACGTAGTGGTAGACGTCGTCGCCCTCGGCGGTGAGGCTCTCCACGCCCGGCATCAGCAGGCCGCAGCCCACCACGTCGAGCAGGAGCCGTCGTACGGCGTCGGGTGCGGCCCCTATTTCGGTGCCGGCGAGGCTGGCGGAGCGTATGGAGACCATGGGTGTCCTGTCCTTGGCGAGGTGCTTCGCGGGGTCCTGGGCGAGGGGCCCGCCGCCGGCCCCTCGCGGGGCGGTGGGGGCGGTGCGGGGCGGGCGCGGGGCCGGTGGGGGCCTGCGTCAGCCGGCGTCGGCGTCCGGCGTACCGGATTTGACGGCGTGGCCGATGTAGCTGGCCGAGACGTCGCCGGTGAGGGTGAACTCGCCCAGCCGCCGGTGGCGCAGCAGGCCGGGCAGCAGCGCGGGGAGCGGGCGGGCCGGGCCAAGGCCGCGGGTCTCCGCCAGCCGCATCCCGGCGCGGCCGAGGAGGCCGTGCAGTTCGGCGGGGCGGATGAACATCTTCCAGTTGTGCGTGCCCGGCTTGATGATGCCGAGCAGTCTCTCGGCGACCAGGATGAGCAGCAGGTAGCTGCGGATCGTCCGGTTGACGGTGTCGAAGAGCAGGACCCCGCCGGGGACGAGGAGCCGCTCGATCTCGGCGAGCGCGGCGGGCAGGTCGTGGAAGTGCTCCAGCACGTCGGAGGCGACGACCGCCTCGGCGCAGCCGTCCGGCAGGCCGGTGCCGTAGGCGGAGCCGACCCGGTAGGTGACGTCGACGCCGGAGGCCGCCGCGTGCCGCCGGGCCGCCTCGACGGTGCCGGGCGACAGGTCGATGCCGGTGACCCGGTAGCCGCGGGCGGCGAGGTTCTCGGCGACCAGGCCGCCGCCGCAGCCCAGGTCGACGACGCGGATCGTGCCGGGCGGGCGGCCGTGGTGGCGGGCCTTGAGGATCCGGTCGAAGTAGCCGGTGCGGGCCGGGTTCATCTCGTGCAGGGCCCGCAGCGGTCCCTCCGTGTTCCACCAGTCGTCGCCGACCTCTTCGTAGTACTCGTTGTCGATCGGCACCCGGCCGGGGTCCAGTGCGCCGGTGCGGTCCGGGCTCGTGGAGGTCGCCATCACACCCACCTCGGGGTCTCGACCGGGCTGATGCCCAGGGTGGCCTTGCCGATGAACTCGCGGGCCATGTCGTTGGTGAAGGGCAGCAGCGGGCCGGCCTTGACGTCCCGCCAGATCTGGCCGATGCGGGAGCCCTCGCGGATGCCGGAGCCGCCGATCACCTCGAAGGCGGTGGCGACGACGTGCTCGGCCTCGTTGGTGATGTAGTACTTCGGTACGCAGGTGTCGGCGACGAAGGCGGGCAGGTCCTCGCCCGGGTCGACGTGCCGGGTGGCGTACTCGGTCAGCAGGGCGTCCATGGTGGCCAGCGAGGAGCGCATCCGGGCCACCGCGAACTGGATGCCGGGCAGCCGGGCGAGATCGGCGACGGCGGTCGTGGACCGGCCGCGGGTGCGTTCGACGGCGAGCGTGTACGCCCGCTCGGCGAGCCCGAGGAAGACGGCCGCGAAGCAGTAGTGACCCCACTGCTGGCGCGCCATCACGAACAGCGGGGTCAGTCCGTCGGGGAACACCGAGTCGTCGGCGTCGACGCGCAGTCCGTCGAGCCGCAGCGAGTGCGAGCCGGTCATCGGCAGCGCGAAGCCGCTCCAGGGCGCGACCACCTCGATGCCCCGCTCGGGCTTCTCGACGAAGAACGCGGCGAGGTTGAAGGGCGGTTCCAGGTGCTCGTCGTCCAGGCCCGCCGTGACCACCAGGTGGGTGGCCGCGTCGTAGCCGGTGGCGAAGTGCTTGAGCCCGTCCAGGACGAAACCGTCCGGGACGCGGCGGGCCGTGGTCGAGGGCCGCACCCAGTTGCCGCCCGAGCCCTCGTCGGTGAACGGCCCGACGACGAACGCGCCGTCGCGGACGGCGCCGAACATCCGCTCGCGCACGGCCACGCTCAGGTCGCTGCGCATGGAGCCCGTCAGCACGGCGTGGATGGCGAGGGTGAACGCGGTGGAGCCGCAGCCGCCGGCGATGATCCGCAGCAGCCGGGTGTTCTCCTCCAGGGTGGCCTCCAGACCGCCCATGTCCCGGGGGACGTTGACCGCGGTGACGCCCGCCTCGACGAGGTCCCGGATGTTGCGGCCGACGAACTCGCCGGAGTCGTACCCGTCCGTCGCCCGCTCCTCGAACCGGGCGGCGAGCGCGCGTGCCGTCATCTCCAACCGCGCCCAGCGGGCGTCCCGTTCGGCGTCGTCGACGGCGATGGTGTCCTGTACGGCGGTGGCCATGGTGTTCAGCCCTCCCAGCGGGGTTCGGCGAAGACCGGCACTCCGAGCGCGTGCTTGCCCGCCCATTCGGCGGTCACGTCGGAGTTCGGCGGGACGAGCAGCCCGGCCACCACGTCCCGGTAGGCGCGCTGCAGCGGGTGCCCGGACAGCAGCGCGGAGCCGCCCTGGACCTGCATCGCGAGGACGACCACCTCGTGCGCGAGGCGGGCCACGCTGTTCTTCATCACGCTCATCTCGATGTAGTGGCCGAGCGGGTCCGCGGCGATCGCGGTGTCGTGGTCGGCGCGCACCGCCTGGTACAGGTGCGCCTCGGCCGCCGCGAGCCGGGTCCTCATCTCGGCGATCCGGAACTGCACACCCGGCAGATGGGCCACGGTCCGGTCGAGGACGTGCAGGGTGCGGCCGCGCTGCTCGCGCACCACCTGCTCCAGGGCGCCGCGGGCGATGCCGAGGAACACGGAGGCGAAGCTGCACCAGGCCCAGTGGACGCCCTGCATGAACATCAGCGGCAGCGCGCCGGGCCGGCCGACCATCCGGTCCTCGGGCACGAACAGGTCGTCCAGCAGCAGGGAGTGGCTGCCCGTGGCGCGCATGCCGGCCGCGTCCCACTCCGCGGTGACGGTGACCCCGCGCTCCGGCTTGGGCACGAGGAAGCCGACGGGCTCGGGCAGTCCGCGGTCGTCCGTGCGGGCGGCGGAGAGGAAGAGCAGGTCGGCGGCCGGGAATCCGGTGAAGAAGCCCTTGCGCCCGTTGAGCAGGTAACCGCCCTCCACGGGCTCGGCCTTGGTGGTGGGGTGCCACCAGTTGCCGCCGACACCGGGCTCGCTGAACCCGCCGGCGATGACCGCGCCGTCCTGGGCGATCGCCCGGTAGGCGCGCTCGGCGGCGGGGCCGCCGATGCCCGCGATCATCGCGATGCCGTGCACGTGCATGTTGACCGCGAAGGAGGTGCTCGCGCAGCCGGTGGCCAGCGTCTCCTGGGCCCGGCACAGCTCCTCCAGGCCCGCTCCCCCGCCGCCGTACTCGCGGGGCACGGTCATCGCGGTGTAGCCGGAGGCGACGAGCTCCGCGAAGTTCTCGTGCGGGAAGCTGGCCTCCGCGTCGTGCCGCGCGGCCCGCTCGGCGAACCGGCCGGCCAGTTCGGCGGCGAGGGCCACGTAGTCCGTACGGGCCGGCGCCTGCGTCGTCACGGTCATCGCGCGCTCCCCGCCACCAGCGGCTGCCCCGCGTCCTCGGGCAGCACCATGGACAGGTAGCGGACGAGGCTGCCGACCGTGTCGCCCTCGGCGCGGGTCGCCAGCGCCAGCCAGTCCGCGATCTCGACCTCCCCGTACACCTCCCGGATGCGCTCGAAGAGTTCGGCGAGCTCCACCGAGTCCAGGCCGAGGTCGCCGGTGAGCCGGGAGCGCTCGGTGACCTGCCGGCCCGCGGTCTCGGGGCGTACGGCGACGAGTTGCTCGATCAGGGTCGTCATGAAGGCTTGCGCCCGGTCGTCCTGCACATCCACTCCTGGAAGTCCTCGAAGCCTCGGAAGGTCGCTGCCTGTGGGTGCCTGCGGCGATCCATGCTCGGGGCGGCGGCTGTAGCGGCGGTTGCGCCACCGGCCGGAAATCGCTCAACCACGCCTTCAGGGCCGGACGGCAGGCTGTGGCCGGGCGCACGGCGTCGTGGCGCTCTCCCGCCGGCCCGAGAGGAGATCCGCATGCAGGACGCGACGGAGTCGTACGGGAGGCAGGCGTCCGCACTGCCCTCACCGCCGGACCCGCGCCGCTGGTGGATGCTCGGAGTGCTGTCCCTCGCCCTGTTCCTGATCATCCTCAACAACGGGCTGCTCAACGTCGCGCTGCCCAGCCTGATGCGGGACCTGCACGCGGGCATAGGCACCACCCAGTGGATCGTGGACGGCTACGCGCTGGTCTTCGCGGCCTGCCTGCTCACCGCGGGCACGCTGTCCGACCGCTACGGCCGCAAACGGGCCACGCTCCTCGGTGCCGCCCTGTTCGGCGTGGGCACGCTGATCGCGCTCGCGGCGCGGGACGCCGGGCAGCTGATCGCGGCCCGGACCGTGATGGGCGTGGCCGCGGCGCTCGTGATGCCGGGCACCCTGTCGATCCTGGTGAACGTGTTCCCGGAGGCCGAGCGGCCCCGGGCGATCGCGGTGTGGGGTGCCACCTCGGCGCTGGGCGTGGCCGCGGGCCCGGTGCTCGGCGGCGCCCTCGTCGCCCACTTCTGGTGGGGTTCCGTCTTCCTGGTGAACCTGCTGCCGGTGGCCGTCGTCCTGGTGGCCGGCGCGCTGCTGCTGCCGGAGTCGGCGGCGCCCGTGCCGCGTCCGGCGGACCCGGTGGGGGCGGTGCTGGGCTCGGCGGCGATGGTGGGCCTGGTCTACGGCGCGATCCACGCCTCGGGCGAGGGGTGGACGTCCGCGCCGGTGCTCGGCTCGTTCGCGGCGGCGCTGCTCGCCGGTGCCGGGTTCGCCGGGTGGGAGCGGCGGCACCCGAGTCCCATGGTGGACTTCGCCCTGCTGCGCCGTCCCGCGTTCCTCGGGGCGGGCGCGGGCAACATGCTGCTGTTCAGCGGCATGTCCGGGACGCTGTTCGTGCTGACCCAGTTCCTCCAGTCCGGGCTGGGCTACAGCCCGCTGCGGGCCGGCCTCTCGGTGGCTCCCGTGGCGGTCGCCGTGGGCGCCGGCTCGGCCCTGTCGCCGTGGGCCGCCCGCCGCACGGGCCCGCGCGGCGCGGTGGCGGGCGGTCTGGCGGTCAGCGCCCTGGGCATCCTGTCCCTGGCCCGGGCCGACAACTACCCGGGCGTCCTGCTGAGCCTGTGCCTGATGGGCACCGGCGTGGGTGTGGCGCTCGCGCCCGCGACGGACGCCGTGCTGGCCCTGGTCCCGCCGGAACGCTCGGGCAACGCGGCCGCGCTGAACGACACCATGCAGGAGCTGGGCAACGCGCTGGGCGTGGCGGTCGTCGGCACGGTCCTGGCCCGCGAGTCGGGCTCCCACCTCACCGGCGGTGCGCCGGGCGACCGCGTCGCGGCAGCCGCCCCGGCGGGCTTCACGGCGGCCGCCGCGATCGTCGCGCTGGGCGCCGTCCTCTCAGCCGTCCTGCTGAAGGGCCCGGCCCGTGAACCCGCCCCGGCACCGGTCTCCGCAGCAGACTCCGAGGAGGGAACACCGCCCCGGCCACCGACCGCACACCGGGACGCGGCCGCGTAGGCGACGCCGCCGGACCGGCGGGCGAAGCGCCGTTGCCCCCCCCCGGGCCCGACGCCTGCCGAGCCCCCGGTCCGCGATGCGCGGGGTGTCGTGCCGCGGCGGGGGCGGATCCGATCGAGCCGGCGTGCGCGGACGTGCCGTCACGAGGTCGTCCATCTCGTTCGCGCGGCCCGCCGACAGTCGCCCGGTCCATTCCTCGCCACCGGCCGCCGCGTCGGGCGGACGCCCCTCACCAAGGCGGGTTCCCGCGACCGCCGCTCCCCCGCACCGCAGGCGGCACCGAGCGCGGCACCGGGCCCCCGGCCCGGAACGAGGGTGCCGTTCCGGGCCGGGGGCCCGAGGGGGTGCCGTCTGCCTGTGCGGGCGCGGTGGCCGGTGGTCAGCCGACCGTCGCCGCCGTCCGCTCGGCCGGCGGCCGGACGTCGGCCTCGAGGACCGCGTACAGCGGCTCGATCGCGCCGGTCAGGAACAGCTTCCGCATCAGCGTGCGCTGGATCTTCCCGCTGGTCGTACGGCGGACCGTGCCCGGCGCGACCAGCAGGACGTTGCCCGCCGGCACCGCGCACTCCGCGGCGACCGCGTTCTGCACCCGCTCGACCAGCAGCGGCCCGTGTTCCCCTGCGGCGGCGTCGAGGGCGGCGCCGGCGACCTCCTGGACGACGACCAGACGTTCCCGTCCGGCGCCGCCCGCCTGCACCGCGAAGGCGGCGCCCGTACCGAGCACCGGGTCCGCCGCGCGGGCCGCGGCCTCCACGTCGTGCGGATAGATGTTCCGGCCGTTGACCAGGATCATTTCCTTGAGCCTGCCGGTCACGTACAACTGCCCGTCGCTCAGGGCGCCCAGGTCCCCTGTGCGCAGCCAGCCGCCGCCCGCCGGGCCCGCCTCCTCCGCCGTCCGGGCCCCGAAGGTCTCCGCCGTGGCATCGGGCCGGGCCCAGTAGCCGTCGGCCACGCTCGCCCCGCGCAGCCAGATCTCCCCGACACGTCCGGGCGCCAGGGTGCGCGCGGTCTCCGGGTCGACGATCCGCACCTCGAAGTCCTCGGGGCTCACCACCCCGCTGCTGACCAGCGTCCGGCCCGCCGTCCCCGTTTCCGGGGCGCGGAGTTCGCCGTTCTCCAGGGCCGCGGCGTCGACGGTCCGGGTCGTGGGCCGGATGCCGCGCGGGGTGCCCGACACGAGCAGGGTGGTCTCGGCCATGCCGTAGCAGGGGAAGAAGACCTCGGCCCGGAAGCCCGCCGGGGTGAACCGCCGGGTGAACGCGTCGATGGTGTCGGCCCGTACCGGTTCCGCCCCGTTGCAGGCCCGCTCCCAGCTGGACAGGTCGAGCCGGGGCAGGTCGGCGTCCTTGACCCGCCGTACGCACATGGCGTACGCGAAGTCGGGTCCGCCGCCGATGGTGATCCGGTGGTCGCCGACCATCTCCAGCCAGGCCGCCGGCCGGCGCAGGAACGAGCCCGGGTCCATGAGAGCGGCCCGGGCGCCCAGCCACAGCGGCTGGAGCACGTGCCCGATGAGACCCATGTCGTGGTAGAGCGGCAGCCAGCTGCCGAAGCAGTCGTCGGCGCCGGAGCCGAGGGCCCGCTGGATGGCGGCCTCGTTGGCCATCAGGTTGCGGTGGGAGACCATCACGCCCTTGGGCGCGCTGGTCGAACCCGAGGTGTACTGCAGGAAGGCGAGGTCGTCGGGGCGCAGTCCGGGGTTCCGCCACCCGCTCGCATCCCCCACCGGGCCCGCGTCGGTGGCCAGGCAGGGCACCCGCTCGGGGCCGGTGCCCGCCAGCCAGGACTCGACGGCGGCGGCGTGCCGGGAGGTGGTGAGCACCGCCCCGATCCGTGCGTCGGCGGCGATCCGGGTCAGCCGGTCGAAGTGCCGTTCGCGGTCGGAGGGCAGAGGCGCGGGGACGGCGACCGCACCCGCGTACAGGCAGCCGACGAAGGCCGTGACGAAGGACAGGTCCGAGGGGTGGAGCAGCAGCACCTGCCGTCCGCTCAGCCCCCGTTCCTGGAGCCAGGAGGCGATCCCCCGGGCCCGCCGGTCGAGTTCGGCGTACGAGAGCCGGTCGTCGCCGTCGTCCCGGACGAAGGTGAAGGCGGGGGCGTCCCCGCGGTCCGCAGCTCTGGCGAGAACGCGGTCGGTGTACGTTTCCTGAGCTGTCATCGTGTCCCTCCGGGGGCCTTGCGTCGTCAGGCGGACAGGGCGCCCGCGAGCACCGGCGCGTAGGCGTACTGGCGGATGACGGCGGCGAGTTCGCGCAGGAAGCCGTCCTCGTGGGCGCGCATGAAGAAGTGCCCGCCGGGCATGACCCGCACCTCGCAGCCGCGTCCGGCGTGCCGCCGCCAGGCGACGACTTCCGGCACCGACACCAGGCGGTCGCGCGCGCCGACGAACAGATGCAGCGGCACCCGGATCGAGTCGGCGTCCGCGCCGACGGACGCGGTGCACAGCAGCAGGTCGTCACGGGCTATGGGCAGCAGCGCGGCGAGGAAGTCGGGGTGGTCGAGGATCACCCGCGGGATACCGCCCAGCGCGGCCAGTCCGGCGACCAGTTCCTCGTCGCTGGCGCCCGGGTCGGCGATCTCCGGTGCGGGCAGGTGGGGGGCGCGGTAGGAGCTGAGGGCCAGGGCGAGTGGCAGGGGCGCGCCCCGCGACTGCCGGCGGGCGGTCAGCGCGTAGGCGATCAGGGCGCCCATGCTGTGCCCGTAGAACACGTGCGGGTGCTCCAGTTCGGCGTCGAGTTCCTCGTCGAGGTCGGCGACGAGCGCGGCCAGGTCGGTGAACCGGGGCTCGGTCATCCGGCCCTCACGGCCGGGCAGATGGACGGGCAGCACCTGGGCGCCGGCGGCGTGCACGTCGAGACCGCGCTGCCAGCGCCGGTAGGCGGAGGCGCCACCGCCCGCGTACGGGAAGCAGAACAGCCGCACTCCGGCGTCATCGGGGTCCAGTTCGGACGGGGATGTCTGGGACAGGTAACGCGTCATTCCGTTCCGCCTCGGGCTAGTCCGACGTCGGTGGCCGGCCGGGGCCGGTCCGCGCCGCGCGGCCGACCGCGGCCGGCCGGCGCGGGGGCGGACGTCCGTGCCCGGGACGCGGACACGGGCGGATCACCTGCCCGACCGGCCGGACGCCTTCGGCTCGCGGTCGAGCAGGCCCCGGCAGGCACGCCCCGAGGGTGGCGGGAACCGCTAAAAAACAGCCAAACCGGCGGCGGGCGACTCCAGGGCGGGGTCGTCGCGGAGGATGGCGTGATGCAGCCGCTGGAGCCGCTGCGAGGGCTCGATGCCGAGTTCACCGACCATGGCCGCGCGCAGCCGCCGGTACACCTCCAGCGCCTCCCCGGAACGGCTGCTGCGGTGCAGGGACAGGATCAGCAGGGCGTGCAGGCTCTCCTGCAACGGATAGCGGGCCGTCAGCACGCCGAGTTCGCCAATGAGTTCGGTGTGCCGTCCGAGCAGGAGGTACGCGCTCATCCGGCTCTCCAGGGCGCCGCGGCGGGCCTCGTCGAGCCGGCGCACCTCGGTCTCCAGCACCGGTCCGGTCCGTACGTCGACCAGTGCGGGGCCCCGCCACACGGCGAGGGCCTTGTCCAGCAGCGCCGCCGCCTCCTCGGCCTCGTGGCGGGCGAGGGCCTGCTGCCCGCGGACCGTCATCCGCTCGAACTCCCGGGCGTCCACGTCCGCGCCGGGCAGGCCGAGGACGTAGCCCGTGTGGGTACGGCTCAGCACCTGCTTCGCGTCCGGCCCGCCGGCCGGGGCGAGTGCGGCGGCCAGGGCGCGCCGCAGCTGCTTCACATAGGTCTGCACCACCGCCGTGGGGCAGCCGGGGGTCGCGTCGCCCCAGAGTTCCTGCACGATGGTGCCGACGGACACATGCCTGCCGAGGTTGGACGCGAGCAACGCGAGCACCTGTCTCGGCTTGGCCGCGCTGGGCACGAGGGACGTTCCGTTCACCCTCACCACGAGCGGCCCGAGGATTCCTACCTCCATCTCCGCAGCTCCTTCCACGCCGTCGAGACCTTCCGACGGTCTCCATGGCGACGGTCGCATATGCGCCAATCACGCCGACAGGGACGGGTGCATGCGGGCGGGGTGAATCCGCCGGGGTACGCCGTGTGAGATCTTCACATCGCCCTGGTCACCCCGCGTCCGGCGGCGTCCTCGCGCGCATCCGCGGCGGCCTTCGGGGCGGCTCACGGCCGGCCCGCGGTGGTGCTGTTCACGTCGTCGCCCGGAAGCAGCCCGGTCGCCGGGCGGCAGCCTCTCCGCCCGGAAGCAGCTCCGTCGCCCGGAAGCAGCCCCCGTCGCCCGGCGGTTGTCCGGAGCCCTGCGTGCCGTCCGGGTCCCGGGCCCGACGCCGTGCGTCAGCCGAGCTGCCGGCCGAACACGTCGTACGCCCGCTCGTCGAACAGGACGAAGCGCACTTCCTCGACGGACGTCGGCGTCGTGCGCACCGTCCGCGTCGCGATGCGGGCGGCGTCCTCCATGGGCCACCGGTACACCCCCGTGGAGATCGCCGGGAAGGCGACCGTACGGGCGCCCAACTCGTCGGCGACGCGCAGGGACTCGCGGTAGCAGGAGGCGAGCAGGTCCGAGCGGTCCTCGGTGGCGGACCACACGGGGCCCACGGTGTGGATCACCCAGCGGGCGTCCAGTGCGCCCGCCGTGGTGGCGACCGCCTGCCCGGTGGGCAGGCCCTTGCCGTAGTGGGAGGCGCGCAGCCTGCGGCACTCCTCCAGGACGGCCGGGCCGCCGCGCCGGTGGATCGCGCCGTCCACCCCGCCGCCGCCGAGCAGCGAGGAGTTGGCCGCGTTGACGATCGCGTCGACGCTCTGCCGGGTGATGTCGCCCTGGACGAGGGTGATGGTGGTCATGTCTGCCTCAGTCTGCGCCAGACGGCCTTGGCCGCGTTGTGACCCGACATCCCGTGCACGCCCGGTCCCGGCGGAGTGGCCGACGAGCAGAGGAACACCGCCGGGTGCGGGGTCTGGTACGGGAACAGGGACAGTCTGGGCCGCAGCAGCAGCTGGAGCCCGGACGCCGCGCCGCAGCCGATGTCCCCGCCGACGTAGTTGGCGTTGCGGGCGGCCATCTCGGCGGGGCCGGCGACGGCGCGGGCGAGCACCCGGTCACGGAAGCCGGGTGCGTAGCGCTCCAGTTGGCGTTCCATGGCGTCGGTGAGGTCGCCGGTCCAGCCGGCCGGGACGTGTCCGTACGCCCAGAAGACGTGCTTGCCCGCCGGTGCGCGGCCCGGGTCGACGACGCTGGGCTGGACGGTGATCAGGAACGGCCGCTCCGGGGCGCGGCCCTCGCGGGAGGCGGCGCGCAGGGCGGTGTCGATCTCGGTCGCGCTCGCGCCGATCTGCACCGTCCCGGCGACGCGCGCCTCGGGGGCGGTCCAGGGCACCGGTCCGTCCAGCGCGTAGTCGATCTTGAAGACGCCCGGGCCGTACCGGTAGCCGGCGTAGTGGTCGCCGAAGCCGGCGATGCGGGCGAGCGCGGTGGGCGAGGTGTCGAAGACGTAGGCGCGGGCCGGCGGCAGGTCGTCCAGCCGCTTGACCTCGTAGTCGGTGTGCACGGCGCCGCCGAGGTCCTTCAGGAGGGCGGCGAGCGCGTCGGAGACGGCCTGGGATCCGCCGCGGGGCACCGGCCAGCCGCGGGCGTGGGCGGCCAGCGCGAAGACCAGGCCGACGGCGCCGGTGGCGGGGCCGCCGAGGGGGGCCATCACATGCGCGACGAGGCCCGCGAGGAGGGCCTTGGCCCGCTCGTCCTTGAAGCGGCGCATCATCCACGTGTACGGCGGCAGCCCGGCGAGGCCGAAGCGGGCCAGGGTGACCGGGTCGCGCGGGAGCGCCGTCAGGGGCAGGGACATGAAGTCCCGTACGAGCGTGTCCCAGTGGCCGAGGAACGGCGCGACCAGCCTGCGGTACGCGCCCGCGTCGCGCGGTCCGAAGGAGGCGGCGGTCCGGGCCACCGAGCGGGACAGCACGGCCGCGGTCCCGTCGGGGAAAGGGTGCGCCATGGGCAGTTCGGCGTGCAGCCATTCGAGGCCGTAGCGGTCGAGGGGCAGGCCGCGGAACGCCGGGGAGTTGACCCCGAGGGGGTGGGCGGCCGAGCACGGGTCGTGCCGGAAGCCGGGGAGGGTCAGCTCCTCGGTGCGGGCGCCGCCGCCGACGGTGGACCTGGCTTCGAACAGGGCGACGGAGAAACCGCGCCGGGCCAGCTCCACGGCGGCCGTCAGTCCGTTCGGCCCCGCACCCACCACGACCGCATCGAGCATCGACGGCACCTTCGGACCCCTTCGTCAGCCGATGGCCACTGGCGGTCAGGATATGCCGGGGGGCCGGCGCGCCCCGGCCCGGGTGGCCCCGCGGCCGGTCCGGCGTCGGGCCCGGCCGGTCCGGCGGGCCGTGCGCCGCTCGTCAGCCTTCCGCGCGGAGCAGGGCGGACACGCGACGGGCGGTGGCCGCGTCACGGGCGGCGGTGAACGGCAGGGCGTTGCCGCCGGTCACACGGAAGGGTTCGCCGGTGATTGTGAGGTGCGCCCCGCCCGCCTCCTCGACCAGGAGCAGTCCGGCCGCGTGGTCCCAGGCGGCCTCCCAGGAGAACGCCACGGCGTCCAACTCGCCCCGGGCGACGGCGAGGTACTCCAGGCCCGCGGAGCCGCAGGGGCGGGGCGCGACGCCGTCGGTCCACAGGGCGCGCAGTGCGCCCTTCTGCTCGTCGGTGGTGTAGTCGGGGTGGGAGGTGGCGACGACGAGGTCCCGGCCGGGTGCGGGCGGGCCGGCGAACAGCCGCTCGCCGTCGAGGAAGGCTCCCTGGCCGCGCACGGCCGTGGCGAACTGGTCGCGGGCGGCGGCGTAGGTCCAGGAGGCGATGACGACGCCCTCGTGGGCGAGGGCGACCAGGGTGCAGAAGCCGTCGTCGCCGTGCACGAACTGCCGGGTGCCGTCGACCGGGTCGACGATCCACACGGGCGCGTCGCCCTGGAGCGCGTCGTACGTCGCGGGGTTGGCGTGGACCGCCTCCTCGCCGACCACCACCGAGCCGGGCAGCAGGGAGCCGAGGTCCTCGGTGAGCCGGAGTTCGGCGAGCCGGTCGGCGTCCGTGACCAGGTCGTGGGGGCCGCTCTTGGTGTCCACCTCGTGGTCGGCGAGGCGGCGGAAGCGGGGCAGGATCTCGGCCGCGGCGGCCTTGCGGACCGCCTCCTCCACGTCGGCCGAGCAGCGCAGAAGAAACTCTTCGATGGTTTCCGTGTCTTCGTTCATGCCCTCCATGAGAGCACGCACCACTGACAGGCCACGCCGGGCGGGTGGCCGCGCGGTGGATTCCGGATGAACAGCGGGTGCCGCGGCGGACCTCAGCGGCCCACCGCGTATCCCTGCATCCCGCGCGGGTTCGCCGCCGCGAGCAGGACACCGGTCTCCGGGTCGCGGGCGACCGCGCACAGGCGGCCCTCGGACCAGGGGGGTCCGACGGTGACGTCGTGGCCGCGCCGCCGCAGCTCCTCGATCACCCCGGCGTCCGCGCGGGACTCCACGGTGACGCTGCCGGGACGACGCCCGCGCGGGTGGAAGGAGCTGGGGAAGCTGTCGTTGTGCCAGTTCGGAGCGTCGATGGCACCCTGCAGGTCGAGGCCGCCGCGGACCGGGGCGCGCAGGGCGGCGGCGAGGAAGAAGTGCAGCTGCCACTGGTCCTGCTGGTCGCCGCCGGGCGTGCCGAACGCCAGGACCGGCACCCCGCCGCGCAGGGCGAGGGACGGGGTGAGGGTGGTGCGCGGACGGCGGCCCGGGGTGAGGGTGTTCGGCAGGCCCTCCTCCAGCCAGGTCATCTGCAGGCGCGTGCCGAGCGGGAAGCCGAGCTCGGGCACGACGGGATTGGACTGGAGCCAGCCACCGCTGGGCGTGGCCGCGACCATGTTGCCCCAGCGGTCGACGACGTCCAGGTGGCAGGTGTCCCCGCGGGTGGTGCCGTCGACGGCCACGTGGGGTTCGCCGGGGATCTCGGCGACGGTCGGTTCGCCCGCGCCCATCGGGTCGAACGCGCGGTCGCCGTCGTCCACGCGCGCGTGTGCCTGCTCGGGCAGGCGCGGGCTGCGCCCGCCGGGACGGCCCGGGCGCAGCTCGTAGGAGGCCTCCGCGCCGACGAGGGCACGGCGGCCGGCGTTGTACCCGTCCGACAGCAGGTCGGCGAGGGGTACGTCGGCGGCGTCGCCGTACCAGGCCTCGCGGTCGGCCATGGCGAGCTTGCAGCCCTCGATCAGCAGGTGGACGTAGTCGGCGGAGCCGTACGCGGGCAGCTCGGCCGGGAGCAGGGCGAGCTGCTGGAGCAGGGCGGGGCCCTGGCTCCAGGGGCCGGCCTTGCACACGGTCCAGCCGTTCCAGTCGTACGTCACCGGGCTCTCGTAGCTCGCCGACCAGCCGGCGAGGTCGGCCTCGGTGAGCGTGCCGGTGTGCCGTTCGCCGCTGGTGTCCAGGGTGGGCCGGCGGGACTGCCGCACCAGGGCCTCGGCGATGAAGCCGGTGCGCCACACCTCGCGGGCGGCGTCGATCCGGGCCTCCCGGTCGCCGGTCCCGGCGGTCTCCGCGAGCAGCCGCTTCCAGGTGGCGGCGAGGGCCGGGTTGCGCAGCGGTTCGCCGGGCCGGGGCGCCCTGCCGCCGGGCAGATAGAGGTCGGCCGAGGACGTCCACTCCGTCTCGAACAGCCTGCGCACGGTCTCCACGGTCGCGCCGATCCTCTCCACGGGCGGGTGCCCGTGCTCGGCGTAGCCGATGGCGTACCGCAGGACGTCGTCGAGGCTCCGGGTGCCGTGGTCGCGCAGGAGCAGCAGCCAGGCGTCGAAGGCTCCCGGCACGGCGGCGGCGAGCGGCCCGGTACCGGGGACGAGGTCGAGGCCGAGCCCGCGGTAGTGCGCGGCCGTGGCGCCCGCCGGGGCCACGCCCTGCCCGCACAGCACCCGCACCGCGCCGCCCGCGGGGGCGAGCAGGATCGGCACCTCGCCCGCGGGCCCGTTCAGGTGCGGCTCCACCACGTGCAGCACGAACGCCCCGGCCACCGCCGCGTCGAAGGCGTTGCCGCCGGCCTCCAGGACCGCCATCGCCGACTGCGAGGCGAGCCAGTGGGTGGAGGAGACCATGCCGAAGGTGCCCTGGAGGGTCGGCCGGGTGGTGAACAACAGCGTGCTCCTCGGCTCGGGTACGTCGTCCGGGTGATCGTACGGACGGGCCCGGCGGCCGGGGAACACCCCGGTGGCGGGCGGCGTTGATCTCGTGTGGCGGGAACGGAGGCCCAGGCGGTGCACGGTGAGTACAAGGTGCCCGGCGGCAAGCTCGTCGTCGTGGACGTGGACGTCGAGGGCGGCGTGCTGCGGCACGTGCGCGTGGCCGGCGACTTCTTCCTGGAGCCCGACGAGGCGCTGGACGCGGTGAACGGCGCGCTGGAGGGCGCACCGGCGGACACCGACGCGGCGGGGCTGGCCGCGCGGATCGACGCCGCGCTGCCCGCCGGGACGGTGATGTACGGCCTGACCGCGGAGGGCGTCGGCGTCGCGGTGCGCCGGGCGCTGGCCCGGGCGACGGACTGGACGGACTACGACTGGCAGCTGATCCACGAGGGCCCCCAGCCGCCCGCCCTGCACATGGCGCTGGACGAGGTGCTGACCGCCGAGGTCGCCGCGGGCCGGCGGTCGCCGACGCTGCGCGTGTGGGAGTGGGGCGCGCCCTCGGTGATCATCGGCAGCTTCCAGTCGCTGCGCAACGAGGTCGACCCCGAGGGCGCCGCGCGGCACGGCATCGAGGTGGTGCGGCGGATCTCCGGCGGTGGCGCGATGTTCGTGGAGCCGGGCAACACGATCACCTACTCGCTGTCGGTGCCCGAAGCCCTCGTGCAGGGCCTGTCCTTCCAGGACAGCTACGCCTATCTGGACGACTGGGTGCTCGGGGCCCTCGGCGACATGGGCATTAAGGCCTGGTACCAGCCGCTGAACGACATCGCCACCGACCAGGGCAAGATCGCGGGCGCGGCGCAGAAGCGGATCGTCGGCCCCGACGGCGGGCCGGGGGCGGTGCTCCACCACGTGACCATGTCGTACGACATCGACGCCGACAAGATGGTCGAGGTACTGCGGATCGGACGGGAGAAGCTGTCCGGCAAGGGCACCGCGAGCGCGAAGAAGCGGGTCGATCCGCTGCGGCGGCAGACGGGTCTGCCGCGCGAGGCCGTCATCGACCGGATGATCGGCTCGTTCCGCGCCCGGTACGGCCTCGCGCGGGGCGGGATCACCGCGGCGGAGCTGGCCCGGGCCGAGGAGCTGGCCCGGACGAAGTTCACGTCCCCGCAGTGGACGGCGAGGGTGCCGTAGCCACCGGCCTTCCGGTCGGGAGTGGTTCAGGAACGGTTCAAGGGCTGCCCAGCCCCGGGCCAAGGGGTCGTACGGGTTCCGTGTGCGTCCGGGCGACCCGCCCGACATAGCCGGATGTGGCCCGCCGCCCACCGGCTACCGTGGTCGGATGTCCGGCATCGCGTCACGAGCGTCCTCCGAGGCGCCGGCCCCCGGAGACTCCGTCCCGGTCCCGGCCCTGCCGCGGCTGGGCCGGACGTGGTACCGGCGGGGCGCGCCGTACTGGCTGCGCCGCGCCCGGACGGCGGTGTTCGCCGTCCTGGCCATGACGCTGTTCTCCCTCTTCGTGCTGGGGCTGTACGAGGGGGTCCGCGACCTGCTGCCCTCGGCCGCGCGGGAGGTGTGGGACGGCGTGCAGGTGGCCGCGTCCGCGGTGGCGCTGGTGTGGGGCGGGGTGGCGCAGCGCCGGGAGCACCGCGAGGCGCTGCTGGATCCCCCCGATCCCGACCGGGCCCTGCGTGCCCGGCGCGACCACGAGCGGCGCGTCCCGGGCCGGATCGCCCTGGGCCGCGGGCTCGTGCTGCTCGCGGCGCCCGTGATGCCGGCGATCGCGGCCCATGTCGTCGGCCGGCTCGCCGTCCGGCTCACCGTCCGTGAGTACCCCAGCGAGGTCGGCGCCCGCCGCCGACTGGAGGCGCACGCCACCGGGCCCGCGCCCCGGAAAGGAGCATAAGGGGCGAAGCGAAGCGTCGTGACCGGGCTGCCGTGACCGGCCGCGCACACAGCGGAGTTGGCCCTTCCGCCGCACAGACAGTCGTGTGACACTGTCGTCCCCGTCCACACTGCGGACCCTTCCGCGCCCCGTCCCCCACGAGAAGTGCGACGTGCGTTTGCTTCCTCTGCCGCTCGCCCTCACCGCGCGTCTGTCGCCGGTCGCGGTCCTCGCCTGCGCCGGCTGGGCGCTGACGTCCGGCCCGGCGGCACAGCCCGCGGCCACGCACCGGCCGGCGCCCCAGGGCGCGCCCGCCGAGTCCTCCTCCGCCCCGTCGTCGGACGCCGGGGTGAAGACGTACGCCGACGCGCCCTCCCCCTGCGGCAGTGTGCCCGTGGAGACCGTCAAGTCCCTGGTGCCCGGGGCGAAGACGGCGGGCAAGGAGATCCCGTCGACGGACACCAAGCTGCGCCGCACCTGCTCCTGGAACGCGCTCAAGGGCTTCGACTACCGCTGGCTCGACGTGTCGTTCGAGATCAGCGACTCCGACCGGGCGGCGAAACAGCAGTACGAGCAGCGGGTCGGGGAGAAGAGCGGCGGCGGCCCCGTCCCCGGGCTCGGGGACTCCGCCTACTCGGTCGTGAACCTCACCACCCAGGACAAGCAGGAGACCCGGGAGGGCGTGGTCCTCGTCCGCAAGGCCAACGCCCTGGTGGTCGTCACCTACAACGGCAGTGACTTCGAGTCGAAGAAGGCCCCGAGCACGGACGAGATCAACAAGGGGGCCATCAAGGCGGCGAAGGCCGCGGTCGGCGCGCTGGGGGGCGGCCGGTCCGGCTGACCGCCCCCGGCCGCCTCAGGCCGCGGCTCCCCTGCGGCCGGTCGACAGGGTGAGCGCGAGGTAGAGCACCAGGGAGGTGCCGAGCCCCACCACCCAGCCGTAGTCCGCGAGCGGGGAGAGCGCGGGGACGGGCCGGCCGTCGATCAGGGGTTTGAAGCTGGCGCCGCCGATGGCGAGGACGCCGCCCACCAGGAAGGCCACGACCGCCCGCCAGTTCCAGCCGCCGGCGTACCAGTAGCGGCCGCCCGTGCGGTACAGGTCGGCGAGGTCGAGGCGGGTGCGGCGCACGATCCAGTAGTCGGCGACGAGGATGCCCGCGACCGTGCCGAGCAGGCCGCCGACCAGGCCGAGCCAGGTGAAGATGTAGCCCTGCGGGTCGGAGTACAGCTTCCACGGGAAGATCAGCACGGCGAGGACCGCGGTGATCAGCGCTCCGGTGCGGAAACTCACCTTCCTGGGCGCGACGTTGGAGAAGTCGAAGGCCGGGGAGACCAGGTTGGCCGCGATGTTCACGGACAGGGTGGCCACCAGCACGGTCACCAGGGCGTAGAGCAGGCCGACCACGCTGTCGGTCTTGGCGGCGAGCTGGACCGGGTCCCAGACCGGCTCGCCGTACACGGCCTGCGAGCCGGAGGTGACCAGCACCGACAGGAAGGCGAACAGGGTCATCGTCGTCGGCAGACCGAGGGCCTGGCCCCAGGTCTGTGCCTTCTGGCTCCGGCCGTAGCGGGTGAAGTCGGGGATGTTCAGCGACAGCGTGGACCAGAAACCGATCATGCCCATCAGGGAGGGCCAGAACAGCTTCCAGAAGTCGCCGCCCCAGCCCAGCTCGGACGGCTGGTCGAAGAGCGGGCCGACACCGCCGGCCTTGTCGCTCATCCACCACAGCATCACCAGCGCGCCGACGATCACGAAGGGCGCCGCCCAGTTCTCGAAGCGCCGGATGGTCTCCATGCCGCGGTGGATGATCGCGACCTGGATCACCCAGAAGATCGCGAACGACAGCCACATGGTCCAGGCGTGGCCGCCGATCCGTGCGGCGTCGGCCCAGCTGTCGCCGATCAGCTTGCCGGCGAGGAAGTAGATGGCCTCGCCGCCGATCCAGGTCTGGATGCCGAACCAGCCGCAGGCCACCAACGCCCGTACGACGGCGGGCAGGTTGGCGCCGCGCACGCCGAAGGAGGCGCGGGCGAAGACCGGGAACGGGATGCCGTACTTCGGTCCGGCGTGCCCGGTCAGCAGCATCGGCACCAGCACGATCAGGTTGGCGAGGGCGATGGTGAACACGGCCTGTTTCCAGTCCATGCCCACCGCGATCAGCCCGGAGGCCAGGGTCCAGGAGGCGGTGTTGTGGGCCATGCCGACCCACAGGGCGGAGAAGTTGTACGTCGTCCAGGTCCGCTTGGCCGCGGGAACCGGGAGGAGGTCGGCGTTGGCGTACGGGCCGCTGGGCGGCTCGGTGCCGGGTGCGAGTTCCACGCGCCCGTCGGGCAGGGTCACCTGGCCGGACAGGGGTATGGCCGTGGGAGCGGTGTCGGTCATGGGCTGGCCAATCGGGGAGAGAGGGATCGGGGAGAGGCCGTTGCGGGCACCAGCCCCCTCCCCGGGACGGCGGGGAGGGGAGACCAAGAGGGGCGCGGGGGGTTCGGGCCGGCGGTCGGGGTCAGGAGTTGACGGCGGGGATGATCCGGCTGCCGTAGGCGTCGATCGTCGCCTCCTGCGCGTCGTGCATGTCGTACACCGCGAACTGGTCGACGCCCAGAGCGCGGAGCGCCTTCAGCTTCTCCACGTGCTTCTCGGCGGGGCCGATCACACAGAAGCGGTCGACGATCTCGTCGGGGACGAACTGGGTGTCCGGGTTGCCGCTGCGCCCGTGGTGGGCGTAGTCGTAGCCCTGCCGTGCCTTGATGTACTCGGTGAGTTCCTCGGGGACCTGCGCGGAGTGCGCGCCGTACTTGTCGACGAGGTCGGCCACGTGGTTGCCGACCATGCCGCCGAACCAGCGGCACTGCTCGCGGGCGTGGGCGAGGGCCTCGGGCGAGTCGTCCTCGGTGACGTAGGCGGGGGCGGCCACGCAGATCGTCACCTCCGCGGGGTCTCGTCCGGCGGCGACGGCCGCGTCCTTGACGGCCTTCACCATGTACTCGGTGAGGTACAGGTCGGACAGCTGGAGGATGAACCCGTCGGCCTCCTCTCCGGTCATCTTGAGCGCCTTCGGGCCGTACGCGGCCATCCAGACGGGGAGTTCGGCACCTTCCCTGATCCACGGGAAGCGGATCTTCGTACCGCCGAGGTCGGCCTCCTCGCCGTGTCCGAGGGCGCGGATGACCTTCATGGCCTCGCTGATCCGGGCCAGGGTGTTGGGCTTGCGGCCCGCGACGCGCATGGCGGAGTCGCCGCGGCCGATGCCGCAGACGGTCCGGTTGCCGAACATGTCGTTGAGGGTGGCGAAAGTGGAGGCGGTGACCTCCCAGGTGCGGGTGCCCGGGTTGGTGACCATCGGGCCGACCGTCAGCTTCGTGGTGTTGGCGAGGATCTGGCTGTAGATGACGAACGGCTCCTGCCACAGCACGGCGGAGTCGAAGGTCCAGCCGTAGCGGAAGCCGTTGCGCTCGGCCCGCTTCATCAGGCTGATGACGCGGGAGGCCGGCGGATCGGTCTGCAGGACGAGTCCGAAGTCCATGGGCGCCACTCCTAGTTGAGGTACTGACAGGTGGAGCGCGGGGTGTAGACGCCGTGGCCGGCGCGTCCGGTGTACTCCCGCTGGTCGATGACGGGTACGCCGCGCGAGAGCACCGTCTCGACCCGGCCGGTGACGCGTTTGCCCTCGTAGGCCGAGTAGTCGACGTTCATGTGGTGGGTCTCGGCGGACATGACCTGCTCGGCGTGCGGGTCGTAGATGACGACGTCGGCGTCGGCGCCCGGGGTGATGGTGCCCTTCTGCGGGTACATGCCGAACATCCGGGCCGGGGTGGCGCAGGCGATCTCGATCCAGCGGCGGCGGGTGATGTGCCCGTCGACGACGGCCTGGTGGAGCAGGTCCATGCGGTTCTCCACCCCGGGCAGGCCGTTGGGGATCTTGGAGAAGTCGCCGCGGCCCAGTTCCTTCTGGCCGACGAAGCAGAAGGGGCAGTGGTCGGTGGAGACCACCTGGAGGTCGTTGGTGCGCAGCCCCCTCCACAGGGCGGCCTGGTGCTCCCGGGGCCTGAGCGGGGTGCTGCACACGTACTTGGCGCCCTCGAAGTCGGGCTCGGCGAGGTTGTCGGTGGACAGGAACAGGTACTGCGGGCAGGTCTCGCCGAAGACGTTCAGCCCCTCGTCCCGGGCCCGCGCCAGCTCGGCCACCGCCTCCGTGGCCGAGACGTGCACGACGTACAGCGGCGCCCCGGCGACCTGGGCGAGGCGGATGGCGCGGTGCGTGGCCTCGGCCTCCAGCAGGGCCTTGCGGACCTCGCCGTGGAAGCGCGGGTCGGTCTCCCCGCGGGCCAGCGCCTGCTCGACCAGGACGTCGATCGCGATGCCGTTCTCGGCGTGCATCATGATCAGGCCGCCGTTCTCGGCGGAGCGCTGCATGGCCCGCAGGATCTGCCCGTCGTCCGAGTAGAACACCCCCGGATAGGCCATGAACTGCTTGAAGGAGGTGACCCCCTCCTCGATCAGCAGGTCCATCTCCTTCAGCGTCTCCTGGTTCACGTCGGAGACGATCATGTGGAAGCCGTAGTCGATCGCGCAGTTGCCCTCGGCCTTGGCGTGCCAGGCGTCGAGGCCCTCGCGCAGGGTGTGGCCGACGCTCTGCACCGCGAAGTCGACGATCGTCGTCGTACCGCCCCAGGCGGCGGCGCGGGTGCCGGTCTCGAAGGTGTCGGAGGCGAAGGTGCCGCCGAACGGCAGCTCCATGTGGGTGTGGGCGTCGACGCCGCCCGGGATGACGTACTTCCCGGTGGCGTCGATGGTCCGGTCGGCGCCGAACGCCTCGGCGGCGGGGGTGCCGGTGGCGGCGAGGGCGGCGATACGGCCGTCCTCGATCAGCACGTCGGCGTGGATCTCGTCGGACGCGGTGATGACGAGACCACCGCGGATCACTGTTCGGCGGCTCATGGGCCCTCTCCTTCGTGGTCGCCTGCGGGTCGTCGGTGGCCGGTCGCGCGGTTGCCCGCGCCCCGTGCCGGAGCCGTTGCGGGCGCCGTCGTCAGGGCGCCGTCAGCGGCCCGTAGGCGCCCGGCGCGCGGTCGCGGTAGAACTGCCAGCGGTCGCGGACCTCGCGGAGTTTCGCCAGGTCGAGGTCGCGGACGACGAGTTCGGTCTCCTTGTCGCTCGCCACCTCCCCCACGTACTGGGCCTCCGGGTCCACGAAGTAGGTGGTGCCGTAGAAGTCGTTGTCGCCCAGGTCCTCCACGCCGACCCGGTTGATCGCGCCGACGAAGTACTCGTTGGCGACGGCCGCCGCCGGCTGCTCCAGCTGCCACAGGTAGCGGGAGAGGCCGCGCGAGGTCGCCGAGGGGTTGAAGACGATCTCGGCGCCGGCGAGGCCCAGTGCCCGCCAGCCCTCCGGGAAGTGCCGGTCGTAGCAGATGTACACGCCGATCCGGCCGACGGCGGTGTCGAAGACCGGCCAGCCGCTGTTGCCGGGACGGAAGTAGAACTTCTCCCAGAAGCCCCGCACCTGGGGGATGTGGGTCTTGCGGTACTTGCCGAGGTAGGTGCCGTCCGCGTCGATCACGGCGGCCGTGTTGTACAGGACGCCCGGCTGCTCCTCCTCGTACATCGGCAGGACCAGGACGATGCCCAGCTCGCGGGCGAGGGTCTGGAAGCGCCGGACGGTGGGGCCCTCGGGGATCCGCTCTGCGTACTCGTAGAACGCCTTGTCCTGGACCTGGCAGAAGTAGGGGCCGTAGAACAGCTCCTGGAAGCAGAGGACCTGGGCGCCCTGCGCGGCCGCGTCGCGCGCCGCCTGCTCGTGCACCTGGATCATGGATTCCTTGTCGCCGGTCCAGGCGGTCTGGAAGAGGGCGGCTCGGATCACTCGGCTCATCGGGACCTCCGGTAGCTCGGTGTGCCGAGAGCCTAGGAAGCCCGGACGGCCCCTTTGAGTGGCAGCGTGTCACGTCTGCGGGGTCCGGGCGTGCCACCGTGTCACGTGTGCGTGGGCCCATGTTTCACCGCCGTTTTCCCAGGTCGTCGCATGTTTCACCCCTGTTGCGCGTCATGCGCGAGGAGCGCGATGTGCACCGAGGCCGCCTGTTCGAAGTCGTCGAGGTCGACCCCGAGGCGGCCCTGTATCGCCTCCAGGCGGCGGTAGAGGGCGGGCCGGGAGACGTGGTGGAGCTGGGCGGTACGGGACTTGTTGCGGCCCGTCGCCAGGTAGGTCCGCAGGACGTTCAGCAGTTCCGGTTCGGCCGCGCGCAGCAGCCCGTCCAGCTCCCGCTCGGCGAAGGACTGCACGTGCGGGTCGTCCCGCAGCAGCCGGACCAGCCCGCGCAGATGGACGTCCTTCAGCCGTACGACGGCCGGCAGGTCGAGGGCCGCCGTGGAGTCGGCGACGGCCTCGGCGACGTGCCGGGCCTCCCGCAGCCCGGCGGGCACGTCGTCCCAGACGGTGCGCGGTTCGGCGGCGGCGACCGTGGCCGCCGGGTCGGTCTCGTCGCGGAGCCGGGCCGCGAAGTGGGCGGTGAGCGCCTCCGCGTGCTGGTCGCGGGCCAGGCTGAGCAGGACCGCGGTGACCCCGTCGGCCAGCTCGGCGACCAGCCCGGGCAGCCCCAGCATGCGCAGCACCCGGCCGAGCCGGGCCGGGTCCCCGCCGGGTACGACGAGCGGGACGAAGGTCCGCCGGTTGACCGGCAGTCCGGCCGCGCGGGCCCGGGGCAGCACCTGCCGGGCCGGTACGACCCCGAAGACCAGGTCGGTGAGGAGGCTCTGCGCGGACTGCTCCTCCCAGCTGTGGGCGGAGCCGCCGCCGAGCATGCGGTGCAGGACCAGCGCCTCGGCGGCCCGGTCGGCGAGCAGCCGTCCGGTGGCCGTGTCGCCGCGGTAGCCGCACAGCAGCAGCCGGCCCCACCGCTCCCCGCGCCCGCCCAGCTCGGCGCTGATCCAGCCGTCGCCCGCGGCGCCGCCGGCCTGCCGGGCAATGCGTTCCCAGTCGCGCAGCACGTCGTCCACGGCGGACCGCTCCCCCGCCGTGGCGAGGACGCGGTGGGCGAGGTTGGTGACGACGACCGGGCAGCCGCTGTGCTGGGCGACCTCGTCGAGGAGCCGACCGAGCGGGGCGCCGGCCGTGATGAGTCCGGTCAGGGCCGTCCGCACGGTCTCCGACAGACTGACGGCGGCGAACTTCCGGCGCACCAGCCGGCACTGGACCTCCTCCGTCAGTTCGGCGAAGGGGAACGGCCGGTGCAGGACCACCATGGGCAGCCCGCAGCGCTCGGCGGCCCGGCGCATCACCTCGGGCGGGGTGGGGAAGGCCCGGCCGAGGCCGAGCACGACGGCCGAGGCCTCGGCCCGGTGCAGGGACTGGATGTACTCGGCCTGCTTGGCCTCGTCCCCGGCGAGGAGCACCCCGGTGGTGAGCACCATCTCGCCGCCGGTGAGCATCACGCCGACGTCGGCGGCCTCGGCGACGTGCACCCAGCGCACGGCCCGGTCGAGCTGTCCGGCCCCGGCGACCACTTCCGGTTCCCCGGCGAGCACCCGCTCCAGGGTGAGCACCTGGCGGACGGAGAGGACGGGTTCGGACGGCTGCCGGGCGGGGTGGCAAAGGTCGGTGTCGGATGCCATGGCCGTATCCCTCGCTCGGACGGTGGCGCCCCGACGGGGCGCGGGGAACTGCGCGAACGGCCGCGACGGCCCCGCGGACGACCGCCCGCGAGGCCCGTCACGGCTTCCCTCGCCACGCGCCTAGTACGAACTCCGCAGCGCGCGTTCGAGGATGGCCGCCCCTTCCTCGGCCTCCGCCACCGTCAGGGACAGCGGCGGGGCGATGCGCAGGGCGCTGGTGTCGTGGCCGCCGCCCTTCCCGATGAGCAGGCCGCCCTCGCGGGCCGCCTCGAGCACGGCTGCGGCCGCCTTCGGGTCGGCCTCGTCCGTCCCGGGCCGGACCAGCTCGACGCCGATCATCAGCCCGCGTCCGCGCACCTCGCGTACGCCCGGCAGCCTGGCGGCGACGGCCCGCAGCCGCTCGATGAGCAGCCCGCCGACCCGGCGCGCGTTGCCCTGCAGGTCGTGTTCGACCAGGTAGGCGAGGTTGGCGAGGCCGGCGGCCATGGTGATCTGGGTGCCGCCGAAGGTGGAGATGCTGTTCGCGTCGAGGCAGTTCATGATCTCGGCGCGGCCGACGACCCCGCCGATGGACATGCCGTTGCCGATGCCCTTGGCGAAGGTGACGAGGTCCGGCGGGCCGCTGCGGGCGTGCGCCTGCCAGCCCCAGAAGTGGTCGCCGGTGCGGCCCCAGCCGGTCTGCACCTCGTCGGCGATCCACAGGATGCCGTGCTCGTTCAGGACCTCGCGGAAGGCGGCGTAGAGGCCGTCCGGCGGGGAGGTGAACCCGCCCACGCCCTGCACCGGTTCGGCGATCAGCGCGGCGGGCGGCCGGGTGTGGCCGAGGATGTCCCGCAGGTCGGCCACGCAGGCGTCGATGAACGCGCGGTCGTCGAGGTGGGCGTACGGGCCCCGGGTGCGGACGCCGCCGTGGACGTACAGGGTCTGCAGCGGGGACAGCGAGGTCGGGGACCAGCTGCGGTTGCCGGTGATGCCGACCGCGCTGAAGGAGCGACCGTGGTAGCTGTTGCGCATCGCGAGGACCGTGTTGCCGCGCCGGTAGGTGGTGGCGAGCA
This sequence comes from Streptomyces albidicamelliae, assembly GCF_025642175.1. Classification (NCBI taxonomy): domain Bacteria; kingdom Bacillati; phylum Actinomycetota; class Actinomycetes; order Kitasatosporales; family Streptomycetaceae; genus Streptomyces; species Streptomyces albidicamelliae. Next base: position 6,617,824 of record NZ_CP106795.1, on the reverse strand, counting down.
GCAGCGCGGTGTCGTTGGCCTCGGTGCCGGAGGTCGTGAAGAACACCCGGGCGTCCGGGATGCCGCTCAACTGGGCGATGCGCTCGGCGAGGTCGACCATCGGCCGGTTGAGGTAGAGGGTCGAGGAGTGCAGGATCCGCCCGGCCTGCTCGGTCACCGCCTTGGTCACCTCGGGCAGCGCGTGGGCGGTCATCGTGGTCAGGATGCCGCCGAAGAAGTCCAGGTACCGGTTGCCCGCTGAGTCCCAGACGTGCCGCCCCTCGCCGTGGGTGATCTCCAGCGGGTCGTCGTAGTAGAGCGCGAGCCAGTCGGGCATGACCTGGCGGTGGCGGGAGTAGAGGTCGTTCACGGCTGTACCAGTCCTTCGTAGGCGTCGGGGCGGCGGTCGCGGTAGAAGGCCCACTGCTGCCGCACCTGCTCGATGAGGTCGAAGTCCAGGTCGCGGATGAGGAGTTCCTCGGTCTTGTCGCTGGCGACGTCGCCCACGAACTGCCCACGCGGGTCGACGAAGTAACTCGTGCCGTAGAAGTCGTTGTCGCCGTACTCCTCCTGGCCGATGCGGTTGATGGCGGCGACGAAGTACTCGTTGGCGACGGCCGCGGCGGGCTGCTCCAGCTGCCAGAGGTGGGCGGAGAGACCGCGGTGGGTGGCGGAGGGGTTGTACACCAACTGGGCTCCGTTGAGTCCCAGTTGCCGCCAGCCCTCCGGGAAGTGCCGGTCGTAGCAGATGTACACGCCCACCTTGCCGACGGCGGTGTCGAAGACGGGCCAGCCCAGGTTGCCGGGCTTGAAGTAGTACTTCTCCCAGAAGCCCTTCACCTGCGGGATGTGGTGCTTGCGGTACTTGCCGAGGAACGTGCCGTCGGCGTCGATGACGGCGGCGGTGTTGTAGTAGAAGCCGGACTGCTCGACCTCGAAGACCGGTACGACGATCACCATGCCGGTGTCGCGGGCGAGTTGCTCCATACGGCCGACCGTCGGGCCGTCGGGGACCGGTTCGGCCCACCGGTAGTGCTCCGCCTCCTGGACCTGGCAGAAGTAGGGGGCGTTGAAGACTTCCTGGAACCCGATGATCTTCGCGCCCCGGCGGGCCGCCTCGCGGGCGTACTCCTCGTGTTTCGCCACCATGGACTCGGTGTCGCCGGTCCAGGTGGCCTGGACCAGCGCGGCGCGGACGACGTTGGCCATGAGCTGCTCCTTCGACGCGGCCTCAGAGCCTCTACGCCCGTAGAGCAGGGCGTAGAGGGACGAAAGTAAGCCTCCGGGCGCCCCTTGCCAAGACCATCGTCGTCAACCCGCGGAGTCGATCACGTTTCACACTCCTGTGGGTGAGCGAAGCCGCCCGGCCAGGCGGCGGACGGGGCCCGCCGAGGCCGGGTCCCGGGGGGGTGCCTCACGGCGGGGTGGCGGATAGGGCGGGGCCCGGCCGACGAGGCACGGGGCAGCCGACGGATCGAGGCCCGGCCGGCAAGGCGGAGGCCCGGCCGACGAGGCAGGGGGCGGCCGACGAGGTAGGGGGCGGCCGGCAAGGCGGAAGCCCGGCCGACGGGGCGGGGGCCGCCCGACAGGCACGGGGCGGCCGACGAGGCGGAGGCCCGGCCGACCAGGTAGGAAGCAGCCGACGAGGCGGAGGCCCGGCCGACCAGGTAGGAAGCAGCCGACGAGGCGGAGGCCCGGCCGACCAGGCGGGGGCGGCCGGCAAGGCGGAAGCCCGGCCGACGAGGCAGGGAGCAGCCGACGAGGCAGAGGCCCGGCCGACCACGCAGAAAGCAGCCGAAGAGGCGGAAGCCCGGCCGACCACGCAGAAAGCAGCCGGCAAGGCGGAGACCCGGCCAGCACGGCGGAAGCCCGGCCGACGAAGCAGGGCCCGGCCAACAAGGCGGAAGCCCGGCCGACGAGGCAGGGGGCGGCCGACGAGGCGGAAGCCCGACAGGCAAGGCGGAAGCCCGGCCGTCGAAGTGGCTGCCCGGTGAGGCGGCAGCGGGCGGCGGGACGCGCTCCGGCGTTCCATGGGGCGACCGGTCCCACGGGCCCGCACGGCGCGCACCGGGTTCGGCGGGGGCGTCACGGGGCGTGGCCGGCGACGCGGAGGGCGTGGACGAGGTCCCAGTGGCGTTCGGTGGAGACGGCGCGGGCCGCCTCCAGGAGAAGGGGGACGAGGCGGTCGGGGGCCGCGGCGACGCTCCGGGCGGCCTCTTCGGGCGTACGCATGCGCACGTACGCGTCCAGCAGGGCCCGCACCTCCCGAACGCGCCCCTCGCCCGCCAGCCGCAGCACGGCGGCGCCGATCTGGTCCGCCGGGCGCACCACGCCCTGCCTGAGCATCTGGCGGCCGTCGGCGTCCCGGCCGGCCCCGGCCAGCGCGTCGGCCGCGGCGACCAGCCGCTCGGCGGGCAGCGCGGCGGACTCCCACAGCAGGGTCGCCCAGTCGGCGCCGAGCCCCGCCCGGTGCAGGGCGTCCGCGAGCAGCGGGAGCCGGCCGGCGGGCCACCCCGAGGCCTCCACCAGCAGCGCGTGCGCCTCCCCGCTGCGCCCCTCCGCCCGCAGCCGCGCCAGCCGCTCCACCGCGCGCTCGACGGCCTCGGCGTCCGCGTCGTCGACCGGGTCGACGGGGACCGGCACCGGCTCGGCCTCCGCCGCGGCCCCGGCGAACCGGGCCCCCGCGGCGCGCGCCGCCCACCGCGCGGCTCCGCCACCGGCAGCGGCGTCCGCGGTACGGGCACCGCGGCGGCCTCGTCCCCGGCCAGCCCGGCGAACCGGGCACCGCCGCGACGGCGTCCGCGGGCCGCCGCCGCCTCGGCCGGCTTACGCGCCAACCCCTCCAGACGTGAGCGGAGTTCGGCGCAGCGGGCGGTGGCACGGTCGTGGTCGTCCTGGGCCCAGGCGAGGTCGAGGCGCAGGGCTTCCGCCTCCTGCGGGGAGGCCGGCGCCGACAGCAGGCGGCTCAGTTCGGCCTGGCGTTCGGCGGCGTACCGCTGCTCCCCGAGCATGGCGTCGAGCCGGCCCGTCAGGGCGTCCCGGGCGCCAGGCCGGGCGTCGTACGCACCGGTCGCGGCGGTGTGCAGCGCACGGGCCCGCTGCCGCTCGGCCGTCGCGGCGGCGGGACCGTACGCCGCACCGAGGTCGTGGAGCAGCGCCTCCACCACGTCCCAGGGCAGTACCTCCCGCCCGTCCAGGCAGGCCTGCATGCCCTCCGGGTCGCGCTGCCAGAAGACCGCGCTCCAGCCTCCGCCCGGGTCGAGGCGCACCATGAGGCCGTCCAGGTAGCTCGCGAACTCCCGTACCCGATCGGGGAGTCGATCCCATGCCATCGCCCAGCTCCCGCCCGACTGCCAGCACTCCGGTCGGTAGGCAACACCAGTTGTGTTACGGGACTGCTACGCAGAGTTTTCGAAAAGCCTGCGGGCGGCTCGGCAGGGCGGCGGGCCTGCGCGGACGGACGCGTCAGACGACCACCAGCGCGCACCGCTCGACGATGTCGTCCATCGAAAGACCGAGCACCCGGGCGAGCGCGGCCACCGTGAAGAACGCGGGAGTCGGCGCCCGGCCCGTCTCGATCTTGCGGAGGGTTTCGGCCGAGACGCCGGCCTCGGCGGCGACCTCGGGCATGCTCCGGCCGCCGCGCGCCTGGCGCAGCAGCCGCCCGAGCCGCTCGCCGCGTTCGCGCTCTTCGGGGGTGAGAGGGGTGCGCACCATGGAACCGATTCTAATACCGCCCCCACGACAGGACGCCTATTCAAATACCGGTATAGTAATTGGCATGGTGGAGTTGAAGACGGACGCATCGATCGACGCGATGCACGCGGCGGGCCGGGTCGTCGGCCGGGCCCTCACGGCCGTACGGCAGGCCGCGCGCGTGGGCGTCTCCCTGCTGGAGCTGGACGAGATCGCACGGGAGGTGCTGCGCGAGGCGGGGGCGTCGTCGCCGTTCCTCGGCTATCGCCCCTCGTTCGCACCGACCCCGTTCCCGGCGGTGATCTGCGCGTCGGTCAACGACGCGATCGTGCACGGCATCCCGACCCGGTACCGGCTGCGCGACGGCGACCTGCTCTCCGTCGACTGCGGCGCCGAGCTGGACGGCTGGGCCGGGGACTCGGCGGTCAGCTTCGTGGTGGGCCGTCCGCGGCCGGCCGACCTCCGGCTGGTCGACACCGCCGAGCGGGCGCTGGCGGCGGGGATCGAGGCGGCCGTGCCCGGCAACCGCATCGGCGACATCGCGCACGCCGTCGGCAGCGTGTGCCGTACGGCCGGCTACGGCATCCCGCAGGGCTTCGGCGGCCACGGGGTGGGCCGGCGTATGCACGAGGACCCCGAGGTGCCGAACGAGGGCCGCCCCGGACGCGGCCTCCCCCTCCGCCCCGGCATGGTCCTCGCCATCGAGCCCATGCTGATCGCGAGCGGCAGGGACCACTACTACGAGGCCGACGACGGCTGGACGCTGCGCACGACCGACGGCTCCCGCGCGGCCCACGCCGAGCACACCGTGGCCGTCACGGAGTCCGGCCCCCGCGTCCTGACGGCCCGGGAAGCCCTCTGACCGAAGCGACACGCGAGCCGTGAGCCGTCACCTCGGCCGGCGGCGCCCCGCCCCGCCCGGGCCGCGTCGGCGGCCGTCCGGGCCGGCGGGGCGGAAGCGCACCCGCCCGAGGCCCGCTGGACGCCCTCCGCCCCGCGGGCCACGGGCCTCCGCCCGGAGGCTGCGGACAGAACCGGCATCTCCGTCCGAAGGCGAACATGCCCACCCCCACGGATCGTGACATCGTGGGCATGAGCAACCCGCTCCTGGGTTACCCGGCCGCTCCGCTTGTCGTCAGCGAAGGAACCCATGCCATGACCAACGGCTACCCTCCTGACCCCTTCGGTGAGTTCCTGGCCCGCTTCTTCAGCGGTGCCGTGGGCGGGGCCAACCGCCCTCGCCACATCGACATCGGCCGACTGCTCAGCCAGCCGGCCCGGGAGCTGGTCAAAGGGGCCGCCCAGTACGCCGCCGAGCACGGCAGCCGGGATCTGGACACCCAGCACCTGCTGCGCGCCGCGGTGTCCACCGAGCCCACCCGGAGCCTGCTGAGCCGGTCCGGCGCGGATCCCGACTCGCTCGCGACGGAGATCGACGACCGTTCCGGGCCCGTCCAGCACCAGGCGGGCGAGGTACCGCCGCCGACCTCGCTCTCGCTGACCCCGGCCGTCAAACGGGCCCTGCTCGACGCGCACGACATGGCGCGGGCGAGCGGCGCCGGGTACATCGGCCCGGAGCACGTGCTGAGCGCCCTGGCCTCGAACCCCGACTCGGCGGCCGGGCACATCCTGAACGCGGCCCGGTTCTCGGCGGCGGGCTCCCTGCCGCCCGAGACGCCGGAGAGCACGCAGACCCGCCCCGAGCGGCAGCGGCCCACCTCCACACCCACCCTGGACAAGTACGGCCGCGATCTGACCGAGCTGGCCCGGCAGGGCCGCGTCGACCCCGTCATCGGCCGGGACACGGAGATCGAGCAGACCATCGAGGTGCTGTCGCGGCGCGGGAAGAACAACCCCGTGCTGATCGGTGACGCGGGCGTCGGCAAGACCGCCATCGTGGAAGGGCTCGCGGAACGGATCGCCGACGGGGACGTGCCGGACGTGCTCGCCGGGCGGCGGGTGGTCGCCCTGGACCTCACGGGGGTCGTGGCCGGCACCCGCTACCGGGGCGACTTCGAGGAACGCATGAACAACATCGTGGAGGAGATCCGCGCCCACTCCGACCGGCTGATCGTCTTCATCGACGAGCTGCACACCGTGGTGGGCGCCGGCTCGGGCGGCGAGGGCGGCGCCATGGACGCGGGCAACATCCTCAAGCCCGCGCTGGCCCGCGGCGAGCTGCACATCGTGGGCGCGACCACCCTGGAGGAGTTCCGCCGGATCGAGAAGGACGCGGCGCTGGCCCGGCGGTTCCAGCCGGTCCTGGTGCCCGAGCCGACCGTCGAGGACACGATCGAGATCCTGCGCGGGCTGCGCGACCGGTACGAGGCGCACCACCAGATCCGCTACACCGACGAGGCCCTGGTCGCGGCCGTGGAGCTGTCGGACCGGTACCTCACCGACCGCCGGCTGCCGGACAAGGCGATCGACCTGATCGACCAGGCGGGCGCGCGGGTCCGGCTGGGCGCCCGGTCGAAGGGCGCGGACGTGCGCGCGATGGAGCGCGAGGTGGAGCAGCTGGTCTGCGACAAGGACCAGGCCGTCGCTGACGAGGACTACGACCGCGCCAAGGAGCTGCGCGACCGCATCGGCGAGCTGAAGCGGCGCATCACCGAGGCGAGCGACGACGACAGGGGCGACGAGGGGCTGGACCTGGAGGTGACGGCCGAGGCCATCGCCGAGGTGGTGTCCCGTCAGACCGGCATCCCGGTCAGCCGCCTCACGCAGGAGGAGAAGGAGCGGCTGCTCGGCCTGGAGACGCACCTGCACCAGCGGGTCGTCGGCCAGGAGGAGGCCGTCGGCGTGGTCGCGGAGGCCGTGCTGCGCTCCCGCGCCGGGCTCGCGAGCCCGAACCGGCCGATCGGCAGCTTCCTCTTCCTCGGCCCGACCGGCGTCGGCAAGACCGAGCTGGCCCGGGCGCTGGCCGAGGCGCTGTTCGGCAGCGAGGACCGCATGGTCCGCCTGGACATGAGCGAGTACCAGGAGCGGCACACGGTGTCCCGGCTGGTGGGCGCCCCGCCCGGGTACGTCGGCCACGAGGAGGCCGGGCAGCTCACCGAGGTGGTGCGCAGGCACCCCTACTCGCTGCTGCTGCTCGACGAGGTGGAGAAGGCGCACCCGGACGTCTTCAACATCCTGCTCCAGGTGCTGGACGACGGCCGCCTGACCGACTCCCAGGGGCGGACGGTGGACTTCACCAACACCGTCATCGTCATGACGAGCAACCTCGGCTCCGAGGCGATCACCCGGCGCGGCGCCGGCATCGGCTTCGGGCCGGGTGGCGCGGAGGCCGACGAGGAGGCGCGGCGCGAGCAGATCCTGCGGCCGCTGCGCGAGCACTTCCGGCCCGAGTTCCTCAACCGCATCGACGAGATCGTGGTCTTCCGGCAGCTGACCAGCGAGCAACTGCGGCAGATCACCGACCTGTTGCTGGAGGGCACCCGGCGGCTGCTGGACGGGCAGGGCGTCGGGGTCGAGTTCACGACCGCGGCCGTGGACTGGCTCGCCGAGCGCGGCTACCAGCCGGAGTACGGCGCCCGGCCGCTGCGCCGCACCATCCAGCGCGAGGTCGACAACCAGCTGTCCAGGCTGCTGCTCGACGGCACGATCTCGGAGGGCAGCCGGGTCACGGTGGACGTGAAGGACGGGCGGCTGGACTTCCGCACCGGTGACGCCCCGCACCCCGCGCCGGAGTTGTGAGGATCACGGCGCCGCGCCCCGCCGGGGGGAACAGCGCCGTGACGTCGGGCGAAGCGGGCCCTAGCGCGCCGGACGCACGACCATCGCCGAGCCGCCGCCGCGCCGTACCTTCTCGGCGGCCGCCAGCCACTTCCCGTCGGGCAGCCGCTGCACACCGGTGGCCGCGCCGATCTCCGGATTGAGTTTGAAGCTGTGCCCGATCGCCTCCAGCCGCGACCGCAGGTCGCTGTCGTAGAGGGCGGGTTCCAGCTCGGTCTGGGCCGCGTTGCGCTGGCTGGCGCGGGGTGCGGCGATCGCGTCGACCAGGGGCAGCCGCCGGTCCAGGAACCCGGTGAGCGTCTGCAGCACGGTGGTGATGATCGTCGCGCCGCCGGGTGAACCGAGGGCCACGACGGGCCGGTTGTGCCCGTCGAGGACGATCGTCGGCGAGATGGACGAGCGGGGCCGCTTGCCCGGGCCCGGCAGGTTCGGGTCGTGCACGGCGGGGTTGGCCGGGGTGAAGGAGAAGTCGGTCAGCTCGTTGTTGAGCAGGAAGCCGCGGCCGGGCACGGTGATGCCGCTGCCGCCGGTCTGCTCGATGGTGAGCGTGTAGGCGACGACGTTGCCCCACTTGTCGGCCACGGTCAGATGGGTGGTGTTCTCGCCCTCGTAGGTCGTGGGCGCCGTCGTACCGCCCTTGCCGCAGGCCGCCGGGTGGCGCGGGTCGCCGGGGGCGAGCGGGCTGCCGAGGACGGCGTCGTCCTTGATCAGGCAGGCGCGGGAGTCGGCGAACCGCTGCGACAGCAGCTCCTTCGTCGGTACGTCCTCGAAGGCGGGGTCGCCGACCCAGCGCCCCCGGTCGGCGAAGGCGATACGGCTCGCCTCGATGAAGTGGTGCAGGTACTGCACCTGATCGGCCTTCGAAAGGTCGCTGTTCTCCAGGATGTTGAGGGCCTCGCCGACCGTCGTGCCGCCGGAGGAGGAGGGTGCGATGGAGTACACGTTCAGGCCGCGGTACGACGTCCTGGTGGGCGCCTGGAGCTTGGCGCGGTAGACGGCGAGGTCCTTCTCGGCCAGCTTGCCGGGGCGGGCGTTCCAGCCGGAGGCGGGGTCGACCGGCGGGTGCTCGACCGTCTTGACGATGTCGTCGCCGATGTCCCCGCGGTAGATCGCGTCGGCGCCCTCGCGGCCCAGTTGCTCGTAGGTGCGGGCGAGTTCGGGGTTCTTCAGCGTGGAGCCGACCTCGGGGAGCCGCCCGTTCGGCAGGAACAGCCTGGCGGTGTCGGGGAAGTAGCGGAACCGGGTCTCGTTGGACGCGGTCTGGGAGCGGAAGGTGTCGTCCACCGTGAAGCCGTCGCGGGCGATCCGTTCGGCGGGCCGCAGGACGGTGCGGAGCTTCTGGCTGCCCCACCGGTCCAGTGCCGTCTGCCAGGTGGCGGGGGTGCCCGGGGTGCCGACGCTCAGGCCGCTGCTGACGGCGTCGGCGAAGGCGAGCGGCTTGCCGTTCTCCGTGAAGAGGTCGGAGTCGGCGCTGAGCGGTGCGGTCTCACGGCCGTCGACGGTGTGCACCGTACGGGTCCTGGCGTCGTAGTAGACGAAGTAGCCGCCTCCGCCGACGCCGGCGGAGTAGGGCTCGGTGACGCCGAGGGCGGCGGCCGTGGCGACGGCCGCGTCGACCGCGTTGCCGCCGTGCTTCAGTACGTCGATGCCGGCGGCGGAGGCGTCCGCGTCGACGCTGGAGACGGCTCCGCCGTAGCCGACCGCCACGGGGACCTTGGCTGGCTTCCCGTCCGCCGCTGCGGGCGGCGCCGTCGCGCCCGCCGACACCACGACGGCCGAGACCGCCAGAACCACGAGTTTCCGGGTACCGGGACGACCCATGCGTACCTCCCGTCGGGACAGTCCGCGCAGCGTAACGAGATCGCCGTAGTACCGACAGTACGCCTCGACGACCTGCCACACGAACGTCACACGTCGAACACGGGTACGTACCGGCCGCCTCGGCCCGCTACCATGCGCGGCCATGAACGACGACGTGCGCAACATCGTTTTGGGCGTGGTGGCGGCGGGTGTCTCCGCCTCGCTCGGCTGGGTCGCCCGTACCTATCTGTGGCGGCGAAGACTGCGGCGCAAGCAGGTCTTCTTCGGGCTGCCGGACCACTCCGAGTCGCTGCTGGTGGTCAACCGCAACGCGGGCGGGCCCGAGTTGTCGGTGATGCGGCACGACGTGTTCGCCCTGCTGGAGCTCTCGGCCCTCATCAAGGACTGCAACGCGCACGCGCAGGTCGTCGCGCACGACGCCACCCAGCAGGGGTTCGGCGAGCGCACGGAGTTCTGCCTCGGCGGTCCCGCCTCGAACCGCCGGATGGCGGCCCATCTCTCCTCGTTGCTGCCGGGCGTCCGCATCAACGTCGAGGCGGAGGCGGGGCCGGAGCTCGGCGCCTTCCGGATCGGCGGGAACGACTACCGGATGCAGAGCGGGAAGAGCGAGTACGTCCTGCTGGCCCGGCTGACCGCGGGCGGCCGGCACGACGCCCGGCCGGTGTTCCTCTTCTGCGGCCAGCGGGCCATCACCAACCAGGCCGCCACCCGCTATCTCGCCCGGCACTACGAGCGGCTGGCCCGCAAGCACGGCGCCGGCTCCTTCGTGCTGCTGCTGAAGGTGGTCAACTCGCAGGCGTACGGGCCCGATGTGGTCGAGCTGGTCGCCGATGTGACGCGGGCGGCGCAGGCGCCGGTGCCGGAACCGGCCGCGACGGGCACGGCCTAGGCCCCGGGCAGCCGCCGCGGCGTCGTCAGACCGCCGGGAAGCCGCTGGAGCTGCGCACCTCGGACAGCGCCTTCTTGATGGTGACCTTCGCGAAGTAGCCGGCGCCGAAGAATATGCACTGGACGACGTACCAGAACTTCTCGGCCCCGGTCATCTCCACCAGGCCGTACTCGCTCAGGGCCTTCTTCACCGGGACCTTCTGCATGTAGGCGGCGCCGAAGTAGACGCAGCCCAGGATGTACCAGAACTTCTCCGCGGAGGTGGTGGTGCCCTGACCGAGGTACTGCCGTTCCGACATGACGTGCCCTGCCTTTCGCATACAACGGGGTGACTGCGGATCCGGGGAGGTACGCGCCGGTCCGGACCCTCGCGGGCAGGCTCGGGCGGCAGCCGCGCCGGCGCGGACGTGCGGCGGCGTGCCGAAGCACGAGTGGAGATTGGCGTGATACGCACTTGTCACGGTGCTGGTCGTCGTGACGACCAGCCGCCCCCGGATGCGCAAGCGGCAGCATAGGGCAAGAGATCTTGGCCGTCACATCGGTTCTCCGGGGAACCGCGCGCACCCCGTCCGGCCCGTCCGGATCGGGCCCGCCCTTCAACAGTCCGGCCGATCAACAATCTTTACCCGCACGTAACTTACCGACGGGTTACTTGCGGTAAGTCGACACGGTTACCGTCGGGTCACTTTGCACCGGACCAAGTGAAGGAGTGACCCATGGGACACGGTCGCGCCCCCCTGCGCACCGCCGCCGCCGGAGCCGTCTCGGCCGCGCTGATCGCCGGCACCGTCGTCGGCCTCGCGCCGGCCGCCCAAGCCGCCCCGGCCGTCCGCTTCGTCGACATCACCGGCGACGGCGGCACCGTGCTGAAGGCCAACGTCCTCACACCCGCGGGCGCCGACGGCACGCGCGACTACCCGCTCGTCGTGCTGCCCACGAGCTGGGGCCTGCCGCAGATCGAGTACCTCGCGCAGGCCCAGAAGCTCGCCGACTCCGGCTATGTGGTGCTCACCTACAACGTCCGCGGCTTCTGGCAGTCCGGCGGGCAGATAGAAGTGGCCGGTCCGCCCGACATAGCGGACGCCTCCAAGGTCATCGACTGGGCCCTCGCGCACACGCCGGCCGACCCGCAGCGCGTCGGCATGGCGGGCGTGTCCTACGGCGCCGGGATCAGCCTGCTCGCCGCCGCCCACGACAAGCGCATCAAGGCCGTGGCCGCGCTCAGCGGCTGGGCGGACCTCATCGACTCCATCTACTCCGGCCGCACCCAGCACGTCCAGGCGGCGGCCGTGCTGGACGGGGCGGGCACCCTCACCGGCCGCGAGAGCCCCGAGGTGCGGGAGATCTTCGACAACCTCTACGCCTCGGACCTGTCCAAGGAACAGCAGATGATCGACTGGGGGAGGAAACGTTCCGTTGGAACCTACGTCGACCAGCTGAACAGCAACGGCGCCGCCGTCATGCTGGCCAACGCCTGGGGCGACACGGTCTTCCCGGCCAACCAGTACGCCGGCTTCTACGAGAAGCTGACCGGCCCCAAGCGGCTGGAGCTGCGCCCCGGCGACCACGCGACCGCCGAACTGACGGGCCTGTTCGGACTGCCGAACGACGTGTGGACGGACACGGAGCGCTGGTTCGACCACTACCTCAAGGGCGCCGACAACGGCATCGACCGTGAGCAGCCGGTCCAGCTGAAGTCCCGTAGCGCGGGGGGATACGAGGGCTACCCGGACTGGAAGTCGGTCGGCGCCACCCGGCGGAAGGTCGCGCTCGCGGGCTCCACCACCATCCACGCCAACGTCGACTCGGGCGCGGACGGCGGGATCGTCTTCCTCTCCAGCATCCTCGACCAGGTCGCCCAGTTGCCGCCGATCGCCTCGATGCCGCTGCTGCCGCGCCGCTGGGCGGCCGTCTGGCAGTCGGAGCGGTACGGCACGGCCCAGCAGGTGCGCGGCACGGCACGGCTGCACACCACGCTCACTCCGACCAAGGAGAGCGGCACGTTCGTCGCGTACCTGTACGACGTGGGCCCGCTCGGTATCGGCAAGCTGGTCACCCACGCGCCCCTGAGCTGGCACGGGCGGACGCCGGGCGAGCCGTTCGGCGTCGACCTGGACCTGTTCTCCACGGCCTACGACGTCCCCGCCGGGCACCGTCTCGCCCTCGTGGTCGACACGGTGGACCCGCTCTACACCGAGCACAACCCGTCCGGCGCGCAGCTGACCTTCTCCTCGCCCTCGGACGACCCGTCGTACGTGTCCGTCCCGTTGCGCGAGCAGTGATCTCCGGCTGCCGCCGGACGAGCCTGGCCCGTGTGAACTGCCGCCCCCCTACGGTCTCGGGGCCGTGGGGGGTTCCCCACCCGGCAGCAGCGTCCCGGGGCCGGCCGTGGCGACCGCCACGGCCTCGGTCCTGGGACTGCGCTGCTCACGGCGGGACACCCAGCCGGCGAACCACGAGAGCAGCATGCACATCCCGATGTAGATCGGCGAGATCACCATCACCACGGGGATGAACGGCAAATCGTAGTCGAGGTTCGAGGCGATGAGCTTCCCGGCGTGGAGGAACTCCTCGTAGGTGATGAGAAAGCCCAGGGAGGTGTCCTTCAGCGCGACCACCAACTGGCTGATGACGGCGGGCAGCATGGCCCGTACCGCCTGCGGGGCGAGGACGTGGGCCATGACCTGGGTCTTGCGCATGCCGAGCGCGAACGCGGCCTCGTGCTGGCCGCGTTCGACGGCGTTGATCCCGGAGCGGAAGATTTCGGCCAGCACCGAACCGTTGTACAGGGTGAGTCCGGCGACCAGCGCCGGCAGCGGCTGCGCCTTGAGCGCCACGAAGATGAAGAAGATCATCACCAGGACGGGCATGGCCCGGAAGAACTCCACGACGAGCGTGGCCGCCCAGCGCATCGGACGGTGGTCCGACAGCCGCCCGGCGGCCAGCACACCGCCGAGGGCGAGGGAGAGGACGGCCGCCGCCGCGAAGGCCTTCAGGGTGTTGCCGAGCCCGCGCAGCAGCAGTCGCTGGATGCCCTCGTAGGCGAAGGGCATCCACTTGGTGTACGTGAACTGCTCCGTGTCGACCAGCAGATACAGGATCCACGTGGCGAGCGCGACGATGACGACGGCGGACACGGCACCGTAGAGGCGGTGGCGTCGCCGGGTGCGCGGTCCCGGGACGTCGTAGAGCGCGGTGGCCTCGGTCATCGGGCGACTCCGTACGTGCGCTCCAGGAAGGTGAACAGGGCGCTGATGGCGAGCGTGATGATCAGATAGCCGACGGCGATCCAGACGAACGTCCAGACGACGTTGTAGCCCAGCTCGTTGATGGTCTTGTAGGTGCCGAGCAGCTCGGTGACGCTGAAGGCGCCCGCGATGGCGGAGTTCTTGGCCAGCGCGATGAGCGTGGAGCCGACGGGCGGGATGACGGCCCGGAAGGCCTGCGGCAGGACGACCAGGTGCAGCGTCTGGCCGAAGGTCATGCCGAGGCTGCGGGCGGCCTCCCCCTGCCCCCTGGGCACGGTGTTGATGCCGGCGCGCAGCGCCTCGCAGATGAACGCCGAGGTGTAGCAGCCGAGGGCGAGGACGGCGAACACCTGGAAGGGCAGGACCAGTCCGAACCGCGGCAGTCCGAGCAGCACCGCGAAGAACAGCAGGGTGAGCGGGGTGTTGCGCAGCACGGTCACCCAGGCCGTGCCGAAGGCACGCAGGGAGGCGACGGGGGCGACCCGAAAGGACGCCGTCACGAAGCCCAGGGCGAGGGCCAGCAGGGAGGACCAGACGGTCAGTTGCACCGTGCCGAGGAATCCTTCCCAGTAGACCGAGAAGTTGTCTTTCAGTACGTACATGCCGTCCTCGTCAGCTCGCCGGGTAGCGGTCGATCGCGGGCGGGTGGGGGGCGGGTACGCCCGAGAGGCCGAGCGTGGCGTCGTACGCCTTCTTCCAGTCGCCGTCGCCCTCCCGTGCCCGCAGCGCGTCGTCGAGGGCGAAGCGCAGGGCGGCGTCGCCGTGCGGGACGCCGATGCCGTACGGCTCCCTGGAGAACGGCCTGCCGACGACCTTGAGTTCGTCCGGCGCCTTGGCCGCGTAGCCGATGAGGATGGCGTCGTCGGTGGTGACGGCGTCGACCTGGTAGGTGAGGAGGTTGTCGACGCAGATGGAGTAGGTGTCGTAGGCGACCAGGACGGCCTTCGGGTAGTCAGTCTGGATGCGCCGGTACGGTGTCGAGCCGGCCGCCGAGCAGACGCGTCTGCCGGCGAGGTCCCGGGGGCCGTGGATGTCCTTCTCGTCCTTGCGGACCAGCAGCGACTGGCCGGCCAGGTAGTAGGGGCCGGCGAACCCGACGAGCTTCCTGCGGTTCGCGTTGATGGTGTAGGTGCCGACGTAGTAGTCGATCTGGCCGTTCTGCAGCGCGGTCTCACGGTTGGCGGAGGCGATGGTGCGGAAGCGCACGGTCTTCGGCGGGAAGCCGAGGGAGGCGGAGAGCATCCTGGCGATCTCGACGTCGAAACCGGAGTAGGTGCCGGTCGCGGGGTCCTTCTCGGCCAGGTAGGGCTGGTCCTCCTTGGTGCCGACGACGAGGTGGCCGCGTTTCCTCGCCCGGCTCCAGGTGCTGGAGGCGGGCAGGCCGAAGCCCCGCGCCACCTGGTAGACGGGGAGCTCGTCGGCGGCCGGCCCCTTGGCGGGCGGGCTGCCCTCCTTGCCGCAGGCGGCCGCGAGCAGCGCGAGGGCGGCGGACAGCACGGCGCACAGGGCGCGGGGCACACGGGTGGCACGGAACACGGTTTGCACTCCCCCGGTCAGTGCTTGAGGATCTTGGAGAGGAAGTCCCTGGCCCGCTCGCTGTGCGGGTGGGTGAAGAACCCCTCGGGGCTGCGGTCCTCGACAATCCGGCCGTCCGCCATGAACACGACCCGGTTGGCGGAGGCGCGGGCGAAGCCCATCTCGTGGGTGACGACGACCATGGTCATGCCGTCCCGGGCGAGCTGCCGCATGACCTCCAGCACCTCGTTGATCATCTCCGGGTCGAGGGCGGAGGTGGGCTCGTCGAAGAGCATCGCCTTGGGGTCCATGGCGAGGGCCCGGGCGATCGCCACGCGCTGCTGCTGGCCGCCGGAGAGCTGTGCCGGGAACTTGTCGGCCTGGTTCAGCAGGCCGACGCGGTCGAGGAGTCCGCGGGAGCGGCGGTCGGCGTCGTCCTTCTTGCGCCGGCGGACCTTGATCTGTGCGAGGGAGACGTTCTGCAGGACCGTCTTGTGGGCGAAGAGGTTGAAGGACTGGAAGACCATGCCGACCTCGGCGCGGAGCCGCGCGAGGGCCTTGCCCTCCGCCGGAAGCGGCTGCCCGTCGAGCGTGATGGTCCCGGACTCGATGGTCTCCAGCCGGTTGATCGTCCTGCACAGCGTCGACTTGCCCGACCCGGACGGGCCGATGACCACGACCACCTCCCCCTTGCCGACGGTCAGGTCGATGTCCCTGAGGACATGCAGCTGCCCGTAGTACTTGTTGACGTCGCGCAGTTCGATCAACGGATCGACGGCCATCCGCAGCCCTACTCGTTCGCAGCTGTGTCGTGGTCGCCGCAAACTATCCAGAGCAAAGCGGAGTTGACGGACGACACGCACCTTCCGGGCAATAGCCGTATTTACACCAGCGGGGTGCGCGCGGGGGCGAACGGCCGGCTTCCGGGGAGGGGCGTGCGGGGCCGCGGGATCAGGTCTCGGCGATCTCCGCGTACAGCTGCGACAGCTCCGGGGCGCCGCTCGCGGCCCACTCCTGTCCGGCCGGGACCACGTCGACCTCACGGCCCGAGGCGAGCAGGACGACGGGTTCGCCGTCCGGGCGGATCCGCCAGACGGCGCCCGTCACCGTGCGCACCACCACCGTGCCGAGGTACAGCCCCGCGTCGTTGCCCAGCCAGGGCAGGATCTCGGCGTCGTCGCGCCAGCGCGGGACCATCTGGTCCAGGGCCTCCAGGGAGGCCGGGGTGTCGTCGAGGCGGACACCAGCCCCGGCCGCCTGCGAGCGGAGCAGTTCGCACTCCGACAGCAGCTCCGCCACCGCCTCGGGGTCGGCGGCGAGCGCCGTGCGAACGTCCTTCTTGTGCCGGTGGCCCAGGAACGGAATGTTCATGGCCCCAGCGTGGCATCAGACGTCGAGGTCGACCACCACCGGCGCGTGATCGGACGCGCCCTTGCCCTTGCGCTCCTCACGGTCGACGTAGGAGTCCTTGACGGCCTTGGCGAACGGCTCGTTGCCGTAGACCAGGTCGATGCGCATGCCGCGGTTCTTCGGGAAGCACAGCTGGCGGTAGTCCCAGTAGGTGAACGCGTGCTCGTACTTGAGGGGGCGCGGGACCACGTCGCTCAGACCGGTCTCGCGCAGGGCGGCCAGGGCCGCGCGCTCGGCCGGGGTGACGTGGGTGGAGCCCTCGAAGGCGGCCGGGTCGAAGACGTCGTCGTCGGTCGGCGCCACGTTGTAGTCGCCGAGGACGGCGAACGGGCGGCTGCCCTGCGCGTCGCCCTGCACGGCGGCCTTCAGGGCCTCGAACCACTGGATCTTGTACGCGTAGTGCGGGTGGCCGACCTCACGGCCGTTGGGCACGTACACCGACCAGACGCGGACCGGCCCGCACGTCGCCGAGACGGCGCGCGGCTCGACCGCGCCCTCGTAGCCCGGGTCGCCGGGCAGGCCCTTGACCACGTCCTCGAGGCCGACGCGGGAGAGCACCGCCACGCCGTTCCACCGGCCGGTCGCGTGCACCGCGGCCTCGTAGCCCAGCTCGCGCAGCTGCTCGAACGGGAACTGCTCCTCGGCGATCTTGGCCTCCTGGAGGCAGAGCACGTCGGTGCCGCTGCTCTCCAGCCAGGCCAGCAGCCGGGGAAGACGGGCGGTGATCGAGTTCACGTTCCAGGTGGCGATGCGCATGTCTCACAACCTACCTGCCGGGTGTGACAACCGGTCCCGGCTCACAGGTCGGCGAAGGCTCCCGGGGCGAGACGCAGGTGCTCGGCGCCGGCCAGGGCGCCGATCTGGCGGTCGTAGATCGGGCGGGCCAGGTCGGTGAGCAGCGCGTCGTGCACGTCGTACGCACGCTGCGGCTTGACCTCGCGGACGTACTCGATCACCTCGGAGATCTTGTTCCACGGTGCCATCACCGGGAGCATCAGGGTCTGGACGGGCCGGTCGGGGACGGTGAGCGCGTCGCCCGGGTGGAAGACCCGGCCGCCGTCGATCAGGTAGCCGACGTTGGTGATGCGCGGGATGTCCGGGTGGATCACGGCGTGCAGCTCGCCGTGGACCTGCACGTCGAAGCCGGCGGCGGTGAAGGTGTCGCCGTGGCCCACGGTGTGCACCCGCCCGGGGAAGGCCGCGGTGATCCGCTCCGCGACGGCCCGGAGCGTCCAGATCTGAGCCGCCGGGTTCGCCTCCATCGCCGTACGCAGCCGGCTCTCGTCGAAGTGGTCCGCGTGCTCGTGCGTGACCAGGATCGCGTCCGCGCCGGCCGCCGCGTCCTCCTCGCTGAAGCCGCCGGGATCGATGACGAGCGTCCGCCCGTCCTTCTCGAGGCGGACGCAGGCGTGGGACTTCTTCGTGAACCTCATGTCTCACCATCCTGCCGCCTGCGGCCGCGCGCGGCCTCACTCGGCGGGGGTGGTCTCCTCGCGGATGACCTGCTGGACGACCCGGAACGCGCTGTTCGCCGCCGGCACCCCGCAGTACACGGCGGCCTGGAGCAGCACTTCCTTGATCTCGTCCGGGGTCAGCCCGTTGCGCAGGGCCGCCCGGGTGTGCGCGGCCAGGTCCTCCAGGTGGCCGCCGGTGACCAGCGCGGTCAGCGTGACGCAGCTGCGGGTACGGCGGTCCAGGCCCGGCCGGCCCCAGATCTCGCCCCAGGCGCTACGGGTGACGAACTCCTGGAAGTCCCCGGAGAAGTCGCCGGCCCGCGCCAGCTCCTGGTCGACGTGCGCGTCGCCCATCACCTCACGGCGGATCTTCAGCCCGGTCTCGTACCGGTCGGCCTGCCCGGCGGTCCGGGCCGGTACGGCGGCCGGGGCGATCTCCGCGACCGGTACCGGCTGCGGCGGCGCGAGCGGGACGGGGGCAGCCGGGATGCCCGGCAGGACCGTCTGGCCGGTGTCGTAGGACTGCTGCCAGGCGGTGGCGAAGTGGTGGACCAGCAGGTCCGTGACGGCGGCGGGCTGCTCGACCGGTACCAGGTGGGAGGCGCCCGGCACGACGGCGAGCCGGGCGTCCGGGATGCCCGCGACCAGCGTGCGGGCCTCGGCGGGGCCGGTGACCTGGTCGTCGGAGCCGACCAGGACGAGCGTCGGCACGCCGATCCGGCCCAGTTCGGGCCGTACGTCGAACGCGGCGAGCGCCTCGCAGGCGGCGATGTAGCAGCCCGGGTCGGTGGTGCGGACCATCTGCACGGCCCACTCGGTGATCGCGGGCTGCGCCGCGGCGAACCCACCGGTGAACCAGCGGTCCGGGGAGGTGCGGGCGATCGGGTCGAGTCCGTTCGTGCGGACGATCACCCCGCGCTGCCGGAACTCGTCCGCGGTGCCGAACCGGGGCGAGGCCGCGACCAGTGCCAGCGAGGCGACGCGCTCCGGGTGGCGCAGCGCCAGCTCGATGCCGACCGCGCCGCCCAGCGCGCACCCGGCGTACCCGAACCGCTGCACGCCGAGCGCGTCCAGCGTGGCCAGCAGCCGGGCGGTCACCTCGGCGACCGAACCCGCCGGGTGGGCCGGGGCCCCGCCGTGTCCCGGCAGGTCGAACCGGAAGACCCGCCACTGCTTCAACAGCTCCGGTATCTGGCGGTCCCACATGTGCCAGGTGGTGCCGAGGGAGGGGCCGAGGATGAGGACCGGGGCCTCCTCCGGGCCGTCGAAGCGGTACTGGAGGGTGGGGGGTGCGGGGATCGCCGGGGTAGCAGGGGTCTTCGTCTCACTCACCGCTCCACGCTAGCGGCAGTGGGCCGGTCCGCTGCCCCGGGGTCCCCGCCGTCCCCATCCGGCCCCCCGGGATCACCGGCGAACCCTCACACCGTCTTCACCGAGTCGCCGGAGCCGGCCCGACGTCCTTTCCGGCCGTGGTCGTCGGTCACAGGTCGTCCGGGGTGCCCAGTCCGGTCAGGGCGCCCACCGGGTCGAGGTCCGGGGTGCCGCGGGGCCACCAGTCCTCCTGGCCGGGCTCCGACTCGTAGGCGTACCAGAGGCCGTCGTGGCCGAGGCGGAGCTGGACGTGACCGCGTGGATGGGTGAGGCGGTTGCGCCAGGGGCGGAACGCGGGCAGGTCGGCGGCGAGCAGCAGGGGGCGGGCCCGGTCGAAGCGGCCCGCCGGCGGATCCCAGGGCTCCTCCAGGACGGCCAGCCCCTCCGGACCGCCCTGCCGCCAGGCCGCGACGGCCCGGGCGAGGTCGGCGGTGGTGCGGCCGACGGCCGTGGCGAGCGTGGCGTACAGCGTGCGGGTGGCCGCGGTCAGGCCGGAGCCGGGACGCGCCGCGGCGAGGCGCACCGCGTCCTGCCAGAGGGTCAGCTCGCCGACCGGATCGCGGCCGGTGCCGAGCAGCGCGTGGGCGCGGGCGGCGGCGTCGGTCGCCAGCTGGTCCAGCGCGAAGGGGTCGGGGCCGCCGGGTGCGGCCGGGTAGACCGGGGCTGCTCGGGGTGCGGCGGCACCGGTGCCGGCGGGGGCAGCGGCGGCAGTCGCCGGGGGTGAGGGCGTCGGTGGCGCGCACGCCGGGCAGGGACTGCGGCCGGCGTTCCTGCGCGGCGCGGGCCGCTCGGGCGGCGCTGCGCCGGGAGAGCGCGTCGAGCAGCTCCTTCTCGCCCCGGCCGCGCAGCAGGAGCAGCACGAAGGGGTCGGCGTCGAGCAGGCGTGCCATCTGGTAGCAGAGGGCGGCCGCGTGCTTGCAGGGGTGCCCGGAGTCGGGGCAGCTGCACCGGGGGGCCAGGTCACCGGGGCCGGGCAGCAGGGGTACACCGCAGCCGGCGAGGGACTGGGGCAGCTCCTTGTCGAGCAGCGCGGCGATGTGTCCCGGCCGGTCGGCGGCCGCGTCCAGGAAGCGGGTCCAGTCGTCGTCCGCGAGGGTGCGCACCCGCACCTGCGCGCGGTACGGCCGCGGCCGGCTGCCGCGCACGTACGCGAGCACGAGCCCCGGTGTGACGGTGATGGCGTCCACGTGGCCCTGCTCCGCGTAACCGCGGCCGCGGGCCAGCCGCTTGGGGTCCAGCGCACCCCGCTCCAGCGCCTCGACCCAGGCGTTCCCCCACCAGGTCCCGGCGAACTCCGTACCCTCCTCGGCACCCGGGCGCACCGCGAACGCCGGGAACGTACGCCGGAGTTCCGTGTCCCGGTGGGGAGTGGCCATGGTGGACGGCGCGTGCGGGACGGCGGGGGTGGGCGCCGCTGCCGGTGCCGGTCCCGATTCCCGTGCCGATTCCACTGCCGACTCCGGTGCCGACTCCGGTGCCAGATCCGGGGCCGGACTCAGGGCCGGTGATGAGGACCGCGCCGGCGCCGGGGGCGTCCCGTCGGGGGCCGTCTCGTCGGCGGGCGTTCCCGGTCCCGGTGCCGTCTCCTCGGTCTCCGCCGTCTCCCGACCCGCCTCCCTCTCGGGCGTCCCCTCCGGCTCCTCCGCCCCGCCGGGGCCTTCCGGTCCCTCGGGTCCCTCGGTCCAGGCGGGCATGCGGAAGGCGTTCGCCAGGTAGTTCCGCATGTCCTCGGCGGTCCTGCCCCGCGTGGTGCCGGATGCGGGGCGGGGAGCGGCCGTGACCGGCCGTGCGGTGTGCCTCCGGTTCCCGGGTTCCGCCGCCTCCGCGCGCCGCGCCTCCCGCAGGGCCGTACGGAGCGCCTCACGGGCGACGTCCCCGGGGCGCTGTCCGCCCGCGGCCCCGGCGGTCACCGCGCTCGTCGTGGCGGGCGGTTCCGGGTCGGGGTCTCCTCCCCTGCCGGTTCGTCGGCTTCGGCGGTCGTGCGGCCGTCGGCTTCGCCCCGGCGGTCGGCGATGGCGGCCCGGAGGGCGGCCCGCACCGCGTTCCCCGGCCTCGGCTCCGCGCCCTGCCCGGGCCCGGCGCAGGACTCCGTGCCCGTCAGGGCGTCCGTGCCGTCGGCGGCCGCGGTCCCGGCGGTCTCGTCATGTGGCCCCGCGGCCTCGCCGGTGTGGTCCCGCGGCGCGTCCGCGTCCCGTACCGCGTCCTCCGCCGACCCGGCGGTGTCGTGCCGCTCCGTCTCCGTGCGCTCCCGGGCCTCCCGCAGGGCGCGGCGCGCGGCGTCGGCGGGGCGTGGCTGCCCGCCGGCCGTCATGACGTCCTCCGCAGCGAGACGAGGTCGGACAGTTCACGGTCGGTCAGCTCGGTCAGCGCCGCCTCGCCGGAGCCGAGGACGGCGTCGGCGAGCGCCCGCTTGGACTCCAGCATCTCGGCGATGCGGTCCTCGACCGTGCCCTCGGTGACCAGACGGTGGACCTGGACGGGCTGGGTCTGGCCGATCCGGTAGGCGCGGTCGGTGGCCTGCTCCTCGACGGCCGGGTTCCACCAGCGGTCGAAGTGGACGACATGGCCCGCCCGGGTGAGGTTCAGGCCGGTGCCGGCCGCCTTCAGGGACAGCACGAGGACGGGGGTCTCGCCGTCCTGGAAGCGGTCCACCATGCGCTCGCGCTCCGGCACCGGGGTGCCGCCGTGCAGCAGGTCCACGGGGATCGCGCGGGCGGACAGGTGCGCGGTGATGAGGCGGGCCATGCCGACGTACTGGGTGAAGACCAGCGCCGAACCGTCCTCGGCGAGCAGGGTGTCCAACAGCTCGTCCAGGAGGGCGAGTTTGCCGGACCGTGCCGCGAGCCGGTCGGCCCGCGGGTCCTCTTTCAGGTAGAGCGCCGGGTGGTCGCAGATCTGCTTGAGGGCGCCGAGCAGCTTCAGGACGAGGCCGCGGCGGGCGATGCCGTCGGCGGACTCGATGGCCAGCAGCGACTCGCGCACCACCGCCTCGTACAGCGCGGCCTGTTCGCGGGTGAGCGGAACCGGGTGGTCCGTCTCGGTCTTGGGCGGCAGTTCGGGCACGATGCCGGGGTCGGACTTCTTGCGGCGCAGGAGGAAGGGGCGGACGAGGCGGGCCAGGCGCTCCACCGCCTCCTCGTCCTCGCCGTTCTCCACCGCGCGGGCGTGCCGGGCGCGGAAGGACTTGAGCGGGCCGAGCAGCCCGGGGGTGGTCCAGTCGAGCAGGGCCCACAGCTCGGAGAGGTTGTTCTCCACCGGGGTGCCGGTGAGCGCCACGCGCGCGGGGGCCGGGATGGTGCGCAGCGCCTTGGCGGTGGCCGAGTAGGGGTTCTTCACGTGCTGGGCCTCGTCGGCGACGACCATGCCCCAGGGCTGCTCGGCGAGGCGGGCCGCGGCGGAGCGCATGGTGCCGTACGTGGTGAGGACGAAGCCGCCGCCCGGGCCGTCCAGGCTGCGGTCGGGGCCGTGGAAGCGGCGGACGGGGACGCCGGGCGCGAACCGGGTGATCTCGCGCTGCCAGTTGCCCAGCAGGGACGCGGGGCAGACCACGAGGGTCGGCTCGCTGCGCGCCCGCTTCAGATGCAGGGCGATGAGCGTGATCGTCTTGCCGAGGCCCATGTCGTCGGCGAGGCAGCCGCCGAGACCGAGCGAGGTCATCAGGTCGAGCCAGGCGAGGCCGCGCAGCTGGTAGTCGCGCAGGGTGGCGGCGAGACCGGCGGGCGGGTCCGCGGGGCGCAGGCCGGCCGTGAGCCGGTCGCGGAGGGTGGCCAGGGCGCCGACGGGGACGGCGTCGACGGTCTCGCCGTCGACCTCCGCGGTGCCGGTGAGCGCGACGGACAGCGCGTCGACCGGGTCGAGCAGGCCGAGCTCGCGCTTGCGGGCCTTGCGGACGAGGGCCGGGTCGACCAGCACCCAGCTGTCCCGCAGCCGGACGACCGGCCGGTGGGCCTCGGCGAGCAGGTCCATCTCGGCCTCGCTGAGCGGTTCGCCGCCGAGCGCCAGCTGCCAGCGGAACCGGAGCAGGTCCTCGCTCTCGAAGAAGCCGGTGCCGTCGGTGGCCGAGCCGGGTGCGGGCCGGACGACCGCCGCGGCCGTCAGGTCGCGGGCGAGGTCCCGGGGCCAGTGCACGGCGACGCCCGCGGCGGCCAGGCGGCTCGCCGCGACGCCGAGCAGTTCGCCCAGCTCCTCCTCGGACAGGGCGAGGACGTCGGGCACGTCCTGTTCCGCGAGCCGGTCGAGGGGCTGCCACACGCGGGCCGCGCGCCGGACGGCGAGGGCCGCGTCGACGCGCGCGCGGGGCCCGAACGCGGTGTCCGCCTCCCCCGCCCACAGGGCCGCCGCGTCGGCGACCAGGGTGGGGTCGGCGAGGCTGTGCACCTGTACGACGGCCGCTCCCGCGCCGCGCGCGCCGTCGGCCGAGCCGGCGTCGAAGAGGTCGTACGCGGACAGGTCGAGCCGGAGCGAGATCCGCACGCCGGCGTCCATCCCGGCGGCGACCTCGGCGGCCCACGCGTGGGCCTGCGGCAGGGCCTGGGGCTCGCGGGCGGCGAAGGGCCGGCCGGAGGTGTGGGGGGCCGCGGGGGTGCGGGGCAGGGTGTCGGCGACCGCGTCCAGGAACGAACGGACCAGGGCCTCCGGCTCGGGCAGCCGCAGCGGCCCGGGGTCGGTCAGGGGCACGGCGTGGCCCTCCGGGGGCAGGGCGGCGGCGATCGCGCGCAGGTGGGCGATGTCGTCGGGCTCCAGGGGGCCGGCGCGCCAGGCGTCGTGACCGCTCGGCGTGAGGCCGGGCAGCAGGCGGCCGCGGGCGACCAGCCGCAGGGCGTGCAGGGCGGCGGCGCCC
The DNA here is from genome assembly GCF_025642175.1 of Streptomyces albidicamelliae. Taxonomy (NCBI): domain Bacteria; kingdom Bacillati; phylum Actinomycetota; class Actinomycetes; order Kitasatosporales; family Streptomycetaceae; genus Streptomyces; species Streptomyces albidicamelliae. The sequence continues at coordinate 6,593,864 of NZ_CP106795.1, read as the reverse complement.
CAGCATGCCGTGGCCGGGTGGGCGGCCGGGTCGCGACGGGCCCGGACCAGCAGCGGCAGGGCCTCGGCGAGGGGCAGGGTCAGGGCGGGGACCTGACGGCGGCGCACGCCGCCGCCGTGACGTCGTACGACCGTCAGTTCGGCCGGGTCGCCGCCGGTGTCGCCGTCGGCGGGCAGGGCGCCGCCGTCGGGGTCCCAGAAGGCGACGCGGCCCTCGCGCGGGAGGGGTGCGGGCAGGTAGACGGACGCGAGGCGGACGGGGACCTGGTTCCCGTCCGGCGCGGATCCCGCCCCGCGCTCGGCCACCGCCGCGGTGCCGCCGCTCATACGTCCTGCCACCTCCCGCCCGTGTCCCGGATCAGCTGTCTCCGACTCTACGGGCGGGGTCCGACAATCGGCTCCGGCGGCCGGTGCGGGCCCGCTCTACGGCACCGTGCGGGAGACGACGTAGAGCACCGGGTTCTTCGGGTCGGACGTGTTCACGACGACGTCCTGGGTGGGCGAGGGGTTCTTCTGCTTGTGCGTGAACCCGGACCACGGCCCCGGACCGTCGAACTTCCAGCCGGAGACCTTGCGGTCGCGCGCGCCGATGGTGATGTGGTCCTTCTTCAGCTGGTCCTCGCGCACGCCCATGGCCGCGAGGAAGCTGTCGAGTCCGGCCTGGTTGGTGCTGAACATCACGTAGAGGCGGCTGGTCTTCCAGTTGTTCGTCTCGTAGTAGGCGATGTGGTCGGCGGGGTGCGGGACGTTCACCTGGTAGAGGCGGCGCTGCACCTTGGAGGGCCAGCCGGCGGTGAGGCCGGTCGCCGAGTACTTCGCCTCCTTGTCCTTGCCGCTGTCGCGGCTCTGGTTCGCGGAGATCACCAGGTAGCCGGCCGGGACGCCGATGAGCAGGCCGATGATCAGCAGGGTGATCGCCCGCCGCTCGGCCTTGTGGCGCGGGTTCTCGGGCGGCCGGCTCGGCTCGTCCGGCGGGGCGGCCTGGTGCGGCAGGGAGGCGGTCATACGGTGTCCCGGTCGCGACGGGCCTCGACGTACCGCTCGTAGCGCTCGTACCGCTCCACACGCCGCCGCTTGGCGCGGCGGAAGCGGCGGGCGACCAGCCGGGCCAGATCGGCCGCGCCCACCATGCCCGCCTCCGGACCGAGCTGGGCGCGGGTGATGCGGGCCTCGGGCCGGTAGCCGCGGCCGGTGAGGTGGCGCTTGAAGGCGTCCCGGGCGGGGCCGATGAGCAGGTCGTCGGCGGCGCTGACGCCGCCGCCGATCACGAAGCAGGACGGGTCGAGGGCGGCCGCCAGGTTGGCGATGCCGACGCCGAGCCACTGGCCGATGTCCTGGAGGAGCTCCACGCACATCGCGTCGCCGTCGCGGGCCAGCTCGGTGATCATCGGGCCGGTGATGTCGCCGATGTTGCCCTTGACGTGCTCGATGATCCCGTAGGCCACCGGCGAGTCGGCGGCGGCCAGCTCGCGCGCCTCGCGCACCAGCGCGTTGCCCGAGCTGTACTGCTCCCAGCAGCCGCGGTTGCCGCACGGGCAGCGGTGGCCGCCGGGGACGACCTGCATATGCCCGAACTCGCCGGCCACGCCGAACTTGCCGCGCTTGACCTGGCCGTCCTCCAGGATGGCGCCGCCGATGCCGGTGCCGAGCGTGATCATGACGAGGTGGTCCTCGCCGCGCCCGGCGCCGAAGCGCCACTCCGCCCAGGCGGCGGTGTTGGCGTCGTTGTCCACGAGGACCGGTACGGAGAGACGGCCGGCGAGACGGTCCCGCAGGGGCTCGTTGCGCCAGGACAGGTGGGGGGCGAACAGGACGCGGTTGCGGTCGGCGTCGACCCAGCCGGCCGCGCCGATGCCCACCGCGTGCACGTCGTGCCGGTCGGACAGGTCCAGGACCAGTTCGACGATGGTGTCCTCGACGACCTTGGGGCTCTTGGACTTGTCCGGGGTCTCCGTGCGGAGCCGCTCCAGGATGTTGCCGTCGGCGTCCACGACACCCGCCATGACCTTGGTGCCGCCGATGTCGATGCCGACGGTGGGGACACGGGGGGCGGTCAGGTGTGACCGGCGCTCCCGGGTACCGACCGTTCGCAGGACGGGGGCCCGGCGGGAGCCTATGGGGGCCGTGAGGTCGCGGTAGGTGCTCATCGCGGTCGATTGTGCCGCACGCTCACGCCCGGTGCTGCGCGGGGCGGGGGGACGCGAGCCGCGAGCGCCGCCGTCGGCGGGCACGTTCGTGGCTCGCGGCGCGGCCCCCCGAATCCCTCAGTCGCGGCGCAGTTCATGGCGCAGGGCGTCCAGGTCGGACCCGCCCGCCATCTGCCGGGTCAGTTCGTCCAGGGTCGTTTCGTCCCGTGTGCAATTGCCCACCATCGTGCCGCGGCGCAGCAGGACGAACCGGTCCCCCACCAGGTAGGCGTGGTGCGGGTTGTGGGTGATCAGGACGACGCCCAGGCCCTCGTCGCGGGCCGCGGCCACGTACTTCAGCACCACGCCGGACTGCTTCACGCCCAGTGCCGCCGTCGGCTCGTCCAGGACGAGGACCTTCGCACCGAAGTGGACCGCGCGGGCGATGGCCACGCACTGGCGTTCGCCGCCGGAGAGGGTGCCGATGGGCTGGTCGACGTCCCGGAGGTCGATGCCCATGCGCAGCAGGGCCTCGCGGGTGGTGCGGCGCATGAGGTCGACGTCCAGGCGCTTGAAGGGGCCGGTGCCCTTGCGCGGCTCGGAGCCGAGGAAGAAGTTGCGCCAGACCGGCATCAGGGGGACGACGGCGAGGTCCTGGTGGACCGTGGCGATCCCCCGGTCCAGGGCCTCGCGCGGGGAGGCGAGCGCGGTCTCCTCGCCGTCGATGCGCAGCGTGCCGCCGTCGTGGCGGTGCAGACCCGCGATGATCTTGATCAGGGTGGACTTGCCCGCGCCGTTGTCGCCGAGGACGCAGGTGACGTCGCCGGCGTGCACCTCCAGGGAGACGCCCTCCAGGGCGCGTACGTTGCCGTACCGCTTGCCGACGCCGGACAGCGCCACCAGGGCCGTACGCGATTCGGTCTGCGTCATGCCGTCGCCTCCGCGCGCTTGCGGACCCAGGCGTTGAGCAGGGTCGCGAGGAGCAGCATCGCTCCGAGGAAGAACTTGAACCAGTCCGGGTTCCACTCGGCGAAGACGATGCCCTTGCTGGTCATGCCGAACAGCAGCGCGCCGACGGCCGAGCCGACCGCGCTGCCGTAGCCGCCGGTGATGAGGCAGCCGCCGATGACGGCCGCGATGATGTAGATCAGCTCGTTGCCGACGCCCTCTCCGGACTGGACGGCGTCGAAGGAGAAGAGCAGGTGCTGGCCGGAGATCCAGGCGCCGAACGCGACGCCCGTGTAGAGGCCGGTCCTGGTCCCGTCGACCGGGACTCCCACGGCGCGGGCCGCGTCGGCGTTGCCGCCCACGGCGAAGATCCAGTTGCCGATGCGGGTGCGCAGCAGGATCCAGGAGCCGAGGGCGACGAGTCCGAGCCACCACAGGACGGTGACCTTGAGGCCGACTCCGCCGACGGTGAGCGTGGAGGCGAAGACGGCGTGGGCGCTGGGGAAGCCCTCCATGTCGCCGATGGTCTTGGTGGAGACCGTGTCGTCGATCAGCTTGGTGAAGCCGAGGTTCATGCCGGTCAGCATCAGGAACGTGCCGAGCGTGATGATGAAGCTGGGCAGCCGGGTGCGGGTGAGCAGGAAGCCGTTGAGGGCGCCGACGGCCAGGGTGACCAGGAGGGACACGCCGACCCCGACCCAGGTGTTCGCGGTCGTCTGGTAGCTGAACATCGAGGAGATCAGCGCCGAGGACGTCACGAGGACACCCGCCGACAGGTCGAACTCACCGCCGATCATCAGCAGGGCGACGGGTACGGCCATGATGCCGATGGTCGAGGACGCGTACAGGACCGTGCCGAGGCTGGCGGGGCGCAGGAAGCCGTCGGCGGCGACGGCGAAGAAGACGAGGACGGCGAGGGCGCCCACGACGGAGCCCAGTTCGGGGCGGGCGAGCAGCCTGCGCGGGCGAGAGGTCCGCAGAAGCCTTTCGTCGGCAGTTTTGCGCAGCTCGCCGGGCGCGGCGCCCGCTTCGCCGGCCGCCCCGCTCACCTCGTCGGTCGCCGCGCTCATCGGGTGCCCCGCTCGGTGTAGCCGGCCAGCGCGGACGCCTGGTCCTTGGTGATGATCTGCGGTCCGGTGAGCACCGGCTTGCCGCCGCCGAGGACGTCGCCGTTGTACTTGTACAGCCACAGCAGGTCGACGGCCTGGTAGCCCTGGAGGTACGGCTGCTGGTCCACGGCGAAGCCGAGGGTGCCGTTCTTCAGCGAGGCCGCGACCCCGGCGTTGAGGTCGAAGGTGTCGATCTCGGCCTTGCTGCCCGCGTCCGTCCTGGCCTTCACGGCGGTGTCGGCGTAGGGCGCGCCGAGGGTGACGACGGCGTCGAGGGACTTGTCGGCCTGGAGCTTGGCGCCGATCGCCGACTGCCCGTCGGGCATGTTGGTGCCGTTGACGTAGAGCTTGCGCAGCGTGCCGTGGAACGTCTTGGCGACGCCGTCGCAGCGCTGCTCGTGGCCGACGTTGCCCTGCTCGTGCAGCACGCACAGGGCCTTCTTCCTGCCGCGCTCGTTCAGCTCCTCGCCGACGGCCTCGCCGGCGATGGTCTCGTCCTGGCCGATGTGGGTCAGGGCGCCGAACGCCTTGGAGACCTCGGAACCGGAGTTGACCGTGACCACCGGGATGCCGGCCTTCTCGGCGCGGGCGACGGCCGCCTTCATCGCGTCCGGCTTGGCGAGGGTGACGATGATGCCGTCGACCTTCTTGTCGACGGCCGCGTCCACCAGCTGTGCCTGCTGCTGGGCCTCGTCGTCGTGCGAGTACAGGAAGTTGATGTTGTCCTTGACGGCGGCCTGCTCGGCGCCGCTCTGCACGATGTCCCAGAAGGTGTCGCCGTCCCCGGAGTGGGTGATCATCGCGATGGTCCAGCGGGGGGTGTTCACCGCCGCCCTGCCCTGGGCCGCGGCGGCCTTGCGGGCGTCCTCGGCCCGCTTGCCTCCGGTGCTGCTGCATCCGGCCAGGGACACGGAGAGTGCCCCTGCCAGCGCTATGCCTACCCAGGTCCGAAACCGTGCCACGAGGCCGTGCCCTTCTTGCTGTGCTCTTGATCTGCTCCGACGTGCGTAAGGGGCGGGCGACCTCGCCGCCGGTGTGTCCCGGCGTCGAATTCACCAGCCCCAAACACCTCAGTATCGAACACGTGGAACACCCATGACACGGCAGGGGCACCGCAGACCGGTCATATTGTCCGGACATTGAGACGAACGTCCGGGAGCACCCTCAGGGACGGACGAGCAGCTGGAACTCGAAGGAGTAGCGCGTCGGGCGGTAGGTGTGGTCGCCGAACTCGACCGCGCGGCCGGTGTCGTCGAAGGTGGTGCGCTGCATGGTGAGCAGCGGGGCGCCCTCGGTCTCGGTGAGCCGCTCGGCCTCGTCGGCCGTGGCGCCGCGCGCCCCGATGGACTGCCGGGCACTGTGCAGGGTGATCCCGGCCGAACGCATCAGCCGGTACAGGCCGGTGGCCTCCAGTTGGCCGGTGTCCAGGTCGAGCAGGCCGGGCGGCAGGTGGTTGATCAGGTAGGCCATCGGCTCGCCGTGGGCGAGCCGCAGCCGCTCGACGCGGTGGACGTCGCTGCCCTCGGCGACCCCGAGCGCCGCGGCGACCTCCGGGGAGGCCGGCAGGACGGAGTTGACCAGGACCTTGGTCGCGGGCCGCTGGCCGGCCGCCTCCAGGTCGTCGTAGAGGCTGCTGAGCTCCAGGGGGCGCTTGACCTGGCTGTGCACGACCTGGGTGCCGACGCCCCGGCGGCGGACCAGGAGCCCCTTGTCGACGAGCGACTGGATGGCCTGGCGGACGGTCGGCCGGGACAGGCCGAGCCGCGCCGCCAGCTCGATCTCGTTGCCCAGCAGGCTGCCCGGAGTGAGGCTGCCCTGCTCGATGGCGGCCTCCAGCTGCTGGGAGAGCTGGAAGTACAGCGGCACCGGGGAACTACGGTCCACACGAAGGTCGAGCGACACGGTCGGGTCCACATCTGGTTTCGGCACGGCCCCGAGCGTAGCCCCGTGCCCGGTTGACGGGAAGTTGTGTAGTCCGATTGTCCGGACATACGCATTGACAGCGTACGGGGTCGGCCCTCACTTTGTTTCCATGCGCATCGGGGTCATCGGTACGGGCCGCATCGGCACCATTCATGCGAGGACGCTCAGCCGGCACCGCGAGGTCGGGTCGCTGATCCTCACGGACGCGGACCCGGCACGGGCGCAGGAGCTCGCGCACCGGCTGGGCGAGACGGCGGCGCCGGGGGTGGACGAGGTCTTCCGGTGGGGCGTGGACGCGGTGGTGATCACCGCGGCGACCGCCGCCCACGCGGAACTGATCGGCCGGGCGGCCCGCTCGGGACTGCCGGTGTTCTGCGAGAAACCGATCGCCCTCGACCTGCCGGGCACCCTCCAGGCGCTCGCCGAGGTGGCGGCCGCCGGGACGGTGCTGCAGATGGGCTTCCAGCGGCGGTTCGACGCGGGGTACGCCGGCGCCCGGGAGGCGGTGCGCGCGGGACGGCTCGGGCGGCTGCACACCGTACGGGCCATGACCTGCGACCAGTCCCCGCCGCCCGCGGAGTGGCTGCCGCTGTCCGGCGGGCTGTTCCGGGACACGCTGATCCACGACTTCGACGTGCTGCGCTGGGTGACGGGCCACGAGGTGGTCGACGTGTACGCCACCGGATCCGAAGCCGGTCCCGCGATGTTCCGTGAGGCCGGCGACGTCGCCACGGGCGCGGCGGTGCTCACCCTGGACGACGGCACGCTGGCCACGGCGTCCGCGACCCGGCTGAACGGCGCGGGCTACGACGTGCGCATGGAGCTGGCGGGCGAGCGGGACACGGTGGTGGTCGGTCTGGACGACCGCACACCGGTCGCGTCCACCGAGCCGACCGGGCCGCCGCCCGCCGACAAGCCGTGGCCGGGGTTCCTGGAGCGCTTCGGGCCGGCCTACGAGGCCGAGCTGACCGCGTTCGTGGCCCTGGTCCGCGGCGAGCGGGACAATCCGTGCGACGGCCGGGAGGCGTTGCACGCCCTGCGGATCGCCGAGGCCTGCGAGATCTCCCGCCGGGAGCGGCGGCCGGTGGCGCTGGCGGAGATCCCGGACCGGGCGCAGCCGTCGTACGGCTGAGCAGCCGTACGACGGCCGGGGGCGGGAGCCGGTCACCAGCGGACCGGGAGTGTGCGCACCCCCCTGATCAGCATGCCCGGCAGCCACTCCCCCGGCTCACCGTCCAGCGCCAGGCCGGGGGCGCGCTCCAGCAGGGAGCCGATGGCCGCGCGGGCCTCCAGGCGGGCCAGGGGCGCGCCCAGGCAGAAGTGGAGGCCGTGGCCGAAGGCGAGGTTGCCGCGCGGTTCGCGGCGGATGTCGAAGCGGTCCGGGTCGGCGTGGCGGGAGCCGTCCCGCTGGGCCGCGGCGAGACCGATCACCACCTGCTCGCCGCGCGCGATGTGCGTGCCGCCGATCTCCAGGGGCTCGGCGGCGAAGCGGAAGGTGGCGTTCTCCACCGGGCCGTCATAACGCAGCATCTCCTCGACCGCGCCGTCCAGAAGGCTCATGTCGGCCCGCAGCAGGTCGAGTTGGTCCGGGTGCGTGAGCAGGGCGAGGACGCCGTTGCCGATCAGGTTGACCGTGGTCTCGTGGCCGGCGATCAGCAGGAGGAAGGCCATGCCGCGCAGCTCGCCCGGGGAGAGGCGGTCGCCGTCCTCGGCGGTGGTGCGGATCAGGTCGCTCAGCAGGTCGCCGGTCGGTCCGGTGCGGGTCTTGTCGTCGATCAGCTCCGTCAGGTACTCGGCGAGGCGGACGACCGCGGCGTACTCGGCCTCGGGGCTGGAGGGGGCGACCACCTCGGTGGACATCTTCCGGAACTCCGCGCGGTCCATCTCGGGGACGCCGAGCAGCTCGCAGATGACGGTGATGGGCAGGGGGTAGGCGAGGGACTCGATGAGGTCCGCGCGGCCGTGCGGCAGCATCGCGTCGAGCAGGTCGTCGGTGATCCGCTGGACGCGGGGGCGCAGTGCCTCGACCCGGCGCATCGTGAACGCGCGGGTGACGAGGCCGCGCAGCCGGGTGTGCTGCGGCGGGTCGGCGAGCAGCATGTGCTTGCCGATCAGCTCCTCGTCGAAGAAGGCGGCGTCGACCTTGGTGGCGTCTTTGGCCAGCCGGGGGTCGGCGAGGGCGGCGCGTGCCTCCTCGTAGCCCACGACGAGCCATGGCCGGTGACTCTCGTCCGCCCCCGGGATCCGGATCCGGTGCACCGGGCCCTCGGCGCGCAGACGGGCGTACACCGTGTGGGGGTCGCGGCGGAACGCGTCGCCGAACTCCCCTAAGTCGACCAGCTGTCGGCTGTCCATCGGTCCCCTTCCGGACTCCCCCCGAGGTCCGCCGGGCGTCTCCCGGCAAGGGGACAACGCCCGGGACGGCGGCTTAGTGCCCGTCCTCGAGAAGTCCCGCGTCGTAGGCGAGCAGGGCGATCTGGACGCGGTTGTCGAGGTCCAGTTTGGCGAGGATGCGCGAGACGTGGGTCTTGACGGTGGCCACGCTCATGAAGAGTTCGGTGGCGATCTGGGCGTTGGCCAGTCCCCGGCCGACGGCGACGGCGACCTCGCGCTCGCGGTCGTTGAGGACGGTGAGCGTGTCACGCGCGCGTGCCTGGCGGGTGTCGGCGGCGGAACCGGCGGCGTGCCGCATCAGTTGCCGGGTGACGGCGGGCGACAGGACGGGGTCGCCGGCCGCGACCCGGCGGACGGCCTGGACGATCTCGGCGGGCGGGGTGTCCTTGAGGACGAAACCGGCGGCGCCCGCGCGCAGGGCGTGCAGCACCTGTTCGTCGGCGTGGAAGGTGGTGAGCACCACGACCTGCGGCGCGTCGGGGCGGGCGCGCAGGCGCCGGGTGGCGGTGAGACCGTCCACCGACGGCATGCGGATGTCCATCAGGACGACGTCCGGCCGGGTGTGCCGGACGAGTTCCTCGGCCTCCGCGCCGTCGGCGGCCTCCCCGACGATCTCGATGTCCTCGGCTCCGCCCATCATCAGCGCGAGCCCTGCCCGCACCAGGGGATCGTCGTCGACGAGGAGAAGTCTGATCGGCGTCGCAGTCATGGCCCTACGTAACCATGGAGCGGGCCGCCCGCGGAGCGGTCGTCGCAAGCCGGTGCCCCGTTCCCCGGCGGCACGCACGGGCCGGGCGGCCGGGGCGGCGCGCCCGGTTCCGGTTCCCCGGCCGCTCGCCTCAGGTGCGTGGCCACGGCAGCCCGCACCGGACCTCGAAGCCGCCGTCCGGCGTGGGGCCGTGTGCCAGGTGGCCGCCGGCCAGCGTGGCGCGTTCCGTCAGGCCGATGAGGCCCTGGCCGGAGCCGGGGACCGGCGGGACGTCGCTCCGCGGGGGCGGGTTGGTGACGGTGAGGGTCAGGCCGTCGCCGGGGGCGCCGGCGAGGCGGACGGTGACCTCGCTGCCGGGTGCGTGCTTGCGGGCGTTGGTCAGGGTCTCCTGGGCGATGCGGTAGGCGGTGCGGCCGACGGAGGCGGGGACGGCCGCCGGGTCGGCGATCCGGTGGTCGAGGGTGACCTTCATGCCCGCCTCGCGGCACTCGGCGACGAGGGCGTCCAGCGCGGCGAGCGTCGGCTGTGGCCGCCCGCCCGCGTCGTCGGACTCCCCGGTCCGCAGCACGCCGATGATCTCCCGCAGGTCCTGGAGGGCCTCGTGGGCGCTCTCCCGGATGACGCCCGCCGCCCTCGCGATCTCCTCCCGGGGCGCGTCCGGCCGGAACTCCAGGGCGCCCGCGTGCACGCTGAGCAGGGTGAGCCGGTGGGCGAGGACGTCGTGCATCTCGCGGGCGATGGCCTCCCGGGCCAGACGCTGCGCCTGCTCGGCGCGCAGCCGCGCCTCGGTCTCGGCCCGGTGGGCGCGCTCCCGCAGGCTCAGCATCAGCATCCGCTTGGAGCGGACGAACATGCCCCAGCCGATGACCGTCAGGGTGAGCAGGACGGTGAAGGCCACGACTCCGGCGTAGGGCAGGTCGGGGTCGGGCCGCAGCCAGAAGAAGACCGGGATCAGGGCGAGTTGGGCACCGCCGATCCAGGCCACGTACCGGAAGGGCCGGTGCACGGCGAGGGTGAACAGGATGACCGTCGCCGCGCCGCCCGCGGTGTTGGACAGCAGGCCGACCGGGACCGTCGCGACGGCGAGCCCGACCGGCCACCGGCGCCGCAGCCAGACCGCCGCGCAGGCGACGGCGCCGAGCGTCTGGTCGAGGACCGCGAAGCCGTGCGGCAGTCCCGGTTCGTCGCCGAGGGATGTGGCGGCCGCCAGGCCGAGGACGACGGACAGCAGGAAGCAGGAGAAGTCGACGACCCAGTCGCGTGCCGTGCGCCGCGGCCGCCGGCCGGCGCCGTGGGTGTCCGGGGACAGCTCGTGGATCAGGGCGGACGGGAGGAGCCAGCGCGGGCCCGCGAAATCCTGCGGCGCCCGGGCCGACTCGTCAGTGCTCACGGTCCACGAATCTACGCAGGATCCGCCCGGGCGAGAGCGTCACCGAAGGGATCGTCGACCAAAGTCGCGGCCCTGTGGACTTTCGGTGGTGCGGCACCGCCGTGCGGCAGCCTTGTGGCCGTACGGGACTCGCCCCGCGGCCGATGTGTGGGGGGAAGCCGCGGGGCGAGGGTCGTCGCATGAAGCAGTTGCTGGAACTTCTCGGATTTCTCGCCCTGGTGCAGGGCGTCCTGGGCCTGGTGCACGAGTTCACGCACTGGCACGTGGGTCTCGTGCGGCGGCTCGGGTTCCTCGACGGTTACGAGGTCTATGCGAGCGTCGCGCTCGTGGTGCTCGCGTTCGCCCTGTTCGCCGCCGCGGAGAGCCGGGGGTCCGGCTGAGTTCGGAGGCGGACCCCCGGCCGGCGCGCCGTTCCTCGGTTCGACGGCCCCGACCGGCCGGTCTTCAGCAGCCGAAGTCGATCAGGTCGAACGTGGCGTAGTGGTCCGAGGTGTAGTAGTCCTCCTGCCGCTTCTCACCGGTGACGATGCGCCGCGCACCGCGGTCCGGGGAGCCGGGGGTCTTCACCGTGTACTCGTGGTAGTAGCCGGACTGCTGCGTGGGCAGCACGCCTTCGCGGTTGGAGAAGACGGTGCCGTCCTGGTCGTACGGGAAGGGCCCGCCCTGGTCGATCAGCTTCAGGGTGTCGTCGGCCTGCGACGGCAGGGCGCTGTGGCAGACGCTGCCGACCGAGGCGGTCGCGGCGTCCGCCGTCGTGACGGACACGGTGCCGCCGACGAGGAGGGCGGAGAGCAGGGCGCCCGCGGCGCCGATACGGGTGATCCGTGGGGGGAAGGTCATGACTTCATGATGACGCGCGTAGACGTTGGCATGTCAACGACAAAGTTGAAGAGTTTCCGTTCAAGTCCCGTGAAGCTTCGGGAAGTTAACCGGTCACACGGCGTCCCCACGCCGTCCCCACAAGGACCAGCGCGCCACCCGCGAGTCCCACGGCGCCGAGCCGGTCCCCGCCCAGCGCGATACCGGCCGTGGCGGCCCAGAGCGGCTCGGTGCCGAGCAGCAGGCCGACCCGGGAGGGCGAGGTGCGCCGGACGGCCCACATCTGCACGAAGAAGGCGAACACGGTGCACAGCACGGCCAGGAACAGCAGCCCCGCCCACCGGCGCCCGTCGAGGCCGGCCGCGACGGTCCAGGGCGCGGGGCCGCCGCCGACGGCCGACAGCAGGACGAAGACGGTCACGCACGTGCCGAGCTGGACCGTGGTGAGCGGCAGCGTGTCTGCGTCCCGCACGGCCCTGGTCCGCGCCATGACGAGGACGTGCGCGGTGCGGGCGAACGCCGCGAGCAGCATGAGCAGGTCGCCGGCGGACGGGCGGGTGAAGCCGGCACCCTGGGTGAGCAGGACGACGCCGAGGACCGAGAGGCCCGCCGCGCCGAGAAAGGGGGCCGTGGGCCGGGTGCGGGTGACGGCTGCCTCGGCGAGCGGGGTGAACACCATGGTGAGGCTGATGATCAGACCGGCGTTGGTCGCGGACGTATGGACCACGCCGTAGGTCTCCAGCAGGAAGATCCCGCTGAGGATCAGCCCCAGCACGGCCGCGCCGCGCCACTGGGCGGCGGTCAGCGCGCGCAGGGAGCGGTGTCCCGCGGCCGCGAGGAGCGGCAGCGCGAGGGCGAACCGCAGCACCAGGACGGCGAGCACCGTACGGGCGGTGGTGACGTCCTTCGCCGCGAGGTAGCTGGCGCCCCAGCAGACCGCCACCAGGAGGACGGGCAGATCGGTGTGCCAGGCACGGCGGGGCGCGAACGCGCCCGGTACGGCGATCGACGACATGCGGCGGCTCTCCGGGTCCGAGGCGGGGGGTGCGCAGACGTCGGCGGCTCGCACGGGACGCGCTCACCGTACCCACGGAGACGATCTTCGGCCAGAGCGCTGCCGCACGACGGGACCGGCCGCCGTCGGGACGTCAGTACGACCCGTACTCCGGGCGGCCCGCCAGGTCGTACGTCTGGATGGAGACGCCCGCGCCGGTCACGTGTCCGCAGCGGCGGGTGAAGCGGGTGGGCAGCGCGCCGTCCCCGAAGAGGCGGCGGCCCTCGCCGAGGACGACCGGGAAGGTCATCAGGTGCAGGGTGTCGAGGAGCCGCAGGTCGACGAGCGAGCGGACCAGGGCGCCGCTGCCGCTGATCTGGAGTTCGCCGTCCGTGCGTTCCTTGAGGGCCGTCACCTCCTTGGCGAGGTCGCCCGAGACGACGGTGGTGCCGGACCACTCGGGAGCCGTGAGGGTGGAGGAGACGACGTACTTCGGGAGGGTGTTCAGCCTGGCCGCGATCGGATCGGCCGGGTCGGTCTTCCCGGGCCAGTGGGAGGCGAAGATCTCGTAGGTGCGGCGGCCGAGCAGGAAGCCGCCCGCGCTGTCGAAGACGCCGGTGATGAAGCGGCCGGAGTCGTCGTCGCCGTACGGGAAGGTCCAGCCTCCCTGGTCGAAGCCGCCGCTGGTGTCCTCCTCGGGACCGCCGGGCGCCTGGTACACGCCGTCGAGGCTGACGAAGACGGTGGAGACGAGCTTGCCCATGGCGGGTGCCTTCTTCCGGGTGCGGGGTCTGCTGTCAGCACTTCAGACCCCGCCGGGCCCCGCGACTCATCGGTTCAGCCGGTGTGGGTGGAGAACAGTCCGCCGGTCGGGCCCTGCTTGTCACCGCCCTGGGCCTTCTTCAGAGCGTTGGCGAGGCTCTCGATGGTGAGGGACTGCAGGATCACCCGCCCGTTGCCCTCCAGCGTGGCCAGGGACAGGCCCTCACCGCCGAAGACGGCGTTCATGATCCCCTGCCGGTTGAGGCCGCCGACGCGCTGGACGCCGTACTCGATGCCCTCCTCGAAGGCGACCACACAGCCGGTGTCGACCTCGATGCGGCCGCCGAAGTCCGCCGGGTTCAGGTCGATGAAGTTGCCCGCTCCGGCGATGATCACCGTGCCCCGGCCGGTGAACTTCTCCAGGACGAAGCCCTCGCCGCCGCTCATGCCGGTGCGCCCGCCGGCGAAGGCGATGCCGAAGTCGACGGTGGACTCGGCGGCCACGAAGGCGTCCTTCTCGGCGAACCACGCGCGCGTGCCGTCGAGCTCCAGGGCGCGCATCTCCCCCGGCAGCACACCCGCGAAGCCGACCGTGCCCTCGCCGCCCTGGGCGGTGAAGTACTGGAAGGCGAGCGACTCGCCCGCGAGCATGCGCTGGCCGACCTGCATCGCGGTGCCCATGGCCTGGCGCAGCATGCCGCCCATGCCGCCGCCCGAGCCGCCCGCCTGCCGCCCGCCGTCGCCCGACGGGCCGGACAGCCGGGTCTCCATGGTCACGTTGGTGGTCTTGAACAGGAACTTCCCGGCCTCGCAGTACACGGTCTGGCCGGGGAACAGGTTGACGACCGCCATCTGCATGGCGTTGCCGACGATCTCTTGCTTAAGGGTCACGACGGGAAGAACGCGGGAGGCGGACGGAAGAGTTCCGCACCGGGGGAACATGGTCCGCGCGAGTGACACACGCGCGGGCGGGAGGGACACGCGGGGCGCCCCGGTGCTGTCCGGCCGGGGCGCCCCACGCGCGCGTGCGGGCGGGTCAGCCGCCCAGCTCCTGGTGGCGGGCGGCGAGCCGGGCCGCGCCCTCCTCGGTCAGGGAGCCGAACAGGCGCAGCCGGGAGATGCCGCCGTCGGGGAAGATGTCGACGCGCGCGTGCGTGCCGACCGCCGGCCGCGGCAGGACGAAGCGGTGGTTGGTGTCGGGCTGGAGGCGGGTGCGCGGCAGGATCTCCGTCCACTCGCCGTCCTCCCCGTCCCTGACGGAGACCGAGGCCCAGCCGGCGCTGTTGCCCTTCAGGTAGGCCGTGTCGATCTCGACGGCCCGGATCTGCGACTCGGACACCAGGCGGTAGCGGATCCAGTCGTTGCCCTGGTCGCGGCGGCGGCGGGTCTCCCAGCCGTCGTCCATCTTGCGGGAGCGGCCGGGCTGGATGGTGTTGGTGGCCGGGGAGTAGAAGAGGTTGGAGGCGTCCTCGACCTGGCCGCCGTTCTCCAGCGCGACCACGTCGAAGGTGCCCAGCACCGTCAGCCACGCGGGGTCGGGCACGACCTCGCCGTACACGCGCAGCCGGGCGATGCCGCCGTCGGGGTGCTGGTTGACGCGCAGGTGCGTGAAGCTCTGCTCGACGGAGACGGCGAAACCGTTCGCCGCGTGGCCGCCGACCGCCGTGCGCGGGACGAGCGTCGTCCACTTCACGTCCTCGGAGAGCAGTTCCTCCGGGGAGGGCGAGCCCGGTACGGAGGTGCCCTCGACCGAGACCGCCTGCGGGTAGTTGCCGCGGAAGTGGGCGGTGTCGACGACGATCCCGCGGATCACACCGGGCGCGCCGAGGCGCACCAGGGCCCAGTCGTGGTCCTCCGCGGTCGGCCAGGGGTGCTCGGCGGAGGCTCCGCGCCGGCGGCGGGTCTCCCAGCCGTCCATGATCTTGCCCTTGTGGCCGAAGTGCTCGGGGTCGAACTCGGCCGGCTCGGGCACCAGCAGGTTCTCCCGCTGGGCGAAGAACTCGTCGTTGGCGGCGATGACACCGGCGCCGAGCTGCCGGTCGGCGAGGTTGGCGTACTGGGTGAAGGGCAGGTCGGCGGTGCGGTAGTCCGCGTACGGGTCGCCGCCTCCGTAGGGGTTCGCGTCGCCGGTGAAGGTAGGTATCGCCGTCACGGTGATCAGGGGTTCCTTTCTGGAGTCGGCCGGGTTCGGGGGGTGGCTCACTGGGGGCGGGCGAGCAGCGTGCCCTTCGGCGCGGTGAACTCGCCGTCGGCGACGATGCGCTCGCCGCGCAGCCAGGTGGACTTGACGACGCCGTACAGGGTCTTGCCGGCGTAGGCGGTGACCCGGTTGCGGTGCTGGAGGCCGGCCGGGTCGACGGTGAAGGTCTCGTCGGGGGCGAGGACCGCGAAGTCGGCGTCCCGGCCGGGGGCGATCGCGCCCTTGGAGCCGTCGAGACCGACGAGTTCCGCGGTCCGCGTGGACATCCAGCGGACGACGTCCTCCAGCCCGTGGCCGCGCCTGCGGGCCTCGGTCCAGACGGCGGACAGGCTCAGCTGGAGGCCGGAGATGCCGCCCCAGGCGGTGGCGAAGTCGTCGGTCTTGAGGTCGGCGGTGGAGGGCGAGTGGTCGGTGACGACGCAGTCGACCGTGCCGTCGGCGAGGGCCTCCCAGAGCAGGTCCTGGTTGGCGGCCTCGCGGATGGGCGGGCAGCACTTGAACTCGCTCGCGCCGTCCGGGACCTCTTCGGCGCTCAGGGTGAGGTAGTGCGGACAGGTCTCCACGGTGACGCGGACGCCGTCGGCGCGGGCGGCGCGGATCAGCGGCAGCGCGTCGCTGGAGGACAGGTGCAGGACGTGCACGCGCGCGTTCAGCCGCCGGGCCTGCGCGACGAGGCTCGCGATGGCCGTGTCCTCGGCGTCGCGGGGGCGGGAGGCGAGGAAGTCGGCGTACCTGGGGCCGCCGTGCTGCGGGGCGGCGGCCAGGTGGTGCGGGTCCTCGGCGTGCACGATCAGCAGCCCGTCGAACCCGGCGATCTCCGCCAGGGACTGGGCCAGCCGGTCCTGGTCGAGGTGCGGGAACTCGTCGACGCCGGACGGGGACAGGAAGGCCTTGAAGCCGAAGACGCCGGCGTCGTGCAGCGGGCGCAGGTCCTTGACGTTGTCGGGCAGCGCCCCGCCCCAGAAGCCGACGTCGATGTGCGCCTTGTCCCGGGCCACGTCCTGCTTGATCCGCAGGTGGTCGACGGTCGTGGTGGGCGGGAGGGAGTTGAGCGGCATGTCGATCAGGGTGGTGATGCCGCCGGCCGCCGCCGCGCGCGTGGCGGTCCAGAAGCCCTCCCAGTCGGTGCGGCCCGGGTCGTTGACGTGCACGTGGGTGTCGACCAGGCCGGGCAGCAGGACGTGGTCGCCGACGTCCTCCAGCCGGGCCGCGGCCGGGACCTCGGCGTCGTACGGCAGGACGGCGGTGATCTTCCCCGCGGACACGGTGACCGTCGCGGCCCGCGTCCCTTCGGGGGTGATGACGCGCGTCGAGCGCAGCACCAGTTCAGCGTCGGACACCCGAACCCCTCTCTGTACCGCTGTTGTACGTCCAGGAAACGGGATGTACACCTACGTAACGGATTTCAACGTTCTGTTGAAGGAGTCTTCACTCCCGCCACCGCGCCGTCAAGGGGCACACTTCTGGGCAGTACGTCCCCCGCGTCCACTCTAGACGTTTCCACAAAGCGGAATTAGAATTCCAGCAAGCAGAACGTAGCTACGTACAAGCGGGCAGTCAACCGGCCGCCGGGTAGGCTTCTGCCCTCCCGCCAGTCCCGAAAGGAACGCGCCGTGCCGACGTCCAGCGCCAGCACCACCGACTCCGCCAAATCCTCCTCCGCAGGCGGGGTCCAGTCCCTGGAGCGCGCCTTCGACCTGCTCGAGCGCATGGCGGACGCGGGCGGCGAGGTCGGCCTGAGCGAGCTGTCCGCGACCAGCGGGCTGCCGCTGCCGACCATCCACCGGCTGATGCGCACCCTGGTCGCCTGCGGGTACGTCCGCCAGCAGCCGAACCGGCGCTACGCGCTCGGCCCCCGGCTGATCCGGCTCGGCGAATCGGCGTCCCGGCTGCTCGGCACGTGGGCGCGGCCCTACCTGGCCCGGCTGGTCGAGGAGACCGGCGAGACCGCGAACATGGCGCTGCTCGACGGCGACGAGATCGTGTACGTGGCACAGGTGCCGTCGAAGCACTCGATGCGGATGTTCACGGAGGTCGGCCGGCGGGTCCTGCCGCACTCGACCGGGGTGGGCAAGGCCCTGCTCGCGGGGGTCCCGGACGACGAGGTGCGCGCGCTGCTGTCCCGTACGGGCATGCCGGCCGCCACGGAGAAGACCATCACCACGCCGGAGGGGTTCCTCGCCGCGCTGGAGGACGTCCGGCAGGCCGGGTACGCCGTCGACGACAACGAGCAGGAGATCGGGGTGCGCTGCCTGGCGGTGTCCGTGCCGGACTCCCCGACGGCCGCGGCGATCTCCATCTCGGGGCCGGCCGGGCGGGTCACCGAGGCCGCGACCGACAAGATCGTGCCGGTGCTCCAGCAGATCGCCGTCGAACTCTCCCAGGCCCTGGCCAGCTCGGGCGCGTAGGTGTATTGATCACGAGCGTTGTTGACACCGGTGGGTCTTGAACATGGCGAAGACCTCCGATGTGGTGGAGCTAGCCACCCCGGCCGCTCGCACGGCGGCAGCCAGGGGCCCCGCGAGGGCGTCGTTGGCGACCGGCCGCGCTCGGACCGGCACCCGTACCCGGTGTCACGTCCGTGGGGGTTCGCCGAAGAGGTCGACCGCTTCTCGTACGCCCCTGAGTGCCCTCGCCAGTGCGCTCACCGAGCCGATCGCCGCCGCGATCAGTAACAGGCTGCCGCGCAGGCGCAGCGTCTCCGGGGTGCCGCCGGAGGCCATGGCCGCGAGGGAGGCCAGTTCGTCCTCGGCTATGCCCCGGTCGGGGAAGTCGGTGGGGAGCGCGGCGAGTTCGCGGCGCAGCCGGGAGACGGCGGTATGGAGTTCCGCCACCCTCGGGTCCTCGTCGCTGCCGGTCACTGGCCTCTGCCCCAAGCTCCGCAACACAGCCCTCCCCCAGACACGCCGACGTGCGCGGGTCAGTAAACGCCACCCCGAACGGGAGCGCCACAGCGCGGACCGAAATTCAGCCCAACGGAATCGGCGCCGGAAATCAGGACGCTTCCGCCGTCGTCGGGTATGCAGGACCCATGACGCACAACCAGGATCATCGGGGGGATGTCGCCGGGCTGCTGCTCGCCGCCGGCGGCGGCCGGCGGCTCGGCGGGCGGCCCAAGGCACTGCTGGAGCACCGGGGGCGGCCCCTGGTCGAGCACGCGGTGGGCGTCCTGCGCGCGGCCGGATGCGGACGCGTCCACGTCGTCCTGGGCGCCGGCGCGGACGACGTGCGCAAGCGCGCCGAGCTCGACGACTGCGTGCTCGTGGAGAACCCGGACTGGGCCGAGGGCATGGGCACGTCCCTGCGCGCGGGTCTTGAATCGCTCGCCGGCACGGGCGTGCGCGCCGCCCTCGTGAGCCTGGTGGACCAGCCCGGCATCGGCCCCGCCGCGGTGGCCCGGGTGCTGGGCGCGTACGAGGACGAGACCTCGCTGGTCTCGGCCGCGTACGACGGGCGGCGGGGGCATCCGGTGCTCTTCGGGTCCGCGCACTGGGCGGGCATCGCGGCGACCGCCACCGGGGACCGCGGGGCGCGCGCCTACCTGAAGGAACACGCGAACTCGGTCGGGCTCGTGGAGTGCGCGGACGTGGCCCAGCCGTACGACATCGACACCGCGGCCGACCTGCGCCACCTTGAGTGAGCGGGGTGGCACCGGGCGCCACCTTGCCTCGACTCAGAGAATCTCGACATCAACAAACCATTGAAGTTCCACGATGAGGAAACTACTATCCACTGTTCAGAAGCGCCTGGCCGCACAGCTGGCGCGGTTCGTCCTGTTCGTGCCACTAGGCACCCGGTGCCACCGCTGAAGGAAGTGACAGCTCATGTCCGCACCAGCGCCGTCCCCGCTGGCCATCGTCGACGCCGAGCCCCTGCCCCGGCAGGAAGAGGTCCTCACGGACGCCGCGCTCGCCTTCGTGGCGGAGCTGCACCGGCGGTTCACCCCGCGCCGTGACGAACTCCTCGCCCGCCGGGCCGAGCGCCGCGCCGAGATCGCCCGCACCTCCACGCTCGACTTCCTCCCGGAGACCGCCGCCATCCGCGCGGACGACTCCTGGCAGGTCGCCCCGGCCCCGGCCGCGCTGAACGACCGGCGCGTCGAGATCACCGGCCCCACCGACCGCAAGATGACCATCAACGCGCTCAACTCGGGCGCCCGGGTCTGGCTCGCCGACTTCGAGGACGCCTCCGCGCCCACCTGGGAGAACGTCGTCCTCGGCCAGCTCAACCTGATCGCCGCCTACACCCGGAGCATCGACTTCACCGACCCCGGGTCCGGCAAGTCCTACGCCCTGCGCCCGAACGAGGAGCTGGCGACCGTCGTCATGCGCCCGCGCGGCTGGCACCTGGACGAGCGCCACCTCGTCGACGCCGACGGCCGCGCCGTCCCCGGCGCCCTCGTCGACTTCGGCCTGTACTTCTTCCACAACGCCCAGCGCCTGCTGGACCTCGGCAAGGGCCCGTACTTCTACCTGCCCAAGACCGAGTCGCACCTCGAGGCCCGCCTGTGGAACGACGTGTTCGTCTTCGCCCAGGAGTACGTCGGCATCCCGCAGGGCACGGTGCGCGCCACCGTCCTGATCGAGACGATCACGGCCGCGTACGAGATGGAGGAGATCCTCTACGAACTGCGCGACCACGCCGCCGGGCTGAACGCCGGCCGCTGGGACTACCTGTTCTCCATCGTCAAGAACTTCCGTGACGGCGGGGCCAGGTTCGTCCTGCCGGACCGCAACGCGGTGACGATGACCGCCCCGTTCATGCGGGCGTACACCGAACTCCTCGTGCGCACCTGCCACAAGCGCGGCGCGCACGCGATCGGCGGCATGGCGGCCTTCATCCCGTCGCGGCGCGACGCCGAGGTCAACAAGGTGGCCTTCGAGAAGGTCCGCGCCGACAAGGACCGCGAGGCGAACGACGGCTTCGACGGCTCCTGGGTCGCCCACCCCGACCTGGTGCCGATCGCCCTGGAGTCCTTCGACCGGGTCCTCGGCGACAAGCCCCACCAGAAGGACCGGCTGCGCGAGGACGTCCACGTCGAGGCCGCCGACCTGATCGCCGTCGACTCGCTGGAGGCGAAGCCGACGTACGCCGGTCTCGTCAACGCCGTGCAGGTCGGCATCCGTTACATCGAGGCCTGGCTGCGCGGGCTCGGGGCGGTCGCCATCTTCAACCTGATGGAGGACGCGGCCACCGCCGAGATCTCCCGTTCCCAGATCTGGCAGTGGATCAACGCGGGCGTCGAGTTCGAGAACGGCGACCGGGCCACCCCGGAGCTGGCGCGCAAGGTCGCCGCCGAGGAACTCGACGCCATCCGCAAGGAGATCGGCGAGGAGGCCTTCGCGGCCGGCCACTGGCAGGAGGCCCACGATCTGCTGCTGCGGGTCTCCCTCGACGAGGACTACGCCGACTTCCTCACCCTGCCGGCGTACGAGCAACTGCGCGGCTGAGCCGCACACCGGCCCGTCCGCGCGACCGAGCGGCCCAGGGACTCCCCGGGCCGCTCGGTCGCGTACGCGCACCCGATCCGGACGCGAGCGCGCGGCGGGTCAGCCGAGGTGCGCCGACCAGTCCTGTTCCGCCGCCGGCTTGCCGTGCAGGTCGGGCACCCGCTTCAGCCAGTCCGGGCGGGCCGCCTGCGTCCTCGCCGCGCGGGCGGCCTCCTCGGCCGCGAGCTCCGCACCGCTCGGGAAGTCGGTGGGCAGCCACTGGGGCGAGAGCCGGACGCGGGCCAGCAGGTAGTCGACGTAGGCGTCCCGGACGTCGTCGGCGGTGGCGAACCCGGCGTCCTCGGCCAGCCAGGCGTCCGGCACCTCGGCGGCGATCGCGCGCAGCAGCTCCCGAGTCACGCGGGGCGCCAGCTCCGCGTCGGCGGCGCGGACGTCGGGGCCGTACTGGCCGAGGGCGTGGTGGCGGAAGTCGTACTTCCTGCCGGGGGTCGTGGTGTCCCAGCGGTGGTGGAAGACCAGCGCGGCGCCGTGGTCGATGAGCCACAGGCGCGGGGGCACGGTGCCGGACGTGGGCCAGACCATCAGGTTGGAGCTGTGCACCGTGCGGTCCACGTTGGCCGTCAGCGCGTCCAGCCACACGATCCGTCCCGCCTCCAGCGGATCCACCGGGAAGACCTTCGCGATGTCCGGGGTGAGGTCCCGGGCGCCCGGGAGATAGTCCATGCCGAGGTTGACCCCGGCGCTCGCGCTGTGCAGGTCCCGCACCTCCTGGTGCGGCTCGCCGGCGGCGATCGCCGGGTCGAAGCGCACCAGGACCAGCTCGGGGAAGCGCAGCCCGAGCGCGCGGGCGAGCTCGCCGACGATCACCTCGGCGACCAGCGCCTTGTGGCCCTGCGCCGAGCCGGTGAACTTCACGACGTACGTGCCGAGGTCGTCGGCCTCCACGACACCGGGGACGGAACCACCGGAGCGCAGAGGTTCGACGTAGCGGGTCGCGGTTACCGCTCGCATCATCTTCCAGGGCCCCACCGGTCGATTACCTTCTATTTCACGGCCAGCTTCGACGCGGTGCAATCCGGGGAGGCCTCCCGGAAGTGAGCATAGTGACCGGTGACCGGGCCCCGCTCCTCGGTGCCGGGACGGACGCCGTGGGGCCGGCGGTCCCGACGGTCACGGCACGCGGACCAGCCGCGGTTCGCTGGCGCGCGCTGCGTGCGTGCCGTACGTCCGGTCGATGCGGGCGATCAGGTCCGGGGCGGTCGGCTCGTACTCCTGGGTGCCGACCGATTCGAGGGCCGTGGTGGCCAGTGCGCAGCCCAGCCGGGCGGCCTGCTCCGGCGGCCAGCCCCAGGCCACGCCGGCGAGGAATCCGGCGCGGAAGGCGTCCCCGGCGCCGGTGGGGTCGGCGATCCTGTCCGTGGGCACGGCCGGGACCCGCAGCGTGACGCCGTCCGCTCCCCGCAGGGACACTCCCGCCTCGCCCCGCGTGGTGATCCAGGTGCCGATACGGCCGAGGAGCTCCCGCTCCGTCCAGCCGGTGCGCTCGTGCAGCAACGCGGCCTCGTACTCGTTGGTGAACAACCAGCGTGCGCCGTCCACGAGTTCGCGGGCCTGCTCGCCGGTGAGACGGGCGAGCTGCTGGGAGGGGTCGGCGGCGACCGGGACGCCGAGCCGGTGGGCCGTGGCGGTGTGGCGCAGCATGGCGGTGGGGTCGTCGGCGCCGACCAGGACGAACGCGGGCGCGCCGTGCCGGCGGACCACGCCGGCCAGGTCGATCCGGGCCGCCTCGGCCATGGCACCGGCGTAGAAGGTGGCGATCTGGTTCTGGTCGTCGTCGGTGGTGCACACGAAGCGCGCGGTGTGCAGGCGCTCGCTGACCCGGACCTCGGACGTGTCGACGCCGTTCGCCGCGAGCCGGGCGCCGTACTCGGCGAAGTCGACGCCCGCCGAACCGATCAGCAGGGGGGCGAGGCCGAGCCGTCCCAGGCCGAAGGCGATGTTCGCGCCGACTCCCCCTCTGCGCACGTCCAGCCGGTCGGCGAGGAACGACAGGGAGACCCGCTCCAGCTGCTCCGCGAGCAGCTGTTCCGCGAAGCGGCCGGGGAACACCATCAGGTGGTCGGTCGCTATCGAACCGGTCACGGCGATACGCATGGGCAGCACTCCTTGAGGCTGGGGCCGGGGCGAAGCCGGGGCCGGGGCGGTGCGGGGGCGGCTTCGGTGGCCGGCGCGTTCCGGGGCGCGGCGCGCGGCCCGGGAGGGGGACCGCGCGCCGTCCGTCAGGCGGTCTTCGCGGCCTTGCGCAGTGCGTCGGCGCGGTCGGTGCTCTCCCAGGTGAACTCGGCGAGTTCGCGGCCGAAGTGGCCGTAGACGGCCGTCCGGGAGTAGATGGGGCGGAGCAGGTCGAGGTCGCGGATGATCGCGGCCGGGCGGAGGTCGAAGACCTCGGTGACGGCCTGTTCGATCTTCTCGACGGCGACCGCGTGGGTGCCGAAGGTCTCGACGAACAGACCGACCGGCTCGGCCTTCCCGATCGCGTACGCGACCTGCACCTCGCAGCGCTCCGCCAGCCCGGCGGCGACGACGTTCTTGGCGACCCACCGCATCGCGTAGGCGGCCGAACGGTCCACCTTGGACGGGTCCTTGCCGGAGAAGGCGCCCCCGCCGTGCCGGGCGTAGCCGCCGTACGTGTCGATGATGATCTTCCGGCCGGTCAGTCCCGCGTCGCCCATCGGGCCGCCGATCTCGAAGCGGCCGGTCGGGTTGACCAGCAGGCGGTGGTCGCCGGTGGCCAGCTCGATGCCGTCGTCCGCGAGCCGTTCGAGGACGTGGTCGACGACATGGGTGCGGATGTCGGGGACGAGGTGGCCGTCCAGGTCGATGTCACCCGCGTGCTGCGAGGAGACGACGACGGTGTCCAGGCGGACCGGCCTGCTGCCCAGGTACTCGATGGTGACCTGGGTCTTGCCGTCCGGGCGCAGGTAGGGGACGGTGCCGTCCTTGCGGACCTCGGCCAGGCGGCGCGCGAGCCGGTGGGCCAGATCGATCGGCAGCGGCATCAGGGTGGGCGTCTCGGCCGTCGCGTAGCCGAACATCAGGCCCTGGTCGCCCGCGCCCTGCCGGTCGAGTTCGTCCTCGTCCTCCCCCTGGGAGGCGCCGCGGACACGCTGCTCGTACGCGGTGTCGACGCCCTGCGCGATGTCGGGGGACTGCGCGCCGATCGACACCGACACCCCGCAGGACGCTCCGTCGAAGCCCTTGGCGGAAGAGTCGTAGCCGATGTCGAGGATCTTCTGCCGCACCAGGGTGGCGATGTCGGCGTAGGCGGAGGTCGACACCTCGCCCGCGACGTGGACCTGGCCGGTGGTGATCAGGGTCTCGACCGCGACGCGCGACGCGGGGTCCTGACGGAGCAGTTCGTCGAGGATGCCGTCGCTGATCTGGTCCGCGATCTTGTCGGGGTGTCCTTCGGTGACGGACTCGGAGGTGAACAGGCTGCGGGACATGACACTCCAGGACGGTGAGGGATGGGCACGTGACGGCACGTCGCGTCACGTGCGGGGTGCGCCTTCGGTCCGGCGTCCCGTGCGCTGCCGGGCGCGCCGGGCGGGCGGAGCGGACCGGCCGTGCCCCGCCCCGCCGGGTGCGCCCGTCCGCCGTCGCGGCGGGCGCCACCGGCCGGTGCGGTCCGTGACGGCGGCGGCGCCTTTCGTACGGGCGCCTTCCCGCCCCGTGTCACCGCGTGGCCGGGGCCTTGCGGAACACCCAGTAGTCGGCGCCCTCCTCCGCGATGTAGTTGGCGTTCCTGAGGGTCAGCTCCAGCGCTGCCCGGCCGGTCACCTCGGGCGAGCGGGCGAAGTCCTCGAAGCCGGTCTCCGTGGCGTAGCTGCCGCGGGTGGACACCGCGACCAGGGCGCCGGGGCGGGCGTACTCGAAGAGCGTGAGGAGTGCCGTCGGACGGACGTGGCCCAGCGTGAAGACGCCGCTGCTGACCACGATGTCGTACACGTCGAGGCGCTCGTCGCGGCGGCCGGAGGACAGGTCCACCCCGCCGTAGACCTTCCGGTAGGCGTGGGTCCTGGCGGCCTCGGCGGCCATCTGCTCGGAGAGGTCGACGCCGTCGACGACGTAGTCGCCGAGGGTGCGCAGGAAACCGCCGACGAGGCCGGTGCCGCAGCCGGCGTCGAAGACGGTGGTCCGCGGCGGTCCGTAGGCGGAGGCGAGCAGGTGGACGAGGTTCGCCGCGACGCGGGGCGCCACCCACTGCTGGTCGGCGAGATCCTGGTTGTACCGGGTCGCCCAGTCCTCGTAGTAGCTCTTCAGTCCGGTGGCGTCGTCGAAGAACACATGCGAATTGGCTATGTTCGCGAAGGAGTTGCTCATGATTTTCCTTCCTTGAGGGTCAACTGGACATGTGTGGCGCTTTTCTCA
The DNA here is from genome assembly GCF_025642175.1 of Streptomyces albidicamelliae. Taxonomy (NCBI): domain Bacteria; kingdom Bacillati; phylum Actinomycetota; class Actinomycetes; order Kitasatosporales; family Streptomycetaceae; genus Streptomyces; species Streptomyces albidicamelliae. The sequence goes on along the minus strand of NZ_CP106795.1, from coordinate 6,568,610 downwards.
CCGGCTCGCGCGGGTGGTCGCGGGGACCGCGTCCGCGTCGGATTCGTCGGGGGCGGAAAGGGCTTCTTTCGAGCGGACGTTCCTCACGTCGAAGACCATGTAGACGGAGATTCCGGCGAGAATGCAGAGGGCGCCGGCGATTTCGGTCCAGGTGGGGGTCCGCTGCTCCACCGGAAGGCTGAGGATCGCCCCGAAGATGGTCTCCGTGGCGAGGAGCGGGCCGACCAGCGGCACCGGAATTCCCTGTGCCGCCTTGACCCAGATGTAGGTCCCCCACCAGGAACCGATGACGCCCAGGAAGACGCACCACGTGATGATCTTGAACAGCGGGTACGGGCTGAACGTCTCCTCCGGGGTGGAGGCGATCGCGTACGGCAGCAGCACCATCGACGCGCCCCCGGCCCCCATCGCCACGAGGGCGGCCCAGATCGTGGGGTCGGGCTTGGTCTCCCAGGTGCGCTGGGACTGGGCGTTGCGCACCACGAAGTACGACCACGTCAGCATCGCGCCGAGGGCGAGGGCGATCCCGAGGATGGAGTTCCCGGCATCCTCGCTCCTGCCCTGGACGAAGTCGGTGACGCTGAGCAGGTTGATGCCGGCGAGGATGAGGACGACCGGGGCGATCAGCTGGCTCCAGGACATCCGCTTCTCGGCGAAGTTCCCCGCGAGCGCGATGGTGATGGGCGACGCCCCGACCACCACGGCGGTGATGAAGCCGCTGCCCGCGGTCGCCGAGTAGGACACGCAGATGTAGAAGACGAAGTAGCCGACGAATCCGATGTACAGCCCGAAGAGGATCCGGCGCAGCGGCATCAGCTTGAGCTGCTTGCGGCTCCTGATCAGCACGTAGAGACCGCACAGGCCGAACAGGGAGTACCGGCCGGTCACCAGCAGCAGCTCGCTCGCGGGTTTGACCGCGGCCGGGGCGACGAACGCCGTGGCCCACAGCAGGGCCGCCGTCAGCGCGGCCATCACGTTCTTCTGTGTACTACCCATTACAGAGTCGGCTCCAGTGCACGGACCTCACCGGTCTCGAACCCGTTCCGGGTGAGCCAGTCCGCGTTGTAGATCTTGGACAGGTACTTGCTGCCGCTGTCCGGGAGCACGGTGACGACCGTCGCCGGGCCGGACAGCGACCGGGCCACCTGCACGGCGCCCCACACGTTCGCGCCCGCGGTCCCGCCGCAGACGAGTCCTTCGCGGCGGGCCAGGTGCCGGCAGGTGGCGAAGGCGTCGGCGTCGCTGAACCGGAGCACCTCGTCGATCGTGGAGAAGTCCATGCACCGGGCGAGGTGGTCCTCGCCGGCGCCCTCGACGAAGTACGGCGCGATCTGACCCGGGTCGATGACACCCTCGTGGAAGTAGCGGTGGTAGACGGAGCCGACGGGGTCCAGCAGGACCGACCTGACGTCCGGTTTCCGCTGCTTGAGGTAGCGCGAGGTGCCGGAGATGGTGCCGCCGGTGCTCCCCGACGCGACGAACGCCGTCACCGCGTCGCCGAGGGCGTCCCAGATCTCCGGGCCCGTGGAACGGAAGTGGGCCTCCGCGTTGAGGGGGTTGTCGTACTGGTTGAGCATGAAGGAGCCCGGCGTGGCGGCGTGGAGGGTCCTCGCGCGCGTCACGTAGTGGTCCGGCGTGTCCGGGAGCGCCGAGGTGGGGCAGACGACCACCTCCGCCCCCATGGCGCGCAGGGCGTCCTGCTTCTCCTTGCTCACCTTGTCGGGCATCGTCAGGACCGCGCGGTAGCCGCGCGTGGCCGCGAGCATCGCGATGGCCGCGCCGGTGTTGCCCGACGTGTTCTCGACGATGGTCGCCCCCGGTGCGATCAGCCCGCGGCGCTCGGCGTCGTCGACGATGTACCGGACGATCCGGTCCTTGATGCTGCCGCCCGGATTCATGAACTCGGCCTTGGCGAGGATCCGCACGTCGGCCGGAACGTCGAAGGTCTTCAGCTCGACGAGGGGTGTCTTGCCGATGAACGACTGGATATCCATCCCGAATCCTTAGTGATCACTTCCGAAGAGGGCGGCCCGGGGTGTGCTCCGGCCGGCTGGGCCCTGGCCGGGGTGGGCGTTGGCCGAGTGGGCGTTGGCCGAGTGGGCGTTGGCCGGGGACGAGCCGTGCCTACGTACCGGTCCTGGCCGGGGCGCGGGTCCTGCCCGGGGTACGGCGCCTGCACTGGGTGGGGCCGAGGCCTTCGGGGTGGGGCAGGGGGTGCGTGGCGATCCCGCTCGCGTCCGCCCCTGAGGCGTACGCCGCCGCGCCGGTGGTGCGCCCGGTGCTGCTCAGAGGGCGGAGCCGGGGATCTTGACGGAGTCGAGGATCGCCACGGTGTGCCCGACCTTCTCCCCCTGCTCGACCAGGCGCAGGGCGTCCGCGGCCGTGATGGCGTGCGGGGCGAGCTCCTGCTCGATCCCCAGGGCCCGGGCGCCCGCGCCGGCCGGGGACAGTCCTGCGAAGGCGTCCCGCAGGACGGGCACCGGATAGAAGTGGAAGGGGCCGAGACCCTCCCCCTCCCAGCGGGCGAAGCCGCCGACGACCTCGTCCGGTTCGGACTGGACCTTCCAGGTGTACGTCAGGATGCTGCCGTTGTAGCCGGCGGCACCGGAGAGGGCGAGGATCTCGGACAGCGGGATACGGGCCCCGATCGAGGACAGCACCCGGCCGCCGACCCGGAGTGCCGGGTGGGCCTGCTGGAGCGCCAGGTAGTGCAGGGTGACGAGGTTCTTCTCGGCGAAGCCGGGGATCTCCTCGTCGCGCTCGGCGATGAACGTCGAGCTGGTCTGGCCGTCGTCGAGGTCGGCGCTGCGTGCCATCGGGATGTTGGGCAGGTTCTCGTAGACCACGTCGAGCTGCGACAGCTTCCCGGCCAGCGGGGCGAGCAGGTCGCCGGCGCCCGCGACCAGTTCCACGTCCCGCGCCAGGAGGTTCGCCTCGATGTTGGCCCTCGCACAGGCGACGACGTCCTCGTGGAGGTCGGTGAATCCGACGTGGCGCGCCTTCAGGATCTCCACGGCGGCCAGGACGTCCAGGCCCGCGCCCGTGCCGATCGTGCAGAAGCGCGGGGCGAGGAAGCCCATCTCGGCCAGGGTCTTGAAGGCGGGGACCGCGACGCTCGCGACCCAGTCGGCCCGCGGCTCGTCCGCCTTCGGAAGGTACGAATGGTCCGAGAGCCTCAGCCCCAGGGAGGACCTGATGCGGGCGGGATCCTCGATCTCGAAGAACTCACCCGGCGACAGCACCAGTTCGGCATGGGCGATCTGCGTACTCATCTGGTTCTCCTTCGGTGTGACGGCAGCGCGACTTCTGCGAGAACTTCCGGGCTCGACCGGCGCGGAACGAGGCCGACGGCCGTACGAACCGGCCCGCGGCGAGGAATGGGCGGTGACCGCGCCCTCCTGCCGATCCGCTCTTCAGGAACGGCATTCCTGCGGTGGAAGTGATTTCACTATCGCCAGCCGTCACCGAGGCTGTACAGGGTTGCCCTGTTGCCTCTCGACAGGCAACTCCGGTGCACACGGCACGCATCCGGCCTGTTCCGATTCCTCCGCCGGCCGCGCGGTGCCACGAATTCGCGCCATACCGTCACCCTTTCGGCCGTGGCACGGCGCGGTGCGAGTGATGCCGGGCGGGACGCGGGCGCCCGTTCCGCGATCGCCAGCGCGGGCCCCGGTCCCCGGGCCCCGCGCGCCTCCGGCCTCCCCGCACGGCGCCGCGGAGGACGGGCCGACGGCGCCGGAGGGGGTCGTTCCGTAGCAGCGCCGTCGGCGTGCCGCAACCGGAGGAACCATTCAAGTCAGCTTGCTCGGGGCGCCGTTGACACCGCGAAGATCGAATCCATAGCATGTAGCTATACCGGTTGGTATACGCCTCACCTCCCCCCACACGAAGGAGATGGGAACGTGTCGCTCCACAGGTCGGCCACGGCGACCACCGGGGCAGCGGTACCCCCCGCACCACGCGGCCGCGCACGCGCCGCCGCTCCACCTCGGCACCCACGGGAGGCGGGACACCGCACGACGGCCCCCCGGCCCGTACCCGCGAGGGGAGTTCACCCGTGAAACCCCTCTACCTCCGCGAGGACACCGAGCGACAGCGGGAACGGCTCGCAGTCACGGTCCGGCGGCTGCACCGGAGCGGCTGGATGCCGGGAACGTCCGGCAGCCTGTCCCTGCGCTCCGGCGACGCGGTCCTCATCACGGCACAGGACCTCGACAAGGGCCGGGCGGACGCCCGGGACACGGTCCTGGTCGACCCGTCCGAAGGGCTGCCGCTCCTCGGTGAGACCGAGTGGCCCTGCGCCGAGGCGCCGGTCCACCTCGCACTCCACGGCTACCTGCCCGACTGCGAGACGGTGGTGCACGTGCGGGCGGCGGGCGGCACCGCGCCGGACGCGCTCGACGCCGGCGCGGGAGACGGCGGCGCGGGACACGCCGGCCCTCCCGCGGCTGAGCCTCACCTCCGTTCTGGCCCGGCCGGTTTCACGCCGACGGTGCTGCCGGACCCGCCGGAACGGCTCGACCCCGGCCGTACGGCCGACGCCGTGCGGGCCGTCCTCGGCGGCACCGCCGCAGGCGCGCCGCCGGCTCTCCTCGTGACGGGCCTGGGCGTGTTCACCTGGGGCCGGGACCTCGGCGAGGCGCTCGCCGCGCTGGACCGGGTCGAGGAGGGGAGCCGCCCGCCGCTGGGGTCCGGCGCCGGCGTCCCGGACCCGGCCGGGTGGGCCAGGTGACGCTCCTTCAGGTGATGCCCGTGGAGGCACCGGCGGACGTGCGGCTGCGCTCCGACGACGAGGAGGTCATCCGCAGGGAACTGCTCTGGATCGGCGTGCGTTTCGGCAGATGGCACGCCGCGCACCGGCTTCCCGCCGAGGCCGACGACGCCGCCATCACCCGCGCGTACCGCTGCCACATCGACCATGTCCGCGCCGAGAGCGGCTACCGGGCCGTCGAGATCGCCCGTCTGCCGGAAGGGCCGGAGGGACCGCACGGTCCGGCCGCGGCAGGGCACGATCCCCCACCGGCGGGCCCGGATCAGGCGCTCTGCGAGGACTGCCCCGGTGAGCACCTCCACGAGCAGGACCTGGTGCGGTTCGTCGTGGCGGGCTCGGCCTGCTTCTTCCTCCATGTCTCCGGTGCGGTGCACGCGGTGCTCTGCACGGCGGGGGACCTGCTGTCCGTACCCGGGCGTACGGCCCACTGGTTCGACGCCGGTGCGGACCCCCGGTACACGGCCATCCGTTTCCGCCAGGGCGCGGGCGGCGCCGGGACGCGGTGCCTGCCGAACGGCCTCGCCGCCCGGTTCCCCGGCTTCGACGCGCTGGCGGCGCCACGATGACGGGCGCCGGTCCCCGGTCCCGGACCGGCCGATGTCGCGCCTTCGGCAGACCGGGCGTCGACGTCACCGGCGCGCGCTGACCTCGACGGCGCGCCGGCGGTCCGGTGCCAGGTCGCGGCACGGACCTCGCGGCACGGACCTCGCGGGCCGACCCGCGACAGGGACTCCCCTGGACGCGCGGCCGTCGGGGAATCCGCCGACCCGGCCAACTCCCCTCCGGGACTGGCCACTCGCAACCGTCTTCACGATCTCAGGGGGCTCGAAAGTGGTACGGGAACCGGCACAGGGCACCACACCGATGCGCGCGTCGCGCCAGGAGACCGGTTGCCCACCGAGTGCGGGCGAGCCGGCGTCCTTCGGGCAACTGCTCCGCTCCCTCCGACAGCAACGAGGACTCTCCCTGAGCCAGTTGGCCAACCGTGCGCACTTCAACCGGGGCCACGTCAGCAAGATCGAGAACGGCAAGCGGCCCCCGTCGGTGAGCTTCGCGAGGGCCTGCGACCGCGCGCTCGACGCGGGCACCACCTTCGCCACCATCGCCCTGGCCCTGGAGTCCGCGTCCCGGCCGCAGCAGGGCTGGGTGCGTCCCGGTCAACTGCCGTCGGCCAAGCGCAACTTCGTCGGGCGGCAGGAGGAGATGCGGCATCTCGACGGCCTGCTGCGAGGGGCCGAGCAGACCCTCGCCGTACCGGTGGCGGTCATCAGCGGACTGCCGGGCGTGGGCAAGACCGCCGTCGCGGTCCAGTGGGCGCATCACGCGGTCAACAGCGGTCACTTCCGCGACGGCCAGCTCTTCGTCAACCTGCAGGGGCCAGGGCCGGGAACGGCGGCCACCCCGTCCGACGTGCTGGCCGGCCTGCTCCGCACGCTGGGGGTCCCCGCCGACCGGATCCCGGCCGATCTGGACCAGCGGGCCGCGACGTTCCGCTCGTACCTGCACGGCCGCGAGATGCTGCTGGTGCTGGACAACGCGGCGGACGCCCAGCAGATCTACCCGCTGCTGCCCGGCTCCCCCGGATGTGCGGTGGTCGTGACCAGCCGTTCACGCCTGCCGGGTCTGATGTCCGTGGCCGAGGCGGCCACGCTGCGGCTCACCGAGTTGTGCCAGCCGGAGGCCGCCCTGCTGATCCGGGCGATCATCGGGGACCCGCGGGCCGACGCCGACCCCGGGGCCGTCGACCTGCTGGCCGATCGATGCGGCCGGCTGCCGCTGGCCCTGGTGCTGGCCGGCGAGCACATCGTGAGCCGTCAGCAGCGCAGCGCCGACGCCCTGGCCCGCGAACTCAAGCCCGAACGCGCCCGGCTGAACCTGGCCGAGGGCGATGTCGTGCTGCGCGACGCCTTCGCCACGTCGTACCGGGCCCTGGACGAACAGAGTGCCCGTCTGTTCCGCCTTCTGGGTCTGCTGCCCAGCCGGCTCATCGACGCCGACGCCACCGCGGCCACCGCGGGGGTCAGCCAGGACGAGGCGTCGCGCATGCTGCGCGGCCTCGCCAGCATGCACCTGATCCACCGCCAGGACGAACGCCACTACCTGATGCACCAGTTGCTGCGGACCTACGCGGCGGACCTGGCACGCCAGATGGACAAGGAGGCCGGGCACATCCAGGCACTGCGCTCCACCCTGGACGGGGTCACCACGGGTGCGGCCCCCCTGTCCTCGCTCGTCGCCTAGGCGGACACGGGGCGGGGACGCCCCGGCCGGGCGGCGGCGTTCCTCACGAACGCGCGAGCTCCCCGGCGAGGGACGTGTCGACCAGGACGGCGGCCATGTGCGCCGCACGGTCGACGGCCTGGTCCACGGAGTGCATGGAGTCGGCGACGCAGGCACCCTCGTGGAGGATCAGCACCTGGGCGGCCAGCGCGGCCGGGTCGGCGGCGCGCGCCTGCCTCGCGAGGTCCTCCAGGTAGGTGAGGAGCCAGGTCTTCTGCTCGCGGGCCACCTTGCGCCCGGGGTGGTCCTCCGGCAGTTCCACGGCGGCGTTGATGAAGGCGCACCCGCGCGAGTTGCGCTCCCGCATCCAGGAGCGCAGGGCGTCGAAGGTGGCGAGGATCTTCTGCTCGGCCGGTCCGTCGTGACCGTTGACGTGCTTCACCAGCGTGGAGCGCCACAGCCCGTCACGGGCGCGCAGGTACGCCACGATGAGCTGTTCCTTCGAGCCGAACCGGTCGTAGATGGTCTTCTTGGTGACGCCCGCCTCCTCGGCGATCGCCTCCACGCCGACGGCACGGATCCCCTGCTCGTAGAAGAGCCGAGACGCGGTCTCGAGGATCCTCACGCCCGCAGGGGTCAGATGCTGCGTCCCGCGCCTCTTGCCGCCTCGGCCTGCGGTGCCGTTGCCAACAGTCACGGCCACACGGTACACCGATCGGTATAGTTCCGACAGTCACCGAGCGCCCCGGGAACGCGGAGGCGCACCTCGCCGCGCGCCCTCAACGCGCGCCCGCGGCAGGGCACTTCCCGACCCCTCCCCGACCCCTTCCCGACATGCCGCCGATGGCGCAATCGGCGTCCGCGGCACCGCGCCGGGGCACGCTGGGCCGCGCACGCGCACCCGCGCCGCGTCCCTACGCAGACCAGGGGAGACGGATGCCACCGAACTCCGGCGTCGAGGCGGTCGTCCTCGACGTCCTCGGCACGATGGTCGACGAGCCGGGCGGGCTGCGCACGGCCCTGCGCGAGGCGCTGCCGGCCGCCGGCGAGGAGACGGTCGAGCGGCTGCGCACCCTGTGGCAGGAGCACGTCGAGAGCCAGCAGCGGCGGATCGCCGACGGCAGCCGCCCGTACGCCGACAGCGAGGTCATCGACCGAGAGGCGGCGGAACGCGTCGCCGGCCACGCGGGGCTCACCGACGCCGGGGCCGTCGACCGGCTGGCCACCGCCGGTCAGCGGCTGGAGCCCTGGACCGACTCGGTGGCGGGTCTGGCGCGTCTCGCGGAGCGCTTCCCCCTGCTCGGGCTCAGCAACGCGAGCCGGGCGGCGCTGCTCCGGCTGAACTGCCACGCGGGACTGCGGTGGCACCAGGCCCTCTCCGCTCAGGAGGCCCGCGCCTACAAGCCGGCGCCGCAGGTCTACCGGCTCGCTCTCGACGTCGTGGGGCGTCCGCCCGCGCACGTCCTGATGGTCGCCGCCCACGCCTGGGACCTGCGCGGGGCGCAGCGGCTGGGCATGCGCACCGCCTACGTGCGGCGCCCGGTCGGTGATCCACCGCTGCCCTCCGACGACTTCGACTGGCGCGCCGGCAGCCTCGCCGAACTGGCGGAGGTGCTGACGTCGGACCGCGGCGGCGGCTGACCGGTCCGGCCGGGGCCGGCTCCCTCCCCCTGCCGGGGCGGCCGTCGCGTCAGCCGGCTCGCAGCGGGTTCGGCAGGGGCAGATAGCGGGCTTCGGCGCCGTCCGCTCCCGTCCAGCGCAGCAGCAGGTTGGTCTTGCCGGGCAGGGTGGGCGCGGTGAGCAGGGCGGGGATCTCGGGCAGGTCGTGCCGGGCCAGCTCACGGCGGGCGGCGGGCCAGGGGTCCAGGCCCGGGTGGTGTTCGGCGAGGGCGGCGGCGATCTCGCTCAGGTGGTTGACGACCAGGCAGTACACCAGGCGCTCCCAGCCGGCGGCGCGGGAGACGTCCGGCAGCAGCTTGGCGCCCTCGGCGTCCCGGAACAGTGCCTGGACGGGCGTGCCGGCCGCGTCCACGGCGACGAGGGTGTTCTGCAGGTGGGCCTCCAGCACCACGCCGTGGTCGTGGAAGGCGGTGAGGGCGGGCGGGACGACCTGCCGCAGATAGGCCTCCCACCAGGCCGCCGGGTCCGCGGTGGCCGCCGCGGGGCTGCCGTCGAAGCCCTCGGCGAGGCCCGCGGCGAGCAGCGGGGTGGCGCCGGGCAGCAGATGGCCGCGCAGGCCGTCGCGGACGAGTACGGCGAGTTCCTCGAAGGCGAACGCGGCGGTGCGGTAGCCGCGGTCGCTCAGCCAGGCGGCGGGCGGGCCCATCGCCGCGAAGGCGTGCCGTGCGGCGGTGTCCGTGCGGCGCAGCCGCCGCAGGTCGTGGCGCCACAGCCGGCGGACGTCGTTGGTGATGCGCACGTCCAGGCTGAACTTCAGGAACAGGTCGCGCCGGGGCGCGTACACCGTGCGGACCGCGGCCGTCGGCCAGGCGTCGAAGGCGGTCGTACCGAGGCGGAGCAGGCGTCCGTCGGCGAGCGCCGGCGCGAGTTCGCGGGCGACCAGGGCGAGCTGCCAGGGGTGGGCGGGCAGCAGCCGGTAGCCGGGCGGTGCGGTGCCGAGGGCGTCCAGGGCACGGGTGTCGCCCTCCTCGGCCACCTGGTCCTCGCGGACCCCGAGCAGCACCAGCGGGAAGCGGGCGTGGGCCTCGGGGGCGTACGGCAGCCAGGAGGCGACCGGGCCGCCGCCGCGCGCCTTGGGGGCCGGGTGGTGGGGGTGTCCGGTGAGCAGGGACTGCTCGGAGCGCAGGTACGGGTCGCCGGGCGGGGTCGCCCGCTCGCGGGCGGTGAGCAGCGCGGCGACCGCGTCCCGGCTGTCGATCATCTCGGCGGGCAGGTCGCCGCCGGTCAGTCCGGTGTGCCGGCGCAGCTCCTCGGCGACCAGCTTGACCAGTTCGGTGTGGCCGACCGGGTGCCAGGCACCGGCGCGGTGGACCTCGGGGTCGGCGGGGCGCCGGCCGGCGCGCACGCGCAGCAGCCGCCCGCTGGGCAGCCGGTGGACACGGCGTGTCCCGGCGTCCGGAAGGGGTTCGGCCACCTCGCGCAGCAGGCAGTTGAGCAGCGGCGCGGCGGCGTATGCGTCGGCGCGGGGGCCGACGGCGCCGGTGGGGGGTGTGTGGTCCACGCGATCCATTCGTTCTTCGTCCAGGTGCCGATCGCGGCGTTGCGCATGCGGTGTTCCACGGCGCGGGACGGGTCCGTCGCACACCGCGTACGACTCGCTCGTCGTCCGGGAGCCGGTGGTGATCAGTATGTCGGTCTTCCCTGACAATCGTGCCCGTTGCCCGTGTATCCGAGGAGCCGACCGTGCACCGACCCCCCACCCGTGAGGCCGAGGTCGCCGAGGAGCTGGCCGGCGTACGGCCGGACCTGCTGTCCCGCTACGCGGCGGAGCTGCCGGGCGCCCGCGCCGCCGTGCTGACCAGGCTGTGGCGGGCGCTCGCGCACGAGCCGCTGCCGTGGTGCGCGGGCCGGGTGCGGGGCGCCCACGGCCTCGCCCTGCGGCTCGCCGACGGCCGGACGCTGTACGGACCGCACGCGGACCCGTACGCCACGAGCGCGTACGTCACCGGCGTCCGCCTCGGCCAGGAGCGGTACGCCGATCCGGCGGCCCTGATGGCGGCGCTGGGGGTGTCGCACGGGTCCGCTTTCGCGGCCGAGCTGGCGGACAGCGTGGCGTCGCTCGCGCTGTCGCGGGCGGGCGCGGATCACCCGAAGGGATGGCCGGTGGAGATCACCCCGGCCGGTGGCCGGCGGAGGGACTGGGAGTGGGAGCAGCGGGTGGTCGACGGGCACCCCTTCCATCCCAACTGCCGTTCCCGGCCCGGTTTCTCGGTGGGGGACCAGCTGGCGTACGGTCCGGAGCACCGGCCGGTGGTGCGGTTGTCGGCGGTGGCGGTGCCGGCCGCCGGGTGCCTGGCGACGGGTGAGTGGCCTGAGGAACTCCGCGAGGGTGGGCGGCTGTTGGTGCCGGTGCACCCGTGGCAGGCGGCGCACGTCCTGGGGCGGCCGTGCGCCCCGTGGCGGCCGGCCCACCCGCTGATGTCCCTGCGGACGCTGGCGGTGCCCGACGGGCCGCACGTGAAGACCGCGCTGAGCGCCCGGCTGACCTCCTCGGTGCGGGACATCTCCCCGTACTCGGTGCGGGCCGCGGCGCCCCTGTCCGATCTGGGCGAGGAGCTGGCCGCGCGCACCGGCGGGCTGCTGCACGTCACCCGCACGCTGGGAGCGGTCACCGCACACTCCGCCGACCTGGCCGCACTGCTGCGGGAGTCGCCCGAGGAGTACGCGGCGCCGGACGAGCACGTCCTGCCGGTGGCCGCCCTCGCCACCACCTCGCTGCCCGGATCCCCTGACTGGCTGGCCGGGTTCGCGCGGCTGGCGCTCACGGTGGGCCTGTTCCTGCTGGATCTCGGCGTGGCCCTGGAGGCGCACGGCCAGAACCTCCTGGTCGTCCTGTCGGCCGACGGCACCCCGCGGCGGCTGGTCTACCGCGATCTGGCCGACATCCGGATCAGCCCCGCCCGCCTGGCCGCCCACGGCATCACCCCGCCGCCGCTCACCGGCCGGCTGGTCACCGACGACGAAACCGCCCTGCGGCGCAAGCTGTTCGGCTCGCTGGTGGCGGGTGCCCTGGCGGGTACGGCGGGCTCCGGACCGGCGCTCGGCGCGGCCCTCGCCGCGGCGCTGCCCGGTCTCCCGGACACCGCCGGCCTGCGGGCCCTGCGCGAAGGACCGGTGCCGGCCAAGGCGCTGACGCTGATGCGGCTGTCCCCGGGGACGCCGGGGGACCAGTGGACGTCGCTGCCGAACCCGCTCGTTTTGGAGCACGGACCGTCTGATCAATAGGATCCGCCGATGATCAGAAGACAACGGCTGGCGGCGGGCGTCTGCGCTCTGCTCGCCGCCCTGACGGCCGGGCTCGCCTTCCCCGCCGGTGCGGTCGCCGACGAGACCGAGCAGGCCTCCCCCAAGGTCGAACTCGTCCTGGACGTCAGCGGTTCCATGCGCACCCGGGACATCGACGGCGGCACCCGGATGGCCGCGGCGAAGCAGGCGTTCAACGAGGTGCTGGACGCGACGCCGGAGGAGGTGCGGCTGGGCATCCGCACGCTCGGCGCCAACTACCGCGGCAACGACCGCAAGGAGGGCTGCAAGGACACCGAACAGCTCTACCCGGTCGGCCCGCTGGACCGGACCGACGCGAAGACGGCCGTGGCCACGCTGTCGCCGACCGGCTGGACGCCGATCGGGCCCGCGCTGCTGAAGGCGGCGGGCGACCTCAACGGCGGTGACGGCACCCGCCGTATCGTCCTGATCAGCGACGGCGAGGACACCTGCCAGCCCCTCGACCCGTGCGAGGTGGCCCGCGAGATAGCCGCCAAGGGCATCGGGCTGACCATCGACACCCTCGGCCTGGTGCCCGACGCGAAGACCCGTGACCAGCTCAGCTGCATCGCGGACGCGACCGGCGGCACCTACACCTCCGTGCAGCACAAGGAGGAACTGAGCGACCGGGTGGGCCAGTTGGTCGACCGGGCGGCCGATCCGGTGGTGACGCCCGTGGCGACGCGGGGCGCGGACCGGTGCGAGCAGGCACCGGCGCTGAAGTCCGGGCTGTACACCGACCGCGAGGAGTTCGGGCAGCAGCGCTGGTACAAGGTGGACGTCGAGCCGGGCCAGGAGCTGCGCGCCTCGGTGAGCGTGGCGGACGACCGGGCCGTGAACCCGCACTACGGGGTGCTGCTGCGGGCGGTGACCCTGCACGGGCGGGAGATCGTGCGCGGTGAGGCGGCGGGCACCGGCCGCACCGACGTGATCTCGACGGGTCTGCGCTACCCGACGGCGGAGAGCGACGACGACAGCGCGCCCGCCGAGACCGTGTGCCTCCAGGTCACCCAGTCGTTCTCGGCCGCCGCGGGCGTGAAGACGACGCCCGGTCTGCCGCTGGAGCTGACCGTCGACGTCGTGGACGGGCCGACGGGCCACCGGGACGTGGCCGCCTTCGGGCTCGGGCGCGGCTGGTGGCTGCTGGGCGTGCTGGTGCTGATCGGCTTCGTCGCCGGTCTGCTGTGGGGCTGGCTGTCGCGCTGGCGGGTCGCCGTCTGGAGGACGAACTGATGCGTATCACACGGATACTGGGCGCCGCGCTGCTGGCGCTGGGGCTGGCCGCCGGGCCGGCCGCCGCCGACTCCTCGCCCTCGCCGAGCGCCTCCGGCGACGACAAGGCCCCCACCCAGGCGGGCACCTCCTTCCGCACGGCCACGGAGATCGAGCAGGGGCAGCGGGCCACCGCGTCCGGCTCGACCGGTGACTACCTGTACTGGTCGTTCCCGGCGGACACCGGGCAGCGGCCCACCGTCGAGGCGACGGTGAAGCTGCCCGAGACGCACGGCTCGCAGACCTGGCAGCTGGACGTGTACGACGGACTGCGGCGCCGTCAGGCCTGCCAGTACGGCGCCCAGTCCCGCACCGCCGCGCAGGGCACCTCCTCGGTCGAGCTCGCCTGTGTGCTGCGCACGGTGCGCGGCTGGTCGGAGCCCTGGGCGAACGACCCGCTGCCGGGCACCTACTACGTCCGGCTGACCGTGCTGGACCTCGGCTCCTCCGACCTCGGCCTTCCGGTGAGCGCCGAAGTCCGCGTGGACTCCGAGGACATCGGCGGCGCGGCGGCGGTCGACGGCTCGCTCGGCAAGCCGCTCGTGCCCGGCATCGCCGTCAAGGCCGACGAGGAGAAGGACGGTTCGAAGGCGGCGGTGCTGTCCAGCTTCGGCTCGGACGACGGCTGGTCCTCCGGCTGGTGGTCCGACCGCTGGGTGTGGACCGGGATCGGCGCGGTGCTGGCCGCACTGGCCGGCATCGGCGGGTACGCCCTGACCCGGGGCTCGGGCCGCCCCACCCGGGTGCCTCCGGGCGCCTGACCGCCCACCGCCCCCCCCACACACAAGAAGGCCCGCCCGCCCGGCGGGCCTTCTTCCGTTCCCCCCTCATGCCTCCTGGAGCGCCTTGGCGAGGGTGCCGTCGCCCGTCACGGTCACCCGGCCGTCCCGTACCGCGTCCGGCAGGCGCGCCTGCCCCCGGGCGATGGCCTCACAGGTGGCCGCGTCCAGGGCGAGCCGTGCGTCGAACCCGGCCGGGGCGGGCCCGTCGCCGTACACCGGCCCCTCCTCGGCGCCCACGAACAGATGGAAGTCGCCTTCGTCCAGGTGTACTTCGACGACCCCCTCGCCCTCCAGGGCACGCAGCAGCGGCAGGGCGAACCAGTGGGCGCGCACCGCGTCCGTCGGGCGCCGCTCCCCCAGTTCGGCCTCGCCCCAGCTCCCCAGAGCCCGCAGCACCGGCAGCAACTCCCGTCCTCGCACCGTGAGTTCGTACACGTACGCCGCTCCGGGCGGGGGCAGCCTGCGGCGCGTGGTGAGGCCGTCGCGTTCCATGTCCTTCAGCCGGGAGGCGAGTACGTCCGTGCTCACGCCCGGCAGGTCCGCGTGCAGATCCGTGTAGCGGCGCGGCCCGGCGAGCAGCTCCCGGACGATCAGCAGCGTCCAGCGGTCGCCGACGAGGTCGAGGGCGCGGGCTGCGGAACAGTACTGGTCGTAGCTTCGGCGAGGTGACATGCGGCGCAGTCTAGACGGGTTGTTGGACTTTCCAAGCTCACACTTGGTAAAACCAAGTAACACCAGATACCGGAGGGGAAGCGGCGCATGGAGTTCCGGCAGTCGAACAAGCTCAGCGAGGTCTGCTACGAGATCCGCGGCCCGGTGATCGAGCACGCCAACGCCCTGGAGGAGGCGGGGCACAGCGTGCTGCGCCTGAACACCGGCAACCCCGCGGCCTTCGGTTTCGAGGCGCCGGAGGAGATCCTCCAGGACATGATCCGGATGCTGCCCCGGGCGCACGGCTACACGGACTCGCGCGGTGTCCTCTCCGCCCGGCGCGCGGTCGCCCAGCGCTACCAGAACCTGGGCCTCGAAGTGGACGTGGACGACGTCTTCCTGGGCAACGGCGTCTCGGAGCTGGTCTCCATGGCCGTACAGGCGCTCGTCGAGGACGGCGACGAGATCCTCATCCCCGCACCGGACTTCCCCCTCTGGACCGCCGTCACTACCCTCGCGGGCGGCAAGGCCGTGCACTACCTGTGCGACGAACAGGCCGACTGGAACCCGGACCTGGCCGACATGGCGTCGAAGATCACGGACCGGACCAAGGCCGTGGTCGTCATCAACCCGAACAACCCCACGGGCGCGGTGTACCCGAAGGAGGTCGTCGAGGGCATCCTGGACCTCGCCCGCCGGCACGGCCTGATGGTGTTCGCCGACGAGATCTACGACCAGATCCTGTACGACGACGCGGTCCACCACTCCGCCGCCGCGCTCGCCCCCGACCTGGTGGTCCTCACCTTCTGCGGCCTGTCGAAGACGTACCGCGTGGCGGGTTTCCGCTCCGGCTGGCTGGCCGTCACCGGGCCCAGGCAGCACGCCAAGGACTACCTGGAGGGCCTGAACATGCTGGCCTCCATGCGCCTGTGCGCCAACGCGCCGGCCCAGTACGCGATCCAGGCCGCGCTCGGCGGACGCCAGTCGATCAGCGAACTCACCGCGCCCGGCGGCCGGTTGCACGAACAGCGGAACGTGGCCTGGGAGCGGCTCAACGAGATCCCCGGCGTGTCCTGCGTGAAGCCCAAGGGCGCGCTGTACGCCTTCCCGCGCATCGACTCCAAGGTGCACGCGATCCATGACGACGAGAAGTTCGTCCTCGACCTGCTGCTGCGCGAGAAGATCCAGGTGGTGCAGGGCACGGGCTTCAACTGGCCCTCCCCCGACCACTTCCGCATCCTCACGCTGCCGCACGCGGACGACCTGGAGGCGGCGATCGGCCGGATCGGCCGGTTCCTCGGCGGATACCGGCAGTAGGGCGGCGGGCCCCCGGTGCGCGGGAGCCGCCGTCGGTGTCACAGGAGCTCCCGGCCGGTGCCGCGGGAGCCGTCACCTCGGTGGCACCTTTTCGCGCACGTGTGCGAAGATCGCTCCTCATGACCGGGGGAGCGCCTCCGCCCCGGGCGCCACGCGCCGCGGAGGACAGGTCACACGGACCGCCGGTGCGCGCCTGACCAGCGCCGCACCGCCGTTCCCCCTGGTCCGGTTCCAACGACCACGGGGAGCACCCTTGTTCATCGATCACCGACGCCGTACGGCCCTCGCCGCCCTGTGCGCGGCGGCCCTCGCACTCACGGCCCCGGCCGCCCAGGCCGCGCCGTCCGCACCGCCCCGGCCCGCGGACGGCCAGGAGGCCGCGGACGCCGCCCGGTTCTGGACCGCCGAGCGCATGGCCGACGCGGCACCGCTGGACGCCGTACGCCAGGCACCGCCGGGGCCGACGCGGCCCGGGAGCGCGGCGGCGCACCGGCCCCAGGGCACCCTCTACAAGGGGACCCGGCTCGTGGGGACGTTCTTCGGTTCCGACGGACCGCGCGGCACCACCTGGCACTGCACCGGCAGCGTGATCGACACGTCGGCGCGGAACATCGTCCTCACCGCGGCCCACTGCGCGCGGAACATGAAGGGCGACTACATCTTCGTCCCCAAGTTCAAGAAGGGCGCCGGACCGGACCAGCAGCCGTACGGCATCTTCCCCGTCAAGCGCGTCTTCATCGACTCGCGGTACCGGCCCGACAACGGCGGTACGACCACCAAGAAGGCCTCGTCCGACCTGGACACCGCGTTCGCCCGGGTCTCCCCCAACCAGCACGGAACCTCGCTGCAGGACGCGGTGGGCGGCGGGCTGACCTTCACCCGGGCCGGCGGATACGACCACCGCGGCGTGACCGTCGTGGGCTACCCCTCGTACCGGCACAACGGCGCGGGGCGCGCGGTGAAGTGCACCGTGCCCACCAGGCAACTGCACGGGTACCGGCAGATGTCGATGACCTGCGGCGGCTACTACGGCGGGGTGTCCGGCAGCCCGTGGATCACCGACTACAAGGACGACGCGCGCTCCGGGCACGTGATCGGCAACCTCGGCGGCTACAACGGCGGCGGCAACGACGCGAACGCCGACTACATCAGCTACGCCCCCGCGTTCGGCGCCGACGCCGAGAAGCTCCTCGCCGACGCCGTGGCCGACCGGACCCCGCCCGCCGACCAGCCGCCGTACCAGGGCCTGGGCGAGAAGCTGGCGGGCGGCGCCACGCGGTGGCGCGGGGCCGCGCTCATGGCCTCCGGCGACTACACCGGCGACGGACAGGGCGACCTGGTCGTGGTCTGGTCCGACGGCGCCGTCACCCTGCATCCCGGCGACGGTGACGGCGGGTTCCGCACCGAGCTGCGGCTGCGGAAGGCCAACTCCACCTGGAAGCACGCCCGCACCCTCACCGGCGGGGCCTTCGCCGGCACCGGCCACGACGGCCTGCTGGTGCGCTGGTCCGACGGCGAGGTGACCCTCTACCCGGACCTCGGGGCGTCCGGTACGGGCCGCGAGATACGCATGGCGGCCCCCGGTTCCGGCTGGAAGAACGCCGTGCAGCTGACGGCCGGGCAGTTCCACGGCGGCGACGGCGCGACCGACCTGCTGGTCCGCCGGTCGGACGGCCGGGTGAGCGTCTACACCAAGATCACGGCGGGCTCGTTCGGCACCGGCAGGCAGCTCGTCGCCGCGAACGGCACCTGGACCAAGGCGGCCCTGCTCACCGCCGGGAACTTCGGCCGCACCCCCGACTGGGACCTGCTCGTGCGCCGGACCGACGGCACGCTCGACACCTACGCGGGCACCTCGGCCGCGGGGCTCGGCACGAAGTCCCGGATGCGCGGGCCGAACGGCCTGTGGAAGCACGCCCAGGTCATGACGGCCGGCGACCTCACCGCCGGCCACACGGCCGACGATCTGGTCGTCCGCTGGTCCGACGGCGAGACCAGCCTGTACGCCGACACACGCCCCCGGACGCTCGGCACCGAGCGGACGCTGGTCCATCCCGGCACCTGAGCGCACGGCCGTCTGGCGCAGTCCGCCCTGCGGGTCTCGGCCGCCCTGTGGCACCGTGCTGGGAGTGCTGACAGTGCTGGGAGCGCTGGCAGGCGAGCGGGAAGGGCGCTGACGTGGGTGACCTGTTTCTCGTCCGGCACGGTGAGACCGAGTGGTCGCGTTCCGGACGGCACACCGGCTGGACCGACGTGCCCCTCACCGAGCACGGGCGGCAGGAGGCGCGCCGGCTGGTGCCGCTGATCCGCTCGCACCGGATCGGGGCGGCCTTCGTCAGCCCCTCGCAGCGGGCCCGGGAGACCGCCGAGCTCATCGGCATCCCCGACGGTCGGGTCGACGCCGACCTGCGCGAATGGGACTACGGCGGGTACGAGGGCGTGACCACCGTGGAGATCCAGCGGACCCGGCCCGACTGGTTCCTGTTCGACGACGGGGTCGCGCCCGGCCCGCCGGAGCATCCGGGCGAGAGCCCGGAGCAGGTCGGGGAACGCGCCGACCGCATGCTGGGCAAGGTCGACGCCGCCCTCGCCAACACCGAGGGGGTCGTCGTGCTGGTCGCCCACGGCCACTTCCTGCGCGTCCTCACCGCCCGCCGCCTGGGCCTGCCCCCGCGGCACGGCGCCCTGTTCCAGCTGGCGACGGGGACGCTGTGCCGCCTCGGCACGGAGCACGGCCGCCCGGTGGTGGCGGGCTGGAACATCCGGCCGCCGGAGTAGGGCGGGGCTGTCGGACCCGGGTCGTACGCTGCGAAGAGGCCGTCCACCGGGGCGGTCCGTGCAGGACGGCATCGGAAGGAGCGCGCCGTGACACGACCCCCGACCGCCGCCCAGCAGCGGGTGATCGAGGCCGCCGACGCGGTCACCGGCCGGCTGCGCGGCACGGAGGCCCAGCTCGCCGCGCTGGTGAAGCGGGGCCTCGCCTTCCGGCACCCGCGGCCGCCGCACGACCACTTCCTGACCCCGGCCGGGCACCGGATACGGGAGGCGGCGCCGGACCCGGTGCCCGAGGCGCCACGGGAGCAGGGGCCGCCGACGGGGGTGTTCGCGGCGCGGGTCGGCGGCGAGGAGGACGCCCCGCCGTCCGGCCCGGCCCGGCGGCGCGAGGTGCACGGCGCTGGCAGGGGCTGCTGGAACTGCGCCGGATGACCCATCCCGACGGGGCGACGGACCGGCCCTGCGGCTGGGAGCGCGCGCATCTGGTGCGGGCCGCCGCCCTGGCCCTGGAGGCGGCGGGCCACCGACCGGCGGGCGGGGACACCGACGGCTACCGGGTGCGGGCGACCCCGCAGCCGGAGGCGGTCGCCGTGTACACGCCGGACGCGGAGACGCTGGCGGCCTGCGCGGCCACGCTGGAGGGGGCCGGCTGGCAGACCGGCGAGTACACCGAGCCGCGGAGCAGGGCGCGGTATCTGCTGGCCTCGCCGCGCCGGGTGTGACCCCCGTGCCATGATCGGTGCACCGCAGATCCGAACGTGAGAAGGGCAAGCAGGTGTCCGAACCGTTTTCCGTCCGTGTGACCGTCCGCGGGTACGAGACCGACGTACAGGGACACCTCAACCAGGCGGTGTACCTCAACTACGCCGAGCACGCCCGCTGGTCGCTGCTGCAGGCGGCCGGCATCAGCCAGGCCCGGCTGGTGGGCCGGGGCGTGGGCCCGGTGGCGCTGGAGACGACGATCCGCTACCGGCGCGAGCTGCTCGCGGGCGACGAGGTCGACGTGTCCTGCGCGTTCGAGTGGGGCGGCGGCAAGACCTTCCGGATCCGGCAGGAGATCCGCAAGGCCGACGGCACCCTCGCTGCGGAACTCACCGCGGTGGGCGGCATGCTGAACCTGGCGGAACGCAAGCTGCTCCCCGATCCCCGGAAGATCTTCAAGGACCTGGCCACCGACCTGGACCTGTTCGGGCTGTAGCGCTCGCGTATGGGCCGGCCCGGCCCGGCCGCCCCTACGACACCCGGCGCCCCCGGCGTACTGTCAACTGCCCGTGAAGGCAGCCCGGTTGTCCTCGGCCCACTCCCGGTAGGGCCGGGCCCTCCTGCCCAGCACCTCCGGTACGTCCGGTGTGACCAGCGCGTTGCCGCCCCGGCGGACATGGGCCGTTCCGGTCAGGACGCCCTCGGCCCGCGTCTCGTCGAAGCCCCAGACGGTGCGGAGGAATTCCCGGGTCCCCTCCGGGGACAGGTCGCGGGTCCGGACCGGGCGGCCGAGGACCGAGGCGAGGACGACGGCCTGCTCCGGGACGCTGATCGCCTCGGGACCGGTCAGGGTGTACGTGCGTCCGGAGTGCCCGTCGTCGAGCAGGGCCCGCACGGCCACCGCGGCCACGTCCCTCGGGTCGATCACCCCGGACGCCCCGTCCCCGGTCATGTTGGGTACCGGTTCGCCGTTCCGGAGCGCCGGCGCCCAGCTCAGCGTGTTGGAGGCGAACGACGAGGGCCGCAGGACCGTCCACTCGGCCCCGCTCTCCCGGACGGCCCGCTCACCGTCCGCATGCCACTGACCGAACGGGCCGGCCTCGGGGTCGCCGGTGCCGATGGCGGAGAGCTTCACCAGCCGGCGTACCCCCGCCCTCTCCGCCGCGGCCACGAGCGCCCGGTCGTGCTGCGCGGACGGGCCCGGGACACCGACGAGGAACACGGCCGTCACGCCCTCCGTCGGAGCGTCGAGGGAGCCCGGGTCGCCGTAGTCCCCGCGCACCACCTCGACGCCCTGCGGCACCTTCGCCCGCGCCGGGTCGCGGGTCAGGGCGCGGACCTCGGCGCCGCTCTCCGCGAGCTGTCGTACGACTTCACTTCCGATGGTGCCCGTGGCACCCGTCACCAGGATCATGGGGTCCACGGTGGCCCGGACGGGGTCCGCGGCTCTTGGAAAAACCGGCACGCTTCGCCCGCCCCGGGGGCGTGCCGCGCGCCTAGGCTGGTCAGGTGCCGAACGCGAGCGCCGAACTGGCCCTGAACACAGCCGAGATGCTGCGCCCCTGGATCACCGGGGTGAGGAACGTGTCCTCCGCCGATCCGGGCGGGGCCGCCTTCGTCCATCTGCCCGACGCGGTCACCAAGGTGGTGCTGCGGGTGTCGGCCGACGGGCACCGGGACGTGCTGGCCGTCGGACCGCGGGTGCGTGCCTCGTACCACGAGGGCAAGGCCCATCTGTCCTGTCTGGAACTGCGCCTCGCCCCCGGAACCGCCCTGCCCCTGCTGGGCGTCCCGGCCGCCGAACTGGTCGGCCGGGCCGTGCCGTTGGACCGGCTGCCGGGCGGGACGGCGCGGCGGCTCGCGAGGAAGCTGCGCCATCTGGAGCCCGGGGAGGTGGTTCCGTATCTGGCGGAGGCGCTCCCCGGGACGCTGCCGGCGGCCGCGGACCACGGGCGTACCGCGCTGGTGCGGGCCGGGGCCGACGCACTGTCCGTCCGGGCGGGCCGGGCCCCCGCGCAGGTCCGTGACGTCGCGCGCGAACTGGCGGTCAGCGAGCGCCAGTTGCGCAACCTGTTCGCGGAGGGGGTGGGGGTCTCCCCCAAGCACTACGCGCGCATCGACCGGGTACGCACGGTCGTCACCCGGGCCGCGACGGCTTCCTGGTCCGAACTCGCGGTCGCCACCGGGTACTACGACCAGTCGCACATGACGTCCGACTTCCGGTCCCTGATGGGCGTACCGCCCCGCTCGTACGTCACCGGCCGGCTGCCCTCGACGACCCCCTGCCGGGCTGCGGCGGGCGGCTGAGGCCGGGGCGTCCGGGGCCCCGGCCGTCACGGCGGGCGGACCGCGGTGTGCTGCGCCGCGGCCCGCCGCGCGGTCAGTGCACCGCCGCGATCTCCTCGCCCGCCTCCATCGGGTGGGTGACGTCGTGGGCCTCCCGGCCCTTGCCGAGGTGGTTGAAGAGCAGGTTGAGCACCACGGCCGTGACGCAGCCGGTGGAGATGCCCGAGTCCAGGACGATCTTCGCGGTCTCGGGGAACGCGTGGTAGAACCCGGGCGCGGTGATCGGGATGATCCCGACGGCGAGGGAGACGGCGACGATCAGAACGTTGTTGTCCCGGTCGAGGCCGGCCCGCATCAGGGTCTGGATGCCGCTCGCTGCGACCGACCCGAACAGGACGATGCCGGCGCCGCCGAGGACCGGGCGGGGCACGACGGCGATGAGCGAGGCGGCCATCGGACACAGGCCCATCAGGACCAGGAAGCCGCCACCGGTCGCGACGACGTACCGGCTGCGGATCCGGGTCATCGCCACCAGGCCGATGTTCTGGGCGAAGGCGCTGCACATGAAGCCGTTGAACAGCGGGCTGAGCGCCGAGCCGAGGGTGTCGGCGCGCAGGCCGGCCGCGATGGTCCGCTCGTCGGCGGGCCGTTCGACGATCTCGCCGAGGGCCAGCATGTCGGCGGTCGACTCGGTCATGGAGACGACCATCACCACGCACAGCGAGAGGATGGCGGCGAGCTGGAACTGCGGGGCGCCGAAGTGGAACGGCGTCGGGAAGCCCACCACGTCGGCGTGGGCCACCGGGCCGAAGTCCGTGACCCCGAAGGGGATCGCGACGAGGGTGCCGACGACCAGCCCGAGGAGCACGGCGATCTGCTTGACGAACCCGCGGGTGAAGCGGCGCAGCAGCAGCACGATGAGCAGGGTGATGCCGGCGAGGGCGAGGTAGGTGGTCGAACCGTAGTCCCCGGCCTTCGGGTTGGGACCCTGGGCCCAGCCGAAGGCGACCGGCAGCAGGGACACACCGATGAGGGTGATGACCGAGCCGGTGACCACCGGCGGGAAGAAACGTATCGCTTTGCTGAAGAAGGGCGCGGCGACGAACCCGAGGAGGCCGGCGACGATGACCGCGCCGAAGATGATCGGCAGGGCGTCGGACTTGTCCTCGGTGGAGGCGACGACGGCGGTCATGGGGGCGACACCGGCGAAGGTGACGCCGTTGACGAAGGGCAGCCGGGCGCCGATCTTCCAGATGCCCAGCGTCTGCAGGAAGGTGGCGAGGCCCGCGGTGAACAGGCAGGCGCCGGTGAGGAACGTCAGATCGGTCGCGCTCAGGCCCACGGCCGCGCCGACGATCAGGGGTGGTGCGACTACTCCGGCGTACATGGCGGCCACGTGCTGCAGGCCGCTGGTCGCCATTTTCAGGGCGGGGAGTTTCTCGTCAACAGGATGGGCGGCCACGGCTGCTCCTCCGGGCGGGTAACACGTCGTCGTCGACGTGGGTTTCTGGGAGGTGGTGCGTGTGGTCGTGCGGGACCGTGACGGGGTGGCGCTCGAGCGGTGAGCGGTGGGGCGGTGACCGTTCCGGGGCGCGCGCGTGCGCACGCGCCCCGGAGACGGCTTGCCGTGGATCCCGCTCGGATCCACGGCTCCGGCCGTGAGCCGTCCCTCCCGGCCGGAGTCGACCGGCGCCTCGCCACGGGGGGCCGGGGCGCCGGAGTGCGGGGTGTGGATCAGCCCTGGGCGGCGATCCGGGCGAGGCGCTGGGCCTCCTCGCGGGTGGAGCGGGCGATGGCGTCCTCCTCGACGTGCAGCAGGCGGCCGTTCTCGACGATCTGCCGGCCGTTGACGAAGGAGGCGGTGACCGGGGCCGCGGCACCGAAGACGAGCGCGGTCACCGGGTCGGCGATGGAGGCGTGGGCGAGCGTGTCCATCTTCCAGAGCACCAGGTCGGCGAGCTTGCCGGGCTCCAGCGAGCCGATCTGCTCGGCGCGGCCGAGCACCTGGGCGCCGCCGTACGTGCCGAGCCGCAGTGCCTGGCGGGCGTCGAGGGCGGCCTCGCGGTGGGCGCCGAGGCGGTTGATCAGCAGGGCGTTGCGCAGTTCGGTGTGGAGTTCGCCGGACTCGTTGGAGGCGGTGCCGTCCACGCCCAGGCCGACCGGGACGCCGGCCCGGAGCATGTCGGGCACGCGGGCGATACCGGCCGCGAGCCGGGCGTTGGACGAGGGACAGTGGGCGACACCGGTCTTCGTGCGGGCGAAGGCGGCGATGTCGGAGTCGTTCATGTGGACGCAGTGGGCCATCCACACGTCCTCACCGAGCCAGCCCGTGGACTCGAAGTAGTCCGTCGGGCCCATGCCGAACAGCTCGTGGCAGAACTTCTCCTCCTCCACGGTCTCCGAGCCGTGGGTGTGCAGCCGTACGCCGAGCCGGCGGGCCAGCTCGGCGCCCTGCCGCAGGAGTTCGGTGGAGACGGAGAACGGGGAGCAGGGGGCGACGGCCACCTGGGTCATGGCGTCGAAGGAGGCGTCGTGGTGCTTCTTGACGGTCTCCTCGGTGGCGGCGAGCGCGCCCTCCAGCGTCTCGACGGCGAAGTCCGGCGGCAGGCCCCCGTCCTTCTCGCTGCGGTCCATCGAGCCGCGGGCCAGCGTGAACCGTACGCCCATCTCCGCGGCGGCGCGGATGATCGAGCCGGACAGGTCGCCGGAGCCCTGCGGGAAGACGTAGTGGTGGTCCATGGCGGTGGTGACACCGCCGCGGGCCATCATGCCGAGGGACCCCTGCGCGGCCGCGTACGTCATCTGCTCGTCGATGCGCGCCCACGTCGGGTAGAGCGCCACCAGCCAGTTGAACAGGTTGTGGTCGGTGGCCAGGCCCCGGGTGATCCACTGGTAGAAGTGGTGGTGGGTGTTGACCAGGCCGGGCGTGACCAGGTGGCCGGTCGCGTCGATCCGGCGCACCACGTTCTCGAGGCCTTCGGGGGCCTTGCCCGCGCCGACCGACTCGATCCGGTTGCCGGCCAGGACCAGGTACCCGGAGGCGTACTCCGTGTCGCCCGCGTCCACGGTCGCGATCGCGCAGTTCTCGATGACGATGCGCTGGGCTGCCGATGGTGCCATGGTGCTTCCTGTCTGTCAGTGGCGGCCCGTGGACCGAAGGGGTGTCCACGGGGAGGGCACGGCAGGACCCTAGGAGGATTTGAGTGCCGGAACGGGCCTGCCGCTCCGGGTGCCGAGGTGGTGGAAGAACAGATTGAGCAGGACGGCGACGAGCGCGCCCGCGCTGATGCCGGAGCCGAGCACGGTCTGCGCCCAGGCCGGGAAGTCCGCGTAGAAGGTCGGCGCGGCCAGCGGGATGATGCCGGCACCGAGCGCCACGGCCACCAGGATGATGTTGGAGCTGTCGTCCAGCCCCGCCTCGGACAGGGTTCGGATGCCGCTGACGGCGATCGAGCCGAAGAGCACGATGCCCGCGCCGCCCAGGACCGGCATGGGGACCAGGGAGACGACGGCACCGAGGACCGGGAAGGCGCCGAGGACCAGCAGGGTGGCTCCGGCGACGGCGACGACGTACCGGCTGCGCACCCGGGTGAGGGAGACGACGCCGACGTTCTGGGCGAAGGCGGAGGTGGGGAAGCCGCCGAAGGCGGCTCCGAGCAGGGTGGCGAGACCGTCGGTGCGCAGGCCGCGGGTGATGGTCCTCGCGTCGGCGGGGCGGTCGCAGATCTCGCCGAGGGCGAGCATGCCGGCGGAGCTCTCGGTCATCAGCACGAGCATCACGATGCACAGCGACAGCACGGCCGCGGGCTGGAACTCGGGGGCGCCGAAGGCGAACGGGGTGGGCAGCGCGGCGACCGGCGCGGACCGCAGCCCGCTGAAGTCGGCCATGCCGAAGGGGATCGCGGCCAGGGTGCCGACGAACAGCCCGAACAGCAGGGCGACCTGTTTGACGAAGCCGCGGCCGAAGCGCTGCACCAGCAGGATGACGGCGAGGGTGAAGCCGGCCAGCGCGAGGTGCCGCATGGCGCCGAAGTCGGCGGCGGCCTTGTCGCCGCCCTGGGCCCAGCTCACGGGGACGGGCATGAGGGTGACGCCGATCAGGGTGATGACGACGCCGGTGACCAGGGGCGGGAAGAAGCGCAGCAGCCGCCCGAAGAACGGGCCGAGCGCCAGGCAGAAGGCGCCGGCGACCATCACCGCGCCGTAGATCGCGGGGAGTTGGTGTCCCTTGCCGGTGGTCTCGGCGATCGCGAGGATCGGGGCGATGCCGGCGGAGGAGGCGGCGTTGACGAAGGGCAGCCGGTTGCCGACGAGGCCCTTGACGCCGATGGTCTGGAGGACGGTCGCGACGCCCGCGATGAGCAGGCTCGCGGCGATGAGCCGGGTACGGGCCGCGATGTCGAGCCCGCAGGCCTGGCCGATGATGAGCGGAGGAGTGACGACGCCCGCGTACATCGCGGCGATGTGCTGGAGCGCGGCCGGGACGAGCCGGGTGACATGGAGCTTCTCGTCCACCGGGTGCACGGACGTGACGGCGTCCTCGGTGTGCGCCGGCGGGGTGGGACCTAGGGCTGTGGCGGGCCCTTTCGCAGGCTGTGCCATTTCGTTCCCTCCGGTGTGGCGGGCCCCCGGCCCGGGTGGCGGGGCCGGGGGCGCGCGTCCCGCGTCAGAGGTTGGTCGTGTCGACCGGGATCAGGGCCTCACAGCCGTCCCGCAGGATGGTGGCCTCGATGAGGCCGTAGGGGCGGTCGGCGGCGAAGTAGACCTCGTTGTCGTTCTTCAGGCCGAACGGCTCCAGGTCCACCAGGAAGTGGTGCTTGTTCGGCAGCGAGAAGCGGACCTCGTCGATCTCGCCGCGGTTGTTGATGATGCGCGAGCCCATCTGGTACAGCGTCTGCTGCAGCGAGAGGGAGTAGGTCTCGGCGAAGGCCTGGAGCATGTGCTTCTTGACCTGCGCGTAGGACTTCTCCCAGTTGGGCATCTTCTGCTCGTCGTCGGTCCAGTTGAACCGCCAGCGGCCGGAGACCGAGGTCGCCAGGATGCGGTCGTACGCCTCCTGGAGGGTGGTGTACTTGTCCTTGACGTAGCCCCAGAACTCGGAGTTGGTCGAGTTCATCACCGTCAGGTCCTTGAGGCCGGAGACGACCTCCCACTTCCGGCCGTCGTAGGTGATCTGGGTGAGACGGGTCTCCTGGCCCTTCTTCACGAAGGAGTGCTTGACCTCGTCCGAGCCGATGAACTTCGAGTTGGCGTCGGAGGTCTCGATCCGCTCCCAGGCGTACTCCTCGATGCGGATCCGGGCGCGGTGGATCGGCTCCTGCGAGGTGACGAAGTGGCGGGCGAGGTGGATGCCGAACTGCTCGGCGGACTCTATGCCGTGCTCCTTGGCGAACGCGAACACCGTGTTCTTGGTGGTGTCGGTCGGCAGGACGTTGGCGTTGGAGCCGGAGTAGTGGACCTCTTCCATGTCGCCGCTCAGCGCCACGGATACGTTGAGGTCCTTGATGTGGTGGGTGGCGCCGTCCCGCGTGATCTTGACGACTCGGTTCTCGGCCTTGCCGTACTGGTTCTGTCCCAGAATCGTGGGCATTTAGCTAGCTCCCTCGGTAAACGGAGTAGCCGAACGGGTTGAGCAGCAGCGGCACGTGGTAGTGCTCGCCCGGTACGACGGCGAACGTGATCGCCACCTCCGGGAAGAACACACCGGTTCCGCTGTCCCGATTCGCGGGGGCGTCCTGCTGCGCATCGGCTTGCTTCTTCTCGAAGTACGCCTCGACGGCGAAGTCGAGCCGTACGTGGGTGGTCCCCTCCGGCAGGGCCGGCAGGTCCTTGCACCGGCCGTCGGCGTCGGTCGCGGAACCGCCGAGCGCCTGCCAGTTCGCGTCGCGCCCGCTGCGGGCGGCGAGCTGGACGGCGACGCCCTCGGCGGGGCGGCCGACGGAGGTGTCCAGGATGTGCGTGGACACGGAGGCGGTGGTGCTGGTGCTCATGGTGTCAGGCGTCCTCTTCGACGAGTCGGGCCAGTCGGATGCGGTTGATCTTGCCCAGCTCGGTGCGGACGATCTCCCGCTCCTGCTCGGGCGAGTTGCCGATCCGCTCCTTGACCGCGTCGCGCATCTGCTCGCCGGTACGGCCGGTGGCGCAGATGAGGAAGACGTGGCCGAACTTGTCCTGGTAGGCCAGGTTGAGTTCGAGCAGCTCCGCCTTGAGGTCCTCGGAGGCGCCGGCCATGCCGCGCTGTTCACGGGCGGAGGTCGGGTCGCCGGGCTTGGGACGCCCGATCGGCGGGTGCCCGGCCATCGCCTCGGCGAGGTCCTCGGCGGTCAGCTCGGCCGTGGCGGCGTCACCGGCCGCGTAGAGCGCTTCGGCGGTGGGGTAGGGACGGGCGGCGAGCAGTCGCCGGGCCCACTCGGTGGAGGCGCACGCCTCGTGGAGGGCGGCGAGGGCCGCGTCCTCCTCCAGGTCGTTGAACCGGGCGAGGCCCGGGGGCGTGGAAGTCGACGTCACGGGAGCCTCCGTGGCCGCGATGGGCCTTCGTGCTGAACGGGCTGCCGATAGCTAACGCCCTCGGAAACATCACGTCAACACTTTGTTGAAAAATCCGCGTAACAAGCCGCGGAGGCGCCCGGGGCCGCTCAGGCCCCCTTCTCCCGGTTCAGGTAGTTGTAGACCGTGAAGCGGCTGACGCCCAGCGCGCCCGCCACCGTCTCCACGCCGTGCCGCACGGCGAAGGCGCCCCGCGCCTCCAGTATGCGCACGACCTCCTGCTTGGCCTTGCGGTCCAGGTCGGCCAGCGGCCGGCCCTGTCTGCGCTCCATGGCGGCGAGGATGTGGTCGAGGGAGTCGGCGAGCTGGGGCAGGCGTACGGCGACGACGTCAGCACCCTCCCAGGCGAGGACGACGTCCTCCGGCCCGGCCTCGTCCGGCGGGAGCATCTCCCCGCCCATGGCGTCGATCAGCGGCTTCACGGCCGCGATGAAGGGCTCGTCCCCGGTCAACGCTCGCCCTCCCCGCTCGCGCCCTCGATCACGTTGACCTGGAGCGAGACCCGGGTCGCACCGGCCTCCAGGGCCTTGCGCAGCAGCGCGTCGACGGCGGTGAGCACACCGTCGGCGGCCCCTTCCGCGGTGTTGCCGAACGGGCCGACGTCCACGGCGTCCAACTCGGCCGCCTCGAGGACCTGCCGCGCCACGAGGGCGTGCGCGGGTGCCTCTTCCAGGTCGAAGGGTTCGGTCGTGAACTCCACTCTCAATCGCACGCGCACAACCTAACGCGCGCCGCGGGTTTTGGGGCCGCCCGGTGCGGACGGGCTGCCGGGCCCTCTTGACAAGCGCCGACACCCGGCGGCAATCTTCCATTACGCAGAAACGAACTTCCGCGATATGGAAACTAGAACCACGGAAGGGAGCGCGGCCCGAATGGGATTCGCAGACCAGCGCTTCAACGTCAACCTGTCGATCCTCTTCACGGAACTCCCGCTCCTGGAGCGTCCCGCGGCCGCCGCCGCGGCCGGCTTCACCGCGGTCGAGCTGTGGTGGCCCTGGATCGACTCCCCCACCCCCGAGCGGTCCGAGCTCGACGCCCTGAAGAAGGCGATCGAGGACGCGGGCGTCCAGCTCACCGGGCTGAACTTCTACGCCGGGCAGCTGCCGGGCCCGGACCGCGGCGCCCTGTCGGTCCCGGGCGAGGAGTCGGAGAGGTTCCGCGCCAACATCGACGTGGCCGCGGACTTCGCGCAGTCGCTCGGCTGCAAGGCCTTGAACGCCCTGTACGGCAACCGCGTCGACGGCGCGGACCCGGCCACCCAGGACGCGCTCGCCCTGGAGAACCTGGTGCTCGCCGCCCGGGCCGCCGACCGGATCGGCGCGATCCTGCTGATCGAGGCGCTCAACCGGCCCGAATCGCCGCTGTACCCGCTGGTGTCGGCACCGTCCGCGATCGAGGTCGTCGACAAGGTCAACGCGGCCACGGGCCTCGGGAACGCCAAGTTCCTCATGGACCTGTACCACCTGTCGATGAACGGCGAGGACCTGCCCTCGGTGATCGACCGGTACGCGGCGCGGACCGGGCACGTGCAGATCGCCGACAACCCCGGCCGCGGCGCCCCCGGCACCGGCTCGCTCCCGCTGGAGGAGCTGCTGGACCGGCTGCGGAAGGCCGGTTACGACGGCTGGGTCGGCCTGGAGTACAAGCCGGGCGACCGTCCCAGCGCCGAGGCCTTCGAGTGGCTCCCGCGCGAAGCGCGCTGAACCCCCCGACCTTGCAGAGCAGTCAGAGAGGCACCCCGAAGATGAGCAACCTTCCCAAGATCGCCTGGATCGGCCTCGGCATCATGGGCTCCCCCATGTCCGAGAACCTGGTCAAGGCGGGTTACGCGGTCACCGGCTACACCCTGGAGCAGGACAAGCTGGACCGCCTGGCCGCCGCCGGCGGCACCGCGGCCGGCTCGATCGCCGAGGCGGTCCGGGACGCCGACGTGGTGATCACCATGGTCCCCGCCTCCCCGCACGTCGAGGCCATCGCCTACGGCCCCGACGGCATCCTGGAGAACGCCAGGTCCGGCGCCCTGCTGATCGACATGTCCTCGATCACCCCGCAGACCTCCGTGGACCTGGCCGCCGCCGCGAAGGACAAGGGCATCCGGGTGCTGGACGCCCCCGTGTCCGGTGGCGAGGCCGGCGCCGTGGAGGCCGTGCTGTCGATCATGGTCGGCGGCGACCGGGCGGACTTCGACGAGGCCGAGCCGATCTTCGAGGCCCTCGGCAAGACCATCGCGCTGTGCGGCCCGCACGGCTCCGGCCAGACCGTGAAGGCGGCCAACCAGCTGATCGTCGCCGTGAACATCCAGGCGTGCGCCGAGGCCGTGGTCTTCCTGGAGAAGTCGGGCGTGGACCTCAGGGCCGCGCTGGACGTCCTCAACGGCGGCCTCGCCGGCTCCACCGTGCTGACGCGCAAGAAGGACAACTTCCTGGCCCGCGACTTCAAGCCCGGCTTCCGCATCGACCTGCACCACAAGGACATGGGCATCGTCACCGACGCCGCCCGCAACGTCGGCGCGGCCCTGCCCGTCGGCGCCGTGGTCGCCCAGCTGGTCGCCTCCCTGCGCGCCCAGGGCGACGGCGGCCTGGACCACTCGGCCCTGCTGCGGGCCGTGGAGCGGCTCTCCGGCGCCCAGGTCTGACGCACCCCGAGACTTCCGGGCGGCGCCGCCGCCGACACCTGTCCTGTCGCGCCCAGGCGTCGGCGCCGCCCGGAACCCACTTCAACAAACTGTTGACGCCCCGTCCACCCAAATCTAGGCTCACGCCAGCGGAAGCTCCATGAAGCGGAAGTCTGTTTCCGAAGATTCCGAACATCTCGCAGTTCCGCAGATTCCCGCTGCCCTCTCGCACGGAAGGTCCCCGATGTCGAAGCGCGTGCTGACGACAGAGTCCGGCGCCCCGGTCGCCGACAACCAGAACTCCGCCTCCGCCGGCGCAGGCGGCCCGCTCCTCCTCCAGGACCAGCACCTCCTGGAGAAGCTCGCGCGCTTCAACCGCGAGCGGATCCCGGAGCGCGTCGTGCACGCCCGCGGTTCCGGCGCGTACGGCCACTTCGAGGTGACGGACGACGTCACCGGCTTCACCCACGCCGACTTCCTGAGCGAGATCGGCAAGCGCACCGAGGTGTTCCTGCGCTTCTCGACGGTCGCCGACTCCCTCGGCGGCGCGGACGCCGTCCGCGACCCCCGCGGCTTCGCGGTGAAGTTCTACACCGAGGAGGGCAACTACGACCTCGTCGGCAACAACACCCCGGTGTTCTTCATCAAGGACCCGATCAAGTTCCCCGACTTCATCCACTCGCAGAAGCGGGACCCGTTCACGGGCAGGCAGGAGCCGGACAACGTCTGGGACTTCTGGGCGCACGCCCCCGAGGCCACGCACCAGGTGACCTGGCTGATGGGCGACCGCGGCATCCCGGCGTCGTACCGCCACATGAACGGCTACGGCTCGCACACCTACCAGTGGACGAACGCGCAGGGCGAGGCCTTCTTCGTCAAGTACCACTTCAAGACGAACCAGGGCATCCGCTGCCTGAGCAGCGAGCAGGCCGCGGAGACCGTGGGTCAGGACGCGAACTCCCACCAGACGGACCTGCTGCAGGCCATCGAGCGGGGCGTGCACCCGTCCTGGACCCTGTACGTGCAGCTCATGCCGGCGGCCGAGGCGGCCGACTACCGCTTCAACCCGTTCGACCTCACCAAGGTGTGGCCGCACAAGGACTACCCGCTCCAGCGGGTGGGCCGCCTGGTCCTCGACCGCAACCCGGACAACGTCTTCGCCGAGGTCGAGCAGGCCGCGTTCTCCCCGAACAACTTCGTGCCCGGCATCGGGCCGTCCCCGGACAAGATGCTCCAGGGCCGGCTGTTCGCCTACGCGGACGCCCACCGCTACCGCCTCGGCGTCAACCACACCCTGCTCGCCGTGAACGCCCCCAAGGCGGTCCCGGGCGGCGCCCGCAACTACGGCCGGGACGGCCTCATGGCGGTCAACGGCCAGGGCCGCGGCGCCAAGAACTACGAGCCGAACTCCTACGACGGCCCGGCCGAGACCGGCCGCCCGCTGTCGGCCCCCCTGCCGGTGTCGGGTCACACCGGCACCCACGAGGCTCCCCTCCACACCAAGGACGACGACTTCGTCCAGGCGGGCGACCTGTACCGCCTGATGTCCGAGGAGGAGAGGTCCCGCCTCGTCGCGAACATCGCCGGCGGCCTCTCGCAGGTCTCCCGCGACGACGTGATCGAGAAGAACCTGGCCCACTTCCACGCCGCCGACCCGGAGTACGGCAGGCGCGTGGAGGCGGCGGTCCGCGCCCTGCGCGAGGACTGACCCAGGAACCCGCAAGCAGCGTACGGAATCTGACGGGAGGTCATGATTTCGGACGCGGCCCGCGCGCTGTGCCGGACGGCCCGGATGAGGGGTGGCCGCCGGTGGAGGCGCGGGCAGGGCGAGGACCGCGGCGGCGTGCGAGCCAGTGCGGTGGTGAAGGAACGGCGTGCCCTTCTCGACCTGAGGGAAGAGCACCCGGATCCGTCGCATCCGCCGCGGTCCCACCCAGCCCCCGTACCGGGGGCCACCTGCCCCGTCCGGCGGCGCGAACGACCTGTCGCGCCCAGCCTCGCGCCGTCGGACGGCCATCACCGGACACCGAAGCGCCCCCTGCCCAGGGGGCGCTTCGCGTCGTCGCGGCCCCGGCGTGCGCGGGGTCCCCTTCCGCAGGAGGCTGATGCCATGGGCAATCCGACGCAGTACCCGCACATCGTGGTCCACTCGCCCGCCCTGGACGGCTCCCGCCGGGTCACCGAGGGCGAGGTGACCCTGGGCATCGCCTCCCACCTGGACGACGTCGTGGAGATCCTGCGGCTGGCCGACCTGGACCGGATCGAAGTGGAGGAGAGCGATCTGATCGAGTGGCAGGGCGGGGGCCCGGACGACTGGCCCGGACTCTCCGAGCACGAGTGGTAGCCGCGCCGCGTACGGCAGGGACCGTAGCGGCACTACGCCATCCTCAAATCAACCTCTGAACAGCGCGGACCATGCTTGGGCCACCCCCGCGCGCGGGCATGTCACCGGCAGACGGGGCCCGCCGGCACGGGGGCGGCGGGCCCCCTCGCGGGGGTGAGCCGTGGACCGTACGCCATCGATTCCACCGGACGCCTGCGCGGTGGCCCTGTTGCGGGGCGGCGACCGCGCCGCGCTGACCGTCGCCGTGCTCGGACTGCATCTGCGCGGCGTGGTGGAGGCCGGCCGGCCCGGCACCCTGCGCAGGGCCGGCGGGCCCGCTGCCGCAGGCCCTTCCGCCACCCGCTGGAGAAGGCGGTGCGCACCGGTCTGTACCGGGCCGCCGGACCGCGGGAGCTGCCCGGCCGGGCGGTGGTACGGCGGGCCCTGGCCCGGATGCGCGCCGAGCTGCGGGCCGCCGGACTGCTGCGGTCGCTGCCGCCCGGCCCCACCCGTGCCGCCCGCCGTGAGCTGGCCGCGCTGCGTGCGCTGCATCCGCTGCCGGACGGCCCCGGCGACCTTTCCCACGACCAGGTCCTGCTCACCGTCGCGCTGCACGGCGAGCGGGCGTTGACCGTGCTGGTGCCGGTGTTCGCCCGCGACTCCGGGCTCACCGGCCGCGGTGCGCTCGCCGACGAGGGGCTCTTCCCCTTCGGCCGGGGCTCGGGCCTGCGCGGCATCGCCGGCGACGGAGGGCTGCCGGGCCGGCACGACGACAGCCACGGTCCGGGCACCGACGCCCCCACCCACGGCACCGGCCACGGTCACGGCGCCGACTTCGGCGGGCACGGCGGCGGCCACGACCACGGCGCCGGATGCGGAAGCGGCGGCTACGGCTGACCCCCACCCCCGCTCGGCCACGGCCGACACCAAGGCCCGGGCGCGACCGGGTCCGGCACCCAGCCACATCGGCGCCCCCGCGACACGGCCACGGCGGCCACGGTCCGACGGCGACTTCACAGGGCACGGCGCCGGCGCCGACCCCCACCCCGCTCGGCCACGGCCGACACCAAGGCCCAGGCGCAACCGGGTCCGGCCCCCAGCCGCATCGGCGGCAGTCGCGGCACGCACGCGCGTGCGGGACAAGGCCGCTCATGCGGGCACCGCGCGCCGGAGCCGTACGGCGAAGGGGCGGGCCGTCCTTCCGGACGGTCCGCCCCTGCTGGGCCGGGTGGGTCAGACCTTCAGCGGCTTCACCGACGTCGGCGCGTGGCCGGGCTCGGTGGCCAGTTCCTCGAACTCGGAGATGTCGCTGATGTCCATCGTGCGGCTCATGGAGATGTTGGTGATCCGCTCCAGGATCGCCTCGACGACCACCGGCACCTGGTACTCGGCGGCCAGCTTCTTCGCCTGCTCGAAGGCCGCGCCCAGCTGGCCCGGCTCGGTGACCCGGATGGCCTTGCAGCCCAGGCCCTCGGCGACCTTGACGTGGTCCACGCCGTAGACGCCGATCTCCGGCGTGTTGATGTTCTCGAACTCCAGGTTGACCTGGAAGTTGATGTCGAGACCGATCTGCGCCTGCCGGATCAGGCCCAGGTAGGCGTTGTTGACCAGCACGTGGACGTAGGGGATCCGGTGCTGCGCGGCGACCGCCAGTTCCTCGATCATGAACTGGAAGTCGTAGTCGCCGGAGAGCGCGACGACCGGGGAGTCCGGGTCGGCCTTGGCGACGCCGATCGCGGCCGGGATGGTCCAGCCGAGCGGGCCGGCCTGACCGCAGTTGATCCAGTGGCGCGGCTTGTAGACGTGCAGCATCTGCGCGCCGGCGATCTGGGACAGGCCGATCGTGGTGACGTACCGGGTGTCCGGGCCGAAGGCCTTGTTCATCTCCTCGTACACGCGCTGCGGCTTCATCGGCACGTCGTCGAAGTGCGTACGGCGCAGCAGGGTGGCCTTGCGCTCCTGGGTGGAGGCGACCCACTCGGCGCGGTCGGGCAGCCGGCCGTCGGCCTTCAGCTCCCGGGCGACCTCGACGAACAGCTCCAGCGCGGCCTTGGCGTCGGAGACGACCCCGTAGTCCGGCGGGAAGATCTTGCCGATCTGGGTGGGCTCGATGTCGACGTGGACGAACTTGCGGTCGCCGCGGTAGACGTCGAGCTTGTAGCCGGTGTGACGGTTGGCCCAGCGGTTGCCGATGCCGAGGACGCAGTCCGACTCCAGGAAGGTGGCGTTGCCGTACCGGTGCGAGGTCTGGACACCGACCATGCCGGCGTTCAGCTCGTGGTCGTCGGGCAGGGTGCCCCAGCCCATCAGGGTCGGGATCACCGGGGTCCGGGTCAGCTCGGCGAACTCGACCAGCAGATCGGTGGCGTCGGCGCCGATGACGCCGCCGCCGGCGACGATGACGGGGCGCTCGGCGGCCAGCAGGAAGGAGATCGCCTTCTCGATCTGGGCACGGGTCGCGGCCGGCTTGTAGACGGGCAGCGGCTCGTACGTCTCCGGGTCGAACTCGATCTCGGTGAGCTGCACGTCGATCGGCAGGTCGATCAGGACCGGTCCGGGGCGGCCGGAACGCATCAGGTGGAAGGCCTGCTGGAAGACGCCCGGGACCTGCGCGGCCTCCAGGACGGTCACCGCCATCTTGGTGACCGGCTTGGCGATCGAGGCGATGTCGACGGCCTGGAAGTCCTCCTTGTGGATCACGTGCGTGGGCGCCTGCCCGGTGATGCACAGGATCGGGACCGAGTCGCCGATGGCGGAGTAGAGGCCGGTGATCATGTCCGTGCCGGCCGGGCCGGACGTGCCGATGCAGACACCGATGTTGCCCGGCCGGGTCCGGGTGTAGCCCTCGGCCATGTGCGAGGCGCCCTCGACGTGGCGGGCGAGGGTGTGGTTGATGCCGCCGCCCTCCTTGAGGGCTTTGTAGAACGGGTTGATCGCCGCGCCCGGCACACCGAAGGCGTCGGTGACGCCCTCGCGCTTGAGGATCTCAACTGCCGCGCGGGCAGCGGTCATACGGGCCATCGAGTACTCCTGCTTCGGCTGTCGGATGCGTACTCCCGTCGCGCCCCGCGGTGAGCACAGTCTCCAGATGGGCAATCTTCCGCATGACTTCCACGATGCGGAATCTAACTTCTACTATCTGGAAGCAATGTACGGGGGCCGCCGAACCTCGTCAAGAGACGCCGGGACACGGCAAGC
Source organism: Streptomyces albidicamelliae (assembly GCF_025642175.1). Taxonomy (NCBI): domain Bacteria; kingdom Bacillati; phylum Actinomycetota; class Actinomycetes; order Kitasatosporales; family Streptomycetaceae; genus Streptomyces; species Streptomyces albidicamelliae. The sequence goes on along the minus strand of NZ_CP106795.1, from coordinate 6,532,209 downwards.
ACCGGACAGGAGGGGTGCGGGAGGAGGACGATGGGTGCGCCGTCGTCCGACGGCCGCTGCGACGCGACGCCTTGGAGAGGGCCATGCCCGAGAGCGTGCCGGTGCGCTGTCCCGCCTGCCGGCGCGCGCACCTGTATTCCGCACCGGTCTACCCGTGCGCGTGCGGCGCTCCCACCGCCCCGCGGCTCGACCCGGCCACCGAAGCGGCCGTCTCGGCACACCGCGCCTGGGACGACGAGTGGCTCACCGTGCCCTGCGCCGTCTGCGGGCGCCGCAACCAGTGGCCCCGGCCGGAACTGGGCTGCCCGTGCGGCACGGTGCTGCGGGTCCCGGTGACGACCGCGCCCGAGCCGTCCGCCGGTCCCCTGACCGAGGCGGCACCCGGCTCGCGAGGCACACCGGAGCAGGCACCGGCCGCACCCGGCTCGCGAGGCACACCGGCCGGGCCGGACGCCGGGAAGGCCGCCGCCGCGCGGCGGCCCGCCTTCCAGCCCCGCGCCATCCGCACCGCCCGTGACGCCGTCACCGCCGCCGCCCTCTATCTGCGCTGGCTCGGCTACCGGGGCATCCGCCGCGCCGACCGGCGGCCGCCGAACGGCGTCGGGCTCGCCGCCCGTGACCTGCTCGCCCAGGTGGACCCGACCGTGCGGCCGGCCGCGCTGCGGGACGTGGAGTGCCTGTGGCTGACGGCGATGACGGAGTCGGCGAGCTGCGTCTACTTCTCCCTGGCCGGCTACACCGACGCGGCCCGGACCCGCGCCGCCTCGCTCGGCGTCCCGCTGTTCGTCCTGGACCTCGCCGGAGCCCCGCGGCCGATGAACGACCCGGCCGAGGCGCTGCACGGGGAAGGGGCCCCGGCCCCGGGCACCGAAGCGCGGGACCGGCGCACCTGACACCGCGGGCGGCGCGCCACCGGCGCCCGCCCGCGGGCGGCACACGTCGGGGACGCCGACGGGCCCCGGGCCGAGTGCGCCGCCGACAGCGCGCTCCGGCGACCGGGACCCGTCCTCGAGCAATCAGCGCATGCTCGATTCCCGCTGGGTTACACCTGGAACTTCTCCCGCAGTTCGACCTTGCGCACCTTTCCGGACACCGTCATCGGAAAGGAGTCGAGGATCCGGAGCCTGCTCGGGATCTTGTAGTGGGCGAGCCGGCCCTCGCAGAAGGCGCGCACCTCCTCCAGCGTGGGCGGGTCGGCCGCATCGTGCGGGATGACGCAGGCGAGGACCTCCTCGCCGTACCTCTCGTGCGGCACCCCGACGACCTGGACGTCCCTGATCTTGGCGTGGGCGTAGAGGAACTCCTCGATCTCGCGCGGGTAGATGTTCTCGCCGCCCCGGATGATCATGTCCTTGATGCGGCCGACGATCTCGACGTAGCCGTCCTCGCGCATCGTCGCGAGGTCGCCGGTGTGCATCCAGCGTCCGGCGTCGACGGCCTCGGCGGTCTTCTCCGGCTCGTCCCAGTAGCCGAGCATCACGCTGTACCCGCGGGTGCACAGCTCGCCGGCCGTGCCCCTCGGCTGCGTCACGCCGGTGGCCGGGTCGACGACCTTGACCTCCAGGTGCGGCAGGACGCGGCCGACGGTCCCGGTGCGGTGCTCCAGGTCGTCGTCGATGCGCGTCTGGAGCGACACCGGCGAGGTCTCGGTCATGCCGTAGCAGATGGAGACCTCCTCCATGTGCATCTCGGCGACCACCCGCTTCATCACCTCCACCGGACAGGGCGAGCCCGCCATGATGCCGGTGCGCAGGGTGGAGAGGTCGTAGGAGGCGAAGTCGGCGAGGTTCAGCTCGGCGATGAACATCGTCGGAACCCCGTACAGGGACGTGCAGCGCTCCCGCTGCACCGCCTCCAGGGTGGCCCTCGGCTCGAAGGACGGGGCCGGGATCACCATGCAGGCGCCGTGCGAGGTGACGGCCAGGTTCCCCATGACCATGCCGAAGCAGTGGTAGAAGGGCACCGGGATGCAGATCCGGTCCTGCTCGGTGTAGGAGATCGACTCCCCCACGAAGTAGCCGTTGTTGAGGATGTTGTGGTGGGAGAGGGTGGCGCCCTTCGGGAAGCCGGTCGTGCCCGAGGTGTACTGGATGTTGATGGGGTCGTCGCAGGACAACGACGCCTCACGGTCCCGCAGTTCGTCGCGCGGGATGTCCGAACCGCGCGCGGTGAACGCCTCCCAGCCCGGGTCCCCGATGTACACGGTCTCGGTCAGCCGCGGGCATCGGCCGCGTACCTCCTCGACCATCGCCCGGTAGTCGCTCGACTTGTGACTGAGGGAGGCGAACAGCAGGGAGATCCCCGCCTGGTTGAGGACGAACTCCACCTCGTGGGTGCGGTAGGCCGGGTTGATGTTGACCATGACGGCGCCGACGCGTGCGGTGGCGTACTGCACGAGCACCCACTCGGCGCAGTTGACCGCCCAGATGCCCACCCGGTCGCCCTTGGCGATCCCGCTCGCGAGCAGCGCGCACGCCAGCCGGTCGACGTCGGCGGCGAACGCGGCGTAGGTCCAGCGCCGGCCGGTGGGGACGTCGACCAGGGCCTCCCGGTCGGGCCAGGCGGCCACCGCCCGGTCCAGGTCGGCGCCGATGGTGTCGCCGAGCAGGGCGGTGGTCCCCGTCCCGTGGGTGTACGACAGCTGTGCGGTCACCGGAAGTCCTCCTCGCGGTACTCGTCGGCCGAGCCGGCGGCCGTGGCCTCGCGCAGCTCGATCCGGCGGATCTTGCCGGAGACGGTCTTCGGCAGCGCGCCGAACTCCAGCCGGCGGATGCGCTTGTAGGGGGCGAGGACCTGGCGGGAGTGCTCGAAGACGACCTTCGCGGTGTCGGGTCCGGGCTCCCAGCCCTCGGCGAGGACGACGTACGCCTTGGGGACGGCGAGCCGCAGGTCGTCCGGTGCGGGCACGACGGCCGCCTCGGCCACCGCCTCGTGCTCCAGCAGCGCGCTCTCCAGCTCGAACGGGCTGATCTTGTAGTCGGAGGCCTTGAAGACGTCGTCGGCGCGGCCGATGTAGGTCAGGTAGCCGTCCTCGTCGCGGGAGGCGATGTCGCCGGTGCGGTAGTAGCCGCCCGCCATGGCCTCGGCCGTGCGGTCGGGGTCGCCGTGGTAGCCGGTCATCAGGCCGACCGGGCTCTCGGAGAGGTCCAGCGAGATCTCGCCCTCGGTGGCGCCGGGGGCGCCGGAGACCGGGTCGAGGAGTTCGACCCGGTAGCCGGGGCTGGGCCGGCCCATCGAGCCGGTCTTGAGCTCCTGGCCGGGGCTGTTGGAGACCTGGACGGCGGTCTCGGTCTGCCCGAAGCCGTCCCGGACGGTGCGCCCCCAGGCCCGCCTGACCTGTTCGATCACCTCGGGGTTCAGCGGCTCGCCGGCGGCCACCACCTCGCGGGGCGGGGTGCGCAGCTGACCGAGGTCCGCCTGGATGAGCATGCGCCACACCGTCGGCGGGGCGCAGAAGGTGGTCACCCCGGCCCGGTCCATCTCGGCCATCAGCCGGGCCGCGTCGAACCGGGTGTAGTTGTGGATGAAGACGGTCGCCTCCGCGTTCCACGGGGCGAACAGGTTGGACCAGGCGTGCTTGGCCCAGCCCGGCGAGGAGATGTTCAGGTGGACGTCGCCGGGCTTCAGACCGATCCAGTACATGGTGGCCAGGTGCCCGACGGGGTACGAGGTGTGGGTGTGCTCGACCAGCTTGGGGCGGGCGGTGGTCCCCGAGGTGAAGTAGAGCATCAGCGGATCGTCGGCCAGGGTGGGGCCGTCGGGGAGGAACTCGGCGGGTGCCGCGTAGGCGTCCTCGTACGGCTCCCAACCCTCCTCCGGCAGGCCGCCGACGGAGATCCGTGTGTAGGCGCCGGGCACGTCGTCGAACTTGGCGGTGTCCCCGGCCCGCGCGACCACGTGCTTGACCCGTCCCCGCTCGACGCGGTCGCGCAGGTCGGCGGGGCCGAGCAGCGGGGTGGCGGGGATGACGACGGCACGCAGCTTCATCGCGGCCAGCGCGGTCTCCCACAGCTCGGCCTGGTTGCCGAGCATGACGAGGATGCGGTCCTCGGCGGCGACGCCCCGCTCACGCAGCCAGTGCGCGACCCGGTTGGAGCGCTCGGCCATCTCCGCGAAGGACAGCCGGGTCTCGGTGCCGTCCTCCTCGACGATGTGCAGGGCGGTCCGGTCGTTGCCCTCGGCGATCACGTCGAACCAGTCCAGCGCCCAGTTGAAGTGCTCGGGCCGCGGCCAGGCGAACCCGTCGTAGGCGGCTGTGTAGTCCTCGCGGTGCTCCAGCAGGAAGTCCCGGGCGCCCCTGAAGGCCTCGGTCGCCGTCGTCATCTGCGTCCTCCATGCTTTCCGGTCGTTCACCCCCGGGCGCCGGTGCCCCGGGGGCCACTCCCCTGTTCCGGACCATTGCCGGGCGGCTCTCTGGCATCGTCTAATCCGTGATGCAGGTCTCACTACCCCCGAACGGGGGTGTGGGAAGCCGAATCGGCGAACAGGTGACGGCGGAGGTGGCGGGAGTGGTGGAGATCGGCGGCGCCCCGGCCCGGCTGCGGCGCGCGACCGGGCTCCCGGTGGCCTTCGGCGGGCTGGTCGAGCCCGGCCGGCCGCGGATCCGCATCACCGAGCTCAGCGGTACGACCACGGCCGCCCTGCGCTCCCTCGCGGTGACCTCGGGCAACGGGCTCGGCGGCAAGGCGGTGGCGCTGGCCCGGCCCTGCGCGGTGACGGACTACTCCAGCTCCCGGCAGATCAGCCACGAGTACGACGCGCCGGTGGCGGCCGAGGGCATCCACTCGGTGCTGGCGGTGCCGGTCGTCGTACGGCGGCGGGTGCGCGGGGTGCTGTACGGCGCGCTGCGCTCGCCCCAGCCCCTGGGGGACCGGGTGCTGGGCGCGGCGATGGCGGTGGCCCGGGACATGGAGCAGGCGTTGGTGGTGCGGGACGAGGCGCGGGGGCTGCTGGCGGCGGTCCGGCCGGAGCCCGGCGGCTCGGAGCGGGGCGCGGCCTGGGAGCAGGTGCGTGAGGCGCACGCGGCGCTGCGGGCACTGGCGCCGCGGATCGCCGACCCGGAGCTGCGCGCGGAACTGCTGGCGGCGTGCGGTCTGCTGACCGCGTCGCGGCCGGCCGGTGGCGCGAGCCTGGCGCCACGCGAACTGGACGTGCTCTCCTGGGTGGCGGCGGGTGCCACCAACACGGCCGTGGCCGAGCGGCTCGGGTTGCGCCCGGAGACGGTCAAGGGCTACCTGCGCTCCGCGATGCGGAAGCTGGGCGCGCACACCCGAGGGGAGGCGGTGACGGCGGCCCGCAGAGCGGGGCTGCTGCCGTAGACGAACCGGGCGGAGCCGGTGAGGAAACCTTTTCATTCATGCGGTGACGCGCTGAATTTCCCTATGCTTTGACCGTTTGTTATTTCCCTCACCACGGCTTCCGTCCGAATTTCAAGGATCGTTGCCTAGAATTTGGCCCGGACACGACACGAGGGGAGCGGTGACCGTGCGACGGGACTTCCAGGAGCCTGCCAGGTGCCGCCCCGCCCTGGTCATCGGCCGCGAGGAGCTGTTCACCGGCGCCCGGGACCAACTCGCCTCGGGCGGCAGCGTGCTGCTGCACGGCCCCGCCGGAATTGGCAAATCCACCGTCCTGCGGGCATTGGCCGAGGAATATGCCACCACCGCGCGTACCGTCCTTCGCTGCTCGGCGACCGAGTCCGAATCGCACCTGCCCTTCCTCGCCCTGGCCGACCTCCTCGGCCTGGTCCTCGACGACGTCGCCCCCCGGCTGCCCGCCGCCCAGCGCACCGCCCTGGAGTCGGCGCTCACCGGCCGCGGCGAGTCCAGCCTCCAGCGCGACGGGCTCGCCCTGCGCCTCGCGGTGCTCTCCGCGCTGCGCGCCCTGGCCGCCGAGGGCCCGGTGCTGCTCGTCGCCGACGATCTGCAGTGGCTGGACCCGGCCAGCGCCGAACTGCTCGGCTTCGCCGCGCGCCGCCTCGAGGGGACCCCGGTGCAACTGCTGTGCGCGGTGCGGACGGAGGGTCAGGAGAGCCAGGAGTACGACCGCCATCTGCGCGCCTGCCCGCCGGGCACGCAGGCCGTCCGGCTGGGCCCGCTCTCCCGCGCCCAGGTCGCGCAGCTGCTCGACCACCGCGGCCACGGCGGCCTGCCCCGCTCCACGGTGCGCGAGATCCACCGCACCAGCGGCGGCAACCCGTTGTTCGCCCTGGAACTCGGCCGCGCGCTCGCCGAGAGCAGCACTCCGCCGCGGCCGGGTGAACCGCTGCCCGTGCCCACCTCGCTGCGCGCCCTGGTGCTCAGCCGCCTGGACATGCTCTCCGTGGAGGCCCGCCGCACCCTGCTGGTGGCCAGCGCGGGCGCCCGCCCCACCCCGGCGCTGCTGCACGCCGCCGGCCGGGAGAACGCCGAGGCCGAATGCGCCCAGGCCGCCGAACTCGGGCTGCTGGCCACCGAGCCGGACGCGCCCGCCGTACGGTTCGCGCACCCGCTGATCTCCGCCGCGCTCTACGCGGAGGCGCCCGCCCACGAGCGGCGGGCCGCCCACGCGGCGCTGTCCACCGCCGCCTCCGACCCGATCGAGCGGGCCCGGCACCTGGCCCTGGCCACCACCGGCACCGATCCCCTGGTGGCCGCCCGGCTGGCCGAGGCCGCCGCGCTCGCCCGCGACCGGGGGCGCCCTCGGTCGCCGCCCAGCTCGGGCTGCTGGCCGCCCGGCACACGCCCGCCGACGGCACGCCGACCCAGGAGGAGCGCCGGCTGCAGGCCGCCGAGGACGCGATCACCGCGGGCGAGGTGGACCTGGCCCGCGACATCGCCCGGGAGGTGCTGTCCCGGGCGAGCGTGCCCGCCGACCGGGTGCGGGCCTGGATGATCGTCATCGACACCGCCGGCCACACCATGGCGGAGGTCGACGCCGTCTTCCCGCAGGCCCTCGCCGACGCCGGTGACGACCCCCGGCTGCTGGCGCTGGTCCACTACCAGCTGGCCTGGCGGGCGCTGATCGTGGAGGGCGACTTCACCGAGGCGCGGGAGGCGGCCGCGCACGCCGCCGAGCTGGCCGCACGCGGTCAGGACCGGCGCACCGAACTGCTCGCCCTCGCCTTCCAGGCGCAGACCGAGACCCTGATGGGCCATCCGGAGGCGCCCCGCACCATCAAACGGGCCCTGACGGAACCCCAGGACCCCAGGGTGACCTGGCACCACAACGGCGCGGGCAGCGCCCGGTTCCGCTGGCTCGTCATGGGCGACCAGCTCGCCGAGGCCCGGACCACGGTCACCGCGCTGCTGCGCGAGGTGCGCAGGCGCGGCTCGGTGGAGAGCGAGGTGCACTTCCTGCGCGGGCTCGCCGAGACCGAGCTGCGCGCCGGGCACTGCGGCCGGGCGCTGGAGCTCGCCCGCGAGAGCCTGCGGCTCGCCCGGGACTCCGGGATCGGCGAGACCGCCTCGGCGATGCTCACCTCGCTCGCCGAGGCCTCCGGGGGGGACGTCGACCGGGCGCTGGCCCTCGCCCGGGAAGCGGTGGAGCACGCCGAGGAGGACGGCGACCAGATGTACCTCTCCCGGGCCCTGGGCGCCCTCGGGCACGCCCAGTTGGTGGCCGGGGACCCGGCGGGCACGGTCCGTTCGCTGCGCCGGGTGCGCAGCCTGGAACTGGGCCTCGGCATCACCGATCCGGCCCGCGGCCGCTGGCAGGGCGACCTCGCCGAGGCACTGGTCCGCATCGGCGAGCCGGCCGAGGCGCAGAACGTCATCGACGTGAGCCGGGAGCACGCGCTGCGCCTCCACCGGGCGAGTGTCCTCGCGGTCCTGGACCGGTCCGAGGCCCTGGTGCGGGCCGCCCGGGGCGACCTGGAGGCCGCCGTCGGCCAGCTGACGTCCGCTCAGGCGCGGCTGGCCGAGCTCGGCTACGGCCTGGAGGAGGCGCGGGCCGCGTTCGCCCTGGCCCGGCTGCCGGGCCGGGGCCCGAAACCCGCGGCCTTCGAGGAGGCCACCCGGATGTTCCGCCGCTGCCGGGCGCTGCCCTGGTTGCGCCAGGTGGAGGAGTCCCTGACCGCACCCGAGCCGCCGGCCGCGCTCGCCGTGCCGGACGCGCTGGACGTGCTGGACATCCTCGCGGCGATGGAGCGTCAGGTCGCCGCGCTGGTCATGGAGGGTGCCACCAACCGGGAGATCGCGGCCCGGCTGTTCATCAGCGTCAAGACGGTGGAGGCCACCCTGACCCGGGTGTACCGCAAGCTGGGGATCCGCTCGCGCGTCGACATCGTCCGATTGGCGGCAGGTCGACGGGCGCACTGAGCAGCGCTCTTGTTAACTGATCGGGACCGAGGGTTTTCCCTCACCCCACCCCCTAGGGGGTTCCCTCATTGGGAGCCGAGGGTCCGGGTCCTAGCGTAAAGGGCGTGCCGCTCGCCCGGGCATGTGGGGGTCGGTCCCGCGACCCCCATGCACAACCCACACCCGCGCGACCCCCCACCGGTGCAACCCCCACTGAGGAGACTCATGTTCGGGCTCAGACGTGCGAGACAGACCGCCGCGATCATGGCGGCCACCGCCGCCGCGGCGGCGGCCGGGCTGCTCGCCTCCCCCACCGCGAGCGCCGCCCCTCAGCCCATCGTCGGCGGTACGACCACGACGACGACCGCGTACCCGTTCATGATGCAGATCACGGACGCGTCCCAGAACCAGTTCTGCGGCGGCACCCTCGTGGCGCCCAAGAAGGTCGTGACGGCCGCGCACTGCATGGTCGGCGAGACCACCGGCAGCGTCCGCGTGGTCGGCGGCCGGACCTATCTGAACGGCACCAACGGCACGGTGAGCCGTGTCAGCAAGATCTGGATCAACCCGGACTACACGGACGCCACCAACGGCGACGACGTGGCCGTGCTGACCCTCTCGACGTCGATGCCGTACACCACGGCGAAGTACGTCAGCTCTTCCCAGACGAGCGTGTACGCGGCCGGCAGCACGGCCCGCATCCTCGGCTGGGGCACCACTTCGGAGAACGGCAGCTCCTCCAACCAGCTGCGGACCGCGACCGTCCCGATCGTGTCCGACTCCAGCTGCCGTTCCTCCTACGGCTCGGACTTCGTGCAGTCCGACATGGTGTGCGCCGGATACACGTCCGGCGGCGTAGACACCTGCCAGGGCGACAGCGGCGGTCCCCTGCTCATCGGGGGCGCCCTGGCAGGGATCACTTCCTGGGGCGAGGGGTGCGCGGAGGCGGGTTACCCGGGTGTGTACACCCGGCTGACCACCTTCTCGAACCTGGTGACCACGCAGGTCAACTCGTGACCCGGAAGACTTCCCGAGCATCCCTCGGGTAACTGCCAGGGGGGCGTTGCGGGCCACCACGAGCGGCCCGCAACGCCCCCTATCCATGTCCGGCCGGGTCAGCGCCGGGCGACCTCCCCGAACCGGACGTCGTGCGCGCCGCCCGGGTGGAGGGCCCGCAGCATCCGCTCGCCCTCCGCGGCCACCGCCGCGCGCCGGGCCCCGGTCGGCCGGGTGAAGAACTCGACGACGAGGGCGTCGCCGTCCGGCTTCCACAGTCCGGCGAGGAAGCCGTCGACCAGCAGGGTCCGGTAGGCCTGGTTGCCCTGCCGGTTCCGGCCGTGCAGGGTCGGCGGCACGACGCGGGCGCGGTCGGCGTGGGACAGCAGGAGGTTGTCGAACTCGGGCAGGAAGCGCGGCGGCGCGGGGGTGTCCGGGTCCGGCCGCGGGGCGTCGGGCAGGTCGAAGAGCTCGACGCCGTTCTCGTCGCGGAAGGTGAGCAGCCGCGGGCGCAGCCGCTCGAAGGCGTCCCGCAGACGGGTGAGTCCGGCCCAGGTCTGCATGTCCTTGACGGAGGCCGGGCCGAAGGCCGCGAGGTAGCGCAGGACCACGGACTCCGTGGAGGGCGCGGGCCGGGCGGGGCGGCCCAGCCAGTGCTCGGCCGTGGTGAGGGCGACCTGGCCGCTCCCGCCCCACAGGCCGCGCGGGGTGACCTGGACGAGCGGGAGCGTGCAGCGGGCGGCGACGGCGAGGGCCCGCGGGTCGGCGTCCGGCCACTCGGTGCCGAGCGCCCGCCGCAGCCCGGCCATGGTCCGCGGCTCAGCCTCCACCAGCTCACGGGCCAGCGCCGCGAGCCGGCCGAGGTCGACGCCGTCGAGTCCGGCGCGGAACTGACCGAGTTCGCGGTCGCGGGCCGGCTGGACGAAGGGCCGCAGGCCGAGGCAGTCGTCGGCGGTGTGGGTGTGGATGGTGGAGCGCAGGGTGACGAGCCGGGCCACCTCGCGGCTGGCCATCAGATCGGACAGCGCCTGTGGTGCGAACCCGTCGAGGCGCGCCGCGAGGGCGACGTAGGGGGGCTCGACGTTCTGCGCCTGGAGGCCGAGCAGATGCCGTACGGCGTCCTGGGCCGGCAGCGGGGCGCGGCGCAGCAGGAGCTGCCGTTCGAGGGTGGCCCGGTTCAGGGCCCGGGCGTCCAGCACGGGAGCGGTCGCCGCGCCGCCGCGCACCGGGCGCCTCCTCGTACCGCTCGCCGTCCCGCCGCCGGTCGTCACGCCGCTCTTCGTCACGCCGCTGTTCGTCATGGACGCAACGTAGCGTCCGTCGCGGACATCCTCTGTCCGCGATTCCCCCGGGGCGGCACGGCGATGCGGGCGCCCGGGCCGGGGGTCCCCGGGTGGCTATCCTTCTCGTACCCCGCCGCGTGAGCACGCCGTACGCAGGTTCGACGGAGAGGCAGCCGATGGCCGAGCGACCAGGTGGCAGGAACGGCGGCCGCAGGTCGGTCTGGCGCCGGGCCCAGACGCCGCCCGCGCCCGCCGCCGAGACACCCTCGCCCGGCCCCGCGGAACCGGCCGGCCCGGCGGGCGTCGTCCAGGCGGCGCTCTACCGGGACGGCGTCCGCGTCTCCTCCCCCGCGGGCCTCGCCGAGACCTACCGCGAGCTGCGCGAGGAGCCCCCGGGCATGGCGTGGATCGGCCTGGCCCGCCCGACGGCGGCCCAACTGCACTCCCTGGCGGCTGAGTTCGGGCTGCATCCGCTGGCGGTCGAGGACGCCATGGAGGCGCACCAGCGCCCCAAGCTGGAGCGGTACGGCGACACGCTCTTCGTGGTCCTGCGGGCCGCCCGTTACCTCGACGCGCCCGAGGAGGTCGACTTCGGCGAGCTGCACGTGTTCGTCGGCCCGGACTTCGTGCTGACGGTCCGGCACGGCGCGGCGCCCGACCTGTCGGCGGTCCGCCGCCGCATGGAGGGCTCCCCCGAGCTGCTGGGACTCGGCCCGGAGGCGGTGCTGTACGCGATCCTGGACGCGGTGGTCGACGGCTACGCGCCGGTGGTGGCCGGCGTCCAGAACGACATCGACGAGATCGAGACCGAGGTGTTCCGCGGCGACCCCGCGGTCTCCCGCCGCATCTACGAACTGTCCCGGGAGATGGTCGAGTTCCAGCGTGCCACGCGCCCGCTCGTCGGCATGCTGCACGGCCTGATGGCCGGCTTCGCCAAGTACGAGACCGACGAGGAGCTCCAGCGCTACCTGCGCGACGTCGCCGACCACGTCACCCACATCAGCGAGCGCGTCGACGGCTTCCGCCAGGCCCTCACCGAGATCCTGACGGTCAACGCGACCCTGGTCACCCAGCAGCAGAACGCGGAGATGCGGGCGCTGGCGGAGGCGGGCTTCGAGCAGAACGAGGAGGTCAAGAAGATCTCCTCGTGGGCGGCCATCCTCTTCGCGCCCACGCTCGTCGGCACCATCTACGGCATGAACTTCACGCACATGCCCGAGCTGAGCTGGACCTTCGGGTATCCGTTCGCGATCGGGCTGATGGCGGTCGTCTGCGTCAGCCTGTACGTGATCTTCAAGCGCCGGGACTGGCTGTAGGGGAGGACCCGGACCCGGACGGGCCGTCGTCGCGTCCTGCCGCCACCCGTCCCATCGTCAGGGCCAGCCGTCGCACCCGGCGCCAGTCCATGCGCGGCGCGATCGGCGGCACCCCGGGACGGTCCCGCGGCACCCGTACGCGCAGGGCGCCGGGTACGAGACGGCAGTGCACCGGGGTGGGCAGCGACAGTGCCTCGCCGTCGACCCCGACCGGGACGGCCGGGGCGTCGGCCTCGATGACGACCTCCCGGGCGGTGACGGAGGTCAGGCCGCGGCTGTTCTCACCGCGCAACAGCAGATCCGTCGCCTCGGCCGCGCCGGCGACCTCGACGGCCAGCACCCCGAGCCGGCCGGAGTCCAGCCGGTCCCGGCGCCCGAGTCCCGCCGGGTCGTCGACGCGGTAGGGGTTGTTGCTCACCAGCACGGCCTGCGGATCCGTCAGGGTCCGCCCGCCGACGCGGACGGTGAGCCGGGCGCCGCTGTGGTGGGTCAGCAGGTCCGGCAGCATGTCCAGGGTGGTGCGGGCCTTGTCCTCGCGGTAGGCGGGGCTCTGCACCACGGCCGCGTACACCCCGAACGAGGCGTTGTTGACGAAGACGCGCTCCTCGCCGGACCGCGCGGACCCGGCTCCCGCCCGGATCCGGCCGAGGTCGACGCGCAGTTCGACGCCGTCGGTCAGCGCGTCCAGGCAGGCCGCCGGGTCCTGCCGGTCCAGGCCCAGGTCCATGGCGAAGTGGTTCCGGGTGCCGGCGCTGATCACCAGGAACGGGACGTCGTGCTCGGCGGCCACACCGGCCACCAGGGCCTGGGTGCCGTCGCCGCCCGCGACGCCGAGCAGGTCCGCTCCGTCGACGACGGCCCGCCGTGCCAGCTCGGCCACGTCCTGGTGGTGCTCCGGGTCGAGGACGACGACCTCCGCGCCCAGGGCGCGGGCGCGCTCCACGAGGCGGAACTTCTCCACCTTCCCGCCCCCGGACCGCGGATTCATGATCAGGAAGGGCCGCCGGGCCCGGCCGGCCGGATGCTCCGCCATGGGCCGGGACGTGCCGTCGGCGAGGGCCGCCCGGCCCGCGGTGACGGCCAGCGCCCACAGGCCGAGCGAGACCAGCACGACCCACAGCAGCCCGGCGAGCGCGTACAGCGCGAGGACCGCGAGCGGCGCGCCGAGCGCGAGCAGCGCGCCCAGCGCCCGTACCCAGCGGGTGCGGGTCACCACCCACCAGCCGCCGACCGCCGTGAGGACCAGCCCGGCCGCTCCCACCAGGAGCAGGAAGACACTGCCGAACCCGGCGAAGAGGAGCAGCACCACCAGTGCCGCCGCGCCCGCCAGGAGGGCCAGACGCGCGGTCCAGCGCCTGTTCATGGCAGCACCTCCCGTCCGGGCCCGGCCTCCCGGTTCCGGGGGCGTCGGGAACCCTCCCAGGCTACGAGGAGGCACCGCGCGGGGCACGTCCGGCCGGTCCCTTGGGTGGCGTCCGGGAAAGCCCTCGCCGTCCGCGTGTCGTTCCGGGAGGATCAAGGACCGTCACGAGCAGTCAAGGAGGCGTCATGAGTGAGGCGTTGGTGCTGGGCGGCGGCGGGGTGGGCGGTATCGCCTGGATGACCGGGCTGCTGGCGGGGCTCGCCGATGCCGGGCGGGACGTGAGCGGCGCGGGTCTGCTCGTCGGGACCTCCGCCGGTTCCGCGGTGGCGGCGCAGCTGGGGAGCGGGCTCGGTCTGGAGGAGCTGTACGCCCGGCAGGTGGACCCCGCGCTGCAGTCCGCCGAGATCGCGGCGGAGATGGATCTGGAGAAGTTCGCCGCGGAGATCGGCGCCGCGGCCGAGTCGGCCGCCTCCACGGCGGATCTGCGGCGCGCGGTCGGCCGGGCGGCGCTCGCCGCGCCGACGGTCTCCGAGCGGGAGCGGCACGCGGTGATCGCGTCCCGGTTGCCGGCCCACGGGTGGCCGGAGCGGGCGGTGAGGATCGTCGCGGTGGACGCCGGGAGCGGTGAGCCGCGCGTCTTCGACCGGGACTCCGGGGTGCCGCTGGTGGACGCCGTCGCGGCGAGCTGCGCCGTGCCGGGCGTGTGGCCGCCGGTGACGATCGGCGAACACCGGTACATGGACGGCGGGGTACGGTCCATCGCCAACGTCGACCTGGCCGCCGGGGCGGACCGGGTGCTGGTGCTCGTGCCGCTGGGCACCACCGAGCCGTTCCCCAGCGACCGGCCGCTGGAGCGGTGCGTCGGGGAACTGCGCGCCCGGGGCGCCGAGGTGCTGCTCGTCGCCCCCGACGAGGCGTCACTGGCGGCGATCGGCGACAACGCCCTGGACCCCGCCACCCGCCGCCCGGCAGCAGAGGCGGGCCGCGCCCAGGGCCGCGGCCTGGACCTGCGCTGGACTGAGGACTGACCGCCCCGCCGCTGACTCCGACCGGGGCAGCCTCCCCTGCGGCACGCCGACCGAGCCGAAACGCTTGTGCCGGCGCGGCGACCCGGCCGGGCAGGCCCGGACCATCGCGCGACCGCGGGCGGCCGGCGCCCGAGTCTGCGTCGCGGCGCGGGCCGGTCTCCCTGCGGCACGCTCGGCCGGGCCGCGGCGTCGCGCGAGCCGGGCCGCCCCAGGGATGCCCGGCGGGTCGGCGCGACGGCAGGCCAGCCTGCCCGACCCGCACCGTCGAGGGCTACGCCCCGCCCCGGCTCGTCCAGCCCTGTCGGCCCCGTGCCGACCGCCCGTGGACGGCCACGGCCGGTGCCCGGCCGATGCGCGTCGCGCCGGAGGGCCGCGGGTCAGTGTGTCTGCAGGGCCGTCAGTACCTCGTCGTCGGTGAGCTGGGCGAAGTCCTCGTACCACTGGCCGACGGCGGAGAAGCCCGGCGGGCGGTGCGGGCAGAGGATCGTGTCGGCCTCGGCGGCGAGCAGATCGACGGAGTCGGGGGCGCCGACGGGCACCGCCAGGACGAGCCGGGCCGGCCGGCGGCGCCGGAGGTGGCGCAGGGCCGCGCGGGCGGTGGCACCGGTGGCCAGGCCGTCGTCGACGACGATCACCGTGCGGCCGGTCAGCGCGGGGAACGGCCGGTCCCCGCGGTAGCGCCCCTCCCGGCGGCGCAGTTCGCGCCGTTCGCGCTCGACGACGGGGGCCAGCGACTCCTCGGTCAGGCCCAACTGCTCCAGGGTGTCCGGGTCGAAGAGCGGCGGGTCGTCACCGGCGAGCGCGCCGACGGCGAACTCCTCGTGGTGCGGGGCGCCGATCTTGCGGACGACGAGCACGTCCAGCGGGGCGTCGAGAGCCCGGGCGACGGGCTCGGCCACGGCGATGCCCCCGCGCGGCAGGGCGAGCACCACGGGATCGGTCAGCTCTCCCCGCGCCTGCGCGTCCGCCAGCAGCCCGGCGAGTTCCCGGCCGGCTTCGGCGCGGTCCCGGAAGCGCATGGTCGTCCTCCTCCGCGGAGCCCCTGCCTCCATGGTGCTACTGCGACGAGATGTACCGCGGATCACACCCAGGAATTCGCACACCTGCTCTATGCACTGAGTGAATAGTCCCGATGCCTCTTTCGACCGACGGGATCCCGACCGGCGTCCCGACCACGTCCGGGCCTCATCGACGCCCCCAAGGAGCCGGCTACGTCTTCGTGACGGACCCTCAGCTACTCGCGCCCGGCAAGCCCGAGCCGGGCAGGGTGTAACGGCCCTGAGGCCGGGCGGGCTGTCGCGCGGCCGCGGTCACAGCCCGCCGAGTCCCGGCGAACGCCGTCCGGCGGCGGGCCGGACGCTCCCGTGGCGGACGGGGCGTTGGTCCGGTCAGGTGAGCCGGGGGCGAACGCGCTGACGGCCGGCGCCGATTCCCTACGATCGTGCCGTGCCCACCTTTTCCCTCGAACGCACGCCCCCGCTCGCCCCCGCGGAGGCGTGGCGCAGGCTGACGGAATGGCCCCGCCACGCCGACGTGGTCCCGCTGACCAGGATCGAGGTGCTCACCGCGCCGCCGACGCACGAGGGCACGCGTTTCGTGGCCCGTTCGGGCGTCGGACCGGTGACCGTGGACGACGTCATGGAGGTGACGGTCTGGCGGCCGCCGGCTGGCGAGGGGTCCGGCCTGTGCCGGCTGGAGAAGCGCGGCCGGGTCGTCCTGGGCTGGGCGGAGATCGAGGTCCGGCCGGAGCCGGGGGGCCGCAGCCGGGTGGTGTGGCGGGAGGAACTGCGCATCCGCCTCCTGCCCCGCCTCTTCGACGGCGTCCTGGACCGGACGGCCCGCCTCGTGTTCGGCCGCGCGGCGGATCAGCTGCTCAGGAAGGCCTGAACGACGGCGGCTCTCAGGCGACCGAGCCGATACGCCGCGCCGGCCGGGTCGCCGTGTCGTGGTGGATCGGGGTGTGCGCGCCCGTCAGGGACACCCCGCTGCCGCCCCGGCGGTGGGCGACGATCTCCGCGCCGATGGACAGGGCGGTCTCCTCGGGCGTACGGGCGCCGAGGTCGAGGCCGATCGGGGAGCGCAGGCGGGCCAGTTCCAGCTCGGTGACGCCGACCTCGCGCAGCCGCTCGTTGCGGTCGAGGTGGGTGCGGCGGGAGCCCATCGCGCCGACGTAGGCGACGGGCAGGCGGAGGGCCAGTTCGAGCAGGGGGACGTCGAACTTGGCGTCGTGGGTGAGGACGCAGAGGACCGTACGGGCGTCGGTCGTGGTGCGCTCCAGATACCGGTGCGGCCACTCGACGACGATCTCGTCGGCCTCCGGGAAGCGGACGCGGGTGGCGAACACCGGGCGGGCGTCGCAGACCGTGACGTGGTAGCCGAGGAACTTGCCGACCCGGACCAGCGCGGACGCGAAGTCGATCGCGCCGAAGACGATCATCCGGGGCGGGGGGACGGAGGACTCGACCAGGACGGTGAGCGGGGACCCGCAGCGCGAGCCCTGCTCGCCGATCTCCAGGGTGCCGGTGCGGCCCGCGTCCAGGAAGGCGCCGGCCTCGGCCGCGACCGTGCGGTCCAGTTCGGGGTGGCCGCCGAAGCCGCCGTCGTAGGAGCCGTCGGGACGGACGAGGAGGGCCCGGCCCCGCAGCTGTGCCGGTCCCTCCGCGATCCGCGCGACCGCCGCCGCCTCCCCACGCGCGGCGGCGGCCAGCGCGGCCGCGAGCACCGGCCGGGCGGGACCGTCCGCCCGGACCGGCACGACGAGGATGTCGATGACGCCGCCGCAGGTCAGGCCGACGGCGAAGGCGTCCTCGTCGCTGTAGCCGAAGCGCTCCAGGACGGTCTCACCGTCCTGGAGCGCCTGCCGGCACAACTCGTACACGGCGCCCTCCACGCACCCGCCGGAGACCGACCCGATCGCCGTGCCCTCGGCGTCCACCGCGAGGGCGGCGCCGGGCTGGCGCGGGGCGCTGCCGCCGACGGCCACCACGGTGGCGACGGCGAAGTCACGGCCCTGCTCGACCCACCGGTCGAGCTCCTCGGCGATGTCCAGCATCTGTCGGTCTCCTCACGGGGTTGCGCGGAAGGGCTTCCGGCGCGGCGGCTAGTGCACGCCGAGCCAGCCCTCGATCGGATGAAGGGCGAAGTAGACGAGGAAGATCACGGCCAGGCCCCACATGAAGGCGCCGATCTCGCGGGCCTTGCCCTGGCCGGTCTTGATGGCGACGTAGGAGATGACGCCCGCGGCGACACCGGAGGTGATGGTGTACGTGAACGGCATCAGGACGACCGTCAGGAAGACCGGGATGGCGGTCGCGCGGTCGGCCCAGTCCACGTGCCGGGCGTTCATCAGCATCATGGCGCCGATGACCACCAGGGCCGCGGAGGCGACCTCCTGGGGGACGATCGCGGTCACGGGGGTGAAGAAGAGACAGGCCGCGAAGAACAGGCCGGTGACGACGGAGGCCAGGCCCGTGCGGGCGCCCTCGCCGACGCCGGTCGCCGACTCGATGAACACCGTCTGGCCGGAGCCGCCCGCCACACCGCCGATCGCACCGCCGGCGCCGTCGATGAACAGCGCCTTGGACAGGCCGGGCATCCGGCCCTTGTCGTCGGCGAGCCCGGCCTCCGTGCCGACGCCGATGATGGTGGCCATCGCGTCGAAGAAGCCGGCCAGCACGAGGGTGAAGACGATCATGCCGATCGTCATCGCGCCGACCTTCTCCCAGCCGCCGAACTCCACGTGGCCGAAGAGCGAGAAGTCGGGCATCGAGACCGCGGTGCCGTGCAGTTCGGGGGCGCCGTTGGCCCACTGCTTCGGGTCGATGACGCCGAGGCCGTTGAGCACGGCGGCGACGATCGTGCCGGAGACGATGCCGATGAGGATGGCGCCGGGGATGTTCCGGGCCTGCAGCATGAAGATCAGCAACAGCGTGCCGGCGAAGAGCAGCACCGGCCAGCCGGCGAGTTCACCGGCGGGGCCGAGGGTGACCGGGGTGGCCTTGCCCTGGTGCACGAAGCCGGACTTGTAGAAGCCGATGAGCGCGATGAACAGGCCGATGCCCATGGTGATGCCGTGCTTGAGCGCGAGCGGGATCGCGTTCATGATCATCTCACGCAGGCCGGTGACGACCAGCAGCATGATGACCACGCCGTACATCACGCACATGCCCATGGCCTGCGGCCAGGTCATGTTGGGCGCCACCTGCGAGGACAGCACGCCCGAGACGGACAGGCCGGCCGCGAGCGCGAGCGGCACCTTGCCGACGAAGCCCATCAGCAGCGTGGTGAAGGCCGCCGCGAACGCGGTAGCGGTGATCAGCGCCTTCTGGCCGAGCGTGTCCCCCGCCACGTCCTTGCCGGACAGGATGAGGGGGTTGAGCAGGAGGATGTAGGCCATCGCCATGAAGGTGGTGATGCCGCCGCGCACCTCACGCGCGACTGTGGATCCTCTTCCGGATATGTGGAAGTACCTGTCGAGCCAGGACCGTCCGGCCGGGATGCGACTTCCGTCGCCGGCGTCTTCGGACGCGGTCCTGGGCTCCACCGACTGCTGGGTCATGGTGCCATCTCCCAAGGTTCACAGGGGCACCCGTGCGACCGCCCTGGCGGTCACGGGATTTGGGAATGGACGGCCCGGGGGACGGCCCGAGACGAACGAGTTTCCTGGTGCTTCAAGACCCGCGAGCGGTGCGGAACTCAAAGGGGGGTTCCTCCGGGCGGCGCGGCGGAGTGTGTGACGTTCCCTCACACCGCCCGGAGAGTCGGGGTGTTACACGGTCCCCGTGAGGTGCTCGGGCCGCACCGGGGTGCGGTTGAGCTCCAGCCCGGTCGCGTTCCGGATCGCCGCGAGGACGGCCGGGGTGGACGACAGGGTCGGGGCTTCGCCGATGCCGCGCAGCCCGTAGGGCGCGTGGTCGTCGGCGAGTTCGAGGACGTCGACCGGGATGGTCGGCGTGTCGAGGATGGTCGGGATCAGGTAGTCCGTGAAGGAGGGGTTCCTGACCTTCGCCGTCTTCGGGTCGACGATGATCTCCTCCATCACGGCCACGCCCAGGCCCTGGGTGGTGCCGCCCTGGATCTGGCCGATGACGGAGAGCGGGTTGAGCGCCTTGCCGACGTCCTGGGCGCAGGCCAGTTCGATGACCTTGACCAGGCCCAGCTCGGTGTCGACCTCGACCACCGCGCGGTGCGCGGCGAAGGAGTACTGGACGTGCCCGTTGCCCTGGCCGGTGCGCAGGTCGAAGGCCTCGGTCGGCCGGTGCCGCCACTCCTCCTCCAGCTCCACGACCTCGCCCTCCAGGACGTCGACCAGGTCGCCGAGGACCTCGCCGCCGTCGGTGACGACCTTGCCGCCCTCCAGCAGGAGTTCGGCGGTCGCCCAGGCCGGGTGGTAGGAGCCGAACTTGCGGCGCCCGATGTCCAGCACCCGCTCGCGGACCAGCTCGCAGGCGTTCTTCACGGCGCCGCCGGTGACGTAGGTCTGCCGGGAGGCCGAGGTCGAGCCGGCCGAGCCCACCTGGGTGTCGGCGGGGTGGATGGTCACCTGGGTGACGCCGAGTTCGGTGCGGGCGATCTGCGCGTGGACGGTGACCCCGCCCTGGCCGACCTCCGCCATCGCGGTGTGCACGGTGGCGACGGGCTCGCCGCCGATGACCTCCATGCGCACCTTGGCGGTGGAGTAGTCGTCGAAGCCCTCGGAGAAGCCGACGTTCTTGATGCCGACCGCGTAGCCGACCCCGCGGACGACGCCCTCGCCGTGCGTGGTGTTGGACAGTCCGCCGGGCAGCTGCCGTACGTCGGCGCCCTCGCTGGACTCCCACTGGCGCTCGGGCGGCAGCGGCATCGCCTTGACGCGGCGCAGGAGTTCGGCGACCGGGGCCGGGGAGTCGACCGGCTGCCCGGTCGGCATGAGCGTCCCCTGCTCCATCGCGTTCAGCTGCCGGAACTTCACCGGGTCCATGCCCAGCTTCTTCGCCAGCTTGTCCATCTGCGCCTCGTAGGCGAAGCACGCCTGGACCGCGCCGAAGCCGCGCATGGCGCCGCAGGGCGGGTTGTTGGTGTAGAGGGCGATGGCCTCGATGTCGACGTCGTCGACGACGTACGGGCCGACGGAGAGGGAGGAGGCGTTGCCGACGACCGCCGGGGAGGCGGAGGCGTAGGCGCCGCCGTCCAGGACGATCCGGCACTTCAGGTGCGTGAGCTTGCCGTCCTTGGTGGCGCCGTGCTCGTAGTAGAGCTTCGCCGGGTGCCGGTGGACGTGCCCGAAGAAGGACTCGAACCGGTTGTAGACGATCTTCACCGGCTTGCCGGTGCGCAGCGCCAGCAGGCAGGCGTGGATCTGCATCGACAGGTCCTCGCGGCCGCCGAACGCGCCGCCGACGCCGGCCAGCGTCATGCGCACCTTGTCCTCGGGCAGGCCGAGGACCGGTGCGATCTGGCGCAGGTCTGAGTGGAGCCACTGGGTGGCGATGTAGAGGTGGACGCCGCCGTCCTCCTCGGGCACGGCGAGGCCGGACTCGGGGCCGAGGAAGGCCTGGTCCTGCATGCCGAAGGTGTACTCGCCCTCGACGATCACGTCGGCCCGCTCGCGGGCCCGCGCCACGTCGCCGCGGACGATCGGCTGGCGGTGCACGATGTTGGGGTGCGGGACGTGGCCGCTGTGGTGGTCGTCGCGGCCCTCGTGGACGAGGATCGCGTCCGGGGCGGTCGCCGAGGCCTCGTCGGTGATGACGGGCAGTTCCCGGTAGTCCACCTTGATCTTGGCGGCGGCGCGGCGGGCCGTCTCCGGGTGGTCGGCGGCGACGATCGCGACCGGCTCGCCGTGGTGGCGTACCTTGCCGTGCGCGAGGACCGGGGTGTCCTGGATCTCCAGGCCGTAGTTCTTCACCTCGGTGGGCAGGTCGTCGTACGTCATGACGGCGTAGACGCCCGGCATGGCGAGGGCCTCGGAGGTGTCGATCGACACGATCTCGGCGTGCGCGACGGTGGAGCGCAGGATCTGGCCCCACAGCATGTCCTCGTGCCACATGTCGGACGAGTACGCGAACTCGCCGGTGACCTTGAGGGTGCCGTCCGGGCGGAGCGTGGACTCCCCGATGCCGCCCTTGGTCTGCGAGCCCTGCGTGATCTTCGTAGGAGCGCCGTTGGTCGGCATGGCTGTCAGACCCCCTCGGACTGGCGGGCGGCGGCCAGGCGGACCGCGTCCATGATCTTCTCGTAGCCCGTGCAGCGGCACAGGTTGCCCGACAGCGCCTCGCGGATGTCCGCGTCGCTCGGGTTCGGGTTGCTCTCCAGCATCTCGTCGGCGGCGACGAGCAGACCGGGGGTGCAGAAGCCGCACTGGACGGCGCCGGCGTCGATGAACGCCTGCTGGATCGGGGAGAGTTCGGTGCCCTCGCCGGTCTGCGAGTCGGTGCCCTTGGCCTGCCACCGCTTGGCCTCGTCCAGCGAGGTGCCGCCGCAGGCGCCGGTCGCGCAGCCGCTCTCGGCGCGCTGCTTGGCGAAGTCCGCGAGCCCCTCGACGGTCACCACCTCGCGGCCCTCGACCTGGCCGGCCGCGACCAGGCAGGAGCAGACCGGGACGCCGTCCAGGCGGACGGTGCAGGAGCCGCACTCGCCCTGCTCGCAGGCGTTCTTGGAGCCGGGCAGGCCGAGGCGCTCGCGCAGGACGTACAGCAGGGACTCGCCCTCCCAGACGTCGTCGGCCTCCTGCGGACGTCCGTTGACGGTGAAGTTGACGCGCATTACGCAGCTCCCTCGGTGGTGCGGCGGGCGCCGCGGTACGACTCCCAGGTCCAGGTCAGCGTGCGGCGGGCCATCACGCCGACCGCGTGGCGGCGGTAGCTCGCGGTGCCCCGGACGTCGTCGATCGGGTTGCAGGCGCCGGAGCACAGCTCCGCGAACTGCTTGGCGACCGAAGGGGTGATGATCTTTCCGTTGTCCCAGAAGCCGCCCTCTTCGAGCGCCGCGTTCAGGAACTCCTCGGCTGCCTTGGCCCGCACCGGGGTGGGGGCGGCCGAGCCGATGCCGGTGCGCACGGTGCGCGTCCCGGGGTGCAGGGCCAGGCCGAACGCGCACACGGCGATGACCATCGCGTTGCGGGTGCCGACCTTCGAGTACTGCTGCGGGCCGTCGGCCTTCTCGATGTGCACGGCCCGGATCAGCTCGTCGGGCTGGAGCGCGTTGCGCTTGACGCCCGTGTAGAACTCGTCGATGGGGATCAGCCGGGTGCCGCGGGCCGCGGACTCCGCCTCGACCTGCGCGCCGGCCGCCAGCAGGGCGGGGTGGGCGTCACCGGCGGGCGAGGCCGTGCCGAGGTTGCCGCCGACGCCGCCTCGGTTGCGGATCTGCGGGGAGGCGACCGTGTGCGAGGCGAGCGCCAGGCCCGGCAGCTCGGCACGGAGGTTCTCCATGATCCGGGTGTACGGCACGGAGGCACCCAGCCGCACGGTGTCCTCGCCCACCTCCCACTCGGAGAGGTCGCCGATGCGGTTGAGGTCGAGGAGGTACTCGGGCCGGCGGTGGTCGAAGTTGATCTCGACCATCACATCGGTGCCACCCGCAATCGGCACAGCGGTGGGGTGCTCGGCCTTGGCGGCGAGCGCCTCCTCCCAGCTGGCGGGGCGAAGGAAGTCCATGACCGGCTCTCTTCTTCGTCTCGTGGGTCGTTCAGATTGAGCCAATCCGTGTGCGGCGGGCCCGGCTCGTTCATGTCCTGTTAACGCGGAGTGGACTCAGTACACCGCTCCGTACTCCGGCGGGGTCAGTCACCGAAACCATGAAGGAGTTCGCTGGCCAGGCTGAGCATCTTGTAGATTCGTATGAACGGAGGTCATCGGCAGCCTCTCGGTTTTCCCTGGACAACGCGGGAAACAGCACCCGGACCCGGGGGTACGCCCCCGAGCGTCCGGTTCCGGGTGACCCTCGCGTCACCCCTGAAGATCCATCGTAGGTTTCGAGACAAAGAACGGCGGCGACGAGATGCGGCTGCGCGCACTGCTGGACACCGACGCGCTGGGCCTGCGGCTGCTCGGCGGCGAGGACGAGCTGGACCGCTCGGTCCGCGGGGTCATGACGACCGACCTGCGCGACCCCTCCCGTTACCTCTCGGGCGGTGAGCTGGTCCTCACGGGTCTGGCCTGGCGCCGGGACGCCGACGACTCCGAGCCGTTCGTCCGCATCCTGGTGCAGGCCGGGGTGGCGGCCCTCGCCGCCGGCGAGGCCGAGCTGGGCGATGTGCCGGAGGACCTGGTGGTGGCCTGCGCCCGGCACCGGCTGCCGCTGTTCGCGGTGCACGAGTCGGTGGCGTTCGCGTCGATCACCGAGCACGTCGTACGGCAGGTCTCCGGGGAGCGCGCTGGGGACCTCGCGGCGGTCGTGGACCGGCACCGGCGGATGATGACCTCGGGCCCGGCGGGCGGCGGCCCGGACGTCGTCCTGGACCTGCTCGGCTCGGACCTGGACCTGCGCGCCTGGGTGCTCTCCCCCACCGGCCGCCTGATCGCCGGCTCCAAGGAGACCGGCCCGGCGCTGCCCGTCGAGACCTGCGCGCGGCTCGCCGCCGAGCACCTGGCTGCCACCCGCACCGGACGGCGCGGACCGCACCGCTTCCTGCTGGACGGGGTGACGTACTCGCTCTTCCCGGTCCGTTCCTCCGGCCGCTCCCCGCAGGCCGCCCGGGACGTCCGCGAGACGGTCCTGTCGGACTGGCTGCTGGCCGTCGAGGCGGACGCCGGCGACTGGCCCGAGGAGCGCCTGGACCTGCTCCAGGGCGTCACCCAGCTGATCGCCGTGGAGCGGGACCGCCGGGACGCGGCCCGCACGGTCCGGCGTCGGCTGGCCCAGGAGGTGCTGGAGCTGGTCCAGACGGGCGCCGCGCCCGCCGAGATCGCGGCCCGGCTGCGGGTGGCCGCGCCGGTGCTGCTGCCCGGGCTCGGCACGGCCCCGCACTGGCAGGTCGTCGTGGCCCGCGTCGAGTGGGAGGGCCAGGAGGCCGAGGGCGGTCCCGTCGCCCAGTCGCTCCTGGAGGAAGTGCTGGTCGACCCGCTGGCGACCGGCCCGGAGCCCTCGGACCGCATCGCCGTGGCCCACACCGGCGACGAGGCCATCGCCCTGGTCCCGCTGCCCGCGGTCTCCGCCGAGCACGACGGCTCCGAGACGGGGCTGCTGGCCGACTCGCTGCTGCAGTCGGTGCGGGAGCCGCTGACGGCGGGCCTGAACGACGACGGACGGCTCACCCTCGGCGTGAGCGCGGCCGTGCACTCCGCGGAGGGGCTGCGCGGCGCCCTGGAGGAGGCCCGGCACGCCCGCCGGGTCGCCGCGGCCCGTCCCGGCCGGGTCTGCGCGGCCGGCCACCAGGAACTGGCCTCGCACGTCCTGCTGCTGCCGTTCGTCCCCGACGACGTCCGCCGCGCCTTCACGGCACGCCTCCTTGACCCCCTGAAGGACTACGACCGCCGCCACCGGGCGGAGCTGATCCCGACCCTGGAGGCGTTCCTCGACTGCGACGGCTCCTGGACCCGCTGCGCCACCCGTCTGCACCTGCACGTCAACACGCTGCGCTACCGGGTGGGCCGTATCGAGCAGTTGACGGGACGGGACCTCTCGCGCCTGGAGGACAAGCTGGACTTCTTCCTGGCCCTGCGCATGAGCTGAGGTCAGCGGGGGCGCGAGGGGCCGGATCCGGTCACGCTCGCGCCCCACGACTTTGTGAAATCTTTCACCCGACGTCTTGGCCCCGCCCCGCGACAGATGCTGGAATGCCGCCACCACTCAACAGCTCGATGGCGTGCTCGGGGAGGGCAACGTGGCGCATACCGCCATGTCTGGTAACGGAACGACCGCTGGTGACGATCCTCTCCAGACCGCGGTATGGCGGCTGCGCTCGCGGGCCTGCTGGGCCGACGCGGCGGCGCTGCTGCCACCCGGCACACCGGCGACGGCGCTGCAACGGGCCGCGCTGCTCGTCGAACGGTGCCTGTACACCGAGCGGGGCTGGCAGGAGGCCGAGGACGCGCTGCGCACGGCGGAGGCGCTCGCGCACGGCGACGAGGAGCGCGGCGCCGCGGCCTGCGAGCGGGGCCAACTCGCCTACGCGGCGACGCTGCACGGGGTGCGGGACCGGGCCGACGAGGCGCGGGCCGCGCTCGGCCGGGCGGCGGCGCTGATCGCCCCGGCGCGGCCGGGCGGGCCCTGCTGGACTTCCGCCGCGGGCTGCTGGCGGAGAACCTGAGCCATTCGCCGCAGGCGGCCCGGGCCGCGTACCGGCGGGCGCACGCGGGCGCGGTCGCGCACGCCGACCCGTTGCTGCTGTCCTTCACCTGGCGCCATCTGGCC
Organism: Streptomyces albidicamelliae; assembly: GCF_025642175.1. Taxonomy (NCBI): domain Bacteria; kingdom Bacillati; phylum Actinomycetota; class Actinomycetes; order Kitasatosporales; family Streptomycetaceae; genus Streptomyces; species Streptomyces albidicamelliae. Next base: position 6,506,613 of record NZ_CP106795.1, on the reverse strand, counting down.
GGACTCGCTTTGCGGGACGGCGAGTTGGCCGAGGCCCGGCACGGCTTCGCCGAATCCCTGCGGATCCGGGAGGAGTTGGGCTACCTGGTGGGTACGGCACCGGCGCTGGCGTCGCTGGCCGACGCGGAGTCGGAACCGGAGGCGTCCCGGCTGCGGGAGGAAGCGCGCCGGCTGTTCCGGCTGCTGGGCGGCGTACCGACCTGGCTGGCGGCCCAACTGACGCCTCCGGCCCCGGACGCGGCGACGGCGTAGCACCCCCCGCCGAACGCGCAGTTCCCCGCGTCCCTCGGAACACCGCCCCCGGCACTCGCCGCGACGGCGCCGCCCGACCTGCCGGTGGCGCCGGCCGCACCCCCTCAGGGGCGCGGGGAACTGCGCGACGAGCCACTACGGACCGCACCCGAAAGCGGACAGCCCTCGGCGCGGGCCCGGGGTCCTCAGACCGCGCCCGCGAAGTGCTCGTGCACCAGCGCGGCCACCACGTCCAGGTCACGCGCGGTCAACGCGTCCAGCAGGGCCGTGTGCTCCGCCGCGTCGGCCAGCAGTCCGGCCCGCCCGAGCGGTACCGGCGGCCACTGCGCACGCCGGTGCAGGTCCTCCGCGATCCGCACCAGCTGCCCGTTGCCGGACAGGACGAGCAGGGCCCGGTGGAAGGCCCGGTCGGACTCCGCGTACGTCGCCGGACAGCCGGAGGCGGCCGCGCGTGCCGTCTCCTCGGCGAGGGGGCGCAGCTCGGCCCACCGCTCGGCCGGCACCGTGCGGGCCAGCCGCAGCATCACCGGCACCTCGATGAGCGCCCGCACCTCCGCCAGCTCGGCCAGCTCCCGCGCCCCGCGCTCGACCACCCGGAAGCCGCGGTTGGGCACGACCTCGACGGCGCCCTCCAGCGCGAGCTGCTGCATGGCCTCCCGGACCGGGGTGGCCGAGACGCCGAAGCGGTCCCCGAGCACCGGCGCCGAGTAGACCTCGCCCGGCTTCAGCTCGCCCGCGAGCAGGGCCGTGCGCAGCGCGTCCAGGATCTGCCCGCGCACCGAGGACCGCTGCACCACGGGCCGCTGCCCGGGGACCGGCCGCTCGGCGTGCGTGTGCTCGCCCCGTACGCCGGGCAGGGCGGTGCCCCGCTCCCGGTAGCCGTCGAGGGCGTCCGCCGCGCGCTGCTGCGCCGGCACCCGGGGCGTGCCGCTGGTGGGCGCACCCGCCCCGGCGGAACCCTGCACGCCCTGCTTCACGGGTCCTCCTGGCGGCTTGTCGGTACTTGGGGTCATTAACGACGGCTTGTCACTTGTCCGTCAAGCACCTTAGGCGCACCGGGGGCCAGTTCAAACTCCCGTACGAGCGGATAAGGTAAGGCTTACCTGCTCCCGTGTCGCCCGCGATCAAGGATCGGTGGTCCCGCCATGCCCGCTGCGGCCTCGCCGTTCACCGCCGCCTACGACCGTCTCGGCGCCGCCTTCCCCGGCCTGACCGTGACGGAGCAGGGCCCGGCCGGGCCGGCGCCCCGGGGGACGGCTGGGTCACCGCGGCCGCGCTGGCGGCGGGCGGGGCGGAGCTGGACGCCTTCCTCGCCTGGGACGAGAACCAGGTGCTGCGGGACTACGGCACCCGGGCCCGCCCGGACGTCGTCGCGAGCTTCGGCCTGCACCGCTACGCCTGGTCCGCCTGCCTGTTGATCACCGTCCCCTGGTTCCTGCGGCGCCGGGTCCCCCGGCTGCCCGTGACGCATGTCTCGTACGACCGCGCCGCCGGCCGCATGGCGATACGCGGGCCCCTCTCCTTCGCCTGCCTGCCGGACGACCCGGCCGCCGCCCTGCCCGGCGCCGTCGTCGTCCCGGACGAGGAGGCGCTGCGGGCCGAGGTGCGGGCGGCCGTGGCCGAGCACCTGGAGCCGGTGCTCGCCGCCTTCGGGCCGCGGATGCGGCGGCGCGGGCGAGCACTGTGGGGCATGGCGACCGACGAGGTCGTGGAGGGGCTGTGGTACGTCGCCCACCTGTTCGGCGAGGACGAGGAGCGGCGGGCCGTGCGGGAGCTGGAGCTGCTGCTGCCGGGCGCGACCCGGCCCTACGTCGGCTCCGCCGCGTTCCGGGTGCTGACCGGCCCGGACGGTGAGCCCCTGCCGACCCGCGACCGGGCGAGCTGCTGCATGTTCTACACCGTGCGCCCCGAGGACACCTGCGCCACCTGCCCGCGCACCTGCGACAGCGACCGGATCGCCAAGTTGTCGCTGTCTGCCTCTGCTTGATTGCCCATCAGGTCCCGAGCACGGTCCCGGGTCCATTAGGATCATCGCCGTCGGACCACCCGGTCCCGGAGGGCCCGCCCGGCGGATGCTTCACCACTTCCCCACCCGTCGCGGGAACTTTCCGTGGAACCACCCGTACGGGTAGTGTTATTCGAACTCAACTCCCGCCCGTCACACGGCAGTTCGAGCAGAAAGCCGCCTTGGGCATCCCCTTGCACCTTATTGGCGGCCTCTTGCCCCGAAACCCCCTGAGGGCCGTCGGGAGTGGGCCACTATGGCGGGCGTTACGCCCTATCCCAATGCAAGGGACCCCTGATGAGACTGACCGACATATCGCTGAACTGGCTGCTTCCGGGCGCCGTGCTGCTCCTGGGCATGCTGGCGGCGGTGGCGGTACTCGCGCGCGGGAAGCGCACCTCCGGGGAGAACGCGAGTGCGGACGACTCGTGGGAGCGCAGCGAGGAGCGACGCAGGCGCAAGGAGGCCGTCTACGGCACCGCCTCCTACGTCCTGCTGTTCTGCTGTGCGGCGGTCGCGGCCGCCCTGTCCTTCCACGGCCTCGTCGGCTTCGGCGAACAGAACCTGGGACTGACCGACGGCTGGCAGTACCTGGTGCCCTTCGGCCTGGACGGCGCGGCGATGTTCTGCTCCGTGCTCGCCGTGCGGGAGGCCAGCCACGGCGACGCGGCCCTCGGCTCCCGGATACTCGTGTGGATGTTCGCCGCGGCGGCGGCCTGGTTCAACTGGGTGCACGCGCCCCGGGGTGTGGGGCACGCCGGGGCACCGCAGTTCTTCTCCGGCATGTCGCTGTCGGCGGCCGTCCTGTTCGACCGGGCGCTGAAGCAGACCCGCCGGGCCGCGCTGCGCGAGCAGGGCCTGGTGCCGCGTCCGCTGCCGCAGATCCGGATCGTGCGCTGGGTGCGGGCACCGCGCGAGACCTACGGCGCCTGGTCGCTGATGCTCCTGGAGGGTGTGCGCAGCCTCGACGAAGCGGTCGAGGAGGTGCGCGAGGACAAGCGGCAGAAGGAGGAGACCCGCCAGCGGCGGCGCGACCAGCAGCGTGTGGAGCGCGCCCAGCTGAAGGCCATCAGCCGGGGACACCGCGGCCTGATCGGCCGGGCGAACCGGGAGGTGGAGGTGCAGGCGGTCGAGCGCGGGCCCGCCCAGGCGACCGCGGAGCCTGCCATATCGACGGCGGAGCAGCTGCCCGTGCGCGCCCGGCCCTCCCTGCAGCCGGTCCGCAGCGGTTCTGAACCGGTGACCGTCGACCTCACCGCGGAGGACGACACCATGGCGCTGCCGCGCCTGGACTCCCTGGAGCGCAAGCTGAAGGATCTGGAGCAGCAGTTCGGCTGACGGCCGGCCCCGCGGCACGGACCGCGGTGGGAGCAGTGGGACGGGGGCGTGACCGCGCGGGTCACGCCCCCGTCCCGTGCTCGTGCCCGCACACGCCGTCGCGGCCACCGCTCCTCAGGCGGCCTCGGCGCCGAGTTCGAACCACACCGACTTGCCCACGCCGTGCGGCCGTACCCCCCAGCTGTCCGCCAGGGACTGCACCAGCACCAGGCCCCGGCCGTGGGTGTCGTCGTCCCCGTCCGGGCCGCGCAGGTCGGGTCTGCGGGCCACGAAGTCCCGTACCTCCACCCGCAGTCCGTCCGCGTCCACGACCACGATCAGGACGGCGTCGTCGTCGGTGTGGACGAGCGCGTTGGTGACCAGTTCGCTGGTGAGCAGCTCGGCGATCTCGGAGCGGCCCGGCTTGCCCCAGTGCCGCAGCAGTTCGCGCAGCTCACGGCGGGCCCGGGGCACCGCCCTGAGATCGGCCCGGCCCAGCCTGCGCCGGAGCCGGTGCGCGTATTCCGTGATGGTGTCGGCCTGTTGTTCCCCCGCGTCCGCCGAGGAGGCCCCGATGACCACGGGACCGCCCCCTCGCGCCTGCCTCTTCATGACCCCCGCCCGCACGCCGCCGGTCCCTGCCCCTCCTGGTCGAACACGTTCACGGGGGGATGCTTGCCCAGTGGGCTCACAGCCAGTCATCGCGGATGTCCGATGACCGGCGGTTCGGCCACCGCCGGACGCCGCCGCTCCCGGTCCGGGAACCCCCGGACCGGGGTGCCGAGGGCTCCCGGACCACCGCCGGCCGCCACTGACGCCCCGTTACGGCAGCGCAGCTGCGTCCGGCACCGGCCGTCGGCATACCGTCACGGGCGGTGAAACTGGCCGAAATCCGCTCCCTCGACGGTGGTCCGGAGTCGTCGGGTCCGCAGGATCGGCCCGCCCGCCCGGTCCGCCGGGTCAGGGGCGCGGCACGTTCCGCAGGTTGGAGCGGGCCATCTGGACCATCCGGCCGACCCCGCCGTCGAGCACCATCTTCGACGCCGACAGGGCGAACCCCGTGACCATCTCGGCGCTGATCTTCGGCGGGATGGACAGGGCGTTGGGGTCGGTGACGACGTCCACCAGGGCCGGTCCCCTGTGCTTGAGGGCGTCCTTGAGCGCCCCCGCGAGCTGCTTCGGCTTCTCCACCCGCACGCCGTAGGCACCGCAGGCCCGGGCGACGGCGGCGAAGTCGGGGTTCACGTTGGTGGTGCCGTACGAGGGCAGTCCGGCGACCAGCATCTCCAACTCCACCATGCTGAGGGAGGAGTTGTTGAACAGGACGACCTTCACGGGCAGGTCGTACTGCACGAGCGTCAGGAAGTCGCCCATCAGCATGGAGAACCCGCCGTCTCCGGACATGGAGATCACCTGCCGGCTCCGGTCGGTGAACTGCGCCCCGATCGCCATGGGCAGCGCGTTGGCCATCGACCCGTGCGAGAACGAACCGATGATCCGGCGGCGGCCGTTGGGCGAGATATACCGGGCCGCCCAGACGTTGCACATGCCGGTGTCGACGGTGAAGACCGCCCGGTCGTCCGCGATCTCGTCGAGTACGGCGGCCACGTACTCGGGATGGATCGGAACGTGCTTCTCGACCTTCCGCGTGTACGCCTTGACCACGCCCTCCAGCGCGTCGGCGTGCTTGCGCAGCATCCGGTCGAGGAAGCGCCGGTCGTTCTTCTCCCGCACCCTCGGGAGCAGGCAGCGCAGCGTCTCGCGGACGTCGCCCCACACGGCGAGGTCGAGGCGGGAGCGGCGGCCGAGCACCTCGGGCCGCACGTCGACCTGGGCGATCCTGACGTCGTCGGGCAGGAAGGCGTTGTACGGGAAGTCGGTGCCGAGCAGGATCAGCAGATCGCATTCGTGGGTCGCCTCGTACGCGGCGCCGTAGCCGAGCAGTCCGCTCATGCCCACGTCGTACGGGTTGTCGTACTGGATGAACTCCTTGCCGCGCAGCGCGTGCCCCACCGGCGACTTGATCCTCTCCGCGAAGCGCATGACCTCGGCGTGCGCGCCGGCCGTGCCGCTGCCGCAGAACAGGGTGACCTTGCGCGCCGCGTCGATCATCTCCACGAGCCGGTCGATCTCGGTGTCGCCGGGCCGGACGGTGGGCCGGGAGGTCACGAGGGCGCTCTGCGCGGCCTTCTCCGGGGCGGGTTCGGCGGCGATGTCACCGGGCAGCGAGACCACGCTCACCCCGCTCTGCCCGACCGCGTGCTGGATGGCGGTCTGCAGCAGCCGGGGCATCTGGCGGGGGCTGGAGATCAGCTCGCTGTAGTGGCTGCACTCCTGGAAGAGCCGGTCCGGGTGGGTCTCCTGGAAGTAGCCGAGGCCGATCTCGCTGGAGGGGATCTGCGAGGCGAGGGCGAGCACCGGGGCCATGGAACGGTGGGCGTCGTACAGGCCGTTGATGAGGTGCAGGTTGCCCGGGCCGCAGGAGCCGGCACAGGCCGCCAGTTTCCCGGTGATCTGGGCCTCGGCGCCGGCCGCGAAGGCCGCGGTCTCCTCGTGGCGCACATGGATCCAGTCGATGGCGGAGTTGCGGCGCACGGCGTCCACGACCGGGTTGAGGCTGTCGCCCACGACGCCGTACATGCGGCGTACCCCGGCGCGGACGAGGATGTCGACGAACTGCTCGGCGACGTTCTGTTTGGCCATGGCTGTCGTCTGCCCCTTCGGTCGTCACGGATCCCTCCGCGGTCCTCAGGTCCATGAATTCACAGGGGCAGCGGTTACGCCTCCCACACGGCGGCCGCCGTACGGTCGTCGGCGTAGCCCTTCACCCGTACCTGGGCGTCGGCGAGGAAGGCGGCCAGGCCGGGTGCGGCGCGGCCGGACCAGCGGCGGGCCAGGTAGGCGCAGAGCGCGGCCTCGCCGCGCAGCGGCCCCGCGAGGCCCTCGGTGCACATCACCAGCGCGTCACCCGGCCGGGCTACCGAGGCGCGGAAGCGGAACGGTTCGCGGGGCGGCTGCGGTGCCGGTTCGTAGGGGCTGGGCGGGGTCGGGATGCCGAAGTCCAGGGTGAGGCGGTCGCCCTCCGGGGTCTCGGCGGGCGGCGAGCCGAAGCCGACGACGGGGGCGCCGGTGGTCGCGGCCGCCGACGGGCGGGGTTCGATGTCCTGCCATTCGCCGTCCCGCAGCCGGAACAGCCCGCCGTCCCCGACGCCGAAGAACACGCGGGTACGGCAGTCCGGGTCGGCGGGCAGCAGCAGGCAGCGCAGGGTCGCCGTGTACTCCTCGGGGTCGGCGCCCTGTTCGGCGGCGCTCGCGCGGAGCCGGCCGAGGCTGCGGTCGGTCAGCCGGTGCAGTCCGGACTTGAGGTCGCCGCGCCGGGCCGCCCGCAGGTCCTCGACCAGCCGCTGGTGGCTGCGGCCCACGGCCCGCCCGATCCACCGGCAGGCCTCGGCCGCCGCGAGGTGGGCGCCGGGCGTGGCCCGGGCGCCGGTCGCCATCGCGACGAGGAGCAGCGCCTGTTCCCCGCTGCCGAACCGGGCGGTGAGCAGCGCGTCCCGGCGGGGCTCGCCCCGGTACCGGGCGGAGTCCCCGCGCAGGGAGACCGCCCGCAGGGTGCAGGCCCCGTACCGGGCGCCGTCGAGCACGGTGTCCGGCACGAGGTCGCCGAGCTCGTCGGGTTCCGCGGTGGGCAGCGCGGTGGGCTCGGGGTCGTAGGTGGGGGGCCCGGAGCCCACGTAGTCGACGGAGACGGGGGCGGCGGAGTCCGGCGGGGGCTGCGCGGGCGTCCGGGGCGCGGCCTGCGGCGGCTCGCCGGGGGGCGCGGGGGTTCGCCGCCGGCCGCGGGCGGGCCGGGTGGCGTGGTGGCCGCGGGCGGCTCGGCCGGGGGTGCGGGGGGCGTGAGGCCGGGTGCGGGCGGCGGCCCGGCCGGTGCCGGGGGTGTCACCGGTGGGGCCTCCGGCGGCTCGGAGGGCGGTGCGGGTACCCGCGGGGCTGCCTGGGCGGCTCTCGGCGGCTCGGCGGGTACCGGGGGTGTCACCGGTGGCGCCTCCGGCGGCTCGGTGGGCAGTGCGGGGGCCGCGGGGGCCGGACGGCCGGCCGGCGGTCCTCCGGGGGAGCGTGTGGGGCGCGCTGCCCGGGGACCGACGGCTCCTGGGGCCGTCTCGTCCCGGTGGCGCCGCCGTCGTCGTCACCGTCGCCGCCCTCGGCACCCGGCTCCGCACCGCTTCCCGGCCGCCCGCCCGGACGTCCCGCCACCGTGTTCCTCGCCGAGGCGAACCGGTCGTCCAGGGAATCCGGCGCGGACGAGGGGCCCGTGTCCTCGGTGGAGTCGTCGTACAGCTGCCGCCACCAGTCGTCGTCACGACGGGCGGGCCTTCCCCCCTGCTGGCTCATGCCCCCAATTGTCCACCGCGGGAGCCGGATGGAAACGGGGCATCGGGAAATTCGGGGACTCCCGGTCCGCCTCGAACGGCGTGTCGGGTGAAGGGGCGAACAGCCGTACGAGGAAAGGGTGATGGCCGCCGGGCGGCCCCACCCCCCACGGGAGGACCGCCCGGCGACATCCTGGGTGGCCCGGACGGCCGGATCGTGGCTCGGATCCCCCGGCGACGGCGGTGGGCCGTGGGTACGGCCGTGCGTCCCGGGGTCCTGCCACCTTGGCAGAGTCCCCACCGGTACGGCGATGATGTGCTGCGGCGGGTTTGCGCCGTGGCCGGTTTCCGCCACGACGTACCACCTCCACAGCTCGTTCACCGGGCTGGTTCACACAGGTCGTTCACCGGGAGGGACGTAGGCCGATGCTGGCGGCGATAGGGCTGGACGAGACGCACGAGGCGGCCTACCGGGCGCTGGTGTCCGTGGGTGCGGCCGAGGTGGCCGATCTGGCCCGGCACCTGACGCTGGCCGAGCCGGACACCGAGCGGGCGCTGCGCCGGCTGGAGCTCCAGGGGCTCGCGGCCCGGTCCTCGGCCCGCCCGGGGCGCTGGGTGGCCGCCCCGCCCGGAGTGGCCCTGGGCGCGCTGCTCACCCAGCAACGGCACGAGCTGGAGAAGGCGGAACTGGCGGCGGCGCTGCTCGCGGAGGAGTACCGGGCGACGGCGGCCGAGCCGGCGGTGCACGACCTGGTGGAGGTGGTGACCGGCGCCCCGGCCGTCGCCCAGCGCTTCCTGCAGCTGCAGCTGGGGGCCGCCGAGGAGGTGTGCGCGCTGGTCACCGGCAAGCCGGTGGTCGTCTCCGGCATGGAGAACGACGCGGAGGAACAGGCCGCCGGACGCGGGGTGCGCTACCGGGTGGTGATGGAGCGGGCGGTGCTGGAGCTGCCGCACGGGATGACCGAGCTGACGGCCGCGCTGGGCCGGGACGAGCAGGTGCGGGTGGTGGACCGGGTGCCGACGAAGCTGGTGATCGCCGACCGGTCGCTCGCGATGGTGCCGCTGACCTCGCGGACGGCGGAACCGGCCGCGCTGGTGGTGCACGCCAGCGGGCTGCTGGAGCTGCTGGCCGGGCTGTTCGAGTCGGTGTGGCGGGACGCGCTGCCCCTGCGCCTCGGCGCGTCCGGGACGGCCGAGGAGCGGCCGGACGGTCCGGACGCCACCGATCTGGAGGTGCTGTCGCTGCTGCTGGCCGGGCTGACCGACGCGAGCGTGGCGAAGCAGCTCGATCTGGGCCTGCGCACCGTGCAGCGCCGGGTGAAGCGGCTGATGGAGCTGGCCGGGGTGACGACCCGGCTCCAGCTGGGCTGGCACGCCTACGAGCGGGGCTGGGTGAGCAGGCCCTCCTGACCGGTTTGACCTGCGGTTTCTTCACCCGTCCGGCACTCTGGGCAGATGGGCGTGTGGGAGCTCGTGCTGGTCGGCGTGGTGATCGCGCTCGGCGTGTGCGGGGTGCTGGTGCCCGGGGTTCCGGGGTCCTGGCTGGTGTGGGCCGGGGTGCTGTGGTGGGCGCTGACGGACCCCCGGCCGGTGGCCTGGGCGGTCCTGGTGGGAGCCACCGCGGTGCTGCTGCTGTCGCTCGTGGTGCGCTGGGCGCTGCCGCCCCGCCGGCTGCGGGACAGTGGCGCCACGCCCCGGATGGGGGTGTACGCGGGCGCCGGGGCGCTCCTCGGTTTCGTCCTGCTGCCGGTGGTGGGGGCGGTGCCCGGTTTCCTGGCCGGGGTCTATCTGCACGAGCGGCTGCGGCTGGGCGGCCACGCCGAGGCCGTGGCCGCTGTGCGCACGACGATGCGCGCGGGCGGCTCCAGCGTGCTGGCGGAGCTCTTCGCGTGTCTGCTGACGGCCGGGGCCTGGCTGGTCACGGTGGTGTGGGCGTGACCGGGCGGGCCGGGCGGTGGGCGGTCGCCGGCGGGCGGTGGCCGGAGTGTGCGGGCCAGTAGTGCACGAGGTGTCCCGCCGGGCCGCCGGAGAGCGCCAGCCGGACGGTGTCGGCGACGGCCGTCATGCCCGCGTCGTTGAAGTGCAGGTGGTCGCCGGGGTCGTAGCCCGGCAGGATGCGGGTGGGGTCGGCCGGGTCGCGTACGGCGGCGTCCGCGTCGGCGACCGCGTCGAAGACGCCGCCGGTGCGGATGAAGGCGTTCACCCGCTGCCGTACGGCCTCGCCGGCGGCGGTGTGGGCAGGGTAGCCGCCGTACGGGGTGAGAGTGACGCCGACCACGGGGATGCCGCGGGCGTGGGCGCGGGCGACGAGGGTGCGGTAGGCGTCGGCGTACGCGGCGGCGTCGAACGCCTCCGGGGTGCCCTTGATGTCGTTGATGCCTTCGAACACGACCAGGGCGCGGACCCCGGCCCGGTCGAGGGCGTCGGGGCCGAGGCGGGCGAGGGCGCCGGGGCCGGTGCCGTCGCGCAGCAGGCGGTTGCCCGCGATGCCGGCGTTGAGCACGCCGAGCCGTTCCGGGCGCAGTTGCTCGGCGAGCCGGTCGGGCCAGCGGTGATTGGCGTTCGGAGTGGAGCCGTTGCCGTCGGTGAGGGAGTCGCCGAACGCGACGACGCTGCCCCGGGTGGGCCCTTGGACGTCCACGCCGGTGACGTAGTACCAGGTGCTGATCTTCCGGGTGTAGGCGGTGCCGGCCTCGTCGGCGGCCCGGCCCGCGCCCGCCCTGGCGACGTAGCTGGTCTGCAGGGCGGTGCGGTGGTGGGTGGCGGGTCCGCTGTCGCCGGGGGTGTACACGGTGACGAGGAGGTCGGCGCCGGGCGCGACGGTCAGCGGTACCGGGTCGGAGACGATGTCGCGGCCCACCGGGACGGTGACGCCGGTGGCGCCCCGGAAGGTGGCGGTGCGCATGGTGCCGGGTGCCGCGTCCGCGCCGGACGTCCCCGCAGGGCGACGGTGACGGCGGCGAGGGTGAGCGGCGCGGTGCCGAGCCGGTTGCTCAGCCGGACGCGCACCGCGCTGCCCCCGACGCTGAGGTGGACGACGTTGCGGACCGCGGCGCCGGGCAGCGCGGGCGTGGTGCCCGAGGGCGCGGTCTCCCAGCTGCCGGTCCACGGCGGGTTCGCCGGCCCGGCGACCGCCGGGGCCGCCGTACCCGGCAGCACCGTCAGCAGCAGGACCGTGAGGACCCGTCGGACTGTGGCCATGTGAGCGCCCGCCCTTCCCCGTTGGCTCGTCGGAGGCGACCGTCCCACACGCCGGGCCCGCACCACCGGATCACCGGCGCCGGTCCACCCGCTCGGCGCAACCGGCCCGCGACGGCGGCCCTCGGGGCGCACGGCCGGGGCGGAGGCGGGCCAGGGTCTGTCGTTCGGATCAGGCCGGCCTGGCCCCCGGTGCCTTGTCTGGCGACGCCGGCATGATCCGAACGACAGGCCCTAGCAGCCGGTGACCGCGCCTTCCAGGGTCAGCAGCCACACCTTGCGCTCGAGTCCGCCCGCGTACCCGGTCATCGCCCCGTTCGCGCCGACGACCCGGTGGCAGGGGCGCACGATCAGCAGGGGGTTGGCGCCGATCGCGCCGCCGACGGCGCGAACGGCCATGCGCTGGGCGCCGATACGGGCCGCGATCGCACCGTAGGTCACGGTGGCTCCGTAGGGCACCTCGTCCAGCGCGGCCCACACCCGCTGCCGGAACTCGGTGCCGTCCGCGCGCAACGGCAGCCGGAACTCCTTGAGTTCCCCGGCGAAGTAGGCGGCGAGCTGGTCGCCGGCCGCGCGGAACGGTCCGGGGTCCTGCCGCCAGCCGTCCTGGACCATCCGGCCGCCTTTCTGCCCGGGCACGGACAGCGAGGTGAGCGTGCCGTCCGGGTCGGCGGTGAGCAGCAGCGGTCCGACGGGGGCGTCCAGCCGGGTGTAGTACACGGTCGTCATCGGATCGGCTCTCCTGCCACGCGCAGATGCTGGACGGCGTACGACCGCCACGGCCGCCACTCGTCGGGGACGGCGGTCCCGGGCGGGACCACGTCCGGATCGCCCAGGGCCCGGACGCGGACGGTGGCGACGGCGGCCGGGTCCATGCCGGGCAGGGCGAGCAGCGCCCGCCGGGCGTCGTCCCGGTCGGCGCCCGGGTCCAGCCGTACCGTGCCGTCCGCGAGGGCGGCGGCGAGCGCGCCCAGTGGGCCGTGTGGCTCGGCCTCGGCGAGGACGGCCGGCTCCGGGAAGAGGTGGGTGAGGCTGCCGCAGGGCGCGTCGAGCGCCTTGCCGTACCGGAGCACCAGCCGCTCGGCCCCCTCCGCGCCGGCGAGGGCGCGTACGGCGGGTTCGAGCGGGTCGGCGGCGCCGGGCGAGCGCAGTCCGGGCCGGGCGGCGACGAGGGGGGCGAGCCGGGGGTCTTCGCCGAGCCGCTCGTCGACGGCGTAGGGGTCGGAGTCGAGGTCGAACAGGCGCCGCAGCCGTTGCACCGCGCTGCCGAGGTCCCGGGGGTCGGTGAGGTGCAGCCGTGCCTCCAGCCAGCCGCCGGGATGCGTGCCGCCGGTCGTCCTCGGCGCCCCGGTGCGTTCGGCGACGGCGACGAGCGCGGTGCCGTACGGCAGGCGCAGGGTGCGCCGGTAGGTACGGCCGCCGGGGGTGCCGGACACCTCCTCGACGCCCGGTACGGCCTCCTGTGCCAGCTGGTCGAAGACGGCGGCGGCCTGGTACGGGCCCCGGTACGCCAGCCGCAGCGGGATGCCGGCGCCGGGGTGGCCCGGCGGTCCGCGCGGCCCCGGGCGCGGCGGCGCGTACCTCGGTCGGTGTCGCGTCGTACACCTCGCGGATGGTGTCGTTGAACTGCCGCACGCTGGCGAATCCGGACGCGAACGCGATCTCGGTGACCTGGAGGTCGGTGGTCTGCAGGAGCACCCGCGCGGAGTGCGCCCGCTGGGCCCGGGCGAGCGCCACGGGTCCGGCGCCCAGCTCGGCGGTGAGCTGCCGCTGCACCTGCCGGGCGCTGTAGCCGAGGCGGGCGGCGAGTCCGGCGACGCCCTCGCGGTCCACGACGCCGTCGGCGATCAGCCGTACGGCCCGGCCGACGACGTCCGCGCGGACGTTCCACTCCGCCGAGCCCGGCACGGCGTCCGGCCGGCAGCGGCGGCAGGCCCGGAAGCCGGAGCCCTGCGCCGCGGCGGCGGTCGGGAAGAAGCGGACGTTGTGCCGCTTGGGCGTCACCGCCGGACAGCTCGGCCGGCAGTAGATCCCGGTCGTCTCGACGGCGAAGAAGAACGCGCCGTCGAACCGTCCGTCCCGGCTGCGCACCGCCTCGTACCTGCTGTCCTCGTCCATCACGGTTCCAGTGTGGAACGGCGGGCCGGGGCCGGGCCAGCGGGATTCGGACATGGAGCTGGGGCGGGCCGCGGCCGCGCCGGTCGGCGGACCGGCCGTACGGCGACGGGGCCCCGGGAGGGGGCGGCGCCGGGGGCGGTCGCTCCCGGCCCCGCCCCTGCCGCGGGCGGCTACGGGCGGCGGCCCCGCTTGGCCTCCATCGCCGCCTTGCCCTCGGCCCCCCTCCGCTTCCAGTCCTTCTTGATCTCCGCCCGGAGCCGGGCGTCGGTCTTGGCCACGATCCACTGGTTCTCCCGCTTGAGCTTGCGGTAGCTCTCCAGCCGCCGGACCGGGAGCGCGCCGTCCTCGACCGCGGAGCGGACCGCGCAGCCCGGCTCGGTCTCGTGGGCGCAGTCGTGGAAGCGGCAGTCCGCGGCGAGTTCCTCGATCTCGGCGAAGACCTGGCCGACGCCGGTCTCCGCGTCGAAGAGGCCGACGCCGCGCAGTCCGGGGGTGTCGATGAGGACACCGCCGGAGGGCAGTGCGAGGAGGTTGCGGGTGGTGGTGGTGTGGCGGCCCTTGCCGTCGACGTCCCGCGCGGCCCGTACGTCCATGACGTCGTCGCCGACGAGGGCGTTGGCCAGGGTGGACTTGCCCGCGCCGGACTGCCCGAGGAGCACGGTCGTGCCGGAGCCGACGAGCGAGACGAGGATGTCGAGCCCCTCGCCGTACAGGGCGCTGACGGTGAGGACGGGCACGCCGGGCGCGCTCGTCTCGACGTCCTGGACCAGGTGGGCCAGGGTGACCGGGTCCGGCACGAGGTCGGCCTTGGTGAGGACGAGCACGGGCTGGGCGCCGGACTCCCAGGCGAGGGCGAGGAAGCGTTCGACGCGGCCGAGGTCGAGTTCGACGGCGAGGGACACCGCGATGACCGCGTGGTCGACGTTCGCGGCGAGGATCTGCCCCTCGGACCGCTTGGAGGAGGTGGAGCGCACGAAGGCGGTGCGGCGTGGCAGGTACGCACGCACGTAGCGGGGGTGGCCGCCGGGTTCGACGGCGACCCAGTCGCCGGTGCACACGACCCGCAAGGGGTCGTGCGGGGTGACGAAGGCGGTGTCGGCGCGGACGACTCCGTCCGCGGTGACGACGTCGCACTGTCCGCGGTCGACCCGGACGACCCGGCCGGGCAGCAGCCCTTCCGCGGCGTGCGGGGTGAACGCGTCGGCCCAGGCGTCGTCCCAGCCGTAGGGAGTCAGAGCGGTGGACTGAACAGAGGTGGAAGTCAAGGGTGACCCTTCACAAGGGTGGCCCGGCAGGCGCTTCGGCGCGGTCGTGTCAGCCGGCGGCCACGGAGGTGGACTTGATGAGTTCCTGGATGAGGGCAGCGCTCAGCACAGTGACAGCCATCGGTCGACACCTCCTCGATTCCACTCGTACGTCCGCACACCATCTGGCGTGCGGGGCAACTGTAGCCCGCGGGCGGGCTCTTGCGTCAACGTATTTTGTTCGCGCGCTCAGCCGGACGTGCAGGGGGCCCCGTCGAGGGTGAAGTCGTACGGCGCCCGGTTGCCGTTCCGCAGCGAGCCGATGAAGCCGAAGGAGAGGGTGCCGTGCGCGGCGACCGCCTTGTTGTAGTCGGCGGCGGTGGCGGTGACGCGCGAGCCGTCCTGCCGGCCGGTGGCGTCCCACATCTGGCCCACCCGCTGGCCGTCGCGGAAGCTCCAGGCGACCTGCCAGCCGGTGAGGGCCCGGTCGGTGGTGACGCTGACGGTGGCCTGGAAGCCGTCGGCCCACTGGTCCGTCACGTCGTACGCGACCCGGCAGGCGGCCGCCTCGGGGGTGGCCGGGGCGGCGCTGTGCCGGGGCGGGTGCGTGGTGGCGGAGGTCTCCCGGGGCTCGGGGCCGGGCTTCTTCCGCTTCGCCGTCGCGCTGGTGGCGGGGGCGGGCGGGGTGACGGCGGGCGTGGCGGTGCGGGGCGGGGCGTGGGTGGTGTGCGGGACGGTGCCGGGGACGTCGGGACCGACGACGGGCCGGCGGTTCTGGTGGGCGGCGACCGTCTCGTCGCCGGAGCCGTCGAACGGCATCAGCGACACGCCGAGGGCCAGTGCGGACAGCAGCACGGCGGCCGCGAGCAGGCCGCGTCGCAGCACCCGGCCGCCGCCCGCCTCGTCCGCCGGGTCGCCGGCGTCGGGAGGGGCGGCGGCGGGGGCGCCGAGGCGGACCTCGGCGGCGCGGCGGCGGCGCTCCAGGTAGGCGAGGCCGCCCCAGCCGACGACCCCGCCGGTCAGCGCGGCGGGCAGTCCGCCGCCGTGCAGCCGCAGACAGGCGGCGGCCTCCGCGCAGCGCACACAGGTGGCCAGGTGCCGGGACAGGTCCTCGGGGGCGTCGGCGGCGGCCGAGCGGGTGACGGCGTCCAGCAGCCGGGCGTAGCTGCGGCACTCCGGGTCCAGCGGGGTGTCCAGGTGGGCGCGGTGGCAGCGGTCCCGGAACAGGGTGCGGACCTGGTCGAGTTCGTCCGTGACGGTGGCCGGGTCCAGGCCGAGCCGGCGGGCCACGGTCGGCAGGGGCAGCGCCTCCACCTCGGCCAGCCACAGCAGGGAGGCGTCGGCCTCCTGCATGTCCCGCAGGCCGCGCAGCGCCACCGGGCGCTGCAGCGGGGGCCCGGAGAAGCGCGCGGCGCTCGGGGAGTTGAGCCACAGCCTGAGGTCGGGGTCGAGTCGGTGTCCCTGACCGCCGGCCTCCCAGGCGGTCGCGGTGTCGCGGACGGCGGTGAGCAGCGCCGGTATCGTCGGCAGCCGCGCGGTGCGGCCCGCGCCGCGTACGTGGGTGCTCGCGGCGGCGCGGACCTCGCGCATGCCGAGCGCGAACGCCTCGTTGGCCAGCTGATGGGCCGTCAGTGACCCGGAGGTGCACAGGTCCGCGTAGGACAGCACCGCGTCCCAGCCCTCCGAGAACAGCGCGGCCTCGGTGGCGTCCTGGGGGGTCGGCAGGTCGGGCATCTGACTCCTGCATCCACGTGCGAGGTCAACTCACCAAGGGGAAAGCGGAGTTGCACGGAACCTCGCGGCAGGGCACCGAGCCTTTCACGTCCTCGACGCAACTGACAAGCGGCCTGTTCACATCCGGTCACCGACAGTGGCGGCCCCGGCGCGCGCCGTACCGTTCCCGCAACTCCGGCCTCCTGTACGGATGCCGGAGGCGTCGCGTTCAACGGCGCGGGGCGGGCCGCCGGGTCACGCCTCGGCCGGCTCCTCCGCCGCTTCCCGGGCGGGCAGGCTGTCCATGAAGGAGCTGACGGAGAACACCGCCTGGCCGGGCCCGGGCGGGCCGTAGCCGGGGGGCGAGGACAGTCCGAAGTCGTCCATGGTGGCCCGGTAGGCCTCCAGCAGCCGGATGTGGTACTCCAGCGGGGCACCCTGCGGGTTGGCCTTGCCGAGCGGCGTCGTGGGCTCGGGGCACCAGGTGGTGAAGCGGGGGGTGATGCCGTGCGACATGAAGAAGCGCAGCCCCTCGGTGGTGGAGGCGATCGCCTCGTCCACCGTGGTGAAGCCGAACGGCTCGGCCATCTCCACGCCCGCGACGAAGTTGGGGATGACGTTGCGCGCGCCGAACACGTCCGCGGAGTCGAGGATCCGCCGGTGCCACTCGTCCCGGCCGACGTACCGCTCCTTGCCCGGGCAGTACAGCTCGAACAGCCGCCGGTCCCACACCTCGAAGTTGGGGTGGTAGATCTGCACGCCGTAGTCCTTGAACCGCTGGACGTCGGGCTTCGGCAGCGCCTGCGCCACGACCTTGCCGATCCAGCGGCCCGGGAAGCGCTCCTCGATGGCCTTGGCGTAGTGGCCGTAGAAGTCGGCCTCGTCGCGGCCGGAGACCGTCTTGGTGATGGCGCCGCCGGTCAGGGTGTAGGCGGTGGACGCCTTCTGGGTGTCGTACCGGTCGATGATCTCCAGCGCCTCCAGGACCTCCTCCACGTCCTTGACGCCGGTGTACGGCCGGCCGGCCGCCTTGTGCTGGCGCCAGTTGTGGTTGATGTCGCAGTACTGGCACTCCTCCTTGGCGCCGAAGTACTGGCAGACCCGGAAGACGGTCAGGTAGATCAGGTAGCCCCACTGGATGGTGGGGGCGACCTCCATCACGGACTTCCCGTTGGAGAGCGTGTGCCGGTAGTACTCCGGCATCGGCGGCACCCCGACGTCGGCGATGCGCCTGCCGTCGAGGTAGAGCCCGAGGAGCCCTTCGTCGTCGGCGGCGACCCGGTAGGGCGAGGCGGGATTCACCCGTACGGAGACGACCGTACGGCGCAGGTCGTACGGCCCGCCGGTGAGGATGATCTCCTCCGGGGGCCGGCGCAGCGCGGCCTCGCCCAGTTCGGGCAGGGTGCCGTGGTCGAAGGAGAAGATGAAGTACGACTTCGGCTTGACCTCGCCGCTGTCGTTGTCGCTGAGGGCGGACGGGTCGAAGGCGACGCCGCCGCGGAGCAGGTCCTCCTTGAAGACGGCTTCCCGTGGCACATGGGGAAAGCGCTCCATCAGATCCTCGACCAGCGCGGTGCGGCTGCCCATCCGTATGTCTCCTCCCGGCTCAGGCGTTCGTCTCTCACCGTATGCCCCCGCCTCCCGGTCAGCCGTGCCGGGTCCCCGCACGTCGCGCGACGTGTTCCGGTACGGCGGTGCCCGGCGGCAGCGCCGGGTCGGGTTCCGGAGTGCCCCAGGCGCTGGTGAGCGGCAGGACTCCGGCCCACAGTCCGAGCGCCGCGTCGGGGCCGTCGCCGTCGTCGGGGGCACCGGTGCGGATCTTGACGGAGGCCTCCTGGAGGGAGACGGCGAGGAGGGTGGTGGCGGCCAGCTCCCTGCGGTCGGGGCGGCGGGCGTACGACCACTGGCCCGGGGCCGCGTGCTCGGTCAGCAGGCGCAGGCCCGCCAGTCTCTCCTCGGGGTCGGTCACCTTGCGCGCGGTGCCGTGGATCATGGCGCTGCGGTAGTTCACGCCGTGCTCGAAGACGGACCGGGCGAGGACGAGTCCGTCCACGTGCGTGACCGTCACGCACACCGGGGTGTCCCCGGCGAGGCTGCGGCTCGCCACCGAGCCGTGCAGGTACAGCCACCGCTCGTCCCGCCCGTAGACGGTGGGCACCACCACCGGCCGCCCGTCGACCACCACGCCCAGATGGCAGACGAACCCCGCGTCGAGGATGGCCTCCAGATCCGCCCGCTCGTGGCTGCCCTGCTCGCGCAGCCGGCGGTGGCGGGTGCGATCGGTGACGGGCAGCACGCGAGGAAGCGGTTCGGCAGTCATACCCGCACGCTACCGATATCGCGACCGGACGGCCAGATCGATGACGAATTGGCCCGCCTCAAGACCTACAGACAACGAAATCCGCAGGCGCCGCCTGCGTGCGTCAGGCCGTGCGGTCCAGCTCCGTGGGGTCGACGGCGTGCAGCAGGGCCGCGCCCGACGACAGCCGTTCGGCCTCCTCCACCACCGTGCGGCCGAGCCGCGCCACCTCGTTGCCCTGGGAGCCCGCCAGGTGCGGGGTGACGAAGGCGCCCGGCAGATCGAACAGCGGGGAGTCGGCGGGCAGCGGCTCGGGGTCGGTGACGTCCAGGACGGCGCGGAGGCGTCCGGTGCGCAGTTCCCCGACCAGCGCGTCGTGGTCGACGAGGGCACCGCGCGCGGTGTTGATCAGCACCGACCCGTCGGGCATCAGGGCGAGTTCCCGGGCGCCGACGAGGTGGTGGGTCTCGGGGGTGTGCGGGGCGTGCAGGGTGACGGTGTCGGAGGTGCGCAGCAACTCGTCCAGCGGCAGCAGCGGTACCCCGAGCCGCGCGGCCTGCGCCGCGTCGGCGTACGGGTCGGCGAGCGCGACCGCGAGGTCGTGGGGGCGGAGCAGCTCGATCAGGCGGCGGCCGATGCGGGACGCCCCGACGACGCCCACCCGGCGGCCGTGGTTGCCGAGGCCGGCGAGGATGCCGCCGTAGGGGAAGGCGCGCCGGGCGCGCAGGCGGTCGCGGGCGCCGAAGGCGTCCTTGCCGGCGAGCAGGATCACGGCGAGCGTGTACTCGGCCACGGGCAGGGCGTTGGCCGCGGCGGCCGAGGAGACGGCGATACCGCGTCGCCACACCTCCGGGGTGGTGAATCCCTTGACCGAGCCGGCCGCGTGCAGCACCGCGCGCAGCCCGGGGGCGGCGTCCAGGGCCGCGGCGTCCAGGAGCGGGCAGCCCCAGCCGGTGATCAGGACCTCGGTGCGGGAAAGGGCTTCCCGCACCCGCGGCTCGGTGAAGTCCTCGGCCACCAGGGCGGGATCGAGGTCCACGCAGGCGCGCAGCCGGGCGAGGAGGTCCGGTGGGAAGACGTGCTCCACGTTCTGCGGGGTCATGGCGAGCATGGCCTGCGGACGCTCGGGCAAGGACGTGACCCTCCGGCTCGACGACGCGTGCGGGGCAACCGCTCTCCACGGTAGGCGGCGGCGAATGAGAGGGTCAACGCACACTCACTCTCCGGGAGGGACGTCGGGATGACGGACAGGGTGACCAATTGGGCCCGCACCATCACGTACACCGCCGAGGCGTACCGGCGTCCGCCCACTCTGGACGCGCTGCGGGCGCTGGTGGCCCGGAGTGCGAAGGTGCGGGTGCTGGGCAGCGGCCACTCCTTCAACGGCATCGCCGACCCCGGCCCGCACGGCGTCCTGCTGTCGACCGCCGCCCTGCCTCCGGTGATCGAGGTCGACGCGGCCGCGCGCACGGTCCGGGTGGCCGGTGGGGTCCGGTACGCCGAACTGGCCCGCGAGGTCCACGCGTACGGTCTCGCGCTCCCCAACATGGCCTCCCTGCCGCACATCTCGGTGGCGGGTTCGGTGGCGACCGGCACCCACGGTTCGGGCGTCGGCAACGCGCCGCTGGCGTCCGCCGTCCGGGAGGTGGAGCTGGTCGTGGCGGACGGTTCGCCGGTGACGATCGCCCGCGGCGACAAGCGGTTCGACGGCGCCGTGACCTCGCTCGGCGCGCTCGGTGTCGTCACCGCGCTCACCCTCGACCTGGAACCCGCGTACGACGTCGCGCAGCACGTCTACACCGGACTCCCGCTGCGCGGACTGGACTTCGCGGCGGTCGCGGCCGCCGGGCACAGCGTCAGCCTGTTCACCGACTGGCGTGCACCGTCCTTCGGGCAGGTGTGGGTCAAGCGGCGCACCGACCGGCCGGCGGTGGACTTCCCGTGGGCGCCGCCGGCGGCCGGGCCGGTGCATCCGGTGCCCGGCATGCCCGCGGCCAACTGCACGGAGCAGCTGGGGGTCCCGGGGCCCTGGCACGAACGGCTGCCCCACTTCCGGGCCGAGTTCACCCCGAGCAGCGGGGAGGAGATCCAGTCGGAGTACCTGCTGCCGCGGCCGGCGGCCGTGGACGCGCTGGAGGCGGTCGCCGGGGTCCGGGAGGCGGTCGCCGCCGTCCTGCAGATCTGCGAGGTGCGGACGGTCGCCGCCGACGCGCAGTGGCTCAGCCCGGCCCACGGGCGGGACTCGGTCGCGCTGCACTTCACCTGGGTGCGCGACGCGCCCGCCGTCCTCCCGGTGGTGCGCCGCCTGGAGGAGGCGCTGGCCCCCTTCGACCCGCGCCCGCACTGGGGGAAGGTGTACGAGGTCCCGGCGGCCGGCCTCCGCCGGCGATACCCCCGCCTCGCCGACTTCCGCGCCCTCGCCCGTGCACTGGACCCCGCGGCCAAGTTCACCAACGCGTTCGTGGGGGACCTTCTCGCGGGGTGACCCGGCCGCCACCCCGGACCCGCCTCCCTCCCCGGCTTTCGCGAACCCCTTTCCGAACCCCTTGTCGAAAGGCCGTCCCGGCCCTAGCCTGGCGCCGCCGGAGCCGATGCCGCTGCGGTCCGGGCCGGCACTGGAGGGGCAGCCGCGTGAAGCGCACGTCACGTGACATCCGCACCGCGAACCGCTACGAGGTGCTGCGCCGGCTCATCGCCGCGTCCCCCACCAGCAGGCAGGAGCTGGCGGCCGCCACCGGTCTGAGTCTGGCCACCGTCGCCACCCTGGTCGGCGAGCTGCTGGAGCTCCGCCTGGTCACCGAGGTCGGGTTCGAGGACTCCGCCGGGGGCAGGCCCAGGGGGCTGATCGCCGTCGACGCGTCGGGAGGCGCGCTGATCGGCGTCGACATCGCGGAGACGTACGTCCATGTCGAGCTGTTCGACCTGGCGTTGAACGTGCTCGCGCGCGCCGAGGAGCAGCTGCGGCCCGACGGGAGCCGGCCGGAGCAGGTGGCCGGCCGGGTGGCCGCCGCGGTCGCCGCGGTGGTGGACCGGGCCGGGACGCGGGCGGGCCGGGTGCTGGGCGTCGGGGTGAGCGTGCCGGGCCAGGTGGACCGGGACACGGGCGTCGTCGAGTACGCGGCCAACTGGCAGTGGCACGGTGTGCCGTTGCTGGACCTGCTCGCCGGACTCCTCCCCTACCCCCTCCACCTGGACAACCCGCTGCGCGCCTGCACGGTGGCCGAGCTCTGGTTCGGGGCCGCGCGCGGACGCGACGACGCCGTGGTGGTCAATCTCGGCACCGGGGTCGGCGCCGGGCTGGCGCTCGGCGGCGGACTGCACCGGGGCGTGAGCAACAGCGCCGGCGAGTGGGGGCACACCACGCTGGTGCTGGACGGGCGGCCGTGCCACTGCGGCGGCCGCGGCTGCGTGGAGACGTACGTCGGCGCCCCCGGCATCATGCAGCATCTGCGCGAACTCGGCCCGCACTCGCCCCTGTTGCACCCGGACGACCAGACGGCCACCATCGACGCGCTGGCCCGCGCCGTCGCCGAGGGGGACCCGGTCGCGCGCGCGGTCGTCCGGGAGACCGCCCGTTACCTCGGCGCCGGCATCTCCGACCTGATCAACCTTCTCAACCCCGAGGTGGTCGTCCTCAGCAGCTGGGTCGCCGCCCGGCTGGGCGAGCCGCTGCTGGACGAGGTCCGCCGGGCCGTCGCCGGGCACGCCCTGCGCCGGCCGCTGGCCGCCACCGAGATCGTCCTCTCGCCGATCCCCACCGACCCGGTGTCCCTCGGCGCGGCCACGTTCGCGCTGGAAGGGGCGCTGCGATCGGTACGGCAGAGGAGCGGCACCACCGTCACCACCGGACGCGCCGCCACCACCGGACGCGCCGCCACCACCGGTCGCGCCGTCGCCACCGGTCGCGCCGTCGCCGCGGGGAGCCGTACCGCCCCGTCCTCATGACGGCTCCGGGGAGTGCCCCGCGGCCGTCGACCACCACCCTTCTCTTCTCATGAGCTGAGCCAGGGAGACCGATGCCTTTCCGCCCGTACTCCGTCACCGACTACGTGGAGGACGTCTCCCCGGGCCACGGGGCGCTGCCTCCCCGGGCCCGGTACTCCTCCTCCGACGCCGCGTCCCTCTCGCTGAACGGCACCTGGCGGTTCCGGCTGTCCGGCACGGCCGACGCCGAGGACGACTCCTTCGCCGCGGCGGAGTACGACGCCGGCGGCTGGGCGGAGGTCCGGGTGCCGGGCCACTGGGTCCTCCAGGGTCACGGCTCCCCGATCTACACCAACCACCTCTACCCGTTCCCGGTCGACCCGCCGCGCGTGCCCACCGAGAACCCGACGGGCGACCACCGGCTCGTCTTCGACCTTCCGCGGGACTGGCCCGGCCCGTCCGACGGCGGCGCCGTCCTGCGGTTCGACGGGGTCGAGTCCTGCGCCCGGGTCTGGCTGAACGGCACGGACCTCGGCGAGTTCAAGGGCTCCCGGCTGCCGCACGAGTTCGCGGTCGGTGACCTGTTGAGGGCCACGGGCAACGTGCTGGCCGTCCGTGTCCACCAGTGGTCGGCGGGCTCCTATCTGGAGGACCAGGACCAGTGGTGGCTGCCCGGCATCTTCCGTGACGTCACGCTGCTGCACCGCCCGGCGGGCAGCGCGCTGGACTTCTTCGTGCACGCGTCCTACGACCACCGCCGCGGCACCGGGACCCTGCGCGTGGACTCCGACGTGGACGGCCGGGTCACCGTCCCGGACCTCGGTATCGACATCGGGACCGGCGACGAGGCGACCGTACCGGTGGAACCGTGGTCGGCCGAGATCCCCAGGCTGTACGACGCCGTCCTCGCCACCGAGGGCGAGCGGGTGCCGCTGCGCATCGGTTTCCGCACGGTGGAGCTGTCGGACGGCCTGATCAAGGTCAACGGACGGGCCGTGCTGTTCAAGGGCGTCAACCGGCACGAGTGGCACCCCGAGCGGGGCCGCGCGCTGGATCCGCAGACCATGCGCGAGGACGTGCTGCTGATGAAGCGGCACAACGTCAACGCCGTCCGCACCTCCCACTATCCGCCGCACCCCGCCTTCCTCGACCTCTGCGACGAGTACGGCCTCTGGGTGATCGACGAGTGCGACCTGGAGACGCACGGTTTCACCGAGCAGGGCTGGCGGGGCAACCCCGTCGACGACGACCGGTGGACCCCGGCGCTGCTCGACCGGGCGGCCCGTATGGTCGAGCGCGACAAGAACCACCCCTGCGTCGTCGTCTGGTCCCTCGGCAACGAGGCGGGCACCGGCCGGGGCCTGACCGCGATGGCCGACTGGATCCACCACCGCGACCCGTCCCGTCCGGTGCACTACGAGGGCGACGTCGACTGCCGCGACACCGACGTGTACTCGCGGATGTACGCCGGCCACGCCGAGGTCGAACGGATCGGCCGCGGCCTCGACGGTGGCCCCGCGAGGCGCCGCGAACTGCCCTTCATCCTCTGCGAGTACGCGCACGCCATGGGCAACGGCCCCGGTGGACTCGCCGACTACCAGCGGCTGTTCGAGCGGCACGACCGGCTCCAGGGCGGATTCGTCTGGGAATGGATCGACCACGGCATCGCCCACCCCGAACTGGGCTACGCCTACGGCGGGGACTTCGGCGAGGAACTGCACGACGGCAACTTCGTCTGCGACGGACTGGTCTTCCCGGACCGGCGGCCCTCCCCCGGCCTCGTCGAGTACAAGAAGGTGATCGAACCGGTCGCCGTCGCCGGTGACGGCGCGGACGGCACGGTCCGCATCACCAACAAGTACGACTTCGCCGACCTGTCGGCCCTGGCGTTCACGTGGTCGTACCAGGTCGACGGGGAGACGGTGGAGTCCGGTGGCCTGCCGGTGCCGGCCCTGGCGCCCGGCGAGTCGGCCGACGTGAAGCTGCCCCAGCCGCCGCCCGGGGCACCGGCCGGCGAGGCCCTGTGGACGGTCCGGGCGGTCCTCGCGGCGGACGCTCCCTGGGCGCCGCGGGACCACCTCGTCGCCTGGGGCCAGATCCGGGTGACGGAGCGCCGGGTGCCGTACGTCGCCGCGACCGCCCGCCCGGTGCGCGACGACGGCGTGCTCACCCTGGGCCCCGGCACCTTCGACGCCCGCACCGGCGCCCTGACGGCGATCGGCGGGGTGGCCGTCTCCGCGCCGCGGCTGGACGTGTGGCGGGCCACCACCGACAACGACGACGGCGCCGCCTGGCAGAGCGACGTCCGGTACGGCCCGCTGTGGCGCAAGCTCGGTCTGCACCGCATGCGGCACCGCCTGGACGGGGTGCTGGCCGACGAGGACGCGCTGACGGTCCGCACCCGGGTCGCGCCGGCGGCCCGTGAGCTGGGCCTGGCGACGGTGTACCGGTGGACGTCCGACGGCGGCCGCCTGCGCCTGACCGTGTCCGTCGGCCCGGAGGGCGACTGGCAGGTGCCGCTCCCCCGGCTCGGCGTCCGCTTCGGACTGCCCGCCGCCGACCGTGTCCGGTGGTTCGGCGGCGGCCCCGGCGAGGCGTACCCCGACACCCGTTCGGCGGCCGCGATCGGCCGGTGGCGGTCGACCGTGGACGACCTGCAGACCCCCTACGTCCGCCCGCAGGAGAACGGCGCCCGCGTCGACGTGCGCTGGGTGGAGCTGGGCGGACTGCGCATCGAGGGCGACCCCGAATTCCTCCTCACCGTCCGCCGCTGGACCGGCGAACACCTGGACGCCGCCGCCCACCGCACCGACCTGACACCCGGCGACCAGGTCTGGGTCAACCTGGACCACGCCCAGCACGGCATCGGCTCGCAGTCCTGCGGCCCCGGCCCCCTGCCCCAGTACCACCTGCACGCCGAACCGGCGGAGTTCTCCTTCGTCTTCACCCCGGCTCCCGGCACCGTCTGACCCCACCCGCACCCGCGCCACCCGAGGCCGCCCGGCTCCACGCCGGGCGGCCTCTCACCTTGCGCTCCTGCTCTCCCTAGGCATTAACCTAGGGACCATAGGAAACAGGACCGGCGAAAGGGGGTCCCCATGGCCCGTGCGGGCCTCAGTGGGGAGCGGGTCGTCGCGGCGGCGGCCGAACTGGCCGACGAGGTGGGCTTCGAGCGGGTCACCCTGTCGGCGCTGGCCCGCCGGTTCGGGGTGAAGGACGCCAGCCTGTACTCGCACGTCCGGGGCATGGAGGACCTGCGCACCCGGCTCGCGCTGTACGCGGGCGGCGAGTTGATCGACCAAATCGCGGTCGCCGTCGCGGGACGGGCGGGCAGGGAGGCGCTGGCCGCCTTCGCCGGCGCCTACCGCGCGTACGCCCTGCGGCACCCGGGCCGGTACGCCGCCACCCAGATCCGCGTCGACCAGTCCCTGATCGCCGGCACGCCGGCCCTGCGCCGTACCGCCGAGATCACCTACGGCATGCTGCGCGGCTACGGCCTCGAAGAACCCGATCTGACCGACGCGGTGCGCCTGCTGCGCAGCACCTTCCACGGCTACTGCGCACTGGAGTCCACCGGCGGCTTCGGCGCGGACCGTGACGTCCAGGCCTCCTGGGACAAGGCGGTCGACGCACTGCACCTGGCGCTGGAGCACTGGCCGCGCGAGACCGGCCCCAACCGGAAGAAGGCGGAAGAGCGATGACCGAGCCCCTTCCCGACGCCTACGACGTCCGGGGCAGCGGCCCCGTGCTGCTGCTCGTGCCCGGCGGCGCCGGACACCCGATGGGGCTCGGTCCGCTGACCGAGCGCCTGTCCGCGCGCTTCACCGTGGTGACGTACGACCCGCTGGGCCTCGCCCACGGCAGGCTGGGCCTCCCGGTCGCCGGCCGGCGGGTGGCGGACTGGAGCGAGGGCGCGCACCGGGTGCTGGAGACCGTGCTTCCGGCGGGCGGGTCCGCGTACGTGTGCGGCACCAGCTCCGGCGGCATCGCGGCCCTGGACCTCCTCGCCCGGCACCCGCACCGGCTGGCCCACGTGGTCGCGCACGAACCGCCCTGCGTCACCCTGCTGCCCGACGGGGCCGAGCGGCGCGCGGAGCTGATCGGGCAGCTGGACGGCCCCGGACGGCCGCCCGCCGAGGGCGCGTCGGCGACCCCGATGGGAGTGTTCCTCGCCCATGTCCTGCGTCCGTTCACCGCTCACACGCCCGCCTTCACCGCTCCGCCGGGCCGGCTCACCGTGGCCGCCGGCACGGCATCGCGCGGTCAGCTCCTGCACCGCACGGCCGAGGTCACCGCGGGCCGGCTGGGCGGCGCCTTCGCGGAGTTCCCGGGCGGCCATCTCGGCACGCTCGATCACCCGCTGGAGTTCGCCGACCGGCTGGCCGACATGTTCCTCTCCAGCGCGCGGACGTCCGCGTAGGAGGGGTCGGACCGGCCGGGGCACGCCCCGCGGCGATGTCGGCCGCCGCGTCCAGCGCCGCGCCGAGCGCGCGCCGGTACAACAGCGAGCCGAGGCTGACGCGGCGCACACCGAGGCGGGCGAGCTCGGGGACGGTGGGACCGGTCGGCGAGTAGAGGACGTTGAGGGGTGCTTCGAGATGCCGGGTGAGGGACGCGATCCGCCGCGGATCGGTCAGCCCCGGTACGAACACCCCGTCCGCGCCGGCCTCCTGATACGCGTCGAGCCGCCGCAGGGTGTCCCGCGCGTCCCCGTCCCCCGACCAGTGGGTGTCGGTGCGGGCGTTGACGAACAGCTCCGGTACGGCCGCCTTCACCGCGGCGATCTTCGCGGCGTGCCGGCCGCTCGGCCCGAGACCGTCCTCCAGATTGATCCCGGCGACCCCGGCGGTCCACAGCTCCCGGGCCAGCTCGGCGACTTCGTCCGGGTCGTCGCTGAAGCCGTTCTCGGCGTCGACCGAGATCGGGTACGGCTCCGAGCCGAGGGTCCGGGCGAGGCGCAGGGTGTGCTCGCGGGTCGCCGCCTCCCCGTCGGGCAGGCCGGCGGCCGCCGCCACGGCCAGGCTCGTCGTGCCGATCGCGGGGAAGCCCCGGGCGGCGAGGGCGGCGGCCGAGGCGTGGTCCCACGCGTTGGGCAGCAGCAGCGGCACGCCGGGCCGGTGGTGCAGTGCGGCGAAGGACGTCATGGTGGTCTCTGCGCTCATACGGCCACGCTAGGCGCCGGACGTTTCGGTCGCGGCCGAAGTGTGCGGCGCCCAGGTCCGCGGCGGCGCTCACCCGCGCACGGTCACCGTCACCCCCGGCCCGTCCCACCGCACCCGCGCCCCCGTTCCCCCGGCCCACTCGACCTCCAGCTCCGCCGCACCGGCCGGCCGTACGGACACCAGCTCGGCCAGCGGCGGCGGATCCGGCTCGGCGGTGAGGCGGGCCAGGGCGACGAACAGGGTGTCCCCCACCCCGACGGCCCCGGCGAGGTCGTCGCACAGGCCCACCGCCGGCAGGAGTTCGGCGCGTGCGCCCGCCCCCTCCGTCCACCCCGTGACCCGCACCCGCGTGCCGGGCACGGCTCCGGAGACCAGGTGGCACCGCACCTCCGCCGCGCCCTCGGCGAGCACCACGCTGGTCACGGTGACCCCGTCCCCGACGGTGTGCCGGGAGGCGATCCACCCCTCGCCCGTGCCCAGCGGCTCGATGCCCGTACGGCCCGGATTCCCCCCGACGATCACGCTGTTGTCGTACGACGCCGCCGGAACGGTGGCCGAGGAGTACGCGAGCCGCGTGTAGAACGGGTCGTAGCGGACGTCCTCGCTGCCGTGGTTGTGCAGCCGGACCAGCCCGTCCGAACGGGTCGTCTGCAGCAGCCAGTTGGGTGCGGGCAGCGGCCTCACCGCGTCCGCGCGCCCGACCGGGCCCGGTTCCTCGGGTGCCGTCCACACCTCGTGCCCGGCCGGCAGCAGCAGTCCGAGGAAGCCCTTGCTCGCCCAGTACGGGGAGGCCGGGCCCGAATAGGCCTGCACGAAGGAGGTGTCGGGCCCGAGCCGGCCGAGCGGGAGCAGGCCCCGTTGGTCCACCGCGCCGCCGTCGACGAAGTACCGCAGCGTCCCGGAGGCCAGCCGCCGTGTCTCCCCCGGCGACAGAGGGGTGTGACCGGTCAGCGCGCCCAGCCACAGCGGGGCCGCGGTGGCGAAACGGTAGGTCAGCGAGCGCCCTTGGGCCACGGGGGCGCCGTCGCCGCCGAACAGGTGGGCGTAGTCGGCGAGGTACCGTGCCAGGCGTCCGCCGTACCGGGAGAGCAGTTCCCGGTCGTCGGCCAGCCAGGCGTGCAGGACCGGGTACAGGTGCAGGGCCCAGCCGTTGTAGTAGTCGAACCTGCGGCCGTCGCCGTCGGTGTACCAGCCGTCGCCGACGTACCAGGTCTCGATCCGCTCCAGGCCGCGGTCGATCGCCCGGCGCGCCGCCTCCGGCCGGTGGCCGATCTCCGCCAGGAACCCGCCGACGGTGACCGGGAACAACTCCCAGTTGTTGGGCCAGGGTTCGGCGGTGAGGGCGTCCGCGAGCCAGTCGGCGGTCCGTCGGCGCACGGTGTCGTCCAGGCGGTCCCACAGCAGCGGCCGGGTCAGTCGCAGGGCGAGCGCGATCGACGCGGCCTCGACGAGCGGCTGGCTGCGGTCGGTGACGTCCGGCCAGACTCCGCGGGGCCCGGTCGCGAGTCCGTCGGCGTACCGGCCGAGCACGGTCGCGTCCTGCCGGAAGGCGGCGAGCAGCAGCGTGCGGGCGTATCCCTCCAGGCCGTCGGAGAGGTGGCCGGAGTGGCTCACATGGTCGCCGGGGAGGTGGTAGAGGGCGCGGTCGGCGGTGGCGTACGGCTCGACCGCGGCGAGCAGCGCGTCGGCCGCGGCCTCCCAGTGGGCACGGGTGCAACCGGTGTACGGGCTTCGCCCGCGGTCGTCGGGGGGCAGTCGGATCACGGCGGTGGCGGTCCTTTCCCGGCGGGCGGCCCGTCGCTCGGGGAGCGAGGGATCGCCGGGACCGTACCGCTCGGGAAAGCGCTTTCGAAAGGGGTGGGGGCTCCCCCGCCCGCGCGGTGCACCCCGTCGACTAGCGTCGTGGCATGACCAGCGACACCTCCCCCGGCCTCGCCGACGCCCTCGCCGACGGCACCGTGGTGCTCGACGGCGGCCTGTCCAACCAGCTGGAGTCCGCGGGACACGACCTGGGCGACGAGCTGTGGTCGGCGCGGCTGCTCGCCGAGCGGCCCGAGGCCGTCACCGAGGCGCACCTGCGCTACTACCTCGCGGGCGCGAGCGTGGCGATCACGGCCAGCTACCAGGCCACCTTCGAGGGCTTCGCGAGGCGCGGCACGGGCCACGACGAGACGGCGCGGCTGCTCGCACTGAGCGTGGACCTCGCCCGCGAGGCGGCCCGGCGGGCGGCGGACGCGGGTGCGGACCGGCCGCTGTGGGTGGCGGCCTCGGTCGGGCCGTACGGGGCGATGCTCGCGGACGGCTCCGAGTACCGCGGCCGGTACGGTCTCGGCGTCGACGAGCTGGAGCGGTTCCACCGGCCGCGGATCGAGGTGCTGGCCGCCGCCGAGCCGGACGTCCTGGCGCTGGAGACCGTGCCGGACGCCGACGAGGGCGCCGCGCTGCTCAGGGCGGTGCGGGGGCTGGGGGTCCCGGCGTGGCTGTCCTACTCGGTCGACGGCCTGCGCACGCGTGCCGGGCAGCCCCTGGAGGAGGCCTTCGCGCCGGCCGCCGCCGTGGACGAGGTGATCGCGGTGGGGGTGAACTGCTGCGCACCGCGGGACGTGGCGCCCGCCGCGGAGATCGCGGCCCGCGTCACCGGGAAGCCGGTCGTGGTCTACCCCAACAGCGGCGAGACCTGGGACGCGCGGGCACGGGCCTGGACCGGGCGTACGACGTTCAGCGCCGAGCAGGTTCGGACGTGGCGGCGGGCCGGGGCGCGGCTGATCGGGGGCTGCTGCCGGGTGGGGCCGGACGCGATCACCGGGATCGCCGCGGCCGTGCGTGAGCTCGGCTGACACCCGCACCCGCACCCGTGCCCCGTGAGCGCCGGCGCCGGCCCGCCGCGAGCGGGCCGCGCGGCCCACGCGCCCCGCAGGATGGCCGCGGCCGTGGACGGACACCTTCGCCGGCTCAGCGGCGTCGCACCCCGACGGACCGCCGCAGACGCCGTACCGCGGCGGCCAGTTCGGCTCCGGTGGCGCGGATGACGGCCGGGGACGGGGGGTCCGGCCGTAGGTCCGGTGCCGGGACGGTGGGCGCGGCCGACCACAGGGCGGTCTCGGCGTCCCGGGGGCCGTGGGCGGTGTACGCCACGGCGTCCGCGGCATCCGGTTCGGGGTCGCCGAAGGTCCGCACGGGGTGCGAGGCGTCCCAGGCCTGCCAGCCGGGGTCCCCGGTCTTCACGAAGCGCACCCAGGCCCCGTGCATCGCGTCGCACAACTCCTGCGCTGCGCCCTCCCCGGCCAGCTTCTTGGACTCGGGCACGTCACCGGTGTCGAAGACGAACCCCAGTTCCAGGGCGTGGCAGGCGCCGAGGCCGGGAAGGCCGGAGGGCCAGGCGAACTCGTAGAGCCAGGACTGGGCGGGGCGGGCGTCGGCGAGGCGGTGCAGCGGCAGGCGGAGCAGGTGGTCCGTGACCATCTGGCCGACGATCTCGGCGGCGCCGGCGCCGGGGCGCAGGGAACGGTAGCCGCGGGGCACTTCGTGGCCGGCGTGACAGCGGGCCATGGCCCCGGCCAGGGCGACCGGGCCGAGCCGGTCGACGTGGTCGAGCAGCCCGCCGGGCACCAGCCACAGCCGGTACTCGTCCCGGGTCCAGCCCATGAGGAGGTCGACGCCCGGTGCCGCCTCGCCGTCGAGCAGGGCCCGGAGCGGGTCGCGGGGCACGACGTCACCGTCGACGACGATGCCGAACGAGGGTCCGCCCAGCACCGGGCTGCTGAGCCGGCCGACCTCGGCCTGGGTGCGCAGCAGCAGGTCGCGGTCGACGGCGGCGAAGGCCTCGGCGGTGGCGGGGATCTTCAGCCGGGTGGCCATACGGCGCACCATGCGGCGCACCTTGTCCCGGTCCGCGGCCTCCGGCGCGCCGCTCTGCAGGACGGCCCGCCGGATCAGCCCCTGGGACCGAGGGGCGGCGAGCAGGGCGCCCGCGCTGATCGCGCCGGCCGACTGGCCGCCCAGGGTGATCCGGTCCGGGTCGCCGCCGAAGGCGGATATCGCCTCGTGCACCCAGGTCAGGGCGGCGAGCTGGTCGCGCAGGCCGGGGTTGGGGGGTGCGTCGGGGAAGAGTCCGTAGCCCTCGGTGCCCAGCCGGTAGTTGACCGACACGAAGACCACGCCGTCCCGGGCGAAGGTGCCGCCGTCGTACACGGGCACGGCCGACGAACCCCGGGTCAGGGCGCCGCCGTGCAGCCAGAGCAGGACCGGGAGCCGGGCGCCGGGGTCCGGGGCGGGCGTCCACACGTTGAGGTTGAGGCAGTCGTCGCCCGGGATCTCCGGGTCGGACAGGTAGTGGGCGAAGGCGTCGGAGTACGGCGGCTTGGGCGCGGTCGGCCCGAAGGCGACGGCCTCACGCGTGCCGTCCCAGGGCTCGGGCGGCTCGGGCGGGCGGAACCGCCGGGGGCCGAAGGGCGGGGCGGCGTACGGGATGCCCCGGAAGACGGCGACACCCTTCTCGTACCGGCCGCGCACCCTCCCGTGCGGCGTTCCGACCACGGGGCCCGCCTGGTCTGCCGTCATCGCCCACCAGCCCTTCGACGTGTCCGCGCACTCTCCTCGGTCACACCGGTGCACTGCCGCACCGTGCACAACAGAGCATCACAGTGGGCGCGGGTATTCCGGTGCACGGACCCCGTGCTGGGCCGTTCGAGGGACGTCGGCCCCCTCTGTGCGGACTTTCGAAGGTGACCCCGCACCCCGCAAGATCGTTTGCCGGGCATGAACCGCACCACGCGTACCGCAGCGGCCCTCGCCGGGACCGCAGTCGCTCTGGTCACGGCGTACGGCACGGCGCAGGCCGCCGACCATGTCCTCGCCCCGGGACAGCACCGCGCCACCGTGGCCGCGCCCGCCGGCGGGCAGGACCCGGAGGGGGACCGGCAGGACCGGCAGATCCGGGAGGACGTCGGGACGGGCGGGCACGGCCGCCCCGCCCCGGGTCAGGACTGAATGCGCGGACGGCCGGGCACCTCCCGCGCGGAGGTGCCCGGCCGTCGTCGTACGCGCTGGTCCGTCACGGAGCGGCCCGGTCAGTCCTCCGCGCCGCGTCCGGCCGCTCCCACCAGCGCCTCGACCACGTCCACGGCACTGCCGTCGTGGTCGCTGCCCGC
This sequence comes from Streptomyces albidicamelliae, assembly GCF_025642175.1. Classification (NCBI taxonomy): domain Bacteria; kingdom Bacillati; phylum Actinomycetota; class Actinomycetes; order Kitasatosporales; family Streptomycetaceae; genus Streptomyces; species Streptomyces albidicamelliae. The sequence goes on along the minus strand of NZ_CP106795.1, from coordinate 6,473,861 downwards.
GGTGCCGCTGCCGGTCTGGGCGTTGCCCGCGCGGTCGATCTCCAGGATCGAGTCCTGCTCCGAGTTGTCGACCACGGTCCGCGAGTTGTCGATGACGGTGATCACTCCGCCGGACGCGGCGGCCGGCACCGCACCGGAGGCGAGGAGCGCCGCCGCGCAGAGCGCGGCGGCCCCGATCCGGGGGACCGCACCCGTCACACGCCCACGCCCTCGGGGGCGAGCCGCTCGGGGGCGATGTTGCGTTCCAGCAGGCTGGTGGAGGCCTTCACCCCGATGCCGCTCGCGGGGTCCACCTCCGGCAGCCGGCCGTCGGCCGCCTTCAGACCGGAGAGCGCCGAGTCCATCGCCTCGTGCGCGGCGAACAGGCAGGGGGTGCTGTAGATCGCCACGTCGACGCCGAGGTCGGACAGTTCGCCGAGGGAGAGCCGGGGGGACTTGCCACCGGCGATCTGGTTGAACAGCAGCGGCTTGCCGCCCACCACCTCGCGGATGCGCTTGATCCACTCGACGCTGCGGACGCCGTCGACCAGGACCACGTCGGCGTCGGTCGCGGCGAGCCGCTCGGCGCGGTGCAGGATGTCGTGCTCGTCGGTGGCGTCCGTACGGGCGACGACGACCAGGTCCTTGCGCGTCTGCAGGACCTTGTCCAGCTTCTCCAGGTACTCCTCCAGCGGCAGCACCTGCTTGCCGTCGGCGTGCCCGCAGCGGCGCGGTCGCTTCTGGTCCTCCAGGATCACGCCGGAGGCGCCGATGCGTTCCAGCCCCTCGACGACGTGACAGGCGACCTCGGGGTCGACGTAGCCGTCGTCGATGTCGACCAGCAGGTGGTGGTACGGGAACGCGCCGCGCAGCCGCTGGACGAAGGCCACCATGTCCGGCCAGGCGATGAATCCGATGTCCGGCAGGCCGTAGTACGAGGCCGCGAACCCGAAGCCCGAGACGAACATCCCGTCGTAGTGCTTGGCCGCGATCGACGCCGAGTACATGTCGTACACGCCGATCAGCGGTGTGGTCCCGGGCCCGGCGATGCGCTCGCGCAGCTTCTTACCGTGGGTCAAGGTCCGGCTCCTTCTGTGGGTGGGTGACGCGGGTCGGGGTCGACCGCCGCGTCTCGACGCCCTTTACCAGGACAAGAGCATCCCTAGGTGATCGCGTGACCATCCACGGACGCCGGCTTTACTCACTCCAATGGTGGAGACGGTTCACCGCAGAAACGTCACTCGGCGAGCCGTCCCGCCCAGGCGGGGCCGCCTTCGGGGCGGGCGGGGACGCCCGGGGCAGGACAGGGGCCCGGCCCGCGCGCCGAGTACCGCGTCGCACACACGTCCGCCACCGCGCCGACGGCGCACCACTCGCGGACCCAGGTATTTGAACACGTTCAATCGCACCCCTAGGATCGGGGGCCTCACCGGCGCTCGAAGGAGGGGGCATGCGTCGCATGATGAGGGAGCTCCGTCATGGCCTGGAGCAGTTGGCGCGGTTCGGACTGGTCCAGGCGCGCTGCTGCGCCTTCGCCGTGGCACTGCTCGCGGGCATCGCCGGCTCCCGGCTCCTGCCCGAGCTGCCGGTGGCGCGCTACGACCTGGTGCTCGTCTACGGGGTGCTGCTCACCCTCGTCGCCCGCAAGGCCGGCTGGGAGACCCGCCGGGACACCGCGGTGATCGCCGTGTGCCACGTGCTGGGGCTGCTGTTCGAGCTGGTCAAGGTGCGCATGGGGTCGTGGAGTTACCCGGAGGACGCGCTCACCAAGGTCGCCGGGGTGCCGCTGTACGGCGGCTTCATGTACGCGGCGGTCGCGAGCTACGTGTGCCGGGCCCGGCGGCTGATGCGACTGCGCTTCACCCGCTACCGCGCCGCCGCCACGACCGTGGTGGCCGCCGCCGTCTACCTGAACTTCTTCACCCACCACTGGATGCCCGACCTGCGCTGGCCGCTCGCGCTGGCGATGGCCGCCGCGACCGCCGGGACCTGGGTCGGCTTCCGGGTGGGCGCCCACCGCTACCGTATGCCGCTCGCCGTCTCCTTCGTCCTGATCGGCTTCTTCCTCTGGGTCGCCGAGAACGCCGCCACCTGGGCCGGCGCCTGGAGCTATCCCCAGCAGCTCGCCGGCTGGCAGCCGGTACCGCTGAGCAAGTTCGGCGCCTGGTCCCTCCTGATCAGCGTGACGTTCGTACTGGTCGAGCACCTCGCGGCCACCGGGCCCGGCCGTACCGCCGGCCACCCCGGGGACGGGCCGCCCGCGGTGTCCGATTCCTTCAAGACCGGCTGATCCCCGCCCGCCTACGGTGGCCCCATGACTCCACGATTCGCCGTGATCGGCGTGGTCGCCTCCGACCTCGCCGCCTCGCTCGCCTTCTACCGCCGCCTCGGGCTGGTCTTCCCCGACGGCGCCGAGGACCAGCCACACGTCGAGGCCGAGTTGCCCGGCGGCCTGGTGCTCGCCCTGGACACCGAGGACACCGTCCGCTCCTTCCACTCCGGCTGGCGGCCCCCCGCCGGCGGCGGCCGGGTCGGGCTCGCCTTCCGGTGCGGCTCACCGGCCGAGGTCGACGCGCTCTACGAGGATCTGGTGAGCGCCGGCCATCACGGGGAGCTGAAGCCGTGGGACGCCTTCTGGGGGCAGCGGTACGCCACCGTGCACGACCCCGACGGCAACGGCGTGGACCTGTTCGCCCCGCTACCGGCCGCCGCCGAGTAGCCGCCCGAGCGGGCGGCCCGCCAAGTCCCTGACCTCACGCGCGAGGTGCGGCTGGTCCGCGTACCCGGCCCGGACGGCCGTCTCGGCGTACGGCAGCCCGGAGCGGGCCAGAGCCAGCGCGCGCTGCAGACGCAGGATGCGGGCGAGCGTCTTGGGCCCGTAGCCGAAGGCGCCGAGGCAGCGGCGGTGCAACTGACGTGCGCCCAGCTCCAGTTCGTCGGCCGTGCCGGCCACCGGGCGGCCCTCGTCCAGGCACTCCACCAGTCGGCGCAGCAGCGGGTCCGGAACGGCCGCCCACGCGCTCCGGTCCAGGGCGATTTCCTCCAGGGCCGTCGCGGCGTCGGGCGCGGCCTCGATCCGGTCCCGCAGCCGCCCGACCCGGGAGGCGGGCCACAGGTCCGCCAACTCCACCCGTCTGTCGCGCAGTTCGTGCGCGGGGACACCGAGCAGGGCCGGCGCGGTGCCGGGGAAGAAGCGGATGCCGGCCCAGGCCCGAGGCGGTCCGTCCGGGACATGGGCTCGGGTGTCCGGGCCCGCCACCAGCAGCCGGCCCTCGGTCCACAGCAGGTCCATGCAGCCGTCGGGAAGCACGGGCCGGGCACCCGTCCCGGCCGGGGTGTTGGTCCACACGACCGCCCCGGTCAGCCGCGACGCACGTTCCGCGTACACGGCTGCCAGCCTACGTCGGCACGCCGCCGGTGCGGGTCGCGCGGGGCGGACGGCACGGTCCCTCCCTTCCGTCATGCCTTCCCGTGCGTGACCGTCAGGAGCGGCCGGTCGCGGATATGGGCGCGCCGAACAGGGGCAGGCCGTGGCGGGCGCGGAACCGTCGGGCGTACACCGCGGTGACGACGGCGGCCAGGGCCAGCAGGGTGAGGGACTCGGCGCGGGCGAGGAGGGGACGGTTCCGGCAGCAGCCCCGGAACGAAGGCCGGGAACGAGCCCCCGTACCGCCGTTCAGGCCCGGCCGGCCGTGCCGGTGCCCGCGCGGTGCTCCTGGGGGCTGACGCCGTACACCCGCTTGAAGGCGGTGGAGAGGGCGAACGGGCTGCTGTAGCCGACCTGGCGGGCGATGGTGTCGAGCGTGAGGTCGGTGTCGCGGAGCCGGTCGGCGGCGAGGGCGAGCCGCCAGCCGGTCAGGTAGGACATCGGCGGCTCCCCCACGAGGCCGGTGAAGCGGCGGGCCAGCGCCGCGCGGGACACCCCGGCCTCGGCGGCGAGCGCGGCGACCGTCCACGGACGCGCCGGATCGTCCTGGAGCAGGCGCAGCACGGGGCCGACGACCGGGTCCGCCAGGGCGCGGTACCAGGCGGGCGCCGCCGAGTCCGGGCGGGAGAACCACGCCCGCAGGGAGCTGATCAGGAGCAGGTCGAGCAGCCGGTCCAGGACCACCTCCTGGCCGGGCTCGTCGCGGACGATCTCCTCGGTCAGCAGCGGGGTGAGCGGGCAGGACCACAGCTCGTCCGCCAGGGTCAGCAGCGGCGGCAGCGCGTCGAGCAGGCGGCCGCTGATCTCGCCGCGCAGGAGATAGGTGCCGATCAGCATCATCGTGCCCGCGTCGGGGCGGTCGCCCCAGGTGCGCACGCCGAGGTCCATGGAGCCGTTCAGGGAGCCGCCGTCGGGATACCGGCACTCGCCGCCGGGCAGGATCAGCGCCTGCGGGGCGGTGTCCGGGGCGTCGCCGCAGGTGTAGGACAGCGGGCCGCGCGCGATCGCCAGGTCCCCCGGGCCGAGCCGCACCGGACCGCCGCCGGCGTCGTGGGTGATCCAGCAGCTGCCGCGCGCCATGAGCATCACCGTCAGCGGCGCCTCGTCCGCCACGCGCACGGCCCACGGCGGGTCGAAGCAGGCGCGGATCATGAAGGCGCCCCGCGCGCGTGGACCGTCCAGCAGGCCGGCGAGTGCGTCCATGGGGGGCAGCGTAGACGCACGCTCCGGGCGCCGCGGACGCACGCCGGAGGCCGGGCGGACACAGGAAGCCCGCGTGGACGCGGGAAGGCCGCGCGGTGGCCCGCTCACGGGGACGAGCGGCCCGGCCATGTCCGTGGGCCGCGGCGTCCGGCGCGTGGCCGGACCGGCCGGACCGGCCCGTACGGGTCACCTCTCCGGATGCGTCGCGTCCCCCGTGCCGCCGCCTGACTTGTGGGAGTGGTGCGGGTTCTTCGCGTGGGTGCGCAGGCGGGCGGTCACGTCCGTCGGGGGCAGGAAGCGGGACCAGCGCTCGGGGAACTCGGAGGGCATGTCCGGGTCGTCGGGGTCGGTCTCGCGGCCGGCCGCCGTACGGGCCACGTACTCGGCGACCTGGGCCTCCCGGATGCGGTCGTTCGCCTCGCGGGCGGCGGCCGTGGCCGCGGCGGGCCAGACCCGGTCGATCGCGGCGTTCACCGCGGCGCCGACGAGGACCGCGAAGGCGGACACACCGATCCACAGGAGGACGGCGACGGCGGCGGCGAGCGAGCCGTAGATGGTGGCGCCCTCGATGGTGCTCGTGAGGTAGATGCGGAGCAGGAAGCTGCCGAGGACCCACATGGCCAGGGCCACCAGAGCCCCGGGCACGTCCTCGATCCAGGGAGAGCGGACCGGCACCGACACGTGGTACAGCGTGGTCAGGAAGACGATGGACAGGACCATCACGACCGGCCAGTACAGGACCTGGACGACCGTCTCCGACCAGGGCACCACACGCACCACCGCGTCCGGTCCGGCGACCATCAGCGGCAGCGCCACCGAGCCGATCAGCAGCGCCACGATGAACAGCAGGAAGGCCATGATCCGGGTCTTGACGATGCCCCGGACGCCGTCGAGGCCGTACATGACCGTGATCGTGTCGATGAAGACGTTGACCGCGCGCGAGCCCGACCACAGGGCGAACAGGAAGCCGATGGAGATGACGTCGGGCCGGCCGCCCCGCATCACGTCGTGCAGGATCGGCTCCGCGATGTCCTTCACGCCCTTGTCGGACAGCACCGTGTGCGAGGCGACCAGAAGGTTGGTCTCCAGGCTGTGGATGGTGTCCGCGCCGGTCCAGTCGTCGACGTAGCCGAGCAGCCCGATGAGGCTCAGCAGCAGCGGCGGCACGGACAGCAGCGTGAAGAACGCCGCCTCCGCCGCCAGGCCCAGGATGCGGTACTCCATGCAGGAGTCGACGGTGTCCTTGAGCAGCAGCCAGGCGGTCCTGCGCTTGGAGACGTTCCGGTAGAGGGCTCTGGCCCGGTGGAGCCGGCCGGCGGGCCGCTCTGGGGATTCACTTGCTGGCTGCACGTCCTAACGGTATCCGCCGTACCGGGCCGCCCTCACCTTCCGGGGGCGATCACCGGTCCGGGCATCGGGTTCCGGGCGTCGTGCAGCTCCGGGGTCATCACCGCCGCCGTCCCGGGTAGGTTCGCAGTCATGGCAGGCACCCCCACCCACACCGTGACGAACCAGCCGCCCCCGCTGGCCGGCTACGACGTCTTCGCGGCCGACCGGGCCCTCGTCGACGCGGTCGAGCGGTACACCGACCCGGGCGTGCTGGACGAGGTGCGCGCCGAGCTGTCCGCGCTCGGCCGGGCCTCCGGCTCCGCACAGCTCCAGGAGTGGGCGGTGCAGGCGAACGAGCACCCGCCCCGGCTGCGCACCCACGACCGGTACGGCCACCGGATCGACGAGGTCGACTTCCACCCGGCCTGGCACCGGCTGCTCGGCAAGGGCGTCTCGGCGGGCCTGACCGGGGCCTGGTCCCGGCCGGCCGGGCACGTGCGGCGGGCGGCGGGTTTCCTGGTGTGGACGCAGGTCGACGCGGGCAACTGCTGCCCGCTGTCGATGACCCACGCCGCCGTGCCCGCGCTGCGCGCCGATCCGGAGTTGGCCGCCGAGTGGGAGCCGCGGCTGGCGTCCACGATCTACGACCGCGAGCTGCGGCCCGCCGGACAGAAGCCCGGGGCCGTCCTCGGTATGGGCATGACCGAGAAGCAGGGCGGCAGCGACGTACGGGCGAACACCACCGAGGCGCGGCCCCTGGCCGAGGCCGGCACCTACGTGCTGACCGGGCACAAGTGGTTCTGCTCGGCCCCCATGTCGGACGCCTTCCTGGTGCTCGCGCAGGCCCCGGGCGGGCTCACGTGCTTCCTCGTGCCGCGCGTCCTGGACGACGGCACCCGCAACGTCTTCCGGCTCCAGCGGCTGAAGGACAAACTGGGCAACCGCTCCAACGCCTCCGCCGAGGTGGAGTTCGACGGCACCTGGGCGCGCCGGGTCGGCGAGGAGGGTCAGGGGGTGCGGACCATCATCGGGATGGTCTCCGCGACCCGGCTGGACTGCGCGCTCGGTTCCGCGGGCCTGATGCGGCAGGCGGTGGCGCAGGCGGTCCACCACAGTGCCCATCGCGAGGCGTTCGGCGGGCGGCTGATCGACAAGCCGCTGATGCGCAACGTGCTCGCCGACCTCGCGCTGGAGTCCGAGGCCGCGACGGCGCTCGCGCTCCGGCTCGCCGCCGCGTACGACGACGGCGGCGAGCGGGAGCGCGCCTTTCTGCGGCTCGCGGTGCCGGCCGCGAAGTACTGGATCACCAAGCGCTGCGCGCCGCTGGCCGTCGAGGCCGCCGAGTGCCTGGGCGGCAACGGCTACGTCGAGGAGTCGGGCCTGCCCCGCCTGGTGCGCGAGTCGCCGCTGAACTCCGTCTGGGAGGGCGCCGGGAACGTGCAGGCGCTGGACGTGCTCAGGGCGCTGCGGCGGGAGCCGGGCGCGCTCGACGCGTGCCTCACGGAGATCGGGCGGGCGCACGGCGCCGACCACCGTCTCGACCGGGCGGTGAAGGACCTGTTCACCGAGCTCGCCGACCTGGACGGCATCGAGGGCCGGGCCCGGCGGCTGGTGGAACGGCTCGCGCTGGTCCTCCAGGGTTCGCTGCTGGTGCGGCACGCGCCCCCGGCGGTCGCCGACGCGTTCTGCGCGTCCCGGCTGGGCGGTGACCACGGCGCGTCCTTCGGCACCCTGCCGGCGGGCCTGGACCTCGCGGCGGTGGTGGAACGGGCCCGGCCGGTCTCCTGAGCGGGCGCGTGCACCCGCTTGTCCACCGAACCCCCGGTGAGGGTGGTGCTGCGCCGACACGGCACCACCCCCACCACGTGGGCCCCTTGAAGCCCGCGGACGCACGAGGCGTCAGGTCAAGTCTCAGCCACCCCGCATCGGGGCACCAGGGTTGCAAGGGGTTGCAACTTGTGGGCGCACGTGCGCGGAGTGTGTGCCTCCGTCCTGCTCGCGACGGCACTATGAGAGGCGGAGCCGGACCGGAATCCGCCGCCCGGACGGCTTGACAAGCGTGTTCGATGCGTCCCCCGGGAGGGCCCCAGTGGTGAACTCGCCCATGAACGTGGCGCGTCTGGCCGCCGTGGACGCGGCGCGGGCGGCGCGGGTGCTGAGCGAGGTGCGCGAGGCGACCCTCGCCGGGCAGCCTGCGCGGATCGCGCCCCGGCCGGTGATCGAGCAGTCCTGGGAGCGGATGCTGCGCAGCGGCGTCGATCCCGACCACGACTCCAGGTCCGCGCCGCTGCCCTCCGAGGAAGTGCGGCGCAGGCGTGAGGAGTCACCGCTCAGGCATGTCCTGCCCGTGCTGCGCCAGGGGCTGCTTTCGGTCGCGGACGTCGCCCACCACATCATGGTGGTCGCGGACGCCGAGGGGCGCGTGCTGTGGCGGGAGGGCTCGCGTCCGGTGCTGCGCAAGGCGGACGGACTCGGTTTCGAACTGGGCGCGGACTGGCGGGAAGACGTCGTCGGCACCAACGGCGTGGGCACCCCGGTGGTCGTACGGCGGCCCGTCCAGGTGTTCGCCGGCGAGCACTTCGTCCGCTCGCACACCTCGTGGACGTGCACCGGCGCCCCGATCACCGATCCCAGGGACGGCACGCTGATCGGGGTCGTGGACGTCAGCGGCCCGCTGGAGACCATGCATCCGGCGACCCTGGCCTGGGTGGACTCGGTGGCCAAGCTGGCGGAGGCGCGACTGCGGGAACTCCACGGTGCTTCGCTGGAGCGGCTGCGGGTGGTCGCGGCGCCCGTGCTGGCCCGGCTGGAGGGACGGGCGCTGGTGGTGGACCGGGACGGCTGGGTCGCCGCGGTGACCGGGATGCCGTACGTGCGGCGGGTCGCGCTGCCCACGTCGTGTACGCCGGGCCGGCGGTGGCTGCCCGCGCTGGGTTCGTGCGCGGTGGAGCCGTTGGCCGGGGGCTGGCTGCTGCGGGCGGCCGACGAGCCGCTCGCCACCGCCGCCACCCGGATCGTGCTGGACCTCGCCCGGCCGGGCCGCTGCGTGCTGACCGTGGAGGCCGCCGCGGGTTCCTGGTCCCGGGAAGTGAGCCCGCGGCACGCCGAGTTGCTGTTCCTGCTCACCGAACACCCGTCCGGGCGCGGGGCGGCGGGCCTGGCCGGCGACCTGTTCGGGGACACCTCCCGGACGGTGACCGTACGGGCGGAGATGTCGCGAATCAGACGGTATCTGGGGGAACTTCTGCAGCATCGGCCCTACCGGTTCGGCGGCACCGGAGAGGTCGTCGTCCTGCTCCCCGACGACCCGCGTGACCTGCTGCCCCGGTCGACGGCGCCCGCGGTGGTACGGCGGCGGACGGGCCCGGCGCCGGTCCGGCGGGCGCTCCCCTGACACCCCGGGCAGGCGCTCCGTGCGTGTGTCTTCCGCATATTTGCGGGGTCTTCGCCCTGCGCGGCCCGTTACTGCCGTAGAGTCCCCTACGGGCCTCCCCACCTGCTCCTCGGTCAACGTACGGACCATCAGGCGCAGTTGGCCCGCCTCGGGAGGAGACATGAAGCATCGCGGCAGACACCGCCGACGCAGACGGGGCGCGGCGCTCCGCGCGGTCCTGACCGGGACCGCGCTGGCGCTCACCGCGGCCGCCACCATGATCAGTGTGTCCCAGGCCGACGTGACCGACGACCCGGGTGCGCTCAAGCCGCTCACCTCAGCCGCGGACACCGGCAGGCTCCAGCTCCGGGAGCACCTGGTCCCGGCCCGTACGCTCGACCGGCTCTCCGCCGCGATGGGCCGCCCGGTCGGCGTGGACGGGGTGCTCGGGAACGCGGAGCGCGCGATGCGGGAGGGCCCGGCCTGCTCCGCCGACGACCGCGCCTCCCTGCCCGTGGCCCCGGCCGCCACCCGCGCCTACTGCTGGGACGATGCCGACGCCGCGTCCGCCGACTGGCGGCCGGCCTCGGTGACCGGCTCCGGGGACGCCGACGACGACGGCGTCTGGGGCACCCACCGCGCCCTGGTGGCCGGCTGGACCCACAGCACCACCACCGGCCGTCCCGCCGAGCGGGGACTCGCCCGGGTCGCCCTCGTCGACGCCGACGACCCCGACCACCTCACCTACGACTGGGTGCTGCTGGTCGTCCCGGTCCAGGGCGGCCGGGACTACCGGGGCCTGGCATCCGGCATCTCCGGCCTGGTCTGGTACCAGGACAAACTGCTGGTGACCACCAGGACCGGCAGCGCGGACGCGCTCTACGTCTACGACCTCGACCGCATCCAGCGCACCACGATCGACGCCACCGCGATCGGCCGGGTGCCCGGCGGCTGGTCCGCCGACGGCTACCGGTACGTACTGCCCGCGGTCGGCTCGTACCGCTTCACCTCCGGCCGCTGCACGGCGGCCGGGGCGCCCTGCCCGGGTGCCCTCGCCCTCGACCGCGGTACGGCCCCCGACAGCCTGGTCGCCGCGGAGTGGACCGCACCCGACGGCGACCGGCGGGCCCGGCTGTGGCGGTACGCGTTCAGCGCCGATCCCGCCCGCGCCGGGCTGCTCGCGACGGACGCCGCGGGGCGGGCCGACGCGGTGGAGGCGTACCGGACCGGGACCTCCGGCATCCGGGGGGTGCTGTCGTACCGGCAGCCCGGGGCGAAGCTGCCGTCCTGGTATGTGGGACACCTGCCCGGTTCGCGGGACGGACACGGCGGGCTGTGGCGACAGGACACGAAGGGAGCGCGGGCGGCACAGTGCGGCGCGGACTCCTCGCACCGCTGCTGGGCGCGGGAGGCCGGCTCCCTCTCCTACTGGCAGGAGACCGGCGAGGTGTGGTCGCTGTCGGACCGGATGCTCTTCTCCCTGCCCCTGGCGACCCTCGACCGCTCACTGCGGTGACCCCGGGCGGCCCGGGTGCCGTCCGGCCCGGGTGAGCGGTGCGCGGCCGCCGTGACCTGCGCACCTGCGCGCCCGGCGTGACCTGGTCGATCGACAGACGGGCCGGCGGGATGATTCCCTGGCCCGCATGAGCAGCGTCCCTGTCACCACCTGGTCCCTGGAGCAGACGTCCCCGTCCGACCTCCTGCCGGCCGCCGCCCCGGAGGGCGACGTCAGGATCGTCCGCGCCGAGGTCCCCTCCCCCGAGTTCAGCCGCTTCCTGTACGCCTCGGTCGGCGGCGACATCCGGTGGACGGACCGGCTCGGCTGGAGCCACGCGCGGTGGCGGGAGCACCTGGAGCGGCCCGGCGTGGAGACCTGGGTGGCGTACGACCGGGGCACCCCGGCCGGTTACGTCGAACTGGAGGCACAGGGCGAGGGCGTCGTCGAGATCGTCTACTTCGGTCTGCTGCCCGCCTCCCGCGGCCGGCGCATCGGCGGCCATCTGCTGTCGTACGGCACGGCCCGCGCCTGGGACCTGGCCGAGCGGTGGCCCGGGCGTACGCCGACCAAGCGGGTGTGGCTGCACACCTGCAGCAAGGACGGCGAGTACGCGATGGACAACTACCAGCGGCGCGGCTTCACGCTGTTCGACACCAAGGTGGAACTGGAGCCCGAGATCGCCACGCCCGGCCCGTGGCCCGGCGCATACCCCGCCTGACCTGCCGGGACAAGTCTCCCGACAGCACATGTGAGCGACGACACCCTTGTTCCACATTTCGGGACAAGGGTGTCCGCATCTTGGACGAAGCTGGACTGTGTCCAGATCGCCGTGACAGGCTTCCGCCATGCCTGGAACTGGAATTGCCTTGGTGAGTCGGCGGCACGTCGACCTCGGCCGCATGTCCAGCGCCATCTGTCCGGCGAGCTGAGCCTCCAGCACCGCCGAGAACCCGGGTTTCCCGAACTTCCTGCCCGCGCAAGGACGCGCACGCGTGCGCGCATGCCCGTATATGCAGGTCAGAGCCGCTTTCCCCTGTCCCGAAGGACGTACCAACCATGGCCGCCACCCCACAGAACCCTGCCGCCTCCGCGCCCCGCCGCAAGGTGAGCCGTCACCGCGGCGAGGGTCAGTGGGCAGCGGGGCACTTCACCCCGCTCAACGGCAACGAGCAGGTCAAGAAGGACGACGACGGTCTCAATGTGCGGACACGCATTGAGACGATCTACTCCAAGCGTGGTTTCGACTCGATCGACCCGAGCGACCTGCGCGGCCGGATGCGCTGGTGGGGGCTGTACACCCAGCGCAAGCCCGGGATCGACGGCGGCAAGACCGCGATCCTGGAGCCGGAGGAGCTGGACGACGAGTACTTCATGCTCCGGGTCCGCATCGACGGCGGCGCGCTCACGACCCGGCAGCTGCGGGTGATCGGGGAGATCTCGCAGGAGTTCGCGCGCGGTACGGCGGACATCACCGACCGGCAGAACGTGCAGTACCACTGGATCCGGATCGAGGACGTGCCGGAGATCTGGGACCGGCTGGAGGGTGTGGGCCTGTCCACGGTCACGGCCTGCGGCGACACCCCGCGCGTGATGATCGGCTCGCCGGTCGCGGGCATCGCCGAGGACGAGATCATCGACGCGACCCCGGCGCTGGAGGAGATCAAGCGCCGCGTCCTGAACAACCCGGCGTACTCGAACCTCCCGCGCAAGTTCAAGACGGCCATCTCGGGTTCGCCGCTGCTCGACGTGGTGCACGAGATCAACGACGTGGCGTTCGTCGGCGTCCGGCACCCCGAGCACGGCCCGGGCTTCGACGTGTGGGTCGGCGGCGGTCTGTCCACCAACCCCAAGCTCGGTGTGCGGCTCGGCGCATGGGTGCCGATCGACGAGGTCCCGGACGTCTACGAGGGCGTCATCTCGATCTTCCGCGACTACGGCTACCGCCGCCTGCGCAACCGCGCCCGGCTGAAGTTCCTCGTCGCCGACTGGGGCGCGGAGAAGTTCCGTCAGGTGCTGCAGGACGAGTACCTCCGGCGCGAACTGGTCGACGGGCCCGCCCCCGAGCAGCCGAGCCGGCAGTGGCGCGACCACATCGGCGTGCACCGGCAGAAGGACGGCCGGTTCTACGTCGGTTTCGCGCCGCGCGTGGGCCGCGTCGACGGCGCCACCCTCACCAAGGTCGCCAACCTCGCCGAGGCGCACGGCTCCGGCCGGGTCCGCACCACCGTCGAGCAGAAGATGATCGTCCTCGACGTCGAGGAGGACCAGGTCGATTCGCTGGTCGAGGGCCTGGAGGCGCTGGACCTCACCGCCCGCCCGTCCACCTTCCGGCGCGGCACGATGGCCTGCACCGGCATCGAGTTCTGCAAGCTCGCCATCGTCGAGACCAAGCAGCGCGGTGCCCAGCTGATCGACGAACTGGAGCGCCGGCTGCCGGGCTTCGAGGAGCCGATCACCATCAACCTCAACGGCTGCCCGAACGCCTGCGCCCGCATCCAGGTGGCGGACATCGGTCTCAAGGGCCAGCTCGTCCTCGACGAGCGGGGCGAGCAGGTCGAGGGCTACCAGGTCCACCTCGGCGGCGCGCTCGGCCTGGAGGCGGGCTTCGGCCGCAAGGTCCGCGGTCTGAAGGTCACTTCGGACGAGCTGCCCGACTACATCGAGCGGGTCCTGAAGCGTTTCCAGGCGGAGCGCGAGGACGGCGAGCGGTTCGCCACCTGGACCGCGCGTGCTTCCGAGGAGGCCCTGTCGTGAGCGAGCGGGCCGCGCCCTTCTTCTGCCCCTACTGCGGCGACGAAGACCTGCGTCCGAACGAGCAGGGCCACGGCGCCTGGGAATGCGGGGCGTGCAACCGCGCCTTCCAGCTGAAGTTCCTCGGGCTGCTCGCCCGGGGCCTGCAGCGAGCCGACGACGGAGGGGACGAGCACATATGACGACCGCTCAGGACCAGCGCACCGACGACGAGTTGCAGCAACTCGCCGAGCAGGCCGGCCGCGACCTGGAGGACGCCTCCGCCCTGGAGATCCTGCGGTGGGCGGTGGACACGTTCGGCAGCGGATTCTGCGTCACCTCCTCGATGGAGGACGCCGTGGTCGCCCACCTCGCCTCGCGCGTACTCAAGGGCGTCGACGTCGTCTTCCTCGACACCGGCTACCACTTCCCGGAGACCATCGGCACCCGGGACGCCGTGGCGGCGGTGATGGACGTCAACGTCATCACCCTCACGCCGCGGCAGACCGTCGCCGAGCAGGACGCCGAGTACGGGCCGAAGCTGCACGACCGCGATCCGGACCTGTGCTGCGGGCTCCGCAAGGTGCGGCCGCTGGAGGAGGGCCTCAAGGGCTACCGGGCGTGGGCGACCGGCCTGCGCCGCGACGAGTCCCCGACCCGGGCGAACACCCCCGTGGTCGGGTGGGACGAGAAGCGGCGGAAGGTCAAGATCTCCCCGATCGCCCGCTGGACCCAGGACGACGTGGACGCGTACGTCGCGGAACACGGCGTGCTGACCAACCCCCTGCTGACGGACGGCTACGCGTCCGTCGGCTGCGCCCCGTGCACCCGCAGGGTCCTGGAGGGCGAGGACGCGCGTGCCGGCCGCTGGGCGGGGCGCAACAAGACCGAGTGCGGGCTGCACGGATGACCGACGAGCGGATTCAGGAGAACCACGTGACGACCGGAGCCACCGTCTGGCTCACGGGTCTGCCGAGCGCCGGCAAGACCACCATCGCGTACGAGCTGGCGGGCCGGCTGCGTGCCGAGGGCCACCGGGTCGAGGTGCTCGACGGCGACGAGATCCGCGAGTTCATCTCGGCGGGGCTCGGCTTCTCGCGCGAGGACCGGCACACCAACGTGCAGCGCATCGGCTTCGTCGCCGAACTGCTGGCCCGCAACGGCGTCAAGGCGCTGGTGCCGGTGATCGCGCCGTACACGGACAGCCGGGACGCGGTGCGCAAGCGGCACGAGGAGAACGGGACGCCGTACCTGGAGATCCATGTGGCGACCCCGGTCGACGTGTGCAGCGAGCGCGATGTGAAGGGGCTGTACGCCAAGCAGGCCGCGGGCGAGCTGTCCGGGCTCACCGGGGTGGACGACCCGTACGAGGAGCCGGAGACGCCCGATCTGCGGATCGAGTCGCAGCACCAGACGGTGCGGGAGTCCGCCGCGTCCGTGCACGCGCTGCTGAGCGAGAGGGGACTGGCATGACCACGGCCTTCAAGGCGGAGGAAGGCACGGAGAGCCCGTACGCGCTCTCGCACCTGGACGCGCTGGAGTCCGAGGCGGTCCACATCTTCCGTGAGGTGGCGGGCGAGTTCGAGAACCCGGTGATCCTGTTCTCCGGTGGCAAGGACTCCATCGTCATGCTGCACCTCGCGCTCAAGGCGTTCGCCCCGGCGGCGGTGCCCTTCTCCCTGCTGCACGTGGACACCGGGCACAACTTCCCCGAGGTGCTGGAGTACCGGGACCGGGTGGTCGCCGCCCATGGTCTGCGCCTGCATGTGGCCTCCGTACAGGACTACATCGACCGCGGTGTGCTCAAGGAGCGCCCCGACGGCACCCGCAACCCGCTCCAGACGCTCCCGCTGACGGAGAAGATCCAGAGCGAGCGGTTCGACGCCGTCTTCGGCGGCGGCCGCCGGGACGAGGAGAAGGCCCGCGCCAAGGAGCGCGTGTTCTCCCTGCGCGACGAGTTCTCCCAGTGGGACCCGCGTCGCCAGCGCCCGGAGCTGTGGAACCTCTACAACGGCCGGCACGCCCCGGGCGAGCACGTCCGGGTCTTCCCGCTGTCGAACTGGACCGAGCTGGACGTGTGGCAGTACATCGCCCGCGAGGACATCGAGCTGCCGCAGATCTACTTCGCGCACGAGCGCGAGGTGTTCGCGCGGGCCGGCATGTGGCTGACCGCGGGCGAGTGGGGCGGCGCCAAGGACGGTGAGACCGTCGAGCGGCGCCTGGTCCGCTACCGGACCGTCGGCGACATGTCCTGCACCGGCGCGGTCGACTCCGACGCCACCACGCTGGACGCCGTCATCGCCGAGATCGCCGCCTCCCGGCTCACCGAGCGCGGCGCGACCCGCGCCGACGACAAGCTCTCCGAGGCCGCGATGGAAGACCGCAAGCGCGAGGGGTACTTCTAAGCATGAGCACCACCACGACCGAGGCGCTCTCGGCCACCACGCTGCTGCGGTTCGCCACCGCCGGCTCCGTCGACGACGGCAAGTCCACGCTGGTCGGACGGCTGCTGCACGACTCCAAGTCGGTCCTCGTCGACCAGCTGGAGGCCGTGGAGCGGGCCTCCGCGAGCCGCGGACAGGACGCCCCCGACCTCGCGCTGCTCACCGACGGCCTGCGTGCCGAGCGGGAGCAGGGCATCACGATCGACGTGGCGTACCGCTACTTCGCCACGCCCCGCCGCCGTTTCATCCTGGCCGACACCCCCGGTCATGTGCAGTACACGCGCAACATGGTCACGGGCGCGTCCACCGCGGAGCTGACGGTCGTCCTGGTCGACGCCCGCAACGGCGTGGTCGAGCAGACCCGGCGGCACGCGGCCATCGCCGCCCTCCTGCGGGTCCCGCACGTCGTCCTCGCCGTCAACAAGATGGACCTCGTCGGCTACGAGGAGGGCGTCTTCGCGACGATCGCCCAGGAGTTCACGGCGTACGCGACCGAGCTGGGCGTCCCGGAGGTCACCGCGATCCCGATCTCGGCGCTCGCCGGCGACAACGTCGTGGAGCCGTCCGCGAACATGGACTGGTACGGCGGCCCGACCGTGCTGGAGCACCTGGAGACGGTGCCGGTCAGCCACGACCTGGCGCACTGCCACGCGCGGCTGCCCGTGCAGTACGTGATCCGGCCGCAGACCGCCGAGCACCCGGACTACCGTGGCTACGCGGGCCAGATCGCGGCCGGCACCTTCCGCGTCGGCGACCGGGTCACGGTCCTCCCGTCCGGCCGGACGACGACGGTCTCCGGCATCGACCTGCTGGGCACGCCGGTCGACGTGGCCTGGACGACCCAGTCGGTGACCCTCCTGCTGGAGGACGACATCGACGTCTCGCGCGGCGACCTGATCGTGCCGACGAAGGACGCGCCGGCCACCACGCAGGACGTGGAGGCGACCGTCTGCCATGTCGCGGACGCCCCGCTCACCGTCGGCCACCGGGTCCTGCTCAAGCACGGCACCCGCACGGTCAAGGCGATCGTGAAGGACATCCCGTCCCGGCTGACGCTCGACGACCTGTCCCTGCACCCGCACCCGGGCCGGCTCGCCGCCAACGACATCGGCCGGGTGAAGATCCGTACCGCGGAGCCGCTGCCGGTCGACGCCTACGCCGACTCACGCCGCACGGGCTCCTTCATCCTCATCGACCCGAACGACGGCACCACGCTCACCGCGGGCATGGTCGGCGAGTCGTTCGCGGCCCCCGAGCCCGTCAAGGACGAGGCCGGGGACGACGGGTGGGACTTCTGACCATGAACATCACCGACTACTGGTCCACGTTCGCGAAGGAGGGCGGCCGCGTCGGCAGCGGTGCGCTCGGCAGCGGACAGGGCGGAGTGGCGCGATGTGCGTGCTGACGTACGCGCACTGCCCGCGCGCCCTGACCCCCCACAGCCGTAGACGAAGACCTGCCGACCTCCCGGCCACGACCTGAAAGACCGTGACCGCCGGGCCTCCGAGAGGAACACCTCCCGTGCCTGCCACACAAGCGTTCCGCCGTACCCTCGCGGTGATAGCCGCGCTCCCTCTTCTCACCCTCGCCGCCTGCGGTTACGGCTCCGAGGCAAAGGACGACGACACCGCCAAGGTCGCCGCCGGGGCGAAGAAGATCGACGGTCTCGACTCCGTCAAGATCGGCTACTTCGGCAACCTGACGCACGCCACCGCGCTGGTCGGTGTGCAGAAGGGCATCTTCCAGAAGGAACTGGGAGCCACCGAGGTCGAGCCCGCGACCTTCAACGCCGGCCCGTCCGAGATCGAGGCGCTGAACTCCGGGTCCATCGACATCGGCTGGATCGGCCCCTCCCCCGCGATCAACGGCTTCACCAAGTCGGGCGGCAAGAGCCTGAAGATCATCGGCGGTTCCGCCTCGGGCGGCGTGAAGCTCGTGGTGAACCCGAAGAAGATCAAGACCCTGAAGGACGTCGAGGGCAAGCGGATCGCCACCCCGCAGCTGGGCAACACGCAGGACGTGGCCTTCCTCAACTGGGCCGCCGAGCAGGGCTGGAAGGTCGACGCGCAGAGCGGCAAGGGTGACGTGACGGTCGTCCGCACCGACAACAAGATCACCCCGGACGCCTACAAGTCGGGGTCGGTCGACGGTGCCTGGGTGCCGGAGCCGACCGCGTCGAAGCTGGTCGCCGAGGGCGGCAAGGTGCTGCTGGACGAGTCGTCGCTGTGGCCGGACAAGAAGTTCGTGATCACGAACATCATCGTGCGGCAGGCCTTCCTCAAGGAGCACCCGAAGGCGGTCGAGGCCGTCCTGAAGGCGTCGGTCGAGACCAACAAGTGGATCAACGCCAACCCGGACGAGGCGAAGGCCGCCGCGAACAAGCAGCTGGAGTCGGACTCCGGCAAGGCCCTGCCGGCCGACGTCCTCGACCCGGCGTGGAAGTCGATCCGCTTCACCGACGACCCGCTGGCGTCCACGCTCCACACCGAGGCGGACCACGCGGTCAAGGCCGGTCTGCTGGAGAAGCCGAACCTGAACGGGATCTACGACCTCACGCTCCTCAACAAGGTCCTGAAGGCCGAGGGCGCGAGCGCGGTCGGCGACGCCGGTCTCGGCAGCTGACACGGATCCGACGAGTTCCCAGGAGGTGACGACCATGGCCACGACCACGACTCTCACCAAGGCCGCCGAGTCGGTCGAGTACGCGGCACGCCTTGAGCACGTCTCGAAGTCCTTCGCGACCCCGGCGGGGCAGCAGCTCGTGCTGGACGACATCAGCATCGATGTCGCGCCGGGTGAGTTCGTCACCCTCCTGGGGGCCTCGGGCTGTGGCAAGTCCACGCTGCTCAACCTGGTGGCCGGCCTCGACCGGCCCACCGCGGGTGCCATCCGCACGGACGGCCGCCCGGCCCTGATGTTCCAGGAGCACGCCCTCTTCCCGTGGCTGACCGCGGGCAAGAACATCGAACTCGCCCTGAAACTCAGGGGGGTGCCGAAGAACGAGCGGCGCGGCAAGGCCGAGGAGCTGCTCGAACTCGTCCGGCTGCGGGGCGCGTACGGCAAGCGCGTCCACGAGCTGTCGGGCGGTATGCGCCAGCGGGTGGCGCTGGCCCGAGCGCTGGCCCAGGAGAGCCAGATCCTGCTGATGGACGAGCCGTTCGCGGCGCTGGACGCCATCACCCGGGACGTGCTGCACGACGAGCTGACCCGGATCTGGCAGGAGACGGGTCTGTCGGTCCTGTTCGTCACGCACAACGTGCGCGAGGCGGTGCGGCTCGCCCAGCGGGTCGTCCTGCTGTCCTCCCGTCCGGGCCGGATCGCGCGCGAGTGGACGGTCGACATCCCGCAGCCGCGCCGCATCGAGGACGCGCCCGTGGCCGAACTGTCCCTTGAGATCACCGATGTACTGCGTGGGGAGATCCGCCGTCATGGCCAGCACTGAGACGAAGCCGGGCCAGGACGCGGGGAGCGTCGAGGCGGGCCTGGACGCACTGGAGACGGCGGCCACCGGGCGGCCGACCCTGCGGCACACCCTCGTCAACAAGGTCCTCCCGCCGGTCATCGCGATCGCGGTGGTCCTGGTGGTCTGGTCCCTGCTCTACCCGGTCGTCGACGACCCGACCAAGCTGCCCTCGCTGTCGGCGGTGGGGCACGCGTTCCAGGACGCCTGGGTGCAGGGCAATCTGCTCGGCTACATCTGGACCAGCGTCTCGCGCGGTCTGCTGGGCTTCTTCTTCGCGCTGCTCATCGGCACCCCGCTGGGACTGCTGGTGGCGCGGGTGAGGTTCGTGCGCGCGGCCATCGGCCCGATCCTGTCCGGTCTGCAGTCGCTGCCCTCGGTGGCGTGGGTGCCGCCGGCCGTGATCTGGCTGGGCCTGGACAACTCCATGATGTACGCGGTGATCCTGCTCGGCGCGGTCCCCTCGATCGCCAACGGGCTGGTGTCCGGTGTCGACCAGGTCCCGCCGCTGTTCCTGCGCGCCGGCCGCACGATGGGCGCGACGGGCGTCAAGGGCGTCTGGTACGTCACCCTTCCCGCGGCGCTGCCCGGTTACGTGGCGGGCCTGAAGCAGGGCTGGGCGTTCTCCTGGCGGTCGCTGATGGCCGCCGAGATCATCGCCCAGTTCCCCGATCTGGGCGTGGGCCTCGGCCAGTTGCTGGAGAACGCCCGCACCGCGAGCGACATGGCCATGGTGTTCGAGGCGATCCTGCTCATCCTGTTCGTGGGCATCGCCATCGACCTGTTGATCTTCAGTCCGCTGGAGCGGTGGGTGCTGCGCAGCCGCGGTCTGCTGGTGAAGAGCTGATCACCGTGCACACGAAGCCCGTTCTCCTCGTCGTCGCCCACGGCAGCCGCGATCCCCGGCACGCCGCGACCGTGCACGCCCTCGTGCGGCGGGTGCGGTCGATGCGGCCGGGGCTGCGCGTGGAGACCGGCTTCCTGGACTTCAACGTCCCCTCGGTGCCGGGGGTGCTGGAGTCGCTGGCGGCGGAGGGCGTGCGGGACGTCGTCGCCCTGCCGCTGCTGCTGACCCGCGCCTTCCACGCCAAGGCAGACATCCCCGCCGTGCTGCGGGAGGCGCCGGCGCGGCTGCGGATCCGGCAGGCTGAGGTGCTCGGCCCGTCCCCGCTGCTGGTCTCGGCGCTGGAACGGCGCCTGTACGAGGCGGGTCTGACGCCCGCCGACAAGTCCTCGACCGGGGTCGTGCTGGCCTCGGCGGGGTCCTCCGACCCGGAGGCGAGCGCAGTGATCGCCGACATCGCGCGGGAGTGGTGGCACACCGGTTGGTGCGCCGTGCGGCCTGCGTTCGCCTCCGCATCCCTTCCGCGCACCGAGGACGCCGTACGGGAGCTGCGCGCTCTCGGCTGCGAGCGGGTGGCCGTCGCGCCGTACGTCCTGGCGCCCGGCTTCCTGCCGGACCGCATCGCGCGGGGCGCGGCCGGGGCGGACGTGCTCGCGGATGTGCTGGGCCCGCGCCGGAGGTGGCGCGGGTGCTGCTGGAACGCTACGACGCGGCCCGCCGGCCGGTCCTCGCGGCGCTCGGCGCCTGATCCCGGCCGCCGCGCCCGGTGCGGCTGCGGCCGGTCACAGACCGAGGGCGTGCGTGAGGTGCTGGGTGTAGGTGAGGCTGCCGGTCCCGGCCGCCGCCCGGATGGCGACCACCTCCAGCGCGGTGCGGATACGGCCGCGGTTGGGCGGCAGGCCGTCCTCGGCGGACAGCGCCAGCTCGCGCTGGATGACCTCGCCGTGGCCGACGAGCGCCGGGTACTCGGCGTGCAGGGTCTCGGTGAGCCGGTCGGCGGTGTGCATCAGGCTTTCGAGGTCCAGGGCGTAGGGGTCGGCGGTGCTGCCCGGATCACCGAAGCCGGCCGGTCCGTTGACATGTCCGAAGTTGTACGTGCTCATGTCCTGTCCTCGCTTCTGGTCCTGGGGCTTCGGTCCTGAGCGGCCGTGGCGGGCTCGGGTCCGGATTCGGGCGGGCGGTGCCGGGGGCCGACGTTACCGATGCCGGGGGTCCGGGTACGGGCGTCCGGTGCGGCCTTGACGTGCGCCTTGACGGACGCCGTGACATGCGCCTCGACGCGCGGCCCGGACGGGGAGGAAGGTCCGACGGGTCGCGTCGGGCGCGTTTTCGCGATCACGGTGCCACGGACGGCCGCACGCACGCCAAGTGGGCCGAAAACCGCCACCCGTCCGAGTGACGACGGTCCGTTGACCGGCGGCCGGAGGCCTGCGCGGCGGGCATGTGCCGCCGCCGCACTGAGGCAGGGGCCCGCCCGTCGCCTTCATCCGTCTCCCCTCCGGCTGTTCCGCGCGCTCCAGACTAGGGAGCGGCTACGGATTTCTCGCGGAGTTCGGCGACCCGGGCCTATCGGGGGCGGCGCCGTGGTAACGGCCCCCGCGGTCCGGCGTTCCCCTGTGACGTCGGACCGCGGTGGCTCTTGGTTCTGCGCCGGACACGCCCCGTGTGTCACAGGCGGAGCGGGGTGTCCGGGCTCGATGGACGTTTATCGGCCAACCCCGGTCCGGGCGGCTTCGGGCCCCCCGGGGGGCGGCTCAGCGGCCGGTGTCCGCGGGGCCGATGTCGATGGCGCGCAGGCGTTCCGGGTCCGCCGTGATGTCAATGCCGGTGATCAGACCCTCCGTGCCGAAGGTGAAGGCCAGGACCAGGCGCGGGTGTCCGCGCTCCGCCATGACCAGGCCGATCCGGCCGTCCAGCAGGGCGACCCCGGTGAGCCGGGCCCGGGCCACGGCGGCCATGGCTCCCCGGGCGACGGGCTCGGCGCCCTGGACGGTGAGCGGTTCGGGTGTGGGCACCACCAGGGCGTCGGCGCGCAGCACCACGTCCGGGGCGAGCAGGGCGAACAGTGCCGTGAAGTCGCCGCCGCGGGTGGCCGCCAGGAACGCCTCGACGGCCTCACGGCGGCGGCCCGCGCCGGCGGTGGGCACGGGTTCCCGGCCCCGGACCCGGCGCCGGGCGCGGCTGGCCAGTTGCCGGGTGGCGGCCGGGTTCCGGTCGATCAGCGGGGCGATCTCCTCGAACGGCACCGCGAACATGTCGTGCAGCACGAAGGCGACCCGCTCGGCGGGGCTCAGGGCGTCGAGGACGACCAGCAGCGCGATGCCGACCTCGTCGGCCAGCAGTGCCTCACGGGCCGGGTCGCCTGACTCGGTGACGGCCGCGGCCGGGGAGTCGTGGGCGTCGAGGGCGTCCTCGCGACGGTTGCGGCGGGCCCGCAGCAGGTTCAGGCAGACGCGGGTGACGACGGTGGTCAGCCAGCCGGTGAGGTTGCCGACCTCGCCGGTGTCGGCCTGCCGGGCCCGCAGCCAGGCCTCCTGCAGCGCGTCGTCGGCCTCGGTGGCCGACCCGAGCAGCCGGTAGGCCACGGCCGTGAGGTGCGGCCGGTCCGCCTCGAACCGCGCGGCCAGCCGCTGCCCGGCGTCCCCCGTGAAGTCGTCCACCCGTTTCCCGTCCTCCCCTGTGCCCGCCGGCCCCGAGCGGCCGCGCGCCCCGGACGGGGCCCACGAAACACCGAACCGGCCCGAAGATCAACCGTGTTGTGCCGCCGCCCCGCCGGCCCGGTCGGCCATGGCGACCAGTTCGGCGACCGGCAGGGAGCCGGCCGCCCGGCGCCGCGCCGCGAACTCCCCGGCGATCCGCTGGAGCAGCTCGTTGAGCGGGGTCGGCACGCCGTGCAGCCGGCCGAGGAGGACGATCTCGCCGTTGAGGTAGTCCGCCTCGATGGTGCCGGTGCCCCGGACGAGGGACTGCCAGGACGAACCGCCGCCGCGCGGGGCCCCGTCCAGCGGGACCGGCGTGACCTTGTCGCCGCGAGCCGCGCGCTGCTCCTCGGCGCTCACGTGGGCGATGCCTGCCGCGTCGAGCACGCCCTCCCCCTCGGCCCGCACCCGGGCGTACAGGGCCTCGGCCGCCTCGCCGCTGACGGGCCCGCTCACCGCTTCCAGGGCGTTGCCGAGATTGCCCAGCAACTTGGCGTACTGCCAGCGGGCCACGTCCGGTACCACCGGCGCCTCGAAGTACGCGTCCTGGAGGTCGGCGGCGATCCGGTGGGCGGTGCCGTCGGTGCCGTGCGGGACGCGGCCGAGGTGCAGGATGCCGGTGAGCGGGGTGCCGGCCGCCGAGACCACGCCGGGTTCCACGAAGGTGGAGGGCAGCCAGACGCAGACGCCGTACACCCGGCGGAAGCGGCGCAGGGCGAGCCGTCCGCTCTCCACACCGTTCTGCAGGCAGACGAGCGGCAGTCGTTCGGCCGCCGTGCCGCCGCCCGCGACGGGCGCGCGCGCCCAGGCGTCCAGGGCGGCCACGGTGTCCTGGGTCTTCACGGCGAGGACGAGCACGTCGTCGGCGCGCAGTTCGCCGAGCGGGCCCGGTCCGTCGACGGCCGGCAGCCGGTACGTCGACTCGCCCTGCGGCACCCGCAGCCGCAGCCCGTGCGCGGTCAGCGCGGCGAGGTGCCGGCCGCGTGCGACCAGGACGACCTCGCGCCCCGCCTGGGCCAGCCGGCCGCCGACCGTGCCGCCGACCGCTCCGGCCCCGATGATGACGTAGCGCATGGAACAGAGCCTCGCACACCACGTGCCGCGCCCCGGCGGCGGGAAGGACGCGCGGTCACGCCCCCGGAGCCGTCAGCTCGACCAGCTTGGTCACCGTGTTCCAGTTCCGGCTCGTGGCGATCAGGCCCTTGGTGATCCGCGGCCGGGCCAGCGCCTCCGCGAGCTTGGAGCGGCCGAGGCCGTCGGGGGCGTACAGGTAGAGGCAGCGGTCGCCTAGCCGGAACTCCTCGGGGAGGTGGGCGGCCGGGTCGATGTCCGCGAAGCGGTCCGGGGTGACGGGTGCGGAGAAGTAGGTGACGTGCAGCTGCTTGGCCTCGAGTTCGGCGGCCGGGAAGGGGCAGGCCGCGGCGACCGCCGACAGATAGCCGTGGTCGCGCACGAGCACGTCGACCAGGAACCCGAACCGTTGCTCGATGGCCCGGGTCAGCTCCGCGGCCAGCGACTCCGCGTCGCCGCGGTCGGCGGTGAAGACGGCCTGGCCGCTCTGCAGATGGGTGCGTACGCCGGAGTGGCCGAGACCGGTCAGCAGCGTGCGCAGGTCGGCCATGGGGAGCTTCTTGTTGCCGCCGACGTTGATTCCGCGCAGCAGCGCCGCATAGGTCGTCACCCGGCCCACTGTAGAGCGGCCGTCGTGCCCCGTGGGGGTGGGCACGACGGCCGGCGCCCGGCGTGCGCCGGGTTGCGCGAAACTCTCGCGGATGAGCGGGGTGCGGATCAACTCCTACACGCAGCTGTGACTTGTTCAACAAGGTTTCGTAATCACAAAGTGGATCTTGGCGGCGGATCGGACACCGCCGCGCGCACCCGGGAGGCGGCACCCCTGAGCCTCGTACCGGTGGATCCCCGATAGATGTAAGGGCCCGTCGTCCTCCCCAGCGGTGAGCCGGGGCCGCCGCAGCTCACCGGGCAGCACGACGAGACGCGCCGGCGGGGCCCATACCGTCGAACGGAGAAAGCACGGAAGTGGCGGCAGGGGGTCGCCACCGCACACGAGGGGGCGTGCCCGTCATGGGGAAGACACAGGTGCGGGGGCTGGCCGCCCGCGCCGGCGGCTGGAGCGCACGGCACCGCTGGGCGGCCGTCGGCATATGGGTGCTGTTCGTGGTCCTGGCGATGGGGCTCGGCTCGGCGGCGGGGCGGGTCGACGTGGACGAGAGCGACCAGCTCAAGGGAGAGACGCACACCGCGGCCCGCATCATCGAGGACGCGGGGATCGAGGAGCCGGCCGGTGAGACCGTGCTCATCCAGTCCAAGGGCGGCTCCGTCGAGGCCACGAGCGGCGAGTTCCGGGCCGCCGTCGCCGATGTCGTCGACGCGGTGCGCGACACCGGCAAGGTGACCGGTGTGACCTCGCCGTACGACACGCACACCATCTCCAGGGACGGCCGCAGCGCGCTGGTGCAGTTCGATCTGCGCGGTGACGCGGAGACGGCCGCCGACCGGATCGAGCCGGTGCTGAACGCCGTCGCCGAGGTGCGGAAGGACCACGGCTCGCTGCGGATCGAGGAGATCGGCGGCGCCAGCATGCAGAAGCAGTACAAGGACGCCTTCGGGGACGACTTCCAGCAGGCCGAGTACTCGGCGGTGCCGGTGGCCCTCGGCATCCTGCTGATCGCCTTCGGGGCGCTGGTGGCCGCGCTGCTGCCGGTGGCGCTCGCGATCACCGCGATCATGGCGACGATGGGTCTGATGGGGATCGTCAGCCATCTCCAGCCGATGAGCGACACCGCCAACTCCGTGATGCTGCTGGTCGGGATGGCCGTCGGGGTCGACTACTGCCTGTTCTACCTGCGGCGCGAGCGCGAGGAGCGGGCCGCCGGGCGGGACGCGGGCACGGCTCTCAGGATCGCCGCCGCCACCAGTGGCCGGGCGATCGTCGTCTCCGGAGTCACGGTGTGCGTGGCGATGGCCGGCATGCTGTTCACCGGCCTCGCCGAGTTCGAGGCGATGGGGCTCGCCTCGCTGATGGTCGTGGCGGTCGCCATGGTCGGGTCGGTGACGGTGCTGCCGGCGCTGCTGTCGCTGCTCGGCGAGCGGGTCGAGAAGGGCGCCTGCCCTTCGTGGGCCGGCGGCGCCGGGAGCGGGGCGCCGACGGCGGGAGCCGGTTCTGGTCGGCGGTGCTGCGGGGCGTGCTCGCCCGGCCGCTGGTGTCGGTCGCCGTCGCGGGCGGCACCCTGCTGGCGATCGCGGCACCCGCGCTCGGCATGAAGACCCAGCAGCTCACCCTGGACCAGGAGTTCGGCGACTCGCTGCCGATCGTGCAGACCTACAACCGCATCAACGACGCCTTCCCGGGCGGCAGCGAACCCGCCCAGGTCGTGGTGCGGGCCAAGGACATCGGCGCACCCGAGGTCCGGCAGGCGCTCGCCGACTTCAAGGAGCGGGCGATCTCCTCGGGTGCCTCGCGCGGTCCGGTCGACATCAAGCTGCACCCGGCGCGGAACGTGGCGCTGGTGTCCGTGCCGCTGGTCGGCGGCTCAGACATGGACAAGGCGACGAAGAGCCTCGACACCCTGCGGGACGAGGTACGGCCCGCGACCCTCGGCAAGGTCGACGGGGTGCAGGCGCCGATCACCGGACAGGTCGCGGGCAACAGCGACTTCAACGACCAGCTGATGGGCTCGGTGGTGCCGGTCTTCGCGTTCGTGGTCGTCTTCGCCTTCCTGCTGATGCTGCTGTCGTTCCGCTCGCTCACCGTGGCGCTCACCTCGATCGTGCTCAACCTGCTGTCGGTGGCGGCCGCCTACGGCGTCCTCGTCGCCGTCTTCCAGCACGGCTGGGGCGCCTCGCTGGTGGGCGCGGAGGGCGTCGGCGCGATCGTGACCTGGCTGCCGCTGTTCCTCTTCGTGATCCTGTTCGGACTGTCCATGGACTACCACGTGTTCGTGGTCTCCCGGATCCGCGAGGCCCGGATGCGCGGCCGCGACACCCGGGACGCCATCCGGCACGGCGTGGTCACCACGGCCGGGGTGGTCACCAGCGCCGCGGTCATCATGGTCGCCGTGTTCGCGATCTTCGGCACGCTGTCCATGCAGTCCATGAAGCAGATGGGCGTGGGTCTCGCCGCGGCGGTCCTGATCGACGCGACGGTCATCCGCGGGGTGCTGCTGCCGGCGGTGATGGCGCTGCTCGGCGAGCGCAACTGGTACTTCCCGAAGTGGCTGCACCGTCTTCCGGACCTGACCCACGACGAGGCGTCCGAGGTGATCGCCCGGCCGGTGCGCGGCGAGAGCGAGCGGCTGCCGGTCTGATCCCACCCGCCCGGCAGGGCCCGCCGGTTCCTCCGAGGAACCGGCGGGCCCTGCCCGTCGCGGGGCCACTGGTGCCCGCTGGGTGCTACTTCCGGCGGGCGGTGGGCAGTTCGGCCTCGATGAGGTCCGCCGCCCGCCGGGTGCCGCCCTCCTGGGCCATCTCCGCCTGGACGGTCTTCAGGCGGCGGGCCACCTCGGGGTCGTCCAGCAGCGCGAGGGCGGTCTCGCGGAGGCGGTCGGCCGTGGCCTCCTCGGTGGACAGGCGCCGGGCCACCCCGAGCGCCTGGAGCATGTCCGCGTTGCCGAACTGGTCGACGGCCTGCGGCACGGCGATCATCGGTGTGGCGGTGGCGAGCCCCTCCTGGCTGCCGCCGGCGCCCGCGTGCGTGACGAACAGGTCCGCCTGCCGCAGGATCGCCAACTGGGGCACCCAGTCGTGTACTTCGACGCCGGACGGTACGTCGCCCAGCTCGGCCGGGTCCACGTGGCTGCCGATCTGCAGGACGAGATGCCAGCCGGGCAGGTCGCCGAAGGCGCGCACGCACGCGCGGTAGAAGGCGGGCTGCCTGGTGAAGGCCGAGCCGAGGGAGACCAGGACGACCTTCTCGGCGCCCGCGGGCCGCTGCCAGTCGCCCTGCTCGGCCCGGTCGCCCTGGCAGGCGCCGACGAAGCTGTGGACGCGTTCGTCGACGCGGTCGGCGTGCGGCTGGAGCGCCTTCGGGATGAGCACCAGGGAGCGTGCCGGGCGGCCGGTGAACGGGTCCGGGTGCTCGCTGATCCCGTTCTCCGCCAGCCATGCCGCGAACCGCGCGTAGTAGGCCCGCCCACGCGCGGTCTTCCTCGGCTCGGCCCACATCGGCTCGGCGACCTCCTCCTCGTAGCCCTCCCAGGCGACCAGGTTCGGGGACAGGGAGACCGCGGGGACGCCCCAGCGACGGGCGAGGACGCGGGCCGGGTAGGAGGCGATGTCGTGCAGGACGAGGTCGGGTTCGTCGCCGGCGTAGGCGTCGGCGAGCTGCGGGAGCGCCTGGATGGCGTCGTCCAGGAACGGCTCCACGTTGTCGAGCAGGGTGCTCCCCCAGGCCTCGGGATCGGCGTCGGGGCCGGGCAGGGTGGAGGTGTACGGCACGGGCCGGGCCCCCGTGGCGGCCACCTTGCCGGCGAACACCGGCGGGACGGCGTAGGTCACGCGGTGCCCCCGGGCGACGAGTTCGCGGATCACCTCCAGGCTGGGGTTCACATGGCCGTGGGCGGCGATGGAGAACATGGCGATGTGGGCGGGGGTGACGGTCTTCGCGGTCATGGGCAGGACCGTACGCGAGACGAACCGTCTCGTCTAATCGATTTTCGGCACTCTCCGTCCTCCGGCGGGCACCCACACCCGCCGACCTGTGCGAATGCGAGACTGGCCGGGAACGGCCCGCACCCGGCACGCCCGGTGGGCCCACGGACCGCACGGGCAGACGGCACGGAGGCACGACGATGGACGAGGCACGCGCGCGGGACGTACTGGACGCGGCGGGAGTCGTCCCGGGCCGGGCCCGGGACGCGCGGCTCCTCGCCCTCGGCGAGAACGCGGTGTTCGCCGCCGGCGACCTGGTGGTGAAGGTCGGCCGGGACGCCGAGCTGCTGGAGCGGGCCCGGCGCGAACTGGACATCGCCGGCTGGCTCGCCGGGGCGGAGGTCCCGGCGGTACGGGCGGCCGAGCCGAAGCCACGGCTGGTGGAGGGACACCCGGTGACGGTGTGGCACCGGCTGCCCGACGCCGTACGCCCGGCCGAGCCGAGCGATCTGGCGCGGCTGCTGCGGATCGTGCACGCGCTGGACGCGCCGCCCTTCGCCCTGCCGCCGCGGGAGCTGCTGGGCGGTGTGGAGCGGTGGCTGCGGCTGGCGGGAGACGCGATCGACCCCGCGGACGCGGCCTACCTCCGGGCGCGCCGGGACGGTTTCGCGGCCGCCGCGGCCGCCCTGACACCGCGTCTGACGCCGGGGCCGATCCACGGTGACGCGCTGCCGCGCAACGTGCACATCGGCCCGGACGGGCCGGTCCTGGTCGACCTGGAGACCTTCTCCGCCGATCTGCGCGAGCACGACCTGGTGGTGATGGCCCTCTCCCGCGACCGGTACGGACTGCCGGCCGAGGCGTACGGCTCCTTCACCGAGGCGTACGGGTGGGACGTACGGGAGTGGGAGGGCTGCGCCGTGCTGCGTGGTGCGCGGGAGACGGCCAGCTGTGCCTGGGTGGCCCAGCACGCGCCGAGCAATCCGAAGGCACTGGCCGAGTTCCGGCGCCGGGTGGCGTCCCTGCGGGACGGGGACGAGACCGTGCGCTGGTATCCGTTCTGAATCCGCGCGGACCGGCCGGCCCGTGGCGAGCGGCGGCGCCGGTGCGGCCGGGTCAGACGGTTTCGTCCACCAGCTCCCGCAGCGGCCAGGTCCCGTCCACCACCGCCGTGGCGTCCCCCTTGCGGCGCAGGAAGCCCTGGAAGTCCGCCGCCCACTCCGCGTACCACCGGATCTGCTGCTGGTGCAGTTCCGCGGCGCCCAGGGCGGCGATCTTCGGGTGGCGGTCGGCTATCGCGGACGCCAGGCACGCCGCGGCCAGGGCGTCGGCCGAGGCGGTGTGGGCCGCGTCGAGGGCTATGCCGTACTCCGCGCAGACCGCCTCCAGATTGCGCTTGCCGCGGCGGTAGCGGTCGACCCTGCGGTCGATGGTGTAGGGGTCGATGACGGGACCGGGGTGCGCGCCGCCCAGGCGGTCGGAGAGGGACGGCAGCCCGTACCGCCGCAGTTCGGCGGAGAGCAGGGTGAGGTCGAAGGCCGCGTTGTACGCGACGACCGGGACGCCCGTCTGCCAGTAGGAGACCAGGACGCCGGCGATGGCCTCGGCGACCTGGTCGGCGGGGCGGCCCTCGGCCGCCGCGCGTTCGTTGCTGATGCCGTGCACGGCGACCGCGTCGGCCGGGATCTCCACGCCCGGATCGGCGAGCCATTCCCGGCGCCCCATGGGCTCACCGGCCCTGACCTCGATCACCGCGCCGGTGACGATGCGCGACTCGCGCGGATCGGTCCCGGTCGTCTCCAGGTCGAAGCCGATCAGCAGCTCCCGGTGCCAGCCCATGGGCGGCCCCCCTTCTTGGTGGTGCTTTCCCCCAGCGGCCTCCACCTTCGCACGCGGCACTGACAATCCGGGGACCGCCTTCCGCCGGCCCCCGTGGACAGTTCAGGACACCGGGCGCGAATCC
This sequence comes from Streptomyces albidicamelliae, assembly GCF_025642175.1. Taxonomy (NCBI): domain Bacteria; kingdom Bacillati; phylum Actinomycetota; class Actinomycetes; order Kitasatosporales; family Streptomycetaceae; genus Streptomyces; species Streptomyces albidicamelliae. The sequence continues at coordinate 6,443,305 of NZ_CP106795.1, read as the reverse complement.
GCCCAGGCCACCTCGAATTCCTCGCGGTACGTGGGGAAGAGTCCGGCTTCGCCCACGTCGTCCTTCTTGACCAGCCGGCTGCCGTTGCGCAGCACCAGCACCGGCGACTCCATCCCGCGCGCGCCCCGCAGATAGGACTGCACGACCGCGATGCCGTCGGCGCCGTCCCCGTCGACCAGGTAGGCGGTGAAGCGGGGCGTCTCGTCGTAGACCTGGATCTCGAAGGCGCCGGGATCGCGCAACCGGGACCGGACCCGGCGCATGTGCAGGATGTTCATCTCGACCGACCGGCTCAGTTCGCCCCGTTTCATCCCGAGTTCGCGCTCGCGGCGCTTGACCGAGCTGGAGGCCGGGTTGAGGAAGAGCAGCCGCACCCGGCAGCCGGCCTCCGCGAGCCGGACGAGCCGGCGTCCGGAGAAGTTCTGCACGAGCAGGTTGAGTCCGATGCCGATGGCGTCGAGCCGGCGTGCGCCGCCGAAGAAGTCCTCGGCCGGGAACTGGCGCAGCAGCCGTACCCGGTCGGCGTGGACGGCGACGACGTCGGCGTACCGGTCGCCGACCAGGTCCTCCACCGCGTCCACGGGCAGCCGCCGCGCGGAGGGCACGTCGCCGGCCGAGCCGAGCATCTCCAGCAGCCGGGCCGAGGCCCGCTCGGCCTGGCCGAGGACCGCCTCGGACAGGGCCCGGTTGCGGGAGACGACGTTGCGGGTCACCTCCAGCTCGTCCAGGGCGAGTTCGAGGTCCCGGCGTTCGTCGAAGTACGGCTCGAAGCAGGGCCAGTGCTGCACCATCAGCTCGCGCAGCTGGGGCAGGGTGAGGAAGCTGAGCACGTTGTCGTCGGCCGGGTCGAGCAAGTAGCCCTTGCGGCGGCTGACTTCACGCACCGCGACGGCGCGCTGCACCCATTCCTGTCCGGCCGGGCCGGCCGCGGCCACCACCCAGTCGTCGCCGTGGACGGGTTCGTAGACGGGACGCAGGACCGCGGCCACGACGGCGCGCAGCCGCTGTTCGACGAGGTTCAGCCAGATGTAGGCCCGGCCGGCCCGCTGGGCGCGGGTGCGCACCTCGCGCCAGGCGTCGGCGTCCCAGTCCAGCTCCGGCCCGATGGTTCCCGCGTCCATCGGGCGGGCCAGGGACACCGCGCCGGGCGGGACGTCTGCGGAGTTCCCCTCGTGACCCTCGTCACCAGGGGGCAGCTCCAGCCCTCCCGAGCCCACCCGTGCACCGCCTTCCGACCCCCCGGGCCTTTCCCGTCTCAACGATCAAGGAAGGGTACTCCGCGAGCGGTCGGCGGTGCAGCCGGATGGACAGGTCGGTTTCTCAACCGGTTTTCTCAACTACGCGGTTTCCAATGGCCGTTCTGCCATGCGAGGTCACGCGGAGTGAGCGGATTCATAGCCGTGACGTCCCGCGGGGCGATGGCGAAGCCCTGCCAGTGCACGGGCATGGGCTGCTGGTCCTCGTCGCGCGCGATGTGGTGGAAGCCGATGTTCATCCAGACCACCGGGTGGGTCAGGGCGGTCCGGCCGTCGGCCCACTTGTCGACGGACGTGGGGTGGCCCTGCCCGCACCTGGGGTTGTTGCTGGCGAACAGCTCGCACTTGTCGTACTGGGTGACGTACAGATCGTGTCGGGTGAAGCTGCGGCCCGCGTACTCGGTGGAGGGGCCGGGCACGATCTCGTACGAACGGGCGTGCCCGTCCTTGTTCCTGCCGGTGGCGCTGACCACGCGCCACCAGCGGTAGTTCTTGTGGTCGCCGGCGAGTTCCCTGGTGACCTCGGTGCGGGTGGTCCTGGTGGTCGGGCCCTCCTGCCGGCCGGCCGGCGGGCTGACCGCCGAGTCGTACTGCTCGATCTTCGACGCGGAGGAGCCGTCGAGCCCGAAGTCGAGCCGCCAGAAGACGTTGTGGCTGTGGCTCGTGGCGTAGTCCTTGGCGCCCTTGCCGAGGGGCCAGCCGCGGCCGTCCCGGGCGTTGTAGTCGTCCCACGAGAGGCTGCCGGTCGCGCCGACGTTCATGCCGAGGGTGCCGTCGTCCTGGAAGCGCCACTCGGTGATGTACTCGTACCAGCCGACCTGGTTGACCGTGTAGACGAGGAAGTCCTTGCCCTGGGCCTGGTAGAGCTTGTTCGTGCTGAGGACGTCCTGCATGCGGTAGGCGTGACCGCGCGAACGGGTGGTGGTGCACAGGCCCTTGACGTTCGGGTGGGCCGGATCGCCGTCGGGCACCTTGACGGTCTTGATGGTGCCGCCGGGGCACTCGCCCGGCGCCAGGTCCATCAGTCCCTGGGCGAAGTTCTCGCCCGTGAGGTCGTCGTACTCGTGCGAGCCGTCGTCGTACGGGACGTGGATCTGCGCGAGCCGGGCGCTGTTGAGGACCTTGACCGGCTTCGGTTCGCCCTTGGGCTGGTAGGTGATCCGCTCCAGGACGAGCCCGGCCATGCTGTCGTAGCGCCAGCACATGCGCCAGGTGGTGCCGCTCGTCAGCTTCTGCTCGATCCGGTGCGCGGCGCCGCAGTCGGCGGCGGCCGGTGCGGCCGCGCGCGGCTGCGCGGCCGCCGGTCCCGCGGCGGTCGTCGCACCGGCGGCGAGCGCGGCCGCCGCCAGTCCGGCCGCGGCCGCCCTGCGCCGGGTGCGGCTGATTCTGTGCTCGGGCATGACGAGATGACTCCCTTGCCGGAGTTGCCGATGGTGCCGGAGTGGCCGGACCTGCCGGGGTGTGAGGTGACGGCGGTCAGCCGCGTCCGAGAGCGGCGACCTTGTGAGTGCTCAGATCGATCACGAGGGACCTCGTGTCGATCCACGGCCCGTTCCTGACCTTGGTGAACAGCCGCACGCAGCGGTGCGTTCCGCACCGGTCGAGAGCCGCCGGCCGGGCGCCCGGAGCGGCCCGGTAGACACCGCCGCTGAGCAGCAGCTGGTCCGGGGAGGTGAGTTCCCGGTCCGTGGCGTCCTTGTAGTCGGCCTTCAGGCCCGCGCCCAGCGGGTCGGCGATCAGGAGCCGCGCCGCCTCGGTGTTCTCGGCCCGGCTCATCGGCGGCTGGACGCCCCGCCGGGTGGTGGTCGCCTCGACCTTCCCGGTGTCCAGGTCGACGGTCCTGCTGATGAGGGTGTCGTCCCGGTAGTCGTAGAAGGTGACCTCGGCCCGCCGGGGCGCACGCGCGTCGTCCGCCTCGCCGTCCTCCGGTTCGGCGAGGTCGACGCTCAGCCGCTGCGGGCCACGGCCCCCGTCGACGTCCTCGGCCGAGCGCAGCAGCCGCCGGTCCAGGGCGATCCGCTCGACGCGCCGGATCTCGTCGTCGGTCAGCGGGTCCCGGCCCGTGCCCCTGCTCTCCTCCGCGGGCGCCCGCTCCACGACACCGGGCGGTGGCGCCCCCTGGCCCCGGGCGCTCCGCACGGTGTTCGCGCGTCCGTCGTTCCCTCCCGTCTCGTCGGCCCCTGCCGTGCCCGGCAGGGTGATCGCGACCATCGCGGCGGTCCCCACCGCCGCGAGGGCCGCTCCGGCCATCACCTTTCCCAGATGGCGGTGCACTGTCTCGCGCACGTGTTCCCCCTACTCCCCGTGATGCCGGGAGTATGTGTGCCCCACTGGTTCGGCCCACGGCGGGTACAGGAACCACCGCAGGCACTGGTCGGTGGGTAAGAGGGAGGCAGGGCACCTAAGGTTCCGTCACTTTCGGGGAGACTCGGAAGCCAACGCGGCCCCAGGGGGGCGGCACACCTGGGAGAGTCGTATCCATGCAGGTCTGGCCTGGAGAGGCGTATCCGCTCGGCGCCACGTACGACGGCGCCGGAACCAACTTCGCGGTCTTCACGGAGGCCGCGGACCGAGTAGAGCTGTGTCTGCTGCACGACGACGGCTCGGAGACGGCGGTGGAACTGCGCGAGAGCGACGCGTTCGTGCGGCACGCGTACCTGCCGGGCGTGATGCCGGGGCAGCGGTACGGGTTCAGGGTGCACGGCCCGTACGACCCCGGGCGCGGGCTGCGCTGCAACTCGGCGAAGCTGCTGCTGGACCCGTACGCGAAGGCGGTCAGCGGCTCCGTCCGGTGGGGCGAGGAGGTGTACGGCTACCACTTCGGCGCGCCCGAGCGGCGCAACGACCTGGACTCGGCGCCGCACACCATGGCGTCGGTGGTGATCAACCCGTACTTCGACTGGGGCGACGACCGGCCCCCGCGCACCGAGTACCACCACACGGTGATCTACGAGGCGCACGTCAAGGGCCTCACCATGCGCCACCCGGGGCTCCCGGAGGAGCTGCGCGGCACGTACGCGGGGCTCGCCCACCCGGCGGTCATAGAGCACCTGACCCAGCTGGGTGTGACGGCGCTCGAACTGATGCCGGTGCACCAGTTCGTGAACGACCACCGGCTGGTCGACATGGGCCTGAACAACTACTGGGGCTACAACACGATCGGCTTCTTCGCCCCGCACAACGCGTACGCCTCCTGGGGCGACCGCGGCCAGCAGGTGCTGGAGTTCAAGTCGGCGGTCCGGGCGCTGCACGAGGCCGGCATCGAGGTCATCCTGGACGTCGTCTACAACCACACGGCGGAGGGCAACCACCTCGGCCCGACGCTGTCCTTCAAGGGCATCGACAACCCGTCGTACTACCGGCTCACCGACGATCCGCGCTACTACATGGACACCACGGGCACCGGCAACTCGCTGCTCATGCGGTCCCCGCACGTGCTCCAGCTGATCATGGACTCGCTGCGGTACTGGGTGACCGAGATGCACGTCGACGGCTTCCGCTTCGACCTCGCGGCCACGCTGGCGCGGCAGTTCCACGAGGTGGACCGGCTGTCGTCGTTCTTCGACCTGGTGCAGCAGGACCCGGTGGTCTCCCAGGTGAAGCTGATCGCGGAGCCCTGGGACGTCGGCGAGGGCGGCTACCAGGTGGGCAACTTCCCGCCGCTGTGGACCGAGTGGAACGGGAAGTACCGGGACACGGTCCGCGACCTGTGGCGCGGCGAGCCGCGGGCGCTGGCGGAGTTCGCCTCCCGGCTGACCGGCTCCTCCGACCTCTACCAGGACGACGGGCGCCGTCCGCTGGCCTCCATCAACTTCGTCACCTGCCACGACGGTTTCACGCTGCACGACCTCGTGTCGTACAACGACAAGCACAACCAGGCGAACGGGGAGGACAACCGGGACGGCGAGAGCCACAACCGGTCCTGGAACTGCGGGACGGAGGGAGACACCGACGACCCCGAGGTGCTGGGTCTGCGCGCCCGTCAGATGCGGAACTTCATCGCCACGCTGATGCTGTCGCAGGGCGTGCCGATGATCAGCCACGGCGACGAGTTCGCCCGTACCCAGAGCGGCAACAACAACGCCTACTGCCAGGACAACGAGCTGTCCTGGGTGAGGTGGCCGGAGGACGACAAGGACCTCCTGGAGTTCACGCGGGCGATGGTGTGGCTGCGGCGGAACCATCCGGTCCTGCGCCGGCGCCGCTTCTTCCACGGGCGCCCGGTGGAGGGCACGCACGACGACCTGTCCGACATCGCCTGGTTCACCCCCGAGGGCAGCGAGATGACCCAGCAGGACTGGGACTCGGCGCCGGCGTCCGCGCTGACGGTGTTCCTCAACGGCAACGCCATCTCCGAGCCCGGCACGCGCGGGGAGCGGATCAGCGACGACTCGTTCCTGCTGATGTTCAACGCCTCCCCGGAGCCGCTGGACTTCCTGGTGCCGGTCAACCACGGCCGGCAGTGGCAGGTGGTCGTCGACACGGCGCGCCCCGAGGGGACGCCGGAGGATCCGGCCGCGAAGGTCGCGGCCGGCGAGCGCCTCACCCTGGCCGACCGCAGCCTGACGGTGCTCCAGCGACCGGCGTAGCCGGACGGCGGGGCCGGGCGGTGTCACCCGCCGGCCCCGCGCCGTCCGGCTTCCGGCTTCCGGCCGGCGGGGCCGATGGTGTCGGGCGGAACGCGAGGACCATCACCCGCTGCCCGTGCCGGTCCGCGAGCCGCCCCACCAGCGGGCCGCAGGCCACCTGGCCGAGCGCCAGCGCGGTCACCCCGCGGCCGACAGGGAGCCGCTGGTGCGGGCGACGAGCAGCACGCTGCCGAACTGGACGGTGGCCGTCGGCAGCCGCCCCAGGAACGACACGCAGGGCAGCAGCGGGCCCGTCAGGCCGATCACCCGCCGGTAGGCGTCCCGGGTGCTGCGCCGGCCGGGGCCCCCGGTCGCGGCACCGCTCGCCGAACCCGTCCGTGACGTTCCCATCGTTCGAAGCCAGGCACGCGCGCGGAGGTCCGGGCAGGGGTGGATGACACGAAAGACGGCAGTCTGGGTACGTAGGTTCCCATGACTTCTGCGCGCCCCGGACCCGCAGTGCCCACGGCCACCTACCGGCTGCAGCTCCAGCCCGCGTTCCCGTTCGCCGCCGCGGCGGCGGCCGTACCGTACCTGGCCTCGCTCGGCGTCTCGCACCTGCACCTCTCCCCCGTCCTGGAGGCCGTCCCCGGCTCCGCCCACGGCTACGACGTCGTCGACCACGCGCGCGTGCGCGGGGAACTCGGCGGCGAGGAGGGGCTGCGCGCGCTCTCCGCGACCGCGCGGGAGCACGGCCTCGGCCTGGTCGTGGACATCGTGCCGAACCACATGGCGATGGCGCCCCGGCACAACCGGGCCCTGTGGGAGGTGCTGCGCGAGGGGCCCGAGTCACCGTACGCGCGCTGGTTCGACATCGACTGGAACGCCCAGGGCGGGCGGGTGCTGCTGCCCGTGCTCGGCGGCCCGGTCGGCTCCCAGCTCGACCACCTCGTGCCCGACGGCGACGTGCTGCGCTACCACGACCACGTCTTCCCGCTCCGCGCGGGCACCGAGGACCTGCCGCTGCCGCGGCTCCTGGACGCCCAGTGGTACCGGCCGGTGTGGTGGCGGCTGGCCCGCACCGAGCTGAACTACCGGCGGTTCTTCAGCATCTCGGAGCTGATCGGGGTGCGCGTGGAGGACCCGGAGGTGTTCGACGCCACCCATGCCAAGATCCTGCAGCTGCTGGCGGAGGGCGTGGTCGACGGACTGCGGGTCGACCACCCCGACGGGCTGGCCGACCCCGACGGGTACCTGGCGCGGCTGCACGAGGCGACCGGCGGCCGCTGGACGGTCGTGGAGAAGATCCTCGCCGACGGCGAGCACCTGCCGGCCTCCTGGCCGGTCGCGGGCACCACGGGCTACGACGCCCTGCGCCAGATCGACGGCCTGTTCACGGACCGGACGGGGGCCCACGAGCTGCTGGGCCGCTACCGGGCGTACGCCGCCCCGCAGACGGACCGCGGCGGCAACTGGGACGCCACGGTACGGCGGGCCGCCTACAAGGTCCTCACGCACGAGCTGGCCACGGAGACCGAGCGGCTCACCCGGGTGGCGGTACGGCTGTGCGCGGCCTCGCCCGACCTGTCGCTGCGCGACCGGGCCCCCTGGGCGCTGCGGACGGCCCTGGAGGAACTGCTCGTCCGGATGCGGGTCTACCGGCCCTACGCCCGCGGTGACGCCTCCGCCGTCGTCACGGAGGAGGCCGCCGAGGAGGCCCGGCTGGCCTTCGTGGTGCCCGAGGAGGCGGAGGCCGTCGGCATCGTGCGGCGGCTCCTGGTGGATCCGCTCGGCGACCCGTCCGACGCGGACCACGCCGACCGGGTGGAGTTCCGCACCCGGTTCGCGCAGACCGCGTCCGCGCTGCGCGCCAAGTCCGTCGAGGACACGGCCTTCTACCGGTACGTGCCGCTGCTGTCGGCGACCGAGGTGGGCGGCGACCCCGGCGCTCCCGGCGTGCACCCGGACGACTTCCACGCGTACTGCGCGCGCGTGCAGCGCGACTGGCCGGACACCGGAACGGTGGTCTCCACGCACGACACCAAGCGCAGCGCCGACGTCCGGGCGGCACTGGCCGTGCTCAGCGAGTGCCCCGGGCGCTGGGCCGACCTGCTCGCCGAGGTGACGCGGGCCGAGGAGGGGGCGCCGGACGGGCAGCTGGCCTGGGCGGCCTGGCAGACGGTGTTCGGGCTGGGCCCGGCCGAGGAGGACCGGGTCCGCGAGGCGCTGCTGAAGCATGTGCGCGAGGCGGGGATGTACACCAGCTGGACGGAGCAGGAACCGCCGTACGAGGACGCGGTGGCGGCCTTCGTCACCGCCGGCCCCTGCGGGCCGCCCGGTGAGCGCGTGGCCGCCTTCCGCAAGGTCCTGGAGCCGCACATCCGGGCCAATGTCCTCGGCACCGCGCTGGTCCATCTGACGATGCCGGGCGTGCCGGACCTGTACCAGGGCACGGAGGGCGAGTACCGGGCGCTGGTGGACCCGGACAACCGGCGGCCCGTGCCGTTCCCGCCCGAGGTGCCCGGTGAGAAGGACGCGCTGACCGCGGCCGCGCTGCGGCTGCGGGCGCGGCGGCCGGACGTCTTCGGCACGGCGGCGGCGTACGCGCCGCTGGCCGCCGAGGGGCCCGCGGCGGAGCACTGTGTGGCGTTCGCGCGCTCGGGCGAGGCGGTCACGGCGGTGACCCGGCTCTCGCTGCGGCTCGCGGAGGCGGGGGCTGGCGGGAGACCCGGCTGCCGCTGCCGCCCGGACGGTGGGCCGACGTCCTCTCCCCGGACCGGGAGTTCACCGGCGACGCGCGTGTGGCGGACCTGTTCGAGCACCGGCCCGCGGTGCTGCTGGAGCGGGTCCCCGGCAGCTGAGACGTACGTCGGCCGGCCGCGGCCCGCACCAGCGCCGTTCGGGCGGAGTGCGGGCCCGGACGGCCGCCGGGTGACTGCGTCCGGGCGCCCCCGGCTCCCGCCCCGTCGCGTGCTTGACAGTTCACTCATCCCGTGGGGGACTTGGAGTGCGAAGCCGGGCGGAAACAAGTCGGGGGTGAGTCTCCTGCCGGAGCTGCGCTACCCCAGCGTTCCCGAACTGGTGGCCCATGCACGCGTGTTGGCCGCTCAGGAGCCCGGGCTGTGCACGCTGCGGCAGGTGGGCAGCTCGCGGGCGGGCAGACCCCTGCACCTGCTGTCGGTGGGGCACGCCGAGCGAGCGGTGCTGGTCGTCGCCGGTGCGCACGCCAACGAGCCGGCGGGCGGCTCCACCCTGCAGGCGGTGGCGGAACGGGTCCTGGCGGAGCGCGAGTTGCGGTCGGGCACGTCCTGGCACTTCCTGCTGTGCGCGGACCCGGACGGGGCGAGCCTGCACGTGACCCCGGCGCCGCGCAGCCTCTTCGACTACCACCTCGGCTTCTACCGGCCCACGGGCGCGGAGCAGCCGGAGTGGTCGCCGTCGGTGCTGCCGCCGGACCGACTGCCGCCCGAGACGGTGGCCCTGACCGGGGTGATCGACGAGCTGCGCCCGTACCTCCAGGTGACGCTGCACGGCACCGATCTGGGCGGCAGCTGGGTGCAGTTGACGCGGGACGTGCCGGGCCTCGCCGAACCGTTCGCGAAGTCCGCGGCTGAGCTGCACATCCCGGTGGAGACCGGCGCCTCGGACGCGGCGGGCTGGCCGGCCTCCGGGCCCGGGGTGCATGTGATGCCAGGCCCGGAGTCGGGCGTCGCCTACCCCAGCATGCCCGACGACGCGCGGCACAGCACCTGGTACCACGCGCACCGCCACGGCGGTCTGACGGCCGTGGTGGAGGTGCCGATGTGGGCGAGCGACCTGGTGGACGACCCGGCGCCGCACCCGGCGCCCGCGGCCGCCATGCGCCGGCTGGCCCGGCGGCTGCTGCGGGACTCGCTGGAGGTGGAGGGGGTGCTCGCCGAGGCACTGCCCCGGCTGGACGGCGCGGACGGGCCGCTGCTGCGGGCCGCGCGCTGGGCGCTGGAGCTGATCCCGGGTCTCGCCGAGGACTGGGTGCACACGCCCCCGGCCGCCACGACGATGGCGTACGTGGGCAGCGTGGACGCCTTCGGACGGCGGCTGCCGCTGCGGGCGGCGGCGATGCTGCTCCGGGTGCTGCGGGAGGCGGACGACAGCGCGGCCCCGCGGCTTGAACGGCTCGTGGCGCTGTGGTGCGACGCCTTCGCGACGCGTTTCCGGGCCCGCTGGGTGCCGCTGGAGAACCAGGTCGAGCATCAGTCGCGGACGGTGCTGGTGGCCGCGCAGCAGGCCCGGGAGCAGGCGGGGTGAGGCGGTGCGGCGCCCCGCACCGCCCGGCCCGAAAGCCCGCGGGGCTCAGTCGTCGAAGGCGAGGACCGCTCCGGTCCGCGCTTCCATGACGCACCGGCTCGTGTACGTCTGGCGGAAGTCGACGGACCGTCCATCCCACAGTCCGCGCGCGTGGAGGGTCACCGGCGCGAAGATCATGGGGCAGAACACGTTCCTGGCCGGGATGCGGTCGATGTCGCCGCCGGCGGCGCCGAGTTCGGCGCACGCCTCGGCGGCGCGCGCGTGCCCGAGGGGCGGGTCGCACAGCAGCAGACCGCCGCGCGCGACCGCCCGGCCGGCCGTCACCCTTGGTGACCGAAAGGTAGAGCCAGTTGCCGGTAGGGGTGTCGCCGGCCGCCGCCCGGGCCGGGCCCGCGGCGAGGAGCCCGGCGGCCGCCAGCAGGGCGCCGGCCGCCGCTGTCGCTCTGGTGATGTAGGTCATGCAGGGTCCATCGGCACGGAGGGCCGGCTTCCGCAGTGCGGCTCACCCGATCGGGACGGTACGCGCGCGCGACGGAGCGCCAGTTCGAAGGCGGCCGGGTTCCGTTCGGCCCGGCGGGCGTCAGGCGGTGGCGAGCCGGAACGCCATCCTGCCGAAGGAGACCTGGTCGCCCTCGCGGACGACGACGGAGCCGGTCACCCGGCGGCCGTTGACGGTGGTGCCGTTGGTGGAGCCGAGGTCCCGCAGGATCCACATCCCGCCGCGGCGGCTGAGTTCGGCGTGGACGCGGGAGACGGTCTCGTGGTTCAGGCGCAGCCCGCTGGCGGGGTCGCGGCCTATGCGCAGCGGGTGGGTGTGCTCGGGGTGCGGCAGCAGCAGCTTGGGCAGCCGCTCCGCCTGCCAGGCCCGGCGCAGCCGTACGGTGAAGCCGGAGACGGCCTCGACGCTGCCGAGGACCATGCGGGAGAAGCGGTTGTCACGGGGCAGGTCGGCTACGAGGACGGCGAGTTCGTCGGAGCGGCGCGCGGCCAGGGCCAGTTCCATGCGGCGCACGAACGTGTCGTGGGACAGCCGTCCCACGGCGACGCCGTCACGCAGCGCCTGCAGCGCCTTGTCGCGCTCCGCGTCGGACAATCGCGCGGGGTACGTGGAGAACTCGAAGGACGACGTCACGCTCGTGATTGTCGGGCAGTGAACCCCGAGTGTCCAGAAAACGCGGAACCGGTGCCGAAACGCGGGTACTTCCGCGACACCGGCCGGGAAAGGACCGATTGCGAAGCGGATCGATCGCCCGGGCGGCACGATGGAGTCGCGGGACATCACGGTGAGCAGACGAAGGGGAACCGTCCGTGCAGTTCGAGGTGTGGGCACCGCAGGCAGACCGAGTGACGCTCCAGTGCGAGGGCGGCACGCGCGCGTTGGCGCGCGATCCCGAGCGCGCGGGCTGGTGGACGGGTGAGGCGGAGGCGGTGGACGGCGCCCGGTACGGGTTCGCGCTGGACGACGGGCCGGTGCTGCCCGATCCGCGCTCGCGCCGTCAGCCGGACGGCCCGGACGGCCTGAGCGCGGTGGTGGACCACGGCGGGTACACCTGGCGGTCGCGGTGGGCCGGGCGCGGGCTGCCCGGCGCGGTGCTGTACGAGCTGCACGTGGGTACGTACACGCGCGAGGGCACCCTGGACGCGGCCGCGGCCCGGCTGGAGCATCTGGTGGAACTGGGTGTCACGCATGTGGAGTTGATGCCGCTGTGCCCGTTCCCCGGCCGGCACGGCTGGGGGTACGAGGGGGTGTCGCTGTGGGCGGTGCACGAGCCGTACGGCGGCCCGGAGGCACTGAAACGGTTCGTCGACCGGGCGCACGAACTCGGCCTGGGCGTCGTCCTGGACGTCGTGCACAACCATCTGGGCCCCTCCGGCAACCACCTGCCGTCGTTCGGCCCGTACTTCACGGACACCCACCACACGCCGTGGGGCTCGGCCGTGAACCTGGACGCCCCCGGCTCGGACGAGGTCCGGGCGTTCCTGCTGGAGAGCGCGCTGGCGTGGTTGCGGGACTACCGCGTCGACGGTCTGCGCCTGGACGCGGTGCACGCGCTGTACGACACGCGCGCGTGCCACTTCCTGGAGGAGCTGTCGGCCGCCGTGGACGGGCTCGCCGAGGAGGTGGGACGCCCGCTGTTCCTGATCGCCGAGTCGGATCTGAACGACCCGCGGCTCATCACCCCGCGCGCGGAGAACGGCCTCGGCCTGCACGCGCAGTGGAACGACGACTTCCACCACGCGCTGCGCACCACGCTGACCGGTGAGTCGCAGGGCTACTACGCCGACTTCGCCCGCGCTCCGTTCGCCGCGCTGGCGAAGACGCTCACCGGCGGCTACTTCCACGACGGCACGTACTCCAGCTTCCGGGGCCGGCGGCACGGCCGTCCACTGGACCGCGCGCGCGTGGCCGGGCACCGGCTGCTCGGCTACAGCCAGACGCACGACCAGGTCGGCAACCGCGCCCAGGGCGACCGGCTCGCCGCCGTCCTCTCCCCCGGTCTGCTGGCGTGCGCGGCGGCCCTCACGCTGACGGCGCCGTTCACCCCGATGCTGTTCATGGGTGAGGAGTGGGCCGCGGGCACGCCGTGGCAGTTCTTCACCGACCACACCGACCCCGAGCTGGCCGAGGCGGTACGGCGGGGCAGGCGCCGGGAGTTCGCGGAGCACGGGTGGGCCGAGGAGGACGTACCGGACCCGCAGGACCCGGCGACCCGGGAGCGGTCCTGCCTGGACTGGTCGGAGCCGGAGCGCGAGCCCCACGCGCGCGTGCTGGCCTGGTACCGGCGGCTGATCGCGCTGCGCCACGAGCAGCCCGACCTCACCGACCCCGATCTCGCCGACACCAAGGTGGCGTACGACGACGAGGCCCGCTGGCTGGCCTTCCGGCGCGGGGACGTACGGGTGGCGGTGAACCTGGGCAAGGAGGCGGCGGCGATCCCGCTCGGCACCGGCCGGACGGAGGTGCTGGCCGCGTGGGAGCCGGTCGAGGCGCCCGGCCCGGACGGGCTGCTCCAGGTGCCCGGGGAGTCCTGCGTGGTGCTGACCCAGCCCTGAGCCGCCCCGGGGCCGCTCAGGGCCCTGGAGGACGTCCCTAGGGCTCGGTCTCGTCGTCCTTGAACTCCGTCACCCGCTCCAGCAGGATCGGCTCCCAGACCCGGCTCAGACGGGCGCGCAGCAGTGTTCCGTCGCCGCCCGTGCGGCCTTCGAGGTGGCCGGTGAGGCGCATGACGGTGTCGCAGCGGGCCAGCCAGAGGCCGCGCAGGCAGGGGCGGGGGCCGTAGCCGGCCAGGGTGGCGGCGCGGACGGCGCCGGGGAGCCGACGGCGACGGCGAGCCCGGCGATGTCCTCGGCGGGGTCGCCGAACGCCGCCTCGGTCCAGTCCAGGACGCCGCGCACCCGTCCGTCGGCGCTGACCACCACGTGTTCGCCGGTCAGTCCGTGGTGGGTGAGGACGGCGGTGCCGGGCTGCGCGGCGAGCTGGGCCGCCCCCGGCGGGGTGAGCTGGTGCATCCGGGAGGCGTCGAACTCGTCGGCGGCGGCGAGCCGTTCGGCCGCGTGGACGGCCATGCGGCGCAGCGCCTCCAGCGACCGCGGGGCGGTGCGGGGGACGCCGGCGGTCTCGGCCTGGCGCTGGGGCACCGCGCGCAGCCCGGTGAGCAGCCCGGCGAGGTCGGCCTCGCCGACGGCGGAGACGTCGTGCTCGTCGGCCGTGCCGCCGGGCACCAGGGTGTCGAGGGTGTAGGCGAGGCCGGGCGCCCAGTCGCCGTGCGCGACGCTGGTGGGCACGGCGACGGGCACGTGCGGGCGCACCAGGTCGCGCAGCCGCAGTTCGCGACGGCGGCGGGCGGAGGCCTCGCGGTCGGGGGCGAGGCGCAGCACGTGGCGGGTGCCGACCCACCAGGTGTGCGCGTGGCCTTCCCGGACGGGCCGCACGTCGGGTCCGCCGGTGCCGCCGGTGCCCTCGTCGAGCAGCGAGCGGACCAGTCTGCGGACGGTGTCCGCGGTGGGTGTCGGTGCCTGGGTCATGGGTCGCGCGTGTGCCGTTCCGGTGTCGACTGGGGATGTCCTCGGGGCCGCTCAGTCCACTATGACCATCTCACGAGTGGTGTCGTTGAGGCGGCGGCCGCCGTCCTCGGTGACCGTGACGATGTCCTCGATGCGCACGCCGAACCTGCCCGGCAGGTAGATGCCGGGCTCCACGGAGAAGCACATGCCGGGCACGAGCGGCTGCTCCTCGCCCTCGATCATGTACGGCGGCTCGTGCGTGGTGACGCCGATGCCGTGCCCGGTGCGGTGGATGAAGTACTCGCCGTAGCCGGCGTCGGTGATCACCGCGCGGGCGGCGCGGTCGACGTCCTGGCAGGCCGCGCCCGGCCGTACGGCGCGGAAGCCGGCCTCCTGGGCGGCGCGCACGACGTCGTGGACCCGGCGCTCCTCCTCGGTGGGCTCGCCGACGTGGACCGTGCGGGTGGTGTCGGAGCCGTAGCCGTCCTTCAGCCCGCCGAAGTCGAGGACGACCATGTCGCCCTCGCGGATGACGCGGTCGCCGACCTCGTGGTGCGGGTTGGCGCCGTTGGGGCCGGAGCCGACGATGGTGAAGTCGACCTGGGAGTGGCCGAAGCGGCGCAGCAGGCCGGCGAGGTCGTGGCCGACCTCGGACTCGCAGCGCCCGGCGAAGGGGACCTTCCGGATCTCCTCGAAGGCGGCGTCGGCGGCCGCGCCCGCGGCCGCGAGGAGGTCCACCTCGGCGGCATCTTTCACCGCGCGGAGCATGGGCAGGGCGTCGGTGAGGGCGGCGTAGGAGGTGCCGGGCAGGGTCCGTTGGAGGCCCAGCAGGTGCAGGGACCAGGTGTTGTCGCTGATGCCGAACCGGCCGCCGTCGTCGAGGAGGGCCGCGGTGACCGCGTAGGGGTCCTTGCCGTCGGTCCAGTCGCGCAGGGTCAGCGCCTCGGCTCCGACCGCGCTCTCGACGTCCGGGGCCTCCAGGGTGGGCACGACGAGGACGGGCTCGCGGCCGGGGGCGAGGACCAGGACGGTGAGCCGTTCGGTGACGGCGGTGGGTGTGTAGCCGGTCAGCCACACCATGTCCGGCCCCGGCGCCACGAGGAGCCCGGCGAGGCCGGCGTCGGCCGCCGAGCGTGCGGCACGCTCCATGCGGGCGCCGTACTCGGCGGCGGTGAAGGGCGCGGGCGTACTACCGGTCATCCGGGCCTCCGGGCGCGGGTGGGGAAACGGGCGACGGCGTCTCGGGCAGCATCCTGCCCGGCCGGGCGGGGCGGCGCGAGCCGGTCGCCGGGGGCCGGCCGGCCCGGTGACCGCGCGGGCGCCGGGGCGGCGGGTCGCCCGGGGCGCGCGGAGAGGGGGCTCGGCATGGGGCCATCATGGCGCGCGGGCCGGGAGGCCACCAGCGGGTTTCACTGGGGCGCGGGTGGCGCGCCCCGGCCGGCCCGGGTGGTCCGCGTGTCCCCTCAGGTCACCACTCCCGGCGTCGCCGTCAACTGCTGGTAGCCGCCGCTGCTGTGACGCACGGTGAGGACGACGGTCTTCCCGGGCGTGGCGCGGGCGACGGCCCGGGCGAGGTCGGCGGCGGTGTCGACGCGGGCACCGCCGAACTGGAGCAGGACGTCCCCGCGGACCAGGCCGGCGGTGAAACCGGGGCCGGGCACGTGGACGCCCACCACCAGCGCGCCCGCCTTCTCCGCGTCGACGGCCTCCACCCCGAGGGTCGCCCCGGAGTCGGCCGTGACGGGGGCCGGGGCGGCCGTGGGGACGGCCCGGCCCGAGGGGGCCGCCGACGGGGCCTGGCGCTGCAGCTCGGCCAGTCTGCTCATGCCGATGACCGTGGCGCCGACGGTGCCGAGTCCGGCACCGGCGAGCAGCAGCAGGATCCCCGCGGCCAGGCCGAGCAGCAGGGTCCGCAGCCGCCGCCCGCGCCGCCGGGCGGCGTGCGGGCGACGGGCCGGGGCGGGGGTGTCCCCGCCCCGGCGGTCCTGGCCGGGCATCGGCTTGGGCCGCAACACAGTCTGTTCCATGGTTCGCTCGCCTCCGGCTGGTGCTCTACCCGGGGCACCGCGCCGCGACGAGACACGAACGAGTGAGACTGGCCGGAGGGTCGCGCAGGGTAGTCATGGCCGACGAGGCACCGGCCCGCTCAGCCGGTGTGGCCCTCGCCGTGGCCGCCGTGCGCCCCTCCGTGGTCGAACTTCAGGGCCTCCGGCGGCATCACGACGAACGGCCTCATCATGCCCATGTCCTCGTGCTCCAGCAGGTGGCAGTGGTACATGAACCGGCCGTACGCCCCGTCGAAGCGGCCCATGACCCGCAGCAGCTGGTTGCCCGGCACCCGGAACACGTCCTTGTGACCGCGCTCGTTGGGCGCGAGCGGGATCGTCCGGCCGGTGTCGTACCGCAGGGGCGTGCGGGTGCCGCCGACCGCGGGGTCGAAGCCGGAGACGTCGTAGGCGTCCCGTCCCATCAGCTGGAAGTCGGCCAGGTGGATGTGCATGGGGTGCACGATGGGCGCGAGGTTGAGGAAGCTCCACTGCTCGTGGCTGCCCTCGGCGACGGTGAACCCCAGACCGTCGTTGAACGTCCGCGCGGTGCGCCGGTAGGTCTTCGTGGTCCCGTCGGCTCCGGTGACCTGCACGATGCCGTCGGCCGGCAGCTTCAGGCCGTCCGGGGCCGCGACCTCGGTCATCTCCCACATCTCCGGATGGCCGCCGGCGCCCTTGGTGGCGGGCGGGGTGAGCAGGACCAGGCGGTGGCCGTGCGGGATGTCGTGGGTCAGCCGGCGGAAGGAGCCGGAGAGGACCTCGGGCAGTTCGAAGGTGTCCTCCTCGCACGTCTCGCGGACCCGGAACTCCAGCACGTCCGGGTAGCGCACGTCACCGGCCGGGTCCGGCACGCCCGGCGGCCGGCCGGGACCCTTGTTGACGAGCCGGAGGGTGCGGCCCGCCAGGGCGCGGAAGTCGACGAGCAGGTCGAAACGCTCGGCCGGGGCCGCGGTCAGCGTGGGCATCTCCGTGTCGAAGTCGACCGGCACCGGGCGCGGCAGCAGTCCGCCGTCGCTGCCGATCTGGTACACGGTCTCCGGCACCGGCTCGCCGTCCTCGTCGATCAGGACGAACTCGAAGATGCGCGCGTTGGAGGCGTTGACCAGCCGAAAGCGGTACCAGGCCGCGTCGACCTCGGCGTACGGCCAGATACGGCCGTTGACCGTGGTGTAGGGACCGGTGAAGGGCAGCGAGACCGGCTTGCCGGTCTCCGGGTTGCTCTGCTGGACGACCACCGTCTTGTGCAGCAGCCGGCCGTTGAGGCGGCCGTCCTCGTCGGTGTCGAGGTTGCGGTCGGCGACGAGCAACGGGATCTCCCGGTCGCCGGAGGGCAGCCCCAGGGCGTCCTCCTCGTCGTCACGGACGAGGTAGGTGCCGTACAGGCCGGTCATCACGTTCCACCGGGTGATGTTCATGGCGTGGTCGTGGTACCACCACTGCACCGCCTGGTGGTCGTTGGGGTACTCCGACAGCTGGGCGTCGCCGTGGCCGACGGCGTTGTCCGCCCAGCCGTCGTTGCCGCCGCCCGTCTGGGCGCCGTGCAGATGGGTCACCGACCAGGCGGGCAGCGCGGCCACGTCCTTGTTCGGCTCGGCGCCCCCGCGGCCGGGCTCGGTGGTGGCCGGCGGGGTGCCGGGCGCGCGGACGGGCACCTCGACGGAGGTGACCGGGTACTCGCCGCCCTCGGGGATGCGGTTGGTCCAGGCGATGCGGATCCGCCGGCCGCGCCGCACCTCGATGGTCGGGCCGGGCACCTGGCCGTCGTAGCCCCACATCAGGGTCGGCGGGAGCTGCGGGTGCAGGCGCACCCAGGTGGGGCGCAGGGCGATCTCGGTCTCGCGCAGGACGTCGTCCGCGGCGGGACGCAGGACGGTGGGCACGGATAACGGCGCCGCGTACGGCGTGAGTTCACCGGGTTCGGGTGCCTTCTCCTCCGTGGTCCGCGCGGCCGGCTTCTCGATGGTCTCGGTCATGGTCGAACACCCCCGTGTGTCGCGAAGCTTGGTGGTCCGTCGTTCCTCTCGTTGCGCAAGACCCCGTGGGCGTCACGGAAGTTCCCTGAATGCCCGGTTCCGTACGCGGAGATTCGGCGACCGGCGCCGGACGTGCCACGAGCCGTGGACCGGTCCCGGTCCACGGCTCGTACGGAGGCGGTCAGGCGGGTGCCAGCGCCGGGGTGCCGGGGGCGCGGTCCGGCAGGAAGCCGTGGGCCCGGCGGCCGAGCCACTCGGCCTTGTAGCGGTCGACGCGGCGGTGCCAGTTCAGGATGCCGGCGAGCCAGTTCTGCAGGTCGAGGACATAGCCGTCCATGGCGGCCCTGGCCTCCTCGGACAGCCGGAAGTCGTCGTACAGCACGGGCAGTTCATGGGCGATCACGTGCTCGAACTGCTGCATGCGCTGGGTCGTCAGGTCGTGGACGACGCCGAGCGCGGTCGGGTAGTCCACGCCGAAGAAGTTCTGCACGACCAGGACGGCGTTGTGGATCTCACCGTCGTACTCGATCTCCTTCTGGTACGAGAAGATGTCGTTCAGCAGGCAGGCGTAGTCGACGGCGGCGTTCTCCAGGGAGCGCACCGGGCCGCTGCGGTACACCTCCGGGGGTACGGCGGGGCCCCGGCCCATGCGGCACAGGCTCAGGGTGAGGTCCGAGCCGAACGTGGCGCGCCGCATCTCCAGGTAGTCGACCGGGTCGGGGATGCGGTTCTGCAACTGGTTGGAGAGCTCCCACACCCAGCTCTCGGTCATGGAGTCGACGGCCGCCTTGAGGCCGCGCCGCTGGTCGGGCGTCATGCCGGCGGCGGTGCGGTTCCAGAGGTCGATCAGCCCACGCTCCATGGCGTTGCCCGGGACGAGGGCCCGCTCCCCCTCGACCGGCATGCAGTCCGACAGCCGGGCCGTGGTCAGCCGGGCGGTGGCGAGGTCACGGCGGTGGCCGTACACGAGGGGGTAGTAGTCGTCGCCGTACGTCCCCCAGGCGAGCCACTGGGCGCTGAGGTCGAGGGCCTCGGGAGTGGCGCCCGGGTCCAGTCCGGCGGAGCACAGCGCGAGGTCGTACGCGGCGAGCTTGTCCTCGTCCCAGACGCCCTCCTGGAGGATGCCCGTGCGGTGCGACCAGTCGACGAGACGCCGCCGGGCGGTGTCCAGATGCGGGCTCAGCGCGAGCTCGTAGGGCATGTGGAACTCGGGGATCAGGGACGGGCCGACCTTCTGGTGGGGCACGTGGGAGTGGGCGCGCAGCCGCTCCCGGGCGGCGCCGGCGAGGAGCGCGCCGACATCGGCGGCGGAGGCCCCCGGACCGCTCGGGATCCGCCACGGCGTGCCGGCGCGGGCGCCCTCGTTCATGTAGCGGCTGGAGCGCAGGTGCCATTCGTGGCCGCCGGACTGCCAGTCCTGGAGTCCCTTGGTGTAGGCGGCGACCGCGGCGGCCTCGTCCGGCCTCAGGGCCTGCTCCAGGGCGACGGCCGGGACCTCGGTCAGCGCGGTGTGCTCGAACTGGTGCAGCCGTGAGGTGAGGATGTCGTTGACGGTCTCGGCGGCCTCCTGGGTGGTGCAGCCGAAGAACTTCTCCAGGACGAGCACACCGTTGCTGTTCTCCCCCTCGTCCTCCACCTCGCGCTGGTAGGAGAACAGGTCGTTGCGCAGGTGGACGGCGTCGGAGAAGGTCTCCATCAGCACCCGCAGCGGCCGGGTGGCGGCGACCCGCGCCGGCACCTCGGCGGTCGCGTACTCCACCAGCCCCGCCGACCAGGGGGCGCCACCCACCTTGCGGCGCATCTCGATGTACTCGACGGGGTTGGCGATCCGCCCCTCGTTGATGTTGGACAGCTCCCACATCGACTCGTTGAGCAGGTGCTCGGTGGCCACGGAGAACCGGCGGCGCCAGTCCACCGACATCGCCGGCACCGTCCGCGCCCACAGGTCCCGCAGCCCGGCCTCGACGGGATTCCCCGGTTCGGGTACGGGCGTCGCGGGGTCGAGCGGCATGAACAGGGGCAGGCGGTCCAGGTGGGCCTTCCCGGCGGCGCGGTCCTGGGTGCGCTTGAACATGTCCAGGAAGTGGTCGTCGAAGAAGAACACCCACACGTACCAGTCGGTGATGAGCGAGAGGGCGGGACCGTCGCAGTCGGGGTGGGTGTAGGCGCACAGCAGTCCGTAGTCGTGCGCCTCCAGGTCGGCCTGCTCCCAGATCCCGGAGCCCTCCAGCATGCCCATCTCCCGCGCCCACGCCGTCGAGTGGGCGCGGGCCTGATCGAGGTGCGGATTGAGCCGCGCGGGATACGGCATGTAGAAGTGCGGGAGTTCGAACGGCTGCGTCATGGCCGGGCCCTACCCGCGGCCACCGGGGCCCATCCGCCACGCCGGACATGATCACACCATCGCGTGAAAGGACCGCGAAGCCCTGAACCTCCGGGGCGGACATGGGCGTTCGCCGCGCGGGCCGACCGTCGTACGCCCCCTTGCCCGGCCGGCCGCGCGGGCGCCACGGTAGCCCCATGACCTCCTTCGTACTGCCCCATGAGGTGCACGGCGACGGCGCCCACAAGGTGTTCGCCGTGCACGGCTGGTTCGCCGACCGGACCGCCTGGGCCGCCGTCCTGCCGGACCTCGACCGCACCGCGTTCACCTACGCGCTGGTCGACCTGCGCGGCTACGGCGCGGCCCGGGACGCCGTCGGCTCGTACACGACCGCCGAGGCGGCCGCGGACCTGGTGGAGCTGGCCGACCGGCTCGGCTGGGAGCGGTTCTCGGTGGTCGGGCACTCCATGGGCGGCGCGGTGGCGCAGCGGCTGCTGTCCGTCGCCCCGCACCGGCTTCGGCGGATCGCCGGTGTGTCGCCCGTGCCGGCCGCGGGCATGCCCCTGCCCGACGAGCAGGGCGAGCTGTTCCGGGACGCAGGCCACAAGGCGGAGAACCGGCGCGCGATCATCGACTTCACCACCGGGAGCCGCCGTCCCGCGGCGTGGCTGGACCGGATGGTCGCCCGCTCGCTGGAGCGCAGCGACGCCAAGGCGTTCCGGGCCTGGCTGGACTCGTGGGCCGGGGACGACTTCCGTGCCGACGTCGAGGGCAGCGAGGTGCCCGCGCTCGCCGTGGCCGGTGAGCTCGATCCGGCGCTGTCACCGGCGGTGCTGCGGGAGACCTGGCTGACCTGGTATCCGCGCGCCGAGCTGGTCGCGCTGCCGACCGCCGGCCACTACGCGATGGACGAGGCGCCGCTGGACCTGATCCGGGTGGTGGAGGACTTCCTGCGCGCGGACGGCGCCGACGGCGCGGGCGGGGCCGCCGGCCGGGACCGGGCCGCCGCGGGCGAGCCGGCGTGAGCGTGCCCGAGGCCCCGCCGGTGCCGGACGTCTTCGACCCGCGCCGGTACGCGCGCGGGGTGCCGTACGACGACTACCGGGTGCTGCGCGACCACCATCCGGTGGCCTGGCAGGAGGAGCCGGAGGTGCTGGGCTGGCCGGCGGGACCCGGCTTCTGGGCGGTGACCCGGCACGCGGACGTCGTCCGGGTACTGAAGGACGCCCAGGTGTACTCGTCGCACCTGGGCGCGACCCAGATCCGCGACCCCGACCCGGCGGACCTGCCGTACATCCGCCGGATGATGCTCAACCAGGACCCGCCGCACCACAACCGGCTGCGGCGGCTGGTGAGCCGGGCGTTCACGCCGGCACGCGTCGAGCGGTTCGCGGACCTGGCCCGGGAGCGGGCGCGCACCCTGCTGGCGGGGGCGCTGGAGCGGGCCCGGCAGGGGGACGGCACGGCCGATCTCGTGGCCACGGTCACCGACGAGTACGCGCTGCTGAACCTGGCGGATCTGCTGGGCGTCCCGGAGGGCGACCGGCGGCTGCTGCTGCGCTGGACTCAGCGGGTCATCGGCTACCAGGACCCGGACGAGGCGGGGGAACCGGTGCGGGACGGGGCGGGCCGGCCCGTCGACCCGCGCTCACCGGCAATGCTCGGGGACATGTTCGCGTACGCGCGGGACCTGGCCGCGCACAAGCGGCGGCATCCCGCCGACGACGTCATGACGACCCTCGCCCAGGACGGCCGGCTCGCCCCGGCCGAGCTGGAGATGTTCTTCTTCCTGCTCACCGTCGCGGGCAACGACACGGTGCGCAGCGCCGCACCCGGCGGGCTGTCGGCCCTCGCCGGGCACCCGGAGGCGTACGAGCTGCTGCGCGCCGGGAAGGCGGAACCGTCCGCGGCCGTGGAGGAGTTGCTGCGCTGGCATCCGCCGGTGCTGACGTTCCGCCGGACGGCCGCGCGGGACACCGAGCTGGCGGGGCGGCGGATCCGGGCCGGGGACAAGGTCGTGGTGTTCCACGCCTCGGCAAACCGGGACGAGCGGGTCTTCGCCGGACCGGACCGGCTCGACCTCACCCGCTCCCCGAATCCGCACGTCTCCTTCGGTGACGGCCCGCACGTCTGTCTCGGCGCGCACTTCGCCCGGCTGCAACTGCGGTTGCTCTACGAGGAGACGGTGCGTGCCGTGTCACGGCCACGTCCGGCCGGCCCTCCGGGGCGGCTGGTCTCGCACTTCATCAACGGCGTGAAGTCGCTGCCGATGCACCTCGTCCGGCCGGGGACACCTGGATGAGGGCGTGCGTGCCGTCGGTACGCCACCGTTGGCCCTCCGCCGCCACCAGCGCGTCCTCGGTCCGCGCCGAAAGACCGGTGATCACGTCGGACTTGAGGGTGCGCAGCGCGCCGACCGGTCCGGGGAAGTGTTCGGTCACCCGCGCGAACGGCGTGGTCGGCGGCCACAGCCGGTCGCCCACCAGGCGCCGGTAGTTGAGGTCGCCCTTGAGCAGGGTCAGCGTGGCCGCCGCGAAGTCGGCCCGCAGGTCGCCGGGCATCCGCTCGTAGGGCAGCGGCGCGCAGGAGAACGGGTGGGCGCGGACGTCGAGCCGGCCGTCGCCGAGGGCCGACCAGAGGGCGCGGCCGTACTCGCCGGCCGCGCCCGGGGCGGTGCGCAGCCGGCGCAGGGCGTCGACCACGTCGGCGGTGGTGGCGTCGGAGACGTAGTACGGGTACGGCTTGACGTGCAGCACCACCCGGGCCGCGCGCCCCTCGGTGAGGAGATGGGCGATCAGCAGCAGGTCGGGGACGAGTTCGCGGCCCGCGTTGTCCGCGACCAGGACGAGGGTGCCCGCCCCGCCGGGCGGCAGCAGCGACCACAGCGTCTCGCTGTCGTCGGCGACGAGCGCGGGGGCCGGTTCGCGGGCCTCGGCGCCCGCGGCGGAGAGCCGGAAGCCCAGGTCGGCGCGGTTGCCCCACAGCGAGCCGTGCAGCAGCGCCCGGGCCCGGTCCTCCTCCGGCAGGTCCCGCAGGCCGTCCAGGGCCGCCAGTTCCTCACCGGTCTCCGGCGCGTCGAGCTCGGCGCGCTTGAACGGCCGGAAGGGGTCGACGCCCTGCCAGGCGCCCGGGCCGAAGTATCCGACGGCCTGGAGCAGCCGGCGGTAGAACCAGCTCTCGGACCACAGCCACGGCACGTCGTACCAGGACCGCCCGGTGTGGTCGGCCAGGTCCCACTCCTGCCAGCGGTCCCGGTCCGGGGCGTCGGCGGGCAGCGGTTCGACGGTCCCCTCGGTGCAGCTCTTCAGCAGCTCGTCCAGTGCCCGGTGCTGTCCGGGGCCGTAGGGGAAGGCGTCCCGCACCTGGCTGATGATCGCGGGGTGCCGCTCGGCCAGCACGCTGTGCGGGAACGAGCCGGGTTCGTTGCCGAGGATCACGGGTGCGAACGGGGTGTCGGCCATGTCCGTCACCGTACCCCGCACGTCAGGCGGTTCTGATCTCCCGCTCCAGCTGGGTGGCGAGGCTGACGTAGCGGGGGCGGCGGTGCACCGGGACCAGGCCCCGGATCATCAGGTGCCACATCTCGGCGACCCGGCGCGGAAGCCGTCCGACCGGTTCGAGCGAGCGGCCGGCGACCCGGGTGCCGACGAAGAAGCAGACGAGGGAGTGGGCGACCATGCCGACGTCCAGGTCGCCGTGCACGTCGGACTCCCGGACGGCTCCGGTGAACTTCCGGGTGGCGAACTCCAGCCACTCGGTGAAGGGGTGGCGCATGGGGGGCCGTACCGCTATGTCCGCGGTGGCCAGGCGGAGTCCGGCGCGGGGCACGGGGTCCTCCACGGCGAGCCGGGCGATGCCGAAGGTGGTCCGCATCAAGGACTCCAGCGAGGAGTAGCCGCGTCCCTCGACCTCGTTCACGAGTTGCCTGGCGGCGTCGGCCTGGAGTTCCAGGATGGCGTGGGCCAGGTCCTCCTTGGCGGCGAAGTGGAAGTACAGCGCGCCCTTGGTGACCTTCGCGTGCGCGACGATGTCACTCAGACTGGTGGACTCGTAGCCGTGCTGGTCGAACAGATCGGCGGCAGCCGTGATGATCGTTGCCCGGGTCTGCTCAGCACGTAACTGCCTCGCCATCGTGTGACCCTTCCTCGCGACTCCAACGAACGGGACATGCGGTTTGTTTTTCACCCGTTGCATACGATAACTCACGGGAGGGCGGCGGGAGTCCGGGCGGAGGCCTCACGGCAGGACACGTGTCAGCCGTACGTCCGGCCGTCGTCGGGACGCTCGGCGGCCCGTGCGCGGACGAGACCAGAACGGCTCCCCCCTTCGTGGCGCGGCTGTTCCCGGCAGCCGCGGGGCGACGGGTGCCGCACCCATGATCGCCACGATACGAGGCGGACGGCCGGCACCTCAACGGGGTCGCACGGGGGGCGCGAAGCAGTGGAACCGGCCGGTTCCACGCGCCCCCTGGGCGGCGGACGGGCCGTTGCGCTGAACACGGGGGGCGCACGCGCCGTACAGGACACCGGAAGAACTCGTTGCCGCCCCCGCCCAGGAGACGTCCCCGATGACTCGGAACACCGCCCGACTGGGCGTCACGGCGGCCGCCGCCGCGGCACCGCTCCTGCTGCTGCCGTGGACGGCCGGACCCGCCCTGGCGCACGGCGCCCCCACCGACCCGGTCAGCCGGGTCTACGCCTGCTCCCCCGAGGGCGGCGACGCCGCCCGTTCGACGGCGTGCGCGGCCGCGGTCGCGGCGAACGGCGCCCCGTTCACGGCGTGGGACAACCTGCGGGTCGCCGGGGTGGCTGGGCGGGACCGGCAGGTGATTCCGGACGGCCGGCTGTGCAGCGGGAACCTGCCCGCGTACCGGGGCCTCGACCTGGCCCGGCGGGACTGGCCGGCGACCCGGCTGACGCCCGGGGGCCGGCTGACGATGACGTACGCCTCGACGATCGCGCACGAGGGCACGTTCCGGCTGTACCTGACCAGGCCCGGTTACGACCCGGCGAAGCCGCTGAAGTGGTCCGATCTGCCGGAGCGCCCCTTCGCCGAGATCACGGACCCACCGCTGCGGAGCGGCGCCTACCGGTTCGGGGTGAAGCTGCCCGCCGACCGGACGGGCCGTCAGGTGCTGTACACGATCTGGCAGAACAGCAGCACGCCGGACACCTACTACTCGTGCTCCGACGTGGTCTTCCCGGGGGGCGGTACGGCGGCCGGGGCCGCGCGGGCCGCGGGTACGGCGACGGCCCCGGCGTCCCAGAAGCCGTCGGCCCGGGCCGGCGCGCCCTCGGCCGAGGGCGGTTCCCCGGCGAAGAGCAAGCCGTCGGCGGCGTCGGCCACGCCGTCGGCGAAGGAGCGTCCACGAAGAGCGACGCCGCCGCGGACGCCGCCCCGTGGCGGAGGCGACGCGCGGCGGTTCGGGCCCCTCGGCCCCGCTGCTGGCGGCCGGTGCCGCCGCGGTGCTGGTGCTCACCGGGGGCGCCGCCCTGGCCCTGCGTCTGCGGCGGCGCTGAACCGCGCCTGACGCATCAGTTGACGTAGACCGGGGCTCCGCCGTCGGTGACGGGCGCGTACTTGGCGGTGAAGTAGCCGTTGGCGAAGCACAGCGACGAGCCGGAGCTCTTGGTGAACTGCTGGCTGGTGAAGGTGATGCTGCTGTCGGTGTTGTCGGCCCTGCCGGTCAGCCCGGCCGCCCGGTAGACGCACGAGACGCTGCCCAGCAGGGTGCGCAGCTTGACCGTGGCCTGGACGACGGAACCGCTCGGCGGCAGGACGGAGAGGGTGCCGTCGGAGGCCACCGTCGCCGTGTAGGGCAGGTTGTCGATGGTGATGCCGTTGACCCCGAGGACTCCGATGACGTTGCTGGTGCAGCTGCCGCTGTCGAAGGTGTGCGCGGTGACGGACTCGGTGGCCGTGCCCGGCGCGCTCGGGTTGTCGGTGACGGTCGCCGTGAACTGGGAGGACGTGCACTTGACGCCACTGGTGCCGGTCGCGCTGGAGTAGAAGTTCGCGGACGTGCCCGAGGCGAGGGGCGCGGTCAGTACGTCGCCGGCCGCGACGGCCGTACCGCCGGCGCCGCCGGTGGTGAGGACGGCGGCGCCGTCGGCGGAGGCGGGTGCGGCCACGGTGAGGGCGAGCGCGGTGGCGGTGCCGGCGAGAGCCAGCAGGGATCGCGTACGCATGCGGGTGCCTCTTTCCTGAGTGGGGTTCGGACGAGGTGACGTGCGCTGTGCGGGCCGTACGGGTGATGCCGCCGGCGCGGGGCCGTCGCGCCTTCTCCGTACGCGACGGACCCACGACGGCGGCAGGCCGGGCGCCGCCGGCCGGAGGTCCCGGGGTGAACCTCCGTCCGGCGGGCGGGACACGTGCGGACACCGGCCGGCCCGGGGGGAAGGAGCCGTGCCGGATCCGCGACGGGGAACGACTGCCGTGCAGGTGCGTGAGCGATTGCCGTGAACCGGCGAGGGCGTCGCCTGACAGGGCCGGGAACGCGGCCGGTACCTCCCGGCGGACCCGGCGCCACGGATCCGCGGAAACAGGTGAAGTTGTAGACCTGATGTTGCGTCAACGTCAAGCGTTACCAAGGCAGTTGACGCTGGCGGACGCGGGTCGCGCACATCCGACACCCTTTTCTCACATCTGTATTGACCCCTTGCTGTAACCGGCGGTAACTTCCTCGCAGGCCGCCCCCACGCCGTCAGAAAGCCCTTGCGTCCGCAGGGAGTGCGAGGAGTGCGTGAGCGGCAGCCGCCGTCCGCGCCAGGACACCGCGCCACGGAAGTCAGATCCGCATCGCCTTCACGCCCCTGGGAGCAGACATGGCCTCGTCCCCGGACGTCCCGTCCGCAGACAGCACCCCCGAGACCCCGGACCCGGGTGCCTCGTCCGAAGTGCCGGGTGCCGCCGCCACCGGCGGCGAGGGCGGTGAGAGGCGGGGCCGCGTCAGGGCCCGCCGGGCGGCGGTGATGGCGGTGCCCGCCACGCTCGTCCTCGCGGGACTCGCGGTCCTCACCGCGCAGGGCGCGCTCGGTGTGCAGTTCGCGATCTCCGGCATGCCGTTCACGGTGACCGCGACCGAGCTCGACGGCACCGGTTTCGAGCAGTTCGGCGGGCTCGACACCATGGCGGACGGCAGCCCCAACGCCGGGGACACCGGCGGGCAGGTGCTCGTGGTCACCTCCGCCATCAAGAACGCCACCCTCACCAAGCTGTGCCAGAGCGTCGACCTCGGCGGCACCAACCTGCTGATCACCGCGGGCAGTGGTGCGGAGAAGGTCAGCGCGACCGACCTCACCACCGACTCCACCGAGCTGACGGGTGACGCGGCGTTCGGCAACATCGAGATCGGCAACGACGCGAGCACGCTGACCAAGGCGGGCGTGAAGGGGCCGATCGGCGTCTTCAGCCAGCAGGCGGACACCGTGCGCATCGCCCATCTTCGGCAGACCAACTACGCGACGACAGCCGGTGTGTTCAAGCTGCCCGGTCTCAAGCTCCGTTTCAGCGAATCGGGTTGCTGACCGCCGTGCCGGACCGTCCACGCCGGGAACCGAGGCTCGCCTTCCGCGGATGGCGGGCCCGCCGGCCGTTCTGGGGCGGGCTGCTGCTCGCCCTGGGCGGCGGCGAGATCCTGCTCACCGAGAAGGCCTCGCTGAAGGTCGTGATGCACATCGGCATGCAGGGCCTGGCCGGCTATCTGCTGCCGACGCTGATGGTGCTGCTGGGCCTGCTCGTCCTCGTCAATCCCACCCAGCGGCTGTTCTACTCCGTCACCGGCGTCCTGGTCTCCCTCGGCACCTGGCTCACCTCCAACCTGGGCGGCTTCCTCCTCGGCCTTCTCCTCGGGGTGGCCGGCAGCTGTCTCACCTTCGGCTGGCTGCCGGACCAGGAGCCCCGCGCCGGCCGCCGCCGACGCCGGGAACGGGCACGGGCCGAACGGCGGGCGGCGCGCCGCCCACGCGTGTCTCCGGGGATTCGGTCCTGATCTCCGGAACTTCCCGGCCGCTCCGGAAGTTTCTACGGTGCTGTAGAAGTTGCTGTCGGCGTGCTGAGCAGCCGGCCGGGGATACGAGGAGTGCGCATGGCCCTGTGGGACCGCTTCAA
This sequence comes from Streptomyces albidicamelliae, assembly GCF_025642175.1. NCBI lineage: Bacteria > Bacillati > Actinomycetota > Actinomycetes > Kitasatosporales > Streptomycetaceae > Streptomyces > Streptomyces albidicamelliae. The sequence goes on along the minus strand of NZ_CP106795.1, from coordinate 6,414,736 downwards.
GGAGTCGGCGTCGCAGATGCAGACCCAGTTGGTGGCGAAGAAGAACGACCTGAAGAGCGGCGCGTTCCGCGACGCGAGCATGGCGATGTGCGCCCTGGTCGCGGCGGCCGACGGGACCGTCGACCCGTCGGAGCGCCAGCGGGTGGCCCAGCTCATCTCCACCAACGAGGTGCTGCAGAACTTCCCCGCGGACGACCTGCGGCGCCGTTTCGAGGAGCACCTGGCCAAGCTGACGACCGATTTCGCCTTCGGCAAGGTGAGCGTGCTCCAGGAGGTCGCCAAGGCGAAGAAGAAGCCCGCCGAGGCGCGTGCCGTCGTCCAGATCGGCATCGTGATCGGCGGTGCCGACGGCGACTTCGACAAGACCGAGCAGGCGGTCGTGCGCGAGGCCTGCTACACGCTGGACCTGCCGCCCCACGAGTTCGACCTCTGATCCCGGCCTGACGACGGGACGGGGGCCCGGACCACGGTGTGGTCCGCGCCCCCCGTCCTCGGTGCGCGACGGTGCCGGCCGGTGGCCGGCACCGCGGGGTCAGTCGAGCCCGACGGACTTCAGCCAGGCCTTGGCGACGTCCAGCGGGTCCTTGTTCTCCGTCTGCACCTGGGTGTCCAGGTCCAGCAGGGTCGCGGTGTCCAGCTTCGCGGAGACCGCGTCGAGCGCGTCGGCGCCCTTCTGGTTCAGCGCGCCCTTGTAGACAAGCGGCTGGACGTTCTCGAAGCCGAAGAGGTTCTTCGGGTCCTGGAGGACGACGAACTTCTCCTTGGCGATGGTCGGGTCCGTGGTGAAGAGGTCGGCGGCCTGCACCGCGTCCTTCTTGAGCGCCGCCTGGGTGAGCGGGCCGCCCGCGTCCAGCGCCTTGAAGGACTTGAACTGCAGGCCGTAGACGGACTTGAGGCCCACCAGGCCCTGCTGCCGGGTCTGGAACTCCGGCGAGCCGCCGATGACCAGGTCCTTGGCGACGTCCTTCAGATCGGCGATGGACGACTTCTCGGTGAGGTGGTACTTCTTCGCGGTAGCCGCGTTGACCGTGACCGAGTCCTTGTTCTGTGCCGCGGAGGGCTTCAGCAGGGTCAGCTTGGAGTCCAGCTTGGCCTCGATGGCGGTCGTGGTGGCGTCCGCGGTCTTCGGGGTGGCCTTCGGGTCGAGATAGGCCAGCAGCGCGCCGTTGTACTCCGGCAGCACCGAGAGGGAACCGTTCTTGATCAGGCCGTAGGTCGTCTCCCGGCTGCCGATGTTCGGCTTGTAGGTGACCTTGATCCCCTTGGCCTTGAGCGCTTCGCCGTAGATGTCGGCGAGCAGGGTGCTCTCGGGGAAGTTGTTGGAGCCGACGACGACGCCGTCACCGCTCGCCTTCCCCTCCGACAGGGGGTCGTCGGCCTTGTCGTTGGAGGAGCAGCCCGCCAGCAGGGCCGTCGCCGCCGCCAGGGCGACGACCGCCGCGCCTCGGTTCCTCCGGATGGACCTGCTGATAAGGGTCGTATAAGTCACTTGCTGATCCAATCCAGCCTGTTCTCGGTCGGTCAAGTGCCCAGGGGCACCGATTGGCCTCGATCTGTGGTCAGTTGTGGGTATAGGGCGGATGCCTTGTCACGACCTCTTCACACGGGCCCGGGCCGTACGAATCTCACGAGGCCTGTCCGCCGGGGCGGTCGGCGTCAGCCGCTGCGGCGCACCCCGGGCGACACGGTGAGTCGGGAAGCCGCCCAGAACACGGCGAGGGTGGCGAGGGCGAGGCCGGCGACCAGAGTGGCGCCGCCCACGACCTTCTCGTAGTTGCGCTGGTAGAGGCCGTCGATGATGTAGCGGCCGAGACCGCCGAGGCTGACGTAGGCGGCGATGGTCGCCGTGGAGACGATCTGGATCGCCGCGGTGCGCAGTCCGCTCAGGATCAGCGGGAGCGCGACCGGCAGTTCCACCTGGAACAGCACCCGCGCCTCCGGCATGCCCATGCCCCGCGCGGCGTCCACCGGGGAGGGGTCCACGGAGCGGACCGCCTCGTAGGTGGTGACCAGGATCGGCGGTACGGCGAGCACGACCAGCGGGATCATGACGGGCAGCAGACCGAACCCGATCCAGATGAACATCAGCACCAGCAGACCGAAGCTGGGCAGCGCCCGCCCCGCCGTGGCGATCAACGCGAGGGCGTTGCCGCCGCGCCCGTAGTGTCCGGTGACCAGGCCGACGGGCAGGCCGATCAGGGCCGCGAGGAGGAGGGCCTCCAGCGAGTACCGGACGTGCTCGACCAGCCGGGTGGGGATGCCGTCGTACCCGTGCCAGTGGGAGGCGTCGCCGAAGAAGGCGTGCGCGAAGTTCAGGACGTTCACCGGGTGGCACCCTTCGTCGGCATCCAGGGGGTGAGGAGGCGGCGGACGAGGACGAGCAGGGCGTCGGCGAGGACGCCCAGCACCGCCGTGGTGAGCACCGAGTTCACGGCCAGGGCCGGCCGGTGGTACGTGGTGGCGGCGTACAGCATGTTGCCGAGGGCGCCCTGGTTGCCGATGAGCATGCCGACGCTGACCAGGGAGAGGCTGGACACGGTGGCGACCCGGAGTCCGGCGATGATCGCGGGCACCGCGATGGGCAACTGGACCTGCGCGTAACGGCGTACGGGACCGAAGCCCATGGCCTGCGCGGCGGCCAGGGTCTCCGGCGGGACCGAGCGGACGCCGTCCACGATCGCCGGGACCAGCACCACCAGGCTGTAGATCGCGAGCGGGACCATCACCGTGGTCTCGCTCTGGCCGAAGTAGTCGATGAGGACGACGAAGAAGGCCAGCGAAGGGATGGAGTAGAGCACCGTGGTGACGCCGAGGACGGGCGGGTAGACCCAGCGGAAGCGGACGCAGAGCTGGGCCACCGGCAGGGCGAGCAGGAGCCCGGCCAGCACCGGCAGCAGTCCCTCGCGCAGATGCAGGCCGACGAGTCCCAGGTAGCCGTACTGAAGGTCGCTCGGGAGGTCGAAGAAGCCGTTCATGGGGCGGCCTTCACCGCCGCGTCCTCCGCCACCCGGCTGTGGGCGGCCCGGATCGCCTCCCCGATGGCCTGCTGGGAGACGACGCCGACCGCGCGTCCCGCCTCGTCCACGGCGACGGCCCAGCCGGTCGGCGACAGCACGGCCCCGTCGAGCGCCGCGCGCAGCGAGTCGGTGCCGGGCACGAACGGACGGCCGTGGTCGATGAGCCGTTCGCGGTCGATCGCGCCGGCGGTGAGCCGGTCCGGCTCGCTCCAGCCGAGCGGCCTGCCGTCGGAGTCGGTGACGAGGAGGTAGGGAGCCGTGGCCCGGGAGGCGAGCTGCTCGGCGTCCGCGTCGGTCCCCACCAGCGGCGCGGTCTCCAACTCCAGTTCCGCGGACGGGAAGAAGGACAGCCGGCGGATGCCGCGGTCGGCGCCGAGGAAGTCCTCCACGAAGGAGTCGGCGGGCGCGCTGAGCAGTTCGGCGGGCGGGGCGAACTGGGCGAGCCGGCCGCCGGTGCGCAGGACGGCCACCATCGTGCCGAGTTTGATCGCCTCGTCGATGTCGTGCGTGACGAAGACGATGGTCTTGCCCAGCTCGGCCTGGATGCGCAGGAGTTCGTCCTGCAGTCCCTTGCGGACCACGGGGTCGACGGCGGAGAAGGGCTCGTCCATCAGCAGCACCGGCGGGTCGGCGGCGAGCGCGCGGGCCACGCCGACCCGCTGTTGCTGACCGCCGGAGAGCTGGTAGGGGTACCGCTTGGCCAACGAGGTGTCCAGGCCGACCCGTTCCATCAGCTCCGCGGCCCGGGCGCGTGCCTGCTGCTTGCTGCGGCCGAGCAGCCGGGGCACGGTGGCGATGTTGTCGAGGATGGTGCGGTGCTGGAAGAGCCCGGCGTTCTGGATGACGTAACCCATCGACCGGCGCAGGGTGTTGACGGGCTGCTGCCGGATGTCGTGGCCGTCGAGGAGGATGCTGCCCTCGCTGGGTTCGACCATCCGGTTGATCATCCTCAGGGTCGTCGTCTTGCCGCAGCCGGAGGGCCCGACGAGGACGGTGATCGCGCGGTCCGGTATCTCCAGCGACAGCCGGTCGACCGCGACCGTGCCGTCCGGATACCGCTTGGTGACTGAATCTATCCGTATCAAAACGCCGAGTACCCTTCGGGTTTGGCAGCTTTCGCCCGGTCTCGGCAACGACTGTCATGCGCAGGCCGTTGCGGGAAGAGTCTAGACCGCGAGTGTTTCGGCGCTTCGTAGATCATGTGGCGGCCGGTTCAGACCTCCGGTGACGCCTCCTGACCGCGCGAGTGCGGGCGGGCCGCGAGCACCGCCACGTCGTCCTCGGCGTGGCCGGCGTCCAGCCGGTCGACGATCGTCTCCAGGACGTCGTCGACCCCCTTGCCGGCGGGGAAGCGGAGGGCGGCCAGCCGGGCGAGGGAGTGGTCGATGTCCTCGCCGCGGCGCTCCACCAGCCCGTCGGTGAACAGCACCAGGATCTCGCCCGGGGCCAGTACGTGCGTGGCCGACTCGTACCCGCCGAGTCCGGTGCCGAGCGGTGGTCCGACGGGGACGGGCAGTTGCGTCGCGCCGCCGTCCCGGGTGATCAGCACGGGCGGCAGATGACCGGCGCTGGCCAGCGTCATCTGGCCGCGTCCCGGATCGACGCGGGCGAGCAGGCAGGTGGCGGGCCTGCGGTCCGCCTCCCCGGAGGCGATGTCGTCCATCTGCCGCAGCACGCGGTGCGGGGGCAGGTCGGAGGCGGCGATGTAGCGCAGGGAGGAGCGGTAGGCGCTCATGTCGACGGCGGCCTCCAGGCCGTGCCCCATCACATCGCCGACCACCAGCAGGGTGCGGCCGAAGTGCAGCCGTACAGTCTCGCACCAGTCGCCGCCGACCAGCGCGCTGCCGCCGACGGGCAGGTAGCGGATGGCGACGTCCAGGTTCGGATGCGGCCGGCCGGGACTGGCCAGCAGGGCGCGCTGCAGGTCGCCCGCGGTGCGGCTGACGTCCTCGTAGGCGCGGGCGTGCCGGATGTGGGAGGCGCCGCGCTCGGCGAGCAGGGCCAGCTGCTCGGCCTCGGGCTCGCTCGGCGGCCCCGCGTCCCGCGCCCACACCAGTACGCCGTAGGTCTCGTCGCCGCTGGTCAGGGGCGTACAGAGGGCGCCGCCCGGTGGGGCGCCGGCCGATCGTTCCAGCCATGCGGCGCGGTGCGCGTCCATGGCCTGCGGGCCCGTCGTCCGCAGCGCGGCCGCGACCCGGCGGGCGTCGGGCAGCAGCCGGGCGTCGCCGGCCACGGCCTCGTAGCCGGAGGGGGCGTCGCCGGTGCGGCGCAGCACGGCGGCGGCTCCGCCGGCCAGCACCACGACGGCCCGCGCCAGCTCGGTGCAGGTGGTGGCCTCGTCCAGGGTCGTGCCCAGCCCGGCGAGGGCGTCCCGCAGCGCGCCGATCGGCACTGCGGGCTCCGTTGCCGCCGGGGTGCCGCCGTCCTCACGACGGCCGGCACCGACGGGCACGGGCCTGCGGCGGGACTGGATCCAGCGCGCCACACCCAACACCCTCACAGAATCTCAAACCGGAGCGGGCGGGGCACCAGCCGCGGCCGGTGCCACCTGTCCCGGTCAGCCCTCGGCCGGCTCCAGCCGCAGGGAGATCGAGTTGATGCAGTACCGCTGGTCGGTGGGGGTGGGGTACCCCTCGCCCGCGAAGACGTGCCCGAGGTGCGAGCCGCACCGGGAGCACCGCACCTCGGTGCGGACCATGCCGTGGGACCGGTCCTCGATCAGCTCCACCGCGTCGGTGTCCTTCGGGTCGAAGAAGGACGGCCAGCCGCAGTGCGACTCGAACTTGGTGTCCGAGGTGAACAGCTCGGCGCCGCAGGCGCGGCAGGAGTAGACACCCTGGGTCTTGGTGTCCGTGTACTCACCGGTGAACGCCGGCTCGGTGCCGGCCTGGCGCAGCACGGCGTACTCCGCCGGAGTCAGCTCCGCGCGCCACTCCTCGTCCGGCTTCTCGACGTCGTACGACATGAGCCTCAGCTCCTTCACTGCGACAGGCGGTCCAGGATCTTCGGGCCCAGGTCGGTCACGTCGCCCGCGCCCATGGTGAGAACGAGATCACCGGGCTTCGCCATTCCCGCGACCACCGCGGGGATCTCCGCCTTGTCGTGCACGGCCGTCACGTCGGCGCCCGCGGCGCGCGCGGCCTCGATGATGAGTTCGCTGGTCACCCCGGGGACCGGGTCCTCACGGGCCGGGTAGATGTCGAGCACGACGGAGGCGTCGGCGAGCGTCAGCGACTGGCCCATCTCCTTGCCCAGCTCCTGGGTGCGGGAGAAGAGGTGCGGCTGGAAGACGACGAGGATGCGGGCGTCACCGGCGGCGGCGCGCATGGCCTCCAGGTCGGCGGTCATCTCGGTCGGGTGGTGGGCGTAGGAGTCGATCACCTGGACGCCCGCCGCCTCGCCCTTGAGCTGCAGGCGCCGCTTGACCCCGGTGTACGCGGCGAGCGCGGGCGCGAGCTCCGCGGCCGGGACGCCGAGCGCGGCACCGGCGGCGAGCGCGGCGACGGCGTTGAGGGCGTAGTGGCGGCCGGGCACGGAGACGGTGAAGGTGAGCTCGCGCCCGTCCAGGAGGACGGTCACCTCGCTCTTGAGGCCCTGCGGCACCACGGACAGGACCCGGACGTCGGCGTCCTGCGCCTCGCCGTACGTCACCACCCGCACCGCACGGCCGGCGACCCGCCGGGTGAGCTCGCGCGCGCCCTCCTGGTCGGCGGAGACGACCAGGGTGCCGCCCTCGGTGACGCGGTCGACGAACGTCTCGAAGGAGGCGTAGATCTCGTCCATCGAGGCGTAGTTGGCGTGGTGGTCCAGCTCGACGTTGAGGACGATGGCGACGTCGGGCGCGTACTTGTGGAAGCTGCGGTCCGATTCGTCGGCCTCGGCGACGAAGATGTCGCCCTCGCCGTGCAGCGCGTTGGAACCGGGCGCGTCCAGGTCGCCGCCGATGGCGTACGACGGCTTTTTGCCCAGCGCGGTGAGGGAGACCGCCAGCATGGAGGTGGTGGTGGTCTTGCCGTGGGTGCCGGCCACCGCGATCGGGCGCAGCCCCTCCATCAGCGCGGCCAGCGCGTCGGAGCGGTGCACCACCGGGATGCCCAACTCGGCGGCGCGGGCCAGCTCCGGGTTGTCCTCGCGGATGGCGGAGGACACCACGACACAGCTCGCGTCGTCGGCGAGGTGCGCGGCGGCGTGCCCGATGTGCACGGTGGCGCCGAGCGCGCGCAGCGCCTCGGCGGTCGCCGAGTCCTTGGCGTCGCTGCCGGCGACCTTCGCCCCGCGCTGGGCGAGGATCTTGGCGATCCCCGACATCCCGGCGCCGCCGATGCCGATGAAGTGCGGTCGGTCCATGGCGGTAGGAAGGCCGGGTGCCATGCGTTTCTCCCCAGAGACGGTACGTACGAGAGCGGGCCTAGCCTATGCGCTCGGGCACCGCTCGCCCCGCAAGGGCCCGGGGGCGGACCGCGGTGCGGCTACGCCTTGCTGTGCGAGAACAGCTTGAGCACCGGTACGCCCACCTTGTGCCGGGCCCGGGAGGCCCAGTCACGGTGGAAGAACTCCTCCACGTAGTGCGGGTCGGTCAGCACGATCACCTCGTCCGCCCCCACCTCGCCGACCAGCGACTTCAGCGCGTCCAGCGGGTGGTCCTCGACGAGCCGCCCCTCGGCCCTGCTGCCCGCGGAGCGCAGCGCCTGCAAGGACACGTCGAGGGCCTGCTGCCCCACGCTCCGGGCCTCCTCGCCCTCCGGTGTCCCGCCCTCGCGCACGGCGTCGTCGAGTTCACCGAGCGCGATGTCGTCGATGGCCCGCAGCAGGCGGTCCGCCTGGTCGCCGCGCGGCTGGAGCAGCACGTGGAACGCGACCTGCTCGTCTCCGTGCAAGGTGGTGACGAACTCCACGTCGGCGGACGTCAGGGCCTTCTCGATCATCAGAACGCTTGTGAACACCCAACGCCTCTTCTCCTCCGTGGGCCCGGGACCGGGCCCCTGCGGAAACCATCCTTCCCCGTGATCGCACGGGTACTGCCGGACTAAGTCTGCCCTCCGGAAGTCGACCGGAACGGTAGATTCCACCTATTTCAGGACCGACGGCCCATTTCAGGAGCGACGGTAACGACCGAAGAGGAATCCGTCCTCCTCCAGGAGGGAGACGAGACCGAACCGGCGCGGGATGGCGACCGACGGACCCCCCGCGATGCGCTGCGCGTCCCCGGCGGTCAGCGTCGGCGAGACCGTGAGGCACAGCTCGTCCAGCACCTCCGCGGCGATCAGCTGGCCGAGCAGCCGGGGGCCGCCCTCGGTGAGCAGCCGGGTGTGGCCGAGCTCGGCGAGGGCGCGCACCGCGCGGGCGGGCTCGACGCCCATGCCCTCGCCGGCCACCACCACCCGGGCGCCCGCCTTCTCGGCCGCGGCGACCCGTTCGGGGCCGCGGCGGCTCCGGTCAGGACGAGGGTGGGGACCAGCGGCGAGGTGAACAGCGGCAGGGAGAAGTCCAGCTCCAGGCTCGCGGTGACGACCGCGATGGCCGGGGCCGGGCCCTGCCCCGCGGCCGTGCGCGCGCCGGCGAACTCGGCCCGCGCCCGGGCGGGGCGGTACCCCTCCTGCCGTACCGTTTCGGCGCCGACCACGACGACGTCGGCGAGCGCGCGCAGCGTGCCGAAGATCCGCATGTCGGCGGCGCTGGAGATGGGCTGCGAGTGCCCCTCGTGCTGGGCGGCGCCGTCGAGCGAGGAGACCATGTTGGCCCGCAGCCACGGCCGCGGGGCGCCGGGCTCCGGCACGGGGTAGGCGTAGGCGGCGGCCAGCTCCGCGAGGGTCCACTCGCGGTTCACGTGGGCGTCGGCCCCGGCGGCCCGCCCGGCCCGCCGGCGGCACCGGTCCCGGCGGCCCCGCTTCCCCCTTCCTCGGCCCCGCCGAAGTCCTGGGCTGCTGTTTCGTCGGTCACAGGGAACAGGCGTCGCATGTCGTGCAGTGTGACACGGCGCTTAGCATGGGTAACCGTGTCGTCCTCCACCTCCGCCCCCGGATCCAGCCCCGTGACCGACGCGGGCCCCCTCTCCCTGTGCGCCCGCGAGCCGCATGTGCCGGCGGACCGGCTGGTCGCCGAGATGGTGCCGCCGCCCCGGTTCGACTCGGTGCGCTTCTCCACCTACATCCCGGACCCGAACCAGCCGAGCCAGACCGAGGCCGTAGGGGTCCTGGAGGGCTTCGCCGCCGGGCTCGGCGGGGCGCACGCCTCCGGCGCCGGCAGGCGCGGCCTCTTCGGGCTCGGCCGGTCCAGGGCGCCGAAGACCCCGGCCGGACCGCGCGGGGTGTACCTGGACGGCGGCTACGGCGTCGGCAAGACCCATCTGCTCGCCTCGCTGTGGCACGCCACTCCCGCCGAGCCCGCGCTCAAGGCGTTCGGCACCTTCGTGGAGCTGACCAACCTGGTCGGCGCGCTCGGCTTCCAGCAGACCGTGGCGACGCTCAGCGGCCACCGCCTGCTGTGCATCGACGAGTTCGAGCTGGACGACCCGGGTGACACGGTCCTGGTGTCCACGCTGCTCGGCAAGCTGGTCGACGCCGGCGTGGCGCTCGCCGCCACCTCCAACACCCTGCCGGGCAAGCTGGGCGAGGGCCGGTTCGCCGCCGCCGACTTCCTGCGCGAGATCCAGGGCCTGTCGGCCCACTTCCGCGCCCTGCGCATCGACGGCGAGGACTACCGCCACCGCGGTCTGCCCGAGGCGCCGGCGCCGTTCGGCGACGAGGCCGTGACCAAGGCGGCGTACGCCACCGAGGGCGCCTCGCTGGACGACTTCCCGCACCTGCTGGACCACCTGGCCAAGGTGCACCCGAGCCGGTACGGCGCGCTGACCGACGGACTGCGGGCGGTGTGCCTCACCGGTGTACGGCCGGTGCCGGACCAGTCGACGGCGCTGCGGCTGGTGGTCCTCGCGGACCGGCTCTACGACCGCGAGGTCCCGGTCCTCGCCTCCGGGATGCCGTTCGACAAGCTGTTCAGCGAGGAGATGCTGAACGGCGGCTACCGCAAGAAGTACTTCCGCGCGATATCCCGGCTCACGGCGCTGGCCCGCGACGCGAAGGGACTCGCCGGCTCCTAGGCGCCCCTAGTCGATCAAGCCTGCACGGGTCAAGGGCGGCTTCACGCCACCCGACCCGCACTTTTCACGCTCTCTTGCGCGTGTGACGCGCAGTTGACCCTGCAAAGGACTTTGCAGGGCTAACGTGGTTCTTGACCAATCATTGACCAGTGCTTGGTGTGAACAAGAGATGCGGATGTGGCGAAGGGGGGCGCATGTTCCGAGGTCCGACGGCCCGGGCCCTGTTCGCCCTCCTCGCCGTGGCACTGTTCGCGCTTCAGCTCCTCACTCCCACGGGAACCTTCGCACCCGCGCACACGGCCGGTCAGCCACTGGCCATGACCGAGCCCGGAAACGCCTCCCCCGCCCTGCCGGTGCGCGACGGAGCGGACACGTTCCGCGATCCGGACCGCCCGGGTGGACCCGTGGGCCTTCCGCACGTCCGTGACCGGCAGCGCGGCTCGGCCTCCGGCTGGGCCCAGGAGCACCCGCTGATACCCGGCCGGGCGGCCGGGGCGGACCCGTCGGACACCTCCGGCGCCCCGCGGCACGCCCTGCCCGGCACCTCCAGAGCGCACACCCCGGCAGCGCTCCAGGTCTTCCGCTGCTGAGGGGCGTTCCGCTCTCCCCCCACAACCGTCGTGCAAGCCCGACGCGCCGGTGCGGCGCGCCAGGAGGAACCCACACGTATGCAGCCCCTCATCGACAACGCCCGTACCTTCGGACAGCGCCCTGAGGAGTTCGCCAAGCTCGCCGAAGGCCAGTCCCCTCAGGTCCTCTTCATCACCTGCTCCGACTCCCGGGTCGTCCCGGCCCTGATCACGGGCGCCCGCCCGGGCGAGCTGTTCGAGCTGCGCACCGCGGGCAACATCGTCCCGCCCCACGCCTCGCGGCACCCCACGAGCGAGGCCGCCACCATCGAGTACGCCGTCGAGGTGCTCGGCGTCCGCGACATCGTCGTCTGCGGTCACTCGCACTGCGGCGCGGTCGGCGCGCTGGTGCGCGGCGACGACCTCACCGCCGTACCCGCCGTGCGCGACTGGCTCGCGCACGCCACCCCGCGCCCGGCCGGCGCGGCCGAGGACCCGGAGGTCGCCGAGGGCGTCCAGAGCCACGTCCTGACCCAGCTGCTGCGGCTGCGCTCGTACCCCTGCGTCCAGCGGAGGCTGGCCCTGGGCGCGCTCGGCCTGCACGCCTGGTACTACGAGGTGCACACCGGCGCCGTACGGACGCACCGCCCGCAGACCGACACCTTCGAGTCCCTGTGAGCGCGCCGATGACCAGTGACCGCAGCCCCACCTCCCGTTTCCCTCACCTCCGGCACGACTTCGCCGCGTCCCTCGTGGTCTTCCTGGTCGCGCTGCCGCTCTGCGTCGGAGTGGCCGTGGCCTCCGGTGTCCCGGCCGAACTGGGCCTCGTCACCGGCATCGTGGGCGGCATCGTCACCGGGCTGATGCGCGGCAGCAGCCTCCAGGTGTCGGGGCCGGCGGCCGGGATGACCGTGCTCGTCTTCGAGGCGGTCAAGGAGTTCGGCCTGCCCGTGCTCGGCGTGATCGTGCTGGCCGCCGGCCTGCTCCAGGTGGCCATGGGCGCCCTGGGGCTCGGCCGCTGGTTCCGCGCCATCTCGGTCTCCGTCGTGGAGGGCATGCTGGCCGGAATCGGTCTGGTGCTCATCGCCGGACAGCTGTTCCCGGCGCTGGCGGCGAAGGCGCCCGACTCCGGTCTGGGCAAGATCGCCGGGCTGCCCCGCGCGTTCCTGGACGCCCTCGGCGACGGAAAGGCACTCGCCTCCCTCGCGGTGTGCGCGGGCACGGTCGCGGTGCTCGTGCTCTGGAAGCTCGTCCCGGCGCGGGTGCGCGCGCTGCCCGGTCCGCTGGCCGCGGTCGGTCTCGCCACCCTGGCCGCGTACCTGCTGAGCCTGCCGGTGGCCACGGTCGAGGTGAAGGGGCTGCTGGGCTCGGTCCAGCCGCCGCCGGTGAGCGCCTTCGGCGAACTGGCCGGTGTCGGCGTCCTCGGCACGATCGTCGCCTTCACCCTGATCGCGTCCGCCGAGTCGCTGTTCAGCGCGGCGGCCGTGGACCGGCTGCACTCCGGTCCGCGCACCCGGTACGACCGGGAACTCATCGCCCAGGGCACCGGCAACACGGTGTGCGGGCTGCTGGGCGCGCTGCCGATGACCGCGGTGATCGTGCGCAGCGCGGCCAACGTCCAGGCGGGCGCCCGTACGAAGGCCTCCCGGGTGCTGCACGGCGTGTGGCTGCTGCTGTTCGCCGCGCTGCTGCCCGGCGTGCTCGCGTACATCCCGATCCCGGCCCTCGCCGGCATTCTGATCCACTCCGGCGCCAAGCTGGTGCCGGTGCGGGCGCTGGCCGCGCTGTGGCGGGAGAACCGGGGCGAGGCGCTGATCCTGGCCGTCACCGCCGTGTCCATCGTGGCGGTCAGCATGTTCGAGGGCGTGCTGATCGGCCTGGCGCTGGCCGTGGTCAAGACGGCGTGGGAGGCCTCGCACATCCGCCTGGAGGTCGTGGACAAGGGAGCGGGGCCGGTCGAGGCCCGCCTCTCGGGCAACGCCACCTTCCTCAGGCTGCCCAGGATCCTGGACAGCCTGGAGTCCCTGCCCGAGGACCGCCCGGTCCGCCTCGACCTCTCCGGCCTCCACCACCTCGACCACGCCTGCCGCACCGCCCTGGAGAACTGGGCCGAGCGGCACAGCGCGGCGGGGACCGAGCCGGTGCAGGTCACGATCCCGGCGGCGCGCGGACACGAGCCGGCGAAGGCGAGAACGGCCTGACAACGACCCGTCCGCGCGCCTGTCGCGCGGCTCGCCTCCGGGCGGCCGCGCGGCACGGCCGGTGGCGGGCACCCGGTGTCTGCCGCCGGCCCGGGGCCCATGGCCTCCGGCCCGGCCCCGGGCATATCGTTGCAGGAGCGGACAGAACGGGCCTCTGAACGAGGAGGTCATCATGCTCCAGGAAGTGCTGGGCGCCATCGCCGCCGCGGGCGCCGTCGGCGCCGTCTATCTCGCGATGGCCGCACGGGTGGTCAAGCAGTACGAACGCGGCGTCCTGTTCCGGCTCGGCCGGGTCGCGGGTGACGTACGGGACCCGGGCCTGACGCTGGTCATCCCCTTCGTCGACCGGCTGCACAAGATCAACATGCAGATCGTGACGCTGCCGATCCCCGCCCAGGAGGGCATCACCCGGGACAACGTCACCGTCCGCGTGGACGCGGTCGTCTACTTCCGGGTGATGGACCCGACGAGCGCGCTGGTGAAGGTCGAGGACTACAAGTTCGCCGTGTCGCAGATGGCCCAGACCTCACTGCGGTCGATCATCGGCAAGAGCGACCTCGACGACCTGCTCTCCAACCGGGAGAAGCTCAACCAGGGCCTGGAACTGATGATCGACAGCCCGGCCGTGGGCTGGGGCATCCAGGTGGACCGGGTGGAGATCAAGGACGTCTCCCTGCCGGACACGATGAAGCGGTCCATGGCCCGCCAGGCCGAGGCCGACCGGGAGCGCCGGGCCCGGATCATCAACGCCGACGCCGAGCTCCAGGCCTCCAAGAAACTCGCGGAGGCCGCCCAGCAGATGTCCGGCACGCCGACGGCGCTCCAGTTGCGGCTGCTCCAGACGGTGATGGCGGTGGCGGCCGAGAAGAACTCCACGCTGGTCCTGCCCATCCCGGTGGAACTGCTGCACTTCCTGGAACGGGGCGGGCAGCAGGGCGCTCCGGAGACCGGCGGGGGGCGGCGCGAGGCACCGAGGGAGGCGCCGCGGGAGGTTGCCGCCCTCCCGGACAGCCTGCCGGAGGGGCTCGCGGAGGAGCCCGCCCCCAACGGCGGCGGAGGGGCACGCCCGCCGGGACAGGGGCCGCGGGAACGGCTGCCGAAGCAGACGTGAGCGCCGCCCGCTGGGGGTACCCGGCGGGCATGCACGAGCAGCGCAGGGTCACCGACTCGTACTGGCTGACGACCGCCCCCGGGCCGTCCCGTCCCCCGTTGACCGAGGACGTCGACGTCGACGTGGCGGTCGTCGGCGCGGGCGTGGCCGGCATCAGCACCGCCCACGAACTGACCCGTGCCGGCCTGCGGGTGGCGGTCCTGGAGGCCGGCCGGGTCGCCGGCGGGGTCACCGGCTTCACCACCGCCAAGCTGACCGCGCAGCACACGCTCGTCTACGACCGGCTGCGCCGCACGCGCGGGCCCGAGGGGGCGCGGCTGTACGCCCGTTCGCAGTCCGAGGCGATCGAGCACGCGGCGATGCTGGTGGCCGAGCTGGACATCGACTGCGAGTGGGAGGTGCGGGACGCCTACACCTACGTGCGGGACCGGGAGCGCGCCGAGGAGGTGCGGGCCGAGGCGGAGGCCGCGCGGGAGGCGGGGCTGCCGGCCACTTTCGTGACCAGGACCGGGCTGCCGTTCCCGGTGGCGGGCGCGGTCCGGGTCGCCGAGCAGGCCCAGTTCCACCCGGTCAAGTACCTGCGGGCGCTCACCGCCGACCTCGTCGCGCGCGGCGGGCGGGTGTACGAGGAGACGCGGGTCGTCGGACTGCAGGAGGGCGGGGAGCCCTGCCGGCTGACGACGGAGGCGGGTCACACGGTGACCGCCCGGGACGTCGTGATCGCCACCCACTATCCGGTGTTCGACCGGGCTCTGCTGTTCGCCCGGCTGTCGCCCCGCCGGGAACTCGTCGTCGCGGGGCCGCTGGGCGACGGCCCGGACCCGGCGGGCATGTACATCACCCCCGAGGAGAACACCCGCTCGGTGCGCACCGCGCCGTACGGCGCGGACGGGCGGCGGCTGCTCGTCGTCACGGGCGAGCACTTCACCCCGGGCACCGGCGATCCGCGCGCGGGCTTCGACCGGCTCGCCGGCTGGGCCGAGGTGCACTTCCCCGGCGTGAAGCTCGACCATGCCTGGGCCACCCAGGACAACGAGTCGACCGACACCGTCCCGCTGGTCGGCCCCTTCCACCCGGGCGCCCGGCACACCTACGTGGCCACGGGCTTCGGCGGCTGGGGCCTGAGCGGCGGCATCATGGCCGGTCTGCTGCTGACCACGCTGATCACCGGCGGCGACAGCGCCTGGCGCGAGCTGTACGACCCGCGCCGGCTGAAGTCCGTGGTGCGCGAGGCACCGGCGCTGCTGAAGACGCAGGCGGAGGTGGCCCGGCACTTCGTCGGCGACCGGCTGAAGCCGGCGGCGTCCGTGGACGACCTGGCACCCGGGGACGGCGCGCTGGTCCGGGCCGGCGGCGAGCGGCTCGCCGTGCACGGCGACGACGAGGGCCACCTGCACGCCGTGTCGGCCCGCTGCACCCATCTGGGCTGTCTGGTCTCCTTCAACCGGGCCGAGCGCGCCTGGGAGTGCCCCTGTCACGGCTCCCGCTTCGGCGTGGACGGCTCGGTGCTCCAGGGACCGGCGGTCAAGCCGCTGGAGCAGCACGATCTCGGCTGACCGGTGGCCGACGGCCCGCCGCGCGGGTGACCGTACCGCCGCGCCACGGGACATATCACCATACAAACGGGCATTCAGTCCTACGTTCGTCCGGTGATCCCACTTGCACGCCGTCTCACCGCCGTCTGCGCCCTGGGCGCGGCCCTCACCGCCTGCGGCACCGCGGGCCCCACGGGTACCGCGCACCCGGCCAAGTCGTCCGCGTCCTCCTCCCCGTCCCCGGCCCGCCCGCCGGTGCTCGCCCCGGGTCCGGGCGGTCTGACCCCGGTCTTCGAGCACGGTCCGCGCACCCGGGGCAAGACCGTCGCGCTGACCTTCGACGCCGACATGACCGCCGACGAGGGCCGCCGCGCGGCCTCCGGCGAGCACTTCGACAACCCGGGCCTCATCGCCGCCCTGCGTTCGCTGAAAGTGCCGGCGACCGTCTTCATGACGGGCCGCTGGGCCGACCAGTACCCGGCCGAGGCGCGCAGCCTGGGCCACGAGGCACAGTTCGAGGTCGCCAACCACTCCTACAGCCACTACGCGTTCACCGAGGACTGCTACGGCCTGCCGACCGTCGGCGCGGACCGGATGCGGTCGGACGTCGAACGGGCGTACACCTCCCTGCGCAAGGCGGGCGTGCCGAGGCCGATGCCGTATTTCCGCTTCCCGGGCGGCTGCTACGACCAGCAGGCCCTGCGCGCGCTGAGCGGGCTCGGGGTGACGGCCGTGCAGTGGGACGTGGTGAGCGGTGACGCGTTCGCCACGGACGCCGACGCGGTGGTCCGCCAGGTCCTGGACGGGGTGAAGCCCGGCTCGGTGGTCGTCATGCACTGCACCCGCAGCGCCGCCCCGACGACCGAGCGGGTCGTCCGGTCCGTGGTGCCGGAACTGCGCAAGCGCGGCTACCGCTTCGTCAAGGTCTCCGAGCTGATCGGCGAGAGCGGCGGTAACCGCTGAGCGTCCTACGCTGGGAGCATGAGCGACGAGGACTACTGCACGATCGTCGACGCCACGAAGCCGCCGAGGGCCGACGGGCCGCCGTACGCGGAGTGCGTGCTGTGCCAGGAGCCGACGGAGTACCCGGAGTCGTACCGGGGCATCACGCTCTGCCCGGTGTGCGAGTGGCAGGAGGCGCAGCGCACCGCCTGCTCGGGGTGACCGGCGGGCGGCGCGGCCCCCGGGCCGCGGCCGCGGCCGGTCAGCGGGGCATACCCCGGCCCAGCTCCGCCGCCCGGGCCCGCAGCTCCGCCGCCCACGTCCCGCTCTCGGCCGGTCCGGACATCCCCGTACGGGCCGAGGCCTGGACGTCCCGCAGCGGGCCGTCCGGGACGGCTTCGAGCCCTGCCCAGTCCACCGGGACGCCTGCGCGCCCGGCGAGGACCAGCACGGTGGCGACGAACCCCTCGGACAGGGCCAGCAGGACGGAGTGTCCGGTGCGGCGGTGCCGGGCGAGGAGGGAGTTCGTGAAGACGCCGAAGGCGACGGGGTCGACCTGGCACTCGTCGTTCTCCATGCGCCCGAGGCCCGACGGCAGCCCCAGCTCCGCCTCGAAGACGGCCACCTGGCGCAGGAAGAGCCGCGCGGCCCCGTCGGAGGGGTTCCACAGCGTCTCGTCACCGATGTCGAAGTACCGACTCATTCCCGCTCCCCCGCCCGTCGGTCCGTCGCGGACCGCCCCTCGATCCGTCGTGGATCAAAAGTTGATCAAGGGAGCAGAGTAGTCGGCCGGTCCGGTGCGGGGCGCCGGAATTCCGTCGCCGGGGAACGCGCGTTGATCGGCGGGCCGGCGGCTTCGTAGGGTGGGCTGTCGTGAGCCACGTTCCCCCCTCCGGTGACAGTCCCTTCCAGGCCGACCGCACTCCCCGCGACGAGGCACCGCAGTTCGTTCTGCCGCTCGTCGTGCGGATCGAACGCGACGCGCCGCCCGCCCGCACCGACGCGCTGGAGACGGCCGCCCGTGCCGTGCTCCTGCTGCTCGGCGACGCACGGGCGCACGGCGACGGCGAGTGGGCCGAGGCCGTCCGGAACTGGGAGGACGCCCGGATCCGCAAGGTCGTGCGGCGGGCCCGCGGTGCCGAGTGGCGGCGCGCCGAGGCGCTGCCGGGGATCACGGTGACCGGCAAGTCCGCGGAGGTCCGCGTCTTCCCGCCGGTCCCGCTGGACGGCTGGCCCAAGGACCTGGCCAGACTCCAGGTGTCGGGCACGGAGCTGGACGACCCGGAACCGCCCGCCGCCGCGGACCCGGGCGAGCCCGTGCTGTGGCTCAACCCGGAGCTCAGCATGTCGGCCGGCAAGGCGATGGCCCAGGCCGGGCACGGCGCCCAGCTGGCCTGGTGGGCGCTGTCCGACGCCGAGCGCGCGGGCTGGCGGGAGGCCGGCTTCCCGCTCTCCGTCCGCACCGCCCAACCCGCCGACTGGGCCCGGCTGACCGGCGGCGGGCTGCCCCTGGTCCGGGACGCCGGTTTCACGGAGATCGCACCGGGCTCCTGCACGGTCGTCGCCGACCACCCGGCGCTTCACCGCTGAGGCGAGCCGGCCGGGACCCCGCGCCGGAACCTCAAATGTTGCTCTGAACACGCCATCGGCGGGGTTCGGGGCCGCCCGCCGGGGCCATACCCCCGTCACTCGGCGCACGAGGTTCGCGCGAGGATGAGGGGGAGGCGCCATGCGGCGACTGGGCACGGGGATCGGCTGGCGGCCGGAGATCGCGGACGCCGTGGAACGCATGCCGGGCATCGACTGGGTGGAGGCGGTGGCGGAGAACCTCTGCCCGGGCCACCTCCCCGAGTCGCTGCGGCGGCTGCGCGAGCGGGGCGTGACGGTCGTCCCGCACGGCGTCTCCCTCGGCCTGGGCGGCGCGGACCGCCCCGACGAGGGCCGGCTGACGGCGCTGGCCGAGCGGGCGGAGGCGCTCGGCGCCCCCCTGGTCACCGAGCACATCGCGTTCGTCCGGGCGGGCGGTGCGCTCACCGCGTCCCCGCGTCTCGAAGCGGGCCATCTGCTGCCCGTGCCGCGTACCCGGGACGCCCTCGACGTGCTGTGCGAGAACGTACGCATAGCGCAGGAGGCGCTGCCGGTGCCGCTCGCCGTGGAGAACATCGCCGCCCTGTTCTCCTGGCCGGGCGAGGAGCTGACCGAGGGACAGTTCCTGTCCGAACTGGTCGAGCGGACCGGGGTACGGCTCCTCATCGACGTGGCCAACCTGCACACCAACCACGTCAACCGGGGCGAGGACCCGGCGCAGGCGCTGGCCGCGCTGCCGCTGGAGGCGATCGCCTACGTCCATGTCGCCGGCGGCTTCGAGCGGGACGGCGTCTGGCACGACAGCCACGCGCACCCGGTGCCGGCCCCGGTCCTCGATCTGCTGACCGACCTCGCCTCCCGGGTCGCCCCGCCGGGCGTCCTGCTGGAGCGCGACGAGAACTTCCCGGAACCGGCAGAGCTGGAGAGGGAGTTGACCGCGATCGGGGACGCGGTCGGCGAGGGGCGCGCCCGGGCGGCCGACGGCCGGGCTCCCGCGGCCTGCCCACCGGCCGGCCCGGCGGGCAGCGCGGCGGCCGGTCCGGCGGACGGGGGTGTCGCGGTCCTCACGCGGACGGCGACGGGAGTGCGCGCCCGGGAGGCGACCCGGGAACGGCTGGGGGTCGCGCAGGCCGCCGTACTGTCCGCGCTGGTCGCCGGGACACCGGTGCCGGAGGGCTTCGACCGGGTGCGGATGGGGGTGCAGGCGCGGGCGCTCGCGGCGAAACGGGCCGGCGTGGTGGCGAGGGTGGCCCCCGAGCTCCCGGAGATCCTGGGCGCGGGATACCGGCCGGCGTTCCTGGAGTACGCCCGGACGCGGCCGATGAGCGGGGGCTACCGGCGGGACGCGCTGGACTTCGCCGGCCATCTGCTGCGCACCGCGCCGCCCGCCGGGGCGGCGGCCCGCCGGGAGCTGCGGAACTGGTGGCTGGACCGGGCCGGCCCGGCCCCCGCCCCCGCGGCCCGGTGGCACGGGCACGGGCGCTGCTGCGGAGGGGCTGAGACCCGGGGGGGACGGCCGGGCGGGGCCGGTGCGTCCGAGGGCACGGGCGGGGGCCTGACGCCCCGGGGGCGCGGGCCGGGTCCGCGCCCCCAGTAATATGCCAAGCCGCACCCACCCACCCTCAAGCACCCCTGGTGTGCGGTGCCGTATCAGGAGGCGCCATGCGACCGCGACCCCCGCTCGAGGGCCGAGGCATATTCAGCGGTACCGGGCTCATCATCACGGGCCTGGCGGCGACGGTCGTGGCGCTGCTCGTCCCGCTCTGGTCGTACGCCGACCGGCCGGACACCGCCTCCGCGGGCGTGCTGAGCGCACGGACCGTCACCACCCCGTTCGGCCCGCTGTCCGAGCAGGACCGGGACTTCATCACCAAGGTCCGGCTCGCCGGCCTGTGGGAGCTGCCCGCCGGCGAACTGGCGGAGCGCGAGGGGACCAGCCCGGCCGTCCGCACCGCCGGAACGCACCTCGTCGACGGCCACAGCTCCCTCGACGCCCATGTGCGGACCGTCGCCACCCAGCTCGGCATCCCGCTGCCCAACGAGCCGAACGAGCAGCAGAAGCAGTGGCTGGCCACCCTGGGCGCGGCCCGCGGGCAGGACTTCGACCGCCGGTTCGCGGGCATCCTGCGCCTGGCGCACGGCCGGGTGTTCTCGCTGGTCGCCCAGGTGCGGGCGGGCACCCAGAACTCCCTGGTGCGCGACCTCGCCGACGACGCCAACGCCACCGTCCTCGACCACATCAAGATCCTGGAGGCGACGGGGTACGTCGACTTCGCCGCGCTGTCCCGGGATCTCGCCGCCTCCGCGCCCCCGGTCCCCCCGCCCCCGGCCGTCGCGCCGGGCGCCGCCGTCCCGGTGACGCCCCCGCCCTCGGTCACCGGCGCACCGCCGACGAGCAGCCCCTGACCTGCGCGGGAAACGGAACGTCACGTACCCGCAACGCTCGGAGTTCGAATACTGAACAGGGCATGGCGTTCGCACGGGCCCCTGGCATACAAACACGTCATGTTCTGGGTCCTTCTTCTCCTTCTGGCCTGGGCGTTCGCCGGCCTCGCGTGCACCCGGCTGTGCCTGGCGGCGGTCCGCGCGGCGGCCTCGGACGCGGGCGGCACCGCACCGGACGGGGCGCACGCGCTGACGCTGTACGAGGCGGCCTTCCTGTCCGGCGGCCCGGCCCGGGTCGCCGACGTCACCCTGGTCTCGATGGCCCGGCAGCGGCGGCTGCTGCTCGCGCACACGGGCTGGGCGACAGTGGTCGACCCGCGGGGCCGTGACGAGATGGAACGGTCCGTCATAGGGGCGATAGGCCCCGAGGGTCAGTCCCGGATCGCCCCGGTGCGGGCCCGCGCGGCCGGTGCCGAGTCCGTGCGCCGGCTGGCGGACGGACTGGTGCGCGCGGGTCTCGCGGTGCCCGACGGCTCGGGTGCGACCGTGGGCGCGGCCGTGCGCCAGGTGCGGGCCGCCGCGCTGACCGTCGTCGTGCTGGGCGCGGCCGCGCTGGCGCTGCCCGTCCAGACGGGGACGCCCCGGCTGCTGGTCGCCCTGTGGTTCGCGCTGCCCCTGACGCTGTCGCTGAGCTGTCTCGCCATCGCCCGGTTCGAGGTGCACCCGTACTCGCGCTGGGCCTCCCCGGCCGGTCAGCGGCTGCTGGGCGCGCTCACCCGGGGTCCGGCCGGCGACGAGCGGTCGTTCCTCACCTCGGTCGCCGTGCGCGGCATCCGCGCGATCGGCGAGCCGGAACTGCGCGCGGCCTTCGCCCATCGCGACCAGCCCTGGCGGGAGTGAGGGCACCCTCGGGGGCGCACAGGGGGCATTGACGCCGACACCGGCCGGGTGGTGCTTGCCTTCACCGACGGCCGCCCGAAACATCCCTTGTTGGTGTCGCCGGGCCGTGGCAGCCGTGCCATCGCCGCCGCGCACCGGAGGGAAACGCGATGAGAGCTGCCGCCCTGTACTCGGCCGCCGGGTCCTTGCTGCTGGCCGGGCTGGCCGCGGCCCCCGCGGGCGGCGCGCCCGCCGCTCCCGGGGCGCCCGACGCCTCCGGCGCGGCCGAACTGCGCGGCACCGCCGTGGCCGCGGCGCGCGCCCGGGCGGCCGGTGTCGACTTCGGCGCGTGCTCCGCCGCCGACGTCCCGGAGGCGCCCGGCGGCCTGCGCTGCGGCACGGTGAGCGTCCCGCTGGACTACGCCCACCCGGACGGCAAGCAGATCAGGCTCACCGTCAGCCGGATGCGGGCCTCGCAGAAGGACCCCCACAACAGCAAGCGGAAGGTCCCCCGGCAGGGTGTCCTCGTGTACAACCCGGGCGGTCCCGGCGCCTCCGGCATGTACTTCCCGCTGATCGGCATGGTCCCGGAGTGGAAGCGGATCGCCGCCGCGTACGACCTGGTCGGCTACGCGCCGCGCGGCGTCGGCCGTTCCGCGCCGCTGTCCTGCGAGGACCCCCGGCGGTACTTCAAGGCGCCCACCGCGTCGCCGACGCATCCGTCGGAGGCGTACAAGCGCGAACGCGTCGCGGCGGCGAAGGCGTACGCGCGCGGGTGCGCCCAGCGGTCGGGCAGCGGGCTGCGCCACTACACCTCCCTCAACAACGCCCGTGACCTCGACGTCCTGCGGGCCGCGCTGGGCGAGGACCGGCTGACGTTCATGGGCGCGTCGTACGGCACCTACTTCGGCGCGCTGTACGCGTCGATGTTCCCCTCGCACGTGCGGCGGATGGTGCTGGACTCGGCGGTCGACCCGGACCCGGCGAAGATCTGGTACCGCAGCAACCTGGACCAGTCGGCCGCGTTCGAGGAGCGCTGGACGGACTTCCGCGAGTGGATCGCCCGCCACGACGACGCCTACCGGCTCGGGAACACGCCCGCGAAGGTGCAGCGCGGTTACGACACCGCGCGGGAGCGGCTGGCCGGGAAGGCGGCGGGCGGCAAGGTCGGGCCGGGCCAGCTGCAGAACGCGTTCCTGGCGGCCGGGTACTACGACGACTTCTGGCCGAGCCGGGCCGCGGCCCTGTCGGCGTACCTGCACGGGGATCCGCAGCCGCTGGTCCGGCTGGCGGCCCCGATGGCGGAGACGGCCGCGGAGGCGGAGAACAGCAGCGCGGTGTACACGGCCGTGGAGTGCAACGACGCGCCCTGGCCCACGGACTTCGCCGTGTGGGACCGCGACAACACCCGGCTCGCCCGGGTCGCGCCCTTCGAGACCTGGGACAACGCCTGGCTGAACCTGCCGTGCGCCTACTGGCAGGCACCCCGCCGGCAGCCGGTCGACGTGCGCACCGGCCCGGGTGAGCTGCCGCCGGTGCTGATCCTGGCGGCCGAGAGGGACGCGGCCGCGCCCTACTCGGGTTCCGTGGAGATGCAGCGGCGGCTGGCCGGCTCGGTGCTGGTGACCGAGCGGGACGCGGGCACGCACGGCGTCGCCGGCGGCCCGAACCGCTGCGTCAACGCCTACTTCGACGCCTACCTGCTGGAGGGGCGCCTCCCGGCGCGGCACGCGTCCTGCGCGCCGCGCCAGGAACCGAAGCCGGACGCCTCCGTCGGACGGACCGCCGTGGAGGTCCGGCGGGACGGCGTCAAGGGCAGCAGCGGCCGGCGCTGACTCAGGCCAGGCCGGCGACCAGCTCCGCCACCGACTTGCGGCGGCCGGTGTAGAAGGGCACCTCCTCGCGGACGTGCCTGCGGGCCTCGGAGCCGCGCAGGTGACGCATGAGGTCGACGATGCGGTACAGCTCGTCGGCCTCGAAGGCCAGCACCCACTCGTAGTCGCCGAGGGAGAACGAGGCGACCGTGTTGGCGCGCACGTCCGGGTAGCCGCGGGCCATCTTGCCGTGGTCGGCGAGCATGCGGCGGCGGTCCTCGTCGGGGAGCAGGTACCAGTCGTAGGAGCGCACGAAGGGGTAGACGCTCACGTAGTTGCGGGGCGTCTCGTCGGCGAGGAACGCCGGGATGTGCGAGCGGTTGAACTCGGCGGGGCGGTGCAGCGCCATGTTCGACCAGACCGGCTCCAGCGCGCGGCCCAGCCTGGTGCGCCGGAAGAGGTTGTACGCCTCCTGGAGCTGGTCGCTGGTCTCGGCGTGCCACCAGATCATGAGGTCGGCGTCGGCGCGCAGACCGGAGACGTCGTAGGTGCCGCGGATCGTCACGTCCTTGGCGGCGAGCTGGTCGAACAGCTCCTGGACCTCGTCCGCGTATCCCGCGCGGTCCTCGGGCAGCACGTCCTTCAGCTTGAAGACCGACCAGAGGGTGTAGCGGATGACCTCGTTGAGGTCCTTGGCCAGCTTGCCCTTGTTCGGGATCCTGCCGGACTCGGTGGTGGAGGCGTCGTCACTCATGGTCCCTATTGTCCCGCGCCGCCGTGCAGGCTCTGCACCGGGTTGGCCGTCAGCTCGCGGACCGCGCGCAGGTCGCCGTCGAGCTGGTCCACCGCCGCGTTCGCGCTCGCGATGCAGGCGGGGATGCCGACGCCGTCGTACTGCGCGCCGCACACCGCGAGGGCCGGCAGCGCGGCCACGTGCGCGCGGATGCGGGCCACGCGCGCGTGGTGCCCGACGGGGTACTGGGGCAGGCCGTCGGTCCAGCGGGTGACGCGCGTCGCCACGGGCACCGCGTCCAGGCCGGTGGCCTCGCGCAGGTCGTGCCGGGAGATCTCCACGAGGCCGGCGTCGTCCCGCCCGAGGACCGCCGTCTCGCCGTGGCGGCCGACGGAGGTGCGGACCACGACCACGTCGGGGTCCTCCTCGGCGATCCACCCCCACTTCTGGGAGGCGAAGGTCGACGCCTTGATGGTGCGGCCGTCGACCGGCGGCACCAGGAAGCCGCTGCCCTCGGGCAGCCGCAGGCCGGCGCGCCGGTAGGCGAGGGTGACCAGGGCCATCGAGGCGTACTCGACGGCGGCGAGTTCGGCGGCGGCCGCCGGGGACTCGGCGCGCAGCAGGCCGGCGGCGGCGGGGGCGGGGACGGCGAGGACGACGGCGTCCGCGTGCAGTTCCCGGTCGCCGGCCAGGACGCGCCAGCCGGCGTCCGGGCGGTCCGCGGTGCCCGTCCGGCGCAGCTCCCGCACCCGCGTCCCGGTGCGGATCTCGCCCCCGCGGGCCCGCACCGACGCGGCCACCGACAGCGGCAGGGTGCCCACGCCGCCCTCGATGCCCATGAACACCGGGCCGGTCTGCGGGGCGGCGGCCGCCGTCGCCTGGATCTCGCGGACCGCCTCCGTCAAGGAGTCGTGGGTGAGGGCCGCCCGGTAGAGCTGCGGGACCGCGGAGCGCAGCGAGATGCGGTAGGCGTCGCCCGCGTAGACCCCGCCGAGCAGGGGGTCCACCAGCCGGTCGACGACCTCGCGGCCGAGCCGGGCCGCCACGTACTCCCCCACGGCCACGTCGTCGCCGACCTCGGTGCGGGGCAGGTCCGCGTCCCGTTCGATGCGGGCCAGGCCCTCGTCGGACAGGACGCCGGAGAGGGCGGCGGCGGTGCCGGGCACGCCCATCACATGGCCCTTGGGCATGGGGCGCAGGGCGCCGCGGGTCCAGATCGAGGCGGTCGCGGTGGCCGGGGTCCGCAGCCGCTCGGCGAGACCCACCTCGCGGGCCAGGGTGACGGCCTCGGGCCGGCGGGCGAGCATCGACTCGGCGCCCAGGTCGACCCGGGCGCCCGCGATCTCGCCGGCCAGCAGCTTGCCGCCGACCCGGTCGGCGGCCTCCAGCACGGTCACGCGCGCGCCCCGCCCGAGCAGCCGGTGGGCCGCGGCCAGCCCGGCGATACCGGCCCCGATGACGACGACGTGCCCCGCTCGCGTACCCGTTGTGCTCATGTCCCCACTCTCTCAGACCGCCTCGGCAGGCCCGCCGGGGCCCGGGGCGCCCCGCCGCACCGGCCCGGTGTCCGGGCCGAGTCCGGACCGTGACCGCTTCGGGACCGGCGGGCCCCAACGTTCCGGGCGCCCCCGCCGTCGAAGAAGCGTCACGGTCCCAATGAGTCCCAGCCATCGGGGGTTGCCGCCCATGCACACGCAACGATCCACCGGATCCGCACGGTCCGCGCGCTCCGTCCGGGCCCTCGCCGGGGTCCTGCTCGCCGCGTCCCTGGCGCTCGCCGGGTGCAGCGGCGCGAGCGACTCGGCCGGGGACGCGAAGTCCGCCGCGGGCGCCGAGGCCCGCCAGGACAGCGGCGCCGGCGCCACGGCCGACAAGGGGAAGGCCGCGCCCAGGACGGCCGACCTGGCCCCGAGCGCGATCATCCGCACCGCGTCCCTCACCGTCGAGGTGAAGGACGTGCCGAAGGCCCTGTCCGCGGCCCGGTCGGCGGCCGAGGGCGTGGGCGGCTTCGTCGGCGACGAGAGCACGACCCGGGACGCCGACGGCCACGAGAACACGCGGGTCGTGCTGCGCGTGCCCACCGAGAAGTACGACGAGGTCCTGACCTCGCTGCAGGGCACGGGCCGGCTCGTCGACCGCACGGCGAAGGCGGTGGACGTCACCGACCGGGTCGTGGACGTGGAGAGCCGGATCAGGTCGCAGCGGGCCAGTGTGAACCGGATCCGGGCGCTGATGGACCGGGCGGCGAAGCTGAGCGACGTGGTCACGCTGGAGGGCGAACTGAGCAGTCGGCAGGCGGATCTGGAGGCCCTGCTGGCCCGGCGGGCGTCCCTGAAGGACCGCACCGATCTGGCCACCATCACCCTGTCGCTGTCCGAGACACCCGTGAAGAAGGCCGCCCACGACGACACGCCCGGGATCGTGGACGCGCTGGCGGGCGGCTGGCACGTGTTCGTCACCATCCTGCGCTGGATCGTCCTCGCGCTCGGCGCCGCGCTGCCGTTCGCGGGGTTCGCGGCGCTGCTGGCGGTGGTGTGGCTGCGGGTCGTACGCCCCCGGCTGCCGCGCCGTGCCGGGCACGCGCCGGCGACGACCGCGGTGGGCCCGCTGCCCTCGGCCCGTCCGGCGCCGGAGACCGCGCGGGAGGCGGACCGGGACTGAAATGCCCGCGCCCCGTAGCGTGTTCCCATGAGCATGAGCGCTGCGCGGGGCGGGACGGAACGGCTGGTCGTGATCGGCGGCGATGCCGCGGGGATGTCCGCGGCATCGCAGGCACGCCGGCTGAGGGGCCCGGACGAACTGGAGATCGTGGCCTTCGAGCGCGGCCACTTCACCTCCTACTCGGCGTGCGGCATCCCGTACTGGGTGGGCGGCGAGGTCGGCGAGCGCGACCGGTTGATCGCGCGTGCGCCCGAGGAGCACCGGGCGCGCGGCATCGATCTGCGGCTGCGCACCGAGGTCGTCGGGATCGACGTGGCCGGGCGGCGGGTGCGGGCGCGTGACGTCGACTCCGGCGCCGAGTCCTGGACGCCGTACGACAAGCTGGTGATCGCCACCGGTGCCCGCCCGGTCCGCCCGGACCTGCCCGGTGTGGACGCCTTCGGGGTGCACGGTGTGCAGACGCTGGACGACGGCCAGGCCCTGCTCGACACGCTGGCCCGCACGCGCGGCCGCCGGGCGGTGGTCGTGGGCGCCGGGTACATCGGCGTGGAGATGGCCGAGGCGATGATCAACCGCGGTTTCGAGGTGACGGTCGTCAACCGCGGCCGGGAGCCGATGTCGACGCTCGACCCGGACATGGGCCGCCTGGTGCACCGGGCCATGGAGGGCCTCGGCATCACCATGGTGAACGACGCCGAGGTCACCAAGCTGCTCACCGGCGAGGACGGCCGGGTCCGCGCGGTGGCCACCGAGGACGCCGAGTACCCGGCGGACCTGGTGATCCTCGGCATCGGCGTCCGTCCGGAGACGGCCCTCGCCCGGTCGGCGGGTCTGCCCCTCGGCGCCCACGGCGGCCTGCTCACCGACCTCGCGATGCGGGTGCGCGGCCACGAGGACATCTGGGCGGGCGGCGACTGCGTGGAGGTGCTGAACCTGGTGTCCGGCCAGGAGCAGTACGTCCCGCTCGGCACCCACGCCAACAAGCACGGCCAGGTCATCGGCACCAACGCGGGCGGCGGATACGCCACCTTCCCGGGTGTGGTCGGCACGGCCGTCAGCAAGGTCTGCGACCTGGAGATCGCCCGCACCGGACTGCGGGAGAAGGACGCGCACCGGGTGGGCCTGCGGTTCGAGACGGTCACCATCGAGTCGACGAGCCGGGCCGGCTACTACCCGGGCGCCTCCCCCATGACGGTCAAGATGCTCGCCGAGCGCCGCACGGGGCGGCTGCTCGGCGTCCAGATCGTCGGCCGGGAGGGGGCCGCCAAGCGCGTGGACATCGCCGCGGTGGCGCTGACCGCGCAGATGACGGTGGAACGGATGACGGCCCTGGACCTGGGCTACGCACCCCCGTTCTCACCGGTGTGGGACCCGGTCCTGGTGGCGGCGAGGAAGGCGACCTCCAAGGTGCGCGCGGCCGTCGCCGCGGACCCCCCTACGCCGTCCCGCTGATCCGCGGCAGCGAGGTGACCCCCGCGTTCGACGTCACGGCCGGGGGCTGCTCCGCGGAGGGCTTGGCGTGGGACGCGGACGGGCGGGTGGAGCGCAGGCGGTGGCCCACCGCCTCGTCCAGCGTCACGGGCCGCTGCATCTGCACGGCGAGCCGCCCCGCCTCCTGGCCGAGCCGCGCCACGTCCTCCCAGGGGAGGCGTACCACCAAGGACAGCTCTGCCTCGCCGTCGGGCAGAGCGTGCATGGCCGAAACCTGCGGAGCGTTCGTCATCGCCTGATCCTCACGTCGGTTGAGGAGGGATACGCACGCGCGCCCGCCGGCGTTCACCGGGCCCCGTCGCGGGCAGTACTCCTGTGTGGTCATCCCCGTCCATGACGTGAATCCGGTGCGCCGCACCCCCTGGGTGACGTACGCGCTCATCGCCGCCAACGTGCTCGTGTTCCTCAGCACGCCCGGCCTCGCCGGCTCCGTGGCCGGCGACGGTGAACTGGTGCGGCTGTGCCATCTCCAGGCCTTCATGGACCAGTACGCGGCGGTCCCGAAGGAGCTGATACACCATCAGCTGCCGCGGCTGGTGCCCACGGGCGAGGTGGGTGTGGGCCCGCACGGCCCGGGCTGCGTCGTCGGCCCGCCCGGGTACCACAAGTCACCGGCGCTGTCGGTCCTCACGGCGATGTTCCTGCACGGGGGCTGGCTGCATCTGCTGGGGAACATGCTGTTCCTGCTGATCTTCGGGAACAACGTCGAGGACCGGATGGGCCACGTCCGGTACTTCCTCTTCTACGTCGTCTGCGGCTACGCGGCCGGTTACGGCTTCGCGCTCCTCAACGCCTCCTCGGGCGACCCGCTGATCGGCGCCTCCGGTGCCGTGGCCGGCGTGCTCGGGGCCTATCTGGTGCTGTACCCGAGGGCCCGGGTGTGGGTGCTCGTGCCGTTCCTGGTCTTCCTGCCGCTCCGGCTGCCCGCCTGGATGGTGCTGGGCTTCTGGTTCGCGCTCCAGGCGGTGTACTCCTCCGGGCACGGCGTCTCCGGGGCCGGGACGGTGGCGTACGCGGCCCACGTGGTCGGCTTCGTGGTGGGCATGCTGCTGGCGTGGCCGCTCAAGCCGGGCACGCCCGCCCCGCCGGAGCCGCCCGGCCTGCTGTTCGGCAGGCGGGCGCGGCCGTACTACACCTGGTGAGTCAGCGCGCGGTGCGCGTGTGGACGTACTCGACCAGCCGGGTCAGCGCGTCCGGGTCGGTGTTCGGCATGACACCGTGGCCGAGGTTGAAGACGTGGCCCTCCAGACCGGCGGCCGCCCGGAGCACCTCGCCGGCCTTGGCCTCGACGGTGTCCTTGTCGGTGAACAGGACGGTCGGGTCGAGGTTGCCCTGGAGCGCCTTGCCGGGGCCGACGCGACGCACCGCCTCGTCCATCGGGACGCGCCAGTCGACACCGACGACGTCCGCGCCGGCCTCGCCCATGAGCCGCAGCAGCTCACCGGTGCCGACACCGAAGTGGATGCGCGGGACGCCGTACCCGGCGACCGCGTCGAACACCTTCGCGGAGGCGGGCATCACCGAGCGGCGGTAGTCCGCCGGCGCCAGCGAGCCGACCCAGGAGTCGAACAACTGGACCGCGCTCGCGCCGGCCTCGATCTGCACCTTCAGGAAGGCGGCCGTGATGTCGGCGAGCCGGTCGAGCAGGTCGGCCCAGAGCTCCGGGTCGCCGTACATCATCGCCTTGGCGTTCTCGTACGTGCGCGACGGGCCGCCCTCGACCAGGTAGCTCGCGAGGGTGAACGGGGCGCCCGCGAAACCGATCAGCGGGGTGGCGCCCAGCTCGCGGGTGAGCTGGCCGATCGCCTCGGTGACGTAGGGGACGTCCTCGGGGGTGAGGTCGCGCAGCCGGGCCAGGTCGGCGCGGGTGCGGATCGGCTGCTCGACGACCGGGCCCACACCGGGCTTGATGTCGAGGTCGATGCCGATGGCCTTGAGCGGGACGACGATGTCGCTGAAGTAGATCGCCGCGTCCACGTCGTGGCGGCGCACCGGCTGGAGCGTGATCTCGGTGACCAGCTCGGGCATCATGCAGGACTGGAGCATCGGAACGCCCTCGCGCACCTTGCGGTACTCGGGCAGCGAGCGGCCTGCCTGGCGCATGAACCACACGGGGGTGTGCGGTACGGCTTCGCGCCTGCACGCCTTGAGGAAGGCGCTGTCGTACGTCGCTGTCGGCTGCTGGCCCGAAGGGCTTCCGTTGGCACTCACGACGGCAAGTCTCCCACGGCCCGGGAAGGAGAAGTGCGCCTGCCCTTCGGGGGTGTCCCTCCCTGCGCAGGGGCCCTGTTCCCCTTACTCTTCCCCGCATGGCTGCGGCTCAGGGACGACTGTCGGACGGCGCTGACGGAATGGACGACGCGAAGGACACCGCGCAGGGGCGTGCGGGCGGTGCACTGCCGCCCGCGTTCCGGGCCGCGGTGGACGCGCTGCGCGCCGCGCGGGTGCGCTCGCAGGTCGAGGTGGAGCCGACACCCGCGCCGCAGCGGCTCGCCCCGCACGCGTACGCGCTGGAGGCGGTGGTGGTCGACGGCGAGCAGGAGCTCGCCGACGGGCGGCTGGTGCTGCTGCACGACCCGGCCGGGCACGACGCCTGGCAGGGGACGTTCCGGCTGGTGACGCTGGTGCGCGCGGAGCTGGAAGCGGAGATGGCGGCCGATCCGCTGCTGCCGGAGGTGTGCTGGTCGTGGCTGACCGGCGCGCTCCAGGGGCGGGGACTCGGCTACGGCGAGCCGAGCGGCACGATCACGCGTGCGAGTTCGCACTACTTCGGTGGCCTGGCCGAGCGGCCGGCCGCCTCGCAGATCGAGATCCGGGCGTCCTGGACACCCCGCGAGGGCATGGGCGGAGTGCCGGACACGGCCGCGCACCTGGCCGCCTGGTGCGATCTGCTGGCGCAGGTCGGCGGTCTGCCGCCGGCCGGTCCCGGTGACGCCTCCGTGGTGACCCTGCCGCAGCGCAGGGGCCCGCAGTCGCGGTGACCTGACCGCCCCGATCCGCCGACATCACTCCGACGGACGCCTTATTGACCCTCTCTTTGTCGATACGGCCACTTTCCGCACTCGAAGCGCATCCGCTCGAACCGACTCGATCTTCGGATGATCGATCGCGTGTCCGAATTGCACAGATTGTTACTCACTAGATCGTGATCATTCTCTAAAGGCGGACGAGTTTGCTGCCGAAGACGACTGTGACCTTGAAAGCACGGTTCGTCCCGGCTTCCTCCCCAAAGCCGGCCCCTTCCCCCCACCCAGGAGGCCTGGTGTCCGTTCTCCTCGAGCAGCCCGCAAGCCTGGTCGCCTACCGCCCGAACAAGCCGACCGCCATGGTGGTCGTGGCCGACCCGCGCGTCCGTTCCACCGTCACCCGCCATCTGTGGGCCCTCGGGGTGCGCGACGTCATCGAGGCCTCGTCCGTCGCGGAGGCCCGTCCCCGTATCGGCAACCCGCGCGACATCTGCGTCGCCGACGTCCACCTGCCCGACGGCTCCGGCCTGACCCTGCTGTCCGAGACCCGCGCCGCGGGCTGGCCCAACGGCCTGGCCCTCTCCGCCGCCGACGACATCGGCGCGGTCCGCAACGCCCTGGCCGGAGGGGTCAAGGGCTACGTCGTCACCGGCACCCGCACCAACATCGGGCTCCCCGCCCGTCCCGGTGCCGCTCCCCTCGGCGGCGCCGCCCGCATGCACCGCCGTCCCCCGGGTGCCCCGAGCCACCCGGGTGGCTACCGGGAGCTGTCCGGGCGCGAGGTCGAGGTGCTGCGGCTGGTCGCCGAAGGCCAGTCGAACAAGGCCATCGGCGTCTCCATGGGCCTGTCCGCCCTCACCGTCAAGAGCCACCTGGCCCGCATCGCCCGCAAGCTGGGCACCGGCGACCGCGCCGGCATGGTGGCGGTGGCCCTCCGTACCGGAATCATCCACTGACCCCACCGCATGCCCCGCTCGGCGGAACGCCGGTTCCCTCGTGTGAACCGGAAGTTTCACCGACCTGACTGGTTTACGACCCTCGGGCGCCCGTCGACGGAACGTTCCGGCGACGGGCGCCTTCCACACACCGATACCCTTGACAGGTGACCGACGCCCAAGACACCGCAGCAGACAGTTCCCTGCGCACCAGCGGAGGCACGCCTCCCGAAGACGCCGGATCTTCTGCGGTGGGGGCGCCGACACCGCTGCTCGAGCCCCGCGAGGGCATTCCGCCCGTGATCGCCGACGAGGCGGCCCTCGCCGAGGTGGTCGCCGCGTTCGCCGCCGGCACCGGCCCCGTGGCCGTGGACGCCGAGCGCGCCTCCGGCTACCGGTACGGCCAGCGCGCGTATCTGGTGCAGCTGCGCCGCGAGGGCGCCGGCAGCGCGCTGATCGACCCGGTCGCCTGCCCGGACCTGTCCGGCCTGGGCGCCGCGCTGTCCGGCGTGGAGTGGGTGCTGCACGCGGCCACCCAGGACCTGCCCTGCCTGCGCGAGATAGGCATGGTCCCGACCCGGATCTTCGACACCGAGCTGGCCGGCCGGCTCGCCGGCTTCCCCCGCGTCGGCCTCGGCGCCATGGTCGAGGGCGTCCTCGGCTACGTGCTGGAGAAGGGCCACTCGGCCGTCGACTGGTCGACCCGGCCGCTGCCCGAGCCCTGGCTGCGCTACGCCGCCCTGGACGTCGAGCTCCTCGTCGACCTGCGCGACGCCCTGGAGAAGGAGCTGGACCGGCAGGGCAAGCTGGAGTGGGCCCTGCAGGAGTTCGACGCGATCGCGGCGGCGCCGCCCGCCGAGCCGCGCAAGGACCCCTGGCGCCGGACGTCCGGGATGCACAAGGTGCGCCGGCGCAGGCAGCTGGGCGTCGTCCGGGAGCTGTGGCAGACCCGGGACCGCATCGCGCAGCGCAGGGACGTGTCGCCGGGCAAGGTGCTCAGCGACGCGGCGATCGTGGAGGCGGCGCTCGCCCTGCCCTCCGGCGTGCACGCGCTGTCCGCGCTGAACGGGTTCGGGCACCGGATGGGCCGCCGGCAGCTGGAGCAGTGGCAGGCCGCGGTCGACCGGGCCAAGGCCCTCCCCGACACCGCGCTGCCGCAGCCGGGCCAGCCGGTGACCGGCCCGCCGCCGCCGCGCGCGTGGGCCGACAAGGACCCGGCCGCCGCCGCTCGGCTGTCCGCCGCCCGGGCCGGGGTCTCGGCACTGGCCGAGGAGCTCGGCATGCCCCAGGAGAACCTGGTGTCCCCGGACACGGTCCGGCGGCTGTGCTGGGAGCCGCCCGCCGTCGCGGACGCCCCGGCCGTGCGGACGGCGCTGGCGGGCTACGGCGCCCGTCCGTGGCAGGTGGAGCAGGTGACTCCGGTGCTGGTCGCCGCATTGGCGACGAACGACGCCTGATCCACCGCGGGACCCGCCCCCCCCCCGGCGGCCGCGGGATCGTCATGGCAGGTCGCGGCGGTTTTCCGCGCCCTGCGGGGCGCACCGCCGGCGCCACCGGCGCATCGAGATCAGGCCATACCGGCGTACGCGGACCTCGCGCACGGCCGTCCCCCGCCGCCTTTCGGCACCGGCTCCCCGGTGTGACCTTCGCCGCTCCCTCCGGCAGGACTGTGCAGCTACGTTACTCATAAGTAGCATGGGTCCTGAGCGCGCGCTCAGCGCAACGCAGCAGTGCCATCCCGCACCCTGGAGGAGAGCCATCGTGCCTCGTACCGTCAGGGACGTCGTCTTCGTCGACGGCGTCCGCACCCCGTTCGGCAAGGCGGGCCCGAAGGGCATCTACCACGAGACCCGCGCCGACGACCTCGTCGTGAAGGCGATCCGGGAGCTGCTGCGCCGCAACCCCGGCCTGGACCCCAAGAAGATCGACGAGGTCGCCATCGCCGCGACCACGCAGATCGGTGACCAGGGCCTGACCATCGGCCGCACCGCCGGCATCCTCGCCGGTCTGCCGCAGTCCGTACCCGGTTACTCCATCGACCGCATGTGCGCCGGCGCCCTGACCGCCGTCACCGCGGTCGCCGGTTCCGTCGCGTTCGGCGCGTACGACGTCGCCGTCGCCGGCGGTGTCGAGCACATGGGCCGCCACCCGATGGGCGAGGGCGTCGACCCCAACCCGCGGTTCGTCAGCGAGAAGCTGGTCGACGAGTCGGCCCTGTTCATGGGCATGACGGCGGAGAACCTGCACGACCGGTACCCGCACATCACCAAGCAGCGCGCCGACGAGTACGCGGTGCGCTCGCAGGAGAAGGCCGCCAAGGCGTACGCCAACGGCAAGATCCAGCAGGACCTCGTGCCGATCTCGGTGCGCCGGACCAGCCCCGACGGCGGCGAGACCGGCTGGGGCCTCGTCACCGCCGACGAGCCGATGCGCCCGGGTACGACCCTGGAGAGCCTCTCGGGTCTCAAGACGCCGTTCCGCGTGCACGGCCGGGTCACCGCCGGCAACGCGGCCGGTCTGAACGACGGCGCCACCGCGTCGCTCATCGCGAGCGAGGACTTCGCCCGCGAGAACGGCCTGCCCGTCAAGATGCGCCTCGTCTCCTACTCCTTCGCGGGTGTGGAGCCCGAGGTCATGGGCTACGGCCCGATCCCGGCCACGGAGAAGGCGCTCGCCCAGGCGGGCCTGTCCATCTCCGACATCGGCCTGTTCGAGATCAACGAGGCCTTCGCCGTCCAGGTGCTGGCCTTCCTCGACCACTACGGCATCGCGGACGACGACGAGCGCGTCAACCAGTACGGCGGCGCGATCGCCTTCGGTCACCCGCTCGCCTCCTCCGGCGTCCGTCTGATGACGCAGCTGGCCCGCCAGTTCGAGGAGCAGCCGCAGGTCCGCTACGGCCTGACCACCATGTGCGTCGGCTTCGGCATGGGCGCGACGGTCATCTGGGAGAACCCGCACTTCGACGGAGGCGACAAGTGAGCACCACCGCTGAACTCCTGAAGGGCGCGGCCGAGCTGTTCCCGGACGAGGTCGTCACGCAGGCGCACGTCCGCCACTTCGACCTGCCCTTCGGTGCCGGCCGGTTCGCGCTGATCACGCTGGACAACGGCCTGGACCACACCAAGCCGACCACCTTCGGTCCGCAGTCGCTGGCGAACCTCAACGCCGCGATCGACCAGGTCGAGAAGGAGGCGGCCGACGGCACGATCGTCGGTGCCGGTGTCACCGGCAAGCCGTTCATCTTCGCCGTGGGCGCCGACCTCAAGGGCGTCGAGCTGCTGAAGCGGCACGAGGACGCGCTGGCCATCGGCAAGGG
Source organism: Streptomyces albidicamelliae (assembly GCF_025642175.1). NCBI lineage: Bacteria > Bacillati > Actinomycetota > Actinomycetes > Kitasatosporales > Streptomycetaceae > Streptomyces > Streptomyces albidicamelliae. Next base: position 6,379,492 of record NZ_CP106795.1, on the reverse strand, counting down.
CGGCCACGAGGTCTTCAAGCGCCTCGCGTCCCTCGCGGTCCCGACCTTCGCCTACTACAACGGCGCGGCCATGGGCGGCGGCGTCGAGGTCGGCCTGCACTGCACCTACCGGACCGTCTCCAAGGCGATCCCGGCGTTCTCGCTGCCCGAGGTCTTCCTCGGTCTCGTCCCGGGCTGGGGCGGCTGCGCGCTGCTGCCGAACCTGATCGGTGCCGAGAAGGCCGTCTCGGTCATCATCGAGAACTCCCTGAACCAGAACAGGCAGCTCAAGGGCAAGCAGGTCTTCGACCTGGGCATCGCCGACGCCCTCTTCGAGGGTGCCGACTTCCTGGAGCAGTCGCTGATCTGGACCGCCCAGGTGCTCAAGGGCGACGTCAAGGTCGAGCGTCCCGCGATCGACCGCGGCGAGGGCTGGGACGAGGCCGTCGCCAAGGGCCGCTTCATCGCGGACTCCAAGGTGCACGGCGCGGCCCCGGCCGCCTACCGCGCCCTCGACATCATCGCGGCCGCCAAGGACGGCGACCTGCAGCAGGGCTTCGACGCCGAGGACCAGGCCCTCGCCGACCTGATCATGGGTGGCGAACTGCGCTCCGGCATCTACGCGTTCAACCTGGTGCAGAAGCGCGGCAAGCGTCCCGCGGGCGCCCCGGACAAGAACCTGGCCCGCCCGGTCACCAAGGTCGGTGTCGTCGGCGCCGGTCTGATGGCCTCCCAGCTCGCCCTGCTCTTCCTGCGCCGTCTCGAGGTGCCGGTCGTGCTGACCGACATCGACCAGGAGCGCGTCGACAAGGGTGTGGGTTACGTCCACGCCGAGATCGAGAAGCTGCTCGGCAAGGGCCGGATCAACCAGGACAAGGCCAACCGCCTCAAGGCGCTGGTGACCGGTGTCCTGGACAAGGCCGCGGGCTTCTCCGACGCCGACTTCGTCATCGAGGCCGTCTTCGAGGAGATCGGCGTCAAGCAGCAGGTGTTCGCGGAGGTCGAGGCGGTCGCCCCGGCGCACGCGATCTTCGCCACCAACACCTCCTCGCTGTCGGTGTCGGAGATGGCGTCGAAGCTGAAGAACCCCGAGCGGGTCGTCGGCTTCCACTTCTTCAACCCGGTCGCGGTGCTGCCGCTGCTGGAGATCGTCCGCGGCGAGCAGACCGACGACGCGTCGCTCGCGACCGCGTTCGCCGTCGCCAAGAAGCTGAAGAAGACCGCGGTCCTCACCAAGGACGCCCCGGCGTTCGTCGTGAACCGCATCCTGACCCGCTTCATGGGCGAGATCCAGAACGTCATCGACGAGGGCACCCCGGTCGAGGTCGCCGAGAAGGCCATCGAGCCGCTCGGTCTGCCGATGTCCCCGCTGGTGCTGCTGGAGCTGGTCGGACCGGCGATCGGTCTGCACGTCTCGGAGACCCTCAACCGGGCCTTCCCGGAGCGCTTCACGGTCTCGCCGAACCTCGCGGCCGTCGTCAAGGCGGGCAAGCGCGGCTTCTACGTCTACGACAGCGGCAAGCCGGAGCTGGACCCGGAGGTCGCCGCGCTGCTGAAGCAGGGCGACGTCGTGCTGACCGAGGAGCAGGTGCGGGCGCGGGTGCTCGACGCGGTGGCGCAGGAGATCGGGCTCATGCTCGACGAGGGTGTCGTCGCCGAGGCCCAGGACATCGACCTGTGCCTGATCACGGGCGCCGGCTGGCCCTTCCACCTGGGCGGCATCACGCCGTACCTGGACCGCGAGGGTGTCTCGGAGCGCGTGAACGGCAAGAAGTTCCTGGCTCCGGGCGTGGCGAGCGTCCCGGCGTAACGCCGATCGGTACCTGAGAGGGGGCCTCCGCCGCGGCGGAGGCCCCCTTTCGCGTCGCTCAGTAGGTGCCGCCGTAGTAGGGCACCGCGCCCGCTCCGGCCGGGACGTCCATGACGGTGAACGGCACCTGGGTCACGGCCGATTCGCCGCCCGCGGTGTCCACGGCGAAGACGTCGACGATGTGCACGCCGGGGCTCCACGGCCAGCCCGAGTCCCAGGACCAGCTGCCGTTCGCGGCGACCGCGGCGCCGCCCAGCAGCACCCCGTTCTCCCGGAACCCGATCTGCGCGGCGCCCGGGGCGGCCCCGCTGAAGACCACGCGGGCGTCCATCACCTGCTCGTGGGCGACGGGTGCGAGCACCATGGGCGCCGCCTCGCTGTGCCCGACCGTGGACACCCTGGCGTCCGGCATCCCCTGGCCGGAGGCGAAGGACGGGACGGCCGGTGCGTCCACCGCGGTGAACGGCACCTCGGACCGCTCGGAGTGGAAGCCCTCGGCGTTCACCGCGAAGAGTCTGACGAGGTGCTTGCCCTTGGTCCAGGAGCGGTTCAGCTCCCAGGACCACGTGCCGTCGGGGGCGACGGGCGGCGAGCCGAGGAACTTGCCGTGCTCCCACAGGCTCACCCGGACGGCGCCGGGCGCGACGCCGGTGAACACGGCGCCCGTCATGGGGACTTCGGCGTTGAAGGCGGGGCTCAGCACCGTCGGCGGCGGGAAGCTCTGCGAGTCCCTCACCATCGACGTGCCGGACAGGTAGGCGTTGATCCCGGACTTGTCGCGGTCGGGCTCCTCGTAGCCGTTGCGCACGAAGCCCAGGCGCGGTGGCATCCCGTCGGCCAGCAGGTTGACGATGCCCATGAGCGCGGGGACGTTGCGCCGGGTGACCTGGGTGTGGTCGGTGATGAACGGCGACTCGCTGTAGATGAAGTTGAAGTTCTCGTAGCCCTGGAAGAGGCCGAGGAAGGGTTCCACCTGGGCCGTGTACTGCTCGTCCTGCGGGGAGGAGAGCAGATAGATGTTGGCCTCCCTGTTGGTTCCCGACCGCACCAGCTCGGGCAGGATCGCGTCCACGGCGCGCACGTTCTCCTCGGGCACCCCCTCCCCCAGCATGAACGCGGCGACCTTGGGGTGGACGGTGGCGACGTACGTGCCGACGAGGAACTGCGGGACGATCGAGACGATGTTGCGGAAGCCGTACCGCAGCCCGAAGTAGAGGGCCGCGCTGCCGCCCTTGGAGCCGCCCCACATGGTGACGTCGTCGGGGGTGAGGGAGAGCGCCTTCATGACGTTGAAGATGAGCGTGGCGACGGACTGCTCCAGCGAGAAGTCCATGTCCTTGCACAGGTAGTAGCTGTTCATGCCCTGGAACCGGTCACGGATCCACAGGATGTTCGCCCTGACGTTGTCGAAGACGCCGTTGGACCAGCCGTAGTCGTCCGGCGCCGAGAAGTTGGCGAAGACGACGACCAGGTGCCTGTTGCCGTTCTTGGCGTGGGCGAACCGGTATTCGACGGGGAACGTCCCGGAGGCTTCGATCCCGTTGAGCAGTTGCCGCCCTGTCGCGGGGGATTTGGACATGTACGGACTCCACTCTCGGTTGTGCTTCGAAGTCGGTCGGGTGCGGCGTACCGGATGATTGGCCAATGATCAGCTGATCGGACATGATGTCCTGATGTTTCGGACCAGTTCCGCGTCGGCGGCCGGCTCCGGCGGCTTCCCGTGGCGCCCGGTGGCCGTCGCGGCGGCGCTGCTGGGCCTCGTGACGGCGGTGGCGTCGACCCGGCTGTCCGGGCCGGCGCGGTCCGCGGCGCCGGGACGGACCCTGACCGTGGCCACCTGGAACATGTGCGGTGTCGAGCAGTGGAACTGCCGGAGCACCGGGAGCCCCGCGGCCAAGCGGAACGCGCTCGTGGCGATGGCCTCCCGGTCCGGCGCGCGGGTGTTCTTCCTGCAGGAGGTCTGCGCCGGTGATCTGGACAGGGTGCGCGCGGACCTCGGCGCGTCCTGGCACACCGAGTTCCGGCCCTACACCTGGCGCGGTGTCACGGGGCGTACGACCACGGTGCGCTGCGCCGGAGCCGGGCAGGGTGCCGCCGGTGTCGCGCTGCTGTCGGCGTACCGGCTGTCGGCCGTCGCGCCGGTGGCGTCGCGGCAGCCCGCCGTGGGGCTGCGGCGCGGCATCCTCTGCGCCACGGTCGCGGACCGGGACGTCCGGGTGTGCACCGCTCATCTCAGCCGGCCCGGGGACGACCGCGCCCACCCGGACTGGGAGCTGCGCGACGACCAGTTGACGGCCCTGGCGACGGCGGTGCCGCGGCGCACGGTGTACGGCGGTGATCTCAACACCGACCCGCCGGGGCCGCGCGACCCCGACTCCTGGGTCTGGCCGGCCGGGCCCTACGGGGCCCAGCGGGAGTGCGATCAGGCGTCCGCGTCGTCCCGCTCCGGCCGGCCCACGCATGTCTCGGGGCACAAGATCGACTACCTGTTCACGGACCTGCCCCGCCTCGGCTGCTCGGTGCGCGGTACCGGCGCGTCCGACCACTACGCCCTGCTCCTGCGGGTCCGGACGCGCTGACGGGCGGCCGGCCCGGCGGGCGCGGACGGGCGCCTGCGGCTGGTTCACCGGCGAGGTCATGGCTGCCGGCAGCCGTTCGCCGTGGCACGGACCGGCGTCACACGACCACGCCCTCGTACGCCCGGCCGTCCGGGAGGCCGCGGCCGCCGGGAACTGCCCGGCCTGGGCTGTCCAGGCGCCGGGGTGGTGGGGCTGGCCGGGCACCGCGTCCACCAGGTGGGGGGCGGTTCCGGCCGGGGCCTGCTGGGCGGCCGCCCGCGGCGCGGCGAACCAGTTGTGGTCGTGCCACTGGTGGATCGGGGTGAGCGCCCGCATCGTGTGGCGGGTGTCGACGGTGCCCACCGCCGGGGCGTGCGCGTCCCCGGGCGCGAGGTCGCCGCCCGCGACCAGCATCCGGTCGGCGAGCCGCGCGGACGCGTAGCCGTCGTCCAGGTCGCAGAACTCGCGCTGGAACCAGCGGTAGCGCTCCGCGTAGTGCTCCTGGATCCGGTCGATCCCGCGGATGGCGGTCACCAGGTCCTCGGAGCGGTACAGCAGCGGGCCGGGAGCGCTGTTCTCGAAGTCGAAGTAGAAGCCGCGCAGCGTGTCGCGGTAGTGGTCCAGGTCGTAGGTGAAGAAGAGGATGGGCCGCCCGGTGTTGACGTAGTCGAACATCAGGGACGAGTAGTCCGTGATCATCACGTCCGTGATGAGGGACAGGTCGGCCATGTCGGGATAGTCGGAGACGTCGAAGACGAATCCGTCGCCGGCGCCCGGCACCGGGTCCACCACGTTCGGATGGCGGCGCACCAGGAGCACGTGGTCGGCGCCGAGTCGGGCGCGCGCGTCGTCGAGGTCGACCCGGAAGTCGAGCTTGTACTTGCCCGGCGCGTAGAACTGGTCGTCGCGCCAGGTCGGCGCGTACATCACCACGCGCTTGCCCTCGGGCAGACCGATGCGCCGCCGGATCTCCCGCTCCCGCTCCTCCATGCCTGCCCGGCGCAGGATGTCGTTGCGCGGGTAGCCCGACTCCACCATCTCCCCGGGGAAGCCGAACGCCCGCTTGAGGATCGGGGTGGAGAAGCTGTTGGGCGAGACCAGCATGTCCCAGTTCCGCACCTCCTTCTCCACCCGCTCCAGGTAGCGCTGGTCCGCGAAGTGGATGGCCTCGATGTCGTGGCCGATCTTCTTCAGCGGGGTGCCGTGCCAGGTCTGCACGACGACCTGGCCCTCGCGCTTCTGGAACCAGTCGGGCAGGTGGTTGTTGGCGACGACGTACCGGCTGCGCGCGAGGGCGTCGTACCACTCGGGCGACCACATGCGCACCGGCTTCGCCGTGGGCGGGACCTGGACCTGGTCGTCCCGTACGACGAAGAGGTGCTCGAGGTCCGTGCCGCGGCGGACGAGTTCCTCGTGCAGGGCCCGCGGGCTGTCGGAGTACTGGGTGCCCTTGAAGGCGTCGAAGAGGATCGCGGGACGCACCGGTGCGCGGCGCGCCGCCGGGTAGGCCCGGGTGCGCAGCTGCTTCTGGCGGTAGGGGCCGCGGGCGTGGTCGGGCATGGCCGAGTGGACCATCAGGGAGAGCCGGTCGTACGCCTCCGCCTGGATCTCGTAACGGCGCTCGCCGCGCTCGTAGTCCTGCGGGAACGCGCCGATGACGTCCTGGTGGAGCTTGACCATCAGGTCCTCGAGCCGGTCCTCGCGGGCGACCGCCGAGAGGTCCTGGCGGCGCAGGAAGAAGTCCCAGCGGCCGGCGGCGAGCGGGATCCGCCCGGCGAGGGTGCGCATGGCGGCGGGACTGAGGACCGCGCCGAACCGGGAGCCGTCCCAGACCAGCGGGACGGCGCGTTCCGCGCCGTGCGCACGCGAGCGCACCACCAGGTGCGCGTCCCGGTACTGCTCGGGCGTCAGGCGGTCGGCGGTGTCGTACCGGCCCTGGATCTCCAGCGAGCCGTCCTCCCGCCAGGCCACGTGCGTGGCCATCGGCAGGGCGGCGCGCTCGAACAGCACCAGGTAGCCGGAGCCGTTGCGGTGGACGACGACCTCCCGGTCGCCCTCGCGGGTCTGGAGCGCGGCGGGCATGCGGTAGAAGCCGTCCTCGGTGTCCTCCGCGACCACCGGGTAGATGGGCGCCTTGCGCCCCTCGACGTGGAAGGTGGTCTTCCAGCCGTTGCTGCCCATGCTCCAGGACTGCGGGATGTCCGTGCCCGCCTGCGCGTCGGCCCGGAACTTCGGGACCAGGTGGCGCAGCGGGATCCTGGCCGCGAAGGTGCACCAACCGTCGCCGCCCGGGGTGAACCACACCCGGCCGTCGTGCCGTCCGGCGCCGCTCATGCTGGTCACCCGGAGCTTGCCCCAGTCCGGGACCTTGGGACCGAGATAAACGCCGCGCAGCTCCAGCTGGTCGCCGACGAGGCGGTGGCTGGTGATCCGGCAGCGCACGACCTCCACGCGCAGCTTCAGCTTGTCCTGGAGGAACAGCGGCAGGATGCGGGTGTTCTTGTCGACGTACCGGTAGGGCGGGTTGGCGGCGCTGCCGGCGCCGCCGCGGTTGATGCCCCGGTAGCGGAAGAGGCCGCGGCTGAGGACGCCGGCCGCGACGTCCCAGGTGCCCTCGACCCATTTGCCCTTCTGCTTCAGGCGCGTCGTGTCGATTCGCGTCTCGAAGCCGGCCCAGTCGTAGCAGTAACGATTCTGCGCCGAGTTCTCGGTGGCCTGCGGTGCGTACGTGGTCTTCGCCGGCGTGACGACCATCCGGCCCTGCTTCTTGTTGCGCAGGGCGATCGCCTTCACCGACATGTGCTTCTTGTGCACGTTGATGTAGCGGACGTACGCGGTCCCGCTGAGCGTGAGCAGGTCCGAGTTCTCGCTCCAGCGCGCGGCGCTCAGGGCGCCGTGCAGGGAGAACTCCTTGTCCAGCCGGTACGCCTTCTTGTCGAGGCCGATCTCACGGTCCCCGAGGCCGGGGTAGTTCAGGTAGCGGTGGAAGCGGCGGTGCACGGGCAGCGGGCCGCCGCGGCGCTCGAACTCCAGGACCTCGAGGAGCTGCGGAAGCCGGTCCTCGCGCACCAGGAGCCACTTGACCCGGGCCTCCGCGGGCAGTTCGTCGATGACGGTGAGGTCCGCCTCGTCGAGGAACTCGTTCGCCCACCGCATGAACGACTCGCGGTACTCCTCGTCGGCGTCCGGGAGCACCTTCAGGTGCAGCAGCAGGTCGGACTTCAGGCACGCGAGGTCGTACTTGCGCTTGCTGTCCAGGTACTCCCGCGAGCCCTGCTCGGCGAGGAAGCGGCTGACCGTCTGCACGGCCGTGACGCGGTCGCGCAGGTTCGACAGCTCGGTGTACCGCTGGGTGATGGACGGGGCGGCTCCGCCCTCGCGGCGGCGCCAGTAGTAGACGACGTCCGTGACCACGTCGACCTTCTCGGCGCGGAAGTGGGCGTACATGTTGACCCAGGAGTCCTCGTACAGGACTCCCTCGGGGAACCGGATCCCGTTGCCGTCCCAGAAGGACCGCCGGAACACCTTGTTCCACACGGTGCGGTCGTAGATCAGGGCGTCGAACTTCGTGATGTGGGTGCCGCGCCGGTTCTTCTGCATCGGCCCCTTGTGCAGCGGTGACTGCCACTTCTTGGTGGAGTTCATCATCTGCACGTTGCCCGAGACGAAGTCCGCCGCGGATTCGTCGAGGGTGCGGATCAGCAGCTCGTAGGCGTATTCGGGAATGACGTCGTCGCCGTCCACGAACGCGAGGAACTCCGCGTGCGGGTGCAGGGAGCGCAGGCCCGCGTTCCGGGCGTGCCCGGGGCCGTGCGCGTGCTGGCGGATGAGCTTGAAGCGCGGGTCGGCGGCGCAGTAGTCGGCGGCGATGCGCACCGAACCGTCGCTGGAGCCGTCGTCGACGAGGATCACCTCGAAGTCGCGGAACGACTGACGGGCGATCGACTCCAGGCATTCGGCCAGGTAGTGCTCGACATCCTGAAAGGGAACGACAACACTCAGGCGCGGATGATCCGCCAACTCGCACTCCTACCCAGACATTTCGTCCACCGGGACATCGAACAGTCCCGTACCGGACGCCCCACCCTCAAAGCGGCCGTGCACCCGGGCCGACCCCCTTGCCGGCCGTGCACCACCCGCACCTGTGACCCCGGTAAAACCCCCTCCACCGTTGTTCACAGGTGAACCACATCTTATTTCACTCTTACCAGTGGTCAAGACTTGTTCATGTGCCATCCATCTCAATCCCCGGGTATCGTCACCCGCCCCCCAAATCCCCTCGGCGAGGTGCCTATAGTTCTCCCACTGCATCCACAGCATCAGTGGGCCGGCCTCCCCCCACCCGGGCCCCGATCCTCCGCATCGCGGAGCCCGTGAGGAGAGGAACCGAAGGCGATGACGCACAGCGCCACCACCGAGCCGCGGCGTGCCCGCCGGGGCGCGTCGAACGGCGGGCGGCGAAAGCCGCAGGGCGGCAAGAGGCGCTGGGGCCGCATCGTGCTGCTGTCCGTCCTGGTCCTGCTGCTCGCCGCGGGCGGTGTGGGCTACTGGCTCTACAGCGACCTCGACGACAACATCAAGGGCGTCGACATCGACAAGGCGATCGGTGACGACCGCCCGCGGAAGCTGCCGACGTCGGGTCAGAACATCCTGATCCTGGGGTCCGACTCACGGGCCGGCGCCAACGCGTCCCTGCACACGGGCAACGTCTCCGGCGCGCGCTCGGACACCGCGCTGGTGATGCACATACCCGAGGGCCGCACCAGGGCCGTCGCGGTCAGCATCCCCCGCGACACCCTGGTGACCCGGCCCGACTGCACGAAGACGGACGGCACCGAGGTGGCCTCCGCGAAGCGTGTGATGTTCAACTCCATCTACTCCCAGGTGGGTCCGGCCTGCGTGGTCAAGACCGTCGAGCAGATCTCGGGGGTCCGCATGGACCACTACGTCGAGATCGACTTCGCCGGCTTCAAGGGGCTGGTGGACGCGATAGGCGGTGTGGACGTCACCGTGGACCAGGACATCCACGACTCCTCCAGCGGCCTGGACCTGTCCGCCGGACCGCACCGGCTGGACGGCACGCAGGCGTTGCAGTTCGTCCGCACCCGGCACGGCATAGGCGACGGCAGCGACCTGGGCCGCATCGGACTGCAGCAGCAGTTCATGATCGCGCTGCTGTCCGAGATCAAGAAGCAGGACCTGCTGGGCAGCCCCACCAAGACCTACAAGATCGCCGACGAGCTCACCGCCGCGCTCACCACCGACTCCGACCTCGCCTCGCTCTCCAAGCTGGCGGAGTTCGGCCGCAGTCTGAACGGCGTCGACCCCTCCACCATGGAGACGATCATGCTGCCGGTGGCGTACGACAAGGTCGACCCCAACCGTGTCGTGGCGGCGGAGCCGCAGGCCACGCAGCTCTGGAAGGCCATCCGGTCCGACGCCGCGATCCCCGAGTCGGCGAAGAAGTCGCCCGCGACGGGCGGCTGACGACACGACGATGCCGGCCGGCCGCCGAGTCAGCGGCCGGCCGGCATCGTGCGTCCGTGCGCCGGAACACCGGCGCACCGGTGGGTCAGAGCCGGTGCCAGTGGGTCAGGGACAGTCCGGCGCCGTCCTCCTGACGGGCCACCTTGGGCGTGCCGTCGGGATCGATGAGCGCCATGACCACCCGGCCCCGGCCGTCCCGCGCCAGCGCCGGGCCGCCCTGGCAGGGCTCGGCCAGCGCGTACCACCAGAACCCGGCCTCCTCGTTCTCCGTGCCGCCCATCCCCAGCACGGGCGAGCCGTCCTGGTCCCGGTAGGCGAGGACGAGGCAGTCGTAGCCGTCCAGGTCGGTGCGCAGCACCGCGTACGGCCGCTCGGCCGCGGACCCGCCGAGCATGGCCGGCCAGCCGCCGATCCGCCAGGCCGCGGCGACACCGCTGTCCGCCTCCGTCCAGAAGAACGTGGCCCGGTCGGGCGCGGTCTCGGCGGCGGCGAGGGTGCCGGGCGCCGCGCGCAGCGAGAAGCCGCGCGGTCCGCCGAAGTCCCCGCCGGGCGCGGACTGACGCCAGATCAGCACGCCGGTCCCGGCCGCGGCGCAGACCTCCATCCGGCCGCTCGCCAGGACGACCACGGCTGGCGGCCCGTCGAGGCCGCCGCCGTGCAGGTCCTCCCACGCCCGCCACTTGCCGTTCGGGGCCTCGCGGCGCAGCATCAGGCCGCCGTGGCCGCCGCGCACGAAGACGTGCACCGTGCCGTCCTGCGCGACCGCGCCGGCCGGCCGGCCCACGTCACCGTCGGGGTGCGGGGTGCCGAGCGAACGCCAGTCGGTGAAGGCGAGGCCCGTCTGGTACTGGATGGCGTGCACGATGTCGACGTTCGGCGAGCCGTCGGCCTTGGTGCGCTCGCGGCGGCCGAGGAAGTGGACGTAGCCGTCGGCGCCCTGGACCACGGTCAGCTGGGTGAGCCCCGGCACGGCCACGAAGTGCGGGCCGCTCCAGTCGGGGCCGCCGGCCGTGGTCTCCGTCCAGCGCAGGAGTCCGCCGTCCGCGGGCGCGTAGAGGGTGAGCCGGCCGTCCTTGCCCCGGGTGAGCCAGTTGCCGTGAGCGACCCCGGACGCGACCCGTCCCTGTCCCTCACCTGAGCGCCCCACCGGGCGGGCGGCCTCCACGGGGCCCGCCTGCCTTCTCCGCATGGCCTCGTGCACCTTCCTGGAAGTCCGCCGCATCACGGCCACGGGAACCCTGAAACTCGGACCATCATATGCTCTTCGCGCAAACGTTCCCCAGCCTCCACCCCCCGGCCGCACAGGGGGCTGTGCCGCGGTCCCGCCTCTACCCTGGGGCCATGACCGACGCTCCCCGCTCCCCGGACGCGGACGACCCGCTGCTCGTCATCGTGGACGGCGCGAACGTCGTCGGATCGCGGCCCGACGGCTGGTGGCGCGACCGCCGGGGTGCCGCCGAACGCCTCCGCGACCGGCTGGCCGGTGCGGGACTGCCGGGACTGCCGGCGCCCGTGGAGATCGTGCTGGTGGTCGAGGGTGCGGCCCGTGGCGTGGAGTCGGTGCCGGGGGTACGGGTGGAGTCCGCGCCCGGCAGCGGCGACGACCGGATCGTGGAACTGGCCGCCGAGCACCGCGGCCGGCCCCGCCTCGTGATCACCGCCGACCGGGAGCTGCGCCGGCGGGTGACGGGCCTCGGCGCCGAGGTGGCGGGCCCGCGCACGGTCCTCGACTGACCCGGGCCGGGCTCACGCGCCGGTGGCGGCGGCCGTCTGCCCGGGCCGCCCCGGCACCCGGCCGCCCCCGAGCCCGCCCGCACCGCGACCCGCCGCCCCGTGTGCCCGTCCCGAGCGCCACGTCCCGGCGCGGCCGTGCGCGTCGTCGCCCGGCCGTCGCGGCGCGGCTACTCCCCCGGCAGCCGGGCGTACAGGACCGCGCCGTCCACCCGGGCGATCTCCTCGTAGCGCGACTCCAGCAGGCGGCGCAGGGTCGGCACGCGGTCGGGGGCGTACGGCCCGCCGCGGGAGTCGTCGACGACCAGGGCGGGGCTGTGGGCGCTCATCTCCCGCCGGAAGACCGGCCAGGTGCCCTCGACGGCGTACTTCTCGCCGACCTGCGGTCCGTCCCGGCCGCCGCTGTAGTTGGTGAGCAGGCCCGCGGTGAGGAAGCGGGTCGCGGGGGTGCGGCCGGCCAGCCAGTACGTCTCCGGGTGTATGCCCCAGACGAGGACGCGGTCGGCGGACTTGGTGCGGTGCTCCAGGGCGGTCGCGAGCCGCTGGGCGTGGGTGAGGTCGGCGCGGGCGGCGAAGAGGCCCCAGACCAGGAAACAGGCGCAGCAGCAGGCCGAGGTGAGCACGGCCCGCACGCGCCGTTCCCCAGGCAGGAGGTGCAGCGCCCGGGTGGCCAGCAGGGCGAGCGGCGGCGTGAGTTGCAGGTAGTAGTGACCGAAGAAGTGGAAGCCGAGGGCCACGGCGGCCGCCGAGGACGCCAGCCACAGCCAGAGGTCCGCCGCTCCGGAGCGCGCGGTGCGCAGGGCCCCTACGACGGGCGGGAGCAGCCCCGCCGAGGCGCCGGCCAGGATCGCGGTGTTGGTCAGCGCCCGGCCCAGGACGTGGAGTTCGGAGCCGGTGAAGGAGGCGTACGCGCCGGAACCGGTCACCGTCCAGAACAGGAACCCGGCCGGGTCGGTCAGGAGGGCCGCGCCGAGCACCGGCACGGTCAGCCCGGCCGCGAGCCGCAGCGGGCCCGCGCGCGAGGCGCCCCGCCGGTGCAGCAGCAGGGCCACCGGCAGCAGCACCGCACCGCCGGTCTGCTTGGTGAGGAACGCGGTGGCGACGGCGGCACCGGCCGCGCCCCAGCGCCCCCGGTCGGCGCACCACACGGCGGCGGCCGTGCAGGGCAGTATGAACACCTCGAACGTGGCGGCCTGCGCGTCCTCGGGGTTGAGCCCGACGGAGACCAGCAGGTACAGCACCCCGGCGGTGCGGCCCGCGCCGTCGCCCCAGCGGCGGCGGGCGATCGAGGCGAGCAGGACCGCGGTGAGCAGCTGGGCGAGGACCGCGAGCACCCGCAGCGGGGTGAGGGAGCCCGAGCCGCACAGCGCGAACGCGGCTTCGTACAGCCAGGGCAGCAGGGGCGGTTTGCGGTCCACGACGGTGTCGTAGAGGTGGCCGCCCTGGGTGAGCAGACGGGCCTGCACGGCGAGGTAGCCCTCGTCCGGGTTCCACAGCGGGCGGACGAAGGACGGCACCCGGGTGACGCAGGCCAGGACCGCCAGGAGGGGCAGCAGCCGCGTCCAGTACGCCGTCCGGGCAGGTGCGGTCCGGGCGGGGGCGAGCGCGGCGGCGGGCATGGGCAGCACGCTATCCGGCCCCGACGTCTCCGCCGAAGCGGGACATACGGGGCCGGGGTGACGAGGTGTGGGTTACGGGACGTTTCCGGCGGGCGGCGGGGGCGCCTTCTCCGGGGTCTGCCCGCTCGTGGCGAGGCGGCTGTGCTTGCGGCCGTAGAGGAAGTAGACGACGAAGCCGATCGCCATCCAGATGGCGAACCGCAGCCAGGTCTCGGCCGGCAGGTTGAGCATCAGCCACAGCGTGGCGCAGACGGACACGATCGGTACGAAGGGCACCCACGGGGTCCGGAAGGCGCGCGGCAGGTCCGGGCGGGTCTTGCGCAGGATGATCACGCTGATCGCGACGACCACGAAGGCGAACAGCGTGCCGATGTTCACCAGTTCCGCCAGCTCGCTCAGGCTGGTGAAGCCGGCGACGATCGCGATGATCACACCGAGCAGGATGGTCGGCCGGTGCGGGGTCTTGAACTTCGGGTGGACCCGCGAGAAGAAGCGCGGCAGCAGGCCGTCACGGCTCATCGCGAAGAACACCCGGGTCTGGCCCAGCAGCAGGATCAGGCACACGGTGGTCAGGCCGACGGCGGCGCCGAAGCTGATCACGCCCGCGTACCAGGGGTGCCCGATGGCCTTGAAGGCGTCGGCGAGGGGGGCCTCCACCGACAGCCGGGTGTACTTCTGCATGCCGGTGACGACGATGGACACGGCGACGTACAGCACGGTGCAGATGAGCAGCGAGCCCAGGATGCCGCGCGGCATGTCCCGCTGCGGGTTGCGGGTCTCCTCCGCGGCGGTGGCGACGATGTCGAAGCCGATGAAGGCGAAGAACACCACCGAGGCCGCGGTGAAGATGCCCATCACACCGAAGTTGGCCGGTGCCCAGCCGAACATCAGCTGCACGAGCGGGGCGCCCAGGTTGCCGCCCGCCTTGACCGGCTCGGCCGGCGGGACGAACGGCTTGTAGTTCTCGCCGCGGATGAAGAAGGCGCCGGCGATGATCACGATCAGCACGACGGCCACCTTGATGGCGACGACGACCGAGGTGATCCGCGCGGACAGCTTCATGCCGAGGACCAGGATGCCGGTGAGCGCCAGCACCAGGGCGGCGGCGAGGATGTCGAAGCCGAATCCGTGGGCGCCGTCCCGCCCGGCGAGGTACGCCGGCAGGTGCCAGCCGGCGTTGTCCAGCAGCGAGCGGATGTAGCCGGCCCAGCCGACCGCCACCACCGCCGTGCCCAGCGCGAACTCCAGCACCAGGTCCCAGCCGATGATCCAGGCGGGCAGCTCGCCGAGGGAGGCGTAGCTGAACGTGTACGCCGAGCCCGCCACGGGGACCGTGGAGGCGAACTCGGCGTAGCACAGGGCGGCGAGGGCGCAGACGACTCCGGCCGCGACGAAGGACAGGGCAACCGCCGGACCGGCGTTGTTCTTGGCGACCTGTCCGGTGAGGACGAAGATGCCGGTGCCGATGATGACCCCGACACCGAACACCGTCAGATCGAGCGCGGAGAGGGACTTCTTGAGCGAATGCTCCGGTTCCTCGGTGTCCCGGATGGACTGCTCGACGTTTTTCGTCCGGAAGAGCGCGCTGCTCACGTTCCTGCCTCCCACGCTTGTGAGGCCTCGATATGGCTCAACATGATCGAGAGGGTCGGGACTCGTATGCCCCGGCACAGGCAGGTTCACGCAGACGGGCCGGTTCCGCCACCGCAGAACGCGGCGGAACCGGCCCGGACGAGCGCTGTCCCTAGTCGCGCGCGGTCTCCACGGAATCCACCGCTTCCGCCGTTCGGTCGAACCGGCCGTCCAGCTTGGAGACCAGGCCGGTGACCTGACGGGCGATGTCCGGCGCGGTCAGCCCGATCTCGGCGAGCACCTCGGCGCGGGAGGCGTGGTCGAGGAAGCGCGGCGGGATGCCGAAGTCGCGCAGCGGGACGTCCACGCCGGCGTCGCGCAGGGCCTGGGCGACGGCCGAGCCGACACCGCCGACGCGGCTGTTGTCCTCGACGGTGACGACGACCCGGTGCCGCTCGGCGAGCGGGGCCATGGCCTCGTCGACGGGCTTGACCCAGCGCGGGTCGACCACGGTGGTGGAGATGCCCTGCTTGTCGAGCAGGCCGGCGATCTCCAGGCACATCGGGGCGAGCGCGCCCACGGAGACCAGCAGCACGTCCGGCTTGTCGGTGCCGGGCTCGCGCAGCACGTCCATGCCGCCGACGCGGCCCACGGCGGGTACGGCGGGGCCGACGGCGCCCTTGGAGAAGCGCACGACGGTCGGCGCGTCCTCGACGGCGACGGCCTCGCGCAGCTGGGCCCGTACCTGGTCGGCGTCGCGCGGCGCGGCGAGCCGCAGCCCCGGCACGACCTGGAGCAGCGACATGTCCCACATGCCGTTGTGCGAGGCGCCGTCGGTGCCGGTGACACCGGCCCGGTCCAGTACGAAGGTGACCCCGCACTTGTGCAGGGCGACGTCCATGAGGACCTGGTCGAAGGCGCGGTTGAGGAAGGTGGCGTAGACGGCGAAGACGGGGTGCACGCCGGCGTGCGCGAGGCCCGCGGCGGAGACGGCGCCGTGCTGCTCGGCGATCCCGACGTCGTACACCCGGTCGGGGAAGCGCTTGGCGAACCTGTCCAGGCCGACCGGCTGGAGCATGGCCGCGGTGATGGCGACGATGTCGTCGCGCTCCTCGCCGAGCCGGACCATCTCCTCGCCGAACACGGAGGTCCAGTCGGCGCCGGAGGACGCGATCGGCAGACCGGTGTCGGGGTGGATCTTGCCGACGGCGTGGAAGCGGTCGGCCTCGTCCTGCAGGGCGGGCTGGTAGCCGCGGCCCTTCTCGGTGAGGCAGTGCACGATGACCGGGCCGCCGAACCGCTTGGCCCGCGCCAGCGCCGACTCCAGCGCCTCGATGTCGTGGCCGTCGATGGGGCCGACGTACTTCAGGCCCAGGTCCTCGAACATGCCCTGCGGGGCGATGAAGTCCTTCAGCCCCTTCTTGGCGCCGTGCAGGGTCTCGTACAGCGGCCTGCCGACGACCGGGGTGCGGTCGAGGATGTCCTTCGTGCGGGCGAGGAAGCGCTCGTACCCGTCGGTGGTGCGCAGGGTCGCCAGGTGGTTCGCCAGGCCGCCGATGGTCGGCGCGTACGACCGCTCGTTGTCGTTGACGACGATGACCAGCGGGCGGTCCTTGGCCTCGGCGATGTTGTTCAGCGCCTCCCAGGCCATGCCGCCGGTCAGCGCGCCGTCACCGATGACGGCGACGACGCGGCTGTCCCGCTTGTGCAGCTCGTTGGCCTTGGCGATGCCGTCGGCCCAGCCGAGCACGGTCGAGGCGTGGCTGTTCTCGATGACGTCGTGCTCGGACTCGGCCTGCGAGGGGTAGCCGGACAGGCCGCCCTTCATCTTCAGCCGGGAGAAGTCCTGCCGGCCGGTGAGCAGCTTGTGCACGTACGACTGGTGGCCGGTGTCCCAGAGGACCTTGTCCTTCGGGGAGTGGAAGACGCGGTGCAGGGCGATGGTGAGCTCGACCACGCCCAGGTTGGGGCCGAGGTGGCCGCCGGTCTTGGAGACCGCGTCGACGAGGAAGGTCCGGATCTCCCCGGCCAGCTGGTCCAGCTCCTCCAGGCTGAGCCGGTCCAGATCGCGCGGTCCCCTGATGCGGGTCAGCATCGGCACCCGTGCCTCCTTGCAGTAGAGCTGATCGAGCTGTTGCCGGGCTTGTCGAGTCTAATGTTCGCGCTGTGCACGACACGACAGCGCCCGGCACCTTGTGAGTGCCGGGCGCTCGAGCAGGGACGGGATCGCTTACGCGCGACCCGCGGTCTTCTGCGTCTTGCGGGTGACCGAGTCGATGACGACCGTGGTCAGCAGCACAGCCGCGGTGATCATGTACTTCACCGGCTCGGCGATGGACTCCAGCTGGAGACCGTACTGGATGGACACGATCACCAGCACACCGAGGAGCGCGTTCCACGTGCGGCCGCGGCCGCCGAAGAGCGAGGTGCCACCGATGACGGCCGCGGCGATCGCGTTCATCAGCAGGTCACCGGTACCGGCGCTCTGGTTGGCGGAGGCGATCTTCGAGGCCAGGAAGAGACCGCCGATGGCGGCGAAGCCGCCGGAGATCGCGAAGACCGAGATGCGCACCGCGGTGACGTTGATGCCGGCACGCCGGGACGCCTCCACGCTGCCGCCGAGCGCGAAGATCTTGCGGCCGTACGGGGTGCGCCGGAGCACGAAGTCCGTGCCGACCAGGAAGGCGAGGAAGATCACCGTGGCCAGCGGCAGGCCCTTGTACTGGTTGTACAGGTAGGCCGCGGCGAAGGAGACGACGGCCAGCAGCACCGTGCGCAGGACCGTGTCGCTGAGCGGCCGGGACGGGACGCCCGCGGCCTCGCGGCGCCGGTTGCCGAGGAAGGAGCTGACGAAGAACAGCGCCACCACGACGACCGCCAGACCGTAGGCGGCGCCGACGTCCGTGAAGGTGTACGTGGTCAGCTTGCCGATCAGGCCGTCGCTGTCGAGGTTGATCGTGCCGTCCTCGCCCAGCACCTTCAGCATGAAGCCGAGCCAGAACAGCAGGCCGGCCAGGGTGACGGCGAAGGCGGGGGCGCCGAGCACCGCGAAGAAGAAGCCGTGCAGCGAGCCGATGACGGCACCGGCGGCGATGGCGACCAGTACGGCCACCCACTCGGGCCAGCCCTGGTTGACCGTGAGGACGGCGGCGAGGGCGCTGGCCGCGCCGCTGATCGAGCCGACGGACAGGTCGATCTCGCCGAGCAGCAGCACGAAGACGATGCCGACGGAGATCATGCCCGTGCCGACCATCGTGACCGTGATGTTGCTGATGTTCTGCGCGGAGAGGAACTCGGAGTTCAGGACCTGGAAGATGATGCAGATGATCGCGAGACCCAGGATGACCGGGAGGGAACCCAGCTCACCGGCCTTCATCTTCCGCTTGAACTCGCTCCAGTAGCCGAGCAGGCCCTGCTCGCGCACCAGGAGGCGCGGGTCGACCGCGGTGACGGCGGCGGCCGCGGCCTCGGGGTTCTCGACGACGTGCTCGCCCTCGCCGGGCGTCTTGTCGAGATTCGCGGAGGTCTTGTCGAGGCTCACTTGGAAACCTCCCCGTTCGTGCTGGACGTGCGCGCGGCACGGCGGGTCACGGCGTTGTCGGTGGCGCCGGTGATGGCGGAGATGATCTCCTCCTGCGAGGTCGTCTTGACCTCGAAGACGCCGTTGTTGCGGCCGAGGCGCAGGACCGCGACCTTGTCGGCCACCGCCTTCACGTCCGCCATGTTGTGGCTGATGAGGATGACGGCGTGGCCGCGCTCGCGCAGACGCTCCACCAGGTCGAGGACCTGGGCGGTCTGCTCGACGCCGAGGGCCGCGGTGGGCTCGTCGAGGATGACCAGCTTCGGGTCGCCGAGCATGGAGCGGGCGATGGCCACGGTCTGGCGCTGACCGCCGGAGAGCGAGGCGATCGGGATACGGACGCTCGGGATGCGGATCGAGAGCGTGGTGAGGAGCTCGCGGGCGCGGCGCTCCATCTCCACCTCGTCGAGCACGCCCCACTTCCTCAGCTCACGGCCGAGGAACAGGTTGCCGACGACGTCGATGTTGTCGCACAGCGCGAGGTCCTGGTAGACCGTCGCGATGCCCAGGGACTGGGCGTCGTGCGGGCGGCTGATGGAGACGGCCTCGCCGTTCCACTCGATAGCGCCCTCGTCGATGGGGTGCACGCCGGCGATCGTCTTGACCAGCGTGGACTTTCCGGCACCGTTGTCGCCCACCAGGGCGACCACCTCACCGGCGTGGACCTCAAGCTCTACGTCGGTGAGCGCCTGAACGGCACCGAACCGCTTGGAGACCCCGCGCAACGCCAGCACGGGCGTAGCGGACACGTGAACCATCTCCTTCGCCGCCTGACCCGGCGGGAGGTTGTGCAGAAGTTTGGGGGAGTTTCCGTCCGGCGCCCCGCGCCGAGCTTGCGGGGCTGTGTGATGCGCGGGGCACCGGAGGAGCCTTGGGCAGTCTGTCGCTTTTCGCGAGGGTGTTCACGGACGAACACCCGGGGCGGCAAGGGACTCGGGACTGCTTACTTCAGACCGAGCTTGCTGCAGGCGGCCTTGTACTTGCCGGTGCAGATCTCGTCGATCGTGTAGACGCCGTCCTTGACGACGGTGTCCTTGATGTTCTCCTTGGTCAGCGAGGTGACCGGGACGAGCACCGAGGGGACGTCCTGCGCGGAGCCCGAGGAGACCTTATCCTTGGCGACGGAGTCCAGGCTCTCGCCCTTGGCGAGCGCCACGGCCATCGCGGCGGCGGCGTCGGCCTCGGGGGCGTAGGGCTTGTAGACGCTCATGTACTGCTCACCGGAGACGATGCGCTGCACACCCGCGAGCTCGGCGTCCTGGCCGGTGACCGGGACCTTGACGCCCGCGGCGTTGAGGGCGGTGATGATACCGCCGGCCATGCCGTCGTTGGCGGAGTACACGCCCGCGATCTTGCCCTTGCCGACCGAGGAGATCGCCGCCTCCATCTCGGAGTTGGCGTTGTCCGGCGACCACTCCTTGGTGTCGTACTCCTTGGCGATGGTGACCTTGCCGTCGAGGACGGAGTGCGCGCCCTTCTTGAACTGGGCGGCGTTCGGGTCGGTGACCGAGCCGTTGACCATGACGATCTTGGAGGACTTGGTGGCCTTGCTGCCCAGCGCCTTCAGCAGGGCCTCGCCCTGGGTCTTGCCGACCTGCTCGTTGTCGAACGAGGTGTAGGCGCTGATCGGGCCCTCGGCGAGGCGGTCGTAGGCGACGACCTTGATGCCGGCGTCCTTGGCCTTCTGGACCGAGTTCTGGATGGCCTTGGCGTCGACCGCGTCCAGGATCAGGACGTCCACCTTGTTGGTGATCATGGTGTCGACCTGCTGCGCCTGCAGGTTCGCGTCCTGACGGGCGTTGTTGTACTGGACCTTCGCCTTGCCGTTCGTCAGCTCCTTGATCTTCTTCTCGATCAGCGGCTTGTCGAACTTCTCGTAACGAGCGGTCTTGTTCTCCGGCAGGAGCAGACCGACCGTGATGTCGTCGCCCTTCTTGGCCGACGCGGAGGAAGAGTCGTCGTTGCCCTTCGACTCCTTGGCGCTGCCACAAGCCGCGAGCGAGACGGCCATCGCACCGGCGGCAATGGCAACGGCGGCACGACGCATACGTGCGTTCACTTCACAAACCTCCCTGACGAGGCCGCGTCGTTGCGGCCGAGGTGGCTGGAAGTCAACTCGGCCACACGTGCGACGTCAAGAAGTAAATCCTTAACGAGATGGCAACGGTGCCATCCGTTCTCTAAGTGAAGGCAGGCGTGGCCATGGACAGAGATCCGTCCAAAAGGGTCGAATCACCCATCTCGCTGAGGGCGAGGGCAAGCGCCCCGAGCACCTCGGCACGGCCCCCGAGAGCCCCCGGGAGAACGGACAGTTGACGCGCCGCGCTGGGGATGGCGTAGCGGCCGACGGACTCCCTGATCGGCCCGAGCACCAGCTCACCGGCCTCGGCGAGATCACCGCCGAGGACCACCCTGCTCGGGTTCAGCAGATTGCAGAGATTGGCCACTCCACTGCCGATGTGGCGGCCGACGTCGGCGATCACCCGACGACAGCCCGGGTCTCCGTCCCTGGCCAGCCGTACGACACCCTCCATGGTCAGGTCGGGTCCGTGGCTGGGCTGGAGCAGCGGGAGCACGTACCGTGCGGCCGCGAACGTCTCCAGGCAGCCGCGGTTGCCGCAACGGCAGACCGGGCCGGATTCGTCGAGTGTAATATGTCCGATTTCGCCAGCGGTGCCGCCCGGCCCGCGATAGATCTTCCCCTCGATCACCAGACCGGCGCCGACACCGCTCGCGACCTTGATGTAAGCAAGATCACGTACGCCCTTGCCGCTGCCCCAGACGAGCTCGCCGAGGGCGCCGAGGTTGGCGTCGTTGTCCACGTGAACGGGCACGCCGAGCCGTTCCCGCAGCTCCTCCGCGGGCTTGGTGCCGCCCCAGCCGGGCAGGATCGCGGTGGACCCCAGCGTCCCCGACTCCACGTCGATCGGGCCCGGCACGCCGAGCCCCACGCCGGCCACCTTCGACCGGTCCACCCCCGTTGCTGCGATCAGGCGACCGACCAGCTCCTCGGCCCGGTCGAAGCCCTGCGCGGAGGACGCGTCGACGTCCAGCGGCTCGGACTCCTCGGCCAGCACCTGGTGGGCGAGGTTCCCGATCGCGACGCGCAGATGGGTGTGCCCGAAGTCGACGCCGATGACGATGCCGGCGTCACCGCTCAGGCTGACGCTGCGGGCCCGTCGGCCGCCCGCCGATGTGGGCGTGACCTCGACGGTTCCGCCGTCCTTGAGCTCCCGCACGATGTTGGAGACGGTCGCGGCGGACAGACCGGTCGTCCGCGCGATCTCCGCCTGCGTTAGGGACCCTGCCAGGCGTACGGCCCGGACGACCCGCTCCAGGTTGGCTCGGTGCAGCGATGACTGCGACCCTGGAGTCTCCACGACTGACCTCCTGAGCGCGGGGCCGCTTCGGCGAGGCCCCGTGTATGTCCAACTAGTGAACTCTAAGCTGAGCCGTTCGGGGTCACTTCCGTCAAGAGGTTGAACCGTTTCCGGGTCTCGGGACACACCCGTGCACGCCGCCCCGGAGACCGGGACGGCGTGCGTTCGAGGGTCGCGGAGCGCTTCCCGCGCGCCGTCGCTACTTCAGCGTCGCCGAGGTCAGACCCGCCTGCACCTGGCGCTGGAAGGACAGGTAGACGACCAGCATCGGGATCATCGCGATGGTCACGCCGGCGAAGAGAACAGGCAGGTCGGAGGCGTATCCCTGCTGCTGCTGGAGCTGGATCAGCCCCTGGGTGAGGACGTAGCGCTCGGGGTCGGAACCGCTCTGCGGCTGCATCAGCACCGTGGGCAGGATGAACTGGTTCCACTGCCCCAGCGTGTTGAAGATGCCCACGCTGATCAGACCGGGCTTCGCCATCGGCAGCATCACCTGAAAGAAGGTCCGGGTGTGCGAGGCACCGTCCAGGACCGCCGCCTCGAAGACCGCCGTGGGCAGGGTCCGGAAGAAGGAGTGCATGAAGAACACCGTGAACGGCATCGAGTAGGCGATGTAGACCAGGATCAGCCCCTGGTAGGTGTTCAGCATGTCCAGCCGTTTGACCATGAAGAACAGCGGGACGAGGGCCAGGAACACCGGGAACATGGCGCCGGCCACGAAGAAGTAGTAGAGCAGCCGGTTGCCCCAGAACCGGTACCTGGCCAGCACGTACGCGGCCATGGAGCCGAACAGCATGGTCAGCGGGACGGAGAACACCAGGACGATCACGGTGTTCAGGAAGTAGTCGCCGATGCCCTTGTCCCAGGCCCGGCTGAAGACGTCGAAGGACCAGCTGTGCGGCCAGCCGAAGGCCGAGCCGCCGATCTGGACGTCGGTCTTGAAGGAGCTGAGCACCAGCCACAGCAGGGGCAGCACGATCAGCAGGCCCCACAGGGCGAGGAAGCCGTGCGAGAAGACGTTCAGGACCACGCCCTCGCCACGCCGGTCGCCGGGGCGGACGGGGACCTTGTCCACGGGCCGCTCGGCGGGGACGGGGGCGGTCTCCTTGATGGGTGCGCTCATCCTCGGCACTCCGCTCAGAACTCGATGCGCTCGCGGCGGGTGGCGCGCAGCGTGACGACGGACAGGACCAGGGTGAGCAGCAGCATGATCACGCCCATGGCGCAGGCGTAGCCGCTCTTGCCGTAGTAGAGGAAGTTGCGCATCATCACCGTCGACATCACGTCGCTGTGGTGATCGGGCCCGCCGCCGTACGCGCCCATGTTCTGGGTCATGGAGGAGACCAGCACGAACATGTCCATGGCGACGATGCCGAGGTAGACCCAGGCTGTCTGCACGGTGTCCCACAGCAGCGGCAGGGTGATGCGGAAGAAGGACTGGTTGCGGTTGGCCCCGTCGATCAGGGCGGCCTCGTAGATGTCCCTCGGGATGGACTGCATGGCGGCGGAGAACAGCACCAGGTAGAAGCCGACGCCCTGCCAGACCACGGCCACCATCAGGGCCCACAGCACCAGGTTCGGCTCGTTCAGCCATTCCACCGGATTGTCGGCGTCCACCAGGCCGACCTTGATCAGCGCGCCGTTGAGCAGACCGCCGCCGTCACTGCGGTACACCGCGTTGAAGAGCACCGCGAGAATCGCCAGCGACAGCACCTGCGGAAAGAAGTAGACGACTTTGTAGACCTTCGACCCGGCCACGCCCTGCACTCCGCCGGCCCGGCTGCGGCCGCCCGCGTTCAGCATGAAGGCGAAGAACAGGGCGAGCAGAATGGTGATCACCGGGATGAAGACCAGGAACAGGATGTTGTGCCAGATGGCACTCAGGAAGACGTCGTCCTGGAACAGCGCCTGGTAATTGTCCAGACCCACGAAACTGAAGGTCTGCGACTGCCCCTTCCAGTCCGTCAGCGAATAGCCGAACGTCTGGATGTACGGCCAGATCACGAAGACCACGTAGAGCGCCACGGGGACGAGGAGAAACCCCGCGACGAACCGGTACTGCCCTTTGCGCATCGGCGTCCCTGCCCTTGATGTGTCCGGTCGCCACCGACACCCCGGGGTGCGGGGAACCGCGCGGCGGGCCCTGGCGGACCCGCACGGGCGGTCGCACCCGCACCCCGGAGACGGCCGGTGGACCTAGTCCCGGTGGTTCTTCTTCGACGCAGGGTCCTTCGCCTGCTTGTCCACCGCGGCCTGACAGCGCTTCAGCCATTCCTTCGGCTGGATGCGCTTGGCCATGAGCTCGTTGGACGCGGCCTCGATGGCGGTCCCCATCTCGCTGTACCACTCGGTGTACAGGAAGCGGAAGGTGTTGTCGCCGGCCGCCTTGGACGCCTCGACCGTGGACTGGGTGCCCGGCCGCAGCTTGACGCTCGGGTCCACGCCGTCCTTGAGGATGGTGAGCGAGTTCGCCTCCTTGGCGAAGAGCGTCGACCATTCCTTGGAGAGCATGCGCCGCATGAACTCCTTCGCCCCCGGCAGGTTGTGCGCCTTCGAGGGGATGATGAAGGGCTCGCCCGAACCGGCCCGGATCGCCTCGAACGGCAGCTTGCTGCCCGGCAGCAGCGGCATCGGCAGGAACTTCATGTCGAAGTCCGACGGGGTCTGCTTCAGCTGCTCGTTCTCCAGCCAGGAGCCGCAGGTGATGAACGCGGCCTTGTACTGGTTCCAGCGGGTCTGCGACTCGGTGTGCGTCAGGCCGTTCGTTCCGGGCATCAGATAGCCCTTCTCGACGACCTCGTAGATGGCCTCGACGCCGGCCTGCGCCGCCTCCGAACCCACGAACGCCTTGGGGTCCAGGTTGTCGATGGCCTTCATCGCGTCCAGACCGCCCTTCTTGGCGATCAGGTCCATGATGGCGACGTTGATGTAGTACGGGTACTTGCCCTGGTGGGCGAGACCGCCGATGCCCTCGGACTTGGCGTCCTTGCAGACGGCGAGGAAGTCCTCCCAGGTCTTGGGCTCCTCCCAGCCCTTCTCCTTGAAGAGCTTGCCGGAGTACCACAGGCCCCACACCGTGTAGATGTAGTTCAGCGCGACGACCTTGCCCTCCTGCATGCCCGGGTCGAGCGTGCCGGGGATCAGGGTGTCGCGGACCTTCTTGGAGGGGTCGTCGACCGAGGGCGAGTCCAGGACCTCCGCGAGGTCCAGCAGCTGCCCGTTCTTGTACAGGACGTCGACCTTGATCTGCTGGGCACCGGAGTCGTCCACGATGTCCGGCGGGTTGCCGCCGTTGAAGCGCGGCTGGAGCTTGCCGGTGATCTCCTGCGTGCCGGTGTGGGTGGAGGTGATGCCGAGCTTCTTGCCGAAGTCGGCCTCCCACGCCTTGGCGTAGTCGTCGCCGTAGCCGCCCTTGAAGACGACGACGTCGAGCTTGCTGCCCTTCTTGGCGCCGAAGGGGTTGTCCTTGGACTTCTCCCCCTTGGTGTCGCCGCCCCCGTCCGAGTCGCCGTCGCCGCCGCCGCTGGCGCAGGCGGACAGCAGGCTCATCGTCGGAACGCTGATCAGGCCGAGCGCGGCGGACCGCTTCATCAGATCGCGGCGGCCGACACCCGGGGAACCGGTGTTCCCGTCGGAAGTGGATCCCATGCTCAAGTCCTCGCCTTCTCCAGGACTCAGGCGGTGAACCGGATCCTCCCCGGCACCGCTGTCGGGTCAAGCTGGGTGGTGCAGGAAGTACTTCGTGCGTCTGGTACCGAGCGTGCATCTTGTACCGGGCGCCGACAGGTATAGTCCACTTCCGGCCGACGGAGCAAGATCGAATACAGGGTTCGCGGCCGGTCTTTTCCGAGTTGAGACCTCTTGGAAATATGAACGCCCTGTGGGTGACCTGGCGGAAAAAGTCGCGACATAAGTCCCTGAATGCCACGCCCAACACCCTTGACATCACCGGCCACTTGGCCACCTACTGGTTCTGCGAACCGAATTGACAACGTTGTCCACCGCGGTCGCAGGAGGGGAAATCCGTAGATGCAGCGGAGAACTCGGCACAGATGGGGTCCGGCGGTCGTCCTCACGGCCGCCTTTGTCATGGCCGTCGGCGCGCAGGGCGCGGCGGTCGCCCTGCCCGCCAAGGCTCCGGTCGCCGACCGGGAGTTCGCATCCTCGTTCGAGGCGGGCGACCCGGCGCCGGACTGGCTGAACACCGTCGACACCTCGGCGGACGGCGGCAAGCGCGCCTCCGGCGTCGACGGCGGCTACAGCACGGGCATCCCGGGCAATGTGAGCGACCATGTCACCGAGGTCCGGGCGAGCGGCGAGAACACCGGCGCGGGTGAGGTCGCGGAGAACCTCGTCGACGGCGAACCCGGCACCAAGTGGCTGGCCTTCGAGCCGACCGGCTGGGTGGAGTTCGACCTCGACAAGCCCGTCAAGCTGGTGACGTACGCGCTCACCTCGGCCAACGACTTCGACGGGCGCGACCCCAAGGACTGGACCCTGCTGGGCTCCACCGACGGCAAGGACTGGAAGACCGTCGACACCCGCTCGGGCGAGAACTTCACGGAGCGGTTCCAGACGAAGTCGTACGACCTGGCCGAGCCGGCCGAGTACCGGCACTTCCGGCTGGAGGTGACGAAGAACAACGGCGCGTCGGACATCCTGCAACTCGCCGACGTGCAGTTCTCCACCGGCGGCACGGGCGGACCGGTGCCGCAGGACATGCTGACACTCGTCGACAAGGGCCCGAACGGCTCCCCGACGGCCAAGGCGCGGGCGGGTTTCACCGGCAAGCGCGCCCTGCGCTACGCCGGCCGGCACACGGCGGGCGGCCGCGCGTACTCGTACAACAAGATCTTCGACGTGAACGTGCGGGTCGGGCGCGACACCCGGCTGTCCTACCGCGTCTTCCCGTCGATGGCCGACGGCGACCGCGACTACGACGCCACGAACGTCTCCGTCGACCTGGTCTTCACCGACGGCAGCTCGCTCAGCGGTCTGGGCGCGCAGGACGAGCACGGCTTCCCGCTGACACCGCGCGGGCAGGGCGCGTCCAAGACGCTGTACGTCAACCAGTGGAACAACGTGGCCTCCCGGATCGGCTCGGTCGCGGCCGGCCGGACGGTCGACCGGATCCTGGTGGCCTACGACTCCCCGGACGGCCCGGCGAAGTTCCGCGGCTGGGTGGACGACGTCTCCCTGAAGGAGACGGCCCCCGAGAAGCCGAAGGCGCACCTGGCGGACTATGCGCTGACCACCCGGGGCACCAACTCCAGCGGCAGCTTCTCACGCGGCAACAACTTCCCCGCGACGGCGCTCCCGCACGGCTTCAACTTCTGGACCCCGGTGACCAACGCGTCGTCGCTGAGCTGGCTGTACGAGTACGCGCGGGCGAACAACGACGACAACCTGCCGACCGTGCAGGCGTTCAGCGCGAGCCACGAGCCGAGCCCGTGGATGGGTGACCGGCAGACCTTCCAGCTGATGCCCTCAGTGGCCTCCGGCACCCCGGACACCGGCCGCGAGGCGCGCGAGCTGCCCTTCCGGCACGAGAACGAGACCGCACGCCCGTACTACTACGGGGTCCGGTTCGAGAACGGCCTCAAGGCCGAGATGACGCCGACCGACCACGCGGCGGTGCTGCGCTTCACGTATCCGGGCGACGACGCGAGCGTGGTGCTCGACAACGTCACCGAGCAGGCGGGCCTCACGCTCGACAAGGAGACCGGGACCGTCACCGGCTACTCGGACGTGAAGTCGGGCCTGTCCACGGGCGCGACCCGGCTGTTCGTGTACGGCCGCTTCGACAAGCCGGTCACGGACGGCACGTCGAGCGGGGTGAAGGGCTGGCTGCGCTTCGCCGCGGGCGCCGACCGCACGGTCACCCTGCGCCTCGCGACCTCGCTCATCAGCGTCGACCAGGCGAAGGACAACCTGCGCCAGGAGGTCGGCGGTGCCTCGTTCGACACCGTGAGGGGCCGTGCCCTGCGCGCCTGGGACAAGCTGCTCGGCAAGGTCGAGGTGGAGGGCGCCACCACCGACCAGCTGACCACTTTGTACTCCGGCCTCTACCGGCTGTACCTGTACCCCAACTCCGGCTTCGAGCAGGTCGACGGCAAGAGCCGGTACGCCTCCCCGTTCTCGGCGATGCCGAACCCGGACACCCCTACGCACACCGGCGCGAAGATCGTCGACGGTGAGGTGTACGTCAACAACGGGTTCTGGGACACCTACCGGACCACGTGGCCGGCGTACTCGTTCCTGACGCCGTCCCAGGCCGGTGAGATGGTCGACGGGTTCGTGCAGCAGTACAAGGACGGCGGCTGGACCTCCCGCTGGTCCTCCCCCGGCTACGCCGACCTGATGACCGGCACCTCCTCGGACGTGGCGTTCGCCGACGCCTACGTCAAGGGCGTGACGTTCGACGCGAAGGCGGCGTACGACGCGGCCGTGAAGAACGCGACCGTGGTCCCGCCGATGTCGGGCGTGGGCCGCAAGGGCATGACCACCTCGCCCTTCCTCGGCTACACCAGCACCGACACCCACGAGGGCCTGTCGTGGGCGATGGAGGGCTACGTCAACGACTACGGCATCGCCCGGATGGGCCAGGAGCTGTACCGCAGGACGGGCGAGAAGCGCTACCAGGAGGAGTCGGAGTACTTCCTCAACCGGGCCCGGGACTACGTGAAGCTGTTCGACTCCAAGGCCGGCTTCTTCCAGGGGCGGGACGCCAAGGGCGGCCGGCGCGTGGACTCCGCGAAGTACGACCCGCGCGTGTGGGGCTACGACTACACGGAGACCAACGGCTGGGGCTACGCCTTCACCGCCCCGCAGGACAGCCGGGGCCTGGCCAACCTGTACGGCGGCCGGCAGGCCCTCGGGGACAAGCTCGACGCGTACTTCGCGACACCGGAGACGGCGTCCCCGGACTACGTCGGTTCCTACGGCGGTGTCATCCACGAGATGACCGAGGCGCGGGACGTCCGGATGGGCATGTACGGCCACTCCAACCAGGTCGCCCACCACGTCATCTACATGTACGACGCGGCCGGCGAGCCCTGGAAGACGCAGGCGAACGTGCGCGAGGCGCTGTCCCGCCTCTACACGGGCAGCGAGATCGGGCAGGGCTACCACGGCGACGAGGACAACGGCGAGCAGTCGGGCTGGTACCTCTTCTCCGCGCTCGGCTTCTACCCGCTGGTCATGGGCAGTGGTGAGTACTCCATCGGCTCCCCGCTGTTCAAGAAGGTCACCGTGCACCTGGAGAACGGCCGGGACCTGGTGGTCAAGGCGCCGAGGAACAGCGCGAAGAACGTGTACGTCCAGGGCGTGACGTTCGACGGCCGTCCCTGGAAGTCCACCTCGCTCCCCCACTCCATGCTGTCCAAGGGCGGCGTGCTGGAGTTCCGTATGGGGGCCGAGCCGTCGACCTGGGGCACCGGCGAGGACGCGGCACCGGTCTCCGTCACCCGGGACGACAAGGTGCCGGACCCCCGCGCGGACGTCCTCAAGGGTGACGGCGCCCTGTTCGACGACACCTCGGCGACCAACGCGACGGTCACCTCGGTGGACCTGCCGGCCGGCGGTGCGGTGAAGCCGGTGCAGTACACGCTGACCTCGGCGGACCGCGCCAAGGCGCCGACCGGCTGGACCCTGCAGGGCTCCACGGACGGCACGCAGTGGAAGACCCTGGACCACCGCTCCGGCGAGACGTTCAGGTGGGACCGCCAGACACGTGCCTTCACGGTCGCTGCGCCCGGCACGTACACGAAGTACCGGCTGGTCCTGGACGGCGAGTCGACGCTGGCGGAGGTGGAGCTGCTGGCCTGACGCGGGCGGGGGCAGGGCGAAGGGGGCGGGCCGTCCGGGCCCGCCCCCTCGTCGTGCGCGAGTCGTGCGTGCGCTCAGCCGGTGGCCAGGGTGAACACGTGCAGGTCCGTGTTCCGCGGAAGCCGGACGCTCCTGATGGTCCGGCCGTCCGGTGCGGTGAAGGGCTTGGTGGCGAAGACGTACGTCGCCACCGGGTCCTTGCCGGCGCCGGCGACGTTGCGGTACGCGGTCTTGGCGACCACCTCGTTGCCGTACTGGACGGTGCCGCCCCCGCCGCCGACGGTCCAGTCGGTGAAGGACAGGTCTGCGGTGCCGGTCGTGCCGTCGGTGTACGTGACGGTCGCCTCGGCCCGCTGGTTGCCGTTGACGGCGCTGCCGATGAAGGACAACGACTTCGGGGCACCGGTCAGTTCGACGGTCTGACCGGCCGCCGAGGCGTTGTCGGGGCGGCCGGCGGGCGAGTCGGGCCAGGTGAAGCCGAGACCGCCGGCCGTTCCCCTGCCGCCGGGGGTCAGGCCGGCCGCGGCGAGGGCCTGGCGGGAGTAGCTCCAGCCGCCGCCGTCGAAGTCGGCCTCGTCGTGCTCGCCCCGGTCGTCGGAGACGCCGGTGTTGTCGTAGGCGGCCAGGAGGGTGCCGGGGGCGGCCACGGTGAGCGAGACGGGCTGCCGGTACGAGGTGTCGCCCGAGGTGACCGTGACCTTGACGTCGGCGAAGCCCTGGGCGGCGTCCTCCGCGGCGGTGAGGGTGATCTCCTGGGCGCCGTCGGTCACCGTGCCCTCGGCGGGCGCGGCCGTGACGCCGGCCGGGGTCTCGACGCGGAAGCGCACGTCGGGACCGGTGCCGCCGTTGAGCGACAGGGCACGGATGCCGATCTTCGTGCTGTCGCCGGGCGCGAGGGTGGCGGCGGTGGGTCCGACGCCGATCTGGTAGGGCTGCTCGCCCTCACGGAAGGACGGCGGCGGGCTGCCCGCGCCCCAGGCACGGTCCGGGGAGGCGGACAGGGTGTAGTCGAGACGGCCGCCGTCCCGGACGAAGGACGCGGGCAGCCAGGGCCGGTCGCTGCTTTGCCCGTCGACCTTCAGGGACCGGACGTAGGGGGCGCCGGCCGCCGCGCCCGCGGCCCGGACGGAGATGTCGTTCCCCTGGGGCCGCTGGATCTCGACCCGCTCGAACAGGGGTGAGGCCAGGACCAGTTCGGCACGGGAGGGCACCTGCGGGTACATGCCGAGCGCGGAGAAGACGTACCAGGCGGACATGGCGCCGAGGTCGTCGTTGCCGGGGATGCCGCCCGGCTCGGTGGACCACAGCTGCCGCATCGCCGCGCGGACGGTCTCCTGCGTCTTGTACGGGGCGCCCGCGTAGTCGTACAGGTAGGGCACGTTGATCGACGGCTCGTTGTCCAGCTCGGACTTGCCACCGCCGTGGCCGGTGAAGGCCCAGCCGCCCTTGTCGTCGTGGAAGAAGTCGTCCAGCCGCGCGAGCGCCCTGTCCCGGCCGCCGAGCGCGGCGAACAGACCGGCCGGGTCGTGCGGGACCATCCAGGTGTACTGGGCGGCCGAGCCCTCGACGAAGCCGTTGCCGGTGTCGGGGGTGAATCCGGTGACCCAGCTGCCGTCGGCCTTGCGGTTGGCCACGTAGCCGCCGCTCGGAGCGGCCGCGATGTTGAAGTTGTTCTGCCACCACTGGGCGCGGCGGGCGAAGGC
This sequence comes from Streptomyces albidicamelliae, assembly GCF_025642175.1. NCBI lineage: Bacteria > Bacillati > Actinomycetota > Actinomycetes > Kitasatosporales > Streptomycetaceae > Streptomyces > Streptomyces albidicamelliae. The sequence goes on along the minus strand of NZ_CP106795.1, from coordinate 6,348,246 downwards.
CGCCCGGGTGTCCTTCTCCCCCGCGGCGGCCGCGAGCCGGGAGAGCGAGAAGTCCGCGGTCGACATCTCCAGGGTCTCGGCGGCGCCGCCCCAGGCGTTGGACACGCTCGGCATGTAGTGCAGGTCGAGGTACTTGTCGAGCGAGGGGCGCTGCCCCACGGAGAGCACCGGCTTGCCGGCCGCCGACAGGTCCTGCTCCGTGGGTACGGTCGCGGCCCGCACCAGGGAGTGCAGGGCGCCCTCGAGATCGAAGTCGGTGCCGCCGAAGGCGTGGATGCCGGCCAGGGCGGTCGCCGCGGGGTCGCCGTTCATGACGTGGGTGCCGCTCGCGCCGTGCAGCCAGCGGTCCCAGACCCCGCCGTTCTGCCGGGCGAGTCCGTACAGCGACTGGGCGATGTCGGAACCGGTGCGCGGGTCGAGCAGGGTGAGGAGCTGCACCTGGTCGCGGTAGACGTCCCAGCCGGAGAAGGTGCCGTACTGGGCGCGGTGGCCGCGGCCCACCCGGTGCTCCTCTCCGTCGCTGCCCCGGTAGCGGCCGTCGGCGTCGCTGATGACGTTCGGGTGCAGCAGCGCGTGGTACAGCGCGGTGTAGAAGGTGGTGCGCTCGGCGTCCGTGCCGCCGCCGACCCGGACGGCGCCCAGACGCTCGCGCCAGGCGCGGCGGGCCGCCTCCCGGACGGCGTCGAAGGTGCGGTGCGGCGGGTTCTCGGCGGCGAGGTTCGCCTCGGCGGCGGCCCGGCTGACGTAGGAGATGCCGACCTTGACGTTCACCGGTCCGTCGCCGGGTGCGAATTCCACGTAGCCGCCGGCTCCCTTGCCCGCGACGGGCCGGCCGCCCTGCAGGAAGCCGCCCGTGCCGCCGGACGCCCGGGTGCCGCCGGGGTCGAGCCGGCCGTCCTGCCAGGTGCCGGTGGCCTTGAAGGCGCGGTCGAAGCGGGCGGTGAAGTGCAGCGTGTAGTAGGAGCGGCGGCCCTCGGGGTCGAGGTAGCCGCAGAAGTTCCCGGAGGTGACGGAGCCGGAGATGGTCCGGGTGCCGGGGTCGATGGTGACCGTCGAGTCCTCGGAGCCCACCTCGGAGTTCGCGGTGCGCACCAGCAGCGAGGCGGGTCTGCCCGACGGGTAGGTGAAGCGGGCCGAGCCGGTGCGCGCGGTGGCGGTGAGGTCGGCGGTGACGCCGGAGGCGAGGCCGACCTTGTAGTGACCGGGTTCGGCGGTCTCGTCGGCGTGGGTGAAGTCGGAGGCGTAGACGGCGTCCTTGGTGTCGCTCGCCGGGGAGGTGGTGACCTCGCCGGCGTACGGGAAGAAGGGGATGTCGCCGCTGCCGCCCGCGCACCCGGTGCCGGACATGTGGGTGAGGCTGAAGCCGCGGACGCGGGTGGCGTCGTACTGGTAGCCGCCTGGCGCGGCGGTCCTGGTGGCGTCCCCGCGGGTGTTCTCCGGGCTCCAGGAGAGCATGCCGAACGGCACGACGGCGCCCGGGAAGACGTTCCCGCCGTTCCTGGTGCCGATCAGCGGATCGACGTACGGGGTGGGGTCCTTGACGAGGCCGGCGGGCGCGGCGTTGGCCGCCAGGGCGGGCGTTGCGGCGCCACCGGTCGCGAGCAGCGCGGCCAGCAGCAGGGACAGGGGTCTGAAACGCATGACGCGGCCCTCTCCTTACGGACGGGTCGCGCACCACAGGTCGCACAAGCCGCAGGGACAGTAACGTGCGCCACCGGTACCACGGAAGACCGCGTGCCCTTGCGCGGGCGCACGCCGCCATCACCCGGTCGGGCTACCCAAGTGGGTTGACATCGTTGTCGATTGAGGCGGTAAAGTCATGTACAGACCATCAGACAACGTTGTCGCGCACGCGTCGACGTACAAGCCACGCAGTACCCGCTCAGGTCCACCCCCCTCCGGGCAGGCGTTCACCCCCCTCACCTGCCCGGCTCGCGGACCCGGTGCGCGATGCCACCGGGTCCGCCCGGAGCACCCCCGTCACGGACACCCGCGTCAGCGCGGACGCACATGACATCGAGGCCTCCGGGTGACTCCCCGGAGTCGGGCGCTCCACGCACCGCGAGAATCGGGGGCGAAAGTGGTCCATGTCGTGGACCGGCCATAGCCATCCGGGAATCACCGGTGCTACAAATGCGGCATGTTGGACGCATGCGCCCGATTCAGGCGTCTTGCATGGCGCACCGTGATCGGCAAGAGCCCTCGAAGCGTCGCCGGACAGGTGTTCCTGCTCCAGGTGGCGCTCGTCGTGCTGCTCGTGCTCTGCGCCGTCGTGGCTCTGGTACTGCAGTCGAGGCGGGACACCACGACCGAGGCCAAACGCCGTTCGATCGCCGTCGCGGAGACCTTCGCCCACTCGCCCGGCGTCCTCCAGGCGCTCAACGGCCCCGACCCGTCGAAGGTCCTCCAGCCGCTCACCGAGGCGGGCCGCAAGAGCGCCGGCGTCGACTTCATCGTCGTCATGGACAAGAAGGGCATCCGCTACACCCACCCGATCCCGAGCAAGATCGGCCAGCGGTTCGTCGGCCGGATCGGGCCGTCGCTGAACGGGCAGATCTACACGGAGAGCGTGCACGGTCCGCTGGGCCACGAGGTGCAGGCCACCGTCCCCATCGACGACGCCCGGGGCAAGGTGGTCGCCCTGGTCTCGGCCGGCCTGAAGGTCAAGAACGTCACCAGCGAGCTCGACAAGCAGCTGCCCATCATCCTGGCCGCGGGCGCGGGCGCCCTCGTGGTCTCGACGGGCGGCACGGCCCTGGTGGGCAGGAGGCTGCGCCGGCAGACGCACAGCCTGGCCCCGGACGAGATGACCCGCATGTACGAGCACCACGACACGGTGCTGCACTCGGTACGGGAGGGCGTGCTCATCGTCGGCGACGACGGACGGCTGCTGCTCGCCAACGACGAGGCCCGGCGCCTGCTGGAGCTGCCGCCCGAGGCCGAGGGACACCACGTGCGGGACCTGTCCGGACTCGACCCCGCGACGGTCGAGCTGCTGGTCTCCGGGCGCGAGGCGACCGACGAGGTGCACTTCACCGGCGGCCGGCTGCTGGCGGTCAACCAGCGTCCCACGGGCGCCTCGGGAGGCCCCAGCGGCACCGTGGTGACCCTCCGCGACTCCACCGAGCTCCAGGCGGTGTCCGGCCGGGCGGAGGTCACCCGGGAACGGCTGGAGCTGCTGTACGACGCCGGTCTCGGCATAGGCACCACCCTCGACGTGGTGCGCACGGCCGACGAGCTGGCGCAGGTCGCCGTCCCCCGGTTCGCGGACTTCGTCACCGTGGACGTGGCCGACGCGGTGCTGCACGGCGAGGAGCCGGCCCCCACGGCCACGGACATGCGGCGCGTCGCCGTCGGCGGCATCCGGGACGACCACCCGCTGTACGAGAAGGGCCGGCTGATCGACTTCCTGCCCTCCACCCCACAGGCGCGCGGCTACGACGCCGGGCACTCCGAGCTGGTCACCGACCTGTCCACCGCCGAGGGCTGGCACGCCCAGGACCCCGAGCGCACCCGGCAGATCCTGGACTACGGCATCCACTCGCTGATCGCCGCACCGATCCAGGCCCGGGGTGTGGTGCTCGGCATGGCCAACTTCTGGCGGGCCAAACGGGAGCCCTTCGACGAGGAGGAGCTGTCGCTGGCGGAGGAGCTGGTGGCCCGGGCCGCGGTCAGCATCGACAACGCCCGCCGGTACGCCCGTGAGCACGCCCTGGCGGTCACCCTGCAGCGCAGCCTGCTGCCACGGGCCCTGCCCGAGCAGAGCGCCCTCGACGTCGGTTACCGCTACCTCCCCGCCCAGTCGGGCGTGAGCGGCGACTGGTTCGACGTGATCCCCCTGCCGGGCAGCCGGGTGGCGCTGGTCGTGGGCGACGTGGTCGGACACGGTCTGCACGCCGCCGCCACCATGGGCCGGCTGCGGACCGCGGTGCACAACTTCTCCACGCTGGACCTGCCGCCCGACGAGCTGCTCGGTCATCTGGACGACCTGGTCGGCCGCATCGACCAGGACGAGTCGTGCCCGGAGAACCCCGGCGAGATCGTCGGCGCCACCTGCCTGTACGCGATCTACGACCCGGTGACGCGCCGCTGCACCATGGCCCGGGCGGGCCATCTGGCGCCCGCGCTGGTCTCGCCGGACGGCAGCGTCGAGTTCCCCGACCTGCCGGCCGGGCCGCCGCTGGGCCTGGGCGGCCTGCCCTTCCAGACGGCCGAGCTGGAGCTGGCCGAGGGCAGCCAGCTGGTCCTGTACACCGACGGCCTGATCGAGGACCGCAGGCGCGACCTGGACGAGGGCATGGAGCGGCTGCGCCGTGCCCTGGCGGGTCACCCCGGCCGGTCGCCGGAGGACAGCTGCGGGGCGGTGCTGGAGGAGCTGCTGCCCGAGCGCCCCGCGGACGACGTCGCCCTGCTCATCGCGCGGACCCGGGCACTGCCGGCCGACCGGGTCGCCGACTGGGACGTGCCGCGCGATCCGGCCGCCGTGTCGGGGATGCGGCTCGCCGTCTCCGAGAAGCTCGCGGAGTGGGGCCTCACCGAGCTGGGCTTCGGCATGGAGCTCGTGCTGAGCGAGCTGATCACGAACGCCATCCGCTACGGCTCCGATCCGGTCCGGGTACGGCTGATCCGAGACCGCACGCTGATCTGCGAGGTGGCCGACGGCAGCAGCACCTCCCCGCACCTGCGGTACGCGGCGACGACCGACGAGGGCGGCCGCGGCCTGTTCCTGGTCTCGCAGCTCACCGAGCGCTGGGGCACCCGGTACACCCCGCACGGCAAGGTGATCTGGGCCGAGCTGGCGCTCCCCGGCGCCGCCGGCCCGCCCCCGGACCCCCTGTCGATGTTCCCGGACCTCGACGACTGACGCCGCGGCCGCCCGGCGGGGGCGTGGCGGCGTCGTGAGCCGCGTCCGGGAAGCCGCGGGCAGCCCGGGGTCCGAGCGGGCCGGTACCCGCCGGTGGGGGCCGTACCGGCGCGCTGGGAGCCGGGGAGGGCGTACGGCGGAGGGCCGCACCCCCGGGGTGGGGGTGCGGCCCTCCTGCGTGCCGTGTGCCTCGATCGGCTACTTGCGGATCAGGCTGCGCAGCACGTACTGCATGATGCCGCCGTTGCGGTAGTAGTCGGCCTCACCGGGGGTGTCGATGCGGACGACCGCGTCGAAGTCGACACCGGTGTCGGTGGTGACCTTGACCGTGCGCGGCGTGGTGCCGTTGTTGAGCTCCTCGACGCCGGTGAAGGAGAAGGTCTCCTCGCCGGTCAGGCCGAGGGAGGCGGCGGACTGGCCCTCCGGGAACTGCAGCGGCAGGACGCCCATGCCGATGAGGTTCGAGCGGTGGATGCGCTCGTACGACTCGGCGATGACGGCCTTCACGCCGAGCAGCGCGGTGCCCTTGGCCGCCCAGTCGCGGGACGAGCCGGAGCCGTACTCCTTGCCGGCCAGGACGACCAGCGGGATGCCCTGCTCGATGTAGTTGCGCGAGGCGTCGTAGATGAACGACACCGGCGCGTCGGCCTGGGTGAAGTCGCGGGTGTAGCCGCCCTCGGTGCCCGGCGCGATCTGGTTGCGCAGGCGGATGTTGGCGAACGTGCCGCGGATCATGACCTCGTGGTTGCCGCGGCGCGAGCCGTAGCTGTTGAAGTCACGACGCTCCACACCGTGCTCGGTGAGGTACTTGCCGGCGGGGGTGTCGGCCTTGATGGCACCGGCCGGGGAGATGTGGTCGGTGGTGACCGAGTCGCCCAGCTTGGCGAGCACGCGGGCGCCGGCGATGTCGCTGACCGGGGCCGGCTCCATCTCCATGCCCTCGAAGTACGGGGGCTTGCGGACGTAGGTCGACTCGGTGTCCCACTCGAAGGTGTTGCCGGTCGGGACCGGGAGCGACTGCCACTGGGCGTCGCCCGCGAAGACGTCGCTGTAGGACTTCGAGAACATGTCCTCGCCGATGGCGTTGGCGACGACGTCGTTGACCTCGGCCTCGGAGGGCCAGATGTCCTTCAGGAAGACCGGGTTGCCGTCCTGGTCGGTGCCCAGGGCGTCACGGGTGACGTCGACCTTCATGGAGCCCGCGAGGGCGTAGGCGACGACCAGCGGCGGGGACGCCAGGTAGTTCATCTTGACGTCGGGGTTGATACGGCCCTCGAAGTTCCGGTTGCCGGAGAGGACCGAGGTGACCGCGAGGTCGTGGTCGTTGACGGCCTTGGAGACCTCCTCCGGCAGCGGGCCGGAGTTGCCGATGCAGGTGGTGCAGCCGTAGCCGACGAGGTTGAAGCCGACCTTGTCGAGGTAGGGGGTCAGGCCCGCCTTCTCGAAGTAGTCGGTGACGACCTTCGAACCCGGGGCGAGGGTGGTCTTGACCCACGGCTTGCGGGTCAGGCCCTTCTCGACCGCCTTCTTGGCCACCAGGGCGGCGGCGACCATGACGTACGGGTTGGAGGTGTTGGTGCAGGAGGTGATGGCCGCGACCGTCACCGCACCGTGGTCCAGCTCGTAGGTGGTGCCGTCGGGGGCGGTGACCTGCACCGGGTTGCTCGGCGCGCCGTTCGGGGCGACGGCCGGGGCGTCGGAGGCCGGGAAGGACTCCTGGCCCGCCTCGTCCACGACGTCGACGTAGTTGCGGACGTCGCTCTTGAACTGCTCGGCGGCGTTCGCGAGGACGATGCGGTCCTGCGGGCGCTTCGGGCCGGCGATGGAGGGGACGACCGTGGACAGGTCCAGCTCGAGCTTCTCGGAGAAGTCCGGCTCGGCCTTCGGGTCCAGCCAGAGGCCCTGCTCCTTGGCGTAGGCCTCGACGAGCGCGACCTGCTGCTGCGAACGGCCGGTCAGGCGCAGGTAGTTCAGGGTCTCGTCGTCGATCGGGAAGATCGCGGCGGTGGAGCCGAACTCCGGCGACATGTTGCCGATGGTGGCGCGGTTGGCGAGCGAGGTGGCGGCGACGCCCTCGCCGTAGAACTCGACGAACTTGCCGACCACACCGTGCTTGCGGAGCATCTCGGTGATGGTGAGCACGAGGTCGGTGGCGGTGGTGCCGGGCCGCAGCTCACCGGTGAGCTTGAAGCCGACGACGCGCGGGATCAGCATGGAGACCGGCTGGCCGAGCATGGCGGCCTCGGCCTCGATGCCGCCGACGCCCCAGCCGAGCACACCGAGGCCGTTGACCATGGTGGTGTGCGAGTCGGTGCCGACCAGCGTGTCGGGGTAGGCCTGGCCACCGCGGACCATGACCGTGCGCGCCAGGTGCTCGATGTTCACCTGGTGGACGATGCCGGTGCCGGGCGGGACGACCTTGAACTCGTCGAAGGCGGTCTGGCCCCAGCGCAGGAACTGGTAGCGCTCCTTGTTGCGGCCGTACTCCAGCTCGACGTTCTGCTTGAAGGCGTCGTGGGTGCCGAACTTGTCGGCGATGACGGAGTGGTCGATGACCAGCTCGGCCGGGGCCAGCGGGTTGATCTTGGCGGGGTCGCCGCCGAGCTCCTTCACGGCCTCACGCATGGTCGCGAGGTCCACGACGCAGGGCACGCCGGTGAAGTCCTGCATGATCACGCGGGCCGGCGTGAACTGGATCTCCTGGCTGGGCTGGGCCTGCGAGTCCCAGCCGCCGAGGGCACGGATGTGGTCGGCGGTGATGTTCGCGCCGTCCTCCGTGCGGAGCAGGTTCTCGAGCAGGACCTTGAGGCTGTACGGCAGGCGGGCCGAGCCCTCCACCTTGTCCAGCCGGAAGATCTCGTACGACTCGTCGCCCACCTGCAGCGTGCTGCGGGCGTCGAAGCTGTTCGCCGACACGACAGTCTCCTTCATTGATGTGCGCGTACCACCGTCAATCCTGCCGCCACGCCGGCTTGGCCGATCCGCTAAGGTAAGGCTAAGTTAGGTAACCCTTACTTGGGTGGCGGCTGCGGTGCGCCTCGGCAGATATCTCGATGTCGAGATAACTCTAGTACATGGCCGCTGGATGGTCATGCCCGGACGGGCCCCGGCATGCCGACATCCGGTGGCGTAGGCCACACACCGGGCCGCCGACCGGCACATGGGCGACAAACCCCCCGGTGTACCGCACCCCCGGCCCGACCCGCCTCCCCCGCCCGGCGCCCGGCGCCCGCAGGACCGCCACACGGCGCCCATCAGTCCGCGCGCACGGGGTATCCGATCTGAGCGGCACTCAGATCCGACAGACAGAGGAGGCGGTCATGCCGCTCACCTTCCGCAAGAGCTTCCGGATACTCCCCGGGGTCCGGCTGAACATCAACCGGCACTCCTGGTCCATCACGACCGGCGGCGGGAACGGCCCGCGCCACACCCACAGCAGCACCGGACGACGTACGACATCGGTGGATTTGCCCGGACCTTTCGGGTGGCGTCGGACCCGTACGACCAGGGGACGTTGACACGCCGTCACCCGAATGGACCCCCCAACGGGCGCCATCTCATATCTGAGATAACCTCAACCCCATGGCAGACGATTACCTCGTACGCATCGGCAAGCTCATCCGTGACGCCCGGCAACACCGTGGCTGGACGCAGGCCCAGCTCGCGGAGGCGCTCGGTACCAGCCAGAGCGCGGTCAACCGCATCGAGCGCGGGAACCAGAACATCAGCCTTGAGATGATCGCCCGTATCGGTGAGGCCCTGGACAGCGAGATCGTGTCGCTGGGCTACGCGGGTCCGATGCATCTGCGAGTCGTCGGCGGCCGCCGGCTGTCCGGCGCCATCGACGTGAAGACCAGCAAGAACGCCTGCGTCGCCCTGCTGTGCGGCTCGCTGCTGAACAAGGGCCGCACGGTGCTGCGGCGGGTCGCGCGCATCGAGGAGGTGTACCGCCTTCTGGAGGTACTGAACTCCATCGGCGTGCGCACCCGCTGGATCAACGACGGCGTCGACCTGGAACTGGTGCCGCCCGCCGAGCTGGACATGACCGCGATCGACGCGGACGCGGCGGTGCGGACCCGGTCCATCATCATGTTCCTCGGCCCGCTGCTGCACCGCATGGACCACTTCAAGCTGCCCTACGCCGGCGGCTGCGACCTGGGCACGCGGACCATCGAGCCGCACATGATCGCGCTGCGCCGGTTCGGCCTCGACATCGCGGCCACCGAGGGCCAGTACCACGCCCAGGTGGACCGCAAGGTCCGCCCCGACCGGCCGATCGTGCTGACCGAGCGCGGCGACACGGTGACCGAGAACGCGCTGCTGGCCGCCGCCCGGCACGACGGCGTGACCGTCATCCGCAACGCCTCCTCCAACTACATGGTCCAGGACCTCTGCTTCTTCCTGGAGGCGCTCGGCGTCCGGGTCGAGGGCATCGGCACCACCACGCTCACCGTGCACGGCGTGCCGAACATCGACGTCGACGTCGACTACTCCCCCTCCGAGGACCCGGTCGAGGCGATGAGCCTGCTGGCCGCCGCCGTGGTGACCGAGTCCGAGCTGACGGTGCGGCGGGTGCCGATCGAGTTCCTGGAGATCGAGCTCGCGGTCCTGGAGGAGATGGGCCTCGACCACGACCGCAGCGCCGAGTACTTCGCGGACAACGGCCGCACGCGGCTGATCGACCTCACGGTCCGGCCCTCCAAGCTGGAGGCGCCGATCGACAAGATCCACCCGATGCCGTTCCCGGGCCTGAACATCGACAACGTCCCGTTCTTCGCGGCCATCGCGGCGGTCGCCTCGGGCCAGACCCTCATCCACGACTGGGTCTACGACAACCGCGCGATCTACCTGACCGACCTCAACCGCCTCGGCGGCCGGCTCCAGCTCCTGGACCCGCACCGGGTGCTGGTCGAGGGCCCGACCCGCTGGCGCGCCGCCGAGATGATGTGCCCGCCGGCCCTGCGTCCCGCGGTGGTCGTCCTGCTGGCGATGATGGCGGCCGAGGGCACGTCGGTGCTGCGCAACGTCTACGTCATCAACCGGGGCTACGAGGACCTCGCCGAACGCCTGAACTCGGTCGGCGCGCAGATCGAGATCTTCCGGGACATCTGACGCACGGATGCCGCCGCACTCCGTTCGGCCTGCGACGGTCACGACGGGGTGCGGCGGCGTTCCTGTTCCGGAAGTTCTCGTCTCAGCGCCGGTTGATGCCGGGCAGGCGTACGTCGTAGCCGTCCAGCATCTGCAGGGTGTGCGCCCGCGTCCGCTCCTTCATGTAGGGCCAGGCGGCCTCGACCAGCCCTTCGGCGTTCAGGAGCTGTTCGAGCACCTCGAAGTAGACGGCGCCGCTCACATGCTCACTCGGGTGGGCGACGATGGTTTCCACGAAGTCCCAGCAGCGGCCGAGCAGCTCGGCGTCGGGGCTGGCGCTCTCCAACTCGGGCATCAGCACGGGCGTCGTGAAGCACTCGGCCAGCAGCTTGTACAGCCGCACCCACGCGTCCTCGGTCACCACGGCCGTTTCCGCGGGACGGTCGTACGTCTCGGCGATCGAGTCGGCGGATTCCGGGATCATTCGCAGCAGCAGCGAGGGGATCTCCTCGGTGGCGATTTCGGGCCGGCTCCCGTCGGCGGGTAGGTCGCTCATGTCTTCCTGTCGGATAGGTGCGGTCATGGACCCGGGGCCCGCCGTGCGAGGTGCACGGCGGGCCCCGTCCTCATGGCCGAGCACGGCTGAGGGGGCTCATTGTCCCGCTCAGCATCCCGGGCCGCCAGTCAGGCCCAGTTCTCGGACGTGCTCGGTTCCAGCGCCTCGTGGAACCCGAACGGGTCCACGGTGTCCTTGAGCATCTCCCACGCGCCCTCCTTCCAGCCGTACTCGCGGACGTAGGACGGAGCCTGGGCGACCGTCACGACGCCACCGACGATTCCGAGGGTCCTGGGGAACCCGCGCAGTCGGGTCGGCTGGCCGATCGGCTCGGGGCTCTTGTACTTGACCGGTCGGAACTCCGTTCCCGTGAGGTCCTTCACGGAGGGTGTCTTGGCCACCTCGTCGAAGTTCGTCTTGACGGCGGTCTTCATGTCGGCGTCGGCGTTCATCCGCTTGTTGATGTTGCCGGTGACGTCGCGTGAGTTCAGGGCGTCCCACAGTTCCTGGGCCTCGGCCTTGGCCACCTTCTGGTCGCTGTCGGACAGCCGAGGGGTCTTCTTGGTGTCCCTACCCGTCTCCCGGGCCTTGCGGTCGTTCTCCAGGATTTCCGAGAGGGCGTTCATCGTCTCCCAGCCCTTCTGCAGATGCAGCTGGGTCTTGGACGGCAGGGGCTTGCCCGTGTTGAACTCGTGGATGAGGGCCGTGGACAGCTTTCCGTTACCGAAGACGTGCTTGGCCTGCGCCTTCGGGTAGATCTGCTGAAGCGCTCCGCGCAGCTTGCCGTTGCTCACCGCCGGCGCGGGAGTACGGCGCTGCATGAAGCCCGGGTTCTTGTTCGGAACCTTGTTGAGGAAGTACGCGATCGTCTTCTTCAACAGCTTGAACATCTCCAGGAAGCCGAAGAACTTCCCGTCCGGGTCGGCGTACACCAGCGGGTTGTTGTTGCCGTAGGTGTAGCCGTTCATCTGCTGCGGGTCGGCCAGGTCCATGATCGGGTCCACGGAGAGGAACCGGCCGGTCTGGGCGTCGTACTCGCGGGCCCCCAGGTGGGTGAGGCCGGTGTCCTTGCTCTCGTCGATGCCGCCGACGAAGCCCTTGGTCCCGGGCCAGGCGGTCGGTGCCGTTCCCCGGCTCTCGCCGAAGGGCGTGACGCGGCGCTGGGTGAGGGCCAGGTCGGTGGCGGCGACGGCCAGCAGACCGGTGCCGTGGTGGTCGGCCAGAGTGAAGGAGAAGCTGCCGTCGTCGGCCCGGACGGCCTGGTGGCCGCTGCCGAGATCGAAGTAGCGGGTCGCCTTCGCCTTGGTCGCGCCCTTGTCGAGGGTGACGTCGGTGTGCCCGAGGTGCAGCGTGGTCCGGTCGCCCGTGCGGTCGATGAGCCGGTTGCCGTTGGCGTCGTACAGGTAGTCGGTGACCTTGGCCGGCTTGCCGTCGACGGGTTCGGTGACCTTGGCCAGCAGCCCCTCGGCGTCCCAGTCCAGGTGCTGCTTGCCTCGGTCGGTGGTGTTGCCGGTCTCGTCGTAGACGTAGTCGGTCCGGCTGGTTCCCGCCGGTCCCCGCGTGGTCAGCGACGACAGTTGGTGCGCCTTGGGTCCGCCCGCGGGCGGGTATTCGTAGGTGTGCTTGACGTCCTTGGCGGTGTCGCCTCCGATGTCGTGCCGGGTGTCGGTCAGCCGGTCGCCGGCCTTGTCGTAGGTGTACGACTGCCAGTACGGAGCCGGACCGCCGAGCTTGCTCGCGGCAGGGGCGTCGGCGCAGGTCTGGTCGCCCTGGGTCCACGCCTCCGTCAGCCGGCGCAGGTAGTCGTAGGTGAAGCACTGGTTGTCGGTGCCGGTACGGGAGACGTCCCGCAGGGAGAGGACGTTGCCGGCCTCGTCGTAGCGGAAGGTGACGTTCTGGTCGACGCCCGCCTGTCCCTCGCGGTCGACGCGGGTGGTCGCCAGGCGCTGGGTGCCGAACTCGTAGGTGTTGGTGACCTGCGTCTTCTTCCCGCCGCTGGTCAGACCGAAGCTGTACACCAGCGGCTTGCCGGTCTGGCTGTAGGTGGCGGTCGAGGTCATGCCCTGGCCGTAGACGGAGATCGGCCGAAGGGTCTGGTCCTCGTAGGTGTAGTTGACGGATCCGCCCGGCAGGGAGCCGGCGGCGGAATAGCTCAGCGAGGCGACCAGGCCGGAGGGCTTGTAGGCGGTACCGGACTGGTAGGTGCCGGCCAGCGCGCCCTCGGCGGCGGGGATCACGGTCGCCGTCTTCGTGGGCCGGTACAGCTTGTCGTAGGCGGTCACCGCGGTGGTGTACGCCTGGCCGTCCACGTACCGGATCGACTCGGCGAGCTGGCCCTTGGCACCGGAGACGGTGTCGTACGTCCACTTGACCCGCAGCTTGCCGGTGGCGGAGCCCTCGCGCAGCTCGGTCTTGCGGCCCAGTCCGTCGTAGGTGCTGAACAGGGTGGTGCCGCGCTGGTCGGTGCTGGAGATCACCTGACCGTGGTCGTCGTACTTGGTGTCGGTGCGGCCCCGGTCCGGGTCGCTGAAGGACGTCTGGTGGCCGAGCTGGTCGTAGGTGTAGCTCCAGCTGTTGCCGGCCGGGTCGGTGACCTTCAGCAGGTCACCCGACGGGGTGTGGTCGTAGGTGGTGGTGTCGTAGGCGGACTCGGGGTCGCGGGTGTGGTGCTGGCGCAGTTCGGTGATGTTGCCGCGCGCGTCGACCAGGGAGGTGACGGTGGTGTCGCCCACCGGAGGTATCAGGGTGGTGCGGTCGCCGCCGTAGATCGTCTTCTTGGTGGACAGGACCGTGCCGCCGTCGCCGTTGCCGGCGATCTGCCGCTCCTCGGTCTGACGGCCGAGGCCGTCGTAGGAGGTGCGGGTCTGGGTCTCGACGCCCAGCGCGTCGGCGGGCTTGAACAGCTCGGCGACGGGGCCGCCGTCGGCGTAGTAGGGGGCGAAGGTCTTGGTGGTCAGGCCGCGCTCGTCGTAGAAGACGTCGGAGATGATCCGGCCGCCGTCCGGGCCGGGAGCCTGGGACTGCCGCTCGCGCAGGAAGCCGTCGTACAGCTTGTACGACGTGATCTGGCCGCCCTCGTTGTTCAGCAGCTTGGTGGCCACCGTGACGGGCTTGCCCTCGGCGACCGAGTAGGCGTACTCGTAGGTCGGCACGCCGGTCGTGGCGCGGTCCGCGAGCCACACCTTGGTGGAACGGCCGAGGGCGTCGTAGGCGTAGTTGGTGACGTTGTTGTTGGTGTCGGTCTGCTTCAGCAGCAGCCCGCGCAGCGGGTCCAGGTCCTTGACGGTGGTCTGCGCGCTCGCCGGGGTGTTCGGATCGGCGGGAGGCGTGGTCGTCTTGGTCTGGGTGGGCAGGCCGGTGGCCGGGAGGTAGGTCGTGGTGGTGGTACGGCCGTCGGTCCGGGCGGTGCGCACGGGATCGCCGGTGCCGGTCACGGTCACATCGGCCGCCAGATCGGTGGCGGTGAGTTCGCGACCGTAGTCGTCGTAGGTGGCACCGGCCTCCAGGTACGTCGCCTTCGTGCCGCTGTCGCTCTTGAGCGGGGACGTGGCCGTCGGGTCGCCCTTGGTCGGCGCCGCGCCGTAGGCGCCGCCGTCGTAGGCGGTACGGACGTCGTCGATGACGTCCTTGGTCCGGTCGACGGTGGCGTCACACGCCTTGGCGACGGTCTCGACCCGGGAGGGCAGCAGCAGGATGTTCTTGTCGGTGTTGGTGGCGTAGGTCGTACGGGTGCACTGGTCGTCGTCCGCCGTGGAGGTGTCGCCGAGGTCCTCCTCACGGATGGGCCGGCCGGCGACGCTGTCGTAGCTGGTCGAGCTGGTGGTGGTGCGCCACTTGTCGCCGGCGCCGTCGTCCAGGGAGGTGTAGGCCTTCGTCTCGGCGGTGCCGGTGAAGTCGGCGGTGACCGTGCCCCAGTCGCGGACCTTCTTGGCCGTCTCGTGGTGCCAGGGCCGGTTCACGGTCTTCTGCAGTACCTTGCCGCCGGGCCGGTCGAAGACGAGGGTGCGGTACTCGAAGCCCGCGGTCGCCTCGTCGTCGGTGATCGCGTCGCCCTCGCCGGCGCCGAGCGCGACGGTGACGGACTTGGTCCCGCCCGTCGTCGTCTTGCGGTCGCCGTCCATGCCGCGCAGGAAGTAGTGGTCCTGCTGCGTCTTCATGGCGGCGGCGCCGCCCTGCCCGCCGGTCTGGACGCGCACGTGACCGTAACCGCGCCACTGCGACCAGGTCTTGTACTTCTCCTTGGTCAGCCCGTCGTCGTCGAAGTGCCAGGCGGCACCGTCGAGGTAGTCGTAGGCGGCGACCTGGTCCGGGGCGCCGCCGGTACGGTCGGTGGCCGTCACCGAGGTGACGACGTACTTGTTGAACCACTCGCGGTCCGGGGCGTCGCTGCTGTCACCACCGATGTACTGGGGGAAGCAGCGGGTGGTGTTGGTCTCCGGGGTCGGCAGCGCGTCCGCGTCGCAGGCCGGAGCCGAGTAGTTGACGTCGATCTGCCCGCCGGACTCGTCCGCGACGGTGGACAGCCGTGCCTTGATGAACGGGGCGTAGCCGTCCCCGGTGCGGTCCAGCCGGTTGGCCAGCTGGGTGTAGGCGAAGGTGGTCTTCGGCAGCGTGATCGACGGGGAGGCGGTGTGGCCGGTGTGCTGCACGCTGTCCAGCAGCAGCTGGTAGTCGGTGTCGGCCATGCCCCAGCGGTGGGTGAGCTGCCAGGAGTCGGCCTTGCCGTAGGAGCCGTCGGACTTCAGGAGCTGGGTGGTGACCGTGGTCAGCCGCTTGCGGGTCCAGAACGACGGCGTCAGCCGGCCGCTGTCGCATTTGGTGCCGGCCTTGCAGTTCAGGTCCCAGGGCGTGTCGTACCAGTAGTACGACTTGCTGTCGATGGTGTCGGCCGCGCAGGTGACGCCGTCCTGGGGAAGGCAGCGCTCCGCGCTGTCGAAGACGACCTGGGCCAGCGGCTTGTCGGCGAACATGCGCGAGGAGCGCAGGCCGTAGTCGATGCGCTGGAGGTAGCCGCCGCGGGTGTAGGGCGTGTCGGCGTCGGCCTTGAGGTTGCGGCCGTAGGAGTTGGTCTCCTTGGCGTAGTGGTAGCCCATGGCGTTGCTGTGGGTGTCCACCACGTAGTCCAGGTTCCACCGCCATGCCTGCTGGCACCAGGAGTCGGCGAAGGTGCTCGCGTGGCAGGGCTCGCCCGTGTTGTTGCCGAAGACCGGCACGGTCCACGTCGAGTCGGTGGTCTCCTTGCCGTCGGCCCAGCCGGGCAGGCGGTGGTAGCCGAAGTAGTAGCGGGTGCCGTCGGGGGTGGTCAGCCGCCAGTACTCGCCGTCGTTGTCGCCGTTGCCTCGTTCGGTGCTGGTCAGGTGGGCGACGCGGGTGCCGTCGTCCTGCTGGAGCTTGAACTCGTCGTTGCCGATGGGAACGAGTTCGCCGCCCTTGCCGTTGAAGGTGAGGTAGGCGTTGTCGTAGGCCCAGCACAGGTCGCCGGGCTTGTTGCCGTCGGCGTTCTTCTCCCCGTCGTCGGCGCACGGCTTGTAGCGGCGCTCGATGAAGCCGGGCGACAGTTCGAAGCCGTCGCCGGCCCAGGAGCCCTGGTTGTTGGTGGCGCCGGTGCGGCCGTCGATCGAGCTCGAGGAGTAGTCCAGGCCGACCTCGGGGGCGAGGTCACCGGGGACGTCCGGCACCGGCATGTCGTAGGACCAGGTGAAGTCACCGGTGTTGAGCTGGGTGCTCCAGGTCGCCGACGGCGAGAGGGAGGTCGCCTTGAAGTCGCCCTTCTCGCCCCCGGTCTCCGCCTCGGCGGCCAGCACGGTCGCAGCCGAGGAACGCAGGCTCACCGCGTTCGCGGTCAGGGTGCGGCTGCCGGCGTCGTTGCGCGTGGCGAGCGGGGTGCTCTTGCGGCAGGCGTCCTTGGCGGGCGTGGTCAGGGCGCAGGCGGGCAGTTCGACCAGGTGCAGCCGTGCGGCGTAGCCGCCGCCGTATGCCTGGGCGAAGCCGGAGTAGTCGACGGTGACGGCGACCTTGCCCGAGCCGGGCGTGGCGGCCGCCTTGCCCGAGCCGGCCACGGGGGCCTTCTTGGGGTGGTCCTTGGCCTTGAGGGTGAACAGCAGTCCGTCGACGCCGGCGCGTTCGGCCTGGGCGCGGCTCTGCAGGCGGGCCTCGACGGCGCCTGTGGCGGCGCCCTTGCGCGTCTTCGGCAGGGCGATGCGCAGCGGCAGCTCACCGGCGCGGCCGGAGCCGTGCCCGGGTATCTCCACCGTGGCGGTACCGGGCTCCGGCCAGGAGCGCCTGGGCGGCTGCGACGGTGTCCGCGGGCCCTTGCTCAGCGTGCGGGGCTTGGCCTTGAGGCCGTTCGCTCCGGGCACCGGCTTGTCGGCCTTGGGCACGCCCGGCAGCGGGTGTCCGGAGGCCGCCTGGGCGGGTGAGGCGGCGGCCTGGATCAGACCGCCGAGCAGCAGTGCGGACATGACCAGGGAGACCGGCCGGTGCAGCGCTGTCGCGGAAAGGCGTGGTGGGGGTTTGCGTCTCATGCGTGATGCCGTCCATGGCTGAGTGGCGTGCCGGTGCGCGTGTCGTCGCACACCGGCATCGCCGTGCGATAGGGGCGGATGTGAAAAGTGGCACCGGCGGTGGGGTACGCGGCGGTCCGCGCACCCCACCTGCCGGCGGGCGTCAGCTGCCGGCCGGGACCTCGGTGGGCACGTCGAACCAGGAGCCGGCGAGTTCCTCGACCTGGCTGTCGTTGAGCGCGCCCTGGATGAACCAGACGTCGTCGATCAGGCCGGGGAAGTACTCGGCCGCCGTGCTCCCGGTCTTCGTCCGGCCGACCTGGAGCGACTTGCCCGCCTTGGTGGTCAGGACGTTCTCGCCCCAGGCGATCAGGTCCTGGCAGGAGGCCTTGTCCGCCTGGCCGTCACCGTCGGCGTCCTCGCACGGCACCTCCTGGAGGATGCCGTTGACGTACAGGCGGGCCTGCTTGGCGAAGCCGTCGTACACCAGCGCCAGGTGGTTCCAGTCGGTCACGCTGCTGAACTCCGTGCTGGCCAGGCGCACGGTCGTGGCATCGGTGCCGTCCTTGTTCGGCAGAGCCAGCTCCCAGCTGCCCAGGCCGTCCGGATTCGCCGGATCGGGGACGAAGCGCACGGCGAAGGGACTCTGGGTGGTGCCCTCTGCGCTGACCACCGTCGCGTTCTGTGCGGGGGTCGAGGCCGCCTGGGCCCAGGCGGTCACCGTGAAGCTGGCGCTCGTGTCGACCGGTACGGCCGGCGCGCTGGCGTAGCCCGCGCTGCCGTCGAGTTCCAGGCCGCCGTCCATGAAGCCGGTGCCGATCTTCGCGCCGCCCTGCAGGGAGAGGGCGGGCGCACGGCCGGCGTCGTCCGGCGAGGCGGAGCCGCTGTCGGTGTCCAGCTTCCAGCGCGCGTTGAGCAGCGGGCGCTGCTGGAACAGCTGGCGTACCTCGTCGGCCGACACGGGCCGGTCGAAGAAGCGGACGTCGTCGATCTGCCCGGGGAAGAAGGAGTCGGGCTTGCCGTCGTAGTTGCCGGCGCCGATCTGCACCGCCCCGCCCGCGTACCAGTCGGCCTCGATGTCCGTCGAACCCGCCTCGACGCCGTTGACGTAGAGGATGAGCTTGTCGGCGACGGTGTCGTGCACGCCGACCAGGTGGGTCCAGGTGTCGCCGTACGCGGTCTGGCCCTCGGCCTGCATGGCGCGGATCGGGGTGGCGCCCGCCGCGTCGGCCGAGTACTGGTTGAACACCCAGCGGTCGTATGCCTTGCTGTAGTACAGCTCCATGCCCGGTCTGTGCTCACCGGTCTGGGTGGCGATGATCGCGGTGTGGTCCGGCTTGGTCCTCGGCAGCTTCGCCCAGGCCGAGACGGCGAAGCTGCGCTGGTTGTTCAGCAGCGGCCGGCCGGTGCCGGCGTAGTCGTCCGTTCCGTCCAGGGTCAGTGCCTTGCCGGCGATGCCCGGGGCGCCCGCGGTCATACCGCCGGAGAACTTGGCATCCGGTACCTCGGCCACGCCGGTGAGCCGGGTGGCGTCGGCGGCTTCGTCCATGGAGAACACCGCACGGGCCGGCCGGCCGGAGATGATCGACTCCTTGCCGTAGAGCCGGGTCACCTCACCGACGGCGAGCGGCTTGTCGAAGATCTGCACCTCGTCGATGTCGCCGGGGAAGAAGGAGTCGGGCTTGCCGCTGTAGGAGCCGGCGCCGATCTGCAGTCCGCGTCGGGCGTTCCACGGCGAGGTGTACGTGGTGGTGCCGACGAGGGTGCCGTTCACGTACAGGCACAGCTGGTCACTGCTCGCGCTGAAGGTGCCCACCAGGTGGGTCCACTGTCCGGCCTTGGCTCCGCCCGCGGTGGCCGGCATGGCCCGCACGACGCTCGCGTCGGGGCTGTCCGCGCTGTACTGGTTGAACACCCAGCGGTTGTAGCTCGCCGAGTAGTAGAGCTCGAAGCCCGGGGAGTGGTTGCCGGGCTGGGCCGCGATGATGGCGGCGTGGTCCGGCACGGTGGACAGCTTCGCCCACGCCGAGACGGAGAAGCCGGTGGAGGTGTCCACGGTGGGGATGTCGGTGACCGCGTAGTCGTCGACGCCGTCGAAGGAGACCGCGGTGCCCTTGGCGCCCTCGACGTGCGGGGTGGGGCCGCCGCGGAGTTCGGCGGTGCGCTGGGGGGCCTGTCCCTTGGCGGCGTCGGATCCGGCGGCGTCGTCGAGCTGCCAGACCGCGCGTTCGGGCTGTCCGGCCTTGACGCGGAACTGGTAGGTGCGGATCTCACCGGCGTTGCCCGCCGTGTCGAACGCCCGGGCGGTGACGAAGTTGAGGCCGGGCCTGGCTGGCAGCATCCGGGCGACCTTGGCCGCGCCTGCCGCGGTGGTGATGGTGTTCTTGGAGCTCGGGTCGCCGTTGATGCCGAACCAGTACTTCGTGACGTCGGTGTCGGCGGCCTTCAGCGTGAACGAACCGTACTGGCCCACTCCGTCGTACCAGGGGTCCTCCGGGTCCTCCGGATCGGAGGCCGGGTAGTCACCCGAGACGATCGACGGAGCCTTGGGCACCTTGGTGTCGTAGGTGAAGTAGCAACCCGTCGGGTCACCGGCGTTGGACCAGGGTGAGTACTGCGCGCCGTCGTAGCTGCGGACGTACCAGTTGATCTGCTTGTTCTCCGGTATGGAGGAGGGCAGGCCGATAGCGAAGTCAGAGCCGGACTTCTTGTAGCCGGTGCGCGCCGGCTTCCAGTGGGCGATGTTGCCCTTGCCGTCGCCCGCGTCCCAGCCCGCCTGGAACTCCACGGCTATGTTGTCGCCGTCGGGATCGGTGATGTTGTTGGCGTAGATCTTGCCGAGGCTACGCACGCGTGCGGCGTCGGCCGGCTTCTTGCAGGTGCCGCCGTACTCCATGGTCAGCTGCGACATCTTGACCTGCGAGGGCGGGCGGTTGTACTTCACCCGCAGATAGGCCTTGTCGGAGAAGCGCTTCCAGCCGTAGATGTCGGTCTCGCTGGATGCCTGCATGCCGAACGTCATCGTCGAGGACTTGGCGTCGGCCGCCGACTGCACCGCCGACTTGACGTCGAACTCGGCGTCCTTGGCCGAGCAGCCCTCGAAGCCGTAGGCGAAGGAGTCCGTCTTCAGCTTGTCGATCCAGAAACCGCTCGCCGTCTGGGAGTTCCAGGTGGTCGACGAGGAGATGTCCTTGGTCCGCCACAACTCCACGCTGCGTGCGCTGCAGGACGCCGACCAGACGTTGCGGACCACGAACTCGGCTTCGAGGATGGACTTGCCCGCGAACTTCGAGACCGGGATGCGGTAGAAGAGCCGCTTGGTGTCGTACGGCTTGCAGTAGTACCAGCCGCAGTAGCCGAGGCCCGCGTTGTCCTCGCCGTTGAACTTGTACTGCGGCGACGAGGCCCAGTACTTGGAGACCATCGTCCAGGCCGAAGCTCGCGGCGAGTACCACTGGGGGTCGATGAAGACCGGGTAGACGGTGTCCTTGCCCTTCAGCACGTCCGTGTCCGGGGTCAGCACGAGTTCCTTGCCCCCCGTGGGGACGTCCACCGCGACCGGGGCGAGCTTCGCCGAGTCGCCCGCCGCGGGCTCGTCGCCCGGACCGGCGGCCGGCTCGTCCGCCGACGCCGTGCGCGCGGCGGTGCCCGCGGGCGCGGCCGGACCGGCGGCACTCGCGCCGCCCGACGACGACTTCGCCGCGGCCGGTCTCACCGAAGCGGCCCGGGCCTCCGACGGCTTGGCGGTGGCGGACTGCTTCGCGGTGCCCCCGTCGCCTGCGGGGCCGGTACTGGAGTCCCACATCACCGGCCGGGGCGCCTCGAACACGGCGTTCTTCGCCCCCTGGTCGACGGCTTCCAGGCCGCCCTGTGCGGTCTCCCGCACGTCCATGCCATCGGCGGAGAGCTTCAGGCGCAGTTCGGCCAGTTCCCCACTCGCCGCCGCCTTGGCGGATTTGACGACGAGCAGTTGGGTGAAGCCGTCCTCCTGAGCGCCCATCCGCAGGTCGACGTCCGGGAGCACGTTCTCGTAGGTGGCGGTCGCGCCGTCGAGAACCGGAGCGGGCAGCTTGCCCGGCCAGGACAGGGTCAGGTCGCGGCCCGCCTTCTCCATACGCACCAGTGGGGCGTCTCCGCCGGCGGAGAACTCCAGGCCGACCGTGGTGGCACCGGGAGCCACCGTCCCGTGAGACGTACTGGCCAGGTCGGTGTCGACCGGCTTCCACGTGCCGTCCACCCGGGTCCGGACGGGACGCAGATACTCGCGTGCCTCCAGATTTCCGTCAGGTGTGGCGTACACGTCGGCGCTCTCGGAGCGGAGCGAGTCCACCTCGACGCTCCGGCCGGTTCTCCTGGCCTCGGCCAGAGCCTCGTCCGTGGTCGTCGACGCCGTCGGATCGTTCCCCTTCCCGGTGGCCTCGCCCGTCCGGAGCGGGACCGCTCCGGAGAGTGCGGCCGCCGAGGCCGCCGGCACGACTCCCGCGGCCGTCACCAGCGTCAGTGCCAAAGCCATTACTCGGCCACGTCTTCGCGTCAACACGCGCCCCCGCATGCAAGCCCCTTGGTGAGAAGTCAGTGAAGAGTCCCTGACAAGTTGGTCAACGCGCGCATGCTACGTAAGAAAAAAGTTAAGATCCACTTCAAGTTTCCGACATATCGGGTTGCTCGGGGTTGCCGGTAATGAGCATCGACACCTTGACGGAGGCGTCCGCGCTGCCGACCGATCAAGGGCGGACCACCTGAGCTCGCCCCCTCGCGCCCAACACCGGCGGGGCCGTCGGCGACGCTTCGATGTGCCCGGAAATTTTTCGGGCGCGCCGCATTGGAGCAGCGCCGAAACGCACCCTCCGCCGGCGGGCTCACGGCCCGCTCGCCACCACCGGCCTGACCCGCACGAATGGCCGCCGTTCGAGTGAAACGAAGGGCGTGCTCAACCTGTGCGGGGCCTATGAATACGGACTCGTGGAGGATTTTCCGGGGGAACGGCGCGCTGCCCTAAGTGGCAACCTCCTGTCTGCCTGGCCAGACTGAACGTGGCGGTACGTGATCGGAGCAAACCGTCCACTCGGGGCCATTGGCGATCCACACGTCAGGAGATCGAATGGTGGAGCAGTCCTCCGAGGTCCCCATATCCGGGTCGGGTAAACCCGTTGTCGCCATGAGCGACCGGGCACCGGCCGGAACGGACACCGAGCAGGAACTCGCGGCGGCGCTGGCCGAGCTCACAGGCGCCGACCGGGTAGCGCTCGACAGCGACTTCTTCACCGACCTCGGCGCGAATTCCCTGGTCATGGCCCAGTTCTGCGCGCGGGTACGCAAGCGGGCCGACCTGCCCTCCCCCTCCATGCGGGACATCTACCGGCATCCCACGATCCGCCGGCTGGCCGCCGCGCTCGTCGAGGCCGATCCGGTCGACGCCCAGCCCGCCGCCCCCGAGGCGCCCGTGCCGGTACCGGTGGCACCGGCGGTGCCGCTCACCCCGGTGGGCCGGTTCGGTCATTTCCTCTGCGGGACTTTCCAGCTCGCCGTATTCCTCGTGTACTCCCTGGTCTCCGGATATGTCACGGCGTACGGATACGAGTGGATCGCCGCCGGATCGGGTGCGAGCAGCATCTATCTGCGGGCGCTCGTGTTCGGAAGCGTCGCTTTCGTCGCTCTCTGTGCATTCCCGGTCGCTGCGAAATGGATTCTGATCGGCCGCTGGAAAGAGCGTGAATTCCCCGTCTGGGGACCGACGTATGCGCGCTTCTGGCTGGTCAAGGTGCTGCTGCACGCGAATCCGATGGTCTTTCTCACCGGGACGCCGCTCTATGTGCTCTATCTGCGGGCCCTCGGCGCACGGGTCGGCAAGGGAGTCACGATCCTCTCCCGCTCCGTCCCGGTCTGCACCGATCTGCTGACCGTCGGCGCCGGCACGCTGATCCGCAAGGACTCCTTCCTCCTCTGCTACCGGGCGGAGGCGGGACGCATCCAGACCGGCCCGGTCACGCTCGGCCGCGACGTGTTCGTCGGCGAGAAGACCGTCCTGGACATCGGCACCACGATGGGCGACGGCGCGCAGCTCGGCCACTCCTCGTCGCTGCACCGCGGCCAGGTGATCCCCGACGGTGAGCACTGGCACGGCTCCCCCGCGGAGCCGACGCCGGTCGACTACGTGCGGGTGGCACCCACCCGCTGCGGCACCGGGCGCCGGTTCCGGTACGGGCTGGGCACGCTTCTGCAGCTGTTCTTCCTCTACATTCCGCTGACCCTCGGCGGGGTGTACATCCTGTTCACCGAGGTACCGGCGATCGGCAAGCGGCTCGACCCGCAGACGGCGGCGCTGTCGCGCCCGGAGCTGATCGACGACGCGCTGGTCCTCTCCCTCGTCGCGTTCGCCGGATTCCTGGTCCTCGGCATGGTGGCCCTGCGCACCCTCCCGCGTCTGATCGGCCTGGTCGTGAAGCCCGACCGGGTCTATCCGCTCTACGGCGTCCACTACGCGCTGCACCGCGCCACGACCCGCATGACGAACATCAAGTTCTTCGGCTGGCTCTTCGGTGACAGCTCGTACGTCGTGAACTACCTGCGCGGCCTCGGGTACGACCTCTCCCAGGTCGAGCAGACCGGGTCGAACTTCGGCACCGAGGTGCAGCACGAGACCCCGCTGCTGGTCACCGTGGGCACCGGCACGATGGTGGCCGACGGGCTCTCGGTGGTGAACGCGGAGTACTCGGGTACGTCGTTCCGGCTGTCCCGCGTGTCCATCGGGGCACGCAACTTCCTGGGCAACAACATCGCCTACCCCGTCGGCGGCAGGACGGGGGAGAACTGCCTGCTGGCGACCAAGGTGATGGTCCCCCTGGACGGCGAGGTCCGGGAGGGCGTGGGGCTGCTCGGCTCGCCCTGCTTCGAGATCCCGCGCTCGGTGGAGCGCGACGCCCGGTTCGACCACCTGCGCACGGGCGACGAACTGCGCGGCCGGCTGCGCGCGAAGAACCGCTTCAACCTGCGCTCGATGGCCCTGATGCTCACCGTGCGCTGGCTGCACGTCTTCCTGCTCACCCTGCTGGCCCTCACCTCCGTGGACCTGTACGGCGTGGTCGGGCACGTGGTGATCGGCGGCTACGTGGCGATCACCCTCGCCCTGTCCACCGCCTACTACGTCCTGGTGGAGCGCTGTCTGACGTCGTTCCGCGCCCTGCGGCCCCAGCTGTGCTCCATCTACGACCGGGCCTTCTGGCGGCACGAGCGGCTGTGGAAGGTCCCCACCCAGTTCCTCAACCTGTTCAACGGAACTCCCTACAAAAGCCTCGTGTGGCGGCTGATGGGGGTGCGCATGGGCCGGATGGTCTTCGACGACGGCTGCTACATCACCGATCGCACGCTGGCCACCGTCGGCGACGAGTGCACCCTCAACATGGGGTGCAAGATCCAGTGCCACTCGCAGGAGGACGGCACCTTCAAGTCGGCCGGCACCGCGCTCGGCGCCCGCACCACGCTCGGCGTCGCCGCCCACGTGCACTACGGCGTGACCCTGGGCGAGGGCTCGTTGCTGGTGGCCGACTCCTTCCTGATGAAGGGCGAGGAAGTGCCCCCGGACGCGCGGTGGGGTGGCAATCCGGCCGTGGAGATGCCCGGGACCGCCGTCCGGTCCGGCAGCCCGGACCGGGCCCTGGCGACGACCAACGCCTCCGCTACGACGACCAGTTGAGGAAGGCCATTCGATGGACACGCGCGTGGAAGCGGACCGTGGGTACTGGAGCCGGGTGCTGACCGCCGGCGGCACCACCGCGGTGCCCCGGTGGGTGGGGCGCCCGGAGCCGGGAGCGGCCGAGCAGGAGGCGGCGGTCCCGGACGACGTGGCCGACGCGGTACGCGATCTGGTACGGCGGTCGGGCGTGCCGATCAGCGCGCTGCTGCTCGCGGCGCACGCCAAGGTGCTGGCCGCCCTGTCCGGTGAGCGGGACGTGGTGACCGGGTACAGCGCCGGAGTGCGGGGCGAGCCGCTGCCGTGCCGTCTGTCCGTCACCCCGGGCTCCTGGTTCGCGCTGGTGTCGGCGGCGGAGCGGGCCGAGGCGGAGCTGCTGGCCCACCGGGAGTTCCCGGTCGCCCGGCTCCGTGCGGAGCTGGGGGTGACCGAGCCGTCGTACGAGGTGGTGTTCGGCCCCCTGGGAGCCGAGGAGGCGCACGTCGGCGAGGGTGTGCTGCACGTGCGCTGGTCGGACCTGGGCGGCCGGCTGAAGCTGCGCCTGCGCTACCGCACGGACGTGCTGGACGCCGAGAGCGCGGCCCGGATCGGGGGCTACCACCTCAAGGCGCTGCGGCTGATGGTGTCCGGCCCGGACGCGTCCCACGACCGGCAGAGCCTGCTGTCGGACGACGAGGTCCGCGAGCAGCTGGAAGGGCTGGCCGGTCCGCACAGGCCGCTGCCGGACGCCCGGGCCCACGAGCTGTTCGAACGGCGTGCGCGGGCGCATCCGCAGGCCGTCGCGGCGGTGCAGGGCGAGCGCGAGTGGACGTACGGGGAGCTCGACGCGCGCGCCAACCGGCTGGCGCGGGCACTGCTGGCGCGCGGTCTGGGCCGGGAGGACGTGGTGGCCGTCGTCACCGAACGCAACCTGGACTGGCTGGCGGCGACGCTGGCCGTGTTCAAGGCGGGCGGCGCGTACCTGCCGATCGAGCCGCATTTCCCGGCCGGCCGGGTCGCGGCGACGCTCGAGCGGGCCGGGTGCCGGCTGGTGCTCACCGAGTCCGGCAGCACCGGGACGCTCGACGAGGCGCTGGCCGGCCTGCCCGCGACCGAGAAGCTGCTGGTCGAGACGGCGTACGCGGAACCGCACGAGGACAGTTCCCCCGGCGTGCGGGTCGACGCCGACCAGCTGGCGTACATCTACTTCACCTCCGGCTCCACCGGCGAGCCGAAGGGCGCGATGTGCGAGCACGCGGGCCTGCTCAACCATCTCCACGCCAAGATCGACGACCTGGGCATCGGCGAGGGGTCGGTGGTGGCGCAGACGGCGCCGCAGTGCTTCGACATCTCGCTCTGGCAGCTGGTGTCCGCGCTGCTGGTCGGCGGGCGGACCCTGCTGGTCGGCCAGGACGTCGTCGTGGACGTGGAGCGGTTCGTCGACACGCTGGAGCGCGGCCGGGTCGCGGTGGCGCAGGTCGTGCCCTCCTACCTGGAGGTCGTGGTCTCGTACCTGGAGCGGCACCCGCGGGCCCTGCCGGACCTGCGGTGCGTGTCGGTGACCGGTGAGGCGCTGAAACGGGAGCTGGTCCAGCGCTGGTTCGCGGTCCAGCCGGGGATCCGGCTGCTCAACGCCTACGGACTCACGGAGACCTCGGACGACACCAACCACGAGGTCCTGGACGGCGTGCCCGACCGGGTGCTGCTCGGTCGGGCGGTCAACAACGTGCGGGTGTACGTGGTGGACGAGCAGATGTCCCTGGTGCCGCTGGGCGCCCCCGGACTGATCGCGTTCTCCGGCGTCTGCGTGGGCCGCGGCTACGTCAACGACCCCGAACGCACCCGTGAGGCCTACCGCACGGACCCGTTCCGGCCCGGGGAACGGCTCTACCTGGGCGGTGACTGGGGCCGCTGGCACCCGGGCGGGAAACTGGAGTTCCTGGGCCGCCGGGACAACCAGGTCAAGATCCGCGGCTTCCGGATCGAGATCGGCGAGATCGAGAACACCCTGCTGCGGGTGGACGGGGTGCGGGACGGTGCGGTGGTCGTCGCCGAGCGGGCCGGCGGGAGCAAGCACCTGATCGCCTTCTACAGCGGCACGCGTCAGCGGCCGGACGCCCTGAGCGCGGAGCTCGCCGCCGTGCTGCCCGCCTACATGGTCCCCTCGGCCTTCCACTGGCAGGACGGCCTCCCGCTGACCGCCAACGGCAAGATCGACCGCAAGGCGCTGACCGCGCTGGCCGAGCGGGCGGCACCGGACGCCGGGGAGGACGCGGCGGGAGCGGACGAGCTGAGCCCGGCCGAGCGGAGGCTGGCGGCCGCCTGGGCGGAGCTGCTGGGCGTGCCCGAGCACCGGATCCGCCGGACGGACCACTTCTTCGACTCCGGCGGCACCTCCCTGACGGCCGTGAAGCTCACCCTCGCGCTGGACCGGGCGGTGTCCCTGAAGGACATCACCCGGCACCCGGTCCTCGCCGACCTGGCCGCTCTCCTCGACGGGGCCGCCGGCCGGCGCCGGGAGCTGCTCCAGCCGGTGTCGGAGGCGGACGGCACCCCCGAGAGCGCGCTGGTGTGCTTCCCCTACGCGGGCGGCAACGCGGTCAACTACCAGCCGATGGCCCGGGAGCTGGCGGGCCGCGGCCCGGCGGTGTTCGCGGTGGACCTGCCCGGTCACGACCTGGCCGGCTCGCCCGAGCCGTTCGCGTCGATCACGCGGGTGGCCGAGCGGGTCGCCGACGAGATCACGGCACGCGGCCTGACCCGGGTCATGCTCTGGGGCCACTCCTCGGGCACCGCGCCGGCCCTGGAGACGGCCCGGCTGCTGCGGGAGCGGGGCGTGCGGGTGACACGGGTGTTCCTGGCCGCGCAGCTGCTCGGCACCGCGGCCGAACGCGACGCCGCCGTCGCCGCGCTGGCCGGCCGGAGCGACGCGGAGATCGCGGCCGGGCTGGCCGCGGACGGCGGCCACCCGGAACTCGCCGAGCTCAACGAGCGGCACGCCGCGCACATCGGCGCCGCCTACCGGCACGACTGCCTGCAGGCGCACCGCTACTTCCGGGCGGTCCTCGACTCCCCGCCGCCGGTGAAGCTCTCCGCTCCGGTCTCGGTGGTCGTCGCCGCCGACGACCCGTACACCGCCGACCACGTCCACCGGTACCGGGACTGGCTGCTCGTGGCCGAGCACGTCGAACTGCACGAGCTGCCCGACGGCGGCCACCACTTCCTGCGCACCCGTCCGGCCGAGGCGGCACAGGCCGTCGTGAACACCGCTCTGCCGCTGGCCTCCACCTGATCCCCGTCCGATCCCCCCGGGCCGACCGGGCGGGCGACCGAAAGGAAAACCGAGATGACGTCCTCATCCCTGGCAGCACCGCTAGAGGTGGAGCTGCGGCCGGACAAACCCCCGATCCTGCACGTCGATCCGCCGGGTGACGCGCCGGGCTGGGCGGCCGCGCACCGGGAGGCGCTGCGGGCGCAGGTCACCGAGCACGGGGCGCTGCTCGTCCGCGGCCTCGGGCTGCGGGACGCGGACCGGATCGGTGCCGTCCTCACCCGTCTGTCCGGCGGGCTCATGACGGAGCGGGAGGCGTTCGCGCCCCGCGAGTCCCACGGCCATGGGCTGTACTCCTCCACCACCTGGCCGGCGAACCAGCCGATGTGCATGCACCACGAGCTGAGCTACACCCTGGAGGTGCCCGGGCTGATGCTGTTCGCCTGTCCGACCGCGCCCGAGCAGGGCGGGGCGACGGCGGTGGCCGACGCGGAGCAGGTCCTCAAGGCGCTGCCCGCCGGTCTGACCGACCGGTTCGAGCGTGAGGGCTGGATGCTGACCCGCAGCTACAACGACGAGATCGGGGCCTCCCTGGAGGAGTCGTTCGGCACCGCCGACCGCACCGCGATCGAGAGCTACTGCCGGGCCAACGCCATCGACTTCAGCTGGCAGGCCGACGGTTCGCTGCGCACCCGGCAGCGCCGCAGCGCCGTGGTGCGGCACCCGCTCACGGGCCGCCGCTGCTGGTTCAACCAGATCGCCTTCCTCAACGAGTGGACGCTGGCCCCCGAGGTGCGCGAGTACCTGGTGGACGAGTACGGCGAGGACGGTCTGCCGTTCAACACCCGCTACGGGGACGGCAGCCCGATCGGCGAGGACGTGGTGGAGCAGCTCAACAGCACGTACGAGGCGCACACCCGGCGCGAGCCCTGGATTTCCGGTGACCTGCTGCTCGTGGACAACATCCGCACCGCGCACAGCCGGGAGCCCTTCACCGGGGACCGGCAGGTGCTGGTCGGCATGGGTGAGCCGCGGCGGCTGGCCGACGGCTGCCCGACCCCGGAGGCGAGCGAACGATGACCGATCTGCTGTCGACCGCCGCCCACCGGGCCGTGCCCGGGGGCCCCTCGGTGCCGACGTTCGCCGTGATCTCCGGTGAGCAGGTGCAGCAGGCCCTCGGCGGGCGCGAGAAGGAACTCGTGGGGCTGGTCGAGGCCACCTACCGGCTGCACGGCGCGGGGGACTCGGTCAACCCGCCGTCGTACTTCCTGCGGTTCCCGGACCGGCCCAGCTCGCGGATCATCGCGCTGCCCGCCTCCATCGGCGGGTCGGTCCGGGTGGACGGCATGAAGTGGATCTCCAGCTTCCCGGAGAACGTGGACAGCGGACTGCCACGGGCCTCCGCGGTGCTGATCCTCAACGACCACGACACCGGGTATCCGTTCGCCTGCCTGGAGAGCTCCATCATCAGCGCGACCAGGACGGCGGCGTCGGCGGCACTGGCGGCCGACGTGCTCAGCCGCAACCGGACCCGTCCCCGCCGGGTGGGCTTCTTCGGCACGGGTCTGATCGCCCGGTACATCCACACCTTCCTGGCCGGCACGGGCTGGTCCTTCGACGCGATCGGCGTGCACGACGTGTCCGCCGACAGCGCCGCCGGCTTCCGCGGCTATCTGGAGCAGGCGGGTGTGACCGGCGAGGTCACCGTGCACGAGCGCGCCGAGGACCTCGTCCGCGGCAGCGACCTGGTGGTCTTCGCCACCGTCGCCGGCCGGCCGCACGTCACCACACCGGCCTGGTTCGCCCACAACCCCGTGGTCCTGCACGTGTCCCTGCGCGACCTCGCCCCGGAGGTCCTGCTCGGCGCCGCCAACTTCGTCGACGACGTCGAGCACTGCCTGAAGGCGGACACGTCCCCCCACCTCGTGGAACAGCGCACCGGGAACCGCGACTTCCTGAACGGGACCCTGTGCGACGTGATGCTGGGGCGCGCCGCGCCTCCGGCCGACCGGCCGGTGATCTTCTCGCCGTTCGGACTCGGCGTCCTCGACCTCGCCGTGGGCAAGTTCGTCTACGACGAAGTGGGCCGGGCGGGAAACCTCCGCGTCATCGACGACTTCTTCCACGACCTGCGCCGGTACGGCTGAGGCCGTCCACGTCCTTCGCCCGGCACCAGGAGGCCCGCAGTGCCTGTCATTTCCGCTCCCTACGCCTTCAACGAGGGGCATCTCTTCGTCGACCTCGAGTCGACCTGCGGATACCCGCTCTACCTGAAGTGCGAGGGCTTCAACTTCGCCGGCTCCATCAAGCTGAAGGCCGCGAACGAGATGGTGGAGAGCGCCGAGCGTGACGGAATCCTGACGTCGGACTCCGTCCTCGTCGAGTCCTCGTCCGGAAACCTGGGTGTCGCGCTCAGCATGATCGCCGCGAGCAAGGGTTACCGGTTCCTGTGTGTGACCGACTCCCGCTGCAACCTGTCGACCAGGCTGCTGATGGAGGCGCTCGGCAGCGAAGTCCACGTCGTGGCCGACCAGGACTCCAACGGCGGGTTCCTCGGTATGCGCATCGAGTACGTCCGTGCGCTGTGCGCCTCCGACTCCCGCTACGTCTGGCTGAGCCAGTACACCAACGCGGGCAACTGGCGGGCGCACTACCGCACCACGGCCCCGGAGATCGCCGCCGAGTTCCCGGAGCTGGACGTCGTGTTCATCGGGGCGGGCACCACCGGGACCCTGATGGGCTGCGCCCGGTGGTTCCAGGAGTGGCACCGTCCGGTGCACGTGGTCGCCGTGGACGCCGTGGGCTCGGTGGCCTTCGGCGGTGAGCCGGGGCCCCGGATGATCCCCGGTCTGGGCATGAGCATGCGCCCGCCGCTGCTGGACGAGTCCTTCGTGGACGAGGTGGTCCGGGTCGAGGAGGCGGACACCATCCGGATGTGTCACCGGATGGCCCGGCGGGGCTTCCTGTTCGGCGGCTCCACGGGGACGGTGGTCAGCGGCGCGGCGGACTGGCTGGCGCGGCACGACACCCGCGGGCTCACCGCCGTGGCCATCGCGCCGGACCTCGGCGAGCGCTACCTGGACACCGTCTACCAGACCAACTGGCTGCAGGATCTGTACGGCGCCCACGTGCTCGACTCCATCGAGGTGGGCATCCCCGCGCGGGAGCCGAAGCCCGCGTCCCGGGCGCCGGGCCGGCGGCGCAGACGGTAGCGGCGCGTGCCGGGTGCGGGCCCGGGACGCCGGGGCTCGGGTCAGGACCCGGGCACGGCGGCCCGGGCCCGCCACGGTATCCGCAGGGCGGTCAGCGTGACGACGAGGGCCGAGGCCGCCACCGTGGCCATGCCCAGCGTCAGGTTCGCCGCGGCCGCGACGAAGCCGATGAGGGCGGGGCCGGCCAGGAGGCCGGTGGTGCCCGTCGCCGCGACCAGGGCCAGGGCGTCCGGGCCGCGTTCGGCCGCGGCGACGTACACGCACGGGGTGATGGCGGCGGCGCCGAGGCCGACACAGGCGAAGCCGAGGAGGGTGGGCACGACTCCTCCGGCGAGCAGCGCGAGGCCCAGTCCGGCGGCGGCCACGGCGCTGCCCGTGCGGACCACACGGCCGTCGCCCCAGCGGGTGCGCCAGCGGTCGGCGCACGCCCGGGCCAGCAGCATCGTCACGGAGACGACGGCGATGCCCAGGGGGGCCACCGTCGCGGACGCCTCGACGACGTCCCGCAGATAGAGCGTGGACCAGTCGTTCATGGCGCCCTCGGTGATCGTGCCGAACGCCATGGCGCAGCCCAGGAGCAGGGTCGCGGCGGAGGGCGGCACTAGCCGGCGGGGCCGCTTCGGTCCGGCCGGACCGGCGGGCGGGGTGTCCGTGCCCGGGTCCGTCAGCAGGCCCGGGCGGGCCGCGGTGAGCAGGAGCAGCAGCAGGGCGCCGGCCACCGCGAAGTGGGCCCGGACGGACGCGGTCACCGTGGTCGCGCCGGAGGTCAGCAGGGCCGCCGCGAGCAGGCCGGCGCTGAACGTGGCGTGGAGCTGGGACATGGCGGTGCGGTCGTGGGCCTTCTCCAGCGCGGCGCCCTGGGCGTTCATCGCGACGTTGAGGCAGCCGACCGCGACACCGTCGGCGCACACGGTAAGGAGGGCCAGGGGGTAGTCCGGTACGGCGGGCAGCGCGGCCAGGACGCCGACGAGGCACAGGGCGGAGACGAGGGACAGCCGCCGGGAGCCGAGCCGGCGCATCAGGAGGGCGACGAGCGGGAACGAGGCCGCCGCGCCCGCCCCGCAGGCCATCAGCAGCAGGCCCACCTCGCCGGCCCCGAGGTCCAGCCGGGTCCGCAGCGCCGGGAGGCGGGAGATCCAGGTGCCGTACTGGAAGCCGAGGAAGCAGAACAGCGCCGCGATGGACCATTTGGCCCGGGCGAACCCGGGCGGGCCGGCGGGGGTGGGGTGTCCGGGCATCAGACCGCTCTCCGGGCTTCGCCGGGCCGGGCCGCGGCCACCTGGGCCGACATGTAGACGGCGTCCGCGCCGTAGCCCGGTGGGAGGTGGGCCTCGGGGTGGGCCCGGTAGCCGTGGGCCTGCCAGAACCGCTCCTTGCCGGCGACCGCGACGAGGGACGTGGTCGCGAAGCCGCGGGCGCGGGCGACGCCGCTCAGATGGCGTACGAGCCGGCTGCCGAGCCCTCTTCGGCGCAGCGGCGCGCTGACGACGAGGTCGTGCAGGTGGAGGTTGGCCGAGTGGTGGACGACCCGTTCGGGGCGGCTCAGGTCCGGGCAGCGGAAGGGGGGGTAGGGCAGCGCGAGGACGTAGCCCGCGATCGCGCCGTCGAGGTCGAGGACGAAGCAGGTGCCGGCCGAGATGCGGGCGCGGGAGCGCAGTGTCTCCTCGCCCTCGGTGAGGGAGAGGTCGACGTAGGCCGCCGTCTCCAGGGCCGCGATCCGGGGCCAGTCGGTCTCGGCGATGCCCCGTATGCGCAGGGTGTGGTTCATGTCAGTGCCGTTCGTCGGGGGTCCGTGAGCCCGGCGGTGCCGCGTGTGCAGACGGCCGGCAGCGGGTGGATGCCGTTGAACCCCTGGGTCATGTAGCTGGTGGCGTAGGCGCCGGCGGAGAGGATCCGGACCGGGTCGCCGGAGGCGAGGGCCCGGGGCACGCGCACCGGGTGCCGGCCGCCGCCGTAGGCGTCGTCGCTGTCGCAGGTCGGTCCCGCGACGATCGCGGGGACGTGGTCCTCGGTCTCGGACCGGCCGGGGAAGACGAAGCGGTGCGTGACCTGGTCCATCTCGTACAGGCCGTTGTACTTGCCGCAGCTGAGGTACAGCCAGTGGGCGCAGGTGCCGTCGGGCTGCCGGCGCCGGGTGAGCCGGGAGACGTGGGCGTGGACGACGCCGTGGTCGGCGACCAGGTGGCGGCCGGGTTCCAGGACGACGTCCAGGGGTGCGGGGGTGAGGCCGCGCAGGCGCTCGACGCCCTCGCGCAGGACGGTGAGGATCTTGTCCAGGGGCGGTTCGAGGGCGTTGCCGCGGCGGTCCCGGTAGCCGAGCGCGGGCAGGCCGCCGCCGAGGTTGACGTGGTCGGGCACGATCCCGTGCGCGGCGAGCTCCGTCAGTGTCCCGGCGAGGGTGTCGAAGGCCTGCTGCCAGGCCTCGCCGGTCATCTGCTGGGAGCCGACGTGCACGGAGAGGCCCGCCGGGGTCAGGGCGGCGGCGCGGGCCGTGGCCAGCACGCGGACGGCGTCGCCCGGTGCGCAGCCGAACTTGCGGTTCAGTCCCCACAGGGCGCCCTCGCCGCTGGTGGCGAGGCGGCAGAACACCCGGGCGCCGGGGGCGTACCGGGCGATCGCGGTGACGTCCTCGGCGCTGTCGGTGGCGAAGGTGCGGACACCCAGGCGGTGGGCCGCGGCGATGTCGTGGTCGGACTTGACGGTGTTGCCGTAGTGGACGCGGTCGACGGGGACGCCGGTGCGGAGTGCCTGGGCGATCTCGGCGGGGCTCGCCGCGTCGAATCCCGCGCCGCGGGCGGCCAGGCAGCGCAGGACCTCGTCGACCGGGCAGGCCTTGAGGGCGAAGCGGATGTCCGCCCCGGGCAGTTCGGCCCGCAGGGAGTCGTACTGCCGCTCCACGCCGGTGAGGTCGTAGACGATGCGGTCGTCGGTGGAGGCGGTCAGGTGCCGGGCCGCCGGACGGGGCGCCGTCGGGTGCGGGGCGCTCATGCGCGGACCGCTTCCACGAGGGCCGGCCAGACTTCGGTCAGGTACGCGTAGTCCTCGATGTCCGCCTCGGCCTCGTCGAGCAAGCGGTCCCGTTCGGCCGCGAGGCGGTCGGCGAAGAGCGCGTACCGGCCGCCCAGTTTGCGGTAGGCGGTGTCGACGCGGTCCAGGCGCCACACGTTCTGAGCGCGATCCAGGCCGGCGCTCTCCCGGAGGAGGGCGGTGACCGTCCCGGGCCGCACCCGGTGCCGCTCGTCGAGCAGTGCGGCGCCCTCGGCGGCCATGCGGTCGTAGACGTGGTGGAAGTAGAGCATCGAGAGCAGGAACTTCACGAACCGCCGCTGGTAGGCCGCGAATCCGCTGTCGGTACGGCGTTCCGGGGTGTGGAAGTTCTCGATGTGCCGGTTGTGCAGGATGCCGGGCAGGCCGGCGTCGTGGACCAGGTGGAGCAGGAAGTAGTCGCTGCCGATGGTGTCGGTGGCGGGCGGCAGCGGCATCCGCTCGTACACCGCCCGGTCGAAGGCGACGTTGCACATGTCGACGCGCATGGGGTCGACCCGGGTGAGGGTCGCCCGGTCGCCGGTGAACGGTGCCGTCCCCGCGCCGGTGAAGGACTCCTCGACCAGTTGCCGGGTGCGTTCCTCCGGCCAGTCGCCGGGCGCCCACAGGCTCACGACGTCGTGGTAGATCCCCTCGTCCAGGTGCTGTATCTCCGCGATGTCCACGGAGAGTTCGCCGATGAAGGAGGCACCGGCGAGCGACACCGGGCGGT
Organism: Streptomyces albidicamelliae; assembly: GCF_025642175.1. Classification (NCBI taxonomy): domain Bacteria; kingdom Bacillati; phylum Actinomycetota; class Actinomycetes; order Kitasatosporales; family Streptomycetaceae; genus Streptomyces; species Streptomyces albidicamelliae. The sequence continues at coordinate 6,313,323 of NZ_CP106795.1, read as the reverse complement.
GCGCGTGGGCGGGGCCGAGGTCGGTGCGCAGTCCGCCGGCCGCGGCCTCGGCGGCGGGCCGGCCGAGCCAGGGCAGCTCGTGGTGGACGGGGAACACAGGTTGGCCGTCGTGGAGTTGGTAGGCGCTGTCGGAGTCGCGGCGGTGCAGCGAGGAGCAGCCGAGGGCGGCGGCCAGCAGGAAGGCGCGGTTGGTGCAGGCGCCGTAGGAGACGGCGGACGGCAGCATCAGGCGCAGCAGGCGCTCGGGCTCGGGCGGCCCGGCGCGTTCGACGGCCCGGCGCAGGAAGGCGCGCTGGGCGGACTCGTCGAGGTGGTGGACGGTGACGCCGGGGACGGGGCGGAGTCCGGCGACGACCCGGGTGTGCTCGGCGCGGGTGCGGTCGTCGGAGGAGTCGAGGACGAGCAGCTGGACGTCCGCGCCGTGGTCGCGGGCGGCGTGGGCGGCCTCCTCGTGGACGGCGGTGAGGGTGGCCGAGCAGGCCCGGTCGGTGGGCAGGCAGAGGCAGATGCGGTTCACTGTGCCTCTTCCGCGGCGGCCCAGGAGTCCAGTCCGAGCAGCTTCCTGCCGAGCCCGTTGAGCGCGGCCGGGCCGTAGCGGAGGGCCTCCGGTTCACGGGCGTCGCCGAGGAGGGTGCCGTTCCAGTCGGGGGTGGCCAGGGTGCGCCAGGAGTGCACGCGGGAGTCGCGCAGCGCGGTGTGTTCCTCCAGCGCGGGCATCATCGACAGGTACTGGACGGCCCTGACACCGTTGTCGGAGAGGTTCGGCGCGACGCCGTGCGCGAGCAGGCCGTTGAAGATCAGCAGGTCGCCGGCCTGGAGTTCGGGGCGGACGACCGGGAACTCGTCACGGTCGGTGCCGGGGCGGACCGGGTCGCGGTCGGACGGCCGGCCGAGGCGCCACTCCTCGAACCGGCGGAAGAGCTCGGGAGCGCACTGGAAGCCGCCGAGTTCGGGCCGGGTGTCGTTCAGCGCGATGATGCCCTGGACGCGCTGCGGGAGCACGGCGCGGGTGGTGTCGACGTCCCAGTGCAGCTCGATGTCGAAGCCGTCGTCCGTGGGCTCGATGAGGGAACGTGAACGGGTGCGCACGTTGGGCGGGTTGAGGTTGAGCCGGTCCAGGGTGACCCACAGTTCCTCGCAGTCCCAGATGTCCGCGAAGGCGTCGTGGACGCGGTGCGTCTGGCGGCTGTCCCAGATCAGCTGGTGGTGGTAGGCCTCGACGAAGCCGTAGATGTAGAGGTGCCGGTCCAGTTCGGAGCGGAACTCCGGTGCCTCGTACCAGGTTTCCGGGCGGTCGGGGTCGAGGCCCTGGAACTGCCAGGCGAAGTCGAGCAGGCCCTTGGCCTCGCCGGGGGTGATGGCCTCGCGTACGACGACGTAGCCGTAGCGCTGCCAGAAGGCGAAGTCCGCCGCGGACAGCACCTTGAGGGGCCGGGTCTTCTCGATGTCGCGCAGGGGTGTCGGGGCGAAGTAGGTCTCGCCGTCGGCGCTGAAGTAGGGGCGGTCGGTGGCCGCGCGATGGAGGCGGGGGAAGGGCGTCTGCATGCGATCACTCCGGGGTGTTGGTCGGGCACCTTCGGGTCGTGCGTGAGACATGTGCCGCCGGCATGGGCCAGGGCGTGGGGAACCGCCGGACGCGATGCGGCGGGGATACGGGGGCGCCGGATCCGGCGCTGAGGCGGGACCGCCGGACGCGGCGGGGAGTGAGGGACCGCCGGGATGGGCGGGGGGTGAGGGACCGGCCGCCCGCGGGGAGGAGGAGCGGGCGGCCGGGAGCCGTGCGGTCAGCCGACGACGACGGCCTCGGCCGCCGCCACGCCGCAGACGCGGGCGGCGCCGTACGTGGCGATGTGCGGGGCACCGCGCGGCGGGGCCTGCGGCAGGCCCATCTCCACCACGACGGTGTCGGGCCGGGCGTCGAGCAGGGTGTCCAGGGCGGAACCCATCCAGTCGTGCCGGTGCTCGTCGCGCACCACGGCGACGATCCGGCGGCCGTCGGCCGCGGCGAGCACGGCCTTGGCCGCGTCGGGGCCGGAGAAGGATCCGGACGTGCTGCCGGGCAGCAGCCGGCCCAGTTCGGCGGCCACGCCCCACGGGGTCTGGTCGCCGACGGCGATGTTGGGGGCCGGGTTGAACTGGGCGACGTACACCGGTGCGGTGACGGGTGCGGCGGCGCCGGCGCGGGTCACGGTGAGGGCGCGGCGGGCCGCGACCAGGCCGATCTCCGGGTCGGGTGCGGTCTTCTCCGCGTCGCCGCGGGCCGCTGCGGTCCAGGCGGCGAGGTCGCGCACCCGGGCGGCGGCGTCGGCCAGCCGCTCCTCGGGCAGTTCGCCGGAGCGTACGGCGGCCACGAGCGCGTCCCGCAGGGTGAGCACGGTGGCCTCGTCGCACAGGCCGCCGCCCACGCAGATGGCGTCGGCGCCGGCCGCGATCGCCAGGACCACGCCGTGCGCCAGGCCGTAGGTGCCGGATATCGCCCGCATCTCCATGCCGTCGGTGACGATCAGGCCCTGGTAGCCGAGTTCGCCGCGCAGCAGTTCGGTGAGGACGCGCCGGGAGAGGGTGCCGGGGCGGTCCGGGTCGAGGGCGGGCACCAGGATGTGCGCGCTCATGACGGCCCGGGTGCCGGCGGCCATCGCGGCCCGGAAGGGCGGCAGTTCGCGGGCGTAGAGGGTCTCGGCGTCGACGTCGATGCGCGGGACGGCGTGGTGGGAGTCGACGTTGGTGTCGCCGTGCCCGGGGAAGTGCTTGGTGCAGGCGGCGACGCCGGTGGACTGCAGGCCCTCCACCCAGGCCGCGGTGTGCCGGGCGACCAGGTCGGTGCTCGCGCCGAAGGAGCGGACGCCGATGACGGGGTTGTCGGGGTTGGCGTTGACGTCGGCGGACGGCGCCCAGTCGAAGTTGACGCCGCAGGCGGCCAGGCGGCGGCCCAGCTCGCGGGAGACGGCGCGGGTGAGGGCCGGGTCGTCGACGGCGCCGAGGGCGTGGTTGCCGGGGAAGGAGGAGCCGGTGCGCACGTCGAGGCGGGTGACGTCACCGCTCTCCTCGTCGATGGCGATGAGCAGGTCGTCCCGTTCGGCCCGCAACTGGGTGGTCAGAGAGGTGACTTGGGCCTCGCTGGCGACGTTGCGGCCGAACAGGGCGACGGAGGCCAGGCCCTCGCCGAGGCGGCGGCGCACCCAGTCGGGCGCGGTGGTGCCGTCGAACCCCGGCTGCAGCACCGCGAGGGCGTCCCGGGTGAGGGTGTCCGGGCCGGTGGCGAGTGTGGTCATCGGGGGCGTCATCCCTTCACGGCGCCGTCGGTGAGACCGCTGACAGCCTTGCGTTGCAGGAAGATGAAGAGGATCAGGATGGGCAGCGAGAACAGGGACGAGGCGGCCATGGTGGCACCCCAGTCGTCGCCGAAGGCGGTGCGGAACTGCGAGAGCCACAGCGGCAGGGTCTGCTTCTCGTTGGCCTTGTTGAGGATCAGGACCAGCGGGAACTCGTTCCAGGCGGTGATGAAGCCGAACAGCGAGGTCGCCATCAGTCCCGGCGCGAGCAGCGGGAAGATCACCTTGACGAAGGCCTGGAGGCGGTTGCAGCCGTCGACCATCGCCGACTCCTCCAGCTCCTTCGGCACGGCCGCGACGTAGCCGCGCAGCGTCAGGATGGTCAGCGGGAGCACCATCATCGTGTAGAAGACGGTGAGCGGGACGAGGCTGTCGAGCATGTCGTTGTCACGGACGATCATGTAGATGGCGATGATCATGACCTCCCAGGGGGCCATCTGCGCCAGCATGAAGGTCACGATGAGTCCGCGCCGGCCCTTGAACCGCATCCGGGTGAGGGCGAAGGCCGCCAGCAGGGCGATGACGAGCGAGAACACCACCGACAGGACGGTGACGGTGACCGAGTTGGCCACCAGTGTCCAGAAGTTGTCGGCGTCGACGGCCTTCTCGAAGTGGTCGAAGGTGACGTCGGTCGGGAACCACACCGGGTCGTCGGCGATGATGTCGCCGGCCGGCTTGAAGGCCGTGGCGAACATCCAGTAGACGGGGAACACGAAGCCGACGAAGAGGACGACGGCGGTCGCGTTGGGCCACAGACGGCCGAAGGCGGAACGCTTCACAGCTCGTCCTCCTCTTGCTTGAGCACCATGCGCAGGTAGTACGAGGTGAGCGCGATCAGCACCAGGATGGTCAGGAAGGAGATCGCCGCGCCGACCCCGAAGTGCTGGTTGCCGACGCCCTCGACGTAGGCGTAGATCGGCAGCGTCTCGGTGAGGTGGTCCGGGCCGCCCTCGTTGAGCGCGAAGATCTGGGCGAACGACTTGAAGACCCAGATCACTTCGAGGAACGTCGTCGCGTAGAGGAACGGCCGCAGGAAGGGCAGGGTCACCGAGGTGAAGCTCTTCCAGGTGTCGGCGCCGTCCAGCGCGGCGGCCTCGTACAGTTCCCGGGGGATGGTGGTGGTGGCGGCGTAGAGGTTGATCGCCACGAAGGGAACCGACTGCCAGACGATCAGCAGGGTGACCACGGCGAACGTGGAGAACTGGGTCTCCAGCCAGTTGTGGTCGGCCATGGAGTGCCAGCCGAGCTTGTCCAGCACCCAGTTGACGACGCCGAAGCGCTGCGCGAACAGCCACTGGTAGACGGTGGTGGCCGCGATGACGGGCATGGCCCAGGCGAGGACGAGGCCCACCAGGAGCAGCAGCCGCATCTTCTTGCCGAGGCGCGCCAGCAGCAGTCCCACCAGGGTGCCGAGGCCCATGATCAGGACGACGTTGGCGGCGGTGAAGAAGACCGAGCGCTCGGCGACGTGCCAGAACTCCGACTCGGTCAGGACGTCCCGGTAGTTGTCGAAACCGGTCCACTCGGTGAGGTGCTGGATGAGCTGCCGCGGGTTGAGGTTCTGGAACGACAGCAAGCCGTTCTTGACCAGGGGCCAGCCGAGCAGGACCGCGGTGGCCAGCAGCGCGGGCAGCAGGAGCAGATAGGGGGCGGCGGCGCCCCGGCGGGAGGGCGCCCGGGAGGTGCGGTCCTCACCTCGCGGCGGCGCCGGCACCCGGGCCTTGCGGACAGCGGGCTCCCCGGCCGTGTCCGTGCCTTCGGTCTGCACTGACATGAGTTGCCATCTCTTCCGTGGCCGTACGAACGACTTGCCCGGCCGCGCGCACGGCACCGGCGGCCGTCCGCACGACACAGGTGTGCCGGGGGTGCCCGTGCGGCACCCCCGGCGCGGGGTCTAGTTCTTCTGGGCCAGGCGCTTGTTGATCTCGCCCTCGACCTGCTTGGCGGCGTCCGCCGGGGACTTACCGTTGAGCACCGCGGTCATGTAGGACTTGATCGGGTTCGGGGTGTTCTCCACCGCGGCCCACTCGGGGATCAGCGGGGTGGTGCCACCGGCCGCGGCACCCGGGGCGGCGGCCTCGGCGGCGCCGTTGCCCTTGAGGTTGCTCTCCAGGGACTCCTTGTTCGGGATGACGCCGTTGAGCTTGGCGAGCTGGCCCTCGAACTGGTCGGAGAGGGCGATCTTCAGGAACTCCTTGGCCAGGGACTGCTTCTTGCTGTTCTGGGCGACCGCGAGGTTGGAGCCGCCGAGGAAGACGCCCTCGGGCTTGTCGGCCGTCTCGCCCGGGATGGTGAAGTAGCCGAGGTCCTTCTCGATGGCCTTGTTCGCCTGGATCGCCGTACCGGCCTCCCAGCCCATGCCGATGATGGCGCCGGTCTTGCCCTTGGCGAAGACGGTGGCCTGCTGCGGGGTGGCCTCGTCCTTGTCCTTGGGGGCCTCGGAGAAGGAGGCGTACTTCTTGTAGATCTCCATGGCGGCGCTCACCTTGGGGTCGCCGAGGTTGGAGACGTACTTGTCGCCGTCCTTCTTCACCAGGTCGGCGCCCTGGCCGATGGTCAGGCCGTCGAAGAAGTACCAGTTCTGGCCGGGCAGGTAGATCGGCTCGGCGTCGGTCTTCTTGCCTATGGCCTGAAGGTCCTTGAAGAACTCGTCCCGGGTCTTGGGGGTGTCCTTGATGCCGGCCTTGGCCCAGATCTTCTTGTTGTAGATGACGACGCGGTTGGCGAAGTACCACGGGGCGGCGTACTGCTTGCCGTCGTAGACGGAGGACTGGGAGACCGACTGGGTCCAGTCGGCGCCGATCTCCTGCTTGAGGTCGCCCAGTTCGGCGAGGCCGCCGGTGACCGCGTAGGCGGGGGTCTGGGTGTTGCCGACCTCGATGACGTCCGGCGGGGTCGACTCGGAGAGGGCGGTGGTGATCTTCTGCTGGATCCCGTCCCACTTCTGGATCTCGAACTTGACCTTGGCGCCGGTCTTCTTCGCGAAGGCGGCCTGGACGTCCTTGGTCCACTGCGGTGGCGCGGAACCGTCCATCGTCCAGACGGTGAGCGTCTGGCCCTTCCAGCTCGCCGGCCCCGCGTCCTTGCCACTGTCCTTGCCGTCGTCGCCGCCACACGCCGAGACGGAGACCATCATGCCCGCGATCACGATCGCGGCAGCAAGCTTGCGCTTCACGCCACCCTCCTCAGGGATGCCACTAACCCCCCACGCCCTCGGCGGTGACCTGCGTACGACGCTGTTGCACGTAGGGCTCGGGCCTGGTCACTAATGGTGTAGACCAGTACCCCGGAGCTTGGCCTAGACCTTTCGGGGTGTCAAGGGTGGTCAGGGAAGCCGATTACGGCCGTTACGAGAACGTCATCGGAGCGCGTCCATCCCCTTCGCCCGGGCTTCGCCCGAAGCGTTCAGTTGGACTAGACCATAAGGCAGTTGGTCGCTATAACGGGAGCCCACCGACACAGCCGGGAAGGCAGGCATGACCACCGACGTCAGCGGCGCACAGCCACGCGGCGGAGCGCCCGGCCGCATCGCGCGCGTGCCGAAGTACTACCGGATCAAGCAGCAGCTGCTCGCCATGGCCGAGACGCTCCTCCCCGGTGAGGCCATGCCCGCGGAACGCCTGCTCGCCGTCCGGTTCGGCACCTCGCGGACCACCGTCCGGCAGGCGCTGCAGGAACTCGTGGGCGAGGGCCGCCTGGACCGGATCCAGGGCAAGGGCACCTTCGTGTCGCAGCCCAAGCTGTACCGCACGCTCCGGCTCACCTCGCACACCGAGGACATGCGCGCCCAAGGGCTCACTCCGGCCTCGCGGACGCTGGACATCGGGGAGATCCCGGCGGACGAGAAACTGGCGGACCTGCTCGGCATCGCGATCGGCGGGCGGGTGCTGCGCATCGAGCGGCTGCGGCTGGCCGGCGGCGCGCCCATGGCCATCGAGACGACCCATCTGTCGGCGCTGCGCTTCCCCGGGCTGCGCCGGTCCCTGGCCGAATGCCCCTCCCTCTACACGGCGCTCGCCGACGTGTACGGCGTCCACCTCGCGGAGGCCGACGAGACCATCGAGACCTCGCTCTCCACCCCGCGCGAGGCACAACTCCTCGCCACCGACGTCGGGTTGCCGATGCTGCTGCTGTCCCGGCACTCACGGGACGCGGAGGGCACCCCGGTGGAGTGGGTGCGCTCGGTGTACCGCGGCTCCCGCTACAAGTTCGTGGCCGCCCTCCAGCGGCCGGACGGCCACCGCTCCCCCGCACCCGCCCGCCCGGGGAACACCCCGCCGGACCGGGAGCCGGGCCCGGCCCGGCCCTGACCGCAGCCGGGCGCCGGCCGGGCGGGGCGTGCGCGTTCAGTCCTGGGCGAGCGTGATGTCCTGCTCCGTGACCGCGTGGAAGGCCGGCAGCGGGACGATGCCCGTGGGGCGCAGCTCCAGAAGGGTGGCCTGCACATGGGCCGGGCCCGCCGTGAGCGCCTCCGAGGAGACGGTGCCGGAGTTCTGCCAGCGGTGCTCGGCGCCGTCGCAGCGGGCGCCGCTGCCGCCGATGCCGTGCTTGACGCGCGGGTCGGCCTGGCTGAGCGAGGAGCCGACGAACACCGGCCCGGTGCCCGGGGTGCAGCGGTAGGTGCCGGACAGGGTGATCGTGCCGTCCGGCGCGATCCGGCCGACGGGGTCGACGGTGAGGGTCTCGGAGGGGTCCGCGCCGGCCGGGCCGGCGGCGGTGCCGAGCATGGCGGCGGTGAGGGCCGCGAGGAGGACGGGACGTACGGGCATGGGGTCGTCTCCCGGTTCCGTGGGGGGTGGGGATCCCACTGGTACCGGGCGGCCGTGCCGAGACCCGTGATCCTCACCCCATCGGTGGCGCGTCATGGAACCGTGCGGTAGTTGTCCGCGTGTTGTCACGCTTCACGGCGGGCGGTTCCGGGGCGTTCACGGCGGGGGCATGGTCTAGGCATGCAGGGCGCGGACCGGATCCGCCGGTCCCCCGCATCCGATGTGGAGGTGCGCCATGTGCTCCCACCCGACTTCCCTCTCCTCGTCCGCCGCCCCCGCCCGGCACCCCGTGGCCGCCCACCCCGAGCAGGGCTGGACGCTGCTGTGCGACGGCTCGATCGTCTTCGACGACAGCGGCGAGCTGCACCCCGACGGCAGCGTGGTCCCGCCGTGCCGGGTGCCCGCGCGGCCGCTCGCGCCGGCCGCCTGACCGGCGTGCCCTACGGCAGCACGGCGAACCCGTCGAGCTCCACCAGGGCCCGCTCGTCCCACAGCCGTACGACCTCCACGACCGCCATCGCGGGGTAGTCCCGGCCCGCCGAGTCCCGCCAGACGCGGCCGAGTTCGCGGGCCCGGGCCCGGTAGTCGGCCACGTCCGTGGCGTACACGGTGACGCGGGCCAGGTCGGCGGGGGTGCCGCCGGCCGCGCGCAGGGCACCGAGGAGGTTGCCGAGCGCCTTCTCGAACTGCTCGGTCAGCGTCTCGCCGGTGATCTTGCCGTCGGAGTCGAGGGCGGTCTGCCCCGCGAGGAACACCACGCGGGAGCCGGTCGCGACGACCGCGTGGGAGAAGCCCGTGGGCGGGGACAGTTCGGGCGGGTTGACGCGCTCGGTCGTCATCGGGCCTCCCGGTCGTGGGTCGCGGCGTAGAGCTCCTTGGCGATGATGCCCCGCTGGACCTCGCTGGCGCCCTCGTAGACGCGGGGCGCGCGCACCTCGCGGTAGAGGTGTTCGAGGAGGTGGCCGCGGCGCAGGGCGCGGGCGCCGTGCAGCTGGACGGCGGTGTCGACGACGTACTGCGCGGTCTCGGTGGCGAGCAGCTTGGCCATCGCGGCGCGCCCCGGGACGTCGGCGGCGCCCTCGTCGTACGCCGTCGCCGCCGCGTAGACCATCAGCCGGGCCGCCTCCGTGCGCAGGGCCATCTCGGCGACCTGGTGGGACACCGCCTGGAGGTCCGCCAGGGTGCCGCCGAACGCCTCGCGCCCGCGAGTGTGGGCGACGGTGGTGTCTAGGGCCGCCTGCGCCATGCCGACCGCGAAGGCGCCGACGCTGGGCCGGAACAGGTTGAGCGTGCCCATGGCGACGGTGAAGCCGCGGTCGACCTCGCCCAGGACGTCGTCGGCGGTGACGGGCACGCCGTCGAAGTCGAGGGCGCCGACGGGGTGCGGGGAGATCATCTCCAGTGCGGTGCCGGTGAGTCCGGGCCGGTCCGCCGGGACCAGGAAGGCGGTCACCCCACGCGCTCCGGCGCCGGCCGTCGTACGGGCGAAGACGGTGTAGAAGTCGGCCTCGGGGGCGTTCGAGATCCAGCACTTGGCGCCGGTGAGCCGCCAGCCGCCGGTGCCGTCCTCCTCGGCGGCCAGGGACAGCGCGGCCGCGTCCGAGCCGGCCCCGGGCTCGCTCAGCGCGAAGGCCGCGACCGCGTCGCCCCGCGCGACGCCGGGCAGCCAGTGCTCGCGCTGGGCGGGAGTGCCGTGGGCGTGCACCGGATGGGCGCCGAGGCCCTGGAGGGCGAGGGCGGTCTCGGCCTCGGTGCAGGCCTGCGCGAGGGATTCACGCATCAGGCACAGATCGAGCGCACCGGAGCTGAACAGCCGTGCCAGCAGGCCGAGTTGTCCGAGCTCCGCGAGGAGCGGACGGTTGACGCGGCCGGGTTCGCCCTTGTCGGCGAGCAGGCGCAGCCGTTCGGCGGCCAGGGTGCGCAGCTCGGCGCACCAGGCGGTCTGCTCCGGTTCGAGTGAGAATGCGGGCACTGCCGGACCTCCCTTCCGGGGACGGCCGGCACGGCGGTCCCGTCACCTTCCGGGCCGCGCCCACCACGGCGCGCCCGGGCCCTGCGGAGGCGGCCGCGGCGGCCTGCCGCCACTCCGTCCCGAACCGACGTTATCGCGCACAGTTGACTGCCGTCACCAACACGATACGCTCGAACCGCGATCCCACCAGGACGCCGGTGCCACCACGACGCCCGACTCGACGCCTGTCACGGCAAGGGGGCGAACCGCCATGCACCTCTCGGCCCACGTCGACACCTTCGCGCGCGACCATCTGCCCCCGCCGGACGAGTGGCCCGAGCTGCGGTTCGACCTGCCGGAGCTGAACTACCCCGACCGGCTGAACTGTGCCACCGAACTACTGGCCGGCGGCGCCGCGGACCGCCCGGCCCTGCGGACGCCGGCCGGGACCGTCTGGACGTACGGCGAGCTGCGCGGGCACGTCGACCGGATCGCCCACGTGCTCACCGCCGACCTGGGCGTGGTCCCGGGCAACCGGGTGCTGCTGCGCGGCCCCACCACGCCCTGGCTCGCGGCCTGCTGGCTGGCCGTGCTGCGGGCGGGCGCGGTCGCGGTCACCGTGCTGGCCCAGCAACGCCCGCACGAGCTGTCGACGATCTGCGGGATCGCCCGGGTACGGCACGCGCTGTGCGACATCCGGTCGGTGGACGACCTGGCGAAGGCCGAGATACCCGGGCTGCGGACCGCGACCTTCGGCGGTGACGCGCCCGACGACCTGCTGCGCCGCCCGGCGCCCGACGCGCCCTTCCCGGCCGTCGACACCGCGGCCGACGACGTCGCCCTGATCGCCTTCACCTCGGGCACCACGGGCCGTCCGAAGGGCTGCATGCACTTCCACCGGGACGTGCTCGCCATCGCCGACACCTTCTCCCGGCACGTGCTGCGCCCCCACGAGAACGACGTGTTCACCGGCAGTCCCCCGCTCGGCTTCACCTTCGGCCTCGGCGGTCTGCTGGTCTTCCCGATGCGGGCGGGCGCGAGCACCCTGCTGCTGGAGCAGGCCGGACCCCGGCAGCTGCTCCCGGCGATCGCGGAGCACCGGGTCTCGGTCCTGTTCACCGCCCCGACGGCGTACCGGGCGATGCTGGACCAGCTGGATGGCCACGACGTCTCCTCGCTGCGGCGGTGCGTGTCGGCGGGCGAGAACCTGCCCGCGGCCACCTGGCGAGCCTGGCAGGAGCGCACGGGCCTGCGCGTCATCAACGGCATCGGAGCGACGGAGCTGCTGCACATCTTCATCTCCGCCGCGGACGAGCGCGTCAGACCCGGCACGACGGGCCTGCCGGTGCCGGGCTGGCAGGCGCGGGTGCAGGACGCGGCCGGGGTGCCGGTGGCCGACGGCGAGCCCGGTCTGCTGGCGGTGCGCGGCCCGGTCGGCTGCCGCTACCTGGCCGACCCGCGCCAGCGCGAGTACGTGCGCGACGGCTGGAACATCACCGGGGACACCTACGTCCGCGAACCCGACGGCTACTTCCGTTACGTGGCACGCGCCGACGACATGATCATCTCCGCCGGGTACAACATCGCCGGACCGGAGGTGGAGGACGCGCTGCTGCGCCACCCGGACGTGGTGGAGACCGCGGTCGTGGGCCGTCCCGACGAGGCACGCGGCCAGGTGGCGGTGGCGTACGCCGTCCTGCGCGACGGGGCCGCACGGGATCCCGAGGCGCTCCGCGCCTTCCTCACCTCGGAACTGGCGCCCTACAAGTGCCCGCGCGAGTTCGTCTTCCTCGACTCGCTCCCCCGCACGGCCACCGGCAAGCTGCAGCGGTTCCGGCTGCGCGGCCGGGGTGACCGGCCATGACACCGACGACTTAACATGATCAACGTGTCCGACCAGCACGCCCCCAGGTCCCTCATCGTCACGCTCTACGGCGCGTACGGCCGCTTCATGCCCGGCCCGGTGCCCGTCGCGGAGCTGATCCGGCTGCTCGCCGCGGTGGGGGTGGACGCCCCCTCCGTGCGCTCCTCGGTGTCCCGGCTCAAGCGCCGCGGCCTGCTGCTGCCCGCGCGTACGGCGTCCGGCGCGGCCGGGTACGAACTCTCCGCGGAGGCGCGCCAGTTGCTGGAGGACGGCGACCGCCGTATCTACGCGACGGCGCCGCCCCGGGACGAGGGCTGGGTGCTCGCGGTCTTCTCCGTCCCCGAGTCGGAGCGCCAGAAGCGGCATGTGCTGCGGTCCCGGCTGGCGGGGCTCGGCTTCGGCACGGCGGCCCCGGGCGTGTGGATCGCGCCGGCCCGCCTGTACGAGGAGACCCGGCACGCCCTGCGCCGTCTGCAGCTGGACCCGTACGTCGACTTCTTCCGCGGCGAGCACCTGGGCTTCGCGCCCACCGCCGAGTCGGTCGCCCGCTGGTGGGACCTGGCCGCGACGGCCAAGGAGCACGAGCGTTTCCTGGACGTGCACGCCCCGGTGCTGCACGCCTGGGAGCAGCGCGCGGACACCCCGCCCGAGGAGGCCTACCGGGACTACCTCCTCGCCCTGGACTCCTGGCGCCACCTGCCCTACACGGACCCGGGCCTGCCCACCCACCTGCTGCCCGCCGACTGGCCGGGCGTCCGCTCGGCGGAGGTCTTCACGGCCCTCCACGAGCGGCTGCGGGACGCGGGCGCGGAGTTCGCGGGGGCGGGATCCGCGGGGGCGTGAGCCTCAGAAGCGGCGCAGCCGTGCCGCGATGCCGTGCCCGGCCAGGACGTAGACCACCGCGGGCAGCCCGTAGTCGAGGAGCACCCGCAGGTTCTCCGTGTCCATGGTGAAGACGTCCTGCGACCACCAGGCCAGCGCGTCGGCGACGTCCTGCACGAACCGCACGAAGACGTTCGCGTGGTTGGCCTCCAGCAGGTGCAGCAGGATCCACAGCCCGAGGAAGGCCGCGGCGACGTCGGCGACCGTGTGGACGACCAGTGCGGTGCGCCGGGTGCCGGAGCCGTCACGACGGCGTTCCCGGCCGGCGCCGGCGGACCGGTACGGGTCCGCCGGCCCCTGCGGGGCGGGTGCCACCGGCCGACCGTAGTCGTAGCCGTGGTGCTCGGGCCGGGGTGTGGTGTCACTCATGGCGGTACCGGTCTCTTTCCGTCTTCGGCAGGGCTCGAAAGAACCTAGCCAGCTGACCGGAAACAGACGGTTCAGAAACGGTGCGAATCGAGTGGAAGGGGTGTGACCGAACGACGCGGGTCTCAGCCGCCGAGGGAGAGACGGGGCTTGGGGGCGTCGGTACGGCCGGTCTGCGGGCGCCTGCTGCCCGCGCGGTAGGGGTCGGGCCAGGGCGCGCCGGGGCCCTCGTACCCCTGCTCGGCCGCCGCGTGCAGGGTCCAGTGCGGGTCGTACAGATGCGGGCGGGCCAGCGCGCACAGGTCGGTACGCCCGGCCAGGATCAGGGAGTTGACGTCGTCCCACGAGGAGATCGCACCGACCGCGACCACCGGGACGCCGACCTCGTGCCGGATGCGGTCGGCGAACGGCGTCTGGTACGACCGCCCGAACTCCGGCCGCTCCTCGGCCACCACCTGCCCGGTGGAGACGTCGATGGCGTCGGCGCCGTGCGCGGCGAAGGCCCGGGCGATGCCTACGGCGTCCTCGGCGGTGGTGCCGCCCTCCGCCCAGTCCGTGGCCGAGATGCGCACGGTCATCGGCCGTTCCGCCGGCCACACCGCGCGCACCGCGTCGAAGACCTCCAGCGGGAACCGCAGCCGCTTCTCCAGCGAGCCGCCGTAGGCGTCCGTGCGCCGGTTGGTGAGCGGGGAGAGGAACCCGGAGAGCAGATAACCGTGGGCACAGTGCAGTTCGAGCAGGTCGAAGCCGGCCCGCGCGGCCCGCCAGGCGGCCGAGGCGAACTGCTCGCGGATGTCGGTGAGCTGGGCCCGGGAGAGGTGGCGCGGGGTCTGGCCGCCCGGCTTGTAGGGCAGCGGGGAGGCGGCGACGAGCGGCCAGTTGCCCTCCGGGAGCGGCTCGTCCATGCCCTCCCACATCAGCTTCGTGGAGCCCTTGCGGCCGGAGTGCCCGAGCTGCACACCGATCGCGGTGCCCGGCGCCCCGGTGTGCACGAAGTCGGTGATCCGCCGCCACGCCTCGGCCTGCCGGCCGGTGTAGAGGCCGGCACAGCCTGGGGTGATGCGGCCCTCCTCGCTCACGCAGACCATCTCGGTCATCACCAGGCCCGCGCCGCCGAGCGCGCGGGCGCCCAGGTGGACGAGGTGGAAGTCGCCGGGAACGCCGTCGGTGGCGGAGTACATGTCCATCGGCGAGACCACCACCCGGTTGCGCAGGGTCAGTCCGCGCAGCCGGAACGGGGTGAACATCGGCGGTGTGCCGGGCGGGCAGCCGAACTCGCGCTCCACGGACCCGGTGAAGTGGGCGTCGCGCAGCCGGAGGTTGTCGTGGGTGACACGGCGGCTGCGGGTGAGCAGGTTGAAGGCGAACTGACGCGGCGGCTGGTCCAGGTACAGTCCCAGGTTCTCGAACCACTCCAGGCTGGCCCGGGCGGCCCGCTGGGTGGAGGCCACGACGGGCCTGCGCTCCTCCTCGTAGGCGCCGAGCGCGCTCGGCACGTCCGGCTGTTCCTCCAGGCACGCGGCCAGGGCCAGGGCGTCCTCCACGGCGAGCTTGGTGCCGGAGCCGATGGAGAAGTGGGCGGTGTGGGCGGCGTCCCCGAGGAGGACGACGTTGCCGTGCGACCAGTGGGAGTTGACCACGGTGCGGAAGGTCGTCCAGGCGGAGTTGTTGGAGCGCAGGGGCCGGCCGCGCAGCGCGTCGGCGAAGATCTTGGCGCAGCGCTCGATCGATTCGGGCGCGCCGAGTTCGTCGAAGCCGGCCGCCCGCCAGACCTCCTCGCGCATCTCGACGATGACGGTGGAGGCGTCGGCGGCGTAGGGGTAGCCGTGCAGCTGCATGACGCCGTGCTCGGTCTCGGCGATCTCGAAGCGGAAGGCGTCGAGGGCGAAGTCGGCGGCGAGCCAGATGTAGCGGCAGCGGTGTTCGGTCACCCGCGGCCCGAACGCCTCGGCGCGGGTCTCGCGGGTGGCGCTGTGCACGCCGTCGGCCGCGATCACGAGGTCGTGGTCGGCCGCGAGCCGGTCCAGGGCCGGGGCCCGGGTGCGGAAGTGGATCCGCACTCCGAGGGAGCGGCAGCGTTCGTGCAGGATCTCCAGCAGCCGGCGCCGGCCGAGTGCGGCGAATCCGTGCCCCCCGGAGGTGTGCCGGGTGCCCCGGTGGACGATGTCGATGTCGTCCCAGCGGACGAAGTCCTCCTGCAGGGCCGCGTAGACCACGGGGTCGGCGTGTTCGATGCCGCCGAGGGTCTCGTCGGACAGGACCACGCCGAAGCCGAAGGTCTCGTCCGGGGCGTTGCGCTCCCAGACGGTGACGTCCCGTTCGGGGTCGAGGCGTTTCAGCAGGGCGGCCGCGTACAGGCCGCCCGGGCCGCCGCCGACGACGGCGATGCGCCGCGCCCGTTCGTTCCTCCCCTCGGCCTGGGCCGCCATGGTCACCGCCCCCGCCACTTCGGCGGGCGCTTCTCGGTGAAGGCCGCGTGGAACTCGGCGTAGTCCTCGCCGTTCATCAGCAGTGCCTGGGTGGCGGCGTCCAGCTCGATCGAGGCCGCGAGGGGCATGTCCAGCTCGGCGGTCAGCAGCGCCTTTGTCTGGGCGTACGCCAGTGCCGGGCCGTCGGCCAGCCGGCGGGCGAGCTCGCGGGCCGCCTCGTCCGCCCGGCCCTCGTCGGCCAGCTCGCTGATCAGCCCGATGCGCTCCGCCTCCGGGGCGCGGACCGGTTCGCCGAGCATGAGCAGACGGGTGGCGTGGCCGAGGCCGACGACCCGCGGCAGCAGGTAGGCGGCGCCCATGTCGCCGCCGGACAGGCCGACGCGGGTGAAGAGGAAGGCGAAGCGGGCGGAGGGGTCCGCCACCCGGAAGTCGGCGGCGAGGGCGAGGACGGCTCCCGCGCCCGCCGCGACCCCGTGCACGGCGGCGATCACCGGGAACGGGCACTCCCGGACAGCCCGCACCACCTGCCCGGTCATCCGGTTGAAGTCGAGCAGTTGGGCGGTGTCCATGGACAGGGTGGCGCCGATGATCTCGTCGACGTCGCCGCCGGAGCAGAAGCCCCGTCCCTCGCCGGTCAGGACGAGGGCGCGTACGGCCCGCTCCCGGGACAGCTCGGCCAGCAGGTCGCGCAGGTCGGCGTAGGCGCCGAAGGTGAGCGCGTTGAGCCGGTCGGGGCGGGCGAGGGTGACGGTGGCGACTCCGTCGGCGATCGCGACCCGCAGATGCTCCCAGTCCTGGGTGCGGGCGGCGGATCCGGTGAAGGGACTCATGACGTGCGGCCTCCTAGGGCGGCGGTGCCTCACGCAGCGGTGGGCGGTGCCTCACGGTGCTCCACCTCACGAAGCTATCACCTGTTTGTGACTGTCGTCACGGGCACGCGACAACCGCGCGTCGATCGGCCGGATCCGGTCACGGGCGTCACCACTCCTCGACGGCGCCGTAACAGTGGGCACCGCGGTGCGAGGCGGACCGTTCGGCGGGGTAAGCCGCTCGGTACCGGGGCCTCGGTCCCGGGCGAAGCCCGTCGACGGTCCTCGTGGCCGGGCCCGTACCATTCCTACAGTCGAAAGCAGGACAGCCTGCTCCATGAACGGACTCGCCTTGCACGAACGCCCCGCCGGACCGGCCTCCTGGCGCATCGCACTGCCGCACACCGCGGCGGCCGTGCCGGTGGCGCGCGCCCTCGTGCGCACGGCCATCGCCGGGGTGGAGCACCCCGCCGACTGCGACACCGCCGAGCTGCTGACGGCCGAGCTGGTGGCCAACGCGGTGGAGCACACCGCCGGGCGCGGGCCGATAGAGCTGGTGGTGGAGCTGCTCCCGACCGGCTGCCAGGTCGAGGTGCACGACCCGGACCCGGCGCCGCCCGGTCATCTCACCCGGCCGGTGATCGAGGAGCCCGACCCCTGGCAGGAGGGCGGGCGCGGCCTCCTGCTCATCCGCGCCCTCAGCCAGTCCTGCGGTCACCGCCCCACCCCGTCGGGCAAGGCGGTGTGGTTCAGACTGCCTGCAATTCCCGCTCAGCGTCGTCCGGCGTGACCCCGGGGGCCGTGCGGCCCAGCGTGGAGTGCCGGCGCCCGTAGGCGACGTAGACCAGCAGGCCCACCGCGAGGAACACGGCGAACTGGAGCCAGGTCCGCCAGCCCGTCTCGTACATCAGGTACAGGCAGAAGGCGACGCCGAGCAGCGGACCGACGGGGTAGAGCGGCACCCGGAAGCTGCGGGTGAGGCCGGGTTCGCGGCGGCGCAGGGCGATCACCACGACGTTGACGACGGCCATGATGGCCAGCGTGCCGATGGTGCACAGGTTCATCACGGCGTCGAGGGAGGCGAAGGCCGCCGGGAGCGCGAAGACGACCGCGACGATCAGCGTGCCGGCGACCGGCGTGGAGGTCTTCGGCGAGACCTTCTCGAAGACGCGCGGGATCAGGCCGTCCCGGGACATCGACATCAGGATGCGGGTCTGGCCGTACATCACGGCGAGCACCACGGAGGCGATGGCGACGACCGCGCCGAAGGCGATGACCCCGCCGCCGACGGTGGAGCCGGTGACCGCGTTGACGACGTACGACAGCGCGGCCGGACGGCCGGCCACCTCGTCGCTGCCGATGGCGCCGATCGCGGCGACCGCGACCGCGCAGTACAGCAGGGTGACCAGGCCCATGCAGACCATGATCGCCACGGGGATGTCCCGGCGCGGGTTCTTGGCCTCCTCGCCGGCGGTGGTGATGGCGTCGAAGCCGATGTAGGAGAAGAAGGCGGCGGTGGTGCCCGCGCCGATGCCGCCGAGGCCGGCCGGGGAGAACGGGGTGAGGTTGCCGTCCTTGAAGGCGCTGTAGCCGATGGCGCAGAACGCCAGCAGGATGACCAGCTTCACGGCGGCCATGGCGGCGGTCGCCCGGGCGCTCTCCCGCACCCCGCGCACCAGCAGCACGGAGGCCATGGCGATGACGACCACGGCGGGGAGGTTCACGATCCCGCCGTCGCCCGGGCCCGCGGACAGCGCGGTCGGCAGCTGGAGGCCGGTGAGGCTGTGCAGCAGCTCGTTGACGTACTGGCTCCAGCCGACGGCGACCGCCGAGATCGAGATGCCGTACTCCAGCAGCAGGCACCAGCCGACCAGGAAGGCGGTGGACTCGCCGAGACCGGCGTAGGCGAAGGAGTACGAGGAGCCGGAGACCGGGATCGCGCCGCCCAGCTCCGCGAAGGAGAAGGCGGTGAAGACGCAGGTGATCGCGGCGAGGATGTAGGAGACGACGACGGCGGGACCGGCCTGTGCGACGGAGTCGGAGAGGCCGACGAAGATGCCGGTGCCGACGATGGCGCCGACGCCGAAGCAGATGAGCTGGAAGAGGCCCATCGTGCGCTTGAGGCCGTGTCCGTCACGGTCGGCGCCGGATTCGGCGACCAGCAGGTGGGGGGACTTGATGCGGGAAGCGGGCATTGCGGGTGGTGCTCGTTTCTGGTGGTGCGGGCGACCGTCGTACGGTCGCGGCGGTGGTACCGGAAGAGGGGTGGTTCCGGGCCGCCGGTCAGGATAAGGCCTGCTGAGCCCTGGAGGGCAAGGCTGCGGGGGGGGCGGGTCAGGCGAGGGTGGCGACCAGCACCGCCTTGATGGTGTGCAGGCGGTTCTCGGCCTCGTCGAAGACGACGGAGTGCGCGGACTCGAAGACCTCGTCCGTCACCTCCAGGGACCGCAGTCCGTAAGCCTCGTGGATCTCCTGTCCGACCTTGGTGCCCAGGTCGTGGAAGGCCGGCAGGCAGTGCAGGAACCTCACGTCCGGGTTGCCGGTGGCGCGCAGGACGTCCATGGTCACGGCGTAGGGCGCGAGGGCTCTGATCCGCTCGCCCCAGACCTCCTTGGGCTCGCCCATCGAGACCCAGACGTCGGTGGCGACGAAGTCGGCGCCGGCGACCCCCTCGGTCACGTCCTCGGTGAGGGTGATCCGGGCGCCGCCGGCCTCGGCCAGCTTGCGGGCCCGGGCGACGACGTCCTCGGCCGGCCAGTAGGCCCGGGGGGCGACGATCCGGACGTCCATGCCGAGCAGCGCGCCGGTGATCAGGTAGGAGTTGCCCATGTTGAAGCGGGCGTCCCCCAGGTAGGCGAAGGCGATGTCCGTCAGCGGCTTGTCGCTGTGCTCGGTCATGGTGAGCACGTCGGCGAGCATCTGGGTGGGGTGCCAGTCGTCGGTCAGACCGTTGAAGACGGGCACTCCGGCGAACGCGGCCAGCTCCTCCACCTTGGCCTGGCTGTCCCCGCGGTATTCGATACCGTCGAACATCCGGCCGAGGACGCGCGCGGTGTCCTTGACGGACTCCTTGTGCCCGATCTGGGAGCCGGCGGGGTCGAGGTAGGTCGTGTGGGCGCCCTGGTCGGCGGCGGCGACCTCGAACGCGCAGCGGGTGCGCGTCGAGGTCTTCTCGAAGACCAGCGCGATGTTCTTCCCCCGCAGGTACGGCGTCTCGGTGCCCGCCCGCTTGGCCGCCTTCAGCTCGGCGGCCAGCTCGACCAGGCCGCGGAACTCTTCCTCGGTGAAGTCGAGCTCCTTGAGGAAGTGACGGCCGGCGAGGGCGGTCGGGACTGTCGCCATGGGGGCGCTCCAGGGGTGCGACGGGCGGGGACCATGGAATTCTATACGATATTTTGCATTTCTATGCGGCTGCTCGGGTCCGCTCCGTCACACCCCTTCCCCGCCGGCCCTCTCAGACCGCCTCGCGCTCGACCGGACAGCTCATGCAGCGCGGCCCGCCCCGGCCCCGCCCCAGCTCGCTGCCCGGGATCTCGATCACCTCGATGCCCTGCTTGCGCAGATGCGTGTTGGTGGTCGAGTTCCGCTCGTAGGCGACGACGACTCCGGGCTCGACGGCGAGGACGTTGCAGCCGTCGTCCCACTGCTCCCGCTCGGCGGCGTGCACGTCCTGGGTGGCGGTCAGCACCCGGATCTCGCCGAGGCCGAGGGCGGCGGCGATCGCGCGATGCATGTGCTCCGGGGGATGGTCGGTGACCTTCAGCTCGCGCTCCCCGACCCCGGGCTCGATGGTGTACGAGCGCAGCATGCCGAGCCCGGCGTACTGGGTGAAGGTGTCGCCGTCGACCATCGTCATGACCGTGTCGAGATGCATGAAGGCCCGCCGCTTGGGCATGTCCAGGGCCACGATGGTGCGCGCCGAGCCCGCGGCGAACAGCTTGTGCGCCAGCATCTCCACGGCCTGCGGGGTGGTGCGCTCGCTCATGCCGATCAGCACGGCGCCGTTGCCGATCACCAGGACGTCGCCGCCCTCGATGGTGGAGGGGAAGTCGGCCTGCCCCCGGGACCAGACGTGGAACATCTCCGCGCGGAACAGCGGGTGGTGCCGGTAGATCGCCTCGAAGTGGACGGTCTCCCGCTGCCGGGCGGGCCAGCGCATGGCGTTGATGGAGACGCCGTCGTAGATCCACGCCGAGGTGTCGCGGGTGAAGAGGTGGTTGGGCAGCGGGCGGAGCAGGAAGTCGTCCAGGTCCATGACGTGGAAGCGGACGGAGGTCGGTTCGGCGTGGCCGTCCAGGAACTCCCTCTTGGTCATCCCGCCGACCAGGGCCTCGGCCAGCTCGCCCGGGGTCATCCGGTCGAAGGCGGCACGCAGGTGGTCGGTGGCGAGGGGCCCGTACTCCTTCTCGTCGAAGACCCGGTCCAGGACGAGGGTCCGCGCCTCGGGGAGGGCCAATGTCTCGGTGAGCAGTTCACCGAAGAGATGGACGGTGACGCCGCGGTCGCGCAGGACGTCGGCGAACCCGTCGTGCTCGGCGCGCGCCCGGCGCACCCAGAGCACGTCGTCGAAGAGGAGGGCGTCCTTGTTGCTGGGGGTGAGCCTTTTGAGCTCGAGATCCGGCCGGTGAAGGATGACGCGGCGCAGCCGCCCGGCCTCGGAGTCGACATGGAATGCCATGCCTCCATCCTGACCATCGCACCGCGGCTTCACCCCCGTCTCGGCGGATTCCGCGCCTCCCAGTTTTCGTCCCCTTGACGACAAGCGAGGTGGCCGGTTATCGTCTCCCTGACGAAAAAGATCGAGGGGGGCCCATGGCCGACATCACCCGGCGCCTCGGCTGGCGCCATCTGCGCGGCGCACCGACGGCGCACGTCCGACACCACCGCTCAGGCCGGCTCGTGCACGACGGCACCGGGCTCAGCTTCTGGTTCCGTTCGCTGACCGCTGCCCTCTCCGAGGTCCCCGTGGACGACCACGAGCTGACCATGACCTTCCACGCCCGCACGGCCGACTTCCAGGACGTGACGGTGCAGGCCACCGTGACCTACCGGATCGCCGACCCCGCGCTCGCCGCGGGCCGTCTGGACTTCTCCATCGACCCGGACACCGGTGCCTGGCGCGGCACCCCGCTGGAACAGCTGGGCACCCTGCTCACCGAGACGGCGCAGCAGCACGCGCTGGACGTCCTCGCCCGTACGCCGCTGTCGGCGGCGCTCGTCGACGGAGTGGCCGAGGTGCGCGAGCGGGTCGCGGCGGGCCTCGGCGGCGAACCGCGGCTGCCGGCCACCGGCATCGAGGTGGTGGCCGTACGCGTGATGGCGCTGCGGCCGGAGCCGGAGGTGGAGCGCGCCCTGCGCACCCCGGCCCGGGAGCAGATCCAGCAGGACGCCGACCGCGCCACCTACGAGCGGCGGGCCGTGGCGGTGGAACGGGAGCGCGCCATCGCCGAGAACGAACTGGCCAGCAAGATCGAACTGGCCCGCCGCGAGGAGCGGTTGGTCGACCAGCGCGGCACCAACGCCCGGCGTGAGGCGGAGGAGCAGGCGGCCGCGGACGCGGTGCGCGCGGAGGCCGAGGCGGCGCGGTCGGTGAAGCTCGCGGAGGCCGAGGCCGCACGGTCGGTGAAGCTCGCCGAGGCGGAGGCCACGCGGACGGCGGCCCTCACCGAGGCCGAGGCGGCCCGTACCCTCAGGCTCGCCGAGGCGGAGGCGGCCAGGGCGGTGCGGCTCGCCCGCGCGGAGGCCGAGCGGGCCCGCGAGGTGGGCGAGGCGGAGGCAGCGGCACGGGCGGCCTGGCTGCGGGTGCACGCCGAGACCGACGAGGCGACCCTGCACGCCCTCGCCGGGATGCGCCTCGCCGAGAACGTGCCGCACATCGACAGCGTGACCATCTCGCCCGACGTGCTGACCGGGCTGCTGGCGAAGCTCGGCGGCCCCGCCGAGGGCCGGGCGTGAGCCTCGCCCCGCGCGCGGTGCTGGTCCACCGGACCACTGAGTACGAGGAGCTGGTGGCCCGGCACGGCACGCACGGCCAGGCCGCCTTCTTCCTCGCCTCCCGCGGCCGGGACATCGCGGAGATCGCCGACCGCCACCACCGCGCCCACCGCGCCCTGGCCGAGGTGACGGCGGCGATCCCGCCGGCCTGGCGCCAGGCCCGGGTGGAGCGGAGCGACCTGGACCGGTTCCTGTTCGCGCCCGAGGACGTGGTCGTGGTGGTGGGCCAGGACGGGCTGGTCGCCAACGTCGCCAAGTACCTGACGGGACAGCCGGTGATCGGCATCGACGCCGACCCCGGCCGCAACCCCGGTGTGCTGGTACGGCACCGCCCCCGCGACACGGCGAAGCTGCTCGCGGCGGACACCGGGTGCGAGGAGCTGACCATGGTCGAGGCGGTGGCCGACGACACGCAGCGGCTGGTCGCGCTCAACGAGATCTACCTGGGCACGCCGGGCCACCAGACCGCCCGCTACCGCCTGGGCCTCGACGGCGACGGGGGTGTCGTCGAGGCCCAGGCCTCCTCGGGGGTACTGGTGGGGACCGGTACCGGTGCGACCGGCTGGCTCCGCTCGGTGTGGCAGGAGCGCGGCGGCCGGTTCGCGCTGCCCTCCCCCACCGAGGAGCGGCTGGTGTGGTTCGTCCGCGAGGCCTGGCCGTCACCGGCCACCGGTACCAGCCTGTTGGCGGGCGAACTGGGCACCTCGGGCGGCCTGACACTCACCGTGGAGTCCGACCGCCTCATCGCCTTCGGTGACGGCATGGAGACGGACGCCCTCCAGCTCACCTGGGGCCAGACGGTCCGCGTGGGGGTGTGCGGGGAGCGGCTGCGGCTGGCGGGACGGTGAGGTGGGGTCAGATCGCCGTGCAGGGGACCGGCCACTGCCGGACGCGTGGAGGGAGGGTGACCGCCCAGCCACCGGTGACGAGGACCAGCCGCTCGGCGGCGAGGAGGTCCGCGGCCTCGCGCTGGGTGGGGCCGAGCGCGTCGAGGGGGGCGGGTGTGAGGAGCCGGAGGAAGGTGGCGTGGAGATCGGGGTGGTCGAGGGTGAGCCGGACCGCCGTGCCCTCCTGCCTGCGGTCCAGGACGGTCACGAAGCCGGGGCCGCGCCGGTGGTAGAGGGTGCCGAAGGAGTACCCGCCGCGCCAGCGCGCCAACTCCGAGGGGCAGCAGAAAAGCTCCGCCGGTGGTGGCAGGTGGCGCAGTACGCCGAGGTCGTAGGACGGGCTGCCGGTGGCCCGCCAGTCGACGCCCAGTCCGAGGCCCTGGCATTCGCGCAGGAACCCGACCGCCTCCGCCGTCCCCCGGCCCTCGCCGCCGAGGTCCAGGGGCTCCGTCACCTCGATGCATCGCCCGGCGAGCCGGTACGGCACGGTCGCCGGCAGCCCGCTCACCCGGCCCCCTCGGCCAGCCGGACCGGCTCGCCCCACGTCGGCAGGGCCACGTAGGTGGCCCCGTCACGGAACAGCAGGGCCGAGGAGAAGGCCTGACGCACCCAGTCCCCCAGAGCCTCCACCGTCACCTCGTGGCCGTCGGCGGCCAGCAGCCGGTGCAGGGCGGGCAGGGTGCGGCCGTCCTCCAGCAGCCGCAGCGCGGCGGCCCGCCAGCCGGTGAGCCGGTGGGTGGCCGGCGGCCGTCCGTGCCGCCGGTCGTGCACCAGCAGCTCCGCGCCGTCCTCCTCGAACAGCAGCCGGGAGTGCGCGTACCCGGACCGCCACGCGGCGACGGCCTCCCGCAGCCGTCGCTCGGCCGGCCCCGAGATGCCCGCGTCCTCGGTGTCGAACAGATAGACCAGGTCGGTGAGTTCACCCTCGGGCAGGTCGTAGACGTGCTGGTACATCTCGGCCGGGCGGCGCTTGCCGAAGCCCCGTCCCGGGTCCGTGAAGTGCGGGCTGAACCGCTCCAGCTGGATGCGGTGGGCACCGCTCGGCGGCTGGAGGTGCACCAGGGCGGGCAGCTGCTCGACGACGGGCGTGTAGTCCTCGGCGGTCTCGCCGGGAAAGCCGTAGAGCAGGTTCCACGAGCAGGTCAGCGCGTGGTTCTCGCACTCGCGCAGGGTGCGCACGTTCCGGGCGCCGGTGACGCCCTTGTCCATGAGGTCCAGGACGCGGCTGCCCAGGCTCTCGATACCGGGCTGGATGTGCACCGTGCCGGACGCGCCGAGGAGTTGGAGCTGCGCGGGGGTGAGGTTCGACTTGACCTCGTAGTGCAGCCGCAGGTCCCAGCCGCTGTCGGCGACACGGGGCAGGAAGTCCCGGAAGTACGCCATGTCGATGATGTTGTCGACCGTGACCACGTCGAGGATGCGGTGCCAGCGCACCAGCCGGTCGATCTCCGTCCACAGCCGCTCTCCCGGCTTGGCGCGGAAGGCCATCGCGGAGCCGTTGAGGCCGCAGAAGGTGCAGTGGTGCTTCTCGCCCCACCAGCAGCCACGGGCCCCCTCCACGACCAGTTTCGGGTGGACGTACTCCTGGACCGGGGAGGCGTCCAGGGCCGTCTGCCACTGGTCGTAGTCGGGCGCGGGGATGTCGGCGGGTGCCACGGTGCGCCGGCTCTCCGCGTTGGCCCGCGACCTTGTGCCGTCCCACCAGCACAGCCCCGGCACGTCGTCGGGCGCGGTGCCCGCCTCCAGGTGGCCGAGCAGGGCGGGGAAGGCGTACTCGGCCTCGCCGCGCACCACATGGTCGACGAAGGGGTGGTTGCGGTGCAGGGCGTGCCCCATCGGGCCGTCGCAGTTGCTGCCACCGAAGACGACCGTCAACCCGGGCCGTCTGCGCTTGAGTTCGCGGGCCAGGGCGAGGGAGGGGACGTTCTGCATGAAGGTACTGGTGAACCCGACCACGTCCGGCCCGGCGGCCAGCACCTCGTCGGCGCACCGGGCGACGAAGTCCGCGGCGTACGGCCGCATGGCCACGGCGGTGTCGACGAAGACGTCCCGGGCGGCCGCGTAGTCCCGCAGCCGGGCCAGGCCCCAGTTGGGGTCGTCGTACAGGACACCGGAGAAGACCCAGTCGCCGAGGCCGTGGAAGATCGCGTCGCTGCCGACGGCCGTGTAGTCACCCGGCCGCAGCCGGCCGTCCGAGTGCTCCAGCAGGAACTCCGCCCAGCGGAGCGACCCGTGGAACTCGGTCACCTCGTCCCCGGGACGGCTGCGCCGCACGATCCGGTTCAGCAGCCCCAGTTGGAGCGAGGGCAGGTCGATCGGATGCCACGGCATCGTGACCAGGTGGACGCGCATGGTCAGCGGGTCGGCCGCTTCTCCAGGATCGCCGGCCGACGGCCGGTGCCGGGCTGGTCCTCCCGGACGACGACCTTCTTGATCTCCATCTCGACTCCCCCTCGCACCCGTGCGATCACCCTTGCGCCGCACGGCCGTCCACCATATGGACGAAGGTGTGCGGGACACAAGGGCGTTCTGTGACGACGGGGTGCCGGGCGGGGCCTAGAGACGCGGGTCCACCGGTTCCGACTCCAGGGCCAGGACTCCGAACACCGCCTCGTGGACCCGCCACAGCGGTTCTCCGTCGGCGAGGCGGTCCAGGGCCTCCAGGCCGAGGGCGTACTCGCGCAGGGCGAGGGACCGCTTGTGGTTCAGGAACCGGTGGCGGAGCCGGGCGAGGTTGTCCGGCCGGGTGTACTCGGGTCCGTAGATGATCCGCAGGTACTCGCGGCCCCGGCACTTGATGCCCGGCTGGACCAGCCGGCCCTCCGGGTTGCGGACCAGCGCGCCGGCCGGCTTGACGACCATGCCCTCGCCGCCGCGGCCGGTCATCTCCAGCCACCAGTCCACGCCCGCGCGCACCGACTCCGGGTCGCCGGTGTCGACATAGAGCCGCCGGGTGGTCCGGAGCAGGCCGCTGCCGTCGTGCTCGACGAGCCGGTCGAGCAGGGCGAGCTGCTCGTCGTGCGGCAGGGCGGCGAGGCTGCGGCCCTGGACCGCCAGGATCTGGAAGGGTGCGAGGCGCACGCCGTCCAGGCCCTGTGTCGGCCAGCAGTAGCGGCGGTAGGCGTCGGTGAACGCGGCCGCGTCCGCCGCGCGTTCCCGCTGGTGGGCCAGCAGACCGGCCACCTCGACACCGCGTGCCGCGGCGCCCTCCAGTGCGGCGAGCGCGTCCGGGAACACGGCCCCCGAGGCGGCACCGACGGCCGCGTACTGACTGCGCAGCAGCCCGGACGCCTTGAGCGACCACGGCAGCAGCTCGGCGTCCAGCAGCAGCCAGTCGGTGGCGAGTTCGTCCCACAGTCCGGCCTCGCCGACCGCCGTGCGGATGCGGCCGAGGATCTCCTCGGTCACCGACCCGTCGTCGAAGAAGGGACGCCCGGTGCGCGTGTACAGGGAGCCGGTCGGGCCGTCGACGCCGAACCGCCGCCGTGCCGCCTCCGCGTCACGGCACACCAGGGCCACGGCCCGCGAGCCCATGTGCTTCTCCTCGCACACGACCCGGGCCACCCCGTCCCGGGCGTAGCTCGCGAAGGCCTCCTCCGGGTGCTCCAGGTAGCCGTCGGCCTGCGAGGTCGCGGTGGGCGCCATGGTCGGCGGCAGGTACGGCAGCAGGCGCGGGTCGATCGCGAAGCGGCTCATGACCTCCAGGGCCGCCGCCGCGTTCTCCTCGCGGACCGCCACCATCCCGGCGTGCCTGGTCTCCACGGCCCGGCGGCCGTGCACGTCGGCCAGGGCCAGCGGGCGTCCGTCGTGCCCGCCGGGCGCCTCGGAGCGCAGCGGCCTCGCCGGTTCGTACCAGACCCGCTCGGCCGGTACGTCGACCAGCTCGCGCTCCGGCCAGCGCAGCGCGGTCAGCTTGCCGCCGAAGACCGCGCCGGTGTCCAGGCAGATGGTGTTGTTGAGCCAGGTGGCCTCCGGGACGGGGGTGTGGCCGTAGACCACGGCTGCCCGGCCGCGGTAGTCCTCGGCCCACGGGTAGCGCACCGGCAGCCCGAACTCGTCCGTCTCGCCGGTCGTCTCGCCGTACAGGGCGTGCGAGCGGACCCGGCCGGAGGTGCGGCCGTGGTACTTCTCGGGCAGTCCGGCGTGGCAGACCACGAGCCGTCCGCCGTCGAGGACGTAGTGGCTGACCAGCCCGTCGAGGAACGCGCGGACCTCGGCCTTGAACTCCTCGCTCTCGCCCTCCATCTGCGCGATCGTCTCGGCGAGCCCGTGGGTGTGCTGGACCTTGCGGCCCTTGAGGTGACGGCCGTACTTGTTCTCGTGGTTGCCCGGTACGCACAGCGCGTCGCCCGACTTCACCATCGACATCACCCGGCGCAGCACGCCCGGGGTGTCCGGCCCGCGGTCGACCAGGTCGCCGACGAACACGGCGGTACGGCCCTCGGGGTGCACGCCGTCCACGTACCCCAGCCTGGCCAGCAGCGACTCCAGTTCAAAGGCGCAGCCGTGGATGTCGCCGACGATGTCGAAGGGGCCCGTGAGGTGGGTCAGGTCGTTGAAGCGCTTCTCGGTGACGACGGTGGCGTGCTCGGCCTCCTCCGGCCCGCGCAGCACGTGCACCTTGCGGAAGCCCTCGCGCTCCAGGTGCCGCAGGGAGCGCCGCAGTTCGCGGATGTGCCGCTGGATGACCCGGCGGGGCATGTCGGCGCGGTCGGTGCGGGCCGCGTTGCGCTCGGCGCACACCTCCTCGGGCATGTCCAGCACGATGGCGATGGGCAGCACGTCGTACCGCCTGGCCAGCTCGACGAGTTGCTTGCGGGCGTCCGACTGCACGCTGGTGGCGTCGACGACCGTGCGCCGGCCGGCGGCCAGCCGCTTGCCCGCGATGTAGTGCAGGACGTCGAAGGCGTCGCGTGTCGCGCTCTGGTCGTTCTCGTCGTCGGAGACCAGGCCGCGGCAGAAGTCGGACGAGATCACCTCGGTCGGCTTGAAGTTCCGGCGGGCGAAGGTCGACTTGCCGGAGCCGGAGGCGCCGACGAGGATGACGAGGGAGAGGTCGGTGACGGGGAGGACCCGCCCCTGGTGCTGTGTGCCGGTCATGCCGCCGTCGCCTCCTTCTCCGTCTTCTCGGTCTTCTCGGTCTTCTCGGTCTTCTCGGTCTTCTCGGTCCGCAGGGTGAACACGGCCATCTGGGTGGGCGGTCCGACCTCCGGGTCGTCGAGGCCCACCGGTACGAACTCCACCGCGTACCCGTGCCGTTCGGCCACGGTCCGCGCCCAGGTGCGGAACTCCTCGCGGGTCCATTCGAACCGGTGGTCGCCGTGCCGGACGTGGCCGGCCGGGAGGGACTCCCAGCGGACGTTGTACTCGACGTTCGGGGTGGTGACGAGGACCGTGCGCGGGCGGGCGTGCCCGAACACGGCGTACTCCAGGGCGGGCAGCCGCGGCAGGTCGAGGTGCTCGACGACCTCGCTGAGCACGGCGGCGTCGTACCCCTTGAGCCGGTTGTCGGTGTACGCGAGCGAGCCCTGGAGGAGCTTGACGCGCGAGGCCTGCCGCTCCCCCATGCGGTCCAGCTTCAGCCGCCGGGAGGCGATGGTCAGGGCCCGCATCGACACGTCGACGCCGACGATCTCGGTGAACCGGACATCCTTGAGCAGGGCCTGCACCAGCTGGCCCTGTCCGCAGCCGAGGTCCAGGACCCGGGCCGCGCCGGCCGCCTGCAGGGCCGCGATGATCGCGTCCCGGCGCTGCACGGCGAGCGGGGTCGGCTTCTCCTCCGCCGCGGTCTCCGCCTCCACGGCGTTGTCGATGTCCTCGACCTCGCTGTCGTCCGCCTCCGCGAGCCGCACCAGCTCCAGCCGCTCCATCGCCTCCCGGGTCAGCGACCAGCGGCGCGAGAGGTAGCGGCTGGTGATCAGCTTCTGCTCGGGGTGCTCGGGCAACCAGCCCTCACCGGCGCGCAGCAGCTTGTCGACCTCGTCGGGGGCGACCCAGTAGTGCTTGGCGTCGTCGAGGACGGGGAGCAGCACGTAGAGGTGGCGCAGCGCCTCGGCGACGGTCAGCGTCCCGGACTCCAGGACGAGGCGCACGTACCGCGAGTCGCCCCACTCGGGGAACCGCGTGTCCAGCGGCACCCGTTCGGCGCCCACCTTCCAGCCCAGCGGCTCGAAGAGGCTCCGTACGAGGTCCGGGCCGCCGCGGGCGGGCAGCGCGGGTACCTCGACGCGCAGCGGACGGGGCCGCCCCGGCAGTTCGGGCCTGGCGTGGCAGGTGCCCTTCATGGCGCTGGAGAACACGCTGCTCAGCGCGACCGCGAGCAGCGAGGAGGCCGCGTAGGGACGGTCGTTGACGTACTGGGCGAGCGCCGCGTCGGGCGCGCCCCCGCGGCCCTTGCCCTTCCCCCGCCGGACCAGCGCCACGGGGTCGGTCTCCAGCAGCAGCGCGGCCGTGCAGTGCCGTTCGTCCGCCTGCGGGTAGAACACATGGGCGGTGCCGTAGGAGGTGGAGAACCGCTGCGCGTTGTCCGGGTGCTTGTGCAGCAGGAACCCGAGGTCGGTGGCCGGCTGGGCGGCATCGCCGCGCATGGAGATCGTCAGGAACACATGACCGAGTCTCCCGGCCTCCGGACCCGTTGACCACCGGATTTCGCCGACGGCCCACTCATTTCGCCCCGGGCCGCGGTGCGGCTCAGCGGCCGGTGTTCTCCTCCTTCTTCCACGGGCCGACGCCGAGCTTCCCGGTGGTGCCGAGGTCGAGTTCCGGGGTCACCAGCACCGGCCGGGCTCCCGGCGCGGGCCACACACGTACGTAGGGCGCGTCGACGGCGGTGCCGGCCTGGGTGGTGTTGCGCCAGGTGAGGACGGCGAGGGCGCGCTCGCCGGGGTGGAGGGCGAGCGGGCGGGGGGTGCCGTCGGCGCCGGTGCCGGTCGCGATGTCCTCGCCTCGGACGATACTCACGCCGGTGACCGGTTTCCGGTCCGCGTCGAGGATCCGGAGCCTGGGGCGGCCGTCGAGACGGTAGGTACCGGGGCCGCAGTTCTCCAGGTGCAGGCCCACCACGCGCAGCCCCATGGCGGCGTCGCCCTGGTCGGCGTACAGGCGCACTCCGGAGGCGGGGCACGGTCCGTCTCCGTTCGCGGGGGCCTCCGTGGCGGGGACACCCCTCACCTTCATGATCGACACACCGGCCACCGCCGGGGGGTCGCCGGGCACGGCCCCGAGTTCGGCGGCGCTCCGCACCGTCCGCCCCGGCCCGACCCCGACGACGGTCCGCTCCGCGGTGCCGACGGCGCCTCCGGAGGAGGACAGGAAGCCGAGGGTGACCGTGTAGGTCATGGCCGAGGGTTCGTGATTGGTGACGGCGAAGTCGGCGGAGAAGAGGGCGGGGGTGCAGCCGTGGCGGTCGCGGGAGCGGCCGTCGTCGCGGGTGCGATCGTCGATGCCGGAGTGTTCGCCGTCGCGGGTGGGTCCCTCGGCGCTGGACCGGCTCTCCTGACCGGAGCCGTCGACGAGGGCGGTGAGGGCGGTGATGCGCACGCCGTCCCGGGCGGCCGCGGTGCCGGTCGGGAGCGGAAGCGGTCTCCGGGACATCGGGGAGGCCGGTGAGGCCGGTGAGGCCGGTGAGGCAGTGGTGTTCCGGGGCGGGCGGGGGACGGTGCCCGCGGAGGGGTCGTCCGTCGGGGCGGCGCCGTACCGGGGTTCGCCGGACGGGCAGAGCGGGTCGGCGGTGACCGACGACGGGCCGCCGCCGGTGCGGGTCCCACCGGCGGCGGGGCCGGCCTGCTCCGAGCCGCAGCCGGTGAGGAGGAGAACCGCCGTCACGGCGACGGCGACCGCGGCTCCCCGGGCGGGCACCGCCCCGTTCACGCCTGCTTTCCGATGATGGTGCGGGCGTTGCCGACGGCCCGCTCGTCCGCCGCGCGCATGTCGTCCAGGTCCTTCTTGTGCCGACGGATGACGGTCTTCTGCGCGCCGGACTCGATGGCGTGCACGGTGGCGATGTAATCGGTGTCGAGCTTGCACTGCGCGTCGGCGGCCGCGGTCTTCTTCTCCTTGCCCGACGGCCCCCCGCCGCGGAACCAGGCCGAGTCGAGCGATGCCTTGTCCGGGTCGGGGTAGTGGAAGCCCTCCTTCTTCATGCACGCCGACCAGTCGCGGTCGGCCTTCTTCCAGTCGGGATCCTTCCGCGCCTTCTTGTTGGACTCGTACCAGAGTTCGAGGGCGAGCGAGTAGTAGCCGCTGAGCTTCACGCCGTTGACCTTCGTCGCCTTCGGCGGGGCGCCGTAGATCTTCCGGGTGGCCTGCCCCAGGCAGCCGCCCTCGGGGATGGCGTGACCATGGGCGGAGCGGCTGTCGCCGGAGCCGAAGGAGCCGGTCAGCGCGACGTACTGGTCGGCCGGCCACTCCATCGGCTGGGAGGAGTCGTCCGTCCGCCGGTTGTGGTAGCCGTGCTCGGCGGCCCGCTCGGGATCGTCGACCCCGTAGGGGCTGTCGTCACCGGCCCGGTCGCCGCCCGCGAGCGTTCCCTGACGGACCGGGTACGTCGACTCCACGGTCCGGGTCTGGAGTGTCCTGAAGCCGGAGAAGTCGAGCCGGACCATGCACTGCTTCGCGAGGATCCACTGCGCCTTGCCTATGGACTTCCCGCCGTCCGACGCGGGGTCCGGGATGTAGGCGTGCAGCGGGAACGACTGCATGGCGTTGAGGCGGTGGGCCTCGCCCGCGGGGTCGTCCTGACCGGCCAACTGGCAGGCCGACAGGGCCAGCAGGCCCGTGAGAGTGAGAGGGAGCACTTTACGCACCTGATCATCCGACCAGGCCGGGACCGGGTGCGCTGTGATGGAGCCCACAGTTCCGGCACAAGATGAACACAAGTGCGACACATGGTCCGGTTCCGGTAGGGGAGTTCGCGTTCGCTCCGTACCGCCGGCCCGCCCACCGGGCGACGGGTCAGGTGAAGTCGGCGTGGGCGAAGGGGGTGTCGCAGACACGGCACCGGAAGAGGTAGCCGGTCGGCCCGCCGTCCTTGTCGAGGGCGCCGACGAACCCCTCGGTCCTCTCCGTCCCCCAGCCCCACTCGGCGCACTGGCGGCGCAGGTGGTCGAGTGCCTGCGGGTGGGACCGCAGTTCCCCCGCGCCGACCGCGCCGAGGAACACCCCGCCGTCGCCGCAGTGCGCCGGCCAGTCCCAGTCCTGCCAGGTGGCGAAGTTCGGGGTGCGCTCGCGGATCCGCCGGGCCGCGTCGTCAGGTATCCGGCGCGCCTCGACCTCGTTGAAGAACGCGCCGTACCGCTCGGCCGCGGTGCCGAACGCGACGCAGTACGGGCAGACCCGGCCGTCGGGCACGTCCGCGCCGTACACCGGTCCGGTGCAGATCCAGCCCTGGTCGTGGCCGCAGCACACGCAGGTCTCGGCGGCGGCGATCACCGAGCCGGTGGCGACCGGATCCGGGTGGTAGGGGAACGGCGGCAGTGCGGGCCTCGGGCGGGGCTCCGGCAGGGGCCTGATGACCTGTTGGATCGTCGCGCCGGTCAGGACGGAGGACGGGGCGACGACGGCGGTCCCACGGAGATCCTCCGGCAGGTGCGCCCGGTCCTCCTCGGAGGTCACGATCGCCGCGGCCGGGTCCCCGAGCAGCAGCACGGCGGCACGGGTACGGCGGGCCACCTCGGCGATCGGGTACAGCACACCGGGGCCCGGCCGGTCGAACGTCACCCCGTGGTCCAGGTACACCTCGGCCTCACTGCCGTCGGCCGCCCGCACCCATTCGACGGACTCCCCGTCCGGCACGTCGTAGGGCGCGTACGGCTCCAGCACCTCCCGCACCACCGAGGCGTCGACGGGGACGATGTCCCCCTCGCGGAACTTGTGGACACGGATCGCGAATCCCATGAGGCCCACTGCACCACGAGGCACTGACAACCGGGGCCGGCCGGTCGCGGACCAGGGGGAGCCGGGCGGGGAGGCGGGGAACGGCTGGGCGGGGAGCGGGTTCGCCACGGCACGCCGGGCGAACCCGCCCACCGGCTACGACAGCTGCGACTGGACCTCGGCGGAGATCAGTTCCAGGTGGTCGAGGTCGTGCAGGTCCAGGACCTGGAGGTAGATCCGGCTGGAGCCGATCTCGGCGTACCGGCCGATCCGGTCGACGACCTCGGCGGGGGAACCGGCCAGCCCGTTGGCCTTCAGCTCGTCGACCTCACGGCCGATCGCGGCGGCACGCCTGGCGACCTCCTGGTCGTCCTTGCCCACGCAGACCACGAGCGCGTTGGAGTACGTCAGGTCGTCCGCGGCACGGCCCACCTCCTGCGCGGCGGAGCGGACCCGGCCGAACTGCCGCTCGCTGTCCTCGACGGAGGCGAAGGGGATGTTGAACTCGTCGGCGTACCGCGCGGCGAGCCTCGGGGTGCGGGTCGCGCCGTGACCGCCGATGAGCACCGGCACCTTCCGCTGGGCCGGCTTGGGCAGCGCGGGCGAGTCGGTGAGGTCGTAGTACGTGCCGTGGAAGTCGAAGGTCTTGCCGACTTCCGTGGCCCACAGCCCGGTGACGATCGCCAGCTGCTCCTCCAGCCGCGCGAACTTCTCCTTCGGGAAGGGGATGCCGTACGCCTTGTGCTCCTCCTCGAACCAGCCCGCGCCGAGGCCCAGCTCCACGCGGCCGCCGGACATCCGGTCGACCTGGGCGACCTGGATGGCGAGCACGCCGGGCAGACGGAAGGTGCCGGCCGTCATCAGGGTGCCGAGGCGGATCCGCTTGGTCTCGCGGGCCAGGCCGGCCAGCGTGATCCAGGCGTCCGTGGGGCCGGGCAGGCCGTCCGCGCCGCCCATGCGCAGGTAGTGGTCGGAGCGGAAGAAGGCGTCGAAACCGAGGTCCTCGGTGGCCTTGGCGACGGTGAGCAAGGTGTCGTACGTGGCCCCCTGCTGGGGCTCGGTGAAAATTCGAAGGTCCATACATCCATCCTGCACGCCGGACCCCCGTGGACCTCGCCGGCACCGTCCGGCACGGCCGTCACGGTCGGGTGAAAACCGGCCACCTCACGCGGGGGCGGCCTCGCGGGCCGGCGACCGGGGCCGAGGAGGCCGTCGCGTCGGCGTCGGCGGAGCCGTGTGCCGGGTCAGCGGATTGCCCTGCCACCATCGCCTCGTCTCACAGCGCGCCGGAAGGGCTGCTCTCGCTTCCGTTCCCCGGGAGCATCTCCTCCCGGGCCGCCAGCTTGCGCAGCATCTCCAGGACACGGTCGCGGGACTCGTCGGCCGCGTCGATGGCCTCCATGCACTGCCAGTACGTCGTCTCGTCGGCGGCCGCGCTCGCCATGCCGACCAGGGCCATGCCGACCTCGCCGAGCAGGCTGCCGAGGCAGAGAAGGGTCTCGCGGGCGTCGTCCAGTGCCGTGAGCTGGGCGGCGCGCAGATCCTTCGGGTCGAGTTCGGGCGGATCCAGGACTCCGCAGCCCCGGCCCGCCAGCTCGGTCAGCCCCAGCGCCTCGCCGCGCAGTTCGGGCGGGCCGGAGACCGCGAGGCGGCTGCCGATCGCCTGGGCCAGCGCCTGCGCCTGCCACACCTCGGCCAGCATCTCGGCCGCGTCGGCGCCGCCCAGGAGGGCACGCCTGCTCGTGAGGATGAGCCGTACCGCGTCCATCCGTTGCCCCCGTCCGTCCGCGTGCGCGCTCGCACGTATGCGTGAACTCCCTTGTTCACTACCCAGCGTGAGGGCCGCTGAGGCGAAAAGCCAGAGGAAGGCCGAAATCTGTGGACAACAATTCGGATTCGACAGGCATTTCGACTACGCAGGGTGATAACGGAGTTTCCGGGTCCGCCCGGTGGCGGAGCGGTCCCGGGGCGGGGACGCCGTCAATCGCGTTCGTCGGGCCGGGCCTCCGACCCAGGGGCGTCCTGCCCGGAGGCGTCCCGGCCCGGTACCGGGAACCGGTGTTCGTTGCGGTCGATCTTGGCGTCCAGGGCGGTCAGCGGGTCGATGCCGAGGACCTCGCAGAACTGGAGCAGGTAGGCGAGCACGTCGGCGACCTCGTCCCTGACCCGGGGGGCGCGCTCGGGGTCGTCCATCACGCGGGCGGACTCCTCGGGGGTCAGCCACTGGAAGATCTCGACCAGTTCGGAGGCCTCCACCGACAGGGCGGAGACGAGGTTCTTCGGCGTGTGGTAGCGCTGCCAGTTCCGTGCGGCGGCGAACTCGGCGAGCCGGCGCTGCAGTCGGGCGAGGTCGAGGGGTTCGGTCACGGCTCCAGGTGTACCACTGGGACACCGGCCGCCCGGACCGCCGGCCCCGGCACCCGCCGCCGGGACGAGGTGCGGTGGAAGTCCGGTCAGGGCTCCAGGTGTACGACCGTGACGCCCTCGACCCCCGCGGTCCACGAGGCGTCGCTCACCGCGGCGACGCAGCGGATGTGCCCGCGCTCCCCCATCCGGGCCGCCGTCTCGAGCAGTTGGCGGCGCTGGACGGGGTCGAGGGCGCGGTCGAATCCGTCGGCGAGAACGGTGAGGCTGCGCAGGGCGTCGGGTACCTCGCCCGGGGTGTCCACGTCGAGGACGCCGGGCCCGGTCAGCAGGACCAGGGCCAGTGCGAGGTAGCGCAGCTCGCCGTCGCCGAGCCGGGCGAGTTCGGTGCGGAAGCCGTCGCCGCGGTCGAGCAGCGCCCGTACCGTCCCGTCGCTCAGCGGCTGGGCGAGCAGGTCGGTCACCGGACCGGCGCAGCCCGCCCGCACCGCCTCGACCAGCAGACCGTGCCGGCGCGAGCACTCCGCGCGGGTGCGCCACAGGACGTCGGCAAGGTTGTCGCAGCCGGCCAGCAGCCGGCCGGAACCGGTGGGGACGGGGGTCCGCATGCAGTCCGGGCGGGGGTCGCAGGAGAAGACGGAGCGCAGGGCGACGACCATCTGCTCGGCGGCGGCGAGGACCCGGCGCTGCCCGTCGGTCTTGCCGGCCACGCGCAGCGGCAGCAGGGCGGTGCCGAGGCGGTCGTCGGGGAACGGGGCGCGGGTCACGGGGGCGGAGCCGGCCGTGTGCCAGGCTGCCTGCACGGTCCGGCGCGCCGGATCGCGCAGGGCGGTCTCCAGCAGGACGATGCCGTCCACGGTCAGCCGCTCGCCCACGACGCGCGGCTCCGGTTCGGCCTGGACGGCGAGGTCCAGCCGGACCGGTCCCTCGGCGCCGTCGGCGGTGCACCCGATGCGGAAGCCGCGCCGTCCGCCGGCGTCGGGGCGCGCCCGTTCCGGCACGCAGGCGGCCGGGTCGGGGAACGCCTCCGGGACCGGGGCGCCGCCGCCGAGCCGGGCGAGCGCCTCGAAGGCGGCGAGCGCCGTCGTCTTGCCCGCGCCGCTGGGCCCCGCGAACAGGGTCACGGCGCCCAGCGGGAACCCGGCCCGCCGGTGCCCGGCGAAGGCCGACAGCCGCAACTCGGTGATGCGGGCGCGGACGTCGGGGGGTCTGCGGGACTGCGCGGGGACGGTCGCAGCGGATTCGTCGGCCGCCGGAGGCCCGGCGTACACGGAAGGCACGGCCATGAGCGGACCGTAGGCCTCCGCCCGGACGGCGAACCGTTTGGCCCCCCGCACCTTCCTACGATCGAGGGACGACCGGGGCGCCACCGGGACACCGGTATGAAGAACACCACCCGAAGGGTGCCGACCGGCGAGAACGGTCGCGACTGCGGGCCAGACACCGGATGCGGCCGCGGCCGGAGGCCGGTCGGTGGGATCCGCCCCGGCCGGAGGCCGGTCACCGGGGGGCCGCTCCCAGGAGCGCCCCGGCCCGGGCTCAGCCCTCGGAGACGCCCGCGCCCTCCATCAGGCCGCTGACCTCCGTGCCGGGTGGGGTGAGGAGGAACACGTTGCGGTCGACGCGGTGCATCCCGCTGCCCAGGCCGAACACCACGCCCGTGCTGAAGTCGAGGACCCGCTTGGCGACGTCGCCCTCCGCGCCGGACAGGTCGAGCAGCACGGGCACCCCGGACATCAGCGTCTCGGCGACCTCCCGCGCGTCGCCGAAGACGTTGACGCGCAGCACCACGAAGCGGCGCCGCGTCTCGGTCTCGGAGTCGGGCAGCGAGCGGTGGCCGACCGCGGACGGCCAGGCGTCCCGGCCCCGCAGCGGCACGACCTGGGCGAGCCCTTCCCACTGTTCATCGGTGACGTCGTAACGGCTCACCGGCTCCCCCCGACCTGACTCGCACTCATTGACTGCACCGGTCAATTCTTACTCCAAGTCACCCGTTCGGCCCAACAACGACACGGTGCGCGACCGGCACGGAGGCACCGACGCGGGCGCGACGCGGGTCACTTGTACGCTTACGCCCGCTTCTTACCGCCCTCCTACCGGACTCTTCACGTGCCGCCACACCCCGCTCACCGGCCGCCATTAGCGTCCGGATCCGTGCACTTGGCAGAAACACAGCAGGTGACACCCGGCCGGCGGACACTGTCGGCGGTGTCCGCCGCCCCGGGGGACCTCACGGAGGACACCCGGGGCCCCGCGCAATGGCATCGCGTGCTGACGCTGCTCGCGGACGTCAGCCTGTTCATCGGCACGCGTGCGGTGTGGACCCAGGCGGCCACGAACCGGCCGGTCCTCGCGGGCGTCATCTCCGTCTGCTACGCCGTGATCCTGCTGACCGGCGTGCTCGCGCTGACGGTCCGCCGGACCCGCTCGCTCGCGCGTCTGGACCTGCTGGTGCTGGCGACGGCGGTCACCCTCGCCCTGTGCGCCTGGGCGCTGAACCACGCCGGTGGCGACGAGGCGGTCCTCACCACCCAGGCCGCGCGCGAACTCGTCGCGGGACACCCCGTGTACGGGCAGCCGTGGCCGTGGCTGTTCCACATGAAGGGCGTCGCCCTGACGGCGACCGTGGACGGCGGCTACGACTTCACCTACGGCTATCCCCCGCTCGCCCCGCTGCTCACCGCGCCGTTCCTGTGGCTGGGTCACGGCGGCGCCCCGGCGACCGCGGCCGCCACGGCCGTGCTCCTCGGGGGCACGGTCGTGCTGTGGCGGCTGCTGCCGGTGCCGTGGCGCCCGGCGGCCACGATGGTGTGCCTGGGCTTCGGATTCCTGCCGATGTACGCCCGGCAGGGGTACCCGGCGATCGTCGGCATGATGCTGCTGGCGCCGGTGGTGGTGCGCTGGCCGCGGCTCGGCGCGCGGGGCCGGCTGGGCGCCGCGGGGGTCGCGCGGGCCGCGTGCCTCGGCGCCGCGTGCGCCGCTCAGCAACTCCCCTGGTTCGTCGCGCCGTTCCTGCTGGCCGGGTGGTACGCGGTGCGCCGCGGCGAGCTGGGCGCGCGGGCGGCCGTACGCGTGGTGCTGCGGATCGCCGGGATCGCGGCCCTGACCTGGCTGCTGCTCGACACGTACTTCGTGGTGAGCGAGCCCGGCCCGTGGCTCCGGGGCATCTTCCTGCCGCTGACGCAGGGCGCGGTGCTGCACGGCCAGGGCCTGGTGGGCGTCTCGCTGTACTTCACCCACGGCAGCGACCGGCTGGACTGGTACGGCAGGGCGAGCGTGCTGCTGGTCGCGGCGTTGCTGGCGGTGTTCGTGCTGTTCGTCCGGCGGCTCGGCCCGGCCGCGACCGTGCTGCCCTGGTGCGCCTTCTACCTGGCGACCCGCTCGCAGGACGGCTACTACCTGATGATGACGCCGCTGTGGCTCGCCGCGGCGGTCACCGTGCCGCTGCCGGAGTTCTCGCGCGCGTGGCAGCCGCGGCCCCGGTGGGCGGCCGGCCCGCACCGCCGGGCCGCCCTGGCCGCGGCCGCCGCGCTGCTGGTGGCGCCCGCCCTGGTGAGCGCCGTCCTGGCGGCGTCGGGGCGGCCGCCGCTGCGGATGGACATCGCGGCGGTCCGGCGCGGCCCGGCGCAGTCGCTGTCCGCGCTGACCCTGAGGGTCACCAACACCGGTGATGTCTCGCTGACCCCGCACTACATGCTCACCACCGGCCAGGGCATGAGCCGTTACTGGCCGCTCGTGCGCGGCCCGGCGGCGATTCCCGCGCACAGCACGGCGACGGTGGAACTGTGGGCGCCCGGGGGCCGGTTCGCGGTGCCCGCCAAGCCGAGCACCCGGCTCCGGCTGCGCGCCTTCACGGGGTCCCCGCAGACGCTCTCCACGCGGGACGTGCGACGGGGCGAGCTGGGCCTCGGGGGCTGAGCGGCACCCGTGTGCGAGACCTGGCGGTCGGCCCCCGCGCGTGCGGCGGACCGAGCGGCCAGGCCCCCGCCCGCGGATGCCCGTACCGTCAGCCCCCCCCCCGCGCGTGAAGCGGAGGCTCGCCGTCACCGTCGTCAGGCCGCGCATCATGCCGAGCTGGTTCCACCCCAAGCCGGACTGCGCGCGGTGCGCATCGAAGCAGGTCTCCAGGGTGAGCGCGTCGGCGTCCGCCGGAAGCAGGCGCGGGGTGAGGGCCTGCGGCTCGGTGACGCCGCGTACGGTCAGGCTGCCGGTGACGCGGACGCCGTCCGCGTCGAGGCGGTCGGCGCCCCGCACGGCGAAGGTGATCTCCGGGTGGTTGCCGGCGTCGAAGAACCCCTCGCCTGCCTCCGGCACGCGGGCCTCGTCAGCCGCACGTCCGGGTGCGGCGACAAGCGGGGCGTGCGGGTCGCCCTCACCGAGAAGGCGGGCGGCCATGTGCGCGCTCGTACCCGACCTGGAGCAGGAGGCGGGCCGGCCCTGACGCCCCGGAGAGGCGCAGGTCACAACCGCAAGGGGAGAAAGCTCACAGCCCCCGCGCTGCACTCGGTTGAGCGACCTGCCCTAGCATCCGAGCATGACGGTCCTGCCTGACGACGGGCTCCCACTGGCCGCCGAGTTCCCTGACGCGACACACGAGCAGTGGCAACGCCTGGTCGAGGGTGTGCTGCGCAAGTCGGGCAAGGAAGCCTCGGGCACGGCAGCTGAGGACGCCCTGTCCACGACGCTGGAGGACGGGCTGCGCACCCGGCCCCTCTACACCGCGCGCGACGCCGCGCCCGACCCCGGCCTGCCGGGCTTCGCCCCCTTCGTCCGGGGCGGCCGCGCCGAGGGCGGTGTCGCGGGCGGCTGGGACGTGCGCCAGCGGCACGCCGTGCTCACCGACCGCGCGGCGAGCGCCGTGCTGGCCGATCTGGAGAACGGCGTCACCTCGCTGTGGCTGGTGCTGGGCGAGGGCGGTATCCCGGTCCCGGAGCTGGGCCGTGCGCTCGACGGTGTCTATCTCGACCTGGCGCCCGTCGCGCTGGACGCCGGCCGAGACACCGCGGCCGCCGCCGAGGCGCTGCTGCGGCTGTACGAGGCGCGGGCGTCGACCCGAAGGCCGCCCGCGGCACCCTGGGCGCCGACCCGCTCGGCCACGAGGCACGGACCGGCGAGGCCCTGGAGTTCGCGCCGTTCGCCGCCCTGGCCGCGCGCTGCGCCGAGACGTACCCGGGGCTGCGCGCGCTGACCGTGGACGCGCTGCCGTACCACGAGGCCGGCGGCTCGGCCGCGCAGGAGCTGGGCGCCTCCCTCGCCACCGGTGTCGCCTACCTGCGGGAGCTGACCGAGGCCGGACTCGGCGTCGAACAGGCCGCCGCCCAGGTGGAGTTCCGCTACGCGGCCACCGCCGACCAGTTCCTGACCATCGCCAAGCTG
The DNA here is from genome assembly GCF_025642175.1 of Streptomyces albidicamelliae. Taxonomy (NCBI): domain Bacteria; kingdom Bacillati; phylum Actinomycetota; class Actinomycetes; order Kitasatosporales; family Streptomycetaceae; genus Streptomyces; species Streptomyces albidicamelliae. Next base: position 6,272,427 of record NZ_CP106795.1, on the reverse strand, counting down.
CGCGCGGCGCGCCGGCTGTGGGCGCGTGTCGCCGAGGTGTCCGGGGCACCGGGCGCCGGCGCGCAGGTGCAGCACGCGGTGACCTCGCCGGTGATGATGTCCCGCCGCGACCCGTGGGTGAACATGCTGCGCACGACGGTGGCGACGCTGGCCGCCGGGGTCGGCGGCGCGGACTCGGTGACCGTGCTGCCGTTCGACCACGCGCTGGGCCTGCCGGACGCCTTCGCCCGTCGCATCGCCCGCAACACCTCCACCATCCTGATCGAGGAGTCCCACCTGGCCCGGGTCGTCGACCCGGCGGGCGGCTCCTGGTACGTCGAGCGGCTGACGGACGAACTCGCGGGCGCCGCCTGGGAGTTCTTCCGGTCGATCGAGCGCGACGGCGGACAGGCCGCCGTACTGCGCTCCGGCCGGCTGCGTACGGACCTGGCGACGACGTGGGCGGAGCGGTCCAAGAAGCTCGCCAAGCGGCGCGAACCCATCACCGGTGTCTCCGAGTTCCCGTTCCTCGCCGAGAAGCCCGTCGAGCGCGCGCCCGCGCCGGAGCCGCCGTCCGGCGGTCTGCCGCGAGTCCGCCGGGACGAGGCGTACGAGGAGCTGCGCGCCCGCTCGGACGCGCACCTCGCGGCGACCGGCGCCCGCCCGCGCGTCTTCCTCGCCGCGCTGGGCCCGGCCGCCGAGTACACCGCGCGAGCGACCTTCGCGGCCAACCTCTTCCAGGCGGGCGGCATCGAGCCGGTCACGGAGGGCCGCTTCGAGGACAGCGGCGCCACCGAGGCCGTGCTGTGCTCCAGCGACGCGCTCTACGCCGAACAGGCCGAGCAGACCGCGCGGTCCCTGCGCGCGGCGGGTGCCCGGCACGTGTTCCTCGCGGGCCGCCCGGCCGAGTACACGGGCGTCGACTCGTACGTCTTCGCGGGCTGCGACGCCATCGACGTCCTGTCCGCGACCCTGGACCGCATGGGAGTGTCCTGATGGGAATCCCCGACTTCTCCGGCATCGAGCTGGGGACCCCGGTCGCCGACGGCAGTGCCGAGGAGTGGCGCGCCGCCGTGAAGCGGGCTACCGGCGGTGAGGAACCGCTGTGGGAGACCCCGGAGGGCATCGGGGTCAAGCCGCTGTACACCGGGCGCGACCTGGAGGGCCTGGACTTCCTCGACACGTACCCGGGCATGGCGCCGTACCTGCGCGGGCCGTACCCGACGATGTACGTCAACCAGCCCTGGACGATCCGCCAGTACGCGGGCTTCTCCACCGCCGAGGAGTCCAACGCCTTCTACCGGCGGAACCTGGCGGCGGGCCAGAAGGGCCTGTCGGTCGCCTTCGACCTGCCCACGCACCGGGGCTACGACAGCGACCACCCGCGCGTCACCGGCGACGTCGGCATGGCGGGCGTGGCGATCGACTCGATCTACGACATGCGGCAGCTGTTCGACGGCATCCCGTTGGACAGGATGACTGTGTCGATGACGATGAACGGCGCCGTGCTGCCGGTGCTGGCGCTGTACATCGTGGCGGCGGAGGAGCAGGGCGTACCGCCCGAGAAGCTGGCCGGAACCATTCAGAACGACATTCTGAAGGAGTTCATGGTCCGCAACACCTACATCTATCCGCCGAAGCCGTCGATGCGGATCATCTCGGACATCTTCGCGTACACCTCGCAGCGGATGCCCCGTTACAACTCCATCTCCATCTCGGGCTACCACATCCAGGAGGCCGGGGCCACGGCCGACCTGGAGCTGGCGTACACCCTCGCGGACGGTGTGGAGTACATCCGCGCCGGACGCGAGGCCGGTCTCGACGTGGACGCGTTCGCGCCCCGGCTGTCGTTCTTCTGGGCGATCGGCATGAACTTCTTCATGGAGGTCGCCAAGCTGCGCGCGGCGCGGCTGCTGTGGGCCAAGCTGGTCTCCCAGTTCGAGCCGAAGAACAGCAAGTCCCTCTCCCTGCGCACCCATTCGCAGACCTCGGGCTGGTCGCTGACCGCCCAGGACGTGTTCAACAACGTCACGCGCACCTGCGTGGAGGCGATGGCCGCGACCCAGGGCCACACCCAGTCGCTGCACACCAACGCGCTGGACGAGGCCCTGGCCCTGCCCACGGACTTCTCCGCGCGCATCGCCCGCAACACCCAGCTGCTCATCCAGCAGGAGTCGGGCACCACCCGGGTCATCGACCCCTGGGGCGGCAGCGCCTACGTGGAGCGGCTGACGTACGACCTCGCCCGCAAGGCCTGGGCGCACATCCAGGAGGTCGAGGGGGCGGGCGGCATGGCGCAGGCCATCGACGCCGGCATCCCGAAGCTGCGTGTGGAGGAGGCGGCGGCCCGCACCCAGGCCCGCATCGACTCCGGGCGCCAGCCGGTGATCGGCGTGAACAAGTACCGCGTGGACAGCGACGAGCAGATCGAGGTCCTCAAGGTCGACAACTCCTCGGTGCGCGCCCAGCAGATCGAGAAGCTGCGGCGGCTGCGAGCGGAGCGGGACGAGCAGGCCTGCCGGGACGCGCTGGACGCGCTGACCCGGGCCGCCGACGGCGAGGGCAACCTGCTGGAGCTGGCCGTGCACGCGGCCCGCGCCAAGGCGACCGTCGGCGAGATCTCCGACGCCCTGGAGAAGGTGTACGGCCGTCACCAGAGCCAGATCCGTACCATCTCCGGCGTGTACCGCAACGAGACAGGGGAGTCCCCGTCCGTGGACCGCACCCGTGCCCTGGTGGACGCCTTCGACGAGGCCGAGGGGCGCCGGCCGCGCATCCTGGTCGCCAAGATGGGCCAGGACGGCCACGACCGCGGCCAGAAGGTGATCGCCACCGGCTTCGCCGACCTCGGCTTCGACGTGGACGTCGGCCCGCTGTTCCAGACCCCGGAGGAGGTCGCCCGGCAGGCCGTCGAGGCGGACGTCCACGTGGTCGGCGTGTCCTCGCTGGCCGCCGGTCACCTCACCCTCGTCCCGGCGCTGCGCGAGGCGCTCGCCGAGGAGGGCCGGGAGGACATCATGATCGTGGTCGGTGGGGTGATCCCGCCGCAGGACGTGCCGACCCTGCTGGAGATGGGTGCCACGGCCGTGTTCCCGCCCGGGACGGTGATCCCGGACGCGGCGTACGACCTGGTGAAGCGGCTGTCGGCCGACCTCGGCCACGATCTGTAGAGCCCGATGGCAGCGATCGAACTCGACACGTACGTGAAGGGTGTGCTCGACGGGAAGCGGGCCCTGGTGGCCCGCGCCATCACCCTCGTCGAGTCCACCCGGCCCGCGCACCGGGCGCTGGCGCAGCGGCTCCTCACCGAGCTGCTGCCGCACAGCGGCCGCGCTCGGCGGATCGGCGTGAGCGGCGTCCCCGGTGTCGGCAAATCGACTTTCATCGACGCGTTCGGCACCATGCTCACCTCGCTGGGCCACCGGGTCGCGGTGCTCGCCGTGGACCCGTCGTCCACCCGCACCGGCGGCTCCATCCTGGGCGACAAGACCCGGATGGAACGGCTCGCGGTGGACCCGGACGCCTTCGTGCGGCCCTCCCCCAGCGCGGGCACGCTGGGCGGGGTCGCGAAGGCCACCCGGGAGTCGATGGTGGTCATGGAGGCCGCCGGCTACGACGTGATCCTCGTGGAGACCGTCGGTGTCGGCCAGTCCGAGACGGCGGTCGCCGACATGGTCGACTCCTTCCTGCTGCTGACGCTCGCGCGCACCGGCGACCAGCTCCAGGGCATCAAGAAGGGCGTCCTGGAACTGGCCGACGTGATCACCGTCAACAAGGCCGACGGCCCGCACGAGCGCGACGCCCGCGCGGCCGCACGGGAGCTGTCGGGCGCGCTGCGCCTGATGCACGGCAAGGACGCCTTCTGGACCCCCCCGGTGCTGCACTGCAGCGCGCGGGAGTCGGCCGGCCTCGACACCGTCTGGGAGCGCCTCGAACAGCACCGCACCCTGCTGGACTCCACCGGGCGGCTCGCCGCCAAGCGGCGGGAGCAGCAGGTCGGCTGGACCTGGTCGATGGTCCGCGACGAAGTGCTCGGCCGGCTGCACGCCGACCCGGCGGTGCGCGAGGCGGCCCCGGAGCTGGAACAGCAGGTCAGGGAGGGCCGGTTGACCGCCACCCTGGCGGCGGAACGCATTCTTGAGGCGTTCGAGGGGCGTACGGCTCCGTCGGCGGACGCCTGATCCCGGGGGCGCCCGGTGCGAGGGGGCCGGTCGGGGCCTGACGTGAAGGGCCCGGTCCGAGGTGGGGGCGCTCAGCCCGGGGCGCCGTGCTCGCAGACCCGGCGGGCCACCTCCCGGAGCTTGATGTTGTTCTCCTGGGAGTAGCGGCGCAGCACGTCGAAGGCCTGGTCCTCGGTGAGGTCGTGGGAGCCCATGAGGATGCCCATGGCCTCGCCGATGAGGTGCCGGGTCTCGACGGCCTGCTCCAGCTGGGCGTGCGTGCGGGCGCTGGAGAAGGCCACGGCGGCGTGCGAGGCGAGCAGCCAGCCGGCCGTCTCGCCCGCCTCGTCGAACGCCCCCGGGCTGCGGGAGTAGAGGTTCAGCGCGCCCAGGTCCTCGTCCTCGGTGAAGAGCAGGAAGCCCATCATGCTGCGCACGCCGAGTTCGCGGGCCTGGGAGACGTAGGAGGGCCAGCGGGGGTGGTCCTCGCGGAAGTCCTCGATGCGGAAGACCCGCTCCGCGTTCTCCCGGCTCGCCACGTCGTAGCAGGGGCCTTCCCGCAGGTCCGTCTGGATCCGGTCGCTGTCGACGACGAGCTGCTCCGTCGGGGCGAGGGTCTTGGTGCCCTTGCTGTGCAGGATGAGGATGCCGGACGCGTCGCAGCCGGGGACGAGTTCGACGGCGGAAGCGGTGATCCGGTCCAGGGTCTGGGTCACCGACTCCTGCGCCAGCAGGTCGCGCGCCATGGTCGCCATCTGCTCGGCGAACCGGCGCCAGTCGACCTGGTCCGTTCCGTCGTTCCGCATGAGGTACCTCTCCCTCGCGTTCGTCACCCGTCGGACCGCCTGCCCACTTCCCACGATCGCATCCCGCAGGGGCATCGAGGGGCGTCCGCGCCGGTGACGGCCGGAGGCCCTGTTCCGTCCGGCCGGCGGTGGGCCCGCTCGGAGCGTCCCGCGCCGGTGCGCCTGGGGCGGGTGCGGGCGCCTCGTCGGCGGACGAGGCGGTCCACGGACCGAGCCTTCGGGGCCGCTCGACAGCCGTGGCCACGGTCGGCGACACCACGACACCCACGGCCACGGGGGCCGCAGGGGGCCGCGGGGGGCCGCAGGGGGCTGCGGGGGGCCGCAGGGGTCCAAAGGGCCTCCGCAACGGGTGCCCCACGAGGAACGTGCGCAACCTTCGGGCCGTCGGGCATGGGGGCCACCGGCCCGGCCACCCGTGCCGCACGGCCCCGCGCGACCTCAGCTACCGACGCGGCGAGCGTCCCGGGATGCCGTGCCGCCGAGGCGGGGCGGGGTGAAGGTGTACAGGTCGAGGATGTCCGGCAGGGGGGCGGCACCCGGGCCGCCCGCGTGAACCCAGCCGATGACGTCCTCGATCGCGTCGGGATCGTTGACGAGCCCCAGCCACACCGGCCGCGCACCGGCGGCCCGGCCCGCGGCGGAGGGCTGTACGACGACCACGTTGGCCTGTTCGCAGACGTCCAGGCAGGCGGAGACGCGCACGGGCACCTCCGCCTCCAGACGCGCGGTCTGCGCCGCGTGATCGACGCCGGTCACCTTGGCGGTGCCGCAGCAGCAGTCCCGGCACACGACGACACGGCAGGGCGCCGGTCCCGCGCCCCGCACCGCCACGCCGCCGGGTACCTCTTCGGCCGGACTCTCGGGCAACGCTCCCCCACCCCTTCCACCGCCTTCTCCCCCGGAACGCGGTCGCTTCCCCTTGATCATATGGCGCGCCGAGAAGCGGCCGCCGCCGGACGCGCGTGGGTCCGGCGGCGGCCGACGACGTTGTCGGCGGGGATCCTCACGGAACCGGCAGACAGGCGTCTTCCGCGCAGGTGAGCTCTTCGTCGGCCGGCTGGTCGAGCAGTACCGTCGTGGCGAGACCCCTGTCGGAGGTCCAGTCCGCGTGGCGCAGGAGCTCCGGGTCGGCGCCCGCGACGACGGTGAGTGGGATACGGCCGGGGAGGCGGGCGATGAGGCCGACGAGCTCCCTGGTCGCCGCGTCCTCGAGGTGCAGGTTGTCGATGATCAGGACGATCGGGCCGTCATGGGCTACGGCTTCCACGAAGTACCGCCAGACGTCCCGCCACTCGTCGGCGTCGAACCGCTCGGGCGAGCGGTTGGACGTCTCCAGAACCGAGGTGCAGCGGGCGACCAGCCAGTTGATGCAGCTCTTTCCGGCGTCCAGGCGCTGGACGGCGGCGCTGACCTTCCTCCGGACCGCCCAGGGGGGGTCGGACTTCGACAGCCCCGCGAACCGGGAGATGATCCTCCGGTGCAGGCCGAACGGGCCCGACTCGGCGGCGTCCCGGCTGTCCCAGGTCAGCACCTGGGCCCCGTCGAGCGCGGAGGTGGCGAAGTTCTCCAGCCTGCAGAGCATCCGGCGGCGGGGGGCGTCCTCGGTGCTGAGCACGGTGATCAGGTGCGGCTGCGACCAGCGGCTGCTGTGGGTCATCACCCCCTGGAGCAGGTCGAGTTCGCGGAGGTGGGCGTCGTCCTCGGCATCGGGGTCGGGGCCGATGTCCCCCAGCAGCTTCCAGCGGACGGGGGTGCCGGGGATCTCCTCGTACGCGAAGTACTCCTTGGTCTCCTCGCGTGTGCGGTCGCAGACATGGGTGCCGTCCGAGGTCGCCAGGGCCAGCAGCGCCTCGCACTCCTTGACCGTGGCGCCGTAGACCCTGGGCGGCCGGCTGCCCCCGAGCGACTGGCTCACCAGTACGGCGCCCGTCGCGACGGCCGTACGCAGTTCCATGCGGGCGGACACGGGGGCGGCCGCGGCCGGTGAGGTGGACGCGGTCAGGGCCGTGCGCAGCGCGGTGGCGGCGCGGGCCGCGCGCAGCGGGTACCCGGCGTCGTCCGGGTCGGCCGGGAACAGGGCGAGGGTGAGCGCGTGGAGCGAGAAGACGACCGTACCGCCGCAGCGCTCGATCTCCTGGTGGACCAGGGTGGCCACCCCGTCCATCACGGCGTCGAGTTCACCGGCGTCGGTCGAGGCCGGGTCGGGTTCGGCGCGCACCAGCAGGAGGCTGGCCTCGCGGCGTACCGCGGACGCGGCGGCGGGTGTGCCGGTGCCCGGCGCCGGCGGAGCCGGGTCGGATGCGTGGGCCGTCGGCGCGTCGTTCCGCGGCGCCGCGCCGTCGGCGGGGAACGGCGCTCTGGGAGCCGGCCTCGGGACGGGAGTGGGGAGGACGGCCCGCAGGGCCGGGCGCTGCGGCCCGGGACCTGAGCCCTGGACGGGCGGCCGGGTCGGGGCCGGAGGCTCACCGTCGGGTTCGGGGGTCGCGTCGTCCGGCTGGAGTGGGGCCTTGGCGAGGGCGAGGGCCGGTACCGGAGCGGGCCCGGCGTGGTGCGGACGGGGGGCCGGGTTCTGGATGGAGGGCTGGGACGGGGCGGGGGCCGGGCTGTCGGGGACGGCCCGCGGGCCGAGCGGCCGGGGCGCCGTGGCCGTCTCCGCGCCGAGCAGGAGGGCCGACGAGCCCTGCACGGAGTACGGCGCGCCGGGAGCCGGCGCGAGCTGGAGAGCGGGGTCGTGGGTGAGGATCGCCTGCTGGAGCAGCTGGAGTTCCCGGCTGGGTTCGAGACCGAGTTCCTCGACCAGCCGGGCCCGCAGCCGGCTGAACACGCCGAGCGCGTCCGACTGCCGCCCGCAGCGGTACAGGGCGCGCATCAGCTGGCCGCAGGCGCGCTCGCGCAGCGGCTCGTTCTCCACCAGGGACTCCAGCTCACCGAGCACCGCGTAGTGGCGCCCGCAGGCGAGCTGGGCCTCGAAGAGATCCTCCAGGACGTCCAGCCGCATGCTCTGGAGGGTGGTCAACTCGGGCCACAGCAGGCCCGCTTCGGTCAGGTCGGCGAGAGCCGGACCGCGCCACAGCTCCAGGGCCTCACCGAGCAGCGTCGCCGCCGCGTCGGCTTCCCCCGCCTCCAGCCGGGAACGCCCTTCGCGCACCCACTGGTGGAACAGGTGCAGATCCACGCGGTCGAGGGGGACGTCCAGGGAGTAGCCGGGAGGCTGGGTGCGCAGCGCCACGGGCACCTCGGCGGCCGTGTCGTTGACCAGTTTGCGGCGCAGGCTCCAGATCGAGTTCTGCAGGATCTTGCGCGCGGTCATCGGAGCTTCTTCGACGCTCCACAGTGCCTTCAGCAGTCCGCTGATGGGGACCGTCTGGTTGGGATGGAGGAGGAGGTATCCGAGCGTCGCCCTCTGTTTACTGCCCCCCAGAGAGATGGGCTGCCCACCGGATATGACTTCTAACGGGCCTAACATCCTGAACCACATAGTCCCTCAGCACGGTTGGCGGGCGGCGCAGGGCTCACCCTAATACGCCGGGAACACAACCAAGGGTACTAAAAATACGGGCCAATACCACAACAATCCGTGACCGACACCCGTCGTGTCGTAGGTTCTTGTGGTGATCCGGGGGTTAATCCATGTACTTCGGCCACATGTTGGTCACCGGTCCGCCGAACTCCCGGTGAACCGACCGGTCGCCCGTCGCCGCCCCCGTCCCGTGGGGCGGCGACGGGCCGGCCCCGCCGGGGATCAGCTCCTCGCGGAGGCCCCGGCGGTGGTCAGGCCGGCCGCGAGGCCGGCGGCCCGGATGCCCGTCTCGATGGCTCCGTCCACGTAGCCGCCCCAGCCGGTCGCGATGTCACTGCCCGCGAAGACCAGACGGCCGTGCGGCTGCCGGACGGCGCGCAGCGAGCCGAGCAGCTGACCGGGACGCCGGAAGGTCCAACCACCCTTGGCGTACCCGTCCTTGCCCCAGTCGTGGCCCTTGACGGACAGCACCTTGGTGCCCGGGAGCACCTCGCTGATGGCGCTCTGCACCTGCGCGACGCTGGTGACGTCCAGTTTCGGGTTGACGCTGAAGCCGATGAGCACCGTGCCCTGGGCCGACTTGTCGGCGTGCGCGAGGACCAGGTCGAGCAGCGCGCCGCTCTTGCCGTTCACGAGCGGACGGCCGATGTCGCCCTGGACCTGGATGAAGACCTTCTTGGCGGTCGGCACGCCGACGGTCTGGGTGCTGAGCCGCGAGAACTCGGCCGGCAGACCGGAGGCGAAGTTGATGGAGTTCCAGGTGTTCACCGGTACGGCCACCACCACGGCCGCGGCGTCGTACACCTGGCCGCCCGCCGTCACCTGGACCCGGGAGCCGTTGTCGGTGACCTTGGTGACGGGCGCGTTGTAGACGACGGTGGCGCCGGACTCGGCGAGCATCCGGGAGATGACGGTGCCCATCCCGCCCACGGGCCGGGTGACGTTGATGCCGTGGAACGTCTCCGTGTTGTACCCGCACAGTGCCCACCAGTGGGCGAGCTGGGTGAGCGAGCCGCGCTCGAAGCCGCCGCCGTAGGCGCCGGTGGTGGCGCTCACCCAGTTCGTCTCCAGTGTCGACAGGCGCAGTTGGCGTGCCCGGTCGCCGAGGGTCAGCTTGTCGAGGTCGACCAGCAGGTCCTCGCGGTAGAAGGGGTCGTAGGCGCGCGGCAGATACGTCTCGGCGCCCTCGACGAACCTGCGCAGCAGGTCGTCCTGCCGGTCGAGGAAGGTCAGCTCCTGCTTGGCGTACCCGCCGGTCTCCGTGGCGAAGACCGCGAAGTCGGGGTTCGGGTCGTCCACCCTGGAGATGCCCAGGCGCTGGACCTCGTTCCAGATCAGGGTCTGGCTGGGGTGGATCCACGTCGCGCCGAACTCGATGGGCAGTCCCGAGAACGTGCTCGACCAGGCACGGCCGCCGACGCGGTCGCGGGCTTCGAGGATCAGCGTGCGCTTGCCCTTGGCCTTGAGCTCGCGCGCGGCCGACACGCCCGCGAAGCCGCCGCCGATGACGATCGCGTCGTAGGTGCGGCCGGCCTCGGCGGTCCCGGCGAAGGCGGGGTGGGAGGCGGCGACACCGGCGGCGCCGAGCGCGCCCGCGGCGCCGGCCTTGAGTATCGCGCGGCGCGAGGTGCGCACACCCCCGAAGAATGTCCTTTTCTCGAACTTCATTCCAGCCCCCTCGGTACACGACGTGGTCGGTTGTCCAGGAATCGAACGACGCTGTGGACACCTGAACGATCGACCACCTTAGTTGCGATTGACCGAAACCGATCCAGCAATTCCCATTGGCCGATAATCGCCCGTCTCCGCGGGTTTAAAAATCGCCGCAGATCAGCGAGTTACCGACCGATGGGCGTTCGGTGGCCGTGCCCGGACAGCCCTCTGGTTAGCTTGGCGAGGACGGGGCGGTTACTCACCGGTGGCCGGGGGATGGTCCGGTCTCGCTTAATTTGTTCGGACCCCGAATTGGCGATGGCGCCGGCCGACCTGCGCCCATGCCTTTCAACCCCCCGCCGAACCCACCAAGGAGCCGGGATGGCCGTCAGGTCCAATGAAGCGGAAAACATTCTCAAAGCGGTCCGGGAAATCGTGCCGACGCTGCGTGCGAACGGTGTGGCGTCCGAGGACCAGCGCTGGATAGTCCAGGAGAACATCGACCTCCTGGAGAAGGCCGGCGTCTTCCGCATCGCCGTGCCGAAGCGCTTCGGCGGCCTGGACCTCTCGCTGAAGGAACAGGTCGAGATCATCACCGAGATCTCCCGCGGCTGCGGTTCCACCGGCTGGGTGGCCGTCGCCTGGATCTCCAGTGCCTGGATGGCCACGCTGTACCCGCTTCAGGCCCAGGAGGAGATCTTCCGGGGCGGCTCGGTGCGCATCTCCGGCGGCTTCACCCCGACCGCGAAGATGGTCCCCACCGAGGGCGGCTATCTCCTCACCGGGGCCTGGCGCTTCAACTCCGGTGTCCGCGGCGCCCACTGGGACCTGCTCGCGGCCGAGCTGGAGCACGCCGACGGCAGCGTCGAAGAGGTCTACGCCATGGTCCCCGTGGACCAGCTGCAGATCGCCGACGACTGGCACGTCTCGGCCGCCATCGCCACCGGCAGCTCGACGTCCAGCGCCACGGACCTCTTCGTCCCCGGCCACCGCGTCGTCACCCTGGAGAACGCCGTCCTCGGCACCAGTGGCGGCGGTGCCGTCACCGGCTCGCAGGGACGCGACTACAGCCTGATCAGCTTCGTCGTCGCCGAGTCCGTCGCCGTCTACATCGGCATGGCACGCGCCGCGCACGAGGAACTCGTCGCCACGGTCAAGGGCAAGCCGCTCGCGTACAGCAATGTCACCGACCAGGCGCAGCACCCGCTGACCCAGATCCAGGTCGCGCTGGCCCACAGCAAGATCGAGGCCGCCGAGGCGCTCGCCGAGACCTACCTCGGCTTCCTCCAGGAGCGCGCCGACGCCGGCGAGCAGCCGACCTGGGAGGAGAAGGCGGAGGTGCGCGGCAAGGCCGGGGCCGCGATCCTGCTCACCCAGGAGGCCCTTGAGGCGCTCCACTCCGTCAGCGGCGCCGGCTCGCTCTCCCGGAAGGCGCCCTTCCAGCGCTTCTACCGGGACCTGCAGGGCCTGGCCCGGCACGGCCTGATGGCTCCCAACATGGGGCTGGAGGTCTACGGCCGCACGTTGCTCGGCCTCGACCCCGACAGCCTCTTCCTTTAAGCACGCCGTCCCCCGCGGCGTAGTGATTCCGAGTAGACAATTGAGGAGCAAGTTCATGTCGAACACGAACCAGGGCCCGGTGACCGTCCTCGGTCTGGGCATGATGGGCGCCGCCCTGGCCAACGCCTTTGTGCAGAACGGCAATCCGACCACCGTGTGGAACCGTTCCGCCGGCAAGGCGGACGCGCTCGTCGCGCAGGGCGCGGTCCTCGCCGCCGACGTCCGGCAGGCGATCGAGGCCAGCCCGGTGGTCGTGGCGTGCGTCTCCACGTACGAGGTGCTGAACGACCTGCTGGCCGGTGCCGCCACCGAACTCAAGGGCAAGGTGGTCGTCAACCTCACCTCGGGTACCCCCGAGGACGCCCGCGCGCTCGCCGTCTGGGCCGAGCAGAACGGGGTGCGCTACCTCGACGGTGCCATCATGGCCGTACCGCAGATGATCGGCCTGCCCCAGGCGCTGATCTTCTACGCCGGTGCGCAGGAGCTGTTCGCCGAGCACGAGGACCTGCTGAAGCCGCTCGCCGGCACCAACGTGTACCTGGGCACGGACACCGGTGTGCCGATGATCTACGACCTCGGTCTGCTGTCGCTGCTGTGGTCGAGCCTCGCCGGTTACTTCCACGCCGTCTCCCTCGTCAACTCGGCCGGTGTCTCGGCGGAGGCCTTCACGCCGTTCGCGCTGACCTGGATCGAGCACGTCATCACCCCGGCGATTCCGCAGAGCGCCCAGGAGATCGACTCGGCGAACTTCGAGACCGAGGTCTCCAGCCTCGGGGTCAACAAGGCCGCGATCGAGCACCTGGTCGCCACGAGCAGGCAGCTGGGCATCAACAGCGACTTCTCGGCCGCCATCCAGGCGCTGATCGAGCGTCGCGTCGCGCAGGGCCACGCCGGCCACAGCCTGGCCAGCCTGGTCGAGGCGTTCAAGCAGGGCTGACCCCCGCTCCTCCGCCTCCCGGGCCGCGAAGGCCACGTGGCCGGGGAGGCGGGAACCCGCTGGGCGGGACACGGCTACGTGCCGGGTCCCGCCCAGCGGTGTGCCGTGCGCCGGCGGTCCCAGCGGCAGTCCCGGCGCCGGCGGCAGGCCCCGGAACGGGCGGGGGCCGGTGGCCGGGACACAGGCTGTGTCCCGGCCACCGGCCCCCGGCGGTCATCCCGTCCGTCACCCGGCGGGCAGCGCCAGCGGGCGCCGATAGCCGCCTCGGACGATGTCGCAGGTGTCGCGCAGCGCCGTCTCCAGCCAGGCGATGTCGTCGTCCGACAGGAGGATCGACGGCTCGAAACGGAGGGTCTCGGGGGCACTCGCGGTCGGGAACGTCCGGACGCGGTGGCCGCGCAGCAGGTGGCCCGCGACCAGGTAGCCGAACAGGCCGGCCCGGGCCGCCTCCGCGATCGCCGGGACCGGCGCCCCGGACTGGTCGTGGAACTCCAGACCGAGGATCAGGCCACGGCCGCGGACGTCCTTGACGACCTCGGGGAAGTCCTCCCGAACGGCACCGAGCATGGCCAGCAGCCGGTCGCCCAGCTCGGCGGCCTTGCGGTAGGCGGCACCGCCGTCGGCCTCCAGGAGCTCCAGGACCTTCAGGGCGACGCGGTTGGAGAAACCGTCCTTGGCGAAGGTCGAGCTGTGGACCAGCTCGAACTCGCCGCGGTAGCGCGAGGCACGCACCAGCAGCACCGAGATCTTGGCGAGGCCGCCGCCGAGGCTCTTGGCGAGGGTGTAGTAGTCGCCGCGCAGCCCCAGGCGCGTACTGGCCAGGAAGTCGCCCGTGCGGCCCATGCCGCTCTGGATCTCGTCCACGACGACCGGCGCCCCGATCTCCGCGCAGACGTCCTGGATCTCCTGGACGAACTCCGCCGACAGCTCGCGGATGCCGCCCTCGCCCTGGATCGGCTCCAGGACGAACGCGCACACGACGGGCGCCTCGTGCTCCGACAGCCGGACCCGGCCGTCCTCCAGGACCAGGCCGAACAGGGTGGCGCGCTCCTCGTCGACGATCTTGCGCAGGGTGCCCGGCCGGTCGAGCGGGACGAACCGCGCCTGGGCGGCCAGCGCCCTGAACGGGGCGCGGTAGCCCTCGTTGTGCGTGAGCTGGACCGTGCCGGCCAGCTTTCCGTGGAAGGAGCCCTCCGGGGTGAGGAAGACCGGGGGCCGCCCGGCCTGCTCCTCGTTGTGGGCGGCGAGGCGGCCGATCAGCATGTCCAGCGCGGCGGGCCCCGGGGCGTCCACGCCGAAGCGCGCGAAGACCTCGGCGGGCACGGTCGCGGAACCGTCCCGTACGGCGTCGCGCACCGCGTCGAAGCCGCTGCGGACGGAGTCGAGCAGCGCACCGAGGCGCATGCCCCGGTCCATCTCGGCGTGCTTGAGCGCGGCCTCGTTGGCCTCGGCGCCGGTGTTCGCGAAGACGGCGAAGAACGGCTCGGTGTCGCCGGTCTCACGGCGGACGATCCCGTCCAGGGCGAGCGCCAGTTCGGCGGCCTCGGGGTGCAGGGAGAACTGCGCGTGCACCGGGACGCCGCTCTGCAGCAGCTCCTGCGCGTACGCGGTGATCGCGGGATGGTTGTGGCCCAGCAGGAGCGAGCCGTATCCGCCGGCGTAGTCCACGACGGCGACCTCGCGGCCGTCCTCGCCCCGCTGATAGAGGTGGTTCCCCTCGGCCCGGACGTATTCGGCGTCCAGTCCGGCGGAGGCCAGCACGGCCCCCAGGTGGGGTTCGGCCAGCTGCGGTCGTCCGGCAGAGGCATTCGAAGCATCGGTCATGGGGCCAACATTCCGAATGCGCGCCAGTGTGCGGTAACGGCTCGGTCATCGCCGGCCGAAGCCATCGCCGAATACCGGCGATTACCTGGCGATTGAGCGCGGGAAAGTCCCGTACGGATACGTTTTCCCCCCGCCCCTTAGTTTGCCCAGGGGACCCTCAACCCGAATCCGAAGAGGGGAAATGACTCCTGCATCCGCAGAGCTCGAACCCGCAGCCTCGCGGACGGGGCTGCGCACGTCCGTCGGGGCCGCCTCGCTGCGGGATGTGATGTCCCAGTTCGCCACCGGCGTCACCGTGCTGTCGGTGGGCGGCGACCACATCCACGCCATGACGGCCAACGCCTTCAGCTCGGTGTCGCTCTCCCCGCCGACGGTACTGGTCTCCATCGATCACAGCGCCGTCATGTTCGACGAGCTGACCGCGGCCGGGCGCTTCGGCGTGAACATCCTGGCAGCCGGACAGCAGTCGCTCGCCCGGCACTTCGCGGACAAGAAGCGCACCCTCGGGCTCGCGCAGTTCGACGGCGTCGAATGGGCGCCGGGCGAGCACACGGGCGCTCCGCTGCTGGCCGGCGCACTGGCCTGGCTGGAGTGCGACGTGATCGACGCGCACGCCTCGGGCGACCACACGATCTTCGTCGGCAGGGTGCTGGAGTGCCGACGGGGCTGCGACGACGGCGCGTTGACGTTCTTCGACGGAAAGTTCGGCCACGCGCCGCGGGCCGCCTGACGACTCCGTGCGCCATGACGGCGCGCGGCCGCCCACATCAGCCGGACACGGCGAACCACACGAGAAGGAGATGCCCATGACCGCCTCGACCTCCGACGTCGACCTGTACAGCCTCGAACTCACCGATGACCCCGAGGTCCAGAACGACGTCTTCCTGAAGATCTTCAACTCCGGGGACGGCGCAGCTTTCGACAACCTCTACCGCGACGACGCCATCTCCAACCTGACGGGCAGCCCGCTGAGCGGAGAGGCCCGCACCAAGGGCATCATCGAACTGCTGGCCAAGGGCCCGACGCTGAACTCCGTCGTCAAGCACTCCTACACCGCGGACGACGTCACGCTCATCGTCGTCGACTTCGAGCTGGGGCTGCCCGGCGAGGACGGTGAACTGGTCCAGATCAAGGGCAGCTGCACCGATGTCATCCGCCGTGTCGAGAACGGCAAGTGGCTGATGGCCGTGGACCGTCCGGTCGCCGACATCACCGTCTGACCAACGGCGCGTCCGTCACGACGGAAGAGGCCGGGCTCCCCCAGGAGCCCGGCCTCTTCGCGATGTGCCCGTACGCCTCCCGGCGCGCCCGGTCAGTCGCGCGGTTCCTCACCGAACGGGTCGTCGACGGCGTACAGCCACGAGCCGTCCGCCTGCTTGCGCAGGACGTCGAGGCCGACACCGCGCAGGTGCTCGCGGCCCTCGCCGCTCGCCGTGTTGATCTCCATGGTCCAGTCCACGACCAGCAGGGCCGTGTCGCCGGTGACGTACGCCTCCCGCACCTCGGTCTCGATGTGCGGCCGCATGGTGGCGAGGAATTCCGTGACGGCGGCCCGGCGGTCCGCGCCGCTCACCGGATTGCCCTTCTCCCACACGATGATGCCGGCTTCGGTGTAGTGGGCATTGACGCCTTCGGCGTCGCCCGAGTTGAAGGCGGCGACATAGCTCTCCAGGTGCTTTTCGAGCTCCTTGGGGAGCTCGACGGCCGTGGCGCTGTTCGACATTCCTCTGTCCTCCGGAAAGTGAGGGTGGAAAGGGCGATGAGGGTGACAACTACGCCGAAAAGCTATCGGCAGGCCGGAAACCCGGGACTCATCGAGGGGTAACGCGGCCGGCCGCGACGCGGTGAGCGGGCGCCGATTACCGGCCCGTGATCGCACGTTGGATCTTCGGAAGACGTCAGTACATACCGTCGATGGCAGGCCGCGCCGAGCCGTCCGGGCTCCGATGCGCAGGCGGACGTCTTGGACCGTTGCAGTACGCAGTACGGAAAGGGCACCCGACAGTGACGACCAGCGAGCACGACACCCACGCAGAACCCATGGAGGGCAGCGCGTCCGGGGTCCGGGCGGAGCCCATTGCTGTCATCGGCATGTCCTGCCGGCTCCCGGGAGCCGGCACCCCCGCCGCGTTCTGGGACCTGCTCACCGGCGGCACCGACGCCATCACCGCCGTACCGGAGGGGCGTTGGGGCTCCGAGGGGCGCTCCCTCGGCGCCGGACGCGGCGGCTTCCTCGACGCCGTCGACGCGTTCGACGCGCCGTTCTTCGGCATCTCCCCGCGCGAGGCGGCGGCCATGGACCCGCAGCAGCGGCTGGTGCTGGAGCTCGCCTGGGAGGCCCTGGAGGACGCCGGAGTCGTCCCCGCGACCCTGCGCGGCAGCAGGACGGCCGTGTTCGTCGGCACCCTGCGCGACGACTGGACCAGCCTGCTGTACCTGCACGGTGCCGACGCCGTCACGCAGCACACCATGACCGGTGTGAACCGCGGTGTCATCGCCAACCGCGTCTCGTACCACCTGGGCCTGCACGGTCCGAGCATGACCGTGGACTCCGCCCAGTCGTCCTCCCTGGTGGCCGTCCACCTGGCCTGTGAGAGCCTGCGCTCGGGTGAGGCCGACAGCGCGCTCGCGGCCGGTGTGAACCTCAACCTGCTGGCGGAGAACGTTGTCACCGAGTCCCGCTTCGGAGCACTGTCGCCCGACGGGACCACCTACACCTTCGACGCCCGCGCCAACGGCTTCGTGCCCGGCGAGGGCGGCGGCGTCGTCCTCCTCAAGCCGCTGAGCCGGGCCTTGGCCGACCGGGACCGGATCTACGGCGTCATCCGTTCCAGCGCCGTCAACAACGACGGTTCCACCGACGGTCTCACCGTGCCCAGCCCGGCCGCCCAGGAGGCGGTGCTGCGCGAGGCGTACGGGCGTGCCGGGATCGTCCCGGCCGAGGTGCAGTACGTCGAACTGCACGGCACCGGCACTCCCGTAGGCGACCCGCTGGAGGCCGCCGCGCTCGGGGCGGCGCTCGGACGCGGCCGCACCGGGCGCACCGCGCTGCGCGTCGGCTCCGTGAAGACGAACATCGGGCATCTCGAAGGCGCCGCGGGCATCGCCGGTCTGATCAAGACCCTGCTGAGCCTCCACCACCGGCGGCTGCCGGCCAGCCTGAACTACGAGACGCCCCACCCGCGGATCGCTCCTGACGCACTCGGGATCGCCGTACAGCGCGAGCTCACGGCCTGGCCGGACGAGGACCGGGCGCTGATCGCCGGCGTCAGCTCCTTCGGCATGGGCGGCACCAACGCCCATGTCGTCGTCGAGGAGGCGCCGCCCGCCGCCGACGTCACCGAGCCCGGCACCCCGGCGGCGACCGGCCCGCTGCCCTGGATCGTCACCGGCCACGACGAGGACGCGCTGCGCGCCCAGGCGGAAAGGCTGCGCGCCTTCGCCGCCGCGCACCCCGCGCTGCCCGCCGAGGACATCGGCCGTGCGCTGGCCACCACCCGCACCTTCCTGGACCATCGCGCCGTCGTCGTCGCCGACGGCCGCGACGCGCTGCTCACCGGTCTGGAGGCGCTCGCCGCCGCCGCCCCCGCCGCCCAGGTCGTCTCCGGAGCGGTACAAGGCGGCCGGACGGCCTTCCTCTTCACCGGCCAGGGCGCCCAGCGCGCCGGCATGGGCCAGGAACTGCACACGGCGTTCCCGGCGTACGCCACCGCCTTCGACGAGGTCGCCGCACACCTCGACCCTCTCCTGCCACGCCCGCTCGCCGACCTCGTCGCCGACGACACGGCGCTGCACGAGACCGGCGCCACCCAGCCCGCGCTGTTCGCCGTCGAGGTCGCCCTCTTCCGCCTCCTGGAGAGCTGGGGGCTGCGCCCCGACGGGCTGGCCGGACACTCCATCGGCGAGCTGGCCGCCGCGCATGTCGCGGGCGTGCTCTCCCTCGCCGACGCGGCACGCCTGGTCGCCGCCCGCGCCCGGCTGATGCAGGCGCTGCCCACGGGCGGCGCGATGATCGCCGTGGAGGCCACCGAGGCGGAGGTGCTGCCGCTCCTGGCGGACCGTGGGACCACGCTCGCCGTCGCCGCCGTCAACGGCCCCCGCTCGCTCGTGCTGTCGGGTGACGCCGACGCGGCCGCGGAGGTCGCTGCCGCGCTGCGCGAACGGGGCCGCCGCACGAAGCGCCTGACCGTCTCGCACGCCTTCCACTCCCCCCACATGGACCCGATGCTCGCGGAGTTCCGCGAGGTCGCGGCCTCGCTCGCCTACTCGGAGCCGGTCATTCCGATCGTCTCCACGGTCACCGGGGAGCCGGTGACCGCCGGGCAGTTCACCTCGCCCGACTACTGGGTCGAGCAGGTCCGCCGTCCGGTGCGCTTCCTCGACGCCGTGCGCGCCCTGGAGAGCGCCGGCGTACGCACCTTCCTGGAGCTCGGGCCGGACGGTGTCCTGTCGGCCCTCGCCGAGGACTGCGCCGTCGACGCCGACGCCATCACGGCCGTACCCCTGCTGCGCGCCGGCCGTTCCGAGCCGCTGACCGCGCGGACCGCGCTGGCCACCGCGTTCACCCGGGGCGCCGCGGCGGACTGGACCGCCGTGTACGGCGACCGGTCCGGGCGTCACGTCGCGCTTCCGACGTACGCGTTCCAGCGCCGCTCCCACTGGTTCGACGGTGTCCGCAGAGCCGCCGAACCGCTGAAGCCGGCCCTCGAGGCCGAACCCGCCACCCCCCGCGGTGAGCTGGGCCGCCGACTCGCCCCGCTCGGCGAGGCGGAGCGCAGGCGTGCCGTCGAGGATCTGCTGCACACCCACATCGCCGCGGTGCTGGAGTACGCGCCGGGCCACCGCGTGCCCGCGCACACACCCTTCCGGGACCTCGGCTTCAGCTCCCTGATGGCCACCGAGCTGCGCGGCACGCTGGCCCGGGCGACCGGCCTGAGGCTGCCCGGCGGTCTGCTCTTCGACCACCCGACGCCGGGGGCTCTCGCCGGGTTCCTCGCGGCCGAACTCGCCGGGGAGGCCGCCGCCCCGGACGAGACGGCGGCGGGTGGTGGTGACGGCGAGGCCGTCGCCGTCGTCGCCATGGCCTGCCGCTACCCGGGCGGCGTGGCCTCGCCCGAGGACCTGTGGCGCCTCGTCGCCGAGGGCGGCGACGCCATCACCGGGTTCCCGGCCGACCGCGGCTGGCCCGAGGACCTGTACGACCCCGACCCCGACCGGCCCGGCCACAGCTCCGTGCGCCACGGCGGATTCCTGCACGACGCGGGCGACTTCGACGCCGCCTTCTTCGGGATCTCCCCGCGCGAGGCCCTGGCGATGGACCCGCAGCAGCGCCTCCTGCTGGAGACGGCCTGGGAGAGCGTCGAGCGCGCCGGGATCGACCCCGCGCGACTGCGCGGCACCCGCACCGGGGTGTTCGTCGGCGCCACCGGCCTGGAGTACGGACCGCGCATGGACGACGCCCCCGAGTCCGTCCAGGGCGGCGTGCTGACCGGCACCACCGCCAGTGTGATGTCCGGCCGCATCGCCTACCAGCTCGGCCTGGTCGGCCCGGCGCTCACGGTCGACACGGCCTGCTCCTCCTCCCTGGTCGCCCTGCACCTGGCGATCCGCTCCCTGCGCTCCGGCGAGACCAACCTGGCCCTGGCGGGCGGCGCCACCGTCATGTCCTCGCCGGGCATGTTCGTGGAGTTCTCCCGTCAGCGCGGACTGGCCCCCGACGGCCGCTGCAAGCCCTTCGCCGACGGCGCCGACGGCACCGGCTGGTCCGAGGGCGTCGGCCTGCTCCTGCTGGAACGGCTGTCCGACGCGCGGCGCAACGGCCACCCCGTGCTCGCCGTGCTCCGGGGCTCCGCCGTCAACCAGGACGGCGCCAGCAACGGTCTCACGGCCCCCAACGGCCCCTCCCAGCAGCGCGTCATCCAGCAGGCGCTGGCCGACGCCGGCCTGACCGCCGCGGACGTGGACGCCGTCGAGGCGCACGGCACCGGGACCCGTCTCGGCGACCCCATCGAGGCCGAGGCCCTCCAGGCCGTCTACGGCCCCGGGCACGACGGCGACCGTCCGCTGCACCTCGGCTCGCTGAAGTCCAACATCGGCCACACCCAGGCCGCCGCGGGCGTCGGCGGCGTCATCAAGATCATCCAGGCGATCCGGCACGGCGTGCTGCCCAGGACGCTGCACGTGGACCGGCCGAGCAGCCATGTGGACTGGTCCGACGGCACCGTCTCGCTGCTCACCGAGGAACGCCCCTGGCCCGAGGCCGGCCGTCCCCGGCGCGCCGCGGTCTCCTCGTTCGGCATCAGCGGCACCAACGCCCACCTCGTCGTCGAGGAGGCACCGCGGGCCGTGGTCCCGGCCGGGACCGGGACCGCCACCCTCGCCGCGGTGCCCGCGCCGTTCGTCCTGACCGCCCGCGACCCGGACGCGCTGCGCGAGCGGGCCGCCCGACTGGCCGCGCACGTCACCGCATCCGGTGCCGGCCTGGCCGACCTCGGCCTCTCCCTGGGCACGACCCGCACCGCCTTCGAGCACCGCGCCGTCGTCCTCGCCTCCGGCACCGAGGACCTGCTCGCCGGACTGACCGGCCTCGCCGCGGGCGGCGAGGCCCCGAACACCGTCACCGGCACCGCGGACACCCCGGGCCGCACCGCGTTCCTGTTCACCGGCCAGGGCGCGCAGCGCGCCGGAGCGGGCCGCGAACTGTACGCCGCCCACCCGGTGTTCGCCGCCGCCCTCGACGAGGTGTGCGCCGCCTTCGACGGCCTTCTGGACGTGTCCCTGCGTGACGTGCTGTTCGGCGAGGGCGTGGGCGACGGACTGATCGACCTCACCGCGTACACGCAGCCGTCGCTGTTCGCCGTCGAGGTGGCCCTCTTCCGGCTGCTGACCCACCACGGGCTGGCCCCGGACCTGCTCGCCGGGCACTCGATCGGCGAACTCGCCGCCGCACACGCCGCCGGGGTCCTCTCCCTGGAGGACGCCGCGGTCCTGGTCGCCGCGCGCGGACGGCTCATGCAGTCGGCACCGGCCGGCGGCGCGATGGTCGCCGTCGAGGGCACCGAGGAGGAGATCGCCGCAGGGCTGGCCGGACGGGAGTCCGCCGCGTCCGTCGCCGCCGTCAACTCCCCCTCCTCCGTGGTGGTCTCCGGTGACGCGGAGGTCGTGGCGGAGATCGCCCGCGACTGGCGGGCGGCCGGCCGCCGCACCCACCGGCTGACCGTCTCGCACGCCTTCCACTCCCCGCACATGGACGGCGTCCTGGAGGAGTTCCGCGCCGTCGCGGCCGGGCTCACCTTCCACCGTCCGCGCATCCCGGTCGTCTCGACGGTGACCGGTGAGATCGCCACCGCCGAGCAGCTCGCCTCGCCCGACTACTGGGCGCGGCAGATCCGCGAGACCGTGCGCTTCGCCCCCGCCGTGCAGCGTCTCGCGGCCGAGGGCGCCACCGTCCTCGTCGAGGTCGGCCCGGACGCCGTGCTGACGGCACTGGCCCGCCGCACCCTGGAGGGCACCCCGGCCGCCGGCGTCACCGTTGTCCCCGTGCTGCGCGCCGGCCGCCCCGAGACGGAGGCCCTCGCCGGCGCGACGGCCGCCGCGTACGCCCAGGGCGCCCCGCTCGACGTCGCCTCATTCTTCCCCGGCGCGACCCGGACCGACCTGCCGGTCTACCCCTTCCGGCGCACCCGTTTCTGGCTGAACGCCACCCCGCGCACCGACGCCCGCAGCCTCGGCCTCGACCCGGCCGGGCACCCGCTGCTGACCACGGCCGTGGAGTTCGCCGAGCGGGAGGACGCGCTGTTCACCAGCCGTCTCTCACGCGCCGCCCAGCCCTGGCTCGCCGACCACGCGATCGCCGGCACCGTCATCGCGCCCGGCACCGCCTTCGTCGAACTCGCCGTCGCCGCGGGCGGACACGTCGGCACCCCGTACCTGGCGGAGCTGACGCTGGAGGCGCCGTTGCCGCTGCCCGAGCGCGGAGCCGTCCGCGTCCAGGTGGCGGTCGCCGCCCCGGACCGGGACGGGCAGCGCGCGTTCACCGTCCACGCGCGCCCGGACACCGCGGACCGCGCCCTGCCGTGGACCCGGCACGCCACCGGCCTGCTCGCCGGGGCCGCCGCCGCGCCCGCCGCCGAGGCGGACCTCACCGCCTGGCCCCCGGCCGGCGCCGAAGCCGAGAGCCTCGACGACGTCTACGACCGGCTGGCCGCACTCGGCTACGCCTACGGCCCGGCCTTCCGGGCGTTGCGTGCCGTCTGGCGGCGCGGCACCGACGTCTTCGCCGAGGTGCGCCTGCCCGAGGCGCAGGCCGACAGCGCCGGCGCGTACGGGCTGCACCCGGCGCTGCTCGACGCCGTACTGCATCCGCTGGTGCTCGACGCGGGCGCCGGTACGGATCCGTCGCACATCCAGCTCCCGTTCGCCTGGAACGACGTCGCCCTGCACGCGACGGGCGCCGGCGAACTGCGGGCGCGGATCTCGACCGCGACTCCCGGGCGGGCCACTCTCACCGTCGGCGACGCGACCGGCGCCCCTGTCGCCGACCTGGGTCTCGCCCTGCGTGCCGTCCCGAAGGACCGTCTCACGGCGGCGTCGGACACCGCCGCCGCCTCCCTGTTCACCGTGGAGTGGAGCGAACTGCCCTCGCCCGCCCCGGACACCTCCCTGACCTGGTCCGAGGCCGGTGCCTCCGGCGAACCGGCCGACGTCGTCGTCCTCCGGGTGGCCGCCGTCGGCTCGACGGACCCGGGTGACCCGCGGCCCGAGACCCTTCGGGTGCTGCGCCAGGTCCAGGAGTGGCTGGCCGACGAGCGGTTCGCCGGCTCCCGGCTCGCGCTGGTGACCCGGCGTGCCGTCGCCGCACGCCCCACCGACGACGTGGCCCTCGCGACCGCGTCCGTCTGGGGCCTGATCCGCTCGGCGCAGTCCGAGCATCCCGACCGAATCGTGCTGATCGACCTCGACGACGACCCGGCGGCGGACTCCCTGCTGCCTGCCGCGCTCGCCGCCGAGGAGCCGCAGCTGGCCGTACGCGCCGGCCGGCTGCACGCGCCCCGGCTCGCCCGCACCCTCCGGGCGGCCGGGGCGCCCACCCCCGCTTCGACCCGGACGGCACGGTCCTCGTGACCGGCGGAACCGGCGGACTTGGCGCGCTGTTCGCCCGGCACCTGGTGACCGGGCACGGTGTACGGCACCTGCTGCTGAGCAGCCGCCGGGGCCCCGCCGCGCCCGGCGCCGCCGAGCTGGCCGAGGAGCTGACCGCGCTCGGCGCCGAGGTGACCGTGACCGCCGCCGACGTCGGTGACCGCGACGCCGTCGCGGCGCTCGTGGCCTCGGTCCCGGCGGCGCACCCGCTGACCGCCGTCGTGCACACGGCCGGTGTCCTGGCGGACGCGACCCTTCAGTCGCTGACCGAGGCGCAGCTGGACGCCGTCATGCGGCCGAAGGCGGACGGCGCCCGCCACCTCCACGAGCTGACCCGGGACCTGGACCTGACGGCCTTCGTGCTGTTCTCGTCGGTGTCCGGCCTCACCGGCACCGCGGGCCAGGCCAACTACGCGGCGGCGAACACCTATGTGGACGCCCTCGCCCAGCACCGCGCCGCGCACGGTCTGCCCGCCACCTCGCTGGCCTGGGGGCTCTGGGACGCCACGCACGGCATGGGAGCGTCCCTCACCGACGCCGACCTCGCCCGCTGGGCGCGCGCCGGCATGACCCCGCTCACCCCGCGGCAGGGCCGCGCGCTCTTCGACCTGGCGCTGGCCGGCGGCGAGCCGCTGCTGGCACCGGTGGCCCTGGACCCGAGCGGTCTGACGCGCGATGAGTCGGCAACGGTCCCGGCGCTGTACCGCGGCCTGGTCCGGCCGCGTCCCCGCCGTGCCGCGCGCGCCGGCACGCCCGACGGCGCCGCCTCGGGTTCGGGGTGGGCGGGGCAGATCGCCGACCTGCCTGAGGCCAAGCGGGCCGACACCGTGCTGACCCTGGTGCGGACCGTCGTGGCCTCGGTACTCGGCCACCCGAACGCCACGGCCGTGGATCCGGCCCGTGCGTTCAACGACCTCGGTTTCGACTCGATGGCCGGTGTCGACCTGCGCAACCGCCTCGCCACCGCGACCGGCCTGCGGCTGCCCACCACGGCCGTGTTCGACCATCCGACACCGAACGCGCTGGCCGCGTACCTGCTGTCCGAGGCGGTGTCCGCCCAGTCCCCGCGGGACAAGCACGGGGACCGGCGCGATCGTGCCGGGGCCCGCGCCGACGAGCCGATCGCGATCGTGGGGATGGCGTGCCGCTACCCGGGCGGGGTGTCCTCCCCCGAGGACCTGTGGAACCTGGTCGCCGACGGCGTCGACGCCATCACCGAGTTCCCCTCCAACCGAGGCTGGGACATCGACAAGCTGTACGACCCGGACCCCGACCAGGTCGGCACGTCGTACGTCCGAGAAGGCGGCTTCCTCCACGACGCCGACCTCTTCGACCGCGAGTTCTTCGGCATGTCACCCCGCGAGGCGACCGCGACCGACCCGCAGCAGCGCCTGCTGCTGGAAACCGCCTGGGAGACGTTCGAGAGCGCGGGCATCGACCCGGCCGCACTGCGCGGCAGCGAGACCGGCGTGTTCACCGGCGCCATGTACGACGACTACGCCTCCCGGCTGGACGCCACGCCGGAGGAGTTCGAGGGCTTCCTGCTCGCGGGCAACCTCTCCAGCGTCCTGTCCGGCCGCCTGTCGTACACGTACGGTCTGGAAGGCCCGGCCGTCACGGTCGACACGGCCTGCTCCTCCTCGCTGGTGGCCCTGCACATGGCCGCGGGCGCGCTGCGCAACGGCGAGTGCGATCTGGCCCTCGCCGGCGGCGTCACCGTCATGAACAGCCCCACCACGTTCGTGGAGTTCTCCCGGCAGCGCGGTCTGTCCACCGACGGCCGCTGCAAGTCCTTCTCCGACGACGCCGACGGCACCGGCTGGTCCGAAGGCGTCGGGCTCCTCCTCGTCGAGCGGCTCTCCGACGCCCGCAAGAACGGCCACCGGGTCCTCGCGGTGGTCCGCGGCACGGCGGTCAACCAGGACGGCGCCAGCAACGGCCTGACCGCACCCAACGGCCCCTCCCAGGAACGCGTCATCCGCCAGGCCCTGGCCAACGCCGGCCTGGACACCACCGAAGTGGACGCCGTCGAAGCCCACGGCACCGGCACCCGCCTCGGCGACCCCATCGAGGCACAGGCCCTGCTCGCCACCTACGGACGCGACCGCACCTCGGACAGGCCGCTGTACCTCGGATCCCTGAAGTCCAACATCGGCCACTCGCAGGCGGCCGCCGGTGTCGGCGGAGTCATCAAGATGATCGAGGCGATGCGGCACGGGGTGCTGCCGAGGACCCTGCACGCGGAGAAGCCCTCGGGCCATGTCGACTGGGACGCCGGCACGGTCGAGCTGCTGACCGAGGCACGGGACTGGCCGGACACCGACGGCCGGCCGCGCCGTGCCGGCATCTCCTCCTTCGGGATCAGCGGCACCAACGCCCACGTCGTCATCGAGGAACCCCCGGCCGCGACGGAGGACCAGGAAACGGCTCGGCGGCAGCCGACGACCGACGCTCCCTTGTCCGTCCTGCCGTGGATCCTCACCGGCAGGACCGAGAAGTCGCTGCGCGACCAGGCGGAGCGCCTGCGCCGGTTCGTCGAGGCGAGGCCCGGTCTCGACGCGGCCGACGTCGCCTACTCGCTGGCCACCGGGCGGGCTCTGCTCGACCGGGGTGTCGCCGTCCTCGGCGGCAGCCGCGAGACACTGCTCGACGGCCTCGCCGCGCTGGCCGGTTCGGCCGACGGACAGCAGGTCCCCGGCGTGGTGGGAACCCGTACCACCCGCCCCGGCAGGACCGCGTTCCTGTTCACCGGGCAGGGTGCCCAGCGGCTCGGCATGGGCCGCGAACTGTACGAGACCGACCCGGTGTTCGCCGAGGCGCTGGACCGGGTGTGCGCCCATCTGGATCCGGAGCTCGTCCGCCCCGTGAAGGGAGTGCTCTTCGCCCCGGAGACGTCGGCCGACGCCGCGCTGATCGACCAGACGGCCTTCACCCAGGCCGCGCTGTTCGCGGTCGAGGTCGCGCTGTACCGCCTCTTCGAGCACTACGGCGTACGGCCGGACTATCTGCTCGGCCACTCGCTGGGTGAGGTCACGGCGGCCCATCTGGCCGGGGTCCTGGACCTGGCCGACGCCTGTGTCCTGGTCGCCGAGCGCGGCCGTCTGATGCAGGCCGCCCGTGAGGGCGGGGCGATGGCCTCGATCCAGGCGAGCGAGGACGAGGTCCGTGCCTCCCTGCTCCCCTACGGCGAGGAGCGCGTCTCCGTCGCCGCGGTCAACGGCCCGCGCGCCACGGTGATCTCCGGCGACCAGGACGCCGTCGCCGCCCTCACGGAGGGCTGGCGGGCCAGGGGCGCCAGGGTCCGGCTCCTGACCGTCTCCCACGCCTTCCACTCCCCGCACATGGAGGAGGTCCTCCACGAGTTCCGCGAGGTCATCTCGGGCCTGACCTTCCATGCCCCGCGGATCCCCGTCGTCTCCAACGTGACCGGTGTCCTCGCCACCGACGAGGAACTGACGTCACCCGACTACTGGGTCCGCCACATCCGAGGCACCGTCCGCTTCCACGACGGTGTGCGCTTCCTGCAGTCCGAGGGCGTCACCGAGTACCTGGAGCTGGGCCCCGACGGTGTCCTGACCGCGCTCGCCGAGGCATGCCTGACCGAGGAGGCCGGAGTGCTCACCCCGGCGCTGCGCCGCGGGCGTTCCGAGGCGGAGTCCGTGGCGACGGCACTGGCCCTGCTGCGGCTGCGCGACGCCGGCCCCGACTGGACGAAGGTCCTCCCCGGTGCCCGGCGGGTCGACCTGCCCACGTACGCCTTCCAGCACGCGCGGTACTGGCTGGACGGCGCGGGCGCTCCGCTGGACGCCGCCGGCCTGGGCCTGACCCCCGCCCAGCACCCGCTGCTCGGCGCGGCCGTGAACCTGGCCGACCGGGACAGCCATGTCTTCACGGGACGGGTGTCGGCGCACACCCACGGCCGGCTGACCGAGCACGCCGTCGGCGGCACCGTCCTGCTGCCGGGCACGGCCCTGGTGGAACTGGCGCTGCGCGCGGGCGAGCAGACCGGCACCGAGACCCTCGACGAACTGCTGCTGTCGGTGCCGTTGGTGCTGCCGGAGCGGGGTGGTGTGCAGGTGCAGGTCGTCGTCGGCGAGGCCGACGACACCGGGCGTCGCGGAGTGGAGGTGTACGCACGGCCCGAACAGGACGGATTTGACGGGCCGGACGGGCCGGACGGCACTGCCGGTGACGGGGTGTGGACGCTGCACGCCCGTGGACGCCTGGCCCCCGCCGACACGTCCACCGGCGAGACCCTGACGGTGTGGCCCCCGGCGAACGCCCAGGAGGTGTCACTGGACGGCGCCTACGACCGCCTGACCGACCTCGGCTACACCTACGGCCCGGCGTTCCAAGGCTTGAAGCGAGCCTGGCGCGGCGACCGCGAGATCTTCGCCGAGGTGTCCCTGCCGGACGACCTGAAGACCGAGGCCGGACGGTACCTGCTGCACCCGGCCCTCCTCGACGCCGCCCTGCACACCCTCCTCCCCGGCGTCGTCGACGAGGCGGGCCGGGCCCGGCTCCCGTTCGCCTGGTCGGGTGTCACCCTGCACGCCGTGGGCGCCACCGCACTGCGCGTCCGTCTGACCGTCTCCGACCAGGAGTCCGAGACGCTGGAGGCGTCGCTGACCGTGGCGGACGGTACGGGTGCCGCGGTGGCGTCCGTCGACGGACTGACGTTGCGTCCGCTGTCGCCGGAGGCGCTGCGTGAGGCGGCGGCACCGGGTGGCCTGGACGGGTTGTTCGGGGTGCGCTGGAAGCCGGCCCCGCGCAACGGTACGGCGCCGGAGCCGGAGCGGACCGAGGTGTGGGAAGCGGTGTCGGACGGCCGGCCCGCGCCGGAAGTACTGCACGAGACCCTGCGCGAGGTCCAGCGGTTCCTGACCGACGACGCCAGGGCCGACCGCACCCTCGTGGTCGTCACCCGAGGTGCCCTCTCCGTGAACGGCGAAGAGGTCCGCGACCTTGCCGCGTCGGGAGTGACGGGCCTCGTGCGGGTGGCCCAGACGGAGCATCCGGGCCGGATCGTGCTGGCCGACCTGGAACCGGGCACCGACATCGACACCGGGCTGATCCTCGCGACCGGAGAACCGCAGCTGGCCGTACGCGACACCGTGGCATACGTCCCCCGCCTCAGCCGCGCCTCCCACCACCCCGGTGCGCGGAAGGTGCGTTGGGACGAGGGAACCGTCCTGATCACCGGCGCCACCGGCACCCTGGGCACGGTGCTCGCCCGCCACCTGGTGACCGTGCACGGAGCACGGGACCTGCTGCTGGTGTCCCGGCGCGGAGCGGACGCCCCCGGAGCCGGGGACCTGAAGGACGAACTGTCCACGCTGGGAGCCCGGATCACGCTCGCCGCGTGCGACGTCTCCGACAGGGCCGCCGTCGCCGGCCTCCTGGCGTCGATCCCGGCCGACCGGCCGCTGAAGGCCGTGGTCCACACCGCCGGTGTCCTCGACGACACGGTGCTCACCGACCTGACGCCCGAACGCCTGGACACGGTCCTCAGGCCGAAGACCGATGCGGCGTGGCACCTGCACGAAGCCACCCTCGGCCACGAACTCGACGCGTTCGTCGTGTACTCCTCGATCGCGGGGCTGATCGGCAACGCCGGCCAGGCCAACTACGCCGCTGCCAACACCTACTTGGACGCGCTCGCCCAGCACCGCAGCGCCCTCGGACTGCCCGGGGTGTCACTCGCCTGGGGCCTGTGGAACCAGACCAGCACCATCAGCGGCGAACTGAACGAGACGGACCTGCGCCGCCTGGCCCGTATCGGCCTGAAGCCACTGGCCACGGACGAGGCGATGGCGTTGTTCGACTCCGCCCTGGCGGGAACCGAACCCGTCCTCGCCGTCAGCGGGCTCGATACGGCCGCCCTGCGCAGGTCGGGTGACGCCCTGCCTCCGCTGCTGCGCGACCTGGTCCCGGCCGGCCGCCGCCGCACAGCCGCCTCGGCCGGTGGGTCCGGTGGCCAGGACGCGGGCCCGTCGCTGGCTCAGCGCCTGGGTGCCCTGCCGCAGGAGGAGCGCGAACAGGCGCTGACCGACCTCGTGCGCGCCCAGGTGGCCGCGGTCCTCGGACACACCGACACCGACGCGGTCGACGCCGAACGGGCCTTCCAGGAACTGGGCTTCGACTCGCTGACCGCCGTCGAACTGCGCAACCAGCTCAACAACGCGACCGGCCTGCGACTCCCGAGCACCCTGGTCTTCGACCACCCCAGCCCCGCCGCCCTCGCCGCCCACCTGCACCGGCAGATCAAGGTGGAGACGGCGTCACCCGCCGACTCGGTGGTGGGGGAACTCGGCCGGCTCAGGGCCGCCGTCCAGTCGGCGGCCGCCGATCCCTCGGCCTACGAGAGCGTCGCCGGGCAGCTGCGCGAGCTGCTGGACGTCGCCGAGCGGGCGAGCGGGCGCACGCCCGCCGACGAGCTGCTGGCGGCCGGCGACCTGGACGACGCGAGTGACGAGGAACTGTTCGCGCTCCTCGACGACCTGAACTGACCGGGCGACCGCTCCCGGAGCCGACGAGGGGGTCGGCTCCGGGGCGGTCCGCACGCCCGCCGTGTCGCCGCTCCGGCGCACGACCGCACGAACCGACCGACCAAGTACGAGCCACATGACGACGGGGAGCTGAGATCAGTGGCGAACGAGCAGGAACTCCGCGAATACCTCAAGAAGGCCATCGCCGACGCGCGCGACGCACGCAGGCAACTGCGCGAGTTCGAGGACAAGGCGCAGGAGCCGATCGCGATCGTGGGTATGGCGTGCCGCTACCCGGGCGGGGTGTCCTCCCCCGAGGATCTGTGGAACCTGGTCGCCGACGGCGTCGACGCCGTAGGTGAATTCCCGTCCAACCGAGGCTGGGACATCGAGAAGCTGTACGACCCGGACCCCGACCAGGTCGGCACGTCGTACGTCCGAGAAGGCGGCTTCCTCCACGACGCGGACCTCTTCGACCGCGAGTTCTTCGGCATGTCACCCCGCGAGGCGACCGCCATCGACCCGCAGCAGCGCCTGCTGCTGGAGACGGCCTGGGAGACGCTGGAGAACGCGGGAATCCTGCCCGCCGCACTGCGCGGCAGCCGCACCGGTGTCTTCACCGGAGCGATGTACAACGACTACGGCTCCCGTCCCGACCTGCCCGCCGAGGGCAACGAGGGCTATCTCTTCAGCGGCAGCGCGGGCTCCATCGCCTCGGGCCGGATGGCGTACACCTTCGGTCTGGAAGGCCCGGCCGTCACGGTCGACACGGCCTGCTCCTCCTCGCTCGTAGCCATGCACATGGCCGTGAACGCGCTGCGCAACGGCGAGTGCGACCTCGCGCTCGCGGGCGGCGTGGCCGTCATGTCGACGCCGACGGCCTTCGTGGAGTTCTCCCGGTTGCGGGGTCTGTCCACCGACGGCCGCTGCAGGTCCTTCTCCGAGGACGCCGACGGCACCGGCTGGTCGGAGGGTGTCGGTCTGCTGCTGGTCGAGCGGCTTTCCGACGCCCGGAAGAACGGCCACCGGGTCCTCGCGGTGATCCGTGGCACGGCGGTCAACCAGGACGGTGCCAGCAACGGGCTGACCGCGCCCAACGGCCCCTCGCAGGAGCGCGTGATCCTCGCCGCGCTGGCGAATGCCGGTCTGACCACGAACGACGTGGACGCCGTCGAGGCGCACGGCACGGGCACGCGTCTGGGCGACCCGATCGAGGCACAGGCCCTGCTCGCCACCTACGGCCAGGGCCGGCCGGCCGAGCGTCCGCTCTACCTGGGCTCGCTCAAGTCGAACATCGGTCACTCGCAGGCGGCCGCCGGTGTCGGCGGTGTGATCAAGATGATCGAGGCGATGCGGCACCGGGTGCTGCCGCGCACCCTGCACGTGGGAGAACCCTCCAGCCATGTGGACTGGGAGGCCGGCGCGGTGGAGCTGTTGACCGAGGCACGCGACTGGCCCGACACCGACGGCCGCCCGCGTCGCGCTGGCGTCTCGTCCTTCGGCTTCGGCGGGACGAACGCCCATGTCGTCATCGAGGAGCCCCCGGCCGCCTCCGACGATCAGGAGGGGGCGGGGTTCCGTGAACTCCCGCTGATTCCCTGGGTGTTGTCGGGCAGGAGTGTGCAGGCGCTGCGTGACCAGGCAGCACGACTGGCCTCGCACCTGGAGACCCGTCTCGGACTCTCCGCGCACGACGTCGCCCTCTCCCTGGCCACGGAACGAGCCACCTTCGACCACCGCGCGGTCGTCACCGGCACCACCCGCGACGAACTCCTCACCAACCTGCACGCCCTGGCACAGGGCGACAGCCCCCAGCAGATCCAGGCCGCCCGCCCCGGCAAGACCGCCTTCCTGTTCACCGGCCAAGGCGCCCAACGCCTCGGCATGGGCCAAGACCTCTACGAAAACTTCCCCGTGTTCGCGGCCGCCTTCGACGAGATCACCACCGCCCTCGACGCACACCTGCCACGCCCCCTACGCGACGTCATCACCAGCGGAGAAGGCCTGGACAACACCGAATACACCCAACCCGCCCTCTTCGCCGTCGAAGTCGCCCTCTACCGCCTCCTGCACTCCTGGGGCATCACCCCCGACTACCTCGCCGGGCACTCCATCGGCGAACTCGCCGCCGCCCACACCGCAGGCGTCTTCACCCTCCACGACGCAGCACGCCTCGTCACCACACGCGGACGACTCATGCAAGCCGCCCGCCACGACGGCGCCATGGCCGCCATCCAGGCAAGCGAGGAAGAGGTCACCGCCGCCCTCCTCCCCCACGGCCAGGAACGCGTCGCCATCGCCGCGCTCAACAGCCCCCACAACACCGTGATCTCCGGCGACCAGGACACCGTCACCGCCCTCACCGAAGCCTGGCAGGCCAAGGGCACCAAGGTCAGACACCTGACCGTCTCCCACGCCTTCCACTCCCCCCACATGGACAGCATCCTCGACGAATTCCACCAAACCGCCGCCACCATCACCTACCACCAACCCCACACCCCCCTCGTCTCCACCCTCACCGGACGCCTCGCCACCACCGAAGAACTCACCAACCCCCACTACTGGACCAACCAGATCCGCCACACCGTCAGATTCACCGACGCCCTCACCACCCTCCACCAAGCCGGAACCCACACCTACCTCGAAATCGGCCCCGACGCCGTCCTCACCACCCTCACCCACGACACCCTCCACACCCACGACCACACCACCGCACTCCCCCTCCTCCGCCGCAACCACGACGAAACCCACACCCTCATCACCGGCATCACCCAGGCCTACACCGCAGGCCTGCCCGTCGACTGGCCGGCCTACCTCGGCAACCCCACCACCACCCCCACCCCCCTGCCCACCTACGCCTTCCAACGCGAGCGCTACTGGCTGGACCCCGTCGAGGCTCCTGCCGACGCCGAAGGGCTGGGTCTGAAGGCGGTCGGACACCCCATCCTGGGTGCCGCGCTGGGGTTGGCCGCCCGAGACGAGTACGTGCTGACCAGCCGCGTCTCGCTGCGCACCCATCCCTGGCTGGCCGATCACGTCATCCTCGGCACCACCTTGCTGCCCGGCACCGCGTTCATCGAGCTCTGTGCTCGCGCGGGTGACCAGGTCGGCACCCCGGGTGTGGAGGACCTGACCCTGTCGGTGCCGTTGGTGCTGCCGGAGCGGGGTGGTGTGCAGGTGCAGGTCGTCGTCGGCGAGGCCGACGACACCGGGCGTCGCGGAGTGGAGGTGTACGCCCGACCCGAACAGGACGGACCCGACGGGCCGGACGGCACTGCCGGTGACGGAGCGTGGACGCTGCACGCCCGTGGACGCCTGGCCCCCGCCGACACGTCCACCGGCGAGACCCTGACGGCATGGCCCCCGGCGAACGCCCAGGAGGTGTCACTGGACGGCGCCTACGACCGCCTGACCGACCTCGGCTACACCTACGGCCCGGCGTTCCAAGGCTTGAAGCGAGCCTGGCGCGGCGACCGCGAGATCTTCGCCGAGGTGTCCCTGCCGGACGACCTGAAGACCGAGGCCGGACGGTACCTGCTGCACCCGGCCCTCCTCGACGCCGCCTTGCACACCCTCCTCCCCGGCGTCGTCGACGAGGACCGGCCGGCCCTCGTGCCCTTCGGATGGGAGGGCGTCTCGATCCACGCGGTCGGCGCCGGTACGGTCCGGGTGCGTCTCTCCCTGGACGGCGACTCCGTCTCCCTGACGGTGGCGGACAGTACCGGTGTTCCAGTGGCGTCCGTCGCTTCGCTGATGCTGCGTCCGTTGTCGGCGGAGGCGATGCGTGAGGCGGCGGCCTCCAGGGGCCCGGACGGCTTGTTCGCAGTCCGGTGGAAGGCCCTGCCGCACGGGGGCACGGCCCCGGCCGCCTCGGACGACGTCGAGGTGTGGGAAGTCGTCCCGGGCGGCAGGACCGCGTCGGAGGTGCTGCACGAGACTCTGCGTGAGGTGCAGCGCTTCCTCTCCGGCGACGACACCGCGGACCGCACACTCGTGGTGGTGACCCGCGGCGCCGTCGCCGTGGACGGCGAGGACGTCGACGACCTCGCCGCGTCCGGCGTGACCGGGCTGATACGGGTGGCCCAGACCGAGCACCCGGACCGGATCGTCCTGGCGGACCTCGAACCGGGAGCCGACGTCGATCCCGGGCTGATCCTGGCGACCGGCGAACCGCAACTGGCGATACGCGGCACGGCGGTGCACGTGCCCCGCCTGGCCCGCGCCTCCGGCGCCCCCGAGGCGGGGCACACGCGTTGGGACGAGGGAACCGTCCTGATCACCGGCGCCACCGGGACCCTGGGCACGGTGCTCGCCCGCCACCTGGTGACCGTGCACGGCGCGCGCGATCTGCTGCTGGTGTCCCGGCGCGGAGCGGACGCCCCCGGAGCCGGGGACCTGAAGGACGAACTGTCCGCGCTGGGAGCCCGGATCACGCTCGCCGCGTGCGACGTCGCCGACAGGGATTCCCTGGCCCGGGTCCTGGCGGGGATCCCGGCCGACCGGCCCCTGAAGGCCGTGATCCACACCGCCGGTGTCCTCGACGACACGGTGCTCACCGACCTGACGCCCGAACGTCTGGACACCGTACTGGCGGCGAAGGCGGACGCGGCCTGGCATCTGCACGAACTCACGCGGGACCGGGACCTGTCCGCCTTTGTCCTCTACTCCTCGATCGCGGGCCTGATCGGCAACGCCGGCCAGGCCAACTACGCGGCCGCCAACACCTACTTGGACGCGCTCGCCCAGCACCGCAGCGCCCTCGGGCTGCCCGGGGTGTCACTCGCCTGGGGCCTGTGGAACCAGACCAGCACCATCAGCGGCGAACTCAACGCGACGGACGTGCGGCGCATCAAGCGGCTGGGGCTGCTGCCGCTGGCCACGGACGAGGCGATGGCCCTGTTCGACTCCGCCCTGGCGGGAACCGAACCCGTCCTCGCCGTCAGCCGCCTCGACACCGCCGCCCTGCGCACACCGCACCAGGCGCCTCCCCTCTTCCGGGCTCTGGTCCCGGCAGGTCCGCGGCGCGCGAACGACGGACGGGGCGTCACCGCTTCCTCGCCGGTCCAGCACCTGGATGCCCTGCCCCGGGAGGAGCGCGAACAGGCGCTGACCGACCTCGTGCGCGCCCAGGTGGCCGCGGTCCTCGGACACACCGACGTCAACGCCGTCGACGCCGAACGCGCTTTCCAGGAGCTGGGCTTCGACTCGCTGACCGCCGTCGAACTGCGCAACCAGCTCAACAACGCGACCGGCCTACGACTCCCCAGCACTCTCATCTTCGACCACCCCAGCCCCGCCGCCCTCGCCGCCCACCTGTCCTCCGAGCTGTTCGGCACGGGTGAGGCCGGGGCGGCCGCCGTCGCAGCGGACTCCGCCTCCATGGAGCCGATCGCGATCGTGGGGATGGCCTGCCGCTACCCGGGCGGGGTGTCCTCCCCCGAGGACCTGTGGAACCTGGTCGCCGACGGCGTCGACGCCATCACCGAGTTCCCCTCCAACCGAGGCTGGGACATCGACAAGCTGTACGACCCGGACCCCGACCAGGTCGGCACGTCGTACGTCCGAGAAGGCGGCTTCCTCCACGACGCCGACCTCTTCGACCGCGAGTTCTTCGGCATGTCACCCCGCGAGGCGACCGCGACCGACCCGCAGCAGCGCCTGCTGCTGGAGACCGCCTGGGAGACGCTGGAGAACGCGGGAATCCTGCCCGCCGCACTGCGCGGCAGCCGCACCGGTGTCTTCACCGGTGTGATGTACCACGACTACGCCACGGCGACGGGGTCCGTCCCGGAGGAGGTGGAGGGCTATCTCGCCGCGGGGAGCGCGGGCAGTGTCGCCTCGGGCCGTCTGTCGTACACCTTCGGCTTCGAGGGTCCGGCGATCACGGTCGACACGGCCTGCTCCTCCTCGCTGGTGGCCCTGCACATGGCCGCGGGCGCGCTGCGCAACGGCGAGTGCGATCTGGCCCTCGCCGGCGGCGTCACGGTCATGGCCACTCCCACCACGTTCGTGGAGTTCTCCCGGCAGCGCGGTCTGTCCACCGACGGCCGCTGCAAGTCCTTCGCCGACGACGCCGACGGCACCGGCTGGTCCGAAGGCGTCGGTCTGCTGCTGGTCGAGCGGCTCTCCGACGCCCGGAAGAACGGCCACCGGGTCCTCGCGGTGGTCCGCGGCACGGCGGTCAACCAGGACGGCGCCAGCAACGGCCTGACCGCACCCAACGGCCCCTCCCAGGAACGCGTCATCCGCCAGGCCCTGGCCAACGCCGGCCTCAGCACGGACGACGTCGACGCCGTCGAAGCCCATGGCACCGGCACCCGCCTCGGCGACCCCATCGAGGCACAGGCCCTGCTCGCCACCTACGGACGCGACCGCACCACAAGCAAGCCCCTGTTCCTCGGATCCCTGAAGTCCAACATCGGTCACTCGCAGGCGGCCGCCGGTGTCGGCGGAGTCATCAAGATGATCGAGGCGATGCGGCACGGAACGCTCCCCCGCACGCTGCACGTGAGCGAACCCTCCAGCCACGTCGACTGGGGCACGGGCACGGTCCAGTTGCTGACCGAGACGCAGGACTGGCCCGCCACCGAAGGGCGGCCGCGCCGTGCCGGCATCTCCTCCTTCGGGATCAGCGGCACCAACGCCCACGTCGTCATCGAGGAACCCCCGGCCGCACCTCAGGGCCGGCCCCCTGCCCCGTACGCCGAAGTTCCCCTGCTGCCCTGGGTGTTGTCGGGTAGGAGTGTGCAGGCGCTGCGTGACCAGGCAGCACGACTGGCCTCGCACCTGGAGACCCGCCTGGGACTCTCCGCGCACGACGTCGCCCTCTCCCTGGCCACGGAACGAGCCACCTTCGACCACCGCGCGGTCGTCACCGGCACCACCCGCGACGAACTCCTCACCAACCTACGCGCCCTGGCACAAGGCGACGGCCCCCAACAGATCCAGGCCGCCCGCCCCGGCAAGACCGCCTTCCTGTTCACCGGCCAAGGCGCCCAACGCCTCGGCATGGGCCAGCAACTCTACGAAAACTTCCCCGTGTTCGCGGCCGCCTTCGACGAGATCACCACCGCCCTCGACGCACACCTGCCACGCCCCCTACGCGACGTCATCACCAGCGGAGAAGGCCTGGACAACACCGAATACACCCAACCCGCCCTCTTCGCCGTCGAAGTCGCCCTCTACCGCCTCCTGCACTCCTGGGGCATCACCCCCGACTACCTCGCCGGCCACTCCATCGGCGAACTCGCCGCCGCCCACACCGCAGGCGTCTTCACCCTCCACGACGCAGCACGCCTCGTCACCACACGCGGACGACTCATGCAAGCCGCCCGCCACGACGGCGCCATGGCCGCCATCCAAGCCGCCCAGCACGACGTCGAAGCAGCACTCGCACACGAAACCGGAGACATAGCCGTCGCAGCGGTCAACTCACCCCAATCGACGGTGATCTCCGGCGACACGGACGCAGTGGAACGACAGGTGACCCGGTGGCGCGAACACGGCCACAAAGCCGTACGACTGACCGTCTCCCACGCCTTCCACTCCCCCCACATGGACAGCATCCTCGACGAATTCCACCAAACCGCCGCCACCATCACCTACCACAAACCCCACACCCCCCTCGTCTCCACCCTCACCGGACGCCTCGCCACCACCGAAGAACTCACCAACCCCCACTACTGGACCGACCAGATCCGCCACACCGTCAGATTCACCGACGCCCTCACCACCCTCCACCAAGCCGGAACCCACACCTACCTCGAAATCGGCCCCGACGCCGTCCTCACCACCCTCACCCACGACACCCTCCACACCCACGACCACACCACCGCACTCCCCCTCCTCCGCCGCAACCACGACGAAACCCACACCCTCATCACCGGCATCACCCAGGCCTACACCGCAGGCCTGCCCGTCGACTGGCCGGCCTACCTCGGCAACCCCACCACCACCCCCACCCCCCTGCCCACCTACGCCTTCCAACGCGAGCGCTACTGGCTGGAGGGCACGAACAACGGCCCCGGCGACGCGGCGCTCGCGGCGAGTGTGTTCGGGCACCCGCTGCTGGCCTCGGTAGTGGAACAGGCCGGCGGC
The DNA here is from genome assembly GCF_025642175.1 of Streptomyces albidicamelliae. Classification (NCBI taxonomy): domain Bacteria; kingdom Bacillati; phylum Actinomycetota; class Actinomycetes; order Kitasatosporales; family Streptomycetaceae; genus Streptomyces; species Streptomyces albidicamelliae. The sequence goes on along the minus strand of NZ_CP106795.1, from coordinate 6,234,262 downwards.
GGAGGCGTGTTGTTCAGCGGCCGGGTCTCGGTCGAGACGCATCCGTGGCTGGAGTCGTACGCCGTCCTGGACACCCCCGTTCTGCCCGCCGCCGCCCTCGTGGACCTCGTCGTGCGCGCCGGTGACGAGTGGGGGCTCGGCACGCTCGACACCCTCACCGTGCACACTCCGCTCGCGCTCTCCGCGCAGGCCCCGACGGAGATCCAGCTCGTCGTCGCCGACGGCGACGACTCGGGCCCGCGAGCCTTCACCCTGTACGGCAGGCCCGCCGACGAGGGCGCTCGCTGGACCACCTACGCGGACGGCGCCCTGTCCGCGGCCCCGGCCCAGCCGGTGCGTCCCGTCGGCGACGGCAGCGGTACGGAGGTGACGCTCGCCGACGAGCTGCTGCCGGACGCGGCCCGCTACGGACTGCACCCCGCGCTGCTGGAGGAGACCCTGCGTGCGGTGGAGGAGGCCGACGCGCTCGCCCCGGCCCGGCCGGGCGCCGTTCTCGTCCCGGCCGAATGGCGGGACGTGCGGCTGCACGCGAGCGGTGCCACGGTCGTACGCGTCCGCTGGGAGGCCGTCGACGAACGCACCGTGACCGTCCGGCTGACCGACGCCGCCGGCGAGCCGGTCCTCACGGTCGGCCGACTGGCCTTCGGGGAGGTGCCGTACGACCGGTTCACCGCCGCGGGCAGGGCGGCCCTGCCGCTGTACCGCACGAAGTGGCGCGCCGCCGAGCTGCCGGCGGCCGGGGCCCCACTGCGCTGGGCCGACTTGGGCCCGGGCGGCGGTGAGGACCACGGCGACGGCATCGTCTACGCGACCCTCTCCGAAGCGGCGGAGGCCATGGCGGCGGGTGCTCCCGTCGACGCCCTGCGCGTGTGGGCCCACGACGAGTCCGCCGCCGACGTCGTCGACGCCCTCCACCTGCGTACCCGTGACGCCCTCGACCTGGTCCGGCGGTATCTGGCCGACGAGCGTCTCGGAGACGTCCCGCTGGCCGTGGTCACCCGTGGCGCCGCGGCCGTCGGCGACAAGGAGGTCGCCGACCTCCCCGGTGCCGGAGTCCGGGGCCTCGTGCGTTCCGCGCAGGCCGAGGCACCGGGGCGGATCTTCCTTGTCGACGTCGAAAAGCGGCCGGCGGGCGAGGGAGAGCAGCGGCAGCTCGACGCGCTGCTCTCGGCGATCGTCGCCGCCGACGAGCCGGAGGCCGCCGTGCGCGGCGCCGAGATCCGGGTGCCGCGCCTGCACCGTGCCGACGCCCCCGCCGCCGACGCGTCCCGTCCGGGCTTCACCCGGTCCGCCGAGGCCGGGGGGACCGTTCTGATCACCGGAGGCACCGGAGCGATCGGCTCTCTGGTGGCCCGCCGCCTGGTGGCCGAGCACGGTGTACGGCACCTGCTGCTGCTCGGCCGGCAGGGCACCGCCGCCCCGGGCGCCGAGGCCCTTGTCGCGGAACTCACCGCGGCGGGTGCCACGGTCACCGTCACGGCCTGCGACGCCGGGGACCGTGCCGCGCTCGCGACCGTCCTGGACGGCATCCCCGCCGAGCACCCCCTGACCTCCGTCGTGCACGCCGCCGGCATCCTCGACAACGCGCTGGTCACCGAGCTGTCCGAAGCGAGCCTGACCGGGGTCCTCGCGGCCAAGGCCGACGCGGCCTGGCATCTGCACGAACTCACGCGGGACCGGGACCTGTCCGCCTTCGTCCTGTTCTCGTCGAGCGTGGGCGTCCTCGGCGGTCCGGGCCAGGCCAACTACGCAGCCGCCAACGCGTTCGTCGACGCGCTCGCCGGACTGCGCGCCGCACAGGGGATGCCGGCCACCGCGATCGGCTGGGGCCTGTGGGACCCCGCCGAGGTCGGCGGCGGCCTCAACTCCGGTCTCGGCGCGTCGGGCCACCGGCGCTACACCAAGGAGGGCTTCCGGCTCATCCCCGCACAGGAAGGGCTCGGTCTGCTCGACGCGGTCCTCGCGGGGAGCGCGGCCCACTCGGTGGCCCTGCCGCTGGACCTCGCGGCCCTGCGCACGCACGGCCGGGTACCGGCCGCGCTGCGCGACCTGGTCCCCCTGCCGGGCCGCAGGGGCGCCGCGCACGGCGCGGACGCCACGGGCGGTGCCACCGGCCGGGCCTCGCTGGAGACACGGCTGGCCGCCCTGCCCGACGAGGAGCGCGGGCAGGTCGTACTCGACCTGGTGCGCGGTGAGATCGCGGCGGCTCTGGGCCACGCCGGAGCCGATCAGGTCGCGGCCGACCGAGCCTTCCGGGACCTCGGCTTCGACTCGCTGACCGCCGTGGACCTGCGCAACCGGTTGACGGCCGCCACCGGGCTGCGGCTGCCCTCCACGCTGGTCTTCGACCACCCGAACCCCGAGGAGCTCGCCGGCCACCTGCTGGGCCGGCTGGACCTGGGTGACGCGCCCGGCGGGACCGGCGCGCTGGCGGAGCTCGACCGCCTGGAGGCGACGCTGCTCGGCGCGGACGCCCCCGCCGACGCGGAGACCCGCTCCGCGGTCACCGCCCGGCTGACGGCTCTGCTGACGCGGATCGCGTCGACGGACACGGCCGAGGCCGACGCGGTGGACGTCGCCGAGTCCATCGAGGCCGCCACGACGGACGACCTCCTGGCCTTCATCGACACGCAGCTCGGCCGTTCTGCCAGCTGAACCTCGGCGGGGGCGTCCCAGTGGCGCCCCCGCCCGGACTGAGGAGAAACGAACCAGCATGGCTACCGAGTCCAACGACCGGGCCCGTCAGACACCCGCCGCCAAGGGACAGACCGCCGCCAAGGGACAGACCAACGAGGAGAAGCTGGTCGAGTACCTGAAGTGGGTGACCGCCGACCTGCACAAGGCCAAGCAGCGGATCACCGAGCTGGAGAGCGGTCGGACCGAGCCCGTCGCCGTCATCGGCATGGCGTGCCGCTACCCGGGCGGGGTGACCTCGCCCGACGAACTGTGGAGACTCGTCGCCGACGGGGTGGACGGCATCACCCCCTGGCCCACCGACCGGGGCTGGGACACCGAGGGCCTGTACCACCCGGAGCCCGGCCGGCCGGGCAAGTCCTACACCCGCGAGGGCGGATTCCTGGACGGGGCCGCCGATTTCGACGCGTCCTTCTTCGGCATCTCGCCGCGCGAGGCCCTGGGCATGGACCCGCAGCAGCGCGTCCTGCTGGAGACCGCCTGGGAGGCGCTGGAGAGCGCCGGACTCGACCCGGCCGCCCTCAGGGGCAGCCGGACCGGTGTGTACGCCGGTCTCGTCGAGCAGAGCTACCTCGACCGCGAGGGCCCCGAGGAGCTCGAGGGCTATCTCATGACGAGCAAGCTCTCCAGCGTGGCCTCCGGACGGATCGCCTACACCTTCGGCCTGGAGGGCCCGGCCGTCTCCGTGGACACGGCGTGCTCCTCCTCCCTCGTGGCCCTGCACATGGCCGTGCAGTCGCTGCGCTCGGGCGAGTCCACGCTCGCCCTCGCGGGAGGTGTCACCGTCTCCGGCTCCCCGAGCGGCTTCGTGGACTTCTCCCGGCAGCGCGGTCTGTCCGCCGACGGCCGCTGCAAGTCCTTCTCCGACGACGCCGACGGCACCGGCTGGTCCGAGGGCGTCGGGATGCTCGTGGTCGAAAAGCTCTCCGACGCCCGGAAGAACGGCCACCGGGTGCTGGCCGTGATCCGTGGCACGGCGGTCAACCAGGACGGCGCCAGCAACGGGCTGACCGCACCCAACGGCCCCTCCCAGGAACGCGTCATCCGCCAGGCCCTGGCCAACGCCGGCTTGACCACGAACGACGTCGACGCGGTGGAGGCGCACGGCACCGGCACCCGCCTCGGCGACCCCATCGAGGCCCACGCGCTGCTCGCCACCTACGGTCAGGGGCGGCCCGCCGGACGCCCCCTGTACCTGGGCTCGCTCAAGTCGAACATCGGTCACTCGGTCGCCGCGGCCGGCGTCGGCGGTGTGATCAAGATGATCGAGGCGATGCGGCACGGGGTGCTGCCGCGCACCCTGCACGTGCGGAAGCCGTCCAGCCATGTGGACTGGGAGGCCGGCGCGGTGGAGCTGCTGACCGAGGCGCGCGACTGGCCCGACACCGACGGCCGCCCGCGTCGCGCGGGCGTCTCCGCCTTCGGCGTGAGCGGCACCAACGCCCATGTCATCGTCGAGCAGGCACCCGTCGAGGACGTCCCGGAAGCCGACCGGGCCGAGGCGGCCGCCCTGCCGGTCGTCCCCTGGGTGTTGTCGGGTAGGAGTGTGCAGGCGCTGCGTGACCAGGCAGCACGACTGGCCTCGCACCTGGAGACCCGTCTCGGACTCTCCGCGCACGACGTCGCCCTCTCCCTGGCCACGGAACGAGCCACCTTCGACCACCGCGCGGTCGTCACCGGCACCACCCGCGACGAACTCCTCACCAACCTGCACGCCCTGGCACAGGGCGACAGCCCCCAGCAGATCCAGGCCGCCCGCCCCGGCAAGACCGCCTTCCTGTTCACCGGCCAAGGCGCCCAACGCCTCGGCATGGGCCAAGACCTCTACAACACGTTCCCCGTGTTCGCGGCCGCCTTCGACGAGATCACCACCGCCCTCGACGCACACCTGCCACGCCCCCTACGCGACGTCATCACCAGCGGAGAAGGCCTGGACAACACCGAATACACCCAACCCGCCCTCTTCGCCGTCGAAGTCGCCCTCTACCGCCTCCTGCACTCCTGGGGCATCACCCCCGACTACCTCGCCGGGCACTCCATCGGCGAACTCGCCGCCGCCCACACCGCAGGCGTCTTCACCCTCCACGACGCAGCACGCCTCGTCACCACACGCGGACGACTCATGCAAGCCGCCCGCCACGACGGCGCCATGGCCGCCATCCAGGCAAGCGAGGAAGAGGTCACCGCCGCCCTCCTCCCCCACGGCCAGGAACGCGTCGCCATCGCCGCGCTCAACAGCCCCCACAACACCGTGATCTCCGGCGACCAGGACACCGTCACCGCCCTCACCGAAGCCTGGCAGGCCAAGGGCACCAAGGTCAGACACCTGACCGTCTCCCACGCCTTCCACTCCCCCACATGGACAGCATCCTCGACGAATTCCACCAAACCGCCGCCACCATCACCTACCACCAACCCCACACCCCCCTCGTCTCCACCCTCACCGGACGCCTCGCCACCACCGAAGAACTCACCAACCCCCACTACTGGACCAACCAGATCCGCCACACCGTCAGATTCACCGACGCCCTCACCACCCTCCACCAAGCCGGAACCCACACCTACCTCGAAATCGGCCCCGACGCCGTCCTCACCACCCTCACCCACGACACCCTCCACACCCACGACCACACCACCGCACTCCCCCTCCTCCGCCGCAACCACGACGAGACACGGACCACCGTCCAGGCCGTCGGTGCCCTGCACACGCGCGGTGTCCGGGTGGACTGGCCGGCCTTCTTCGCGGGCACCGGCGCCCGGCGCGTCGCATCGCCCCTGCCCACCTACGCCTTCCAGCACGAGCGCTACTGGATCAAACCCGTCGCCGGTGTCTCGGATGCCGCCGGACTCGGTCTCGGCCCGGGCGGGCACCCGGTCTTCGGTGCCCGGGTGGAGCACGCGGACGGCCGGGGTGCGCTGTTCACCGGCCGCCTCTCGGCGCGCAGCCACCCGTGGCTGACCCGGTTCCCGTCGGTCGGAGCGGCCTGCCTGCCACCTGAGGCGCTGGTGGACGCCCTCGTGCGCGCCGGTGACGAACTGGGCACGGGCGCCGTGGAGTCACTGGTACTGGACATGCCGCCGGCGCTGCCCGAGGACGGCCGGCTCCAGCTCCAACTGTCCGTAGGGGAACCGGACACGGACCTGACACGGGCCTTCACCCTGCACGCGCGGCCGGACGGTGGCGACCTGCCGTGGTCGGTGGTCGGACGGGGACGGCTGGGTCACGGCGTCTCCGGAGCGCCGTCCGGCCCGGCCGCGTGGCCGCCGCCCGAGGCCGCCGCGCTCGCCCTGACGGACACGGACACCGCGCGGGGCATCACCGCCGCCTGGCGGCTCGGCGACGAGGTGTGCGCCGACGTCGTCCTCGACGAGGCGCTGCACGGCGAGGTCGCCGACTTCGGTCTCCACCCGGCCCTGCTGCGCTCGGCCCTGTCCGCCGCCGCGCTGACCGGCCTCCGCCCGGAAGGGAACGACGCGACGCTCGCCGTCGAGTGGAGCGGCTTCCATCTGTACGCGACCGGCGCCACCGCCCTGCGCGTGCATCTCGTCCCGACGGGCGAGCACACGGTCGCCCTGCGCCTCGCCGACCTCTCCGGCCGGCCCGTGGCCTTCGCCCGGTCCGTCACCAGCCGTGCCGTGGACGCCGGCCGGGTACGCGACGTCCTGGCCCGGGACGCCGACGCCGTCTTCCACGTGGCCTGGCGGGCCACCCCGCTGCCCACGCCCGCGGCCACCCCGGCCCTCACCCTGGTCACCGAGGAGTTCGACGGTCTTTCGGCCGCCCCCGTCGGTGCGGGAGCCGACCGCCTCACCCTGGCCGAGGCCGCAGGGCGGGCCGCACGCGGCGACGCCGACGCGGTGGTGGTGCTCAGGCCGGCCGTGGACCCCGGCGGCGCGGACGTCGTGGCCGCCGTTCACAGCCGTACCCGTGTCGCACTCGACCTGGTCCAGCGGTGGCTGGCCGACGAGCGGCCCGGCGCCGTACCGCTGGTCGTGGTGACCCGGGGCGGGGTGGCTACCGGGGAGGAGACCTTCCTCGACCCGGCCGGGTCGGCCTGCTGGGGTCTGCTGCGCTCGGCGCAGTCGGAGTCCCCGAACCGGATCGTCCTCGTGGACGTCGACACCGACGACTTGGACGCCCTCGCGGGCCCCCTGTCCGCGGTCGTCGCCTCGGGTGCCGCCCAGGCGGCGATCCGCGACGGCCGCGTCCTGCTGCCGAGCGTGCTCCGCGCCCCCCGTCCCGAGAACGACGCGAACGCTCGCCGTCCCGAGAACGACGGCGACGCTCACCGCTCCGGGAACGGCGACAGGGCCCCTCGTCCTGAGGGCGGCGTCGCCCCCGGTGCCGACGTCGAGGGCACCAGCCCCTGGAACCCCGAGGGCACGGTCCTGATCACCGGTGGCACCGGCAGCCTCGGCGCCCTGTTCGCCCGCCATCTGGCGCGCGAGCACGGAGTGCGGCATCTGCTCCTGGTCAGCCGCCGTGGTCCCGCCGCGCCGGGCGTCGAGGAGCTACGGGCGGAACTGGCCGCGCTGGGCGCCACGACGACCGTCGTCGCCGCCGACATCGCCGACCGCGCCGCCCTGGCCGCCGTTCTCGACGTGGTGCCCGCCGAGCACCCGCTGACGGGTGTCCTGCATCTGGCCGGTGTCATCGACGACGGCCTGGTCACCGACCTCACCCCGGAGCGGCTCGACGCCGTGCTCGCGCCCAAGGCCGACGCCGCCTGGCACCTGCACGAACTGACCGAGCGGCTGGACCTGTCCGCGTTCGTCATGTTCTCCTCCCTCGCGGGAGTCATCGGCGGCGCCGGCCAGGGCAACTACGCGGCGGCCAACGCGTTCCTGGACGGACTCGCCGCGCTGCGCGCCGGCCGGGGCCTGCCCGCCACCTCGGTGGCCTGGGGGCTGTGGGCCCAGGACTCCGGCATCACCGGCGACCTCGACGAGACCGACATCGCCCGTATCACCCGCGCCGGCTTCGGGATCATCTCCCCGGACCAGGGTCCGCGGCTGCTGGATCTGGCCATGGCTCAGCCCCGCGCCGCCACGGTCGTCACCCCGCTGGATCTCGCCGCGATGCGGGAGCGCCCCGCGCAGGTGCCGCCGCTGCTCGCCGCCCTCGCGCGCAGGCCGGTGCGGCCCGTCGCCCACAACTCCGAGCGTGCGGCGGGGGATCTGGCGCGGCGTCTGGCCGGGGTCGGCGAACGCGAGCAGCTCGCCCTCGTGCTGGACGTGGTGCTCGCCGCCGCTGCGGCGGTCCTCGGCCACGGTGACACGTCGTCCCTCGCCGTCGAACAGGCCTTCACCGGGCTCGGATTCGACTCGCTCACCGCGGTGGAACTGCGGAACCGGCTCGCCGCGGAGCTGGACCTGCGGCTGCCCGGCACACTGGTCTTCGACCACCCCACCCCAAAGGCCCTGGCGGAGTTCCTGCGGTCCGCCCTGGTGGACACCGCGGACGGCGACCCGGGCACGGCCGTACACCCGGTGGAGGACTACGCCGCGGAAATCCGCCTGGACGAGGCGATCCGGCCCGCGGCGGAGGTCGTGCACCAGGTCGACGATCCGGCGGACATCTTCCTGACCGGCGCCACCGGCTTCCTCGGCGCGTTCCTGCTGCGCGACCTGTCGCGCGCCACCCGGGGCACCCTGCACTGCCTGGTCCGCGCGGCCGACGCGGCCGACGGCCTGCGGCGGCTGCGCGAGAACCTGCGGTACTACCGCGTCTGGGACGAGGTGGACCCCGCGAGGATCAAGGTGGTCGTCGGGGACCTCGCCGAGCCCCGGTTCGGCCTGAGCGAGGAGGAGTTCGACGAACTCGCGCGCACGGTCGACGTCGTCTACCACGGCGGCGCCCAGGTGCACTGGCTGCACCCGTTCACCACGCTGAAGGCGGCCAATGTGCGGGGCACACAGGAGGTCCTGCGGCTCGCGGCACGGCACCGCACCGTTCCCGTCCACCACGTGTCCACCATCGGGGTCTTCGCGGGCGAGCGCGCGGAGGGCGGTCCGCTGCGGGTGGACGACCCCACCGGGCCCGCCGAGGCACTGCCCAGCGGCTACCTGCGCAGCAAGTGGGTGGCCGAGCAGGTCATCGAGATCGCCCGCGACCGGGGGCTGCCGGTCTCCGTCTACCGTGTGGACGTCGTGTCGGGCGACCAGGTCAACGGCGCCTGCCAGACACGCGACTTCGTCTGGCTGAGCCTGCGGGGGCTGGTCCAGGCGGGCGCCGTCCCGACGGGCCTGGACGCCGAAGTGCCGCTCACGCCGGTGGACTACGTCAGCTCGTCGGTGGTCGCCCTGTCGCTGTCGGACCGGGCCCGGCCGGGCACCTTCCACCTCTACAACCAGAGCCACATGACGTTCGCCGAGTTCGTCGGCGAACTGCGGGCCGCGGGCCACTCCCTGCGGGAGCTGGACTGGGACTCCTGGAGCGCCCTGGTGAGGTCGGACCCCGACAACGTGATGCTTCCGCTGCTGGAGGCGTTCGAGATGCTGGCGAAGGGCGACGGAACCTTCTACCCGCCGGTCGACACGAGCGTGGCCGAACAGGCCCTGCGGGAGACCGGGGTCGAGTGCCCGAAGATGACGGTCGACCTGTTCCGGCGGTACGTCGCCTTCTTCACGGAGGCCGGATTCTTCCCGCGGGTGGACGCGGGCGCGCACCCCGCCACCCGACCCTGATCCACCTCTCTCAGTCATTCGCGACGACAAGCGGCCGCCGCGCCCCGGCTCACACAGCGGGCCGGGGCGCGGCGGCCGCTGGATGGGAACCGACATGTCCGTACTTCAGAGCCGCTGGCTGCGGCGTTTCGGGAGCGCCGAGGGCGGCGAGCTCCAGCTCGTCTGCTTCCCGCACGCGGGCGGCGCGGCCAGCGCCTACGTGGGCCTGAGCCGGGCCCTCGCACCCGACATCGACGTGGTGTCCGTCCAGTACCCGGGGCGTCAGGACCGTCGCTTGGAGCCGGCGCTGACCTCCCTGCCCCACCTGGCGCGTGCCGTCGCCGAGGAACTGGCCCGCGCGCCACGACGCCCGTACGCGTTCTTCGGCCACAGCATGGGCGCGGTCGTGGCCTACGAAACGGCCCGGGTCCTGGCCGAGTTCGACCTGGCCGCCCCGCGGCATCTGATCCTGTCCGGGCGCGGCGCCCCGAGCCCGGAGCCACGCGCCGGCGACCGCCTGGCCGGCGACGCGGCCCTGATCAGCGAGATCCGCCGCCTGGGCGGGACGGGCAGCCGGGTCCTGGACGACCCGGAGCTGATGGAGATGGTGCTGCCCACCCTCCGCGCCGACTACGGGGCCCTCGGGCTCTACCGCTGGGAGCCGGGGCCGCCCCTCGACATACCGCTGACGGCGATGGTCGGTACCGCCGACCCGATCGTCACGGTCGACGACGTCCACGGCTGGCTGGCCCACTCCACCCGCCCGGGAGAGCTCCTCACCTTCCCGGGCGGCCACTTCTACCTCGACACCCAGCTCCCGACGGTGGCGGCGGCGCTGCGCACCCTCCTCACCCCGGCGTGAGTCGTCGGGCGCCCGGCCGTACTCCTCAGGCGCCCTTGCCCACCGGCTCCAGGATCGCCACGCACTCCACGTGGTGCGTCACCGGAAACACGTCACCAGGGGTGTGGACGGGAGAATCTGCAGGTCACACGGTCAAATGAGCGTCATGACTGACGGACTTTCTCTCTTCCTCCTGCCGGTACACCGGGCTGTCGTTTCTGATCCCCGTGGCCGTCATGTTGCTGCTTGGGCGGCAGGTCAGCTGCGGGATACGCGGCGCAGCGCTCCCGCCACCGGGCCGGTGATGAGGTCGGACATCGGAAAACGACTCCCGGGTTTCACCTCGTGCACATCGGCGTCCGACCCCGGACGCCCTCCGGTGTGTGGCTCAGGCGTCGATGATGACGGGGATGATGAGGGGCTTGCGGCGGTAGGTGCGGAACGCCCAGTTCGCCACGGCGCGGGCGAGGAGCTGTTCGAGTTGGCGCGCGTCCCCGACGCCTTCCTCGGCCGCGGTGGCCAGGGTCTTCTCGATGACGGGGACGACCGGCTCGAACGTGGCGTCGTCGTGGACGAAGCCCCGGGCCAGGAAGTCGGGGGCCTCGGCGAGGGCGCCGGTGTCCGCGTCGACGATCGCCACCACCGTGACCACGCCTTCGGCGGCGAGGGTGAGGCGGTCCTTGAGGGACGCTTCGGTGGCGCCGCCGACTTCCATGCCGTCCACGTAGACGTTGCCGGCGGGGACCTTGCCGGTGATGGACGCGCGCCCGTTCACCAGGTCGACGACGACGCCGTCCTCGGCCATGACGACCCGGTCGGGGTCGACACCGGTACGGATGGCGAGGTCGGCGTTGGCCCGCAGGTGGCGCCATTCGCCGTGCACGGGCATGACGTTGCGGGGCTTGACGATGTTGTAGCAGTAGACGAGTTCGCCGGCGCTGGCGTGCCCGGAGACGTGCACCTTGGCGTTGCCCTTGTGGACCACATGGGCGCCCCACCGGGTGAGTCCGTTGATCACCCGGTAGATGGCGTTCTCGTTACCGGGGATGAGCGAGCTGGCGAGCAGGACGGTGTCGCCCTTGCCGATGCGGATCAGGTGGTCGCGGGTGGCCATCCGGGACAGCGCGGCCATCGGTTCGCCCTGGGAGCCGGTGCACACCAGCGTGATCTTGTGGTCCGGGAGCTTCTCCAGCTCCTTCGTGCTCACGACCAGACCGGAGGGGACCTTCAGATAGCCCAGGTCACGTGCGATGCCCATGTTGCGGACCATCGACCGGCCGACGAAGGCGACCTTGCGGCCGTGCTGGTGGGCGGCGTCCAGGACCTGCTGGATGCGGTGCACGTGGCTGGCGAAGCTGGAGACGATGACCCGGCGCGGCGCGGTGCGCATCACCTGCTCGATCGCCGGGTTCAGCTCACGCTCGGACGTGGTGAAGCCGGGCACCTCGGCGTTGGTGGAATCGGTGAGGAACAGGTCCACGCCCTCCTCGCCGAGGCGGGCGAAGGCGCGCAGATCGGTGATGCGGTCGTCCAGAGGGAACTGGTCCATCTTGAAGTCGCCGGTGTGCAGCACCATCCCGGCCCGGGTGCGGATCGCGACCGCGAGGCTGTCGGGGATGGAGTGGTTGACCGCCACGAATTCGCAGTCGAAGGGCCCGAAGCCACGCCGGTCGCCCTCCCGCACGCGCACCGTGCGCGGCCGGATGCCGTGTTCCTTGAGCTTGGCCTCCAGGAACGCCAGGGTCAGCTTGGAGCCGACGACGGGAATGTCGGACCGCTCGCGCAGCAGGTACGGCACGCCGCCGATGTGGTCCTCGTGACCGTGGGTGAGGACGACGGCCACGATGTCGTCGAGCCGGTCCCGGATCGAGGTGAAGTCCGGCAGGATCACGTCCACGCCGGGCTGGGTCTCCTCGGGGAACAGTACGCCGCAGTCGACGATGAGCAGCTTGCCCGCGTGCTCGAAGACGGTCATGTTGCGGCCGATCTCGCCGAGGCCCCCCAGGGCGATGACCCGCAGCCCTCCTTCGGGAAGGGGCGGGGCGGCTTTCAGCTCGGGGTGCGGATGACTCATACCCTGACGGTACCCGGAGAACGAGACAGGTTGATCCATTACCTGTGCGATCTCTTCCTTCCGACAGGGTCGGGGCACCACAACGGGTATCCGGGGACGCTCCGATGACGCCGACGGCCGGACAGGGAGGGGTCAAGGCGGTACCGCCTTCGGTGGGTCAGCCGTGCGCCCGGTGGTACCGGTGAAGATCTCGTGCCCCTTGTCGTGGTGGCCGGCCTCCGCGGCCTCCTGGTGTGCTCCGCCGCTGGGCCACTCGGTGTACAGCAGTGCCCGAGTGCCGTCGGCGCTGTGCCGCAAGCGCGCCCAATCTTGCCCCGGGTGCCCGCCGTCCCTCGACCGGGCCGCGATCACGGCGTCCGTGTAGGCGCGCTGCCACTCGACTCCATGACGTCCAAGGCCGCGGTGAACAGGCAGCCGGGCGTGTGAGTCTCGTCGGCTACGGCGGGATCGAGGTACCGGCGGCATCGAGACGGCCCCGCGAGGGCGGCTGTCAAGCCTCTGCCCCGCAGGTTCGGGTCGTAGGCGGCGTCACCGGCTCCCTGTGCGCAGGGCAACACAGTGTCACCTTCGGTGGTCGGTGCTCAGGAACCAGGACAGTGCGGCGAGCCCGTGGCCTTGACCGTGGCGGCCTTCACCGCGCACCACATCGCCATCGCCCTCGCCGTCTACCGACCACAACAGCACGCGCATTCACTGCTGCGGCACGGTGCTCTCGCCGCACCAGCGGCCGGATCAACGACTGGGGCCGTGTCAGGGGATGCCTGGAGGGGAGGCGGCGGCGCCCGGGTTGGGAGCGTGCCGGCCGCCTCACCCTTTCGTGGCGGCGCCGCGGCCGGGGCCGGAGGTGAGCGACTGCTGGTGAAGCCCTTCGGACACGAGCACCATCTCTGCGCGCTGCAGCTCGGCCACGCGCGGGTGTGACAGCCCGCCGATACCGGCGGGCCCGCTCACCTCAGGCTGCGGCCGATGGACTGGACGATCCGCCGGTGCGCCGGTATTCGGCGTTGATGCGCTGGGCTTCCTCGAGCTGGTCCTCGAGGATGATGATCCGGCATGCGGCCTCGATCGGGGTGCCCTGGTCGACGAGCTCACGCGCGCGGGCCGCGATGCGAAGTTGGTAGCGGGAGTAGCGGCGGTGTCCGCCCTCGGAGCGCAGTGGTGTGATCAGTCGCGCTTCGCCGATGGCGCGGAGAAAGCCTGGAGTGGTACCGAGCAACTCGGCAGCCCGGCCCATCGTGAAGGCGGGGTAGTCGTCGTCGTCAAGACGACTTAGCGACTCGTCTGCTGTCATCTCACCTCTCTGTGGAACGCGTGGAGGGGCCTTGGTGCCATGTGGCACCAAGGCCCCGAAGGAAATGCAACACCATCTGCCGACCCTAGTGCTGCGTCGGCCTTCTGTTTCCGCCCAGCCGCCTGATACTCCGACGGGGGTGCGGGGATCGCGAATGCGTGACCGGAGACCACCTACCTATCGATGTCCTGCGGTACCCGGGCTCGTGTCTCCCGCCCGGGCGATCCTGATGGTGCTCGACTCCTCCGTTCTTCCCTCGGAACCAATCACTTGCAAACAGGGACTGCACACTGCTGGTACTGCAACCGCGTCAACCGCGGTCCTGCTCACGGCGGCCCCTCGTCACTTCAGGCCACCCGGTCCGGTCGTCAGTCCCGTCGCCGTCGTACAACAACCTGGCTTCGAAACTCCACCACCGCACCGTCATACGCGGACTGCTGCCCGGCAGTTCGTGTCTGCCGGGCCTTGCTCGATCTTGGCTACGAGAGAAACCATAATCACGAAGCCATCGAATGTCTACTCCAGCCAGCATAGATTTTCTGCGGCTCGACGAGGAGGTCTTCCGCTGTGCGGATCTGCGCATACTGGGGCCGTCCGCAGCGCAGGTCCCGGCACGGCGCGTCGACCGCGATTCTCGGCCCCCTCCGGCGAGCACGGTGGCTCGGGTGGGTTGGCGGGCGGGGCACAGGGCGCCCCGGAAGGGAAGCCGTATGCGCCCGTCTCGCTCGGTTGCGCCACCGTCCAAGCCGCCCGGGCGGGCCGGTGCATAGAATCCGATCCCATGCCGAAACCTGACGAGCTGCTCCTTGCGACAGCCGCCCTCGTGGAGTCCGGGCAGAGCAATCAGATGTCCCTGACCGTGGTCACCAGTGGTGCTGTCGTCACCGGTCGGCTGGCTCCGGAAGCCATCTGGAGGCAGCGGGTGTCCGAGGTGCTGACGGACTCCGCCGACCTGGGCGAGTTCTCCGCCGTCTTCGACGCCCCCGCGAAGAGGGACGGACCGCCCACGCATCTGCATTTCCACGTCGCCCGGATCCTGCAGGGTACGGTGGGGATCCCGGAGACAGGCGGGATGTACCGCGTCGCGATCGAGGACATCAGTGCCTGGACCGTGGGCGACTTCAGCTACTCCGACCACTGACCGACGGCACACAGTGAGGCCCCACCGGCGCGCTTCCGTTCCAGTGGTCGTCGCAACACCCCGGTTCAAGGGGTGCGATGGACTTCGAGTCCCGGAGGATCAGCGGCCTCAGGGGCCCAGGAGGTCGGACCGTGAGCGGGAGGACGCAAAACGCTCGACCGGGAGACCCCAGCCGAGCGCCTGCACAATCTGCTCGCGGCCTGATCAACTCACCGCGGTGTTGCTACGACCCCTGGAATTCGCCAACGCCGGTGGGGCCTCACTGCTCTGTTCGGCTCACACCTTCGCCGGTGCCGAAATCGCGGCGGTCCTGGCGGGTGATGCGACAGAGGGCGACGACGCCCAGAGCGTTGCCGTGTCCGTCGACCACGGGCGGGGTGCCGAGCCGGCGGCAGCGCATCGCACGCTCGGCTTCGGCCCTCGTGGCCGGCGGCGAGGCGAAGGGCCCGATGACGTCGGCGATGTCACGCAGGCGGATCCGGTCCGTGTACGCGGAACCGTCACGAACGGCCGTGAGCCGGTCCCGGGTGACCAGGCCGGTGCCCACACCGTCCTCGTCGCAGACGACCAGATGACCTGTACGGGCGGCGGCCATCACGGACAGTGCCACCTCCACGGTCATGTCCTCCCAGACCTGCGGTCCGGCCGCGTCCGCAGGATCGGCCGCCGTCTGCCGGGCGTTGGTACGTGTTGAGCGGAACTGCGTCTGGTCCAGCGTCAAAGGGTGCCTCCTGCGAAGTTGGGCCGGTTTCCTGATCACCAAGGCTCTATGCCGCCGCACCGCCGGTGGACTGCCGTACGGCCGCGCGACGGGCCGCCGAGAGGGGGCGGCGTCGGCCGCGTGAGGTGGCGCCGCGCTTCTTGGGGCGCTCGACCACCGGTGCGGTGATGACGACCGGGATGCCGGAGGGGGCCTGGGCGCCGGTGATGCGGTGCAGGGCCTCTTCGCCGACGCGGACCTGGGTGGTCTGCGGGACGATGCCGGCCGCTGCCATGAGGCGGGTCATGCTGCGGCGCTGGTTGGGGGTGACCAGAGTGACGACGCTGCCGGACTCTCCTGCGCGGGCGGTGCGGCCGCCGCGGTGGAGGTAGTCCTTGTGGTCGGTCGGCGGGTCGACATTGACGACGAGGTCGAGGTTGTCGACGTGGATGCCGCGCGCCGCGACGTTGGTCGCCACCAGCACGTTGACGTGTCCGGTCTTGAACTGTGCCAACGTGCGGGTGCGCTGTGGCTGTGACTTCCCGCCGTGCAGGGCGGCGGCCCGTACCCCGCTGTTCAGGAGGTGCTCGGTGAGGCCGTCGACGGCGTGCTTGGTGTCGAGGAACATGATCACGCGGCCGTCGCGTGCGGCGATCTGGGTGGTTGCCGTGTGCTTGTCCGCGCCGTGAACGTGGAGCACGTGGTGCTCCATCGTCGTGACCGCGCCGGCCGAGGGGTCGACGGAGTGCACGACGGGGTCGCTGAGGTAGCGGCGCACGAGCAGGTCGACGTTACGGTCCAGAGTGGCGGAGAACAGCATGCGCTGGCCTTCAGGGCGGACCTGGTCGAGAAGGGCGGTGACCTGCGGCATGAAGCCCATGTCGGCCATCTGGTCGGCCTCGTCGAGGACGGTGATGGAGACCTGGTCCAGCCGGCAGTCGCCGCGGTCGATGACGTCTTTGAGGCGTCCCGGTGTGGCGACGACGACCTCGGCGCCACCGCGCAGCGCGCTCACCTGCCGGCCGATCGGCATTCCGCCCACCACCGTGGCCAGCCGCAGCCGCACGGAGCGGGCGTACGGGGCGAGCGCGTCGGTGACCTGCTGCGCCAGCTCACGCGTGGGTACGAGGATCAGCCCCAGCGGCTGCCTGGCCTCAGCGCGCTGCCCGGCCGTACGGGCCAGCAACGCCAGCCCGAAAGCGAGGGTCTTGCCGGAGCCGGTGCGGCCACGGCCCAGTACGTCGCGGCCGGCGAGGGAATTCGGCAGGGTCGCGGCCTGGATCGGGAAGGGTACGGTCACGCCTTGCGAGCTGAGCGCGCCCAGCAGCGCCCCGGGCATGTCGAGATCGGCGAAGCCCTCCACGGCGGGGAGCGCGGGAGTGATCGTCCTGGGCAGCGCGAACTCCCCCTGGACCGCGGCGGGCCGGCGGCCGTAACCACCGGAACGGCTCGACCCGGCGGAGCGGCTCCTGGCCGACGAACCGAATCGGCTGCCACCCCTTCCGGATTCGGCACTGCCGTTACGGGTGCGGGTGAACCGGTCGTTCGTGCGTGTGCGGTTCATGCGGAACCTTCCTCGATGCGGCACATATCAAGGAATTCCCGCAGCGATCAGCAGCACAGAGAATTGCAAGAATGGACCGGTGAAATACGAAAGCGAATCTGGCCGACGAAAAATCCGTACGGACACAGGGCGCTGGAATGAGCGGCGCGAAGCGGACGCGATGTTCGGGAGTCCACCGCGATGAAGCCGTGAAGGGATGCGCAGGGATGCGTGCACCCCTGAAGGATGCTCCGTAAGCGGTGCGCCTGCGGGTTTCCTGGTGGGCGTCCGCAGGCGAAACCACTGCGGGAAAATGCGCGTAGCTGGGGCCCGCACCCCGAAGGACGCGGGCCCCAGCTACGAGTACGCGACAGTCAGCGTCAGGCGAGAACGATGTTCTCGGCCGTCGGGCCCTTCTGGCCCTGGGCGATGTCGAAGGTCACCTTCTGGCCCTCCAGCAGCTCGCGGAAGCCCTGGGCGGCAATGTTCGAGTAGTGGGCGAACACGTCAGGGCCGCCACCGTCCTGCTCGATGAAGCCGAAGCCCTTTTCCGCGTTGAACCACTTCACGGTACCAGCAGCCATGTCATTTCTCCTTTGGGGCAGTGCATCGGGATCCGCACTGCGCGGACCCCGTGTCGCCGCGATGATCACCCCGCCCGGAAAAAGAACCGGATAACAAAAGCGCCTCCGGTGGCACAGATACCGACCGGAGGGCACTTGAAGTTTTGGGAACCACAACTGCAACTGACATCGACAGTAGCACGCTGCAGCGGCCTGTGCACGGTGAAGAATCCCCCTGCACTTAATGCGATAGAGAATCTGTCTGCCTGTTCCGTTGAAATCTCAGCTCGCGGGCACAGATATTGACCCAGCCGAAGCGTAAGGTTTCGGGAATCATTGGATCCTGGGGCGGGACCGGACCTGGGCTCGCAAACCGAGGGGCTGAAGGTCGGTGAGCGCGTGGTGACCGCTGCGATCCCGGCTGTACCCGGGCCCCCTGTAGCAGGCACCTGGCACGTCCATGGATTCCGGCTCGACCGCTGGTTCGGCAACGCCTCGCCGGAGGACGCGCTGCACGCGCCAGCCCAGGTGCGCGGTCTCGTCGCCGATGAGGTGCTGAGCATCCCCCAGGCTCGAAGCCTTCGCAGAAGCCGTCGCGCTACCCGAAGCACCCGCACACGGCACCAAAGAAAGCCGCAGTTCAGAGGCCCTTTTCAGCAGGCTCCAAAATCGCCACGCACTCCACGTGGTGCGTCATCGGGAACAGGTCGAACGCCCGGAGCATCCGCACCTGGTAGCCGCCGTCGCGGAAGTACCCGAGGTCCCGGGCCAGCGCGGCGGGGTCGCAGGCGACGTACGCGATGCGGCGGGCGCCCAGGGAGGCGAGGTGGGCGACCGTGTTGCGGCCGGCGCCGGCGCGGGGCGGGTCCAGGACGATCAGGTCGACCTCCGTGATGCCGGTGCGCGGCAGCACGGACTCGACCTTGCCCTGCTCGATGCGGACGCGGGGGAAGTCGGCCAGGTTGTGCCGCGCGTCCTCCACCGCCCGCTTGCCGGACTCGATGCCGAGGACCGCGCCCTTCTCGCCGAGCCGGTCGGCGAGGGCGCCGGCGAAGAGGCCCACGCCGCAGTAGAGGTCGAGGGCCATCTCGCCCTTGCGCGGCAGCAGGCCCTGCATGACGGCCTTGACCAGGGTGTCGGCCGCCTTCGGGTGGACCTGCCAGAAGCCGCCGCTGCCGACGCGGTAGGTGTGGTCGTCGGCGCGCTCGCGGACGAACGCGCGGCCGTGGACGCGGTGGATGCCGCCGTCCTTCTCGTCGACGCGCATCACGGAGACGGGCCGGTCGAGCTCGACGAGCGGCAGCCGCGCGCCGGGCTTCGGCTCCAGGATCACCATGCGGTCCTGGGAACCGGTCGCGGCGATCGCCTCGACGGAGGCCATGCCGGCCCAGTCCCGGTCCTCGATGCCGAGTTCGCTGACGCCGGCCGCGGCGATCATGCAGTGGTCGATCGGCTCGACCTCGTGCGAGCGGTGGCGGCGCAGTCCGGCGTTGCCGTCGGCGTCCACCGCGTACTGCACGCGCGTGCGCCACTGCGGGACCTGGCCGGCGGGCAGCTTGTCGCCCTCGGCGGGCACCACCGTGCCGTCCCAGCCTGCCTCCTCGGGCGTGAGGCCCGCGAGCCGCTTGAGCTGCTCGGCGATCACCTCGCCCTTGAGGCGGCGCTGCGCTCCCGGCTTGGCGTGCTGCCAGTCGCAGCCGCCGCAGCGACCGGGGCCGGCGAAGGGGCAGGGAGCCTCGATGCGGTCCTTGGACGCCTCCAGGATCTCCACCGCGTCGGCGCGCAGGAAGCGCGCGCCCTCCTCGCCCTCGGTCACCCGGGCCACCACCCGCTCGCCGGGCAGCGCGTGCCGGACGAACAGCACCTGGCCCTCGGAGGTACGGGCGATGCAGTGGCCGCCGTGGGCGACGGGGCCGATCTCGACCTCGTACTCCTCGCCCACCAGAGACTTCGTAGGTTCTGCCTGCATGGCGGGGTGACTCCAGACGGAAGAGAGATCGAGGACGGCGACGGTACGGCCGCACACAGCTGGGCCGGACACAGCCCACCAGTCTACGGCCTCCCCCCGGCACCTCCGCCCCACCGACCGCCGGCGCCACGGGCAGGCCACACCGGAAGCCTCCGGCGCATGGGGCACACCCACTCCCGCCACCGCACCCCGGCACTCCAGGGCCAAGCCCCGCCAGCGAAGAACGCCCGCGCCCGGCCTCACCACCGGCAGACCGCCGACACCCCCAAGGGGACGTTCCGGAAGCCTCCGGCGCGTGGGGCACACCCACTCCCGCGACCGCACCCCGGCCTCCAGGGCCGAGCCCCGCCAGCGAAGAACGCCCGCGCCCGGCCTCACCACCGGCAGACCGCCGACACCCCCAAGGGGACGTTCCGGAAGCCTCCGGCGCGTGGGGCACACCCACTCCCGCGACCGCACCCCGGCCTCCAGGGCCGAGCCCCGCCAGCGAAGAACGCCCGCGCCCGGCCTCACCACCGGCCGACCGCCGACACCCCCAGGTAGGCCGCACCGGAAGCCTCCGGCGCATGGGGCACACCCACTCCCGCGACCACACCCCGGCCTCCAGGGCCGAGCCCCGCCAGCGAAGAACACCCGCGCCGCCCGGCCTCACCACCGGCCGACCGACGACACCCCCAGGGGGACGTTCCGGAAGCCTCCGGCGCCACCGTCGTCTCCGCGACCGCCCCCGGACCTCACAGCTCCGCGGCCGGGGCCGGCCCGCGACGAACCCTGCGGCCCGCCTCGACCGCCGGCGCCGGGCGCCGCCGCACACCTCACGCCCGGGTCTCGGCCCCCGAGTGCCCGATGGAGAAGCCCCGGATATCCGGCTGCGAAGCCCGCGGGTGCCCGACAGCAAACGCCCCGGGTGCGGACAGCGAACACCTCGGGTGCCCGACAGTAAACGCGCCAGGTGCCCGGCTGCGAAGCCGCCCGGTGCCGGGTGCGAAGGACGCACGAGCCCGGTCTCAGCCGCACATCCGGCCGCCGGACATCACCGTCGGGCCGGCGCCTCGGCGCCCCAGGAACCCGGGGCGCCGAGAAGCGCGCGCTCGGCCGCCCGGGACCCCGCGCCTCACTCCTTCGGCGCGGAGGACTCCTTCGGGCGTTCGGTCGCGGGGCCGCGCCGGACCGCGCCCGGGGCGTTCCATTCCTGGCGCTTGCGGGCCCGCTGCTTGGCCGCCTCGGAGGACTGCAGCTGGTAGGGCACCGAGGTCACCATGACGCCCGGTGTGAACAGCAGGCGGCCCTTCAGGCGCAGGGCGCTCTGGTTGTGCAGCAGGTGCTCGTACCAGTGACCGACCACGTACTCCGGGATGATCACCGAGACGGCGTCGCGCGGGGACTCCTTGCGCAGGCCCTTGACGTACTCGATCACCGGGCGGGTGACCTCCCGGTACGGCGAGTCGAGGACCTTCAGCGGTACGTCGATGCCGCGCCGTTCCCACTCGTCGCGCAGGGCCTTGGTCTCGGCCGCGTCGACGTTGACCGTCAGCGCCTCCAGGGTGTCCGAGCGCATCAGCTTGGCGTAGGCCAGGGCGCGGAGCGTCGGGCGGTGGATCTTGGAGATCAGGACCACGGAGTGGACCCGGGACGGGCGGACCATGTCGTCGGCGGGGCCCTCGGGGGCCGCGATCTCCTCGGCGACGCGGTCGTAGTGCTTCCGGATCGCGGTCATGGTCGCGTAGAAGATGCACATGCCCAGCAGGGCGACCCACGCGCCGTGCGTGAACTTCGTGACCAGGACCACGACCAGGACCAGGCCGGTGAAGAAGGCACCGAAGGCGTTGATCGCGCGGGAGCGGATCATGTGGCTGCGCTTGGAGGCGTCCTTCTCGACCGCGAGGTGGCGGTTCCAGTGCCGGACCATGCCGGTCTGGCTGAGCGTGAAGGACACGAACACGCCGACGATGTAGAGCTGGATCAGCCGGGTGGAGTCCGCGCCGTAGATGACCACGAGCAGGGCCGCCGCGCCGGCGAGCAGCACGATGCCGTTGGAGAAGGCCAGGCGGTCGCCGCGGGTGTGCAGCTGGCGCGGCAGGTAGCGGTCCTGGGCGAGGATCGAGCCGAGCAGCGGGAAGCCGTTGTAGGCCGTGTTGGCCGCGAGGAACAGCACCAGGGCGGTGGCGGCGGCCAGCAGGACGAACAGGAAGCTGCCCTTGCCGAAGACCGCCTCGGCGACCTGGGAGATCACCGGGTTCTGCACGTAGCCGGAGCCGACGGGGCTGCCGTTGTGGATCAGGTCGGTGGCCGGGTGCTCGGCCATGCGGACGTTCGTCGCCATGGCGAGGGCGATGATGCCGCAGAACATGGTGACGGCCAGCAGGCCCATCATCGCGAGCGTGGTCGCCGCGTTCTTCGACTTGGGCTTGCGGAAGGCCGGGACGCCGTTGGAGATGGCCTCCACGCCCGTCAGGGCGGCACAGCCGGAGGAGAAGGCGCGCAGGAGCAGGAAGACGAGCGCGAAGCCCGCGAGGCCCTGGTGCTCGGCCTTGATGTGGTAGTCGGCGGTCGGCGCGGACATGGTGTCGCCGAGGACCAGGCCGCGGAACGCACCCCACGCGATCATGATGAAGACGCCGCCGACGAACACGAACGTCGGGATCGCGAAGAGTTTGCCGGACTCCTTCACGCCGCGCAGGTTCATCAGCGTCAGCAGCACGATCACGGCGGTCGCGCAGAGCACCTTGTGCTCGACCACGAACGGGATCGCGGAGCCGAGGTTCTCGATGCCGGAGGCGATGGAGACGGCGACGGTGAGGACGTAGTCCACGAGCAGGGCGCTGGCGACGGTCAGGCCGGCCTTGGGCCCCAGGTTGGTGGTGGCGACCTCGTAGTCGCCGCCGCCGCTCGGGTACGCATGGACGTTCTGCCGGTAGGAGGCGACGACCGTGAACATCAGCACGACGACCGCGACGGCGATCCAGGGGCTGAAGTGGTACGCCGACACGCCCGCGATGGACAGGACCAGCAGGACCTCCCCCGGCGCGTAGGCGACGGAGGACAGCGGGTCGGAGGCGAACACGGGCAGTGCGATGCGCTTCGGCAGGAGCGTCTCGCCCAGCCGGTCACTGCGCAGTGCGCGCCCGATCAGAATCCGTTTGGGCACGTCGGTCAGTTTGGACACGAGAGAGGATCGTAAGCCTTCGAACAGGCTGCCGCCCAGTCGCCGTCCCGTATCTGCCCCACGAGTGAACTCAAGCATCACAGGAACTGCGGATTCCGCGGTCGGGCCGCCTTCCGTGCCTAGATGGCAAACCCCGCCTGTCACCGCACTTCGGAGGTTCCATGCCCGCGACTGCTGAGCTGATCGGCGCCACGGTCGCCCTCGTCGGCCTCGGAATCCTGACCCTGTGCAGCGTGCGCAGCATCACTCGACGGAAGGCCCAGCCGCTGATCACCGAGGGTGATCGACGCCGGTGACCGGGGACGCCCGCGCAGCGGGGCGCCCGGCCGCAACCGCCCGTGTACAGCTTTGGGCGCCGGTCTGAGACCCTGATGGCGAGCAGCAACTTTTGGACACCGGAAGGACGGTCGTGCACATCGTCATCATGGGCTGCGGAAGAGTGGGTTCCGCTCTTGCCCAGACCCTGGAGCAACAGGGACACACGGTCGCAGTGATCGACCAGGACCCCACCGCCTTCCGCCGGCTCGGCCCCGGTTTCGGGGGCCGCCGGGTCACCGGGGTCGGCTTCGACCAGGACACCCTGCGCGAGGCGGGCATCGAGGAGGCCGGCGCCTTCGCCGCCGTCTCCAGCGGTGACAACTCCAACATCATCTCCGCCCGCGTGGCCCGCGAGATGTTCGGTGTGGAGAACGTGGCCGCCCGCATCTACGACCCGCGCCGTGCCGAGGTCTACCAGCGCCTGGGCATCCCGACCGTGGCCACGGTCCGCTGGACGGCCGACCAGATGCTGCGCCGGCTGCTCCCCTCGGGTGCCGAGCCGCTGTGGCGCGACCCCACCGGCGGGGTGCAGCTCGCCGAGGTGCACGCCTCCGCGAAGTGGGTCGGTCACAAGATCAGCAAGATGCAGGACGAGACCGGTGTGCGGGTGGCGTTCCTGACCCGCCTCGGTGAGGCGATCCTGCCGACCTCGCAGACGGTGCTGCAGGAGGGCGACCTCGTGCACGTGATGATGCGGTCGGACGACGTCGAGAAGGTCGAGGCGGCGTTCGCCGAGGGCCCGGAAGAGGAGGGCGGTCACTGATGAGGGTCGCCATTGCCGGAGCCGGCGCCGTCGGCCGCTCGATCGCGGGCGAGCTGCTGGAGAACGGCCACGAGGTCCTGCTGATCGACAAGGCCCCGACCGCCATCTCGGTGGAGCGGGTGCCGCAGGCGGAGTGGCTGCTGGCCGACGCCTGCGAGATCACCTCCCTGGACGAGGCGGCGCTGCAGCGCTGCAACGTCGTCATCGCCGCGACCGGCGACGACAAGGTCAACCTGGTCGTCTCCCTGCTCGCGAAGACGGAGTACGGCGTCCCGCGCGTCGTGGCCCGGGTGAACAACCCCAAGAACGAGTGGCTGTTCAACGAGGCCTGGGGCGTCGACGTGGCCGTCTCCACCCCGCGCCTGATGTCCGCCCTGGTCGAGGAGGCGGTGAGCGTCGGCGACCTGGTCCGGCTGCTGCGCTTCAGCCACGGCGACGCCAACCTGGTCGAACTGACGCTGCCCGAGGAGTCGGCCCTGGCCGGCACCCAGGTCGGCGACGTCGAGTGGCCGCAGGACACCTCCCTGGTCACGATCATCCGCGGCACCCGCGTCCTGACCCCGTCCAAGGAGGACTCCCTGGAGCCGGGCGACGAGCTGCTCTTCGTGGCCGCGCAGGCCCGGGAGGAGCAGCTGGAGGAGCTGCTGTCGGTGCGCCGGGAAGGCGCCTGACACCGCGGCGGCGTTACGACGCCGAAGGGCGCCCCGGAGGACCCGGGGCGCCCTTCGGCGTGGTGGACGTGCTCAGCCGTGGCGGCGGGGACGTGCCTAGCCGTCCCGGCGGTGCCGTCCGGCGGTGGTCTCGCCGCCCTCGGCGGCGAGCGCGGCCTTGCGCTCCTCCTCGGCCTTCTCCTCCGCCTCCATCTCCGCGAACACGTCGATGGGCGCGGGCGCCTTGGCGAGGAAGACCCAGGTGAGCCAGACCGCCAGCAGGAACGGCGGGATCTTCAGGGCGACCAGGACCCAGCCGAGCTTGGTGGTGTCGGACCACCAGTACAGCGGGAAGAGGATCGCGCACTTGGCGAGCAGGATCAGGCCCCAGGCCCAACTGGCCTTGGTGTAGGCCTTCTTGCGGCCCGGATTGCGCGTGCGCCAGGAGAGGTTCTCCTTGAAGACCGGGCCGAGGATCAGACCGATCAGGGGCACCCCGGCGAGGGCCGTGACGATGTACGCCAGCGCCAGGCCCAGCGTGTAGAGCATGCCGGGCAGGTAGAAGTCCTTGGCGTTGCCCGTGAACATCGCGAACACGACGCCGAAGGCCACGCCGAACACCCCGCTGAAGGCGTGCTTGACGGTGTCCTTCATGGCCAGCCGGACCACGACCAGGATCAGGGAGACGGCCAGGGCGGCGATCGCCGCGAGGTGCAGGTTCTTGTCGATGGTGAAGATCGCGACGAAGAGCAGGCCCGGCAGGACCGTCTCGACCATGCCGCGGACCCCGCCGAACGCCTCGAACAGCGCGGCCTCGGTCACCGCGCGGGCATCGGCCGGCGGGCTCTGGCCGGTGTCTTCGGTCGGCTTGTCGAGGGACGTCACCGGCTACTCCCGTCCGAGGGGTCGCAGTTCGTATTTCGGGTTGAAGAGCACCCGGCGGCCGCGGCTCATGGAGATCCGGCCCGATGCGATCAGCTTGCGCCCCGGTTCGATGCCGACGATGGAGCGCCTGCCGAGCCACACCACGTCCAGCGCGGCGGAGCCGTCGAACAGTTCCGCCTCCAGGGCCGGGACTCCGGCGCGTGGCCGCAGGGTGACCGTGCGCAAGGTACCAGTTACCGTGACGATCTGCCGGTCACGGCAGTCACCGATCTTGGTGCAGCCGGTGGTCTCGGCGTCCTCGCGCAGCTCCTCGGACTCCAGGTCCTCCTGCGACGAGGAGAGCCGGTCGAGCATGCGCCGGAACCGGCCCGCCGGCTTTTCGGATCGAGGAACAGCACTCATACCTGAAGCGTACCGGGGCACACCGAGACCGCCGTAGCCAAGCTCACTTCTCGAACCGGTACCCCATCCCCGGCTCCGTGATGAAGTGCTCGGGGTGGGAGGGGTCCGTCTCGAGCTTGCGCCGCAGCTGGGCCATGTAGACACGCAGGTAGTTGGTCTCCGTCCCGTAGGAGGGGCCCCACACCTCCTGGAGCAGCCGCTTCTGGCTGACCAGCCGGCCGGTGTTGCGGACCAGCACCTCCAGCAGGTGCCACTCGGTCGGGGTGAGGCGGACGTCCTTGCCGCCGCGGTTGACCTTCTTCGCGGCCAGGTCGACGGTGAACTCCGCGGTCTCCACGGCCGTCAGGTCCTCCTCGCCGGGTCCGACCGGCTCGGCCCGGCGGACGGCGGCCCGCAGCCGGGCCAGCAGTTCGTCCATGCCGAAGGGCTTGGTGACGTAGTCGTCGGCGCCCGCGTCCAGCGCCTGTACCTTCTCGTCGGAGGAGTGCCGGGCGGACAGCACGAGGATCGGCACCCGGGTCCAGCCGCGCAGGCCCCTGATCACCTCCACACCGTCCATGTCGGGCAGTCCGAGGTCGAGGACGACCACGTCGGGGTGGCGGGAGGCGGCGAGTTCGAGGGCGGTCCTGCCGTCGGGGGCCGCGTCGACCTCGTACTTGCGCGCTTTCAGGTTGATCACGAGGGCGCGCACGATCTGCGGCTCGTCGTCGACCACGAGCACCCGGGTCATCGAATCTGCCTTTCCGGTTCGGTGAGGTGCCCCCCGGAGGGGAGTCGCTCGGGACGCGATCCCGCCGCGCGCAGGCTCAGCACCATGGTGAGCCCGCCGCCCGGCGTGTCCTCGGCGTTCAGGGTGCCGCCCATGGCCTCGGCGAAACCCCGGGCCACGGCGAGTCCGAGTCCGACCCCGGCGCCGCGCGGAGCGTCACCGTACCGCTGGAACGGTTCGAAGATGCGGTCCTTGGCCTCGTCCGGCACGCCGGGTCCGCGGTCGACCACTCGCACCTCCACCCGGTCGGCCATGGCGCTGGCGGAGACCAGGACGCGGCGCCCGCGCGGGCTGTACTTGACGGCGTTCTCCACGAGGTTGGCCACCGACCGCTCCAGCAGCCCTGGGTCGACGGCGACCATGGGCAGCGTCTCGGGCACCTCCAGGTCGACGCTGTCCTCGGGGACTCCGCCGAGCGCCATCGGGACCACCTCGTCGACGTCGATCTCGCGGATGAGCGGGGTGACGGTGCCGGTCTGGAGGCGGGACATGTCGAGGAGGTTGCCCACGAGGTGGTCGAGGCGGTCGGCGCCCTCCTCGATGCCCTCCAGCAGCTCCGCCCGGTCCTCCTCGGACCAGGCCACGTCGTCGGAGCGCAGCGAGGAGACGGCGGCCTTGATGCCGGCCAGGGGCGTGCGCAGGTCGTGGCTGACGGCGGCCAGCAGGGCGGTGCGGATGCGGTTGCCCTCGGCGAGCGTACGGGCCTGGTCGGCCTCCTCCCGCAGGCGACGGCGGTCGAGGGCGACGGCGGCCTGGGCGGCGAAGGCGGCGAGCACCCGCCGGTCCTCGGCGGGCAGCACCCGGCCGGTGAGCGCGAGGGCCATGTGGTCGCCGACGGGCATGTCCACATCGGCGTCCTCGGGGCGTTCCAGCACCGGACCGAATCCGGCGCGTCCGGCGCAGGTCCACGGCTCGACGTCGCCCGCCCGTTCCAGCAGGGCGGCCGACTCCATGCCGAAGGTCTCCCGGACCCGCTCCAGGAGTTCCTCGAGGCTGGTCTCGCCGCGCAGCACGTTGCCGGCGAGGAAGGAGAGGATCTCGGACTCGGCGCGCAGCCGGGCGGCCTGGTGGGTGCGGCGGGCCGCGAGGTCCACCACCGAGGCGACCGACATGCCGACGCCGAAGAAGATCGCGATGGCGACGATGTTCTTGGGGTCGGCGATGGTCAGCCGGTGCAGGGGCGGGGTGTAGAAGTAGTTCAGCAGCAGCGAGCCGAACGCGGCGGAGGCGAGGGCCGGCAGCAGGCCGCCGAGGAGGGCCGCGGCAACCGTGACGGCCAGGAACAGCAGCATGTCGTTGGCGAGGCCGAGGTCGACGGTGTTCAGCAGCACCGCGAGGACGGCCGGTCCGGCGAGGCCCACCGCCCAGCCCCAGATGATGCGGGCCCGGCCGAGGCGCGCGCCCCGGGCGACGGGCAGTCCGCGGCCCTTGGCGACCTCCTCGTGGGTGACGATGTGGACGTCGAGGTCGGGTCCGGACTCGCGGGCGACCGTGGCGCCGACGCCGGGCCCGAAGACGTACTGCCAGGCCTTGCGGCGCGAGGAGCCCAGCACGATCTGGGTGGCGTTGACGCCCCGGGCGAAGTCCAGCAGGGCGGCCGGTATGTCGTCGCCGACGACGTGGTGGAAGGTGCCGCCGAGGTCCTCCACGAGGGTGCGCTGGACGGCCAGCTCCTTCGGGGAGGCCGAGGTGAGGCCGTCGCTGCGGGCTATGTAGACGGCGAGGACCTCGCCGCCTGCGCCCTTCTCGGCGAGCCGGGCGGCGCGGCGGATGAGCGTGCGCCCCTCGGGTCCGCCGGTCAGCCCGACGACGATCCGCTCGCGGGAGCCCCAGATCTTGGAGACCCGGTGCTCGCTGCGGTACGCGTTCAGGTACTCGTCGACCCGGTCGGCGACCCACAGCAGCGCCAGCTCGCGCAGGGCGGTGAGGTTGCCGGGCCGGAAGTAGTTGGACAGGGCCGCGTCGACCTTGTCGGGCTGGTAGATGTTGCCGTGCGCCATACGGCGGCGCAGGGCCTGCGGGGACATGTCGACCAGTTCGATCTGGTCGGCCCGCCGCACGATCTCGTCGGGTACGGTCTCGCGCTGCCGCACGCCGGTGATGGACTCGACGACGTCGCCGAGTGACTCCAGGTGCTGGATGTTGACGGTGGAGACGACGTCGATGCCGGCGGCGAGCAGTTCCTGCACGTCCTGCCAGCGCTTGGCGTTGCGGGAGCCGGGGATGTTGGTGTGGGCGAGTTCGTCCACCAGGGCGACGGCGGGGGCCCGGCGCAGTACGGCGTCGACGTCCATCTCGCCGAAGCTGCCGCCCCGGTACTCCAGCTGTTCGCGCGGCACCTGCTCCAGGCCGTGCAGCATCACCTCGGTGCGCGGCCGGCCGTGGTGCTCCACGAACGCGACGACGCAGTCGGTGCCCCGCTCGGTACGGCGGTGCGCCTCGGAGAGCATGGCGTAGGTCTTGCCCACGCCGGGGGCCGCCCCGAGGTAGATCCGTAGCTTGCCGCGTGCCATGGCCTCATTGTCTTCCGCCGACTCCTGCGTGCGCAGCGTCGACCCTACGGCCAGCAATCACGACAAAAGGGGCAGGTGCGCGGGCCGCGGGCAACTTTGACGCATCTCTGATGAGTCCCCGGCGGCCGTCGGGGTTCAGGGCCCGGCGATCTCGCCGTCGTGCAGTTCCAGCACCCGGTCGGCGAGGTCGAGGAGGGTCGCGTCGTGGGTGGCGACCAGGGCGGTGACCCGCTCGCTGTGGACGACGGCCCGCAGCAGCTCCATCACGGCGTGCCCGGTCTCGGCGTCGAGCTGCCCGGTCGGTTCGTCGGCGAGCAGCAGGGCCGGGCGGTTCGCGAGGGCGCGGGCGATGGCGACGCGCTGCTGCTGGCCGCCGGACAGCTCGCCGGGCCGCTGGGACGCGTGGCCGGCGAGCCCGACGAGGGAGAGCAGCAGTTCGACGCGCTCCTCGCGCTCGCGCGGCTCGGCCCGGCGCAGCCGCAGCGGTACGCCGACGTTCTCGGCCGCGGAGAGGATCGGGATGAGTCCGAAGGACTGGAAGACGAACCCGATCCGGTCCCGGCGCAGCCGCAGCAGCTCGTTCTCGCCCAGCTCGCCGAGTTGCCGCCCGTCGACCTCGACCCGCCCCCGGTCGGGTGTGTCGAGTCCGCCGACGATGTTGAGGAGGGTGGTCTTGCCGGAGCCGGAGCGGCCCTTGACGGCGACCAGCTCGCCGCGGGGCACCTCGAAGGAGACCCCGCGCAGGGCGTGGACGGCGGCGGCGCCCCGCCCGTACGAGCGGTGGACGTCCTCGACGCGCACCATGGTCTCGGTGAGCACCCGGCTCATGTGGCCTCCCCCGCCGTCCTCGTGGACCGGGCGCCAGTATCGCCGCGGGCGCCCGGCCGATCAACGGTTCGGACAGGGGGCTCGGACAGGGGGCAGTCGGGGTTCCCGGGTGCCGTGAGGTCTTGACCCGTCAAGAGCGCGGGCATGCGAGAGGGCCGTACCCGCCACGGGGTACGGCCCTTTCGTTCGTCGTGCCTGTCAGCGGACCTCGGTGATCTCCGGTCCGCGCTGCAGCTGGCCCATGCCGCCGGAGAAGCGTGAGCCCTCCTCCTGCTGGACACCCTCCGGAACCATCTGGGCGTCGTTCGGCAGCTTCAGGACGATGGGGTCGCGGGGCGCCATCGGGCCCTCGCCGCGGACCACGACCGTGTCCCGGAAGATCTGCTCCAGCAGCCCGGCGGCCTGCGGCTGCACCGCGCCCTGCCCGGAGATCACACCGCGCAGGAACCAGCGCGGGCCGTCCACGCCGACGAACCGCACGACCTGGAAGCCGCCCGTGCCGTCCGGCAGCTGCACCGGCACCTGGGCGCGCAGCTCCCAGCCCAGCGGACCCTCGACCTCGTCGACGATGCCACCCTGCTGGGTGATCCCGGAGCCGATCTCCTCGCGGACCTCGCCCCAGATGCCCTCGCGCTTGGGCGCGGCGAACGCCTGGAGCTGTACGGCGCTGTCACGCAGGACCACGGTCGCGGCGACGATCGCGTCCCCGGCGACCTCCACCCGGAGTTCCATGCCGTCGACGCCCGGGATGAACAGCCCGCCGAGGTCCACACGGCCCTCGCTCGGGTCGCGCACCTCGGTGCTGTCCCACGGCCCGTCGGGCCGGGGCTCCGGCTCCAGCCGGACGCGCTCGCGCTCGGCCTCTTCCTCGTCCGCCTCGGTGTCGACGCTGTCGACGACCTGCTCGGCCTCGCCGGCCGCGTCCTCGGCGGCACCCTTCTTGTTGCGACGTCCGAACACGTCACTGTCCTTCCCGGTCGGATACGACCGAAGCGTATCGATTCCCACCCGTCGAACCGCCTTCGGCGGCCCGACCGCTTGTGCCGCTGTCGTCGCCCACCGCGGCATGGCCACCGGTGGACCCGAAGCCCCCTTCGGCCCGCGCGGAGCCGGGAAGTTCCGCCACCTCCTGGAAGCGGACCCTCTCGACCTGCTGGACGACCAGTTGGGCGATCCGGTCGAAGCGCTCGAACCGCACGGACTCGCGCGGGTCGAGATTCACCACGATCACCTTGATCTCCCCACGGTACCCGGCGTCAACCGTCCCCGGGGCATTCACGAGGGCGACACCGCAGCGGGCGGCGAGACCGGAACGCGGGTGCACGAACGCCGCGTACCCCTCGGGGAGGGCGATCGACACACCGGTGGGCAGTACGGCCCGCTCGCCGGGCGCGAGCTCGCGTGCCTCGGTGGTCCGCAGATCGGCTCCGGCGTCCCCGGGGTGCTCGTACGCCGGAAGCGGTACGTCCGGATCGACGCGCCGGATCTGCACGGGGAGTTCCCGGCGGGGCTCACGGCTCACGGGTTCACCTCGAAGGCACGGGCGCGCCGGACCTGGTCCGGGTCGCTCATGGCCGCCTGGATCTCCTCCTTGCGGCCGTGGTCGATGAAGTGGTCCACCTTGACCTCGACGAAGAGGGCGTCGGCGCGGACCGCGACCGGCCCGTCGGGGCCGCCGAGGCGCC
The DNA here is from genome assembly GCF_025642175.1 of Streptomyces albidicamelliae. Classification (NCBI taxonomy): domain Bacteria; kingdom Bacillati; phylum Actinomycetota; class Actinomycetes; order Kitasatosporales; family Streptomycetaceae; genus Streptomyces; species Streptomyces albidicamelliae. The sequence goes on along the minus strand of NZ_CP106795.1, from coordinate 6,202,801 downwards.
CGGTGGCGGTGGAGTAGATCTTCCGCCCCGCGACGGCGGTGACCTCGGCCTCCAGGTGCAGGGTGGTGCCGACGGGCACGGGCCGCACGAAGTCGGTCTCCAGCCGTCCCGTCACGGCGATCGTCCGCAGCAGCCAGTTCAGCGAACCGAGGGTCTCGTCCAGCGCCGTGGCCAGCACTCCGCCGTGGGCGAGGCCGGGGGCGCCCTGGTGGGCGGACTGGACGACGAACTCGGCGGTCAGCGAGACACCGTCGCCGGCGCGGGCCTCCAGGTGCAGGCCGTGCGGCTGCCCGGGGCCACAACCGAAACAGTGTTCGTAGTGGGCGCCGAGGAGCTCCCCGGGCGCGGGCGCGTCGGGGTGCCGTACCGGTTTCACCGCGTCGGCGGGGGGCTGAAGAGCTGCGGAACTACCACTCACAGGCGCAGACCTTACCCGTCCGTCCGGCGCCCGCCACCGCGGTGCCCGGCGGGGCCGCGCGGCAGCCCCGCCCTGGTTCGGGGCCGCCCCGCGTCCCGTGCCAAGCTTGGCTCCATGCAGCTCTCCGCCACCCCCTACGAAGAACGCCTCACCGCCCCCCGCTCGTGGTGGCTGATCAGCTTTCTCGTGGGTGTCTCGTTCGCGCTCATCCTGCTGCCCTTCGGCACGCTGCCGCTGCTCGGCGGCCTGGTGGGCGGTACGGCGGCCGCGGCGGTGGTGGCCAGCGCCTACGGCTCCCCGCGCATCCGTGTCGTGGGTGACTCCCTGATCGCGGGCGAGGCGAAGATCCCGGTGTCGGCGCTCGGTTCCTCGGAGGTGCTGGACGCGGAGGAGGCCCGTGCCTGGCGCACGTACAAGGCCGACACCCGCGCCTTCCTGCTGCTGCGGGCCTACATCCCGGGGGCGCTGAAGGTGGAGGTCACCGACCCGGAGGACCCCACGCCGTACCTGTACCTGTCGACGCGGGAGCCGGAGAGGCTGGCCGCCGCGATCGAGGCGGCCCGGACGGCGAACGCCTAGAGCTCCTTCGGCAGCTCGCCGATCCCGAGCGGTTCCGCCGGTTCCTCCAGGGGCGGCAGCTCGGTCAGCTCGTCCCACGGAACCTGGATCTTGCGCAGGTCCTTGCGGATCCGTCCCGCGAGTCTCCTGGTGTCCCGCCGGTTCATGACGGCCCCGACCGCGGCTCCGACCAGGAACGGCATCAGGTTGGGCAGGTCGCGGACCATGCGCTTCATGATCTGCTGGCGCAGTTCGCGTTTCATCCGGCCGCCGAGGGCCGTGTCGTACGTCGACGGCTTCGTCACGTCGATCCCGCGCTCCCCCGACCAGGAGGACAGATACGCGGTGCTGCGGACCTTGAGGTTCCCCGGCGGGCGTACGCCGTAGACCTCGTGGAGTTCCGCGATGAGCTTCAGCTCGATCGCGGCGACCCCGGTGATCTCCGCGGCCAGTTCGGTCGGCATGGCGGGCGGCACCGGCAGCATGGCGGCGGCCCCGATCCCGGCGCCGACCGTCGAGGTCCCGGCCGCGGCACCCGCCACCAGCTTGTCGGCGATCTCCTCGGGTCCGAGACCCGGGAACTGTCTGCGCAGGGTGGCGAGGTCGCGTACGGGGATCCGCGGGGCGATCTCGATGATCCGGTCCGCGAGGTACCCGAGCCCCGCGCGAGCGCGGCTGCCGCCCTTACGGGCCCCTTCCCGGGCCATCTCCCGGGCCTTGTCACGCACCACCGCGGCCCGCCGCCGTGCGACGGGCGCGGGCTGCCCAGCCGGCGCCGACAGGTCTTCCCGGTCGGCCGCCGGTTCGAGCGAGGCTCTCTCAGCCGATGAGCCCCGCTCGTCGTCACGCGCGCCGTGCGGGCCGTCGGACGGCCCTTGGTCCGCTTTCCGTTTCCGCAAGGAGAAGCGGCGCTTCCGCGGAGGGGTCGAGCCAGTCACGGCCGACCCGTCCTCAGTCGCAGTCGCGGCAGATCGGCTGGCCGTTCTTCTCGCGGGCCAGCTGGCTGCGGTGGTGCACCAGGAAGCAGCTCATGCAGGTGAACTCGTCCTGCTGCTTGGGCAGCACCCGGACGGCCAGCTCCTCGTTCGAGAGGTCGGCGCCGGGCAGCTCCAGGCCCTCTGCGGCCTCGAACTCGTCGACGTCCACGGCCGAGGTGGACTTGTCGTTCCGCCGGGCCTTCAGCTCTTCCAGGCTGTCCGAGTCGACGTCGTCGTCGGTCTTGCGTGGAGTGTCGTAGTCGGTTGCCATAACGCTCTCCCCCTCTGGGTGTTTGCGGTGTCTCCAGCGCACGTAACGCGTGAGAGGCCGGACTTGTGCCCGACCTGAGGCGGAGATTTTGCCTCACATCAAGGTCTGTTACTCAATCGACACCCAACCCGACCCCCCGAGAGTGATCGGCTTGGTTGGCGGTGAGGACCGTACACGGTTTGAATGTCGCACCTCAAAGGCGCCTCACCGTGTACTTCCCGTGATCAAGAGCCCTGAAAACCAGGACTTTCCCGGCTTTCCACCTTCTGTCATGATCACGGAGAGTACCTGGCTGGAAATCCGCCCATGTGATTGATCACACAAGAGCAACCGCAAACGGCCCCCAGAAAATTCCGCGCAAAGCGAACATCCTCCGCGTGTGTCGGTCGCTGATCACAGCGGCAGGGTGACGCGCATCACCAGGCCGCCGCCCTCCCGGGGCTGTGCGACGACGTGACCGCCGTGCGCGCGGGCCACGGACCGGACGATGGACAGGCCGAGTCCGACCCCCTTGTCACTGCCCGTGCGCTCCGTGCGGAGCCGCCGGAAGGGCTCGAAGAGGTTGTCGACCTCGTACGCCGGCACGACCGGGCCGGTGTTCGAGACGGTGAGCACCGCCTGCCCGTGCTCGACCTCGGTGCCGACCTCGACCCAGCCGTCCTCCGCCACGTTGTAGCGCACCGCGTTCTGCACGAGGTTCAGCGCGATCCGCTCCAGCAACACGCCGTTGCCCTGCACGACGGCGGGCTTGCGCTCGCCGCGGATCTTCACGCCCTTGCTCTCGGCCTCGCCGTGCACCTGGTCGACGGCCTGGGTGGCGACCTCGGCCAGGTCGACCGGCTTGCGCTCCACGATCTGGTTGTCGCTGCGGGCGAGCAGCAGCAGGCCCTCGACCAGCTGCTCGCTGCGCTCGTTGGTGGCCAGCAGCGTCTTGCCGAGCTGCTGGAGTTCCACCGGCGCGTTCGGGTCCGACAGGTGCACCTCCAGGAGCGTGCGGTTGATCGCGAGCGGGGTGCGCAGCTCGTGGGAGGCGTTGCCGACGAAGCGCTGCTGGGCGGTGAAGGCCCGCTGGAGGCGCTCCAGCATGTCGTCGAAGGTGTCCGCCAGCTCCTTCAGCTCGTCGTCGGGGCCGTCCAGCTCGATACGGCGGGACAGGTCCGAGCCGGCGACCTGGCGGGCGGTGCGGGTGATGCGGCCGAGCGGGGACAGCACCCGGCCCGCCATCGCGTAACCGAACGCGAAGGCGATGACCGCGAGGCCGAGGAGGGCCAGCAGCGAGCGGCTGAGCAGGTCGTCCAGGGCCGCCTGGCGCTGCTGGTCCATGCAGTGCGCGATGGCGTCCTTGAAGTCCGACAGCGGCAGCTTGGTGGTGTTGATCGCCGGGCAGCTGTCGGACGAGATCTTCAGCTCCTGGAAGCTGACGATCTTGAACAGCGGCTGGTTGCCGGTGTTGATCGCCTGTGCGGCGAGCAGGTAGATGATCGACAGCAGCAGGATGCCGGCGATCAGGAACATGCCGCCGTACAGCAGTGTGAGCCGTATGCGGATGGTCGGGCGCAGCCAGGGGAAGGGAGGCTGCGGCCTCCTGGGGTCCCAGGTGGGCTTCGGCGGCGCCTGCGGGGGCGCGGGGGCGGCGGCCACGGCCGGTCAGATCCGGTAGCCGGAGCCGGGCACCGTGACGATCACGGGCGGCTCACCGAGCTTGCGGCGCAGGGTCATGACCGTCACGCGCACCACGTTGGTGAACGGGTCGGTGTTCTCGTCCCACGCCTTCTCCAGCAGCTGCTCGGCGGAGACGACGGCACCCTCGCTGCGCATCAGCACCTCCAGGACCGCGAACTCCTTGGGGGCGAGCTGGACCTCCTTGCCGTCGCGGAAGACCTCGCGGCGGTTGGGGTCGAGCTTGATGCCGGCCCGCTCCAGGACGGGCGGCAGCGGGACGCTCGTACGGCGGCCGAGGGCGCGCACGCGGGCGATCAGCTCGCTGAACGCGAAGGGCTTGGGCAGGTAGTCGTCGGCGCCGATCTCCAGGCCCTCGACGCGGTCGCTGACGTCGCCGGAGGCGGTGAGCATGAGCACGCGCGTGGGCATGCCCAGCTCGACGATCTTGCGGCAGACGTCGTCGCCGTGCACGAGCGGGAGGTCGCGGTCGAGGACGACCACGTCGTAGTCGTTGACGCCGATGCGCTCCAGGGCGGCCGCACCGTCGTACACGACGTCGACGGCCATGGCCTCCCGGCGCAGCCCGGTGGCCACGGCATCGGCGAGCAGCTGCTCGTCCTCGACGACGAGTACGCGCACGTCGCTTGTCCTTCCTCTGTCCACCCGCGCGACGCGATGTGGGCGCGTGCGGGCAGGGGTGTTCGTGGGATGTGACCTCCATCCTGCCCTTTTCGGCCATAAGTCGGCTGTAAGGCGGGGTCCGGGCCGGAGGAACCGTGCGGTGGCCCGGGAATACGAGATTTTCTCCTCCGGTTCAGGTTTCCAGGGAAGGGAGCGGGGGGAGGACGGCTTTACACCCCGCGATCACGCTCTGCATGTGCCGCAGCACCATGCGGTACCCCCCGATGCGCTTTCGCAGAGTGGGCGTGGGTGTCCGGCACCGTAGCCGCCCGGCAGGGCTGCGCCGGGCACCTGCGGCAACGTGATCGCCCCTTCTTGACGGCACACCCCCGTGCCACCTACCCACGACCCTGGACGAGGGGGCGCAGCATGGACGCTTTCACCGCAGGACTTCTGCAGCGCATAAGGGCGACCGAGACCGACCTGACGCGGGCTCGTGACGAGGGCGACGACTTCCTCGTCGAGGTGGAGCAGGCAGAGCTCGACGACCTGCGCCGCCTCGCCGCCGAACACGGTGTGGAGGTCGGCGCGACACGCGTCTGATCGGCACGAGAGCGCAAGAGGGGACCCCGGCGAATCCAGCGCCGGGGTCCCTTTGCGTGCGCGGTGCCGGTCAGTCGTGCCAGGCCCCGAAGTCCTCCAGCAGCCGCTGGAGGGGCTCGAAGACGCCGGGCGCACCCGCGACGGTGAGGTCGCGCGAGGGGCGCTCCCCGGGCCGTCCGCCGGTCAGCGCCCCCGCCTCCCGGGCGATCAGGTCCCCCGCCGCGTGGTCCCACGCGTTGAGTCCCCGCTCGTAGTACCCGTCGAGCCGGCCGCAGGCCACGTCGCACAGGTCGACCGCGGCCGAGCCGCTGCGCCGGATGTCCCGCAGCAGCGGGATCAGCCTGGCGGCCACCTCGGCCTGGTGGGCGCGGACCTCGGTGACGTAGTTGAAGCCGGTGGAGACCAGGGCCTGCTCCAGCGGGGGTGCGGGCCGGCAGGCGAGCGCCCGCTCGCCCTCCCACGCGCCCGTGGCCCACGCGCCGCCACCGCGCACGGCGTGATACGTCTCGCCGCGCATCGGCGCCGCGACGACCCCGGCCACGGTCTCGCCGTGGTGCTCGGCCGCCACCGACACCGCCCAGGTGGGCAGGCCGTACAGGTAGTTCACGGTGCCGTCGAGCGGGTCGATCACCCAGCGGACGCCGCTGGTGCCCTCGACGGAGGCGCCCTCCTCGCCGAGGAATCCGTCGTCGGGGCGGTGGCCGGAGATGAGATCGGTGATCAGCTTCTCCGCCGCGATGTCCATCTCGGTCACCACGTCGATCGGGCTGGACTTGGTCCGCGCCACGGCCAGGTCGGCCGGGCGGCCGTCCCGCAGCAGCTCGCCGGCGCGGCGGGCGGCCTCCTGGGCCAGGCCGAGCAGTTCCCGGTGCAGGGCGTCGGTCACGGGGCTCCTCACGCGTAGGGGCTGTCGGCGCCGGCGGCGGCCGGGCGGGGGCGCGGGCCGGGCAGCAGCCGACCGGGCAGACGTCGTGGCTCGGGCCGAGGGCGCCGAGGGCGCAGGGGGTGACCCGCTGCCCGCGCTCCACGGTGGCGCGCTCCACGACGAGTTCGCGGACCGCGGCGGCGAACCGCGGGTCGGCTCCCACGGTGGCCGAGCGGCGTACCGGCAGGCCCAGCTCCCCGGCCCTGGCCGTGGCCTCGGTGTCGAGGTCGTAGAGGACCTCCATGTGGTCGGAGACGAAGCCGATGGGGGCCATGACGACGGCCGGCACGCCGGCGCCGTGCAGCTCCTCCAGGTGGTCGACGATGTCCGGCTCCAGCCACGGGATGTGCGGGGCGCCCGAGCGGGACTGGTAGACGAGCCGCCAGGGGTGGTCGACACCGGTGCGCTCGCGGACGGCGTCGGCGATCAGCTGGGCCACGTCCAGGTGCTGCTCGACGTACGCCCCGCCCTCGCCGTGTGCCTCGGCCGGGCCGGAGGTGTCGGCGGCGGCGGTCGGGATGGAGTGGGTGGTGAAAGCGATGTGGGCGCCGGCCCGGACGTCCTCGGGGAGGTCGGCGAGGGCGCGCAGCACCCCGTCGGCCATCGGCTCGACGAAGCCGGGGTGGTTGAAGTAGTGCCGGAGCTTGTCGACCCGCGGCGGCTCCACTCCCTCGGCCTCCAGGGCGGCCAGGGCGTCGGCGAGGTTCTCGCGGTACTGGCGGCAGCCCGAGTAGGAGGCGTAGGCGCTGGTGGCGAGGACCAGGACGCGCCGGCGGCCGTCGGCCGCCATCTCGCGCAGGGTGTCCGTCAGGTACGGCGCCCAGTTGCGGTTGCCCCAGTAGACCGGCAGGTCCAGGCCGTGCTCGGCGAAGTCCTTGCGCAGGGCGTCCAGCAGGGCGCGGTTCTGGTCGTTGATGGGGCTGACCCCGCCGAACAGGAAGTAGTGCTGCCCGACTTCCTTCAGGCGTTCCTTCGGGATGCCGCGCCCGCGCGTGACGTTCTCCAGGAACGGGACCACGTCGTCCGGGCCTTCGGGGCCGCCGAAGGAGAGCAGGAGCAGGGCGTCGTACGGAGTGGCATCGAGCACGTCTGGCATGTCTTGATCCTCCCACCCTGCGCTGACAGGTGGGCAACAGCAGGGTGAAGAGTCGAGTTACGTATGGTTTAGTCCGGTTTTTCCAGCCGTGAATTCAGATGCGCTTAGGGTGCCCTTACTCGTAAGCTGTATCAGCTGCATTCGCGCCTTACGACCCGTCCCGGAGACCACGTGCCCAGCCCCTACAGAGCCCTGTTCGACGCGCCGGGCACCAAGGCCTTCTCCGCCGCGGGCCTCCTCGGCCGGATGCCGCTGTCGATGATGGGCATCGGCGTGGTCACGATGGTCTCCCGGCTCACCGGCCGGTACGGCCTCGCGGGGGCGCTGTCGGCCACCATCGCGCTGTCCGCGGCGGCGGTCGGGCCGCAGATATCCCGGCTGGTGGACCGGCACGGGCAGCGCCGGGTGCTGCGCCCGGCGACCCTCGTCGCCCTCGTCGCGGCGGCCGGCCTGCTGCTCGCGGCCCACTACCGGTGGCCCGACTGGGTGCTCTTCGTCTGCGCCGCCGGGATCGGCTCGGTGCCGAGCCTGGGCGCGATGATCCGGGCGCGCTGGGCGGCGCTGTACCGGGGCACGCCGAAGCTGCACACCGCGTACTCGTTCGAGTCGGTCGTCGACGAGGTCTGCTTCATCTTCGGCCCGATCATCTCCATCGGACTGTCCACGGCGTGGTTCCCGGAGGCGGGCCCCCTGCTGGCCGGGTGCTTCCTGGCGGCCGGCGTCCTGTGGCTCACCTCCCAGCGGGCGACCGAGCCGGAGCCGCACCCGCGCGAGCACCACGGCGGCGGCAGTGCCCTGCGCGCGCCGGGACTCCAGGTCCTGGTGGCCACGTTCGTGGCCACAGGCGCGATCTTCGGATCGGTGGACGTGGTCACCGTGGCCTTCGCCGACGAGCGCGGCCACCAGGGCGCCGCGAGCCTGGTCCTCGCGCTGTACGCGGCCGGTTCCTGCCTGGCGGGAGTCGTGTTCGGGCTGATGCGCTTCGCCGGGGCGCCGGAACGTCGCTGGCTGCTGGGCGTGGCGGCGATGTCCGTGAGTATGATCCCCCTCCTACTGGTCGGAAACCTGCCGCTTCTGGCCGTGGCGCTGTTCGTTTCGGGGCTGTCCATCGCACCGACGATGATCACGACGATGTCCCTCATCGAAGAGCACGTACCTCGCGCGAAGCTCACCGAGGGCATGACCTGGGTGAGCACCGGCCTCGCGGTCGGCGTCGCGCTCGGCTCCTCCGCGGCCGGCTGGGTGATCGACGCAGCCGGGGCGCGTGCCGGGTACGGGGTTCCGGTCGCGTCCGGGGCCGCCGCGATCGCGGTCGGTTTCCTCGGGTACCGCCGGCTGCGCAGGCCGGCCGCGGGTCGGGGAGGCACCGTTGAGCAGCACAGCGAGCGGGAAGAACGGCACCTGGCGTAACTGGGGCGGGAACGTCTCCGCCCGGCCCGCCCGGCAGGTCGCGCCGGCCTCCGTGGAGGAGCTGGCCGCCGCGGTGCGCCGGGCCGCCGAGGACGGCCTGAAGGTGAAGGCCGTCGGCACCGGGCACTCCTTCACCTCCATCGCCGCGACCGACGGCGTGCTGATCCGCCCTCAGCTGCTGACCGGCATCCGCGGCATCGACCGCTCGTCGATGACGGTCACCGTGGAGGCGGGCACCCCGCTCAAGAGGCTCAACACGGCTCTCGCGCGCGAGGGCCTGTCGCTCACCAACATGGGCGACATCATGGAGCAGACCGTCTCCGGCGCCACCAGTACCGGCACGCACGGCACGGGCCGCGACTCCGCCTCCATCGCCGCCCAGATCAAGGGGCTCGAACTCGTCACGGCGGACGGCTCGGTGCTCACCTGCTCCGAGAAGGAGAACCCGGAGGTGTTCGCCGCCGCCCGAATAGGCCTGGGCGCGCTCGGCGTCGTCACCGCGATCACCTTCGCCGTGGAACCCCTCTTCCTGCTCACCGCGCGCGAGGAACCGATGCCCTTCGAGCGGGTCCTCGCCGAGTTCGATCAACTGTGGGCTGAGAACGAGCACTTCGAGTTCTACTGGTTCCCGCACACCGGCAGTACCAACACCAAGCGCAACAACCGCAGTGCCGGGCCCGAGCAGCCCGTGGGCCCGCTCGCCGGCTGGTTCGAGGACGAGTTCCTCTCCAACGGCGTCTTCCAGGTGGCCCAGTGGGCGGGGCGGGCCGTCCCCGCCGGCATCCCGGCCCTCGCGCGCGTCTCCAGCAGGGCCCTGTCCGCGCGGTCGTACACCGACATCCCGTACAAGGTGTTCACCTCGCCGCGCCGGGTGCGTTTCGTGGAGATGGAGTACGCCGTCCCGCGCGAAGCCCTGGTGGAGACCCTGCGCGAGCTGCGGACCATGGTCGACCGCTCGGGGCTGCGCGTCAGCTTCCCGGTCGAGGTGCGCACCGCCCCGGCCGACGACATCGCCCTGTCCACCGCCTCCGGCAGGGACAGTGCCTACATCGCCGTGCACATGTTCCGGGGTACGCCCTATCAGGCCTACTTCACCGCCGCGGAGCGCATCTTCACCGCGCACGAGGGCCGGCCGCACTGGGGCAAGGTCCACACGCGGGACGCCGAGTACTTCTCCCGGGTGTACCCGCGTTTCGGTGAATTCACGGAGCTGCGGAACCGGCTGGATCCGGAACGGCTGTTCCAGAACGACTACTTGCGGAGGGTGCTGGGGGCGTAGGCGTCGCGGCGGATCCACTGGGCGCGGGGGACGGCCCGGAGGTGGAGGCGTCGCCGCCGGACGGCCCGGCCGTGGAACCGCTGGGCGCCGGGTCCGGACTTCCCCCGGTCTTGGCGCCGGTGCCCGCGGAGGGCGTGCCCCGGGAGAACGGCGTATTCGAAGGGACCCCTCTCTCATCGGACTTCGCGGGGGACGACGGCCCGGACCCCCGCGGGGCCGGGCTCCGTCCGGTGACGGCGTCGCTGACCGTCGTGCCCCCGCCGCCGCCGAAACGGTTGCCCGACACCAGTTCCCAGGTGCTGATGCCGGCCATCGTCACCCCGAACACCACGGCGGCGGCGACCACCGGCCGGCGCCAACCGCGCACCCGGGCGCGGTAGACGGTGCCCTCGGTGAAATCGCCCGGGGCCGGCGGCAGCTGTTCCCTGGGGCGGGGGGCGGTCTTCGCCTCGCGCAGCTGCTCCCCGGTCCGCTTGAAGAAGTGCTGGAAGACGGTGCCGCCACAGGTGGCGACGACACTGCCTTCCCTTCCCGTACATCACCGCTCATGCGCGCACATGACGGTGCACTCCCTGCGCTTGCCGATATAGGCCGGCCGTCTGCACCAGAAAGGGACGTACGGACGAAACCATTAGTTCCGTTTCCGGGGGTTCCGTGAAGTTCGCCACGTTCATGATCGACAAAACCGGTTGCGGACGGCCAAGTCGCACTCCTTGCCAGAAGTTGGGCGGCGCGCCAATCCACGGACATGGTCCGAATGGAGTACTGTTGCGAGCCCTGGGTCCGGCCTCCCACCAGGGTGCCCGTGGCCTTGCAGGACCGCCGGGAGGGGGCTAGTTGCACAGGGTGACGGAGTTGGTCACTTAGCGTTGCGAACAGGTAACCGTGCCATAACGGCGGTCCCGGGCCCGTGCCCGACACGCCGGGCAACTCGGCAAGGTTGTGGCAGGCTGCACCCGGGCAGGCCACACTCGACTAGCGGAAGCAGCGACGCACGTGACGTCGGCAGGCACCACCCGGGAGGTCCCCATGCCCGAACTGCGTGTCGTGGCCGTCTCGAATGACGGCACACGACTGGTGCTGAAGGCTGCCGACTCCACGGAGTACACGCTTCCGATCGACGAGCGGCTGCGTGCCGCCGTCCGTGGCGACCGGCCCCGCCTCGGCCAGATCGAGATCGAGGTCGAGAGCCATCTCCGGCCCCGTGACATCCAGGCGCGTATACGCGCCGGTGCCACCGCGGAAGAGGTGGCCCAGCTCGCCGGCATCCCCGTCGACCGGGTACGGCGCTTCGAGGGTCCCGTGCTGGCCGAGCGTGCCTTCATGGCCGAGCGCGCCCGCAAGACCCCCGTCCGCCGCCCCGGTGAGAACTCCGGGCCGCTGCTCGGTGAGACCGTCCAGGAGCGGCTGCTGCTGCGCGGTGCCGACAAGGACACCGTGCAGTGGGACTCCTGGCGCCGCGACGACGGCACCTGGGAAGTCCTCCTCGTGTACCTGGTCGCGGGCGAACCGCACTCGGCGAGCTGGACGTACGACCCGCCCCGGCGGCTCGTGCAGGCCGTGGACGACGAGGCGCGGTCGCTGATCGGCGAGTCCGACGACCTCGCCGTGCCCGAGCCGAGCTTCCCGTTCGTCCCGCGCATCGCCCGGCTGCCGCGCGAACGCACCATGGACCGCGCGCTCGACCGGGTCGACCGGGAGCGGCCCAGCCTGCCGGCGCAGCCGTCCGAGCCCGTCGAGGAGACCGCGGGCGAACGCGACTCGCTGACCAGCCTGTTGGAGGCCGTGCCGAGCTTCCGTGGCGACCTGGTCGTCCCGGAACGCCCGGCCGACACCGAGGACGAACCCGTCGAGGAACCCGCGGCGGAGGAGCCCCCGGCACCCGCCGCCTCGGCCGGTTCGGCCTACGCTGACGTGCTCATGCCGCGCTCCGTCGGCGGCCACCGCGACCGGCTCATCGGGTCGACCGACCGTCAGGCCGAGGCCGACGGTGTACGCCCCGGCCGCCGCGCGGCCGTCCCGAGCTGGGACGAGATCGTGTTCGGCACGCGCCGCAAGAAGCAGGAGTAACCGGCCACGGGACAACGCGAGGAGGGGGCACGCACGCGTGCCCCCTCCTCGTGCGTGCCCGCCGCCTCCTACTGCGGGTCGGCGCCCACCGCCACGGGCCTCGACGGGTCGGAGGACCACTCGGACCACGAGCCGACGTACAGCTCCGCGGGGACGCCGGCGACGGCCAGGGCGAGCACCTCGTGAGCGGCCGAGACGCCCGAACCGCAGTACACGCCGACCTGGGTGTCCCCGGAGACGCCCAGGGCCTTGAAGCGGTCCCTGAGCTCCGCCGCGGGCAGGAACCGGCCGTCGGGGCCCACGTTCTCCGTCGTCGGGGCCGACACCGCGCCCGGGATGTGACCGCCGACCCGGTCGATCGGCTCCACCTCACCGCGGTACCGCTCCCCCGCACGGGCGTCGAGCAGCACACCCGTGCGGGCGAGGGCCGCGGCGCCGTCCGCGTCCAGCAGCCCGGCGACGGGGGCCGGCACGAAGTCGCCCCGGCCGGTGCGGGCGTCTCCGTGGACAGGTCGCCCCGCCAGGACGGCAACCCGCCGTCGAGGACCCGCACGTCCGGGTGACCCGTCGCACGCAGCATCCACCACGCGCGCGCGGCCGCCCAGCCCTGTCCGCCGTCGTAGACGACGACCGGCCGGTCCGCCGACACGCCCGCACGACGCATCGCGGCGCCGAACTCCGCGAGATCGGGCAGCGGATGGCGGCCGTGCGCCCCCGCGCTCGCGGCGGCGAGCTCCCGGTCCAGGTCGACGAAGACCGCGCCGGGCAGGTGACCGGCCGCGTACTCGGCCCGTCCGTCGAAGGCCGGCGCACCCGCCGCCTTGGCCACGCTCAGCTGCCAGCGGACGTCCAGCAGCACGGGCGGGGTGGCTCCGGGGCGGAGCTCGTGGGCGAGTTCGGTCGCGGTGATGATGGCTCTCATGGCGTCCATCCATACGCCAGGGGTGGCCGCGGCGTCCAGGTCCGGCTACTCTGCTCGGCCGGACAGCCTCGATCACGAGGCGTATGGGATCGAGCACGGGCTGTGCCGCCGACGGACATCCGCCGGCCATCGTCAGGAAGCGGCGAACGACGGCAGTAGAGGCATCCTCCCGGGGACACCGCCGGGTCCCGGCGCGGCCGGCAGGCGGCGCGGCGGAGGATGCGGGCACCGGCACGGGCGTACACGCGGTCGGCGTGGACACCCGGCCGGGTAGCGGAAGCGACACGGCCGCCGGGAGGCGGCCGGGGAGAGAGTGATCGATGACCGAGGCACGGGAGTCGGCCGGTCCGCACGCGCGGCGCGCGCCCGGCACGCCCTGCTGGGTGAGCCTGATGGTGCACGAGCTGGCCGCCACCGAGGACTTCTACGGTGAGCTGTTCGGCTGGGAGTTCCGGCCGGGCCCGCAGCAGCTCGGCCCCTACGTGCGGGCGCTGCTCGACGGGCGCGAGGTGGCGGGGATGGGCCACCTTCCGGACCGCCGGCTGCCCGTCGCCTGGACCCCGTATTTCGCCTCCGACGACGTCGACCGGACCGCCGACACGGTACGGCTGTGCGGGGGCACGGTCGCGGTGGGCCCGCTGGACGCGGCCGAGGCCGGGCGGATGGCCATCGCCTCCGACCCGTCCGGGGCGGTGTTCGGGATCTGGCAGGGGTCCGCCCACTTCGGCACGGCGATCACCGGGGTGCCCGGCACCCCCGCCTGGAACGAACTGGTCACCTTCGAGACCGAGAGCGTCGCCAAGTTCTACGCGACCGTGTTCGGCTACGAGGAGGAACCGGTGGTGTCCGCCGACCTCGACTACGTCACGCTGCACCTCGGCGGCCGTCCGGTGGCGGGCCTGCACGGCATGGGCCACGCGCTGCCCCGGGACCGGGGCTCGTACTGGCGGACGTACTTCGAGGTCGCCGACGTCGACGTGACGCTGGGGCAGGTCGTCCGCCTCGGCGGCCGGGTGCTCCGGCCGGCCCACGACAGCCCGCACGGCCGGGTGGCGACGGTGGCGGACCCGGAGGGCGCCGAGTTCGACGTGCTCCAGGACCCGCGCTGAACCTTCCCGGCGAGGGCGTCCCGGGTCGGGCCGGAGGAAGCGTCCTCAGGCCGGTGAGACGGGCAGGACGTCCGGGGACAGGGCCGCCGCACGGGCCGACGCGGCGGTCATCCGGCGCCGGTGGTGGCGCCGGCACAGCACCTCGTAGCCGACCTCGCCCGCGGACTGGTTCACGTCGCCCACGACCACCTGGGCGCCCTCGACCACCATCTCGCCGCCTATCGTGCGGGCGTTGTGCGTGGCGCGGGCGCCGCACCAGCACAGGGCCTCCACCTGGAGCACCTCGATCCGGTCGGCCAGCTCCACCAGCCGCTGCGAGCCGGGGAAGAGCTTGGAGCGGAAGTCGGTGGTGATCCCGAAGGCGAACACGTCTATCCCGAGGTCGTCCACCACCCGGGCGAGCTGGTCGATCTGCCCGGGGGCGAGGAACTGGGCCTCGTCGGCGATCACGTAGTCGGCCCGGCGGCCCCGCGAGAGGTGGTCCACGAGATAGCCGTACAGGTCCTGGTCCTCGGCGACCTCCACCGCGTCGGTGACCAGGCCGAGCCGGGAGGACAGCTTGCCCTCGCCCGCGCGGTCGTTGCGGGTGAAGATCATGCCGACCAGGCCGCGCGCGGACCGGTTGTGCTCGATCTGCAGAGCCAGCGTCGACTTCCCGCAGTCCATCGTTCCGGAGAAGAACACCAGCTCGGGCATGAGGAGTTGAGCACCTTTCGGCGAGTCGTCGGGACGGGAGGGCGGTTCAGGAGCGTACTTCGAGCAGCGGGACCAGCTGCTCGGCGGGTGTCATCGAACCGTGGTTGCCGACCAGCGCCGACTCCTTGGGCTCCCGTTCGGAGGCGATGATCAGGACGTCGTCGTGCGCCGCCGCGATCACGTCGCCGAGCCGCGGGTACACCCGCTCGTCGATGTGCGGCCCGAACCAGCCGGCCGCGATCGCCTCGTCCCGCGAGGCCACCCAGAACTGCTCGCCGAGCACCTCGCGCCAGCAGGTCAGCACGTCGTTCTCGGCGCCCGGTACCGCGTACACGTGCCGGGCCCGCCCCTCGCCGCCCAGCAGGGCGACCCCGGCGCGCAACTCCCAGTCCGCGTCGAAGTCGATGCGGTGCTCCTCGTCGAACGGGACGTCGACCATGCCGTGGTCGGCGGTGACGTACAGCGCGCTGCGCGGCGGCAGTTGCTCGGCCAGCCGCTGGACGAGCCGGTCGACGTACATGAGCTGGCCGCGCCAGGTGTCGGAGGCGACGCCGTAGCGGTGCCCGGCGCCGTCCAGTTCGGCGTAGTACGTGTACACCAGTGAGCGGTCGCCGGCGGCGAGCTGCTCGGCCGCGAGGTCCATGCGCTCCTCACCGGTCAGCCGGCCGAGGAACGTGCCACCGCTGAGCGCCACCTTGGTGAGCGGGGTCTGCGCGAAGGTGGGCGAGGACACCTGGGCGGCGTGCACCCCGGCCTCGTGGGCCAGCTGGAAGACGGTCGGGTACGGCTGCCAGGGGCGCGGGTTCGTGTACGGCTGCCAGCGGAGCTGGTTCATCAGCTCGCCGGTGGCCGGGTTGCGCACGGCGTACCCGGGCAGGCCGTGGGCGCCCGGCGGGAGGCCGGTGCCGACGGAGGCGAGGAGGTCGCGGTGGTCGCCGGGTAGCCGGCGGTGAGCGGGCGGCCCGTGCCGCCGCGGGAGCTGCCGAGCAGGGAGGCGAGGAACGGCGCCTCGTCGGGGTGCGCCCGCAGCTGCTCCCAGCCGAGCCCGTCGATCAGGAAGACGCAGGCCCGGTCGGCCGGGGTCAGCTCCTCGATCGTGGCGGTGAGGCCGGGGACGCCCATTCCGGCGGCCAGGGTGGGCAGCAGGTCGGCGAGGGAGCCGCTGCCGTACTCGGGCAGCGGCGCGGACTCCAGGGCGAGCGGTTCCGGGTGGTCCCAGGCGGAGAGCTGGGACATCAGCGGCTGACGTCCGCGGTCGCCTCCGAGATGGCCTGCGCGAAGGCGAGCGCCTGGCGCACCGTCTCCGGGCCGTCGCCGGCCTCGCTGACGCGCAGGCTGAGGTCGTCCGCGGTGGAGCTGCCCGTGTAGCCGTGGTCGGCGTCGCAGTTGGGGTCGCCGCAGGCGGCGGGCTCCAGGTCGATGCGGCTGACCGCGCCCCAGCCGATGGTCAGCACGACCTCGCGGGGCAGCGTGCCCGGCGCGTACTGCTCGGGGTTCGCGACCACGCGGCTCACCACGACGGAGGAGATCCGGCCGAGCTTCACGGACTCGGTGGAGGTGGTGGCGTACGGGGTCGGGGACGTGGTGTCGGCGGCCTGCTCGTCGGTGTGGCTGACGATGAAGCGGTTGCCGGTGAGCACCAGCACCGTCACGTGCCGGCGCACCTCGTTCTGGTCGAATGTCGTCTCCTGGTGGACCAGGTACGACCGGATGGGCTCGCCGCCCACGGCGGCCTCCACCGCCTCGGCCACGAGGGCCGGGTAGTAGCCGCTGCGCTCGATCGCCGCACGCAGCCCCTGGGTCGTCGTACTGGTCTTGGCCATGGCGTCCATCTTAATCCGAGGGCAGGGGCACTCCGGGCCAGTCGCCCGGACCGGGCGGGACGGGCCCGGGCGGGACGTGGCCGGGGCGGAAAGGGCCGGGGCCGCCCGGAAGGACCGGGGCGAGCAGGCGGTGACCGGGAGCCGGCGGGCGGGCGGCCGAACCGGGGGCGCGGGGAACCGCGCGAGAGTGCGCCCGGTTCAGTACGCCGGCATCGTGCGGGGGCCGAGGTCGTCGCGGGCCGGCGGGGGCGCGAGGCGCACCGTGGCGCCGAGGACGCTCACGCCGTGCGGGGCGACGACGACCGGCTCCAGCGTGACGGCGACCACCTCGGGATGGTCGTCCACGAGCCGGGAGACGCGCAGCAGCAGTTCCTCCAGCGCGGGGGTGTCGACGGGGGTGGAACCGCGCCAGCCGAACAGCAGCGGCGCCGTGCGGATGGACCGCACCAGCGAGGTCGCCTCCCGGTCGGTGACCGGGACCAGCCGGTGCGCCGTGTCCTCCAGCAGCTGCGAGGCGGCTCCGGCGAGCCCGAAGGACAGCACGGCCCCGGCCGCCGGATCGATCACCGCGCGGACGACCGTGTCGACCCCGCGCGGCGCCATCCCCTGCACCACCGGCCGCAGCTCCTCCGGCTTCCCGAACAGTTCGGTCAACTCGGCGTACGCGCGGCGCAGTTGCTCCTCGTCAGCGAGGTCGAGGCGGACGCCGCCGAGGTCGGCGCGGTGCCTGAGGTGCGGGGCGGTCGCCTTCAGGGCCACCGGGTAGCCGAGGCTGCGGGCGGCCTCGGCGGCGGCGTCGGGGGTGGGGGCGGGCAGCGCGCGCCGCACGGGGATGCCGTACTCGCCGAGCAGCTCGCAGGTCTGCGCGTCGGAGATGGTGAGCCCCTCCCCGCGCGCGAGGAGCTCGCCGATCAGCCGGGCGGCGCCCTTCTCGTCGATGTCGTCGTACTCGGGCACCTTCCCGGGGTCGGCCGCCTCGCGCCGCCACTGCCCGTACCGCACGGCCTCGGCGAGGGCGCGGACCGCGCGCTCCGCGGCGGGATAGGCCGGGATGAGACGGGCGCCCTCCGCCGCGGGCGTCATGGCCACGGACGGTCCCGCGGCGGCGGCCGGCAGTCCTTCCGCCGCCGGGGGCAGGCGTACCGCGGGGTGGGCGCCGTCCGTGGCGCCGGATGCCTTCCCGGCGGCCTGCGGTGCGGTGCTCGCGGCGGCGGACAGCGCCTCCGCCAGCCCGCCGAGCTCCACGTGCACCACCAGGACCGGCTTCCCGGGGACGTCCGCCGCGGCGGACCGCAGCGCCTCCGCGAGCTCGGCGTCGCCGGGCGACGTCTCCCCGATGGCCGGGATCGCCGTCACCACGACGGCGTCGTTCGTGTCGTCCGCCAGGGCGGCGCTCAGCGCCCGGTGGAACTCCTCCGCCGTCGCCCCGGTCGTCAGGTCCAGCGGACGCGAGGGCCGCAGCCCCTCCGCGAGGCAGCGGTCGTACGTCAGCACGCCCAGCGACTCGGAGTTGCCGAGGATCGCCACCCGCGGTCCGGCGGGCAGCGGCTGCCGGGCGAGCAGCAGGCCCGCGTCGACCAGCTCGGTGATCGTGTCGACCCGGATCACCCCGGCCTGCCTGAGCAGCGCGGAGACGGTCGCGTGCGGGAGCCGGGTGGCCCGCACGGCGTGGCCCTGCGGCGCGGCCCCGGTCCCCTGCACCACGACCAGCGGCTTCGCCGCCGCCGTCCGCCGGGCGAGCCGGGTGAACTTGCGGGGGTTGCCGATGGACTCCAGGTACATGAGGACGACGTCGGTCTCGGGGTCGTCGTACCAGTACTGGAGGACGTCGTTGCCGGAGACGTCCGCGCGGTTGCCGGCGGAGACGAAGGTGGACACGCCGGTGACGCCGGTGACGCCGCCGCCGCGCCGGTGCAGCCGGGACAGCAGGGCGATGCCGATGGCGCCGGACTGGGCGAACAGTCCGATGCGGCCGGGGCGGGGCATCTCGGGGGCCAGGGACGCGTTCAGCCGGACGTCCGGTGCGGTGTTGATGACCCCGAAGGCGTTCGGTCCGATGATCCGCATGCCGTACGCGCGCGCGGCGCGGACGAGGGCGCGCTGCCGTTCGCGGCCCTCGGGGCCGCTCTCGGCGTATCCGGAGGAGAGCACGACGAGCCCCTGGACGCCGTGTTCCCCGCACTCGGCGACCACCGAGGGCACGTGCTCGGCCGGCACGGCGACGACGGCGAGGTCCACGTGTCCCTCGATGTCCCGCACCGAGCGGTACGCCGGCACTCCGTCGACCTCGTCGAGGTCCTTGGGGAAGGCCGTGTTCACGGCGTGCAGCCGGCCGGTGTAGCCGGCGTCCCGGAGGTTGCCGAGGGTGCTGCGGCCGACGCCGCCGGGGGTGCGTCCGACGCCGACGACCGCCACGGAGCCGGGCACGAGGAGCCGACGGACCGAGTGGGCTTCGGCGCGCTGCTCCCGCGCGCGCTGCACGGCGACGGAGCGGTCGGTGGGTTCCAGGTCGAACTCCAGGCGTACGACCCCGTCCTCGAAGCTGCGCTTCTGGGTGTAGCCGGCGTCCGTGAACACCTTGATCATCTTGGTGTTGGCGGGGAGCACCTCGGCGGCGAAGCGGCGGATGCCGCGCTCGCGCGCGACGGCCGCGATGTGCTCCAGCAGGGTGGAGGCGACACCGCGGCCCTGGTGGGCGTCCTGCACGAGGAAGGCGACCTCGGCCTCGTCGGCGGGGGCGGAGGCGGGCATCCCGTCGGCGCCGATGCGGTCGTAGCGTACGGTGGCGATGAACTCGCCGCCGATGGTGGCCGCGAGTCCCACCCGGTCCACGAAGTCGTGGTGCGTGAAGCGGTGGACGTCCTTGGCGGAGAGCCGTGGGTACGGTGCGAAGAAGCGGTAGTACTTCGACTCGTCGGAGACCTGCTCGTAGAAGCTGACCAGGCGGTCGGCGTCGTCGGCGGTGATGGGCCGGATGCGCGCGGTGCCTCCGTCGCGCAGCACCACGTCGGCCTCCCAGTGAGTGGGGTACTCGTGCCGCTCCTGCCGATCCGCCGAGGTCTGCATGGGCCCCAGAGTACGGCTCGCGTACGACAACGGCGCGAGGCAGTCTGTGGGGGACACCACGCCGGACCGAGGCCGCGGTCCGGTGCCGAACCGGAGGGGACCGAGGTCCGCTCCGGGCATGCTTCACGGTATGGGAAACTGGTCTAGACAACCCTGAAGACTGAAGGGCAGCAACACATGGCTGAGCGCCGCGTCAACGTCGGCTGGGCCGAGGGCCTCCACGCCCGCCCCGCTTCCATCTTCGTCCGAGCCGCCACGGCCACAGGCGTCCCGGTGACGATCGCCAAGGCCGGGGGCAACCCCGTCAACGCGGCCTCCATGCTGGCCGTCCTGGGGCTGGGCGCCCAGGGTGGCGAGGAGATCGTCCTCGCCTCGGAGGCCGAGGGCGCTGACGCCGCCCTGGACCGCCTGGCCAAGCTGGTCGCCGAGGGCCTGGAAGAGCTGCCCGAGACGGTCTGAGCACCTCGCGTCCGAACGCCGGAGCCGCGTCGCCTTTCCGGGCGGCGCGGCTTCGGCGTTATGGGCGGCGCGGCTTCGGCGTTACGGGCGGCCGTTTCGACAGCAAGGGTGACTCCGCCCGCTTTTGCGAAATCACCGAGCGAGGGAATTCGGGCAGCGAAAAACAGCCCCCACCGAATTCCCTCTCTTTGTATACGACGCCCGTGTTAATACCGGCGGCCCGTCGTGTTTACGGCATGTTGCGAAGTCCTCACACGCTCGGCGCCGCCGGAAAGGCGCAGACGGTGCGCGCCCGTCGCACGCTCGGCGTGCAGCGCCGTGACCGCCCGCGCGCGCTCGCCGTCGCCGCGTGCCACCGCGTCCACGATCGCGCCGTGCTCCGCCCAGGAGTCCAGCGGGCTCTGCGGGGCGTCCACCGCGTACATCCAGGCGATCTTGTGGCGCAGCTGGGTGAGCATCGAGGCCAGCGAGGGGCTGCCGGAGGCCTGCGCCAGCGTCTCGTGGAACCAGCCGCCCAGTGAGCGCAGCTCCCCGCTACCGCCGCTCCTGGCCCGCTCCTGCCCCAGCCGCACCAGGCCGCGCAGCACCTTGAGATGGGCCTCCGTACGGCGCTGTGCCGCCCGTGCCGCGCCGAGCGGCTCCAGCAGCAGCCGCATCTCCAGCAGGTCGGCGGCCTCCTGCGCGGTCGGTTCGGCCACGCACGCGCCCGCGTGCCGGCGGGTCACCACGAACCCCTCGGCCTCCAGGGTGCGCAGGGCCTCGCGGACGGGGACGCGCGAGACGCCGTAGCGGCGGGCCAGCACTTCCTCGGTGAGCCGGCCGCCGCGCTCGTGGACGCCGGCGACGATGTCGTCCCGGATCGCCGTGCACACCGAATGCGCCGGAACACGCATGACCGACCTCCGCATTAATCCCCGTGAAACGCCCGCAGGGGACGCCCGTTCCGTGACTCTATTCCAAAGAGGCCGAATTTCCGACGGCAGGCCGTAATCCATGGATATTTTTTGGCCGACGGCCCGTGCGGGGATCACGCGGAAACGGTGAAAGCCCCGGCTCGGTGAGCCGGGGCTTTCACATGTCCGCGTGGCGGCGTCAGACGTTCACGCCGTGGTTGCGGAGATAGGCGATGGGGTCGACGTCCGAGCCGTAGTCGGGGCTCGTGCGGGCCTCGAAGTGCAGGTGCGGGCCGGTGACGTTGCCGGTCGCGCCGGACAGGCCGATCTGCTGGCCCGGGACGACCTTCTGGCCCACCGTGACACCGATGGACGACAGGTGGCCGTACTGGGTGTACATGCCGTCGGCCATCCGGATCACGATCTGGTTGCCGTACGCGCCGCCCCAGCCGGTGGAGACGACGGTGCCGGAGCCGACCGCGTGGACGGACGTGCCGCTGGCCGCGTGGAAGTCGATGCCGGTGTGGGAGCCGGAGGACCACAGCGAGCTGCTGGCCTTGTAGGCGGTGGACACGTAGGAGTGCACGATCGGGGCGACGAACGCGTTCAGGCGCTTGCGCTCGGACTCGCGGGCGGCGCGGGCCCTGGCCTCGCGCTCCTCCTTGACCTTGGCGGCGGCGGCCTTGGCGGCGGCCTCCTCGGCCGCCTGCTGCTCGGCGGCCTGCTTCTGGGCGTCCGCCTGCGCGCTGATCTGCTCCGCGACGTCGTCGCTGACGGTCACGACGGGCGTGAGACCGGTCTGCTCCGCGGCGTTCTCGGCGGCGAGCGCCGGCGACGCGGCGAGGGTGCCGATGACACCCGTGGTGGTGAGGGCGGCGACACCGGCCGCCTGCGCGGTGGTGCGCTTGACCCGGCCGGGCTTGCGATGCTTCCCGGTGGCGCACATGAACGCCATGAAGTGGCTGGTCCTTTCCTTCCTTCTCGCCTACCGGGTTAGCTGACGGGTTCGGAGCAGGAAGGTCTCCTACGGGCCCCCTCGCTCACGCGCGGGCGCCCGATTCACCCCAGGGACGATGGGTCCCCGGCTCCCCTGGCTCGCGCCGTACGGGGACTCGGCGATGACTGTCCGGTGCCGCGGGCGCGGCGTGGTGCGTGACGAACAGCCTGGACGAACCTACGGAAGCCCGCTTTCAATCCTCAAACGGATCCGGGCTTTTGTAGCGCATCCCACAGGGCAGACAGGCAACCTCCGCCCCAAATCGGGCATCTGGTGAAGCGAGTGGAACGGCGGGGGCCCTGACGACCCGTAGGTCGGCAGGGCCCCACGCACGCGTGCCGTGCTCCGCGGCGGCGGCCGCTATTCGGCCGTGACGACGGTGACTTCGCCGATGCCGAGCGCCTCGACCGGCGCCTTGATCTGGGAGGCGTCGCCGACGAGGACGGTCACCAGCCGGTCCACCGGGAAGGCGTTGACGACGGCCGCGGTCGCCTCGACCGTGCCCGTCGCGGCCAGCTGCCGGTACAGCGTCGCCTGGAAGTCGTCGGGCAGGTGCTGCTCGACCTGGTCGGCCAGGGTGCTCGCGACGGCCGCCGCGGTCTCGTACTTCAGCGGCGCCACCCCGACGAGGTTCTGCACGGCGACGTCCCGCTCGGCGTCGGTCAGGCCCTCCGCCGCGAGGGTGCGCAGCACCTTCCACAGGTCGTCCAGCGCGGGGCCGGTGTTCGGCGTGTCCACGGAGCCGCTGATGGCGAGCATGGAGGCACCGGTGCCGTCCGGGGCCGACCGCATGACCTGCCCGAACGCCCGTACCCCGTAGGTGTAGCCCTTCTCCTCGCGCAGCACGCGGTCCAGGCGGGAGGTGAGGGTGCCGCCGAGGCAGTAGGTGCCGAGGACCTGGGCGGGCCAGACCCGGTCGTGCCGGTCCGGGCCGACCCGCCCGATGAGCAGCTGCGTCTGGACGGCGCCCGGCCGGTCCACGATGACCACGCGGCCGGTGTCGTCGGCGGTCACCGGGGGCACCGGCCGCGGCTCGCCCGGCGTGCCGGTCCACGCGCCGAGGGTGTCGCCGAGCAGCTCGTCCAGGTCGGTGCCGGTGAGGTCGCCGACGACGACCACGGTGGCCGTGGCGGGGCGGACGTGCCGGTCGTAGAAGGCGCGTACGGACGCCGCGTCGATCTTCTCGACCGTCTCCTCGGTGCCCTGGCGCGGCCGGGACATGCGCGAGGTCGCCGGGAACAGCTCCTTGGAGAGCTCCTTGGCGGCCCGGCGGGAGGGGTTGGCCAGCTCGTGCGGGATCTCGTCCAGGCGGTTGCGGACCAGCCGCTCGACCTCGCTCTCCGCGAAGGCGGGGGCGCGCAGGGCGTCGGCGAGCAGGCCGAGGCCCTTGGCCAGGCGGGAGGCCGGGACCTCCAGGCTGAGCCGGACCCCGGGGTGGTCGGCGTGCGCGTCGAGCGTGGCGCCGGCGCGCTCCAGCTCGGCGGCGTAGTCCTCGGCCGAGTGCTTGTCGGTGCCCTCGGAGAAGGCCCGCGCCATGATCGTGGCGACGCCGTCCAGGCCGGCGGGCTCCGCGTCCAGGGGCGCGTCCAGCATCACCTCGACGGCGACGACCTGCTGGCCGGGGCGGTGGCAGCGCAGCACGGTCAGGCCGTTGTCCAGCGTGCCGCGCTCGGGGGCCGGGAACGCCCACGGCCGGGCGTCGCCCGGCTGCGGCCGGGGGTGGAACTCCATGGTGGCGAGCTCGGTCACTTGGCCGTCTCCTCGTTCTCGTTGCCGGCCTCTACGGTCGCTTCGCGTTCCGGGTCCTCGGGGACCTGGGCGTCCTCGACGGTCTCCGGGGACTTCGGCTCGTAGACGAGGACCGCGCGGTTGTCGGGCCGCAGGCGGGCCTTGGCGACCTCCTGGACCTCCTCGGGGGTGACCTCCAGGACACGCTTGACCGCGGTGAGCGCGAGCTGCGGGTCGCCGAACAGGACGGCGTACCGGCACAGTTCGTCGGCACGGCCGGCGACCGTGCCTAGCCGGTCCAGCCACTCGCGCTCCAACTGGGCCTGGGCGCGCTCCATCTCCTCGGGCGTCGGGCCCTCCCCGGCGAACCGGGCCAGCTCCTCGTCGATGGCGGCCTCGATGACCGGCACCTCGACGTCACCGGAGGTCTTCACGTCCAGCCAGCCCATGGAGGGCGCCCCGGACAGCCGCAGCAGGCCGAAGCCGGCCGCGACGGCCGTACGGTCGCGGCGCACCAGCCGGTTGTACAGGCGGGAGGACTCGCCTCCGCCGAGGACGGTCAGCGCGAGGTCGGCCGCGTCGCACGCGCGCGTGCCGTCGTGGGGCAGCCGGTAGGCGGCCATCAGGGCGCGCGCCGGGACCTCTTCCACGAGGACCTCGCGCTTCTGCCCGCCGATGGTCTCCGGCAGCGAGCCGTCGCGGGGCTCGGGCTTGCCGTCGTGGGACGCGATGGAGCCGAAGTACCGCTCGATCCAGGCGAGGGTCTGCTGCGGGTCGATGTCGCCGACCACCGAGAGCACCGCGTTGTTCGGCGCGTAGTAGGTGCGGAAGAACTGGCGCGCGTCCTCCAGGGTGGCCGCGTCCAGGTCCGCCATCGAGCCGATCGGCGTGTGGTGGTACGGGTGGCCCTCGGGGTACGACAGGGCGGTCAGCTTCTCGAAGGCGGTGCCGTAGGGAACGTTGTCGTAGCGCTGGCGGCGCTCGTTCTTGACGACGTCCCGCTGGTTCTCCATCGACTCGTCGTCCAGCGCGGCGAGCAGCGAGCCCATGCGGTCGGCCTCCAGCCAGAGGGCGAGCTCCAGCTGGTGGGCGGGCATGGTCTCGAAGTAGTTGGTGCGCTCGAAGCTGGTGGTGCCGTTGAGCGAGCCGCCGGCGCCCTGCACCAGCTCGAAGTGGCCGTTGCCCTTGACCTGCGCCGAGCCCTGGAACATCAGGTGCTCGAAGAGGTGAGCCAGGCCGGTACGCCCCTTGACCTCGTGGCGGGACCCGACGTCGTACCAGAGGCAGACCGCCGCCACCGGGGTCAGGTGATCCTCGGAGAGCACCACGCGCAGACCGTTGGCCAGCCGGTGCTCGGTCGCTGTCAGGCCCCCGGAGCCTGCCTCGGCCGTGGTCGTGTGACCCATGGGCATGTACGTCCCTTCGCGAGCGGAGGCGGTCGTCGAAACCGCGGTTTTCCTGCCGTTCCTGCCACTGTATGCAAAGCGTGCGGGGCCTCGGCGAAGTTCCCGCTGGACGTACGCCCACAGCGGATCGCGTAGCCTGCGTCCGGCCCCCTCCGGGCGTCTTCCGGCGCGGGGCGGGTCCGCGGAGACCGGGTCGTGGCCCGGGTTGTCAGTACCGCGGTCCACAATGGTCCGCGACAGATCCGTCAATCGCTTCAGCAAGAGCGAGCCGGAGGGTGCGCGCCCCCTCGGTGAGCGACCAGATCAGGAGGAGCCGGCAGCGATGGCCCGCCGCAGCACGAAGACCCCGCCGCCCGACGATTCGTTCGAGGAGAGGATCCTCGACATCGACGTCGTGGACGAGATGCGTGGCTCCTACCTCGAGTACGCGTACTCGGTCATCTACTCGCGCGCCCTGCCGGACGCCCGTGACGGACTCAAGCCGGTGCACCGCCGCATCGTCTACCAGATGAACGAGATGGGCCTGCGCCCCGACCGCTCGTACGTGAAGTGCGCGCGTGTCGTCGGCGAGGTCATGGGAAAGCTGCACCCGCACGGCGACGCGTCGATCTACGACGCCCTGGTCCGCATGGCGCAGCCCTTCTCCATGCGCGTGCCGCTGGTCGACGGCCACGGCAACTTCGGCTCGCTGGGCAACGACGACCCGCCGGCCGCCATGCGGTACACCGAGTGCCGGCAGGCCGAGGCGACGAGCCTGATGACCGAGTCGATCGACGAGGACACGGTCGACTTCGCGCCCAACTACGACGGCCAGGAGCAGGAGCCGGTGGCGCTGCCGGCCGCCTTCCCGAACCTGCTGGTCAACGGCTCGTCGGGCATCGCGGTCGGCATGGCGACGAACATGGCGCCGCACAACCTGCGCGAGGTCATCGCCGCCGCCCGCCATCTGATCCGGTTCCCGAACGCGGACCTGGACGCGCTGATGAAGCACGTCCCGGGCCCCGACCTGCCCACCGGCGGCCGGATCGTGGGCCTCGACGGCGTCCGGGACGCGTACGCGACCGGCCGCGGCACCTTCAAGATGCGCGCCACGGTGGCGATCGAGACCGTCACCGCCCGCCGCAAGGGCCTGATCGTCACGGAGCTGCCGTTCACGGTCGGTCCCGAGAAGGTCATCGCGAAGATCAAGGACCTGGTCAACTCGAAGAAGATCCAGGGCATCGCCGACGTCAAGGACCTCACCGACCGCGAGCACGGTCTGCGCCTGGTCATCGAGATCAAGAACGGCTTCGTGCCCGAGGCGATCCTGGAGCAGCTGTACAAGCTGACGCCGATGGAGGAGTCCTTCGGCATCAACAACGTCGCCCTGGTCGACGGCCAGCCGCTCACCCTCGGTCTGAAGGAGCTGCTGGAGGTCTACCTGGACCACCGCTTCGACGTCGTCCGGCGCCGCAGCGAGTTCCGCCGCACCAAGCGGCGGGACCGGCTCCACCTGGTCGAGGGCCTGCTGACCGCGCTGGTCGACATCGACGAGGTCATCCGGCTGATCCGGTCCAGCGAGAACTCCGCGCAGGCCAAGGAGCGCCTGATGCGGCGCTTCTCGCTGAGCGAGATCCAGACGCAGTACATCCTCGACACGCCGCTGCGCCGGCTCACCAAGTTCGACCGCATCGAGCTGGAGGCGGAGAAGGACCGGCTCATCTCGGAGATCGAGGAGCTGACCCGGATCCTGGAGTCCGACGCGGAGCTGCGCAAGCTGGTCTCGGCCGAACTGGCCGCGGTGGCCAAGAAGTTCGGCACCGACCGGCGTACGGTCCTGCTGGAGGCCGGCGGCGCCCCGGCGGCGGCCGTGCCGCTGCAGGTCGCCGACGACCCGTGCCGGGTGCTGCTGTCCTCGACGGGTCTGCTGGCCCGTACGGCGACCGACGAGCCGTTCCCGGCGACGGCCGGCGCGAAGCGCGTCAAGCACGACGTGATCGTCTCGGCGGTCCCGGCCACCGCGCGCGGCGAGATCGGCGCGGTGACCTCGACCGGCCGTCTGCTGCGGATCAACGTGGTCGACCTGCCGCAGCTGCCCGAGCAGGGGGCCGCGCCCAACCTCGCCGGTGGCGCGCCGCTGGCGGAGTTCGTCTCCCTGGAGGACGACGAGACGGTGGTCTGCCTGACCACGCTCGACGAGTCGTCCCCGGGGCTGGCGATCGGTACCGAGCAGGGTGTCGTCAAGCGTGTGGTGCCCGACTACCCGTCCAACAAGGACGAGTTGGAGGTCATCACGCTCAAGGACGGCGACCGGATCGTCGGCGCGGTGGAGCTGCGCACCGGCGAGGAGGACCTGGTGTTCATCACGGACGACGCGCAGCTGCTGCGGTTCCAGGCCTCCGTCGTGCGCCCGCAGGGCCGTCCGGCGGGCGGTATGGCGGGCATCAAGCTCACCGAGGGCGCCAAGGTCATCTCGTTCACGGCGGTCGACCCGGCGGCGGACGCGGTCGTCTTCACGGTGGCGGGTTCGCGCGGCACGCTGGACGACTCGGTGCAGACGACGGCCAAGCTGACGCCCTTCGACCAGTACCCGCGCAAGGGCCGGGCCACCGGCGGTGTGCGCTGCCAGCGGTTCCTGAAGGGCGAGGACTGCCTGTCCTTCGGCTGGGCGGGGCCGTCCCCGGCGCACGCGGCGCAGAAGAACGGCACCCCGGTCACGCTGCCGGAGGCCGACCCGCGCCGGGACGGCTCGGGCACCTCACTGCCGAAGACCGTCGCGGTGGCCGCGGGACCGGTGCTCTAGGCCTCGTCCGGCTCGTCGCTACCGGCCGGGTACGGGTCGTCGCCGGGCTCCTCCTCGGAGCCCGGCACATAGCGCAGGACGCCCCACATGCCCTGCTCGTCGGCGTGCGGGGCGTCGTTCGCGCACGCCTGAAGCTCCTTGTCCAGGGCGCCGGTGTCGATGCCGGAGCCGATCAGTACCAGCCGGGTGAGGCGGTCGTCGGCGGACGGCCAGGGCTCCGGGTGGAAGCGCAGGAACCGGCCCACGGCGTGGACGGCGTACCGGTTGCGCGTGTCGTAGGGCCCGAAGTCGACGTACCCCTTGATGCGGTACAGACCCTGCGGACGGCTGTCCAGGAACCGCATCAGCCGGCGGGGATCCATCGGCGGGACGGAGACGAAGGACAGGCTGTCGTAGGCCGTGTGCATATGGTCTGCGTGGCCGTCGCCGCCGGGGACGTCGGCGCCGTGGTCGTGCAGGTCGTCGAAGGAGAGCTGCCCGACGCGCTCCTCGCCGGGCCGGCGGTCGAAGAGGAACTCGGGGTCGATACGGCCGTAGGTGGCGGGGACGACGGCGGCGCGGTCGGCGAGGGAGCGGACGAGGCCGAGGACCCGGTCGGCGTCGGGCGCCCGGTCGAGCTTGTTGACCACGACGAGGTTGGCGAGGGCGAGG
The DNA here is from genome assembly GCF_025642175.1 of Streptomyces albidicamelliae. Classification (NCBI taxonomy): domain Bacteria; kingdom Bacillati; phylum Actinomycetota; class Actinomycetes; order Kitasatosporales; family Streptomycetaceae; genus Streptomyces; species Streptomyces albidicamelliae. The sequence goes on along the minus strand of NZ_CP106795.1, from coordinate 6,174,379 downwards.
TGCCGGTCGATCTCGGGGTGCGCGGCGCGGGTGCCGTCGAACTCGGCCGCGTCGACGACCTCGACGAGACCGCCGTAGACGATCCCGGGGTGTTCGCTGGCGAGCACCATCCGGACCAGTTCCTGCGGCTCGGCGAGCCCGCTGGCCTCGATGACGATGACGTCGATGCCGGCGCCGGGCGCGGCGAGCCGGTCCAGGTAGACGTCGAGTTCACCGGTGTCGACGGCGCAGCACAGACAGCCGTTGCCGAGCGAGACGGTGGAGTCGCCGAGGGCTCCGGCGACGGCCATGGCGTCGATCTCGATGGCGCCGAAGTCGTTGACGATCGCCCCGATACGGCTGCCTCCGCTGCGGTGCAGCAGATGGTTGAGGAGGGTGGTCTTCCCGGAGCCCAGGAAGCCGGCGAGTACGACGACCGGAATCTGCTGCGGGCGGCGGGCGTTGCCCTGACTGTTCCCCAACGGGCGACCTCTTTCCAACGGTTCCACACGGATCCCACCCGGCCGCGCACACCGGCGCACGGTCCGGCGCACGGCTGAGGATCGACTGCGCGACCAGGATACGAGCGGGAAGAAACGCGGCGAAGTGAACGATTGTTAGCACGCTTTGCGGGGCAGACGTTGGACAGGACACCGAGGTGTGCGACCCTGCTTCCCTCTGTGCGCCTCCTGGCCGCCTTCCCGCCGATCAGAGCCGCTCGGCACTCTGGGAGACGGCAAGCGCCGCCCTCCGCTCGCCGGTCCCCTGCTGTCGACCCACTGCGCACACCCGTCGACCCGCGTGCCGACGACCGGCGGACGGCTGCCCGAATCGGGGGTTGACATGGTCACACAGAGGACGGGGAACCGGGGGCTGAGCGCCGTCACGGCGGCTCTCGTCCTGTCGGTCACCGGCACCACGGCGTCGCTCTTCGCGTATCGCCGCACCGTGGAGACGCTTCTGCGGGCCAATGCCGAACTTCTGCGGCGCCTGGATCTCGTGGAGGAGCAGCGCCGTGAGGCCGTCCGGCGCGCGGACCGGGTCGAGTACCAGCGGGATCACCGCAATCTGCTGCTGACCGCGGTGGCGGACCCGGATCTGCTGCCGGTGCTGGACGCCTACGAGCGTGATCTGCCGCCGCAGGTGCAGAAGCAGTACCTGTTCGCCAACACCCTGTACGTCCATGCCCTGCACGGCTACCGGGTGGGCCTGCTGAACCGCGGCGAGCTCCTCGGGCACGTGCGCGTCCTGTTCCAGAACCCGACCATGCGGGCCTACTGGGAGGCCACACGGCACCACAGGGCGAGTCTTCCCTACGACTCCGACGAGGCGGAGCTCGGCCGTATGACGGATGACCTGCTCGCCGAGTTGGACGACGCGGACACGGACGAGTGGTGGGTCGTGGGCGACGGAGGGGCCGAGGACTGACGGGCCGCCGAAGGGGCGGCGGCGGGACCCGAGCAGGGCCCTGAACGTGTCGCACCACGGGGACCGCGTCCGCGCGCGGTACGCCACGGGACGGGACGGGGGACGGCACGCACGGTGCGCGTGGGAGCCGTGTGCAACCGATTCACTCACTCGGACACCGCGCTCAGCGCCCCAGCGACGATCATCGCGGGTAGGTTGGCCCCGCCTGCCGTGGCGCGTACCCCGACGACCCGGCGGGCCACACGTCGTTGCCACCCCGGAACCCACCCCTGTCGCCGGCGGCCGGCACGCAGACCGCCACTGACCGACCCAAGCAAGGACCGGGATCCGCGTGAAGATCGTGCGCCGTATCGGTGCGTCACCTCGTGAAAGAGGGAGCGTGACCGGGCAGACCTGCCCGGACATCTTTGAACTGCAGAACGGCGACTTCGCCGTGATCGGCACGGACCGCACGGCGGAGCTCGACGCCGAGCTACCCTCCGACGCGGCCCGCGCCGACTACGAGCGCATCGTGGTGATCACCCGCGACACCCTCCTGCGCGCGAAGGCGGACATTCCCGACGCGTAGTACGACCGTCGGCCCGGTGCCGGGACGGCACCGGGCCCGACCACAGGGCGCCCGGCCCGGACTCAGACGGGCGCGGGGGCCGAGAGTCGCGGCTCCGGGCCCACGTAGCGGGCCAGTGGGCGGATGATCTTGGGGTCGGTCGCCTGTTCCAGGATGTTGGCGCTCCAGCCGACCACGCGGGCCGCGGCGAAGGTGGGGGTGAACATCTCGCGGGGCAGCCCGCACAGCTCCATGACCACACCGGCGTAGAACTCGACGTTCGTGTGCAGTTCGCGGCCCGGCTTGAGTTCGGCCAGGATCGCCTCCACGCGGCGTTCCACCTCGACCGCGAACTCCACCCGCGGACCGCCGAAGGCGAGCGCCGTCTCCCTGAGCATCCGCGAGCGGGGGTCCTCCGTGCGGTAGACGGCGTGCCCGAAGCCCATGATCCGGTCGCCCGCGAGCACCCGCTCCCGGATCCAGGAGTCGATGCGCTCCGGTGTGCCGATGGCGTCCAGGGTGTCCAGAGCCCGGCTCGGGGCCCCTCCGTGCAACGGCCCCGACAGCGCGCCCACCGCACCGGTCAGACAGGCCGCCACATCGGCTCCGGTGGACGCGATGACCCGCGCGGTGAACGTCGACGCGTTGAATCCGTGGTCAATGGTGGAGATCAAGTACTGCTCGACGGCGCGCACCCGGCGCGGGTCGGGCTCCGAACCCGTCAGCATATAAAGGTAGTTGGCCGCGTAAGGAAGGTCCTCGCGCGGTTCGACCGGTTCGAGCCCCTGCCCCAGCCGGTGGAGGGCGGTCAGCAGGGTGGGTACGACCGCGCAGACGGCCAGGGTGTCCGACCGGCGCCGGTCGGGGTCGATGTCGTAGACCGGCCGGAGCCCGCGCGCCGCTCCCAGCAGCGACAGGGCCGTGCGCAGCCCCGCCAGCGGGCCGGAGACACGGCAGGCCGCGGCGATCGCGGGCAGTGCGGCGCGGACCTCCGCGGGCACCCGGCGCAGTCGCGAGGTCTCGGCGAGGAAGGCGGCGCGGCGCTCGGTGTCCGGGAGGGTTCCGTGGACCAGGAGATGCCACACGTCCTCGAAGCCGCGGGTCCGCGCGAGGTCCACGGCCGAGTACTGGCGGTAGTGGTAGAAGCCCTCCCGCCCCCGTACGTCACCGACCTCGGTCTCCGTGACGACGACGCCCGCGAGACCGCGCGGTGCGTCGACGAGCGGGGTTGCGGTCCTGTTGATGGCCATGGTTCTCCTCCCTGAACTTGATTCGACTGTCCATGCTTGACCAGGTTCCTGTCAATGTTGATTCAGTCAACGTGCGGCCGTCAATGGGTGCAGAGGCCGCTACGGTGACCCCATGCGCGACCAGGAACCCGCCCCCCACCGCCCCGCCGACAGACCGGCCGGACGCCTGACCACCAGGGAGACCGCCGAACTGCTCGGCGTGAAGCCCGAGACGGTGTACGCGTACGTGAGCCGCGGCCTGCTCAGCAGCCGCCGGGAGCCCGGCGGCCGCGCCAGCACCTTCGAGTCCAAGGAGGTCGAGGCCCTCGCCCGGCGCAACCGGCGCGAGGCGGCCGGGAGTCCGGGCGCGGGCGGCGACCTGTCGGTCCGCACCCGCATCACCCTGATCGAGCGGGACCGGTACTACTTCCGCGGCGTCGACGCCACGCAACTGGCCGCCCGGCACTCCTACGAAGAGGTCGCGGAATGGCTGTGGACGGGCCGGCCCGCCCCGGGCACGACTTTCACGGCGCCCACCGCCACCGTCGACATCGCCCGCCGCGCCGTGGGCGCCCTGTCCGAACACGCCTCCCCCGTCGACCGGCTGCGCGTGGCGGCGATCGCCGCGGCCGCTGAGGACCCGCTGCGCTTCGACCTCTCCGAGGCGTCCGTGCTGAACACGGCCCGGGTCCTCATCCCCACGCTCGTCGACGCACTGCCGCCGGCCCGGCACGGTCACCGGGACGAGGGCCCGCTGGCGCGGCGCCTGTGGGCCCGGCTGACCGGCCGGCCCGCCGACGAGGCGTCCCTGCGCGTCCTCGACACCGCACTCGCCCTGCTGGCCGACCACGACCTGGCCGCGTCCACCCTCGCCGTCCGGGTCGCCGCCTCGGCCCGCGCGCACGCCTACGCGGCCGTCTCGGCCGGGCTCGGCGTCCTGGAAGGCCCCCTGCACGGCGCCGCCAGCGGCCTCGCCCACCGGCTGCTGCTCGACGTCCTCGACCAGGGCACCGCCGTCCCGGTCATCGCGGACGAACTGCGCGCCGGCCGCCGCGTCCCCGGGCTCGGCCACCGGCTGTACACGGGCGAGGACCCCCGCGCGCGCGTACTCTTCGACCTCCTGGAGCAAGTCCCGCACGCGGAGCCCGCCCTGCTCGCGGCCCGCGACGTCGTCGCCACGACCGCCCGCCACACACCGCTGCACGCCAACGTCGACCTGGCCCTCGCGGTGTTCACCGCCTCGCACGGCATGCCCGCCACGGCCGGTGAGACGATCTTCGCCGTCGCCCGGACCGCGGGCTGGATCGCCCACGCCCTGGAGGAGTACGGCGAGCGTCCGCTGCGCATGCGCCCGAGCGGTCACTACGTCGGTCCGCGACCCCCGCAGCCCCTGCCGGAGTAGGACACCGGCCCGGCCGGAAGTCGCCCTGGGCGGAGTCAGGTTAGGCTCACCTCTGTGAGTAGGTGCGCGACCGTCTCCCGGAGTCTCGAAGAGCCCGTTCCCGGCACGGCGGCCACGGCGAGGACGTGGCTGCTGCTGGAGCAGTCCGGGCCGTGGGGTGCCAAGGCGCTCACTTCGAGCCACCTGGACCCCGCTCTCGGCCGTGCCCTGGAGGCCGCCGCCGAGGGCACCGGCGTCCGCGTCGCCCTCATCCGGCGCCCCGGACGGCACGCGGACCCCGGCACCCCGCAGCTCCGGCAGGTCTACGCCGCCCACACCGTCCCGGGACGCGTGTGGCTGCACGGCGCCACCACCCGCGATCCGCGGCGGCTGCTCGACCTCGACCTCGCCGCTCTCGGGGCGGGCGACCCGCGTTCCTTCGGCACGGCGCTCGGCGGACGCCCGCACCGCGGCGACCCGCTCGCCCTCGTGTGCACCAACGGCAAGCGCGACCGCTGCTGCGCCCTGCTGGGCCGTCCCCTCGCCGCCGAACTGGACGCGTCCGGAGTGCGCGGCGTCTGGGAGGTCACCCATCTGGGTGGACATCGCTTCTCGCCGACGGTGCTGGTGCTGCCGTACGGCTACGCCTACGGCCGCGCCGAGGCCCACACCGTCAAGGAGGCCCTGCACGGGGCCCAGGAGGGGCGTGTGGTGGTCGAGGGGTGCCGTGGCTGCTCCGCCTGGGAGCGGCCCGGTCAGGCGGCCGAGCTGGCCGTCCGGTCGGCCGCGCGGGAGTACCGCGCCGGCGAGCTGAGCGTCGTACGCACCGACGGCGCGGCCCCGCGCTGGGAGATCACCGTCGCGCACGCCGACGGACGCCGCTGGCGGGTCACCGTGGCGCAGGGGGCGTCCCTGCCGCCGCGCCCGGAGAGCTGCGACGCGTCCGTGCTCGGGACGCCCGCCCGGATGGACGTGGTGGCCCTGCGCGAAGTACGGCCGACGGCCCTGGCGAGCTGACCGGACACACCGTCCGGACCCGGCCGCGCCCCGTTCGCGGACCGGCCGGGAGATCCCCGCCACACCCTCTGGGGAGCGTCGGACCCCGCCACGTACCGTCGTGGGTATGAGCCCCAATCCCCCCGTACGCCGTCTGCGCCTCGGTCTGCCCCGGCGGGTGTTCTCGCAGGTGCTGCTGATGCAGGTGGCGATCGCCGCGGGGGTCGCGGTGCTGGCGACCGGCCTGTTCCTGGCGCCGCTGAGCAAGCAGCTGGACCAGGAGGCGATGCGGCGCGCGCTGGCCATCGCCGAGACCACCGCTCAGGACCCGCAGATCGCCGAGGGGATCCGGACCACCCCGCCCACCCGGGACGGCCCCGTACAGCGGGAGGCCGAACGGATCCGGAAGGCCACGCACGCGGAGTACATCGTGGTGCTGGACCGCACGAAGGTGCGCTGGTCGCACCCCACGCCCTCCGAGATCGGCCGGCCCGTCTCCACCAGTCCCAGGGCGGCCCTGTCCGGGCACGAGGTCATGGAGATCGACAAGGGCACGCTCGGACGCTCCGCGCGCGGCAAGGTGCCGCTGTACGACGCCCGGCACCACATCGTCGGGGCGGTCTCCGTGGGCATCGCCTACGACAGCGTGCGGGCACGGCTGATCAACGCGATCCCGGGGCTCTTCGCGTACGCCGGCGGCGCCCTCGCGGTGGGCGCGCTGGCGGCCTGGCTGATCTCCCGCAGGGTGCAGCGGCAGACCCGGGACCTCGCCTTCTCGGACATCTCCGCGCTGCTCGCGGAGCGCGAGGCGATGCTGCACGGCATCCGGGAGGGCGTGGTCGCCATCGACCGCGGCGGCCGTATCCGCCTGCTCAACGACGAGGCGCGACGGCTGCTCGGCATCGGCGACGAGGCGGTCGGCCGGATGCCCGACGAGGCGCTGGGCACGGGCCGCACGACGGACGTCCTGGCCGGCCGGGTGACCGGCACCGATCTGCTCACCGTGCGCGGGCAGCGCGTCCTGGTCGCCAACCGCATGCCCACGGACGACGGCGGTGCGGTGGCCACCCTGCGCGACCGCACGGAACTCGAACAGCTGGGTCGGGAACTGGACTCCACGCGCGGGCTGATCGACGCGCTGCGCGCCCAGGACCACGAACACGCCAACCGCATGCACACCCTGCTCGGGCTGCTGGAACTGGAGATGTACGACGACGCGGTGGAGTTCGTCGGCGAGGTGGTCGGCGACCACCGGGTCACCGCCGAGCAGGTCACCGAGAAGATCCACGACCCCCTGCTCGCCGCCCTGCTGGTCGGCAAGGCCACCGTGGCGGCCGAACGCGGGGTCGCGCTGTGGGTGTCGGAGCACACCCGGATACCGGACCGGCTGATCGACCCGCGCGGGCTGGTCACGGTCGTCGGCAACCTCGTGGACAACGCCCTCGACGCGGTCGCGGGTACCCCGCACGCGCGCGTGGAGGTCGAGTTGCGCACGGAGGGCCGTACGGTCGTCCTCAGGGTGCGCGACACCGGCCCCGGCGTTCCGGCGGACCAGCGGGAGCTGGTCTTCACGGACGGATGGACCACCAAGAAGCCGCCCGCGCACGGCAAACGGGGCATCGGGCTGCCCCTGGTGCGCCGCCTCGCCGAACGGCAAGGCGGGAGCGCGACCGTGGGGGCGGCCGACGGCGGCGGCGCGGAGTTCACCGTGGTGCTGCCCGAGGCGCTGACCGAGCCCGGGCTGGAACCGGCCCTCACCGGATCCGCCGAGGCGGGTGCGGTGTCCGCGGACGTCCCGGCAGGCCCGGAGGAGGCGCGATGATCGAGGTCCTGGTCGTGGACGACGACACGCGGGTGGCGCGGGTCAACGCCGCCTACGTGGAGAAGGTTCCGGGGTTCCACGTGGCGGGCGAGGCGCACACCGCGGCCGAGGCGCTGCACCGGGTGGAGTCCCTGCCGCGGCTCGACCTGGTCCTGATGGACCACTATCTGCCCGACGACACGGGGCTCGCGGTCGTACGGGAGATGCGCCGGCGCGGCCACCAGACCGATGTGATCATGGTGACCGCGGCGCGGGACGTGTCGACCGTGCAGGCGGCCATGCGGCACGGGGCGCTGCAGTACCTGGTGAAGCCGTTCGCCTTCGCCGGTCTGCGGGCCAAGCTGGAGGCGTACGCCGAGCTGCGGCGGACCCTGGACGGCGGGGGCGAGGCCGAACAGGCGCAGGTGGACCGGATCTTCCGGGCCCTGTCCGCGCCGTCGGAACCGGAGCTGCCCAAGGGGCACTCGCCCACGACCGCCGAACTGGTGCGCCAGGCACTGATGAACGCCGAAGGTCCGCTGTCCGCCCAGGAGATCGCCGAGCGGACCGGGGTGAGCCGGCAGACCGCCCAGCGTTATCTGAAGCTCCTGGAGCGCACGGGGCGGACCCGGCTGACCCTCAAGTACGGCGACGCGGGCCGCCCGGAACACCGTTACGTGTGGGCGACCCGCGGCTGAGCGGACCTGTTCTCGCGGGACCGGCCCTACTTCGCGGCCTCGACGAACTCGGTGGTGTACGTCTTGCTCAGGTCGACCTTGGCGTTCTTGATGTTGGGGTTGAACGACTTGAGGACCTTCTCCACGGTCTCCGGGCCGCCCTGGGGCATCACCCCGTCGTCGGTGAACATCGGCAGGGTGCTCTTGATCGCCTGTGCGTAGAGCGCCTTGTCGCCCTGCGAGTAGTCCGCGGGCATCTTGGCGGCGATCTCGTCGGCGCTGTGGGTGGACATCCACTTGAGCGTCTTGACGAATGCATTGGCCAACTTCTGGACGGTGTCCTTGTGTCCGTTCACCCAGTCCGTCTGCATGTACAGACTGGACGACGGGTACGGCCCGCCCAGCGCCTGCTGCGACCCCTCGGGGGTACGCATGTCGAGCAGGATCTTGCCCGCCTTCTTGTCGAGGATCGTCGCGACGGTCGGGTCGGTGGTCATGCCGCCGTCGATCGCGCCCTTCTGCAGCGCCGCGATGAACGTCGGGCCGGCTCCCACCGCGACCGGGCTGAACTCGCTGACGTCCACACCGTTCTTGACCGCGAGGTACTTGGTGAGGAAGTCGGTCGAGGAGCCGAGCCCGGTCACGCCCAGCTTGCGGCCCTTGAAGTCCTTCGGGGAGGTGAGGTCGCCCGCCGCCTTCGCGGACACGACCTCCACCTCGCCCGGCGCGTGCGAGAACTGCACCACCGACTCCACGGACTTGCCCTTCACCTGGAGGTCGAGGGTGTGGTCGTAGAAGCCGACCGCCCCCTGCACCTGACCGGAGACGAGCGCGGTCTCGGCCTGGACCCCGGCGGGCTCACTGAGGAGCTGGACGTTCAGGCCCTCGGCCTGGAAGTAGCCGAGACGCTGGGTGAGGATGGCCGGCATGTAGATGACCTTGTCCAGGCCACCGACCATGATCTTGACGCTCTCCCCCTTGCCACCGCCTCCGCCGCTGCCGGCGTCGGCGGTGGAACTGGCCGCGTCGTTGGCGCAGGCGGTGAGCGACGAGAGGGCGAGCAGTCCGGCGGCGGCCAGCGAGGCGTACCTGGCGGTCTTGCGCATGGCGGTTCACGTCCTTGTGAGAGGGCGGTGCGGGGAACGGAGAAGGGGAACGCGGGGCCGGCTTCAGCTGTCGGAGCCGGTCGGCTTCCAGCGGAAGATGCGGCGCTCGGCGAAGGTCAGCAGACCTTCGGCGACGAGGGCGACGACTGCGAGGATGACCATCGCGGCATAGACACCGGCCGCGTTGAAGGTGTTCTGCGACTGCGCGACGAGCAGGCCGATGCCCTTGGTCGCGCCGATGTACTCGCCGACGATGGCGCCGATCAGCGCGAAGCCGAAGCTGACGTGGAGGCTGGTGAAGATCCAGGAGGTGGCGGACGGGATGACCACCTGAAGCGTCACCCGGCGGTCGCTCGCGCCCAGGATGCGGGCGTTGGCGACCAGGTTCCGGTCCACCTCACGGGCACCCTGGAAGGCGTTGAAGAAGACGGGGAAGAACACGAGCACCACGGCCGAGGCGACCTTGGAGGACGGCCCGAGCCCGAACCAGATCAGGAAGATGGGCGCCAGGACGATCCTGGGTATCGAGTTGAGCACCTTGATGTACGGACCAAGCACCTCGGCGAGCAACCTGATCCGCCCGAGCGCGATACCGAGGAGCACACCCGCGACCACGCCGATGCCCCAGCCGAGCAGCGCCTCGTAGAGCGTGTACCAGATCTGCTCGCCCAGCGAGCCGAGCGCCGTACCGTGCGTCATCCAGGTCCAGATCTGGTCCCAGATCTTCGAGGGCATCGAGAAGTTGAACGGATCGATGACCTCCGCCCGGGAGAGCACCTCCCACAGGCCGAGGACGACCACCAGGAGCAACACCCGCGCGGCGTTCACTAGGACCTTGCGGCGGCGGGCCGCCTGGGCGCGGGTTTGGGCGCGATCGGGGATCTTGGCCGTGTCGACGACCGGAGTGCTGAGAACCTCAGGCGACATGAGCGGCACCCCTCTCACGGGTGATGCGGACCTCTTCGCCCAGGGACTCCCAGATCTCGCGGTAGATCTCGATGAACCGCGGTTCCAGACGCACCGACTCGACCTTGCGCGGCCGGGGCAGATCGATCTTGAAGACGTGCTTCACGGTCGCGGGGCCGGCGGTCATCACGACGACCCTGTCGGCCAGCGCGATGGACTCCTCCAGGTCGTGAGTGACGAACACGACGGAGGCACCGGTGCCCTCCCACAGCTCCAGCAGCTCGTCCGACATCAGCGCCCGGGTCTGCACGTCGAGCGCGGAGAACGGCTCGTCCATCAGCAGGATCTCGGGGTCGTTGACGAAGGTGGCGGCGAGGGCGACACGCTTGCGCTGACCCCCGGAGAGCTGGTGCGGGTAGCGGTCCTCGAAGGCGGCGAGCCCGACCCGGGCCAGCCACTCGCGGGCCTTCTGCTTGGCCTCGGCCTTGGGCACGCCCCGGAACCGGGGGCCCGCCATGACGTTCGACAGCACCGTGCGCCAGGGGAAGGTGGCGTCCTGCTGGAAGACGAAACCGACCTTGTCGCCGACGCCCTCGACCGGCTCACCGGCCACCAGCACCTCGCCCTCGGAGGGCTCCTCCAGGCCGCTGACCAGAGTCAGCGTGGTGGACTTGCCGCAACCGGTCGGTCCTACGACGGCCACGAACTCGCCGCGCTCCACGGTGAGGTCCAGGCCGCGCACGGCCGTGTGCAGTCCCCCTGACGGGGTCCTGAAGGTCTTGCTCGCGCCCCGCAGCTCGATGGCGGGGCTGTTGTGTGCGCTCATGGCCGGGACGGTAGGTGTGGCCCCCGCCACAACAGCAGTCTTGTGAGCACAAGCCGTTCTTTTGCTCGCAAGAACCTGTTGTGCTCTTTTTGCTCGCGCTAGAACTGCGGAGCCGAAACACGGGCTTAACGCTCGCCGGCCTCGAAGGGAAGGCCTGATGATTGACGTCCTGGTGGTCGACGACGACTTCCGCGTCGCTGAGATCAACGCGAAGTACGTGGGAAAGGTTCCCGGGTTCCGGGTGGCCGCCCGCGCGCACAGCGCCGCCCAGGCCCTGGCCGCCGTCGAACGCGGCGGCATCGACCTGGTCCTGCTCGACCACTACCTGCCCGACCGGACCGGCCTCGAACTGGTCCATTCCATGCGGGAGCAGGGCCACGGCACCGACGTCATCATGATCACCGCGGCCAGTGACGTGACGACCGTCCAGCAGGCGATGCGTCTCGGCGCCCTGCACTACCTGGTCAAACCGTTCACCTTCGCCGCGCTGCGCTCGCGGCTCGACTCCTACGCCGCGCTGCGCCGCACCGTCGACCGGGTGGGCGGCCGGGGCCTGACCGGCCAGGAACAGGTCGACCGGATCTTCGGCGCCCTGCGCACGGCCCCAGCCCCGTCCGCGCCGGGCCTGCCCAGCGGCCACTCGGAACCCACGACGGACCTGATCTGCGGTGTCCTGCACCACTCCGAGCATCCGTTGTCGGCCCACGAGGTGGCCGCACGCACGGGCCTGAGCCGCTCCACCGCGCAGCGCTACCTCCGCCACCTGGAACAGGCGGGCCGCCTGCGCCTCTCCCTCAAGTACGGCGACACCGGCCGGCCGGAGCACCGGTACGCCTGGGTGGCGCCCTGACCCTCCCGCACGGACGGCCGCCCGCGCTACACGGCTCCGGCCCCGGTCAGCGACCTGACCTCGGTCTCGGCGTACTTGGCCTCGTCCGCGACCTCGTCCGAGGTGACCGTGCCCAGCCAGCCGGCCAGGAATCCGAGCGGGATGGAGACGATCCCCGGGTTCTGCAGCGGGAAGTACTGGAAGTCCACGCCCGGGAACAGCGAGCCGGGGCTGCCGGACACCACCGGGGACAGCAGCACGAGCCCGAGCGCCGGGAGCAGCCCGCCGTAGACCGACCACACCGCACCGCGCGTGGTGAAGTGGCGCCAGAACAGCGAATACAGCAGCACCGGCAGGTTGGCCGACGCGGCGACCGCGAAGGCGAGCCCGACCAGGAAGGCGACGTTCAGATCCCGCGCCAGCAGTCCGAGCGCGATCGCGACGACCCCGATACCGACCGCCGCGAACCGGGCCACCGCCACCTCGCTGCGCGCCTTGCCGCGCCCTCGCCGCAACGACGCGTACAGGTCGTGCGCCACCGAGGCCGACGAGGCCAGCGTGATGCCGGCGACGACCGCGAGGATCGTGGCGAAGGCGACCGCGGCGACGACCGCGAACAGCACCGTTCCCCCCGTGGAACCCGTGCCGCCGCCCAGGTCGAGGGCGAGCAGGGGCATCGCGGTGTTCCCCGCCGCGTTCGAACCCCGCAGGACCTCCGGCCTCACGACGGCCGCCGCCCCGAACCCGAGGACGATCGTCATCAGGTAGAAGCCGCCGATCAGAGCGATGGACCACACCGTCGAGCGCCGCGCGGCCCGGGCGGTGGGGACGGTGTAGAAGCGGGACAGGATGTGCGGCAGGCCCGCCGTACCCAGCACCAGCGCCAGCCCGAGGCTGATGAAGTCCAGCCGGGCGGTCCAGCTCCCGCCGTACTTGAGGCCCGGCGCGAGGAACGCCTTCCCCTCACCACTGCGCTCGGCCGCCGTGACCAGCAACCGGTCGAAGTCGCCGTGGAAACGCAGCAGGACGAGGACGGTCAGCACGACCGTCCCGCTGAGCAGCAGGACCGCCTTCACGATCTGGATCCAGGTGGTGGCCCGCATTCCTCCCAGCGTCACGTAGACCACCATGAGCGCCCCGACCCCGACGACCGTCCAGGACTGGGCCGCACCGCTCGTCCGGCCCAGCAGCAACGCCACCAGACTGCCCGCGCCGACCATCTGCGCCACCAGATACATGACGGACACCGCGACCGAGGAAGTTCCCGCCGCGATGCGCACCGGGCGTTCACGCATCCTCGCGGCCACCACGTCGGCCAGCGTGAACCGTCCGCAGTTCCGCACCAGTTCGGCCACCAGGAACAGCACGACCAGCCACGCCACGAGGAAGCCCACGACGTACAGCAGCCCGTCGTAGCCGTACAGCGCGATGAGCCCCGTCACCCCGAGGAAGGAGGCCGCCGACATGTAGTCGCCCGCGATGGCAAAACCATTCTCCATCGGGGAGAACAGCCGCCCACCGGCGTAGAACTCCTCCGCCGAACCCTGCCGCCTGCGGCTCACCCACGTCGTGATCCCGAGGGTGACGGCCACGAAACCGCTGAACAGCAGCAGCGCCAGCGTCTGATGGCCTCCGGTCACGAGGCACCTCCCTGCGCCCCGCGCGCCAGCTCCTGGGTGTCCCAGCGCAGCTCCAGCGCCGCCCGGTCCCGACGCAGCCGCGCGTGCCGCGCGTAGGCCCACGTGAGCAGGAACGTGGTGAGGAACTGCCCGAGCCCCGCGAGCATGCCCACGTTCACCGCCCCCACCACGGGCCGGGCCATGAGTCCGGGCGCGGCCGTCGCCGCGACCACGTAACCCACGTACCAGACCAGGAAGGCGACCACGCCCGGCACCACGAACCCCCGGTACCTCCCGCGCACCTCCTGGAAGGCCGCACTGCCCTGCACCTCGACGTACACGTCGCCTGCCCGCAGCGCCGACGCGCTCTGCTCCTCCCGGGCCGACGGCACGGCCGGCCCCGGCATGCCCGGCCCGTCCAGTTCACCCCAGCCCGACGCCAGCGCGTCGTACCAAGGATCTTCGTACCTCACGTCGCGTGCGGGCGCGCCGTGGTCTTCCCCGTGCTCGACCGGGCTCTCGGGACCGTCCCCTGCTCCGCGGGAACGACCGTTGCTTGACTGCATGCCCAAGGATGGACAGATCGGGAACATCCCCGACTCTTCTTCCGGAGCACTTCACCCCATCTAGTGATTCACCCCGTGGGTGGCCGCACCAGGCCCTTGCCGTAGGCGTAACGCACCGCCTGCGCCCGGTCCTTGAGGCCGGTCTTGGCGAAGAGATTGTTGATGTGTGTCTTCACGGTCGCGGTGGAGACGTGCAGCGCGCGGGCGATCTCCTGGTTGGAGAGGCCCTCGGCGATCAGCACCAGCACCTCGGTCTCCCGGGCCGTCAGCCCGTCGGGCGGCTCCGCGGCAGCCGGTTCGGACTCCGGCGGCTCGGGCCGCGAGAGCCGCTCCAGCAGGCGGCGCTGCACACTCGGCGACAGACCCGCGTCCCCGGACAGCACGCTCTCCACGGCCCGCGCGATCTCGTCGCCGCCCGCGTCCTTGGTCAGATAACCGCGGGCGCCGGCCCGCAGCGCGGGGAACAGCGACTCGTCGTCCCCGAACGTGGTGAGCACGACGACCTGCGTACCGGGGTACTGCGCCCGGATCCGCCGGGTGGCCTCCACCCCGTCGCACCGGGGCATCCGGAGATCCATCAGGACGACGTCCGGGGCCAGTTCACCCACCAGTCGTACCGCCTCCTCGCCGTCTCCGGCGGCGCCCACGACCTCCAGGCCCGGCAGCAGTCCGAGCAGCATCACGATGCCCTCCCGCACCACGGTCTGGTCGTCGGCGACCACCACCCGTGCGGGCTTCCTCTCCCCCTCCGCGACCGTCATACGGGCACCTTCAGCGTCACCACGAACCCTTCGTCGTCCGGCCGCGCGTCCAGGGAACCGCCCAGCAGCTCGGCGCGCTCCCGCATACCCAGCAGACCGTACCCGCCACCGGTGCCCGCGAGTTCACCCGTGCGACCCCCTGAGTCCCTGACGTTCAGCGTGACTTCGTGGGGGCTGTAGTCGAGTCGCAGATGCACCTTGGCGCCCTGGGCGTGCTTGCGGACGTTCGTCAGGGCCTCCTGCGCGACCCGGCGCACGGCCTGGGACGCCTCGGCCGGCAGAGCCCTGCGCTCACCCGTGACGGTGACCTCCGCGCCGCCGGCCGTGCTGACGAGCTCGGCGAGGAAGTCCTCCAGCGGAGTCAGGTCGCCCCGCAGCGCGGACAGCGCCTGCCGGGTCTCCGCCAGGCCGTCGCGGGCCATGCCCCGTGCCGCCACCACCCGCTCGAGGATCTGCTCCCGTTCGGCGCCCCGCTCGATCAGCAGGCGGGCCGCCTCCAGGTGCACGAGCTGCGCCGACAGGCTGTGGGCGAGCACGTCGTGGATCTCCCGCGCGATCCGCGAGCGTTCGTTCAGCGCCGCCGACTCGGCCTCGGCCGCCCGGGCGGCACGCTCCTGCGCAAGCAGTCGCTGTGCGTTGCCCCGGGCCTCCGCGTCCAGGCGCAGCACATACCCTGCGAGCGCCATGCCCACCACCGTGACGGCCGTGGTCAGCCAGGCGTCGGTGTCGAACACGGAGTACGAGGCCAGGGCCACCGCCGCCACCGGCGTGGCCGCCGCGAGCGGAAGTCTCTCCAGGGCGCTGACCGCGCAGCCGCACCAGAGCACGAGGGCCGGCACCGTGAATCCGGTGGCCTGGGCGGCCACCGCGAGGGTCAGTAGCACGGCCGTGAGCGCCAGGGAGGGTGCCAGCCGGTGGGCGTAGGTCGTCCGGAAGAAGGCCCAGGCGACGACCCCGGCGCCGACGACCCCGGCCGCCGCCGCCAGTGCTCCCCCGGTCCCGATGTGCCGGTGGTGGAACGCCCCCCACAGGAGGGTGCCGAGCACCAGGATCCGGACCGCCCAGGCGAGCATGCGCCGGGGCCGGGTGGTTCCCGCGCGGCCGAGTGCTTCGCGGGACGGCCAGCGCGTCCATGCGTTCCCGCTCACACGCGCTCCTTCCACGCCGGCCTCCCGTCGTCACCGTACGCCGGGGCAAGGCGGCTGGTGTCGTCGAGCGACTGCGCCCGCCAGGCCAGCATTCCGCCGCGGACGAGCAGGGTCCCGGCGAGGCCGAGCATCAGGGCGGCGCTGTCCTGGTGGACGCCGAGCGCGGAACCGACGGCGAAGACACCGGCCCGCAGAGCGATGCCCACACCCCACACCGCGACGCTCGCCTTGGTGCTCCTGGTCCAGACGGCACCGTCCTGAGCCGTCCAGACCCGGGTGGTCCAGGCCCATCCGGCGCCCGTGGCCAGGCCTATGAGCAGCTCCACCGCGAGCAGCACGGCCGCCTCCGCGCGGTGGTGGCCGTCGAGGACGCCGGGGTCGCGCAGCGCGACGACGCCGAGGATCACCGGCAGGAGCCACCAGCGCCGATCCGCGTCGATCGCGCGGGCACGGAACTGCCGAGCGATGACGACCGCGGCGACGGCGACGATCACCAGCGCGTTGACGAGCCCGGACATCAGAGCCTCCGTGAGCGAGAAGGTCATGCCGGGAGCGAGCGCTGCCGACGCCTTCGAAGTTACGGAAGTCCGCAGGTCAGGGGATCGGAGCGGGGGTGGATCGCGGGTGGAACCGCAGTGGGCTCTGCCTCCACCCATGGGTGGAGAGAAGGGGGGCGGGCCCTGCTGCGGGTCCCTGAGGTGAGTCCCTGCTGCGGGTCCCTAATGCGAGTCCCTGCTGCGGGCGCGGGTCCTGGCAGCGGCGCCCCGGCCGGTCGCCGTCGGCCCAGGAGGGGCCGGGCGCCCGGCGTGGTCCTCCATCGAGGGGGCCCGACCCGGTGAGGCGACCCCGACCCGGTGAGGCGACCCCAAGGAAGCCGAACCCACCGGGGCGCACGCCGCAAGGTCGGCCGACCCGTCAAGGGGCCGGCCGACGGCAGACACCCGGGCCTGAGCCGGGCGCGGCGGCTACGCGTCGATGCGCGACCGATCCAGCGTCGCAGCGGAGCTGGAGATGAACTCCTTGCGCGGCGCCACGTCGTTGCCCATGAGCAGGTCGAAGACCTGTTCGGCGGCCTCCAGGTCGGAGAGGTTGATCCGGCGCAGCGTGCGGTGGCGCGGGTCCATCGTGGTCTCGGCCAGCTGGTCGGCGTCCATCTCGCCCAGACCCTTGTAGCGCTGGATGGAGTCCTTGTACCGCACGCCCTTGCTCTGGAACTCCATGAGCGTGTCCCGCAGCTCGCGGTCCGAGTACGTGTAGACGTACTTGTCCTGGCCCTTCTTGGGCTGGATCAGCTCGATGCGGTGCAGCGGGGGCACCGCGGCGAAGACCCGGCCCGCCTCGACCATCGGCCGCATGTAGCGCTGGAACAGCGTGAGCAGCAGGCAGCGGATGTGGGAGCCGTCCACATCGGCGTCGGTCATCATGATGATCTTGCCGTAGCGGGCCTGCTCGATGTCGAACGTACGGCCCGAGCCGGCTCCTATGACCTGGATGATCGCGCCGCACTCGGCGTTCTTGAGCATGTCGGTCACCGACGAGCGCTGCACGTTGAGGATCTTGCCGCGGATCGGCAGCAGCGCCTGGAACTCGGAGTTCCGCGCCAGCTTGGCCGTACCGAGCGCGGAGTCACCCTCGACGATGAACAGCTCGCTGCGGTCGACGTCGTCGCTGCGGCAGTCGGCGAGCTTCGCCGGCAGGGACGAGGACTCCAGGGCGGTCTTCCGTCGCTGGGCGTCCTTGTGCTGGCGGGCGGCCACACGGGTGCGGGCGGCCGCGACCACCTTCTCCATGACGACCCGGGCCTGGGCCGCGGCGTCACGCTTGGTGGACGTCAGGAACGCCTTGAGTTCCTTGGTGATCACGTTGAACACGATCCGGCGGGCCGCCGAGGTGCCGAGCACCTCCTTGGTCTGTCCCTCGAACTGCGGTTCGGCCAGGCGGACGGTGACCACCGCGGTCAGGCCTTCGAGGGCGTCGTCCTTGGCGATGTCGTCCTCGGCCACACGCAGCAGCTTCTTGGCGCGTACCGCCTCGAGCAGCGTCTTGGTGACCGCCTGCTCGAAACCGGCGACGTGGGTGCCGCCCTTGGGGGTGGCGATGATGTTGACGAACGAGCGCAGGGTGGTGTCGTAGCCCGTGCCCCAGCGCATCGCGACGTCCACGCCCAGTTCGCGGGTGACCTCGGTGGGAGTCATCTGGCCGTGCTCGTCCAGGACCGGGACCGTCTCCTTGAAGCTGCCCTGCCCGGAGAAGCGGAGCACGTCGCAGACCGGCTTGTCTCCGGCGAGGTACTCGCAGAACTCGCTGATGCCACCGTCGAAGCGGAAGGACTCCTCGCCCTTGCTGCCGCCCTCGCCGAGGCCGTACTCGTCGCGGACGACGATCGTCAGGCCCGGCACCAGGAACGCGGTCTGCCGGGCGCGCTGGTGCAGCGTCTCCAGGGAGAGCTTGGCGTCCTTGAGGAAGATCTGCCGGTCGGCCCAGTAGCGCACGCGCGTGCCGGCGCGGCTCTTGGGGATCTTCTTGGTCTTGACCAGCCCGCTGCCGGCCTCGAACTTGGCCTCGGCGCCGTTCCCGCGGAAGGCACCCGGCACACCGCGCCGGAAGCTGATGGCGTGGGTGTGGCCACCGCGGTCCACCTCGACGTCCAGCCGGGCGGAGAGGGCGTTGACCACGGAGGCGCCCACGCCGTGCAGACCGCCGGAGGCGGCGTACGAGCCGCCGCCGAACTTGCCGCCGGCGTGCAGCTTGGTCATGACGACCTCGACACCGGAGAGGCCGGTCTTGGGCTCGACGTCCACGGGGATGCCCCGGCCGTTGTCCCGCACCTCCACCGAGCCGTCGTCGTGGAGGACGACGTCGATGTGGTCGCAGTAGCCGCCGAGGGCCTCGTCCACGGAGTTGTCGATGATCTCCCAGAGGCAGTGCATCAGGCCACGACTGTCGGTCGAGCCGATGTACATGCCGGGGCGCTTGCGCACGGCCTCGAGGCCCTCGAGGACGAGCAGGTGCCGCGCGGTGTAGTTGGAACCGTCCCGGTCTGCTCCTGCCAGCAGCGCTGTGGACGGCACGGACGTATCGGCGGTCACGCGGTTCGCTCCTCGCTGAATTTCAGGTGCCCCCCTATTGGGTAAGGGGGCGGCTTCGGTCGCCGCACAGAGGGTACCGAGGCCTGGTAGAGCCGGTGTAACGCCACCCTCTTCGGGAACTCAGACTAGTCCAGGCTCGCATACATGTTCGATCCCTCGATGGGGTGAAGTACACATCACGTTCCCTTGGAGGCATGAACCATTTAGGCTCCGGGCACGTCCTCATGAACAACCGGCAACCCAGCCGGGAGGACTGAGACACTAGACAGCGCGAACCCGTAAGCACCTAAGACACGCAATACGGCACATTCGCCGCCAACCGGCAGCAGACAGCCGCCCCGAAAGATTTTTTCGAGGAAAAGCCACGAGCGGGAACGTTTTCGGGCTGGTTGGATGTTGACCCTGGTACGACAGCTCGTCGAGCTAGAGAAGAGGCGACGTGACTACTGTTCTGACCCCCGCGAGCCCGTTGACGGCCGCCGATCGCTGCGACCGCTGCGGCGCCCAGGCATACCTGCGCGTCGTCCTGCTCAGCGGCGGAGAACTGCTCTTCTGCGCCCACCACGGTCGCAAGTTCGAGCCGGAACTCAAGAAGATCGCCGCTGAGATACAGGACGAGACGGAGCGGCTGACCTCCGCTCCGAGCAACGCTGCCGAAGAAGAGCGCTGAATCTCGCACACCCGACGAGCCAGCCCCGGCACAGGCCGGTGAACGGGCGGTCGCTCCTGCCAGGAGCGACCGCCCGTGCTCATACCCGCACGCAGGGCCTCAGGAGCCCGTGTGGGCAGCTCCTGGTCCGCCCGAGCGCGGCCGCAGGGTCCTGACGATCTCCGAGACGCGGGTGTAGACGCCGGGGTTGCCCGGCCTCCCGCACCCGCTCCCCCAGGACACGAGCCCGATCAGCCGGCCTCCGGCCACCAGCGGGCCGCCGCTGTCGCCCTGACAGGCGTCCGGGCCCCCGGCGGCCTCCCCGGCGCACAGCATGGTGCCGGCCCGGTAGGTGCCGTCGAAACCGCCCGGATAGGCGCGGGCGCACTGATCGTCCGGCAGTACGCTCACGCGTGCGGCGTGGAGCCGGCGCGGATAGGCACCCCCGCCGGTCGTGTCACCCCAGCCGGACACGAGGGCCCGTGTGCCCGGCGCGTACGCGGCGTCACCCGGCCCCGCCATCGCGACGACCGCGCTCTGCGGCAGTGCCTGGGCGAGAGTGAGAACGGCGAAGTCGCCGGAGTTGGTCGAGGCCTGGTAGCCGGGGTTCACCCAGACGTCCCGTACGGCGACCTCCTGGCCCTCCCCCGACAGCAGGTCCGTACGGCCCGCGATGACCCTGAGATCGCCCACCCGGTCGGGAGGGTCGCCGAGGACGTCCTGCGCCATGCAGTGGGCCGCGGTGACGACCATGGTCCGCGCGATCGCGACACCGCCGCAGAACTGCCCCGCGCGCGTACCCCCGAATCGGTCACGGCTGGCCACCGCCACCGTCCACGGGGCCTGGGAGACATCGATCGGAAACCCTCCGACCACCACGCTGTCGGCGGCCGCCGGGGCCGCGCCCACCAGGGGTATGGCGGCCATCGTGGCCGCCAGGGCCAGCGGCCGGATCAGTGCCCGGGCAACGAGACGACGCATGCAGGCTCCTCACTCTGCGCTCCTACTGGACACCCAGAGTCATCCAGGGCGCCGTCACGCGCAGCACGAGGCGCCCACCCGCGCAGCACGAAGGCCCGGCTCCCCCGTGGGAGCCGGGCCTTCGCCGTCGTACGCCCGACCTGGTCGGTCGGACTAGTCGAGGTAGTCGCGCAGCACCTGCGAACGCGACGGGTGACGCAGCTTCGACATCGTCTTGGACTCGATCTGACGGATGCGCTCGCGCGTCACGCCGTAGACCTTGCCGATCTCGTCGAGGGTCTTCGGCTGACCGTCGGTGAGACCGAACCGCATGGAGACGACGCCGGCCTCGCGCTCGGACAGGGTGTCCAGAACGGAGTGCAGCTGCTCCTGCAGGAGCGTGAAGCTGACGGCATCGGCGGGGACGACGGCCTCGGAGTCCTCGATGAGGTCACCGAACTCGCTGTCGCCGTCCTCACCCAGGGGGGTGTGCAGCGAGATGGGCTCGCGGCCGTACTTCTGGACCTCGATGACCTTTTCCGGGGTCATGTCGAGCTCCTTGGCCAGCTCCTCCGGGGTGGGCTCGCGGCCCAGGTCCTGGAGCATCTGGCGCTGCACGCGCGCGAGCTTGTTGATGACCTCGACCATGTGCACCGGGATACGGATGGTGCGGGCCTGGTCGGCCATGGCGCGGGTGATCGCCTGACGGATCCACCAGGTGGCGTACGTGGAGAACTTGTAGCCCTTGGTGTAGTCGAACTTCTCGACCGCGCGGATCAGACCGAGGTTGCCCTCCTGGATGAGGTCCAGGAAGAGCATGCCGCGGCCGGTGTAGCGCTTGGCCAGCGAGACCACCAGACGGAGGTTGGCCTCCAGGAGGTGGTTCTTGGCGCGGCGGCCGTCCTCGGCGATGATCTCCAGCTCGCGCTTGAGCTTCGGGGCGAGCTTGTCGGCGTTGGCCAGCTTGTCCTCGGCGAACAGACCCGCCTCGATGCGCTTGGCCAGCTCCACCTCCTGCTCGGCGTTGAGCAGGGGGACCTTGCCGATCTGCTTCAGGTAGTCCTTGACCGGGTCGGCGGTGGCACCGGCCGCGGCGACCTGCTGGGCCGGAGCGTCGTCCTCGTCCTCGTCGGACAGGACGAAGCCCGCGTTCTCCGTGCCTTCGGGCTCGTCGGTGGCGGCCTTGGTGTCCTCGAGGACCTCTTCCTCAAGAACCTCGCCGTCGTCCTTCTTGCCCGCCGTCGTCTTCTTCGCGGCCGTCTTCTTCGCGACGGTCTTCTTGGCGGCGGTCTTCTTGGTGGCCGTCGCCTTCTTGGCCGCGGCCTTCTTGGCGGGTGCGGCTTCGTCGTCGGGGTCGACGGCCGGCGGGTCCGCGGGCGTGGCGGGGGCAGCGGTGGCGGTGGCCTTCCTGGTGGTCACCGTCTTCGCCGCGACCGTCTTGGTGGCGGTGCGCTTCGCCGGGCTCTTCGCTGCGACGCTCTTTCGGGTGCGCTTGGGCTCTGCGGCACTGACCATCAGCGTCACACCCTCTTCCTCAAGAATCTGGTTGAGGCTGCGCAGTACGTTCTTCCACTGAGTGGCCGGAATCTGGTCAGCTTCGAAGGCCCGACGCACATCGTCGCCGGCGATCTGCCCCTCAGCCTTTCCCCGCTCAATGAGCGCCATGACAGAGACGGACTCGGCGATCTCCGGCGGGAGCGTACGGGATGTGCTGGCCGACACGAACAACCTCTCGGAACGTTGGAAAACGGCTTCCGGCCCCGTCCACTGCGGACAGGAGCCGACCACCGGCCTGGGGATGGGCCGACGGCGCGGGCGGGGGCCGGGAGGATGCACAGCGCCTGTCATGGCGTCCGTATTCCCTCCGCGGCTGTCACCTCTTAGGTCATCGCGCTGCTTCCGCGAGCGTTACGCCCAATCTTCGTGGCCCGAGTCACACCCCGTAAGCGGTCAAAAACGGTCAGATAATGACATAGAGATCATCCCCGGCTTCGCTCCCGGTCGTCCTCACCACCATGGTGCGCCTTCAGGAACGCGACGCTCGCATCACCGGACAGCACTGGACCCCGCCGGATCCCGCCGGACCCCACCGGGCTCCAGAAGGATCCGGTGGGGTCCGGCGACGGCGGGCACCAGGGCTGCCGGGGCGCGAGGGCCGACCCGGAGCGCCATGGGGACCGCGACGGCGCCGCACACCCGCGCCGTCACCGACTCGGCGCGGATCAGTGCTCGCGCGGTGCGGGAACGACGCGTTCCACCTCGGGGTGGGTCGTCAGCAACTGACGCATGGCAGCCTCCGCCGCCGCGCCGTCGCCGGTCCCGAGGGCGTCGACGATCCGCGCGTGCTGCGCGAGGGACGCCTCGTTCGGCCGGTCACAGCCCGTGACCGGGCCGCCGGAGACCTGGAGGGCCGCCGAGACGATGCCGGACAGGTGCTCCAGCATGCGGTTGCTGGCGATCTGGATGAGCAGTCCGTGGAACTCGTTGTCGGCGCGCGAGTAGGTCAGCGCGTCGCCCTGCGCCATGGCGTGGCTCATGATCTCGACCATGTCGCAGAGGCGCTGCTGCACCTCCTCGCGCCCGTGACCCGCGGCGAGACGCGCCGCCAGCGGCTCGATCGTCCAGCGCAGCTCGCTCAGCTCCCGGCGCTGGTCGTCGCGCTGCGGCCCGAAGGCCCGCCACTCGATGATGTCCGGATCGAGGAGGTTCCAGTCGCTGACGGGACGCACGCGTGTGCCCACGTTGGGCCGGGCACTGACCAGCCCCTTGGCCTCGAGGACACGGAGCGACTCACGGACGACGGTGCGGGAGACCTCGAAGCGCTGGCCGATCTCCTCGGGCACCAGTGGACGGTCCGCGCCCAGGTCACCGGAGACGATCATCTGTCCCAGCTGCTGAACGAGCTGGCCGTGGAGCCCGCGGCCGCGGCTGCCGGCGGCCCGCCGGCCGACGCGGCCCAGATCCGGATCCGCGCCCTCCCAGGAGGGCGCGCCGACGCGATCGGTCACCGGCGCGTCGGTGTACGGGTAGCGGTCGAGATCGCCCGGGCCGGCCAGACCAGAGTCGGCGTTGCGGGCGGCGGTCATCATGGTGTGCGCAAGGGTACTCACGGATCCTTTGTCGGCGTCGTCTCCAACTCCCTTGAGGTCTTTGGTGAAAAGCACACGAAAGGGTGATCGCTCACCCCGTCGCAATTGACGCCTTATCGGAAAGAAATGGGCTTTCGGTGGGGAGTTGTGCGCACATAGGGTCCGGAAACGCACAGGCGATCGTCATCGGACCCTGGTGCGCAGCGCCGTGCGCAGATACGCGCAGAGCAGTGCCGCCAGCGACAACGTCATTGCTCCGCCCACGGGTTGGGCGAACATCCGCAGTGCGGCGACCAGGTAGCGCTCCCCTCCGAAGGGCCATTGCAGGAGCAGAAGTTCACGCATCCTCATCGGGAGTCCGGCCGCCATCCGCGCACCCGATCCCTGGAGCGCCTTGTGCACGAGGGGTACGAGGAGGACGGGTACGGCGAGCACGGCGGCCAGACCGGCCGAGGTGGAGCGGAACACTCCCGCGGCCAGCACACCGGCCCACGCGCAGCCGAGGACGAGCGTGAACCAACTCGCGGTCAGGGAGAGCCAGTCCGCGGGAACTTGGGTCAGCTCCCGTCCGTAGAGGAGATAGAGCACCTCGGCGTTGCAGCCCACCGTGATGAAGGCCAGCAGCAGTGCGGTGGCTCCGGAGACGAGCAGTTTCGCGGTCAGCAGCCCCAGCCTGCGGGGTACGGTGCCGCGGTCCGCCGCCAGGGCGGGGTGGCGGAACTCGTCTCCGAAGGCCAGCGCGCCGAGCAGGCCCGCCGCGAGCGCCGCGGGCGGCAGCGGCAGCTCGCGCGGCCACGCGGCGAACAGTCGCTCCTGTGGCGTGTGCCCGATCCGGGCCAGTACGACGGCGGTCAGTACGGACACCACCAGCGCGGCACCGCAAATGAGGAAGCCGGTGCCGATTCCACTGGATCGCCGGATCTCGTAGCGAAGGGGGCGGAGGGGGGCGGGGGCGGGGCGGACGGAGATCGGGGGCGGGAGGGAGAGAGCGGGTCGGAGGGGTGGACACCGTCCGCCGGTGAGGCGCTTTCAGGCTGCGGCCTGGTGGTGGCGGGAGTCCTGGCGCCGGGCAGGCGGCGAGTGCGGGAGGCGGGGATGCTCGCCGACCTGCCGCTCGGGGTGCCGGTCCTCGCCGCCTCCCCCTCCTTCGGCTCTTCGGGCATCGAGGTCGCGGGCAACGGGGTCGGGGAGTCGTCCGTGCTCGACCCGCTCGGCGCCTCGGACGACCGCCGGGCGTCGACTTCGCTGATCACTTTGGTCGGGATGGCCGCTCGGCCGCCCGCGGCGGCTTCGTGCCGGGTCTTCCCGCCGTTTCCGGAAGCGCCGGTGGTGGCCCGACCGTCATGCGGCGAGGCCGTACCGAAGGTCTCCGAGTGTGCCGACCCCGACGGGTGACCGGTTTCCTCCCCCGGCAGGGCCCGCCCGCCGCCGTCGGTCTGCGTCCACTCCCAGGCATCGCCCCCGGAGACGCCACGCACTTCGCCTCCCGAGCCGGCCCGCGTCTCCCGCGCCGAGAACGCTTCGGACCCGGCCCGGTCCGACACCGGCCGGTCGTCGGCGTGGATGCGCTGCTGCCGCTCTCCCGAGGCGGAACCCTGCCGTGCGGCGCCCGGAGCCGTTGCCGCGCTGTCCGGCGCCGGGTCACCCTCTGCCGACGCCGGCGCACCGCACGCGGAGGCGCCCGTCGGCGAACCGGACTCCATCGCCCGCCATTCCGTCACCGGCAGGTGGAGTTCGACGGTGCTCGGCTCGGAGTCCGACAGGTCGGATTCCGCGGTGTCGGGCTCCGAGGCCGAGCGAGCGCGTCCCGTGCCGGTCGGCTCGACTGCCGACCGGCCTCGCTCCGCGGAGCCACGCTCGGGCGTGCGCCGGCCGGACTCCACCGTCGGCCACCCCACCGTCGGCACGTCGGACTCGGTGCGCTCTCGACCCGCGGTAGACGCCTCGTCCCCTGCCGTTCGCCTTCGCTCCCCCGCCGCGACGGCGAACTCGGCACCGGCGACGGATTCCGGCGTGGCGAGACTCGGCCTGGTCCGGGCCCGCTCCGCCACGGGGATGTCCGCCGCCCCCTGCTCGCGCTCCACCGGTGGCGAGGCTGCCGCCGCTCCTTCGGCTGGAGCGCTGGTGCGGGTGGTCGATGTCCGATCCGCCGGTGAGGAGTCCGGCCCCGCGATGTCCCGCCGCGCCGTTCGCGCGCCGGTCGGGGGCGCCGGCTCGCTCCCGTCGGAATCGGCGCCAGGTCCCATGTCACCGACTTCGTCCGCGAGTTGATGAACGAGGATGCCGTGGCGGAAGGCGGTCTCGCCGACGTCAGCCGTCGTGCTGCCGTACACCGAAAGCCGGTTGCCACCCTCCCGAACGACTTCCACGGACCGGCGGGCGGTACGAGCCTCCTTGGCGAGCAGAGCCGCCAGGCGCGCCGCGTGGGGGCTGCGGACGGCCACACGGGGACGCAGCCGGGTCCTGGCGAACGCACGGGCTTCCTGGTCGGCGACGAGCTTGCCGCCCTCCAGAGTGACGACCCGGTCCGCCGTGCGCGCGGCCTCCTTCGGGTCACTGGTGGTGAGGAGCACGGTGCCGCCCTGGCGGGCGTGGGCCCGGAGCATGCCGTGCTGCCACTGCGCCTCACGGGTCGAGAGGCCGTCGGTGGGAGCGTCCAGGACGAGCGTGTGCGGGTCGGGTAGCAGGGCGCAGGCCAGGCCGAGTCTGCGGTCCATGCCCCGCGACAGGGTGCCGAGGCGTTCCTCGCGAAGGCTGACGAGACCGACCACTTCCAGGACCTCGTCGGCGCGCCGTGCGGGAAGTCCCGACGCCGCGCACAGCATGCGCAGATGGCCGCGGACCGTGCGCGCCGGATGCCCGGGTACGTCCCCGAGCAGCACGCCGACTTCACGTGAGGGGTGGGCGATCCTGTGCAGCGGCCGCCCCTTGAAGTAGGTGATGCCACGGCCGCCTTGAAGCTCGAGCATCAGCCTGAGCGCCGTCGTCTTGCCCGCGCCGGGACCACCGAGGAGCACGGTCACATGTCCGGCGCGCGCCTCGAAGGAGACGTCGTCGACGGCGGGCGGGTGCGCCTTGCGGGGGTTGCTGGTAAGTCCGAAGGCCTGGATCACCTGCAGCAAGATAGCGCGCTATGTCCGGTTTTTTGGTGTATAGCGCGGCTTGAAGCCGAGAGCCGCGCCGACCACCCCGTCCGTGTCCGCCATTCGACGGAACCAGGCACTCTCATGCCATGGATCCACCCGGCGGCGTCCGGGTGACCGCGCCGGCCCGCCTCAGACCTCGGGACGCAGCATCGGCGGGTTGAGCAAGGTGGCTCCGCCGGCGCGGAAGAGCTGCGCCGGGCGGCCGCCCTGGCGGGTGGTCGTCCCTCCCGTGGGGACCAGGAAGCCGGGGGTGCCGGTGACCTTGCGGTGGAAGTTGCGCGGGTCGAGAGCCACGCCCCAGACCGCCTCGTAGACCCGGCGCAGCTCCCCGACGGTGAACTCGGGCGGGCAGAACGCCGTGGCCAGCGACGAGTACTCGATCTTGGACCTGGCCCGCTCCACCCCGTCGGCGAGGATCTGGTGGTGGTCGAACGCGAGCGGTGCCACCGGCTCACCGTCACGGCCGTAACCGCCCTGCTGCAGCAGTTCCTCGACGGGTGCCCAGCGCGCGTTGCTGGCGTCTCCGCCCGCGCGCGGTGCCGGCAGGTCGGGCGCGAGCGCGAGGTGCGCGACGCTGACCACCCGCATGCGCGGGTCCCGCTTGGGGTCGCCGTAGGTGGCGAGCTGTTCGAGGTGGGCTCCGTTGTCCTGGGCCGGGACGGAGGGGTCGTGCGCGTGCAGCCCGGTCTCCTCGGCCAGCTCGCGCGCCGCCGCCTGGGAGAGGTCCTCGTCGGCCCGTACGAAGCCGCCGGGCAGTGCCCAGCGCCCCTGGAAGGGGGGCTCGCCCCTGCGTACCGCCAGCGCGCACAGGGCATGGCGGCGCACGGTCAGCACGACCAGGTCCACGGTGACGGCGAAGGGCGGAAACGCTGACGGGTCGTAGGGCATGCGGCGATCATAGTCGTCTGCCTGACGATAAACACTCCCTTCCCGGGCTGCATCCATGGTGGTTCCGCTTCGTTCTGTTATCGGTCCCTCTCCTGCTCATCGTTGTCTCCCCGCGTCCGTGCAGCACCGGTCCTGTCCCCCGCCGGGGCCGCCGCACGGGTGCGCGTGGCGCCCCCGCCGCGGCCGCCGGGCCGTGAGGCTTCGGTGGCCGACTGCCGCGGTCCGGAGCCGGCCGGCCGACGCCGTCCGTGCGCCGCCCCAGCCGCGCGCGGGCCGTCGCCGTCGGCGGACCGCACTCGGCGGCGGCGACGCGTACCCGTCCGCGCACTCGTCGTCGCTCCCGGGTCCTCCGCCGGGTGAGCGACCGCATGCGGTGCCGAGGACGCGATACGCACAGGCTCGGGCCGCACAGGCTCCGTCGGATCCGGCCCCGGTCGCTCGGAGAGTTCCGCGGGCCCACTCACTTGACGTGCCGCGTGCTGTTCCGCGTCTTGACCGCGGAGGCAGCGGCGGATGGCCTCAGGGTCGAGTCCCTCGTTGCAGGCTTGGTGCAGCAGCCGGGCGAAGAGGTAGTCGGGATCCGCGCCCAGCGCCATGGCCAGCGCCTCCCGGGCCTCCAGCTCGTCCCCCGTCGACCACGCGACCCAGCCGGCGAGGGTCAGCGGTGCGGCGGCGTGCTCGCCGTAGGGGCCGACGCAGCGCCGGGCCAGGGTGCGCCAGAGCCGGAGAGCCGCCCCGGCCTCGTCGCCTTCCATCCATGCGGCCGCCCGGTCGCGTGTCGTCCGGTCCTGGAGCCCGAGGATGAGCGTCGCCGCCTCGTCGTGTCCGACCAGGTCGTCGTCGCGCAGGTCGGCCGGATGTGCGCCGGAGACGGGCGCGGCGGCGGCGAAGCGGCGGATGATCCGCTCGGCGAGGGAGAGGGTCTCCTCGGCGACGGCCACACGGCTCGCCTCGTCCAGAATGCGAGGCACCAGGGACATGCCGGCCGCGTCGAGAGCGATCTCCTGCTCCAGGGCAGCCGTGGTCTCCCAGGGCTGGAGCCTCGCCCGCAGTTCCCTCAGAGTGCCGCGGACCTGGAGGCCGGCGTAGGTGGCCGCGGCGGCGAGCACGGAGGTGCCGGGGAGGCCCATCGGCGAGCCGTCGTCGGGGCAGCAGCCCTTGGTCGGACAGCAGTAGCTCCAGAAGCGTCCGTCGGAGATGCACAGCGCTTCGATGACCGGCACATCGAGGTCTCCGCACTCGGTGCGCAACCGGTGGGCCAGCCCTTCGAGCCGCCGTTTGACGTCCAGGCCGGATTCGCCGGGAGCCGGTTCCTGACAGACGTAGGCCACCATCTGCTCCGGCCGGGCTCCGCGTCGCTCGCTGCCGAGGACGAGGCCGCGGGCGAGTTGCCGGGCGGCCGCCTGCCAGTCCTCCTCTCCGGCCGGGATGCCCAGCCGGGCCCGGCCGCCGAACCTGCCCCGTCCCTCGCGGTCGTGGAGGGCCACCAGCACCATGCTGTCCTCGGGGCGGTAGCCGAGCAGGTAGGGCAGTGCGTCGGCCAGCTCCGCCGGGGTGCGCAGGGTCACCTGCGTCTCGTGCGCGGACGCGGACGCCGAGGGCTCGCGCCCCGGGATGTCGCTGTCGTCGAAGGGTCCGGTCGTTTCGCTGTGATTCGCCATGCGCAGACGATCTCGCGGAAGTGGATGTTCCGGTTGAGCCTGTGGATAAGTCAAGTCAGGGACACGACAAGGTGATCCGCGTCGTCCACAGTCCTGGGCCGCGGCACCCGCCTGTCGGTCCCGTCCTGTTTCATGGAACGCATGGAGCACACGAGCAACGCCGACCTCCGGGCCCAGGCCGACACCGTCCTCGCCCGGCTCGTCGGGGACGACACGGGCGCGGCCCGGCTGCGCGAGGACCAGTGGCGGGCGATCGAGGCACTGGTCGCCGACCGACGCCGGGCCCTGGTCGTGCAGCGCACGGGATGGGGCAAGTCCGCCGTGTACTTCGTGGCGACCTCTCTGCTGCGGGCGAGAGGAAGCGGGCCCACGGTGATCGTGTCGCCGCTGCTCGCGCTGATGCGCAACCAGGTGGAGGCCGCGGCCCGGGCCGGCATTCACGCCCGCACCATCAACTCCGCCAACACCGAGGAATGGGAAGCCGTCCAGAGCGAGATCGCAGCGGGCGAGGTGGACGTCCTGCTCGTGAGCCCGGAGCGCCTCAACAATCCCGACTTCCGCGACCAGGTCCTGCCGAAGCTGTCTGCCGCGACCGGCCTGCTCGTCGTCGACGAGGCCCACTGCATCTCCGACTGGGGCCACGACTTCCGCCCGGACTACCGGCGGCTGCGCACCATGCTCGGCGACCTCCCGCCCGGCGTCCCCGTACTCGCCACCACGGCCACGGCGAACGCACGGGTCACGGCGGACGTCGCCGAGCAGCTGGGCACCGGTGGCACCTCGGACGCGCTCGTGCTGCGCGGACCGCTGGACCGGGAGAGCCTCAGCCTCGGCGTGCTGCGGCTGCCGGACGCCGCGCACCGCATGGGCTGGCTGGCCGACCATCTCGACGACCTGCCGGGGTCCGGGATCGTCTACACCCTCACCGTCGCCGCCGCCGAGGAGGTCACGGCCTTCCTGCGACAGCGCGGGCACGTCGTGGCGTCGTACACGGGCAAGACGGAGAACGCCGAACGACAGCAGGCCGAGGACGATCTGATCGCCAACCGGGTCAAGGCGCTGGTCGCCACCTCCGCGCTCGGTATGGGTTTCGACAAACCCGACCTCGGCTTCGTGATCCACCTGGGCTCGCCCTCCTCACCCATCGCCTACTACCAGCAGGTGGGGCGGGCCGGCCGTGGCGTCGAGCACGCCGAGGTGCTGCTGCTGCCGGGCAGGGAGGACGAAGCGATCTGGGAGTACTTCGCCTCCCTGGCATTTCCCTCCGAGGATCTCGTCCGGCGCACCCTGGACGTCCTCTCGCAGGCGGACAGGCCCCTGTCGCTGCCGGCACTCGAGCCCCTGGTGGAGCTGCGCCGCTCGCGACTGGAGACCATGCTGAAGGTCCTGGACGTGGACGGCGCGGTACGCCGGGTCAAGGGCGGCTGGGTGGCGACCGGGCAGCCGTGGTCGTACGACGCCGAGCGCTACGAGTGGGTCGCCCGGCAGCGGACGGCCGAACAGCAGGCGATGCGTTCGTACGCGTCCACCGACGACTGCCGGATGGAGTTCCTGCAGCGGCAGCTGGACGACGAGGGCGCCAAGCCGTGCGGCCGTTGCGACAACTGCGCGGGTCCGCGCTTCACCGCGGACATGTCCACGGCCGCACTCGACGCCGCGCGGAGTGATCTGGGCCGGGCTGGGGTCGAGGTGGAGCCTCGCCGTATGTGGCCGACCGGTCTGCCGGCCGTGGGTATCTCCCTCAAGGGGCGTATCCCAGCAGGTGAGCAGGCATCCTCGGGACGGGCTCTGGGGCGATTGTCGGACATCGGCTGGGGCAACAGGCTGCGTCCCCTCTTCGCCCCCCAGACACCGGACGCACCGGTTCCTGACGACGTGGCGCGAGCCGTGGTCGACGTGCTCGCCGACTGGGCCAGAGGGCCCGGCGGCTGGGCACCCGGCGCACCCGAGGCGCAGCCCCGTCCGGCAGGTGTGGTCACCATCGCCTCGCGCACCCGGCCGCAGCTGATCCACTCCCTCGGTTCCCGCATCGCCGAGATCGGCCGTCTCCCCCTGCTCGGTTCCCTCGAGTACCTCGGGGACGCCCCGCGGATGCCGCGCAGCAACAGCGCTCAGCGGCTCAAGGCCCTCGACGGGGCGCTGACGGTTCCGCCGTCCCTGGCGTCGGCGCTCGCCGACGCTCCGGGTTCCGTCCTCCTGGTCGACGACTTCACGGAGACGGGCTGGACCCTGGCAGTCGCGGCACGCCTGCTCAGGAAGTCGGGCGCGACAGGAGTGCTGCCGCTGGTCCTCGCGGTCCAGGGGTGACGGCGCGGCCACCGGCGGCAGCCGAGCGTGATCAGGACGGCGACTCCAGGCGTCGCGGGCCGAGGCTGTGGGTAGGGATATAAACCCCGCACCGCCCGATAACCGGCGGTGGCGCCAATTGCTCGTTGCCGCATCCCAGTTCGACAGGAAGAATTGAGATCCGCTCCCGCACGGTTCCCCCGTGCTCCGGTTGGGCTTCGCTGCGGTGCGCGCTCCCCCGAATCCGACCTCGCCCGCAGTATGGGCGCGTAGCCGAAGGGAGGAACGTGACCTTCGGATTCGCCTCGTCCTCGGCGGCCTCGTTGTCGACGTCCGCATCCACCGCTTCCGCCAGTCGCCTGCTCGAGCTCGCCGAGTGGGCCGCCGCCGGAATCCCGCTGCTGCGCAACCCCCGTGAGGTCGTCAGTGGGCTGCACGCCCGCCATCACCCGAAGCCGGGCACGGCGATCGTGGCCGTACTCGATCCTGACGAACGGCTGTGCGCCAGCGCCTCGTTCCTACGCCGCCCGGCGCCCGCCGACGGGTGGATGTTCCGCAACGCGCTCCTGTCCCAGCTGCGCCGGGTCATTCCGCACGACCTGCGGCGCCGTTCGCCCGTGCGCACGGCCATACTGCTCTACTGCCGTGACGGCGACGCGCGTTGGACCGAGGAGGACGGCGCCTGGATGTGGGGGCTGCGCGACGCCTGCACGTTGCACGGGCTGCGGTGCGGGGCGTACATCACGCTGACGCAGGACGGCTGGCAGGTGCTCGGCGAAGGACGCGGCGGGCGTCGGCCCAACGCCCACTCCGCACCGGAGCCCTTCGCCCTGTCGGAGGTCCCGCCGCTCACACCCCGTACCGGCGGTCCGGTCTCGGAGGTCCTGCGCCGCGCCGCGGCCCGCTGAGCAGCCGGGCTTCGGGGCGACAGACCCGCAGGACTGTCAGCGCCCGCCGACCAGCGCAGAGGTCACCACTCACCACTCACGGCTCAAGCAAGAGGGCAGTCGCTCCGACGACTCGGACGGGTCCCGGGCGCCAGGATCAATCCAGCATCCACGTCCCGGAGATCGTCCCTGGGCCGGCTGAACGCGCCGGTCTCCAGGCCGGCTGAACGCACCGGCCGGCCACGCAGCGGTCCACCGGCGCATGCCGTCGGCTCGCTCGGACCGTCGTGTGCGCGCCACGGCCCCGAGTGGACGGTGGTGCGGCCCGCCCGGCCGATCCGCCCAACCCCGCTGCCTCAACCCTGGGCTGCCGGAGAGCCGCCCCGACCGGGGCGGCCGCCCGCCATCAGGGCATGCCAAAAGCCGCACCGTGCGGTTACCGACGACGCGGCTCCCACGTCACCCCGGTGCCCCGAGGTGCCGGACGCGGCTCAGACGCCGGCGCCGAGCACCGAGTTGATCTGCTGCGGGTCACCGCAGACGATCAACAGCGCACCGGCCCGGGAGTGGGCCAACGGAAGGGCGGTGGCAGCGGCGGCAGCGGAGCCACCGTTGACGGCCACGACGATCACGGGGCGGGACGCGGCACGGGAGGCGATGGTGGCGTCCGTGTAGAAGACGTCATCACCTGCGTCGTGCTGCGCCCAGTAGGAGGTTTCGCCGAAGGACAGTTCGTGGTCGGCCCACGGGTGCCGGGCACCAGTGGTGATCACGAGCACGTCGCCGGGGGCACGGCCCGAGTCCAGCAGAAGGTCGACCGCTTCTTCGGCCGCGTCGAGCGCGCCCTCCGCGGTAGCCGGGATCAGCTGGATCTGGGGAGTCGCCGCGGGTGCGGCGGTAACGGCCGGGCCGGACGGGCTCGGCTTGACCGGAGCCGCCACGTCACGCGGCGTGCGCTGCGCCGGCGTCGCGGGCCGCAGGGGGCCGGGACGACCGGGGCGGGGCGGCGCCGCGGGGCGGGGGCCGGGTACGGGGCGAGGGGTCGGCGCGGTACGGCCAGCGGCCGGAGTGACGCGGGGACCCTGGGCACTCTCGTGAATCTGAGGCTCCTCGGGAATGAGAGGCATGAGCTGATATCTATCAAACGTTGGTGCGGCACGGACGACCGGGTGGCACATCAGTGCGAGCGGAACCGTCAGAAATCGAAGCCGAGCTGGCCCTCGATTTCCGGAACGCTTCCATCCGCCCAGCTACGGGCCTTCTTGAGGTGCCGCCACTGGGGCAGCGCATCAAGATACGCCCATGACAGGCGGTGGTACGGGGTGGGCCCCCGCTCCTCCAGTGCGGCCTTGTGCACGGGCGACGGATACCCGGCGTTGTCCGCAAATCCGAAGTCTGCATGGTCGATACCCAGTTCGGCCATCATTTTGTCGCGCTGAACCTTCGCGATCACCGACGCCGCCGCGACGGCCACGCACGACCGGTCGCCTTTGATCACCGTGCGGACCTGCCAGGGAGCACCGAGGTAGTCGTGCTTCCCGTCGAGGATCACGGCGTCGGGACGAACCGGCAGGGCGTCCAGGGCGCGGACCGCCGCAAGTCGCAAAGCGGCAGTCATCCCCAGGCTGTCGATCTCGTCGTGGGAAGCATGCCCGAGGGCATAGGCGGTCACCCACGTCCGGAGTATCTCGGCCAGTTCCGTACGGCGCTTGACCGTCAGGAGCTTGGAGTCGGTGAGGCCGTCGGGAGCCCGGCGCAGTCCGGTGATCGCGGCGCAGACGGTGACCGGGCCGGCCCAGGCACCGCGCCCCACCTCGTCAACACCGGCGATGACCTTCGCTCCGGTCGTGGCGCGCAGGGAGCGCTCGACGGTGTGGGTAGGCGGTTCGTACGGCATGGCGCCCTTAGCGTACGCCGCCGGGATCGGCCCGCGACACCCCGGTCTCCCGATCGCGACCAAGATCGTCGGCAGGACCGGTCAGCGCCCGTGAGGACGCAGCAGCGGGAGCATCAGCTGGTCGATCATCTCCTCGAGCTCCTGGTCACTCCATTCGCTCGCGCACACCTTGGAGCGGTACATCATCATGGCCGGGATGGCGTCGAAGACATAGCCGTTGGCCGCGTCCGGACGCACCTCTCCTCGCTCTATTCCGCGGACGACGACTTCGCGGAGCAGCTCGACGGTGGGCTTCACCACGCCTCCGACGATCACGTCCTGGAAGCGCTCCGCCTGCATCTGATCGCACTCGTGAATGACTGCGCGCAGCGCGGCACCGGGAGCCGAGAACATGATCCGCCGCACCTGGAGGCACAGGGTGAGGAGGTCTTCGCGGACGCTACCGAGGTCCGGGGCCGTCTCGACCCGGGGCAGCCCGCTCCGCAGGGCGTCCGCGACGAGGTCCGTCTTGGAGGGCCACCGGCGGTAGAGGGCGGCCTTGCCGGTCTGGGCGCCGGCCGCGACACCCTCCATGGTCAGGCCCTTCCAGCCGACCTCGCCGAGCTGCTCCAGCGTGGCGTCCAGGATCGCGCGCTCCAGTACCGCGCCGCGCCTGCGAGGTGAGGGCGCCCTGGCGGGTTCGGCCGCCCAGCGCGAGGTAACCATCTGTGTTTCTCCAGCATGCATGGGGAGCGGGGGTTCCGGGGATCGGATCGGGCGCCGCGCGGCAGCAGAGGGGGACGCGATGCGGGGCGCACGAACTTAAGTGAACGCTTGCGTTCACTAGCGGGGACTCACTACCGTGGACGTGGAAGTGAACGCGAGCGTTCACTAAAGCCTGTATGGGGGACCCATAGTGACGACCTCTCAGCTGCTTCAGGACCAGAAACCGGGCGTGGCCCGCCGGGAGGGGCATCCCGGCATCGCACTCACCGTCATCGCGGCTTGCCAACTCATGGTGGTACTCGACGCGACGATTGTGAACATCGCGCTCCCGCACATTCAAGGCGCGCTCAAGTTCAGCACGACCGACCTCACTTGGGTGGTCAGCGCCTACACACTCACCTTCGGCGGTCTGCTGCTGCTCGGCGCGCGGGCCGGTGACATCCTCGGCCGACGCAGGGTGTTCATGACCGGCATCCTGCTGTTCACGTTCGCCTCGCTGCTGGGCGGTCTGGCCCAGGAACCCTGGCAGTTGCTGGCCGCACGGGCCCTGCAGGGCGTGGGAGGCGCGATCGCGTCGCCCACCTCCCTCGCACTGATCACCACCACCTTCCCCGAGGGCCCCGAACGCAACAGGGCGTTCGGGGTCTTCGCCGCCGTGTCCGCGGGCGGCGGGGCCATCGGCCTGCTCGCGGGCGGAATGCTCACCGACTGGCTCGACTGGCGGTGGGTGCTCTTCGTCAACGTGCCCATCGGCGTGCTCATCGCGTCGCTCGCACCGCTGTACATCAACGAGTCCGAACGGCACCCGGGACGCTTCGACATCACGGGAGCACTGACCTCGACGGCAGGCATGGCACTGCTCGTCTACGGTTTCATCCGCGCCTCCGAGGAAGGCTGGCGGGACGATCTCACGCTCGGTTCGTTCGGCGCGGCCGTGCTGCTGCTGTTCGCCTTCGTCTTCACCGAGATGCGGGCGAAAGAGCCGATCACTCCGCTCAGGATGTTCACCGACCGCAACCGCTGGGGCACGTACGTGATCATGCTCAGCCTGGCCGCGGCGATGTTCGGCATGTTCTTCTACATCGTGCTGTTCGTGCAGAACGTGCTGGGCTACAGCGCCATCAAGGCCGGGCTGGCCTTCCTCCCCGTGACGGTGGCGATCGCCGTGGGCGCGGGCCTCTCCCAGCGTTTCCTGCCGGCACTCGGCCCGAAGCCGTTCATGATGGCCGGTTCGGCGCTCGTGGCGGTGGGGCTGGTGTGGCAGTCCTTCATCCGGCCCGACAGCTCCTACCTCGACGGCGTGCTGGGCCCGATGCTCGTGTTCGGATTCGGCATGGGCCTGATCTTCGTGACGGTCACCGTGACCGCGGTCTCCGGTGTCGCCCAGCACGAAGCGGGCGCGGCCTCCGGACTGCTCAACGCCATGCAGCAGGTGGGTGGTTCGCTCGGGCTGTCGATCCTGACGACCGTCTTCGGCTCGGCCGCCAAGGACGAGACGAAGAAGCAGGTACCCAGGTTCCTCACCGAGGGATCGCCCGAGCAGCACGCGCAGTTCGCCAGGACGCACCAGTTGCCCGCGCCCTGGGGCAACGAGGTCCTCGCGCACGGCATCTCGACCGCCTTCGTCCCGGCCGCCGCGATGGCCGTGCTGGCATTCCTCACGGCCTGGCTGGTGATCAAGGTCCGTAAGAGCGATCTCGACTCTCTCGCCGGCGTCGCGGGCCCGGGGATCGGCTGATCCACCCCCAGCCGCACGCGGCCGGACGGACAGCCGCCGAGCAGCAGACGGCACGTAAGGCGGTCCGGCCGGCCGCGCCGCGACGAACCACGCCCACAGCAGAGCCACCGCCGGCACGGGGAGCAGGACGAGGCTCGACCACTCGCCGTAAGCCATCGCACACCCCCTCCGAGCCGCGCCTAACCCGTCGTCCCTCGACCACCGCCATCACCGGCCGCCAACTACCGGACGACCGGACATGCGGTGTGTACCGAAAGAACGGGCGGCAGTCACAGAGAGTTCCCGCCGAGCACGGAGAGTTCGCCCACGGTGGGACGCGCACAGAAAGCGGAACAGGCGCGAACGAGTCCCGTCGTCCGGCCCGCGGCCCGGTGATCCGGCACGGGAGGCGTCAGAACCCCGCGGGCACCCAGTCCGGCAGCGCCTCGGTCCGCTCCACCCACTCCGTGGGCGGCGTCCCCGCCTTCCCGGAGGCGAGCACCCCGCCCATGATCGCGCAGGTGGTGTCCACGTCCCCGCCCACCTGGGCGGTCGTCCAGAACGCCTTCTCGAAGTCACCGAGGCTCCGCGCGGCGGACCACAGAGCGAAGGGAACCGTGTCGTGGGCGGTCGTGCGCCGGCCGCACCCCAGGACCGCCGCGACCGTACCCGCGTCGGCGTAGTCGAGCATGTCCCGGGCACGGCGGAGGCCCTGCCCGACCGCGCTCTTGGGCACCAGGGCGATGACGCCGTCGAGCAGGGCGTCGGGCGTGGGCGGCCCGTCCGGCGAGCCCGCCAGCGCGGCGGCCGCGGCGACGGCCATGGCACCGACCACGGCCTCCCGGTGCTGGTGCGTGGGATAGGCCGAGATCTCGGCCTGGTGGGTCGCCTGCTCCGGATCGTCCGCGTACCAGGCGCCCAGCGGGGCGATGCGCATCGCCGCCCCGTTGCCCCAGGACCCCTGTCCGTTGAACAGCGCGGCGGCCAGCTCACGCCAGTCCTCGCCCTCCCGGACGAGGCGCAGCAGCCGGTTGACGGCAGGGCCGTATCCCCGGTCGAAGTCGTGGTGCACGGCGAAGGAGCGGGCCAGCGCGTCCTGGTCGACGCGCTGGTGCGCGGCGAGGACGGCGACCACGGAGCAGGCCATCTCCGTGTCGTCCGTCCACTGCCAGGGGCCCGCCGGCAGCTCGCGGCGCTTCAGCAGGGGGTAGTTCGCCGGGACGAAGTACTGGGAGCCCAGGGCGTCCCCCACGGCCAGTCCGCGCAGGCTCGCCAGAGCGCGCTCGAGGCGTCCGAGAGAAGAGGAGTCAGCGGTCATCGCACTGCCACTCTATCCGGTGACCCAGTACGGCACCGGCTCCCGCCAGCGCTCGAAGGGCCTGTCCAGTGTGTACTTGCCGTCCTCCCCGAGAACGAGCATCCGCATCTCGGCGTTCCCGGGATTCGACAGGGACTCGAATTCCGCCACCGTCCAGTGGAACCAGCGCATGCAGAACAGCCGCATCGCGAGCCCGTGGGTCACCAGGAGCACGTTGGGCGGATGGTCCGGGTCCTCGAAGCTGCGGAACAGGCTCTCCAGGAAGCCGCCGACCCGGTCGTACACGTCGGCGCCGGACTCCCCCTGCGGGAAGCGGAAGAAGAAGTGGCCGTAGGCGTCGCGGTAGGCCTTCTGGAGGCGGACGTCGTCGCGGTCCTGCCAGTTGCCCCAGTCCTGCTCGCGCAGCCTGGGTTCCTCGCGCACCCGTATGCGGTCGGGGTCGAGGTGGAAGGCACGGAGCGTGTCGTGCGTACGGCGGTACGGAGAGACGTACACGCTCACGCGCTCCTGGCCGAAGACCTCCCGGAGCGTCTTGCCGGTCTCCTCGGCCTGTCGCCGGCCGCGCTCGGTGAGGGCGAGCGCGTGGTCGGGTTCGCGTTCGTACACGGAGTCGTCAATGTTCCCGGTTGACTCGCCGTGCCGGACAAGGACGATGCGCCGTGGTCGTGCCATGCCGAAACCCTAGATCGAGTGGGAGGGAGTCGAGCACCCGTACCGGCCCCGTACGGCGCAGATCACACGATTTTCTCGCCGGAGGCCGTCGCCGGGCAGTGCTGAGGCGACCCGGACAGTGCATTTGTTTTCCGGACCCTCCCCCCGTGCGCTCAGACCGTCCAGGACGGTTCCAGCTCCACGATGTCACCTGACAGCGCCGCTATGTCCGTCTCCGTCTGGGCGCGCAGGGCCAGGCGCTCCACCCGCTCGGTGCGGTACTTGCCGTGCTCGGCCGCCGACCGCCACATCGACAGGATCATGAACTCCTGTGCGGGCGCCTCGGCGAACATGCCGCGGATCATGCCCGGCGAACCGGCCATCGCGGGATTCCAGACCTTCTCCTGCATGAGCGTGAAGTGCTCGACGCGCTCTTCGTTCACCCGGCACAGGGCCACGCGGATCAGGTCGGCGTCGGTGAACCGCGGCTCGAAGCCCGTCTTCACGTCGAAGCGGTACTCGAACAGCTTGACCTGCGGATCCTTGAACGAGCCGGCCTGGGCGGACGCCAGGCGGTCGTGGGAGCGGGCCATGAAGGAGTCGTAGAAGGCACGGCTTTCCCAGAAGGCGAAGATGTGCGCCACGCCCTGCCGCTGCCGGCTCCAGCCTCCGCCCTGTCCCCGAAAACCCGGCTCCCCCAGAAGCCCCGCCCATTTCCGCTGCCCGCGCTCGAAGCCGCGGCGGTCCACCACGGTGCAGCGAATCCACTTGACCAGCACCGCGCCATCGTAAGGCCAGCGGACGTGGCGCCGGTCACGCTCCGGCCGAGATCGCCCGCGCATACGCCCCCGCGCGCATGGCACGATGGACAAGATGCCCTGACTCCGCGGGAGTTGGGAGGAGAAGATCTTCAGGGGGGAAGGAACGCCCGGTGACCGGCTTCAGCAAGGGAATCCGCAAGATCGAGGTCGCGCTCAAGTGGGACCCCAGTCCGACGGGTCAGCCGCCCACCGATCTCGACATCGTCGCCGGGACCTTCGAGTCGGGCGACCCGTACGGCGCCCCGGCCTATCTGGTGCACTTCGACAGCCGCTCGCCGGACGGCACCATCTACCTCGACCGGGACAGCAAGGACGGCAAGGGCTTCGGTTGGGACGAGGCCATGACGCTCGAACTCGACCGCCTCGGCGAGCGCTACGCGCGCGTGGTGGTCGGTGTCGTCATCCAGCAGCAGCTCGCGCACCGGACCTTCGCCGGCGTGCTCGGTCCGGCCATGCGGATCCGCGAGGGCTACACCGTCCTCGCCGAGGACGACTTCGGCTCGGTCCCGGACGCCACGGCCGCGGTGATCGCCGAGTTCGTCCGGGACGGCTCGGGCGAGTGGACGTTCCGCGCCGGTGTCCACGGCTTCGACGAGGACCCCGCGGGCTTCAGCCGGGTCATGGGCAGGGCACGCCGCTCCTGAGGCACGCCCGCGCACGGCCGGACAGAAGTCCCGCGCCGCACACAGCCGCACAGAAGTGAGGGGCGCCGGCAGATGCCGGCGCCCCTCGCTTCAGGACCCTCTACGGGAATCCGTCAGTCGTCAGCTGCAGCCGCTGGTCGAGCCGCAGCCCTCGCAGATGTAGCAGGAACCGGCCCGCTGCATCTTCGTACCGCAGGAGAAGCAGAGCGGAGCGTCCGCCTGGATGCCCAGCTGCATCTCCACCAGCTCGGCGCTGGTGTGCGCCTGCTTCGGAGCGGGCTTGGCCACCTCGGCCTCGGCCTTCGGCGCGGCGACCGCCTTCAGCTCCTGGGTGCGCGGCGCCGACTGGGCCAGGCCCTCGACGTCGACCTCGTCGTCGGCCGGCTCGTAGGAGCCGGTCTCCAGGTGGCGCTGGCGCTCCTCGGCGGAGTGGATGCCGAGCGCGGAACGGGTCTCGAAGGGCAGGAAGTCCAGCGCCAGGCGGCGGAAGATGTAGTCGACGATCGACTGCGCCATCCGCACGTCCGGGTCGTCCGTCATGCCGGCCGGCTCGAAGCGCATGTTGGTGAACTTCGAGACGTACGTCTCCAGCGGCACGCCGTACTGCAGACCGACCGAGACGGCGATCGAGAAGGCGTCCATCATGCCCGCGAGGGTGGAGCCCTGCTTGGACATCTTCAGGAAGACCTCGCCGAGTCCGTCGTCCGGGTAGGAGTTGGCGGTCATGTAGCCCTCGGCACCGCCGACCGTGAAGGACGTGGTGATACCGGGGCGGCCCTTCGGGAGGCGCTTGCGGACCGGGCGGTACTCGACCACCTTCTCGACCGCGGCACGGATCGTGTCCTCGGCCTTCTCGGTGATCTCGGCCTTCTCGTCCTCCTTCTTCTTGGCGGAGAGCGGCTGGCCGACCTTGCAGTTGTCGCGGTAGATCGCGAGCGCCTTGACGCCGAGCTTCCAGGCCTCGTAGTAGATCTCCTCGACCTCCTCGACGGTCGCCGTCTCCGGCATGTTGACCGTCTTGGAGATGGCACCGGAGATCCAGGGCTGGATCGCGGCCATCATGCGGACGTGGCCCATCGGAGAGATGGCGCGCTCGCCCATGGCGCAGTCGAACACCTCGTAGTGCTGCGGCTTGAGACCGGGGGCGTCGATCACATTGCCGTGCTCGGCGATGTGGGCGACGATCGCCTCGATCTGCTCCTCCTGGTAGCCCAGGCGGCGCAGGGCCTGCGGGACGGTGCCGTTGACGATCTGCATCGAGCCGCCGCCGACGAGCTTCTTGAACTTCACCAGGGCGAGGTCGGGCTCGACACCGGTGGTGTCGCAGGACATCGCGAGACCGATGGTGCCGGTCGGGGCGAGCACGGACGCCTGGGAGTTACGGAAACCGTTCTTCTCACCGAGGCGCAGCACGTCCTGCCAGGCCTCCGTGGCGGCGGCCCACACCGGAGTGTCCAGGTCGTCCATGCGGACGGCCGTGCCGTTGGCGTCGGAGTGCTGCTTCATGACGCGCTTGTGGGCGTCGGCGTTGCGGGCGTAACCGTCGTACGGGCCGACCACCGAGGCCAGTTCGGCGGAGCGGCGGTAGGCCGTACCCGTCATCAGGGAGGTGATGGCGCCGGCGAGGGTACGGCCGCCGTCGGAGTCGTACGCGTGGCCGGTCGCCATCAGCAGGGCGCCGAGGTTGGCGTAGCCGATGCCGAGCTGGCGGAACGCGCGCGTGTTCTCGCCGATCTTCTGGGTCGGGAAGTCCGCGAAGCAGATCGAGATGTCCATCGCGGTGATGACCAGCTCGACGACCTTCTGGAAACGCTCGGTCTCGAAGGACTGGCTGCCCTTGCCGTCGTCCTTCAGGAACTTCATCAGGTTCAGCGAGGCCAGGTTGCAGGACGTGTTGTCCAGGTGCATGTACTCGCTGCACGGGTTCGACGCGGTGATCCGGCCGGACTCGGGGCAGGTGTGCCAGTTGTTGATGGTGTCGTCGTACTGGATGCCCGGGTCGGCGCAGGCCCACGCGGCCTCGGCGATCTTGCGGAAGAGCGCCTTGGCGTCGACCTCCTCGATGACCTCACCGGTCATGCGGGCGCGCAGGCCGAAGTCGGTGCCCTTCTCGACCGCGGTCATGAACTCGTCGTTCACGCGGACCGAGTTGTTGGCGTTCTGGTACTGGACGGACGTGATGTCGTCGCCGCCCAGGTCCATGTCGAAGCCCGCGTCGCGCAGGACGCGGATCTTCTCCTCCTCGCTGACCTTCGTCTGGATGAAGTCCTCGATGTCGGGGTGGTCGACGTCGAGCACGACCATCTTGGCGGCACGGCGGGTGGCGCCACCGGACTTGATGGTGCCGGCGGAGGCGTCGGCGCCGCGCATGAAGGAGACGGGACCGGAGGCGTTGCCACCGGAGGAGAGCAGCTCCTTGGAGGAGCGGATGCGGGAGAGGTTCAGGCCGGCGCCGGAGCCGCCCTTGAAGATCATTCCCTCTTCCTTGTACCAGTCGAGGATCGACTCCATGGAGTCGTCGACGGACAGGATGAAGCAGGCGGAGACCTGCTGCGGCTGCGGGGTGCCCACGTTGAACCAGACGGGGCTGTTGAAGCTGAAGATCTGGTGCAGGAGGGCGTACGCCAGCTCGTGCTCGAAGATCTCGGCGTCGGCGGGCGAGGCGAAGTACTTGTGGTCCTCGCCGGCCTTCCGGTACGTCTTCACGATGCGGTCGATCAGCTGCCTGAGGCTGACCTCGCGCTGCGGGGTGCCCACGGCGCCCCGGAAGTACTTGCTGGTGACGATGTTGACCGCGTTCACCGACCAGAAGTCGGGGAACTCGACGCCACGCTGCTCGAAGTTGACCGAGCCGTCGCGCCAGTTGGTCATGACGACGTCACGGCGCTCCCAGGCCACCTCGTCGTACGGGTGCACGCCGGGGGTGGTGTGGATGCGCTCGATACGCAGCCCCTTGGTGGCCTTGGTGCCCTTGGCTCGGGAACCTCGTGCCGGACCGCTCGCCGTCTCTGTCATGCCGCCTCCCTATACGGGCAAAAAACGCCCTGAAGTGCCCCGTTTGTTCCCGTGGCACGGTGTTCTGTCTTGTGCTGCGGGCATCGTCAGCTGCCGCCCGCAACAGGTCTTCGGTCGCCGCCTTCCGGCCGGAACCCGGGTCTCCCGGTGTCCGGCCCGCCGGTCAGTCGGCGGCGTTGGCGGGCACAGGGACGTGAGCCGTCCCGCCGCGCCCGCGATCGTCTTCCTGGCTCCCCGTCGGCGCGTCGTCGTCCGCGACGGGGTCCCGCGTCGCCTCCCTCAGCTCCGCGATCGCGGCCTCGAAGTCGTCGAGCGAGTCGAACGCCCGATAGACCGAGGCGAATCGCAGATAGGCGACGAGGTCGAGTTCCTGCAAGGGGCCGAGTATGGCCAGCCCCACGTCGTGGGTGGTCAGCTCGGCGCTCCCGGTGGCCCGCACCGCCTCCTCGACCCGCTGGCCGAGCTGGGCGAGTGCGTCCTCGGTGACAGGCCGCCCCTGGCATGCCTTGCGCACACCGTTGATGACCTTGGTACGGCTGAAGGGCTCGGTGACTCCGGACCGCTTGACCACCATGAGCGAGCACGTCTCCACGGTCGTGAAACGACGGGAGCAGTCGGGGCACTGGCGGCGCCTGCGGATCGACGTGCCGTCGTCGGTCGTACGACTGTCGACCACACGGCTGTCGGGGTGCCTGCAGAAGGGGCAGTGCATGATCTCCAACCCTCCTCACAGCAGACTCAAAAGCCTCGTCAGACCCCATGGGCCCCGCGAAGCAGCCCTAAGCATAGGCGATCGCGGAGCCTTCTCAGACCCGGGGGACCACAACTTGTGGGCTGCTGTAGCCATCCAACCACTAGATGTGGGGCTTGGCTCATACACAGAGGCAGATTCGCGTGTCGTAGGAGGCAGGCCGGTCACGCACGCGCGTGGCGCCCTGATCGCGGGTACCCGCCGGCGACTCACCCGAACACGCGGACGCAGCACCGTATCTCTGTGGTGTTTACGGAGATACCGTGGGCGCCGCACGGAGGACGCGTGGGACTCC
The DNA here is from genome assembly GCF_025642175.1 of Streptomyces albidicamelliae. Taxonomy (NCBI): domain Bacteria; kingdom Bacillati; phylum Actinomycetota; class Actinomycetes; order Kitasatosporales; family Streptomycetaceae; genus Streptomyces; species Streptomyces albidicamelliae. Next base: position 6,130,111 of record NZ_CP106795.1, on the reverse strand, counting down.
GGCACAGAACGGGCCCGGCTCCCGGTCGGCGAGGTTCCGGATGGCACACTGGGGCACGGCTCACGAGGCCGGGATCCCGGCGGTGAACAGTACAACAGCGAGCGCTTCCGCCCGTCGGGTACCGCGTTAGCCATACACCCAGGCACGTGATCGCGTCAGGTGAACCCCACTTTTTCACTCGAACGTGTGTTTGGCGCAACCTTTCGAAAGCAACTACCGTTGTCCAGCAGGGAGACCATCGAGAGGGGCCGACGTGACCACCACCGCAGACAGTGCCACCATCACTGCCCAGGACCGCCCCCAGGGCCGAGTCGAGCCGGTACACGCGATGAACGAAGCCATGAATCCCGAGGGACACAAGCGCTCCCTGCCGGGCCGACCTCCAGGCATCCGGGCCGACAGCTCAGGACTCACCGACCGGCAACGCCGGGTGATCGAGGTCATCCGCGACTCCGTCCAGCGCCGGGGATACCCGCCGTCGATGCGCGAGATCGGCCAGGCCGTGGGCCTCTCCAGCACGTCCTCGGTCGCACACCAGCTGATGGCACTGGAGCGCAAGGGCTTCCTGCGCCGCGACCCGCACCGCCCGCGCGCCTACGAGGTGCGCGGCTCGGACCAGGCCGTGACGGTGCAGCCCACGGACACCGCCGGCAAGCCCGCCGCGTCCTACGTCCCCCTGGTCGGCCGTATCGCCGCCGGTGGCCCGATCCTCGCGGAGGAGTCCGTCGAGGACGTCTTCCCCCTCCCCCGCCAGCTCGTCGGTGACGGCGAGCTGTTCGTGCTCAAGGTCGTCGGCGACTCCATGATCGAGGCCGCGATCTGCGACGGCGACTGGGTCACCGTCCGCCGCCAGCCGGTCGCCGAGAACGGCGACATCGTCGCGGCCATGCTCGACGGCGAAGCCACCGTGAAGCGCTTCAAGCGCGAGGACGGCCATGTCTGGCTCCTGCCGCACAACTCGGCCTACGAGCCGATCCCGGGCGACGACGCGACCATCCTCGGCAAGGTCGTCGCCGTGCTGCGGCGCGTGTGACCGCTGCGGCGGACGGGCCTGTCGGCCTGCTCCCTGACCGGGCCCCGGAACCCCTGCGCCGGTTCCGGGGCCCACGTTCTTCCGCGCACCGCGCGACCCGCCCACTGTCGGGCGGCCGTGCGGGAAGTGGCCTGACCCGTCTTCCGGTCAGGCCACTTTTCGGTCACTGGGCGGCCATCTGCTCCGCTTCGGACGCCTTCGCCGCCGCGTCGATCGCGGACAGCGACTTGCGGACCTGGTTACGGTCCGTGGTGAACCAGAAGTCCGGCAGCGACGCCGTCAGATAGCTGGCGTACCGCGCGGTGGCGAGGCGCTGATCCAGTACGGCGACCACACCGCGGTCGCCGGACGCGCGTACGAGACGGCCGGCGCCCTGGGCCATCAGCAGGGCCGCGTGCGTGGCGGCCACCGCCATGAAGCCGTTGCCCCCCGCGTCCTCCACCGCCTTCTGGCGCGCGCTCATCAGCGGGTCGTCGGGGCGCGGGAAGGGGATCTTGTCCATGACGACCAGCTGGCAGCTGGGCCCCGGGACGTCGACGCCCTGCCACAACGACAGCGTGCCGAAGAGACAGGTCTGCGGATCGGCCGCGAAGTTCTTGATCAGCTCGCCGAGCGTCTCCTCGCCCTGCAGCAGGATCGGGAACTCGGGAATCCGGGAGCGCAGCTCCTCCGCCGCGAGCTGGGCGGCCCGCATGGAGGAGAACAGCCCCAGGGTGCGGCCGCCCGCCGCCTGGATCAGCTCGGTCAGCTCATCGAGCATGTCGCCGCGCTCGCCGTCCCGCGCGGGGCGCGCCAGATGCTTGGCGACGTACAGGATGCCCTGCTTGCGGTAGTCGAAGGGCGAGCCGACGTCGACGCCCTTCCACTTCGGCAGGTCCTCGCCCTCCGTCCCCTCCGGGCCGAGCCCCAGGGAGGCGCCCACGCCGTTGAAGTCACCGCCCAGCTTGAGGGTCGCCGACGTGAGGACGACGCTGCGGTCCGCGAACAGCTTCTCCCTCAGCAGTCCCGACACCGACATCGGCGCGACCCGCAGGGAGGCACCGAAGCGGTCGTGGCGCTCGTACCAGACGACGTCCCACTCCGAGCCGTTCACGACCCGTTCGGCCACGTCGTGCACCGACTCCACCGAGGCCAGGGCCTGCTTGCGGACCGCGTCCTCGTCCTGGACCGACTTGTCGCGCGTCGCACCGATCGCGGAGATCACCGTACGAGCGGCATCGCGCAACGCCATCAGCGCATAGCCGAGATCCTCGGGGATCTCCTCGAGCCGGCCGGGCAGCGCCAGCTCCATCAGCCGCTCGAAGCCCTCCGCGGCGGTCTGGAGCTGGTCGGCGGCCTTCTCGTTGACCAGCTTGGCGGCACGGCGCACGGCCCGGTTGACCTGACCGGGGGTGAGTTCGCCCGTGGCGACGCCCGTGACACGGGAGACGAGTTCGTGCGCCTCGTCGACGATCAGCACCTCGTGCGGGGGCAGCACCGGGGCGCCCTCGATGGCGTCGATGGCGAGCAGGGCATGGTTGGTGACCACGACCTCGGCGAGCTTGGCGCGCTCCCGGGCCATCTCCGCGAAGCACTCGGCGCCGTACGCGCACTTCGACGCCCCGAGGCACTCCCGCGACGACACCGACACCTGGGCCCAGGCCCGGTCCGAGACGCCCGGTGTGAGGTCGTCCCGGTCACCGTTCTCGGTCTCGTCCGACCAGTCCCGCAGCCGCAGCAGGTCCTGGCCCAGCTTGCTGGTGGGCGCGGCGGCCTCGAACTGGTCGAAGAGACCCTCTTCCTCGTCCTGCGGCATGCCCTCGTGCAGGCGGTGCAGGCACAGGTAGTTCGACCGGCCCTTGAGCATGGCGAAGTCGGGGCGACGGCGCAGCAGGGGGTGGAGCGCGTCGACCGTGCGGGGCAGGTCCCGCTCCACCAGCTGGCGCTGCAGGGCCAGGGTGGCCGTCGCGACGATCACTCTTTCCCCGTGCGCGAGCGCGGGCACGAGGTAGCCCAGCGACTTACCGGTGCCGGTGCCGGCCTGCACCAGGAGATGGGATCCGTCGTCGATCACCTCGGCGACCGCTTCGGCCATGGTCACCTGGCCGGGGCGCTCCGTGCCGCCGACGGCGGTGACGGCGGCATGGAGGAGTTCGGGGAGTGAGGGCTTCGTCATAGCCCGACCACCCTACGGCCCGGCACTGACAAACGGGCGATCACGATGAGGAGAGGGGGCGGGATCACGGCCGGACTCCTGGGTCGGGGCGGACGGGCGGCGGGAGAGGGCGAGCACGGGGAACCGGCGGGACGGGACGAGCGGACCCTACGGACTGACGGGTGGGCCGCCGCACCGCCGGCGCATGCGTCATCACAGGGCGCTCGTTGTCACAGGGCGCTACAGCACACCGCGCAGGTTGCGGTCCCGGACCATGAGGGCGGCCCGTTTGTCGGGCAGGTCGACCTCGGCCGCGTACCGGAAGCCGGCGCTCAGGAACGCGGCGATGGAGGGGGTGTTGCGAAGATCGGGTTCCGCGACGACACGAGCGCACGCGGGGCGCCGGTCGAGGATGAGGTCGGCCACGGCCCTGAGCAGGGTGGACCCCAGCCCCCGCCCGCGGTCCTCGGCGTCGCCGACGAGGAGGTGGACCCCGGTGTCGTGCGGTCGTGCCGGATAGCGGCGGGCCAGCGGATCGAGGTCCGCGCGGTAGATCTCCCAGTAGCTCATCGGGGTGCCGTCCAGCGCGCCCAGACACGGCACGCTGCGTCCGTCGCCGTCGAGCTGGGTCCGCAGATGGTCCTCGATCCGCTCGGTGGGTCCGGCCAGGTCCCAGAAGTGAGCGACGGCCGGGTCGTTCATCCAGCCGTGGATCAGCGGCAGGTCGCGTGCGACGCGCACGGGCACCAGATGGAAGGAGCCGACGGGGGTGTCGACCGGCCCCCAGGTGTGGAGCCGGTCGAGGAGGCCGGGCGTTCCGGCGCGGAAGAACGCGACGAACTCGGAGGGCAGGTGCAGGTCCAGTGTGTCCTCGCTGTCCGCGTCGTCGTCCTCGACGGCGAACCGGCTGAACACGGCGGCCCGGGTGCGGGCGTATGCAGTTCGGGGGCCGGTGCGGCCCGGGTCGGCGGGGACGGATCCCCGGTCGGCGTTCGCGCCGGTGGGAGGCACGGGCGCTCCTCTCAGGAGGTGGAGTGGGTCATGGTCCTCGGAAGTGCGGGAGGCGGGGCGGTTCGTCGTGGTGGGCGCGGCTCAGGCCTGAAGGGGGTTGGCGATGGTCACGTAGACGGACTGGGTGTCGACCGGGCCGACGAGTTCGTCGAGGCCGTGCAGCCGGGTGAGGAGGTTGGCCTTGCAGCGCAGGACGGGTGGGTCGAGCAGGAGGCCGGGCAGGGAGGTGCGCAGTGCGCCGGGGCCCGAGTGGAGGTCGGCGAGGAAGCGGCGGAAGGCCGCGAGCAGCAGACGCTCGTCGGCGAGACGCTGTGAGCCGAAGGCGCCGATCAGACCCAGCACGTTGTTGACGGCGAGGTAGTAGACGAAGCGTTCGTCGGTGACCTCGTCCGGGACGAAGGTGTCGCTGCGTTCGCCGATGCCGGGCAGCCGGGCGGCCAGTTCGGCCCGCCGGGACTCGCGGAAGTAGTACCCCTGGTTGTCGCGGTAGCGGCCGCCCGTGGGCCAGCCGTCGCGGTCCAGCAGGACGAGGGTGTTCTGCTGGTGGGCTTCGAGGGCGATACCGGCCTCGCTGTCCAGCCAGAGCACGGGGCGCACGACTTGTTCCAGGTAGCGCAGGAACCACTCCGCCGCGACGGCTCCCACGGGGCGCCCGGTGCGCGCGGCCAGCCGTGCCATGAGCAGGGCGAGGCGGGACCGCATGGTGCCGGCGGTGTGCGGCAGCGGCGACTCGGTGTCCGGCTCGGGGTGCGGCCGGGGCGAGACGAGTCCCGCGACGCAGGCGACGTCGTCGGTCGGGGCGAACGGATTGTGCCTGAGCAGCGCGTCGAGTCCGGGTACGGGCCGTCCGTCCCGGTCGTCGACGGCGAGCCAGGCCGGGTCGCGGACGACGTCGAAGCCGGGGTGTACGGCCTGCCACTGCTTGAGCAGGCCGGTGCGGAGCAGCCGGTGCACCTCGACTCCGCGGTGCAGCTCCTTGCGGAGGTTCTCGCGCCGGGAGTTGGTGATGCGCAGGCCCAGCGACAGCTTGAGCATCGCCGACGCCCCGGTCCGGTGGACGGTCCGCACGGAGGAGGTGGGGTGCCAGGCGGGGCCGGCGGTCCCGAGGTCGTGGAGCAGTCCGGCGTCGAGCAGTGCCGCGACGCGTGCGTCGTGCCGTGCCTCACGCGCCTGCCACGGGTGCAGGGGGAGGGCGGTGTAGCCGTCGGGCAGGGGCAGAGCGGTTTCGGCGAGGCGTCGCGTGAGGTGGCCGGCGGAGACGGGCCGGCCGCGTTCGGTCCAGGCCGAGTCGGTGGCGAGCAGCGAGGGGGCGACGGCCATCCAGTGCAGGGGGAAGGAGCCGCGTAGTTCGGGTGAGTAGTGGCGGGCCTCGGCCTCGGTCAGGCCTTCCCGGCTCTTGGGGGTCGGGTGCAGGGGGTGTCCGAGGAGGAGGGCCTGCTCGGCGTCGAGGAAGAGGTCGGGGGTGCCGGCGGGGCGTGCGCGCCGGTCGCCGATGAAGGTCGCGGTGCGGCGGAGGGAGTCGGCCACTCTGGCCACGAGGTCGCCACCGTTTCCGTGGCCCGCGTGGGAGGTTCCGGACGGGGAGGGCCGGCCTGCCGCGTCCGCGGGGGGAACCTGCGCGGGCGGGGATGCCGCCGCCGTGGGGGCGCCGGCGCCCGGGGGCGGGCAGTCCGCGGCCCAGGCGGTCTCCCGGGTGAGGAACGCCGCGAGGGTGACGGCGTCGACGGGAGGGGCGGTCGGCGGTGCGCCGGTGAGTCGGGGTGGTCCGAATCGGTGCCATCCGGTGGGGGACCAGTAGCGGACCGGGACGGTCAGTGAGGCGCCGCTCGCGGGCAGCGGGACGAGGAGGGTGCCGATCGTGGGGGCGGGCAGGTCGGTCTCGCGGACCCAGCACCGCAGGAGGTTCTCCACGGCGGCGGCCTGGGCGGCGGTGCCGGGATCGGGGTCCTCCAACGGATCGGTGCCGGGCTCCGCGACTCGCGTCAGTGACACGCTCCGCCGTTTCTGCTGGGGCACCGACTCCGCGAGCGGGACGGGCGAGTTCGGGGCGCCGGAGTCTCCCTGCTCGTCGGGAGCACCGGAGCGGCCGTCCGGATGGGGGGTGTCGGTCATGACGGCTCCTCGGGGTGCGGGGGCGGACTGATGCCGGGCCGTACCCGGCGTCCGCTCGGTCGGCGTCCGCGCCAGAGGCGACCGCCGGCGGGGCGGAGTCGGGGGCCGCGTCGGCCGGCGGTGGGCGGGCTTGGGCGGGATGGCTGCGGAGTGGTCACGGGATTCGGTGTCGGGCCGGTGGTTCCAGAAGGGGGTGAGGGTGTGGTGAGGCGTGATCACCGCGGACGGGGTCCGCGCCCGCTGTCAGGGGCGGGCGGCGGAGGGTGCCCGGTGCTCAGCCGGTGCGCCGGGCCGGGCCGTGGTAACGGGGGTGACGTGGATCGTGGAGGGTGTGGTCGCGGGCCACCGCCGCCACCGCGTCGGACAGCCGGTCCAGCACCGCTGCCGCCTGCTCGTCGCTGATCGTCAGCGGAGGGAGCAGCCGGACCACGGCGGAGTGACGGCCGCCGAGTTCGACGATCAACCCCCTTTGCAGACATTCCCGTTGGACGGCCGCAGCGAGAGCCGGCGCCGCCGGGCGCGGGGTGCGGAAGGGCTCCGGGCCGCTCGGTGCCGAGGACGGATCGGCGGTCGCGGACGGATCGGCGGTCGCGGACACGGGGGCCGGGGCGGAGCCGTCCGCCTCCGGGTCGACGAGCTCGACGCCGATCATCAGCCCCCGGCCCCGCACCTCCCCCACGCACGCGAGGTGACCGAGGTCGTCGCGGAGCCGGGTCAGCATGCGGGAGCCGAGGTCGGCGGCCCGGGCGGCGAGGCCGTTCTCACGGACATGGGCGAGGGTGGCGGTGCCTGCGGCCATGGCGAGCTGGTTGCCGCGGAAGGTGCCCGCGTGGGCGCCGGGATGCCAGACGTCGAGGTCGTCGCGGTAGACGATCACGGCCAGGGGGAGGCTGCCGCCGATGGCCTTGGACAGCACCATCACGTCCGGGGTGATGCCGCTGTGTTCGACGGCCCAGAAGGCGCCGGTCCTGCCCACTCCGGTCTGGACCTCGTCGGCGATCAGCGGGACGGACCGGTCCTGGGTGATCCGGCGCATGCTGCGCAGCCAGCCGTCCGGTGCCGGGATCACCCCGCCCTCCCCCTGGACGGGTTCGAGGATCATCCCGGCGGGCAGCGGGACGCCCGACTTGGGGTCGTCGAGAAGGGACGTGGTCCAGCGGACGGCGGTCTCGGCGCCGCCCGGCCCGCCGATGCCGAAGGGGCAGCGGTAGTCCTGCGGATAGGGCAGGCGGGTCACCTGCACGTCGGGGGCGCCGCCGGAGGCGGCCAGAGCGCCCGCGGTCATGCCGTGGTAGGCGCCGGTGAAGGCGAGGACGCCGGTGCGGCCGGTCGCGACCCGGACCAGCTTGAGGGCCGCCTCGACGGCGTCCGTGCCGGCCGGGCCGCAGAACTGGACGCGGGCACGTCCGGCGAGACCGGGCGGCAGCGTGCGGAACAGCTCGGTGATGAAGGCGTCCTTCACCGGGGTCGCGAGGTCGAGGACGGAGAGGGGGGCGCCGGAGTCGAGGACCCCGCGGACGGCTTCCAGGACCACGGGGTGGTTGTGGCCGAGGGCGAGGGCGCCGGCGCCGGAGAGGCAGTCGAGGTAGCGGCGGCCGTCGGCGCCCTCGATGGTGAGTCCTCGTGCCCTGACCGGCACGATGGGCAGCGCCCGGGCGTAGGTGCGCGCCGAGGATTCGCGCGCCGACTGACGCCGCAGGATCCCTTCGTGCACGGCCGGCGCTCGTCCGGGCAGCCCTTCGGCCACCGACTCCGTAACGGACACAGCTCGTGGTCCTCCCCGCTGTTCAGAGGCGTGTTGACGGCGGGGACCGGACTTGGGCAGCGGGCCCCCCACCGCTACAACCGCCGACCGCTCTACGGGTTACGGCCTGATTCGAAGTCCTTTTCGCCGGACCCCGGGTCCGCCGTCGGGAGCGGCGTGGTGATGAGGAGGCGTCAAGTCGAAAGATCCAGTAATGGTTGGCCAGGTCAGACGGCTTGTAGCCGAACCGTTGCCGATCCGTGGGAAGTCCCCCACAGCGAGCGCATAGTGTGTGATGCCGTTCCCAGTTGGCCGTGGGACCGCGTGAACTCCCCGGGGGTTCATCGCCGGTGGCACGGCCGAAGCGCCGAGTTCCTTCACCACAGGGGGAGTCCAGACCATGCGATCCATACGGCCGCCGTTCACCGCTCGGCGAGGGAGGGGCAGCCGACGTACCTCCCCCGCGCTGGCGGCGGTCGCCCTCGTCTCGGCGCTGGCGCTGACCGCCACCGCCTGCAACGGCGACGACAAGGCCGACGGCAAGCCGACCGCCTCCGCGACCGCGGCGAGCACCGGCGACGGAAAGATCAAGATCCCGGACGACCTCAAGGAGAGGCTCAAGGAGCACGGGATCGACGTCGACAAGTGGAAGAACGGCGCCTGGCAGAACTGGAACAGGGAAGACTGGCTGCGCGAGGCCAACGACTTCATCAACCCGATCATCAAGGGTCTGTGGGACCCGGACCGGATGCGCGACGCCGACGACCCGGACAAGGGCGTCGACGACAACGACATCTCCGGTGACCAGGGCGTCACGGACCCGACGCCGCAGCCGGTGAAGGCGCAGGCCGTCGCGCCGCCGTACCACACCAGTGCCGCCACCTCGGGCAAGGTGTTCTTCGACGCTCCCGAGGGCACCATGGTGTGCTCGGCGACGGTCGTGAAGGACCCGGCGCACCCGGGCAAGTCCAACATGATCTGGACGGCGGGGCACTGTGTGCACGCCGGCAAGAAGGGCGGTTGGTACCGCAACATCGCCTTCGTGCCGTCGTACAACAACGCGGGCAAGTCGGCCGCGCAGCTGGAGGGCGTCGGCCGGGCGGAGGTCGCTCCGTACGGTGTCTGGTGGGCGGACGCCGCGCAGACGTCGCAGCAGTGGATCGACGAGGGTGGCGAGACGGGCGGCAACGGAGCGTCGTACGACTTCTCGGTCATCCATGTGACGCCGGAGCAGGGCAGTGACGGCAAGTCGCTGGAGGAGACCGTCGGCGGGGCACTGCCGGTGAACTTCGACGCACCGGCCGTGCCGAAGGTGCAGGGCATCACCGCGACCGGGTATCCGGCGGCGGCTCCCTTCGACGGTCAGCTGATGTACCAGTGCCAGGACAAGCCGGGCCGGCTGTCGATCGACAAGGCGGATCCGACGATGTACCGGATCGGCTGCACGATGACCGGTGGCTCCTCCGGTGGCGGCTGGGTGGAGACGGGTGCGGACGGCAAGCCGGCGCTGGTGTCCAACACCAGCATCGGCCCGGTCAGCTCGGGCTGGCTGGCCGGTCCCCGGCTGGGTGACGTGGCCAAGGGCGTGTACGACTCGGTCAGCAAGAAGTTCGCCGGGCGGTAGCACCGTCCGCCGTGACAGAGCGAAGGCCCGCCGCCCCGAGGGGGTGGCGGGCCTTCGTGGTGTGCCGGGTCAGGCCGCGGAGACCGGCGCGTACGGCGCCAGGTCCGCCGCCAGCTCCTCGTGCACCCGGACCTTGAGCAGGGTGCCCTCCGCGGTGTGCTCCTCGGAGATCACCTCGCCCTCGGTGTGGGCGCGGGCGACGAGCTTGCCGTGGGTGTACGGCACGAGCGCGTCGACCTCGACGGAGGGGCGGGGCAGCTCGTCGTCGATCAGGGCGAGCAGTTCCTCGATGCCCTGGCCGGTGCGGGCCGAGACGGCGATGGAGCGCTTCTCCACGCGGAGCAGCCGCTGGAGGACCAGCGGGTCGGCCGCGTCCGCCTTGTTGATCACGACGATCTCGGGCACGTCGGTGGCGCCGACGTCCCGGATCACCTCGCGCACGGCGGCCAGCTGCTCCTCCGGGACGGGGTGCGAGCCGTCCACCACGTGCAGGATCAGGTCGGAGTCGCCGACCTCCTCCATGGTGGAGCGGAACGCCTCGACCAGGTGGTGCGGCAGGTGCCGGACGAAGCCGACGGTGTCCACCAGCGTGTGCAGGCGGCCGCTCGGGGTCTCCGCGCGGCGGACGGTCGGGTCCAGGGTCGCGAACAGGGCGTTCTCGACCAGGACACCGGCGCCCGTGAGCCGGTTGAGCAGGGAGGACTTGCCGGCGTTGGTGTAGCCCGCGATGGCGACGGACGGCACCTTGTTCCGCCGGCGCTCCTGGCGCTTGATCTCGCGGCCGGTCTTCATGTCCGCGATCTCCCGGCGCATCTTCGCCATCTTCTCGCGGATCCGGCGCCGGTCGGTCTCGATCTTGGTCTCACCGGGACCACGGGTGGCGAGGCCGCCGCGACCGCCACCCATCTGCCGGGACAGCGACTGACCCCAGCCTCGCAGCCGCGGCAGCATGTACTGCATCTGCGCGAGCGCGACCTGCGCCTTGCCCTCGCGGGACTTGGCGTGCTGGGCGAAGATGTCCAGGATCAGGGCCGTGCGGTCGATGACCTTGACCTTGACCACGTCCTCCAGCTGGATCAGCTGGCCGGGGCTCAGCTCACCGTCGCAGATGACGGTGTCCGCGCCCGTTTCGATGACGACGTCCCGCAGCTCGGCGGCCTTGCCGGAGCCGATGTAGGTGGCCGCGTCGGGCTTGTCGCGGCGCTGGATGACGCCGTCGAGCACGAGCGCGCCCGCCGTCTCCGCGAGGGCGGCCAGCTCCGCGAGGGAGTTGTCGGCGTCCTGGGCGGTTCCGGTGGTCCACACGCCGACGAGCACGACCCGCTCCAGACGGAGCTGGCGGTACTCGACCTCGGTCACGTCCTCCAGCTCGGTGGACAGTCCCACCACGCGGCGCAGGGCGGCGCGCTCGGAACGGTCGAACTGGTCGCCGTCACGCTCGCCGTCGATCTCGTGGCTCCAGGCGACGTCCTCTTCCATCAGGGCATCGGCCCGAAGACCTTCGGGATAGGCGTGCGCGAGGCGCTGGGTGTCCTGGGAAGGGGAAGAAGAGGAGGTCATTGGATCCTTACGTCGATGGGAATGCCGTTACGGCGTGTCCGGGAGGTACCCGGGCCGCTCGTGGTGTCCAACGCTCGGGTACCCCGGGAGATTCCCGTGTCCCGTGCGGCGCCGACCCGATGATGGTCGCACGGGACGGCACGTCTCGTCACCGGGTTATCGCCGGGTGTGCGCCTTGGCGGCCCGGTCGGGCGGCGCGCTCTTCCAGTCGGGGTGGCCGGGCATGGGCGGGGTCTTCTCGCCGTACAGCCAGGCCTGGAAGAAGCCGCTCAGGTCGCGGCCGGCGACGGCCGAGGCGAGCCGGACGAAGTCGGCGGTGGTGGCGGTGGAGTCCCGGTGCCGCTGGACCCAGAGCCGTTCCAGCCGCTCGAAGGCGGGCCGGCCGATCTCCTGCCGCAGGGCGTACAGCACGAGCGCGGCGCCGTCGTAGATGTTGGGCCGGAAGATGCTGATCTTCTCGCCGGGCACGGGCGCCTTGGGCAGCGCGGGCGGGCCGCCGGACTGGCGCCAGCGGTCGGAGGCGCCGTACGCGGCCTTCATGCGGTCCACCATGGGCCGCTTCGCGGTCTCCTCCGAGTACAGCGCCTCGTACCAGGTGGCGTGGCCCTCGTTCAGCCAGACGTCGGACCAGGTGCGGGGGCTGACGCTGTCGCCGAACCACTGGTGGGACAGCTCGTGCACCATGACGGATTCGACGTACCACTTGGGGTAGGCGGGCTCGGTGAACAGTTCCTTCTCGAACAGCGAGAGGGTCTGGGTCTCCAGCTCGAAGCCGGTGGACGCCTGGGCCATGAGCACGCCGTACGTCTCGAACGGGTACCTGCCGACCTTGTCCTCCAGCCAGGCGATCTGGCCGGGGGTCTTGGCGAGCCAGGGTTCGAGGGTCTTGCGGTCGGCGCTGGGCACGACGTCCCGGACGGGCAGGCCGTGCGGTCCCTGGCGGCGCACCACGGCGGAGCGGCCGATGGACACCTGGGCGAGTTCGGTGGCCATGGGGTGCTGGGTGCGGTAGGTCCAGGTGGTGGTGGTCCCGACGCGGTCCGCTCCGGCGGGCAGGCCGTTGGCGACGGCGGTCCAGCCGTTCGGCGCGGTGATCCGGAAGGTGAACATCGCCTTGTCGGAGGGGTGGTCGTTGCAGGGGAAGACCAGGTGGGCGGCGTCGGCCTGGTTGGCCATGGCCAGGCCGTCGGTGGTGCGCACCCACCCGCCCTCCTGGTCCTTGCCGGCGACGGGATCGCTGGTGTGCCGGACGGTGATCCGGGTCCACAGGCCCCTGTGCAGGGAGTGGGCCGGGGTGACGACCAGGTCCTCGCCGGCCGTGCTGAAGTCGGCGGGGCGTCCGTCGACCTCGACGCTCTGGACGGTGCCGTGGGCGAAGTCGAGGTTCACGCGGTCGAGGTCGGCGGTGGTCCAGGCGTCGATGGTGGTGACGGCCTGCAGCGGCTTGTCGTTGGTGCCGGGGTAGGTGAGGTTCAGGTCGTACGAGGCAACGTCGTAGCCGGGATTGCCCAGGTACGGGTAGAGCCGGTCGCCGACGCCCAGGGGCTCGGCCGGTGCCGCGGCGGCGACGAGGCAGACGGAGACGGCGGAGGCGAGCAGGGCCGCCTTCCGGTGCCGGGTGATCCGGGGCTTGGACCGAAGGCGAGGGGTGAGCAGCATGGACCACGGCTACCAGTGGCCGCGGGCGCTACGGCGGAGCCGCGCATCCGACCCACCCGAACGGGTTGGGGAGCGAGGTCCTTCCTGCCGCATGCCGGGCGCCCGGGCCGAGGTCTCCGGTCACCCTGCCGCGGGCCCGGACCCGGCCCTGCGGTCCGCATGTCGCGGGTCCGGACCCGGCCTTCGGTCACCTCGCCGGGCCGGCGCGGCGCGCGCCTGTCAGTGCTGGGCCCGGCCGACGTCGTACACCCCGGGCACGTCCCGCATGGCGCGCATCAGGCCCGGAAGCCGGGCCGCGTCGGGGAGCTGGAGGGTGTACGTGTGGCGCACGCGCTGCTGGCTGGGCGGTTCGACCGTGGCGGAGACGATCTCCGCGCCCTCCAGGGCGATCGCCTCGGTGAGATCGGCGAGCAGATGGGGGCGCCCGAACGATTCAGCGACCAGCGTGACCCGGCATTCGGCGGTGTCTCCCCAGCGCACGCCGATCTCCGCACGCCCCCGGCTCTTCATGGGCGCCACCGCCGCGCACTCCGCGCGGTGCACGGTCACCACTCCCCCGCGGACCGCGAAGCCGGTGATCTCGTCGGGCGGCACGGGCGTACAGCACCGGGCGAGCCGTACGGAGGCGCCCGGCAGCTCCGCGAGGACGTCGGCGCCTCGCGGCCGGGACGCGGCGACGGTGTCGGCGGGACCGGTGGCTTCGGCCGGCGCGCCGGTGGGGCGTGCGGGAGCCGCCTCCTCCTGCCGCCCGGGGCGGGTGCCGCTCGCCTCCCCGGTCCCGGCGTCGTCCCCGGGATGGGTCGCGAGCCAGCGCTGGATGGCGATGCGGGCGGCCGGGGTGTGGGCATGGTCCAGCCACTCGCGGGAGGGCTCGGAGGCGGGGTCCTGGCCCATCAGGAGCTGGACGGTGTCGCCGTCCTTGAGGACGGTGCTGAGCGTGGCGAGGCGGCCGTTGACCCGGGCGCCGATGCAGGCGTGCGCGTCCTCGCCGTACTGGGCGTAGGCGGCGTCCACACAGGTGGCTCCCTCGGGCAGGCCGAGGGTGCCGCCGTCGGGGCGGAACACGGTGATCTCGCGGTCCTGGGCGAGGTCCTCCCGCAGCGTGGACCAGAAGGTGTCGGGATCGGGGGCGGCCTGCTGCCAGTCGAGGAGCCGGGAGAGCCAGCCGGGCCGGGTGGGGTCGGCGCGCTCGCCGTCGGCCGGGTCGTCGGCGCCCGGGGCGTACGGGTTCCCCAGCGCCACCACACCCGCCTCGGCGACCTTGTGCATCTGGTGGGTACGGATGAGGACTTCGACGACCTGGCCGTCCGGCCGGGCGACGGCCGTGTGCAACGACTGGTAGAGGTTGAACTTGGGTACGGCGATGAAGTCCTTGAACTCCGAGACGACCGGCGTCATACAGGTGTGCAGTTCGCCGAGGACGCCGTAGCAGTCGGCGTCCTCGCCCACCAGCACCAGCAGCCGGCCGAAGTCGGCGCCGCGCAGCTGCCCCCGCTTGCGGGCGACGCGGTGGACGGAGACGAAGTGCCGGGGGCGGATGAGGACTTCGGCCTGGATGTCGGACTCGCGCAGCACACCGCGCATCTCCTCGGCGACCTCGGCGAGGGGGTCGGCCTCGCGCGCGGCGTTCCCGGCGATGAGCTCCCTGGTGTGCTCGTACTCCTCGGGGTGGAGGATGGCGAAGACCAGATCCTCCAGCTCGGTCTTGAGGGCCTGCACGCCGAGGCGCTCGGCGAGCGGGATGAGGACGTCGCGGGTGACCTTGGCGATCCGCGCCTGTTTCTCGGGGCGCATCACGCCGAGGGTGCGCATGTTGTGCAGGCGGTCGGCGAGCTTGATCGACATCACGCGCACGTCGCTGCCGGTGGCGACGAGCATCTTGCGGAAGGTCTCGGGTTCGGCGGCCGCCCCGTAGTCGACCTTCTCCAGTTTGGTGACGCCGTCGACGAGATAACGGACCTCTTCGCCGAACTGTTCCCGCACCTGTTCCAGCGTCACATCGGTGTCCTCGACCGTGTCGTGCAGCAGCGAGGCCGTCAGTGTCGTCGTCTCGGCGCCGAGTTCCGCGAGGATGAGGGTCACGGCGAGCGGGTGCGTGATGTACGGTTCCCCGCTCTTGCGCATCTGGCCGCGGTGCGAGGACTCCGCGAGGACGTAGGCGCGGCGCAGGGGTTCGAGGTCGGCGTCGGGATGGTGGGCGCGGTGCGCGTCCGCGACATGGCTGATCGCGTCGGGCAGTCTGCCGCGGACGGCGGGGCCGAGCAGTGCGACGCGGCCGAGCCGGCGCAGATCGATCCGGGGCCGGGACTTCCGGCGGGCCGCCGTGGGCGCCACGGACGGCGTCAGCGCCTGTGGCGCCGCGGGCGCTACCGGGCCAGGCGTCGCAGGGTTCGTGGCCTCCGCACTCATGGGCACCTCCGGCTCGTGGACCGGTGGACGGGGCCCCAAGGGCGTACGAGGCTCAGGGATGGCGACGTTCCCCCGTCCGTGCCGGTGCTTGATGCTACCGAGCCCAACACGCCCGACCGACCGCCTCCGGGCGAGCGTGAAACGGATCACCCATTCGAGCGACCGCGCCGAGGTTTAGGATTTACGCCAAGTGCCCTTGAGTCGGCCGGGGTTTCGAACGGCCGCGGCCGTGAGTATGTGCTGGTCCGTGCGGGCGGGGCCGCCGGTCTTCCGGTACGGCCGGTTCAGCGGACGGCGTCTTCCAGCCATTCGGCGTCGATCTCGCCCTCGGCGACGATCACGGCGGGTCCGGTCATCTCGATCTCCCCGTCGGGCCGCTCGGTGATGACCAGGCGTCCGCCGGGCACGTCGACGGTGTACGTCGCCGGGGTGCCGGTGACGGCCGGGTCGGCCCCGTCGCGCCGCGCGGTGGCCACGGCGACGGCGCACGCGCCGGTGCCGCAGGAGCGCGTCTCGCCGGATCCGCGCTCGTGCACGCGCATGGCGACGTGACGGGGGGCGCGGTCGACGACGAACTCGACGTTCACCCCGTCCGGGTAGGTGCCCGCGGGGCTGACCGGCGGCGGGTCGAGCAGCCGGCCGGCCTCTTCGAGGTCGGTCACGAAGGCGACGGCGTGGGGGTTGCCCATGTTCACGTTGCGGGCGGGCCAGCTGTGCTCGCCGACGCTCACCGTGACGTCCCCCTCGGGGAGGCGGGCGCTGCCCATGCCGACGGTGACGTCACCGTCCTTGGCGAGGTGGACGGACTTCACGCCCGCGCGCGTGGCGATCGTGAGGTCGCCTTCGGTCACATGTCCGGCGTGCTGGAGGTAGCGCGCGAACACACGGACGCCGTTGCCGCACATCTCCGCGACGGAGCCGTCGCCGTTGCGGTAGTCCATGAACCACTCCGCCTCGGCGGCCATGGCCCGGGCCTCCGGGTGCGCGGCGGACCGTACGACGTGCAGCACACCGTCGCCGCCGATGCCGGCCCGGCGGTCGCACAGGGCGGCGACGGCGGCCGGGGTCAGGTCGAGGGCGTTCTCGGGGTCCGGGACGATCACGAAGTCGTTCTCGGTGCCGTGACCCTTGAGGAAGGCGATCCGCGTGCTCATTCCTCGATCGTACGGGAGTGCTCCGCAGGTGGGCCGACGGAGGCGCGGGCCGGGGGAACCGCTCCTAGCGGAGTCTCGCCACACGCCAGACGGCGAGGACCACGACCACCGCGACCAGCAGGACGTAGCCGAGGACGACCCGCCAGTCGGAGCGGCGGCCGGAGCCGCGCGGCGGCAGACCGGGCCAGGTGTAGCCCACCCGGCGGGCGGCCATCATGCCCCAGCCGGCGGCGCACGAGCAGATCAGCAGGCCGAGCATGGCGATGACGGCCCCGCTGTCGCCGAAGTCGAAGGCGAGCGGGAAGGCGAACATCAGGGAGCCGACGGCGGAGAGCCCCACGATGGGCGCGAGCTGCCAGATGCGCAGCCTGCGCTGCGGGCGCAGCTCGACCTCGACCTCCGGGCCGCCCGGGTACATCTCCTCCGGCGACGGCCCGTCGGCGGTGACGACGCCGGGCGTCTCGTCGGGTCCGTCGTCGGCCAGACGGTCCTCGGCCAGAGGGTCTTCCGCCAGACGGTCGTCCGTCAGTGGATCTCCGGTCAGAGGATCTCCGGTCGGACGGTCCTCGATGTGCTCCCGGCCGTCACCCTCAGTGGTGACGTGCTCGGCGCTTTGCGCGGTGTCGCGAGGGCCGGCCTCCATCGCCACGCGCCCTCCCAACTAGGCTCCACTTGGTCGATCGAAGCTCGATGATGGCACGGCGCCGAAGGCCGGGATGACCGGCGGCGCATCCCGATGCCATCACGTGATCAGGCTGTGACCGGTCGTTCGACCAACGTCAGGGCCAGCTGCGGCAGTTCCCCGCGGTCCGCCGAGGCCCCACTGAGCCAGTGCACACGGGGGTCCCGCCGAAACCACGAATCCTGCCGGCGCGCGAAGCGCTTGGTGGCACGAACGGTCTCGGCCCGCGCTTCCGCTTCGGTGCACTCCCCCGCGAGCGCCGCGAGCACCTGCTGGTAACCGAGCGCACGCGACGCCGTGCGCCCCTCGCGGAGCCCCTGCGCCTCCAGCGCGCGCACCTCGTCCACGAGGCCCGCGTCCCACATCCGGTCCACCCGGCGGGCGATACGGTCGTCCAGTTCAGGACGAGCCACGTCGACGCCGATCTGGACGGTGTCGTAGACGGAGTCGTGCCCCGGCAGGTTCGCGGTGAACGGCTGGCCGGTGATCTCGATCACCTCGAGCGCCCGGACGATACGGCGGCCGTTGCTCGGCAGGATCGCGCGGGCCGCCTCGGGGTCGGCGGCGGCCAGGCGGGCGTGCAGCGCGCCGGGACCGCGCAGCGCGAGCTCCTCCTCCAGCCGCGCCCGGACCTCGGGGTCGGTGCCCGGGAACTCGAGGTTGTCGACCGCCCCGCGGACGTACAGGCCGGAGCCGCCGACCAGGATCGGCCAGCGGCCCTCGGCGAGCAGCGCGTCGATCCGCGCGCGGGCCAGTCTCTGGTACTCGGCGACCGAGGCGGTGACCGTCACGTCCCAGATGTCGAGCAGGTGGTGCGGGATGCCGCCGCGTTCCTCGGGCGTCAGCTTGGCGGTGCCGATGTCCATCCCCCGGTACAGCTGCATCGAGTCGGCGTTGACGACCTCGCCGTCGAGCTGCTGGGCCAGAAAGACGCCGAGATCGGACTTTCCGGCCGCGGTGGGACCTACGACGGCGATGACGCGCGGGGCGACGGATGCACTGCTCACCGCACCAGTCTCGCAAACCTCCGGACGGGCTCTCGATCGAGTTACGTGACGGCGCGTGAACCGGGTCGTTGCCCGTGGCGAGGTGCCGCCCGCCCGGACTGTGGGAGGCGGTGACCCGGGCGGCGCAACCCTACGCACCGGGTGACGCGGGAATTCCCCCGCACGAGTACCGTATGGAGTGGATATGGGCGTGTTTGCACGACTCCTCGGCAGGTCGAAGACGACGCAGGAGCCGTCGGCCGCCGAGGCCCCGGCCGGTCGCGAGCCGGACGAGGCCGAGGCGGTAGCGGAGTCGGCGGAGGCGAAGGGAGCCGAACCGGCGGCGGCGCGGGGCTCGGCCGAGGAGGAGCGTGAGGACGTGCCGGCACGGATCGAGGCCGGTACGGAGGACGACGCTTCCCAGAGCACCGGCATCCCCAAGCAGCAGTCCGCCGAGGAGGCCGCCGACAGCGAGGCCGGCGACGGCGCCCGCAGGTGACTGTCCCGTGAGGGAAGGTCCGTGAGGGAAGGTGGACCATGGGTCTGATGGACAACGTGAAGGCCAAGCTCGCGCCGGCCAAGGACAAGGTGTCGGATCTCGCGCGTCAGCACGGGGGCAAGGTCCAGCACGGTATCGACAAGGCCGCGAAGGCCGTCGACGAACGGACCAAGGGCAAGTACAGCGAGAAGATCCACGCGGGCACGGGCAAGGCGAAGGAGGCGATGGACCGCCTCGCGCACAAGGAGGACACGCCCACGAAGGCGGCCCCCACCGACCCGATGACTCCCACCCGGCCCGAAGGCCCGCCGCCGACCTCCTGAACCGGCAGCACGATGATCGTCCCGGCGGGCGCACCGAGGGTGTGCCGCGGCCGAGGACGACCGAAGGACGGCCGCGGAGCCGAACGGCTCCCGGCCGTCCGGCGTGTCCGCTAGGACCAGGTGGCGACCAGGTATCCCACGCCGTAGGGCGCGTCCTCGTAGAGCAGGTTCCCGCCGAGGTCCGCGCCCTCGGCGGCTCCCGCCAGGACCTGCCAGGGGGCGCGGCCCGCGGCCTTCAGCTCCTGCGCCAGCTCGGCGTCCAGCGCCCGGACCCCGGCCACGTCCGCGGCGCCCAGCACCCGCGCGGCCTCGGCGTCGAAGGGCGCCGCCCGCTCGTCGAGGTAACCCGGTGCCTTGACGGAGCGGCAGGCGCTGGCGTCTCCCATCACCAGCAGCGCCACCCGTCCGGCCCGGGCGCCGATCTCCCGTCCCACTTCGTTGCACCGCTCGGGCGCGAGCGGTTCGCCGATGCCGAGCCCCTCGATCGGGGCGTCCGCCCAGCCGGTCCGCTCCAGCAGCCAGGCGCCGACGGCCAGCGACGGCGGCAGCTCCCGCTCGGGGACGGTCTCCGGCGCGGCGCCCAGCCGGACGGCCACGTCGACCCCGAACCCGCGGAAGGAGCCCGGGGTGCCCTGCGGGAACGGACCGCGCCCGCTCGGCTCGGCGGGCCCGAGGACCACCAGCAGATCCGGGCGGGCGGCGGCGAGCACGCCGAGCGCGTCCGCGCACGCGGCGCGCGCCGCGTCCAGTTCGGGCGCGGCGCCGGCGGCGACCTCGGGCACGAGCAGCGGCGGACAGGGACAGACTGCGGCGGCGACAAGCATGATCGGCAGCGTACGCCGTCAGTGGCCGGTCGGCGCCGGGTCCGGCTCCTGCCAGGTGGACGGGAAGCGGTACCGGCGCACGAACTCCGCGCTTCCCGCGTTCCGGCTGCCGGCGAGTGTCCGGCTTCGGTCAGTCGCAGCCGCAGCCGCTGCCCGTGGCGACCGGCAGCGGCGCCGGCACACCGATCTTCGGCAGACCGAGCATGACGCCGGCCGGCTTGGCGGCCTCGGCGGCGTTGCGCTTCTCCCAGGCGTCCCCCGCGCGCGTGCGGCGCACGTCGAGGACGGCGCCCTCGGCGAGGAGGTGGTGCGGGGCGGCGTACGTCACCTCGACGGTGACCACGTCACCGGGGCGCACCTCCTGCTCCGGCTTGGTGAAGTGGACCAGGCGGTTGTCGGCGGCGCGGCCGGACAGGCGGTGGGTGGCGCCGTCCTTGCGGCCCTCGCCCTCGGCGACCATCAGCTCCAGGGTGCGGCCGACCTGCTTCTTGTTCTCCTCCCAGGAGATCTCCTCCTGGAGGGCGACGAGACGCTCGTAGCGCGCCTGGACGACCTCCTTGGGGATCTGGTCGTCCATCGTCGCGGCCGGGGTGCCGGGGCGCTTGGAGTACTGGAAGGTGAAGGCCTGGGCGAACCGCGCCTCGCGGACCACGTGCAGCGTCTGCTCGAAGTCCTCCTCGGTCTCGCCGGGGAAGCCCACGATGATGTCGGTGGTGATCGCGGCGTGCGGGATGGCCGCCCGCACCTTCTCGATGATCCCGAGGTACCGGTCCTGCCGGTAGGAGCGGCGCATCGCCTTCAGGACGGTGTCCGAGCCGGACTGCAGCGGCATGTGCAGCTGCGGCATCGCGTTCGGCGTCTCGGCCATGGCGGCGATGACGTCGTCCGTGAAGTCGCGCGGGTGCGGGGAGGTGAACCTGACCCGCTCCAGCCCCTCGATCCGGCCGCACGCGCGCAGCAGCTTGCTGAAGGCCTCGCGGTCGCCGATGTCCGAGCCGTAGGCGTTGACGTTCTGACCGAGCAGCGTGATCTCGGACACGCCCTCGGCGACCAGCGCCTCCACCTCGGCGAGGATGTCGCCGGGCCGGCGGTCCTTCTCCTTGCCGCGCAGCGCGGGGACGATGCAGAAGGTGCAGGTGTTGTTGCAGCCGACGGAGATCGAGACCCAGGCCGCGTAGGCGCTCTCCCGCCGGGTCGGGAGGGTGGACGGGAACGCCTCCAGCGACTCGGCGATCTCGACCTGCGCCTCCTCCTGGACGCGGGCGCGCTCCAGCAGCACGGGCAGCTTGCCGATGTTGTGGGTGCCGAAGACGACGTCCACCCAGGGCGCCCGGCTGACGATGGTGTCGCGGTCCTTCTGCGCGAGGCAGCCGCCGACCGCGATCTGCATACCGGGCCGCGAGGCCTTCCTCGGCGCGAGCCGGCCGAGGTTGCCGTAGAGCCGGTTGTCGGCGTTCTCCCGTACGGCGCAGGTGTTGAAGACGACGACGTCCGCGTCCCCGTCCGACCCCTCGGGCGCGCGCACGTACCCGGCCTCCTCCAGCAGTCCGGACAATCGCTCGGAGTCGTGGACGTTCATCTGGCACCCGTAGGTGCGGATCTCGTACGTCTTGGATGATCGAACGTCCACTGCCGGGCTCCGGTCGCTGCTGCTGGTCATGCATCAAGAGTAGGCGGTTCCCCGGAGCCCCTTCTCCCGCGCTTCCCGGAGGGAACGGCCCCGCTTCCGGGCCGACCGTCTACTCGTCCGACACACGCAGGATCGCGAGCGTGATGTTGTCGGGCCCGCCCTCCGCGATGGCGGCCTTCCACAGCTCGAAGGCCGCCCGGCTGTCGTCGTGCTCCCGCATCACCTCCTCGATCGCCTCCGGTGGCAGCGGATCGGTCAGGCCGTCGGTGCAGATGAGGTAGCGGGCGCCGGGGGTCAGGGGCTCGGCCGTGACGTGGGAGCGGACGGCCCGGTACGCGCGGGTGCCGCCCAGGCACTGGGTCACGATGGAGGTGGTGCGCCTTCCGGGTTCGAGCGGGGGGCTGTCGTCGACGCTCACCTGACGGAGCCCGTCCTCCGAGGCCGCGAGGACCCGGCTGTCTCCGACGTTGAACACCAGCAGCGAGTCGGGCAGGACGACGGCCCCGGCGACCGTCGTCCCCATGGCCGCGAACTCCCCTCCCGCGTCGCCGCCGGCGGCCTCGTACACGGCGCGGTTGCAGGCGTCGAGCGCGTCACGGACGGCGTTCTCGTCGCTCAGGGCCGGCCCGTTCATGGCGATCCGGCGCACGACCAGCGCGCTCGCCACATCGCCGCCGGGATGCCCGCCGAGCCCGTCGGCGACGGCGACGACGAGGGGCGTGCCGGCCGGGAAGACGAGGGTCTGCGGGCTCTCGGTCACCGTGGCGCACAGCGTCCACGGCCCGATCACGAGGCTGTCCTCGTTGCGTTCGCGGAGCAGCCCCGGATGACTCAGCGCGCTCACCGCCACGTACCGCATGGAACGCCACCGCCTTCCGCGCGGGAGGCACCGCCGACCCGGTGGCCCCCTTACGGATCCGGAACGACCGCGAACCCCGGCCGGTCCGCCGCCACTGGTCCTTCCTTCAAGGGTAGAACGCCCCGCGGATGCGCATTCGGTCGTCCTTCCGGCGGCGACCCGGCCGCCGGAAACTCGATGGAGTGTCCGGCCCGGTGGTGTCTAAGGTCGCGGAATGAGTACTCGTACCTTCCGCGTCACCGTGCGCGGTGTCTTCGACGGTCTCACCGAGGCGCAGCGGGCCTCGCTGCTGGCCGAGGCCGCCCAACACGACGTTCTGAAAGCCGCGTTCACCGCCGAGGGACACCTCGCCTACGACATCGCCGCCCGGCCGGCCTTCACCTTTCGCTTCTCCGACACGGGGGAGGAAGAGGAGGACATCCTGGAGGCGGCCGAGCGGGCCGAGGAGGCGGCGAAGAGCTGGCTGACGGAGCGCGGCTACGGCTTCAAGAACCTGCGGTCCACGGCCGAGGACCTCTCCCTGGCGCCCCTGAGCAAGCGGCAGCGGCGAGCGGCCCGTTCACTCGGCTCATAAACTTGCGCACTCAAGGAGATGGCAATGAATGGAGGAACCGGCGGCCATGAGTGACGCCCTGGACGCCGCGCTGCGGCTGGTACGGGCGCAGGCGACGCTCGTACGACGGTTCGATGCCCGGCTGAGCGGCCTGCACGGGGTCAGCCTCGCCGACTTCACCCTGCTGCTACGGCTGGGCGAGGCGCCCGGCGGCCGGATGCGCCGGGTCGATCTGGCCGAGGCGCTGGGACTGACGGCTTCCGGGGTCACCCGGGGACTGGCTCCTCTGGAGCGGATCGGCCTCGTGACCCGCGAACCGGACGCCCGGGACGCGCGGGTCGCCTACGCCTCACTGACCGGGACGGGCCGGCAACGGCTCCGGGAGATGGCGGCCACGGCCGAGGAGACCGCCGGGGAGTTGTTCGCCGGTCCGGCGTGGGGTGGGGACGACCTCGCGCTGCTGTCGGGCCTGCTGACCCGACTCGGCGGAACCGGGCTTGCCGGACGCTGAGTTCGGCCCGCCCACCCGAGCGGCCGTCCGGTCGCCGGCAAGGGAGACGGGAACGGGTCGCCCTGTCCCGCAGATGGCGACCCGCTCACGGTTTCGGTCATCTCTGACGCGAACTCGCCGTGTGGCAGGTCACGTTGCGATGTGGCCGGTTTGTGAGGGGCCGGTGAGGGCGGCCATGGCATGCTCATGGCCCATCACCGAGTTACCGATTGGTTCTACCTGTGAGTAGGCCGTTCCTCGGTGCATGTCGAGTACCTCTTCGCCACCCCCCACCTCCTCCAGGAACAACCTTGCGCAGACGCATGAGGCACAGGCGTGTCCTGTTGCCCGCCTTCGCCGTGACCACCCTCTTCCTCGCCTCCGCCTGCTCCTCGCAGGCACCGCACGCCGAGCGGTCGGCGGCCGCCGAGCACGGGCAGCGGATCGAGGCCGACACCGCCCCCGCCGACGACCACGCGGACCACTCGCTCACCGTCGCCGCCGCTCCCACCGCCACCGCGACCGCCACGGCCGGTCCGGGCACCGCCGGCCGGCAGGCGCAGGCGCACCGGACCACCCTCAAGGTCAGCTCGTACGACAGCCGCACCCGGCGCGCCGTCATCTCCGACAAGGCCAAGGGGAAGGGGAGTTCACCGAGCGCGACACCCACCCCCTCCGCCGGCTCGTCCGCCCCTGCCCGCACGGCCGCCGTCGGCGACGTCATAGCCAGCGCGCCCGCGCCGGGCGCGCCGCACGGGCTGCTCGCCAAGGTCACCGAGGTGATCGGCGAGACCGATCACGGCACGGAGGTGCAGACGGAACCCGCCACACTGAACGCGCTGCTCGGCGACGACACCGCGAAGGGCGACGTGCCGGTCGACCCGTCCGCGTTCACCGTCGACAAGCTGCTGCCCGATGTGAAGGTGTCCTGGTCCAAGACCGGTGACGTGCACGTCGGCCCCAAGGGCGCGAAGGTGCCGCTCGGCAGCCTGCGGCTCGACGTGAACGCCGGGATCCCCACCGCCAAGGACGCGCCGGTCTCCGCCACCGCCTCCCTGCACGGCTTCGTCCAGGTCGCACCGCAGGTCGACTTCGCCTACGGCGGCGCCGGGACCGACACCGCGCCCGGGTCGGCGTACCTGGGTGTGTCCGGCGACTGGACCTCCGGCTGGGCGGTCAAGGGCCGGGCCGCCGCGGCCACCGGAACACCGCTGCGCATCCCGTTCGCCAAGCTGCACGCCGACCCCGTCCTCCAAGTGGGTCCCGTCCCGGTCGTCGTCAACCTGGACCTCACCTGCTACCTGCAGATCAGCGGCGACGGGCACGTCACCGTCGACGTCGAGCAGAGCCTCAAGGGCGACTTCAAGGCGGGCGGCACCTTCGGCCCGGCTCGGGGATGGACGCCGGTCAGCTCCTCGGACATGACGAGCACCCCGGTACGCGCGTCGCTCAGCTCGGCCGGAAGCGTGAAGACGGCGCTCGGCGCCGAGGCGTCCGTCGGTCTCTACGGCACCGTCGGCGTCACCGCGGACCTGGCCCCCTACCTGCGCGGGGAAGCCGCCGGGACGGTCACCGCCGCCTCCGACGGCAGCCCGCCGAAGGCCGAGGGCACCTGGGCCGCGTACGGCGGCGTCGATCTGTCCGGCACCCTGCGTCTTCCGCTGTCCATCTTCGGCACGCCGGTCATCCAGCGGAGCATCCCGCTGGGCGCCCTGCACCGCGAGTGGAAACTGGCGGGCGGCTCGCTGGGGGCGTAGCGGTCACTCCGGCACCGTGAGCGGGGCTGTCGCGCCTGACCGGGTCCTCGCGCCTGACCGGGTTCTCGCGCCTCGGTCGGCTCCGGCACGCGAGCCCGGTCCGGGCCCGTGCGCGGCGCGTGGGCCCCGCTCCGGCGCCGTGCGCGGCGCGTGGACGTACCGGGCGGCTCAGCCCGGTATCCAGCCCTGGCCGCGCAGCACGGCCGACACGTCCGGCGCGCGGTAGTGCTCGCCCTTGAGGACCTTGCCGTCGGCCCGGCGGGCGACCTGCCCGTCCGGGCCGAGCTTGCTCATGTTGGCGCGGTGGATCTCGGCGATCACCTCGTCGAGGTCGATGCCGTGGACCAGAGCCGTGCCGTACGCGACGTAGACCACGTCCGCCAGCTCGTGGGCGAGCCGGTCCAGCGGGCCCTCGACGGCGACCTCGGCGACCTCCGCGGCTTCCTCGGCGAGCAGTTCCCCGCGGTGCGCGGCCAGTTCGGGGGCCACCTCGGCGGGCGTGCTGCGGGTGTCGAGGCCGAAGGCGCGGTGGAACTCACGGACGAGGTCGGCGGGCGAAGTGGTCATACGCCGACTCTAACGGCGGCCACTGACACAGCCGCCGGGCCGTCCCGGCTGGGCGTGTCCGGCCCCGGAGTGACCTCGGCCCTGGCCAGCCGCGCGCGTCGCCTGGCAGGATCGCCGCATGTCCAAGGTGTTCCCCCGTATCAGCAGGCGCCGGGCGCTGCAGAGCGCGACCGCCGGTGCCGTGGCCCTCGGGCTGCTGCTGTGGTGGCTGCTGCCCCTGGGCGAGAAGCCGCCGAGCGGGACGATCGTCTTCAGCACCGGGACGTCCCGGGGCGTCTACCAGGAGTACGGCGAGCGGCTGCGCAACGAGATGGCCAAGGACATGCCCGGCCTGGAGGTGAAGCTCCTCACGAGCGCGGGCTCGCAGGAGAACGTCCAGCGGGTGGCCACCGGGAAGGCGGACTTCACCATCGCGGCGGCCGACGCCGTGGAGACGTACGAGCTGCGCCACGGCGAGGGCGCCGGGCGGCTGCGCGGCGTCGCCAGGCTCTACGACGACTACGTGCAGCTCGTCGTGCGCCGCGGCTCCGCCATCAAGAGCGTCGCCGACCTGCGGCACAAGAGGGTGGCGACCGGGCTGCCCGACTCGGGCGTCCGGTTGATCGCCGACCGGGTGCTGCGGGCGTCGGGGATCGATCCGCGCAAGGACATCACGCCGGTCTCCGACGGCATCGACATCGGGCCGGGACGGCTTCAGCAGGGGAAGATCGACGCCTTCTTCTGGTCGGGCGGCCTGCCCACCAAGGGGCTTGTCGCGCTGGCGAAGAAGTCCGCGTTCTCCTTCGTGCCGATCGACGACGAGCTGATCGCGAGGCTGCACGACGAAGGCCAGGAGGCCCGCTACTACCGGGCCGCCAACATCCCCGAATCCGCTTATCCCGCCGTGCAGCAGGGTCTTCAGGTGCCGACGATCGCGGTGTCCAACGTGCTGATCACGCGCGCGGACGTCGATCCGCGGCTGACCGAGTGGGTGACCCGTACGGTGATCGACAGCCGTGACGGCATCGGCGCCCACGTCCACTCGGCGCAGCTGGTGGACCTGCGCACCGCGATCTACACCGACCCGCTGCCCCTCCAGGAGGGCGCCCGGCGCTACTACCGGTCGATGAAGCCTTAGCCATCCGGTGTACCGCTGCGGACGTCCGCCGCGGGCGTCCGCAGCGGGGCTTCGCCCACCTCGCGCCGGCGCGCACGGCCCGGCCGGCCAGGTCCTCGAACCGGTCAGACCCGCTGTCCGCTGTCCGCGTTCCGCGGTACCGAGACCGTCACCCGCAGCCCGCGCGGCTCGTGGTGGCTGTAGTCGATCGAGCCGCCGCCCGCCGCGAGCAGCGCACGCGTGATCGACAGGCCGAGGCCCGAGCCCTTGACGTTCTGGTGCCGGCCGCTGCGCCAGAAGCGGTCGCCCACGCGCTCGAGTTCCTCGCCGGTGAGTCCGGGGCCGGTGTCGGTGACGACGACCGTGGAGGTGTCGCCGTCCGCGGACACGGTCACCTCGACGGTGCCGCCCTCGGGTGTGAACTTCACGGCGTTGTCGATCACCGCGTCCAGCGCGCTGGACAGGGCGATCGGGTCGGCCCAGGCGGTGAGGGGCGGGCGGTCGCCGGTGAGCCGGACGTCCTTGGCGTAGGCGGCCGGTGACCAGGCGGCCACCCGCTCCTCGGCCAGGGCTCCGATGTCGGTCAGCCGGAGGTCCGCCTCGGCGTGCTCGGCCAGCGCCAGGTCGAGCAGGTCGTCCAGGACCTGCGCGAGGCGCTTGCCCTCGGTGCGGACCGAGGCGATCTCCTCGTTGCCCTCGGGGAGCTCCAGGGCGAGCAGTTCGATGCGCAGCAGCAGCGCCGAGAGCGGGTTGCGCAACTGGTGCGAGGCGTCGGCGACGAAGGCGCGCTGCTGCTCCAGCACGTCCTCGACGTTGTCCGCCATCTCGTTGAACGAGCGGGCCAGCCGTCGGAGTTCCGGCGGCCCGCCGCCGACCGCCACGCGGGACTTCAGGCGTCCGGTGGCGATGTCGTGGGTGGTGGCGTCCAGGATCCGCACGGGGCGCAGTACCCAGCCGGTCAGGCGCAGCGCGGCGCCGACGGCGAGCAGCATGGCCGCGATCTCACCGGCTCCGATGAACAGCCAGCCGCGCAGGATCTGCGACCGCATCTGCCCGGTCGGCGAGTCGGTCACCACCACCGCGACGACGTCCCCGTCCCGGATCACCGGGGAGGCGACGACCAGCCGGCTGCGCTGCCAGGGCCACACCTGCTTCGGGTCGTGGCTGCGGCGGCTGAGCAGCGCCTCGTCGAACGCCTCGCGCACCTCCCCCGCGGGCGGTACGAACCAGTCGCCGGGTGCGTTGGCCATCGCCGAACCGTTGCGGTAGAAAACACCCGCGCGTATGCCGTAGACGCCGTAGTAGCTCTCCATCTCGCTGCGGAGGGTCTCCCACCGCCCGTCGGTGGTGGTGCGGCGGGAACCGCTGGGCCCGTCGCTGACGAACTGGGCGAGCGCGGCGAAGCGTGCCGTGTCGTCGATCCGGTCCACGACGACCCGCTGCTGCTGGCCGGCGGCCCAGCTGACGGCCAGCGGGACGCCGAGGGCGAGCAGGACGGCCGCCAGCAGGACGATGAGCAGTGGGAGGAGGCGTGTACGCACCCGTCCTCGCTAGGCGGCCGGGGCGACGAGCCGGTAGCCGACGCCGCGCACGGTCTCGATCAGCGCGGGCATGCGCAGCTTGGCGCGCAGGGAGGCGACGTGCACCTCCAGGGTGCGGCCGGTGCCCTCCCAACTGGTGCGCCAGACCTCGCTGATGATCTGCTCCCGCCGGAAGACCACCCCGGGCCGCTGGGCGAGCAGCGCGAGGAGGTCGAACTCCTTGCGGGTCAGCTGGACGACCGAACCGTCCACGCTGACCTGGCGGGTGGGCAGTTCAATACGGACGGAACCGAGGAGCAGGGCGTTCTCGGCCGCGGCGGCCACGTCCTCGTGGACGGTGCGCCGGCTGACGGCGTGGATACGGGCGAGCAACTCGCCGGTGTCGTACGGCTTCACGACGTAGTCGTCGGCGCCCAGGTTGAGCCCGTGGATGCGGGAGCGGACGTCGGACCGCGCGGTCACCATGATCACCGGGGTGCTGGTGCGCTTGCGGATCTTGCCGCAGACCTCGTAGCCGTCCTGGTCGGGCAGGCCGAGGTCGAGCAGGACCACGCCGAAACCCGCGCCCTCGGGGACGAGCGCCTGGAGGGCCTCCTCGCCGCTGCGCGCGTGGGTGACGTCGAAGCCGTGCCGCGCGAGAACAGCCGACAGCGCCGCGGCGACGTGGTTGTCGTCCTCGACGAGGAGCAGTCTCACTCCGTCCCCCTCCGGTTCAGCGGTCGTACGGTCTCGGTTCTCCCGCGCCGTGTACTCGTCGTACGCGCGCGTGCACCATGGCAGTGACGCCGATTGGTAAGGACGGCGTCAAGAGGGTTCGGGTTGCCCGCCGCTTCCGTTATCCGGCCGATACGCACGCAGGTCACAAGTGCTACGACATGTGTCCGCTTGCTATCGGATCGTGATGCTCAGATCTCCCTCAGATGTGATGACGCAGGTCACAGCCGCTCACTACTGTCCTCGGAAACCGAGGAGGACGGAGCCCGAGAGCGATGACCAATGTATCGGTGGCCAAGGAGGACGCGGCCGCATCCGACGAACTGGTCGTCCTGAAGAGCGTCAACAAGCACTTCGGCGCGTTGCACGTGCTCCAGGACATCGACCTGACGATCGCCCGCGGCGAGGTCGTCGTGGTCATCGGGCCCTCCGGGTCCGGAAAGTCGACCCTGTGCCGCACCATCAACCGCCTGGAGACGATCGATTCGGGCGCCATCACGATCGACGGCAAGCCGCTGCCGCACGAGGGCCGCGAACTGGCCCGGCTGCGGGCGGACGTCGGCATGGTCTTCCAGTCCTTCAACCTTTTCGCGCACAAGACCGTGCTCGAGAACGTGATGCTGGGCCAGCTCAAGGTCCGCAAGACGGACAAGAAGCAGGCCGAGGAGAAGGCGCGGGCCCTGCTCGACCGGGTCGGCGTGGGCACCCAGGCCGACAAGTACCCCGCCCAGCTGTCCGGCGGCCAGCAGCAGCGTGTGGCCATCGCGCGGGCGCTGGCCATGGGCCCGAAGGTCATGCTCTTCGACGAGCCGACCTCCGCCCTCGACCCCGAGATGATCAACGAGGTCCTCGAGGTCATGCAGCAGCTCGCCCGTGAGGGGATGACCATGGTCGTCGTCACCCACGAGATGGGCTTCGCACGATCGGCTGCAAATCGTGTCGTCTTCATGGCGGACGGCCGGATCGTCGAACAGGCTGCGCCCGACCAGTTCTTCAGCAACCCGCGCAGCGACCGGGCCAAGGACTTCCTGTCCAAGATCCTGCACCACTGACGGCACACCCCGGTCGCGTCATCCGCGCCGCAGGGACCTCGTTCCTCACCACTCAAAGGATGTTCACCATGAAGCTCCGCAAGGTCACCGCCGCCTCGGCCGTCCTGCTCTCCCTGTCCGTGGCAGCCACCGCGTGCGGCGGCGACAAGAAGGACGACAACAGCTCCTCCGGCGGCGGCAAGAAGATCACCATCGGCATCAAGTTCGACCAGCCGGGCATCGGCCAGAAGACCCCGCAGGGCTACGCGGGCTTCGACGTCGACGTGGCGACCTACGTGGCCAAGAAGCTCGGTTACGGCGCGGACAAGATCGAGTGGAAGGAGTCGAAGAGCGCCGACCGCGAGACGATGCTGAAGCGCGGGGACGTCGACTTCATCGCCGCCTCCTACTCGATCACCCCGGAGCGCGAGAAGCTCGTCGACTTCGCCGGCCCCTACCTGCTGGCCCACCAGGACGTGCTGATCCGTGCCGACGACAAGACGATCAAGTCGCCGTCGGACCTGAACAGCAAGAGGCTGTGCTCGGTGACCGGCTCGACGTCGGCGCAGAACGTCAAGGACAAGCTGGCCCCGAAGGCGCAGCTGCAGGAGTACCCGACCTACTCCGCCTGCCTGACCGGCCTCCAGAACAAGGCGATCGACGCCCTGACCACGGACGACTCGATCCTCGCCGGTTACGCCTCGCAGTCGCAGTTCAAGGGCAAGTTCAAGCTCGGCGGCTTCAAGATGACCAACGAGAACTACGGCATCGGTGTCAAGAAGGGCAGCGACCTCAAGGCCAAGATCAACAAGGCCCTGGAGTCGATGGTCTCCGACGGCTCGTGGGACGCGGCCGTGAAGAAGAACTTCGGCCCGGCCAACTACAAGAACGAGCAGGCCCCGAAGATCGGCGACGTCAAGAGCTGAGGCAATGCCCCCGGCGCGCCGCCGTTCCTGACGGAGGCGGCGCGCCCGGGCATCCCTACACGCGGAAGCGCGGGAGATCGTGTTCGACTTTCTTGAAGGTTACGACGTACTGGGCGCCTTCTGGACAACAGTGCAGCTGGCGCTGCTGTCCGCCGTGGGCTCCCTCGTCTGGGGCACCTTGCTGGCCGCCATGCGGGTCGGCCCGGTGCCGCTGATGCGTGGTTTCGGCACCGCGTACGTGAACATCGTGCGGAACATCCCGCTCACGGTGATCATCCTGTTCGCCTCGCTCGGCCTCAACCAGACACTGAACATCAGCCTCGGTGCCCACGACGTCGTCGCGGTCAACTTCCGGCTGGCCGTGCTGGGCCTGATCCTCTACACGTCGGCCTTCGTCTGCGAGGCGATTCGATCCGGCATCAACACGGTGCCGGTCGGTCAGGCCGAGGCGGCCCGGGCCCTCGGCCTGAGCTTCACCCAGGTGTTGTTCGCGGTCGTACTCCCGCAGGCTTTCCGCGCGGCCGTCGGCCCCCTGACCAACGTACTGATCGCGTTGACGAAGAACACAACTGTGGCCGCGGCGATCGGTGTGGCGGAGGCGGCGTACCTGATGAAGGAGATGCTGGACAAGGAGGCGCTGCTGCTGCAGATCTCCACGGTCATCGCCTTCGGGTTCATCTGCCTCACCCTGCCGACCGGTCTGATCTTCGGCTGGGTGGGCAAGAAGGTGGCGGTGAAGCGGTGAGTTCGGTCCTGTACGACGCCCAGGGTCCCCGCGCCAAGCGGCGCAACATCCTCTACACGGTGTCTTTCATAGTCGCGGCCGCGGCCGTCGTCTGGTGGGTGTACGCGGCCCTCGACGAGAAGCACCAGCTCGACTGGGTGCTGTGGAAACCGTTCTTCAGCTCCGAGGCGTACACGGCGTACCTCTGGCCGGGCCTCCGGAACACCCTGAAGGCCGCCGCCCTGGCAATGATCATCGCCTTGCCGTTGGGTGCCGTCCTCGGCATCGCGAGGCTCTCGGACCATGTGTGGGTGCGGGTCCCGGCCACGGTCGTGGTCGAGTTCTTCCGCGCGATCCCGGTGCTGGTCCTGATGATCTTCGGGAACGAGCTGTACAGCCAGTACACGGACGTCAGTTCCGACGACCGCCCGCTGTACGCGGTCGTCACCGGCCTGGTGCTGTACAACGCGTCGGTGCTCGCCGAGATCGTCCGCGCGGGCATCCTCGCCCTGCCGAAGGGCCAGTCCGAGGCGGCCATGGCGATCGGCCTGCGCAAGAACCAGGTGATGCGGCTCATCCTGCTGCCGCAGGCGGTCACCGCGATGCTCCCGGCGATCGTCAGCCAGCTGGTCGTCATCGTGAAGGACACCGCGCTCGGCGGCGCCGTCCTCACCTACCCGGAACTGCTCGCCTCGGCGAACCCGATGACCGGCTACTACGGCGCCAACACCATCGCCTCCTTCACCGTCATCGCACTGATCTACGTGATCATCAACTTCTCGCTGACCTCCTTCGCGAGCTGGCTGGAGCGCCGGCTGCGGCGGCGCAAGAAGTCGAGCGGTGCGGTGCTCGGAGCCCAGGACGTGGCGGACATCGCGGGCACGGCCTCGACCGGAACCGCGGCCTGACACCCGTTCAGACCCGAATGCACCACCCGGAGGCAGTGGCATGATCGCCACTGCCTCCGTTCGCTTGACGCAAACTCTGCCAATGGGTTGCATACGTTCTGTGATCGTGCACCCCGCTCCACCTTCCTGTTCACTTGTGACCGTCAGGGCATCGTCACGGGCAGGGGGCGCCGCGTCATGGACCCGGTGATCATCGTCGGAGCGGGGCCCGTCGGGCTCACGCTCGCCCTCGCGCTGGCGCGTCAGGAGGTGCCGACCGTCGTCCTGGACGAGGGGCCCGGCAAGGACGAACCCCGTCCGGCGCGCACCGTCGTACTGCGTGAGGACACGGCCGCCCTGCTGGAGCGGCTGACCGGGGTGCCGTTCGGGGAGCACGGCGTGCGCTGGACCGGATGGCGGTCCCTGCGGCGCAAGCAGGTGGTGACCGAGGTGGAGTTCGGCGAGGACGACCCCGCCGCCCCGCTGCACATCGCCCAGCACGTCCTCACCCAGGCCCTGCGCGCCGCCGCCGCCGCCGAGGAACCGCTGGTCAAGGTGGCGGTGGACAGCCGCCTCGACGCCATCGAGCAGGAACGCTCCGGCGTCAGCGCGCACACCCGCGGTACCCACGGCACCTGGTGGCGCGGCAGCTACCTGGTCGGCTGCGACGGCACCCGTTCGACCGTCCGCAAACTCCAGGACATCCGCTTTCCGGGCCGTACGGCGGTGGAACGACACGCCGTCGCCACGCTGCGTGCGGAACTTCCCTGGGAGGGTCGGGCGTTGTTCCATCGGACACCGCCGTGGCGGCAGTCCGGGCCCTCGGCCGGGGAGGTGACCGCCCGCCCCGTCCCGGACGGCGCGTGGCGCCTGGACTGGCTGCTGCCGCCGGGCAAGGACCTGGTGACGCCCGAGACCCTGGTGGCCCTGGTCCGCGAGACCCTCGCGGGCTGGTCCGGCGGTGCCACGCCGGTCTACGAGCTGCTGGACACCGGGGTCCACACCGTGCACCACCGGCTGGCCCGCCGGTGGCGGGTCGGCCGGGTCTTCCTCGCCGGGGACGCGGCGCACCTGCTGGGCGCGTTCGGCACCCAGGGCCTCGACGAGGGCCTGCGCGACGCCGACAATCTGGCCTGGAAGCTGGCCGTCGCCTGGCACCGCGGCCCGCGCGAGGCCTTGCTGGACAGTTACCAGACCGAGCGGCGCGCGGCGGTGGCCGCCCGGCTGCGCGCAGCCGACCAGACGCTTCCGATACTGCGCGGCGGAGGCGGGCTGCGTCACATCGTGCCGGGGACGTCCCGGGGCCAGGACGCCCTGCTCGCCGACGGTCATCTGGGGCGCGGGCCGCTGGGTGCGCCGGGGGCGTACGCCGACTCTCCGCTCGCTCCCCGGCACTTGGAGGCGGACATCGCGGTGGACACCCCGGCCGGCGCGCAGGTCACGGACGTACGGGTGACCGCGGAGGACGGTTCCTTCGTCCAACTGCGCGACCGGCTCGGCCGGGGCGCGCTGCTCGTCGTCCTGATCGCTCCCGGGACGGGCGTGTGGGAGCGCAAGCACTGGGTCTCCGCCGGTGTCATGCCGCGGCTGGCGGCGGCCGTGACCGCTTTGCCGCACCCGGCGGAGCTGCTGGTGGCGGAGAGCTACCCGGGTGCGCCGGCGCACAGCGTGCTGCTCGTACGCCCCGACGGCCACCTGGTCACCGCGCTGAGCGGGGTCCGGCCGGCCGACCTGTACGCGGCGGCCGAGGCCGCGGTGGGCGGCGAGGTGAAGGAACCGGCGGAGGCCCCCTCCGGCGCGCGCTGACCGTGGGCGCCGTCACCCTCTGTCCACATGGTGACGGTGAGTTGACCGGGCTACGGCGGCGTGCTGTACTCCGGATCGTGACCGACACCTGTGTGCGCCTGTGGCGGAGGGTCCATATGGACCTCGTCCGCTACGCGGGCTGCGTGTGTCGTCCGTCCTGCTGAATTCGCATCCCCCTCTTCCGGGCGCCTTCGCGCGCCCGTTCCGCGAACCTTCCTCAGGACGGTGTACGTGTCTGTCTCCTCTCCTTCCGCGTCCCCTGCCGTAGGCGCCGCGCCCAGTCAGGCGGACCTCCTCGACTTCGTACGGCGCACGGCGGCCGACGCCGAGCTGATCGCCTCCCTCCCGCTCGACCCCGAGGGCCGCACCTGGGTGCGGCTGGAGGGGCCCGGTGGCAGTGAGGCCTGGCTGATCGGCTGGCCGCCCGGCACCGGCACCGGCTGGCACGACCACGCCGACTCGATCGGCGCCTTCCTCACCGCGTCGGGCGAGCTCACGGAGTACTCGCTCGCCGCCCGGCTGCCCACCGACGGCTGGAAGACCCTGGAACTCGACGAGGGCGTCGACCGCGAGCGCCGGCTGTCCGCCGGGAACGGCCGTGCCTTCGGCCACCACCATGTGCACGAGGTGCTCAACGAGTCCACGGACCGGCACGCCGTCTCGGTGCACGCCTACTACCCGCCGCTGCCGCGCATCCGCCGCTACAGCCGCACCGGCCAGGTACTGCGCCTGGAGCAGGTCGAACGCCCGGAGGACTGGCAGTGAACGACGCCACGCACGCACGACCGACGGGCACGGCCGGAACGGAAGCGGGTACGAGCGGTCAACGGCCGGTCGGCATCGACGCGTTGCTGGATCGTGTCCGCGCCGGATACCAGCGCGTCGAGGCGCGAGAGGCGCACGAGGCGGCGCGCACCGGTGACGCCTTGCTGGTCGACATCCGGTACGCGGCACTGCGTGACCGGGACGGGCTGATCCCGGGCGCGCTCGTCGTCGAACGCAACGAACTGGAGTGGCGTCTCGATCCGCAGGGCAGCCACCGCGTGCCCGAGGCCACCGGGCACGATCTGCGTGTCGTGGTGATCTGCAACGAGGGATACGCCTCCAGCCTGGCCGTGGACTCCCTCCGGCAGTTGGGCCTGCACCGGGCCACGGACCTGGTGGGCGGCTTCCAGGCGTGGCGGTCGGCAGGCCTGCCGGTGGAGCCGGCATCCCGTTGAAGGCGGCCCGAGGCATACGGAGCCCCCGTGCGCGGCACGGGGGTTCCGCATTTCTCCGGCCTCGGGCCTACTCCTGCGCGGTGGCCACCGTGACCGCCCGCACCCGCAGGGCCGCCCGTCCCGGCACCGCGCTCGCCACGAGGGCCAGGAGGCCGGCGATCCCGACGACGGTGACGTAGAGCAGGGGCGTGACCGAGGGGGCGGCCAGGCCTGTCATGCCGAGACTGAACGCGGTGAGCACCGCCAGGGCGATTCCGCTGCCGAGCGAGGTGGCGAGGAGCAGGACCGACAGCACTTCGGTGCGCAGCATGCGCAGCACCTGGCGACGGGTGGCTCCGGCGAGGCGCAGCAGGGCGAACTCGCGGACACGTTCCGCGACGGACATCGCGAGGGTGTTGACGACGGCGATGGCGGTGAAGGCGAGGACGAGCCCCATGGCCAGGTAGTTGACCTCGGCGTTCGTCTGCTGCCGTTCGGCCTGGAGGCCGTCGGCCGCGGCCGGGGAAAGAATCTGCAGCCCCGGGAACTCACGGAGGGTAGTCGCGAGTTCCCTCTGTGTACGGGTCGTGGTGACGAGGACGGAGGAGGCGAGCGGGTTGTCGACGTGGCGGGCGACGAGGTCGTGGGCGAAGGTGAGGTCGCCGAAGCCGAGACCGCGGGCGTAGACGGCGGCGACGGTGAGCGTGGCGGGCGTGCCGTCGCCGAGGGTGAGTCTCAGGGTGCTGCCCGGCTTCAGGTGGTGCTGATCGGCGGCCAGTTCGCTGACGGCGACGGTGTCGGGGGCGAGCCGGCCGAGGGAGCCGGCGGTGACGTCGGGGTCCCAGGTGCGGGTCAGGCCGGCCGGGGTGACGCCCTGTGCGGAGTACTTGTCGAGGCCGATGCGGACGGTCGTGCGGACCACCTCGGTGACGGTGTCGTGCCGCGCGCGCAGTCGCCGTGCGGCCTCGCCGGGGACGCCGGGGCCCTGTGCGGCGACGACCCAGTCGGCTCGCACGCCTTCGCGGGCCTGGGTGCGGGCGGCATCGCCGAGCGTGGACTGGACGAACAGGACGGTGCAGGTCATGCCGATGAGCAGGGTGAGGGGGGTGACGACGGAGGCCATCCGGGCGGCGTTGCCACGCAGGTTGGCGGTGGCCAGGCGGCCCCCGTGCCCGGTGAGCCGGAGCGGGCCGGCGAGCAGCAGGGCGGCGGCCCGGACCAGGAGGGGACCGAGGAGGGCGACGGAGGTGGACAGGACGACGACGGCGAGGAAGGTCACGGGCGTCGAGGCGGGTTCGGTGCGCAGGGAGGTGAGGAGGACGACGAGGACGACTCCGCCGGCGAGGAGCAGCAGTCCGGCGGCGATGCGGCCCCAGGCGGGGCGGGTGCGCTCGGCCCTGGCTTCGGCGAGGGCTTCGGCGGGGCGGATTCTGGCGACCCTGCGGGAGGCGATCCGGGCCGCGGCCCAGGCGCCGAGCAGGGTGACGGCGAGCGCGGCGAGCGGCGGGAAGACGCTGACGGTGTGTTCGAGGGTGGCGGGTACGGCTCCGAGGGCGACGAACCGGGAGTGCAGCCAGGCGCCCAGCGGGAGCCCGAGCAGTGCGCCGGTGGTGCCCGCCGCCGCGCCGACGATCAGCGCCTCCCGGCCGAGGAGCTTGCGGATCTGTCCGGGTGTGGCGGCGATGGCGCGGAGCAGGGCGAGTTCGCGCCGGCGCTGCTGGACGGTGAGGGCGAAGGTGCCGACCACCACGAGCACGGCCACGAGCAGTGAGGTGCCGCCCATGGCACCGCCCATGCTGACCAGACGGGTGCGGGCGGCCGCCGCGTCCAGGAACTCGACGGGGCCCCGGGCGTCTCCGGTGCTGACCCGGGCGGTGGTGCCGTGCAGCGTCTTGTCCACGGCCTGCCGTACGCGCTCGGGGTCCGCGCCCTTCTCCGGCAGCACGCCGAACGCGCTGACCCGGCCGGGGTGTGCGGCCAGCCGACGGGCCTCGGTGGCGGTGAAGAAGAGGGACGTCTGGTGGCGTACGGCGGTGGCCGGCGTGGCGATACCGGTGATCCGGTAGCTGCGCGGGGCCCGCGTGGACTGCACGGTGAGACGGTCGCCGGGCCGCAGATGGGCGCGGGCGGCGAGGTCGTCGTCGACGACCAGGTCACCGGCGGTCCGGGGCGCGCTGCCCTTCGTCAGCCGGTACGGCGTGAGCGCGGCGGATTCCCAGGCGTGCCCGTAGGCGGTGCGGCCGTCGGCGTGGTTCTTCGTCAACGGCTCGGCGAGGAAGGTGAGTTCGGGGACGACCCGCTCCACGCCCGGGGTGTGCGCGAGTCTGCCGCGCAGTCGCTCGGGGATCCAGGCCCGCTCGGCGATGGGCTTCGCCTTGTGTTTGACCTTGGTCTTCCCGTGCTTGTGTTTGACGGTGGTCCGGTGGACGTACTGGTCGCCGGAGACGACGACGGGAGCCGCGGCGTAGCGCTCGGTGCGGATGGTGCCGCGCAGGCCGGTGTCGAGGAGGGTGCCGCAGGCGGTGATGAGGGCTGCGGCGCACATCAGGGCGAGGAAGGCGCCGAGGAACCCCGCCTTGCGGGCACGGACGGTCTTGAGGGCATAGCGCAGCATCATCGGGCGGGCTCTCTTCTGTTCTGTTGTGCGCATCGGTTGTGTCGTACGCGGTCGGCCTCGGCGGTGCGTGCCGTGGTCGGGGCGTGCGTACAGACTCGCTCGTGCGGTGGTGTGAGAGCACTGCGGTGGCCCGGCGTCTCGGGAGGGGGGTAACCCCACCATCCTCCGTCGGGGCCGGTGATGCCGGCTGACGCGGACGCGAAGGTGTCAGGGGGTGGCCGTGCGTTCAGCGCTGGGGGGGGCGTCGGCCGGCCGGCTCCGGCGGACGCCCTATGCCGTCAGAAGTCCCCGTCTCCGAGGAAGTCCGTGTCCTCGCCCTCTTCCTCCAGGGCCTGGCGGACGACACGGAGGGCCATGCCCTCGGGGTAGCCCTTGCGGGCGAGCATGCCGGCGAGGCGGCGGAGTCGCTTGTCGCGGTCGAGGCCGCGGGTGGCGCTCAGCTTTCGGGCGACCAGTTCCCGGGCGGTCGTCTCCTCCTGCTCGGAGTCGAGCTGGGAGACGGCCTCGTCGATGAGTGCCGAGTCGACGCCCTTGGTGCGCAGTTCCCGGGCGAGTGCGCGGCGGGCGAGCCCCCGTCCGTGGTGCCGGGACTCCACCCAGGCGCCGGCGAAGGCGCCGTCGTCGATCAGGCCGACCTCTTCGAACCGCGACAGCACCTCGTCGGCCACCTCATCGGGGATCTCCCGCTTGCGCAGGGCGTCAGCGAGCTGCTTGCGGGTGCGCGGGGTCCCGGTGAGCAGGCGCAGGCAGATCGCCCGTGCCCGCTCAGCCGGGTCCCCTGAAGACTCCCCCCGCTCGGCCCTCGACGAGGAAGGGGCGCCTTCGTCCTCACCGGGCGCGTCCCCGAAGCCGCGTCGGCGCCGTCCGCGTGCCCGGCCGCCGCGCGTTCCGGCGGTGCCGCGGCCGGGCGCGCCGCCCCCGTGCGGCTCGTCGCCCGCGCCGGCCCGGTACCCGCTGCCGTCGTCCTCATGGCTGTCCTGGCCGCGGTGTCCGTCGTACGGGTGACCGTCGTCGTCCCCCGTCGGGGCGGAGTCCGGGTGGCCCCCGGTGCCCCTCCCCCGTGGGGCACCGGGGGTGGCGTACTCGTACTCGGCCCAGTCGGTTCGTCGTGTCACGGGTCAGCTCTTGGCTGCGGCGGCCTTGGGCTTGGTGGCCTTGGCGGCAGCGGGGGCGGGCACCGTCTTGGCGTCGTCGGCGGCAGCGGCGGTCCCCGCGGCGTCGGCAGCCGACTCGGCGGCGGGCTCCTCCGGCCGGACCCCCACGCCCAGCTTCTCCTTGATCTTCTTCTCGATCTCGTTGGCCAGGTCGGGGTTGTCCTTGAGGAAGTTGCGCGCGTTCTCCTTGCCCTGGCCGAGCTGGTCGCCCTCGTACGTGTACCAGGCGCCGGCCTTGCGGACGAAGCCGTGCTCCACGCCCATGTCGATCAGGCCGCCCTCGCGGCTGATGCCCTGGCCGTAGAGGATGTCGAACTCGGCCTGCTTGAAGGGCGGGGCGACCTTGTTCTTCACGACCTTGCAGCGGGTGCGGTTGCCGACCGCCTCCGTGCCGTCCTTCAAGGTCTCGATGCGGCGGATGTCGATGCGCACGGAGGCGTAGAACTTCAGCGCCCGGCCACCGGTCGTGGTCTCCGGGGAGCCGAACATCACGCCGATCTTCTCGCGGAGCTGGTTGATGAAGATGGCGGTGGTCTTGGACTGGTTGAGCGCGCTGGTGATCTTCCGCAGCGCCTGGCTCATCAGACGGGCCTGCAGACCGACGTGGCTGTCGCCCATCTCGCCCTCGATCTCCGCACGCGGGACGAGCGCGGCGACGGAGTCGATGACGATGAGGTCGAGGGCGCCGGAGCGGACCAGCATGTCCACGATCTCCAGGGCCTGCTCGCCGTTGTCCGGCTGGGAGAGGATCAGGTTGTCGATGTCGACACCGAGCTTGCGCGCGTACTCGGGGTCGAGGGCGTGCTCGGCGTCCACGAAGGCGACCTGGCCGCCGGCCTTCTGGGCGTTCGCCACGGCGTGCAGGGTCAGGGTCGTCTTACCGGAGGACTCCGGTCCGTAGATCTCCACGACACGGCCGCGCGGCAGGCCGCCGACGCCCAGGGCGACGTCGAGTGCGGTCGACCCGGTCGGGATGACCTCGATGGGCTCCTTCGACCGCTCGCCCATGCGCATGACCGCGCCCTTGCCGAATTGCCGTTCAATCTGTGCGAGCGCGGCGTCGAGCGCCTTCTCGCGGTCGGTTCCTGCCATGGGTTCCACCCGGTTTGCTTGAGTCGATCGCTTCACGTCAAAGACGCTAACGCCTGCCACTGACAATGCGCCCCGACGCCGGCCCAGCCTGTGGACAACCGCGGGACCTTTCCCGACATACCGGGTCGAAATCCCCTACCGGAAGCCTTGCCTGAGCTCCTATAAGAATGGATGTTCGATTTTGGTGTCAAGCGCGCCACGCGGCCACCGGGACTGCTCCCCCACCGCCTCCCGGGCAGCCGGGTGCCGCTACTCCCGGTGGCGTACCGAGGGTGTCTTCGACCGGACGACGACGGTGCGGACCGCCCCCGGGAGCCTTGGCCCATGAGGATTCCGAGGGTTCCGCGCACGGTGGACCGCGTATGTCACGTCACCGGATCGCTGCTGGTCCTGGCCGGTCTGGTGCACCTGGTGGTGTTCGCCGTCGACGGCGGCCCCTGGGACGGTCCCGTCTCCTGGCGCAAGCCCGTCACCTTCGGGCTCTCCTTCGGGGTGACGCTGATCGCGATCACCTGGGTCACGTCGTACCTGCGGACCGGTGAGCGGCTGCGGACGGTCCTGCTGCTCGTCCTCGCCGCGGACTGCGTGGTGGAGGTGGGCGGCATCACGCTCCAGGCCTGGCGCCGGGTGCCCTCGCACCTGAACATGGAGTCGCCCCTGAACACGGCCGTGTCCATGACGCTCGCGGTGGGCGGCGGTGTCCTGGTGGCCGTGCTCACGGTCTTCGCCGTCGCGTCCTTCCGGCACCGGCCGGCGGGCCCCGCGGGTATGCCGCTCGCGGTGCGCTCCGGGTTCGCGCTGCTGCTGGTGGCGCTGGCCTCGGGCGCGGCGATGATCGCGCGCGGTGTCGTCCTGACCCGGACCGGACACCAGGAGGCCGCCTACCACTCGACGGCTCCGCTCAAGCCGCTGCACGGCGTGAGCCTGCACGCCGTCCTCGTCCTCCCCCTGCTCGCCCGGCTGCTGGCCCGCACGCCGAGGGGCGAGCGCACGCGCGAGCGGATCGTGGCCGCCGCGACGGGCTGCTACGCGACGGCCGTCGCGGCGGCGGGCGTGTGGGCGGCTCTCACCTACTGACGCCGCCGCGCGCGCACCCGTGCGGGCATCTGCCGGGCCGCACCCCGGGAGGGGGGCCGGGCCCCCGCCGGGCCGCACCCCGGAAGAGGCGGCCGCTACGACGGCTCCTCCGTCCCGGGCCGGCCCGCCCACAGCCGGCGTACGCGCACGAGCACACCGGGGCTGCTCGACCTGCTGCCGCGGTGACCGAGGACCCGGGGGTCGTCCGTGACGTCGTACCGCTTCACGTACGCCCCGAGGAACGCCTGCAGGGTGGCCACCGCGGGGATGGCGATCAGGGCGCCGACGGCACCGAGCAGGGCGGTGCCCGCGATGACGGAGCCGAAGGCGACCGCCGGGTGGATGTCGACCGTCTTCGCGGTCAGCTTGGGCTGCAGCATGTAGTTCTCGAACTGCTGGTAGACCACGACGAAGACCAGCACCCACACCGCGTACCAGGGATTGACGGTGAACGCGATCAGCATGGGCAGCGCGCCCGCCAGGTACGTCCCGATGGTCGGGATGAACTGCGAGACCAGGCCGACCCACACGCCGAGCACGGGCGCGTACGGCACGCCCAGCGCCTCCAGCAGGATGTAGTGCGCGACCCCGGAGATGAGCGCCATGAGGCCGCGCGAGTAGAGGTAGCCGCCGGTCTTGTCGACGGCGATCTCCCAGGCGCGCAGCACCTCCGCCTGGCGTGCCGGCGGCAGGACGGAGCACAGGGCGCGGCGCAGCCGGGGCCCGTCGGCCGCGAAGTAGAACGAGAACAGCGCGACCGTCAGCAGCCGGAAGAGCCCGCCGAGCACCTGCGCGGAGACGTCGAGCACGCCCGCCGCGCTGTTCTGGGCGTACTTGCGCAGCCAGTCGGAGTGGAGCAGACCCTCCTGGACGTCCACCCGCCGGAGCTCGGTGTGGAAGGACTGGTTGATCCAGTTGATCAACGAGTCCAGGTAGTCCGGGAATCCCTCGACCAT
Source organism: Streptomyces albidicamelliae (assembly GCF_025642175.1). Classification (NCBI taxonomy): domain Bacteria; kingdom Bacillati; phylum Actinomycetota; class Actinomycetes; order Kitasatosporales; family Streptomycetaceae; genus Streptomyces; species Streptomyces albidicamelliae. The sequence continues at coordinate 6,087,681 of NZ_CP106795.1, read as the reverse complement.
CTTGATGATCTGCCCGGCGAGCATGGAGCCGAGCAGGGTGATGAACCCGGCGGTGACGACCGCCAGCCCGAAGAAGACCAGGAAGGTGGCGAGCCCCCGGCGCATGCCGCGGGCGGCCATCCGGCTCACCGCGGGCTCTATCGCCAGGGCCAGGAAGAACGCGATCAGGATGTTGATCAGCAGCGCGGTCAACTGGTGGAAGGCCCAGCTGCCCAGCTGGAACGCCGCGATCAGCGCGAGCGCGAGCACCATGGCGCGGGGCAGCCAGCGTGGCATGCGCGCGGCCGGGGCGACGGTGCCGGCGGCCAGGGGCCGTTCGGGCGGCGTCGCGCCGGTCGGATCTGCTGGCCGGGCGGGCGGCTGGTTTTCCTCGTCAGTGGGTGCCACGCGCCCAGTCTCGCCGACTCCACCGACAACCGGCGCCCACCTGCGCCTTTCGTGACCGAGAAGTTCCGTTCGGCCGCCGCCGCCACGGCCCGGACCAGGACATTTCAGTCAGCTGTCGGCCGGGCGGCCGTCAGCGCCTCTCCCCTGGCACGTTCATGACCGTACAGACCACGCGCCATACCTCCTTGGCGTCCCAGCCGGCGTCGAGCGCCTGGTTCACGGTGCGTCCACCCAGGTCCGACATGACGTGATCGCGCGCGAACGTGTCGGCGTACCCCGGACCGAAGTGCTCCGCCATCCGCTGCCAGAAGACCGTCAACCGCATGACACCAGTATCCCGCCCCTGAGAGTGGGCCCCGCCCGGGACCGCTTGCCGAGACCGCTTTCCGCCCTACGGTCTGACGCATGGCCGAATCAGGACCTACCCGATCCCCCGCCGCACCCCTGACGCGTTCCCCGCTCTTCCGCGCCGAGCAGTTCGTGTGGCTCACCGCGCGCGTGCTGGAGCAGCGTCTCTTCGCGTACCACTTCCTGCACGGCGCCCCGGACGCGGTGGAAGCGGCGCTGGACGCCTACCGCGACGAGGACGGCGGCTACGGGCACGCGCTGGAGCCCGATCTGCGCGGACCGGTGAGCCAGCCCCTGCACACCGCCCACGCGCTGCGGGTGCTCGACGCCATCGGGCGCTGCGCCGGACAGCGGGTCGAGCGGGTGTGCCGCTATCTGACCGCCGTCTCCACACCGGACGGCGCGCTGCCGGCGGTCCGTCCCGGCCAGCGCGGGTATCCGACGGCACCGTTCGTCCCGGTCGTGGACGATCCGCCCAGCGAGCTGCTGGCCACCGGCCCCGTCGTCGGTCTGCTGCACCGCAACGAGGTGTGGCACGCCTGGCTGTTCCGGGCCACCGACTTCTGCTGGCGGGCCGTCGAGTCCCTGGAGAAGTCCCACCCCTACGAGGTGGAGGCCGCCGTGGCCTTCCTGGACTCCGCGCCCGACCGCCCACGCGCGGAGGCGGCCGCCGACCGGCTGGGCCGCCTGGTGCGGGAGCAGCGGCTCGCTGCGCTGGACCCGGACGATCTCGGCGCGTATCCGGTGGCGCCCGGCTACGCCCCGGGCGAGCACCACTTCCCGCACGACTTCGCGAGGAGCCCGGCGTCGCTCGCGCGCGCGTGGTTCACCGACGGCGAGATGGCCCGCTCGCTGGACCACCTGGCCGCCGAGCAGCAGGAGGACGGCGGCTGGCCCGTCCGCTGGCGCCAGTGGGCGGCCGCGCCCACGCTCGAGGCGCGCCCCATGGTGACGATCGAGGCGCTGCGCACGCTCAGGGCGTACGGCCGCTTCGTGGGCTGAGCGGACCCCGCGGCGGTCGGCCCGGAGCCCGTTCGTCGGCCGAGGCGGTCCGCCCGGACCCAGGGCCTGTCGTTTGGATCATGCCGGCGTCGCGGGGCGTGGTGCGTGCAGCACGCCCCGCTCGGGTCGGCAGACAAGGCACCGTGAGCCAGGCCGGCCTGATCCAAACGACAGACCCTAGCCCGTGCGCCGACTGCGTCCTGCCCCGTGCGCCGACCGCGTGACCGCGCCCCGCCTCACCCGCCGAGGGCTCGCACAGCCGCCGTCACCAGCACGGCCGCCGCCACGACCAGCAGGAACGGCGCACGCAGCACCAGTGCCACGGCGGCCGCGCCGAGACCCGCCGCCCGCGCGTCCAGGACGAGCGCGTGCCCGTCGGCGAACGTCTGCTGGGCCGTGAGCGCGGCGAGGAGGGCCACCGGCAGCAGGGCGGCGAGCCGGCGCACGAAGGGGCGTTCCATGGCGCCCGCGGGCACGAGCAGCCCCGCGAGCTTGACGGCGTAGCAGCCGAGAACGGTCACGCCGATCGCCATCCAGACGTTCACCGGTCCTCCTCCACATCGCCCCGTCCGCCGTTGCCGTGCTGTCCGTCCCGACCGTCCTGTCTTTCCGGTCGACCCGCTCCTGCGAGACCGGCGGGATCCGCGGGTCCCCCGGGTCCCCGGGACACGGCGGCCGCGGCCCGTCGCCCCGGTCCGCCGCGGCGGCCCTCGACGAACAGCGCGACCGGCGCCGCCAGCGCCGCCACCAGGACCGGCACGCCGGCCGGCAGGACGGGCAGCAGGACGAGGCCCAGCAGGACCGCGAGGCCCGCGACCGCCCGTTCGGTGGTGGTCTTGAGCATCGGCGCGAGCAGGGCCAGGAACACCGCGGGTCCGGCCGCGTCCAGGCCCCACGCGCGCGTGTCGCCGATGGCCTTGGCACCGAGAGCGCCGAGCAGCGTGGTGAGGTTCCACAGCACGTACAGGCTGAGCCCGGTGACGGTGAAGCCGATCCGGGCCGCCCGCCGGGTCGGCTGGGCGAGGGTGACCGCGGTGGTCTCGTCGATCACCCACTGGGCGGCGAACGGCCGTACCGCGCGCGGAAGGGCGAGCACCTGCGACAGGCGCAGCCCGTAGAACGCGTTGCGCACCCCCAGGAAGAAGGCGCCCGCTGCGGCCGTGAACGGGTTCCCGCCGGCGGCGAGTGCTCCGACCAGCGCGAACTGCGAGGCGCCGGTGAACACCAGGAGGCTGAGCGCGCAGGTCTGGAGGAGACCGAGTCCGCTTCCCGCCGAGGTCACCCCGAAGGCGAATCCCGACAGGCCGACGGCCACGCCGACCCCGAGCGCGTCCCGGACGACGGACGCGTCCGGTTTCTCCGTGCTGTCGGCGGTCGTGTCCGCCGGTGCTGTCTGCTGTGCCACGCCCCGCACGCTACGGGCGGACGTCAGCGCGGGTCTTGTACGTTCTTGCGCTCACGCTGGTAGGCGCCCGGGGGCACGCCGACGATCCGTGCGAAGTGCCGGTTGAGGTGGGGCTGGTCGGTGAAGCCGACGGCGACGGCGGCCTCGGCCGGGACCGTCCCCGCGTCCAGCAGGAGCCGCGCGCGGCGCACCCGCGCGTCGGTCAGCCAGGTGTGCGGTGGCATGCCGTAGGCGTCGCGGAACGCCCGCAGCAGCGCGAACGGGCTCGTGCCGAAGTCGGCGGCGAGCTGTTCCAGGGTCGGCGGCTCGGCCATCCGCTCCTCCAGCACGGCACGCGCGCGTGCGGCGATGCGGGCTCCGGAGCTCCGTGTCCGCCGCTGGGGCAGCGGGCCGCCGTTCAGCCGCAGCAGCCGCGTCACGGCGACCCGCAGCAGGGTGTCGGCTGCCAGTGCGTTGCCCTCGTCGGCGGCGCGGAGCACCTGGTGGACCAGGCGGACGGTGTACGGGTCGTCGAGGACGGGGCTGACGAAACCCGGGGTGCCCCTGAGTGTGCTGGTCTCGGCGGCTATCGCGGAGACGACCTCGGGCGACGGGTAGAGGGCGCCGTACCGCCAGCCCTCCGGGACGCCGGCCCGGCCGGTGTGCGGGGTGTCGGGGTTGACCAGCGCGAGGGCGCCGGCGCCGGCGGACACGTCGGAGCCGCCGTGGTGGAAGACCTCCACCCCGTCGGCGATGGCCGCGATCACGAAGTGCTCGTGGGTGTGGCGGACGAAGGTCTTGCTGACGTACCGGGCCCGGAGCAGATCGACACCGGGCAGCTCCTCGTACCGCCAGTGCCGCGCCCGTTCCAGCGACCGCCGCTGCGCAGCGGACCTCTCGGACCCGGGCCGCGGCGCACCGAGCCGGCCCCCGGTCGGCCGGTCCTCGCCCCGTCCAGCTGTGCCCTCCATACCCTCATTCTCCGCCCCACCGCCCCCGACCGGCCTCCGCCCCCGCCTCGGCGTACGGCATCCGCCCAGGTCAGCGCGATTGTCAGTGACCGGGTGCAGGATGGAAGGCATGGTCAGCTCCGCACACCGAGCCCTCGACGGCTTCTCGCCCGCGACCCGCGGCTGGTTCACGGGGGCGTTCTCCGCGCCCACCGCGGCCCAGGCCGGCGCGTGGCAGGCCATCGGGGCGGGCTCGGACGTGCTGGTGGTCGCCCCGACGGGGTCCGGCAAGACGCTGGCCGCGTTCCTCGCCGCGCTGGACCAGCTGGCCTCCAGTCCGCCGCCGGCCGACCCGAAGAAGCGCTGCCGGGTGCTGTACGTGTCTCCGCTGAAGGCCCTGGCGGTCGACGTCGAGCGCAACCTGCGCAGCCCGCTGACCGGCATTCGCCAGGAGTCCGTGCGCCTGGGGCGGCCCGAGCCCGAGATCAGGGTCGGCATCCGCTCCGGCGACACCCCGGCCGCGGAGCGGCGCGCCCTGTCCACGCGCCCGCCGGACATCCTCATCACCACTCCCGAGTCGCTGTTCCTGATGCTGACCTCGGCGGCGAGGGACGCGCTGACCGGCGTGGAGACGGTGATCCTGGACGAGGTGCACGCGGTCGCGGGCACCAAGCGCGGCGCGCACCTCGCGCTCTCCCTGGAGCGGCTGGACGAGCTGCTGCCGAAGCCCGCCCGCCGGATCGGCCTGTCCGCGACGGTCCGCCCGGTGGACGAGATCGCCCGGTTCCTGTCGCCGCGCCGCAGGGTGGAGATCGTCCAGCCTGAGTCGGGCAAGGAGTTCGACCTCTCCGTGGTCGTCCCGGTCGAGGACATGGGCGAGCTGGGGGGCGCCCCGGCGGCGGACGCGTCCGAGGGCGGGGAGCGGCCGTCGATCTGGCCGCACGTGGAGGAGCGGATCGCCGACCTGGTGCAGTCCCACCGCTCCACGATCGTCTTCGCCAACTCGCGGCGGCTGGCGGAGCGGCTGTGCAACCGGCTGAACGAGATCGCGTACGAGCGGGCGACCGGCGAGACCCTGGACGAGCACCACTCCCCCGCCGAGCTGATGGGCGGCTCCGGTGCCGCGGCGGGCGCGCCCCCGGTGATCGCCCGGGCGCACCACGGCTCGGTGTCCAAGGAGCAGCGTGCCCTGGTGGAGGAGGACCTGAAGGCGGGCCGGCTGCCCGCAGTGGTCGCCACGTCCAGCCTGGAGCTGGGCATCGACATGGGCGCCGTGGACCTCGTCGTCCAGGTGGAGTCCCCGCCCTCCGTCGCGTCCGGTCTGCAGCGCGTCGGCCGCGCGGGGCACCAGGTCGGCGCCGTCTCCACGGGTGTCGTCTTCCCCAAGTACCGGGGTGACCTCGTGCAGTCCGCCGTCGTCACCGAGCGGATGCGCACCGGTTCCATCGAGTCCCTGCGGGTGCCCGCGAACCCGCTGGACGTGCTCGCGCAGCAGCTGGTCGCGATGACGGCGCTGGACACCTGGCAGTTCGACGACCTGCTGGCCATGGTCCGCCGTGCGGCGCCCTTCGCCTCGCTGCCCGAGTCGGCGTTCACGGCGACCCTCGACATGCTCGCGGGCCGCTATCCGTCCGACGCGTTCGCGGAGCTGCGCCCGCGCGTGGTGTGGGACCGCGTGACCGGCGAGATCAACGGCCGTCCGGGCGCCCAGCGGCTGGCCGTCACCTCCGGCGGCACGATTCCCGACCGCGGCCTGTTCGGGGTCTTCCTCGCCGGTTCCGACCCGAAGAAGGGCGGCGGCCGGGTCGGCGAACTCGACGAGGAGATGGTCTACGAGTCCCGGGTGGGGGACGTCTTCACGCTGGGCACGAGTTCCTGGCGGATCGAGGACATCACCCGCGACCGGGTCCTGGTCTCCCCCGCGCCGGGCGTGCCGGGCCGGCTGCCGTTCTGGAAGGGCGACCAGCTCGGCCGCCCGCTGGAACTGGGCCGGGCGGTGGGCGCGTTCCTGCGCGAGGTCGGCTCGCTCTCCAAGGACGACGCCCGGCTGCGTCTGCTCACGGCGGGCCTGGACGCCTGGGCCGCGGACAACGTGCTGTCGTACCTGGACGAGCAGCGCGAGGCCTGCGGTCATGTCCCGGACGACCGGACCATCGTCGTGGAGCGTTTCCGGGACGAGCTGGGCGACTGGCGGGTGGTGGTCCACTCCCCCTTCGGTGCTCAGGTCCACGCCCCCTGGGCACTCGCCCTGGGCGCCCGTCTGTCCGAGCGGTACGGCATGGACGCCCAGGTCATGCACGCCGACGACGGAATCGTGCTGCGCCTGCCCGACGCCGACCTGATGGGCCTGGACCTGCTCGACCAGGAGCCGGTGAGGGCCGGCACCGAGTACGACGGCGAGCAGGCGCCCATCGGGGCGGCGGACGTCCTCTTCGAGAAGGGCGAGGTCGACCAGATCGTCACCGACCAGGTCGGCGGCTCGGCCCTGTTCGCCTCCCGGTTCCGCGAGTGCGCGGCGCGTGCGCTCCTGCTGCCGCGCCGCAATCCCGGCAAGCGCACCCCGCTGTGGCAGCAGCGTCAGCGGGCGGCGCAACTGCTCCAGGTGGCGAGCGAGTTCGGGTCGTTCCCGATCGTCCTGGAGGCGATCCGCGAATGCCTCCAGGACGTCTTCGACGTCCCCGGGCTCGTGGAGCTGATGGGCGACATCGAGTCCCGCAAGGTCCGGCTGGTCGAGGTCACCACCCCGGAGCCGTCCCCGTTCGCCCGTTCCCTCCTCTTCGGGTACGTCGCCCAGTTCCTGTACGAGGGCGACTCCCCGCTCGCGGAGCGCCGCGCGGCCGCGCTCTCGCTGGACTCCCGGCTGCTGGCCGAGCTGCTGGGCCAGGCCGAACTGCGCGAGCTGCTCGACGCGGAGGTACTGACCGAGCTGGAGCGCGAACTCCAGTGGCTGACGGAGGACCGCCGGGTCAAGGACGTGGAAGGGGTGGCCGACGTGCTGCGGCTGCTCGGCCCGCTGACCGACGCCGAGCTGGCCGAGCGGGGCGCGGATCCGCAGTGGGCGCGGGAGCTGGCCGGTGCCCGCCGGGCCATCAAGGTCCGTATCGCCGGCGCCGACCACTGGGCGGCGGTCGAGGACGCGGGCCGGCTGCGCGACGCGCTCGGCACGGCGCTGCCGGTCGGTGTCCCCGAGGCGTTCACCGAGCCGGTCAAGGACCCGCTGGGCGACCTCCTCGCGCGCTATGCCCGCACCCACGGCCCGTTCACCTCGGCCACCGCGGCCGCCCGCTTCGGTCTCGGTGTCGCCGTCACCGAGGGCGCTCTGCAGCGGCTCGCGGCGAGCGGCCGGGCCGTCCAGGGCGAGTTCCACCCGGCGGGCATCGGCCAGGAGTGGTGCGACGCGACCGTGCTGCGCCGTCTGCGCCGCCGTTCCCTGGCGGCGCTGCGGCACGAACTGGAGCCGGTGCCGCCGGCCGCGCTCGCCCAGTTCCTGCCGCAGTGGCAGCACATCGGCAAGGGCCACGGTGTGCGCGGTGTCGACGGACTGGTGCGCGCCATCGAGCAGTTGCAGGGCGCCTCGGTGCCCGCCTCCGCGCTGGAGAAGCTGGTCCTGCCCTCCCGGGTGGCGAACTACACCCCCGCGATGCTGGACGAGCTGACGGCCGCGGGCGAGGTGATCTGGGCCGGCGCGGGTGCCCTGCCCGGCAAGGACGGCTGGGTCTCCCTCTACCTGGCCGACGCGGCCCCGCTGCTGCTGCCGCCACCGCACCCGCTGGAGCTGACCGCGCTGCACCAGTCGGTCCTCGACGCCCTGTCCGGCGGCTACGGACTGTTCTTCCGGCAGATCGCCGACCAGGTACGCGCCACCACCCATCCCGACGCCACCGACCCCCAACTGGCCGACGCCCTGTGGGACCTGGCCTGGTCGGGACGGCTCACCAACGACACGCTGGCGCCGATGCGCTCCCTGCTGGGCTCGGGACGCACGGCCGGCTCGACGGCCCACCGAGCCAAGCGCAGCGTCCCGCGCGGCCGCTACGGCTCCCTGACCGCCGCCGCCCGTACCGCCTCCCGCACCGGCCCGCCGACCGTCGCGGGCCGCTGGTCCCTGCTCCCCGCCGCGGAACCGGACGCCACCGTGCGCGCCCATGCGCTGGCCCGGCTCCTCCTCGACCGGCACGGGGTGGTCACGCGTGGCGCGGTCGCCGCGGAGGGCGTCGAGGGCGGTTTCTCGGCGGTGTACCGCGTGCTGTCCGTCTTCGAGGAGAGCGGCCAGGCGCGGCGCGGTTACGTGGTCGAGGGTCTGGGCGCGGCCCAGTTCGCCATGGACGGAGCGGTGGACCGCCTCCGGGCCGTGTCCAACGCCCGCGAGCGGGGCGAGGCGCTGCCCGCCGGGGCCACCGCGAACGGCTTCGCCGTGCCGGGACTTCCGAACGGCTTCACCGGCCCGGGCTCCGCGGGCGGGTTCCTGGACGCGAGCGGCGCGGACACCGACGGCGCTCCGCACGGTCACCCGTCCGAGGCGGCCTTCGACGGCGCCGACGGCGGGTTCGCGCATCCCGGTCTCGACGGTGACTTCTCCTGGCCGCCGGCGGACCGGCCGACCGCCCGCGACGAGTACGTGTCGCCCCGGGACCTCCCCGACCCCTTCGCCTCCCCCGGCTACGGCGGCCCGCGAGGCGGCGGCCCAAGCGGCTACGGCTCGTCCGGGAGCCGGGCGTACGGCAACGTCCGTCCGTCCGCGCCCGACCCCCGAGCCGTGGTCCTCGCGGCGGCCGACCCGGCGAACGCCTACGGCGCGGCCCTGCCCTGGCCGGAGCCGCCGACCGGAGCCGGGCACAAGGCCGGCCGCAAGGCGGGCTCCCTGGTCGTCCTGGTGGAGGGCGAGCTGACGCTGTACATGGAGCGTGGCGGCAAGACACTGCTGGCCTGGCCCGCCGACGCGGAGACCGCGGCCGCGGACGACGCCCGCCTGCGCACGGCCGCCGAGGCCCTGGCCGTCGCCGCCCGGGCCGGCTCCCTGGGCACGGTCACGGTCGAGCGGATCAACGGCGCCCAGGCCCTGACCTCCCCGTGGGCACCCTGCTGGAGGCCGCCGGGTTCGTGGCGACCCCGCGCGGCCTGCGCCTGCGCGCGTGACCGGCCGTGACCGGCCGTGCGTGACCGGCGCCGAGCGCCCCGCCCGCCCCACCGTGGCACCCTTGACGCATGCCCGAAGGTGACACGGTCTGGCAGGCCGCGAAGCGGCTGCGCGACGCCCTGGCCGGCCAGGCGCTGACGCGTAGCGACTTCCGGGTGCCGAAGTACGCGACGGTCGATCTCACCGGCCGCAGGGTGCTCGACACGATCTCCCGTGGAAAGCACCTGCTCACCCGGTTCGAGGGCGGCCTGACCCTGCACACCCACCTGCGCATGGAGGGGGCGTGGAAGGTGTTCGGCGCGGGCGAGCGCTGGCGGGGCGGACCGGCGTACCAGATCCGGCTGATCCTCGGCACCGCGGACCGCACGGCCGTCGGTTACCGCCTGCCGGTGCTGGAGCTGCTGCGCACGACCGAGGAGGAACAGGTCGTCGGCCATCTCGGGCCCGATCTGCTGGGCCCGGACTGGGACCCCGAGCGGGCCCGGGCCAACCTCCTCGCGGACCCGGGCCGCCAGCTCGGCGAGGCTCTCCTGGACCAGCGCAATCTGGCCGGGATCGGCAACGTGTACAAGAGCGAGCTGTGCTTCCTGCTCGGCGTGACCCCGTGGCTGCCGGTCGGGGCGCTTCCGGCGGACCGCCTCGAGAAGCTGCCCGCCCTCGCCCAGCGGCTGCTGGAGACGAACCGCGAGCGCCCGGTCCGGCAGACCACGGGCCTGCACCGGTACGACCTGTTCGTCTACGGCCGCGCACCCCGTCCCTGCCTGCGCTGCCGCACCCCCGTCCGCGTGGCCGACCAGGGCGACGGATCCCAGGACCGCCCCACCTACTGGTGCCCCACCTGCCAGGCGGGTCCCGCACCCGGCCCGGGAGCGCCCCAGCGCTGGCGGGACCGCTACCCCCGCCGCACCGCCTGACCGGCCCACCCCGCCCAGCCCCGCGCCCGGACGCTCGAAACCACCGTCGACGACCCGCGATCACCCGGGCGTTCGGGCGCACCCCCGCCTGGCGCCCTTCGACACACGTGTGTTCATCCGCCGACCGCACGACAATTGACGACCCGTCAGAAATACTCGTACGGTCCCCACATGGCTCTCACGGCGTACGACCTCAGCGGGCGCACCGCGTTCGTCACCGGGGCTGCCGGCGGTATCGGCCGGGCCTCCGCCGTCCTGCTCGCGGAGGCGGGCGCGACCGTGCACTGCGCCGACCGGGAGCCGGACGGCCTGCACGGCACGGCGGCACTGATCAAGGACCGCGGCGGCACGGCCCACCCGCACGTCCTCGACGTCACCGACCGGGCCCGGCTCGCCGAGGCCGTCCGGTCCTGCGGCCGCCTCGACGTGCTGGCGGCGATCGCCGGCATCATGCACAGCAGCCCCGTCCTCGACACCCGGGACGAGGACCTCGACCGGGTACTGGAGGTCAACTTCAAGGGCGTGCTGTACGCCTGCCAGGAGGCGGCCCGCCTGATGCTCGACCGGGGCACCCGGGGAAGCATCGTCACGATGGCGTCCGGCGCCGTCGACACGGGCGGTGCGGGTCTGCTCTGCTACGGCGCGGCGAAGGCGGCCGTGGTGCAGCTGACGAAGACGCTGGCCACCGAGATGGGCCCGCACGGGATCCGGGTCAACGCGATCGCGCCGGGCTGGGTCCACACTCCCATGACGAACCGCCACGACCGCGAGGCGCAGGCGCACACCGAGACCGTGATGGCCCGCATGGCGCCGCTCGGCCGGGTCGGCGAACCGGACGACATCGCGCACGCGGTGCTTCATCTGGCCTCGGACGCGTCGGCCTTCACGACGGGTCAGATACTTCGCCCGAACGGGGGTGTGGCGATGCCCTGGTGACGTCACCCACCCACCAGGCCGCACCCCAGCGTCCCTTCGGCACGGCCCCGGAGGCACGTCCCATGGGCGCGCAGTGCACCGGGAGGACGCTCAGCCCCCAGCCGCCGGCCACGACGGCTCCTTCCAGCACGCCCGAGTCCTCCCCCAGGGCGAGCCGCAGCACGGCCCACCACCACACCGCGCCGAACCCGAGGGCGACCCCCCAGCGCACCGCCCGCACTCGCCCCACCATGCCCGCCACCACCTCCAGCCGGACGCTAGACCGCCGCCTGCCCCGGGTGGGAGGCGCATCACGGGCTCATCGGTGCACCGCCGGACCACGCACCGTCGGCACGCGGCGGCGACGCGGCACCGGGCGACGAGCCCCCGCCCGCCGGCCTACGCGTGCTCCGCCTGGAACATCCAGTGGTGCTTCTCGAGGTCCGCCGTGATCCCGATGAAGATGTCCTGCGACACCGGGTCCGCCTCGCCGGTGCCGTTGACCCGTTCCCGCATCCGGGTGATGACCGCGCCGAGCGCCGCCACCATCGTCCCGACCGCGTCCGTGTCCTTGATCCAGCCGGCCGGCGTGGTCTTGATGCCGCTGCCGGAGGCCACCGTGGCGGCCCGGCCGTCGGGCGGGACGCCCAGCGCGGAGGCACGCTCGGCCACCGTGTCGGAGTGGGCGCGCGCCGAGTCGACGACCTCGTCGAGCTGGAGGTGGATGGACCGGAAGCGCGGGCCGACGACGTTCCAGTGGATCTGCTTGGCGACGAGCGCCAGGTCCACCAGGTCGACGAGAGCGCCCTGCAGCGCCTCGGACACGGTCTTGAGGTCCGCGTCGGACAGCGGGCTCTTCACGACGTACATGCCACTTCCTCCGGTGCTCGGGCGCGCTCACGTCCCTCCACGATGACCGCAGCGCCCGGCACCGGCAACGCGAAAGCCCCGGCGGTCCTTCCAGGTTCACCTGGCGAAACCGGCCGGGGCCTCACTCGTATCGGGTTACTGGGCCGCGCACGCGAAAATCACGCGGCGACGACGTCCACCGCCTCGGCGGGCGCCTTGATGGTCACCCGTTCCGGTGGCACACCGGTCACCGACACGGTACCCAGCATCGGACGGACCGACGAGGGCACGGACTCGGTGGCCGCGGCGGACTGCGCCAGTTCGGCGAGCGCCAGCTCGTCGCTCACTTCACGCATGAGTTCCGACATCCGTACGTCCAGCGCGTCGCAGATGGCGGAGAGCAGCTCGGAGGAAGCCTCCTTCTGCCCCCGCTCCACCTCGGAGAGATAGCCGAGTGAGACTCGGGCGGACGAGGAGACTTCGCGCAGAGTACGGCCCTGGCGTTGGCGCTGCCGACGCAGCACGTCACCCAGCAGGCGACGGAGCAGAATCATCGGTGGCTCCCTCCTCGGACCGCGTAGCCGCATCCTTCACGCCCCACCGTACCGCCTTGCGCCGCGGCCGTGCGGGGAGCGATGTCGTGTTCACTCAGGGCTGCAAACATCAAAACCCCCCGTTCCGTTCCGTATCCTGTGCCCGCTCATTCCCGGTCTGTTCGCCCGCAAGCCGCTCCAGGAGCACTGCGAGTACGCTCCGTACACTCTCCATACGAATTTCCGCACGGCTGCCGTTCAACCGCAGGGCCTCGACTTTTCCGCCACCGGCGCAACCGGGACGGACGGTCAGGGGCCCGTCGACGGCCACGAAGACCGTCCCGACGGGCTGTCCGTCCTGCGGATCGGGGCCGGCGACTCCGGTCGTCGCGATGCCCCAGTCGGCCCCCAGGGCCTTGCGCACGCCTACCGCCATCTGGCCCGCGACCTGCGGGTCCACGGCTCCGCGCTGCGCCAGCAGAACGGGGTCGACGCCCAGCAGCTCGTGCTTGAGCGCGGTGGCGTAGGCGGTGACCGAGCCCCGGAAGACCTTGGACGCCCCGGGCACGCTCGTGATCTCCGCCGCTACCAGGCCACCCGTGAGCGACTCGGCGACGGCGAGGGTCTCACCCCTCACTGTCAGTAGTCGCACCACTTCGGTGGCCTGTGCCGTCACGCTTCCGTCTCCTCCAACGCCGCCGCGCGCTCGGCCATTCCCTGCCGACGCAGGACAATGGCCTGTCTTACGTAGTCGAGGCCGGTGACGACGGTGAGGACGACCGCCGCGGCCATCACCCAGAACCGGAGGGTGGCCAGCCAGCCCGTCAGCGCCAGGACGTACATCCCGACGGCCACGCCCTGGGTGAGCGTCTTGAGCTTGCCCCCGCGGCTGGCGGGAATCACGCCGTAGCGGATGACCAGGAAGCGCAGCAGGGTGATGCCGAGCTCCCGGCCGAGGATCACCGCCGTCACCCACCACGGCAGGTCGCCGAGGCCGGAGAGACAGATGAGCGCCGCCCCCATGATCGCCTTGTCGGCGATGGGGTCGGCGATCTTCCCGAAGTCGGTGACCAGGTTGTAGGTGCGCGCCAGGTGGCCGTCGAACAGGTCGGTGATCATGGCGATGGCGAAGGCCGCCCAGGCCAGCGAGCGCCAGGCCGGGTCGTAGCCGCCGTCGGCCAGCATCAGCGCCACGAAACCGGGGACCAGGAGCAGCCGGAGCATGGTCAGCAGATTGGCTACGTTCCAGACACTCGCCTGGTTGACGGCCGCCGCGGCGATCTTCGCGCCGCGCGCGGGCCGGCCGCCGCTCTCCGCGTCGGCGCCCGCGCCCCCGGCGTCCGCGGCACGGCCGTCGGGGCCGGTGACGGAAGCGGGCGCGGACCCGGGGACCGGGCCGGCGGGACCAGGGGCAGAAGGGGAGACCTCGGAGACGACGCCGTCGGCGGCGGCACCCCGCGCGCCGTGCGCGCCGGAGGAGCCGCCCGCGGCGGATGCCGGGACTCCGGTCATCTGCCCGCCTCCTCGGTACACACGGGCGAGCCGGTCAGCGGCTCGGCCACCAGGTCGACACCTTCCGTACCGACCACCTTCGCCTCGACCATACGTCCGACGCTCAGGCCTTCGCCGCTCGTGAGCAGCACCTGGCCGTCCGTCTCGGGGGCCTGGTGCTCGGCACGGCCGTACACGCCCTCCTCGGCGTCCACCGACTCGACCAGCACGTGCACCGTCTGGCCGACGCGCTCCTCGGCGCGCTGCGAGACGAGTTCCTCGGCGAGCCGGGAGATGTGCGCCAGACGCTCGGCGACGACGTCCTCGTCCAGCTTGTTCTCGTAGGTGGCGGCCTCCGTGCCCTCCTCGTCGGAGTACCCGAAGACACCGATGGCGTCCAGGCGGGCGCCGTTCAGGAAGCGCTCCAGCTCGGCGAGGTCGGACTCGCTCTCGCCGGGGAAGCCGACGATGAAGTTGGAGCGCACACCGGCCTCGGGGGCCTTGCTCCGGATGGTGTCCAGCAGCTCGAGGAAGCGGTCGGTGTCGCCGAAGCGGCGCATGGCGCGCAGCACGTCGGGAGCGGAGTGCTGGAAGGACAGGTCGAAGTACGGCACGACCTTGGGCGTCGAGGTCAGTACGTCGATCAGCCCGGGGCGCATCTCGGCCGGCTGGAGGTAGCTGACCCGCACCCGCTCGATGCCGTCGACGTCCGCCAGGTTGGGCAGCAGGGACTCCAGCAGGCGGATGTCGCCCAGGTCCTTGCCGTAGGAGGTGTTGTTCTCGGAGACCAGCATGATCTCCTTCACGCCCTGCTCGGCCAGCCAGCGGGTCTCGTTCAGCACGTCGCTGGGGCGGCGGGAGATGAACGAGCCGCGGAAGGACGGGATGGCGCAGAAGGAGCAGCGCCGGTCGCAGCCGGAGGCGAGCTTCACCGAGGCGACCGGGGAGCCGTCCAGGCGGCGGCGCAGCGGGGCGCGGGGGCCCGAGGCGGGCGCCACGCCCTCCGGGAGGTCGGTGGGGCCGTGGCCGGGCAGGGCGACGGCGGCGGCCGATTCCTGCCGCTCGGCGGGGCTGATCGGCAGCAGCTTGCGGCGGTCGCGCGGGGTGTGGGCGGCGTGGATGCCGCCGGACAGGATGGTCTGCAGGCGGTCGGAGATGTCCGCGTAGTCGTCGAAGCCGAGCACGCCGTCGGCCTCGGGCAGCGCCTGGGCCAGTTCCTTGCCGTACCGCTCGGCCATGCAGCCCACCGCCACGACGGCCTGGGTTCTGCCGTGGTCCTTGAGGTCGTTGGCCTCCAGCAGGGCGTCGACGGAGTCCTTCTTCGCGGCTTCCACGAAGCCACAGGTGTTGACCACGGCGACGTCGGCGTCCGCGGCGTCCTCGACGAGCTGCCAGCCGTCCGCCTCCAAACGGCCTGCGAGCTCCTCGGAATCCACCTCGTTACGAGCGCAGCCGAGAGTGACGAGTGCGACGGTACGGCGTTCAGGCATGGGCTCAAGACTACTTTGTCTCACGGACAGCCCACGTCGACGGGGTTGGCCGATCTCGGCCGCCCCCGTCACACCGGCTCCCCCAAGGCCTTATCCGGCCTCGGGGTCGCCCTTCGTGTATGTCAGACGCTCCACGGCGCCCGGCCGGAAGTCGTCCTCGATCTTCTTGCCGTTGACGTAGAGCTGGATGGCGCCGGCGTCACCCAGGATCAGGTTGATCTTGGTGCTGTCCTGGAAGGTCTTGGACTCGCCCTTCTTCAGCAGTCCGTCGAAGAGCATCCGGCCGTTGTGGTCCTTGGCCGAGATCCAGCTCCGCCCGTTCGGCGCGCTGACCTGGACGGTCACCTTGTCCTGGGGGGCCGCGGCGATGGCGCTGTCGGAGGGCTCGCCGCTCGGCGCGGCGGGCTTCTCCTTCTTGGGCCTGGGCTTGGCGGACTTGCTGACGGCGGGCTTGGTGCCGTCGGCGACCTGCGACTTCGCGTCGCTGCCGTCGTCGCCGCCCTTGAACGCGGTGAACCCGACGAAGCCGATCACGACGACGATCGCGGCGACCATGGCCGCGGTCCAGTTCGGTCCGCGGCGCTCGGGACGGATCCGCTCCGCCTCGAACAGGGGTGCGGCCGGGGTGGGCGCGGGACGGCCGCCGTGCTCGGCGTCGAACTGGGCGATCAACGGTTCGGGATCGAGGTGGACGGCCCTGGCCAGCGTGCGGAGGTGCCCACGGGCGTACACGTCGCCGCCGCAGGGCGCGAAGTCGTCCGCCTCGATGGCGTGCACGATGGCGATACGGACACGAGTGGCGCTGCTGACTTCGTCCACGGTGAGCCCGGCCGCGATCCGCGCCTGCTGAAGGGCACGGCCCACGGAGATCCGGGGTTCTGGGGACTCGTCGTGGAAGGGACGCTCGTCTTCAGGGGAGTTGCCGAGGGACACGGGGGCGCCTTTCGAGCGTGTAGCCACCTGTGCTGGAAGCTCAGTCTAGGGGGGGTACGAAAGGGTGGGGCAACCGGGCGGTCTGACTTTGTACGCCATCGGAATGGCCGGGCATTCCGCTGGCTGGACAGGCAGGTACCCCAGGTTGAGACCCCTACCGGTCCTTTCGCTCAACTTGACGTATGACAAAGGGAAACGGTTGCTCGCCGATCTCTAACAGGTGCATCACGGCGATGCGGCCACCCGGCGTACGAGGATCCCGCCCGTAGGCGTGACCCGTCTCGGCCGAACGGCCCTTCGCCCTAACCCTCAGACTCCCCGCGAATCAGCGCGAGCACGCCGTCCAGCTCGTCAGGCTTCACAAGAACGTCACGTGCCTTGGACCCCTCGCTGGGACCCACGATGTTGCGGGACTCCATGAGGTCCATGAGCCGCCCGGCCTTGGCGAAGCCGACGCGCAGCTTCCGCTGGAGCATGGACGTCGACCCGAACTGGGTGGAGACCACCAG
This sequence comes from Streptomyces albidicamelliae, assembly GCF_025642175.1. Taxonomy (NCBI): domain Bacteria; kingdom Bacillati; phylum Actinomycetota; class Actinomycetes; order Kitasatosporales; family Streptomycetaceae; genus Streptomyces; species Streptomyces albidicamelliae. Next base: position 6,070,839 of record NZ_CP106795.1, on the reverse strand, counting down.
CTCGGCCGCCTGGCAGAGCAGGTCGAGGTCGTCGCCGATGTCCTCGTCGATCTCCTTCTTCTGCTTGGTGCCCACGGTGACGTCGTCCCGGAAGACCGGCGCCATCTGGTCCTTGCAGTGCTGGACGACGACGGCGACCTCTTCCTCGGTCACGAAGGCGCCCTGCATACGGGTGGGCTTGTTCGCGCCCATCGGCAGGAAGAGGCCGTCACCCTTGCCGATGAGCTTCTCGGCGCCGGGCTGGTCGAGGATGACCCGGGAGTCGGCGAGCGAGGAGGTGGCGAAGGCGAGCCGGGAGGGCACGTTGGCCTTGATCAGACCGGTGACCACGTCGACCGACGGGCGCTGCGTGGCGAGCACCAGGTGGATGCCGGCCGCGCGCGCGAGCTGCGTGATGCGCACGATCGCGTCCTCGACGTCCCGCGGGGCCACCATCATCAGGTCGGCGAGCTCGTCGACGATCACCAGCAGGTACGGGTAGGGCTGCAGCTCCCGCTCGCTGCCCTCGGGCGGCTTGACCTTGCCCTCGCGGACGGCGCGGTTGAAGTCGTCGATGTGCCGGTAGCCGTACGCGGCGAGGTCGTCGTAGCGCAGGTCCATCTCGCGCACGACCCACTGCAGCGCCTCGGCGGCCCGCTTGGGATTGGTGATGATCGGCGTGATCAGGTGCGGGATGCCCTCGTACGCGGTCAGCTCGACCCGCTTGGGGTCGACGAGGATCATCCGGACGTCCTCCGGGGTCGCCCGCATCATGACCGAGGTGATCAGACAGTTGATGCAGGACGACTTTCCGGAGCCCGTCGCACCGGCGACCAGCATGTGCGGCATCTTCGCGAGCGAGTGCATCACGTACCCGCCCTCGACGTCCTTGCCGAAGGCGACCAGCATCGGGTCGTCGTCCTCGGCGGACTCCGCGAGACGCAGCACGTCGCCGAGGTTGACCATCTCCCGGTCGGTGTTCGGGATCTCGATGCCCACCGCGGACTTCCCGGGGATGGGGCTGATGATCCGTACGTCGGGGCTGGCGACGGCGTACGCGATGTTCTTGGTGAGCGCGGTGATCCGCTCGACCTTCACCGCGGGGCCGAGCTCGACCTCGTAGCGGGTGACCGTCGGGCCGCGGGTGAAGCCGGTGACGGCCGCGTCGACCTTGAACTCGGTGAAGACCTGGGTGAGCGAGGCGACGACCGCGTCGTTGGCGGCGCTGCGCGCCTTGCCCGGGCCGCCGCGCGTGAGCAGGTCAAGGGACGGCAGCGCGTAGGTGATGTCGCCGGACAGCTGGAGCTGCTCCGCGCGCGCGGGCAGGTCGCGGGGCTCCTCCGGGGCCTTCTTGGTGAGGTCGGGGACCGGCCCGGAGGCGAGCCTCTCCTGCTTGGGCCGGGCGGCGGGGACCGGCGTGGGCACGGCCGGCGCCGCCGGCTCGGACACGTCCTTCGTCGTCGGGGCGGGTGCGGGCGTCGGCACCGGTGTGGTGTCCTCGCGGTCGCCGACGCCGACGCCCTGGGTGAGGTCGGCGACGAGCGGGGAGGGCGGCATGCCGTGCAGGACGGCACCGTCGAGCGCGGCGGCGGCCGCCGCCGCGACGTCCACGGCGTCCATCTGCCGCCGCGGATCCGGCTGGGGCACCGCGGACCGCCGGGGCCGGCCGCGACGCTGCGAGAGGGCCTCCGCCTCGGCGCTGTCCGGGTCGTACACCCCGGGAGCGCTCGCACGCTTACGGGGGCGCGCGGGCAGCGCTTCGCGCCACTGCTCGTCGTAGCGCTCCTCGTCCTCCGTGAAGTCCGCGTCCTCGCGGTCGGGAAGCACCCCCAGGGTGACGCCGAGCGCGCGCAGCCGCTGCGGGATGGCGTTGACCGGGGTGGCGGTCACCACGAGCAGCCCGAAGACCGTCAGCAGCACCAGCAGGGGTACGGCGAGGACCTCGGTCATGGTGTACGTCAGCGGGGTCGCCGCCGCCCAGCCGACGAGACCACCGGCGTCCCTTATGGCCTGCATGCCGGCGCTGCGCGCGGGTGAGCCGCAGGCGATGTGGACCTGGCCGAGCACGCCGACGACGAGCGCCGACAGTCCGATCACGATCCGGCCGTTGGCCTCCGGCTGCTCGGGGTGGCGCACGAGCCGTACGGCGATCACCGCGAGCAGTATCGGCACCAGCAGGTCGAGCCGGCCGAAGGCGCCGGTGACCAGGATCTCCACCAGGTCCCCGACCGGACCCTTCAGGTCGGCCCAGGTGCCGGCGGCGACGATCAGGGCGACACCGAACAACAGCAGCGCCACACCGTCCTTGCGGTGGGCCGGGTCGAGGTTCTTCGCACCCTGCCCTATGCCGCGGAAGACGGCGCCGACGGCGTGCGCAAGACCGAGCCAGAGGGCGCGCGCGAGCCGGTACAGGCCCCCGGTGGGACTGGGGGCCGGTTTCGGCGGCGCGACCTTCCTCGGCGCCCGCTTGGCGGGCGCCTTCCTGGCCGGTGCCTTCTTCGCGGCGGCCTTCCGCGCCGGAGCCTTCGCGGGAGCGGCCGCCTTCTTCGCGGGCGGCTTCTTGGCTGCGGAGGGACGTGAGGCCATGGGTGTGAGGTTACCGGGGGAGACGACAGCGGACACGTGTGCCCACAGCTTCACCCGTTCGTGTCGCCCCTGCCGAGGCACGGAACTGACGCACGCTCATGGGCAACTGCGGTCCGTCCCTACGTCAGTTCGTGGCCGGCAGGGAGGCACCACCGGGACCCGCGCCCGGCTCCAGCGCGTCGAGGGCGCGGCGCAACCCGGTGAGTTTGCGCTCCAGATGGGCGGCGGTGGCCACCGCCGCCGCGTCCGCCGAGTCGTCGTCGAGCTGCTTGGACAGCGCCTCCGCCTGCTCCTCGACGGCCGCGAGCCGCGCGGACAGCTCGGCGAGCAGCCCGGCGGACTCCTTGCCGCCGACCGCGCCCTTGCCGCCGCCCTCCAACTGGAGCCGCAGCAGAGCCGCCTGCTCCCGCAGCTGGCAGTTCTTCATGTACAGCTCGACGAACACCGAGACCTTGGCGCGCAGCACCCACGGGTCGAACGGCTTGGAGATGTAGTCGACCGCGCCCGCCGCGTACCCGCGGAACGTGTGGTGCGGGCCGTGATTGATCGCCGTGAGAAAGATGATCGGGATGTCCCGGGTCCGCTCGCGCCGCTTGATGTGCGCGGCGGTCTCGAACCCGTCCATGCCCGGCATCTGGACGTCCAGCAGAATGACCGCGAAATCGTCCGTGAGCAGTGCTTTGAGCGCTTCCTCCCCGCTCGATGCCCGCACCAGCGTCTGATCGAGCGCAGAGAGGATGGCCTCCAGCGCCAGCAGATTCTCCGGCCGGTCATCGACCAGGAGGATCTTGGCCTTCTGCACCATGGCCCGCCCTCCTCGCCCCGGCGGTACACCGGGCGCCGCCCCAGGGGACGACTCCCTTTCGCCGCCCGTCCTTGTGCCGGTCATCGTAGCCGCACCCCGCCCGTCGCCACACCCTGTCACCGTGATGTCACTGTGCACATAGCGGAAACGCCGCAGGAGCCCGGATGGTTCCCGGAATCCGGGATTCCCACACGTTCTCCGCTCACATCATCCGACAACTCCCTGTGCACACCGAAGGTTCCCGCCGCGTTCACGTCCGGTGCGCGGCGGGCGGTCACCGCGCGCGTGCCGGTCACTGCGGACGCATCCACTGCTGCATGACCGCCAGGAGATGGTCCGGGTCGACCGGCTTGGTCACGTAGTCGGAGGCACCCGACTCGATCGCCTTCTCCCGGTCGCCCTTCATCGCCTTCGCCGTCAGCGCGATGATCGGCAGCCCGGCGAACTGCGGCATCCTGCGGATCGCCGTGGTCGTCGCGTAGCCGTCCATCTCCGGCATCATGATGTCCATCAGGACGACCGCCACGTCGTCGTGCTGCTCCAGCACCTCGATGCCCTCGCGGCCGTTCTCCGCGTACAGCACCGACAGCCCGTGCTGCTCCAGCACGCTGGTGAGCGCGAACACGTTCCGGATGTCGTCGTCGACGATCAGCACCTTCTCACCGCCGAACCGTACCGCCCGTACCGGCTGCGGAGTGCTCTCCGGCCCGGCCGTCATCCACTGCTCGGCCCGCGGCTCGCCCGACGGCAGGCTGCGGCGCCGGCGCCGGAACAACGCGGCCGGGCCATTCTGCGTCTCCCGGTACGACTTCACCTCGGCCGGCGTCTCCACCTCCGCCGCGGACAGCTCCGAGGACCGCTCCGCCTCGGAGGCCACCAGCTCGCCGGCCTCCAGCGGGGCCACGGACTGCTGGTAGCCCTGCGGCGGCAGCTCGCTCGGGTGCACCGGCAGGTACAGCGTGAACGTCGAGCCGCGGCCCGGCTCGCTCTGGGCGTGGATCTCGCCGCCCAGCAGCTGCGCGATCTCCCGCGAGATGGACAGGCCAAGACCCGTGCCGCCGTACTTGCGGCTGGTCGTGCCGTCCGCCTGCTTGAACGCCTCGAAGATCACCCGCATCTTGCTGGCCGCGATGCCGATACCCGTGTCGGTCACCGAGAACGCGATCAGCTCGCCGTCCGGATCGGTCAGCGAACCGGCCTCCAGCAACTGCTCCCGGATCCGGTGCGGCACGTTCGAACCGGCGGGCCGGATCACCAGCTCCACCGACCCGGAATCGGTGAACTTCACCGCGTTGGACAGCAGGTTGCGCAGCACCTGCAGCAACCGCTGCTCGTCGGTGTGCAGGGTCGCCGGCAGTTCCGGGGACACCCGTACGGACAGGTCCAGGCCCTTCTCCGCGGTCAGCGGCCGGAAGGTGGCCTCCACGTAGTCCACGAGCTGGACGAGCGCGATACGCGTCGGCGAGACGTCCATCTTGCCCGCCTCGACCTTCGACAGGTCGAGGATGTCGTTGATCAGCTGCAACAGGTCGGAGCCTGCGCCGTGGATGGTCTCGGCGAACTCCACCTGCTTCGGGGAGAGATTGCCCTCGGCGTTGTCCGCGAGCAGTTTGGCCAGAATCAGCAGGGAGTTGAGCGGCGTGCGCAGCTCGTGCGACATGTTCGCGAGGAACTCGCTCTTGTAGCGCATCGACACCGCGAGCTGCTCGGCACGCTCCTCCAGGACCTGCCGGGCCTCCTCGATCTCGGTGTTCTTCACCTCGATGTCGCGGTTCTGCCGGGCCAGCAGCTCGGCCTTCTCCTCCAGTTCGGCGTTGGAGGCCTGCAGTGCCTTCTGCCGGTTCTCCAGCTCGGCCGAGCGCTCCCTGAGCTGCTCGGTCAGCTCCTGCGACTGCTTCAGCAGCTGCTCGGTCTTGGTGTTGACCGAGATGGTGTTGACGCTCGTCGCGATCATCTCGGCGATCTGGTTGAGGAAGTCCTTCTGGATCTGCGTGAACGGCGTGAACGACGCCAGCTCGATCACACCGAGGACCTTGCCCTCGAACAGCACCGGCAGCACGATCACCTGCGCGGGCGGCGCCTCGCCGAGCCCCGAGGAGATCCTCAGATAGCCGCTGGGCGCGTTCTCCACGAGGATCGCGCGCTTCTCCTCGGCCGCCGTGCCCACCAGCGCCTCACCGGGCCGGAACGACGTCGGCATGGAGCCCATCGAGTAGCCGTACGAGCCCAGCATCCGCAGCTCGTAGTCGTCCTCGCCGCCGGCGACGTCCTTGCCCTCCATGAGCGGCATCGCCACGAAGAACGCGCCGTGCTGCGCCGAGACCACCGGCGTCAGCTCGCTCATGATCAGCGAGGCCACGTCCTCCAGGTCCCGGCGGCCCTGCATCAGCGCGGAAATACGGGCCAGGTTGCCCTTGAGCCAGTCCTGCTCCTTGTTGGCGATCGTGGTGTCACGCAGGTTGGCGATCATCTTGTTGATGTAGTCCTGGAGTTCCTGGATCTCGCCGGACGCGTCGACGTCGATCTTCAGGTTCAGGTCGCCACGGGTCACCGCGGTCGCCACGCGCGCGATGGCACGCACCTGCCGGGTCAGGTTCCCGGCCATCTCGTTCACCGACTCGGTCAGGTCCCGCCAGGTCCCGTCGACGTCACGCACGCGTGCCTGACCGCCGAGCTGCCCCTCGGTGCCCACCTCGCGGGCCACGCGCGTGACCTCCTCGGCGAAGCTCGACAGCTGGTCGACCATCGTGTTGATCGTCGTCTTCAGCTCGAGGATCTCGCCGCGCGCGTCGATGTCGATCTTCTTGGTCAGATCGCCCTTCGCGATCGCCGTCGTCACCATGGCGATGTTGCGCACCTGACCGGTCAGGTTGGACGCCATCTGGTTCACGGACTCCGTGAGGTCCTTCCACGTGCCGGCCACTCCCGGCACATGCGCCTGGCCGCCCAGGATGCCGTCCGTGCCCACCTCACGGGCCACCTTGGTGACCTGGTCGGCGAACGAACTCAGCGTCTTCACCATGATGTTGATGGTGTCGGCGAGCTGCGCGACCTCACCGCGCGCCTCGATCGTCACCTGGCGCGTCAGGTCACCGTTTGCGACGGCCGCGGCCACCTGGGAGATGTTCCGCACCTGCATGGTCAGGTTGTTGGCCATCAGGTTGACGTTGTTGCTGAGGTCCTTCCAGATGCCGGTGACACCCGGCACGTGCGCCTGGCCGCCCAGGATGCCCTCGGTGCCCACCTCACGGGCCACCCGGGTCACCTGCTCGGCGAAGCTGGACAGCTGGTCGACCATCGTGTTGACCGTCGTGACGAGTTCGAGGATCTCGCCCTTCGCGTCGACGGTGATCTTCTTCGACAGATCGCCCTTCGCGACCGCCGTCGTGACCTCGGCGATGTTGCGCACCTGGATCGTCAGGTTGTTCGCCATGAAGTTCACGGACTGGGTGAGGTCCTTCCAGGTGCCGGAGACACCCTGCACCTCGGCCTGCCCGCCGAGCATGCCCTCCGTGCCCACCTCGCGGGCCACCCGCGTGACCTCCTGGGCGAACGACGACAGCTGGTCGACCATCGTGTTCAGGGTGTTCTTCAGCTCCAGGATCTCCCCGCGCGCGTCCACGGTGATCTTCTGGGACAGGTCACCGCGCGCCACCGCGGTGGCGACCTGGGCGATGTTGCGCACCTGGGCGGTGAGGTTGCCGGCCATGCCGTTCACGGAGTCCGTCAGGTCCCGCCACACACCGGCGACACCGGGCACCTGCGCCTGCCCGCCGAGGCGGCCCTCCGTACCCACGTCCCGCGCGACCCGGGTCACCTGGTCGGCGAAGGCGGACAGCTGGTCGACCATCGTGTTGATGGTGTTCTTCAGTTCGAGGATCTCCCCGCGCGCGTCGACGTCGATCTTCTGCGACAGGTCACCGCGCGCCACGGCCGTCGTCACCTGGGCGATCTGCCGCACCTGCGAGGTCAGGTTCCCGGCCATGAAGTTGACGGAGTCCGTCAGCTCCTTCCAGGTGCCCGACACCCCGTCCACCCGGGCCTGACCGCCGAGCCGGCCCTCCGTGCCCACGTCCCGGGCCATCCGCGTGACCTGGTCGGCGAACGAGGACAGCTGGTCCACCATCGTGTTCACGGTGTTCTTCAGCTGGAGCATCTCACCGGACACGTCCACGGTGACCTTCTGCGACAGGTCGCCGTTGGCCACCGCCGTCGTCACCTGGGCGATGTTGCGCACCTGCCCGGTGAGGTTGCGGAACGCGGTGTTGACGGAGTCCGTCAGGTCCTTCCAGGTGCCGGCCGCGCCCGGCACCTGTGCCTGACCGCCCAGCTCACCCTCGACGCCGATCTCCCGCGCGACCCGCGTCACCTCGGCACCGAACGCCGACAGCTGGTCCACCATGCCGTTGACGGTGTTCTTCAGCTCCAGCATCTCGCCGGCCACGTCCACCGTGACCTTCTGCGACAGATCACCGCTGGCCACCGCCGTCGTCACGGCGGCGATGTCCCGCACCTGCGTGGTCAGGTTCCGGAACACCGTGTTGACGGAGTCCGTCAGGTCCTTCCAGGTGCCGGCCGCGCCCGGCACGTTCGCCTGCCCGCCGAGCCGTCCCTCGGCACCGACCTCGTTCGCCACCCGCGTGACCTCGTCCGCGAAGATCCGCAGCGTCTCGGTCATCTGGTTGATCGTCTCCGCCAGCTGCGCCACCTCACCGCGCGCCGGGACCGTCACCTTCTGCGACAGGTCACCGCTGGCGACGGCCGTGGTGACCTGCGAGATCCCGCGCACCTGCGCGGTGAGGTTGCCGGCCATCGTGTTGACGGAGTCGGTCAGCTCCTTCCACACGCCGGCCACCCCGGGCACCTGCGCCTGGCCGCCCAGGATGCCCTCCGTGCCCACCTCCCGGGCCACTCGCGTGACCTCGGAGGAGAACGAGGACAGCTGGTCCACCATCGTGTTGACGGTGTTCTTCAGCTCCAGCATCTCGCCCGCGACATGGACGGTCACCTTGCGTGACAGATCACCCTTGGCCACCGCCGTGGTCACCAGGGCGATGTCCCGCACCTGCGCGGTGAGCCGGTACGCCATCGTGTTGACGGACTCGGTCAGGTCCTTCCACGAACCCGACATGCCGCGCACCTGCGCCTGGCCGCCGAGCTTGCCCTCGGTGCCCACCTCGCTGGCCACGCGCGTGACCTCGTCCGTGAACGTCGACAACTGGTCGACCAGGTTGTTCACGGTCCGGCCGACCTTCAGGAACTCCCCGCGCAGCGGATGTCCCGTGCCGCCGTCCGGCGCCTGCGTCCGCAGCTCCATGCGCGGCGACAGATCACCGTCGGCGACCGCCGTCAGCACCCGGCCGACCTCGGACACCGGCCAGACGAGGTCGTCCACCAGCGCGTTGGAGTTGTCGATGGCGGTCGCCCAGGAGCCCTCGCAGGCCCCCGTCTCCAGCCGCTCGGTGAGCTTTCCCTCACGACCGACCACGCGCCGCACCCGGGACAGCTCACCCGTCAGGTGCAGGTTGCGGTCGGCGACCTCGTTGAACACGGCCGCGATCTCCGACATCACGCCGTCGCCGGACACCGTGAGCCGTTTGCGGAAGTTCCCGTCGCGCATCGACACGAGAGCCGCCAGCAGCCGGTTCAGGGCAGCCGTGTCCACGGCGGTGGTACCGCCGTTCCTGCCCAGGGACGGTCCGCCTTTCGCGCGCGTCTTCGTGCCCCGCGTCGCCGCGCCAGACTCCACTGTGTCCCTCCCGGAGGGGTAGACCGTTACTGCTGTGCTCGGCCGCTTCGGCCCGGCGTGCCGGGCGTCGGCACACCGGTTGCTTCCACGTACCCACTACTGCTGCGTATTTCTGCCAGACAAGATCCGGCCACACCAGGGGCTGCTGCCCGCCGTACACGAAACGCACGCAGGCCGACCGGACCTTCATCAGAAGCCTGCCCAGTGTTTCACCCCGGCCGAACCAGGCCATAACAGTTCGGCAGCTTCGCACATCGTCCGCACACCCTGGGGGGTAAACACCGGCGACCGGCATCCGCTCGGACGGCGAAGGTAAGTAACCTTGCATGCGGCTGTCCAGCCGCACCGGTCCGACCGGCCTGGGCGGTGGCACGAGCACGAGCGGGCATCGGAGGGGCGGCCGCAGACCATGACCACCGGACTGATCCCCGGGGAACAGCCCCCGGAGCAACGGCCGACGGACGAGCTGATGCCGCAGCAGCGGCGCGAGCCGGGCGGCCCCGGAGACCTGCACGTCGACAACCGGTCGAGGAGTTCTGTGATCACCGCGCGCGCGGCCGCCAGCTTCGAGCCCGTCGGACGATCGGTCGCGACCGCCCGGTCCTTCGTCCGCGACACCCTTCAGGGCTGGGGCTTCGCCGACATCGTCGACGACGCGGTGGTCCTCACCAGTGAGCTGGTGACCAACGCGGTCGTCCACGCGGGGACGCACGCGGAGGTGCTGTGCCTGCGCACCGAGGACGGTGTGCGCGTCGAGGTCTCCGACCGCTACCCGGAGCGCGAGGTCCCGATCCAGAGCGTCGCGGCCCCCATGGGCAACCCGGACCGTGAGGGCGGCCGCGGCCTCCAGCTCTGCGCGGCCCTCGCCACCCGCTGGGGCGTCGACTACACCCCCACCCACAAGAACGTCTGGTTCCAGCTCAACCTGCCCGAGCGCGCGGTCGGCACCCGCAGCGCGGGCCCCGCCCTGCCGGTCGGCCTCCTCCCCCTGGCCGACGGCCGGGTCCGCGTCGCGGTCGTCCAGGTCGACCGCAAGGGCGCGATCTCCGCCTGGAACGAGGACGCCGAGGAAGTCTTCGGCTACCCGCCCGCCGAGGTCATCGGCAGGCCCCTCACCGAACTCGCGGCCTGGCCGCACACCCCGGGCACCGGCACCGGCGTCGCCGAGGCGCTCCAGCTCTCGCGCTGGGAGGGCAGCTACGGCATTCGCGGCGCCGACGGCCGGGTGGTCCACGTGTACGCCTCCCACCTCAGAGTCCGCGACACCGGCGGCGAGCCCTCCACCGTCTGCCTCCTCGTACGCGATCACGAGCGGGCCGTCCTGCAGACGCCGACGCGTGTACCGGCCGGCGACCAGCCGCAGACGTCGGACGGGCAGAGCACCGACCCGTTCGAGGTGTTCATCGGCTCCCCCGCCCCCGACGATCTCGACGGCCTGCTGCAGCGCACGGTGGAACGCGCCCGCGACATGCTCGACGGCGACTCCGCGTTCCTGCTGCTCGCCACGGACGACGAGACGGAGCTGGAGGTCCGCGCCTCGACCGGCCTGCCCTCCGCCCGCCAGCGCTTCGCCCGCGTCCCCGTGGAGGCCGGCCCCGGCCGCTACGGCTCCGCCCGCATGCCGGCCGTCCACGACGACCTCAACGCGGTCCCCGGCGCCGTGCCGCTGCTCTCGGGCACCGGGATGCGCTCGGTCGTCACGGTCCCGCTCAAGGTCGAGGGCCGCCTCACCGGCTCCCTCGGCGTCGCCGCCGAGGCACCGGGCCGGTACTCCAACGAGGAGGCGCTGCGCCTGCAGTTCGCGGCCGACCGGATCGCCCTGGCCGTCGAGTCGGCGCGGCTCGGCGAGCTGGAACGGCTGCGCCGCGGCTCCCTGAGCTTCCTCGTCGAGGCCTCCGACCTGCTCGCCGGCACCCTGGACCGGGACCAGACGCTGGCCCTCATGGCCCAGATGACCGTCCCTACGCTGGCCACCTGGTGCGCGGTGTACACCATCGCCGACCAGGCCTCCGAGCCGTACCTGTCCTACGTCCTGCACGAGGACGAGGAACTCATCGACGGCATCAAGTCGTTGCTGTCGAAGATCTCCCCGCCGGACCCGGTGCCCACGCCCGGCGCCCGGGTCTGGACGGCGCCCGCCGAGGTCGCCCACCAGGCGGCCCTGCGCACGTCGATGCGCAGCCTCGGCCTCTCCGGCGGCCCCACCCGCCAGGTCGCCTCGGGCATCGGCCCGACCCTGGCGACGGCCGGCGCGGTCGGCGGCGAGACGGTCGTCCTGCCGCTGGTGGCCCGCAACCGCGTCATCGGCATGCTGACCCTCGGCAAGCCCACCGACGAGCACTTCCGCCAGGAGATCCTGGAGCTCGCCGAGGACCTGAGCCGCCGGGCCGCCCTCGCCCTGGACAACGCCCGTCTCTACTCGGAGCGTACGGCCATCAGCCAGGCCCTCCAGCGCAGCCTGCTCCCGCCCGGCACCCCGCACATCGACGGTGTCGAGGTCGAGGTCATCTACCGCGCGGCCGGCGAGGGCAACGAGGTCGGCGGCGACTTCTACGACGTCTTCCCCATCGGCGAGGGCGCGTACGGCTTCGCCATCGGCGACGTCTGCGGTACGGGACCCAACGCGGCGGCGGTCACCGGTCTCGCCCGGCACGCGCTGCGCCTGCTGGCCCGGGAGGGCCTCAGCGGCCCGGCCGTCCTGGAGCGCCTGAACTCCGCGATCCTCGACGAGGGCGACCGCAGCCGCTTCCTGACCCTCCTCTACGGCGAGCTGCGCCCGCAGGAGGACGGCAGCGCCGAGATGAAGGTCGTCTGCGCCGGCCACCCGCTTCCACTGCGGCTGCGCCAGGACGGCACGGTGGCCGCCGCGGCCGAACCGCAGCCGCTGCTGGGTGTCATCGAGGATCTGGAGCTCTACGAGGAGACCGTCACCCTCGACCCGGGTGACGTGCTGCTCTGCGTCACGGACGGCGTCACCGAGCGCCGTGAGGGGACGCGGATGCTGGGCGACGACGGTCTCGCCGACGTGCTCACCACTTGCACGGGACTGACGGCCGGTGCGGTCGCGGCGCGCATCATGCGCGCGGTGGAGCGCTTCGCGTCGGACGCACCGTCCGACGACATGGCGATTCTGGCCATGCGGGTGCCGGGAATCCACCAGGAGGCATAAGAAAAAGCCCCGCCCGAAAGGGCGGGGCTTTTCTGCTGGAGCCCCCAAACGGAATCGAACCGTTGACCTTCTCCTTACCATGGAGACGCTCTACCGACTGAGCTATAGGGGCCTGGCCTTTGAGGTTTCCCTCGCGGCGACGAAGGAACTGTACCCCGAACCGGCCCCGGTTCCCAAATTCGTTCGGTGACCGTTCAGAAGGCGGGCTGGAGCAGTCCGCCGAGTGCGTTGCAGGCGGAGACGATGCGCTGCATCTCCCGCTTGGTGAGGGAGGCGTCCACGGGCAGCGCGAGGGTTTCGTCGGCGGCCAGCTCGGTCTGCGGCAGCGAGACGTACCGACGGAACTCCGGCAGCCGGTGCACGGGCGTCTTCACCGGTACTCGGCACTCGACACCCTTGGCGCGCACGGCCCGGGCGAAGGCGTCCCGGTCCGGCCGGCCGTTGCCGGGCACCCGCACCACGTACTGCTGGTAGGTGTGTCCGTCACCGCCGTCCGGGGTCCGTACGCCCTTGAGTTTGGCGTCGAGGTAGGCGGCCCGCTCCCTGCGCTGCGCTATCTCGTCGTACGGCGCCTCGGACTCGCCCTGCTCCAGGATCAGCAACCCGTGCCGCTGCCCGAGCGCGTGCAACTGCCCGATGTCCGCGTGCCGTCCGAAGCGGTGCACGACAACGACCGCGGCCGTACGCGCGCTTGTGGCGGCCTCGACCGCGTGCGGGTCGAGGCAGTAGGTCTGCGGGTCTATGTCGGCGAACACCGGCAGCGCGCCCGCCAGGGTCACGGCCTCGGCGACCTCGACGTTCCCGAAGGCCGGTACGACGACCTCGTCACCGACTCCGACGCCGGCGGCCCTGAGCATTGCTGCAGTTCCCATGTCTGGGATGCTCGGTGCGCAACGTGAACGACACGTTACGCGAAACAGAAAAAGGCCGGACCCTGAACCGAAGTTCAGGATCCGACCTTTTCAAAATTTGTTCGGCGGCGTCCTACTCTCCCACAGGGTCCCCCCTGCAGTACCATCGGCGCTGTGAGGCTTAGCTTCCGGGTTCGGAATGTAACCGGGCGTTTCCCTCACGCTATGACCACCGAAACACTATGAAACTCTCAACCGAAACGCCACCACACGGCGGCGACCTGGTCGTGGTTTCAGAACCAACACAGTGAACGCGAGCATCAATGGACAAGCCCTCGGCCTATTAGTACCAGTCAACTCCACCGGTTACCCGGCTTCCATATCTGGCCTATCAACCCAGTCGTCTACTGGGAGCCTTACCCTCTCAAGGAGGTGGGAATACTCATCTCGAAGCAGGCTTCCCGCTTAGATGCTTTCAGCGGTTATCCCTCCCGAACGTAGCCAACCAGCCATGCCCTTGGCAGAACAACTGGCACACCAGAGGTTCGTCCGTCCCGGTCCTCTCGTACTAGGGACAGCCCTTCTCAATATTCCTACGCGCACAGCGGATAGGGACCGAACTGTCTCACGACGTTCTAAACCCAGCTCGCGTACCGCTTTAATGGGCGAACAGCCCAACCCTTGGGACCGACTCCAGCCCCAGGATGCGACGAGCCGACATCGAGGTGCCAAACCATCCCGTCGATATGGACTCTTGGGGAAGATCAGCCTGTTATCCCCGGGGTACCTTTTATCCGTTGAGCGACGGCGCTTCCACAAGCCACCGCCGGATCACTAGTCCCGACTTTCGTCCCTGCTCGACCCGTCGGTCTCACAGTCAAGCTCCCTTGTGCACTTACACTCAACACCTGATTACCAACCAGGCTGAGGGAACCTTTGGGCGCCTCCGTTACCCTTTGGGAGGCAACCGCCCCAGTTAAACTACCCATCAGACACTGTCCCTGATCCGGATCACGGACCCAGGTTAGACATCCAGCACGACCAGACTGGTATTTCAACGACGACTCCACAACCACTGGCGTGGCTGCTTCAAAGTCTCCCAGCTATCCTACACAAGCCGAACCGAACACCAATATCAAACTGTAGTAAAGGTCCCGGGGTCTTTCCGTCCTGCTGCGCGAAACGAGCATCTTTACTCGTAGTGCAATTTCACCGGGCCTATGGTTGAGACAGTCGAGAAGTCGTTACGCCATTCGTGCAGGTCGGAACTTACCCGACAAGGAATTTCGCTACCTTAGGATGGTTATAGTTACCACCGCCGTTTACTGGCGCTTAAGTTCTCAGCTTCGCCCCACCGAAATGGAGCTAACCGGTCCCCTTAACGTTCCAGCACCGGGCAGGCGTCAGTCCGTATACATCGCCTTACGGCTTCGCACGGACCTGTGTTTTTAGTAAACAGTCGCTTCTCGCTGGTCTCTGCGGCCACCCCCAGCTCACCGAGTAAATCGGATCACCGAGTGTGGCCCCCCTTCTCCCGAAGTTACGGGGGCATTTTGCCGAGTTCCTTAACCATAGTTCACCCGAACGCCTCGGTATTCTCTACCTGACCACCTGAGTCGGTTTAGGGTACGGGCCGCCATGAAACTCGCTAGAGGCTTTTCTCGACAGCATAGGATCATCCACTTCACCACAATCGGCTCGGCATCAGGTCTCAGACTATGTGCAAGGCGGATTTACCTACCTTGCGTCCTACACCCTTACCCCGGGACAACCACCGCCCGGGATGGACTACCTTCCTGCGTCACCCCATCACTCACCTACTAACCGCTTGGTTCGGCGGCTCCACCACTCCCCTCAACTCCGAAGAGATCAGGGCGGCTTCACGGCCTTAGCATCACGATGCTCGATGTTTGACGCTTCACAGCGGGTACCGGAATATCAACCGGTTATCCATCGACTACGCCTGTCGGCCTCGCCTTAGGTCCCGACTTACCCTGGGCAGATCAGCTTGACCCAGGAACCCTTAGTCAATCGGCGCAAACGTTTCTCACGTTTGTATCGCTACTCATGCCTGCATTCTCACTCGTCAACCGTCCACAACTACCTTCCGGTGCTGCTTCACCCGGCAGACGACGCTCCCCTACCCATCCATACACCCGTTGGGGCTATCCGTATGAATGACACGACTTCGGCGGTACGCTTGAGCCCCGCTACATTGTCGGCGCGGAATCACTAGACCAGTGAGCTATTACGCACTCTTTCAAGGGTGGCTGCTTCTAAGCCAACCTCCTGGTTGTCTGTGCGACTCCACATCCTTTCCCACTTAGCGTACGCTTAGGGGCCTTAGTCGATGCTCTGGGCTGTTTCCCTCTCGACCATGGAGCTTATCCCCCACAGTCTCACTGCCGCGCTCTCACTTACCGGCATTCGGAGTTTGGCTAAGGTCAGTAACCCGGTAGGGCCCATCGCCTATCCAGTGCTCTACCTCCGGCAAGAAACACACGACGCTGCACCTAAATGCATTTCGGGGAGAACCAGCTATCACGGAGTTTGATTGGCCTTTCACCCCTAACCACAGGTCATCCCCCAGGTTTTCAACCCTGGTGGGTTCGGTCCTCCACGAAGTCTTACCTCCGCTTCAACCTGCCCATGGCTAGATCACTCCGCTTCGGGTCTTGAGCGTGCTACTGAAACGCCCTATTCGGACTCGCTTTCGCTACGGCTTCCCCACCCGGGTTAACCTCGCAACACACCGCAAACTCGCAGGCTCATTCTTCAAAAGGCACGCAGTCACGAGGATCCGAAGATCCCGACGCTCCCACGGCTTGTAGGCACACGGTTTCAGGTACTATTTCACTCCGCTCCCGCGGTACTTTTCACCATTCCCTCACGGTACTATCCGCTATCGGTCACCAGGGAATATTTAGGCTTAGCGGGTGGTCCCGCCAGATTCACACGGGATTTCTCGGGCCCCGTGCTACTTGGGTGTCTCTCAAACGAGCCGCTGACGTTTCGACTACGGGGGTCTTACCCTCTACGCCGGACCTTTCGCATGTCCTTCGCCTACATCAACGGTTTCTGACTCGTCCTACGGCCGGCAGACCGCAGAAGAGAGATCCCACAACCCCGCATGCGCAACCCCTGCCGGGTCTCACACGCATACGGTTTGGCCTCATCCGGTTTCGCTCGCCACTACTCCCGGAATCACGGTTGTTTTCTCTTCCTGAGGGTACTGAGATGTTTCACTTCCCCTCGTTCCCTCCACACTGCCTATGTGTTCAGCAGCGGGTGACAGCCCATGACGACTGCCGGGTTTCCCCATTCGGAAACCCCCGGATCAAAGCCTGGTTGACGACTCCCCGGGGACTATCGTGGCCTCCCACGTCCTTCATCGGTTCCTGGTGCCAAGGCATCCACCGTGCGCCCTTAAAAACTTGGCCACAGATGCTCGCGTTCACTGTGCAGTTCTCAAACAACGACCAGCCACCCATCACCCCACTGGAAACCAGTGAGTTTACTGGGGCCGGCGACTGAAGGAAGATCATTCCCTCAGACACCCAACAGCGTGCCCGACCGGATCCCGTCCGAAGATCATGCTTTCCACGCTCTTGCGAGCAGTACTTGCAGCCTCCGACCCGTGACATCCGGCCGAATAATCAACGTTCCACCCATGAGCAACCAGCATCGAACATTCGCCGATGTACTGGCCTCTGACCAACCGAAGCTGGTGAGAAGTGCTCCTTAGAAAGGAGGTGATCCAGCCGCACCTTCCGGTACGGCTACCTTGTTACGACTTCGTCCCAATCGCTAGTCCCACCTTCGACAGCTCCCTCCCACAAGGGGTTGGGCCACCGGCTTCGGGTGTTACCAACTTTCGTGACGTGACGGGCGGTGTGTACAAGGCCCGGGAACGTATTCACCGCAGCAATGCTGATCTGCGATTACTAGCAACTCCGACTTCATGGGGTCGAGTTGCAGACCCCAATCCGAACTGAGACCGGCTTTTTGAGATTCGCTCCACCTCACGGTATCGCAGCTCATTGTAC
This sequence comes from Streptomyces albidicamelliae, assembly GCF_025642175.1. NCBI lineage: Bacteria > Bacillati > Actinomycetota > Actinomycetes > Kitasatosporales > Streptomycetaceae > Streptomyces > Streptomyces albidicamelliae. Next base: position 6,053,654 of record NZ_CP106795.1, on the reverse strand, counting down.
CGGCCATTGTAGCACGTGTGCAGCCCAAGACATAAGGGGCATGATGACTTGACGTCGTCCCCACCTTCCCCGAGTTGACCCCGGCGGTCTCCTGTGAGTCCCCATCACCCCGAAGGGCATGCTGGCAACACAGGACAAGGGTTGCGCTCGTTGCGGGACTTAACCCAACATCTCACGACACGAGCTGACGACAGCCATGCACCACCTGTACACCGACCACAAGGGGGCGCCTGTCTCCAGACGTTTCCGGTGTATGTCAAGCCTTGGTAAGGTTCTTCGCGTTGCGTCGAATTAAGCCACATGCTCCGCTGCTTGTGCGGGCCCCCGTCAATTCCTTTGAGTTTTAGCCTTGCGGCCGTACTCCCCAGGCGGGGAACTTAATGCGTTAGCTGCGGCACCGACGACGTGGAATGTCGCCAACACCTAGTTCCCACCGTTTACGGCGTGGACTACCAGGGTATCTAATCCTGTTCGCTCCCCACGCTTTCGCTCCTCAGCGTCAGTAATGGCCCAGAGATCCGCCTTCGCCACCGGTGTTCCTCCTGATATCTGCGCATTTCACCGCTACACCAGGAATTCCGATCTCCCCTACCACACTCTAGCCTGCCCGTATCGAATGCAGACCCGGGGTTAAGCCCCGGGCTTTCACACCCGACGTGACAAGCCGCCTACGAGCTCTTTACGCCCAATAATTCCGGACAACGCTTGCGCCCTACGTATTACCGCGGCTGCTGGCACGTAGTTAGCCGGCGCTTCTTCTGCAGGTACCGTCACTTTCGCTTCTTCCCTGCTGAAAGAGGTTTACAACCCGAAGGCCGTCATCCCTCACGCGGCGTCGCTGCATCAGGCTTTCGCCCATTGTGCAATATTCCCCACTGCTGCCTCCCGTAGGAGTCTGGGCCGTGTCTCAGTCCCAGTGTGGCCGGTCGCCCTCTCAGGCCGGCTACCCGTCGTCGCCTTGGTGAGCCATTACCTCACCAACAAGCTGATAGGCCGCGGGCTCATCCTTCACCGCCGGAGCTTTCGACCCCCGCAGATGCCTGCAGGAGTGATATCCGGTATTAGACCCCGTTTCCAGGGCTTGTCCCAGAGTGAAGGGCAGATTGCCCACGTGTTACTCACCCGTTCGCCACTAATCCCCACCGAAGTGGTTCATCGTTCGACTTGCATGTGTTAAGCACGCCGCCAGCGTTCGTCCTGAGCCAGGATCAAACTCTCCGTGAATGTTTTCCCGTAATCGGGATGAACACGCACGAGAGCGGAACCACCGGAGGAATAGTCCGATGGTTCACAGCGTCCTCGCTGTGTTTTTTCAAAGGAACCTCGTCCCGATCGTGACGACCGGAGACGGGGTATCAACTAATCTGGCGTTGATTTTTGGCACGCTGTTGAGTTCTCAAGGAACGGTCGCTTCCTTTGTACTCACCCTCTCGGGCTTTCCTCCGGGCTTCCCTTCGGTGTTTCCGACTCTATCAGATCTTTCCGATCCGATTTCCTCGGCGCTTTCCAGGTTCTCGCTTTCGCGTTTCCCTTTCCGGCGGTTCCGACTTTATCAGAAGTTCTGAGCCGGATTTCCCACCCCCTCCGGGCACCTGTGTCCAGCGCATGAAGTGCTGGGGTTCCCGGTCGGGCAGAGCCGTAAACGTACTGGAGCGGGGCGCCCCGATGCAAATCGAGGGGCCCCGCTCCGGGTTCACGCGGACGAGCGGTCGTAGGACCGTCAGACCTCGACCACCACCGGCAGGATCATCGGCCTGCGGCGATAGGTGTCCGAGACCCACTTGCCGAGGGTGCGGCGGATGAGCTGCTGGAGCTGGTGGGGCTCCACGACACCGTCCTGCGCCGAGCGTTCCAGGACCTCGGTGATCTTCGGCAGGACGTCGGCGAAGGCCGCGTCCTCGATGCCGGAGCCGCGGGCCTGCACGTGCGGGCCACCGGTGATCTTGCCGGTCGAGGAGTCGACGACCACGAAGACCGAGATGATGCCCTCGTCCCCGAGGATCTTGCGGTCCTTGAGGGCCGGCTCACCGACGTCACCGACGGAGAGGCCGTCCACGTAGACGTAACCGGCCTGGACCTTCCCGGAGATCTTGGCCTTGCCTTCGATCAGGTCCACCGCCACGCCGTCCTCGGCGATGACGATCCGGTCGTGCGGGACACCCGTGAGCGCGCCCAGCTCCGCGTTGGCGCGCAGGTGGCGCCATTCGCCGTGGACGGGCATCAGGTTCTTCGGGCGGCAGATGTTGTAGAAGTACAGCAGCTCGCCCGCGGACGCGTGGCCGGAGACGTGCACCTTGGCGTTGCCCTTGTGGACGACGTTGGCGCCCCAGCGGGTCAGGCCGTTGATCACCCGGTAGACCGCGTTCTCGTTACCGGGGATCAGCGAGGACGCCAGGATGACCGTGTCGCCGTCGACGATGCGGATCTGGTGGTCCCGGTTGGCCATGCGGGACAGGGCCGCCATCGGCTCGCCCTGGGAGCCCGTGCAGACCAGCACCACCTGGTGGTCGGGCAGGTCGTCGAGCGTCTTGACGTCGACCACCAGACCCGGCGGGACCTTCAGGTAGCCGAGGTCCCGGGCGATGCCCATGTTGCGGACCATGGAGCGGCCGACGAAGGCGACCCGGCGGCCGTACTCGTGGGCGGCGTCCAGGATCTGCTGGATGCGGTGGACGTGGCTGGCGAAGCTCGCCACGATGATCCGCTTGCGGGCGCCGGCGAAGACCTGCCGCAGGACGTTGGAGATGTCGCGCTCGGGCGGGACGAAGCCCGGCACCTCGGCGTTCGTCGAGTCGGCGAGCAGGAGGTCGATGCCCTCCTCGCTCAGCCGTGCGAAGGCGTGGAGGTCGGTGAGCCGGTTGTCCAGCGGGAGCTGGTCCATCTTGAAGTCGCCGGTGTGGACCACCATGCCGGCCGGCGTGCGGATGGCGACCGCGAGCGCGTCCGGGATGGAGTGGTTGACGGCGACGAACTCGCAGTCGAAGGGGCCGATGCGTTCCCGGTTCCCCTCCGCCACCTCTAGCGTGTACGGGCGGATCCGGTGCTCCTGGAGCTTGGCCTCGATCAGGGCGAGGGTCAGCTTGGAGCCGATCAGCGGGATGTCCGGCTTCTCGCGGAGCAGGAAGGGGACGCCGCCGATGTGGTCCTCGTGGCCGTGCGTGAGCACGATGCCCTCGATGTCGTCGAGGCGGTCCCGGATGGACGAGAAGTCCGGCAGAATCAGGTCGATTCCGGGCTGCTCCTCCTCGGGGAAGAGCACTCCGCAGTCGACGATCAGCAGACGGCCCCCGTACTCGAAGACCGTCATGTTTCGGCCGATCTCACCGAGACCGCCGAGCGGGGTGACCCGGAGGCCGCCCTCGGGGAGCGGCGGCGGGGAACCGAGTTCGGGATGCGGATGACTCAAAAGACTCTCCTCACCACGCGCGCCACGTACCGGTACGGCACGTGGCGCGCATGACGTTCGTGCAGAAGCAGTTGTCGTTGTGGGGTGCGGGCACCGTGTCCCGCGTATGCAGTTGTTCTTCAGTTGTGAAGCCTGTGGGGCCCGCGCGGTGCGAAGTCTGTTGTCAGAGCTGTACCCCGCCGGCGGCAAGATCGATCTTGAGCTGTGCGATCTCCTCGGGCGAGCACTCGACCATGGGCGCCCGCAGGGGTCCGGCCGGCAGGCCCTGGAGGGCGAGCGCGGCCTTCGTCGTCATGACGCCCTGCGTGCGGAACATGCCGGTGTAGACCGGGAGGAGCTTCTGGTGGATCTCGGTGGCCTTGACGACGTCGCCCGAGGTGTAGGCCTCTACGAGGGCGCGCAGGTCAGGGGTGACGACGTGGCCGACGACGGAGACGAAGCCGACCGCGCCCACGGAGAGCAGCGGCAGGTTCAGCATGTCGTCGCCGGAGTACCAGGCGAGGCCGGACTGCGCGATGGCCCAGCCGGCGCGGCCGAGGTCGCCCTTGGCGTCCTTGTTGGCGACGATCCGGGGGTGCTCGGCGAGGCGGACCAGCGTCTCGGTGTTGATCGGGACGCCGCTGCGGCCCGGGATGTCGTACAGCATCACCGGCAGGCCGGTGGCGTCGGCGACGGTGGTGAAGTGCCGGTACAGGCCCTCCTGCGGGGGCTTGTTGTAGTACGGCGTGACGACCAGGAGGCCGTGGGCTCCGATGCGCTCCGCCTCGCGGGCCAGCTCGATGCTGTGGCGGGTGTCGTTGGTGCCGACACCGGCCACCACGTGGGCGCGGTCGCCGACGGCTTCCAGGACGGCTCGTACGAGGTCCGCTTTCTCCGCGTCGCTGGTGGTGGGGGACTCGCCGGTGGTGCCGTTGATGATCAGGCCGTCGTTGCCTGCGTCCACCAGGTGGGCGGCGAGCCGCTGCGCGCCGTCGAGGTCGAGTGCGCCGTCCGCCGTGAAGGGCGTGACCATGGCGGTGAGGACCCGCCCGAAGGGGGTCTGCGGAGTGGAGGTCGGAGCCATGGGTTACACGCTACTCGGTGCTCAACGCGTGGTCTGCCCTCGGGGTGCCGGGAAAGTCAGGACAAATAAGGAGCCCGGCACTGCCTGCTCGGGGGTTCAAGCAGTGCCGGGTCCGTTTGATCAGGCTAGATGAACTTCTCTAAATGCCGCAATACGGACACCTCGCGAGGCTGATCCGTACATCCGTTTCGGGTGCGGAACAGGGCTTCGTTACGGGGCCACACGCCCGTTCGCATTGAAGGCTGCGTAGGTCAGCGGCATGAGCTTCGCCCACTCCGCCTCCATCCTCTCGCCGACCATCTCGATCTCCCGCTGCGGGAAGGACGGCACCTTGGCCAGCTCGTGCTGGGTGCGCAGGCCGAGGAAGTGCATCAGCGAGCGGGCGTTGCAGGTGGCGTACATCGACGAGAAGAGGCCGACGGGGAGCGCCGCGCGGGCGACCTCGCGGGCGACGCCCTCGGCGAGCATCTTCTGGTAGGCCGCGTACGCCTGCTCGTAGGAGTCGCGCAGGGTGCCGCTGACCGCCTCGTACTGGGCGGGGGTGCCCTCGACGAAGACGTACTTGCCCGGGCGGCCCTCCTGGACGAGCTTGCGGGAGGCGTCGGGGACGTAGAAGACGGGCTCCAGCTCGCGGTAGCGGCCGGACTCCTCGTTGTACGACCAGCCGACCCGGTGCCGCATGAACTCGCGGAAGACGAAGATCGGGGCGCTGATGAAGAAGGTCATCGAGTTGTGCTCGAACGGGCTGCCGTGCCGGTCGCGCATCAGGTAGTTGATCAGGCCCTTGGAGCGCTCGGGGTCCTTCTTCAGCTCGTCCAGGGACTGCTCGCCGGCGGTGGAGACGCGGGCGGCGAAGAGGACGTCGGCGTCCGACGCGCTGGACTTCACCAGCTCGACGGTGACGTCACTGCGGAACGTGAGCGACTCGGTGGTCACGGGGGTTGGGGTCCTTCCCATCACTTCTGTGGTTCGCGCCCACCTTACGGGGCACCCGCGGGGGCCTGGTGCAGTACCTCGCCCCAGAAGTCACAGCGGCTATTTTTTCGGACATGGGCACCTTTTGTGTCCTTCGAGCGTCTGTATCGGCGAGGACCGCACGTTCGATGCGAAAACCCGAAAGGAGAGGGAACCACCATGTTCCGTCGGCGTGAGCCCGTGCCCTTCGCCTTCCTGGCCGAGGCCGACAGGTTCCGCAGCAATGTCACTCCCCCGCCCCGTGGACGGGCTTCCCTGGGTGAGGTGGCCGGGCGCTGGCTGCTGGGCCTCACCCTGGTCGCCGGGCTGATCGGCGCGCTGGTGCTCGCCATGCCCGCGCTCTCGACGCCGGTCGGCAAGCCGGCTCAGCAGTCCCAGGCGTCACAGGGGCACTGACTCTTCCGGACGCTCAAGGCTGGTGAGCGGGAACCTGGCCGGATAGCCTCACCGGGCACAGCCCACGCGAGGAGCGAGTGAGGACCAGCCGTGCCCCTGCCCTTTCTGACGGCCGACCGCAGCTTCGAGACGGCATCCGAGAGCGCGCTGCCCTACGACGACAGGGAGCGCTGGCGGCGCCCCTACCGGCCCGGCCCGTGGCGTGTGGGCGCGGCCGCGCTGGGGTTGCTTCTCGCCTCGTTCGTGCTGTTCGCGGCCGTGCTCATCGCCCTGACGCATTCGTTCTCCTCCGACGGCTCCTCGTCCTCGGCGGCGGTCCTCGTCACGGGTCTGGCCGTCATCGCCGGCTCCCTGCGGCTGCTGCGCATGGGAGTGTGGGTCAGCGGGCACGGGCTGCGCCAGGTCGGCTTCCTGACGACGCGGACGGTGCCGTGGGCGCGGGTCGTCTCGGTGCGTACGGTGCAGCAGCCGGTGCGCTGGCTGGGGCTGCCGCGGACGGTGCAGGGGCAGGCGCTGGCGCTCGTCCGCAAGGACCGCCGGTCCGACGACACGGCGCCCCTGACGACCACGCACACCCTGGACTTCCTGGGCCGCCCGACGGCCTTCGACCGGGCCGCGGACACGGTGGAGGCGTGGGCGGCGGAGTACCGGCGCGGCTGAATCGTTTTCCCAGGTCTGGGAGCGCCGTCGGCTCCTCCGCGGAAGGCGGCTGCCGGGGTCGACGGTCGCGGTTACACCTGCGGGGTCCTGCCCGCGTGGAGGGCGATCGCCCGTTGCATCGCCTTGCGGGCGCGGGGGGTGTCGCGGGCGTCGTGGTAGGCGACGGCGAGCCGGAACCAGGAGCGCCAGTCGTCGGGGGCCGCCTCGGTCTCGGCCTTGCGCCGGGCGAAGACCTCGTCGGCCGAATCGCGGTCGATACGGCCGCTCGCGGTGCGCTTCAGTTCGTCGACGGGCAGGCCGCCCTCGGCCTCGAGTGCGGCGGCGAGCTGGTTGGCCCGGCGGACGAACTGGGTGTTCTTCCAGAGGAACCACAGGCCGATGAACGGCAGGATCAGCACGGCCACCCCGAAGGTGACGGTGAGGAGCGTGCCGTACTGGATGAGCATCACGCCGCGGCTGCCGACCAGGACGAAGTAGAAGACGAGGACGGCGGCCGTGACGAGGTAGGTGATCTTCGCGCGCATGGGGGTGGGTGTCAGCTCAGGTCCAGGAAGTTCTCCAGGCCGAAGGTCAGGCCCGGAGTGGTCACCACACGGCGTGCGCCGAGCAGGATGCCCGGCATGAAGCTGCTGTGGTGCAGGGAGTCGTGGCGGACGGTGAGGGTCTCGCCCTCGCCGCCGAGCAGCACCTCCTGGTGGGCCAGCAGGCCGCGCAGGCGGACCGCGTGCACCGGGACGCCGTCGACGGAGGCGCCGCGGGCGCCGTCCAGCGCGGTGACCGTGGCGTCCGGCGCCGGGGCGGTGCCGGCCGCCCGGCGCGCCTCGGCGATGAGCTGCGCGGTGCGCGTGGCGGTGCCGGAGGGGGCGTCCACCTTGTTCGGGTGGTGCAGTTCGACGACCTCGACCGACTCGAAGTACGGCGCGGCGATCTGCGCGAACTTCATCGTCAGGACGGCGCCGATGGAGAAGTTGGGCGCGATGAGCACACCGGTCTGCGGGGACTGGGCGAGCCAGCCCTTCAGCTGCGTGAGGCGGTCCTCGGTCCAGCCCGTCGTACCGACGACCGCGTGGATGCCGTGGCGCACGCAGAAGTCGAGGTTGCCCATGACGGAGGCGGGGGTGGTGAGTTCGACGGCGACCTGGGCGCCGGCCTCCGCCAGCGTCTCCAGCTTGTCGCCCCGTCCGAGGGCGCCGACCAGTTCCAGGTCCTCGGCGGCCTCGATCGCCTTGACCGCCTCGGATCCGATCCGGCCCCTGGCACCGAGGACCGCCACGCGCAGCTTGCTCATGTTCCTGCTTCCTTACCGGTGGTGATTCAGGCGACCGCGTCGTGCAGCCGGGAGGCCTGCTTGTCCTTCAGCGGGCCGATGACGGACAGCGACGGACGCTGTCCCAGGATGTCGCGGGCGACCGACCGGACCTCGTCCGGGGTGACCGCGGCTATCCGGCCCAGCATGTCGTCGACGGACATCTGCTCGCCCCAGCACAGCTCGCTCTTGCCGATACGGTTCATCAGCGCGCCGGTGTCCTCCAGGCCCAGGACCGTGGAACCCCGGAGCTGACCGATGGCGCGGCCGATCTCGTCGTCGGTGAGGCCGTTCTGCGCGACGTGGTCGAGTTCGTCCCGGCAGATCTTCAGCACGTCGTGGACCTGGCTCGGCCGGCAGCCGGCGTACACGCCGAACAGGCCGCAGTCGGCGAAGCCCGAGGTGTACGAGTACACGCTGTAGGCGAGGCCGCGCTTCTCCCGGACCTCCTGGAACAGGCGGGAGGACATGCCGCCGCCGAGGGCGGTGTTCAGCACGCCCATGGCCCAGCGGCGGTCGTCGGTGCGGGCGAGACCCGGCATGCCGAGGACGACGTGCGCCTGCTCGGTCTTGCGGCCGAGCAGTTCGACCTTTCCGGTGGCGCGGATGGTCCGGCGGCCGTCGCGGGGGGCGATCGGCTGGGCGTCCGGGTTCTTCAGGGCGCCCGACTTCTCGAACGCGGCGCGGACCTGCCGGACGACCTTGCCGTGGTCGATGTTGCCGGCGCAGGCGACCACGAGGTGGGTCGGGTCGTAGTGCTTCTTGTAGAAGCGGCGGATGCGGTCCGCGGTGAGGGCGTTGACCGTGTCGACCGTGCCGAGGACCGGGCGGCCGAGGGCGTTGTCGCCGAACATGGTGTGCGCGAACAGGTCGTGCACGCAGTCGCCCGGGTCGTCCTCGGTCATCGCGATCTCTTCGAGGATCGCGCCCCGCTCGACGTTGACGTCCTCCTCGAGGATGAGCGAGTCCGTCAGCATGTCGCAGACGACGTCTATGGCGAGCGGCAGGTCGGTGTCGAGCACGCGCGCGTAGTAGCACGTGTACTCCTTCGCCGTGAACGCGTTCATCTCGCCGCCGACCGCGTCGAGTGCGGCGGAGATGTCCAGCGCGCTGCGCTTGGAGGTGCCCTTGAAGAGCAGGTGCTCCAGGTAGTGCGTGGCGCCGTTCAGGGCCGGGGTCTCGTCCCGGGAGCCGACGTGCGCCCAGATGCCGAAGGTCGCCGAGCGGACCGAGGGCAGGGTCTCGGTGACGATGCGCAGGCCGCCCGGGAGGGTGGTCTTGCGGACCGTGCCGATGCCGCCCGTGCCCTTGACGAGGGTTTGGGTACGGGCGACGGCCCGCGCCTCCGAAGAGGTGCGGGCCGTCGTCCTGGAGCTACGGGACGTCACTGTTCGGCGTCGTCCTTCGCGGTGTCGTCGCCTTCCTCGCCCTCGATCACGGGGATGAGGGAGAGCTTGCCGCGGGAGTCGATCTCGGCGATCTCGACCTGGACCTTCTGGCCCACACCGAGGACGTCCTCGACGTTCTCCACGCGCTTGCCGCCGGCGAGCTTGCGGATCTGCGAGATGTGCAGCAGACCGTCCTTGCCGGGCAGCAGGGAGACGAACGCGCCGAAGGTGGTCGTCTTCACGACGGTACCCAGGTAGCGCTCGCCGACCTCGGGCATCGTCGGGTTGGCGATGCCGTTGATCGTGGCGCGGGCGGCCTCGGCGGCCGGGCCGTCGGCGGCACCGATGTAGATCGTGCCGTCGTCCTCGATCGTGATCTCGGCGCCGGTGTCCTCCTGGATCTGGTTGATCATCTTGCCCTTGGGGCCGATGACCTCACCGATCTTGTCCACCGGGATCTTGACGGTGATGATCCGCGGGGCGTTCGGGGACATCTCGTCCGGCGTGTCGATCGCTTCCATCATCACGTCGAGGATGTGGAGGCGGGCGTCACGGGCCTGCTTCAGGGCGGCGGCCAGGACGGAGGCCGGGATGCCGTCCAGCTTGGTGTCGAGCTGGAGGGCGGTCACGAACTCCTTGGTGCCGGCGACCTTGAAGTCCATGTCGCCGAAGGCGTCCTCCGCACCGAGGATGTCGGTGAGGGTGACGTAGTGCGTCTCGCCCTCGATCTCCTGGGAGATGAGGCCCATGGCGATACCGGCGACGGGGGCCTTGAGCGGCACACCGGCGTTCAGCAGCGACATGGTGGACGCGCACACCGAGCCCATGGACGTCGAGCCGTTGGAGCTCAGCGCCTCGGAGACCTGGCGGATCGCGTACGGGAACTCCTCGCGCGTCGGCAGGACCGGCACGAGGGCGCGCTCGGCGAGGGCGCCGTGGCCGATCTCGCGGCGCTTCGGGGAGCCGACGCGGCCGGTCTCGCCGGTGGAGTACGGCGGGAAGTTGTAGTTGTGCATGTAGCGCTTGCGGGTCACCGGGGAGAGGGTGTCCAGCTGCTGCTCCATGCGGAGCATGTTGAGGGTGGTGACGCCCAGGATCTGGGTCTCGCCACGCTCGAACACCGCGGAGCCGTGCACGCGCGGGATGGCCTCGACCTCGGCGGCCAGGGTGCGGATGTCGGTGACACCGCGGCCGTCGATGCGCTTCTTCTCCTTGATCACGCGCTCACGGACCAGCTGCTTGGTGAGCGAGCGATACGCGGCGGAGATCTCCTTCTCGCGGCCCTCGAACTCCGGCAGGAGCTTCTCGGCGGCGAGCGCCTTGACGCGGTCCAGCTCGGCCTCGCGCTCCTGCTTGCCGGCGATGGTCAGCGCGGAGGCGAGCTCCGGGCGGACGGCGGCGGTGAGCGCCTCCAGGACGTCGTCCTGGTAGTCGAGGAAGATCGGGAACTCACCGGTCGGCTTCGCGGCCTTGGCGGCGAGGTCGGCCTGGGCGCGGCAGAGCACCTTGATGAAGGGCTTCGCGGCTTCCAGACCGGCGGCGACGACCTCCTCGGTCGGCGCCTCGGCGCCGCCCTTGACCAGCTGGATGGTCTTGTCGGTGGCCTCGGCCTCGACCATCATGATCGCGACGTCGCCGTCCTCCAGGACGCGGCCGGCGACCACCATGTCGAAGACCGCGTCCTCGAGCTCGGTGTGCGTCGGGAACGCGACCCACTGGCCGCTGATCAGCGCGACGCGGACGCCGCCGATCGGGCCGGAGAAGGGCAGGCCGGCCAGCTGCGTGGACGCGGACGCGGCGTTGATCGCGACGACGTCGTACAGGTGGTCGGGGTTGAGCGCCATGATCGTGGCGACGACCTGGATCTCGTTGCGCAGGCCCTTCTTGAAGGACGGGCGCAGCGGGCGGTCGATCAGGCGGCAGGTGAGGATCGCGTCCTCGCTCGGCCGGCCCTCACGGCGGAAGAAGCTGCCGGGGATCTTGCCGGCGGCGTACATCCGCTCCTCGACGTCCACCGTGAGGGGGAAGAAGTCGAGCTGGTCCTTGGGGTTCTTGGAGGCGGTGGTGGCCGACAGCACCATGGTGTCGTCGTCCAGGTACGCCACGGCGGAGCCGGCGGCCTGCTTGGCCAGGCGGCCCGTCTCGAAGCGGATGGTGCGGGTGCCGAAGGCGCCATTGTCGATGACGGCCTCGGCGTAGTGGGTCTCGTTCTCCACTAGCGTTTTCTCCTCGTCTTCGTCCCGTCTCTGCCCGTGTGGCAGGGGGACGGTTGCGGAGAAGCGCGCCGGGCTGTGCGGGCCGGTCTTCGATCGAAGCACCCGGGGCTCGCTTCCCCCCGGGGGCCACTACCGAGGACCGGCGGCGGCGAGGTGCGCATCTCCTTGTTCATTGTCGTGCTGTGTCGTCCGTAATGCGTTGTGCTACCACACTACAAAGCGTGAGTGACACTCCGCACGTTTCCCTCGGTACGACGGAGGTCCCGTACGCGTGAACAGGCCCCGCGTACGGCAAAGGGAGCGGTCCCCGAGCTTCCCGGGAACCGCTCCCTCCACGGCGTACTACTTGGCGCCCGCCGCACCACGGCGGATGCCGAGGCGGTCGACCAGCGCACGGAAGCGCTGGATGTCCTTCTTCGCCAGGTACTGCAGCAGCCGGCGGCGCTGACCGACGAGGATCAGCAGGCCACGGCGGGAGTGGTGGTCGTGCTTGTGGGTCTTCAGGTGCTCCGTCAGGTCGGAGATCCGACGGGAGAGCATGGCGACCTGGACCTCGGGGGAGCCGGTGTCACCCTCCTTGGTACCGAACTCGGAGATGATCTGCTTCTTCGTGGCGGCGTCGAGCGACACGCGTACTCCTCATGATGTGAATGGCCACCGAGTGCCCCCGGTCTACGTCTCGAGGGAGCTTCCGTTACTCGGAAGGCGGGGATCCGCTGGGCGCGGCCTCCAGAACCTGGACGGTTCCGGGGGTGCGTACACGAACGGCCGTCACTCAGGGTACCAGGGGACGGCGGCCTGCTTTCACCCCGTCCCGGAACCGCTCTGGTGGCGTACCGGCCGCCACTAGGGTGAGCGCCGGTACGTACGCACCCGGAAGGGGATCGCTGCAGGATGACGGAGACGGAAGCGGAGATCAGGGCGCGCAAGGAGCGGGAGCGCGACGAGCTCTACGCGCTCGACATCTCGGACGTCGAGTGGCAGGGCGCGCCGGGCACCGAGGAGCACGAGGAGCGGGTCGAGATCGCCTACCTGCCCGGTGGTGCGGTGGCGATGCGCTCCTCCCTCGACCCCGGGACCGTGCTGCGGTACACCGAGGCGGAGTGGCGGGCGTTCGTCCTGGGCGCGCGGGACGGGGAGTTCGACCTGGAGCCGACGGAGCGCAACGGGGGCCTCGCGGCGCAGTGACGTGAACGGGGAGGGGGCGGCACGCGTGCGTGCCGCCCCTCTCCCCGTTCCGCTCCGCGCGGGCGTCAGCTGGTCATCGCCCGTGCCCGGGCGTACACGTCGAAGACGGCGAGGGCGAGCGGGATCAGCGTGAGCAGGACGAAGCTCTCGGCGATCTCCAGGAAGCGGCCCCAGAAGGGGGTGACACCGCGGCGCGGGGTGACGAGGCCGATCGCGGTGACCAGGACCGTGGCCGCGCCGACCGCCGCGGCGAGCCAGACGCTGCGGATGTCGAGGTCGGTGGCGTGGCCCTGGAGGGCGTCGATCAGGTAGCCGCGGGGCGGGTTCAGGGCGAGCCCGAGACCGAGGAAGACGATCGCGGCGAAACCCGCGGCGAGGGTCGCGCCGACCTGGGCGGTGTAGCGGAACAGGTGTGCGCGCATCAGCATCGCGACGCCCGTGGCCAGGGCGAGGAGCTGGGCCCAGGCGTCGCTGGAGAAGCCGAGGACGATCGACGCCCCCACGGCGACGAGGGCGCAGCCGCCGACCAGGCCGACGAGGAGTTCGTGGCCGCGCCGGGCCTGTGCGGCCACCCGCTCGGCGTCCACCGGCTCCTGCGCGGCGGGCTCGCCGCTGTCGTAGCCGGCGCGCGAGGGGTTCGGCGGTTCGAAGCCGATGGGCAGCCGCGCGAACCGCATGGACAGGCCAGGCAGGAAGGCCAGCGCCACGACCGACAGCGGGGCGCAGATCGCGGCCGTCTCGATGGGCCGCAGGTCGGTGAGGATCGCGATGAAGCTGGTGATCAGGCCGATGGCGCCGGCGAAGACGAACGCCACGAAGGGTCCGTCGCCGCCCGGTGAGACCAGGGTGAGCACCAGGGCGGCGACCAGGACCGCCGTGCAGGCGAGCAGGAACTGCAGTCGTCCGATGCCCTCGCCGGCGGAGAGCGGCAGCAGCCCCGAGCCGGCCACGCCGACGTTGGGCAGGGCGCCGAGCCCCAGGGCGACCGCGGAGCCCCGGTCGTCGTACACACGTGCGCGTACGCAGGCCATGGTGACCAGCAGGATGCCGGTGACGCCCGCGATGATGCCCTGGAGGCTGTACATGTCGTGGTGGACCTGCGAGCTCCAGGCGACGAACGCGAGGAGCACGGGCAGGACGCCGCCCGCGACGAGCCCGGCGGCGCGGGTGAGGTCGCCGCCCCACAGGGTGCGGTCGCGGGTGACGGCGGCGGCCACCGCCTCGGAGACGTCGTCGAGGACGGCGGGGGGCAGCGACTCGGCGAACGGGCGCAGGGTCAGCAGCTCGCCGTCGAGGATGCGCTGGGCCGTGAACGAGCGGGCGCCGTCGAGGACGGTGCCGTCCCGGCGGACGAGGTGGTAGCCGACCGGGGCGCCCTCGGCGGGGCTCTGCTGCGACAGGCGCAGGATCTCCGGATACAGGTCGGCGACCGGCACGTCGTCGGGCAGGGCCACGTCGATGCGGCTGTCGGGCGCCACGATGGTGACCCGGCAGAAGCCGAACCCCATGCCCGCCCCGGAAGGGGCTCCGGAGCCCGGTCCACCGGTCGCGCCGGCCGGCGCGGAGGCCGTCATGCTCACCTGCTGTTCCCCCTCGTCGGTGTGGGGCGGCTCCCGGTGCCGCCGCGCACCCTTCCGCCCGTAAAGATCCTGTGCAGGTTGTGCGGCGCCCCGCGCTCCGCCGGCCGACCGGGCGGCCGCATCCGGGGTTCGCGGGGTGGCACCTGCTGCGAACCGTTGCCAAATGCCCGGGTTTTCCCAGAACGATTCGCAACTGCTCACGCGTCTCACGGCACCCTACCGCCCGGCGTTGCCGGTGGTTGTCAGTAGGATCGCGCTTCGCGGTCCACGTCCGCCTGACACGGGGCGGCGGACGAAACATCTCGGTCCGGCAAGGGAATTGGTGCGTAGTGAGCCACATCGTCGTCAAGCGCCCGCCACGGGCACTGCCGAAGGAAGTGCCCACGGACGAGGTGATCCTGCAGGCTCCGCCGGAACTTCCGCGCGGACAGCAGGAAGGCGCGCTGATGCAGCTCCTGCCCATGCTCGGCATGGGTGGATCCGTGGTGTTCTTCTTCAACCCCCAGGCCCAGCCCTTCATGAAGATCATGGGCATGGTGATGGTGGCCTCGACGATCGCGATGGGCATCTCGATGCTCATCCGCTACCGCCGCGGCAACCAGGGGCAGATGGCCGACATGCGCCGTGACTACCTGCGTTACCTGTCGCAGACCCGGCGCGCCGCCCTGGACACCGCGAAGTCCCAGCGCGACGCCCAGTACTACCTGCACCCTTCGCCGGAGCAACTGTGGGCGCTGGTCGCCGAGGGCAGCCGGGTGTGGGAACGGCGCACCGGCGACGAGGACTTCGGGCAGGTCCGGGTGGGCCTCGGCCCGCAGGCCCTGGCCACCGCCCTGATCCCGCCGCAGACCGCGCCGGTCGACGAGTTGGAGCCGCTGACCGCCGGCGCCATGCAGCGTTTCGTGGCCACCCACAGCACCCTCGACGACCTGCCGATGGCGGTCTCGCTGCGCGCCTTCTACCACGTGACGATCAGCGGTGAGCCGGCCACCGTGCGGGGCACCGCCCGTGCCGTCGCCGGTTCCCTCGCCTCCCTGCACTCCCCCGAGGACCTGGTGCTCGCCGTCGTCACCGGACGCGAGTCGGCTTCCGAGTGGGAGTGGGCCAAGTGGCTGCCGCACGTGCAGGCCCCGGGCCTCGCCGACGGCGCCGGCAGCGTGCGCCTGATCACCACGGACCCCGTCGGCCTGGAGGACCGCCTCGCCTCCCGCCTGGAGGGCCGCCCGCGTTTCCACCCCGGGGGTCCCCCGGTCCCCGAGCAGCCGCATCTGGTGGTGGTGCTCGACGGCATCTCCCTGCCGCCGTCGTCGCTGCTGGCCAACCCCGAGGGCCTGCAGGGTGTGACCGTCCTGGAGGTCGTGCCCGGTGACCTCACCACCGGCCGCGGCGACCTCTCCGTCGTCGTGACACCCGCCGAGCTGCGCCTGGAGTCGGGGCACGGCATGGTCTACGAGGGGACGCCGGACGTCCTGTCGTACGAGGCCGCGGAGGCCCTCGCGCGTCAACTGGCGCCGCTGCGCGTGGCGTCGGGCGGCGACGACGACGAACCGCTGCTCGCCAACCTGGAGTTCACGGATCTGCTGAACCTGGGCGACGCGGCCTCCGTCGACACCAAGCGGACGTGGCGGCCGCGTTCGCAGTCGGAGCGGCTGCGCGTGCCGATCGGTCTCGGCGAGGACGGCCGGCCCGTGATGCTCGACCTCAAGGAGGCGGCCCAGGAGGGCATGGGCCCGCACGGCCTGTGTGTCGGCGCGACCGGTTCCGGCAAGTCGGAGCTGCTGCGCACGCTGGTCCTCGGCCTCGCCGTGACCCATTCCTCCGAGACGCTGAACTTCGTCCTCGCCGACTTCAAGGGCGGTGCCACGTTCGCCGGCATGGCCCAGATGCCGCACGTCGCGGCCGTGATCACCAACCTCGCGGACGACCTCACCCTGGTCGACCGCATGGGCGACTCGATCCGCGGCGAGCTCAACCGCCGCCAGGAGATGCTCCGCGACGCGGGCAACTACGCGAACATCCACGACTACGAGAAGGCGCGCGCGGCGGGTGCCCCGCTGCAGCCGATCCCGTCCCTGGTCCTGGTCATCGACGAGTTCAGCGAACTGCTCACCGCGAAGCCGGACTTCATCGAGATGTTCGTGCAGATCGGCCGCATCGGCCGGTCGCTGGGCGTGCACCTGCTGCTGGCCTCGCAGCGCCTGGAGGAGGGCCGGCTGCGGGGTCTGGAGACGTATCTGTCCTACCGCATCGGTCTGCGGACGTTCTCGGCGGCGGAGTCGCGTGCCGCGCTCGGCGTCCCGGACGCCTACGAGCTGCCGAACGTCCCGGGTTCCGGCTTCCTGAAGTTCGGCACGGACGAAATGGTCCGGTTCAAGGCGGCGTACGTCTCCGGCGTGTACCGCACGAGTTCGCAGGCGGCCGCGGCGTTCGGCGGTCCGCTGCCCGTCGACCGCCGGCCGGTGCTGTTCACGGCGGCCGACGTACCGGTGCGGTACGTGTCGATCCCCCAGCAGCGCCGGGAGGAGCCCGACGAGCGGCAGGACGACGCGCTCGCCGACACCGTGCTCGACGTGATCGTGCGGCGGCTGGAGGCGCAGGGCCCGGCCGCCCACCAGGTGTGGCTGCCCCCGCTGGACAGCCCGCCGTCGCTCGACGGGCTGCTGCCCGGGCTGGCGCCGGTCGCCGGCCGCGGCATGACGCAGCCGGGCTACGAGGGCGCGGGCCGGCTGGTCGTCCCGGCCGGTCTCGTCGACAAGCCGTACGAGCAGCGGCGCGACCCGCTGTGGGTCGACTTCGGCGGCGCGGCCGGCCACATGCAGATCATCGGCGGTCCGCAGTCCGGGAAGTCGACGCTGCTGCGCTCGCTGATCGCGTCGTTCGCGCTCACCCACACCCCGCACGAGGTGCAGTTCTACGGGCTGGACTTCGGCGGTGGCGGTCTGGCCGCGGTGGCCGGCCTGCCGCACGTGGGTGGTGTCGCCTCGCGTCTGGACCCGGAGAAGGTCCGGCGTACGACGGCGGAGGTGTACGGCGTCATGACCCGCCGCGAGGAGTACTTCCGCTCCGCGGGCATCTCCTCCATCGCGGAGTTCCGCTCCCGTCGCGCGCGGGGCGACATCTCGGTGGCCGACCAGCCCTGGGGCGACGTCTTCCTGGTCATCGACGGTTGGGGCAACTTCCGCACCGACTACGAGGCGTTGGAGCCACTGGTCCTGGACATCGCGGCGCGCGGCCTCGGTTACGGCATCCACGTGATCCTGACGGCGTCGCGTGCCATGGAGGTCCGCGCGAACCTCAAGGACCACCTGATGAACCGCCTGGAGCTGCGGCTGGGCGACCCCATGGACTCCGAGATCGACCGCAAGGTCGCGGCGAACGTGCCGACCGGTGTCCCGGGACGCGGCCAGACCCCGCAGAAGCAGCACTTCATGGCGGCGGTCCCGCGCATCGACGGCCTCTCCTCCGACACGGACCTCGCGGAGGCGACGACCGCTCTCGCGGCGGAGGTCGCCCGCCACTGGCAGGAGCCGGGCGCACCGGAGGTACGCCTGCTGCCGCGCGAGTTCCCGGCGGCGCAGCTGCCCCCGGGCGACCGCTTCCCGAACCGGGGCGTCTCCTTCGCCCTCGACGAGGACAACCTCGAGCCGGTGTTCGTGGACTTCGAGCAGGACCCGTTCTTCCTGGTGTTCGGTGAGAGCGAGTCCGGCAAGTCGAACCTGCTGCGGCTGCTCATCAAGCGGCTCACCGAGCGGTACGACGGCAACTCCTGCAAGCTGTTCGTCGTCGACAACCGCCGCTCGCTGCTGGGCGTGACCCCGCCGTCCCATCTGGCGGAGTACATCCCGATGTCGAACCAGATGCAGCACCACATGGACGCGCTGGCGGACCTGATGCAGCGCCGCACGCCGACGGCGGACGTGACGCCGGAGCAGTTGCGCGACCGCAGCTGGTGGCGGGGCCCCACGGTGTACGTCGTCATCGACGACTACGACCTCGTGTCCACGTCGAGCGGCAACCCGCTGGCGGCGCTGACGGAACTGCTGCCGTTCGCCCGCGACGTCGGTGTCCGCTTCATCATCGCCCGCTCCACGGCGGGCGCCGGCCGCGCCGGCTACGAGGCCTTCATGCAGCGCATCAAGGAACTCGGCGCGCAGGGCGTGGTCCTCGCGGGCGACCCGGCCGAGGGCGACCTGCTGGGCGGCGTCCGCCCCCGCCCGATGCCGGCGGGCCGGGGCGTGTTCGTGTCCCGGAAGCGGGGGAAGCCGATGGTGCAGGTGGGGGCCGTGCCGGACGGGACGAACTGACCGTCGGCACGACTCCGCGCGGTGGACGGGTACGCCCCGGCCTGGTCCGCGTCGCTGGGCTCCTGGCCGCCGGTCTGGTGATGACGAACTGCTCGTCGGGAGACTCAGCGGCGAAGCGCGAAGCGGGGCAAGGACGGTCACGTCGTCTTCGGAACGGTCCGCGAGGAGCACGGGACGGCGGGTGCGGCGGCCATGGAGAAGGTCATCACCGAGTTCACCGACTCGGTGTCCGCGTCGGAGCAGTGCGCCTGAGCCCTGGTCTCCCGGCTCAGAAGACCGGCAGCGCGCAGAGCAGGGCGTCGTTCCTGACGAACGCCCTGTTGCCGCCGACCGCGATCCCATGGTGTTCGGCGTCGGGCAGTCGGTAGGTGAAGCCTCCGTCGCCGGTCTCCACGTCGACGGCGTTCACGTCGGTCTTGTAGGCGTGGTCGATCATCCACACCCCGGTGCCCTGGAGGAGAATCCTGCTGTCGCCACTGGCGTCGCTGCGGGCGGTCCACTTCTTGCCGCCGTCGCCGGTGTCGCGGCGTTCGGGGAACATGCCGGCGAGCGCGTAGACGGAGTCGCCCGAGACGGTGGGCGGGCCCCACTCCGCGGGCGCCCGGTACATGTCCCTGGTCTCCTTGGACCAGATCCTCGTGCCGTCGGTGATCCGGCGTGCGGCCAGTGTCCTGCCGTTGACGTACACGACTCCGTCCCGGGCGACCGGGCTGAGCGCCGCGTCCTTCGCCTGGTCGAGGTGTCTCCACGCCTCGCTGCCGTCGCGTGTCGCCACCACGAGCAGGTGACCGTCGACCGTCGCCAGCACCAGACGGCCGCTGTCGACGGCGGCCCGCACCGAGATCCTGCCGCGGAACTCCGGCGGGATCCGTGCCGTCCACCGGATCCGGGCGTCGGCGCGGCCCACACTGCGCAGCCGGTGGTCCTTGGTCATGACGTAGACGGCCTCGTCGTCCGCGGCCAGCAGGGCCGCCGCGTCGGCGTCCGCGGTCCACTTGGCCCGCCCCGTGGAAGGGACGAACGTACGCACCGTGCCGTCGGTGTCCAGGGCCACGACCAGGCGGTCGGAGAGGGACAGGTAGTGGCCCGGCAGCAGATCCTGTACCTGCCACCGCTTCTTGCCGTCGACGACGTTGAACGCGCCGACTCCGCCGTACACGCCGATCACGACGACGTCCCGCACCGGCAGCGGGTCGCGGGAGTCGGGGTCCGCCCCCACGTCGGCGCGCCACAGCGCTTTCGGTGACCCGCCGACGACGAAGTCACCGTCGTCCGCGGACAGCAGGCGGGCCTCGGGCGTCCGCACGGCCGGCGGGATCCGGAACGGGTCGGCCGCGCGGTCCGCCCGCTCCTGCCGGAGCAGCCACCACGCGGTCGTACCGCCGCCCGCCGCGAGCACCGTGCCACCGGTGGCGAGGCCGGTGAGCAGGCGCCGTCTCGTCACGGTCGTCACCGTGCCCGTCGCGGGGGGTGCGGTGAGCCGGCGTACCTGCCGCTCGCGTTCCCTGATCGCGTCCGCGACCGGGCCGCGCCGCCACACCCGGTCGCTGTTCCGCGGCGGGGCGAACGCCGTGACGATCCGGGCCGGCCCGGGCCTCGCGGCGGCGTCCTTGGCCAGCAAGGGGGCGACGAGCGCGTGCAGTTGGGGGGACAGGCCGTTCCAGCGCGGCTCGCCGTGGACCACCTCGTACTGCACGGCGGCCACGTGCCCCGCCTCGAACGCCCGCCCGCCGGTGGCGGCGTGGACGAGGACGGCGCCCAGGGAGAACACGTCCGCGGCGGGCGTCACGCGCTGCCCCAGGACCTGCTCGGGGGCGCCGTACCCCGGCGTGACCGGGATCTGCCCGGTGGTGGTGAGCGTCAGGCCGTGTTCCGGGCGGGCGATGCCGAAGTCGATGACCCGGGGCCCGGTCGACGTCAGCACGATGTTCTGGGGCTTGAGGTCACGGTGTACGAAACCCGCGGCGTGGACGTCCGCGAGGGTCCGGGCGATCGACGCCGCCAGGGCGCGCACGCCCGTCTCGTCGAGCGGCCCGTGCGTGTCGACCGCCTCGTCCAGGGTCGGGCCGGCGAGGAACTCGGTGGCGATCCAGGGGCGCCCGCCCTCGGTCTGCGCGCCAAGCACGGCGGCCACGCCCGGGCTGCGTACCGCCTGTGAGGCGAGCGCCTCACGCACGAATCGTTGCGCGAGATGGCCGTCGTGGGCGAGTTCCGGGCGGAGCACCTTGATCGCGGCGACGGTTCCCGTGCCGTCCTCGCCCACGTACACCTTGCCCATGCCGCCCTCGCCCAGGACGCCGAGGAGGCGGTAGGGCCCGAGCCTGACGGGGTCGCCGACTCCCAGGGGTCTCATCGCCGACCGCCTTCTCGTCTCGTCATCGGAACGTTCACTTGAGGGGGAAGGCCGCGAGGAACCTGCCGCCGAGCGCGAGGGTCACCCGGGCCTTCTCCTGGGCGAGGAAGCGGTCACCGGTGGTCCGGTAGGAGGCCGTGGGCGTGCGCGTCGCGAGGTCGACGGCCCAGAGGGCCGAGGCGCGCCTGCTGTACGCGTGGTCGGTGCCGATCACCGGCGACGCGGACAGGTCGGCGTCCGCTCCCCCGCCGCCCCTCTCCTCCCACAGCGGCCGTCCGTCGCCCGGCTCGAAGGCGACGAGGCCGAGGCCCTTCTCGACGGCGTAGACGACACCGCCCTTGACCGTCGGCGGGCCGTACGTGCGGCCGGGCCGCCGCACCTGTGAGTCCCACACCCGGGTGCCGTCGCTCAACCGCAGCGCCTGCAGGCGTCCGGTGCCGACGTAGAGGTGCTGGGCGTCCGTGGCCATCGGCAGCTGGACCCGCCGGGGTACGACGCCGTCGAGTGGCCGCTCCCAGCGCACACTTCCGGTCCGGGTGTCGCGTACGACGGCGCGGACCTTGCCGTCGTCGGTCTCCTGCAGTGCCACGAGGCTGTCGCCGACGACGTGCGCCGCGAGGAAGTGGAGGCGGTCGGTACGGTCCGGCCGCGGGGGCAGCGGCTTGGTCCACAGCTTCCTCCCGGTGCCGATGTCGACGGCGAAGACCGACCAGGACTGGGAGGCCAGGAAGTAGTCGTCGTACTTCCCCGCGCCCGCCGCCGCGTACACGACCCCGTCGGCCGTGCACAGCACCTGGTTCTGCGTGATCACACCGTTGAAGTCCGTCAGCCGTGCGAAGGGATCGGTCGCCTTGCCCGAGTCGAGGTCGACGGAGGCGAGGAGGAGCGGGAATCCGCCGGGCTTTCCGGCGTTGCCGTCGGATCCCGGTGGCGCGACCATCCGCACGAGCCGGTCGCCGTCGGTAGCCACCTGCCAGTGGATCTCCATCCGGTCGGACGTCCATCGCACGGTCCCGGAGGCGGCGTCGATGCCGCCCAGCCCCTTGCCGGCCACCACGGAGACCAGGTTTCCCACGGCGAGCGGCTGTGCGGGCGGGACGGTTCCGTACGGCGGATCGGCGACCTGCAGCTGCCAGAGCGAGTCGAGCTTCTTCTTCGGCAGCCGGCTGTTGCTGGGACCCGGCGCGGGTGGTTCCGGCTCCGGTGCGGTACGCCGGTTCCACGCCCAGGCTCCCGCCCCGACGGCCGCCGCGCCGACCGCCAGTCCGCCTCCTGCCAGCAGCAGCCGGCGACGGGCCGGCCGGGCGGCCGGTACGGCCTTTGCTTCCGGGTCCGGTTGACGTGGTGCGGCAAGCCGCTGAGGGGTGATCTGCCAGACCTCGGTGGCACGGCGGGCGATCTCCTGGAGCACCGGGTCCGGCAGGTGCTCGGCGAACTCGCCGTTGCCGTCGTGCAGTTCGGCGGCGAGCTCCGAGGTGGAGGGCCGCCGGAACGGGTTCTTGTCCAGGCAGCGGCCGAGCAGCGGCACCAGCGCGTCGGGGACGCCGTTCAGGTCGGGCTCGCCGTACCGGACGCGGTAGAGCAGGTCGGCGGGCTGACCCTGCCCGAACGGAGCGCGCCCGGTGGCGGCGAAGACGAGCACTCCGGCGAGCGCGAACACATCGCTGGGCCATGTGGGGTCCTCGCCGCTCGCCTGCTCCGGCGACATGAACGCCGGGGTGCCGACGGCGGCGCCGACCGAGGTGAGACGGTCGTCGCCGACCGCACGGGCGATGCCGAAGTCGATGACCTTCGGGCCGTAGGCCGTGACCAGGATGTTGGACGGCTTGAGATCGCGGTGGACGACCTCCGATCCGTGCAGTCGGCCCAGCGCCCCGCACAGGGCGGCTCCGAGGGCGCGCACGGTCGTCTCGGGCAGCGGCCCGGCCGTCCGGACCGCCTCGTCGAGGGGCGGGCCCAGCACGTATTCGGTGGCGATCCAGGGTGTTGCGGCCCGGGTGTCCGCGTCCACGACCCCGGCCCCGTGCTGCCCGCCGATGACACGGGCGGCGTCGGCCTCCAACCGGAACCTGCTGCGGGCGGCGGGGTCCGAGGCGATGCCGGCGTGCATCGTCTTGACCGCGACGGTCCGTCCGCCCCGGGAGCGTGCCAGATAGACGGTGCCCATGCCGCCGCTGCCGAGGCGGACGACCGGGCGGTACGGCCCGAACGCGTGCGGGTCGTCGTGAGTGAGCGGAGTGGGCATACGTGGGGTCGTCAGTCCTGGCGGGAGGCGGGCGGGGCGGCACGCGGGATGTCGGCTGCGAGTACGGCGGCGGACTGATGGGCGAGGGCGGCGATCACGCGTCCCGGCAGCCAGCCCGCACCGAACGATGCGGCGACTGCGGTCGCGAACCCCGCGTCGGGAGCCTCGGTCGCCGCCCCGAGTGGTGCGGAGGGGGCATCAGCCGACTCGGGCGTGCAGACGTCGAGCAGTTCCACCAGCTGGGGCCGGTTCCCGGGGTCGCGCGAGAGGCAGCGACCGATGATCGTCCGCAGCGCGGGCGGCAGTTCGGTGCTCTCGGGCGTCGTGTGGCCGGTGGCGGCGTACGCGAGGGTGGCGCCGAGTGCGTAGACGTCTCCCAGCGGACGGGGTCGGCCGCCGGCCGCCTGTTCGGGCGGGAGGCTGCCCGGTTCCAGTCCGGGCAGACCGGAGCGCGGGGTGCCTTCCGGAGCGGCTGCCCGGGCCGCGCCGAAGCAGGTGAGGCGGGGTCCGTCGGCGGCGACCAGTACGGCCGCGGGAGAGACCCCGGCGTGCGCCAGGCCCTGCCCGTGCGCGATGGCCAGCGCCTCCGCCAGAGCCGCCCCCAGCGCCCTGACGGTCCGCTCGGGAAGGGGCCCGCCGTGTACGGCGAGAACGGTGGGCAGGGGGAGCGCGGGGAGATACGGGCGCGCGTGCCAGGCAGGTTCCCCGGGGCCGGCGCACGCGGTGGCGGGTGCCATGAACCGGCCGAGGAGGTACCGGGAGGTCTCGGCCTCGGCCAGGAAGCGCTGGTGATCGGCGCCGGGGAGGGGGGCACCGAGGAGGACCGTGTGCTCGCCGTCGTCGCTGCGGGCGATGTACCGCCGCTCGGGTACCGGGACGCCGCTGTGGGTGTCGTCCAGTCCGGTGAGCAGGACGTAGGGGCCGACCCGGCGTGCGGCAGGGCCCTGCTGCGCCTCGCGGACGGCCGCGCCTGTCGGGTGCACGTGTTTCCCAGTCCTCGTCGTCGCGGGAGCGGCCACTTCCGCCGGGCCCTGGGCCGACGACAGGGTGGGCGCCTCCCGCGCGCGCCCACCCTGGAGTTGTTGCTACGAGCCGCGGCCTACCGGAAGTAGCTGGCGGCCTTCTTGTCGCCTTCCATGTACGTACCGCCGGACTGGGCGACGACGTGCCCGATGCCGGTCAGCGCCTGGTGGATGTCGTTCGCCTCCTTGTCCCAGCGGCCCAGCTTCTCGTTGAAGGTGTCCTGGGCCTGGCCCTCCCAGTACTGCAGGCTGCTCACGACCAGCCTGCGCAGCTCCTGCAGATCCTGCTCGAGCTGGCTCGCCTCGTTACCGATCTTGGTCGCGGCGACGTCGAGCCCGTCATAAGTGACTGACAGACCGTCAGCGTTGTTGGCCATGCGTCTCTACCTCGTCTCACTGCTGTGTGTCTGTGGATGCCGGCTGCCCGGCGGAATGCGGTGTCTCGCTCGACTCAGTAGGAGTTGAGGGCAGACGTGGGGACGGTGGGCGCGCCGTCCTGCAGGTCGATCTTGGCGACCGCCGCGCGCACCTCGTCCTCCTTGCTGTCCTTGATGTTGCGGGTCGCGGTCATCGCCTCGATGACGTCACCGAGGATGTTGCCGATGTTGCGCAGCGACTCGTTGATCTCGTACTGCTTGCGGTCGAACGCGGCGCGGCCGATACCGTGCCACTGGCCCTCGAGGCCGTCGATGACGCCCTGCAGCCCGTGCACCCGCTTCTGGATGCCCTCGTACTTCTCGACCATCTGCTTCTCGAGATGGACTACTTGTGCGTCTTCGAGCTTCTGCTTGTTGCCGGCCATGTCAGCCCGCCCTTTCTCTGTGTGTCTCTTGCGTCCAACTGTCTCGGCTCACCGCTGCTCAGTGCGCTGCGGCGATGAGCGCGTACTGCACGCCCGCTCCGAGAACGCGGGGCTACAGACGGCTGACGACGTCACCTGGCACGTCGTGCCCGCATGACGGCCACACCCGCACCGCCGATCACGATGACCGCGGCGGCGGCGCCGAGCGCGATCCACAGGGTGTTGCTGTCGTTCGACGACTCCGCACTCGATCCTGCCGCCGAAGTCGCCCCGCCAGAAGCCTTTTCGGGGGCTTGTGACGCGGTTGATGCACTGGCGGAAGGGGTGGGTGAGGGCTTTGTGCCGGATTTGGCGAGGAGGTCTCCGCCGTTGTCCTTCGCGAGGGGGTCGACGTTTGCCGGGCCGGGGTTGTAGTGCGGGTTTTTAAGGACCAGGCGGGGGCGGATCATCCCGTAACCGATGTACTTGCTCGGCCCCTTCTCCGGGTTCCTACGACCGGCAGTGTCGATCATCGATCGCACCACCTGGTTCACATTCCAGTCGGGATGAGCCGACCAGATGAGGGCCGCAGCGGCTGAAGTGAGCGCGGCTGCCGGGCTCGTGCCATGACGGTTGTCACAGTAGGAACGGAAGGTGGCGTCACACCAACCGGGATAACCCTCACCGGGAGCCGCGAGGTCGACATAGCTTCCGTAGGACGAGAACTTCGACACGGAGAAGGACCTGTTGACGGAGGCGACTCCGATAACGTACGGAAACGCGGCTGGGTAGTCGATGACGCCGCTCTCCCCTGGACCCGCGTTGTTTCCCACTGCAGCAATGACCAATTTACCCTTGGACGCCGCATACTTGATCGCCGCTTCATCCTTGTCAGTGGTCATGCCACCGAAAGAGATGTTGATGATTTTGGCGTCCGTGTCAGCAGCTGCCCTGACGGCTTGGTCGGGCTCAGGGGTCTTCTCCTTCTCCGCCTCCCCCTTGAGGCCTTCGAGTTCAACGCGGTAGGGAACGATCTTCGCTCCGGGTGCCAGGCCCTTCAGGCCTCCGCCGGCCCCCGTACCGGCGATCAACTCGGCCATGCTGGTGCCGTGGCTGCCGTAGTCGTCCGTGGCCTTGTAGGCAACGGCCTTGGGGACTTCGTCCGCCAGGACCTGTCCCTTCAGCGACGGCGTGTTGGGGTTCACGCCGGTGTCGATGACCGCGACCTTGACGCCCTTCCCCGTGCTCACCTTCCACATGGTCTCGGCTTCCATCTCGCCGAGGTACCACTGCTTCGACTGTTCGTCGTACGCGGCGGCATGCGGGGCGAGGCCCACGGTGACGGCGGCCAGGGCGCCGACGACCGCGGTCACAGCGCGTACTCGTCCACGACCGCGCGTTCCGTGGAACGTGGCCCGCCCGGCTCGTCGGCTGGTCCCTGACTTCATCGTTTTCGCTGTCCTCGCTCGCGCTCAGTCGACCACCGGCGGTACATCACGCCGGGGCTTGTTGGGCAGATGTGTCTCTTCGTCCTCGACCAGGTAGTCGGGACGCGCAGTTCCCTCCGCGTCCTTCTCCTCCCTGGGCTTGCCGTCACGGCCGGGCCCGCGCACGAGGCCGGAACCCCCACGCGTCATGCCGTTGCGCTCGGCTCCGGCCGAGGAGTTGCGCCCGGTCGGCCTGCCGGTGACGGACTCGGACGTTCCCGTACGGCCGTGCGAACCGGTGGTGTTCGAGGCGGGTCGCCCCGCGGCCTCCGACGCTCCGAAGACGCCCCGCTGCCCGACTCGCCCGTTCACCGAGCGCGAGTTGGCGGCCTGCTCACCGCCGACGACCGTGCCGCGAGGGATCCTGGCCCCGCTCTTGGACGACGCACCGCCCGTGTTCGTGGGCCGGCCGCCGACGACTCCGTTGGACCGGCCCGCCCCGGTGGACGGCCCGCCGCCCGTGCGCGACGCCCCCGTGCCACCGGCTCGCGGTGTACCGCCGGAGATGCCCCGGCCCATGGGCGTGGACTTCGACCCGGACGTGGCGCCCCTGGCGGTGGACTGGCCGGTCGACGTGGCGCGACCCATCTGGTTCGCGGGCCCCTGGCCCGTGGCGCGGCCGGAACCGGGGTTGCCCAGGTTGGACGTACCCGCGCGGCCCTGCGCGGACGGCGGGGTGCGGTATCCACCCGTGCCGTTGAGAGGCCGCCCCGTGGTACGGCCGCCGGGAAGCGGGGTCCCGACAGGGCCCGGGAACACGTTGGGCTGGCCGCCGCTCGTGGGCGGCGTGCCCGTGACCGGAGGGGTGTGGGTGGGACCGGGTGCGGTCGTCGTGGGCGGAGGCAGCGTGCCGGTGCTGTCGATGTGCGTGCCGACCGGCTCGTCGACGCGCGGCGGCACATGGCCGGGCACCTGGTGCGTGGGAGCCGGCGTGCTGCCGCCGGTGTCGTGCACGCTGCCGTGACTCGTCGGCGCGATCGTCGTGTGATGCGTCCCGACCGAACCGGAGGACGCCCCTGCGGAGTCGTCCGCGACGGACCGACCGGAAGCGGCACCAGGGTCGTGCGCATACGTGGCCGGCCTGGGTACGCCCATCTCCGGTACGTCCTTGAACGTGGGCGCCTTGGAGTCCAGGACCTGCAACTGCTCCTTGGACACCGCGTAGTACGACGCCAACCGGTTCATCTGGTTGATCGCCTCTTGACGGTCCTTCTCCACCTTTACGGCAGCGGTGTAATCCTCTTTGTTCGCTGCCTTCTCGGCCTCGGTGAAGTGTTCGGGGCGCTTCCGGCTCGACTGCGTGTCACGCGCCGGCATGGCCTTACGAACGGATGCCAGTCCGACAGCGGCCGCAGTGATCTGGTCGCCCGCGCCTCCCGCGAAGCTACTCAGGTCGTATGTGCTCGACACGAGACCGGTCCCCCAGGTCCGGAAGTCATCGCCCGCTTTTCCGACCCAAGGGACCGTCTCGAACTGCCCCTTGAGCTCGTCGGCCGCCACCTTGATGGCGTCGCGTGCGTCCCAGAGTGCGCGACCGGAGGACTCCAGATCCTCCGGATTCGTCTTGTCGACCAGATCGAGCATCGCGTTCAGGTCGTAGTCGTCGAACTCCGTACGCCTGACCATGGCCTCCTTGTACGGAGTGCCCTGCGCCGCGCCGCGAATGGCGCCGTCTATGAAATCCCCGAGGAAGCCGCCTCGATGCGGATGCTCGGAGGTGCCCCGAGCGAGATCCGTGAAGGTGTTCTGAGATGAGACCCTGTCCAGGTCGTCCTTGTGGCCGTCAGCCATCGTCACTTCACCCCCGTGGTTTCGTTCGCACGCTTGGCCTTCGCGCCCTCGATCTGGCGGATCTCCGCCTGAATCGCATAGAACCGCCGCCGCTGGTCCTCTTCAAGGTCATCGAACGTCCCCTTGGCCCCGAGGACCGCGATGCCCAGCGCCTCGATCTGCAGGTGCAGCGTCTTGGAGAGGTTGGTGAGCCTCTCGTGCACCGCGTTGAACGTCTTGTGCAGGGCGTCGGCCTCGTGGAAGGTCCCGCCCGTGCTGCTGAGAGCACCCTGCCTGATCGACTGATCGTGAAGCCGCGTCGGAGCGCCCGGCGACTTCTCGAGATTCTGCAGGACCCCGTCGACCCGCTTGACGAACTTCTTCAGCGCGTCACCGCTGGCCTCCAGGTTCGCCGCCGACACGCCCCCGACCATGTCTTCCGGAAGCACGACGCTCCTCCCCGTTTTCCCCGTACACCCATCGGCCCGACCAGGTCGAGGGGCGTTACTCGCTCGCCGTACGATCGCAAAGCGAGCCGCGCCTGACAACGCGTTTACCACTCTAGTCAACCTGCCCAACCGGTCCAACCAAGCATGTGTGTTAACTCGGTTACGAGACCGGCTCCGGTGCCATGGTTTGCCCGACTTGCCGGTTCGCAGCGAACACACACATGTGACGGCCCGCCAAGAGGCCCTGCTGCAACGGTCCTTCTGCAAGGCGGCTCGTCGAGTGCCGGATCACGAGGTCTCGGATCTCCATGGAATCTCCACACCTGGTCGGTGGTCCACTCTTGGCAACACCCGTGCGGGCTCCACGAGTTGTTCTTCACCCGAACGAGGACCCCACCCGCCTACGTGAGTTCAGTCGGACGCTGGCCCAGAGTGACCACGCAGCGGCACTCCCCTGTCGGGAACCTTCACACTCAACAATTGACCCACATCGGACATGGTCCTCATTTCCCCGGGATCGGGTTGCTAGCTTGATTGACAACCATCATCGAAGCGTCAGAACAGCACGCGCGTGAACGTGAGGGCCTGTCGGCCGCACGCGAGGGGGAAGATTTCACCCATGGCCTGGGACGAGTGGGAAGAGCTCAAAGCCAAGCACGAACCGACGAGCATGCAGCTGAACAGCGTGCCGGACGGGGGCGGCACCTACGGACCGTACGTGGTGCCCAGCAAAACGGGTGACCTCAAGGTCGGCCATGGCGATCTGGTGAAAATCGGCAAGAGTGCGCACGAACTGTACAACCAGTTGTGGGACAAGGCGCGCGTCAGTATCTCCAGCAGCGACTCGGCAGCCGGCAACCTGACGAACCAGGGCTTCGACCTGGGCAGCGGCCTGCAGCACGTATCCAACCGCTGGGACGAACAGCTGAAGTCCCTCATGGACGCCTGTGCCCAGATCTCGAACCACATGCAGACCACCAAGAAGGTGCATGCGGGCGACGAGCACTACATCCAGCGGCAGATGAGCAGCATTGATGCGCTGGACGCCGGCTTCGACGAGCGGGTCGGCGAGCCTGGCGCGAAGAACAACTACGGCAAGCAGGACAAGGGAGAAAAGCCCGGCGGCTGACGGCGCTGACCGCGCACTCGCCCCACCCCTCCCGACTCCCCCGCTAAGGACTTGCACCTGTGGATCTCGACACCTTGCGCTTCGCCAGCTTCTCGTCCATCGACGAGGCGATCACTGACTGGGCGACGCTGATCAGGAACCTCGAAGACCTGAAGAAGCAGGCCGAAGAGGGTCTGCATCACGCGGCCAACACCGCCAACTGGGCCGGCATCAACGCTCAGGTCACCAAGGAGTTCATCGGCAAAACGGCCGGCGAGTTCACCGACGCCCACACGCAGGCCAAGACGGTCCACAGCATCCTCAGCGACACCGTCGGAGAGCTGAAGCAGTATCACAAGGACCTCAACGCAGCCATCGAACGCGGTCTCAAGAAAAATCTGACCGTGATGGACACCGGTAAGGGCTCGTTCACGGTCACCATGAACATTCACCCTGACCGAGCCGCCAAAGGCACGACGGTCCCTGAGCACGATGAGAATGACGTCGAAGCTCTGCGTAACGAAGTGCAAGACATCCTGCGGAAGGCCACTGACAGCGACACATCGGCCCAGAAGGTGTTGAAGGCGATCGTCGACCAGACGGCCATGGGGTTCTCCGACGCCAGTTACAAGGACCGGGACGCCGCGCAGGCGGCTTTGGACGAGGCCGACAAGCTGGCCGAACTCGCGAAAGACCCTGAGGACCTCACGCCTGAGGAGTTCGACCGCCTGAACTCCGGCCTGAAGAAGTACCACGACGATCCGCTGTTCGCTGAGCGCTTCGCCACTGCCCTGGGTCCCAAGAAGACTCTGGAGTTCTGGGCCGGAGTGGCGGATTCGCAGGTGAACCCCGATCTCACTCGGGAGCGTCGTGAGCAGCTCGGCGACCTGCAGAAGAACCTGAGCATGACGTTGGCCACGGCGAGCCACAGCGACTCGGTCAAGATGACGACGTGGAAGCACGACATGATCGAGATGGGCCCCAAGCAGGTCGGCATCCGAGGGAACGTGCTGGGATTCCAGATCATGAGTAACCTCATGCGCGCGGGCGATTACGACGACTCCTTCATGACCGACTACGGCAAACGTCTGATGCAGACGGAGCGGAAGTTCACCGGCGACGGGATCCACACCGCCTGGCAGCAGATGGGATTCGACCCCTATCTCAACCGTATGGGCGGTGACACGGGTTGGGATCCACTCGGTGGGTATCTGAAGGGGCTTTCGAACAGTCCGGACGCGGCTACCGAGTTCTTCAACGACGACTTCATCCCCAAGGACGGCGACCACAAGCACGCGGTCTCCAACTTCAAGTACTTGTTCGAAGACCGCCACTGGCCTCAGGCGATCAAGAACGACTTCAGCGGCGACGGAAGCGACGACGGACGGAACAACCTGGCCTCAGCCCTGGAGGCGGCTACGACCGGGCATCCCGCGGGCGAGATCCCCACGCTCGACACTCCGACACACAACGCCGAGCAGGCCAAACTGTTCAACGCCATCGTTTCCTCTGTGGGAGACGAC
This sequence comes from Streptomyces albidicamelliae, assembly GCF_025642175.1. NCBI lineage: Bacteria > Bacillati > Actinomycetota > Actinomycetes > Kitasatosporales > Streptomycetaceae > Streptomyces > Streptomyces albidicamelliae. The sequence goes on along the minus strand of NZ_CP106795.1, from coordinate 6,022,434 downwards.
ACGGAACGACTCACGGGCCGCGACTACATGTCCGACAGCATGGGGCAGATCGCTTCCGAGTACCTTCCGGACATCAATCGGGCGACGACCGACGTGAGCAGGGACTCGGACGACTGGGCTCAGATCGAGAAGCTCTATCCGGTCGCGGGTGCCGACTCGGGAGTCCAACATCGGGACGTGAGCAAGTTCCTCTTCGCCATCGGTCAGAACCCAGCAGGGTACGCCGCCGTCGAAGTCGGCCAAGAAGCCTACATGTCCAAACTGATGGCTTACCACCTCGATCCGGACCTCCCGGCGGACCAGCGGTTCTCTCAAGATCAGGAGACCACGGTCAGGTACATCTCCCAGCACTCCGGTGAGGTCTCCGGCGTCCTCGGCCTCGGTCGGCAGGAGGAGATCGCGAAGCCGGCCGGCGAGAAGGACGACGCGTACGACTACAGCGTGTCCCAGCGAAAGAACTGGATCTCGGGCGGAGTCGGCACGGTCGTCGGAGTCGGGACATCCTTCGTAGCGACCCCCTGGGTGGGCGCGGCCGCCGGAGGTGCGGCGGGTACCGTTACCAGCGTAGTGCTGGAGCGCGTTTTCAAGGATGCAGAAGGGCATGCCCTTGAAGACGCCTCGGACGCGATGGGGAACCGTTGGCAGGCGGGCCTGACGAGGAACAACGAGTACGTCTCTCTGGGGGCCGAGACCGCCGCCGAGAAGTACCACTTGGCGAACTCGGACGACATTGGAACCTGGTCACGAGAGGGATCCCGTCAGGGTTACATCAACGCTCGCGCCATCCTGCAGGGACAGGCGCCCGGCAGCACCACGACTTCCTGAACCCCCACTAGTTGCGAGAACCCATGAAACCGACCTCTTTCACCCGCCGCAGCCGTCACGCGGGGGCCGCTGTTGCAGTTTCCGTTCTGCTTCTCGCAGTTACCGGTTGTAGCGAGAACGGTCGGGAACGCGCGTACACCACGCCCCGTTCGCTGTGCGGCACCACCGTCGACTCGGAAGAACTGTCGAAATTCCTCCCACCGGGCGAGAAGGTCGCGACGAAGAAGACGGTCGACTCCTCGACCGCTACTCGGTGCGCTGTTTCCGTGGACGGCAAACGGATCGTCTACACCGCGCAGGAGTGGTGGAACGACATGACGGTGTTCGAGTTCGCCCAGGGGATGACTCTCGACGAATTGGACCACCAGACCGACGACGGGCATTTCGCCTATTCGGGGAACCAGGCCTTCGGCAAGACACAGGATTGCCGCAACGACAAGGATCAGGTCCTGTACACGGCCATTCAGGCCACCGGTTCCAAGCACGAGGACGCGGCGGCCATGAAGAAGCTGATCACCGCCTACACCAGGGCCGTGGAACGGTCGGGTGCCTGCCGGTAGCGGTCCCGCTCGTCAGGGTGTCACCGACGCGCCGCAGCCCCGTCCGCGTGCCGAGTGTGCCGCGAAGGCCCGCAGTGCCTTCCTCGCGTACGCGCGCTCGGCCTCCGGCACCCGCGTCTCGGCCCCCGAGCCGTCGCGGCGGACCACGAACACCGCCCGCTCGGCACCGTCCGCCGGGCACGGCGCGGATCCCCAGTAGGAGCCGTCCTGACGTAGCCGGCCCTTGGGTGCGTCGGCCGGGGTGGGGTCGGAGGCGTAGTGCTCCTCCGCGTAGCCGGCCTTGAGGCGCTGTGCGTACGGCCCGAAGTAGGCCTGCAGGGAGTAGCGGTGGTGGCCCAGGCCGTCGTCCCCCAGGATGCAGGACTCCCAGGGGGCTCCGGCGCGTGCCGTCTCGCGGGCCGTGGTCACACCGGCGGCGCGGGGGATGCCGGCGCAGGTGCCGGTCGCCGTGGACAAGGGCTCGAACTCCTCCTGCGAGACCGGGAGTCCGACCGTGGGGAGCGGGGTCCGGCCCGGGCGGGTCACGCAGCCGTACGCGTCGGCCGCCTTCTTCGCCGTGCCCGTGGCGATACGCAGGTGGGCCGGGCGGTTGGCGGGGTCGTCCAGTGTTCCGCCGAGGTCCGTCTCCACCGTCACCGTCAGGCCCTCGACCGGTTTGCCCGCCGGCCCCGGCCTGCTGCCCTTGGCACACCGCAGGGTGAGCGTGGTCGTCGCTCTGCCGTCGTCGGAGTCCGCGGCGAGGAGGCCGGACCAGCCGCGCCCGACCGGCACCGGCAGCGTGTCGCCGGTGGAGCCACCGGCGAGGGGAACGGAGAGCCAGCCGTTCGCGCCGATGCGCCCGGTGTCGACGATGGCCACCTTCGCGCCGCCGCCGTCGGCCTCGGCATCCACCTGGCAGGTGTCGATCCCGTCGCCGGACCTGCTGTTCACCTCGAGGTGACCGCTCCCCAGCACCGCGCGCACGTCGGCCAGGGGGAGCATCCCCCCGCAGGCGCGCGCCACCGCGCGGTCGTTCTCCCCGTACAGCCAGAGACCGCCGCCGAGTGCGAGCAGCGCCGCCACCGACCCGAGTGCCGTGTTGCGGATGATCCGTCTGCGTCTCACGTCCACTGCTCCACCTCGCCCAGCACTTCGGTGTCGTGGCAGTGCTGCGCCTTCGGCCATCCCTCGGGCGCGGACAGGTAGGCCTTCATCAACTGGCGTACGTGTGTGGACATCTGTGTGCGCTGGGTTCGGCTGAGGCGGGAGGCCCCGTCCATCGCTTCGTCCAGGTTCGGGCGCATCGAGACGCGGTGGTACGTCGGCCCGGCCGCGCACTCCGACCGGGCCCACAGGGCGAGCGTGGCGTCCGTGTCGGTGAGGGTGTCCGGCCGGTCGTCGAAACCGGGGTACTCGCCGTCGCGCTCGTAGTCGCGGTACGCGCTGCGGCCCAGGTCGCCCGCCCAGCTGGTGGCGTCGGCGGTGACCGGCTCCAGCGGGGCGGGCTGCGGGTCGGTGTAGGCGCTCCTGTCGTCGTTCCAGCGCTCGGCCCGGCAGACGCTCAGCAGGCGGGACCGCTGGAGGTCGCCGGTCGCGGTCCAGGTGCCCCGCAGAGGTGCCGATCCTGCGCGCCTCCTCGCCGTCATCCACCGGCATTTCCCGATGCCCCGGCCCGGCTCCTCGACGCGTACCGAGCCGTAGTCGCCCGAGTCGACCGGGCCCCCGTCGGCGTCGTGCTCCTCGTACGTGTCGATGACCCGGGTAGGGGGCCGAAGCGCGGCCGCCGAGCCGCAGTGTTCCCGCTCCGCGATGCCGGCCGCGACCTCGACAGCGATGCGGAACCGGGTGCGGACGGACGCCTTGTCCATTCCCACGGAGACATACATCTGCGTCGACGGGCGCGCCCGACCGGTCAGGCCTGCGGGGCACTCGGCGACGACCCAGAGCCGGCCCTCGTCGTCGCTGTCGCGGCCGGTCACGCCGGGGGCCTCGTGTCCCGGTGCGAGGAGGTCCTCGGTCTTCAGCTCGTACGGGAGGTGGTTGACGAGTGTCGCCGCCTCTACGTGCACACCCCCGTGGCCCTGCCAGTCCAGGGTGCAGTTCAGCAGGGAGCGGCTCTCCTCGCCGGGCTGCAGCAGGGTGCCGTACTGGTCCAGCTTCCCCCGCACCGCATCCGGAACCCGTCCGGCCAGTTCACCGTACGGCAGCAGGCCACCGCACGCACGCCTCAACTGGGCCCGGTTGGCCGTGAGATGGCCACCCTCGTCCGGCCAGGCCAACGTCAAACCGCTCGCGGCCACCGCGAGAGCCACGGCCCCCGCCAAGGGCAGGCGCAGTCTTCTCGGGATGCGTGCCGTCGCCTTCCTGACGGTGGTCAGCACGCGCCCTCCCGGACCGTCGCAGTGAAGGAGCCGCCGACGGCCGTGTCGCCGGCCGCCGTGTCACCGACGGCCGGGGTGACGGCCACGCCGGTCTCGGGGGCGTCGCCGCCCTCGTCGTGGACCACCTTGTCCTCGGTCAGCGACGCGTAGTCGTCGAAGTGGAGGGGGCTGCCCGCCTCGTTCGTCCGGAACCGGTGGCCGTCCGGTTCGTCCGTGGCCCGGTGGACGGCGTTCGTCAGCTCGCTGTCGTTCCACGAGGCATCGTCGGAGACGCCGAAGCCCTGGACGGCCGTGTGGACGCCGAGGTCGGCCAGGGTCACGAAGACTACGCGGGCGACGACGAAGGCGGCGTCGGGTATCTCCGGGGCCGACGGGGTGATGCCCGCGCGCCGGCCGCGCATCCGGTCGGCCCTCACGCAGGCCATGGCGAGGAGCACGGCGGGCAGGACGAGGCCCTGGACGTTCAGCTGGGTCAGCGCGTCCACGTACCGGCCTCCGGCCGCCGGCCGCGCCTGCGCCGCGCGTCCCGGACGGCCACGGCCGTGCCGCCCAGTCCCGCCACCAGGACCAGGCCGCCCACGACGGCGTACGTCGCGAGCCTGGTGTTCCGCTCCTCCGCGGTCTCGCCGAAGTGCAGCGGAGTGACCGACGGGGCCTCGCCCCTGGCGACGCCGTCCTCGGGTGCCGGGGACTCGACGGGGTGCGCCGGATCCACGGCCGTCAGTGCCCGCACCGGATCGACCACACCCCAGCCGACCCGCATGTCCTTGCCGGGGATGGAGCGTTCCGCTGTCTGCTCGATCTGGGCGACGACCTGCCGGGTCGTCCAGTGCGGGTACTTGGACTTCAACAGGGCGGCCACGCCCGCCACGTACGGGGCGGAGAAGCTCGTGCCGTTGTCCGAGCAGTGGCCGTTGCCGGGCACCGTGGAGATCATGTCGACGCCGGGAGCGGCGACGCCCACGAAGTCACCGGACTGCGAGAAGGGCGCGCGCTCGTTGTTGCGGTCCGACGCCGCCACGGCGAGGACGCCCGGATAGGACGCCGGGTAGGTGACCTTGACGTTGCCGCCGAGACCGTCGTTGCCGGCCGAGGCCACGATCACGACCTTCTGGCCGATCGCGAAGTCGACCGCGTCCTTGAGGACCGAGTCCTTGGGGTCGAGCGCGTTGGCGGTGTCCTGGGAGATGTTGATGACGTCCGCACCCGCCCGGACCGCGTCCCTGATCGCTGTGGCCAGCGTGTTCGCGGTGCCGTCGCCCTCGGCGTCGTTCTGCTTGATCGGGATGATCGTGGCGTCCGGGGCGAGGCCCACGAAGCCGGTGCCCTTCGCCGGGCGGGCCGCGATGATGCCCGCCACGCGGGTGCCGTGCCCCACGGTGTCCGTGGTGCCGGTCTTGTTGCCGCGTTCTATCTTCTCGCCCTTGGAGTTCTTCGCGGGCAGCAGGTTCAGGCCCTTGGAGACGTCGACGGCCTTGGTGAGCTGCGGGTTCTTGATGTCCACCCCGGTGTCGATCACGGCGACCTGGACGTTCTTGCCCGTGGACTGCGCCCACAGCTCGTCCAGGTTGACGCGCTGCAGCGCCCAGGGGCGGCCCGTGTAGGGCTTGGACGGGAACGTGCACTGGCCGTCGTCCGCCCTGGCCGGGGCCGCGGGGAGGGCGACCACCGTGGTCGCCGCGGTGAGGACGACGGCGCCGGCCACGGCGAGGATCCGGCCGGCGAGTCCCGGCGTCCCGGCCGCGGGCGTGTGTGCCTTCAGCAGCATGTGTGCCTCTCCTCCGCCCGTCGCTAGGAGCCCTGCGGCTGCCGTGCCGCCGACTCCGACAGGCGCGGGCCCGTGGGCAGGAACCTCGACCACTCCACGGGCACGGGCGTGGGCTTCACCTTCTCGTAGCCGAGGTGGGTCTGGGCGATCCGCGCCTCGCTCAGCTCCTCCTTGCGCTTCTTGGCGGAGGTGCCGATGCCCTGGTCGTCGGCGGCGCTGTCGCTGTTGGACTGCAGGGCGTAGCGCAGGCCCGTGTCGGTGACCAGGAAGACGCCGCCGGCGCCGGTCTCGGTGCCCTGGAACTGCCGGTAGAGCTGGCCGGAGCCGGGGGTGACGTACGCGCTGGAGGAGCCGGTGGGCAGCTGGGCGGGGAAGTCGGTGCCCACCCAGGTGGACAGCGTCTTGGTGCCCTTGGCGTCGACCGAACGCAGCACGTTGCAGACGGTGTTGCGGCCGCTGGTGGTGCTGGAGCCGTCGTTCACCGTCTTCGGCTTGTACGTCGGCCAGTCCTTGTCCTCCTGGAACGTGGTGCTGTCGCCGACGGCGCCGGGGCTGACCTTCTGCGCCTCACCGGCCTGGCCGACGCCGACCAGCTGGCCGCTGCCCAGCAGCAGCGTGGCCGTGAACTCGGAGATGCGGGCCACCTTGCCCGGCAGCACGACGTAGTACTGGAGCGTCTGCCCGTCGTAGGCCTTCACGATCTCGCCGACCTTGTCGTACTCGCCCAGCAGGCTGCCGCTGCCGGCCTTCGCGCCGGGCGTGCCGTCGATCCTGGGGATGGAGACGGGGGTGCCCTGGCGCAGGGTGTCGAGCCAGTCCTGGGAGACGCGCTGCGGGGAACGGCCCTGGGTGTCGAGGGCCTTGAGCAGTTCCTTGTCGGTGGGGTCGGCGATCCTGTACGCCGTGCCGCGCGCGTCGACGACGTACTGGCTCTTCCCGTCGGGGCCGACGACGTACATCAGGTCGCCGCGGGTGAGTCTGTCGCGGCCCTCGGTCCTGGCCCATTCCTTCTGCGCGAGGACGAACGCCGCCTTCTGGATGGCCCGTCCGCCGTCGCCGGGGCGCTCGCAGACCGCCCACCGCTTGGCGGCCTCCGCCTCGTCGGAGGAGGGCAGGCGGTCGGGGGCGTAGGGGATGCCGATGGTGGCGCCGTGCGGGGGCTTGCCGCTGTCGAGGACCTTCTCGTCGACGGTGATGACGTCGGCCTTGTCGGGATCCAGGAGGAGTTTCGCCGAGGCCATGTTGAGGACGGGGTGCAGCTGTGTCTGCTTGCCGGTCTTCAGCACGACGTACCGGGTGGTGGACTTGCTGGCGACGATGACGTGTTCCTCGGGTGTGTCCCAGCCCTTGGGCGCCGTCGGGCTGAACATGCCGACGGCGCCGAACACCGCGAGGACCACGGCGCCGACGACGAGACCGGGCACGAGCGCGCCCAGCGGTTTCGGGGCGCCCTCCTCGGTGCCCGAGGGGGAGGGCTGGAGGAATGACGCGAGCGTGCGGCGCTTCGCGAAGGTGTAGGCGTTGAGTTCGTCCCGCCGTGATGCCATCTGTGTCCGCTCTCTCCCCGTTGCGGAGCCGTGGGGGACCTGTGAAGATCCGTCCCCCGCCCTCGTTGCCTCTGGTGCCTCGACTGTCAGACCCGGCCCCTACTATGCCTGTTGCGCGGACGTGCTTGTGGCACGGGTAGGGTGCTCAGGGCTTGAAGGGACCGGAGCACAAGGGTTTTCGGGAGAGTTCGGGGGTTTTGGAGTGATGGCTTCCGCAACGCGGACCCGGTCGCGATCGCAATCGGGGTCACGCTCGGGTGGCACGCGCCGGCAGGGTGGCCGCCGCTCTTCCTCCGCCCAGCCGGACACCCGGCCCAACTCCGCGCCCTACCAGGGCACTTTCACTCCGCACCTGGAGTCCCGTTCGGGGCGCGGCGGTTCGTTCGCGCTGCAGCGGCTGGTGCTGCTGGAGATCGCGGCCGCACTCGTGGTGTGCGGATGGCTCGTGAACATGGTCGCGATGGTCGCCGCCGCCGTGGTCGCCGCGCTGCTCGTGGTGCTCGCGGTCGTACGGCGCCGGGGGCGCTCCCTGCCGGAGTGGCTCGGCACCCTGCTGGCGCTGCGCGCGCGCAGGCGGCGGGCCGCGAGCACACCGCTGCCGCCCGGCACCGACTCCGGGCTCGCGCCCGCCGTGGAGTGCGACCCGACCCTGCGCACCTACAGCTACAGCCGCGGCGAGGACCGCGACCAGCGGCCGGTGGGCATGGTGGGCGACGGCGGCTTCCTGACGGCGGTGCTCCAGGTGGAGTCGGACGCGGACGCGCTGCGCGCGGAGCGCAGCCGCAGACCGCTGCCGCTGGCCCTCGTCCGGGACGTCCTCGAAGTCGACGGGATCCGGTTGGAGTCGGCGCAGATCGTCGTGCACACGCAGCCCGCGCCCGCGCTGCACCTCCCCCAGCAGTCGGTGGTGGTCAGCAACTACGCGCCGCTGCAGGCCCAGACCGGCTCCCCCGCGGTCCGCATCACGTGGATAGCGCTGAAGCTCGACCCCGAGCTGTGCCCGGAGGCGGTGGCCGCGCGCGGCGGCGGCCTGACGGGCGCGCAGAAGTGCCTGGCGCGTTCGGCCGAGCACCTGTCGAGCCGGCTGACCGGCGCCGGGTTCCGGGCGAACGTGCTCACCGAGGAGGAGTTGACGGCGGCCATCGCCACCTCCGCCTGCGCCAACCCGATGGTGACCGCTCAGGCGGCCCAGGTCGGCCGGGGCGAGACGGCGCAGCGGCGCACCGAGGAGTCCAGCCGCAGCTGGCGCTGCGACAACCGCAGGCACACCACCTACTGGGTGCGCCGCTGGCCCCAACTGGGCGGCCCCGGTGGCTCGCTGGCGCAGCTGGTGGCCCAGTTGACCGCGGTGCCCGCGCTGGCCACGACGTTCAGCATGACGCTGGCCAAGGGCGCGCAGCAGGACGTGACCGTCACCGGTCATCTGCGGATCACCGGCCGCAGCAACCAGGAGCTGACCGACGCGCGGCGCGAGCTGGAGCGTACGGCGCGGCAGGCCAGGACCGGGCTCGCCCGGCTGGACCGTGAACAACTCCCCGGCGTACTGGCGACCCTGCCGCTCGGAGGTGCCCGCTGATGGCCATGACGACCTCTCCCACCCCGGCGGGCACGACCCCGTCGGGACCGGGCCTCGGTGAGCGGCTGCGCACCGGCTTCGGACTGCTGGGCCCCCGCCACCCCCGGCACGCCCTGCCCGTCGAGCAGGCCGACGCGCTGTCCCTGCCCATCGGCGACGACGGTGTGGTGGTCGGCGAGAACGCCGAGGGCCAGCCGGCCGTGCTCGGTGTGAACCGTCCGACGCCGTACGACATCGTGCTCATCGGCGGCCTGTGGACCGCTCAGGTCATGGCGCTGCGCGCGGCGGCGACCGGCGCGCGGGTGGCCGTGGAGACGGGGCGGGCGCAGGCCTGGATGCCGATGGTGCACGCCATGGGCGGCGGCCAGAACGGCCTCGCGGTGTACGACGTCGGCCGCGTGCCCCCGCAGGGCGCCTCGGCCGGTACGCCCGTGCTCGTGGTCCGGGACTGCGGCATGCGGCCGCCGCGCGGCCGTGTGGTGTCCGCGCCGTGGCAGTCCGTGCTGACGCTGCTGCCGTATCTGAGCCCGGTGGCGCCGCGGTTGATGCGCCAGGCGCGGCTGGTGGGCGTGCAGCGGGTGTCGCCGGACGAGGCGGCGGAGATCGGCCGCGTGATGGGGCTGCCGCGGCGGGAGCTGGAGACGCTGCCCACGCTGCCGGACGGTGTGACGCTGTGGTGCACGGAGCGGGACCGGCAGTACGTGGTGACCCGGGCGACGGACGCGGAGACCGGACTGCTGGGCGTGGCACGCCGGATGGACTGACCGCCGCCCAACTTGGTCCGTTTTCATCGGCATTGCCGAGCTATCGCGTGGTTCGCACGGATCGCGTGGTCAAGAGGCCCTGCCGGGGGGCGTCTTCGTCACGTTTCGGTGTACGTACGCGTGTCTCGCGTCGGCCTCCGGCCCGATGTGACGCGTCGGACGGCCACGAAGGGGTGGCGGGGCCTGCCTGCCCCACGGTTTTGGTGATTAGGCTGGGGCAGGGCACGTCGCGCGCTCCAGCGAGCCGGGGGTCGCGCGCTCCGCGGCGGCCGGGGTCCAGTGGCCCCGGCGGGAAGCCCGGCGAATCGTACGACAGGAACGGTCGGCCCCCCAGGCATGGCATGAGGGTGCTCGACCACACCAGGAGGAACTGTGAACAGCGATCGGGACGGGATCCGCGGGGGCTGGGCGACACCCGACGACGACCAGACCGACGCGGAGTCCGGCATCGAGATGACGGGCGAGTTCACGATCGACTACGCGCCGCCCGCCTGGTACACGCAGAACGCGTCGGGTACGTCCGGCACGTCGCCGTCGGCGCCGGTGCCGCCTCCCGCGGGCACTCCCACCCCGCCTCCCGCGGCCGCCACCCCGGCCGCGCCTCCGCCGCCGGTCGGTCCGCCGGTGGGGATTCCGGACCTGCCGCCCGGCAGCGGCTTCCAGCCGGCCTGGGGCTCCGTGCCGGCCCCGGCCACACCGCAGGGCCCTGCCACACCCCCGCCGGGGGCCGCACCTGCCTCGCCGCAGCCGCCGGCCGTCCCGTCGGAGGCCCCGGCCGCTCCGGCCGTCTCGTCCTTGGCCTCGGGCGAGGAGGACGGCGACAATGGCGACCTCGTCAGCGGCGCGACCATGCGGATCTCCGCCTCCGCCCTGAAGCGGGAGATCGCGGAGCGGGCAGCGGCGGAGGAGACTGCCGCCGCGCGGCCCGCCGAGCCCACCCCGGGTGCCCGGGCTTCGGGGGTGAGCACAGCTGATGCCGAGACCCCCGAGACGGATGCCACGTCGGACGCCACGGACGAGCGCTCCGATGCGGTCACGGCCCACGAAGGCACGCAGGACGACACGGACGACGGTGAGGTGCACGGCGGCGCGGACGCGACGGCCGAGGACGCCCAGGCCGAATCCGGAAAGGACGAGGAGGAGTTCGGGCTCGCCCCGGCCCAGGTCCTGACCGACCCCGGGTCCGCCTCCGCGACCGACGACCCGGCCGCCTCTCCGGCGGCAGCGGCAGCGCCAGATGCGGACGGCGCCCGGACCGACGGGGTGTCACCGGACGCCCCGGCCCCGGCCGACCAGACCCGGCCGACGGCCCCGGAGAGCGACGGCACCCCGGAGGCCGGGACGCCCGACGAGGACACCGACCCGACCCCGCCCGGCCCGGCACCGGTGACGGCTGCCGACGCGGCCCCGGCCGACCCCTCCCCGGCCGCGGGCGCCGACGCGGCCCAGGCCGCCCCGGCCGCCACCGAGGACCCCGCAGCGACTCCGCACACCCCCGCGGCCACGAGCCCCACCGCGGCCGCCCCGACCCCCGCGGCACCGGAGCCGCAGGCCGCCTGGACTCCCCGCCCGCGCCGCAGGACGGCATGCCTCCGCTGCCGCCCTCGTACCAGCCCGCCGCCCCGGCCCCGGCGGCTCAGTGGCCCGCGCAGCCCGCGCCGCAGCAGCCCGGCCCGGTGCCCGGCCCGCACCCCGCGGCCGCGCAGGGTCCCGTCGGCGCGCCCGGCCAGCAAGCGCCGTTCCAGCCGCAGCCCCCGCAGCCCGCGCCCGCCGCCTGGAACCAGCAGCAGCCAGGGCCGGCGCACCAGCCCGGCGCGCCCGTCCCGCCGACGGCGGCACAGGCCGGACCCCAGCCGGCCCCGACGGGCCCCACCCCGCCCGGCGGCTACGGCTTCCCGCAGCCCGACGCCCAGCCCGCACCGGGTGGTTACGGCTTCCCGCAGCCCCCGGCACCGCAGCCGGCGGCCACCGCGCCCCGGTACCCCCGAGCCGCAGCCCGCACCGGGTGGGTACGGCTTCCCGCAGGCCCAGCCGCCGCAGGGCACCCCCACGGGCCCACTCCGGCGGCCGGTCACGGCTTCCCGCAACCCGGCGGTTACGGCTTCCCCCAGCCCCCGGCACCCCAGCAGTCCGCGCACCAGCAGTCCGCTCCCCAGCCGCCGGCACCGCAGCCCGGCGCCGCCGACCCGCAGGCGCAGCCCGGCGGTTACGGCTTCCCGCAGCACCCGGGGCAGCCCCAGAACCCGGAGCCCGCCCAGGCGCAGCCGCAGCCTCCGCACGCCCCGGTCGACCCGCGTACCGGCGCCGCGTGGCCGCAGCCCTTGCAGCACGACCAGCGGCAGCCCACCAACCCCGGTGCCGCACCGCTGGGTTACACCGCCGCCGTGGAGCTGTCCGCGGACCGGCTGCTCAACAACAAGCGGCAGAAGGCGAGGAGCGGCCGGCCCGCGGCGGCTTCCTCCCGGTTCAAGCTGGGCGGCAAGAAGGAGGAGGCCGAGCGGCAGCGCAAGCTGGAGCTGATCCGCACGCCGGTGCTCTCCTGCTACCGGATAGCGGTCATCAGCCTCAAGGGCGGCGTCGGCAAGACGACGACCACCACCGCGCTGGGCGCCACCCTCGCCACCGAGCGGCAGGACAAGATCCTCGCCATCGACGCGAACCCGGACGCCGGCACGCTCGGGCGGCGGGTGCGCCGGGAGACCGGGGCCACCATCCGTGACCTCGTCCAGGCGATCCCCTACCTGAACTCGTACATGGACATCCGCCGGTTCACCTCGCAGGCGCCCTCCGGTCTGGAGATCATCGCCAACGACGTGGACCCGGCCGTCTCGACCACGTTCAACGACGAGGACTACCGGCGCGCGATCGACGTGCTGGGCCGGCAGTACCCGGTGATCCTCACCGACTCGGGCACGGGCCTGCTGTACAGCGCCATGCGCGGGGTGCTCGACCTCGCCGACCAGCTGATCATCATCTCCACCCCGTCCGTCGACGGGGCGAGCAGCGCCAGTACGACGCTGGACTGGCTGTCCGCGCACGGGTACGCGGACCTGGTCTCCCGGTCCCTCACCGTGATCTCCGGGGTCCGCGAGACGGGCAAGATGATCAAGGTCGAGGACATCGTGTCGCACTTCGAGACGCGGACCCGCGCGGTCGTGGTGGTGCCGTTCGACGAGCACCTGTCCGCCGGTGCCGAGGTCGACCTCGACATGATGCGGCCGCGGACGCGGGAGGCGTACTTCAACCTCGCGGCGCTGGTCGCCGAGGACTTCGTACGGCATCAGCAGGCGCACGGGCTGTGGACCAGCGACGGCAACCCGCCGCCGGTGGCGGCGCCGCCCATGCCGGGCCAGCCGATGCCGGGCCAGCCGTACGCGCAGGGGCAACAGCCGTACCCCCCGCAGGGGCAGCAGCCCTACCCCCCGCAGGCGGAGCAGCCGTATCCCCAGCAGCAGGGCCAGCCGCAGCCGGGCCAGCAGCCGTACCCGGCGCAGCCCGGTCAGCCGCAGCCGGGGCAGCAGCCGTACCCGGCGCAGCCCGGTCAGCCGCAGCCGGGGCAGCAGCCGTACCCGCCGCAGCAGGGCCAGCCCTACCCGCAGCCGTACCCGCAGGCCGCGCCCGGGCAGCCGTACCCGCAGCCCGCCCCGGGCCAGCCGTACCCGCAGGCCCCGCAGGCCCCGCAGGCCCCGCAGGCCCCGCAGGCCCCGCAGGCCCCGCAGGGTCCGTACCCGCCGGTGCAGGGCGAGCAGCCGCAGGGGCAGCCGTACCCGCCGCAGCCCGGCCACCCGCAGCAGCAGGCGGCGCAGCCCGGGGCACAGCCTCCCCAGGCCCAGGCGCCCCAGGCGCAGCAGCCGCCGCAGCAGCAGTAGGACGCACGACGAGAGGGCGGCCGGTGCTGAGCACCGGCCGCCCTCTCGTGTCGTGTCCGTGTCCCCCGGTCGGCGGGCCGCCGGCGGGACGCGCGGCGCGCCTACTCCTCCGCCGCCACGATCTCCCGGCACCGCTTCACATCCGCGGCCATCTGCTCCAGCAGGGCCTCCAGGGACGCGAACTTCGCCTGGCCGCGCACATAGGCGAGGAAGTCGACGCCGACGTGCAGGCCGTACAGGTCGAGGCCGACGCGGTCGATCGCGTACGCCTCCACCGTGCGCTCGGTGCCGTCGAACTGCGGGTTGGTGCCCACGGAGATCGCGGCCGGCATGGCCTCGCCCTCGACGTGCAGATAACCGGCGTAGACGCCGTCCGCGGGGATCGCGGTGTGCGGCAGGGTCTCGACGTTGGCGGTCGGGAAGCCCAGCTCACGGCCGCGCTGGGCGCCGCGGACGACCACGCCCTCCACGCGGTGCGGGCGGCCCAGGATCTCGCGGGCGCCCTCGACGTCGCCCTCGGCGACCAGGCGGCGGGTCAGGGTGGAGGAGAACGGCTGGCCGCCGCCGGCCTCGCCGCTGACGTACAGGTCGACGACCTCGACCTCGAAGTCGTAGATCTTGCCCTGCTCGACGAGGAAGTCGACGTTGCCGGCCGCCTTGTGGCCGAAGCGGAAGTTCGGGCCCTCCACGACCGCCTTCGCGTGCAGCTTGTCCACCAGGACCTTCACGACGAACTCGGCCGGCGACAGCTTCGAGAACTCGGTGGTGAAGGGCAGGATCAGCACCGCGTCCACACCGAGGTCCGCCATCAGTTCGGCGCGGCGGTGGTGCGCGGCGAGCAGCGGCGGGTGGCTGCCGGGCCGGACGACCTCGCTGGGGTGCGGGTCGAAGGTGACCACGACCGCCGGGACGCCCAGCTCGCGGGCCCGGTCGACGGCGTGCTTGATGATCAGCTGGTGGCCGCGGTGGACGCCGTCGTAGGAACCGATGGTGACGACGCTGCGCCCCCAGTCCTGGGGGATGTCCTCCAAGCCACGCCAGCGCTGCACTGTGACCGCTCCTCGAACCCTTGTCCGTGTGTACCTTGACCTCTTGTGCAGGTCTAAGGGTGCCATGCCGAGCGCTCCGGGCCCGCATCGGCCGGTGGGCTGTGACGGGGCGCACGTCCACGGCGGCGGTTCAGGCGGGTACGCGTACGCCCGCCAGGTTTTCGAGCATGCGCCGGGTGCTCGGGCCGACCACGGCGGCCCAGTCGTCCGGGGCGTCCGCCAGCCAGCGCGCCATCAGCGCGGCGAATCCGGGCACGTGCCGGCCGAGGTCGACCAGGCCCCGGTCGAAATGGGTGGCGCCTTCGGGGGTGCGCACGAGGAGCAGTCCGGTGCGGTGGACGAGTCCGCGGGCCTCCTCCTCGTGGCCGTCGACGTGCTCGGCCACCGCGTGCAGGACGGCGTCCAGGACCGACGGCTCCCGCTCGTGGGCGAACAGGAACTCCAGCAGTTCGCGGCGCAGCGGACGGCAGGCCGGGGTGCCGACGGCGGCGAGGACGGTGGCGAGGGCCGCCCTGACCTGTTCGGGGCCGCCGTCCAGCAGGCCGGTGACGAGGGGCAGCAGGACCGGACGGGCGGTGGGTCCGTGGGCCAGACGGCGGTCGACGTAGGCGGCGAAGGGCCCGGCGGTGTCCGGTCGCAGCCGTACCGCCTCCCGGACCAGGGCGGCCGTACGGCGGGCCAGGGCGGGGGTGGAGACGTCGGCGAGGGCACGCAGTGCCTCTCCGGCGTCGGGGCCGCGCAGCCGGGCCCCGAAGGCCTCCAGGACCGGCTCGGGATGGGTGGCCAGCGCGGGCACCAGGGCGCTCGGCGGGACCCGGGGGTCGCCCTCGGCGAAGTGCCGCAGGGCCGCCGTCAGATGCCGGTCGCGGGTGTGCGGGTCGCGGACCAGGAGGGCGAGGGCACCGCCGTGCAGGGTGCAGTCGGCGGGCCGGGCCAGCAGGGCGAGCGCGGCGTAGCGCAGCAGCTCGCGGTCCGCCCCGGAGCCGACGTGCGGGGCCGCGCGCAGCCCGAACGCGACCGCGGCGACCCGGCGGGCCGGGCGCTCGTCGTGCGCCCAGCGGTCCACGGCCCGGCACAGGGCGGAGGGCTCGTCCTCGGCGAGGGTGGCGAGCAGTTCGTCGGCGCGCCGGTGCGCGCACGACACCAGGACCTCGGTGAGCTCGTCCAGGGCGGCGTGCCGGTGGGTGTGCAGCAGCGCCTGCGCGGCGGTGGCCACGGTCGCGTCGGGCGTCGCGGGCAGCGGCCGCTCGTCGTCGAACCAGTGCGTCAACTGCCTTTGTACGACGGCGGGACGGTCGGCGAGCAGCCGGGACACGGCGTCCAGGTAGCGGGCGCCGGGCGCGGGCGGCGCCTGGTCCGCCAGCACCAGGCGGCGCAGCAGCTGGAGCCGCTCGGTGTCGGGGACCGGTACGGCGGCCCAGAAGTCGGGACCGAACTCGGCCGGAACGGGGCGCTGTTCGCGGCGCATGGCGACGACACGGTCCGCGAGCGCGCGCAGCACCCCGGTGTACGGCGTCGCGTCGGGCACCTGGAGCAGGGTCTGCGCCAGCAGCCGTGCGGCCCACCAGGACTGCGGGTCCCGGTCCAGGGCGTCGGCCAGCTCCGTCATTCGGTGGGCGAGTTGCCCGGTGCCGTGCTGCTGGGCGAGGAGCAGCAGGGCCTGCACGACCGGGCCGACGCGATGACGCGGTACGGGGACGGTGCCGTCCTCCTCCGCGGGGCGTGGCCGGTGGACGAGGGCGTGCAGGGCCTCGTCGAGGTCGAGGTGCGTGCCCTGGATCCAGTCGGCCAGTTCCTCGTGGGCGAAGCGGTATCCGCCGCCGGCCGGGACGAGGAGGCCCTCGGTGAGGACGGCGGAGGCCCAGCCGGTGCCGCCGCCGAGCCGGGCGGGCGCGGGACCCCAGGGAAACACGGCCTCGAAGGAGGCGCGGTCCAGTTCGCCCTGCCCGGGGCCGAGGCTGCGCCGGGCGGCCTCGTGCACCTGTCCGGCGACCCGCGCGGCGAGCCGTCGTACGGCCGTGCCGCGCAGGCCGCTCTCGGCGGCGAGGCGGACCGCGACGCGCAGGCACATGAGGTCGAGGTGGGCGGCGAACACCTCGTGCCGTGCGGCCGGGACGGCGGCGGCCGGGGCGTCCGGGACGGCGGCGCGGACCTCGGACAGCAGGCGCAGGGTGAGCGGGTGCCGGGCGTCGCGCTCGCCGAGCACGCCGTCGGGGATGCCGTAGCGGGCGCGGGCCAGGCGGGCCTCGGCGTCGGTGAGTTCGCCGAGCCGTACGCAGGGCGGAAGCGGCGCGTACGGCTCGGCGGTGTCGCGGGCCTCGTCCGGAGCGGGTTCGGGGGCTGCCGGGCCGGCCGGTGCCCGCGGCGGGCTCACCTGGCCGGCGGGGCCGCTCGGCGGGCCGGGGTGGCGGTGCGGGGCGTGCAGCAGGTCGGCGGGGAATCCGGTGCCGGCGTGCTCCCAGTGCTCCTCCCGGCAGGCGACGACCAGGCGTGCCCCGGTCTCCCGCAGCCAGTCGGCGGTCCTCCCGGTCCACTGCGGCAGCCGGTGGGCGAGGACGGGGGGCATCTCCTCGGGGCCGTCGAGGAGGAGCAGCAGGGGGCGGCCGGCGCGGGCGGCGCAGCGGGCCAGCTGTTCGGGGGTGAGGTCGCCGAGGTCGTCGGGGCGGGCGGAGCGGGAGGCGGCGACGATGCGGGCGGCGCGCTCCAGCGTGCGGCGGGCCGCGTCGGCCACGGAGTCGTCGGTGGCCTCCAGGTCGGCGCCGCGCAGCCACAGCGTGGGTGCGGGCCGCTCCCCCGGCCCGCCGGGCGGCGAGGGCGGCGAGTTCCGTCGTACGGCCGCTGCCCGGTGCGCCGACGAGTCCGAGCACGCTCCGGTCGCCGTCGGTGAAGGCGGTCAACTCGGCCGTGACACCGGCTCGTTCGACGGGTGGCACCACGCCGGCCGCGGCGCGGTGGGGGCCGTCCTGGGCCACCGAGGTGGCGGTCAGCTCCAGCATCCCGGCCGGGTTCAGATCGCTGCCGTAGGCCGGGACGGTGGCCGCGTTGCGGGCGAGGAGCTCGGCCAGCGGGCCGTCGGCGGGCCGCAGGGGCACCGCGAAGCCCGCGTCGGTCCGGGCGCTCTGCAGGGCGGTGCCGAGGACGCCCAGGACCGCGCCGGTGCGGGCGTCGAGCACGGGTCCCCGGCCGCCCCGCCGCCGAGCCGGAGCGCGTCCCGCCCGGCCGTGCCGATGGCCAGCTCCAGGGCGTCCTCGAGGAGGTGGAAGCGGTCGGTGGCGGTATACGTGACCTGCGTGGCGGCCAGCACCCGGGCCTCGCGCCAGCAGCCCGCGGGAAGGCGCACGTAGGTGCCGGCGTCGATGCGCTCGCGCACGGTCAGGGGCAGCGGGGGCACACCCAGGCCCTCGGTGCGCACCAGGGCCAGGTCCAGGTGGGGCAGCGGGACGACGGCGTCGGCGTCGACCACGCAGGTGCGGTCGCCCGCCGCGTGGAGCACGAGCCGGGGCAGCCCGTCGACGGCCTCGTGACTGGTGAGCAGGGTGCCTTCGTGGTCGGCGAGGAAGCCGAGGCCGCGTGGCCGGCCGGCGAGGTCGCGGATCCGGACGAGGACGGTGTCGTCGGGGCAGGCCGTGTCGCGTGGGCCGGCCTCCGCCGACCACCCGGTGTCCCCCGCCGCGTCCGTCCGCGGCTCCTCCGCCGTCGTCCGCCGCGTACCGTCCGCCGCCGTCCGGCGCCCGCCTCCGGTGCGCGGGCCCCGTCCCGTCATGGCCGTACCTCCCCGCCCGTACACGTGCCCTGTTCACGACGGTAGGCGCGCGGTGATCGGCGGGACAGATCGCGCGGGGAACGCGCCCCCTTCCGCTCCCCCCGTTCACTCCGAGCGCCTGCCCGGACGGGTGAATGGGAGCGGACCGCTGGATATCTAAGGGAGGGGGGAACGAGGGGGGACCGTGGAGCGGCGGAGGGGCTACCCCCGTGGCCGGCCGCCGCTCCACGGGCGACCGCACGGGGCGGTGCCCGTGGTGGGCGGCGCGGGGGCGGCGCGGACCGGAGGGGGCCCGCCGCGGACGGCCGGCAGCCGGGACGGCCGGCCGGAGGGGCGGCTGGGCCGTCGGCCGGAGAAGCGGCCGTCAGCCGAAGACGGCCAGGCTCTTCGCCTTGCCCTTGTGCTCCTCGACGAGGGCGAGCAGCCGGCCCTCGGGGCCGAACACGGCGACGGGGCCGCCGCCCGCGTACTCCTCGGGCAGTTCCAGCCGGACACCGTTCAGCAGCAGCCGGGCCCGCTTGGCGTCGACCTCCCAGCGCGGGAAGGCGGCGGAGGCGGCGTCGGCGATCGGCATGACGGTCAGCTCCTGCTGGAGCCGGTCCAGCGTCTTCGCCGCGTCGATCTTGTACGGTCCGACGCGCGTCCGGCGCAGCGCGGTGAGGTGGCCGCCGACGCCCAGGTCCGCGCCGAGGTCACGGGCGAGGGCGCGGATGTAGGTGCCGGAGGAGCAGACCACGGACACGACCAGGTCCAGGACCTGGGTGCCGTCCTCGGCGACGGCGTCCCGGACGTCGTACACCGCGAAGGAGGAGACGGTCACCGGCCGGGCCGGAATGTCGAAGTCCTCGCCGTCGCGGGCCCGCTTGTAGGACCGCACCCCGTTGATCTTGATGGCGCTGACCTTGGACGGCACCTGCATGATGGCGCCGGTCAGCTTGGCGATACCGCTGTCGATGGCGTCCCGGGTCACCCGGGACGCGTCGGCGGCGGAGGTGATCTCGCCCTCGGCGTCGTCGGTGACGGTGTTCTGGCCCAGGCGGATGGTGCCCAGGTACTCCTTCTCGGTCAGCGCGAGGTGGCCGAGGAGCTTGGTGGCGCGTTCGACACCGAGGACCAGGACGCCGGTCGCCATCGGGTCGAGGGTGCCGGCGTGGCCGACGCGGCGGGTCCTGGCGATCCCGCGCATCTTGGCGACCACGTCGTGCGAAGTGAAGCCCGACGGCTTGTCGACGATGACGAGGCCGTCGGGCGTGGTGTGCTTCTGGGTCATTCCGCGGCGTCGCCGTCCGTCTCGGTCGGGTCGGCCGTCTCGTCGGCCGGCTTGCGGTACGGGTCGGCACCGCCCGCGTACGCCGCGCCCGCGGAGGCCTCGCGGACCTTCTCGTCGGACTGCCGCGCCTTGTCGAGGAGGTCCTCGATGGTCCGGGCGGTGTCCGGCAGGGCGTCGGCGACGAAGGCGAGCGTCGGGGTGAACTTCACCCCGGCGGCGCGGCCGACCTCGGAGCGCAGGATGCCCTTGGCGCTCTCCAGGCCCGCGGCAGCGGCCTTCCGCTCCTCTTCGTCCCCGTAGACCGTGTAGAAGACGGTCGCCTCCCGGAGGTCACCCGTGACCCGGGTGTCCGTGATGGTGACGTGCGAGCCGAGCCGCGGGTCCTTGATCCCGCGCTGCAGCTTCTGGGCCACCACCTCCCGGATGAGGTCCGCCAGCCTTTTCGCCCGCGCGTTGTCGGCCACTGGTCCGTCTCCCGTTCTTTCTCTTGCTCGTGATTCTGTGGTCAGTCGTCGTCGCCGTGGAAGCGCCGTCGTACGGACAGCAGCTCCACCTCGGGGCGGGCGGCGACCAGCCGCTCACACCGGTCCAGCACGTCGGTGAGGTGCGCCGCGTCGCCGGAGACCACGGCGAGGCCGATGATCGTCCGCCGGTGAAGGTCCGCGTGATCCACCTCGGCCGCACTCACCGCGTACTTCCGCTGGAGTTCGGCGACGATCGGGCGGACGACGGAGCGCTTCTCCTTCAGCGAGTGCACGTCGCCGAGGAGGAGGTCGAAGGACAGGGTCCCCACGTACATGTGTGACCGGTTAACCCGCCGGTACGGGATCGATGGCCCCGGGACCGTGTGGCCGGGGACATCAAGAACCGTACAACGAAGCGGCCCGCGCGATCGACGGATATTACGCTCCGTGGACCGCGCGTACGGGCCGCAAACGGCGCACCGGCCGACGGGACCGAGGTCCCGTCGGCCGGCACGCACCGCAGGCGTTACGCCCGCGGCTTCTCCCGCATCTCGTACGTCGCGATGACGTCGTCGACCTTGATGTCGTTGAAGTTTCCGAGGTTGATACCACCCTCGTAGCCTTCGCGGATCTCGGTGACGTCGTCCTTGAAGCGACGCAGACCCTCGATGTTGAGGTTCTCGGCGATGACCTTGCCGTCGCGGACGAGGCGCGCCTTGGTGTTGCGCTTGACCTCGCCGGAGCGGATGAGGACACCGGCGATGTTGCCCAGCTTGGACGACTTGAAGACCTCGCGGATCTCCGCCGTACCGAGCTCGACCTCTTCGTACTCCGGCTTGAGCATGCCCTTGAGGGCCGCCTCGATCTCCTCGATCGCCTGGTAGATGACCGAGTAGTACCGGACGTCCACACCCTCGCGCTCGGCCATCTGCGCCGCGCGGCCGGCCGCGCGGACGTTGAAGCCGATCACGATGGCGTCGGAGCCCATCGCCAGGTCGATGTCGGACTCCGTGACCGCACCGACACCACGGTGCAGGACGCGGATGTCGACCTCTTCGCCGACGTCCAGCTGGAGCAGCGAGGACTCGAGGGCCTCGACCGAACCGGAAGCGTCACCCTTGATGATCAGGTTCAGCTGCTGGATCTCGCCGGCCTTGAGCACCTTGTCCAGGTCCTCCAGCGACACGCGGCGCGTGCGCTTGGCGAACGCGGCGTTGCGCTCACGGGCGGCACGCTTCTCGGCGATCTGACGGGCCGTACGGTCCTCGTCCACCACCAGGAAGTTGTCACCCGCACCCGGGACGTTGGTCAGGCCCAGGACCTGGACCGGCGTCGACGGGCCGGCCTCGGCGACGTTGTTGCCGTTGTCGTCGAGCATGGCGCGCACACGGCCGTAGGCGTCGCCCACGACCATCGTGTCGCCGACCCGCAGGGTGCCTCGCTGCACGAGGACCGTCGCCACGGCACCGCGGCCGCGGTCGAGACGGGACTCGATGGAGATGCCCTGCGCGTCCTGGGCCGGGTTGGCCCGCAGGTCGAGCGAGGCGTCGGCCGTGAGGACCACGGCCTCCAGCAGCGAGTCGATGTGCAGACCCTGCTTGGCGGAGATGTCGACGAACATGGTGTCGCCGCCGTACTCCTCGGCCACCAGGCCGTACTCGGTCAGCTGACCGCGCACCTTGGTCGGGTCGGCACCCTCGACGTCGATCTTGTTGACCGCGACCACGATCGGCACGTCGGCCGCCTTGGCGTGGTTCAGCGCCTCGACCGTCTGCGGCATGACGCCGTCGTTGGCCGCGACGACCAGGATCGCGATGTCGGTCGACTTCGCACCACGGGCACGCATGGCGGTGAACGCCTCGTGACCCGGGGTGTCGATGAAGGTGATCTTGCGCTCTTCGTCGTTGACCTCGGTGGAGACCTGGTAGGCACCGATGTGCTGGGTGATGCCGCCGGCCTCGCCCGCGATGACGTTCGTCTTGCGGATGGCGTCGAGCAGTCGGGTCTTACCGTGGTCGACGTGACCCATGACGGTGACGACCGGCGGGCGGACCACCAGGTCCTCCTCGTCGCCCTCGTCCTCGCCGAACTCGATGTCGAAGGACTCGAGCAGCTCGCGGTCCTCCTCCTCGGGGCTGACGATCTGAACCGTGTAGTTCATCTCGTCGGCGAGGAGCTGCAGCGTCTCGTCGGAGACCGACTGCGTGGCCGTGACCATCTCGCCGAGGTTCATCATGACCGCGACGAGCGACGCCGGGTTGGCGTTGATCTTCTCCGCGAAGTCCGTGAGCGACGCGCCGCGGGAGAGGCGGATGGCCTCGCCGTTGCCGCGCGGCAGCATCACGCCGCCGACGCTCGGGGCCTGCATGGCCTCGTACTCCTGGCGCCTCTGCCGCTTCGACTTGCGACCACGACGCGCGGGACCACCGGGACGACCGAAGGCGCCCTGCGTGCCACCGCGGCCACCGGGACCACCCGGACGGCCACCGAAGCCGGGACGACCGCCGCCGCCACCACCGGGACCACCCGGACGGCCGGCGAAGCCGCCGCCACCGCCACCGGGACCACCGGGACGGCCGGCGAAGCCGCCGCCACCGCCACCGGGACGGCCGGCGAAGCCGCCGCCACCCGGACGACCGCCGCCGCCACCACCGGGACGACCGCCGCCACCGGGACCACGGCCACCGGGGCCACCGCCACCGGGACGCGGGCCGGCAGCCGGACGCTGCGGCATCATGCCGGGGTTCGGACGCGGACCGGCCGGGCCGGGACGCGGGCCGCCCTGCGGACGGGGCATGCCGGACGGCGACGGACGGGAACCGCCCGGAGCCTGCGGACGCGGACCGCCGCCCTGCTGGCCGGGAGCCTGCGGACGGGGACCGGCGCCGGGGGCACCGGGGCCGCCCGGACGCGGGCCGCCCTGCGGACGGGGCGCCTGCGGGCGCGCCATGCCGGCGTTGCCACCGGACGTGAAGGGGTTGTTGCCCGGACGCGGGCCGGCCGGACGGGCGCCGGAGCGCGCCTGGCCACCACCGCGCGGACCACCCTGGCCCGGACGGGCCGCCTGGCCCTGCCCCTGGCCGGGAGCCGGACGGCCACCGGGCTTCGGGGCACCCGGACGGGCGCCGGGACGCGGACCCTGCGCGGCCGGAGCCTGCGGGGTCTGCGCGGCCGGAGCCTGCGCGGCGGGAGCCTGCGGCGCCGGAGCGGCCGGCGGAGCGGTGAACTCCGGGGCGGCCGGGGCCGGACGCGGCGCGGGCTTCGGACCCGGGACCGGACGCGGGCCCGAGGCGGCCGGCGCGGGCGCCGACGGAGCCGCGGGCGCGGCCGGCTGCTGGGCAGCGGGGGCCGTCGGGGGCTTGGGAGCCGCCGGCCGCGGCGCAGCCGGACGGGCCGCCTGCGCCGGGGAGGGCGCGGCGGGCTTGGGGGAAGCCTTGCGGGGGGCGGGCTTGCCGGCGGACTTGCCGTTGCCACCGCCCTGGAAGGCGTCGGTCAGCTTGCGTACAACCGGCGCTTCGATGGTCGAAGACGCCGAACGGACGAATTCACCGAGTTCCTGGAGCTTGGCCATGACGACCTTGCTCTCGACACCGAACTCCTTGGCGAGTTCGTAGACCCGGACCTTAGCCACTTCGCTCCTTTGAGGTCCGGGTTGAAGCCGGACCGTCGCTAGTTCATGGGCGTACTCATCGCGTACTCATCGAGTGCTCATCGCAATCTCGACCTGCTTTCGACTCGCGAGGTACCAGGCCGCACGGGGGGTTCCGTACGACACGTCTTACGTCGTCGCCTGTTCGGCAACTGTTGTCCGCTCGACGTATTGGCGCAACGCCTTTGTGTCGAGCGCTCCCGGGACGCGCAGTGCCCGCGGGAACGCCCGGCGGCGTACCGCCTGGTCGAGACAGACCAGGGCGGGGTGTACGTACGCACCCCGGCCGGGCAGCGTACCGCGAGGATCGGGGACGCACGCGTCCTCGATCTTCACGATCCGCAGGAGATCGTTCTTGGCCGCCCGCTCCCGGCACCCCACACAGGTGCGTTCAGGGCATGCTCGGTCGTGCGTCCGGCCAGACACAGCTAAGTCTACCTCCCCGTACCGACCTCACCCCTTTGGGGCAGAGATCGAACGGATGTTGTCGTAATCGAAGCGGCCCGCGGCCGGGATCTATTCCCGGCCGCCGCCGCTCACTGCTCCCGGCTCCGGGCCGGGCCCTGGTCCCCGACCTGCTCGGTGTCGGGACGGATGTCGATCCGCCAGCCGGTGAGGCGGGCGGCGAGGCGGGCGTTCTGCCCCTCCTTGCCGATCGCCAGGGACAGCTGGTAGTCCGGCACCGTCACCCGGGCGGACCGGGCGGCGAGGTCGACGACCTCCACCTTGCTCACCCGAGCGGGTGACAGGGCGTTCGCGACCATCTCCGCCGGGTCGTCCGACCAGTCGACGATGTCGATCTTCTCGCCGTTCAGCTCGCCCATCACGTTGCGCACCCGGCCGCCCATGGGGCCGATGCAGGCGCCCTTGGCGTTCAGGCCCGAACGGGTGGACCGGACGGCGATCTTCGTGCGGTGACCGGCCTCACGGGCGATCGCGGCGATCTCCACGGAGCCATCGGCGATCTCCGGCACCTCCAGGGCGAAGAGCTTCTTCACCAGGGCGGGGTGGGTGCGGGAGAGCGTCACGGAGGGACCGCGGACGCCCTTGGCGACCCGGACGACGTAGCTGCGCAGGCGCATGCCGTGCGGGTAGGTCTCGCCGGGCACCTGCTCCTGCACCGGCAGGATGGCCTCCAACTTGCCGATGTCGACGAGCACGTTCTTCGGGTCGCGGCCCTGCTGGACCACACCGGTGACGATGTCGCCCTCGCGGCCCGCGTACTCGCCGAGCGTGGCGTCGTCCTCGGCGTCGCGCAGCCGCTGGAGGATCACCTGCTTGGCGGTGGTGGCGGCGATCCGGCCGAAACCGGACGGGGTGTCGTCGAACTCGCGGGGCTCCTGGCCCTCCTCGAGGTCCTCCGGGTCCTCCTTCGCCCACACGGTCACATGCCCGGTCTCCCGGTTGAGCTCCACGCGCGCGTGTCGGCGGCTTCCCTCGGTGCGGTGGTAGGCGATGAGGAGGGCCGACTCGATCGCCTCGACCAGCAGGTCGAAGGAGATCTCCTTCTCCCGAACCAAGCCCCGCAGGGCGCTCATGTCGATGTCCACGGCTACGCCTCCTCCTCTTCCTTCATGTCCTTCTTGTCCTTGCGGTTGAACTCGACCTGCACACGCGCCTTGGCGATCTCCGGGAAACCGAGTCTGCGGGAGGTCGCCTTGCGGCCCTTGACCCCGGGGACCTCGACGTCGAGACCGTCCTCGTCGACCTCCAGGATCCTGGCGACCAGCTCGCCGCCCTCGGTCAGCTGGAACTTCACGAGCCGGTCGGTGGCGCGCACGTAGTGCCGCCGCTCGGTGAGGGGGCGCTCGGCGCCCGGGGTCCCGACCTCCAGGTCGTACGCGTCGTCACCCATCGCGTTGGTCTCGTCGAGCTTCGCCGAGAGCGCGCGGCTCACATCGGCGATGGCGTCCAGATCGGCACCGGCGTCGGAGTCGACGACCACCCGCAGCACCCGCTTGCGTCCGACGGAGTCGACAGCGATCTCTTCGAGATCCAGCCCCTGCGAGGTGACGAGCGGTTCCAGCAGCTCTCGCAGCCTCTCGCTCTGGGTGGTGCTCATCCGGGTGACTCCTCGGCCGCGTGTGCTGTTGTGGGATGGGTCGCGTGTCTGGTCAAAGGGTATCCGGTCGCAGGGAGTGTTGCCGTCCACCTGTGTACGGGCGGTGCCGGTGAGTGGTGCGTGAGGGGTGCGCGGGTACGGTGATCACGGGCGCGCCGCCCGAAGCCGTTCTTCCTTTCGTACGAGTTCCCCGAGGACGTCTGCTGTGCCGTACCCTCCGCCGCCGCGCACCCCCTCGGGGCCGCGCAGAAGATCCCTCCTCGCCACGGCCGCCGGTGCCGCCCTGCTGACGGGCTGCTCGACCGGTCCGGACTCAGGCGACGGCCCGTCGGTCACCGCCCGCGCACGCGCCCTCGCGGCCCGCCAGAGCCGGGAGCTGCTGACCCACTACGACGCCGTACTGGCCGCCCATCCGGGACTGGCGGACCGGCTGCGCCCGCTGCGCGCCCAGGTCGCGGCGCACGTCGAGGCGTTCACGGACGGTACGGCGCCCACGCCGGCGAAGTCCTCGGCCGCCCCTCCCACCGTCCCGGCCGACGAGAAGGACGCCCTGTCCGGGCTGGCCGCCGCCGAGCGCGCCCTGGCCGACAAGCGCGCCGGGCAGCTGCTGGACGTACCGGGAGAGCCGGCGCGGCTGCTGGCCTCGGTCGCCGCGGCCGGGGCCGCGCACGCGTACCTGCTGACGCAGAAGGGGGCGAAGTGAGCGGGAAGCACCGCGGCACCGAGCGGGACCGGACCGCCGACAAGGCCGAAGTGGCCGCGCTGCAGGCGGCGTTGGCGGCCGAACACGCGGCGGTGTACGGGTACGGCGTGGTCGGCGGCCGGATCGGCGAGCACGGGCGCACCGAGGCACGGGCCGCCTACGACGCCCACCGGGCGCGCCGGGACGCCCTGGTGCGCGAGGTGCGCGACCTGGGCGGCGAGCCGGTCGCCGCGAGCGCCGCCTACGCGCTGCCGTTCCCGGTGCCGGACGCCGCGGCCGCGGCACGGCTGGCGGCCCGGCTGGAGGAGCGGCTGGCCGGGGTCTACTCGGACCTGGTGCGGGCCGCGACCGGCTCCCGGCGCGGCTCGGCGGCCGGGTCGCTGCGCGAGGCAGCGGTGCGGGCGGTGCGCTGGAGCGGGGAGAGCGTAGCCTTCCCAGGGCTCGCCGAGCGGTCCTCGGCGGAGCAGCCCGGTGCCGCCGGCGCGAACCCGTCGGCCTCCGCCTCGGCGTCCCGGTAGGCGCCCGCGCGGCGGAGCCGGGCCGCACCCGAACAGGCCGAACAGGAAGGGAACGACTCGCGCATGGCTATCGAAGCGCCGCGGCGACTGGTGCGGGCGCTCGGTGAGAGCGCACCGGCCGGGGACGACTGGCTGGCGCGGCTGCCCGGGGCGGCCGAGCGGGCCGTCGCCCGGCGCGGGTCGACCGTCGAGCGGGTCCAGGTACCGGGCGGCCGCAGCAGCCTGGTCCTGCTGGTCCGGCGGGCCGACGGCACCCCGGCGGTCCTGAAGCTGGCCCCGCCGCGGGCCCGGCCCGGGAGCGAGCGGGCGGCGCTCGCGCACTGGGGCGGCCTGGGCGCCGTACAGCTGCTGGAACCGGACGCGGCGGACCCGGCGGACACCGAGGAGGGTGTGCTGCTGCTGGAGCGGCTGCACCCCGATGTGTCGGTGCGCTCGCTGCCGGAGGCGAAGGCACTGCTGGAGGCGGCGGGGACGCTGCGCCGGCTGTGGGTGGAGCCCCCGTCCGGCCATGCCTTCGAGACCGTCGCCGAGCGCACCGGGCGGCAGGCGACGGCCATGCGCGCCGGCGCCGACAGCGCCCCCGACACGGCACCGCTGGTCGACGCGGCCCTCGCGGCCCGCGAGGAGCTGCTGAGCGCGCCGCCCGACCACCGGCTGCTGCACGGCACGTTCCGGCAGAGCAAGGTGCTGGCCGGGGAGCGGATGCCCTGGCTCGCGGTGGGCCCCGACCCGGTCGTCGGCGAGAGCGCCTTCGATCTGGCACGGCTGGTCCGCGACCGGGTCGAGGACCTGATCGCCGCGCCGTCCGGTCCGGCGATCACGCGGCGCCGCATCAAGCGGCTGGCGGAGTCCCTGGAGGTGGACCAGGACCGGCTGCGGGGCTGGACGCTGTTCCGGGCGGTGGAGTCGGGTGTCCGGGCCCTGCGGGTGGGCCGCCCGAAGGACGGCGAACTGCTGCTGGAGTTCGCCGGCTGGCTGTGAGCCCCGCCCGACCCCCGCGCGCACGGACGCGGAAGGCGCCCCCCGGGAGATCCCGGGGGGCGCCTTCACGGGTGCGCCGTTACGCGGTCAGGCGGGCGATGGCGTCCTCGACGGACAGCTCCTCGCGCTCACCCGTCCTGCGGTCCTTCAGCTCCAGCACGCCCTCGCCGGAGCGGCGGCCGGCCACCAGGATCTGCGGGACGCCCATCAGCTCCGCGTCGGTGAACTTCACCCCCGGGGAGACCCCGGCCCGGTCGTCCACCAGGACACGGACGCCCGCGGCGGCCAGCTTCTCGGCGACGTCGAGCGCCAGCTCGGTCTGCAGGGCCTTGCCCGCGGCGACGACGTGCACGTCCGCCGGGGCGACCTCCTTGGGCCAGCACAGACCCTGCTCGTCGGCGGTCTGCTCGGCGAGCGCGGCGACGGCGCGGGAGACGCCGATGCCGTACGAGCCCATGGTCACGCGGACCGGCTTGCCGTTCTGGCCGAGGACGTCGAGCTTGAGGGCGTCGGCGTACTTGCGGCCCAGCTGGAAGATGTGGCCGATCTCGATGGCGCGGTCCAGCTTCAGGCCGGTGCCGCACTTGGGGCAGGGGTCGCCCTCCTGCACCACGACGACGTCCACGTAGGCGTCGACCTCGAAGTCACGGCCGGCGACGACGTTCTTCGCGTGGGTCTGGTCCTTGTTGGCACCGGTGATCCAGGAGGTGCCGGGCGCCACCCGGGGGTCGGCGATGTACGTGACCTTCTCGCCCAGGCCCTGCGGGCCGACGTAACCGCGGACCAGGTCGGGACGGCCGGCGAAGTCCGCCTCGGTGACCATCTCGACGGCCGCCGGGGCGAAGTGCGCCTCGACCTTGCCGAGGTCCACCTCGCGGTCCCCGGGCACGCCGACCGCGACGATCTCGCCGTCCACCTTGACCAGGAGGTTCTTCAGCGTGGCGGAGGCCGGGACGCCGAGGGAGGCGGCCAGCGTCTCGATGGTCGGGGTGTCCGGGGTGGGGATCTCCTCCAGCGCGGGCACGGCCGAGCCGTCCACCGTCCTGAGCTCGTACGAGACCGCCTCGGTGTTCGCCGCGAAGTCGCAGTTCGGGCAGTCGGCGAAGGTGTCCTCGCCGGCCTCGGCCGGGGCCAGGAACTCCTCGGACTTGGAGCCGCCCATCGCGCCGGCCGTGGCGGCGACGATCCGGTAGTCGAGGCCGAGGCGCTCGAAGGTGCGCCGGTAGGCCTCGCGGTGCAGGGCGTAGGACCTGCCCAGACCCTCGTCGTCGAGGTCGAAGGAGTACGAGTCCTTCATGAGGAACTCGCGGCCGCGCAGGATGCCGGCGCGGGGCCGGGCCTCGTCGCGGAACTTGGACTGGATCTGGTAGAGGATCACCGGCAGGTCCTTGTAGGACGTGCACTGGTCCTTGACCAGCAGGGTGAAGATCTCCTCGTGGGTAGGGCCGAGGAGGTAGTCGCCACCCTTGCGGTCCTGCAGGCGGAACAGCTCCTGGCCGTACTCGTCCCAGCGGCCGGTGGCCTCGTAGGGCTCGCGCGGCAGCAGGGCGGGCAGCGAGACCTCCTGGGCGCCGATGGCGTCCATCTCCTCGCGGACGATCCGCTCCACGTTGGCGAGGACCTTCTTGCCGAGGGGCAGCCAGCTCCAGATGCCGGCGGCCGTGCGGCGGACGTATCCGGCGCGGACGAGCAGCTTGTGGCTGAGGACCTCGGCGTCCGCCGGGTCGTCGCGCAGCGTCTTCGCCATCAACTGGGACATGCGCTGGACCGGTGCGTTGGCCATGGTTCTCGTACTCCTGCCAGGTTTTAGGTGATGGCACAGGAGGTTAGCCGGGCTTGCCGCGCGGGCGGAAATCGGTTAACGCCTGCGCAGGGGCAGCGGGGCGCCCATCACCGCGTACGGCCTCGGCGCGCTCGGGAAATGGACCTGGCGGGCGAGGTCGACGTAACCGAGGGAGTGGTAGAGGCCGCGGGCGGGGCTGTCGATGTCGATCGCGGAGAGGATCGAGCGGGGCTCGGCGGCGCTGTCCGTGATGGTGGTGATCAGGCGCCGGCCGATACCGCGGTTCTGGTGGTCGGGGTGCACGTGCAGCTCGGTGATCACGAAGGAGTCGTCGAGCCAGCCGTCGTTGTCCCGGGCCCGGAGGTACGGCTCCACGACCGTGGACCACCAGTGGGTACGGGAGTTGGGCATGCCGTACACGAAGCCGACGAGGAGACCGCCCACGCTCGCGCCGAGGGCCCGCGCGCCCCGGTACTGCATGTGGCGCTGGACGATCTGACGGCGTACGGCGACTTCCTCCGGGCCGAGCCCGAAGGCGACGGCTTGGACGGTCAGGGCCTCGTCGATGCGGGCTGCGAGGTCCAGGGGGCCGATCACGAGGTCCATGCGGGGAGCGTACAGGGCCGTTCGGGTCGGCGGCCGGGCACGAGGCGTTCTCCGCCGCCCGCAGTCACGCGGCGGGCCGGGCCCGCGGGAACGGTTCCGCGACGCTCGGCCGGGCTCAGAACAGCACGCTCATGAAGGCGCCGACCTCCTGGAAGCCGACCCTGAGGTACGTCCTTCGCGCCGAGGTGTTGAAGTCGTTCACGTACAGGCTCACCACCGGGGCGACGTCCGCGAGGGCGTAGCGCAGGACCGCGGCCATGCCCGGCGCCGCCAGGCCCCTCCCCCGGTACTCGGGGGCCACCCACACCCCCTGGATCTGGCACGCCTGGGAGGTCGCCGCGCCGATCTCGGCCTTGAAGACGACCTTGCCGTCGTCGTCGACACGGGCGAAGGAACGGCCGGAGCCGACGAGTTCGGCGACCCGGGCCTGGTAGAGCAGGCCGCCGTCGCCGGCCAGCGGGGAGACGCCGACCTCCTCGGTGAACATCGCGACGCACGCCGGCATGATCGTCTCCATCTCGTCCTTGCGGACGCGGCGGACGTACGGGTCCGGGGCGATGTCGGCGGGCATCCGGTCGGTGACCATGAGCGGCTGGTGGGCGCGGACCTCACGGGCGGGGCCCCACTGCGGCTCCAGCAGCCGCCACAGCTCCGCGGTGGGGCCGGCGGGGCCGACGATGGAGGAGCAGCGGCGGCCGGCCCGCCGGGCCCGGTCGGCGAAGGCCCGGACGGCCCGCGGGGTGGCGCAGATCGGGACCAGGTTGGCGCCGGCGTAGCACAGCGACGTGAGCATGCCGTCCTCGTACCAGCCCCACATCTCGCCGCCGAGGCGCCAGGGGTCCAGTCCGGCGATCTGGACCCGGGAGGCCACGAAGGCGTTCGCCACCGGCTCGCGGTCGAGGACGGCGAGCGCGGCGTCAAGGTCGCTCGGTTCGAGCACCCGTGAGGTGGTCTGGGTCAACACGTGCGGGGCCTCACCCTGGGGGTTCTGCTGGTCCCGGCACTGTACCTCGCTCGTTTGTGCCGCGCTTCGCCTCGTGTCCCGCCCGACGCCGCCTCCCGTTCGCCCGATCCCCGGCGGCCTTGGCGGGAGTTCTCCGGTGCGGGGGCGCGCTGGACCTCACCGGGGTCACCGACAAGCCCGGCCTGACGGACCGCGTCGCCCGGGCCCTCGCGCTGCCCGACTGGTTCGGCCGCAACCGGGATGCGCTGGCCGACTCCCTGTGCGACCACACCGTCTGGCCCGAGGGCGCGGTCGAACAGGGAAGCGCAGAGGTGGCCGGGTCCCGTCCGCCGGGATGGACGGGACTCATGGACGCAGTGGTGGCCTGCCGGCAGGCGCGGTCGGCCCGCCGGGAGGCGCGGTCGGCCCCCTGGCAGGCGCGGTCGGCCCCCTGGCAGGCGCGGTCGGTCCGCTGGAAGGAGCGGTAAGGAGTGGTCGGCTTGCTGGAAGGGCGCGGTCAGTCCGCGACCGAGACCGACGGCTCGCCGGAGGCCACGCCGTCCTTCTCCATCTGCTCGGCCAGCTTCATGGCCTCCTCGATGAGGGTCTCCACGATCTTGGACTCGGGGACGGTCTTGATGACCTCGCCCTTGACGAAGATCTGGCCCTTGCCGTTGCCGGAGGCGACGCCGAGGTCGGCCTCGCGGGCCTCGCCGGGGCCGTTCACGACGCAGCCCATGACGGCGACGCGCAGCGGGACCTCCATGCCGGTCAGACCGGCGGTGACCTCTTCGGCGAGCTTGTAGACGTCGACCTGGGCGCGGCCGCAGGACGGGCAGGAGACGATCTCCAGGCCGCGCTGCTTGAGGTTCAGCGACTCCAGGATCTGCAGGCCGACCTTGACCTCCTCGGCCGGCGGGGCCGACAGGGAGACGCGGATGGTGTCGCCGATGCCCTGGGAGAGCAGGGCGCCGAAGGCGACGGCCGACTTGATGGTGCCCTGGAAGGCGGGGCCGGCCTCGGTGACACCGAGGTGGAGGGGGTAGTCGCACGCCTCGGCGAGCTGGCGGTAGGCCTCGATCATGACGACCGGGTCGTTGTGCTTGACGGAGATCTTGATGTCGCGGAAGTCGTGCTCCTCGAAGAGGGACGCCTCCCACAGCGCGCTCTCGACCAGCGCCTCCGGGGTCGCCTTGCCGTACTTCTGGAGCAGGCGGCGGTCCAGCGAACCGGCGTTGACGCCGATGCGGATCGGGGTGCCGTGCTCCTTGGCGGCCTTGGCGATCTCCCTGACCTTGTCGTCGAACTGCTTGATGTTGCCCGGGTTCACGCGGACCGCGGCGCAGCCGGCCTCGATGGCCGCGAAGACGTACTTGGGCTGGAAGTGGATGTCCGCGATCACCGGGATCTGGGACTTCCTCGCGATGGTCGCGAGGGCGTCGGCGTCGTCCTGGGTGGGGCACGCCACGCGGACGATCTGGCAGCCGGACGCGGTCAGCTCGGCGATCTGCTGGAGGGTGGCGCCGATGTCGGACGTCCGGGTCGTGGTCATCGACTGGACCGAGACGGGCGCGTCTCCGCCGACCGCCACGGTCCCGACCTGGATCTGCCGGCTCTTCCGGCGCTCGGCGAGCTTGGTCGGAACGGACGGCATGCCGAGAGAAATCGCAGTCATCTGCTGTGCAACCCCAAGTCGTGGATCAAGGTCCGGTCCCGTGGACGGCGGGCTCCAGGCTTCGAGATTACGTCACCGCCCCGGGCGACAGCACATCCCACCCGCCAAACCCACCCGATGGAAGGGGCCCGGAACCAGAGGGTCCCGGGCCCCTGTCGAACAGCGTGGGGCTAGGAGATTTTGACGGGGTTAACGACATCCGCGATCAGGACGAGGATGGTGAAGCAGACGAAGATTCCGGCCACCACGTAGGCCACCGGCATCAGCTTGGCCACGTCGAACGGGCCGGGGTCCGGGCGGCGCAGGATGCGGGCCAGGTTGCGCCGCAGGGACTCCCAGAGCGCGCCCGCGATGTGCCCGCCGTCGAGCGGGAGCAGCGGGAGCATGTTGAACAGGAACAGCGACAGGTTGAAGCCGGCGAGCAGCATCACGAACATCGCCACCTGCTGGGAGGCGGGGATGTCGAGGGTGGCGATGTCGCCGGTGATGCGGGCCGCGCCGACGATGCCCATCGGGGAGTCCGGCTCGCGCGGGCCGTCGCCGAAGGCGGCGTCCCACAGGGCCGGGATCTTCCCGGGCAGGGCGGCGAGGGAGTCGACGGCGTCGCCGACCCGGTCGGTCATCCAGGTGACGGAGTCCCCGAAGTCCAGCTTGACCACGCCGGTGGCGGAGCTGAAGCCGAGGAAGCCGGCCTTGACGTACTTGCCTTGGACGTAGGTGCCGCTGGAGTCCTTCTTGGCGACCAGGTTGGTGGCGATCTTCGCGTGCAGGGTCAGCTGCTTGCCGTCCCGCTCGACGACGATCGGCACGGTTTTGCCGGCGCTGTCGCGGATGAGGTCCGAGAGGGTGTTCCAGTTCTCGGTGGGCCTGCCGTCGAAGGAGACGATCCGGTCCCGCTTCTGCATGCCGGCGGCCTGGGCCGGGGAGGCCGGGTCGGACTTCTTGCAGCTGTCGCGGTTCTCGCTCTGGGAGATGACGCAGGGCGAGACGGAGGCGACGGTGGTGGTCTGCTGCTGGATGCCGAAGCCCATGAGCACGGTGAAGAACAGGGCGACCGCGAGGACCAGGTTCATGAACGGTCCCGCGAACATGACGATGACCCGCTTCCACGGTTTGCGCGTGTAGAACATGCGCGTCTCGTCACCGGCCTCGAGCTCCTCGAAGGCCGCCGAGCGGGCGTCCTCGATCATGCCGCGCCACGGTGAGGTGGAGCGGGCCGAGACCCGGCCCTGGTCGTCGGGCGGGAACATGCCGATCATGCGGATGTAACCGCCGAGCGGGACGGCCTTGATGCCGTACTCGGTCTCGCCCTTCCTCCGTGACCAGACGGTCGGGCCGAAGCCGACCATGTACTGCGGGACGCGGATGCCGAAGAGCTTGGCCGTGGACAGGTGCCCCAGCTCGTGCCACGCGATGGAGACGAGCAGGCCGACCGCGAAGACCACTATGCCGAGGATGAACATCAGGGTCGTCATGCACGCGCCTCCGCGGTCGCCGTCGTGGCTGTGAGTTCACGGGCCCGGGCTCGCGCCCAGGTCTCCGCTTCGAGGACGTCCGACACGGTGAGTGAAGTTCCCGTGGCCGGGGTGCCGTGTTCCTCGACCACCCGGGTGACGGTCTCCATGATGCCGTTGAAGGGCAGCGCGCCGCCCAGGAAGGCTTCGACGCACTCCTCGTTGGCCGCATTGAACACCGCCGGAGCGGTGCCCGCGAGCTGCCCCACGTGCCGGGCGAGGTTCACCGAGGGGAAGGCCTCGTTGTCCAGCGGGAAGAATTCCCATGTGGAGGCCTTGCTCCAGTCGAAGGCGGGCGCCGCGTCCGGGACGCGTTCGGGCCAGCCCAGTCCGATGGCGATGGGCCCGCGCATGTCGGGGGGCGTCGCCTGGGCGATCGTGGATCCGTCGGTGAACTCGACCATCGAGTGGACATACGACTGGGGATGCACGACCACCTCAATGCGGTCGAAGGGAATGTCGTAGAGGAGGTGTGCCTCGATGACTTCCAGACCCTTGTTGACGAGGGTGGCCGAGTTGATCGTGATGACCGGGCCCATCGCCCAGGTGGGGTGCGCGAGGGCGTCCTGGACGGTGACGTCCGCCAGCTCGTCCCTGGTCCGGCCGCGGAAGGGGCCGCCGGATGCGGTGACGACCAGCTTGCGCACGTCGGCGCGGGTGCCGGCGGCCAGGGACTGGAAGAGGGCGGCGTGCTCGGAGTCGACCGGGATGATCTGGCCGGGCTTGGCGAGTGCCTTGACCAGCGGGCCGCCGACGATCAGCGACTCCTTGTTGGCCAGTGCGAGGGTGCGGCCGGCTTCCAGGGCGGCGAGAGTGGGCGCGAGGCCGATGGAGCCGGTGATGCCGTTGAGCACGGTGTGGCAGGGGGAGGCGGCGACCTGGGTGGCCGCGTCCGGTCCGGCGAGGATCTCGGGCAGCGGCTCCCCGGCGCCGTACTCGGCGGCGAGCGCCTCGCGCAGGGCGGGTACGGCGTCCTCGCGGGCGACCGCGACGGTCCGCACCCGCAGCCGGCGCGCCTGCTCGGCGAGGAGGGCGACCCGGCCGCCGTTCGCGGAGAGGGCGGTGACGCGGAAGCGGTCGGGGTTGCGCAGCACGAGGTCGATGGCCTGGGTGCCGATGGATCCGGTGGAGCCGAGGATCACCACGTCCTTGGGGCCGTCCCCGGCGAGGGGGTCGTAGACGAGGTGCGGGTCGGCGAGGGGTGCCGGACGGGCGGGACTGTCGGTCATCCCCCCATTGTTGCCGCAAGCGCGCGGTGTCAGGACAGCGCGGTCCCTCGGGTGGGTGGGCGGGCGGCGGGCGTTGCCGGGTGAACGGTCGTACATCGCGTCGAACGCCGCCCTGTATGCGGCTTTTACCCCTCTCCTGAACCCGCGTGAAGGACGAGCCGTCGCACACATGCCCGGGTGCCGCACCGCCCCTACGGCGGACGGGTGCGGAACCCGGGCGGCGGGGACTACTGGCCGCCGAAGGGACGGCGGGCGTTCTCCCGCTCGGAGGGTCCGGGGGTCGCGTCGGCGATCCAGGGTCCGTCACCGGAGGGGTCGACGATGCCCTCCTCCAGCCACGCGTAGGCGCCGCCGAGGACGCCCTTGACCACCTTGCGGTCGACGTCGTCGGTGTTGGTCCACAGCCGGCCGAAGAGCTCCTCGATCCGGATGCGGGCCTGGCGGCAGAAGGCGTCGGCGAGCTGGTAGGCCTCGCGGCCGTGCTCGCCCCGGCCGCGCAGCAGTTCGGCCCGGACGCAGGCCGCGCTCATCGCGAACAGCTCGGCGCCGATGTCGACGATCCGGCCGAGGAAGCCCTGCTTGGTCTCCATCCGGCCCTGCCAGCGGGACATGGCGTAGAAGGTGGAGCGGGCCAGCTTGCGGGCGGTGCGCTCGACGTAGCGGAGGTGGCCGGAGAGATCGACACCGTTCTTGAACTCGCCGTACGAGGTGGGCAGTTGTCCGGGTCCGGCGACCAGTTTGGGCAGCCACTTGGCGTAGAAGACACCCGCGTTGGCGCCCGCCTTCGCCTTGTCGGACAGGGACTTGTCGGGGTCGATGAGGTCACCGGCGACCGACAGGTGGGCGTCGACCGCCTCGCGGGCGATGAGGAGGTGCATGATCTCCGTCGAGCCCTCGAAGATGCGGTTGATCCGCAGGTCGCGCAGGATCTGCTCGGCCGGGACCGCGCGCTCGCCCCGCTCGCGCAGCGACTCGGCGGTCTCGTAGCCGCGGCCGCCGCGGATCTGGACCAGTTCGTCGGCCATGAGCCAGGCCATCTCGGAGCCGTACAGCTTGGCGAGGGCGGCCTCGATGCGGATGTCGTTGCGGTCCTCGTCGGCCATCTGCGAGGACAGGTCGAGTACGGCCTCCAGGGCGAAGGTGGTGGCCGCGATGAAGCTGATCTTCGAGCCGACGGCCTCGTGCAGGGCGACCGGCTTGCCCCACTGCTCGCGCTCGGCGGCCCACTCGCGGGCGATCTTCAGGCACCACTTGCCGGCCCCGGCGCACATCGCGGGCAGCGAGAGCCGGCCGGTGTTGAGGGTGGTGAGCGCGATCTTCAGGCCGGCGCCCTCGGGCCCGATGCGGTTGGCTGCGGGGACCCGGACCTGGTGGAAGCGGGTGACGCCGTTCTCGATGCCGCGCAGGCCCATGAAGGCGTTGCGGTTCTCGACGGTGATGCCCTCGGAGCCGGCCTCGACGACGAAGGCGGTGATGCCGCCCTTGTGGCCTTCGGACTTCGGCACCCGCGCCATGACCACGAGCAGGTCGGCGACGACCCCGTTGGTGGTCCACAGCTTGACCCCGTCGAGGACGTAGTCGTCGCCGTCGGGTACGGCGGTGGTGGCGAGCCGGGCCGGGTCGGAGCCGACGTCCGGTTCGGTGAGCAGGAACGCGGAGATGTCGGTGCGGGCGCAGCGCGGCAGGAAGGCGTCCTTCTGCTCCTGGGTGCCGAACATCTTGAGCGGCTGCGGTACGCCGATCGACTGGTGGGCGGAGAGCAGGGCGCCGACGGCGGGGCTCACGGAGCCGACGAGGGCGAGGGCCTTGTTGTAGTAGAGCTGGGTGAGGCCGAGACCGCCGTACTTGGGGTCGATCTTCATGCCGAGCGCGCCGAGCTCCTTGAGCCCGGTGACGACCTCGTCGGGGATGCGGGCCTCGCGCTCGATGCGCGCGGAGTCGATCCCCGACTCGCAGAAGGCGCGCAGTTTGGTGAGGAACTCCTCGCCGCGCCGGACCGACTCGTCGTCGGGGAGCGGGTGCGGGTGGATGAGGTCGAGCCGGAAGCGCCCGAGGAACAGCTCCTTGGCGAAGCTGGGCTTGTGCCAGTCCTGTTGCCGGGCGGCCTCCGCCACCTGACGTGCCTCGCGCTCTGTGACGTTGGTGCGTGGGGTGGTGGTGGCGGACATTGAGGCTCACCTCGCCGCTGAGAGGGACGATTGGGACCGTTCGTTACCGACCAGTGCTACTGGATCGTTGGTACCCGAAACGGCCGCACGTCACCACCCCTCGCGGTCCGATCGGGTCGATGACGCGCCCGCAGCCGCGGGCGTCGCGGCCCGCAACAGGAACGGCCGCAGCCCCCGCACAGTGGGCTGCGGCCGTTCTGTCCGACCTGTCCGTGGCAGGTCAGAGCGCGAGACCGGTGAGGACCAGCACGCGCTCGTAGGTGTAGTCCTCCATGGCGAACCGGACGCCCTCGCGGCCCACGCCGGACTGCTTGGCGCCGCCGTACGGCATCTGGTCGGCACGGTAGGACGGGACGTCGCCGATCACCACGCCACCGACCTCGAGGGCGCGGTGGGCACGGAAGGCGACCTGCAGGTCGTGGGTGAACACGCCTGCCTGGAGGCCGTACTTGGAGCTGTTGACCGCGGCGAAGGCCTCGGCCTCGCCGTCCACCTTCTGCACGGTGAGGACCGGTCCGAAGACCTCCTCGCAGGCGAGGGTGGCGTTCGCGGGCACGTCGGTGAGGACGGTCGGCGCGTAGGAGGCGCCGTCGCGGTCGCCGCCGGTGTGCAGCGTGGCGCCGGCCTCGACCGCCTCCTTGACCCACGACTCGACGCGCTTGGCGGCGTCCTCGCTGACCAGCGGGCCGACGTCGGTCTTGTCGTCGGTGGGGTCACCGGTGACCTGGGCCTCGACGGCGGCCACGACGCGCGGCAGCAGCCGGTCGTAGACGGACGCGTCGGCGATCACGCGCTGCACGGAGATGCAGGACTGGCCGCCCTGGTAGTTGGAGAAGGTCGCGATGCGGGTCGCGGCCCAGTCCAGGTCGGCGTCGCTCGCGAAGTCGCCGAGGACGACGGCCGCGCCGTTGCCGCCCAGCTCCAGGGTGCAGTGCTTGCGCGGCACCGAGTCCATGATCGCGTAGCCGACCTTCTCGGAACCGGTGAAGGAGATGACCGGCAGGCGCTCGTCCTGGACCAGGGCGGGCATGCGGTCGTTGGCGACCGGCAGGATCGACCAGGAGCCGGCGGGCAGCTCGGTCTCGGCGAGCAGGTCACCGATGATCAGACCGGAGAGCGGGGTGGCCGGGGCCGGCTTCAGGATGATCGGGGCGCCGGCGGCGATCGCCGGGGCGACCTTGTGGGCGCACAGGTTCAGCGGGAAGTTGAACGGCGCGATGCCGAGGACGACGCCCTTCGGGAAGCGGCGGGTGAGCGCCAGACGGCCCTGGCCGCCGGCGTCGGTGTCGAGGCGCTGGGCCTCGCCGCCGTTGAAGCGGCGGGCCTCCTCGGCGGCGAACCGGAACACGGAGACGGCACGGCCGACCTCGCCCCGGGCCCACTTGATCGGCTTGCCGTTCTCGGCGGAGATCAGCTGGGCGATCTCCTCCGTGCGCTCGGCCAGCCGCTTGCTGACGTGGTCGAGGGCGGCGGCACGTACGTGCGCCGGGGTGGCGGCGAACTCGTCCCGCACGGCGTACGCGGCGGCCACGGCCTCCTCGACCTGGGCGTCGTTCGGCACGCTGACCTTGCCGACGAGACGACCGTCCCACGGGGAGGTGACGTCGAAGGTGTCCTCGCCGATGACCTGGCGGCCGGCGAGCCAGAAGGCGTGGGTGGAAGTCATATGCGAGTCCCGGCCCTTCCGCGTTGGGGGTGTGCTTTCGGTTCGCTGTCCACGGTAGGGCGGCCCCGGCCGAGGGTCGCTTGTCCGAGTCGTAGCAGTCGCGGCGGGGGGTACGCCGGAATGGCGGGGTCGGTGAGGAGTGGGTCGGGGTGCCTACAGCCAAGGTGCCCGGCAGCCTGGGTGCTGGACACGCGAGCCGTCCCTCCCCGTGTCCGGGCCGGCTACTCCGTCGTCGTCGCCTTCAGGGCGAGCCACAGTTCCATCCGGACGTCCGGGTCGTCCAGGGAGCGGCCGAGGATCTCCTCGACGCGGCGCATCCGGTAGCGCAGCGTGTGCCGGTGGACGCCGAGGTCCGCGGCGGCCGCGTCCCACTGGCCGTGCCGTGACAGCCACGCCCGCAGCGAGGCGACCAGGTCCCCCCGGCCGGTCGCGTCGTGCTCGTGCAGCGCCCGCAGCAACCCGTCGGCGAACGCCTTCACCGCGTCGTCGGCCAGCAGCGGCAGCACGGAGCCCGCGGCCAGCTGCTCGTGCTCCACGAACCCCCGGCCCCGCCGTCGCGCCACCGACAACGCCTGCTCGGCCTGTTTGTAGGCCGCCGCCGCGGCGATCGGCCCGGTGGGCGCGGAGAGGCCCACGACCAGCTCGTACTCCTCCGCGACCGCCTGCTCGGGCACCGCCCGTGCCGCTTCGAGCGCCATCGCGTACTCCACGCACGCGGCCACCGCCGCGCCCTCGTCCGCGGCGAGCACCACCAGCCGCTCGCCCTCGGGCACGACCAGCACGGCCTCGCCGGAGCGCGCGGCGGCGGACTCCACGGTCTCCGTGAGAGCGCCCAGCGGATCACCGCCCGCGTCGACGGCGTCCGGCGCGGCCGCGCCGGACTTGGCCGCGGTGACGGACTTGGCGGCGGTGACCGGCGTCCGCGCGGCCGGCCCCGGCAGCGACTCGGCGACGATCATGCGGAAGGGCGCGTCGAGCAGCCCGCCGTACAGGTCCCCGGCGACGGCGCGGGCGTGGTCGGGCTCCCCGGCGAGCAGCATGCGCAGCACCGCCGTGCCGATCCGCTGCTCGGCCGCCTGCAGGGAGCGGGACCGCTCGGTGACGAGGGTGAGCAGGGCGATGGCGGAGTGGACGGCGTAGCGCTCGGCTGTGCCGAGCGCGGCGGCCGTGCCGACGGCTAGCGCGGCCCGGGGCGGCGGCCGGTGCCCAGCGAGTGCAGTTCGACCCGGTCCTCGTGCTCGGGTCCGCCGACGACGGAGGAGGCGGGCGCGGGCCGCTCCCGGAGCCGCTCGACCTCGGCGGTCAGCCGGGCGGCGCGCCGGCCGGCCCACTCCGGTGCGGCGGCGACGACGGCGCCCGAGGCGTCGTACAGGGCGGCCCAGCCGTCCACCTGTACGGCGAGGGCGGTGAGGAGTCCTTCCGGGCCGGCGTTGAGGGCCTGCCTGGTCAGTTCGCGCTGGGCGGCGAAGCCCGCCGTGACCGCGCGGTACTGGTCGGCGGCGATCGCCGCGGACACGGCCTTGCTGATGGCGAGGAAGGGGGTGCGGCGGGGGACCTCAAGCAGCGGCAGGCCCTCCTGGGCGCAGGCGTCGACCAGGGCCTTCGGGATGTCCTCGTAGTTGACGCCGACGGCGAAGCCGAGTCCGACGACGCCCGCGCCGACCAGTCGCCGCACGTAGCGGCGCATGGCCTCCGGATCGTCCGCGTCCAGCTTGAGCGCGGTGATCAGCAGCAGCTCGCCGCCCTCCATGTAGGGGACGGGGTCGGCCAGCTCGCTGACGTGCGCCCAGCGGACGGGCACGTCGAGGCGGTCCTCGCCCGCGCGCACGGTCAGCTTGAGCGCGGAGTGGTGGACGAGCGAGGCGAGGGTCGGGGGCATGGGGCCTTCACGGTGAGCCGGACACGGTGATCGAGGTGATCTTTTGGCCGCCGCGTATGAACGGCCTATGCCGATTCTGCCTCACCGTACGATCGGCCGCTGGCCCTCACGCCCGCAGGTCCACCAGCAGCGGCGGCGCGTGCTCGCCCTGCACGGTGGTCAGCGACAGCACGGCGTGGCCGGGCGGCACCGCGTGCGCCAGCTCGGACGCCGACCACCGCTCCCGCTCCACCTGCCGCACGGTGACGGCCCGGGCCGTCGGCGCCTGTCCGGTGATGACCCGGCGCAGCATGTGCACGGCCTTGCCGGCGGGCGTCTCGGCGATGATCTGCCGGTCGGTGACGTCCCGGGTCTCGGTCCACTCCTTGCCCCACACCTCGGCGAAGTCCTGCCCGTCCCAGGGGGTGAGCCCGGACAGCGCCATGCGGCATCCGGTGGCGCCGAGCAGCGGGCCGCGCAGCGGCCGGGGCACGTCGTCCAGGGTGCGCAGGGTGAGCACCGCGCCGGCGCCCGCGGAGCGCAGCCGCTGAATACCCCGCACGGCCTCCGGTGTGACGACACCGGAGGCGTCGTCGAGCAGCAGGCAGGCGAACAGCGACCGGTCCTCCCTGGCCGTCACGGCGGCCGTGAACTGGGCCAGCACCAGCCGGGCGAGGATCCGGGAGGCGTCGGCGTGGCCCCGCTGGGGCAGGTCGATGCGGACGCGGACCGGGTGGTCGAGGGCCTTGAGCGAGAACGGGCGTGACTGTCCGGAGGTGTCGAAGAAGGCGGCGAAGGCGGGCCGGTCGAGCAGCGCGATCCGGTCGGCGAGCACCGTGCCGACATCGCCCGGGTGGGCCATCTGCCGTTCGCGGGCGTCGAGTTCCCGCAGCAGCGAAGCGTGGCCGGTGTCGGTCAGGCCCTTGCGGAGCGCGGCCAGCGGGCCGGGCGCGCCGTCGAGCAGCTGGCGCAGCTCGGGTACGGACGGGAAGCGGTCGTGGACGGCGCGGAACGGGCCGAGCAGCTGGGCGAGCACCGTGGTGGAGCGGCGGCTGTCGCTGCCGGGGTGCGGGTCGGCGAGGTCGCCGACGAGGGCCTCGGCGAGTATGGCCGCGGCCTCGTCGGGGTCGGTGGTGCCGCCGTAGAGGTCGAGGTCGTACACCGACTCGGGATGGCCGATGCGTACGACGACGTCATAGGCCTCGGCCGGGCCGAGCCCGGCGCCCGACGCGCCGACGACCACGACGGAGGCGCGGCCGGCGAGGGCGTGCAGGCACAAGGACTCGGCGAGCGGCCGTACCACCGCGCCGGTCTTGCCGGAGCCGGCCGGGCCCACGGCGAGCAGCGAGGTGCCGAGCAGGTCCGGGCCGAGGCCGAGCCCGGCGCCGCGGTAGTGGTAGGGGTTGCGGGGGTCGTCGGCGGTGGTGCCGAGCCTGACCTGCCCGGTGAACAGGTCGTGCCGGGCGTGCCGGGCGGGCAGGTCGCGTTCGCCGGAGGGGTGCAGGCAGGCGGCCGCGCCGTCCTGCAGTACGGCGCCGGTGAAGGTGGCGAGGGAGTGCTGTCCGGTCCGTACGCCCTGCCAGGCGCGGTTGATCCGCGCGTGGTCGACGTCCCGCATGAGTCCGGCCTTCGCCTCGGCGGCGAGCCGCTCGGCCGCCTCGTGGGCCCCGGCGGCGCGCAGGTGGGGGAACTCGGCGGGGTCCTGGTCCGGTGCGGGGGGTGCCTCGGCCGCGGGACCGGCGGTGCTCCAGGCGGGCGGGCCGTAGCGGCGCCAGACCTCGCCCCAGCGGCCGAGCCGGCCGACGACCAGCAGGATGGCGAAGGCGATGAGGGTGTAGTAGCTGTACCAGAGGATCGCGTTGCCGACGCGGTCGTTGCCCTGGCGCCAGGATTCCGGGGTGAACAGCTCCAGGGGCAGCACCCACCAGCCGCCGAGGTAGCCGTTCCACAGCAGGGACCACACCAGCCAGCCCACGAGGAAGGCGATCAGAGCGCCGCTGAGCAGCTGGCGGGCCGGGATCCGCTCGGGCTCCTGCTCGGGCCGGGGGCGGTGACCGAAGCGCCAGACGCCCGGAGCGGCCTCGGGGCGGGTGGCCCGCAGCC
The DNA here is from genome assembly GCF_025642175.1 of Streptomyces albidicamelliae. Taxonomy (NCBI): domain Bacteria; kingdom Bacillati; phylum Actinomycetota; class Actinomycetes; order Kitasatosporales; family Streptomycetaceae; genus Streptomyces; species Streptomyces albidicamelliae. Next base: position 5,979,161 of record NZ_CP106795.1, on the reverse strand, counting down.
AGACCAGGAAGGTGGAGCCGTCCGGTTTCGGCGGCGCGCCGGGCGGCGCCGTGGGCATCGGCGGTACCCCGCCCCCCTCAGGGGGAGTCGTCGGGCGGGGTACCGGGTTCGCATGCGTGCCGCGTGCGTCCCGTGTCCCGTCGCTGTCCATCCGTCCTGCCCCCTGACCAGCCGTTCCATCCACCATCAGCGAGCCAATCTAACGCCCCGGCAAGGGGAGTTCACCGCTTACGCGGCCGTACGTTCCCCGCTTGGCCGCCGCGGGGCCGAGGGGCCCGCTATGTCCACCACGGACAACCGTCCGCGCCGAAGACGCCCACATGGAGCATGCCCACCCACCATGCACGGCCCTAGCCTGCGAAGAAAGATAGGTAAGCGTCCGAAAACGCACCGCCCGGAACCGCCCGGGAACGCCCGGTACGCAAGATCATCAGGGAGCCCCCATGACCGCACTTCCGCAGGAGCGCCGCGTCGTCACCGCCATCCCCGGCCCGAAGTCGCAGGAACTGCAGGCCCGCCGCACCGCCGTGGTCGCGCAGGGCGTGGGCTCCGTACTGCCGGTCTTCACCGCGCGCGCGGGTGGCGGGATCATCGAGGACGTCGACGGCAACCGTCTGATCGACTTCGGTTCCGGCATCGCCGTGACCTCCGTGGGCGCCTCCGCCGAGGCCGTCGTCCGCCGGGCCACCGCCCAGCTGGCCGACTTCACCCACACCTGTTTCATGGTCACCCCGTACGAGGGCTACGTGGAGGTCGCCGAGGCCCTCGCCGAGCTCACCCCGGGTGACCACGAGAAGAAGTCCGCGCTGTTCAACTCCGGCGCCGAGGCCGTCGAGAACGCCGTCAAGATCGCCCGCGCGTACACCAAGCGCCAGGCCGTCGTCGTCTTCGACCACGGCTACCACGGCCGCACCAACCTCACCATGGCGCTGACCGCCAAGAACATGCCGTACAAGCACGGCTTCGGTCCGTTCGCCCCCGAGGTCTACCGCGTCCCGGTCGCCTACGGCTACCGCTGGCCGACCGGTGCGGAGAACGCCGGCCCCGAGGCCGCCAAGCAGGCCATCGACCAGATCACCAAGCAGGTCGGCCCGGACAACGTCGCCGCGATCATCATCGAGCCGGTGCTCGGCGAGGGCGGCTTCATCGAGCCCGCCAAGGGCTTCCTGCCGGCGATCCGCCAGTTCGCCGCCGACAACGGCATCGTCTTCGTCGCGGACGAGATCCAGTCCGGCTTCTGCCGCACCGGCCAGTGGTTCGCGTGCGAGGACGAGGGCATCGTCCCCGACCTGATCACCACCGCCAAGGGCATCGCCGGCGGTCTGCCGCTGGCCGCCGTGACCGGCCGCGCCGAGATCATGGACGCCGCCCACGCCGGTGGCCTGGGTGGCACCTACGGCGGCAACCCGGTCGCCTGCGCCGGTGCGCTCGGCGCCATCGAGACCATGAAGGAGCTCGACCTCAACGGCAGGGCGAAGCACATCGAGGAGGTCATGAAGGGCCGCCTCGACGCCATGGCCGAGAAGTTCGACATCATCGGCGACGTCCGCGGCCGTGGCGCGATGATCGCCATCGAGCTGGTCAAGGACCGCGCCACGAAGGAGCCGAACCCGGAGGCGACCGCCGCGCTCGCCAAGGCCTGCCACGCCGAGGGCCTGCTGGTCCTCACCTGTGGCACCTACGGCAACGTGCTGCGCTTCCTGCCCCCGCTGGTCATCGGCGACGACCTGCTCAACGAGGGTCTGGACATCATCGAGCAGGCCTTCGCGCGCATCTGAGCGACTGGTCCGCACCTCTGAAGGGGTCCTGCGGCAGGCCGTGTGAAGAAGGTGTGCGAGGTGGATGTCGGGACGCGATTCCGGCTGCCCAAGCGCCCCGGCCTGCCGTAGGTTCTACCCAGATGAGAGATACACCCCGCCCACAGGGGACTGTGGGCGATTTCAGGGCGGGGCCTCCCCAGCTTCGACCTGGTCGTGCCCTCGCGCACACAACCGGCGCCTGACGCCGGGATCTCCTCACCGATCGGACGGTCGCCGCCCCAAACCCCCCGGGGCGCGCGACGTTCCGGTCCGGACGGCCGCCCCGGAACCACCCCCCCTGTTCCGGGGCGGCCGACCTCCTTCCACCCCCTGACAGGCCCGGACCTGTGTACGGACGGCCGTCTTCCGGCCCTCCACGGGATCCGACCTGCGAAGCTGGGCCGGTGTCGACCTCAGTCCGCCGCTCGCTGCTCCTCGGTGTCCCGGCTGTCCTCTTCGCCCTGATGACCTGGCAGGTGCTGGTCCACGGCCCGCTCCTGCGCCTGGACACCCGCCTCAGCGGGGCCCTCCGTCATCCGGACCTGTTCTCCGCCGCCCTGTCCGACCTCGGCAACGCCGAGGTCGCCCTGCCCGTCCTCCTGGCCGCCCTCGGGTACGCGGCCTGGCGGGGCCGGGCCGCCGGTGCGGCCCGCTGGTGGCTGCCGCCGCTGGCGGCGGCGGTACCGATGGCGCTGGTCCCGGCGATCGTCGTACCGCTCAAGGACTGGACCGCCCGGCCGGGGACACCCGTGGTGCCCCCGGGGGTCGGCTACTTCCCGTCCGGGCACACGGCGACGGCGGCGATCGCGTACGGCGGTGCGACCCTGCTCCTGCTCCCCTGGCTCCGCTCACCGGCCGCCCGCCGGACGCTCGTGGCCGGCTGCGCGCTCCTGGTCCTCGGGGTGTCGTTCGGTCTGGTCCGCCGTGGCTGGCACTGGCCGCTGGACGTGGTGGCCAGCTGGTGCCTGTGCACCGTGCTGCTGACCACCCAGGTCCTGGTGGTCAGCCGAAGTAGGCGTCGAAGTTCCTCTGGAACTCCCAGTTCGCGAAGCGGTCCCAGTTCACCGACCACGTCATCAGACCGCGCAGCGCGGGCCACGTCCCGTGTGTCGCGTACGAGCCGCAGTTCGTCCTCTTCGTCAGGCAGTCCAGGGTCCTGGTGACCTCTCCCGGTGAGACGTAGCCGTTGCCCGCGTTCGTCGACGCCGGCATGCCGATGGCGACCTGGTCGGGGCGCAGCGGCGGGAAGACGTTGCCCGCGTCGCCGGCCACCGGGAAACCGGTGAGCAGCATGTCGGTCATGGCGATGTGGAAGTCGGCGCCGCCCATGGAGTGGTACTGGTTGTCCAAGCCCATGATCGGCCCCGAGTTGTAGTCCTGGACGTGGAGCAGGGTGAGGTCGTCGCGCAGGGCGTGGACGACCGGGAGGTACGCCCCGCAGCGCGGGTCCTGGCCGCCCCACTTGCCGGAGCCGTAGAACTGGTAGCCGTTCTGCACGAAGAACGTCTCCGGAGCCATGGTGAGCACGAACTTCGTGCCGTAGCGAGCCTTCAGGGTCTTCAGCGCCGAGATGAGGTTGACGATCACCGGGGTGGTGGGGTTGCGGAAGTCCGTGTCGCCCGTGTTCAGGGACAGCGAGTGGCCCTCGAAGTCGATGTCGAGGCCGTCGAGGCCGTAGGTGTCGATGATCTTCGACACGGAGGTGACGAAGGCGTCCCGGGCCGCGGTCGTGGTCAGCTGGACCTGGCCGTTCTGGCCGCCGATCGAGATCAGCACCTTCTTGCCGGCCGCCTGCTTGGCCTTGATCGCCGCCTTGAAGTCGGCGTCGCTCTCGACGTTCGGGCACTCGGCGACGGGGCAGCGGTCGAACCGGATGTCGCCGGAGGTGACCGAGGTGGGTTCGCCGAAGGCCAGGTCGATGACGTCCCAGCTGTCGGGGACGTCGGCGAGGCGGGTGTAGCCGGAGCCGTTGGCGAAGCTCGCGTGGAGGTAGCCGACGAGGGCGTGGGCGGGCAGGTCCGGGGAGCCCCCACCGCCGCCCGGGCCGGTGGTCGCCGTCACGACCGCGGACCTGGCGGACTCCCCCGCGTCGTTGTTCGCGGTGACCTGGAAGCCGTACGCCGTCGCGGCCGCGAGTCCGCTCACGGTGGCCGACGTGCCGGTCACCGTCTGGACCCTGGTGCCGTCGCGGTAGACGGAGTAGCCGGTGGCACCGGTGACCGCGGACCAGGACAGGCCGACGGAGGACGAGGTGACGGTGGTGGTGCGCAGGCCGGCGGGCGGGGCGGGGGGCTGTCCTGTACCGCTGCCGCCGGGGCCGATCAGGGAGATGTCGTCGGCGTAGTAGGCGCCGGTGCCGTACCAGCCGTGGGTGTAGATGGTGACCTTCGTGGTCGTGGCGCCGGTGCGGAAGGTGGTGCTGAGCTTCTGCCAGTCGGGGGCGGACTGGGTCCAGGTGGAGACGTCGGTGGTGCCGGTGCCGTTGGCGCCGAGGTAGACGTAGGAGCCGCGGACGTGGCCGGACAGCGTGTACTGGGAGTCGGGCTGCACGGTCACGGTCTGGGCGCACTGGGCGTTGTCGCTGCCCGCCGGGGTGGCCTGCAGCGCCGAAGTCCCGCTGTGCACGGGCGAGTTCACGGTCGTACCGGCCGTGCAGGTCCAGCCGGACAGACCGGATTCGAAGCCGCCGTTCCGGCTCACGTCCGCGTCGGCCGCGCGGGCGGCCGACGAGAGCGCGGTGATGCCGGGCACGGCGAGCAACGCGGCCGTGAGCAGGGCGAGGACGGACCTGGGGCGTCTGGTGCCGTGAGCGCGTCGGGCGCGATCCACAAGGGCCTCCGGAAGAGGGGGAGTTGGAGGGGTGGAGCGCCCACAACTTGGTCCAGACCAATCCTCTTGTCAAGGGGTCGGGGCGCTACCCGTCCGCCGCCCGTCGCCCGGCCGGCCCCCCGCCGCCGCCTCGTGCATCGCCAGTTCCAGCAGCGCGGGGTCGGTGAGCATGCCCGAGCCGTCCGGTGCGACCAGCCAGCGCACCGCCCGGGTCGCCCGGCCCGGGTACGGCACGACGATCCAGGTGCCGGGTCCGGCGGTTCGGATGCCGGTGCCGAGCCAGCGGGCCGCGGTGCCGGGCGGCACGAAGAAGCCGACCCGGTTGTCGCCGAAGTCGACGAGCACCGGCCCGGGCCGGTCGAGGATGCGGGTGAGCACGTCCAGTGTCGGGTAGCCGAGCTCGCCCGGCAGGATCAGTACGTCCCAGGCCTTGCCCGCGGGCAGCAGGGCGACCCCGAGGGGGTTGCGCTCCCACTCCCAGCGGCAGGCCTCGGGGTCCGGTGCGACGGCTGCCAGCCATTCGACCGCCGTCTTCGCCCCACTCATCGATAAGCCTCCCTCTCTCGTGCGACGCGGTGGCGTCGGGGAGAGAGAGGGAGGCTTTGCGCAGGGCATTACGCGACTTCCGTGCCCTCTTTCGAGTGAGGTGGGGCACACCCCGCGGGATCAGCTGTCGAAGCCCAGCCCCAGCCGGTCCATCGTCCGCAGCCACAGGTTGCGGCGGCCGCCGTGCGCGTCCGCGCGGGCGAGGGACCACTTGGTGAGGGCGATGCCCGTCCAGGCGAACGGCTCCGGCGGGAACGGCAGCGGCTTCTTGCGGACCATCTCCAGCTCGGTCCGCTCGGTGCGCTCCCCGTCCAGCAGGTCCAGCATCACGTCGGCCCCGAAGCGGGTCGCGCCGACGCCGAGACCGGTGTAGCCGGCCGCGTAGGCGACCTTCCCCTGGTGGCCGGTGCCGAAGAACGCCGAGAAACGGGAGCAGGTGTCGATCGCGCCGCCCCACGCGTGGGTGAAGCGGACGCCCTCCAGCTGCGGGAAGCAGGTGAAGAAGTGGCCCGCGAGCTTGGCGTACGTCTCCGGCCGGTCGTCGTACTCGGCGCGCATCCGGCCGCCGTACGGGTAGATGGCGTCGTAGCCGCCCCACAGCACGCGGTTGTCGGCGGACAGCCGGAAGTAGTGGAACTGGTTGGCACTGTCGCCCAGCCCCTGGCGGTTCTTCCAGCCGATCTCCGCAAGCTGGTCGGCGCTCAGCGGCTCCGTCATCAGCGCGTAGTCGTAGACCGGCACCGTGTACGAGCGCACGCGCCGCAGCAGACTCGGGAAGATGTTCGTACCGAGCGCGACCCGGCGGGCGCGGACGGCGCCGTACGGGGTGCGGACGGCCATCCCGGCGCCGTAGCTCTTCAGGGTCAGGGCGGGCGTGTGCTCGTAAACCCGGACGCCGAGCCTGATGCACGCCTGCTTCAGGCCCCAGGCCAGCTTCGCCGGGTGCAGCATGGCCACACCGCGGCGGTCCCACAGGCCCGCCTCGAAGGTGGGCGAGTTGACCTGTTCGCGCACGGCGTCCGTGTCCAGGAACTCGACGCCGTCGGCGAGCCCCTGCTCCGTCAACCGGCGGTGCCAGTCGCGCAGTTCCCAGGCCTGGTAGGTCTCGGTGGCGACATCGATCTCACCGGTGCGCTCGAAGTCGCAGTCGATGTCGTGCCGGGCGAGGGCCGCCTCGATCTCGTCGAGGTTGCGGCGGCCCAGCTCCTCCAGCTTGCCGATCTCGTCCGGCCAGCGGCTGAGGCCGTTGGACAGGCCGTGGGTCAGGGAGGCGGCGCAGAAGCCGCCGTTGCGGCCGGAGGCGGCCCAGCCCACCTCGCGGCCTTCCAGCAGCACCACATCGCGCTGCGGGTCGCGCTCCTTGGCGTTGAGCGCGGTCCACAGTCCGCTGTAGCCGCCGCCGACGACCAGCAGGTCACAGGTGTCGGTGCCGGTGAGAGCGGGCTCGGCGGGGGGCTTGCCGGGGTCTTCCAGCCAGTACGGGACCGGCTGGGCTTCGGAAAGAGAGGCGATCCACTTGTCTTCACCACGGCTCATGGCGCTCGGGGCCATGATTTCAACTCCCTACAGGGGCTTATGCCTTTTGCTTGTTGCGGCGATTGCTGATGATCATCGAGGTCAGGACGAACAGTACGGCGAGGAGGAACATGGCCGTACCGATGACATTGATCTGAACGGGCGTTCCGCGCTGCGCCGAACCCCATACGAACATGGGGAACGTGACGGTCGAGCCGGCGTTGAAATTGGTGATGATGAAATCGTCGAAGGAGAGCGCGAAGGAGAGCAGCGCGCCCGCGGCGATTCCCGGTGCCGCGATGGGCAGGGTGACCCGCAGGAAGGTCTGCGCGGGCCCGGCGTACAGGTCGCGGGCCGCCTCCTCCAGGCGCGGGTCCATCGACATCACACGGGCCTTGACCGCGACGACGACGAAGCTGAGGCAGAACATGATGTGCGCGATGAGGATCGTCCAGAAGCCGAGCTGCGCGCCCATGTTGAGGAACAGCGTGAGCAGCGAGGCCGCCATGACGACCTCGGGCATGGCCATCGGCAGGAAGATCAGCGAGTTCACGGCGGAGCGCGCGCGGAAGCGGTAACGGACCAGCGCGAAGGCGATCATGGTGCCGAGGAGCGTTGCGCCGACCGTCGCCCAGAAGGCGATCTGGAGGCTGAGGGAGAGCGAGCCGCACATGTCGGCGACTCCGCACGGGTCCTTCCAGGCGGCCGTCGAGAACTGCTGCCACTCGTAGTTGAAGCGGCCCTTCGGTTTGTTGAAGGAGAACACCGTGACGACGATGTTCGGCAGCAGGAGGTAGGCGAGTGTGCAGAGCCCGGCGATGACGACGAGATTGCGCTTGAGCCAGTTGACGAAGGGCATTTAGACCAGATCCTCCGTCCCGGACCGGCGGATGTAGATCGTGACCATGGCCAGGATCCCGGCCATGAGGATGAAGGAGAGCGCGGCCGCCGTCGGATAGTCCAGGATGCGCAGGAACTGCGTCTGGATCACGTTTCCGATCATGCGGGTGTCGGTCGAGCCGAGGAGTTCGGCGTTGACGTAGTCGCCGGCCGCCGGAATGAAGGTCAGCAGGGTTCCCGAGACCACACCGGGCATCGACAGCGGGAAGGTCACCTTGCGGAAGGTGGTCGACGGCTTGGCGTACAGGTCGCCGGCCGCCTCGTGCAGCCGCCCGTCGATCCGCTCCAGCGAGGTGTAGAGCGGCAGGATCATGAACGGCAGGAAGTTGTACGTCAGACCGCAGACGACCGCCAGCGGGGTGGCGAGGACGCGGTCGCCGGCCGTCCAGCCGATCCAGTCCGTGAGGTCCAGGACGTGCAGCGAGTTCAGGGCGTGCACGACCGGGCCGTTGTCCGCGAGGATCGTCTTCCAGGCCAGCGTGCGGATCAGGAAGCTGGTGAAGAACGGCGCGATCACCAGGATCATGATCAGGTTCTTCCAGCGGCCGGCGCGGAAGGCGATCAGGTACGCCAGCGGGTAGCCCAGCAACAGGCACAGGACGGTCGCGGCGGCGGCGTAGAACACCGAGCGCAGGAACTGCGGCCAGTACTCGGCGAGGGCGTCCCAGTAGGTCGCGAAGTGCCAGGTGACCTTGTAGCCGTCCTCCAGGGAGCCCGTCTGCACGGAGGTGGAGGCCTGGTAGATCATCGGCAGCGCGAAGAAGACGATCAGCCACAGCAGGCCGGGCAGCAGCAGCCAGTACGGGGTGAACCGGCCGCGCTTGCGCGCGGGCTTCTTCGCGGGTTCGGCGGCCGCGAGGGGCGGCGGCGCTTCTTGGAGCGTCGACATGGTCACGCGGCCTCTTCCTCGACGGTCTCCACGCCGGCGTCGATGTCCTGGGCCGCGTCCAGACCGAAGGTGTGGGCCGGGCTCCAGTGCAGGACGACGTCGGCGCCGGGCAGGAGACGGCCGTCGCGCTCGACGTTCTGCACGTAGACCGCGAACTCGTCGCAGACCGGGGTGTCGATCACGTACTGCGTGGAGACGCCGATGAAGCTGGCGTCGGCGATCTTGCCGGTGAGGCGGTTGCGGCCCGCCGGGATCTCCCCCGCGTCGTCGGCGTGGGTGAGCGCGATCTTCTCGGGGCGGATGCCGACCAGCACCTTGCCGCCGGCCGTCGTCGGCGCCGAACAGCGCGCCTCGGGCAGCACCAGCTTGCCGCCGCCGGCCTTGAGCACGATGTCGTCGCCGTTCTTCGTGTCGATCTCCGCCTCGATGAGGTTGGAGGTGCCGAGGAAGTTGGCGACGAAGGTGGTCTGCGGGTTCTCGTACAGGTCGGTGGGCGCGCCGAGCTGCTCCACGCGGCCCGCGTTCATCACGGCGACCGTGTCGGCCATGGTCATGGCCTCCTCCTGGTCGTGCGTGACGTGCACGAAGGTGATGCCGACCTCGGTCTGGATGCGCTTGAGCTCCAGCTGCATCTGGCGGCGCAGCTTCAGGTCGAGGGCGCCGAGGGGCTCGTCGAGGAGGAGCACCTTCGGGTGGTTGATCAGCGCCCGGGCCACGGCGACACGCTGCTGCTGGCCGCCGGAGAGCTGGTGGGGTTTCTTCCGCGCCTGCTCGCCGAGCTGGACCAGGTCCAGCATGTCCTCCACCTGCTTCTTCACGCTCTTCAGACCGCGCCGGCGCAGGCCGAAGGCGACGTTCTCGAAGATGTCGAGGTGCGGGAAGAGGGCGTAGGACTGGAAGACCGTGTTGACCGGCCGCTTGTACGGCGGCAGGTGGGTGACGTCCTGGTCACCGAGGTGCACGGTCCCGGAGGAAGGTTCCTCCAGGCCGGCGATCATGCGCAGTGTGGTGGTCTTGCCGCAGCCGGAGGCACCGAGCAGGGCGAAGAAGGAGCCCTGCGGCACGGTCAGGTCCAGCGGCTGTACGGCGGTGAAGGCGCCGTACGTCTTGGAGATACCGGAGAGGCGGACGTCGCCGCTGTTGTCTGGTGTCGTCTTCATCGTCGTCACGCCCCTGTGAGCTTCGCGAACTTCTCTTCGTAGGCCGTCTCTTCCTTCGGGCTCAGGGAGCGGAAGGCATGGGACTTCGCCTGCATGGCCTTGTCCGGAACGATCAGCGGATTGTTCGCCGCGTCCTTGTCGATCTTCGCAAGGTAGGGCTTCACGCCCTCGACCGGAGACACGTAGTTGATGTAGGCGGCGAGCGCGGCGGCCTGCTCGGGCTCGTAGTAGAAGTCGATCAGCCGCTCGGCGTTCGTCTTGTGCCGCGCCTTGTTGGGGACGCACATGTTGTCGGTCGACGTCATGTAGCCGCTGTCCGGGATCACGAAGTCCACGTCCGGGCTGTCCGCCTTGAGCTGGACCACGTCGCCCGCCCAGGCGACACAGGCCGCGAGGTCGCCCTTGGTGAGGTCGGACGTGTAGTCGTTGCCGGTGAAGCGGCGGATCTGCCCCTTGTCGACGGCCTTCTGGAGACGGGCGATCGCCGCGTCGAAGTCGTCGTCGGTGAACTTCGCCGGGTCCTTGCCCATGTCGAGCAGGGTCATGCCCACGGAGTCGCGCATCTCCGACAGGAAGCCGACGCGCCCCTTGAGCTTCGGGTTGTCGAGCAGGTCGGAGACCGACCTGACCTCGACGCCGTCGAGCGCCTTCTTGTTGTAGGCGATCACGGTGGAGATGCCCTGCCAGGGGTACGAGTACGCCCGCCCGGGGTCCCAGTCCGGGTCGCGGAACTGGGGCGAGAGGTTGGTGTAGGCGTGCGGCAGGTTGGACGGGTCCAGTTTCTGGACCCAGCCGAGGCGTATCAGCCGGGCGGCCAGCCAGTCGGTGAGGACGAGGATGTCCCGGCCGGTGTCCTGGCCCGCGGCGAGCTGCGGCTTGATCTTGCCGAAGAACTCGTTGTTGTCGTTGATGTCCTCGGTGTACTTGACCGAGATGCCGGTCCGCCGGCGGAAGGTGTCGAGCGTCGGGTGGCCCTTGCCCTTGTCGTCGACGTCGATGTACTCGGTCCAGTTGGAGAAGTTCACCACCTTCTCCTGCGCCGAGTGGTCCTGGGCGGACATGCCGCCCGCCGTCTTGCCCGCGGCGGGGATGCCGCAGCCGCTCAGGGCTCCGATACCGCCGGCCGCGAGTGCGCCGCCCGCGGACACCCGCAGCAGCGATCGGCGGGTCATGGCGGCCCGGCCGTTGCGCAGGCTGCGGCGCATGGCGGCGACTTGGGCCGGGGTCAGGCGGTCGGGCTCGTACTGCTCCATGCTCGTGGTGCCCTTTCGGGAGGGAGAGGGGTCGGCCTGGTCGGGGCCGGGTCTTCACACCCGGCGGCAGCCGCTGTCCGTGCCGCCCGGCTCGCGCCGGGCGCGACGGCTGCTACCGGTCCCCGAAGATCGTGCGGTGCCAGTCCTTGCGGGCCTGTGCGGTGTTGTCGAACATTACGTGCTTGACCTGCGTGTACTCCTCGAACGAGTACGCCGACATGTCCTTGCCGAAGCCGGACGCCTTGTAGCCGCCGTGCGGCATCTCGCTGATGATCGGGATGTGGTCGTTGACCCAGACGCATCCGGCCTTGATCTCGCGGGTGGCCCGGTTCGCCCGGTAGACGTTGCTGCTCCACGCGGAGGCGGCGAGGCCGTACGGAGTGTCGTTGGCCAGCCCGATGCCCTCATCATCACTGTCGAAAGGCAGGACGACCAGTACAGGGCCGAAGATCTCCGACTGGACGATCTCGCTGTCCTGCGCGGCGTCGGCGATCAGGGTGGGCCGGTAGTAGGCGCCGGCCGCGAGGTCGCCCTCGGGTGCCTCACCGCCGGTCACCACGCGCGCGTAGGCCCGCGCACGCTCCACGAATCCGGCGACCCGGTCCCGCTGGACGTGCGAGATGAGCGGTCCGAGGTCGGTGCCGGGGGCGAAGGGGTCCCCGAGCCGTACGGTCTCCATCAGAGCGGCCGTCCGCTCGACGAAGGCCTCGTACAGCGGGCGCTGCACGTACGCGCGCGTGGCCGCCGTGCAGTCCTGCCCGGTGTTGATGAGCGCACCGGCCACGGCCCCGTGGACGGCGGCCTCCAGGTCGGCGTCGTCGAAGACGACGAAGGGGGCCTTGCCGCCCAGCTCCAGGTGCAGCCGCTTGACGGTGGCGGTGGCGACCTCGGCGACGCGCTTGCCGACCGCGGTGGACCCGGTGAAGGAGGTCATGACGACGTCGGGGTGCCCGACGAGGTGCTCGCCGGCCTCCCTGCCGGTCCCGGTGACGATGTTGACGACACCGTCGGGGATGCCCGCGTCCGTCGCGGCCTGGGCGAAGAGCAGCGAGGTGAGCGGCGTAAGCTCGGCTGGCTTCAGCACGATGGTGTTGCCCGCGGCGATCGCCGGGAGGATCTTCCAGGCGGCCATCTGGAGCGGGTAGTTCCACGGCGCGATCGACCCGACGACCCCGATGGCCTCGCGCCGTACGTACGACGTGTGGTCGCCGGAGTACTCACCGGCGGACTGCCCCTGCAGGTGCCGGGCGGCGCCCGCGAAGAACGCGGTGTTGTCGACGGTTCCCGGCACGTCGAACTCGCGGGTGAGCTTCAGCGGCTTGCCGCACTGCAGGGACTCGGCGCGGGCGAAGTCCTCGGCGCGGTCGGCGAGCACGGCGGCGAACCGGTGCAGCGCGTCGGAGCGCTCGCCCGGGGTGGCACCGGACCAGCCGGGGAAGGCCGCGCGTGCGGCGGCCACGGCCTCGTCGACGTCGTCGGGGCCGGCCAGCTCGTAGGTGTACACCTCCTCGCCGATGGCGGGGTCGACCACGGTGTGGGTGCGGCCCGAGGTGCCCTTGGTCAGCCGGCCGGCGATGAACTGCGCGCCGTCGGCGAAACGGTCCTGTGCGGGAAATCGTTCCGGGGTGACGCTGCCCGGGTTGTGCATGTCGCTCTCCTCCGCCGTTCGCCCCGTCCCGGGGGGTGGGTGGCGTAGCTCCAGCTCGATTTGAGTGCCGATCCTGACAGAGCAAGTGCACTCCAACAAGTGATTCCGTTGTTGCCTTTTGGTTACGCGACGGAATCTGTCGACCAGGTGTCGAGTCGGAAAGGAAAAGGACGGACGGAGTGTCAGTGGTACGTGCCACACTCGCATGCATGGGGAAGATCGACGGGGTGGACGCCCTGATCAGGGAGGTCCGGGCGGGGGCGCGGATCAGGTACCTGCACTTCTGGGGGCACCGGCCGCGGCCGGACGGCAGGATCGGCGCGAGCTGTCTGAGTCAGTGGTGGCCGTCACCCTTCGTGGTGGACGGCGTGCACTACGCGACGGCCGAGCACTGGATGATGGCGGCCAAGGCCCGGCTGTTCGGGGACGCGGAGGCGGAGCGCCGGGTGCTGGCCGCCACGCATCCCGCGGAGGCCAAGAAGGCCGGGCGGCTGGTCCGCGACTTCGACGACGCGGCGTGGCAGCGGGAGCGCTTCCGGATCGTGGTCGAGGGCAGCGTGCACAAGTTCGCGGCCGACGACGCCCTCCGTATGTACCTGCTGGGCACCGGCGACCGGGTCCTGGTGGAGGCGAGTCCCGTGGACCGCATCTGGGGCATCGGCCTCCCGGCCGACGACGAGGCGGCCTACGACCCGCAGCGCTGGCGCGGCCCGAACCTGCTGGGCTTCGCCCTGATGGAGGCGCGGGAGAGACTGGCGGGCGCGGGGGCCTGAGGCGGGGCCGCGGCCGCGGGGCCGTCCGTCCCGGCTCGGCGTGGACTTGGTGCGGACTCGGCGTGGATGTGGCCGGGTGGCCCCTGACACGCGAGGGGGGCGGGCCCCGGCGCGGGGCTGCCCGTCCCGGCTCGGCGTGGCTTGGTGTGGACACGGCGCGAATGTGGCCCCTGACTTAAGGGGGCGTACCCCTGCGCCCGTCTGCCCGTCCCGGCTCGACGTCGACTCGGCGCGGATCCGGACCCTGATCGCGGGCCCGGCGTCGGCGGGGGCAGGATCCCGGGCGTCGGGCAAACGTCGGGGTCCGTCCCGTCCGCGGGGTCCCCGTAGGGCGCCTCGACGGCGGTGCCGGCCCGGGCCTCCGCCGCGGCCCGGCTCGGGGGACGTCCGCGCGTCCCCGCCCCGGCCGCCCGCTCAGACGGCGAACGCGAGGATGAAGGCGAACAGTCCTAGGACGAGGACGATGCCGGCGGCTCCGCAGATGATGCCGGCCAGGGCCACGCCCGGGTTGGTCGCCTCGCCCCGGTTGGCCTTACCGCGGCCGATCGCGCCGAAGATGATCGCCAGGACACCCAGCACCAGGGCCACCGGCCAGAGAAGGAAGCCGACCGACGCCAGGATGCCCAGCACCAGCGAGGCCGTGCCCATGCCGTCGCTCGGGGGCGCCTGCATACCGGGCCAGCCGTAGCCGTTCGGGGCCGGGTAGGGGCCGCCGTAGGGAGGCTGGGGCTGGGGCTGCCCCGGGTAGCCGTATCCGGCGGGCCCGCCCGGATACCCGTACGGCACCTGTCCGGGGCCGTCGGGGGCGATGGGCGGCGGAGGTACCGATCCCGCTTCCCCGTGCGGCGCGGCGGGCGCCGGCGGGGCGAAGGGATTACCGGTCGCCGCCGGGGCCGGCGGCGCGAAGGGGTTCGCCGGGGCGGCGGGCGGCGGATACGAAGCGGCGGCCGAGGGAGCCGAGGAGACCGTCTGGGCCGGCGGGGCGAAAGGGTTCGCCGGGGCGGCGGGCGGCGGATACGAGTCGGCGGCCGAGGGAGCGGACCGGGCCGGCGAGGCGAAGGGATTCCGCGGAGGCTCGGGGGCCTGGGGCGCGGACGGACCCGCCGGGGAGGCAGGGTGACCGGCCTGGGGCGCGACGGGTACGGCCGGCGATGCGTACGGGTTCGCCGGGGCCGCGGACGGGTCTGCCGTGGGAGCCGCGTACGGATGCGCCGGGGGCGTGTACCCGTTGTCCGGCGCTGCGTACGGGTTGTCCCGGGGTGCCGCCGGGCCCGCCGGATTGGCCCATGACGCGGGCGGAGGCGCGGCACCGGCGGGGTTCCCCGGCGCGCCCGGCACCGATATGAGCGTCTGCTGGTCGTGCACGGATCCGGGGGCCGGGGCGGATCCCGGACGCCCCGCCGCGAAGGAGCCCTGCTGTCCCGCGGCCGCCGAGCCGTACTCAGGTGCGGCCGGCCGGTCCGCGGGTGGCACGGAGTCCCGCACGTCGCCGGCGGCCGGGGCCGAGTCCCGCACCGGTGCCGAGGCACCGGCCTCCTTGCCCAGGGAAACCCGAGGCGGCACCGGCCCCGCTCCGGTGGGCTGCTCCGGTGGCGTGGACTGCGGCACCTCGTCGGACATGGTGGAAGACCCCTTTGGTGGACGTCCCGTCCGTGCAGGACGTCCCGTCATGCTACGGGCCGCCGGGGCCGGTCGCTGGCCGGGGCCTACGATGATCCCGCGTCATCGATCAGCCGATCACCGCGCCGCGACGGATCTCGCTCCGCAGGCGCCTGCCCCGGGGAGGACCCCATGACCGACAGCAGCTCCGTGCCCGCGGCCGGCACACCCGACCGCGATCTGCGCACCTTCATCGCGGGACTGCCGAAGGCCGAACTGCACGTGCACCACGTCGGCTCCGCCTCCCCCCGCATCGTCTCGGAACTGGCCGCCCGCCACCCCGACTCCAAGGTGCCCACCGATCCCGAGGCCCTGGTCGACTACTTCACCTTCACCGACTTCGCGCACTTCATCGAGGTGTACCTGTCGGTCGTCGACCTCATCCGCACCCCGGAGGACGTCCGGCTGCTCACCTACGAGGTGGCCCGCGACCTGGCCCGTCAGCAGGTGCGGTACGCCGAGCTGACCATCACCCCCTTCTCCTCCACCCGGCGCGGGATCGAGGAGACCGCCTTCATGGCCGCGATCGAGGACGCCCGCAAGGCGGCCGAGGCCGAGTTCGGGACCGTACTGCGCTGGTGCTTCGACATTCCCGGCGAGGCCGGCCTGGAGTCGGCGGAGGAGACCGCGCGGCTCGCCACCGACGACCGGATCCGCCCCGAGGGCCTGGTGTCGTTCGGCCTCGGCGGACCCGAGATCGGTGTGCCCCGGCCGCAGTTCAAGCCGTACTTCGACCGGGCCATCGCCGCGGGCCTGCACTCCGTGCCGCACGCCGGTGAGACGACCGGCCCGGAGACGGTGTGGGACGCGCTGCGGGAGCTGGGTGCCGAGCGCATCGGACACGGCACCAGCTCCGCGCAGGATCCGGCGCTGCTCGCCCATCTCGCCGAGCACCGCATCCCGCTGGAGGTCTGCCCGACCTCCAACATCGCGACCCGGGCGGTCCGCACCCTCGACGAGCACCCGATCAAGGAGTTCACCCGGGCCGGGGTGCTGGTCACGATCAACTCGGACGATCCGCCGATGTTCGGCACCGACCTCAACAACGAGTACGCGGTGGCCGCCCGCCTTCTCGAGCTGGACGAGCGCGGCCTCGCCGACCTCGCCAAGAACGCCGTGGAGGCGTCCTTCTTCGACGCGCAGGGCAAGGCGCGGATCGCGGCCGAGATCGACGCGTACACCGCGGCCTGGCTCGCCCCCTGACCGGGGCCGCACGGCACCCACCACAATGGGGGCCATGCAGACCGTGACCGCCGTGGCCCACCGCGGCGACCCCTACCGCTTCCGCGAGAACACGATTCCTTCGCTGCGGTCCGCGCTCGACCAGGGCGCGGACGCGGTGGAGGTCGACGTACGACTCACTCGTGACGGTGTGCCCGTGCTGCTGCACGACGCGACGCTGGAGCGGCTGTGGCGGCACGACCGGCCGCTGCGCGCGCTGTCCGCCGAGGAGGTGCGCGGACTCACGGCGGGCGGTGTGCCGACGCTGGCGGAGGCGCTGGCCGCGACCGGGGACAGCCGGATGATGCTGGACCTGTGCGGGCGGGTCGACCGCCGGATCGCGGACCGGGTGGCGGACGTGGTCCGGCAGACCGGATCGCGGGACCGGGTCTACTACTGCGCGGGCGCCGAGGCGATGCTCGCCGTCCGTGCCGCGGACCCGGGTGCGGAGATCGCCCTGACCTGGACGAGCCTCGCGCCGCCACGGGCCGCGGTCCTGGACGCGGTTCGCCCGCGCTGGCTCAACTACCGCTTCTCCCTGGTGGACCGGGAGCTGGCGGCCCGGGTCCACCACGGCGGCCACCTGCTGTCCGTGTGGACCCCGGACACCCGTCGCGCCATGCGCCGCCTGCTGGACCTGGGTGTCGACTCGATCACCACGAACCGGATCGACGCGCTGGAGACGCTGCGCGGCGGCGGCTGACGGGACGGCACGGCCCTGCCGGGCCCGGCCGCGGATCTAGCCGACGGCCGGGGCGGGCAGGGCCGTCGGCGCGCCGAGCGCCTCCAGCCGCTTGATCTTCTTCCGTACGACGTACAGCGGGACGACGCCGAAGATCCCGAAGGACATGTCGATCAGGGTCCACCAGAAGGGGATCCCCCGGACCGGTCCGCACACGAGGGCGAGCGGGACGATCCCGGCGCAGGCGATCATCCCGAACTCGATCACCCATATGTTGCGGACCGGGTCGCGGTACGGGCCGTAGAAGGCGACCGCGATGACGAGGTGGGCGAAGGCGAGCCAGTCCGTGCCGTACAGCACGAACGGGTACTCGGCGTCGACCGTGTCGAGCCCGTCCCGCACCCGGGAGATCCACTCCATGAGCCCGGGCAGGAGGTCGGGCACGGCCAGCGCCCGCAGGAGGCCCTCGGTCCAGCGCAGTTCGTGCACCAGGGGGAAGGCGGTGGCCCCGCTGAGGACGAGACACACCACGAAGATGACCAGCCAGACGCGAATGCCCTTGAGCAGGGCGGCTCTGTCGCTCATGACACCAGCGTACGCCCATATTTGAACACGTTCAAAACCCGCCCGAGTGGAAGCCGACTCGCCGGAGGTGCCGAAGAGACGACCGGCATCGTGTCGAAGCCGTCGGCCCGTGACCTGGTGCATGCGGACCTGGCCTCGTGCGGATGGGCGGGGTCCGCGCACCGCCTGGAGGGTGTCGCCGGGCAGTTGGAACGCGCGCGGACCGGTGAGGTCGACCACCTGGCCGTCTGCCCCGCGACCGACATCCCGGTGGCGAAGGGTGGCGTCGACTACCAGGCCAAGGACGGGGTCGGCACTTTGTGGCAGCCGGCGGTCCACCCGGCGTTCAGTCAGAGCCCCACGATCCCGTTCCACCGCTTCGCGAAGTCCACCCGCTCCTCGGACGTGATGTCGCGCGCGACGGCCAGGCGGGACCGCATGTCGGTGTCGGGGAAGATCAGGGTGTTGTCGGCGAGGGCCGCCGTGTCCTTGTCCTTGTCGGCGGCCAGGATCTCGCGGGCCGCCGGGACCGGGCAGACGTAGTTGACCCAGGCGGCGAGCCGTGCGGCGACCGCGGGGTCGTAGTAGTAGTCGATCAGGCGCTCGGCGTTGGCCTTGTGCCGGGCCCGGTCGGGGATCATCAGGGAGTCCGCCCACAGCTCGCCGCCCTCCTCGGGCACGACGAAGTGGATGTCGGGGTTGTCCGCCTGGAGCTGGATGACGTCGCCGGAGTACGCCTGGCAGGCCAGCACGTCCCCGCTGACCAGGTCCTTGGTGTAGTCGTTGCCGGTGAATCGGCGGATCTGGCCGCCGTGGACCTCCCGTTCCACCTGGTCGCAGACCCGGTGGAAGTCGTCCGCGGTCCACCGGGTGATGTCCACCCCGTTGCCCTGCATGAGCAGCGCGAACGCCTCGTCCAGGCCGGACAGCAGGGTCACCCGCCCCTTGAGGTCGCTCGCCCAGAGATCCTTCACGTGCCGTATCTCGCGGCCGAGCTTGCGGCGGTCGTAGGCGATGCCGGTGATGCCGGACTGCCACGGCACGGTGAACCGGCGGCCCTTGTCGAAGGCCGGCGAACGCAGCAACGGGTCCAGGTGTGCCGCCACGTTCGGCTGGGCCGCGCGGTCCATCTCCTGCACCCAGCCCAGGTGGACGAAGCGCGCGCACATCCAGTCGCTGGTGACGATCAGGTCCCGGCCCGTCGGCTGGTGGTTCATCAGCGCGGGGCTGATCTTGCCGAAGAACTCGTCGTTGTCGTTGATCTCCTCGACGTAGTCCACGGAGATCCCGGTGCGCTTCTCGAACGCCTCCAGGGTGGGCCGCCGGTTCGGGTCGTCGTCGTCCGTGTCGATGTACAGCGGCCAGTTCGCCCACTTCAGCTTCTTGTCGGCCGCGGACTCGTCGGCCACGGCCCGGTCACCGGGCCCGACGTAGGCGGCGGGGACCCCGCAGCCGGTCAGGGCACCGAGCGCGGCGGTACCGCCGAGCGCGGCCAGAAGGGAACGGCGGGACAGCGCGGAGGTACGGGAGGAAGTCTGGGGCACCCGGGAAGCATGCCGCTCCGCTCGGTGGACGGGCAATCGACGCAGCGTCGAGCGGGACGGGCCCTGTCCGACACCCTGTCGATCACCGCGCCGGGCCGGGCGGGAACAAAGCTCCGCGGCGAGCAACAGGCCCCGGAAGCAGAACGCACACCGCCCCGGCGAGGAGCGGAGCCCGCCACAGGGCACACCCGACCCCGCCATCCAGCGGAGCCCTCCCCGCCCCCCGGACGGGAAACGCGCGGCCCCCGGACGGGGAGGTGTCCCGTCCGGGGGCCGTGGCCGGCGCGGTTCCGCTCGAACCGCGGCAGGTCTACTCGCCGAGCGACGTCATGACGTGCTTGATCCGCGTGTAGTCCTCGAAGCCGTACGCCGACAGGTCCTTGCCGTAGCCGGACTTCTTGAAGCCGCCGTGGGGCATCTCGGCGACCAGCGGGATGTGGGTGTTGATCCACACGCAGCCGAAGTCGAGCTTCTTGGACATGCGCATCGCGCGGGAGTGGTCCTTGGTCCACACCGAGGACGCGAGGGCGTACTCGACGCCGTTCGCCCACTCGACGGCCTGCTCCTCGTCCGAGAAGGACTGGACGGTGATGACCGGGCCGAAGACCTCGTTCTGGATGATCTCGTCGTCCTGCTTGAGGCCGGAGACGACGGTCGGGGCGTAGAAGTAGCCCTTGTCGCCGACCCGCTGGCCGCCCGTCTCGACCTTGGCGTGAGCCGGCAGGCGGTCGATGAAGCCGGTGACCTGCTTGAGCTGGTTGGGGTTGTTCAGCGGGCCGTAGAGCACGTCCTCGTCGTCCGGCTGCCCGGTCTTCGTCTCGGCGGCGGCCTTGGCGAGCGCGGCCACGAACTCGTCGTGGATGGACTCCTGGACGAGGACGCGGGTCGCGGCCGTGCAGTCCTGGCCGGCGTTGAAGAAGCCCGCCACCGAGATGTCCTCGACGGCCTTGGCGATGTCGGTGTCCTCGAACACGACGACCGGGGCCTTGCCGCCCAGCTCCAGGTGGACGCGCTTGACGTCCTTGGAGGCGGACTCGGCCACGGACATGCCCGCGCGGACGGAGCCGGTGATGGAGGCCATCGCCGGGGTCGGGTGCTCGACCATCGCGCGGCCGGTGTCGCGGTCGCCGCAGACGACGTTGAAGACGCCCTTGGGGAGGATCGAGCCGATGATGTCGGCGATCATGACGGTCGACGCGGGGGTCGTGTCCGACGGCTTCAGGACGACGGTGTTGCCCGCGGCGATGGCCGGGGCGAACTTCCACACGGCCATCATCATCGGGTAGTTCCACGGCGCGACCTGCGCGCAGACGCCGACCGGCTCACGGCGGATGATCGAGGTCATCCCCTCCATGTACTCGCCGGCCGAGCGGCCCTCCAGCAGCCGGGCCGCACCCGCGAAGAAGCGGATCTGGTCGACCATCGGCGGGATCTCCTCGGAGCGGGTCAGCCCGGTCGGCTTGCCCGTGTTCTCCACCTCGGCCGCGATCAAGTCCTCGGCGCGCTCCTCGAACGCGTCCGCGATCTTCAGGAGGGCCTTCTGGCGCTCGGCGGGCGTCGTGTCGCGCCAGGCCGGGAAGGCGCGGGCGGCGGCCTCCATGGCGGCGTCGACGTCCGCCTGTGCGGACAGCGGCGCGGTCGCGTACGCCTCGCCCGTCGCGGGGTTGACCACCTCGGTGGTCCGTCCGTCGGCGGCGTCCCGGAACTCACCGTCGATGTAGTTGCGCAGACGACGCAGCTCGGTGCTCACTGCCGGCCTCCTGATCTGGTTCGAGGGTTCGAGCTGTCCAGCGCGGTCAGCCGGTCCGGCTGTCCGATCACTGAGACACCCCACCCTAATCCGCCGACCCACGTTTTCAACACCCCCGTCGCCACTCCTTCTGCGAAATCCGCAAGACGGAGAGTCCCAAACAACGAATTTCATCGCTACGGCCTTGCAAAACTGTCGAGACGTCGTGCAGAGTGAGGTCGTGGCCAGTCGAAGCGCAGACCAGAGGGACTCGTCCCGCGAGTCCAGGAACGGCACTCCCCAGCTGGATGCCGTCTCCCTCGCCATCATTCAGCAGCTCCAGGAGGACGGCCGGCGGCCGTACGCCGCGATCGGCAAGGCGGTCGGCCTGTCCGAGGCCGCCGTGCGCCAGCGCGTCCAGAAGCTGCTGGACCAGGGCGTGATGCAGATCGTCGCCGTCACGGACCCCCTCACCGTGGGCTTCCGCAGGCAGGCGATGGTCGGCGTCAACGTCGAGGGCGATGTCGAGTCCATCGCGGACGCGCTGACCGGCATGTCGGAAGTCGAGTACGTGGTGATGGCCGCGGGCTCGTTCGACATCCTCGCCGAGATCGTCTGCGAGGACGACGACCACCTGCTGGACGTCATCAACAAACGCATCCGGGCGCTGCCCGGAGTGCGCTCCACCGAGAGCTTCGTCTACCTCAAGCTCAAGAAGCAGACCTACATGTGGGGAACCCGATAACCGTGAGTTCAAAGGACCTCAGCAAGACCGCGTACGACCACCTGTGGATGCACTTCACCCGCATGTCCTCGTACGAGAACTCCCCCGT
The DNA here is from genome assembly GCF_025642175.1 of Streptomyces albidicamelliae. Lineage (NCBI taxonomy): Bacteria > Bacillati > Actinomycetota > Actinomycetes > Kitasatosporales > Streptomycetaceae > Streptomyces > Streptomyces albidicamelliae. Next base: position 5,957,617 of record NZ_CP106795.1, on the reverse strand, counting down.
CCCGACCATCGTCCGGGGTGAGGGCACCTACATCTACGACGACAAGGGCAAGCGCTACCTCGACGGTCTCGCGGGCCTGTTCGTGGTCCAGGCCGGACACGGCCGCACGGAGCTCGCCGAGACCGCCCTCAAGCAGGCCCAGGAACTCGCCTTCTTCCCGGTGTGGTCCTACGCCCACCCCAAGGCCGTCGAGCTGGCCGAGCGCCTCGCGAACGAGGCCCCGGGCGACCTGAACAAGGTCTTCTTCACCACGGGCGGCGGCGAGGCGGTCGAGACCGCCTGGAAGCTCGCCAAGCAGTACTTCAAGCTGGTCGGCAAGCCCACCAAGTACAAGGTCATCTCGCGTGCGGTCGCCTACCACGGCACCCCGCAGGGCGCCCTGTCCATCACCGGCCTGCCGGGCCTGAAGGCCCCCTTCGAGCCGCTGGTGCCGGGCGCGCACAAGGTGCCGAACACCAACATCTACCGCGCGCCGATCTTCGGTGACGACCCGGAGGCCTTCGGCCGCTGGGCCGCCGACCAGATCGAGCAGCAGATCCTCTTCGAGGGCCCGGACACGGTCGCCGCGGTCTTCCTGGAGCCCGTGCAGAACGCCGGCGGCTGCTTCCCGCCCCCGCCCGGCTACTTCCAGCGCGTGCGCGAGATCTGCGACCAGTACGACGTACTGCTGGTCTCGGACGAGGTCATCTGCGCCTTCGGCCGCCTGGGCACGACGTTCGCCTGTGACAAGTTCGGCTACGTCCCGGACATGATCACCTGCGCCAAGGGCATGACCTCGGGCTACTCCCCGATCGGCGCCTGCGTCGTCTCGGACCGGCTCGCCGAGCCGTTCTACAAGGGCGACAACACCTTCCTGCACGGCTACACCTTCGGTGGTCACCCGGTGTCCGCCGCGGTGGGTCTCGCCAACCTCGACCTGTTCGAGCGCGAGGGCCTCAACCAGCACGTGCTCGACAACGAGGGCGCCTTCCTGCAGACCCTGCAGAAGCTGCACGACCTGCCGATCGTCGGCGACGTCCGCGGCAACGGCTTCTTCTACGGCATCGAGCTGGTGAAGGACAAGCACACCAAGGAGTCCTTCAACGACGAGGAGACCGAGCGCGTCCTGTACGGCTTCCTCTCCAAGGCGCTGTTCGACAACGGCCTCTACTGCCGTGCCGACGACCGCGGCGACCCGGTCATCCAGCTCGCCCCGCCGCTGATCTCCAACCAGGAGACCTTCGACGAGATCGAGCAGATCCTGCGCGCGACGCTGACGGAGGCGTGGACCAAGCTCTGATCCACATCCGTCCGATCAGCTGATCAACACCGGCCCCGGTGCCACCCGTTCGAGTGAGAACGGCGGCCCGGGGCCGTGTGCTGTCCGGCCTCCCTGGTAGGGCTGCCTAGCGTTCCAGTGACCGATCGGCCCAGCCTTCGTTCCCCCGCACGGGGGAACGGGCACGGGAAAACGGATCAGAACCGAGGTGTAACGCCCATGGAGGCCCCGCCGGACAACGACGTGCTCTGGGCACGCTCCCTGCACTTCACCCACCCCGACGGCTCCCCCGGACTCGCCGGTGTCTCGCTCGGCGTCCGGGAGGGCGAGATCCTCGCCGTCAGCGGCCCGCGCGGCAGCGGCAAGACCACCCTGCTGCGCTGTCTGTCCGGCCAGGTGCCGGTGCGGCGCGGCGAGGTCTGGTTCAACAGCGCGCCCGTGCACACCCTGGGCCCGATCGCCCGGGAGCGGCTGCGCCGGGACCGATTCGGCTGGATCGACCCCGAGCCGGTCCTGGTGCCCGAGCTGAACGTGTGGGAGAACGCCGCGCTCCCGCTGATGCTGCGCGGTGCCGGCCGCCGGCGGGCCAAGGTGGCCGCGCTGGAGTGGCTGGAGCGCCTGGACGTCGGCGACCGGGTCCGCAACCGCCCGCACGAGCTGCGGCACGCCGAACGCCAGCGCGTCGCCATCGCCCGCGCGCTCGCCCCCGCCCCCACGGTCCTCTTCGCCGACGAGCCGACCGCGCCGCTGCACCGCGCCGACCGGGGCCACGTCCTGCGCACCCTGACCGCGGCGGCCCGCTCGCACGGCATCACCGTGGTCCTGGCCACGCACGACGCGGAGACGGCCGCCCTGGCCGACCGTACGGTCGCGCTGCTGGACGGCCGCAGCGTCCGTACCGTGCACCTGCCCGAGGCCGCCGGCACGGAAGGCCGGGCGGCGTGCTCGCTCTCCGTCTGACCCGCGCCGCCCGCCCCGCCGTACAGCTGCGCCGCCTGCTGGTGGCCGCCGCCTCGGCGGGCACCGGCTTCCTCCTGCTGTCCTGCCTCGGCTACGCCCTGGACCGCCCGGAGGCGGCGGGAGGCGGCGCGCTGCGCCTGGCCTGGTGCGCGGTGCCGCTCGCCGCCACCGTGTACCTCGCCCTCGCGGTGGCCCGCACCGACCCCGGCACCCGGCCGCGCCCGGGGCTCTCCGCCGTCGGCCTCGGCCCGGCCCGTCTGATGGCGATCTCGGCGCTGACCACGGCCCTGTCCTGCACGGTCGGCTCGCTCCTTGCGCTGCTGTTCTTCCTGCATCTGCGCGGCGACCTGAGGGGCCTGCCCTTCGACGGCGCCGCGGCGGACTTCCTCGCCGCCGGCCGGCCCCTCCCCGTCCCGGCGGCCCTGACCCTGCTGGCCCTGGCCCCCGCGGCCGCCTCGGCCACGGTCGCCCTCGTCTTCCGCCCGACGGACCCCCGCCCGGCTCCCCGGAGTGCGCTGCGGCTCGGAGGCTTCGGGGCGCACGGCCGCGCGGCGGCGAAGGACACGTTCGGGTCGTACGGCAGGTTCGGGACCGGCACCCGGACACGGACGGCCGGCACCGGGCCGGACGCGGCCGAGGCGCACAGCGAGGGCGGCCGTGCCACCGGGGCGGCGCAGACCCCGCGCGAGCACAGCCGGACGTCGGCGCTGGTGGGTGCGGACGGCACCGTCTCCGCGCCGGAGGCCACCCTGCCGGCGCCGGGCGCCGCGGCGGACGCCGAGCCCGCGGGCCAGGACACCGGCCCGGACGCCGCCGAGGCCGCACCCTCCGCGGTCACCGTCCCCGCGCCCGTCGGCAAGGTCCCCGCGGATCTGCCCTGGGGCATCGCCCTGCTCGCCGCCGGCCTGACCGTCCACGCGTACGCCGGCCGGTCCGGTCACGCCCCGTCCCTCACCACCCTGCCCGGCGAGGCCGTCACGGTGCTGCTCGGCTGGCTGCTGACGACCGTCGGTTTCGTCCTCGCCGCCCCCGGCCTCACCCACCTCTGCGGTCTGCTCCTGCAGTGCGCGCGCCCCGGTGCGCTCCGGCTGCTCGCCGGCCGCGTCCTGATGTCCGAGGCCGGCCGGATCGGCCGTCCTCTCGGCGTGGTCTGCGCGGTGGCGTCGGCCGGCTACGCCATGACCCTGTACTCGGGCTCGGCGCCCTCCTTCGGTCCGCTGACCGCCCTCGGCGCGCTCCTCGTCGCCGGCTGCACGGTCGCGACCCTGCTCACCGCGGCCGTCGAGGCCCGCCAGTGCCGCGCGGACACCATCGCGGCGCTGCTCCGGCTCGGCGCGCCCGCCACCATGCTGCGCGGCGCGGCCGCCCTGCGCGTGGCCGCCCTGCTGGCCCTGTTCGGCCCGCTCACCGCGATGATCGCCGCCCTGGCGGCACTCCCGGCGGCCCGCTGACCGGCACGGCCCGGAAAGAAGGCCGCCGGCCGCCGATGAGTTCGGCCCGGGCCGCCGGTCTACCCACCGACCGCGAGCACCGCGGCCGGAACACCCCGACGGGAGACGCCTCCATGTACCAGCAGATGATCTTCGTGAACCTGCCCGTGAACGACCTCGACGCCTCGAAGAAGTTCTTCACGGAGCTGGGCTACTCGATCAATCCGCAGTTCAGCGACGAGAAGGCGGCCTCGGTGGTGATCAGCGACACCATCGTCGCGATGCTGCTCACCAAGCCGTTCTACTCGACCTTCACCAAGAAGGAGATCGCCGACGCGACGACGACCAGCGAGGTGCTGATCTGTCTGAGCGCCGAGAGCCGCGAGAAGGTCGACGAGCTGGTCGACCGGGCCATCGCGGTCGGCGGCACCGCGAGCGGCGAGACCCAGGACCACGGCTTCATGTACGGCCGGTCCTTCGACGACCCCGACGGTCACACCTGGGAGGTCGTGTGGATGGACCCGGCCGCGATCCAGGGCTGACCCTCCCCCGTCCCAACAGCCGTGCCAGCATGGGCGGGTGCATCCGACACCCGCCCAGCCGCACCGCGCCGCCCCGGACCGCGAGATAGAGTCGCTCGCCGAGTTCGACGAGGTGGTCGCCGCGCACGGCTCACTCGCCCGGTTCCGCATACAGGCGGTCGACCTGACCGCCCGCACCGCCGACCTCCTCCGCCTGGACACCGACGGCGCCGTCTTCCTCGGCTGCCCGATGAGCCCCGAGGCCGCCGCCCGGGTCCGCTCGTCCGGCGCCCTGGTCTTCCCGCCCGTCCCGGGCCTCCCCTTCGATCCGTACCGCGGCTTCGTCTACTCGCCCGATGAACTCTTCGAGTCCCTGGCGGAGGGCTACGAGGCGACGCCGGACGCGCGGGCCTACGCCTGGTTCCAGCGGACGAAGGCCGACGGTGACGTCTTCTCCTCCATGCTGCGCGCCGTCCACGACGACGCCGTCTCCGACGCGCTGGACGAACTCCTCGTCGGCGCCCGGGTGGTGGGCGTCATGGGCGGTCACGCGATGGAACGCGGGACCGCCGCGTACGCCGGTGCCGCGCGGCTCGGCCGCGAGCTGACACGGGCCGGTTACACCGTCGCCACGGGCGGCGGACCGGGCGCGATGGAGGCCGCCAACCTCGGCGCGTACGCCGCCCCCTTCGCCGACCGCATGCTCGACGAGGCCCTGCGACTGCTCGCCAAGGCGCCCTCGTTCCGGCCGTCCGTCACGGACTGGGCGCGGTCCGCCTTCGAGGTACGCGAACGCTGGCCCGGCGGCGGGGAGTCGGTGGGCATCCCCACCTGGTTCTACGGCCACGAGCCGCCGAACGCCTTCGCCTCGCACCTCGCCAAGTACTTCGCCAACGCGACCCGCGAGGACGGACTCCTGGCCCGCTCCAACGCCGGTGTGGTCTTCCTGCCGGGCGCCGCCGGGACCGTACAGGAGATCTTCGACAACGCGACCCCGAACTACTACGAGTCGCGCGGGGAGCCGACTCCGATGGTGCTCGTCGACGAGGCGCACTGGACGACGGAGTTGCCGGCATGGGGGTTGCTGCAGTCGCTGGCGCGGGGCCGTTCGATGGAGTCCCGTATCGCCCTCGTTGACCGGATCGAGCACGCCGCGGACGCCGTCAAACGTCTGGGCAGTTAATAAGACGGCAAAGCCAACGGTTGTTGACGGCATATGCATTGACACTGCTTACGGAGCGCTTATAGACCTGTGAGCCTCTTGGGGGTGCTGGGGCCTCACCTCATCCGTCGCCCCAACACCCTGTAAACCCCCCGCAGTTATGCTCTGTAAAGGACAAACGTGTCCATAACTCGCCGCAGCGTACGCCGTTCCGTGCGCATCCTGGGTGTTGCGTCCGCCTCCGCCGCGGTGGTGCTGGGTCTGTCCAGCTCCGCTCTCGCGTGCAACATCCGTGACTTCAAGGCCGAAGCCAAGTGCGACGGCGAAAAGGGCCTCATCGTCGTCACCGACACCGACGCCTCCCGCGTCAAGGCCACCGTCACCGTCTTCCTCAAGGGTGACGGCGGCGTCGAGACCAAGGTGGGCGAGCAGGAGGTCATCGGCTCGAAGGAGGGGACCCAGGTCACCTTCCCGGAGAACTGGAAGCCCGACGCGACCTACCGCGTCCACATCACGGCCGGGAAGATCGTCGACGAGGACATCAAGCCCGACCTGGTGACCCAGTCGACCGCTTGCAAGACCGAGGAGAGCGAGTCTCCGACGCCGACGGCCCCCACCACGCCGTCGCCGTCCGAGTCCACCCCGGCCGAGTCGGCGACGCCGGCCCCGGCGGAGTCCGAGTCGAGCTCCGCCCCGGCGGGCACGTCGAGCAACGCGCCGTCCCCGGCGGCCGGTGACTCCAACCTCGCCGAGACCGGTGCCAACTCCAACACCGGCCTGATCGCCGGTGTCGCGGGCGCCCTCGTCGTCGTCGGCGGTGGCGCGGTCTTCTTCGGCATGCGCCGCCGTGGGACGCGCGGCAACGGCTGACGCACTCCCGCACGGCACCGCGGCCCGTCCTCCTATCCCCAGGGGGCGGGCCGCGGTCATGTCCGGCGGAAGCGGGTCCGGGCCGTGAATCGGCCGGGCGTCCCGCCGGTCAGTCGAGTACGACGATCTCCGCGGCGTCGAACTCCACGCCGACCCGGTCCCCGGCCTCCGGCGCGTCCCGGAGCGCGCAGGCCGCCTCCAGACGGGGCCCGTCCTGGGGCTGGAGGTGGACCGCCACATGGGTGCCCCGGAAGGTGCGGGCGGTCACCGTGCAGGGCAGGCCCGCGTCGGACGCCACCAGCCGTACCCCGGCGGGCCGGACGAGGACCGTGCGATTCCCCTGCGGTGAGCCCTCGGGGACCGGCACCTTGCCCCAGGGGCTGTCGGCGGCCGAGCCGACGACGGTCGCCGGGGCCACGTTGTCGAAGCCGAGGAAGCGGGCCACGAACGCGTCGGCGGGCCGCTGCCACACCTCCAGGGGCGTCCCGGACTGCGCGATCCGCCCGTCCCGCATCACCACCACCCGGTCGGCCAGCGCGAACGCCTCCCCCTGGTCGTGGGTGACGGCCAGCACGGTCGTCCCCAGCCGGCCGAACAGCTCACGCAACTCGACGACCAGCCGTTCCCGCAGGGACCGGTCGAGCTGGCCGAGCGGCTCGTCCAGCAGGAGGATCCGGGGCCGGGGCGCGAGCGCCCGGGCGAGGGCCACCCGCTGCTGCTCCCCGCCGGACAGCCCGGCCACCGCCCGCCGGGCCGCCCCCGGCAGCCCGACCAGCTCCAGCAACTGGCCCACCTCGGCGTCCCGTTCACGCTTGGCGACCCCGTGCATACGCAGCCCGAAGGCCACGTTCGCGCCGACGTCCCGCTGCGGGAAGAGCTGGTGGTCCTGGAACATCAGGCCGACCCCGCGCCGGTGCGCGGGCGTGCGCGTCCGGTCGCGGCCGTCCAGCAGCACCCGCCCGGCGTGCAGCGGCTGGAGCCCGGCCACCGCCCGCAGCAGCGTCGACTTGCCACTGCCGCTGGGCCCGAGCACACACACCACCTCGTGCTCGGCGACGTCGAGGCCGACCGCGTCGAGCACGGCCCGCTCGCCGAAGCGCACGGTCGCGGCGTCGAGGCTCAGCAGCATCAGAACTCCCCCGTCCGGTCGGTGCGCAGCCGCTCCAGCACCAGCAGCGCGGCGGCGCACACCACCATCAGAATGGTCGAAAGGGCCATCGCCTGGCCGTAGTTGAGCTCTCCGGGACGGCTCAGCAGCCGGGCCACGGCGACCGGGAGCGTCGGGTTGTCGGGACGCGCGATGAACACGGTCGCGCCGAACTCGCCGAGCGACACGGCGAACGCGAAGCCGGCCGCGACCAGCAGCGCCCGCCGCACCATCGGCAGGTCCACCTCGCGCCACGCCCGCCAGGGGGACGCGCCGAGCACGGCCGCCGCCTCCCGCAGCCGGCCGTCCACCGCGCGCAGCACGGGCAGCATGGTCCGTACGACGAAGGGGGCGCCCACCAGCGCCTGGGCCAGCGGCACCAGGATCCAGGACTGGCGCAGATCCAGCGGCGGCCTGTCGAGCGCGATCAGGAAGCCGAAGCCGACGGTCACGGCGGACACGCCGAGCGGCAGCATCAGCAGCGCGTCGAAACCCCGTACCAGCCGTCCCGCGTCCCGGCGGGCCAGCGCGGCGGCGGCGAGGCCGCCGATCACCACGGCGATGGCGGTGGCGGCGAGGGCGTACTCGAGCGAGGTCCACACGGCCCGCACGGGCGCCACCAGGAACGTACCGCCGTCGGCGTCGGTCAGGGCCCGGTAGTAGCCGAGGCCCCAGCCGTCGAGGGAACGCCGGACGAGTACGGCGAGCGGCAGGAGCAGCAGCACCGCGACGGAGGCGAGGACCCCGGCGAGCAGCGCCCACTGCGCGAAGCCGCGCGGCCGGCGGGCGGTCGTCTTCGGGTCGACGAGCCGCAGGGCGGTCTCCCGCCGCCGTACGGTCCAGGCGTGCACGGCGAGGATCGCGCCGACCGCGGCGAACTGGACGAGGGTGAGGACGGCGGCCGTGGACAGGTCGAAGACCTCGGAGGTCTGCCGGTAGATCTCCACTTCGAGGGTGGAGAAGGCCGGCCCGCCGAGGATCTGCACGACACCGAAGGAGGTGAAGGTGAACAGGAACACCATCAGGGCGGCGGCGGCCACGGCGGGCGCGAGCGCGGGCAGGGTGACCTTGCGCCAGGCCGTCAGCGGTGAGGCGCCCAGCATCCGGGCGGCCTCCTCCTGACGGGGGTCGAGCTGGGACCAGAGCCCGCCGACCGTGCGGACGACGACCGCGTAGTTGAAGAAGACGTGGGCCAGCAGGATCGCCCACACCGTGGTGTCCAGCCGTACCCCCCACAGCTCGTCCAGCAGCCCGTGGCGCCCGACCAGCGCCAGGAAGGCGCTGCCGACGACGACGGTGGGCAGCACGAACGGCACCGTGACGACGGCCCGCAGCAGCTGTTTGCCCGGGAAGTCGAGGCGGGCGAATACATGGGCGGCGGGCAGCGCGAGCAGCAGGGTGAGCGCGGTGGAGGCGAGCGCCTGCCAGGTGGTGAACCACAGCACGTGCCGGATGTCCGGCTGGGTGACCACGTCCACGAGCCGCCCGAACCGCCAGGCGCCGTCCGCCTTCAGCCCGCGCGTGACGATGGCGGCCACGGGCCAGGCGAAGAACAGCGCGAAGAACGCGACGGGCAGGGCCATCAGGCCGAGCCGCGCCGCGCTCCCCCGCCGGGACACGGCTACCTCAGTACGAGCGACGTCCACGACTTGACCCACTGGTCGCGGTTGGCGGCGATCTTCCCGGGCGCCATCGTCTCGGGGTGCTCGGCGGCCGGGCCGTACTCGGTGAACTCGGCGGGGATCCGTGCTCCCCGCGCCACCGGGTAGACGTACATGTTCAGCGGCATGTCCTCCTGGAACTCCTTGGAGACCAGGAAGTCGATGAACGCCTTGCCGCCCTTGGTGTTCCGCGCGTTGTCGAGCAGCCCGGCGAACTCGATCTGCCGGAAGCAGGTGCCGGTGGCGACGCCGGTCGGGGCGGTGCCGGGCCGCTTCTTGGCGTAGAGCACCTCGGCGGGCGGCGAGGAGGCGTACGACACCACGAGCGGACGGTCACCGCCGGCCTTCCTGCCGCCGGTGGAGCCGGAGAACTCCTGGGAGTAGGCCTGCTCCCAGCCGTCGACCACCTTGACGCCGTTGGCCTTGAGCTTCTTCCAGTAGTCCGGCCAGCCCTGGTCGCCGTACTCGGCGGCGCTGCCGAGCAGGAAGCCGAGGCCGGGCGAGGAGGTGGCCGCGTTCTCGGTGACGAGGAGGTCTTTGTACGCGGGCTCGGCGAGGTCCGCGAAGGTCCGCGGCGGGGCCAGCTTGTGCTTGTCGAACCAGGCCTTGTCGTAGTTGACGCAGATGTCGCCGTAGTCGACGGGCGTGACCCGGTGCTTGTCCTTGTCCAGCTGGTACGCGGCGCCGACCTTGTCGAGGCCCTTGGCCGCGTAGGGCTGGAACAGCCCGTTGTCGAGGGCACGGGAGAGCAGGGTGTTGTCGACGCCGAAGAAGACGTCGCCCTGCGGGTGGTCCTTGGTCAGGATGGCCTTGTTGACGGCCTGGCCGGCGTCGCCGTCCTCGAGGACCCTGAGCTTGTAGCCGGACTGCTTCTCGAAGTCCCGCTGCACCTTCTTGGAGACGGCCCACGAGTCGTGGCTGACCAGGGTGACGGTCTTGGAGTCACCGGACGACGTGCTCTCGCCGGAACCGCACGCGGACAGGCCGATCAGGCCGAGCCCGACGGCCACGGCCACGAAGGTCTTGTGGTGCACTGGATGTCCTCCTGGGGGTTGGCCAGGAAGAGACGCGGCCCCGCCCGGGTCCCGCGGAGGGGGCCCGGGCAGGGCGCAACAGCTTGAGTGAAAGACCGAACTTCCTACCCAGAATGACCTGGGCGAGGTTCAGAGGGTCTGCGGCCCGGTTGCCGCACTCTCAGCGCTGTGGCGCTCCCCTGTCGGAATATGAGGTTGTCGGACGTGGCCAGATTACCGCTCGGTCGCCGCGAGCTGACCGCAGGCTCCGTCGATCTCCTGGCCACGGGTGTCCCGGATCGTGACCGGTACCCCGTGCGCGGCGATGGCCTCGACGAACGCCTTCTCGTCCTCCGGCCGGGAGGCGGTCCACTTGGAACCGGGCGTCGGGTTGAGCGGGATCAGGTTGACGTGCACCGGCTTGCCCTTGAGCAGCCGGCCCAGCCGGTCGCCGCGCCAGGCCTGGTCGTTGATGTCCCGGATCAGCGCGTACTCGATCGACAGCCGGCGGCCGCTCTTCTCGACGTAGTCGAACCCGGCGTCCAGCACCTCGCGCACCTTCCACCGCGTGTTCACGGGGACGAGGGTGTCGCGCAGCTCGTCGTCGGGGGCGTGCAGGGAGATCGCGAGCCGGCACTTGAAGCCCTCGTCGGCGAACCGGTGGATGGCCGGCACCAGCCCGACGGTGGAGACGGTGATACCGCGCTGGGACAGACCGAGCCCGTCCGGGGCGGGATCGGTGAGCGCGCGGATGGCGCCCACGACCCGCTTGTAGTTGGCGAGCGGCTCGCCCATCCCCATGAAGACGATGTTGGACAGCCGCGCCGGACCGCCGGGCACCTCGCCGTCGCGCAGCGCCCGCATGCCGTCCACGATCTGGTGGACGATCTCGGCGGTGGACAGGTTCCGGTCGAGGCCGGCCTGGCCGGTGGCGCAGAACGGGCAGTTCATCCCGCATCCGGCCTGCGAGCTGATGCACATGGTGACCCGGTCGGGGTACCGCATCAGCACGGACTCCACGAGCGTCCCGTCGAACAGCCGCCACAGCGTCTTGCGCGTGGTCCCCTGGTCGGTCGACAGATGCCGTACGACGGTCATCAGCTCCGGGAACAGCGCCTCCTGCAGCTTGCCGCGCGCCCCGGCGGGGATGTCGGTCCACTGCTCGGGGTCGTGCGCGTACCGCGCGAAGTAGTGCTGCGAGAGCTGCTTGGCACGGAACGGCTTCTCCCCGATCTCGGCCACCGCGTCCTTGCGCTCGGCGGGCGAGAGATCGGCGAGATGCCGCGGCGGCTTCTTGGCTCCACGCGGCGCGACAAAGATGAGTTCTCCGGGCTTCGGCATAACCCTTCCAGTGTCGCAGATCAACTCGGGGAGCCCAGGCCAGAGCGGGGTGGGGGTAGTCACCTGCGGGCGCCGAGTGTCAGCGTTGGTCGACCTCGGACGGCCGAGGGACGGCCCAGGACTCGGTCATCCCGTACCGGTCGCGTCCAGGCCACGGCGCATCCGCCCGTCACTCCACGTGCACGGGAGCGACCCAGTGGATGGCGTGGATGCCGTTCTTGGCATCAGCCGTGAAGAACACACAGACCAGCCTGGTGGAAGCTCCCAGCTCCTCGAACGCTTCGCGCAGCCCCAAGTACTCCTCGGTGGCCAAGTCCTCGTCGACGTCGAACGGGCCTTCCGGAGGCTGCGGACCGTGCGCCCGGAACAGCCGGTGCCGAGTGGGCGACGCATTGGCCGGCAGCCGGGCCCGGTCCAGGGGCCTCGGCCTGTCCGCGTATCGGAACGGGAAGAGTGCGTGATCGTTGATCACCGCATATTCGTACCCGCGCACGTCCCGCACGGCTTCCCCCAGTTCCCGCGCCGCCTCCGCCGGATTCTCGCGGACCAGCCCCGCAAGGGCGACACCGTACGGACTCCGCTTCTTCAGCCCCGCAGCAAGGTGCGCGGCATGAGCCTTCCCGTGCGCCTTGGCCAGCTGCACCGGGACCGCAACGGCAAGCGCGCCGGCGTGCCGCCCGAATCGTTCGACGGCCCAGGCCGACGGCCCCACCGGATGGCCACCCAACACCGACACGCAGTGCCCCCTCCCCCAGGTCCCGCCTTTGAACTGTTTGACACGTGCACGAAGGGCACACAAGGGGGCGATCCGGCCAGGACATGGCGGCACACTCACTTTTCAGAACAGCCACAACTGATCACCGGCGGCCGTAACCTGCGTCCGCCTAATCGATCAACGCCCTGACCAGCTGTCGGCAGCTGTCGATGTTGGTCATCACAGAGCGCTCTTCCGCGGCCCCAGGACGGCCCGGGAGGGCGCTCGTGCGCGAGCACCGCCCTAGGAGTTCGATCCGAGCGCAGACCCGCTGCTGCCGACGACTGATGCGACGCCCGGACGCAGCCGCTGGTGTACGCCCCCGTCCGACGTCGTTGATGTCAGCAGTGGATGTCAGACACGGGGTTTTGCGGGGCGGGTGACAGCGCGGCGCGGGCGGCGGAGAGCACCTGCCCGGACAGCGGGGAGTCCTTGGTGGCGCGGGCCAGGAGGAGGGCGCCGAGCATGGTGCACAGCCGGGCGATGCCGTCCTCGTCGTCGGTGGCGAGCCACTGGGTGAAGTCCTGTACCCCTTGGGCGTAGGCGCGGGTGGCTCCGCGGTCGCCACTGTCCCGGGCCATGTCGGTGGCGAGCGCCGCGACGGGGCAGCCCGAGGCGGGGTTGTCCCGGTGTCGGACGGACAGGTACCCGTCGATCAGGGACTGCTGGGCCTCGACACGGTGACCCTCGTGCTCTTCGAGTGTGGTGGCGCGGAACTCGGCCAGTTCGCCGAACGCGTGGGTGACCGCCTCGTCGATCAGGGCCTCCTTCGAGGCGAACTGCTTGTAGAAGCCGCCATGCGTCAGGCCGGCCGCCTTCATCAGATCCGCGACGCTCACGCCCACGCCCTGCTCGCGGAACAGCTGCGAGGCCCGTTCCACGACCCGCTGGCGGTTTGCCTGTGCCTGCGCCTGTGAGACGCGACCCATAGGGCACCTCCCTTTTGGATGCTGGATGACATCTATCGTACGGTCTTGTTTAGATTATTTACATCATCTATTTGGTGCGCCCCTTCCCCTCATCCAAGGGCCCGCCCCCTTCACGGGAGACACTTCATGTCCACTCGCCTCGGCCCGGCCGCCGAAGCCGACCTGCCCACCACCGCTGCCACCTCCTCCGCAACCGCGCCACCGGTCCGGCTCTGGCTCCAGCCGACCGTGATCGCCTTGGTCGTCGTGGCGGCCTTCATCGGCTGCTACGTCGGTCTCCAGCGCAACCCCCAGCCGCACCGGGTGCCGGTGGCCGTCGCCGGCCAGGAGCTTGCGGGCGAGATAAGCCAGGTCCTTGGTGACAGCGTCGACGTCCATCCCGTCGCCGACGCCGCCACGGGGCACGCTGAGGTCGAGCGCCGCGATGTCGTGGCCGCGCTCAGCGGCCGCGCGGCCTCCGACCGGTTGCGCCTGGAGGTCGGCGGGGCCAACGGGCAGTCGACCACGACGGCCGTCAAGAGCCTGATCAGTGCCTATGCCCACGGGTCGGGCCAACGCGTGACCACGGTGGATGTCGTCCCGTTCGTCCGTTTCGACTCTCGTGGACTGGCCGGGTTCTACTTGGCGTTCGGCGTCACGCTGGCCGGCTTCGTCCTCGCCCAGAACGTTCTGGGTCTGGCGAACCGTCTGCACCTGCAACACCGGTTCTGGCTGCTGTCCGGCGCCTCTGTGGCCATCGGCATCGTCGCCACCGTCATCGCCGGACCCATCCTCGGGGCGGTGCCCGCGCCGGTGATGCCGCTGGCCTTCGCCCTGACCCTGCTTGCCGGGGCAGCCGCGTTCACCACCAAGCTGCTGGGCACCTACCTCGGCCCGGTCGGCGTGCCCGTCGCCACCCTGTTGCTGCTCACCGTCGGCAACTCCACCAGCGGAGCGGCCATCGGCCCGGACCTCCTGCCCGCCGCCGCACACGCCGTCTCCGCCCTGCTGCCGCCGGGTGCGGCCGTCCGCGCCGTGACCGACCTGAGCTACTTCCACGGCGCGCAGGCGGTGCAGCCATTGGCCACCCTCGCGCTGTGGGCGCTGATCGCCGCCATCCTGGTGGGCCTGCGTCCCCGCCTGAGGCGGCGACGCACGCGGGTTGCCACCTGACCCCACGGTCGGGGTGAAGGTCGTGCCGCAGGCATGGCACTACGGGCCCCCAGGGTCCTTCGCTTTTCTCAGGGCGGCTGTCGGCGTCAGCGAGTGAACAGCTCGGGGTGCTTGCGGACGAAGTCGGCTACTCCTCCGGCGGACCGCCCGGTGACCTCTGCCATGCCTTCTGCCTGGCGGTCATAGCGGCCGTCCAGGTGCAGGCGAGCCATGGTGGAGATGTGCTGACGTACATGGGCCGGCAGTTCCAGCGCCGCGAGATCGTTGTCCAGCCATTCCTGCAACGGGACGGCGGTGTAGTCGACCGTGTGGTGCAAAGCATCGGAAATCTCCGCGGCCAGCCCGGCGACGTCCTGTGATCGGGGGCCGGTCAGCTCGTAGCTCCGGCCGATGTGACCGGCCGGATCGGCCAAGATCTCCTCGACAACCGCGGCAACGTCATCGGCCGCGATCGGGGAGGTTCGCGCCTCGCCGAAGGGCCACCTGATCACGCCGTCCGTGGCGATCGAGGAAAACAAGGTCCGGAAGAGCGGGTTCTCCATGAAGACGGTGGGCCTGACCTGGACCACGGGCAGGCCTGACCAGTCGAGAACCTGCTCGACCAGCCACTGCTGTCGATGCTGGTGCGACTCGGAGCCGGTGGTGGGGTCCATCTCGGAGACGGTCAGCTGCGACATGTTCACGAACGCCTCCAGCCTTCCGTAGGCGCGCGCGACCGCCGCCGTGGTCACGGCAGCCAGCAGATACTGGTCTGACACGGCCATGCCGAAATACATCCGACCGCAGCCGTCGAGGGCGTCGGCGACATCACGAGCACACGTCAGATCTCCGACCACGACCTCGGCGCCCGTCGCGCGCAGCGCCTGGGCACGGTCGTCATCACGGCGCACCAGAGCACGGACCTGGAGACCCCGGCGCCGCAGACCCTGGACCACGGTTCTGCCGACAGCCCCGACGCTGCCCGCAGCACCGGTCACCAGAATGGGCCGCATGCCTGCTTCCGGGCTGTAGTCCATGTCGGCAGACTGCGGCCCGCATGGCCAGGACGCAACCGGGGGCGTTCTCCCGACCTTCGGGGCCGGAACGGTGGCCGAAGTGACTACCGCCCGCGTGCGGAGCTGGCGCGGCAAGCTCTTGGCGGCTGGGGCCACAGCAGCTCTCGCACCGCGCTGATCCGTCAGCGAAGCGCTCATTGCGAGGTGAGGACCGGACCTGCCTGAACGTGTGGTGTCCGTCGCCGCATGAGACGGAAACGAGACGGCCGGACGTCCGCCGGACCAGGTGCGCTCCCCCATGCGAACTACCGGTACGCCGGGGAACGGGCCGGACGCTGAGGCCGGCCCGTCGGGGTCAGGAACGGATGAACGCGAGGATGTCCGGGTTGAGGACCTCCGGGTGCGTCGACAGCATCCCGTGCGGGTAGCCCTCGTAGGACTTGAGGGTCCCGTTCTTCAGGAGCTTGACCGTCAGGGGTGCCGAGTCGTCGTACGGGACGACCTGGTCGTCGGTTCCGTGGGCGACGAGGACGGGCACCTCGATCTGCTGCAAGTCCTCGGTGAAGTCGGTCTCGGAGAACGCCGCAACGCACTCGTAGTGCGCGTTCGCCGCGCCCATCATGCCCTGGCGCCACCAGTTGTCGATCAGGCCTTGCGACACCTGAGCTCCGGGACGGTTGAAGCCGTAGAACGGCCCCGAGGGAATATCGATGAACGACTGAGCCCGGTTGCCGGCAACGCCCGCACGGAAGCCGTCGAAGACTTCCATCGGCAGGCCGCCGGGGTTGGCCTCCGTCTTCAGCATCAGCGGTGGCACGGCGCCCACCAGGACCGCCTTGGAGACGCGGCCGGGCTTGGCGCGGGCGACGTAGCGGGCGACCTCGCCGCCGCCGGTGGAGTGGCCGATGTGCACGGCACCCCGCAGGTCGAGGGCGTCGGTCAGCGCGGTCACGTCCGCGGCGTAGGTGTCCATGTCGTGGCCGGTCGCGGTCTGGGTGGAGCGTCCGTGGCCACGGCGGTCGTGAGCGATGACTCGGTAGCCCTGCGCCAGGAAGAACAACATCTGGTTGTCCCAGTCGTCGGCGCTCAACGGCCACCCGTGGTGGAAGACGATCGGCTCCCCCTCCCGAGGACCCCAGTCCTTGTAGAAGATCGTGGTGCCGTCGTCGGTCGTGACTGTACCCATCGCAGATCCTCCGCTAGTCCGAGCGCACCCCCGGCTACAGAGCAATGGGTGCGGGGCACGCGGGACTTCACGCCCAGCGGGCGCGGTCCGGATGTATGGCCCACGTTACGCCCTGCCCCTGCGGGCCACATCCGCAGCTTGTCGGCGTCCGCCAAGTCTCAGAGATGGCATCAAGCTCGCCCGCCCGTCGTGGTGGCTCGTGGCCCTGGCTCCTGGGATCGGTCTCTAACTTGTTGACGGTCAGGCCACGAGCAGAAGCGCCGCTCCCGGCATCGGGGCCGGCCGTACCCTCGCCCACCGCGGGCACCTCCCGTCCTCAGCGGGCCAGGTCCGCGCGCCCTGACCCAGATCGGTGCAACTCGGGGTTCGTGAAGCTTGCGGTCGTCAGGGGGTCGCGACGGCTTTCAGGATGGTTCGGCTCGTTCATCAGCGTGGCCGCTGGATTGGCGGAGCTCCCCGATCCATCTCAAGGCGGACAGGGAGGGCATGAAGAAGTATTCGCCGCCGCGCAGCACGTTGAATGTCTGGATGCCGTGGATGCGACGCCGCACCGGATGTTGCGGGATGGTGAACGTCGCCCCGTCCTCTTGCAGCCCGACGTTCGGATCGCGTTCGTCGCCCAGGTCCATGAAGTTGCCGTTGTTGATCCACTCCTGCTGCAGGAACTCCATCGTGGCCATTGCCTTGGCGCTGAGGAAGATGAAGTAGGTGCCGCGCCGTACCTCGTCGTCCTGCTTCGAGGTCGCGTCAGGGTCGTAGGGTGCCCCATAGGTCGTGCTGCGCCGGATGATCCGGTGAACGTTCACGTCGGCGAGTAGGGCCATCTTGGTGTCGCGCGGGTTCATGCGCCGCATGTGTGAGCCGAGCGGCACCTGGCGGCCGTGCGGATCCGCGACGTAGGTGAAGTCGTTGTTCCGGCGCGCGTCCGCGCCGAGCGCCGGGTCGTCCTGCGTCGGGGCGAGCGTCAAGGGCGCGCCGCTGCGCCAGCGGCCCACCAGCTTCGCGGCGAGCAGTTCCCGCTCCTGCTCGCTCTGCGCGTGCTCGCGCAGGAACCGGTTGAACGTCCCGACGCGGGCCTGGTAGTTGCGCAGCCCGACGAAGGTGCCGTTGCGGCCCAGCACGTCCGGACGCGGCATCGGCAGCGGCACGCCGGCCTCGCCGGGGTAGCCGAGGATGAATTCGCCGGCCTTGATCGGTGGTCCCTGGCCGGGCAACGAGTCGACGCCGCAGCCCTCGATGGCCGGCTGGCCGATCGAATCTCTGTAGCCCAGCGGATTGAGGTCGCCTGGCTGGGCGCCGAAGTCCTGCATCAGCATGACGGTGACGCCGGAGAACCCCTGATACTGCCGGCCCGCGGTCTCCATCGCGCGGCGCCACTTGTCTTCCGTGTCGCTGAAGATGCTGACCGCGATGTGGATCTCCCCGGTGCCGAAGGGCCTTTCCCAGTTCTTCGGGTCGTTTGGTCCGTAGTCCCGGAGCTTGTCGGCGCGTGCGGCCATCCCCACGCGGAATGCTTCGGGGAAGGACCGGAGCGAATCCGCTGGCAGGCCTAGAGCCACCAGCCCGGTGGAGCTGATGGCGATGGAGGTCCAGGCGTCGCCGCCCTGCCACCAGTCGGCGGCGGAGTCGACGTAGGGTGTCAGCCGCTGCACGAATTCGCGGCCGGCCTGGGCATCCTCCACGTGGAGCATGACGTGCGTGCCGTAGTAGGGCTCGGGCCGGTAGCGCAGCACCGTCGCCTGGATGTCGTCGAGCTCCACGGTGACGGGGGCACGCGGAAGGTCGCCTCCGAGGCGATCGACGAGCGGCATGGCGTTCTCCCCACAGAAACCGAGACGAGCCGGCTCACGGGGACACTCTCGCCGGGTGGCGCGGCCGCACCAGACTGTCCGGGTGGCTGGACTGGCAGGGCAGACTGTCCGGGTGGCTGGACTAGTCGCTGATCTTGTCCAGGAATTCTTCCAGCGCGTGGCCGACGCGGTTCAGCCGCCTGGTCTCCGCCACCGTCAGATCTGGATTCGCGACGTACCAGCCATCGGCCGTGACCTGGTACTTCGCGATCCAGTCCTTCACCGACGGGCTGCGCGTTCCCGGCCATCCCACGCAATTGCTCATAAACAGATCCAGTTCGTCCGGGATCTTCGTTGCGAAGTCGTCGATGTAGGGGTCCCACTCATCGTCGTAAGCGGTACAGAAGAGCAGCTTCCTGTCGTTGTCAAGGAATACGAAGCGCATATCGTGGACGGTGCCAACCCTGTCTGTGTCATCGAAGTTTCCGTCCCGCAGCTGCAGGAAGGCGCGCAGTCGCTCTGCTCCACCTTCGACGAACGGAGCGATCAGGGTGAGCTCCGAGACCCTGCCCTGTCGACTGCCGACCCGGCCAGCGGATTCCATCCGCGTTCGCGGCTTCCCCATAATCGACGTCGCGCCTTTTTGGAGTACGTTCTTCAACGCCTGCTTTCCCACCTCCGGCGCGTCGGCGTAGAGCTCTCGCAGCTTCTGGATGTTCTGTTCCACGGCCTGATCGGCTTCCGGTGCGGTCGCTGTCCCTTCTTGCATTGTCATAGCTGTCCTGTCCTTTCGATCCGGTTCGATTCCTGCGCCCGGATAATGGCCGGACGGCCCACGGATGCGCCGCGGACCGGGTGGTTACCGCCCGAGCCGGACCCGTGGGCCTCTGATCACGGCAACACCGAATCGGCACTGGTCGGCTCGGTTTGCGGCTGGTGGTTCAGCGTCCGGCGGACCTTGGCCGACGCCGTGTAGATCCGTCGCACGTTCATGATTTCGCCCAGCGGGCGGTGAGCGGACGTGACACGCCACTGATTGAACGCGAGCGCGTCACCCTTCTCGAAGTTCTCGGGTCCCGAGATGTCCTGGCGCGGTAGATGCACGCGCCCCACGGTGACAAAGGGAGACAACTTTTCGGGCCATTCCACGGTCAGGACGTTCACTGGCATCGCCGCGAGGTCCGTGCACAGCTGGACCTGAAGATCGAAATCGAATGGTCTCGCCTGTAGCTCGTCCGCCAGCGTCGGATAAAACACGTCCGGGCCAATCGTGAGGTCGAGATCACGATGGATCACGTGCGTGGCGCTCTCCGCGGCCGGCGCGACACGTATCTTGGCGATGTAGTCCCCATGACGTACCGCGCCCATGCTCCAGAACGTGGTGAGCAGCGGATTGCGCACATGCGTCTGCGTTGCCACTCTCACGATCGCGAATACCTCGTCCCATGCCCACTCTTGCTGCTGCAGCTGGCCCTTGCCCGTGAGCACATCCGCCAGCAGCTCGTGGAGACCCGCCTTGCCGCGTGTCACGTAGTCCTGCGCGTTGTTCGCGATGTCCTCGATGAACAGGTAGTGTTTCGCCGTATTGCTGATGAAGATGGGGTTATTTTTGAGCACGAGGTCGAAGGTGGTCGAGTCCGGCTCGTCCTCGACGAGTTTTGGTCCGTCGATATCGAATATTTTGATCGCGAAGCCAAGGCCGGGTCCGAGTTGTGCGTCCGTGCCCAGGTGGGTGGACGTGCTGGAGAAGCGAATCAGTGCGCCGTGGCGGCCCGGCTTGGCATAGATGCCCTGTGCATACGCCGCCGGCACATCAGTCAAGATCTCGACTTCTGCCTTGACCAGGCCGAATGACTTAGCGTGCGCGCCGCGGACGGCCCGACCGGTGCCCTCGGTGCTCGGCGATTCACGGCCCTTTTTCTCCCAGAAATCAATGATCTGTGCCAGCAGCTCGTCTAGATGGGGATCGATGGTCTCGACCTCAGGGGTATAACGAACGAACTCGGATGACATCTGTCGCTCCTCCAAGTCGATCTCGCTTGTCCCGTTCGTTCAATGCTTGTGGCTCTGCTGAACTCCACCCGAGTAATATTTGGCGGCCAAGTACAGCCTTTGAGTACTGCTGGACTTGATGGTCCCGAGTGTGCCCGGCACTGTCGGCGACTGGGCGGAGGTCGCCACTGGTGATCCACTTCTGCGTCCGAGAACTATCCATCACCTCGGCACTAACTCTGATCATTCATGCGCCCAGCAGACGGGAGGTGACCTCGTGCAGGTGATCTTTCGTCGTAAGCCCGTCGTCGCTTGCCGGCGTGAGTCCGGTCCGGGTACCTGCCAGGAGGCCCAAATGTTTCGAGCACGCTGGGGCCCGGCCTGGAAACGGGTCAACTACAACTGGGGCAGTCGCCGAAGGCGCATCACCCGACCTGAGTTGCAGCATTACGGTGTAATCATGGCAATTATCCCATGCGTTGAGCAGGTGCGCGAGCCGTTCGAGGGCGGCGGTGATCTCGCCGGAACGGCCTGCATCTGCACAGGCGGCCCCCGTAGAGCCCGGCGGACCGGGCCGTCTGTGGGCCGTCCGAGGGCGGCCAGCGACGACCGACAACGTTCAATGACGACCACAACCCCGCAGCTCTCCGGCGGAGTGTGGGGCGACGCTGCACCCCAGCGGAGGGGCGGTTCAATACCAGCGCTACTGATCACGGCTCTCGCTGACCAGCGAGGCTGACGAAGCCCACGGCTAGGTCGGTGGAGCGGCTTTGGGCTGGAGCTGATTTGGCGCGAGTGATCATGGCCCATTCCGCTAGCCAGCGGATCGGGCAGGTTTGTGAGCCTGCCCGTTAGTGCCCGATCTTGGGCCATGATCTTCGAGGCTCGCGCCAAATTGGCTGCCTAAAGCCGTGGAGCCGACCGCCCCAGCCACAGAGGGTTTCTCCCCATGACGTCCCCGCAGCCGCCGAGCGCGTCGCCGGGTGCGGCCAGCCCGGGCGAAGACAGGAGGCAGGAGGCAGGCCGCGCCGCAGAGGCGGCGCGCGCCCGCGCCGTGCGCGGGCCTTGATGAAGTAGGGAAAGTCTTATCCCGCTGGGATGAGCCGCCGTCTGTCTTGTCTCGGTTGATGCTCGACGTTGTGGCTTCACCTGATGCTTGATACCGCTTGCCTCGGCTTGGCTGATGAGCCGCCGTCCGTCGTGGCTCCGCACGTGGGGGCCGTTGCCATCCAAGGCGTCCAAGAGCCGAACGGCGAAAACCTCGGACATGCGCTCCGATACCTCGTCGGGCGTCAGCCAGCTGACCGCGGTCGACTCCCCGTGCCTCCTGGCTGAACCAGGCACGTCACCACGCCGCCGCGCTGCTGGCCTGATCCGTACGGCACTCCGCGCGTTCCGTCGGCGAGCGAGCACTTTCCCAGAAGGCCGGGCCGGAGTTCCCGGTCGGGGGCCGTCGGAGCGGCGGCGTCGGCCCACGTGCGGTGCGGCTGGGGCGCTCATAGGCTGATGGTGCTCGGGGCGACTGCGGAGGTTGGTCATGCCCCGAACCATCTGGTCCGGCGCCATCTCGTTCGGTCTGGTCACCGTGCCGATCAACGTGGTCGGCGCCACGGAGGACCACAGCATCCACTTCCACCAGTACCACCTGGAGGACATGGGCCGGGTGCGCTACCGCAAGGTGTGCGAGCTGGAGGACCGCGAGGTCCCGCAGGACGAGATCGGCAAGGGTTACGAGCTGACCAGGACGCAGGTCATTCCGATCACGGACGAGGACCTGAGCAACCTGCCGCTGCCCACGGCGAAGGCCATCGAGATCGACGCGTTCGTCCCCCTCGCGTCGATCGATCCGATCCGGATCTCCGACGGGTACTACCTCCAGCCGGCGGGCCAGGTCGCCGCCAAGCCGTACAAGCTGCTGGTACAGGCCCTCAGCCGCTCCAGCAAGGTCGCCGTCGCGAAGTACGCGTGGAGCGGCAGGGAGCGGCTGGGTCTGCTGCGGGTACGCGACGGCGTCCTCGTGCTGCACGCGATGCGCTGGCCGGACGAGATCCGCGATCCCACCGAGCTGCTCCCCGCTCCGGTCGAGATCACCGACGAGGAGATCGAGGGCGCCCTCGCGCTCATGGACACCATGACCGCCGACTCCCTCGAAGGGCCCGAGTTCCAGGACCAGTACACGGAGGCCGTCGCGCGGATCATCGAGGCGAAGCGCGGGAACAAGCCGCTCCCGGAGGCACCCGAACCGGAGGAGCCGGCGCAGGTGCTCGATCTCATGGCCGCACTCAACGCGTCCGTGCAGCAGGCGAAGCGGTCCCGGGGCGAGGGAGCGGGCCCGGCGGAGGTCCACGAACTGCCCCCACCGAAGAAGCGGGCACCCGCCAAGAAGCAGCCGGCCAAGAAGGCCACGGCGAAGAAGACCCCCACGAAGAAGGCACCGGGCAGAAACCCACGCAGTGCCTAGCCGTCCGGTCGGAGGTGCCACCCGGCCGGGGCTGCCTGACCGCCTGACGTCGTCGTAGGCGCGCACCTCCGCCGCCGGCGCATCCTCCGCCCGCCGTCGCGTGGGCCGCCGAGCGCAGGCTCCCGCTGCTTTGGACGTCGTCGAGGAGGTCCAGGACGCAGAGGAGCGGGCCGCCGAGATACCGGCGGGCCGAGCGGGTCCGGCTCGCGGCGCGGGCGCTGGGCGACACCACGTACGACCGGCTCCTCGCTGACGTGGCTCCCGCCGACCTGATCAAGGCCGAGGTGTACCCCCTGTGCTGGGACGAGCCGGATGCGCTCGAGTGGGGCGCCGATGGTAACGACGGGCTGAACCGGTTCTTCGGCGCTGCCGCGGCGGCCGACGACGCCGTGCTCGTCTGGCTCGACTGACGGCGAGCCCAGCCCGGTGCCGCGGCCTGCCCGGGCCGTGGCACTTCAGTCGTCGCCGGCCTGCCCACGCCGTTGCGCCTCAGTCTTCGCCGGCCTCACACGCGTGGCCCTCAGTCGTCGCCGGAGCTGTTGTTGCGGGACCGGCTCCGGCTCTTCGTGGAGGTGCCGGCGATCTCGGCGGCCACGAGGGTCACCTTGGCCACGACGCGGGCCCAGCGTGGGCCGCCCCGCTCCGCCCACACCACGCAGACGCATCCGCCGATGACGAGCGCCAGGACGCCGAGCAGCACAACGATCATTTCTCCCCCACCTGTGCGATCAGGCTCGTGCTGTCATGCCGGAAGCCTTGGTCGTTCCGGCAGACGCCGCACGTGCGTGATCGGTTCCCTCACCAGGTCACGGGCAGGGTCCGGGGACCGCGGATCAGGCCCTGGCGCTGGAACTCGACCTCCTCGGGGGGCACGGCCAGCCGGATCGCCGGGAAGCGGGTGAGGACCGAGCCGATCATGACCTCGGCCTCCATGCGGGCCATGATGGCGGCCAGGCAGTGGTGCGGGCCGTGCCCGAAGGCCAGATGGGCGGCGGTCTCGCGGTCGAAGTCCAGGCTGTCGGGGTCGGCGAACACGTCCGGGTCCCGGTTGGCGGAGACGTACGCGTTGTAGACCACGTCGCCGGCCCGGATCAGCTGGCCGCCCACCTCCACGTCCTCGGTGGCGACCCGGGGGATGCCGACGCCGTTGCGGTGCGGGACGTAGCGGAACAGTTCGTCCACGGCCCGGGGCAGCAGTTCCGGCTCACGGCGCAGCCGGTCCATGTGCCCGGGGTGGGTGAGCAGCGCGTACATCATCGAGCCGCTGTTGTTGCGGACCGCGTGCCCACCGCTGACCTGGATCGCGGTGGCCAGGGAGATCGCCTCGTCGTCGGTGATCTCGCCCGAGGCCGCGGCCTGCGCCAGCACTCCCGCGAGGTCCTCGCGGGGATCCTCGCGGCGCTGCTGGAGCAGTTCGACGATCCGGGCCCGGGTGGCCTTCGCGGCCTCGGCGGCGCGTTCCTTGGACTCGACGCCCGCCGACAGCAGCGCCTCGCCCGTCTCCGCCCAGCGGTGCCAGTCCTTCTCGTCGACGCCGAGGAAGTCACGGATCACGGCGATCGGGAACGGCCCGTGCAGGTGCTCCATCAGGTCGGCCGGTGCGCCGGCGCGTTCCATCGCGTCCAGCAGTTCGGCGGCCCGGTGCTCGGCCAGCGGCCGCAGCCGCTGCATGCTCCTGCCGGTGAACGCACGCGCCACGACCCGGCGCAGCCGGTTGTGCCGGGGCGGGTCGATGTACTGCAGTCCCGCCGTCTGCGAGGCCACCGGCACCGGGCGCATGGTGGTGACGTCGCGGCCGACGACCTCCTCGCGGGAGAAGCGCGGGTCGGAGGTGACGAAGCGGACGTCCTCGTAGCGGGTGACCAGCCAGGCGTACCCGTCGCCGTGCGCGAGCCTGATCCGGGTGACCGGCTCCTCGCGCAGCACCTCGTCCAGGAAGGGGTCGGGGTCAAGCGCGGGCAGATCGTCGACGGGCCAGAACCTCACCGGCGGCGGAGGCGGGGCCGGGGCCGGAGCTGGGTCGAGAGGCATCGGGCACACTCCCTGCGGCGGGCTGCGGCGGCGGACACGCCGCCCTGCCAGGGAGTCTGCCGCGCACCGGCTCCGGTCGCCGACTTGTAATGCGGCATCCGGGTGCCGCCGGCTCCGCCCCGGGGAGCCCTCCGGTACGGCCCTGTGAGCGGCCGACCGCCGTGACCGTCGCCGGGGTGCGCGGCAGAAACAGGTGCCTCGGGGCCCCGGACGCGACGACGGGCCCCCGCCCTGTTCAGGACGGGGGCCCGGAAGCCGTACGACGTGCGGGTGGCAGTCTCGTGCCGGCTCAGGCGGAGCCGGTACGACGTGCGGGCCGGCAGCCTCGTGCCGGCTCAGGAGCCCACGAAGAGGACCATCAGCAGCCACACCACCGGCGCGGTCGGCAGCAGGGAGTCCAGCCGGTCCATGATGCCGCCGTGACCGGGGAGCAGGGTGCCCATGTCCTTGATGCCCAGGTCACGCTTGATCATGGACTCGCCCAGGTCGCCCAGGGTGGCGCTGGCCGCGACCGCGAGCCCCAGCAGCAGGCCCTGCCACCAGGCGCCATCGTCGATCAGGAACTGCATGCACAGCGCGCCCGCGACCATGGCGAAGGCCACCGCGCCGAGCAGACCCTCGCGGGTCTTGCCGGGGCTGATGCGCGGGGCGAGCTTGTGCTTGCCGAAACGCCAGCCGACCGCGTACGCACCCGTGTCGCTGACGACCGTCAGCAGCAGGAAGGTGAGGACCCGCCAGGGGCCGTCGTCGGCGGTGAGCATCATCGCGACGAAGGTGGCGAGGAACGGCACGTAGAACGCGGCGAAGACGCCGGCCGTGACGTCCTTGAGATAGCCCTCCGGCGGTTCGGTCATGCGCCAGACCAGGACCGCGAGGGCGGTCAGGGCCATGGCGACCCACGCCCCCTCGGCACCGCGCGCATAGCCGGCGACCACCATCGCCGCACCGCCGACCGCGAGCGGCACGAGCGGCGCCTTGATGCCCTTGCGCTCCTGCAGCCTGCTGGTCAGCTCCCACAGACCGACGACGACGGCGATCGCCACGACACCGACGAACACGGCCTTGACGACGAACAGGGACGCGACGATCACCACACCGAGCCCGACGCCGACGCCTATGGCCGCGCTCAGGTCACGGCCCGCGCTCTTCTTCTGCGGCGCTGGCGCCGGCTGCGGGGCGTCGGGCATGGGCTCCGGATTCTGGGTCTCGGCCGGGACGGGCCGGTCCTGGAAGGTCTCGTCTCGGAACAAGGGACCGCCCAGCCGAGCGGCCCCCCGGTCGTCGTCCTGGTCCCCGCCGAACTCGGGTACCTCGGGCACGATGGGCATGGGGCGAGTCTGGTGCGCCTCAGGCGCATCGTACGTGGGACCCGCCGGGGCGGCCCCCTGGACAGGTCCACCGTCGGTGGACCCCCAGTACCCGGCCTGCCCCGCGTACGGCGGTGCCCCCCAGGAAGAGTCGCTCATCAGACTTCGAGCAGCTCCGATTCCTTGTGCTTGAGGAGCTCGTCCACCTGGGCGACGTACTTCGCCGTCAGGTCGTCGAGTTCCTTCTCCGCACGGCGGCCCTCGTCCTCGCCGACCTCGCCGTCCTTGATCAGCTTGTCGATGGCGTCCTTGGCCTTGCGGCGCACGGAGCGGATGGAGACCTTCGCGTCCTCACCCTTGCCCTTGGCGACCTTGATGTACTCGCGGCGGCGCTCCTCGGTCAGCTCGGGGAACACCACTCGGATGATGTTGCCGTCGTTGCTGGGGTTGACGCCCAGGTCGGAGTCGCGGATCGCCTGCTCGATGTTGCGCAGCGCGCTCTTGTCGAACGGGGTCACGACCGCCATGCGCGGCTCCGGCACGGAGAACGAGGCCAGCTGGTTGATCGGCGTCGGGGCACCGTAGTAGTCGGCCACGATCTTGTTGAACATCGCCGGGTGCGCACGGCCGGTGCGGATCGCGGCGAAGTCCTCCTTGGCGACCACGACGGCCTTCTCCATCTTCTCCTCGGCCTCGAGGAGGGTCTCTTCGATCACCACTTGCTCCTGCGTGTCTTGAGTGAGGCCCGGCCGCGGTTCCTCGATCGGAGCGGCGGCCGGCTGCGTCGCGTCTTCTTCCTGCACGGTTCCCGACCGGCAGGACATTGTCCATCCCCCGGCCAGGGTGCGTCCCGTCCGTCCCTCGGACAGGTGGCGCTCCCGGGTGGCGGGGTCGTGCCGGTCAGTCCCGGCTGCCCTGCTCACCCACCAGCGTGCCGATCTTCTCACCCTTGACGGCGCGGGCGATATTGCCCTCCGCGAGAAGCTCGAACACGAGGATCGGGAGCTTGTTGTCGCGGCACAGGGTGATGGCCGTGGCGTCGGCGACCTTGAGGTCCCGGGTGATGACCTCGCCGTAGCCGAGGGCGTCGAACTTGACGGCGTCGGGGTTGGTCTTGGGGTCGGAGTCGTAGACCCCGTCCACGCCGTTCTTGCCCATGAGCAGCGCCTCGGCGTCGATCTCCAGGGCGCGCTGGGCGGCGGTGGTGTCGGTGGAGAAGTACGGCATGCCCATGCCGGCGCCGAAGATGACCACGCGGCCCTTCTCCAGGTGGCGCACGGCGCGCAGCGGGATGTACGGCTCGGCGACCTGCCCCATGGTGATGGCGGTCTGCACCCGGCTGTCGATGCCCTCCTTCTCCAGGAAGTCCTGGAGGGCGAGGCAGTTCATCACGGTGCCGAGCATGCCCATGTAGTCGGAGCGCGCACGGTCCATGCCGCGCTGCTGGAGTTCGGCGCCGCGGAAGAAGTTGCCGCCGCCGATGACGACCGCGACCTCCGCTCCGTCGCGGACGACGGCGGCGATCTCGCGGGCGATCTTGTGCACCACGTCGGGGTCGACGCCCAGGCCCCCGCCACCGGAGAAGGCCTCTCCGGACAGCTTCAGCAGAAACCGGCCGCGTACTTTGCCGTCGTCGCTCTTCTGGGCCTTCGTGGTCATGGAGATCCCGCCTCTTTCACGTGTTGCACATACGAAGAAGGCCATTGCCGATGGGTTCGCTTTTCGCTCCCATGCGCGGCAATGGCCTCCTCGTCAGATCTGCTGCCGTCCGCCGCACGCCCGGGTGTGGCGGTGTGCGCGGACGACTGCTGTCGACCCTATCGGGATTTCTCCGTGGGTCGCGCGTCGATCGCGGTACGGACTCAGATGCCGACCTTGATGCGCGAGAAGCGCTTCAGGGTGACACCGGCCTCGTCCAGCACCTTCTGGACCGACTTCTTGTTGTCGAGCGCGTACGGCTGGCCGAGCAGCGTGGCGTCCTTGAAGAAGCCGTTG
The DNA here is from genome assembly GCF_025642175.1 of Streptomyces albidicamelliae. Classification (NCBI taxonomy): domain Bacteria; kingdom Bacillati; phylum Actinomycetota; class Actinomycetes; order Kitasatosporales; family Streptomycetaceae; genus Streptomyces; species Streptomyces albidicamelliae. The sequence continues at coordinate 5,929,662 of NZ_CP106795.1, read as the reverse complement.
ACACGACCCTCGACGATCTTGGCGATCGCGGCCTCGGGCTTGCCCTCGGCGCGGGTGGTCTCCTCGGCGACGCGACGCTCGGTCTCGACGACCTCGGCCGGCACGTCCTCCTTGGAGAGGTACTTCGGCGCGAAGGCGGCGATGTGCTGGGCGACGCCCTTGGCGACCTCGGCGTTCGGCTTGTCGAGCTCGACCAGGACACCGATCTGCGGCGGCAGGTCGGGCATGGTGCGGTGCATGTAGGCCAGGACGTAGCCGTCGGAGAACTGCGCGAAGCGGTCCAGGACGATCTTCTCGCCGAGGTTGGCGTTGGCCTCGTCCACGAACGCCTGGACGGTCTTGCCGGCCTCGATCTCGGAGGCGAGGAGCGCCTCGATGTCGGCCGGGTTCGACTTGGCGACGTGCTCGGCGATGGCCTGGGCCACGGCCTGGAACTTCTCGCCCTTGGCGACGAAGTCCGTCTCGCACTTCAGCTCGACGATGACGCCGGAGGAGTTGTCGTCGGCGATGATGGAGACCACGGCGCCGTTCTCGGCGGAGCGGCCCTCGCGCTTGGCGACGCCCTTCTGGCCCTTGATGCGCAGGGCCTCGACGGCCTTGTCGACGTTGCCCTCGGCCTCGTCCAGCGCCTTCTTGCAGTCCATCATGCCGGCGCCCGTGAGCTCACGGAGCTTCTTGACGTCGGCGGCGGTGTAGTTCGCCATGAGTCTGTGAGTCTTTCTCGAAGTCTGGGAGATCTTCAGATCCGCACGGTCCGGGATCCACATGTAGCCGCGGATCCCGTACCCGGTGCCGACCTACGGGTGAACAGCGGGGGCGGACTTCATGTCGCCGCCCCCGCCGTCAACGCTGACGTCAGGCCTGCTCGCCCTCGGCGGCCTTCTCGCCCTCGGCCGGAGCGGCCTCGGCGGCGGGGGCAGCCTCGGTGGCCTCGGCGGCCGGAGCAGCCTCGGCGGCCGGAGCGGCCTCAGCAGCCTCGGCGGCCGGAGCCTCGTCCTTCTTCTCACCCTCGAGCAGGTCGCGCTCCCACTCGGCGAGCGGCTCGGCGGCGGCCTTCTCGCCCTTGTCGCCGGTGGCGACGCGGGAGCGGGAGATGAGACCCTCGGCGACGGCGTCGGCGATCACGCGGGTCAGCAGGGTGACGGAGCGGATCGCGTCGTCGTTGCCCGGGATCTTGTAGTCGACCTCGTCGGGGTCGCAGTTGGTGTCGAGGATCGCGACGACCGGGATGTTGAGCTTCCGGGCCTCACCGACCGCGATGTGCTCCTTCTTGGTGTCCACGATCCAGACGGCGCTGGGAACCTTGGACATCTCGCGGATACCGCCGAGGGTCTTCTCCAGCTTGGCCTTCTCGCGCGAGAGCACGAGAAGCTCCTTCTTGGTCAGACCCGAGGCCGCGACGTCCTCGAAGTCGATCTGCTCGAGCTCCTTGAGGCGCTGCAGACGCTTGTAGACGGTCGAGAAGTTGGTGAGCATGCCGCCCAGCCAGCGCTGGTTGACGAAGGGCATGCCGACGCGGGTGGCCTGCTCCGCGATGGCCTCCTGCGCCTGCTTCTTCGTGCCGACGAACATGACCGTGCCGCCGTGGGCGACGGTCTCCTTGACGAACTCGTAGGCGCGGTCGATGTACGACAGCGACTGGAGCAGGTCGATGATGTAGATGCCGTTGCGCTCGGTGAAGATGAAGCGCTTCATCTTCGGGTTCCAGCGACGGGTCTGGTGACCGAAGTGGACGCCGCTCTCCAGCAGCTCCCGCATCGTGACGACGGCCATGGCCGTATCTCCTTGAATTTCTCGGTTGTGCCGCGTCCGCCGGACGGCGGCCGCGCCTGACGCCCGCGATGCGCCGTGCCGCGAAGGACCGAGAGGCGCTTGGTACGAACCCTTGCCGGGTGCCGTACCGGGGCGTGCGAAGTCGACCCGGTGACCCGGATCGCCAGAAGAAGTGTACGGGACCGGGAAGGCGCCGGGTGACGCCGCTCTCCACAAGCGGGGGGTTGCCCACAGGCTCCGGCCGTGATCGGCGCCGTGCGGGACGGTTGCCGCATGCGACGAGCGATGCGACGGGTCCTGACGGGGGTGGCTGTGCTGCTCAGCTCGGCCGTGGCCGCCCTCACCCCTCCGGCCTGGGCGGATCCCCCGGTCCCTGGGCCGCCCTCCGCCCCGGCGGCCCCGGTGCCGGCCGTGGGCCGCGTCTGGCCGGTGGGCGTGCGCCCCTCGGTGCTGCGGGGCTGGGAGCCCCCGGCGACGGTGTACGGCGCCGGCCACCGGGGCGTCGACCTGGCCGCGCCCGCAGGTTCGGCGGTGCGGGCGGTCGCGGCGGGCCGGGTGTCCTTCGCGGGCCGGGTGGCCGGGCGGGGCGTGGTGTCCGTGGAGCTGACCGGAACGGATCTGCGCACCACGTACGAGCCGGTGACCGCGGCGGTGCGGAAGGGGGACGAGGTGGCGGCGGGCGGGGTGGTGGGGGCGGTCCAGGCGGGCGGTTCGCACTGCGGACCGGCGACCTGCGTGCACTGGGGTCTGCTGCGGGGCGAGACCTATCTGGATCCGCTCTCCCTGCTGCCGCCGTGGCTGCTGGCGAGGGGGCCGTCGAGGCTGCTCCCGGTACCGCCGGGCCGGCCACCGTCGGGGCAGGGGCCGATGGCGCGGCGGTGACCGCGGTGGCGCCGGGAAGGGTGCCGACCAGCGCCCACGGGCGCCACGACGAACCGACTCGGGGCAGCATGGGAGGCATCGGCACCAGGCAGGCGCCGCCCGGCGGGACCCGTCGCCGCGTCGCCGCCCGGACGCTCAGCCCCGTACGCCCCGCAGGGCCATGGCCACGGCCGCGTCGGTGATGGCGGTGGGATCCTCGGCCGCGCCGAGTTCGATGCGGCGGACCGCCGCGTCCACGACGCCCTGGAGCAGCATCGCCGCCAGCCGGGGCTGTGCGTGCCCCATCTCTCCGAGCGCCTCGACGATCATCGCGACCAGGCCGCCGTGGGCCGCCCGGATCTTCTCCCGGGCCCCCGCGTCCAGCTCGCTCGCGGAGATCGCGACGACCGCCCGGTGGCGCCGGTCCCCGACCAGCGACAGCTGCTGCCGTACGTACGCCTCGACCTTGCCCTCCGGTGAGTCCGTCCGCTCCATGGCTGAGGCCACCTCCGCCGCCCACAGCGGGAAGTCGGCCTCGCACAGCTCCTCGACCACGGCCGCGCGCGACCGGAAGTACTCGTAGACGGACGACCGCGCCAGCCCCGTGCGCTCGGCGAGCGCGGGAAAGGTCAGCGCGTCCGTCCCGCCCTCGGACAGCAGGGACCGCGCCGCGTCCAGCAGGGCGGCTCGCTGCATCGACCGGTGCTCGGCCACGGAGGCCGCTCGAATCCTTGGCACGCCACCACTTTACGGACGCGTCCCGGACAACGGGAGCCGACGCAGCGTGGCCGGGACGAGTCAGCGCCCGAAGCTCGCGAGCTTCGCCCGCAGCTGCAGTACCGACTTGGTGTGGATCTGGCTGACCCGGCTCTCGGTGACGCCGAGCACATTGCCGATCTCGGCGAGGGTGAGCCCCTCGTAGTAGTACAGCGTGACGACGGTCTTCTCCCGCTCGGGCAGCGTGTTGATCGCCCGCGCGAGGAACCGCCGCAGCTCCCGGTCCTCGGCCACCTCCACCGGGTTGTCGGCCGCGGTGTCCTCGAGGGTGTCCATCAGGCTGAGCCGGTCCCCGCCCTCGCCGCCGACGTGCAGCAGCTCCTCCAGGGCGACCACGTTGGCCAGCGACAACTGGCTGAAAACAGCGTGGAGTTCCTCGACCTCCATGCCCAGCTCGTCGGCGACCTCGCCCTCCGACGGGGTGCGGCGCAGCCGGGCCTCCAGGGTGGCGTAGGCACGCTCGACGTTGCGCGCCTTCTGCCGGACCGAGCGGGGGATCCAGTCCAGCGCCCGCAGCTCGTCGATCATCGCGCCGCGGATCCGGGTGATCGCGTACGTCTCGAACTTGATCTCCCGGTCGATGTCGAACTTCTCGATCGCGTCGATCAGCCCGAACACGCCGGAGGACACGAAGTCGGCCTGCTCCACGTTGGGCGGCAGCCCCACGCTCACCCGGCCGGCCACGTACTTGACCAGCGGCGAGTAGTGCAGGATCAGCTGCTCACGCAGCCGGTCGTCCCCCGTCGCCTTGTACGACCGCCACAGTTCGTCGAGCGTCGAGGGAGCGGGCGGCCGCACGCTGCCACCGTCGCGGGCGGCTGGGGGGATCGCCGCCCGGTCGGACCCGGAGGTGTGCTGGGGCATTCGTCGCCTTGTGCCGTTCTGCCGTGAAGTGCCGTGAAGTGCCGTGAAGTGGGCCGGTAGGAGTTCGTTCGGGTGAAGTGGTCCGCCTGCGTGAGCTGTCGGTCTGGTGTCGAGTTGGCGCAGTCTGTGTCGACGCCTTCGTGAGCGTAGCGTGACTGAGGTGTCGCGGTGTGCGAACACCAGGGCACCACTCGTGCGCGGGGCTCCTGGGCCGCCCCCGTGACCCCGCCGCCGGGATCGCTCTGCGTGACCGGCCGCAGTCGCCAACTCCGCCCATACACAAGGGCGTCGAGGATTCCCCCGGACGGCCGAACCCCGTCGGTCAACACGGTCGGTGACCGTCCCGGAGCGGGATCATCGACTGGCGTGTCAACTTCCAGCCATCGCCGTGTCGTTCGACGTAGCCAAGTGCTCGGAGTTCGTACAGTCTCGCGATCGCCTCGTCCCTGGTGGTCCGCGCGCCGAGCGCGATCTCGTCGGCGGGGGCCGCCCGGTCGCCGGGCAGGGCGGCGAGGACGGCCCGGGCGGCCGGTTCCAGCAGGTCGCGCGGCAGCACCGGGCCGCGCCGCGGCGGTGCCAGCTCTCCCATGTCGCCGACGAGTTCCACCACTTCCGCCGCGTCGGTGACCAGGGCGGCCTCGCCGCGCAGCAGTTCGTGCACACCGGCCGAGAGGGCGCTGGTGACCGGGCCGGGCACGCCCATGGTGAAGCGGCCGAGCCGCTGGGCGGCCCGCGCGGTGGCCAGGGACCCGCTGCGGCAGGCGGCCTCGACCACGACGGTTCCCCTGGTCAGCGCGGCGATGACCCGGTTGCGGAGGATGAACCGGCTCGGTGTCGGGTGGTCGCCCGGCGGCAACTCGCCGACGACGAGTCCCTGTTCCGCGATCCTGTCGATCAGCGCGGCGTGGCCGCGGGGGTAGGGCCGGTCGACACCGCACGCGAGGACGGCGACGGTGGCTCCGCGGGCGGCGAGGGCGCCGCGGTGGGCGGCACCGTCGATGCCGTAGGCGCCGCCGGACACGACGACCCAGCCCCGCTCGGCCAGCCCCGCGGCGAGCGTGGCCGCCGCATGGGTGCCGTACTCGGTGCAGGCACGCGCCCCCACCACGGCGACGGATCTGAGCGCCCACATCCGCAGGCCGGCCCGGCCGCGGACCCACAGCCCGACGGGCCGTGCGTCCGCGAGGTCGTCCAGCTGCCCGGGCCACTCGGCGTCCCCGGGGCACACGAACCGCGCCCCGGTGGCCCCGGCCGTCGCGAGATCCCGCTCCGGCTCTGCCCGCCCGGCCCGCGCGACGAGCCCGGCCCAGCGTGTCGCGCTCATCCCGGGCAGCGGTTCCCCGCCCTCGCGGAGCCGCCGCACCACCTCCCGCACGCCGAACCGGCGCACCGAGCGCCCGACGGTCTCGTCCCCCGGCTCGGCCACCCGGCAGAGGAACACCCTGCCGAGCCGGTCGCCGTCGGAGTCCTCGGCTCCGGTCACGTCAGCGCCCCGATGGCCATCGGCACCCCGCGGGGCACGCCGGTGCGCAGTTGCAGGGCGAGCGCCACGTCGGTGGCGTCCGGGCGTTCGTGCCCGACGAGGTCGGCGACCGTCCAGGCGACGCGCAGCACCCGGTCGATCCCCCGGGCGGTGAGCACGCCCCGCTCCAGGTTGCGTTCCGCCTCGTCCATGGCGCCGGTGACGGCCTGGTACCGGCCGCGCAGCTCCCGGCCGGGAACCTCGCTGTTGGTGCGCCAGGGCGTTCCGGCGAGGCGGGCGGCGGCCCGCTCCCGGGCCTGGCGGACCCGGGCGGCGACGGTCGCGGTGGACTCGCCGCGGGCGCCCGGCACGGTGAGCTGGGCCCGGCTGACGGGGTCCACCTCCACCCGCAGGTCCACCCGGTCCAGCAGCGGGCCGGACAGCCGGGACTGGTAGCGGCGGATCGCCGACGGCGGGCACTCGCACAACGTGTCGCGCTGCGAGAAGCGTCCGCACGGGCACGGGTTGGCGGCCAGCACCATGAGGAAGCGCGCCGGGAAGCGGACGACGCCGGCGCTGCGGGCGATCACGACGTGTCCCGACTCCAGGGGCTGCCGCAGGGCGTCGAGGGTCTGGCTGTGGAACTCGGGCGCCTCGTCGAGGAAGAGCACGCCGCGATGGGCGAGGGACACGGCCCCGGGGCGCGCGATGCCGGGGCCGCCGCCGACGAGGGACTGCATCGTCGCCGAGTGGTGCGGGGCGCAGTAGGGGGCGACGTCGATGAGGGGCTTGCCCGGCGGCAGGAGCCCGGCCACCGAGTGCACGGCGGTGACCTCCAGCGACTCCTCCCGGATGAGCCGGGGAAGCACGGCGGGCAGGCGCTCGGCGAGCATGGTCTTGCCCGCACCGGGCGGGCCTTCCAGGAACAGGTGGTGTCCGCCGGCGGCGGCCACCTCCACCGCCGTGCGGGCGGAGGTCTGGCCCACGACGTCGGCGAGGTCGTGATCGTGGTCGTGCTGCGCGGCGCCGAGGCTGTGTATACCGGTGGCGGCGCCGGTGCCGGGCACGCGCAGCCCGGCCAGGAGGGGGTCGGGCCGCCCCTGCTCGTCGGGCTGCTCCTCGGGGACGGGCTCGTCGGTCAGCACGGCGATCAGCTGGCGCAGGCTGCGCACCCCGAGCACCGAGACGCCGGGGACCAGCGAGGCCTCGGCGGCGGCGCACTCCGGCACCACGACCTGCTCGTAGCCCGCGTCGGCCGCGGCGAGGACGGCCGGCAGGATGCCCCGGACCGGTCGCACGCGGCCGTCCAGGCCCAGTTCGCCGATCATGACGATGTCGGCGAGGACCCGGGGATCGATCCGTTCGGCGGCGCCGAGCACGGCGCAGGCGACGGCCAGGTCGAAGCCGGAACCGGCCTTGGGCACCGACGCGGGGCTGAGTCCGACGGTGAGCTTCTTCTGCGGCCACTCGCCGCCCGAGTTCACCACCGCCGCGCGGACCCGGTCGCGGCTCTCCGTCAGGCTCTTGTCCGGCAGGCCGACCAGGGTGAAGGCGGCTACGCCGGGTTCGAGGTCGGCCTGGACCTCGACGACGACCCCCTCGACTCCGACCAGGGCCACCGAGCACGTACGGGCGAATCCCATCTCAGGCCACCCCCCGCGCGTGCTCGACGGACGGGGCGCCCCGGCGGGGCAGGAGCACGCCGATCAGGTCGATGCGGACGCCGCCCGGCGGTGCTCCTCCGTGGGCGTGGATCCAGCGTTCGGCCAGGCCCCGGAGCCGCTCGGCCTTCCGCGGGGTGACCGCGGCCATCGGATGCTCGTAGGAACCGCTCCTGCGGGTCTTCACCTCGCAGATGACGAGCGCGTCGCCGTCCCGCGCCACGATGTCGATCTCGCCGGACCTGCCCGAGCGCCAGTTGCGCTCCAGGACCGTCATCCCGGCGAGGACCAGCCGCCGCGCGGCCAGATCCTCGCCGTACCTGCCGAGTGCACTGCGTGCCCTGCTCATGTCGGCACCACCTCCGGCACCAACGGTCACGCAGCGGGCCCACCCGTGTTGATCTCGGTGGACGGGTCAGCGGTTGTGGAAAACCCCGTCACCCGCCCGGGAGCTCCAGGTCGCTCTTGTTCAGCTCCTCGATGTTCACGTCCTTGAATGTGAGGACGCGGACCTGCTTGACGAAGCGAGCCGGCCGGTACATGTCCCAGACCCAGGCGTCGGCCATGGACACCTCGAAGAAAACCTCACCCTGAACCGAGTGCACCTGCATCTCGTAGTCGTTGGTGAGATAGAAGCGTCGCTCGGTCTCGATCACGTATTTGAACAGACCGACGACGTCTCGGTACTCCCGGTAGAGCTTCAGCTCCATCTCGGTCTCGTACTTCTCGAGGTCCTCGGCGCTCATGGCATGTTCCCCTTCAGCCGTGCGATCCCCCCATTGTGCGCCAGTCCCGGGAGCCCTCAGACGATTTCCGTGTCGAGGGTCACGGGCCTGGCCGGGGGACCCTCGTCGAGCAGCCGCTGCAGCAGCCCGGCGAGTCTGGTCGGATACACCGTCTCATGTGACCGGGTCAGTTCCCGACACGTCCACCAGCGCGCTCCGGCGACGCTGCGCCGCTCCAGCTCCGTCAGCCCCGTCGCCACTCCGGCCGTCTGGGCCGTACGGGCCAGGTAGTACCACTCGTCCTGGTCCCAGCGGCGCCCCGCGAAGGGGAAGGAGCACCGCCGGCGCCACAGCACGGGACCGAGTTCGACATCGGTGATGCCGGTCTCCTCGGCGAGTTCCCGCAGCGCGGCCTCCTCGCGCGTCTCGGCGCCCTCCAGACCGCCGCCGGGGGTGAACCACCAGTCGTCCGCGGGATCGTCCGGCTCGTGACCGTGCAGCAGCAGGATGCGGTCCGCGGGGTCGAGGAGGACCACCCGGGCGACCTTGCGCAGCCCGCCCTCGCCGGAGAAGTCCGGCGGGGTCTCAGCGGGCACCGACGGGCTCCGGGCCGGTGCGGGCGCGGGAGCGGCCCAGACGCTTGGCGATCGGGCCGTACGCGCCGCCGCCGAGGACCAGGACGGCGCCGGCGACGATCATCAGCTCGATCGTGCGCAGCGGACCGGGCCGGGAGAGGGCGCCGAGCGACTCGAAGCCGGTGGGGCTCTTCAGGGAGCCCTTCCAGGGCCACACGACGGCTTCCACGCGGGCGGAGACGGCGTCGCGGGAGACGGTGCCCTTGGCGGTGTCGGTGAGGTGGGCGCTGGAGTCCAGGGAGCCCTGGCGCTCGTCACCGAGGAGGAAGAGCCGGCCCTTCGGGACGGTGACGGTGGGGATGTTCTTGATCTCGGCCAGGCTGCCCTCGGGCAGGTAGGGCTCGTCTATCTGCTTGCCGTTGACGGTGAGCTTGCCGTCGGTGCAGCAGGAGACGGTGTCACCGCCGACGGCGACGACACGCTTGACCACCTTCGCGTTGGTGACCCAGCTCTTGTCCTCGAAGACGACGACGTCACCGCGCCGCACCTCGGCGCCGTCGACCCGCTGGGCGAGCACCCGGTCACCGGCGTCGATGGTGGGGGTCATGGAGCTGGTCGGCACGGTGTACGGGCGGTAGGTGACCGCCGCCCACGCGAATCCGCCGAGGAACAGCACCAGGCCGAGCGCCACGGCCAGTCCGGACAGTCTCTGCCCGATCCTGCTGCCGCCGGCCCGTGCCGTGCCTGTGCCGCCGCCGTGCGGGGCCGTACGCGTCGTGCTCTCGCCACCCATGGACCCGCACCCTACCCGGCGGTACCGGGCGAGGTCAGCCCCCTGTTTCCCGGGCCGGGCCGACGGCGAACGAGGTCGGGAGGCGGGCCGGCCGGGCGGGTCCGCCCGGCCGGGGCGGGGTCAGCGCCGCCCGGCGGACCTCGTCGGCACGGCCTTGGACTCCGGCCGGTCCGAGCGCCGGCGCCGCCACATCGCCACCGGCAGCACCGCCACGAGGGCCACGCCCTGGGGGGCCACCGTCAGGGAGGCGGACGCGGAGGACTGCTCGTCGAGCCCGGGCTGGTCGAAGGTGTCCGGGATCGGCAGGGTGCCCCAGCGGTTGATCGGCCAGGCCTTGACGATGGCACGGCCGACGACCTCGTCGACGGGGACCATGCCGTGGTGCTTGTCGGACTGGTTGTAGCGGGAGTCGCGGGAGTTCTGGCGGTGGTCGCCCATCACCCAGAGGTAGCCCTTGGGCACCTTCACCTTGAACTGGCCGCCCAGGTCGTCGTCGGTGCACGGCGTGTTGCCGGGGTAGACGTACGGCTCGTTCAGCGCCTTGCCGTTGACCACCAGCGGGCCGGTGCCCTTGCACTGCACCGTGTCGCCGCCGACGCCGATCACGCGCTTGATGAGGTCCTTCTCCTCGGCGGACGGCATCAGGCCGATCCAGCTGAGCACCTTCTGCACGGCGTTCGGGTTGGGCGCCGGTTCGCCGGCCAGCCAGTTGTCCGGGTCGTGGAAGACGACGACCTCGCCGCGCTCGGGCTCGGAGCCGAACCAGGGGGTGAGCTTGTCGACCAGGACGCGGTCACCCTGCTGGAGGGTGTTCTGCATCGAGTCGGACGGGATCGAGAACGCCTGCACCAGGAACGTCTTGATCAGCAGCGCCAGCACCAGCGCGATGACCACCAGGATCGGCAGCTCCTTCCAGAAGGAGCGCTGCTTCGCCGGCCGGTGCGTGGTCTCGCCCGTGCCCGCGTCCTGGGTGCGGGGCCCGTCCGCCGACGCGCCGTCGTCACCGGCGGCCGGGTCATTCCTGGGGGTCATGGCGCCGTCCGGCACGGGACCGTTCGCCGCCACGGGGTGCCCGCGGTGCTCCTCGCCGTCGTGTCCCGAACGTGCGCCAACCGCCACATCCCCCACGCCAACTCCTCACTCTGTGCCGCCGCCCGCGCCGGATACGGTGCAGGCCCACCACTCCCATAACGAGCGGGAGTTCCGCAGGGGTCGGGAGCCGGGTCGATCCGTTCTGGTTCTCTGAGGCAACCCTATGCGACTGCCGGGTACCGGCGGTCGCCCCCGACACGGAGTCGGCGACGCTTGCGAAGGTTTTAGGTTCCTGAAGGCGCGTCCAGTGGCCGATCGGCCAGCCGATGGCCATGGCCCGGCCGACCACCGAGTCCTCGGAGACCGTGCCGCCGTACGGGGTGTCCTGGTGGAAGCGGGAGTCGGCGGAGTTGCCCCGGTGGTCGCCCATCACCCACAGCCGGCCCTTGGGCACGGTGATGTCGAAGGGGGTGGCGGAGGGGGCGTCCCCCGGATAGATGTAGTCGCCCTCGGTCAGCGGTACGCCGTTGACGGTGAGGCGGCCCTGGGCGTCGCAGCACTTGACGTGGTCGCCGCCGACCCCGATGACCCGCTTGATCAGGTCCTTCTCGTTGTCGGAGGGCAGCAGGCCGATGAAGGTGAGGCCCTCCTTGAGCTGCTTGACGACGATGGGGTCGTTCTTCTTGGCGGTCTGCTCGTCCGCGAGCCAGCCGCCGGGGTCGTGGAAGACGACGACGTCCCCGCGCTGCGGCTTGGAACCGAACCAGGGGGTGAACTTGTCGACCAGCACGCGGTCGCCGATGCGGATCGTCTGCTCCATGGAGCCGGACGGGATCACGAACGCCTGGACGAGGAAGGTCTTCAGGACGAGCGCGATGAGGACCGCGACACCGACCAGAAGGGGGATCTCCCGAACGGCTGAACGACGGCGCTTGCGTTTGACCTTGCGCTGCAGTTTGCGGCGCTCCGCGCGCGTGCGGCCACCGCCCCCGGACGCGACGGTGCGGCGGGTCCCGGTGGGCAGCAGGTCCTCGGCGGGCGTCGCGGGCACCCCGCGCGGTTTGCCGCGGTTACCCATGGGCGCCCTCCGCCGGGGCCGCGGGCACGCGCGCGTAGGCCTGCGGACGCCTGAGGTGCGCCCAGTGGCCGTACGGCCAGACGATCCAGTCGGCGCGGCCGACGACGTCGTCCACGGGGATCATGCCGCCGCCGGGCGAGCCCAGGTGGTCGCGGGAGTCGCTGGAGCGGCTGCGGTGGTCGCCGAGGACGAAGAGGCGGCCCGCGGGCACGGCGACGTCGAAGGGGACGCTGGAGGCGCTGTTCCCCGGATAGAGGAACGACGACTCGTCGACCGGCCGGTCGTTCACCTCGATCCTGCCCTCCTTGTCGCAGCAGACCACGTGGTCTCCCCCCACCCCGACAACGCGTTTGACGTAGTCCGCGTCTCCGAAATACCCGGTGCCGTCGAACACAATCACGTCGCCGCGGCGCGGCTGGGCACCGAAACGGTACGCCAACTTGTTTACGAGAACGCGGTCCCCGATCCTCAAACCCCGCTCCATGGATCCGCTGGGAATCTCGAACGGCTGCGCCACGAAGGTGTTCAGCAGCAGGACGAACGCCAGGCAGGCGAAGACGGTGACGGTGATCCGTCCCCCCGGCAGCCACGCGGTCATCCGCGGCGCCAACGCGGAACGCGACCGCCCCTCCGGCCCCGGAGTACCGGGGTGGGAGGAGCGGTCGCGTTCCGTCTGCTGAGCTTCGGTGTCCATCGGAGCCAGATGTTATCCGGCCCCGCTGTGACGCCGGGGAAGCGCTCAGTTCTCGCGCTTCTCCTTGATCTTCGCGGCCTTGCCGCGCAGGTCACGGAGGTAGTACAGCTTGGCGCGGCGCACGTCACCACGGGTGACGAGCTCGATCTTCTCGACGATCGGGGTGTGCACCGGGAAGGTGCGCTCGACGCCGACGGAGAACGAGACCTTGCGGACCGTGAAGGTCTCGCGGACACCGGCGCCCTGGCGGCGGATGACGACGCCCTTGAACTGCTGCACACGGGAGCGGTTGCCCTCGATGACGCGCACGTGGACGTTGACGGTGTCACCCGGACGGAAGGCCGGGATGTCGCTGCGCAGCGACGACGCGTCGACGGTGTCGAGCAGGTGAGACATTTCGTCTGCTTTCTTCGCTGATGCCACAGGTCATCAACGGGAGATGGAGGTACAGGAGACTGCCGTGCGGGTCGGGGCGGGCGTCGTGTCCCCCTGTGGCAGGGGCGCACACCGGACGGACGCACAACAGCGGTCTATTGTTCCACGCCCCCGGCCCGGCGCCAAAATCGGCCGTACCGCTCGCCCTCGGGATCCGGTTCCCAGCCGAGGATGGAGAGCATCTCGCGGTCCTTCTTGTCGAAGGCCTCGGGCTCGCAGTGCTCGATCAGGTCGGGCCGGTTGGCCGTGGTGCGCCGCAGTGCCTCGTCCCTGCGCCAGCGGGCGATCTTCCCGTGGTGGCCGCTGAGCAGCACGTCGGGGATCCCCCGGCCGCGCCAGACGGGCGGCTTGGTGTGGACGGGGCCTTCCAGGAGGTTCGCCATCGCGCCGGGCGCGAAGGAGTCGTCCCGGTGGGACTCGGCGTTGCCGAGGACGCCGGGCAGCAGCCGGGCGACGGCCTCGGTGACGACCAGGACGGCCGCTTCGCCGCCGGCGAGGACGTAGTCACCGATGGAGACCTCGTACACGGGCATGCGGGTCGCGTACTCGTCCACCACGCGCCGGTCGATGCCCTCGTAGCGGGCCGGGGTGAAGATCAGCCAGGGGCGCTCGGAGAGTTCCACGGCCAGTTCCTGGGTGAAGGGACGGCCGCTCGGGGTGGGCACGATCAGCGCGGGGGCGCGGCCGCCGGCCTCGTAGCCGTCGGCGAGGACCGTGTCCAGGGCGTCGCCCCAGGGCTCGGTCTTCATGACCATGCCGGGGCCGCCGCCGTAGGGCGTGTCGTCGACGGTGTTGTGCCGGTCGTACGTCCAGGACCGCAGGTCGTGCACGTGCACGCCGAGCCGGCCGCGCGCGCGTGCCTTGCCGACGAGGGAGACGTTCAGGGGCTCCAGGTACTCGGGGAAGATCGTGACGACGTCGAGGCGCATCAGGACTCGTCCTCGTCACGGGAGGAGTCGATCTCGGCGCGGTCGTCGATCAGGCCCGGCGGAGGCGTGATGACGGCCCGCTGCGCCTCCAGGTCGATCTCGGCGACGATCTCCTCCACGAACGGGATCATCACCTCGGTGCCGTCCGGACGCTCCACGATGAACAGGTCCTGGGACGGCAGGTGCGAGATCTCGGTGATCCGGCCGACCTCGGTGCCGTCCTCGGTGACCACGTCGAGGTCCATCAGCTGGTGGTCGTAGTACTCGTCCTCGCCCTCGGGGAGTTCCTCGGGGTCGATCTCGGCGATCAGGAGGGTGTTGCGCAGGGCCTCGGCACCGGTGCGGTCGCGCACGCCCTCGAAGCGCAGGAGCAGCCGGCCGCTGTGCACCCGGCCCGTCTCGATGGTGAGCGGCCCCGCGGAGGCGGGGTCGGTGGCGAGTACGGCGCCGGGCGCGAGCCTGAGTTCGGGCTCGTCGGTACGCACCTCGACGGTGACCTCGCCCTTGATGCCATGGGCACGGCCGATCCGTGCGACTACCAGCTGCACTGTGCTTGCTCTCCTGTCATACGACTGCGGGCCGGGGACGGCCCAGTGGCCCTCCCCGGCCCGAGCCGGTTGCGATGAAGCGTCAGCGGACGTGGTCCACGTCGACGAGGTCGACGCGGACACCGCGACCGCCGATGGCGCCCACGACGGTACGCAGAGCGCGCGCGGTGCGGCCGTTGCGGCCGATCACCTTGCCGAGGTCGTCGGGGTGCACCCGGACCTCCAGCACACGCCCGCGGCGCAGGTTGCGCGAGGCGACCTGCACATCGTCAGGGTTGTCGACGATGCCCTTCACGAGGTGCTCAAGCGCCTCTTCGAGCATGCTGCTCAGGCCTCGGTCGACTCGGACTCGGCAGCGGCCTCGTCCTTCTTCTCAGCCTTCTTCTTCTGGGTGATCGCCTCACCCTTGCCCTCGTCGTCACCGCCGAGCGCCTCGAACGACGGACGCGTGGCCTTCGGCTCGGCGACGAGCAGCGGCGCCGGGGCGGGCTCGCCCTTGAACTTCTGCCAGTCGCCGGTCTTCTTCAGGATGGCGAGGACGGGCTCGGTCGGCTGCGCGCCGACACCCAGCCAGTACGCCACACGGTCGGCGTCCACCTCGATGACCGACGGGTTGTAGGTCGGGTGGTACTTGCCGATCTCCTCGATCGCACGGCCGTCACGGCGGGTGCGGGAGTCGGCGACGACGATGCGGTAGTGAGGCGAACGGATCTTGCCCAGACGCTTCAGCTTGATCTTGACTGCCACGGGAGTGAACTCTCCTGGTTTTGACGTGGTTGGGCACGGCAGGTTGCCGCGTGGGGTTGCGGTACCCGAGTGCCCGATGGACGCGTCAGCCGGAGGAGAGAGGGGTCCTGTGCGACTGTCGAGTACAGCTAGACATTGTGCCACACGCCGGGGACCGCTCTCGGCCGAGGTGGTTCCGGGCGCCCGGGCATGCCGGAGGGGCACCCGGCGCGGAGGTGAGGTACGTCGGGTGCGCCGCTCGGCGCCACGAGGTGCGGCCGTCTGCGCGGCAGCACCCCGATCGCTCGGCCCCACCGGCACCCACGAGATGCCGGTACGCGCGGCCGGCGGTTACGCCGCTCCCACGACCTCCGGGATCCGGAACGGCTTGCCGCAGCCGCCGCAGACGATCGGGGCCTGGGCCAGGACCGACGGGACCACCCGGACGTTGCGCCCGCAGTCGCAGACCGCCTTGACCCGGACGCCGCCGCCGGACGAGCCGTGCCGGGCGGCCGGACCGCGGAACGTGCGGGAGGTGTCGGAGGAGGTGGCCGCCGTGTGGGCCCGCAGCGCGCGCTGGAGCCGTTCCATCGTCGGGCGGTAGCGCCGCTTCGCCTCGGGGTTGAGCGTGACCAGGGAGAAGCCGCTGCTCGGGTGCGGCTCCTCGGGGTGGTCGAGGCCCAGCTCCTCGGCGATCGCGAGGAAGCGGCGGTTGTGGTAGCGGCCGGCCCGGGAGGTGTCGCGGATCCCGCGGGCGGCGGCGATGCCGTGGACTGCCTCGTGGAGCAGTCGCTCGAAGGAGAGCTCGTGACCGCACGCGGACGACGACTCCCCGATCAGGGACTCTGGCGCGGCAAGGTCCGGCAGCTCGGGGTGGTACCGCTGAATGTCGGCCCACGCCTGCGCCAGCTCTGCGGCGAGAACAGGTGGTGTCTGTGTCGTGCTCACGTAATGACAACGAGCGGGGGTGCCGCTGTGTTCCTATTCCGGGCCATCCCAAATAATTTGCACGTACCCGTCAGTTGCCGCTGATGCGTGCTGACGAGGGCGGGTGCGCTGATCTGCGGAGAAGCCTCACAGCTCGTACCAAGCTGGTGCGTAGGGAGTGATACGACCGGCGGGTAGTACGCGAGTGCGACGCCGGCCGGCGGCTGCGCAAGACGGGTTTCGGCCGCTCTGCCGACGGTGCCTCGTCCTGATCAGCGTCTGTGACGGCCGTGACGTTACCGCGCGCGCCCGGACCCCCGGCACCGGCGCGTACCTCGGGGCGGACACCGTACGGTCACCCGGGTTGCCGGGATGTGAAATCTCGCCACACTCGCCTCCGGACGGCAAGCCGGGCCCTACGACCCCTGGACGGGGCCGCGAGCCGGGAGTTACCTGGCATACGTGGGAAGTGCGCGCGCACGGCACGGGGGCCACGCAACCGGGCACAGCGGCGACTTGTCGGCGGATTGGGGCGCTTACCTATGACACCTACGCTCGTGCGGCAGCACCGGTCGCACGCGGATTCCACATCCCGCGTGGACCCGTGGGCACGCGCGCGTGACTGGTCGGAGATCCAGGAACGGATGCTGGTCCCGCTCTACGAGGCGGTCCACGAGCGGCTCGAAGTGGGCCCGGCCACCCGGCTGCTGGGCCTGCGCTGCGGCTCCGGGCTCGCGCTGCTGATGGCGGCCTCCCGAGGAGCGGCGGTGACCGGCGTGGACACCTCGCCGGAGCGGCTCGCCCTCGCCCGCGAACGCCTGCTGCCGGAGACGGCGCGCGGCCGGGACGCCGGGCGGGGCGGGAACGGCGGCACGCGCGCGCGTACGGCTCCAAGGCTGCTCGCCGCCGTGGACGCGGACGCGGCCGGAAAGGAGACGGCCGGGTTCGACGTGGTGACCGTCTTCGAGCCGGCCGGCTGTCCGGCGGGTGACTCCGAGGGGCTCGGCGAGCAGCTGGCGGCCGCGCTGCCGGCGGCCCGCCGGGGTGCCGCGGTGGTGCTGGTGGGCTGGGGTCCGCCGGAGCGCTGCGCCACCTCCTCCGTGCTGCGGGTGGCGACGAAGCCGGCGGATCCGCTGCCCAGCGCGCGCGGCTGGCGGCCGGCCCGCCGGGACGACCTGGAGGAGGTCGCCCAGCGGGCGGGGCTGAAGCCGGACGGCTCGGGGCGGGTCTCCTGCCCGTTCGGGTACGCCGGCCTGGACAGCGCCGTACGCGGGCTGCTGTCGACCGGCCTGTTCGACGCGGCGATCGCGGCGACGGACGCCAAGCAGGTCGACAAGGAGCTGACGGAGGCGCTGCACCCGCACCGGCGGCAGGACGGGACCGTGTGGATGCCGAACGTCTTCCGCTACCTCGTGGCCCGGGTGCCCTAGGCGGCGGGCGCGTCCTCGGCCGGGCGTCCCTCCCCCGCCATGAACCGCCAGACCAGGGCGTGTCCCAGGACGACGAGGACGATCAGCATGACGGCCTCGGCCTGGATGGGGGTCAGTCCCAGCGGCCGGGCCAGTTCCGGGAAGGCGCCGACGACGGCGATCAGGGCGTACATCAGGGCGGCACCGGCCTGCTGCCGGGTGACGAAGCGGTCGCCGCGGGCGCGGGCCAGCAGCCGCAGGGTGCAGCCGCAGCCGACCACGGCGAGGACGATGAAGGCGACCCGCCAGACCTGCGGCTGCTGCGCGCCGCCGACCTGGGCGAACAGGCCCATCAGGGCGGGCAGCAGGAACGACAGGTAGATCCCGCCGACGACGCGGCGCAGGGCCGGTTCGCGCATCCAGTCGGTGTGGCTCTGGACGACGTTCCACCAGAGGCCGACCAGGGTGAAGCAGGTGGCGGAGAACAGGGCGTAGAAGGTGCTGACATCCATGGACGACGAGGGTGGCAGCGCTGCCGCACCGGAGCACCGCCACACGCCCTGCACCCGCCTCGCCCCGCCGGTACGGACTATCGGCCGGCCCGGTCCCCGGAAGGGCGCCGGGTGCCGAGGGGCTGCGCGCTACGCCTCGCCGTTCTTGGTCAGGCGGGTGATTCCGGCGATCCGGTACGCGTCCGCCTCCTCCAGCGTCTCGTTCTCCAGGAGTGCCTGGGCGAGGGCGTCCAACTGGCCGCGGTGGTCGCGGAGTTTGTGCAGCGCCTCCTCGTAGCAGGCGTCCACGATGCGCCGCATCTCCGAGTCGATCACGTCCAGGGTCTGCGGCGCGGCCGACAGCCCGTACGCCTGCTGGGCGTCGCTGGGGAGGGCGGAGAGCCGGCCGACGCGTTCGCTCATGCCCCAGCGGGCCACCATGCCGCGCGCGATGTTGGTGACCTGTTCGAGGTCGTTCTCCGCGCCGGTGGTGACGACCCCGTAGACGACCTCCTCGGCGGCCATGCCGCCCAGGGCGCCGATGATGCGGCCGCGCAGGTACTCCTCCGAGTGCGCGTACCGCTCGACCTCGGGCGTGGACATGGTCACGCCGAGCGCCCGGCCGCGCGGCACGATGGTGATCTTGCGGACGGGGTCCGCGCCGGGCTGGAGCATGCCGAGGAGCGCGTGGCCGCTCTCGTGGTAGGCGGTGCGCCGTCGGTCCTCCTCGGGCATGACGAGGGTCCGCTCGGCGCCGAGCTGCACCTTCTCCAGGGCCTCGGACAGGTCCGCCCGGGTCACCCGCTCCTGCTTGCGCTTGACGGCGAGCAGGGCGGCCTCGTTGGCGAGATTGGCCAGATCCGCACCCGTCATGCCGGGGGTCACGCGCGCCAGCTGGGTGAGGTCCACATCGGGGTCGAGGGGCATCTCCCGGGTGTGGATCGCGAGGATCGCCTCGCGCCCCGCGCGGTCCGGCGGGGCCACGTTGACCACCCGGTCGAAGCGGCCGGGCCGGGTCAGCGCCGGGTCCAGGATGTCGGCCCGGTTGGTCGCGGCGATGACGATGACGCCCTCCCACCCCGAGAAGCCGTCCATCTCGGTGAGGATCTGGTTCAGCGTCTGCTCGCGCTCGTCGTGGCCGCTCACCGAGGCACCGCCGCCGCGCACCCGTCCGATGGTGTCGATCTCGTCGATGAAGATGATGGACGGCGCGACCTTGCGCGCCTCGCCGAACAGTTCGCGGACCCGGGAGGCGCCGACGCCGACGATCATCTCGATGAACTCGGACGCCGAGGCGGAGAAGAACGGCACCCCCGCCTCTCCCGCGACCGCCCGGGCCAGCAGGGTCTTGCCGGTTCCGGGCGAGCCGGCGAGGAGGACGCCGCGCGGCAGCTTCGCGCCCATCCGACGGTAGGTGTCGGGGTACTTGAGGAAGTCGACGACGTCGTCCAGTTCGCCCTTGACCTCGTCGATGCCCGCCACGTCCGCGAACGTCGTACGTCCGGTGCCGGGCCGCAGCTCGACCGGCTTGGGCGGTGGCTTGCGGCCGAACATGCCGCCCGGCCCGCCCATGCCCGCACGGATCCGCCGGGCGAAGAAGATCCACACCGCGGCCAGGATCACGATGGGGATGAGCGACAGCAGCAGGTTGGACAGGTAGCTGCGTTCCTGGACGACCGGTCGCGCGGTCACCGTGACGCCGTGGCTGCTCAGGCTCTGCCACAGCTTGTCGTCCGCGAAGGCGGGCCGCTGGGTCCGGAACTCCTTGTAGTCGCCACCGCCCTCGGGGTTGGCGCGGGGGCTCTTGAGCCGGCCCTGGATCGCGTCGCCCTTGGAGTAGATCTCGGCGACGTTGCCGGCGCCGACCTCCTTGCTGAACTCCGTGTAGGAGATCGTCGGCTCGTTGCCCTGGCCCAGGTAGTTCAGTCCGACGTAGGCCAGTACGAACACCATCACCGCGGTGGCGAAGAGCCCCCACCATCGGCCGCCCCGCCATCCGCCGCGCCGGGGCGGCTCGTCCGGTGTGCCCTCGGCTCGCCACGGCTGGTCAGGGGCTTTGCGGGGTGGCGCCGCATTGCTCATATCTGGACGTTACGACACGCGGCGGACCTCGGCATGCGCTGAGGGCGCCCCCTTGCGGAAGGGGGCGCCCTCGGCGGACGTACGCGCGGGACTCAGCCCATGAACTTCTTGAACTCGTCCGGCAGCTCGAAGTCCTGGGCGCCCTGCTGCGGCAGGCCGAGGGCGCCGCCCTGCGCGGCGGCCTCGCGGCGCTGGGCCTCCTCCAGCTCCTGCTGCCTGCGCTTCATCGGGTTGCCCGAGCGCTGCTTGCCCTTGGCCTTCTTCGGCTGCTTCTTGGTGCGGCCCGGCCCGCCGCCCATGCCCGGCATCCCGGGCAGGCCCGGCATGCCGCCGCCCTGGGCCATGCGGGACATCATCTTGCGGGCCTCGAAGAAGCGCTCGACGAGCCCCTTGACGGCGCTGACGTCGACGCCGGAACCCTTGGCGATACGGGCGCGGCGCGAACCGTTGATGATCGTCGGGTCCTGGCGCTCGCCCGGGGTCATCGACTTGATGATCGCCCCTACGCGGTCGACTTCCCGCTCGTCCAGGTTGTTGATCTGGTCCTTGATCTGGCCCATGCCGGGGAGCATGCCGAGCAGCTTGCTGATGCTGCCCATCTTGCGGACCTGCTCCATCTGGGACAGGAAGTCGTCGAGGGTGAAGTCCTGCCCCTTCTTGGACGCCAGCTTGGAGGCCATCTTCTGGGCCTCTTCCTGGCTGAAGGTCTTCTCCGCCTGCTCGATCAGGGTGAGCAGGTCACCCATGTCGAGGATGCGGGAGGCCATCCGGTCCGGGTGGAACGCGTCGAACTCGTCGAGCTTCTCGCCGTTGGAGGCGAACATGATCGGCTTGCCGGTGATCTGCCGGATGGACAGGGCCGCGCCACCGCGGGCGTCACCGTCGAGCTTGGAGAGGACCACGCCGTCGAAACCGACGCCGTCGCGGAAGGCCTCGGCGGTGTTGACCGCGTCCTGGCCGATCATCGCGTCGACGACGAAGAGAATCTCGTCCGGGGAGACGGCGTCCCGGATGTCCGCGGCCTGCTGCATCATCTCCTGGTCGATGCCGAGCCGGCCGGCGGTGTCCACGATCACGATGTCGTGGACCTTGGACCGCGCGTGGTCGATGGAGTCCTTGGCGACCTTGACCGGGTCGCCCACGCCGTTGCCCGGCTCGGGGGCGTAGACGGAGACGCCGGCGCGCTCGGCGACGACGCTCAGCTGGTTGACGGCGTTCGGACGCTGGAGGTCGGCGGCGACCAGCAGGGGTGAGTGGCCCTGCTCCTTCAGCCAGCGGCCGAGCTTGCCCGCGAGGGTGGTCTTACCGGCACCCTGCAGACCCGCGAGCATGATCACGGTCGGCGGCTGCTTGGCGAACCGCAGCCGGCGGGTCTCCCCGCCGAGGATCGTGACGAGCTCGTCGTTGACGATCTTGAGGACCTGCTGGGCCGGGTTCAGGGCGCGGGAGACCTCGGCGCCGAGCGCACGCTCCTTGACGTTCTTGATGAACGTGCGGACGACCGGCAGGGCCACGTCCGCCTCGAGGAGCGCGATGCGGATCTCGCGTGCCGTGGCGTCGATGTCCGCCTCGGAAAGCCGTCCCTTGCCGCGCAGGTTCTTGAAAGTCGCTGACAGGCGGTCGGAGAGAGTGTCGAACACGGCGCTCGCGGTCCTCGGGGTCGGTGACGGTCTTCAGGGAATCGCCCTCCAGGGTATCCCGGAGCAGGAGCCACCGGAGCAGGGTCACCCGCGCAGGGTCTCCTCCAGCACTCCGGCCGTGGCCGCGGCGTCCTGCGCGGGCAGCGGGGCGCCCGTGCCGGACGTGACGTAGAACGCGTCGACGGCGTTCGAGCCGAGCGTGCTGACGTGCATGCTGCGCACCCGCACCCCCGCCTTCTCCAGGGCCGAGCCGATCCGGTGCAGCAGTCCGGGGGCGTCCTGGGCGCGGACCTCGATCACGGTGGCGAGGTGGGAGGCCGCCGGGGCCACCGTCACCCTCGGTGGCGGGGCGCTCCAGCCGCGCCGGCGCGGATAGGCGGCGTCGCGCTCGGCGAGGCGCCCGGCGATGTCCAGGGAGCCGTCCAGGGCACGGACCAGGTCGGCGCGCAGCCGGGCCGCCTGGGGCAGCGAGCCGTACTCGGCCGCCACCCGCCAGTTGAGCAGCAGCACCGAGCCGTCGTCGACGCCGTCCGGCAGGCTCAGGGTGCGCAGCTCCGCGGTGCGGACGGTGAGGCGGTGCACGGCGAGGACGCCGGCGACCGCGGGCAGCACGCCGGGCTGGTCGGGTACGGCGATGAGCAGTTCGACGCCGAGGGGTTCCGGCTCGCCGGAGGGCTCCTCGCCGGTGACCGGTTCGGGCTGCGCGCGCAGGGCGAGGACCGGGCCGCCGGTGCGGTGGGCCTCGACGGCGAGGCGTTCCTGCTCGGCCGTGGGCGCGGCGGGCTCGGGCTCCTCGACGGCGTCCCCGGCGAGGACGGCCGCGACGCGGCCGACCAGGTCGACGACGAGCGAGCCGCGCCAGGACGACCAGGCGGCCGGTCCGGTCGCGAGCGCGTCGGCCTCCGTCAGGGCGTGCAGCAGTTCCAGGGTGCTCTGGGTGCCGACCGCGTCGGCGACCGAGCGGAGGGTGGCCGGGTCGTCCAGGTCGCGCCGGGTGGCGGACTCGATCAGCAGCAGGTGGTGCCGGACGAGGGTGGCGAGGACGCCCGCGTCGGCGCGGTCGAAGCCGATCCGGGCGGCCACGTCCTTGGTGATGATCTCGCCCGCCAGCGAGTGGTCGCCGGGCCAGCCCTTGCCGATGTCGTGCAGCAGGGCGGCGACCAGGAGCAGGTCGGGGCGGCTGACCCGGCGCGTCAGCTCGGAGGCGCGGACCGCCGTCTCGATCAGGTGCCGGTCGACCGTCCAGACGTGGACGGCGTTGCGCTGCGGACGGCAGCGGACCCGCTCCCAGTCCGGCAGGATGCGGGTGATCAGCCTTTCGGCCTCCAGCGCCTCCCAGACCTCGACCGTCGGGCGGCCGGACCCCAGGAGGGTCACCAGCTGCTCGCGCGCCTCGGCGGGCCAGGGCGTGGGCAGGGGCCGTGCGGTGGCGGCCATGCGCCGTACGGCGTGCAGGGACAGCGGGAGTCCGGCCTGGGCGGCGGCGGCCGCGGCGCGCAGGGGCAGCACGGGGTCGCGTTCGGGCCGGGCGGTGCGGGCGAGCACCACCTCGCCGTCCTGCTCGACCACGCCCTCGGCGAGCGGGGAGCGCTCGGCGACCGGCTTGCCGCCGCCGAGCATGGCGCGCAGACGCGGCCGGACGGCGCGCGAGCGCAGGACGCGCCCCACCTCGCGCCAGGTGACGTCGCTGGCGTACGACACGATCCGCGCCGCCTCGTACACCTGGCGCAGCAGCGTGTCGGCGTCCAGCAGGCCGAGCTCGGCCGCGACCTGGTCCTGCTCCTGGAGGGCGAGCCGGTCGGTGGCGCGGCCGGTGGCCAGATGGAGTGCGTCGCGCACGTCGAGCAGGCGCCGGCGGGCGTCGGCGAGCCCTTCGCGGGGCGCGTCGGCGAGCCAGGAGGCGGCCACGGCACGCAGCGCGGTGGCGTCGCGGAGTCCGCCGCGGGCCTCCTTGAGGTCGGGTTCCAGCAGGTACTGCAGTTCGCCCTGGCGTTCGGCCCGCTCGGCGCAGAGCGCCTGGAGCTCGGGGAGGCGCTTGGGGGCCTGGTTCCGCCAGTCGGCGAGGACGGCGGTGCGCAGGCCCGCGGTGAGCCCGAGGTCGCCGGCGAGATGGCGGGCGTCCAGCAGGCCCAGGTGGACCTTCAGGTCGTCCGCGGCCGTCTTGCGGGCCTCCACCGGGGTGCGCACGGAGTGGTCGAGGGCGATGCCGAGGTCCCAGACGGGATACCAGAGGCGGTCGGCGAGGGCGGCGACCGCGCCCGGGTCGGAGCCGTCGTGGAGCAGCAGCAGGTCGAGGTCGCTGCGCGGGGACAGCTCACCGCGCCCGTAGCCGCCCACGGCGACGAGGGAGGCGCCCCTGAAGCCGCCGGCCGCCGCCGTGAACAGGCCGGTGAGCCAGTCGTCGGTCAGTTCCGCGAGGGCGGCACGGCGCGGCGGCCCGGACCGCGCCCCCTCGGTGAGGAGGCGCAGCCGGGCCGCCGCGTAGCCGCCGGGTCCCGAGTCTTCCGCTTCTGTCCGCACATCCGTACCCGTCACCCGGCGACTCCCGTCCTTGTGCTGTGTCAGAGCCCTACCGCCGCGTCAGAGCGCGTCCGGGCCGCGCTCACCCGTGCGGACCCGTACGGCCGTCTCGACCGGCACGGACCAGACCTTGCCGTCACCGATCTTGCCGGTGCGGGCGGCCTTGACGACGACCTCTACCAGCTGGTCGGCCTCGTCGTCCTCGGCCAGCACCTCGATGCGGATCTTGGGAACCAGGTCGACGGTGTACTCGGCCCCGCGGTAGACCTCGGTGTGGCCCCGCTGCCGACCGTAGCCGCTGGCCTCGGTGACCGTCAGCCCGTGGACGCCGAAGGCCTGAAGGGCCTCCTTGATCTCGTCCAGCCGGTGGGGCTTGACCACGGCGGTGATGAGCTTCATGCGTCCACCTTCTTGTTCTGCGTGGCGGTGAGGGCCGAAGCGGCTGCGGCGGAGCCGAGGACACCGCCGCCTGCGCCGCTGAAGTCGTACGCGGTCTCGGCGTGCTCGGCCTGGTCGATGCCGGAGACCTCCTCGTCCTCGGAGACCCGCATCCCGATGGTCCGGTCGAGCAGGAAGGCGAGGACGGCGGAGACGATCAGGGAGTAGGCGAGGACCGCGAAGACACCGGCGCACTGCTTCCACAGCTGGGTGAAGGAGTGGTCGCCGTAGAAGACACCCGTGGCGGCGGACTGGCCCTTGCCGGTGGCGAAGAAGCCGATGAGCAGGGAGCCGATGATGCCGCCGACCATGTGGACGCCGACGACGTCGAGGGAGTCGTCGTAGCCGAACCGGAACTTCAGGCCGACGGCGGCGGCGCAGGCGACACCGGCGACGGCGCCGACGGCGATCGCGCCGAGCGGGGAGACCGCGCCGCCGGACGGGGTGATCGCGACCAGGCCGGCGACCGCGCCGGAGGCGGCGCCCAGGGTGGTGAACGCGCCGTGCCGGATCTTCTCGTAGGCGAGCCAGGCCAGCATGGCCGCGGCCGTCGCGACCTGCGTGTTCACGAACATCAGCGCGCCCACGCCGTCGTCGTTGCCGAGCCAGGAGCCCGCGTTGAAGCCGAACCAGCCGAACCACAGCAGGCCCGCGCCGAGCATGACCAGCGGAAGGCTGTGCGGGCGCATCGGGTCCTTCTTGAAGCCGACGCGCCTGCCGATGACGAGGATGACACCGAGGGCCGCGGCACCGGCGTTGATGTGGACCGCCGTGCCACCCGCGAAGTCGATCACACCGAGCTTGTAGGCCCAGCCGTCGGCGCCCCAGACCCAGTGGGCGACCGGGACGTAGACGACCGTGACCCACAGGGCGACGAACAGGGCCCACGCCGAGAACTTCACGCGGTCCGCGAGGGCGCCGCTTATCAGGGCCGGCGTGATGATGGCGAACATCAGCTGGAAGACCATGAAGACGAAGATCGGGATGGTGTAGCCGTCCCACAGCTCGGTCAGGCCGATGTTGCTCAGGCCGAGCCAGTCGGCGTTCCAGCCGAGGAGGCTGTTGCCCGTGCCGAAGGCGAGGGAGAAGCCGTAGAGCACCCAGAGAATGGTGACGATGCCCATGCTGATGAAGCTCATCATCAGCATGTTGAGAGTGCTCTTGACGCGGACCATGCCTCCGTAGAAGAAGGCCAGGCCCGGGGTCATGAGCAGCACCAGGGCGGAACAGATGAGCATGAAGCCTGTGTTCGCGGAGGAAAGCTTGGGTGCCTCCGCGGCAAGCGTGATGGCCGGTGCCATCGGCGTCTCCTCGTCGGTTGGTACGGCCCCGTGCGGGCGGTGCCTGAGCGGTCCGGTCGGGGTGAGGGGTGGGCCGGTTATGCGCCATGAGACTGGCGCAGCGCGGTTTCGGCGGAGGCCCCTCGTTGTTTCGCCGGGGTGACGAAGACGCCGTGCGTGTTACGCGTCGGTGAAGTGCGGGAGACCCGGCCGCGCCATCGTTATCGTGGCGCAACCTTCTCCGGCAGGCATGCGGAGGAGACGGGCCGGCCGCGGGCGGCCTCTCGATGACCTGGCATGGGGGAGCCGAGTCGGGCAGTTCGGGAGGACCGGCCGCGGCCGGGGCTCGGGGGATCCGGGGTGGGTCAGACCGCCTCGGCGGTCTCGGGCAGGTCGACGGCGAGCTGGTCGCTGAGGTCGACGACGGCGGTGAGGTCGCCGTGGTCGCGCACGGCCGTGTCGACCGTCTTGCGGATCCGCGTGTTCACCCGCTCCGAGCGGACCTTCTTGGCGATCGCCATGGCCCGCGAGGCGTAGTCCGTGCTGCGCTCGGGCTCGCGCTGGAGCAGGTGCACGGTCGCCATGCCGATCAGGTTGAGCGCGTACGACCGCTGATGCTCGCTGTCCTTGGCGAACAGGTCCACCGCGCGCTGCATGAGCGGCTCGGCGAGGGACGCGTAGGTGGGGCTGCGGCCGGCGACATAGGCGAGGTCGCGGAAGGAGTGGGAGTTCTCGCCGTACAGCTCGGCCTCGGAGAAGAAGCGGATCCAGTCGGGGTCCGGCTCGTCCCACTCGTCGGCCTCGGCGAAGGTGTCCTCGGCCATCCGGACGGCACGCTTGGTCTTGCCGGGCTGGCCCATGTTGGCGTAGGCGCGGGCCTCCATCGCATACAGCATCGACTGGGTGCGCGGACTGGCGCAGTCGCGGCTGCCGTACTGGGCGAGGTGGATGAGTTCCAGGGCGTCGTCGGGCCGGCCGAGGTGGATCATCTGGCGGCTCATGCTGGACAGCACGTACGAGCCGAGCGGCTTGTCGCCGGCCTCCTTGGCCGCGTGCAGGGCGAGGACGAAGTACTTCTGCGCGGTGGGCTGGAGGCCCACGTCGTACGACATCCAGCCCGCGAGTTCGGCGAGTTCCGCGGCGACCTTGAAGAGCTTGCGGGTGGTGGCCTCGGGCTGGGGTTCCTGGAGGAGGTCGGTGACCTCGTGCAGCTGGCCGACGACCGCCTTGCGGCGTAGGCCGCCACCGCACTGGGCGTCCCACTGGCGGAACATCCGCGTCGTGGACTCCAGCAGGTCCAGCTCGGGCCTGGACAGCCGGCCCGGCCTGCGGGCGTCGAGCCCGCTCTCCGGCTCGGGCGGGGCCGCGGAGCCCGGGGTGGGCACGAGCCAGCGCTGCATGGGCTCGATGAGCGAGGGGCCCGCGGACAGCGCCAGCGAGGTGCCGAGGAAGCCCCGGCGGGCCAGCATCAGGTCGCTGCGCGAGAACTCGCTGAGCAGGGCGACGGTCTGCGGGCCCGTCCACGGCAGGTCGACGCCGGACGCGGAGGGTGACTGGCGGGCGGCACGCAGGCCGAGGTCCTCGATGGAGACCACGCAGCCGAAGCGCTCGGAGAACAGCTCCGAGAGGATCCGCGGGATCGGCTCGCGCGGATTCTCCCCGTCCAGCCAGCGCCGTACGCGCGAGGTGTCGGTGGAGATGTGGTTGGCACCCAACTGGCGTGCTCTGCGGTTCACTTGGCGGGCCAGCTCGCCCTTGGACCAGCCGCTGCGCACGAACCACGAGCCGAGCAGCTCGTTGGGGCGCTTGTCAGCGTTCGCACCGCTACCGCCGTTGCCGCCCACTGGAACGCCCCCATCCCTGAGACCACTTGCCGCCGATTGCGCCAAGCCCTATCAGAATGCCGGTAAATACGGCTTCCCGTCCGCCGGTTCTCACCCTTCGAACGAGATGACGACTCGCCTCCGGCATACCCACTGATGCATATGCCTCCTGGACTCGCACACTCACCGTAATCCTACGATCACCGGTGCAGCCACGTGGATCCCTGAAACGCCACCATTCGCCACCCCTTCGAATGAACTCACGGTCGCCCAGGCGCGATTCACTTGACATAGGACGACTGGAAGTCGGCGGAGTGATGCACCCGGGGGCGCATGGTCACCGGCGCGCCACCCGAAGCGCTCCGATGCGCCGCCTTGGCCTCACGGGACCGAGGGCAGGCGGAGCCGTAGCGTTACGTTCCGCTTCCGTCTCGTTCCGTGTCGTAACCACCGGCGCGCAGGACCCGTTGGAGGGGGCATGGGCTTCACGATCGGCGGCATTCGCGAGATCCGTTCCGGCACACGTCGGCGCGGCCGTTCGTCGGAGTGCACCGCCGTCGCCGAGTTCACCGGGCTGTGGGGCTGGGACGCGGTCCCCGGCGCACGGGCCGCGGCGGGCGTCTGCTCGTGCGGGCGCACCGGCTGCCCGGCGCCCGGCGCGCATCCGCTGGACTTCGCCCCGCAGGTGCCGGCCGGGGCCACGCTGGACGAGGTGACCAAGACCTGGTCCGAGTTCCCGGGCGCCGCGGTGATGCTGCCGGTCGGCCAGGCGTTCGACGTCATCGAGGTCTCCGAGGCCGCCGGGCGCCGCGCCCTGGTCCGCCTGGAACGCATGGGCCTCCCCCTCGGCCCGGTGACCGCGACACCGGACGGCCGCGCCCACTTCTTCGTGGCCCCCGGCGCCGCCGCCGGGCTCCCCCGGCTGCTGTACCGCATGGGCTGGGACGATCCCTCGGCGCTGGACCTGCGCGGTCTCGGCCCGGGGTCCCACATCACCGCGCCGCCCTCCGACCGCGGGGGCCTCGGCCCGGTGCGCTGGCTGCGGCCGCCCGCGCTGGACTCGGCGACGCGGCCGCCGGCGGCCCGGCTGCTGCTGGGCACCCTGGCGTACGTGGCGCACCGGTCGCGCGCGCGGGCGTAGCGCGCCGGACAGAGCGAAGCGCCCGTCCCCAACTGCACCTTGGGGGCGGGCGCTTCTTGCCTGTCCGGAGCCGCGGCCGGGAGTGCTCCGCGGACGGTGGGCGGACGGTGGTCAGTCGCCGATCAGGGCGTCCACGAACGCCTCCGGCTCGAACGGCGCGAGGTCGTCCGCGCCCTCGCCGAGCCCGATCAGCTTGACCGGGACGCCCAGCTCGCGCTGGACGGCGACGACGATGCCGCCCTTGGCCGTACCGTCGAGCTTGGTCAGCACGATGCCGGTGATGTCCACGACCTCGGCGAAGACCCGCGCCTGCACCAGGCCGTTCTGGCCGGTGGTGGCGTCGAGGACCAGCAGCACCTCGTCCAGCGGCGCGTGCTTCTCCACGACGCGCTTGACCTTGCCCAGCTCGTCCATGAGACCGGTCTTGGTGTGCAGGCGGCCGGCGGTGTCGATGAGGACCACGTCGACCCCCATCTCCTTGCCCTCCTTCACCGCGTCGAAGGCGACGGAGGCGGGGTCGCCCGCCTCCGGCCCGCGCACGGTGTGGGCGCCGACGCGCTCGCCCCAGGTCTGGAGCTGGTCGGCGGCGGCGGCGCGGAAGGTGTCGGCGGCGCCGAGCACGACCGTGCGGCCGTCGGCCACGAGCACGCGGGCGAGCTTGCCGGTGGTGGTGGTCTTGCCGGTGCCGTTGACGCCGACGACCATCACGATGCCCGGCTTGCGGTCCTCGGGCTCGGTCCTGACCGTGCGGTCGACGTCGGTGCCGACCAGCTTGAGCAGCTCCTCGCGGAGCAGGCCGCGCAGCTCCGCCGGGGTGCGGGTGCCGAGCACCTTCACCCGCTCGCGCAGGCTGTCGACCAGTTCCTGGGTGGGCTGCACGCCGACGTCGGCGGTGAGCAGGGTGTCCTCGATCTCCTCCCAGGTGTCGTCGTCCAGGTGCTCGCGCGAGAGCAGCGTGAGCAGACCCTTGCCGAGGGCGGTCTGGGAACGGGACAGGCGGGCGCGCAGCCGGACCAGCCGGCCCGCGGTGGGCTCCGGGATCTCGAGCTGCGGGACCTCGAGTTCGGGGCCGGTGGGAGGCTCCTCTACGACGACCGGTGCGGGGCCGCCGGGGAGATCCACCTCCTCGATCGTCCGGCGCGGCTCGTCGCGCGGCGTCTCGGCCTCGTCGCCGACGTGCGGCTCGGCCGGGGGCGCGGTGATGTCGGGCGTCTTCGGGGGCGGCGGTGGCAGCGGCTTCCGGCGCCGGCTGCCCACGATCAGCCCGCCGAGCGCACCGAGCACGACCACGGCGATGACTACAGCAAGGATGATGGTTTCCATAACCCGTCCAGTATCAGCCATGGGTTACCGCCGGCCCTCGTTTGTGGCTTCCTCCGAGAGACAAACGCCACGTATGGCGAGGAGTGGGATCAAAGTACGATGGTGGCGGCGCTGTTGACGCGCGTAGAGTCCCCTAGTCCCTGTCCCCCCACGTCTGGGCACCCTCTTCCATGAGCAAAACAGTCGAGACCGAAGGCGCTCTCGAGACCCGAGGCATCGAACAGGTCCCCGACCACGAGCGCACCGCGAAGACCCGTGAGCTGTTCCCCACCTGGGTCGGAGCGAACATCAGCGTGCTGCTGCTGACGATGGGCGCGAGCCTCGTCGTGGCGTACCACCTGAACATCTGGCAGGCCCTCGTCGTCGCGGTGTCCGCGCCGATCGTGTCGTACGGCCTGGTCGGGCTGATCGGCATCGCGGGCAAGCGGGGCGGAGCGCCCGGCATGGCGCTCTCGCGCGCCGTCTTCGGACAGCGCGGCAACCTGCTGCCGGGTTCGCTGATCTGGGTGGCCCGCTGGGGCTGGGAGACGATCAACGCGGTGACCGGCGCCTACGCGATGCTCACCATCCTGGACATCCTGTTCGGCATCCGGGCGAACAGCGTGCTGGACATGGTCACGCTGCTGGTGTTCGTCGTCGCGACCTTCGCGATCTCGGGGCTCGGCATCAGCGCCGTGCAGAAGTGCAACAAGTACGCCACCTATCTGTTCGGCGTGTTCTCGGTGCTGGTCCTCGGCTACCTGGTGGCGAACACCGACTGGTCGAAGGTCATGGACCACAGCGCCGGCTCGACGGCCGCGGTGATCACCGGTATCGGCATGATCGCCGCCGGCGGTGTCAGCTGGATCCCGTCCGCGCCGGACTTCACCCGCTACCTGCCGCGCACGGCCTCGTCGAAGGCGATCGTGGGCACGGCGGTGGGCGGCGCGGGTGTCGTCGTCCTGCCGATGGTGCTGATGGGCGCGGTCATGGCGGTCTCCACGCCGGACCTGGCGTCGGCGAGCGACCCGGTGTCCTTCCTCGGCGAGATCCTGCCGACGTGGATCGCGGTGCCGTACC
Source organism: Streptomyces albidicamelliae (assembly GCF_025642175.1). Classification (NCBI taxonomy): domain Bacteria; kingdom Bacillati; phylum Actinomycetota; class Actinomycetes; order Kitasatosporales; family Streptomycetaceae; genus Streptomyces; species Streptomyces albidicamelliae. The sequence continues at coordinate 5,898,596 of NZ_CP106795.1, read as the reverse complement.
TGTGCATCGCGCTGATCGGCATGCTGCTGATCAACTCGATGTCGATGTACTCGGCCGGCTTCACCGCGCAGACCCTCGGCTTCAAGGTGCCGCGTCACTGGGCGGTCTCGGTCAACGCGGTGATCTCGCTGATCTTCGGCGGGGTGCTGATGCTGGTGGCGACGAGCTTCATGGGCTCGTTCATCGCCTTCCTGTCCCTGCTGGCGGTCGCCTTCTCCGCGTGGGTGGGCGTCTTCGGCGCGGACATGCTGCGCCGCACGGAGTACGACGCCGGGGCGATGGCCGACACCACCCGCACCAGTGCCTACTGGTACCGGGGCGGCTTCTCCCCCGCGGCCGTGGCCGCCTGGGCGATCGGCCTGGTCTCGGGCCTGATGTTCACCACCTCGGACTGGTTCACCGGCCCGCTCGCGAAGAACAACGTCATCGGCGAGTACGGCCTCGGCTGGGTCGCCACGATCGTGATCTCGGGCCTGCTGTACCTCGCCCTGCCGAAGCCGGCCGTGACCACCCCGGCACGGGCCGAGGAGCCGGCCGAGGAGCCCGTGACCGCGGGCGTCTGACGGCGGGCGTCCGGCCGGGGTGGGCCGGAGGCGGCCGCCCTGTGAGGGCGCAGGCCGTCCACGAGCCGCCTTCCCCTTCATAGCAATCTGACGCTGCGTCAGCTACCGTCCCCCTCCACCGCTCTTCGCACCGGAGGGGGACTTCGCATGCCCGTCACGGTCGTACGTTTCAATCTCGTCGAGCCCGGCGCCACGTCCGCCTCCCTGGCCGCCCGGTACCGGACCGCCCTGGAGATGGCCGCTTACGCGGACGAGCACGGGGTCACCACCGTGCAGACCGAGGAGCACCACGGCGCGGACAACAACTGGCTGCCGTCGCCGTTCGCCTTCGCGGGCGCGGTGTTCGGGGCCACCCGCCGGATCGCGGTGACGGTGTCGGCGGTGATCGGCCCGCTGCACGACCCGCTGCGGCTGGCCGAGGACATCGCCGTACTGGACCTGCTCAGCGGCGGCCGCCTGGTGACCGTGGCCGGGATCGGCTACCGGCCCGAGGAGTACGAGCTGTTCGGCGTCGACTGGAAACGGCGCGGCCGGCTCCAGGACGAGCTGCTGGAGACGCTGCTGAAGGCGTGGTCGGGCGCGGAGTTCGCGTACCGGGGCCGCCGGGTGCGGGTCACTCCGCGTCCGTTCACCGATCCGCATCCGCTGCTGCTGGTCGGCGGCTCCTCCAGGGCCGCCGCCCGCAGGGCCGCCCGGCTGGGCCTGCCGTTCTTCCCGAGCGCGCACCTGCCGGAGCTGGAGGCGTACTACAAGGAGCAGCTCACCGCGTCGGGAACCGAGGGCTGGACGATGATGCCGGCCGCCGAGACCCCGCTCCTGCACCTCGCCGAGGACCCGGACCGGGCGTGGGCCGAGTACGGCGAGCACTTCCTGCACGAGGCCCGGACGTACGCCTCCTGGCAGTCGGACCAGATCCGCTCGGCGGTGAAGTCCGCGGCGACCTCGGTCGAGGAACTGCGCGCGGAGGGCGTGTACCGGATCCTCACCCCGCAGGAGTGCGTCGCTCAGCGCCTGGACAGCCTGGTCCTCCACCCGCTGGCGGGCGGCATGCCCCTGGAGGAGGGCTGGCGAAGCCTGCGCCTGTTCGCCGAGCGGGTGATCCCGGCGCTGGAGGGGTGAGGAGCGCGCGGCCCGGCGTCGCCGCGCGAGTGAACTCGAAGCGCTCGTCGCCTTCGGACCCGCACGGATGCCGGACGGGGCGGGCTCGCTGATCGAACGAGCCGGGGGCCAGGACCGGGACTCCCCTCGGGCGACAGGGTCGGCAGCGGTCCCGGCCGCGCCGGGAATACGACACCGCCGCCCCCGATCCGGGCGGTGGCCGGGATCGGGGGCGGCGGACGGTACGGGGAGAGGGGCAGCGGGGACTTGGCCCTTCTCCCCGAGTACGGGGGGCCGGTCAGCCCATCTCCTCCAGCGCCTTGCCCTTCGTCTCCTTGACGAACTTGAGGACGAACGGGATGGAGAGCGCGGCGAAGATCGTGTAGATCACGTACGTGCCGGAGAGGTTCCAGTCGGCCAGCGACGGGAAGCTCGCGGTGATGGCCCAGTTGGCGATCCACTGCGCGGAGGCGGCGACGCCGAGGGCGGCGGCGCGGATCCGGTTCGGGAACATCTCGCCGAGGAAGACCCAGACCACCACGCCCCAGGACAGGGCGAAGAAGAGGACGAAGATGTGGGCGGCGATCAGGGCGACCCAGCCCTGCGTGGCCGGGAGCTTGCCGTCGACCAGGTTGTAGGAGAACGCCCAGGCCTCGAGGCCGAGACCGATGACCATGCCGACCGAGCCGATGAGGGCGAGCGGCTTGCGGCCGATACGGTCCACGAAGATCATCGCGATCACGGTGCCGACGATGTTGATGATCGACGTCGTGAAGGAGTAGAAGAACGACTCCGTCGGGTCGACACCGACCGACTGCCACAGCGTCGAGGAGTAGTAGAACGCGACGTTGATGCCGACGAACTGCTGGAAGACCGACAGGCCGATACCGACCCAGACGATCGGCTTGAAGAAGAAGGAGCCGCCGAGCAGGTCCTTGAAGGTCGACTTGTGCTCGCGCTTCATGGCGCGCTCGATCTCGGTGACGCGGGCGTCCAGGTCGATCTTGTCGCCCTCGACCTCCTTGAGCACCTCACGGGCGCGCTCCTTGCGGCCGACCTCGATCAGGAAGCGCGGCGACTCGGGGATCGCGAAGGAGAGCAGACCGTACAGGACCGCCGGGATCACCATGACGCCGAGCATGACCTGCCAGGCCTCGAGGCCCATCAGCGTGCCGCGCTGGTTGCCGCCCGCCGCGTTCAGGATGGCCCAGTTGACGAGCTGGGAGACGGCGATGCCGACCACGATCGCGGCCTGCTGGAAGGACCCGAGACGGCCGCGGTACGCGGGCGGGGCGACCTCGGCGATGTAGGCGGGGCCGATGACCGAGGCCATGCCGATGGCGAAGCCGCCGATGATGCGCCAGAAGGCGAGGTCCCACAGGGCGAACGGCAGCGCGGAGCCGACGGCGCTGATGGTGAAGAGGACCGCGGCGATCTGCATGCAGCGGATGCGGCCGATGCGGTCGGCTATGCGGCCGGCCGTGGCGGCGCCGATGGCACAGCCGATCAGGGCGATCGCGATGACCTGCGCGAGGGCCGCCGAGCCGATGTCGTAGCGGTCCCGGATGGCCTCGACGGCGCCGTTGATGACGGAGCTGTCGTAGCCGAACAGGAAACCGCCCATGGCGGCAGCCGCCGCGATGAAGATGACGTGCCCGAGATGTTCGGGATGAGCCGTGTTGGCTCCTGGCTGTGGTGCCTGCGCAGTGCTGGTCACGAAAGACTCCTCGGGCCGCGGCAACGCTGCCGGGTGGGGTGATCCCCTCCTGGTATCCAGTGGGGCACAACTTCACACCACTGACACCTGAAGGTAAAAGCAACGTTGCAGAGACTATGCCTTCAAGTTTCGAAGTCAATAGTCAGATTGCTGTGAGTTTCGAGACGCGCCTGAGGGTTCCGTGTTCAAGTAGTGAACATCGAGTGAGTCGATCTTGAAAAGGGCGGTTCAGCGCAGCCGCTGGGAGATCACCTTGGACACGCCGTCGCCCTGCATCGAGACGCCGTAGAGCGCGTCCGCGACCTCCATCGTGCGTTTCTGGTGCGTGATCACGATGAGCTGCGAGGCCTCCTGCAGCTCCTGCATGATCCGGATCAGCCGCTGCAGGTTGGTGTCGTCGAGTGCGGCCTCGACCTCGTCCATGACGTAGAAGGGGCTGGGCCGGGCCTTGAAGATCGACACCAGCAGCGCCACGGCCGTCAGCGAGCGTTCACCACCCGAAAGCAGCGAAAGCCGTTTGACCTTCTTGCCCGGCGGGCGCGCCTCGACGTCCACGCCCGTGGTGAGCATGTTGTCGGGGTCGGTCAGGATCAGCCGTCCCTCGCCGCCCGGGAACAGCCGGCTGAAGACGCCCTCGAACTCGCGTGCCGTGTCCCGGTAGGCCTCCGTGAACACCTGCTCGACGCGCTCGTCGACCTCCTTCACCACCTGGAGCAGGTCGGCGCGGGTCTTCTTCAGGTCCTCCAGCTGCTCGCTGAGGAACTTGTGCCGCTCCTCCAGCGCCGCGAACTCCTCCAGCGCCAGCGGATTGACCTTGCCCAGCTGCTGGTACGCGCGCTCCGCCGCCTTCAGCCGCTTCTCCTGCTCGGCGCGCACGAACGGCCGGGGCTGGTTGCGCGGGTCCTCGGGGTCCTCGGGCAGCTGCTCGCCGTCGGCGGGGGGTGAGGGCGGCACGGGCTGGTCCGGCCCGTACTCCGACACCAGTCCGGCCGGTTCGACGCCCAGTTCCTCCAGCGCCTTGGTCTCCAGCTGCTCCATCCGCATCCGCTTCTCGGCGCCGAGCACCTCCCCGCGGTGCACCGAGTCCGTCAGTTTGTCGAGTTCGGACTTCAGTTCGCGGCCGGCCGTGCGGGCGGCGGTCAGCTCCTGCTCCCGCCGCGCCTTGGCGGCCTCGGCCGCGGCGCGCTCCCGCTCGGCACGGGCGAGCGACACCTCGACGTGCGCCAGCAGCTGCCGGGCGCCGGAGGCGACGGCCTGCGCCACTTCCGCCTCGTGCCGCAGCCGGGCCCGGCGCTGCTCGGCACGCGCGCGTGCCTCGCGTTCGGTGCGGGCCGCCCGGTCGAGCGAGTCGGCCCGGCCCGAGAGCCCCTTGACCCGCTCCTCGTGGGTACGGACCTGGAGCCGGGCCTCCATCTCGGTCTGACGGGCGTTGGCGCCGTCGGCGGCGAGCCGGTCCCGCGCCGAGGTGTCCGGCTCCTCGTCGACCGGCATCTCCTCAGCCACGGCCAACCGCTCGGCCAGCTCCTCGGCGTCCTCTACGGCCTTGTCCAGCGCCTCCTGCGCCCGCGCGGCCGCCGCCGCGGACCGCTCCGCCTCACCGGCCGCGCCACGTGCCTGTCCGGCGAGCCTGCCGAGCTGCTGGGCCACGGCTGACTTCTCCCGGTCGGCGGCCCGGCGCCGCTCCCCCACCTCCTCGACGAGGGCCGCCGCCCGCGTCCGCCGCTCGGCCGCCGCCTCCTGCTCCTCGGCGAGCGCCTCGCAGCGCACCGCCAGCTCGGCGAGCTCGGCGGCGGCCTCGTCCACGGAGGCCTGTACCTCCAGCAGGCTGGGCGCGCCGGCCGACCCGCCGTGCGCGAAGTGGGCGCCCAGCAGATCGCCGTCGGCGGTCACCGCGGTCAGCTCCGGGTGGGCGTAGACCAGGTCCTCGGCGTCCTCCAGGGTGGCGACGACGACGATGCCGCGCAGCAGACGGCGGACGGCGGGCAGGAGTTCGGCGGGGCCCCGGACGAGCTGTGCGGCGGGGGTCGCCGAGCCGGGCGCCCGGCCGGCCGCGGGGTCGTCGTGGCCGGCCGCGTCGTGTCCCGCGTCCCCGCGGGACGGTTCCGGGTCGCCCGCGAGCAGCAGGGCCGCCCGGCCGCCGTCCTGTTTGCGGAGCAGACGGATCGCGTCCGCCGCCGCGGCCGGGGACGTCACGGCGATGGCGTCGGCCGCCGCGCCGAAGGCGGCGGCGAGGGCCACCTCGTGGCCGGGGGTCACCGTCAGCAGTTCGGCGGCCGGACCGAGGACGCCGGTGAGGCGATCGCGGGCGCCGAGCAGTATGCCGGTGCCGTCCTTGCGGCGCAGGCCGAGCGCCAGCGCCTCGTGGCGGGCCCGGGTCGCGGCGCGTCGGCGTTCCGCCGCGGTGGCCGCCTCGCGTGCCGCGCCGAGCGCCGCCTCGGCGTCGGTGAGCTGCCTCCGGGCCGCCTCGTGCCGCTCGGCGAGGTCCGCGTCGTCGGCGTCCAGGCCGTCGACCTCGGCCTGCAGGGCCTCGTACTCCTCCTGCGCCCGTACGGCCCGCTCCTGGGCCTCGTCCCGGGCCGTGGCCAGCCGGTCGATCTCGGCCTGGGCCGAGGCGGCGCGCGAACGGGCCGCGTTGACCTGCCCGGACAGCCGGGCCAGTCCCTCACGGCGGTCGGCGATGGCGCGGGCCGCGTCCTTGAGCCGGCGCTCCTCGACGGCCAGCTCCCGTTCCAGTTCGGCGCGGTGGGCGACCGTGTCGTCCAGGGCGTGCTGGGCGGCCTCCAGGGCGGCTTCCAGTTCCGCCTCCTGCTCACGGATGCGGGCGGCCTCGCGCTCCAGGTCCTCGGGGTCGCGGCCGCGCCGCTCCTCGGGGGGCGCGGAGGTGGCGCTCTTCATCCGGGCGTCGGCCAGCGAGACGGTACCGCGGACCCGTTCGGCCAGCTGGGACAGCTCGTACCAGGTCTGCTGGGCGCGCTGGAGCCGGGGCGTGAGCTGCCGTACCTCGTCCTCCAGCAGGGACTCGCGGTGCAGCGCCTTCCTCAGCTCCTGTTCGGCGCTCTCCTTGCGCTCCTTCAGGGCGGCCTCGTCGGCGATCTCGGCCTTGAGCGCCCGGCGCAGCCGTACGAGGTCGTCGGCGAGCAGGCGCAGCCGGGCGTCGCGGAGATCCGCCTGGATGACGGCGGCCCTCCTCGCCACCGCCGCCTGGCGTCCGAGGGGCTTGAGCTGGCGGCGCAGTTCGTCGGTGAGGTCCTGCACGCGCGCGAGGTTGGCCTGCATCGCGTCGAGCTTGCGGAGCGCCTTCTCCTTGCGCTTGCGGTGCTTGAGGACGCCGGCGGCCTCCTCGATGAAGGCGCGGCGGCCCATGGGGTCGGCGTGCAGCACGGAGTCGAGCTGGCCCTGGCCGACGATGACGTGCATCTCGCGGCCGATGCCGGAGTCGGAGAGGAGTTCCTGGATGTCGAGCAGCCGGCAAGTGTCGCCGTTGATCTGATACTCGCTGCCGCCGTTGCGGAACATGATCCGCGTGATGGTGACCTCGGCGTACTCGATGGGCAGCGCCCCGTCGGAGTTGTCGATCGTCAGGGACACCTCGGCGCGGCCCAGCGGCGGGCGGCCGGTGGTGCCGGCGAAGATGACGTCCTCCATCTTGCCGCCGCGCAGGGACTTGGCGCCCTGTTCGCCCATGACCCAGCTGAGCGCGTCCACGACGTTGGACTTGCCCGAGCCGTTCGGGCCGACGACACACGTGATCCCCGGCTCGAACCGGAGGGTGGTCGCCGAGGCGAACGACTTGAACCCGCGGAGGGTCAGGGCCTTGAGGTGCACGCCGCCGGACTCTACCGGGCGCCGCTATCTCACTCCATGAACCCTCGCAACCGCGCGGTTTCGCCCATGAACACGAAGGGCACACCGTACGTTAAAGAAGGTGAGAGGATGCGGGGGAAGAAAGAAGGGACGCCGAAGCGTCCCTTTGCAACTCTGACGGCCGGGTTGCGGTCGTCGGATCAACTGAGCGGTTGATACGGGCCGCCCGATCGACTGCGACTGCTGTCGTGGAGCGATGCAGTGATCAGGTGAGCGCAGGCTCCGCCTGGTGTGCGTCGATGCTCTCCATGATCCTGTCCTGAGAGGCGGCAGCCGACAGTGCTTCGTTCTCCGCCTGGATCCGTACGAGCTCGGACTCCAGGTCCTGAACGCGCTGCTGCAGCCGTCGCATCTCGGCGAGGAGTCGAGGGTCGGAGCCGCCGACGTAACCGAGAAGCGCCTTTGCCATGATGGATGGTCCTCCACACTGAGTGACCGACCGATGCGGTGTGGGTCGTGAGGGAATCGCACCCGCGGTGCTTGGCACATCGTGGTCTTGCTCTGCTGTTGCTTCATGCCAAACAGCTAAGGTGCGCGGGGCTTTCAGCGTCTCACCAAAAAGTTTGACGGTCAACACGATCACACCCTGTATTGGCGGGCGGACCGGGGCGCGCGGCCGGGAAACGGCGGCGCTGCGACTCTTCCGGTGCCCTCAGGGCGTGGTGATCAGCCGGGGTTCAGCTGTACCAGCGGAGCCTGCCACGCCACGCCCCATCTGGCAACCACCAGGTCGTTCCTGCTCCGCGCATGTGCCGTTGGCAGCTCACCACGCCCCGGCCTGCGGCTCTGTACAGATATCGGGTCAGCGGATGGCGAAGCCGTCGTAGCCGCCGCGGGGTGTGTCCCAGATCTCGGTGACTCCCTCTACGCGTCCGGGCGTGTCGTCACCCTGGAGCCAGTCGAGCAGACCTTCGCAGCCGTCCCTCGATCCTTCGGCGACCACCTGGACCCGGCCGTCGGCCAGATTGAGAGCAAAACCACTCAGGCCGCCGATCTCCAGCGCCTTGGCACGCGTGAACCAGCGGAAACCCACACCCTGCACGCGTCCGCGGACCCAGGCGACCAGTCGTACATCCTCGCTCATGGGTGCAACCTAACCGGCCGATGTCGCTCGGCACACGTCGCGCCCCCAGAGGATGCGGTAGCGTCCGCACCCCATACATCTCATATGAAACTCACTCGATCGAGTGGGTTTGGTCGGCCAGGGGGGTCACTCGGCACGCCGGCACCGGTCGACCGCGGGCACGAGGAAGAGGGCAAGGACATGGGACGCCACCGACGCTCAGCCGCCGGCCGCGCATCCGAGGGCCGCGCCGCGGGATCCGCGTACCCGCACTCCGCCCAGGGGGGCGACGGTCCCCCGCACCCGTCGGGCGGGCGGGCGCCGATGGGCATCGCCCCCTATCTCAACCCGGAGGCCTACGCCGAGGCGAACGCCCGGGCTCACGCCTACCTGTTCTCGGCCGACGGCGACGGCGACAGTCACTATGCGGCCGGATCCGCGCCTGCGGGCGGCGGATTCGGATTCACCCCCGCCGGTGGCCGGGCGCCGGGTCACCGGCACCGGAAGAAGGCCGCGCGGCCGGTGCGGACCGGGCTGCTCGGGGTGTCCGCGGCCGTCGCCCTCGGCACGGTCGCCGTGGCCACCGGGGTGGTGCCGGGTCTCCAGGACTACCGGCTCGGCGGCGGCACGCACACCACGGGCGGTGACCGAATACAGGCGGCCGACTCCCCCAGCAACACCGCGAGCGAGCAGGGCGGCACCTCGGGCAGCGCCGACAGCCGCGACGGCTCGGCCGCGGGCGGCACCACCGGGCGATCGCGGCCCGGCGCCCCGTCCGCCCCCGCTTCCCCGTCCCCCTCCTCTTCCCCTTCCTCTCCTTCCTCTCCTTCCTCCTCGTCGCCCTCCGCCTCGAAACCGGAGGCGCGCGAGACCTCCCCGTCGCGCACGGCTCCCGGAAAGCCGGCACCGTCCAAGCCGAAGACCACCCCGCCGCGTACGGCGACCAGGGCGCCCAGCGCCTCCACCGCACCGGGCCCGGTGTCGACGGAGGCCGCCGCCGAGGCGGAGGTGCTGAAGCTGGTCAACGAGGAGCGGGCGAAGGTCGGCTGCAGCGCCCTGGCGGCGAACTCCTCGCTGGCGCGACTGGCCGGCGCCTTCAGTGACGACATGGCCGCGCGGGACTTCTTCGACCACACGGACCCGGACGGCGCCACCCCGTGGGACCGGGCCGCGAAGGCGGGCATCACCGACCTCGGCGGCGAGAACATAGCCCGCGGCCAGGCGACGGCGGCGGCCGTGATGGAGGCCTGGATGAACAGCCCGGGCCACCGCGCCAACATCCTCAACTGCGACTACAAGACCCTCGGCGTCGGCGTCCACCTCGGCCCGGGCGGCCCTTGGTGGACACAGGATTTCGGCTTCTGAGACTCCCGGAACTCCCGTCGGACCTCACGGCGTAGTGCCGTTCAGGTCTCGGTGCGCCGTCGAGGATCCCCCCGCCCGGCGCAAAAGGGCCGCCGCATGGCATGCGGCGGCCCTTTTGGGGGTCCGTCTCGGTGGTCGTCGGCGTGACGCGTCAGCGGATGATGATCACCACGGGGACGCTGCTGTAGGGATAGCCGGCGAACGGATAGAACCCCGTGGCTCCGAGCGTGCCGAAACCGCAGTTGTTGAAGCCGCGGTTGAAGCCCGCACCGAAGCGGCATCCGCCGTGCGTCTGGACGGTTGGTGACAGCGACCGGACGCCGTCCGTGGTCACCGCGGCTGACGCCGGGCTCGCGACCGCGACCGTTCCGGCGACGGCGCCGCCCGCGAGGACGGCGGCGGCCAGGGTTCGCATGACCGGGTTGCTGCGCATATGTCGGCCTCCTTCACCCCGAGATATCCACACCCCTCCGGTATCTCCGCTCACACCAGGTAACACCCGTTCGACGGAACGTACCACCCAGGCGGTCCCGAGCCCCGGAATTCCGGGGCTCGGGACCGGGGCGCCCGGGCCCGTCACCGGGCCCGGCGCGGTCCTACGCGGCGGCGCGCCCGAGCGCGAACAGCCGCGCGGTCTCCGCCACGCGGCGGCCGAGGTGCTCGGCCGTGGCGATGTCGGCCTTGTGGACGCCCTCGGGGCCCTGGTCGTTGTTGCTCTGCGCGGCCGCGCCGGCGAAGAAGCCGAGGCGGTTGAGGTCGTTCTCCGAGGCGGTGCTGCTGTTCCAGCCGGGGAGCAGGCCGAGGTTGACCCAGTGCATGCCGTGCTGGGCGGCGAGCGTCTGGAAGAACTGCAGGGTGTGCAGCTTGTCGCCGCTCTTCGAGGCCGAGTTCGTGAAGCCGGCCGCCAGCTTGTCCTTCCAGTCCTGGCCGAACCAGCGCCGGGAGCTCGCCTCGGCGAAGACGTGGAAGGCGCCGGAGGCGGTGCCCATGTAGGTGGGCGAACCGAAGACGATCGCGTCCGAGCGGTCCAGCGTCTCCCACTGCTCGTCGGTGATGTCGTCGACCTTGATCAGGTGCACTTCGGCGCCGGCGTCCACCGCGCCCGCGCGGACGGCCTCGGCGAGGACGGCGGTGTGGCCGTAGCCGGAGTGATAGGCGACGGAAACGACAGGGTTGGACATGACACTCCTTGGAAAGGGCAGCACGAAAGCAATAACCAAAGGAAAGCACTAACCCGAAGTTAGTGCAACCTGGCAGGTGGCGCTGTGCGCGCGTACCCTTGCCGGTATGACCGCCATCGCCCAGGACCACGACGACCTCGCCTACAACGTCTTCGCCAAGGCCTGCCCGTCACGCGGCACGCTGGAGCACGTCACGGGCCGCTGGGGCGGACTGACGCTCGGCGCGCTGTACGAGGGCTCGCTGCGCTTCAACGAGCTGCGCCGCCGCGTGGACGGGGTGAGCGAGAAGATGCTGTCGCAGACGCTGCACGCGCTGGAGCGCGACGGACTGGTGCACCGCGAGGCGCAGCCGACGAACCCGCCCCGCGTGGACTACGAACTCACCCCCCTGGGCCGCCAGGTCGCCGAGCGCCTGCTGGCGCTCATCCACTGCGTGGAGGGTTCGATGGACGACGTGCTCGCGTCCCGTGCGCGTTACGACGAGACGCGCGGCGGCCTCTGACACTTCGGGCAGAAGTAGCTGGAGCGGTTCATCCAGGGCCGGCGGCGGATGGGGGTGCCGCACCGCCTGCAGGGCAGTCCCTCACGGCCGTACGCGTCCAGGGAGCGGTCGAAGTAGCCCGACTCGCCGTTGACGTTGACGTACAGGCTGTCGAAGCTCGTGCCGCCGACGGCGAGGGCCGCGTTCATCACGTCCCGTACGTGGCCCAGGAGTTCGGTGACGACCGGACGGGTGAGGTTGGCCGTCGGCCGCTCGTAGTGGACGCGGGCGCGCCAGAGGGCCTCGTCCGCGTAGATGTTGCCGACCCCGCTGATCAACGACTGGTCCAGCAGGGCCCGTTTGACGGTCGTGCGCTTGCGGCGCAGGGCCTGCCCGAACGCCTCCTCGTCGAACAGCTCGTCGAGGGGGTCACGGGCGATGTGCGCGATGACGTCGGGCAGCCCGTCGGGGGTGTTCTCGTGCAACGACAGTCCGCCGAAGGTGCGTTGGTCGACGAAGCGCAGTTCCGTGCCGAGGGAGTCGGCGAACCGGAGCCGGATGCGCAGGTGCTTCTCGTCCGGCGCCTCGTGCGGCTGCACCAGCAACTGGCCGCTCATGCCGAGGTGCGCGAGGACGGACTCGTTCGTCTCCTCCAGCGGCAGCCACAGGTACTTGCCGCGACGGCTGGGGGTGCCGATGTGCTTGCCCTTGAGCCGGTGCGCGAAGTCGTCGGCGCCCGCCACGTGCCGGCGGACGGCGCGCGGGTGCAGCACCTCGACCTCGGCGACGGTGCGATGGGCGGCCCATCGCTCCAGACCGCGCCGGACCACCTCGACCTCGGGCAACTCGGGCATCGGGACCCCCGTACACAGCGGTGGATGAGCCGAACGCCCGCCCCGTCGGGAACGGTGGGGCGGGCGTTTCGGATACTGCTCTCTTCGTCAGGCGGAGGCGGACGACGGGTTGCCGTCCTTCGCGGCGGCCTCGTCGGCCGCCTTGGCGCGCTCGTCCGCGGCTGCCCGGATGGACCGCCAGGCGGACTCGGCGGCCTGCTGCTCCGCCTCCTTCTTGCTGCGGCCGGTGCCGGTGCCGTACGAGACGCCTCCGACGCGGGCAGCAGCAGTGAAGGTCTTCTCGTGATCGGGACCGGTCTCCGTGACCAGGTACTCGGGCACGCCGAGCCCCTCGATCGCGGTGAGCTCCTGGAGACTGGTCTTCCAGTCCAGGCCGGCTCCGAGGTTCGAGGACTTCTCGATCAGCGGGTCGAAGAGCCGGTGCACCAGCTCCGAGGCCGCGTCGAGGCCCTGGTCGAGATAGACCGCGCCGATCACCGCTTCCAGGGTGTCGGCGAGAATGGACGCCTTGTCCCGGCCGCCCGTGCCCTCTTCACCACGGCCGAGCCGGATGAAGGAGCCCAGGTCGAGCCCACGGCTGACCTCCGCCAGCGCACGCGAGTTGACCACCGCGGCCCGCAGCTTGGCCAGCTGGCCTTCGGGCAGGTCGGGGTGGGTGCGGTACAGCGTGTCCGTGACGACGAGGCCGAGCACGGAGTCCCCGAGGAACTCCAGTCGCTCGTTCGTCGGCAGACCGCCGTTCTCGTACGCGTACGAGCGGTGGGTCAGCGCACGCACCAGAAGGGCGGACTCGAGCTGATAGCCGAGCCGCCCTTCCAGAAGCGTGTGGGACGAGGCCTGGTTGTCCACTTTCTTCTTGGCGGGTACATCCGCCTGGGCGTCTTCCACCCTCTTGGGACTGGACACAGTGCCTCTCACCAGCCCGCTCAGACTTCGAGGACCTGGCGCTTGTTGTAGGTGCCACAAGACGGGCACGCGATGTGCTGCTGCTTGGGCTCGTGGCAGCGCTCGCACGCAACCAGGGTGGGGACCGCAGCCTTCCACTGCGACCGGCGGTGGCGCGTGTTGCTGCGCGACATCTTCCGCTTCGGAACAGCCACGGCTACTTCTCCTGCTTCTCGTCGACGCCCGCTTCCGCGTCAGCGCCGCTCATCTCGTCCTTCTCGCCGTCTTCAGGTGAACCGGCGAGTCCCTGCAAAGCCGCCCAACGGATGTCGACGGCGTCGTGATGGTGGTCCGGGTCGTCCGCCAGCCGCACTCCGCACTCGGAGCACAGGCCCGGGCAGTCTTCCTGGCACACCGGCTGCATCGGCAGTGCGAGCACCACCGCATCGCGCAGCAGAGGTTCGAGGTCGAACAAGCCGTCCTCGAGGTAGAACCTGTCCTCGTCGTCCTCGGCGTCGTCGCCCGGTTCCGCGATCACGCGGCCCCGGTCGTCGGCGTCAGGGTACGAGAACAGCTCCTGGAAGTCCGTTTCGAGCTCCAGCCCGACCGGCTCCAGACACCTTACGCACTCCCCCTCGGCCTGTGCACGGGCGGTGCCTGTGACGAGCACCCCTTCCATGACCGACTCGAGTCGGAGTTCGAGCTCCACCGGGGCGCCCTGCGGCACTCCGATGACTCCCGGGAGGCCGAGATCGGCCGGGGCGTCGATCGTGCGGGTCAGGCGCTGCAGCGCGCCAGGACGCCGACCCAGCTCGTGCGTGTCGAACACGAGGGGGTTGCGGTGGTCGAGGCGGGCGTTGGAGGCCATTCCTGCTTTCGATCTTCTGAACTCGAGGGGACGCCACCCGACGGTGTTCCGGGCAGCGGTGATCGCGGACATACGCGCGACCGAAGAGCCAGGATACTGGACCTTTCGCTCAGGGCCCAATCCGGTACGGCTCCGGCCCCTACTGGAGGCCCCGGCCCTGTTCGTACGCCCTCAGCTGCTCCGCGCTGATCATGCTCGTGTCGAAGAGGCTGGCCTCGTCGAGGTCGTAGCCCTGCGGGGACTGCTGGTGGGCCTGCTGCTGCGCCTGGTGGGGGTCGTAGGCGGCCTGCTGGGCGTCGTACCCCTGGTAGGCGTAGGGGTCGGCCTGCTGGTAGCCGTACGGGTCCTGCTGCTGGGCGTAGTCCGGCTGCTGCGGGAAGCCCGCGTACGGGTCCGGCTGCTGCGGGACGGGGTCGCCTCCCGCCGGGCCGTAGCCGGGGGTGGGGGCGTAGCCCGGCTGCGGCTCGTACGACGGCTCCGGCCGGCGCGGCGCGGGGCGCTCGGCCGGGGTATCGGCGAGGGCCGCGAGGTCGGCGAGGTAGTCGGCGTCGCTGGAGTGCTGGAACGTCGTGGTGTCGTCGGCGAGCGCGCCGAGGTCGTCCGTGGCGATCCGGCCGTGCAGCTTCTGCCGGCCCCGCCCGACGGCCTCCAGGGTCTTGGCGAGGACCGCCTCGAAGGCGCCGAGCTTGGCGTCGACGTACGCGTCGGCGTTGTGCCGCAGGGTCTCGGGGTCCTGGCTGCGCTCGGGGGCGTCCTCGTCCTCGTAGCCGTTCTCGTCCAGGCCGGGGCCGGTGCCGAGCAGCTTCTCGCGGCCGCGGCCGACCGAGCCGAGCGTCTTGGTGAGGACGACCTCGAAGTTGGCGAGCTTGGAGTCGACGTAGTCGTCGGCCTCGGCGCGGACCTCGTCGGCCTCCTTGCGGGCCTCGTCGAGGATCCGGTCGCCCTCGGCCTGGGAGCGGCGGGCGATCTCGGTGTCGGAGATCAGCGAGCCGCGGTGGGCGTGCGCGTCGGAGATGATCCGGTCGGCCTCGGCGCGGGCCTGCTCGACCATCTGCTCACGGCCGCCGATCAGTTCCTGCGCCTGGGCGAGGGAGCCGGGCAGGGCCTGGCGCACCTCGTCCAGCATCGCGAGCAGCTCGGCACGGTTGATCACGCAGGACGCCGACATGGGCATGCCCCGGGCGCCTTCCACCGCGGAGACGATCTCGTCGAGCTTCTTCTGCACGTCCACCTGTGCTCGCCACTCTCTACAGCCGGGTTGGAGACGGACGGGACGACTGTAGCCCCATCAGTCCTTGCGCAGGCGCGTGTTCAGGGCGTCCAGGATCTGGGCGGGCACCAGGTGGGAGACGTCTCCGCCCCAGGCCGCGACCTCCTTGACCAGGGAGGAGGACAGGAAGCTGTAGGTGGGGTTGGTGGGCACGAACAGCGTTTCGACGCCCGTGAGGCCGTTGTTCATCTGGGCCATCTGCAGCTCGTAGTCGAAGTCGCTGACCGCGCGCAGGCCCTTGACGATGGCCGGGATGTCGCGCTGCTTGCAGAAGTCGACGAGGAGGCCGTGGAAGGCCTCGACGCGGACGTTGCCGTACTCGGCGGTGACCTCGCGGATCAGCTCGATCCGCTCCTCGATCTCGAACAGGCCCTTCTTGGACTGGTTGATCATCACCGCCACGTAGACCTCGTCGTACAGACGGGAGGCTCGGGCAATGATGTCGAGGTGTCCGTTGGTGATCGGGTCGAACGACCCGGGACAGACGGCGCGGCGCACTTGTGATCCCTCGCTCTCCGGTCCGGTCATCGTGCGTCTTCGCACGTAGAGGCGGCGCGACCGTACCAAAACGTTCCCTCGCCGTAGCGACGGGACCGGATCGCCTCGAAGCCGTCCGGCCAGTGGAATTCGCCGCCTCTGGTGCTGCGCTCCACGGTGACGAGGGCTTCCCCGGCGAGCCAGCCCTCCGTGCGGAGTGTGAGCAGGATCTCGCGAAGATCGTCGTCGGTGACGGCGTACGGAGGGTCGAGGAAGACGAGGTCGTACGGATCGGCCGGGGGTGCGGTTCTGATGATCTGTTCCGCTTTGCCCGCCCGCACCTCCGCGCCCGGCAGACCGAGGGCGCGGACGTTCTCCCGGACGATGCGGGCCGCGCGTGCGTCGGCCTCCACCAGGAGGGTGTGGCCGGCGCCCCGGGACAGGGCCTCCAGGCCCACGGCTCCGGAACCGGCGTAGAGGTCCAGGACCCGCTCGCCCTCCAGGGGGCCGCCCAGCAGGGACTGCCAGGTGGAGAAGAGGCCCTCGCGCGCTCGGTCCGAGGTCGGCCGGGTGCCGGTGCCTGGCGGAACGGCCAGCCGGCGTCCACCGGCTGCGCCGGCGATCACGCGGGTCATTTCGGGTCCTTCGTCCTGGGTGGCTTCAGCGGCTGTACGCGCCAAGTCTGGCAGGCGCACACCGGACACGCGCCCTGCCCCGGCTACGGGTGCCGGGGCGGCGCGGAGCGCGGCGCGCGGGAAACGCGTGGTCGGCCCGGCCCGGAGCTGACAGCATCACCGTCCGCCCGGCCGAAGATCCAGGGGGAGTCCGTGTCCGGCGAAGTCGTCACCGTCTGCCTGCCGCCCGAGGCCGGCGCCGATCTGCACGCCGCCCTCGCCGCGGCTCTCGCGCCCCTCGACATGAACGGACGTCATGAGCCCTACCAGGGGGAATGGGACCACTGGCGGCTCGGGCAGCCGGACCACGCATTCATGGTGGTGCCCCGACACGAGGCCCGCCCCCGGCTGTTCCGGGACCTCACGCCCCGCAGGGGCCGGGAGCGGCGGGCGGTCCTGGGGCTGTGCGACGGCGGCCCGCGCGCGTTGCTGGACTTCGCGGCCATGGGGGCCGGGGCACCCGCGAACGCCGAGCGGCACTGGGCGTCCTTGAGCGACGAGGACCGCAGAGGTCACGTCTTCGAGTTCGCCGACACCTGGGTGGTGGCGACGGACCATCTGCTCACCGTGGGCGGGACGTGGGTCTCCGGCGGCTTCCTGGACGACTCGGTGACCACCCACGCGTACCTCGACCAGCTGGCCGCCGACACCCTCGTCGTCCGGGTCGAGATCCACTGCTGAGGTCCCCTCGCGGGCCGGCGTGTCAGCCCTTCTCCAGGTACTGCTCCCGTTCCTCGTCCAGGAGGGCGGTCAGGGCAGTGCGCAGGCCGGGGAGGTGCTCCAGGTCGGGGTCCGCCGCCACGAGGGACGCCGCCTCCTCCCGTGCCTCGGCGATGACCTCCTCGTCCTCGATGACCGCGAGGACCCGGAGGCTGGAGCGGGCGCCGGACTGGGCCTGGCCGAGGACGTCGCCCTCGCGGCGCTGTTCCAGGTCGATGCGGGAGAGCTCGAAGCCGTCGAGGGTGGAGGCGACGGCGTTCAGGCGCTGGCGGGCCGCGCTCGCCTCGGGCATCTCGGTGACCAGGAGGCACAGGCCGGGCGCCGCGCCACGGCCGACCCGGCCGCGCAGCTGGTGGAGCTGGGAGACGCCGAAGCGGTCCGCGTCCATGATCACCATGGCGGTGGCGTTGGGGACGTTGACGCCCACCTCGATGACGGTCGTGGCGACCAGGACGTCGGTCTCGCCCGCGGCGAAGCGGCGCATCACCGCGTCCTTGTCGTCGGGGTGCATACGGCCGTGCAGCACCTCGACCCGCAGGCCCTGCAGGGGGCCGCCGCTCAGCTGGCCGGCGACGTCGAGGACGGCGAGCGGGGGCCGCTTCTCCGCCTCGTCCTCGGCGGACTTCTTCCGCCCGGCCTTCTTGGGGTCGTCCTCCTCGTCACCGATGCGGGGGCAGACGACGTACGCCTGATGGCCGCCTGTGACCTCCTCGCGGACCCTCTCCCAGGCGCGGGCGAGGAAGTGCGGCTTGTCGGCGGCGGGCACGACATGGCTGGCGATCGGGGAGCGGCCGGCCGGGAGCTGGTCGAGGACGGAGGTCTCCAGGTCCCCGAAGACCGTCATGGCGACCGTGCGCGGGATGGGCGTGGCCGTCATGACGAGCAGGTGCGGGGGCTGCTTGCCCTTGCCCCGGAGGGCGTCGCGCTGCTCGACGCCGAAGCGGTGCTGCTCGTCGACGACGACCAGGCCGAGGTCGTGGAACTGGATCCTGTCCTCGATGAGGGCGTGCGTGCCGATGACCAGGCCGGCCTCACCGGTGGCCAGGTCGAGCAGGGCGCGGCGGCGGGCGGCGGCGCCCATGGAGCCGGTGAGCAGGACCACCTTGGTGGCGTGCTCGGCGCCGCCCAGCATGCCGCCCTCGGCGAGCTCGCCCATCATCTCGGTGATCGAGCGGTGGTGCTGCTGGGCGAGCACCTCGGTGGGCGCGAGCATGGCCGCCTGGCCGCCGGCGTCGACCACGGCGAGCATGGCCCGCAGGGCGACCATGGTCTTCCCGCTTCCGACCTCCCCCTGCAGCAGCCGGTGCATCGGGTGGTCGGTGGCCAGGTCGTCGAAGATCTCCTTGGAGACCTTCCGCTGGCCCTCGGTGAGGGTGAAGGGGAGGCGGTCGTCGAAGGCCGCGAGGATGCCGTCCGGCCGGGGGGTGCGGGGTACGGCCGGGAGTTGCGTGTCGGCGTGACGGCGGCGGGCCAGGGCGACCTGGAGGACGAAGGCCTCGTCCCACTTCAGGCGGTCGCGGGCACCGGCGATGTCCGCCTTGGTGTGCGGCCGGTGGATCTTGAGCAGGGCCTCCGGCAGCGGGAGCAGACCCCGGCCCTCCCGGAGGGTCTCCGGGAGCGGGTCCAGGGCCTCCTGCGCGCTGGGCAGCACGGTCTGGACCGCCTTGCCGATCTTCCACGACTCCAGCTTGGCGGTGGCCGGGTAGATCGGGATGAGGGCGCCGGCCCAGGTCTCGACCGTCTCCTCGCTGTCGCCGTGCAGCAACTCGTAAGCGGGGTGGGCCAGTTGGAGGCGGCGGTTGAAGACGGAGACCTTGCCGGCGAACATCGCGCGGGTGCCCGGCAGCAGCTCCTTGTGCGGCTTGTGCACGCCGTGGCCGAAGAACACCAGCTGGAGCCGGCCGCTGCCGTCGGTGATCGTGACCTCGAGGCGCTGGCCCTTGCCACGGGGGGCCTTGGCCGAGGCGAAGGTGTGCAGCCGGGCGTCGGCGACCTGGGCGACCACCGTGACGTGCTCGTCCATCGGGAGGTCGGCGAGGTGGGTGAGCTGCCCCCGCTCCTCGTATCTGCGCGGATAGTGGTGCAGGAGGTCGCCGACGCTGTGCAGGCCGAGGTGCTCGGCCATCACCTTCGCGGTGGCGGGGCCGAGCACTGACTTCAGGGGTTGTTTCAGCGGTTCTTCCAGTGCGGGCACGAGATCCATTGCACACCACCGCACTGACAAAGCCGTAGACGCTGCCCTGCGATTTCGTCCCGCGGGGCCTCCGCTTCGTCGGAGAGATCCGGGAAACCCCTGGTCAGGGCGGCTGTTCCGGGCCTAGGATGACGCGCTCCGGCCATCCTTCGCGGTCACCGCCCACCCGGGACCGCCCGACCCCGCGCCGAACGCGCTCCCCCCTCCGGCGCAGTGACGATGGACTCCCAGACCTCACAGTCATCCCAGGCATCCCGGTCACCCCACCAACCTCATACGTTTCAGGTCGACCTGCGCGGACTGGTGGACCTGCTCTCCCACCACCTCTACTCCAGCCCCAAGGTCTACCTGCGGGAGCTGCTGCAGAACGCCGTGGACGCCGTCACCGCCCGGCGGGCCGAGGAGCCGGACGCCCCGGCGCTGGTCCGGCTGCACGCGGCGGACGGCGGCCTGCGCGTGGAGGACAGCGGCGTCGGGCTCACCGAGTCGGACGTGCACACCCTCCTCGCGACCATCGGCCGCAGCTCCAAACGGGCCCAGGGGCTGCAGGAGGTCCGGTCCGACTTCCTCGGCCAGTTCGGCATCGGGCTGCTCGCCTGCTTCGTGGTCGCCGAGCGGATCCGCGTCGTCAGCCGCAGCGCCAGGGCGCCCGAGGCGCCGCCGGTGGAGTGGACGGCCCACGACGACGGGTCGTACACCGTGCGCACGCTGCCGCACGCGGAGCGGCCCGAGCCCGGCACGACCGTGCACCTGACCCCGCGCGCCGGAGCGGCCGAGTGGCTGTCGCCCGAGCGGGTCCTCACCCTGGCCCGGGACTTCGGCGCGCTGCTGCCGTACGACGTCCGGGTGGACGGGGAGCCGATCAGCGACCTGCCCGCGCCCTGGGACCGCCCGTACCCGAGCCCCGCCACGAGGCGGGGGGCGCTGGCCCGGCACTGCCACGAGCTGTTCGGCTTCACCCCGCTGGACTCGATCGGCCTGGACGTGCCGGTGGCCGGTGTCCGCGGGGTGGCGTACGTGCTGCCGTCGGCGGTCAGCCCGGCCCAGCGGGCGACGCACCGGGTGCACCTGAAGGGCATGCTGCTCACCGAGCGGGCCGAACAGCTGCTGCCGGACTGGGCGTTCTTCGTGCGCTGCGTGCTGGACACCGACAGCCTGCGGCCGACCGCCTCGCGCGAGTCGCTGTACGAGGACGAGACCCTCGCCGCCGTGCGGGACGCGCTCGGCGAGCGGATCCGGTCCTGGCTGACCGGGCTCGCGGCGGGTGATCCGGAGCGGCTCGCGGCCTTCCTCGCCGTGCACCACCTGGGGGTGAAGTCCCTCGCCCGGCACGACACCGACATGCTGCGCACGATGCTGCCGTGGCTGCCGTTCGAGACGACCGACGGACAGCTGTCCCTGGAGGAGTTCGCGCAACGGCACCCGGTGGTGCACTTCACGCGGACCGTCGAGGAGTACCGGCAGGTCGCGCCGATCGCCTCCGCGCAGGGCGTCGGGGTCGTCAACGGCGGCTACACCTACGACAGCGATCTGGTCGAGGCGCTGCCGCGGGTGCGTCCGGGGACGGTCGTCGCCGAGCTGGACGCGGACACCGTGACCGCGCACCTGGACGCCGTGGACCCGGCCGCGGAACTGGCCCTGTCGGGTTTCCTGGCCGCCGCGCGCGCGAAGCTCGATCCGCTGGGCTGCGACGTCGTCCTGCGCGCCTTCCACCCGCTGTCCGTGCCCGCGCTGCACCTGGACGACCGGACGGCGCGGCACGAGCAGGCGCGGGCGGAGGCCGAGGAGCGGGCCGACGACCTGTGGGCCGGCATCCTGGGCTCGCTGCGCGGCGGCGCCCCGCGCGCGCGTCTGGTGCTGAACCACCTCAACCCGCTGGTCCGGCGGATCAGTTCGATCAAGGACCCGGAGCTGATCGGCACCGCCACCGAGTCGCTGTACGGGCAGGCGCTGCTGATGGCGCAGCGTCCGCTGCGGCCGGCCGACTCGGCGCTGCTCAACCGGGCGTTCATCGGCCTGCTGGAGTGGGCCACGCACGGGGAGAGCGACCGCTGATGGGTGAGATCGCGGACTTCGACGCACTGCGCCGGGCACTGGCGGAGAACTCCGAGCAGCCGGAGGGCCCGGCCCGCAACGCGCGCGCGGAGCTGCTGCTGGCGGAGGCGGAGCGGCTGGAGGTGCCGCTCGCCGTGATCGAGGCGCTCGGACACCAGCTGAAGGTCTACAACTACAGCTCCGAGAAGGACAAGATGTTCGTCCCGTTCGCGCGGCTGCTGCGGATGTGGGACGAACGGCCGGAGGACTTCGACGCGTACGAGGCGCACTCGCTGCACTGGGTGTTCAAGTGGATGTCGGCGGGCATGCTGGACCAGCCGCACGTCCCGCTCGCGTCGGTCGAGAAGTGGCTCGGCGAGATGGAGCACCGCTACCGGCTCGCCGGGCACTCCGAACGGGCCGTGCGCAGCGCCGAGTTCAGTGTGGCCGCGCACGTCGGGGACCTGGCTCGGGCGGAGCGGGCGTACACCGCGTGGCTGGCCGCGGACCGCGACGCGATGGCCGACTGCCACGCGTGCGAGCTGCACGGACAGGGTGTCTGGCAGGCGGAGTCCGGCCGGGACGCGGAGGCCCTCGGCCTGTGGCGGCCGGTGCTGGAGGGCGAGTACAGCTGCGCGCACGAGCCGCACACGGTCCTGGCCTCGTCGCTGAAGCCCCTGCTGCGGCTCGGCCGGGTGGAGGAGGCCCGGGCGAACCATCTGCGGGGCTTCCGGCTGGTGCGCCCGATGGAGAGCATGCGCGGCGCCTACGCGGACCACGTGGAGTTCTGCGCGCTGACCGGCAACGAGGCACGCGGTCTCGAACTGCTCGCCGAGCGCCCGGCGTACTTCACGGACACCGGTCATCCGCGCAGCCGGCTGGACTTCATGGCCGTGGTGGCGCTGCTCGCGGACCGGCTGGCCGAGCTGGGGCTGGGCGCGCAGCGGGTGCCGGGGCCCGCCGGACGGACCTGGACGGCGCGGGAGCTGGCCGTGCACGCGCGCGCGGAGGCGACGGAGCTGGCCGAGCGGTTCGACCGCAGGAACGGCACCTCGTACGTCGGCGACCGGGCACGCGCGCGCATGGCGCAGCGCCCGCTGGTGGAGCGGCTCCCGCTGGGTGTGCGTACGGTGCGCCCGGCGCCGGCGCCGGAGGCGGCGGCCCCGGCGCCCGGGAACGCGGATAGTCCGGCCGGGCTGAGCGTGCTGCTCGCCGAGGCGCGGCGGATGTCGGACACCCTGCGGCCGCACGCGCTGAGGGCCTGGGCCGCGGTGGCGGAAGCGGCGCGGGACGCGGAGCTGGAGCCGCGGGACCGCGCGGAGATCGCCGACCACGAGGCGATGGCGGGCGGGCCCGAGGCCGTCGAGCTGTTCGAGCGGGCGGCCGCGCTGTACGCGGAGGCGGGCGATCCCGGCGAGGCGCTGGCGGCACGCGCGCGCGGGGCGTACGTCCGGGCGCTGCACGGCGAGGTCGACGCGGCCCTGGCGGTCGTGGCGGGCCTGTACGACGAGGTGCTCGCGCTGTACGCCGACGGGGCCACCGGGGTGCGGCAGACGGCCGCGGTGGTGATGAGCCGGGCCCGGATCCTGATGCGCCGGATGCACGAGGACCCCGCGGGTCCGGCCGCCGGGACGGCGCTCGCGGCCGCCGAGCGGGCGGTGCGCGAGGTGCTGGCGCTGGTCGACGGGCGGGACGGGGACGAGGTGCGGCTCGCGGCGCGGGCCGCCGAGGCCCGGGCGATGCTCGCCGAGCTGGCCGGGCACGCCGGAGACGCCGGCCGGGCGGCCGAGCTGTTCCGACGGGCCGTCGACGCGTACGTGGCCGCGGGGCTGCCCTGGTTCGCGGTCGAGTACGAGGTGCAGGTCGCCGCCCTGGCCCACCAGGCCGGTGACATGGCCGGGGCCGAGCGGGCCCTGCGCGGCGCCCTGGAGCACGGCGGGCCGTACGTGGAGCCGGTCGGGCGGGCGCAGCTGCACCTGCAGCTCGCGGAGGTGATCGGCGGCGGGGGTGAGGCCGTGGAGGCCGCGGAGCACGCCTTGGAGGCCGCGCACTGGGCCGACGAGGCGGGCGAGAGCGGCACGCTCGGCGCCTGGGCGCGGCAGCAGCTGGGCGGCTTCCTGCTGCGCCAGGGGCGGTACGCGGAGGCCGCCGAGGTGCTGGAGTCCGCGCTGGTCGACCTGGACCCGGGGACGCACGGGGACGGGGTGGTCGTGCAGGCCCGCTGGTGGCTCGGGGACTGCCTGGGCGAGCTGGGCGAGCACCGGGAGGCCGCCGAGCACCGGCTGCGGGCCGCCGACATCGCCCGGCACTGGCCCGAGCAGCAGGACCACGCCACCCTCGCGCACCTGGCCGCCGAGTCCCTGGGCAGCGCCGGACTGCTGGACGAGGCGGACGAGGCCTACACGCGCGCGGGCGAGCTGTGGCGCGCTCTGGACAACCCGTACTTCCTGGTGCGGTCGCTGCGCGCCCGCGGCTGGCTGGCGCTGCGCGGTGCGTCCGGCGCCGAGGGCGCGCGGGAGCTGATGGCGGAGGCGGTACGCGAGTGCGAGGAGGCGCTGGCGGCCGCCGCCGACCCGGTGGCCCGGGAGCAGCTGACGGACGAACTCGGTCACACCCACCGTCAGTTCGGTGACCTGCTGGCCCGCTGGGCGGCCGAGCGGGCCGAGGGCGAGGCGGCCGAGGGCGAGGCGGCCGAGGGCGAGGTGGGGGACGACGAGGTGGGGGACGACGAGGTCCGGGCCGCGCTGGAGGCGGCGCTGGCACGGACGGAGGAGGCGGTCGTGGTGTTCGGCACGCTCGGCGCGGGCGGGCTGCACGGCCGTACCGGGGCGGAACTCGCCGCGGGGCGGCTGGAGGCCGACCTGGGCCGGCCCGATGCGGCGGCGGCACGCGCGCGTGGTGTGCTCGCGGCCTACGAGGGCGCCGGTGACGAGGACGGGACGGTCCTGGCCCGGCGGGCGGAGGCGGACCGGATACTCCGGGCGGCGCGGGCCGGGGCGTGAGCGGGGCGCGGCCGGAGCGGGCCGCTCACTCCACGCCGATGAGCAGCAGCGCGCCCTGCCGGCCGCCCGGATACACGACGGTGTCCACGGCTAGGTAGGACTCGCGCACCCGTGTCTCCAGGCGGCCCGCGACGGTCGCCGGGGCCTCGTCGCCGACGACGAGGGTGACGAGTTCGCCGCCGGCCTGGAGCATGCGGTCCAGGAGGGTCTCGGCGGTGGCGGTGACGTCCGGTCCGATCACCGCCACGTCGCCGTCGATCAGGCCGAGGACGTCTCCGGCCTGGCAGATCCCGGCCGTCGTCCAGGACTGGCGTTCGGCGACGACGACCTCGGCGTAGCGGGTGGCGCCCGCCGCCGAGGTCATCTGGACGACGTCCTCGTCGAACCGGCGCTCGGGCTCGTGCACGGCGAGCGCGGCGATGCCCTGGACCGCGGACCGGGTGGGGATCAGGGCCACCCGGATGCCCTCGGTGCGGGCCTGCTCGGCCGCGGCGGCGGCCGTGTGGCGCAGTTCGGCGTCGTTGGGCAGCAGCACCACCTCGCGCGCGTGGGCGCGCCGCAGTGCCTGCACCAGCTCCCCGCTGGCGGGCGGTTCCCCGGGGCGGGCGAGGACCGTGGTCGCGCCGGCCTCGGCGTACAGCCCGGCCAGGCCCTCGCCCGGTACGACGGCGACGACGGCCCGCTGGACGCGCTCGCGCGGCGGCCGTTCCCCGCCGGTGTGGACGTCGCCGAGCCCGAAGTGCGTGATCCGGATCCGGTACGGCCGCCCGGCCTCGACGCCCGCCTCCACCGCGGCGCCGGCGTCGTCGACGTGCACATGCACGTTCCACAGTCCGTCGCCGCCGACGACGACCAGGGAGTCGCCGAGGGCGTCGAGCCGCGCGCGCAGCCGGGCCACGGCCGCGTCGTCGGCCTCCAGCAGGTAGATCACCTCGAAGGCGGGACCGCCCGGCTCGGCGCCGTCGGCGCAGGCCACGGGTCCGGCGACGGCCGCGCGGGCCCGCGTGCCCTCCCCCGGCACCTCGCAGGCGGCGCGGGCGGTGTCGGAGGCGGCCGCCTCCGCACGCGTCCACGGTCCGGCCGCGGCGCCCCCGGGCACACCCGTCACGCGCGCGTGCGCGTCCGAGGCGGCCTGGGCGGCGTGCAGGGTCTCGCGGACCGCCTCCCCGGTGAACGCCTCCACCAGCGCCCCCAGCACGGTCACCAGACCGCGTCCGCCCGCGTCGACGACCCCGGCCCGGCGCAGCACGGCCAGCTGGCCGGGGGTGGCGGCCAGGGCCGCCCGCGCGCCCTCGTACGCGGCCCGCGCGACGGTTCCGCAGTCGCCCTCGGTGCCCTCGGCGGCGTCGGCCGCGGCGGCGGCGACCGTCAGCACGGTGCCCTCGACCGGATGGGCCACGGCCTCCCGGGCGGAGTCGGCGGCCCGCCGCAGGGCCAGCCGGAGCCCCGTGCCGTCGGGGCGGGCGGATTCGGGCCGGGCGTCGTCGGCGAGCACCTGGGCCATGCCCCGCAGCAGCTGCGCGAGGATCGTCCCGGAGTTGCCGCGGGCCCCGATGAGCGCCCCGTGGGCCATCGCGCGCACCGCGTCCGCGAGGGACGGCTCCCCGGCGCCCGTCCCGTGACCGGCGAACACGGCCTCCACGGCGGTCGTCGCGGACTCCAGGGTCAGATAGAGGTTGGTCCCGGTGTCGCCGTCCGCCACGGGATAGACGTTGATCGCGTCGATCTCCTCGCGGGCCCGCCCGAGTGCCCGGAGCGCCAGACCGCACCAGGTGCGCACCGCGAGAGCATCGAAGAATGTCTGCGGCACCTGCGCCACCTGCGCCTCCCTGAGCCGGCCTTACGTGGGACGCAGCGTAGACCCCGGGCCGGTCCTCACCGGAAGAGGGCCGGGGGCGGGGCCCTGAGCTGCCATGGTAGTTTCGTTGTACGGACGCAGTCGTTGTATGCTGCTCCGGTTGCCCGATCCGATCGGGCCATTCCCCCTGGCAACGCCATTCAAGGTCTCAAGTCTGATGATCTCGATCCCGGCATGCCGGGATCAACCGTAAGTGCATCTGAAGTCTTTGGAGTGACCCGTGGCTGCCAACTGCGACGTCTGCGGCAAGGGGCCGGGCTTCGGCAACAACATCTCGCACTCGCACCGCCGTACGCCTCGCCGCTGGAACCCGAACATCCAGCGTGTGCGTACCGTGGTCGGCGGGACGCCGAAGCGCGTGAACGCTTGCACCTCGTGCATCAAGGCCGGCAAGGTCTCGCGCTGACGCTACAGCTGAGCGCGCGGCCACTGCTTGGTTCGCTGCACGAAGCCGGTCCACCTGCGGGTGGGCCGGCTTTTTGCCGTTCTCTTTGATGCCACCGGGAGGCTCTCGCCTCCATGGACCGGTTCCCGGCCGCCGGTAGGGGCCGGGAACGCCTCACGCGCGAAAGCGCCAGCCGTGGTCCACCGGTCCGATGCCCGCCCCGAGGGCGAACCCCGCGGCGATCGCCCCGGTGACGTACGCCTTGGCCGCGTGGGCGGCCTCCGGGACCGGCAGTCCCTTCGCCAGGCCGGACGCGATCGCGGAGGCGAGCGTGCAGCCCGTGCCGTGCGTGTGCCGGTTGTCGTGGCGCGGGGACCGCAGCCAGTGCTCCGCCGAGCCGTCCGTCAGGAGGTCCACGGCGTCCCCGGACAGGTGCCCGCCCTTGATCAGCACCCAGCGCGGCCCGTACTCCAGGACGGCCGCCGCGGCCCGGCGCAGACCGTCCTCCGACTCGACCCGGACCCCGGTGAGTTGGATCACCTCGTCCAGGTTCGGGGTCGCCACGGTCGCCACCGGCAGCAGCTTGGTGCGCACCGAGTCCAGCGCGGAGGCGGCCAGCAGCGAATCGCCGTGCTTGGAGACGCCCACCGGGTCGACCACGGCCGGCGCGTCCGTGCCGGAGATCAACTCGGCGACCGCCTCCACCAGTTCGGCGGAGGCCAGCATGCCGGTCTTCACGGCCTGGACGCCGATGTCGTCGACCACGCTGCGGTACTGGGCCCGTACGGCGGCCACGGGCAGCTCCCAGGCGCCCTGCACGCCCACGGAGTTCTGCGCGGTCACCGCGGTGATCACGCTCATCCCGTGCACGCCGAGCGCCAGCATGGTCTTCAGGTCGGCCTGGATCCCGGCGCCGCCGCCGGAGTCCGAGCCGGCCACCGTGAGAACCCTGGGGATGCTCATGACTCCATGTCTCCGAAGTGGTCCCAGCCGCCCTTGCTGGTCCAGGGCGCCCCGTCGACCGTCACCTGGGGCAGCGCCGAGGGGTTGAGGACCTCGCCGATGACCTTCCAGCGCGCGGGCAGCTTGGCGTCCGAGGGGAAGGTCGCGACGATCGCGTGGTCCTCTCCCCCGGTCAGCACCCACTGCAGCGGGTCCACGCCGACGGCCTGCCCGATGTCGTTCATCTGCGTCGGGATGTCGATCGCGCCGGACCGGACGTCGATACGGACCTTGCTGGCCTCGGCGATGTGCCCGAGGTCGGCGATGAGACCGTCGCTCACGTCGCACATCGCGGTCGCGCCGAGCGCGGCGGCGGCCGGGCCCGCGTGGTACGGCGGTTCGGGGCGCCGGTGGGCCTCCACGAAGGCGCGCGGCGAGCGGAAGCCCCGGGAGAGCACCGCGTAGCCGGCCGCGGACCAGCCCAGCCAGCCCGTGACGGCCACTAGGTCGCCGGGCTGGGCACCGGCGCGGGTCACCGGCTCCTGGTTGCGCAGATCACCGAGCGCGGTGATCGACACCGTGATCGTGTCGCCGCGCACCACGTCCCCGCCCACCACGGAGGCGCCCGCGACCTGGCACTCGTCGCGCAGCCCGTCCATCAGCTCGCTCGGCCAGGTGACCGGCAGTTCGGCCGGGACGACCAGGCCGAGCAGCAGCGCGGTCGGCACGGCGCCCATCGCGGCGATGTCCGCGAGGTTCTGCGCGGCCGCCTTGCGGCCGACGTCGTAGGCCGTGGACCAGTCGCGGCGGAAGTGCCGCCCCTCCAGCAGGATGTCGGTGCTCGCCACGACCCGGCGGTCGGGCGCGGCGACCACCGCGGCGTCGTCGCCGGGGCCGACCCGAACCGCCGGGGTGGTGGTGAGACGGGAGGTGAGCTCCCTGATGAGCCCGAACTCCCCGAGCTCACCAACAGTGCCCTTCATTTCCCTTGGCTCCCCTTCTCTGCCGTGCCGTGCCCGGTCGCGCGTCATCAGTGTCCCCGATACGGTCGAGGTGACCGTCGGCGCGGTCGGAATGGCCGTCGCCGCGGTCGAGGTGACCGTCAACTTCCGTCGTGCCTGCACCCTGGCGCGCAAGCCCGGTTCCCGCAGGTCTCCCCGCGGGGAGCGGCAACGCGATACCGTGGCGTTCCTCTTCCCCACATGATCCTCGTGGCCGCCCTGGAGGTTCCGTGGTACAGGCGTACATCCTGATCCAGACGGAGGTCGGCAAGGCGTCGACCGTCGCCGAGACGATCAGCAAGATCCCTGGAGTGATCCAGGCCGAGGACGTCACCGGGCCCTACGACGTCATCGTGCGCGCGCAGGCCGACACAGTCGACGACCTGGGTCGCATGGTGGTCGCGAAGGTCCAGCAAGTGGACGGCATCACCCGCACCCTGACCTGTCCGGTCGTGCATCTGTAGCCCCCGTCTACCCTTGGCCGGTGAACTTCTTCCGTCACCGGCCTCTCGGCCTGCTCGCGCCGGCTCTGCTGATCGCGGCAGCGGGCTGTTCCACAACGGACGACAGCGCCGCGGTGGCGGTTCCCCGTCCCGACGCGAAGACGGCCGGGGTGTGCCGGGATCTGCACCGCGTGCTGCCGCAGAAGCTCGACGGACGCGGCCGCAACGACCCCGAGCCCCGGTCCGCCTACACGGCGGGCTGGGGAAACCCGGCGATCATACTGCGCTGCGGGGTGGTACGGCCGCCGAAGATGGTCGATCCCAAGGTGGCCGAGGGGGGCGACCCGGACGCGGTCGCCGGCGGGGTGAACGGCGTCGACTGGCTGATGGAGAAGCAAAAAGACGGCACCTGGCGGTTCACCACGGCCGGCCGGACGGCGTATGTGCAGGTGAGCCTGGTCGACGGGATGTCCGCGCAGGACGAGGGGACGTCGGTCCTCACGGAGCTCGCCGCCCCCGTCAGGAAGGCGATCCCCGAGGGGATCGCCTCCATGCGGTGAGGGCGCGGGTCAGCGCAGTCCGGTCGGGCGGTTCAGCGCCGCCTGCACCAGCCGGTCGATCAGCTCGGGGTAGCTCACGCCGGTGGCCTGCCACATCTGCGGGTACATCGAGATCGGCGTGAAGCCGGGCATGGTGTTGATCTCGTTGATGACGAACTCGCCGTCCTCGGTGAGGAAGAAGTCCGCGCGGACCAGACCCTCGCAGGAGGCGGCGTCGAACGCCTCGACCGCGAGCCTGCGCACCTCGGCGGTCTCCTCGTCGGTGAGCGGCGCCGGGACGATGCCGGGCGTGGAGTCGATGTACTTCGCCTCGAAGTCGTAGTACGCGTGCGTGTCCGGCGCCGGGATCTCGGCCGGCACGGAGGCGCGGGGGCCGTCCTCGAACTCCAGGACGCCGCACTCGATCTCGCGGCCGCGTACGGCCGCCTCGATCAGGATCTTCGGGTCGTGCGACTGGGCCTCGGCGATCGCCTCGTCCAGGCCGGACAGGTCGTCGACCTTGGTGATGCCGATCGAGGAACCCGCTCGCGCGGGCTTCACGAACAGCGGCCAGCCGTGCTCCCCGGCGAAGTCGACGATCTTCCTGCGGGCGGCGGACTCGTCCTGGGCCCACTCGCGGGGGCGGATCACCACGTACGGGCCGACCTTGAGCCCGAAGGAGGTGAACACCCGCTTCATGTACTCCTTGTCCTGGCCGACGGCCGAGGCGAGCACACCGGCGCCCACGTAGGGCACCCCGGACAGCTCCAGGAGGCCCTGCAGGGTGCCGTCCTCGCCGTAGGGGCCGTGCAGCACCGGGAAGACCACGTCGACCTCGCCGAGCGCCTTGGGCACGGAGCCGGGCTCGCTGTAGACGACCTCGCGGTTGCCGGGGTCGACGGGCAGCACCACGCCGCCCTCGTGCGACTCCGCCAGGTCCGCGACCTCGGGGGTGCGGCGGTCGGCGATGGCCATGCGTTCCGGCTCGTCGGCCGTCAGCACCCAGCGGCCTTCCCGGGTGATGCCGATCGGCAGGACGTCGTACTTCGACCGGTCGATGGCGCTCAGGACGGCGCCCGCGGTGACCGCGGAGATCCCGTGTTCGGAGCTGCGACCGCCGAACACGACGGCCACGCGCGGCTTGCGCGACGGCTGCTCAGGGCTCTGGGGGAGGTTCTCGGTGCTCATATCGCGTTGAGAGTACCCGTTGGTATCCCCCGAGTCAGCGCCCGCCGTGCCCCCGTGGCCCCGCGTCCCCCGGGCGGTCGCTCAGCGTCGCTCGGGCTTCGCGCTGCGCGACATCAGCTCCTTGAGGGCGACCACCGGAGGCTTGCCCTCGTGCACGATGTCCACGACCGTCTCCGTGATGGGCATCTCCACCCCGTGCCGGCGGGCCAGATCCGCCACCGACTCGCAGGACTTGACGCCCTCGGCGGTCTGCTTGGTGACGGCGATGGTCTCCTGCAGGGTCATGCCCTTGCCGAGGTTGGTGCCGAAGGTGTGGTTGCGGGACAGCGGCGAGGAGCAGGTGGCCACCAGGTCGCCGAGGCCCGCGAGCCCGGAGAAGGTCAGCGGGTCGGCGCCGAGGGCCATGCCGAGCCGGGTGGTCTCGGCGAGCCCGCGGGTGATCAGCGAGCCCTTGGCGTTGTCGCCGAGTCCCATGCCGTCGGCGATGCCGACCGCGAGGCCGATGACGTTCTTCACCGCGCCGCCGAGTTCGCAGCCCACCACGTCGGTGTTGGTGTAGGGCCGGAAGTACGGCGTGTGGCAGGCGGCCTGGAGGCGCCGGGCGACCGTCTCGTCGGTGCAGGCGACCACGGCGGCGGCCGGCATGCGGGCCGCGATCTCCCGGGCCAGGTTGGGTCCGGTGACCACCGCGATGCGGTCGGCGCCGACCTTGGCGACGTCGTCGATCACCTCGCTCATCCGCATGGTGGAACCGAGTTCGACGCCCTTCATCAGGGAGACGAGGACGGTGCCGGGCGCGAGCAGCGGGACCCACTCGGCGAGGTTGGCGCGCAGGGTCTGGGACGGCACGGCGAGAACGGTGAAGTCCGCGCCGCCGAGGGCCTCGGCCGCGTCCGAGGTGGCGCGCAGGTTCCGCGGGAGTTCGACACCGGGCAGGTAGTCGGGGTTGGTCCGCGTGGAGTTGACCGCCTCGGCCAGCTCGGGGCGGCGGGCCCACAGGGTGACCTCGCAGCCCGCGTCGGCCAGGACCATGCCGAAGGCGGTGCCCCATGAGCCGGTGCCCATGACGGCCGCTCGGACAGGCTTGCTCACGAACCGGTCTCCTGTTCCTCGCCGCTCTGCACCTCGGTGCGCTGCCTGCCGGCCTGCGCCTGGGTCCGGCGCCGCTGCTCGATCCGTTCCCGGCGCGGGTCGTAGGGCGTCTCGGGGGCCTTCTCGCCGCGGATCTCCTCCAGCAGGCGGGTGACGGCCGCCATGAGGACCTCGGTCGCCTCCTTCAGCACCTCCGGGGTCATCTCCCGGTCGTAGAAGCGCGACAGGTCGACCGGCGGGCCCGCCAGCACGCGGTGCGTCTTGCGCGGGAAGAGATGCGGCTTCCTGGCGTACGGCGGCAGCAGTTCGTTGGCGCCCCACTGGGCGACGGGAACGACCGGGCACTTGGTCTGCAGCGCCACGCGGGCCGCGCCGGTCTTGCCCGTCATGGGCCAGCCGTTCGGGTCGCGGGTGAGGGTGCCCTCGGGGTAGAAGGCGACGCACTCGCCGCGCTCCACGGCGTCGATCGCGGCCCGGAACGCGCTCAGCGCGTCCGTGCTCTCGCGGTAGACGGGGATCTGCCCGGTGCCCCGCATGGCGGCACCGACGAATCCCTTCTTGAAAAGGCCGCTCTTCGCGAGGAATCGCGGAACCCGTCCGGTGTTGTACTGATAGTGCGCGTACGCGAAGGGGTCCACGTGGGAATTGTGGTTCACCACGGTGATAAATCCGCCCTCGGCCGGAATGTGCTCCATTCCGCGCCAGTCCCGCTTGATCAGAACCACCAGCGGCGGTTTGCAGAGCACCGCGGCGAAGCGGTACCAGAAGCCGATTCTGCGGCGGGGCACAAGGACACCTTCCTCTAGGGCTGCCACCCCGGCTGGGGGCCGCACAAGTGTGGCCCCGGGGCGCCGGTCTGTCGAGAACACCGTACGCCCGACACGCTGGGCGTCCGCTGCCGCGGGTGACAATGAGCGCGACAAGAGAGGGACGGTACGCCGGTGCAGTGGACCTTGGTCATCCCCCTGAAGCCCCTGACGCGGGCCAAGAGCAGGCTCGCGGACACCGCGGCGGACGGGGTTCGCCCGGGACTGGCCCTCGCGTTCGCCCAGGACACCGTGGCCGCGGCGCTGGCCTGCGACGCGGTGGCGGATGTGGCGGTCGTCACGGACGACGAGGTGGCCGGGCGCGCGCTGGCGGCGCTGGGGGCGCGGATCGTCCCGGACGCCCCCGCGGACGGCCTGAACGCCGCTCTGGCGCACGGTGCGGCCGTCGTACGGGACACGCGTCCCCGCACGCCGGTCGCGACCCTCAACGCGGATCTGCCGGCGCTGCGGCCGCCGGAACTGGCGCGGGTGCTCCGGGCCGCGGGGGAATTCCCGCGCGCTTTTCTCGCAGATGCCGCGGCACTCGGCACGACGTTGCTCGCCGCGGCGCCGGGTCTGGAATTGCGGCCGTCGTTCGGCGCGGATTCCCGTGCCCGGCACCGGGCCTCGGGAGCGACGGAAATCGGCCTCGCGGATGTCGACTCGGTACGGCAGGACGTGGACACCGGGGACGACCTGCGAGCGGCACTGGCACTCGGGGTGGGCCCGCACACGGCGGCAATCTCGGCGGGACTCCTCATCCCGCGCACCTGACAGCGCCCCAAAGCGGCGCGGGGAACCACGCGACCAACCACAGCGCACACCGGGCCGGCACGCCCCCAAGGGGCGCGGGGAACCGCGCGAGCAACCACGACGCACCCGCGCCGGACGACCCACAAGCCGGGACGAACGAACCCCCGGCACCCGGCAACTCACAACGGACCGGCGACGGACACGGACCCGGGCGGCGAACCGCAGGAGGCACTACGCTGCTGCCATGCAGGCCACCGCGTACACGTACGACGCCGAGACCCGCAGCGGACAGGTGCTGCTCGACGACGGGACCCCCGTACCCTTCGACGCCCCGGCGTTCGACGCGGGCGGTCTGCGGCTGTTGCGGCCCGGCCAGCGCGTGCGGATCGAGACCGAGGGCGCCGGGGAAGCCCTGCGGATCACCCTCGTGACCCTGCAGACCCTGTAACTGCCCTTGCACACGCCGCGGGCCGGGCTCCCGAGGGGAGCCCGGCCCGGCGCGTGCATGCCCGGTCGGCCCTATGACGTCGCCTTGCGGGCGGAGGCCTTCTTCGCGGTGGTCTTGCGGGCCGTCGACTTCTTGGCCGGGGCCTTCTTCGCGGTGACCTTCTTCGCCGGAGCCTTCTTCGCCGCGGTTTTCTTGGCGGTGGTCTTCGACGCGGTGGTCTTGGCGGTCGCCGTGGTCTTCTTGGCGGGCGCCTTCTTCGCCGTGGTCTTCTTCGCGGTGGCCGTGGTCTTCTTGGCCGTCGTCTTCTTCGCCGTCGCCTTCTTCGCCGCGGCGGCCGTGGTCTTCTTGGCGGCGGCCTTCTTGCCGGCGGCCTTGGCGATGGTGGGGGGCGGGCCGGACAGGCTGCCCTTGGGCGCCTTCTTCACCGAGACCTCGCCACCGCGCGGCAGCTTCTTCGAGCCGCTGACCAGGTCCTTGAAGCCCTGACCGGCGCGGAAGCGCGGCACGGACGTCTTCTTGACCCGAACACGCTCGCCGGTCTGGGGGTTACGGGCGTAGCGGGCGGGACGGTCCACCTTCTCGAAGGACCCGAAGCCGGTGACCGAGACCCGCTCGCCCGCGACGACCGCGCGGACGATGGCGTCCAGGACATGATCGACAGCCTCGGCGGCCTGCTGGCGGCCACCCACCTTGTCGGCAATCGCTTCTACGAGCTGCGCCTTGTTCACGTCTTCCCCTTCGGAGACATCGCCAGAACGAAAGTGTTCAAGCTTTTTCGCACGTTAGGCAGATATATACCGCAAATCAAACACGAAACGGGCTTATCACCCTTGTGCCGCAACGGATTCGGTTGTCTCGAACCGCTCAGACGTCCTCGTCGGGGATCCGTCCCGCGTCGAGGTCCGCGGTGAACCGCTCGAGTCGCCTTGCCGCACCGGCGAGATCGTGCTTGGCCGCGGCCGTAATGACCAGCAGCTTCCGGGTCAGCGCCATCCGTACGCCCTCCGGGACTTGCAGTGCGCGCACTCTTGCGTGCGCTTCCTTGAGTTGGTTCGCGACCGCCGTGTAGAGCTGGAGTTGGCCGTCGTGTTCCATGCACAGATTGTGCCATCTGGGGCGAGTTGTCGCCTGCGCAGGGGGCAACTGCCGCCTCAAATGGCCTTCCAGGCACTTGCGGAGGACGTGAACACAGCACTCACGTACCCGGGCAACAGGCTTCGTAACGTGGGTAGTTGGGCTGACCGGCGCGGACGCGCAGGGCCGTTCGGGTGCAGACATGGCTGTACCCCCAATCGTGGCGATCGGGGGTACAGACGGGGTGTTGCGGTGGCCGAAACCGGCCCGTCGGGGCCGTGTGGATCAGGCCTGCAGCGTCCGCGGCTTGTAGGCGGGCCGCTTGCCCTCGTAGGAGGCGATGTCGCCCTCGTTCCGGAGGGTGATGGAGATGTCGTCCAGGCCGTTCAGCAGCCGCCAGCGGGAGTTCTCGTCCAGCTCGAAGGAGGCGGTGATGCCCTCGGCGCGCACCTCACGCGCCTCCAGGTCCACCGTGACCTCGGCGGTGGGGTCCTGCTCGGTCAGCTCCCACAGCGCGTCGACGACCTTCTGGTCGAGGACCACCGTGAGCAGGCCGTTCTTCAGCGAGTTGCCACGGAAGATGTCCGCGAAGCGGGAGGAGATCACGGCCTTGAAGCCGTAGTTCTGCAGCGCCCAGACGGCGTGCTCGCGGGAGGAGCCGGTGCCGAAGTCGGGGCCGGCGACGAGGACCGTGCCGCCCTGCCGCTCGGGGCGGTTGAGGATGAACTCCGGGTCCTTGCGCCAGGCCTCGAACAGCCCGTCCTCGAAGCCGTCCCGGGTCACCTTCTTGAGCCAGTGAGCAGGGATGATCTGGTCGGTGTCGACGTTGCTGCGGCGCAGCGGGACGGCCCGGCCGGTGTGGGTGGTGAAGGCTTCCATGGCTGATCAGACTCCAGCGGGGACGTCGGACAGGTCGGCGGGCGAGGCGAGGTGGCCCAGGACGGCGGTGGCCGCCGCGACCTGCGGCGACACCAGGTGGGTGCGGCCGCCCTTGCCCTGCCGGCCCTCGAAGTTGCGGTTGGAGGTGGAGGCGGAGCGCTCGCCCGGGGCCAGCTGGTCGGGGTTCATGCCGAGGCACATCGAGCAACCCGCGTGCCGCCATTCGGCGCCGGCCTCCTTGAAGACCACGTCCAGACCCTCGGAGACGGCCTGCAGACCGACCCGCGCGGAGCCCGGGACGACCAGCATCCGTACGCCGTCGGCGACTTTGCGGCCCCGCAGCAGATCCGCGGCGGCCCGCAGGTCCTCGATGCGGCCGTTGGTGCACGAGCCTACGAAGACGGTGTCCACGTCGATGGAGCGCAGCGGCTGGCCGGCCGCCAACCCCATGTACTCCAGGGCCTTTTCGGCGGCCAGGCGCTCCGAAGCGTCTTCGTACGAAGCGGGATCGGGGACGGACGCCGAAAGCGGCGCGCCCTGCCCGGGGTTGGTACCCCAGGTGACGAACGGCGACAGTGCGGCGGCGTCGATGACGACCTCGGCGTCGAAGACCGCGTCCTCGTCCGTGCGCAGGGTCTTCCAGTACGCGACGGCCGCGTCCCAGTCCTCGCCCTCGGGGGCGTGCGGGCGGCCCTGCAGATAGGCGAAGGTCGTCTCGTCCGGGGCGATCATGCCCGCGCGGGCACCGGCCTCGATCGACATGTTGCAGATGGTCATCCGGGCCTCCATCGAGAGCTTCTCGATGGCGGAACCGCGGTACTCCAGGATGTAGCCCTGGCCGCCGCCGGTGCCGATCTTCGCGATGATCGCCAGGATCAGGTCCTTGGCGGTGACGCCGTCGGGCAGCTCGCCGTCGACGGTGATCGCCATGGTCTTCGGGCGGGCCAGCGGCAGCGTCTGGGTGGCCAGCACGTGCTCGACCTGGGAGGTGCCGATGCCGAACGCCAGCGCGCCGAAGGCACCGTGCGTGGAGGTGTGCGAGTCGCCGCAGACGACGGTGGTGCCGGGCTGGGTCAGGCCCAGCTGGGGGCCGACGACGTGCACGACGCCCTGCTCGACGTCGCCCAGCGGGTGCAGGCGCACCCCGAACTCGGCGCAGTTCTTGCGCAGCGTCTCCAGCTGCGCGCGGGAGACCGGGTCGGCGATGGGCTTGTCGATGTCGAGGGTCGGGGTGTTGTGGTCCTCGGTCGCGATGGTGAGGTCGAGGCGACGCACCTGGCGGCCGTTCTTGCGCAGTCCGTCGAAGGCCTGCGGGCTGGTCACCTCGTGCAGCAGGTGCAGATCGATGTAGAGGAGGTCGGGCTCGCCCTCGGCGCGCCGGACGACGTGGTCGTCCCAGACCTTCTCCGCGAGTGTCCTACCCATCGCTTTCCCTCCGGCCGGCGAACGTCCACCGGCCCAACTAGAGATCTTGAGGATGCGACGGCTGCCCCTCCCGGGGCCCCTGAAAGTCGTGATTCCGGGCGTCCGCCGCACGGCCCTCGTGGTTCTTGGGCCGGGTGTGTGATTCCAGGGTGGCGCGTTCCATGGAAAATTGAACTTGCGTTTCACAGAGTGAGACGCGAGTATCGTTGCATGGACAACAGTAGCGGCGTCGGCGTTCTGGACAAGGCGGCCCTCGTCCTGAGCGCTCTGGAGTCCGGTCCGGCCACCCTCGCGGGTCTGGTCGGAGCCACCGGACTGGCACGACCCACGGCCCACCGCCTGGCCGTGGCCCTGGAACACCACCGCATGGTGGCACGCGACATGCAGGGGCGGTTCATCCTCGGACCGCGCCTCGCCGAGCTCGCGGCGGCGGCCGGTGAGGACCGCCTGCTCGCGACGGCAGGCCCCGTGCTCACGCATCTGCGCGATGTCACCGGCGAGAGCGCGCAGCTCTACCGTCGCCAGGGTGACATGCGTATCTGCGTGGCCGCGGCGGAGCGGCTGTCCGGTCTGCGGGACACGGTCCCGGTCGGCTCGACGCTGACCATGAAGGCCGGCTCCTCGGCGCAGATCCTCATGGCCTGGGAGGAGCCGGAGCGGCTGCACCGCGGCCTCCAGGGCGCCCGCTTCACGGCGACGGCGCTGTCGGGTGTGCGCCGGCGCGGCTGGGCCCAGTCCATCGGCGAACGTGAGCCGGGGGTCGCCTCCGTCTCGGCGCCCGTGCGCGGCCCGTCGAACCGTGTGGTGGCGGCCGTGTCCGTCTCCGGCCCCATCGAGCGGCTGACCCGCCACCCGGGCCGCATGCACGCGCAGGCGGTCATCGACGCCGCCGCCCGCCTCTCCGAGGCCTTGCGCCGTTCGGGCTGAGGGCGGCCGACGGGAACAGAGAGCGAGGGCCTGCCTCAACGCCGCGGCAGGCCCTTCTCGCTGCCCCCACCCCCGCGCCCGAGACCGTGCGGGAGCGCCTTTCGGACCCCAGTACGGCCCGAGGTAGTACGTCCGCGGCGAAGCGGTCCGGCGGAGCCCGGCCATGCAGCACCCGCGGGCCTTCGCGGCGGCTGGTGCGACGATCCCCGGGAGACGGAACTGCTCGCGCCGTACGCCGAGTTGATCGTCACGGTACGGCTTCCCGCGGCCGGCGCCGGGCACGACGAAGGCCCTCCGCCGAAGCGAAGGGCCCTCTTCCTGTACCCCCGACCGGATTCGAACCGGCGCTACCGCCTTGAGAGGGCGGCGTGCTAGGCCGCTACACAACGGGGGCCTGGACACTGCGTTTCCGCAGGTCCGAGCTGGTCTACCTGGACTCGAACCAAGACTAACTGAACCAGAATCAGTCGTGCTGCCAATTACACCATAGACCAATGATGGTTTAGACCAGTCAGTACCCCCGACCGGATTCGAACCGGCGCTACCGCCTTGAGAGGGCGGCGTGCTAGGCCGCTACACAACGGGGGCCCTAGCGATCCCGACAAGATCAGGATCAGTACCCCCGACCGGATTCGAACCGGCGCTACTGCCTTGAGAGGGCAGCGTGCTAGGCCGCTACACAACGGGGGCTTTGCAGATGAGCTCTGCGAGCTGGCCTACCTGGACTCGAACCAAGACTAACTGAACCAGAATCAGTCGTGCTGCCAATTACACCATAGGCCACTGGAACTCAAGCCCCTGCGGGGTTCTCGTTCTAGTTTGCTCCTCGGGGCTCCGGCCTTTCGACCTGCTCCCCTCGGCGCAGGAAGAACATTACCCGAAGGTGGACGGGGCTCCAAAACGAGTATCCGAGCGGACCAGCGCGGGGAGTTCGGAGAGGGTCGAGATCCGGTGCGCCACGACCTCCCCGGCGGCCTGCGCGTACGCCGCCCCGCGGTCGATCCACACGGACAGCAACCCGGCCTGGGCCGCCCCGCGTCCGTCGATCTCCGGGTGGTCGCCGACGTACGCCACCTCGTGCGGCGGCAGGTCCAGCGCCTCGCACGCCGCCAGGAAGGCGCCGGCCTCCGGCTTGGAGACGCCGAGCTCCGCGGCGCACAGCACGGTTTCGAAGCGGTCCAGGACACCGAGGGTGCGCAGCTTGTGCTCCTGGACGGTGAGGCTCGAGTTGGACAGCACCGCCTGGCGGTGGCTGGTGGCGAGGGCCTCCAGGACGGGCAGGACGTCCGGGAAGAGACTCCAGGCGGACTCGTAGTGGCCGAGGTAGCGCTGGAACCAGGCGTCGGCCTCGGCGTCGGTCAGCGTGGTGTCGAGGAACACACGGACCCGGTCCCGGCGCTGCCCCTCGAAGGTGTTCCCCCCGGCCGCGTAGAGGGCCCACTGCTGGGCGGTGACCCGCCGCCACCGGGCCACGGCCTCCTCCGCACCGCCGTACCGGGCGAGCAGCCCCTCGGCCGCGAGGTGCGCCCGCATGCCGCGCCGGTCCGCGGCGGTGTAGTCGAACAGGGTGTCGTCCACGTCCCAGACCACGGCTCTGATGCTCATGACCCGACGGTAACCCCGGTGGCCGGGGGCCGTCCGGGGAACGGGGAACGACGGTGCCCGTCGCGGTGCGTGAGGGTCGTCACACGGACCGTGGCCGCGCGGGGGACGGCGAAGGGGCGGCATCCGGCTCCTGGATGCCGCCCCGGCCGTGCCCGGATCAGGCGGCGAGCTTCGCCAGCGCCGCGTCGATCCTGGCCAGCGTCTTCTCCTTGCCCAGGACCTCGAGGGACTCGAAGAGGGGCAGGCCGACCGTGCGGCCGGTGACGGCGACCCGGACGGGGGCCTGGGCCTTGCCGAGCTTGAGGCCGTGGGCCTCGCCGGCGGCCAGGACGGCCTC
Organism: Streptomyces albidicamelliae; assembly: GCF_025642175.1. Lineage (NCBI taxonomy): Bacteria > Bacillati > Actinomycetota > Actinomycetes > Kitasatosporales > Streptomycetaceae > Streptomyces > Streptomyces albidicamelliae. The sequence goes on along the minus strand of NZ_CP106795.1, from coordinate 5,858,584 downwards.
CTTGAGCGACTCGGCGGAGGTCCAGTCGGCGGCGTCGAGCTTCTCGCGGGCCGTGCGCAGGAGGGCGTCGCTGCCCTCCTTCATGGCCTTGGCCCAGGAGGCCTCGTCGAAGACCGGCTCCGGCAGGAACAGGAAGTCGACGTTCTCGGTGATCTCGGAGAGGACCTTCACACGGGTCTGGGCGTGCGGGGCGATCGCCTGCCACTTGGCCTCGTCGAAGTCCTCCGGCGCCCAGGGGGCGAAGGGGGCCTTCAGCCACGTCCGGCAGCGCTCGGTGAACTCCTTCACCTCCAGCATGCGGATGTGGTCGCCGTTGATCGCCTCGCACTTCTTCAGGTCGAAGCGCGCCGGGTTGGGGTTCACGTCGGCGATGTCGAAGGCGGCGACCATCTCGTCGATCGAGAAGATGTCCTGGTCGGCCGAGAGCGACCAGCCGAGCAGCGAGAGGTAGTTGAGCAGGCCCTCGGGGAGGAAGCCACGCTCCCGATAGAGGTTGAGGGAGGCCTGCGGGTCGCGCTTGGACAGCTTCTTGTTGCCCTCGCCCATCACGTACGGCAGGTGGCCGAAGGCCGGGGTCCGCTTGGCGATGCCCAGCTCGGTGAGCGCCTTGTAGAGGGCGATCTGGCGCGGGGTGGAGGAGAGCAGGTCCTCGCCGCGCAGGACGTGGGTGATGTCCATCAGGGCGTCGTCGACCGGGTTGACCAGCGTGTACAGCGGGGCGCCGTTGGCGCGGACGATGCCGTAGTCCGGCACGTTCTCCGGCGTGAAGGTCAGCTCGCCGCGGACCAGGTCGTCGAACGTGATCGCCTCGTCCGGCATGCGGAAGCGGACGATCGGGGCGCGGCCCTGGGCCTTGTACTCCTCGACCTGCCCGGCGGTCAGGTCGCGGCAGTGACCGTCGTAGCCGGAGGGCTTGCCGGCGGCGCGGGCGGCCTCGCGGCGGCTGTCCAGCTCCTCCTGGGAGCAGTAGCAGTGGTAGGCGTACCCGCCGTCGAGCAGCTTCCGGGCGACGTCGGCGTAGAGGTCCATGCGCTGCGACTGGCGGTACGGCGCGTGCGGGCCGCCGACCTCGGGGCCCTCGTCCCAGTCGAAGCCGAGCCAGCGCATCGCGTCGAGCAGCTGGTTGTACGACTCCTCGGAGTCGCGGGCCGCGTCGGTGTCCTCGATGCGGAAGACCAGGGTGCCCTGGTGGTGCCGGGCGAACGCCCAGTTGAACAGGGCGGTGCGGACCAGGCCCACGTGGGGGTTACCGGTGGGCGAGGGGCAGAAACGGACGCGTACGGGTGAGCCGGGTGCGCTAGCCACGCTTGACAACCTTGTTGGTGAGAGTGCCGATGCCTTCGATGGTGACGGCGACCTCGTCGCCGACGTTGAGGGGGCCGACCCCCGCGGGGGTGCCGGTGAGGATGACGTCGCCCGGAAGCAGGGTCATGGCCTCGGAGATGTTGACGACCAGGTCCTCGATGGAATGGATCATCTGGCTCGTGCGGCCCAGCTGGCGCTGTTCGCCGTTGACCGTGAGCTGGACGGTGAGGTCGTTCGCGCGGTCGAGGTCCAGGTCCGTCTCCACCCAGGGGCCGAGCGGGCAGGAGGTGTCGAAGCCCTTCGCCCGGGCCCACTGCTTCTCGCGCTTCTGCACGTCGCGGGCGGTGACGTCGTTGGCGCAGGTGTAGCCGAGGATCACGTCCTTGACGCGCTCGCGCGGCACCTCGCGGCACATGCGGCCGATGACGACGGCCAGCTCGGCCTCGTGGTGCAGTTCCTCGGAGAACGGCGGGTACTGGATGTCGTCGCCGGGGCCGATCACCGAGGTGGAGGGCTTGAAGAAGGCGAACGGCGCGTCGGGCACCTCGTTGCCAAGCTCGCGCGCGTGCTCGGCGTAGTTCCGGCCGAACGCCACGACCTTGTTGGGGAGGACCGGCGGAAGCAGCCTGACCTTGCTCAGCGGCACCTTCGTGCCGGACAGCTCGTAGTCCGCGAACGGGATGCCCTTGATGATGTCGAGGACGAGTTCGTCCTCCTTGTCGCCCTCGACCGCGCCGAAGGCGACGTTCCCGTCGATGGAGAACCTGGCGATGCGCACGGGATCCTTGCGCCCCTCAACTAGAACCGGCGTACTGACGCCCCAGGTTAACCGGTCGGGCGACCCGGTGTTCGGCCGGTACGGCCGCCGGTCAGGTGTTTTCCGGGTTCTCGGAGCGGTGCGGGGGAATTCCGAATTCCTGAGCCTTCCCCATGATCTCCGGCCGGAATGCCTGGCGCCCCGGCCGTAATCCGGCTTTGCGATCACCCTCCCGAGAGCTTCCGCTCCCCTCCACGGTTCGATCACCGCGATCCGGGCGGCGGCGCCGCGGGCAGGCCCGGGCCGCACAGGAGAGCTTCGGCGCCTCGTGCCGGCCGACGCGGCCGGTCCTGGATTCATGGTGCGGCCGGTGCGGGAGGCCACGGAATTCGGCTGCCGCCGGAGTCGTACGGGGAACACCCGCAAGCCGGCCGGGCGAGCCCGCGGCGGGCTTCGGGAAAAGCGCCGGGAAACGGCGCGGAAAAGCACGGAAAGCCGCAGTTCCGGGCCGGGGTGGCGCCCGGTAGGAGTGCGCCGCACCCGGGGCGGCGCTGGGCCCAGGGCGTGGCGTGCCACTGAACGGCCGCGGCCCGGAGGATCGTCGCGTGTGCGTGATCCTCCGGGCCGCGGTCGGCGGGCCGGTGCCCGTCAGCCGAATGGCGTACCCTCCGGTCGGCTACTCGCCGGCCGCGACCCCCGCGCCGACCGGCACGTCCATCAGGACGGTGCGCCGGGGGTTGGCCGTCTGCGTGGGCAGGTCGACGGAGTGTTCCGGCAGCTCGGGCGTCTGCATGGCGCCGGCGTCGTCGAGGTGCGCCAGGGTCGTGCGTCGCGGGTTGGCTATGTTGCGGAACATCGTCGTCGTCCTCACCGTTGTGGTCCTGTGCCCTCTGATCGAGTCGGTTGTCAGAGTCGTCCCTCTTGTAAAGCGTCAGGCTAAACATCGAATTCCCCGCCCAGGCGAGCAACTGCCCATGATCCGCGTGTGAGTTTGCTCACGACGTCGCGGGCAAATCGGTCAATTCCGACCGGCAACTCGGGCTTGCGAAACGGACATTGGGCACCTGAAGCCATCATTCCGCTCCTGATCATGTCGACTGGGACACGTGACACCGAGCGACGACTCGCAGGGGTACGTCCGGTTCGTACCGAATCACCCTCCACGGCTCGTAGTGCGTCACTCACACGCCGTCACGGAGGTCACAGCTCGGGACACGGCCCTTGTTGGAGATCCTGCACTGTGCTGGAATTCCACGGACCGCCGCGGGATCGAGCCGGCGCACGAGGCGCGACGCAGCGCCGGGTGGCGGTGGGACAGGGGGGAACCAGCGCCGGTCACTCAAGACCACCCGGAGGGCGTATTCAGGGCGCTCTCCACACGCCGACACCGTGTCCCTCCGTTCGCGCGGAGGGGCGCCTGGTCCAGAGGTTGCGACGCTAGTGCAGGGACGTTTCAAGAGGGATGGCAGCGCTTCGGCGGAGCCGGAGCCGCGCGACGGGACTGGCCCCATGAAGGGCAGCGCCTCGCCCCAGCACGCCCAGAACCCGGGTCCGGGTCCGTCCGGAGACGGCGGTGAGCGCTCCGGGCGTCCCGGCGCGTCGTCCGCGTCGGCCTCGGCCAAGCCGGCGGGCCCCGGGAACAACACGCCGAAGGCGAAGCCCGCCCAGGGTCCGACCGGCCCCGGCTCGCGGGTGGCGCTGCGCAACTGGCGCATCTCGACGCGTCTGGTGTCGCTGCTCGCGCTGCCCGTGGTCGCGGCGACCTCGCTGGGCGCGCTGCGCATCAACCAGTCCATGGACGACATCCAGCAGCTCGACAACATGAAGCTGCTGACGGAGATGACCAAGCAGGCCACCGAGCTGGCCATGCAGCTCCAGGACGAGCGCGACCAGTCGGCCGGTCCCCTGGCCCACGGCGGCGCGAACGACTTCACGGTCAAGGGCCTCCAGGAGAAGACCGACCGCGCCCGCGAGAACTTCCTCAACGCGTCCGAGGAGATCGACGCGGCGAGCAAGGACGGCAACCTCCAGGGCGTCCGCGACGCGCTCGTCGGTCTCGCCAACCAGCTGGACGACCTGTCCAAGATCCGCCAGCACGCCTACCAGTCGAAGGACAACGCGACCCAGACGGTCGAGTCCTACCACCGGCTCATCACCCAGCTGATCGGCCTGTCCCAGGACATGGCCGAGGCGTCCAGCAACCCCGAGATGATCTCGCGCACCCGCGCCCTGGCGGCCTTCTCGACCGCCAAGGAGTACGCCTCGATCCAGCGCGCCACGATCGCCGCCGCACTGCCCGCGACGACCGACAGCAAGGGTCACCTCTCCGAGAACGACCGCCTCTACGGCCAGTCGGCCTACGAGAGCGAGGGCTCCGAGCTCCAGATCTTCCGCAAGATCTACTCGGACGAGAACGCCGAGGAACTCCTCAAGCCGATCGACGAGGGCAACCCGACGATCAAGACGGCCGACACCTACGCCAAGCGCTCCTTCGAGTCGCGCGACGGCCTGGAGTCGCTGCCCGCCCGTTCGTACCGCGACTGGGTGGACACCAGCTCGACCAAGATCGAGCAGATGAAGAAGATCGAGCACACCCTGCTCGAGGACATGGAGCAGAAGGCCCGCGAGCTGCGCAACGCCTCCGAGCGCGAGGCGATCATCTCCGGTGCGCTGATCCTCATCGTCCTCGGCGTGTCGCTCGTCGGCGCGTTCGTCGTGGCCCGCTCCATGATCCGCTCGCTGCGCCGTCTGCAGGAGACCGCCACCAAGGTCGCCCAGGACCGTCTGCCCGAGCTGGTCAAGCAGCTCTCCGAGTCCGACCCGCAGGACGTCGACACGTCCGTGGAGTCGGTCGGTGTGCACTCCCGGGACGAGATCGGCCAGGTGGCCGCGGCCTTCGACGACGTGCACCGCGAGGCGGTCCGGCTCGCCGCCGAGCAGGCCCTGCTGCGAGGCAACGTCAACGCGATGTTCACCAACCTCTCGCGCCGCTCCCAGGGCCTCATCCAGCGCCAGCTGTCGCTGATCTCCGAGCTCGAGTCCCGCGAGGCCGACCCGGACCAGCTGTCCTCGCTGTTCAAGCTCGACCACCTCGCGACCCGCATGCGCCGTAACGGTGAGAACCTCCTCGTCCTCGCGGGTGAGGAGCCCGGCCGACGCTGGACCCGCCCGGTCCCGCTGGTCGACGTCCTGCGCGCCGCGGCGTCCGAGGTGGAGCAGTACGAGCGCATCGAACTGGCCGCCGTGCCGACGACCGAGGTCGCCGGCCGCGTGGTCAACGACCTCGTGCACCTGCTCGCCGAGCTGCTGGAGAACGCCACCTCGTTCTCCTCCCCGCAGACCAAGGTCAAGGTCACCGGTCACGCGCTGCCCGACGGCCGCGTGCTGATCGAGATCCACGACACCGGTATCGGCCTCTCCCCCGAGGACCTCGCGGCGATCAACGAGCGGCTCGCCTCGCCGCCCACCGTGGACGTCTCGGTCTCCCGCCGCATGGGTCTGTTCGTGGTCGGCCGTCTGTCGCAGCGCCACGGCATCCGCATCCAGCTGCGTCCGTCGGACTCCGGTGGTACGACCGCGCTGGTCATGCTCCCCGTCGACGTCGCGCAGGGCGGCAAGAAGCCCGCGGGCGGCAAGCCCGGCGCCCCCATCGGCTCCGGTGGCCCCGCCGCGGCGCAGGCCGCCGCCGGTGCGGCCGCGGCCCGACGGCAGAACGGCGGCAACGGCGGTGCCCTCGGCGGCGCCCCGGCCGGTGGCGGTCTGCTCGGTGCCGGCTCCGGTCCGCGCGGCCAGGTCGGCGCGGGCCAGGGTCCCCGGGCCGCGCTGCCCGGCACGGGCCAGGGCGGGCGTCCCGGTGCGCCGGGCGGAGCCCGTGGTCCGCAGGGCGGTCCCGGCGGCCAGCAGCAGGGCGGCCGGCCGGTGCCGGCGGGTTCCGGTGCGGGCGGCTTCGGCGGCCAGGCGCCCGGTGCCCCGCAGGGCCTGCAGTCCACCAACCCCGGCGGATCGCAGCAGGACCTCTTCGGCGGCCGTGGCCAGCAGCGGCCCGGTGCCTCCGACCAGGGCCGCCAGCCCCAGCTGCCGCCGCGCGGCGGCCCGCGGGCCGAACTGCCCGGCGGCGACGCGCAGTCACGCACCCCGGACTGGGGCGGTACCCAGGCCCCGCGGTCCCGCACCCCGCTGGACGCCCCGCGCGGCCACGACGAGCAGGACCCGGCGCAGACCTCGCGCATGCCGCGCGTGGACGACCGGCAGGGCCCGGGCTCGACCTCGGAGCTGCCGCGCATCGACGCGGGTCCGGCCGCCACGGGCGAGTTCCCGCGCCCCGAGCTGAACGGCATGAGCGGCCCCCAGAGCACGGGGCAGTACGCCCGGCCGGAGGACCCGCAGAACACGGGCCGGTACACGCGTCCCGACGCCGACCGGCAGGACCCGTTCGCACCGCGGGCCGCCGACAATCAGGGCTCCGGTTCGTTCGTCCGCCCCGACGTGTTCGGCACGCCGGCGCCCGGACAGCAGCACCACGGCGCCCAGAACAACGGCACGCAGAACACGGGCCAGTACCCGGCCCCGCAGGCCTACGACGGCGGTTACGACAACGGCTCCACCGGGCAGCACGCCCTGCCGGACCGTCAGAACCCGGCGCACACAGGCCAGTTCGAGCGTCCGCAGCCGACCGGCCGGGGCGACTACGCCGCCCCGCGTCCGCCGGCCCAGCAGCGTCCGGTCCGCCACGAGCCGGAGGCCCTGCCCCCGGCCAGCGGTCCGGGTGACGGCCGTACCCCGCTGTACGACACGCTGGAGACCAACTGGTTCCACGGTCAGCAGCAGGGCGGCGCGCCGGCACCGGCGCCGCAGCAGCCGCAGGCACCCGCCCCGGCTCCGCAGCGCCCGGCTCCCAGCACCGGTTCCTGGCGCACCTCGCCGAACGACGAACTCGTCCGGCAGGCAGAGCGCGTCCGGCAGCCCGCCGCGGGCGGGATCACCACCTCCGGTCTGCCGCGCCGGGTCCCCCGGGCCAACCTGGTCCCGGGTACGGCCCAGCAGCAGCAGACCCAAACCGGTCCGCAGGTCTCGCGTGCGCCTGACGACGTGCGCGGACGGCTGACCAATCTTCGTCGGGGCATCGCTCAGGGCCGTCAGGCCGGCAGCGGCCAGACCGGCAGCTTCCCGAGCCCCACTCACCAGCAGGAGCGTTAGTTGAGTCCGATGAGCCAGGCGGCACAGAACCTGAACTGGTTGATCACCAACTTCGTGGACAACACCCCTGGGGTGTCCCACACCGTGGTGGTCTCCGCCGATGGCCTTCTGCTGGCGATGTCCGAAGGTTTCCCGCGGGACCGCGCCGACCAGCTGGCGGCCGTCGCGTCCGGGTTGACCTCCCTGACGGCCGGGGCTTCCCGGATCTTCGAGGGCGGCGACGTGGCACAGACGGTCGTCGAGATGGAACGCGGCTTCCTCTTCCTGATGTCCATCTCGGACGGGTCGTCCCTCGCGGTCCTGGCCCATCCCGAGGCGGACATCGGCCTCGTCGGCTACGAGATGGCACTGCTCGTCGACCGCGCGGGTGCGGTACTCACTCCGGATCTGCGCGCCGAACTCCAGGGAAGTCTGCTTCACTGACCTCCCCCGGCACCACCCACCTCACGAAAACACCGTCCGGCCGCCACAATCCCCCCACCGGCCCCGCTCAGACGGCTTGACTGACCGACTTGCTGTCCCGCCCGGAGGATTCATGACCCCGCCCACCGCCCATCATGATCCGTACGCGGAGTCGTACGGTGACGAGGGCGACCAGCCGCTGGTGAGGCCGTACGCGATGACGGGCGGCCGGACCCGGCCGCGCTACCAGCTCGCGATCGAGGCCCTGATCAGCACCACGGCCGACCCGGCCGCGCTCATGGGCCTGCTCCCGGAGCACCAGCGCATCTGCCACCTGTGCCGGGAGGTCAAGTCGGTCGCGGAGGTCTCCGCGCTGCTGGCGATGCCGCTCGGCGTGGCCCGGATCCTGGTGGCCGACCTCGCCGAGGCCGGCCTGGTCGCCATCCACCAGCCTGGTGGCGACGAGAACAACGGCGGCGCTCCGGATGTGACGCTGCTCGAAAGGGTGCTCAGTGGACTTCGCAAGCTCTGACGCGGGCCGGGCCACCACCTCGGCGAAGATCGTGGTGGCGGGCGGCTTCGGCGTGGGCAAGACCACGTTCGTCGGCGCCGTCTCGGAGATCAACCCGCTGCGCACAGAGGCCGTCATGACGTCCGCGTCCGCCGGTATCGACGACCTCACCCACACCGGGGACAAGACCACCACCACGGTGGCCATGGACTTCGGCCGTATCACCCTCGACCAGGACCTGATCCTGTACCTCTTCGGTACCCCGGGCCAGGACCGCTTCTGGTTCATGTGGGACGACCTGGTCCGCGGCGCCATCGGCGCGGTGGTGCTCGTGGACACCCGGCGCCTGGCCGACTGCTTCCCCGCGGTCGACTACTTCGAGAACAGCGGGCTCCCGTTCGTCGTCGCCCTCAACGGCTTCGACGGCCAGCAGCCCTACCAGCCGGAGGAGGTGCGCGAGGCGCTGCAGATCGGTCCCGACACCCCGATCATCACGACGGACGCCCGCCACCGCTCGGATGCGAAGAGCGCGCTGATCACGCTGGTGGAGCACGCCCTGATGGCGCGCCTGCGCTAGCACTCAAGTACGACGCGCGCTACGGCAGTTGTCGTAATCGATCCGGAGCCGGCTGTGGCCTTTGACACGGTCGGCTCCGGTGTTCATAACAGTTCGGCAGAGGAATCGCCGGGTATCACCACGCGACGCGGTCGACCGGTGCCGCTGTGCTCACAAACGCCCCGCCTTTTGCCGGGGCTCGCTCTTTATGACCGTTTTATCTAGGGCTTACAACCGCGTGCTCCACAGGTTTCCACTGTTTGGAAGTGCGCTGGTCCACGTGCTGGAATGCCTGAACTGCCCAATGGTCAACGACGTACTGCGTGGTCGATGACGAAACGGGCTCTGAGAGACTGCGGCACGACGAAGGTGCCGACCGCCGAGAGGTTGTTGGTCGAGTGAGGCGAAGCAAGAACGGTCCCGAGCCGTCGGCGCGGGGCAACTTCACCCCGCCGCCGCGCGCTGCGGCGCCCACCCCTGGGCCCGGTACGGAGCCGGCGGCCACTCCCGCGTCGAGCGGCGGCCGTCTCTCCCCGCGCAACTGGCGGGTGCCGACCCGTCTGAACGCGATCCTGCTCATACCCGTGGCGGTCGGCCTCGTCATGGGCGGCTTCCAGGTGAAGGCCTCCATCGACACCTGGCAGCAGGCCCGCGACGCCGAGAGCACCGCCCGTCTGGTGCGTGCCTCGCTCGCCTACGCCGACGCCCTCGAGAACGAGCGTGACGTCACCGCGGCTCCCCTGCTGAAGGCCAAGAAGACCGGCACCGACAAGGCGACCATCGACGCGGCCCGCAAGGCCACGGACCAGGCCGCCGACGGTTTCGACCAGGCCGCGCAGAGCATGCCCGACGACTCGGGTCTGCAGCGCAGGCTGAAGCTGTTCCGCGAGGTCGAGCCGAAACTGGCGCAGCTGCGGGCCGCCGCGTACACCTCGAAGATGATCGGTGTCGACACCGAAGAGGGTTACGTCGGGATCAGCCACCCGCTGATGGAGTTCGCCAACGAGCTCGGTCTGGGCACCGGCAACATCACCTCCTACGGCCGTACCGTCTACGCCATCTCGCTGACCAAGGCCGCCCTGTCGCTGGAGCGGTCGATCGGTACGCACCTGCTGGTCAAGCCCGGCCCGGACGCCGGCAACCTGGCCACGCAGCGGACCTCCCTGGCCTCGTACGCCTACCTGGAGCGCATCGCCCGGGAGGAGTACCTCGGCGGTGGTACCGAGGCCGACGCGCAGAAGCTGAGCGACGCCGAGAACAAGGTCAAGTCCGACGCCGCCGACCTGGCCAAGAGGGCCGCGGCGGGCAACGACAGGTACGTTCCGCCGCCGGCCGGCGCGACCGGCATGGTCACCCGTCTCGCCTCGATGCCGGACACCACCACGCTCACCCGTGAGGCGCTGGCGGCCAAGGGCATCACCCTGGACAACTGGTGGGCGGTCAACACGCTCAAGTACAAGGCGTACCGCCAGATCGAGTCGGACATGGCCGACACCGCGGTGAACGAGGCCTCGTCCATCGCCGACGACGCCAAGACCTCGGCGTTCATCACCGGTGCCGTCGTCGTGATCGCCCTGCTGTTCGCCTTCATCCTGGCCGGTCTGGTGGCCCGCCAGATGAGCCGCTCGATGCGCCAGCTGCGCAACGCCGCCTTCGGCATCGCCGAGCAGCGCCTGCCGATGCTGGTCGACCAGCTCTCCCGTACCGACCCCGGCCGGGTCGACACCCGGGTCGCCCCGATCCCGATCCACACCAAGGACGAGATCGGCGAGGTCGCCCGCGCCTTCGACCAGGTCCACCGCGAGGCGGTCCGGCTCGCCTCCGAGCAGGCCCTGCTGCGGGGCAACATCAACGCGATCTTCACCAACCTGTCGCGCCGCAACCAGTCGCTGATCGAGGGCCAGCTGACCCTCATCACCGACCTGGAGAACAACGAGGCCGACCCGGACCAGCTGGAGAACCTCTTCAAGCTGGACCACCTGGCCACCCGTATGCGCCGCAACGGCGAGAACCTCCTGGTCCTCGCCGGCGAGGAGCCCGGCCGCCGCTGGGACCAGCCGGTCCCGCTGGTCGACGTCCTGCGCGCCGCCTCCTCCGAGGTGGAGCAGTACGAGCGCATCGAGCTGTCCGGCGTGCCGGAGGCCGAGATCCACGGCCGCGCGGTCACCGACCTCGTGCACCTGCTCGCCGAGCTGCTGGAGAACGCCACCACGTTCTCCTCCCCGCAGACCAAGGTCCGCGTGACGGCGACCCGTCTCCCCGACGGCCGCGTCATGATCGAGATCCACGACAAGGGCATCGGCCTGACGGCCGAGGACTTCGCGGACATCAACCACAAGCTGGCCAACCCGCCGACCGTGGACGCCGCGATCTCCCAGCGCATGGGCCTGTTCGTGGTCGGCCGGCTGTCCGACCGGCACGGCATCCGGGTGCAGCTGCGCCCCTCGGGCGAGCAGGCCGGCACCACCTCCCTGGTCATGCTGCCGGACGCGATCACGCACGGCGGTGGCGGCGAGACCCTGGAGCGCGAGGAGTTCACGGTCTCGCAGATCATCCCGGAGCAGCAGTTCCAGGCCGAGAACTTCAGCCAGGTGCAGCCGATGCGCACCGCCGCCGAACTCGGCTTCGACGACACGCAGTACACGGACGTCCCCGACGACCTCCGCGATCTGAACCCCGTCGGCCGCTCGCTGATGCGTGAGGAGCGCCGCGCGGCGCTGGAGGCGCAGACGCACGGCATGCCGGGCCAGCCGCAGCAGGAGGCCGGGGAGTCCCGCGCCGAGTACCGCGACGGGTTCCCGGCGCAGCAGCCCTACGACGGCAGCAGCACCGGCTACACGGAGCAGCCGTACCAGGAGCAGCAGCAGGCTTCGTACGAGGAGCAGCAGCACACCGCGTACCAGGAGTCCTACGAGCAGCCGTACGACGAGCAGTACTACGCGCCGAACGGCGGTCTGCCGCAGAACAACGGCTACTCCGCGAACGGCGGTTACCCGGACCCGGCGTACGCCGAGCCCGCTCAGGAGGAGCAGCAGCCCGCGCGCGGCCAGGAGGCCGACGGCTTCGGCTCCTACGAGACCCCGTCCTACCAGGACGACTGGCCCCAGCAGGACGGCTACCGCAACGGCCGGCCGGACCAGTACGCTCCGGAGCCGGAGGCCCCGCGGGCCGGTGACGCCAGTGAGCGGAACCGCGTAGGCTTCGACCGTCCGGGAACGGGCTCTCCCGCCTCCCACGAGCTGACCGACGCCGGGCTGCCGCGCCGCGGTTCCACGGCGAGCGGCTCCAGCGGTTCGGCCGGTGCGAACGGCCAGGCGCGCGTGCGGCAGGAGACGCCGGCTCCCGCGTCGGGCAACGTCCCGGCGACGAACGGCGACAGCGGCTGGCGTTCGGCGAACGACGAGCGGTGGCAGCAGGCTTCGCAGCTCCGCAAGCCCAAGGCGGGCGGGGTCACCGCCTCCGGTCTGCCGCGCCGAGTGCCCAAGGCCAACCTGGTCGAGGGCGCCGCCGAGACCACCCCCCAGGGAGGCCCCCAGGTCTCCCGCGCCCCGGAGGACGTCCGGGGCAGGCTGAGCAACCTGCGCAGGGGCGTCCAGCGCGGACGCAGCGCAGGCAGTGATACGAACGGCCAGGGCTTCGGTCCTGACAGCACCTACAACCAGGAGCGTTAGTGTGAGCCCGATGAGCCAGGCGGCACAGAACCTGAACTGGTTGATCACCAACTTCGTGGACAACACCCCGGGGGTGTCCCACACGGTGGTGGTCTCCGCCGACGGACTCCTTCTGGCGATGTCCGAAGGCTTCCCCCGCGACCGTGCCGACCAGCTCGCGGCCGTCGCCTCCGGTCTGACCTCGCTGACCGCCGGTGCCTCGCGCATCTTCGAGGGCGGCAGCGTGAACCAGACGGTTGTGGAGATGGAGCGGGGATTCCTCTTCATCATGTCCGTTTCCGACGGGTCGTCCCTCGCCGTTCTGGCCCATCCGGAGGCGGACATCGGTCTCATCGGGTACGAGATGGCACTTCTGGTGGACCGCGCGGGCACGGTTCTCACCCCGGATCTCCGCGCGGAGCTCCAGGGAAGCCTTCTCAACTAGTAATCGGACGGTGCGTATTCGTGTCCCGGGGCCGTAAGGTTTCGGGACGCGGCTCCACAGGTTTGGGCGCCCGGCGCAGTCGGAGGAGGAGAAAGTGGCAACACCCCCAGGCGGTTCGTCTTCGGGCAATTGGTCGTACGGCCCTGCCCAGGGCCAGGGCGACGGTTCGGCGAACCGGTACAACTTCCCCTCCGCACCCAGCCACCGGCAGCCGTACGCCCCGCAGGGCCCCGGTCCGTCGCCGTACGACCAGCCGCCGGCGCCGCGGATCCAGCCGGTGCAGCCGCAGCGTCGTCCCGAGCCGGCGCCGGCATCGGCGTCCAACAATCCCCTGGTGCGTCCGTACGCCATGACCGGCGGCCGGACCCGCCCGCGCTACCAGCTCGCCATCGAGGCACTGGTGCACACCACCGCCGCTCCGCACCAGATGCAGGGCCAGCTGCCCGAGCATCAGCGGATCTGCAACCTGTGCCGGGAGATCAAGTCGGTGGCCGAGGTCTCGGCCCTCCTCACGATCCCCCTCGGCGTGGCCAGGATCCTCGTCGCCGACTTGGCGGAAGCGGGCCTGGTCGCCATCCATCAGCCCGGCGGCGACGAGAACGCCGGTGGCCAGCCAGACGTGACACTGCTCGAAAGGGTGCTCAGTGGACTTCGCAAGCTCTAGCGGCGGTCCTTCCCGCTCCACCACCTCCGCGAAGATCGTGGTGGCGGGCGGCTTCGGCGTGGGCAAGACCACGTTCGTCGGCGCCGTCTCGGAGATCAACCCGCTGCGCACAGAGGCCGTCATGACGTCCGCGTCCGCCGGTATCGACGACCTCACCCACACCGGGGACAAGACCACCACCACGGTGGCCATGGACTTCGGCCGTATCACCCTCGACCAGGACCTGATCCTGTACCTCTTCGGTACCCCGGGCCAGGACCGCTTCTGGTTCATGTGGGACGACCTGGTCCGCGGCGCCATCGGCGCGATCGTCCTGGTCGACACCCGGCGCCTGGCCGACTGCTTCCCCGCGGTCGACTACTTCGAGAACTCGGGCCTGCCCTTCGTCATCGCCCTCAACGGCTTCGACGGCAACCAGCCCTACCAGCCGGACGAGGTGCGCGAGGCGCTGCAGATCGGCCCCGACACCCCGATCATCACGACCGACGCCCGCCACCGCGCGGACGCCAAGTCGGCGCTGATCACGCTGGTCGAGCACGCCCTGATGGCCCGCCTGCGCTAGTCCGCCGCGCTTGCCGAAGGGGCCCTTCCCGCTGGGAGGGGCCCCTTTGTCGTACCCCGCTGCCACACTGGACCCAGTCGTGACCAAGGGGGCGGACGATGAGCGCGGAAGCGGCGGCATTACGACTGGGGACGACCGTGGCGCGGGCCGCGGCAGTGACGTGGCTCGGGGGCCGGCGGCGGGAGCAGGAACGCCGGATGGACATGTCCGAGCTGATCCGGCTGCGGATATCGGGGCTCCGGTACCAGCGCGGCGTGCAACGGCAGTTCGAGGAGATCGCGGACGCGGTCTACGACCGGCTGGCGCCCTTCCTGGAGAGGGAGTTCCCCGGGCTCGCGGACAGCAGCCGGCAGGCCGTGGTCGACGGGGTGTGCGACACGTTCGCGGCGGCGGACCTGTCCGACGGCGCGGTCCTCGCCGCGGACGCGAAGCCGGCGGAGATCGTACGGCGGGTCACCGCCGCGGTGCGGCCGCCGGTGGGCCTCGGCGAGGCGGAGAGCCGGCTGTACGACGTGCTGTTCGCGGAGTGCGTCGAGTACTACGTGCGCGTCGTCCAGGGACTGCCCGTCTTCGAGGAACGGGCGCTGAGCGAGTTGCTGGCGCGTACGACGTCGCTGGGCGCGGGGATCGCCCGGGTGCTCGAACGGCTCCCCGACCGTTCGCTGTTCGCGCCCGAGGGGACGGACCGGGACGGCGACTTCCGCCGCCGCTACCTGGAACTCGTGAGCACGAACCTGGACGAGGTGGAGCTGTTCCGGCGCGCCTCCGACCGGGCGGGCGCGCAAGTCCGCCTCTCCGTGGCGTACGTGGGCCTGCGCGCCACGGGCGACGACGGCGGGCGCCGCCCGGCTCGTTCCCTGCCCGTGCCGCGTCCCGACATGAGCGACTGGGAGGAACCCGGCGAGAGCGCCGGGATGCGGGTGGAGGCGGCCCTCGGCGGAGCCGGCCGGGTACTGCTGCGGGGCGAGGCGGGTTCGGGGAAGACCACGCTGCTGCGCTGGCTGGCGATCACGGCGGCCCGGGGCGCCTTCACCGGCGAGCTCGCCGGGTGGAACGGCCTGACACCGGTGTTCGTGAAGCTGCGCGGGTACAGCGGCCGGGAGCTGCCGAGGCCCGAGGCGATGCTGGACTCGGTGGCCGGAAGCATTTCCGGGATCATGCCGAAGGGCTGGGTGGAGCGGCAACTCGCCGACGGCAGGGCCCTGTTGCTGATCGACGGGGTGGACGAGCTGCTGGACGGCGAGCGCCGCGGGGTACGGGAGTGGCTGCGCGGACTGCTGGCCGCCTACCCGGAGGTACGGGTGGTCGTCACCTCGCGTCCTGCCGCTGCCCGTTCCGACTGGCTGCAGCGCGAGGAGTTCTCGGCGCTCCAGCTGGACCGCATGACCCCCGCCGATCTGGCGGCCTTCGTCCGGCAGTGGCACCAGGCGGTGCGGGAGCTCGGCGACGACCTGCCGTGCGCCCTCGGGGAACTGCCCCAATACGAGCAGTCGTTGCTGGCGAGCCTCAAGGGCCGGCCGCACCTGCGCTCCCTCGCCGGTACGCCCCTGCTCGCGGCGATGCTCTGCGCGATGCACCTGAACGGGCGCGGCAGGCTGCCCCGGGACCGGATGGAGCTGTACCGCAACGCCCTGCACACACTGGTCCATGACCGGGACGCGGACCGCCGCGTACCGAGCGCGGTGGACGGCCGGCTGGGCCTCGACGACAAGCTGGTGCTGCTCCGGGACCTGGCGTGGCGGCTGTCCGACAACAACCGCAGCGAGATCACGCTGGAGCAGGCGGCGGTGCACGTCGGCAGGAAGCTCGCCGGGATGCGCCACCTGGAGGAGCCGGACGGCGCGGCGGTCCTGGAGCGGCTGCGGGACCGGTCGGGGATCCTCCGCTCCCCCGCGGAAGGCCGCCTGGACTTCGTCCACCGGACCTTCCAGGAGTATCTGGCCGCCGCGGAGGCCGCGCAGGAGGACCGCATCGGCAACCTGGTCGAGCGGGCCCATCTGGATCTGTGGCGCGAGACCGTCGTCATGGCGGCGGGCCATGCGAACCGCCCGCAGCGGGAGGAGCTGCTCGGCGGCATCCTGGACCGCGCGCGGAGGGAACCGCGGCACGGCCGGAAGCTGCGGCTGCTGGCGGCTGCCTGCCAGGAGACCGTGCCGGAGGTCTCCGACGCGCTGGCCGGCCGGCTGGAGGAGGCCGTGTCGGCGCTGCTGCCGCCGCGCCGCAGGACGGACCCGCCCGCCCTGGCGGCGGTCGGCCCGAGTCTCCTGCGAAGACTGCCCGGGTCCCTGGAGGGCCTGTCGTCGAACGAGGCGACGCAGACCGTGCGGACCGTGGCGCTGATCGGCGGGGAGGAGGCCCTCGGCCTGCTGGAGGGGTACGCGGAGGACGGGCGCCGCGACGTGGTCGGCGCGCTCATCGACGCGTGGGCGTACTTCGACGCGGACGCGTACGCCGACCGGGTGATGGGCCGGCTTCCGCTGGACCGGCACTCGGTGGTGCTGACGCACGCGGGGCAGCTGCGGGCGGCGGCGCGGCTGCGGTCCCTCAACACGCTGCGGATCAGGTTCGGGCTGCCCGGCACGGCCGCGCTGAGCGAGCTGCCTCCGCTGCGGGTGCTGACGTGCCGCGTGCGGGGGACGGCCGACCTGTCCGTGCTGCGGGGCCATCCCGGACTCGAGTTCTTCATGCTGTTCGGCGAGGCGTCCGTCCGGCACTCGGAGGTCCTCGGCGATCTGCCCGGCCTGCGGGTCCTGCAGCTGCCCCTCGACGGCCCGGCCGGCATCGCGGGCCTTCCGCTCGCGGCGGGTCTGTCCTCGCTGGGGCTCTCCGAGGTGACGGAGGAGACCAGGCTGGGCTTTCTGGGCCCGCACACCGGTCTCCAGCACCTGCACCTGCTCGGAGCGGCGCGCGGCCGCCTGCCCGTGCTCGCCCCCCTGTCCGCGCTGACCGGCCTCAGGGGTCTGACGCTGTACGACTTCGACCTCGACGACCTGCCCGGCCGGCTCGCGGCGGCCTGCCCCGACCTCACCGGTCTCAGTCTGTACAACTGCCGGGTGCCCGGCGGCCTCGGTGATCTGAGCGCGCTCGCCCGGCTCAAGCGGGTGGAGCTGACGGGCTGCGAGTCGGACGGGGGCCCGGTCACCGCACCGGACCTGCCCGGTGTCGCCGTCACCGTCACCGGTCGGTGAGCACACCACGGCCCCGCCCTCCCGGAGGAGTGGCGGGGCCGGGTCACGCGGGAGGGGTCAGCGCCAGCTGTGCGGGGCGCGGAAGCCGGGCTCGCGCTCCAGGCGGCGCCAGCCGGCCTTGGGCCGGCCGCGGTGGGTCTGGGCCGAGGGCTCGGTGCGGGCGGCGGCGCGGGCCAGGAGGACGGCCGTGATGGCGGCGACTTCCTCGGGCTCGGCGTGGCCCTTCTCGACGCGGATGTCAGCAGTGCTCATGGGTGTCAGTCTCCGTGAGAGAGAGGTCCGCGGGGTTGCCGCGGCGGGTCCGCTCGGTTACTGCGGGGGGTTGCCGTGCTTGCGGGAGGGCAGGTCGGCGTGCTTGGTCTGGAGCATGGCCAGGGATTTGGCCAGGACCTCACGCGTCTCGGCGGGGTCGATGACGTCGTCGACCAGGCCGCGCTCGGCCGCGTAGTAGGGGTGCATCAGCTCGGCCTTGTACTCCTTGACCATCTTCTGACGCATGGCCTCGGGGTCCTCGGCGTCGGCGATCTGCCGCCGGAAGATGACGTTCGCGGCGCCTTCCGCGCCCATCACGGCGATCTCGTTCGTCGGCCAGGCGTAGGTCAGGTCGGCGCCGATCGACTGGGAGTCCATGACGATGTAGGCACCTCCGTACGCCTTCCGCAGGATCAGCGAGATCCTCGGCACGGTCGCGTTGCAGTAGGCGTACAGCAGCTTCGCGCCGTGACGGATGATTCCGCCGTGCTCCTGGTCGACGCCGGGGAGGAACCCCGGCACGTCCAGGAAGGTGACGATCGGGATATTGAAAGCGTCACACATCTGGACAAAGCGCGCAGCTTTTTCACTCGCCTCGATGTCCAGGACGCCGGCGAGGACCTGCGGCTGGTTGGCGATGATGCCCACCACCTGACCGTCCAGCCGGGCGAGGGCGCAGATGATGTTGCGCGCCCAGCGCTCGTGGACCTCCAGGTACTCGCCGTCGTCGACGATCTCCTCGATGACCTTGGCCATGTCGTACGGCCGGTTGCCGTCGGCCGGGACCAGGTCGAGCAGGACGTCGCCGCGGCGGTCGACAGCGTCGGACGTCTCCGCCCGCGGCGGGTTCTCGCGGTTGTTCTGCGGGAGCAGCGAGAGGAGGTAGCGCACCTCCGCGATGCAGGTCTCCTCGTCGTCGTACGCGAAGTGGCAGACGCCGGAGGTCTCCGCGTGGACGTCGGCGCCGCCCAGGCCGTTCTGGGTGATCTCCTCGCCGGTGACCGCCTTGACCACGTCCGGACCCGTGATGAACATCTGGGACGTCTCGCGGACCATGAAGACGAAGTCGGTCAGGGCGGGGCTGTAGGCCGCGCCGCCCGCGCACGGACCCAGCATCACGGAGATCTGCGGGATGACGCCCGAGGCCCTGGTGTTGCGCTGGAAGATGCCGCCGTAGCCGGCGAGCGCGCTGACGCCCTCCTGGATGCGGGCGCCCGCACCGTCGTTGAGGGAGACCAGGGGCGCGCCGGCCGCGATGGCCATGTCCATGATCTTGTGGATCTTGGTGGCGTGGGCCTCGCCCAGCGCGCCGCCGAAGATCCGGAAGTCGTGGGCGTAGACGAAGACCGTGCGGCCCTCGACCGTGCCCCAGCCGGTGATGACACCGTCGCTGTAGGGCTTCTTCGCCTCCAGGCCGAATCCGGTCGCCCGGTGCCGGCGCAGCTGCTCGACCTCCTGGAAGGACCCCGCGTCGAGGAGCAGCTCGATCCGCTCCCGCGCCGTCAGCTTGCCCTTGGCGTGCTGCGCCTCGGTCGCCTTCTCGCTGGGGCCCGCCACTGCCTGGGCACGAATCTCGTGCAGCTCGGCGACCCGTCCGCGCGCGTCCGTCGGCTCGCCGGTCGGCTCACCCGTCGTCTCTTCCAAAACGGTCATGTAGCGACCTTACGAAGGACACCAAGGAAAGCGAGCCGTCGACTCCGTACAGTCTCCAGCCCGTTTTCCTGGTGCCAGTGAACAGAACCACAGCGCCGTGCAGCCGTTCCGACTGCTCAGGGGGCACCGGCGTTGTAGAGGTGCCACAAAGTCGTCACCTGAGAGCCACCTCACATTCGTGGGTGGAACATGCCATCCCCGGAGTGACACGGACCCTCAGACGGCGGTCCGCCGACAGCACCACCACGCTGTCGTCGGCCCGGACGACCGCACGCACCGAACGGTCCCAGACGAGCTCCAGCGGTTCGCCCGTCCGGGGCGGTTCGCTCACGTGCAGGGTGGCCGTCCGGCCCCGGCGCACGACGAGCACGCTCGCCCCCGCCGAGACGGTCAGCCGCCCCACGGTACCCGCCCGCCAGAAGGTGGCCGCGGTCAGGCCGTGGCGGGGTACGGCGACGGCCTGGCAGGTGTCGTCGTCGGCGAGGACGGACAGCCAGTACGGGTCGGCGGCCCGGGCGGCGGTAGCGGCCAGGGAGGCGCCGGGCAGCAGGACGTAGAGGTATCCGGCGGCGGCCGGGTCGGTGCCGTGGTCGAGCCAGAGGGTCTGCCAGCGCCGGGTCCGCCGTTCGTCCGTGGCGGCGGTGTTGATGTCGCCCCACGCGCCGGTGCGGTCCTCGCGCAGGGTGCGCAGGTCTCCCCCGCGCGGCAGGATCCAGCCGCCGTGCTCCTCCAGATGGGCCCAGTTCCGGCGGCGTACGAAGGTCTGGGTGCCGTCCTCGCCGAGGTTGCGGTTGTCCACGACCGTCTCCACCGGGACACCGTCGGCGCAGCTGATCCCGGCGCCGAGGCAGACCACCGCGTCGGGGAGGAAGAACCAGGACTTGCGGGCCTCCAGGGTGGAGCCGAGCCCCTTCAGGTGCTGCCCGACGGCCGCGTACCGGCCGTCCGTGGTCCCGCCGACCCAGCGGACGTCCGGCCGGGGCGCTCCCCACTCGCCGCCGGCGCGGTCGGGGAGCCGCTTGGTGGACACCGTGGTGCCGGGCAGCCGGTACCAGTCGACGGTCGGCCAGTACCAGTCGGTGTACTGGTCGCCGCGCCCCCGCGGCCACCAGGAGAGCATGCCGGAGCCGGTGTGCCAGCCGCGCGGGTTCTCGCCGTTGCCGCACTCGTAGTGGGCGATGCGGTCGCTGGCCATGGAGAGGGCGGCGGTGAACCGGTGCCCGCGGTGGACGGCGCGGTCCATCGCCGGGAAGAGCCGGTGCCCGAGCGGCTCCGGGGCCGCCGGGACGGGTGACCGGGCGACCGCGTCCAGACGGGCGAGGTCGGCGACCGTGAGCTGCCGGGCGGCGGCGATCGGGGTCACCGTGTCCCGCTCCGTCCATCCCTTGATCAGGCCATGCCACCTGGTGCGTGCCGGCTCCTCCGTGACGCCCGCGAGCAGGGCGACGGAGGCGATCAGGTTCTGCCCGTGGAAGTGGTCGCCGCGCATGACCCGCAGGTCGTCGTCGCGCAGCCGTCCCCGGCTGATGGCACGGCCGTTGACGCAGTCCATGACCAGTCCGTCGTGGATCAGGGGCGCGTAGGCGTGCTCGACGCTCTCCAGCACGTTCCGCCGCAGCGGGTCGGTGATCCGCCAGGGCGATCCGGCGAGCAGCACGAACAGCCGGGCCAGGCCGTCGAGCAGGACCTGGCCGTACGTACCCGAGTAGGCGACCCGGGTGTGCTGGACGAACGAGCCGTCGGCGTACAGGCCGTCGCCGCCGGTGACATGGCGGAAGACCGGCGAAAGGGCGTCCCGCGCCAGGGAGATGCGGCCGGCGTCCCGCCCGAGGACGCCGTGCAGGGCCGCGCAGCGGCAGAGGTCGACGCGGTTGGCTCCGGTGGAGACGCCCGTGTAGTCGGTGAGCAGCGCGTCCGGGACGAAGTGGCCGACGGCGGCGCAGGCCGCCACGACCCGCGCCGCGCCGAGCTGTTCGTACAGGGCGGCCGTGATGTCCATGAGCAGGCGCGGGCTGCCGATCCGCCACTCCCACCAGTTGCCGTAGGGGACGGTCCCGGGGTGGTAGACGGTGGCCAGCAGGTGGTCGAGGCCGCGCAGCACGGCGTCGAGGAGGCCGGGGTCGCCGGTGCTGCCGGTGCCGGGCTGGACGTGGGCCTGGGCCATGGTCCACAGCCGGCCGAGGGCGAAGGTGATGCCGGCCGGCGGGTCGAAGGGGTGACCGGGCCACAGCGAGGCGGGTGCCGGGGTCATGGTGGCGCCGAAGTCCCGTGCCAGGGAGCCGAGTCGGGCCAGCTGGGAGGCGTACGGCTCGGCGGCCGGGTCGTATCCCGTCCCCAGGGTGAGGTCCAGCCAGCGGCGGCGCAGCAGGTCGTGGGGATCGCCGGCCGCGCGGGCGGGTGCGGCGACCGGGAGCAGGGCGGCGGCCAGCAGCGCACGACGGGTCATGCCCATGGACCGGCCACCGCCCTCTCGTACGGCTCAGCAGCCGCCGCAGTTGTAGTAGAGGACGTCCCAGTGGTTGCCCTCGTCGGCGTAGATGTTGCCGGAACCGGACTGGTACTGCGGGGCGCCGTCGCCGCGCAGGCCGATGTAGGTGAAGTTGTTCTTGATGTACGAGGTCACGCAGGTGTTCTTGCCGTAGTCGAGCTTGTAGCCGTTCCAGTGGGAGTACGTGCCGGAGGCGTGGCCGGTCTCCGTGCCGCCGGTGATGTTCAGGGCGCAGCCGCTCGCCCGCTTAAGGGTCTGGGCGCCCTGCGCGGTGGCGAGATTGAGCTGGTCGAAGGACGTGCAGGTGGAGTTGTTCCGGTTGGTGCAGTTGCCGGAGGACGACCAGGTGATGCCGACCTGCCGGAACATCGACTCGGCGGTGGCCTGGCTGATCTTGGTGACGGCGAAGGCGTCGGTGGCGGTGCCGACGACGGCGACGCCCGGGGCGACGACGAGGGCGAGCGCGGTCAGGAGGGAGCGGACCTTCAAGGGCTTCATGGGGACCTTCCTGCGATGGGCCGTGCTTCCGGTGGGGTCGGCTGTGCAGGTGGTGCATGCAGATGGTGCCCGAGTTCTACGCGCGTCCGAAAGAGGGCGGACATCATCACTCGGTGCGACCATGAAGACACACTCCGGATGATGTTGAAAACTGAACAGGATGGGTCTATCGTCGGAGAAGCAAGTTAGTTGAACGTTAAACAGGACTAGCGAGGAGCACCATCATGGGCATCTTCAGCCGCAAGGACAGCACCCCCGAGACGACCGCGGCCCCGGCCGCCGCGGGTCCCGACCTGACCGCGCTCACCGGCGACTACACGATCGACCCGGCGCACACCACGATCGGTTTCGTGGCACGCCACGCCATGGTCACCAACGTCAAGGGCGCGTTCCACGACTTCACCGGCACGCTGCACCTGGACGGCGCCGACCCCACCCGGTCCACCGCCACGCTGGACATCAAGATGGACAGCATCGACACCGGCAACGCCGACCGTGACGGTCACCTGAAGTCCTCCGACTTCTTCAAGATCGACGAGTACCCGGCGATGACCTTCCGCTCCACCAAGGCCGAGTCCCTGGGCGGCGACGACTACCGCATCACCGGCGACCTCTCCCTGCTCGGCGTGACCAAGTCGATCAGCATCGACCTGGAGTTCAACGGCGCCGCGACCGACCCCTTCGGCAACCAGCGCGTCGGCTTCGAGGGCAAGACCGAGATCCTGCGCTCCGAGTGGGGCCTGACCTGGAACGCGGCCCTCGAGACCGGCGGCGTCCTCGTCTCCGACAAGATCAAGCTGAACTTCGACATCTCCGCGATCAAGAACGCGTGACCCCTCCGGCGCCCCGCCGGACGCACCACGAGCGCGCCCGCCCCCGGAACCGGGGAGGCGGGCGCTCGGCTTGCGGCCCTCCGCTCAGAAGCCGCCGCCGAAGTCGCCGCCGCCTCCGCCGCCCCCGAAGTCGCCGCCTCCCCCGCCGTCGCCGAAGCCGCCGCCGAAGTCACCGGGGTCGAAGTCGGTGCCGGACACGTCACCGCCCTCGTAGCCGCCGCCGAAGTCCCCGCCGTAGTCGCCGCCGCCGAAGTCCCCGTACCCGGTGCCGTAACCGGCCGCGTAGGACGGGGTGGCCATGACGCTGCCGAGCAGGGTGCCGACGAGGAGGCCGGGAAGGATGCCGCCGCCGAAGTAGCCGCCCGCCCAGGGCCCGTAGGCCGGACCGGCGTCCCAGTAGGGCCGGCGGCCGTGCTCGGTGTCGACCTCGCGGATCACCGGGTCGCGGCCGCCGGCCAGCCGGGTCGCGTCGGCCGCGCAGACCGGGACCCGCCGCTCGGCCCCGCCGGGCGGGGTCCAGGTGGCGTCCGCGACCGAGGGACCGTGCCGGGGGTCGAAGAAGCAGGGCGGCCGGCGTTCCGGAAGCTCGCGGCCCGCACGGCGGGCGGCCAGCCGGGCCAGCGAGAAGCGGCCGTCCTCCAGCGCCTCGGTGACCGTGCGCACGTCCTCCGGCCTGCGCGCCTCTGCCATGCGCCGCTTCGCCGTCTCGTAGGCGTCCAGGGCCTGCTCGTAGTCGGCACGCATCGCGTCGTCCGCGCCCGGCTCCGACGGGCTGAAGTCCAGCCGGTCGAGCTCCTCGCCGAAGGCGGTGATGTCCTCGTCCACCACGACCCGCAGGCGGTCGAGGGCGGCCCGCTGCTCCGCCTCCCGCCGCCGGCGGTTGCGGCGGACCAGCGCGTACGCGCCCGCACCGCCCGCCACCAGCACCGCGCCCGCCGTGATCAGCGCGGCACCGGACGCACCGCCGCCGTCCGAGCCGGACGAGCTGCCCCAGCTCTTCGGGGCGTGGCCGCCCATGGTGGCCAGGGCGCGGTCGGTGAAGTCGGCCAGCTGGGCCCTGGCGTCCTCGCCCTGGACACTGGCCACCAGGTTCCGCCGGGCCGTCGCCGACATCACGGAGGAGTCGGCGCGGGCGTCGAAGCGGTCGCCGAGGCGGATGCCGTAGAGACCGGTGACACCGGTCGCGGCCCGCAGGTCGGTGAAGAGGTCCGCGGTGGGGTAGCCGGCCGGCAGGACGGCGATGAAGAGGGGTCTGTCGGCGTCCTTGATCTGCTTGGCCAGCGCGTCGGCGTCCGCCTTCGGCAACCGGGCGGAGGCCGCCGGATCCACGTAGACGGGACTCTGGCGCAGCGACCGGGCGATCGCCGAGACGCTGGTCTCCGCGCTCGCGCGGGGCGCGAACGTGCTCGCCATCAGCAGGACGAGGGCGGCGAGGAGCAGGGCCGGGAGGCTTCGGGTCCGCGGGACGGCCTTCATGCTTCGAAACTACCCGAAGCCTCCCATAACCAGTCATACAAGCGGAACGGCCGAGCGGGCTACGCGGCCCGGTAGGCCTCCGCCAGCTTCTCCACCGCCTTTCCGTACCGGCCGGTCAGCAGCAGGTGGTCGGCGTCGGCGAACGGCTTCGCCACCGCCTCGGTCAGATGGCCGTCCGCCTTCTCCTGGACGAGCAGCCGTGCCCTGGTCACCAGCTCGCGTCCGGTCCGGCCGGCGTGCGCCCGCTCGGCCGTCGCCGCTGCGACGGCGAGCGCCCGGAGCGTCGCCGCACCGCCCTTCGGGACCGCTGTGCGGGTGGTCAGACCCCAGCCGTAGGGGAACTGCGGGTCGTACGAGGCGTCGCCGACGTTGATCGGGAGCTGTGCCCCGGACCGGGGCCACGTGACGGGGAGCTGTCCGGTGAAGGGACGCGCGCCGTAGAGGACGTCGGCGACGCCGTCGCCCTCGGTGCCGGGCAGCCAGGAGGCCACCAGCGCGTCGATCCCGGGCAGCCGGTCGCCGATGAGCTGCGGCCGCCCGGAGACGATGAGCACCGCGCACTTCATGGCCGCGCACACCCTGTCCACGGCGGCCTTGTCGGCCGCGGACAGCTCCAGGTCGTGGCCGTTGCCGACGTCGCCGACACCCTCGGCGTACGGGGTCTCGCCGACGACGACCACGCCGACGTCGTAGCCGCCGGTCGGGGCCGAGGCGTCCTTGGAGTACGTGACGTCGCCACCGGCCCGGCGCAGCCCCTGGAGGATGGTCGTGCCGGAGGTGACGTTCCCGGAGGAGCCCTGCCAGGTGAGCGTCCAGCCGCCGGTCTGGTTGCCGAGGTCGTCGGCGTTCGAGCCGGCGACGTAGACCTTCTGGCTCTTCCTCAGCGGCAGGACGTTCCCGCTGTTCTTCAGCAGCACCTGCGACTCGGCGGCGGCCTTGCGGGCGACCGCCCGGTGGGCCGGGGAGCCGATGGCGGCGGCGCCGGAGGTGTCGGCGTAGGGGTGCTCGAAGAGGCCCAGCGCGAACTTCTCGGTGAGGACGCGGGAGACGGCGTCGTCGATCCGCCGCTCGCTCACCCGGCCCGCCTCCACCTCGTCGACGAGCGCGCCGGCGAAGTCCTTGTAGCCGTACGGCACCATCATCATGTCGACGCCCGCGTTCACGGCCGTGCGCACGTGAGCGGCGTAGTCGCCGGGGAGCTGGTCGATGGCGTTCCAGTCGCTGACGACGAAGCCGTCGAAGCCCATCCGGCCCTTCAGCTCGCCGTTGATCATGTCGCCCCGGGCGTGCATCTTCACCGCGCCCCTGCCGTCGCCGGTGATGTCGAGGGAGGAGTACGACGGCATGACCGTGCCGATCCCGCGCCGGACGGCGGTCCGGTAGGGCGCCAGGTGGATGTCCGCCAGCTGCTGCCGGGTGACCGTGGTGACACCCTGGTCGATGGTGTAGGTGCCGGTGGTGGAGGAGCCGTAGGCGGTGCCGCCGTCGCCGACGAAGTGCTTGGCGGTGGCGAGCACCTTGTCGTCGCGCTTCAGGTCCCGGCCGTCGGCCCGGCCCTGGAGGCCCTGGATCATGGTCTCCATGGACTCCACGAGGGCGGGGTCCTCACCGAAGGACTCGTAGGAGCGGCCCCAGCGTTCGTCGCGGGTGACGCACAGACAGGGGGCGAAGTCCCAGGGGATGCCGGTGGCGCGGACCTCGGCGGCCGTCACCGACCCGGTGTCCTCGGCGAGTTGCGGGTCGCGGCTCGCGCCGATGCCGATGTTGTGCGGCATGATCGTGGCGCCGGCCAGGTTGTTGTGCCCGTGGACCGCGTCGACGCCGTAGACCAGCGGGATCTGGAAGCGGGTAGCCCGGGCGCGGAGCTGGAAGCCGTCGATCATCCTCGCCCAGGCCTCGGGGGTGTTGGGCGTGGGCACGGAGCCGCCACCGGAGAGCAGCGAGCCAAGTCCGTAGGCGGCGATGTCGCCCCCGGCGCCCACGGCACCCCGCTCGGCCTGGGTCATCTGACCGGCCTTCTCCGCCAGGTCCATCCGGGACAGCAGGTCAGCGACGCGCTTGCGCACCGGCAACTTCGGGTCCAGGTAGGGCAGTCCGTGCGCGTCGATGACGACCTGCGGGGTCTCGGCGGGGGCCTTGGCGCCGGTCACCGTCAGTTTCAGCGGTACCGTCTCGGCGGGTTCGGCGGCCTTGTCCCGGCGGGTGGGCACCGCGACCGTCCGCGCGGTACCGGAGGCCGAGCCGGCCGGGAAGGTCAGGGTGCCGGAGACGGGGGTGTAGTCCCGGCCGGGCTCGGCGGTGCCGCCGCTCGTCTCGTAGTGCACGCTCACGGGCTCCTCGACGGGTGCGGAGCCGGTGGTGGACAGGACGACCTTCACGCGTGCCGTGGCACCCTCGCGGACCGGGTGAACGACGGCGTCGGTGGTGACGGAGGCGCGCAGCGACTGGTCGGCCCGGCCGTACAGCTCCACGCCGTCCATGGCGAAGTCGCCCTTGACGCCGACCGGGAGCGTGACGGCGTAACCCCACATCTCCTTGAGGCCGAGGACGTGGTCGATGCCGCCGACGGGCTGGTAGTCGGTGCGGTAGGCGAAGTCGGTGAACGGGATCCGGATCTGCTTCCAGCCGGTGAAGTCGTCGGTGAAGGAGGCCGTCCAGAGTTCGGAGGCCTCGCCGTTCGCACCGCCGTCCTTGATCTCGAAGGCGATCTTCCTGCCGCTGTCGTCGCCGTCCCACCAGAGGCGGACGCCCTCGTGGGCCGACCAGTCGTGGGCGGGTTCGCCGGCGGCGAAGTCGTGGGTGAAGCCGCCGTAGCCGCTGATGTCGTAGCTGCCGCCGAGGACCTTGCCGCCCTCGGGGGCGTCGGCGCGGGCGGCGAGCCGCAGGGCGGGCGGGTCGTCGGCGTCGCTCCCCCAGGTGAAGATGCCCTCCGCGGGCTGGGAGGCGAAGGGGACCTCGCCCTCGAAGCGGTCGACGGGTGTGGGCGGGGGGTCGTCCGCGGCTCGCGCGGTCGCCCAGGGGAGCAGACCGGTGAGGAGTGCGGCGGAGGCGAGCAGGGCGGTTCTTCGCATGGACCTTCCCTCGGCTCTCGTGGTTCACTCATGACTTAGCTCATGACATGAGTTAACTGGGGGCCCATAGGCCCGTCAAGACGGCACATCAGGACGGCCGGGGCGCGAACTCTCCCCCACACCAGGCACGTTGGCTCTCCCCAGAAGGGCGACGCACCATGAGAAGACGCTTGCGCACGGCCCGGCTGCTCCTCGCCGGCCTGCTGACCACCGCCGGGCTCACGACCCTCGGCACCGGCTCCGCGCACGCCGCCGGCGAGCAGGTCACGGCCTGGCTCACCACGACCGACGACTCCGCGGGCCGGCACGTGGTCCGCGGGCTCCAGGCACAGACCCCGTTCGCCTTCCAGTCCGGGACGGGGGGCGGCGGCGAGAACATCACCGTGGACGAGAACACCCGCTACCAGACCTTCACCGGCGGCGGCGCCTCCTTCACGGACACCGCGGCCTGGCTGATGAACAGCAGCGGGGCGCTGTCCCCGGCGACGCGGGACGCGACCATGCGCAAGCTGTTCTCGCCGGCGGACGGGATCGGGCTGTCGTTCCTGCGCAACCCGATGGGCGCCTCGGACCTGGCCCGGTACGGCTACACCTACGACGACGTGCCGGCCGGGCAGACGGACCCGAACCTGGCCAGGTTCTCGATCGCCCACGACCTGGCGGACGTCGTGCCGCTGACCCGGCAGGCGCTCCAGCTGAACCCGTCCCTCACGGTGATGGCCTCGCCGTGGACGGCACCCGCCTGGATGAAGGACAGCGGCTCGCTCGACGGCGGCTGGCTGAAGGCGGAGGACTACGGGGCGTACGCCGCCTACTTCGTGAAGTACCTCCAGGCCTACAAGGACCAGGGGATCGGCGTCTCGTACGTGACCGCGCAGAACGAGCCGACCTGTTGTTCCGGCTACCCGTCGATGAGCTGGAACGCGAGCGGGCTGGCGTACTTCACCAAGAGCGAGCTGCTGCCGAGGCTCCAGGCGGCCGGACTGACGACCAAGGTGCTCGCGCACGACTGGAACTGGGACGTCTACGACTCCTACGCGGCCCGGACCGTGGACGACGCGGCCGTGCGCGACCACCCGAACTTCGGCGGGATCGCCTGGCACGGGTACGGCGGCGACATCGGCAAGCAGACCTCGGTGCACGACCAGTACCCCACGCTGGACGCCTTCGGTACCGAGCACTCCGGCGGCACCTGGATCGCCGACCAGCAACGCGAGGACATGTCGAACATCATCGACTACACCCGCAACTGGGCGAAGTCGGTGACCAAGTGGTCGCTGGCGGTGGACCAGAACAAGGGCCCGCACAACGGGGGCTGCGGCACCTGCACCGGCCTGATCACCGTGCACAACGGGGACGGGGCGAGCGGGACGGTCGACTACACGATCGAGTACTACACCATGGGCCACCTGACGAAGTTCGTCCGGCCGGGCGCGCAGCGGATCGCCTCGACGGCGTCCACGGCGGTGCCGAACGTGGCGTGGCGCAACCCCGACGGCAGCAAGGCGCTGATCGCCTACAACGGCGCCTCGACGGCGCGGACGGTCACCCTCGACTGGGGCGGCCGGCACGCCACCTACGCGCTGCCGGGCAGGACCTCGGCCACGTTCACCTGGTCCGGCACGCAGTCCGGCGGGGGCGGCAGCAGCGGCTCCTTCACCGGACTCGCGGGCAAGTGCCTGGACGTGGCGGGCGGTTCGGACGCCAACGGCACGGCCGTGCAGCTCTACGACTGCAACGGGAGCGCGGCCCAGAAGTGGACGGTACAGGCGGACGGTTCGGTCCAGGCGCTCGGCAAGTGCCTGGACGTGGCGTCCGGTTCGACGGCGAACGGGGCCAGGACGCAGTTGTACGACTGCAACGGAACCGGTGCGCAACGGTGGTCGTACGACCCCGCCACGGGTGATGTGGTGAACACGGCGGCCGGCAAGTGCCTCGACGTCACGGACAACTCGCCGGCGAACGGTGCCCGGGCACAGATCTGGTCCTGCACCGGGGCGGCCAACCAGAAGTGGCATCTGCAGTAGGGCGGGCACGTCCCGCCCTCCGGAGGGGGCGGGACGTGATCGGTCGTCAGGGCGCCGCCGCGCGGCGGCGGGCGGCGGGGCTGCTCGGTGGCGGGTGCGGGCTGCTGCTGCTCAGCGGCTGCGCGGCCGTCGACCTGCCGCTCGCCGCGGTCGGACTCGGCCCGGACGGGGTGCCGTACGCCCTGGTCCGGCCCTGCGGCGACGACGGATACCAGGGGCCGCACCTCGACGGGCGGGCGCGCGGGGCCGGTGACGGACCCGCCACCACCGGCTGGGACGCAAGGGCCGAGGGACTGCACGGGGACGCCCGCTTCCCGCTCTTCACCCCGCCCGGCGACTGGCACGCCCGGCATCGGGGGAAGCAGGAGCTGCAGCCCCGGCACACGTACGTCCTCGGGTTCGGGCACTACGTCACCGGCGACTCCTACAACGGCGTCGTGGAGTTCACGTCCGAACAGATCGGGCGGCTGCGGCCGGGCCAGGTCCGGGCGGACGGCCGGCCGATGAGCCGCCACGCGTTCGAGAGGCTCGCCGAGGACTCCTGCTGAGCGGCGTCCGCCCGGGCACTGGGGGACGATTGGGGGAGACCGGCGGCCCTGCCGGACGTCTCACCGAGGGAGCGGGACCATGCGCGAGTTCCTGGTCGAGATCACCACATCGGTACCCGAGGGCACCAGTGAGGAAGAGGTCGCCCAGCGGCGTGCCGCCGAAGCCGTCCGGGCCCGGGAACTGGCCGCCGCCGGTCATCTTGCGCGGCTGTGGCGCCCGGTCGGCGAGGCGCGCAGCATCGGCATCTGGCGCGCAGAGGACGGCGAGGAACTCGACTCGAAGGTCCTGGGTACCCTTCCGCTGCACCCCTGGATGACGTTCCGGGTCACCCCGCTGGAGCCCCACCCGAACGACCCCGGCCCGTCCTGACCCGTCCGTGCGCCCGTCCGTCCTGGAGTCTTGTATGACCACACCGCAGGATCTGTTCCTCGTCAGCCTGGACGTCCCCGGCGAGCGTCCCGTCGAGCAGGGCGACCTGTCGCTGGCGCTCGCGGGCGCCGAACTGATCGACCTGCTCGGCGCCCGGGCACTGACCCTGGACGGCGAGCGCATCGTGCCCGGCGCGCCGCTGGCCACCGGCGAGCGGCTGCTGGACGAGGCGCAGTCGGCGCTCGTCCGGCAGGAACCCTACGAGAAGGTCGAGGACTGGCTGTGGCGGCGCGGTGAGGGTCTGGCCGTGGCCTACGGCGACGCCCTGGAGTCCGCGGGGCAGCTGTCCGGGAAGCGCCGGCACTGGCTGTCCTTCCGGAGCGCGGACGAGCTGCACGCCGACACCCCGGCCCGGCGGCACGCCGCCGACCGCTGGTGGTCCCACGAGCCCGTCCTGACCGGCCTCGCCGCCACCCTGCGCATCCAGACCGACCGGCCCGCCGAGGAGGAGCCGGACGACGAGTCGGTCGTCACCGTGCTGCTGGCGGTCGGCGACGCGGTGACCGAGCTGGAGGCCGTGCGCGAGCGGCGGCGCATCGAGAACGTGGCCTTCGACAACATCTGGCGGGCGCCCTGATCACCGCGTGGGCCGGCCGATGCCCAGCAGATTGCCCTCGCTGTCTCGGAACCAGGCCGCCCGCTCCCCGTGCGCGCCCTTGCTCGGGTAGTTGCCCTCGATCTCGGCGATGCCGTCCCGGGTGCTGAACCCGGGCACGTCCACGTCCTCGAACACCACGCCGCGCCGCCGGAGCTCCGCGACGGCCGTCTCGATGTCCTCGTCGATCTCGAACCCCATCTGGGTGAACGTGCCGGGCGAGGCCCCGGTGGAGCGGAACACCACGAAGTCCGTCCCGCCGCAGCGGTACAGCAGTCCGCCGGGGCGCTCGTCCACGGGATGCAGGCCCAGTTTCTCCGCGTAGAAGCGCCGGGCCCGCTCCAGGTCCCCGGCCGGCAGCCGGGTCGCCACGCGGGCCCGGGACAGCACTCCACCGTCGTCTGTGGTCATGACTCCACTGTGCGGCGGGAGGCGGGTGCGGCGCCTCGTCCGGTTACTCCGCCGGCTCCACGCCGGCCCGCAGCAGACCGTAGGTGTACGCGTCCTCCAGGGCCTGCCAGGAGGCGGCGATGACGTTCTCCGCCACGCCGACCGTGGACCACTCGCCCGTGCCGTCGGAGGTGGAGATCAGGACCCGGGTGGTGGAGGAGGTGCCGTGCACGCCCTCCAGGATGCGGACCTTGTAGTCCACCAGGTCGAGCTTGGCGAGCTGCGGGTAGATCTTCTCCAGCGCCACGCGCAGGGCCCGGTCCAGGGCGTTGACCGGGCCGTTGCCCTCGGCGGTGGCGACGATGCGCTCGCTCTTGGCCCACAGCTTGACCGTGGCCTCGTTGGCGTGGCTGCCGTCGGGGCGGTCCTCGACGATGGCCCGCCAGGACTCGACCTCGAAGTACTTCAGGGGCCTGCCCTCGACCTCGGCGCGCAGCAGCAGCTCGAAGGAGGCGTCGGCCGCCTCGTACGTGTAGCCCTTGAGCTCCCGTTCCTTCACCCGCTCGACGACCCGGCCGACCAGTTCGCGGTCGCCGCCCAGGTCGACGCCGAGTTCCTTGCCCTTGAGCTCCACCGAGGCGCGGCCGGCCATGTCGGAGACCAGCATGCGCATGGTGTTGCCGACCTGCTCGGGGTCGATGTGCTGGTACAGGTCCGGGTCCACCTTGATCGCGGAGGCGTGCAGGCCGGCCTTGTGCGCGAAGGCGGAGACCCCGACGTAGGGCTGGTGGGTGGAGGGGGTGAGGTTCACGACCTCGGCGATGGCGTGCGAGATGCGGGTCATCTCCCGCAGCCGGCCCTCGGGCAGGACCTGCTTGCCGTACTTCAGTTCCAGGGCGGCGACGACCGGGAAGAGGTTGGCGTTGCCGACGCGCTCGCCGTAGCCGTTGGCCGTGCACTGGACGTGGGTGGCGCCCGCGTCGACGGCCGCGAGACTGTTGGCGACCGCGCAGCCGGTGTCGTCCTGCGCGTGGATGCCGAGCCGGGCCCCGGTGTCGGCGAGGACGGTGGAGACGACCGCGTGGACCTGGGCGGGCAGCATGCCGCCGTTGGTGTCGCAGAGGATGACGACGTCCGCGCCCGCCTCCGAGGCGGTGCGCACGACGTTCTTCGCGTATTCGGGGTTGGCCCGGTAGCCGTCGAAGAAGTGCTCGCAGTCGACGAACACCCGGCGGCCCTGCTCGCGCAGGTAGGAGACGGTGTCGCGGACCATCTCCAGGTTCTCGTCGAGCGTGGTGCGCAGTGCCAGTTCGACGTGCCGGTCGTGCGACTTCGCGACCAGGGTGATCACCGGGGCGCCGGACGCCAGCAGGGCCTTGACCTGCGGGTCGTCGGCGGCCCTGGCGCCCGCGCGGCGGGTGGCGCCGAAGGCGACCAGCTGCGCGTGCTTGAACGCGATCTCCTGCTGGGCGCGGGCGAAGAACTCGGTGTCCCGCGGGTTCGCGCCGGGCCAGCCGCCCTCGATGAAGCCGACGCCGAAGTCGTCCAGGTGCCGGGCGATGGCGAGCTTGTCAGCGACGGTGAGGTTGATGCCCTCGCGCTGCGCGCCGTCGCGGAGCGTGGTGTCGAAGACGTGGAACGAGTCGTCGAGCTCGCTGGTTGCCGTCTCGGTCATGGTCTCAAGGCTCCTGATTGTGAATCTTCGGTCGTACCGGAATGACCGGCTCCACCGTCCCCGCAATACTCCCTCGCGCTCCGTTCCCGGCCGTGGGTGGGCCGGAAAACGAAAAAACCCCTCGCGGGTGCGAGAGGTCTGCGCGCGGGTCGAGAACGACGGTGGCCACCCGCACCTGGTCGTACGAGGTGGTCACTGCGGACCGGCGCGCCTGCTGCCAATAATCACGGCGAACGAGAGCACGGGGGAAGTCTGGCACAGCACCGCCCCCGGCTCACCGGTCGTCTCAGGATGCGGGCGTCACCGTGGACTCCGCCGAGCTCTCGGCGGCCCGCATTCTGGCCAGATCCAGATCCTTGGTCTCCCGCATGGTGACGTACACCACGAGGGACACGGCGGCGCAGCCCGCCACGTACCAGGAGAAGCCGGTCTCGATGCCGGCGTTCTTGAACCAGAGGGCGACGTATTCCGCCGTGCCGCCGAACAGGGCGTTGGCCACGGCGTACGGCAGGGCCACGCCCAGCGCGCGGACGCCGGTCGGGAACAGCTCGGCCTTCACACAGGCGTTGATCGAGGTGTAGCCGGTGACCACGGTGAGCGCGAGCAGGGCGAGGCCGAGGGCGGGCCAGTAGCCGTCGGCGTGCCGGAGCAGCGTCATGATCGGGACCGTGAGGACGGTGGAGCCGACGGCGAAGGTGATCAGCAGCGGACGCCGGCCGACGCGGTCGGAGAGGCGCCCGGCGAGCGGCTGGAGACACGCGAAGACGATCAGCGCGGTGAAGGAGACGAGGGTCGCGGTCTCCTTGGACAGGCCCGCCGAGTTGGACAGGTACTTCGTCAGGTAGGTGGTGTACGTGTAGTAGGCCACCGTGCCGCCCATGGTGAGGGCGACGACCAGCAGCGCCTCCCGCCTGTGCCGCCACAGGGCGCGCAGGGTGCCGCGCTCCTCGGTGTGCGAGGTGTCCTCCGCGTAGACCTCGGTCTCCAGCATGCTGCGGCGCAGGTAGAAGACGACGGCCGCGCCGGCCGCGCCGACCACGAAGGGGATGCGCCAGCCGTAGCTGTGCAGGGCTTCGTCGGACAGCGTGCGCTGCAGGACGATCTGGAGGCCGAGGCCGGCGATCTGGCCGGCGGTCATGGACACGTACTGGAAGCTGGAGGCGAAACCGCGGCTGCCCGGGTCGGAGGCCTCCGTCAGATAGGTGGCGCTGGCCGCGTACTCGCCGCCGACCGACAGTCCCTGCAGCAGCCGGGCGACCAGCAGGACGAGCGCGCCGCCGTAGCCGGCGGCCGTGTAGGTCGGCGCGACCGCGATGAGGACCGCCGACGCCGACATGAGGCTGACGGTGAGGGTCAGTGCCGCCTTGCGGCCTCTGCGGTCGCCGACCCGGCCCAGCAGCCAGCCGCCGACGGGGCGCATGAAGAAACCGACGGCGAAGATGCCGGCGGTGTTCATCAGCTGGGCCGTCGGGTTGCCGCTCGGGAAGAACGCGCCCGCGAAGTAGGTGGCGAAGCTGGCGTACACGAACCAGTCGAACCACTCGACCATGTTGCCCGCCGAGCCGACCCAGATCCGCTTCCAGTGTTGTCGTCCCATGCGCCGTTACCTGCCCGGCGGCGGAGCGAAGGATTCCTCTACCGGGGCCGGGTGTCCGAGTCGTGCCCCCCGGCATCCGCCAGGAGCGCGTCGGTGATGAACTCCCGCACGTGCGCGAGCACTTGTGCCCGGTCGGTGCCGCGCAGCCCGATGGCGACGTGGATGGAGAACCCGTCGAGCAGCGCGCGCAGCCGCGACGCGAAGCGGTCCGCGTCCACCGGCCGGAACTCCCCGCGCGAGATGCCCTCGGCGAGCAGTGCCACCAGGTCGCGGTGCCAGGCGCCCTCGATGGCCGCCTGCCGGACGCGGGCCTCGTCGTCGGCGTTCTGCGACCGGTTCCAGACCTCCAGCCAGAGCGTCCAGTGCGGGTCGCGGTGGCCGTCGGGCACGTACAGGTCGACGTAGGCGGCCAGCCGCTCGCGGGCGGTTCCGCCGCCGGTGAGCAGCCGGCCCCGCTCCGCGCCGAGGCGGCCCTCGCTCCACTCCAGGGCCTGCAGCAGCAGTTCGTCCTTGGAGCGGAAGTAGTACAGCAGATGGCCGCTGCTCATCCCGACCTCGCGGCCGAGCCCCGCCATGGTCAGCTTCTCCAGACCGCGCTCGGCGATCATGTCCATGGCCGCGGCGAGGACGGTCTCGCGGGGCGGCGCGTTCCTCCGCGCCCGGGGCTCACCGGCCATCCCGACTCCTACCCGCTCATGCCTTCGGCTGCTGCTGGGTGATGCAGTGGATGCCGCCCCCACCCGCGAAGATCGTACGTGCATCCACCAGGGTCACCGTCCGCTCCGGGAAGAGCCTGCGGAAGATGCCCGCGGCGATCTCGTCGCGGGGGTCGTCGAAGCCGCACAGGACGACGCCGCCGTTGCAGAGGTAGTGGTTGATGTAGGAGTAGTCGGCCCAGTGGCCGTCGGCCTCCAGCACGGTCGGGGCGGGCACCTCGACGACCTCCAGGGCCCGCCCGCGCGCGTCGGTCGCCGACCGGAGGATGCCGATGACCTCCTTGCCGACCTCGTGGTCGGGGTGGGCCGGGTCCGGCTGGTGGTGCGCGACCACGACGCCGGGACGGGCGAAGGCGGCGACGATGTCGACGTGGCCGAGGGTGCCGAAGCCGTAGGGCGGGTAGTCGCCGGTCAGGCCGCGCGGCAGCCAGATCGCCTTGCTGGTGCCGAGGTGGGCGTGGATCTCCGCCTCGACCTCCTCCCGGGACCAGTGCGGGTTGCGCTCGGGGCCGAGCTGCACGGTCTCGGTGAGCAGGACCGTGCCCTCGCCGTCGACGTGGATCGCGCCGCCCTCGTTGACCAGCTTCGAGGCGTACGTCTTCGCGCCCGCGAGGTCGGAGACGTACGCGGCGACCTTGGAGTCGTGTTCCCAGCGGGCCCAGTCCTGGGCGCCCCAGCCGTTGAACGTCCAGTCCACGGCGGCGAGGGAGCCCTTGCCGTCGGTGAGGAAGGTCGGGCCTATGTCGCGCATCCAGGCGTCGTCGAGGTCCCGCTCGACGGTGTCGATGCCCGGGCCGAGCAGCGTCCGGGCGTGCGCCGACTGGCCCGGTCCGCACACGACGGTCACCGGCTCGAAGCGCAGGACGGCACGCGCCACCGACGCCCAGGCCATCCGGGAGAGGCGGAGGTCGTCCGGGTCGTCGAAGGTGGGGTTGGGGCCCGGCCACGCCATCCAGGTGCGCTCGTGCGGGGTCCACTCGGCGGGCATGCGGAAGCCGTCGGCGGCGGGAGTCGTCATGTGTCGGGTTCCTTGCGTCCGGTGCATCAGAGGAAGTAGAGGCGGTTGAGGGAGACGGAGTCGGCGGGCGCGGAGCGCAGCGGGTCGCCGTCGAGGCTGACGAGACCCGTGCGCTGGTCGACGTCGACCGCTCCGACCCGGGCGTTCAGCCGCAGGTCGGCGGGTCCGATGCCGCGGGTGCCCCGTACGGCGACCCGCCGGCGCCGGGTCGGCATCGTGTCGTTGCCCTGGTCGAGGGCGGCCCGGGCGACGAAGGCGACGGAGATGTCCGCGGCCGTGGCCCCGTAGGAGCCGAACTGCGGCCCGAGCACCAGGGGTTCACAGGTGTCGGTGGCCGCGTTGGGGTCGCCGACCACGCCGTACGCCGGGAAGCCGGCCTTGAGGACGAGCTGCGGCTTGGCGCCGAAGTACTCCGGGCGCCACAGCACGATGTCGGCGAGCTTGCCGGCCTCGATCGAGCCGACCTCGTGGGAGAGGCCGTGCGCGATGGCCGGGTTGATGGTCAGCTTGGCCATGTAGCGCAGGACGCGGGCGTTGTCGTCCCCCTCGCCGTCGCCCTCCATCGGGCCCAGCTCGGCCTTCATCTTGCCGGCCATGGCGAAGGTGCGGCGGACGGTCTCCCCGGCGCGGCCCATGCCCTGGGCGTCGGAGGAGGTGATGCCGATCGCGCCCAGGTCGTGCAGCACGTCCTCGGCGCCCATCGTGCCGGCGCGGATCCGGTCGCGGGCCATGGCCGCGTCGCCGGGCAGGTCGGGCTTGAGGTCGTGGACGGAGACGATCATGCCGTAGTGCTCGGCGACCGCGTCCCGGCCGAAGGGCAGGGTGGGGTTGGTGGAGGATCCGATGACGTTCGGCACGCCGGCCATCTTCAGCACGTTGGGCACGTGCCCGCCGCCGCAGCCCTCGATGTGGAAGGCATGGATGGTGCGGCCCTCCAGCACCTTCAGGGTGTCCTCCACGGACAGGCACTCGTTCAGCCCGTCGCTGTGCAGGGCGACCTGGACGTCGTGCTCCTCGGCCACCCGCAGCGCCGTGTCCAGCGCACGGGTGTGCGCGCCCATGTCCTCGTGCACCTTGAAGCCGGACGCACCGCCCTCGGCCAGCGCCTCGATCAGCGGCGCGTCGTCAGAGGACGAACCCCGGCCCAGGAAGCCGATGTTGACCGGCCAGGCGTCGAAGGCGTTGAAGGCGTGCCGCAGCGCCCACGGCGAGTTGACGCCGACGCCCCACACCGGGCCGAACTCCTGCCCGATGATGGTGGTCACGCCGGAGGCGAGGGAGGCCTCCATGATGCGCGGCGACAGCAGGTGGACGTGGGTGTCGACGGCACCGGCGGTGGCGATCAGCCCCTCGCCGGAGACGATCGAGGTGCCGGTGCCGACCACGACGTCGACCCCGTCGAGGGTGTCGGGGTTGCCGGCCCGGCCGACGGCGCAGATGCGGCCCTCCCGGATGCCGATGGAGACCTTCCGGATGCCCTGCACCGCGTCGATCACGAGCACGTTGCTGATGACGACGTCACAGGTGTCGCGGACGGCCGCGGCCTTCAGGTGCAGTCCGTCGCGGGCGGTCTTGCCGAAGCCCGCCAGGAACTCGTCGCCGTACCGCTGGGAGTCGGACTCGACGCGGACGGTGAGTCCCGAGTCGCCGAGGCGGACGCGGTCGCCGGCGCGGGGGCCGTGGGTGGCGGCGTAGGCCCGCGGGTCGACATGGATCGCCCGGCTGACCTCGCGTCCCTTGGAGCGGCTCATCGCGTCTCGCCTCCTTCGCCCGTGGTTCGCGTGCCGTCCGTGGCCTCGGTGATTCCCAGGTATCCGCAGGCTGCGGCCCTGCGGAGGGCCTCCTGCCGCGCTCCGGGCGCGTCCAGCGGCCCGTCGACCAGCCCGGCGAAGCCGATCGCGATCCGCTCTCCGCCGATCGGGACGAGCCCGACCTCCCCGCTCTCCCCCGGCCCGAAGCGGACCGAGGACCCGGCGGGTACGGCGAGCCGCATGCCGTAGGCGGCGGCGCGGTCGAAGTCGAGGCGCGGGTTGGCCTCGAAGAAGTGGAAGTGGGAGGTGACGGAGACCGGCACGGTGGCGGTGTTGGTGACGCCGAGCCGGATCACCGGCTCGGGGTCGGCGTGCTGGGGGCCGGGCAGCAGGGCGCCCGGCGCGTCCTCGCCGAGGCCGCCGCCGATGGGGTCGGAGACCACCGCGAGGCGGGAGCCGTCGTCGAAGACGGCCTCGACCATCACCTCGGTGACGACGTCGGCGACACCCGGCAGCACGTCCTCGGGGCCGAGCACGGACCGGGCCGCCTCGATGGCCTCCGCGAGCCGTCTGCCGTCCCGGGCCGCCTCGCAGACGGTGTCCGCGATCAGCGCGGTCGCCTCCGGCACGTTCAGCCTCAGGCCACGTGCGCGGCGGGCCCGGGCCAGCTCGGCGGCTCCGAAGAGCAGCAGCCGGTCACGTTCCGTCGGGGTCAGTCTCACGACGCGGCACCTCCTTGCCTTCCACAGGTTAGAACATCACTCTAAACACAGAATTCATGAAACAGAAGCATTGACCGGCGACCGCAGTTCACGCCACATTGAACGTCGCTCAAACACCGCCCAGCTAGCCCGGACCCTCAGGCGGCCGTCGAAGGAGATGCAGCCATGCCGATCGAACAGCGCGGAGTCGACACCATCCCGGACGAGGAGCGGACCAGCGGTCCACGCGACCTCGTCTCGATCCTGCTCGGCTCCAACCTCTGCCTCGGGGTGATCATCTTCGGCTGGCTGCCCCCGTCCTTCGGGCTGGGCTGGTGGGCGTCGGTCGGGGCCATCGTCGCGGGCACGGTGGTCGGCACGCTGTTCACCGCACCGCTGGCGCTCGTCTCGCTGCGCACCGCGACCAACCTCTCCACCTCCTCCGGCGCCCAGTTCGGCGTGCGGGGCCGGCTGGTCGGCTCGGTGGTCGGTCTGCTGCTGGCCCTCGGCTACACCGCCCTGACGGTGTGGATCGGCGGCGACGTGATGCTCGGCGTGCTCGGCCGGCTGTTCGGGGTACCGGCGGACGGGCTGTCGTACGCCCTGGTGTACGCGGTGCTCGCCGGGGCCACCGTCGCGGGCGCCGTCTACGGCTACCGGGTGCTGCTGGCCATGTCCCGGGTGCTGGCCGTCGGCATGACCGCCCTGCTGGTCCTCGGCCTCCTCGCCTACGCCCCGCACTTCACGACGGCGGCGCTGCCGGACGCAGGCGGCTATCTGCTGGGCTCGTTCTGGCCGACCTGGCTGCTGGCCGCGGTGGCGGCGGGCCTGTCCGGGCCGATCGCCTTCATCACGCTGCTCGGCGACTACACCCGCTACATCTCCCCCGCCCGCCACTCCGGCCGCACGGTGCTGCGCTCCACCTGGCTCGGCCTGATCCTCGGGCTGCTGGTGCCGCAGCTGTTCGGCACCTTCACGGCGTACGCGGCGCACGCGGCCACCGACTACGCGGGCCCGCTGGTCGCCGCCTCCCCCGCCTGGTACCTGGTGCCGCTGCTGCTGTCCGCCTCGGCGGGCTCGGTCGGCAACGCGGGCCTGATGCTGTACTCCATGGGTCTGGACCTGGACGCCATCCTGCCGCGCGCCTCCCGGGCCCGTGCCACCTGCACGGTCGCCGTCGTCGCCACGGCCTGCGTCTTCGCCGGTCACTACGCCTGGGACGCGCAGTCGGCGATGACCTCCTTCGTGCTCCTGCTCACCGCCGTCGGCACGCCCTGGGCGGTCATCACCCTCATCGGCTTCGTCCGGTGCCGCGGCGTGTACGACGCCGACGCCCTCCAGGTCTTCAACCGCCGTGCCCGGGGCGGGGTCTACTGGTACCGGGCGGGCTGGAACGTCCGGGCCACCGTCTCCTGGGCGGCCGGCGCGCTGGTCGGCCTGCTGGCCGTCTCCCTGCCGTCGTACGAGGGACCGCTGCTGGCGCTGACCGGCGGGGTGGACTGCAGTTTCCTGCTGTCGGGGGCGGTCGGCGGGCTGGCGTACCTGCTGCTGGGCTCCGGCCGGGAACGGCCGAGGGCCGCCGCGGACGTCGAGGAGTCCGAGGCGGCCCTGAGCCGGTAGCGCCCCGAGAGGCGCGCGGGGAGCGGTCAGCCGATGCGGTGCATCCAGCCGTGCTTGTCCTCCGTCATGCCGCGCTGGACGCCGAGCAGCGCCTCGCGCAGCCGGAGGGTGACCGGGCCGGGCTCACCGTCGCCGTGGGTCCAGGCGTCGGTGCGGGTCTTGACGTGGCCGATCGGGGTGACCACGGCGGCGGTGCCGCAGGCGAAGACCTCGGTGAGGGCGCCGGACGCGGCGTCCGCCCGCCACTGCTCCAGGGTGACGACGCCCTCCTCGGCGGTGTAGCCGAGGTCCCGGGCGACCTGGAGCAGCGAGTCGCGGGTGATGCCCTCCAGGATGGAGCCGGTGAGGGACGGGGTGACGATCCGGTCGCCGTAGACGAAGGCGACGTTCATGCTGCCGCTCTCCTCGACCTTGGTGCGGGTGACCGCGTCGAGGTAGACGACCTGGTCGCAGCCGTGCGCGGCGGCCTCGGCCTGCGGAAGCAGGGAGGCCGCGTAGTTGCCGCCCGTCTTCGCGTCGCCGGTACCGCCGGGCACGGCGCGGACGTGGTCCTCGGAGACCCAGATGGTGACCGGCTTGACGCCGCCGGCGAAGTAGGCGCCGGACGGGGAGGCGATCAGCATGAACAGGTACTCGTTGGCCGGGTGCACGCCGAGCGCGGCCTCGGTGGCGAACATGAACGGGCGCAGGTAGAGCGCCTGCTCGCCGCCGTGCGCCGGGACCCAGTCGGCGTCCTGGCCGAGCAGCGCGTCCAGCGCCGCGATGAACAGCTCCTCGGGCAGCTCGGCCATGGCCATGCGGCGGGCGGAGTTGCGGAAGCGGCGGGCGTTGGCCTCGGGGCGGAACAGCGCGATCGAGCCGTCGGGCTGCCGGTACGCCTTCAGCCCCTCGAAGATCTCCTGGCCGTAGTGCAGCACGTGGGTGGAGGGGTCGAGGGAGATGGGGCCGTACGGGACGAGCTGCGCGTCGTGCCAGCCGCGGCCCTCGGTCCACTTGATCGTCACCATGTGGTCGGTGAAGTGGCGGCCGAATCCGGGGTTGGCCAGGATCGCCTCGCGCTCCGCGGCGGCCAGGGGGTTGGCGGACGGCTTGAGCTCGATCGTGGGCGTCGTCATGAGTGGTTGTCCTTCACCGGTTGTAGTGACGGGCCGCGCTCACGCCCATACTGCCAGTCGTCAGTGCTAGGACGTCCGAGCTTTCCCTCATACCGCGGCTCCGCGTTCGATTATCGCGCGGGGCACCACGGCCGACGGAGTCGGGGTGAAAGCGGCCCAGGGGTCGATGGTGGCACCCGGCGGGGACACGCGGAAGCCGCCGGGTGTGGTGACCCGGCGGCTTCTGGTGGTCGAGCGCCGGGTCAGCCGGCTACTCGGGCGGCGAGCGCGTCGCCGATCTGCGCGGTGCTGCGGGCACCGAGCGCGGCACGCTCGGTCAGGTCGGCGGTGACGGCCGCGTCGATGCGGTCGGCCTCGCCGTCGTGACCCAGGTGGCGCAGCAGCAGGGCGACGGACAGGACCGTGGCGGTCGGGTCGGCCTTGCCCTGGCCGGCGATGTCCGGGGCCGAGCCGTGGACCGGCTCGAACATGGAGGGGAACTCACGGCCGGGGTTGATGTTGCCGGAGGCGGCCACGCCGATGCCGCCGGAGACGGCCGCGGCGAGGTCGGTGATGATGTCGCCGAAGAGGTTGTCGGTGACGATCACGTCGAACCGCTCGGGCTGCGTGACCAGGTAGATGGTCGCCGCGTCGACGTGCATGTACTCGGTGGTGACGTCGGGGAACTCCGCGGCCACCCTGTTGAAGACGTTCGTCCACAGGTGACCGGCGAAGGTCAGCACGTTGTTCTTGTGGATCAGCGCGAGCTTCTTGCGCGGGCGGGCCTGGGCGCGGGCGAACGCGTCGCGGACGACACGCTCGACCCCGTACGCCGTGTTGACGGAGACCTCGGTGGCGACCTCGTGCTCGGTGCCCCGGCGGATGGTGCCGCCGTTGCCCGTGTACGGGCCCTCGGTGCCCTCGCGGACCACGACGAAGTCGATCTCCGGCTGGCCGGCCAGCGGGGTGGCGACACCCGGGAGGAGCTTCGACGGACGCAGGTTGACGTGGTGGTCGAAGGCGAAGCGGAGCTTGAGCAGGAAGCCGCGCTCCAGGACGCCGGACGGCACCGACGGGTCGCCGATCGCGCCGAGCAGGATCGCGTCGTGCTGCTTGAGCGCGGCGAGGTCGGCGTCGGTGAGCGTCTCACCGGTGGCGTGGTACCGCTTGGCGCCGAAGTCGTACTCCTTGGTCTCCAGCTTCACATCCTGCGGCAGGACGGCGGAGAGGACCTTCAGACCCTCGGCCACGACCTCCTGGCCGATGCCGTCACCGGGGATCACTGCGAGATTGATGCTGCGAGACATGCGGGCACCCTACTCCTCGTCCCAGGGGATGACATGCTCTGTCCGCCATGCGGACATCCGCCGTGTCCCGGTGTCGGCCGGTCGACTGCTGTTCACCCCGGCGTGGGACGGGTGTCGCGAGCCGGTGGAAGGTTCACCCGCATGGAGACCCCCGACGTCGGCATTCCGCGCCGCCTCGCCGAGCCGATGAGCATGGCCGAGCAGTACGAGTACCTGCGCGCCCGCGTGGTGGGCCGCCGCACCCTGGTGACGGCCGGGGCGGTGGCGGGCGGCCTGCTGACCGGCTGCTCCTCCCCCACCGCCGCCGACGCCAGGCCCGCCGCGGCGACGTCCCGGGCGCCCGGCTCGGCGGTCGTGCCGTTCGGCCGCCATCTGGCCTTCGGCGCCGACCCGCGGACGCGGATGCGGATCTCCTGGCAGGTGCCGGCCGCGGTACGGCGGCCGTACGTGCGGGTCGGGCTGCGGCCCGACGACCTGGGCCGGCGGATCGAGGCCGAGGTGCGCGCGCTGCACACGCCCGGGGTGCCGGGGGTGCGGCTCGCCCTGGAGCAGTACTACGTGCACGCGGCCCTGGACGGGCTCACACCCGGCACGACGTACTACTACGGGGTCGGCCACGACGGCCGGGACCCCGCGGCACCCGGCCACCGCGCGGCCCTGGCCTCCTTCCGCACGGCGCCGTCGAGCCCGGAGCGGTTCGTGTTCACGGCCTTCGGCGACCAGGGGGTGGGCCGGGCCGCGGATGCCAACGACGACCTGATGCTGCGCCAGAAGCCCGCCTTCCACCTGCACGCCGGCGACATCTGCTACGCGAACGTCAACGGCAGCGGCCGGCCGCAGGACGGGTACGACCCGGGCTTCTGGGACCTGTTCCTGAAGCAGAACGAGCCCGTCGCCCGATCCGTGCCGTGGATGGTGACGACCGGCAACCACGACATGGAGGCCTGGTACTCGCCGGACGGCTACGGCGGCCAGCTGGCCCGCTTCTCCCTGCCGGACAACGGCTTCGACCCGCACGGCACGCCCGGCGCCTACAGCTTCCGGTACGGAAACGTCGGCTTCGTGGCGCTGGACGCGA
Organism: Streptomyces albidicamelliae; assembly: GCF_025642175.1. Classification (NCBI taxonomy): domain Bacteria; kingdom Bacillati; phylum Actinomycetota; class Actinomycetes; order Kitasatosporales; family Streptomycetaceae; genus Streptomyces; species Streptomyces albidicamelliae. The sequence continues at coordinate 5,814,530 of NZ_CP106795.1, read as the reverse complement.
ACGACGTGTCGTACGAGATCCCCGCCAACCTCGGGCACAGCGGCGGCCGGCAGACGGCCTGGCTGGACCGGACGCTGCGCGCGCTGCGCGCCACTGACGGCGTCGACTTCGTGGTCGTCTTCTTCCACCACTGCGCCTACTCGACCTCGCAGCACGCCTCCGACGGCGGGGTCCGCGCGCAGTGGCTGCCGCTGTTCGAGAGGCACCGGGTGGACCTGGTGATCAACGGGCACAACCACGTGTACGAGCGCACCGACGCGATCAGGGGCGGGAAAGTCGGCGGGACGGTGCCGGTCGGCGGCTCCACCGACCCGGCCCGCGACGGCATCGTGTACGTCACCGCGGGCGGCGGGGGCCGGGACCTGTACGCCTTCCCCTCCGGCGTCGAGGACAGCTACGAGGGGCACGTCACCCGGCACGAGGCGGTCGAGACCTTCCACTGGGCGAAGGGCAGGGACCGTGCGGCGGAGACGGTGGAGTGGTCGCGGGTCAGGTACACCGGCTTCTCGCTCCTCGCGGTGGAGGCACGGGCGGGCACGTCACCGCGGCTCCGCGTGTCGGCGCTGGCGCAGGACGGCCGGCGGATCGACCACTTCGAGGTGCGGCACGGCGGGTGAGGGCCGCGCCGCACCGAACGGGTGCGGCTCCCGGGATCGGGTCGCCGCCGGGCGCTGCCCGGCGGCCGGGCTCACGGGCCCGGTGCTCAGTGGCCGGTCTCGCCGCCGTTGTCGCGGCGGTCGAGGGCGCGCTGGAGCGCGGCGGCGGCGTTCTTGCGGTCGGAGTCGCTCGCGTGGGACACGTGGCGGACTCGGCGGCGGACGGTCGTCTCGGCCATGGAAATCGACTCCTTCGGCAAACGTGGAGTACGGCAAGGGGGGTTACGAGACGCCGGAGGGGGCGGGGAGCGCCGGCCGCAGGGGTTGCCTGCACAGGGCCACGGCTCACGACCGCCATTCGCTGGATCGAGCGAGACGTTCGGCTTCTTCCAAGCTAAGGGAGCCGGCCGAGTCTGTCTGCACAATTACTCGGACTTCCTACTATCTGAGACGGCGAACCTCATCACACCGCTCTGAGCTGCGCGTTCGTGCGTTCGAGGGAGGACCGGCCGAGGGACGGCGAGGGCCGCGGCCGGTCGGGCGGAGAAGGTGTGGACGCGGCCGGCCCACGGCCGCCGGCCGCGTGGGATGCGTTTCTAACTCTTAAAACACTCTTGACCGGTTAGCCAGTGGCGTGCTGGACTGCCGCCATGGCTACGCACCGGATCCACCACCGCACCGTCACCGTCCGCGGCCTCGACGTGTACTACCGCGAGGCCGGACCCGCCGACGCCCCCGTCCTGCTGCTCCTGCACGGCTTCCCGAGCAGCTCCCACATGTTCCGCGACCTGATCCCGCTGCTGGCCGACCGGTACCGGGTGATCGCCCCCGACCACATCGGCTTCGGCCGCTCCGCGACGCCGGACCCCGCCGAGTTCCGCTACACCTTCGACGAACTGGCCGGGATCACCGAGGAGTTCACCGACCTGCTCGGGCTGGAGCGCTACGCCCTCTACATCCAGGACTACGGCGCCCCCATCGGCCTGCGGCTCGCCCTCGCCCGCCCCGAGCGGGTCACCGCGATCGTCACGCAGAACGGCAACGCCTACGAGGAGGGGCTCGGCGCCGAGGCCTGGGCGCCGGTGCTGGCGCTGATCGAGAAGCGGACGCCGCAGACCGAGGCGCCGGTGCGGGAGATCTACTCCCCCGAGGGCATCAAGTGGCAGTACCTGCACGGGGTCCCGGACCCGACCCTGGTCAGCCCGGACGCCTACGAGCACGACACCGCCCGGATCGCGCGCCCCGGCCAGGCGGAGATCCAGCTCGACCTGATCTCCGACTACGGCGCCAACTTCGCGCTGTACCCGGCCTTCCACGCCTACTTCCGCGAGAGCCGGGTCCCGCTCCTCGCGGTGTGGGGCGCGCACGACGAGATCTTCGTGCCCGAGGGGGCACTCGCCTTCCGCCGGGACCTGCCGGAGGCGGAGATCCATCTGCTGCCGGCCGGCCACTTCGCGCTGGAGACGCACGCGGACCAGGTGGCCGCACTGATCCGGGACTTCCTCGCACGGACCCTCCGACATGGCAACGGGCCGGGAAGCCTGCTCGTGGCAGACCTCCCGGCCCGGGTTCGCGGGGCGGATCAGCCCATGTGCGGGTACCCGTAGTCGGTCGGTGCGACCAGGGTCTCCTTGATGGCGCGGGTCAGGGTCCAGCGCATCAGGTTCTGCGGGGCGCCGGCCTTGTCGTTGGTGCCGGAGGCCCGGCCGCCGCCGAAGGGCTGCTGGCCGACGACGGCGCCGGTCGACTTGTCGTTGATGTAGAAGTTGCCCGCGGCGTAGCGGAGCTTCTCCATCGTGTACGCGGCGGCCGCACGGTCGTTCGAGATGACCGAACCGGTGAGCGCGTAGTCCGAGACCGACTCCATCTGGGTCAGCATCTCGTCGTACTGGTCGTCCTCGTAGACGTACACGGCGAGGAACGGGCCGAAGTACTCGGTGGTGAAGACCTCGTTCTCCGGGTCGGTGCACTCGACGACGGTCGGTCGGACGAAGTAGCCGACCGAGTCGTCGTAGGTGCCGCCGGCCACGATCGTGCAGGTCGGGTCCTGCTTGGCGCGGTCGATCGCGGCCTTGTTCTTGGCGAACGAACGGTCGTCGATCACGGCGCCGATGAAGTTCGACAGGTCGGTGACGTCACCCATGGTGAGGTAGTCGACCTCGGCCGCGAACTCCTCCTTGAAGCCCGAGTTCCAGATGGAGGCCGGGATGTAGGCGCGGGAGGTGGCCGAGCACTTCTGGCCCTGGTACTCGAAGGCACCGCGGGTCAGGGCGGTCTTCAGCACGGCGCGGTCGGCGCTCGGGTGGGCGACCAGGAAGTCCTTGCCACCGGTCTCGCCGACCAGGCGCGGGTAGGAGCGGTACTTCTCGATGTTGTTGCCGACCGTCTTCCACAGGTGCTGGAAGGTCTTGGTCGAGCCGGTGAAGTGGATGCCCGCGAGGTCGCGGTGCTCCAGGGCGACCTTGGAGACCTCGATGCCGTCGCCGGTGACGAGGTTGATGACGCCCTTGGGCAGGCCCGCCTCCTCCAGCAGCTGCATGAGCAGGACGGCCGCGTGGGTCTGCGTCGGGGACGGCTTCCAGACCACGACGTTGCCCATCAGCGCCGGGGCGGTGGGCAGGTTGGCCGCGATCGCCGAGAAGTTGAACGGCGTGATCGCGTAGACGAAGCCCTCCAGCGGGCGGTGGTCCATGCGGTTCCACACGCCCGGGGAGTTCGCCGGGGGCTGCTCGGCCAGGATCTGGCGGGCGTAGTGGACGTTGAAGCGCCAGAAGTCCACCAGCTCGCAGGGGCTGTCGATCTCCGCCTGCTGGGCCGTCTTGGACTGGCCGAGCATGGTCGAGGCGGCGATGGTCTCGCGCCACGGACCGGACAGCAGCTCGGCGGCGCGCAGGATGATCGCCGCGCGGTCGTCGAAGGACAGGGCGCGCCAGGCCGGGGCGGCGGCGAGAGCCGCGTCGACGGCGTCCTGCGCGTCCTGCTGGGTGGCGTGGCGCAGGGTGCCGAGGACGGCCTTGTGGTTGTGCGGCTGGACCACCTGGAACGGCTCGCCGCCGCCCATGCGCTTCTCGCCGCCGATGGTCATCGGCAGATCGATCGGGTTCTCGGCCAGCTCCTTGAGCTTGGCCTCCAGGCGGGAGCGCTCGGGCGAACCGGGGGCGTAGCCGTGCACCGGCTCGTTGACGGGGGCGGGGACCTGGGTCACAGCGTCCATGAGATCCTTGACTCCTTGTACGTGAGCGGGTGTTCGGGCTCAGCCCTTGCTGACCATCGACCGGAGGAAGAAGCGCAGGTTCGCCGGCTTCTCCGCGAGACGGCGCATGAAATAGCCGTACCAGTCGGTGCCGTACGCCGTGTAGACGCGCATGCGGTGGCCCTCGGCGGCCAGCCGCAGGTGCTCGTCACTGCGGATGCCGTACAGCATCTGGAACTCGTACTCGTCGAGCTTACGACCGGCCTGGTGGGCCAGCTCCTGTCCGATGGCGATCAGGCGCGGGTCGTGGGACCCGATCATCGGGTAGCCCTCGCCCTCCATCAGCGTCCTCAGCACGCGCACGTAGGCCTTGTCGATCTCGTGCTTCTGCTGGTAGGCGACCTCGGCGGGCTCCTTGTAGGCGCCCTTCACCAGGCGCACGCGGCTGCCGGCCTCGGCCAGCCGGCGGGCGTCGGCCTCGGTGCGGAAGAGGTAGGCCTGGATGACACAGCCGGTCTGCGGGAAGTCCTTCCGCAGCTCCTCGTGGATGGCGAACATCGAGTCCAGGGTGGTGTGGTCCTCGGCGTCGAGCGTGACGGTGGTACCGATGGCGGCGGCGGCCTCGACGACCGGGCGGACGTTCGCGAGGGCCAGCTCGTGGCCGCCGTCCAGCGCCTGGCCGAACATCGACAGCTTCACGGACATCTCGACCCGCTCGCCCAGACCCAGCTGCTTGAGGTGGTCGATCAGCGCCAGGTAGGCGTCACGGGCGGCGGCGGCCTGCTCGGGGGTGGTGATGTCCTCGCCGACGACGTCCATCGTCAGCTCGAGGCCCTTGTCCGTCAGCTCCGCGATGATCGGGACGATGTCGTCCACGGTCTCACCGGGGATGAAGCGGTCGACGACCTGCTTGGTGACCGGGGCCGCCGAGATCAGGCGTCGCATCCGGTCGCTGCGCGACGCGGCGAGAATCACGGGACCCAGCACGGGGCACCTCCACAGACAAGCACCGAAACGGCCGCCACCCGACGTTTCGGGTACGGCACGGAGAACCACCGTGAAACCTAAGGATTCCTTTGATCCTCAGCCATCGACAGCTGTCACGCATCCGTGCACGGGATCTCAGACAGATGTATGAAGACGGCCGGGGAATGGGGGAGAATGCCCGGGTGAGCGCCGATTACAAGGGTGACTACCAGGAGCTCGTCGACGAGATCTCGGAGCTGCTGGGCGTGCCGGCGACCCTGGAGAACCGCGACTTCGAGCTGATCGCCTTCGGCGCCTACGACAGCGAGGACGAGCTCGACCCCGCCGCGCTGGACCCGGTCCGCACCCGCTCGATCCTGACCCGGCGCTCGACCGCGACCGTGCGCTCCTGGTTCGAGGGCTTCGGCATCACCCGCGCGACCGGGCCGGTGCGGATCCCGCCCGGACCGCAGGCCGGGGTGTACCGCGGCCGGATCTGCCTGCCGGTACGCCATCGGGGTGTCGTCCTCGGCTACGTCTGGCTGCTGGAGGCCGATCCGGGGCCGACCGACGCCCAGCTGGCCGCGGCCATGCAGGTGGCGGGCCGGATCGGCGCCCTGCTCGCGGACGAGGCGCAGGCCGGGGCCGGGCTGAGCCGGGAGCTGCGGGCGGTGCTCACCGCGGAGCGGGGCTGGCAGCGGGACATGGCGGTGGCCGAACTGCGCACCGCGCTCGGCCCGCGCGCGGACGGCCCGCACACGCTGGTCTGCCTCGCCCCCTGGCCGTCCGCCGACCCGGACGACGCCCCCTCGCCGCGCGCCGTCCCGCACGCCTCGGCCCTGTGCACACTGCCGTGGGGGGCGACGGGCCTGAGCCTCGCGGTGCTGGTGCGGCTGCGCTCCCCGGACGTGCCGACCCCCGCGCTGACGGCGGCCGCCCGGCTGCTGAAGGAGGCGGAGGGAGCGGGTGCCGCGAGAGCGTGGGGGCCGGGGCGCGTACGGCCGCCGCCGTGGCCGCGCGCCCCGGCGGGGCCGGTGGCGCCGCGGGCTTCGCCGCCGGGGTCGGTGAGCCCCGGACGGGGCTCGCCGAGCTGGGCACGGTCTGGCAGGAGGCGCTGTCCGCCGCTCGCGCCGCGCTGGCCGAGCCGCGGTTCGGGCCGGTCGCGGAGTGGGCGCGGATCGGGCCGTACCGGCTGCTGACCGCGTTGCCCCCGAGGCCGCGCACGACCCCGTGGTCGGCCCGCTGCTGGCCCCCGTCCACCGCGAGCTGGCCCGGACAGCCGAGGTCTTCCTCGACTGCGCGGGCCAGGCCGGCCGCGCGGCCGCCGAACTGGGCATCCACCGGCAGACCCTGTACTACCGCCTGTCCCGGGTGGAGCAGCTGACGGGCCTCGACCTGGACGACGGCGAGGACCGGCTGCTGCTGCACATGGCGCTGAAGCGGGCGCGGCTGTAGGCCGCGAGGCCCGGCCGGGTCCTGCGGTCGCGGCCGCGGGACCCGGCCGGTTCAGCCCTTCGTGGCCGACTCGATGATCAGGCGGAGGCCCTCGGTCAGGGCGTCCCCGTCGGGGGCGGTGCCGGGGTCGAACGTCCACTGGGCGATGAGCCCGGTCATGAGGGTCAGGTAGAACCGGCCGAGCGTGTCCGCGGTCTCGTCGGAGACCTCCTCCTCGGGGACGCCCATCAGCATCGCGACCAGCCCGCGCCCGCCCTCCCGCTGGGCGCGGGACAGGTGCTCGCGCACCTCCGGCAGGTCGATGGTCATGACCTCCATGCTCAGCCGCCACACCGAGCCGGGCTCGCGCATGGTGCCGACGATGTTCGTCCACACCCACCGGAAGCGCTCCAGGGATCCGGGCGCGCCCTCGATCACCGAGGCGTCGTCGCCGTCGAAGGCGCCGGACATGTTCTCCACGAGTGCCACGTACGCCTGCGCGAGCAGCGCGTCCTTGGAGCCGTAGTGGTAGCCGATCGACGCCAGGTTGGTGCCCGACGCCTTCACGATGTCCCGCGCGGTGGTCCGCGCGAACCCCTTCTCCAGCAGGCAGCTCTTGGCGCCTTCGAGCAGATCTTCACGGTGTCCCATGCGTTTCACCCTACCCGCGATCCATACAGACGTCCTAGACGCATGAATTATACAAGCGTTCTAGACAAGCGTTTAAGACGTGCGTACATTCCCTGTCATGACCAACCCGACGAGCGCCACCCCGACCGCACCGCCCACCTCCGCCACCCGCGCCGGACGCCGCGAGTGGACCGCCCTCGGCGTGCTGATGCTGCCGCTGCTGCTGGTCTCGATGGACGTCTCCGTGCTCTACTTCGCCACTCCCGCGATCAGCGCGGACCTGCGGCCCAGCGGCACCCAGCAGCTGTGGATCTTCGACATCTACGGCTTCGTGCTGGCCGGCCTGCTGATGACGATGGGCGCGCTCGGCGACCGCATCGGCCGCCGCAAACTCCTCCTCATGGGCGCCGCGGCCTTCGGCGGGGCCTCTCTCCTCGCGGCCTACGCCAACAGCGCGGAGACCCTGATCGCGGCCCGCGCGATCCTCGGCATCGGCGGCGCCACCCTGATGCCGTCGACCATGGCCCTGGTGCGCACGATGTTCACCGACCCCGGCCAGCGGGCGAAGGCGATCGGCCTGTGGTCCGGCGTGATGACCGGCGGCATCGCCCTGGGTTCGGTGATGAGCGGTGTCCTCGTCGAGCACTTCTGGTGGGGCTCGGTCTTCCTGGTCAACCTGCCCGCGATGGTGCTGCTGCTGGTCCTCGGCCCGGTGCTGCTGCCCGAGTCCCGCAACCCCGAGCCGGGGCGGTTCGACTGGGTGAGCGTCCCGCTGTCGATGGCCGCCGTACTGCCCGTGATCTACGGCCTCAAGGAGATCCCGTCCGAGGGCTGGCACCCGCTGTACGTCGTCTCCATCACCGTCGGCCTGCTCTTCGCCGCCCTGTTCGTCCGCCGCCAGCGCACCGGCGCCTCCCCCCTGGTGCCGCCCGCCCTCTTCCGGGGCCACGGCTTCACCCCGTCGCTGGTGCTGACCCTCGTGTCCGCGTTCGGGATGATGGGCTCGGCCATCTTCACCACGCAGTACCTCCAGTCGGTCCTCGGCAAGAGCCCACTGGCGGCCGCGCTGTGGAGTCTGCTCCCGTCGGTGTTCATCGGCGTCGCCGCGCCCCTCACCACCCAGCTCGTCCAGCGGGGCGTCAACCGCGCCTACGTCGTCGCCGGCGGCTTCGCGGTCACGGCGGCCGGATACGCGCTGCTCGCCTTCACCGGCACCGACTCCCTGCTGCTGGTGCTGGCCGCGGCCGGCGTCCTCGCCTGCGGAGTGGTCGCGGTGATGTCCCAGCTGACCGACCTTGCCATGAGCAGCGCCCCGGTGGAGCGGGCCGGCACCGCGTCCTCCCTCATGGAGACCGGCACGGAGTTCGGCGGCGCGCTCGGCATGGCCGTCCTCGGCTCCATCGGCACGGCGCTCTACCGCCACGGGATGCCGGCCACGGCGCCGGCTGAGGCCCGCGAGACCCTGGGCGGCGCCCTGGCCGACGCGGCCCGGCTGCCCGGCGGAGCCGGCGACTCCCTCCTCGCCACCGCCCGCGAGGCGTTCACCGGCGGGATGCACGGCGTGGCGATCGCCGGGGCGGTGCTGCTGGCCCTCGCCGCGGTCGGCGCCGCCGTGAGCCTGCAGAGGATCGAGGTGCGGGCCGACCACTAGGACGGCACAAGAAACGCCGGACGGGCCGACTCGCAGTCGGCCCGTCCGGCGTTGTCGTGACGAACGCGTCCACCCCTGCGGCCCGCCCGGGGACGGGTGGGCCGGGGAGGGACTCAGACCAGGTTCACCGAGCGGGCCGAGTTGGCGCCGATCTCGGAGGCGACCTCGGCCAGCACCGCGGGGCTGACCGTGTCGTCGACCGTCAGCACGGCCAGCGCCTCGCCGCCGACCGTCGCCCGGGCGACCTGCATGCCGGCGATGTTGATGCCGGCCTCGCCGAGGATGCGGCCGACGGTGCCGACGACACCCGGACGGTCCTCGTAGCGCAGCACGACCATGTGGTCGGCGAGCGCGAGGTCGACGTCGTAGTCGCCGACCGCCACGATCTTCTGCACGTGCTTCGGGCCGGCCAGCGTGCCGGAGACCGACACCTCCTCGCCGTCGCCCAGCGTGCCGCGCACGGTCACCACGTTGCGGTGGTCGGCCGACTCGGAGCTGGTGGTCAGGCGGACCTCCACGCCGCGCTCCTGCGCGAACAGCGGGGCGTTGACGTACGACACCGTCTCGTCGACGACGTCCTCGAAGACACCCTTGAGCGCGGACAGCTCCAGCACCTTCACGTCGTGCTGGGTGATCTCGCCGTAGACCTCGACGTCGAGACGGACCGCGACCTCACCGGCGAGCGCGGTGAAGATACGGCCGAGACGCTCGGCGAGCGGCAGACCCGGCTTGACGTCCTCGGCGATGACCCCGCCCTGGACGTTGACGGCGTCCGGCACCAGCTCGCCGGCGAGGGCGAGCCGCACCGAGCGGGCGACCGCGATACCGGCCTTCTCCTGGGCCTCGTCCGTCGAGGCGCCCAGGTGCGGGGTGCACACGACCTGGTCCAGCTCGAACAGCGGGGAGTCGGTGCACGGCTCCTTGGCGTACACGTCGAGGCCGGCGCCGGCGACCCGGCCCTCCTTCAGCGCCGCGTACAGCGCCGCCTCGTCGACGATGCCGCCGCGGGCCGCGTTGACGATGCGCACGCTCGGCTTGACCTTGCGCAGCGCCTCGTCACCGATCAGGCCGAGGGTCTCGGGGGTCTTGGGCAGGTGGACGGTGATGAAGTCGGAGACCTCGAGCAGCTCGTCCAGCGACAGCACCTTGACGCCCATCTGCGCGGCCCGCGCGGGCTGCACGTAGGGGTCGTAGGCCACGACCTTCATGCCGAAGGCGGACATGCGCTGCGCGACCAGGGCGCCGATGCGGCCGAGGCCGACGACACCGAGGGTCTTCTCGGCGAGCTCCACGCCCGTGTACTTGCTGCGCTTCCACTCGGCGTTCTTCAGCGCGGAGTTGGCCTGCGGGATGTTGCGCGCGGTGGCGAGGATCAGACCACAGGCCAGCTCGGCGGCGGTCACGATGTTGGAGGTCGGCGCGTTGACGACCATGACGCCGGCCTTGGTGGAGGCGGAGACGTCGACGTTGTCCAGGCCGACGCCGGCACGCGCGACGACCTTGAGCTTCTTCGCCGCGGCGATGGCCTCGGCGTCCACCTTGGTGGCGGAACGGATCAGGATCGCGTCGACGTCGGCGATGGCGGGGAGCAGCTCGGCTCGGTCCGCTCCGTTGGTGTGCCGGATTTCGAAGTCCGGGCCGAGCGCGTCGACGGTCGCGGGCGACAGCTCTTCAGCGATGAGTACGACGGGTTTCGAGCTCACGTGAGTCCTCACAAGTCCAATGCGGACGGCCGTCCCGACGGCCGCAGGCGGTGGAGGGGGCTAGCCGCGGAAGACGCACGACGCTGTGGGCCTGACGCGTGTTGTGCAGAAGTGTAGTGGCGTCGCGGTGGTCGTTCTGCGCCTCTACGGAAGGATCACCCGTCCGTGGCTGGACGGGGTGGACAACAGGGGCCGGGGTGATCCGCCCCGGCCCCTGCCATGAGGCCTACGCCTCCTCGTCGACCCAGCTCATCAGCTTGCGCAGCTGCTTGCCGGTGGTCTCCAGCAGGTGCTCGGAGTCCTGCTGCTTGTACTCGTTGTACTTCTTCAGACCGCCGTGGTACTCGTCCATCCAGGTCTGGGCGAAGGTGCCGTCCTGGATCTCGGCGAGGACCTGCTTCATCTCGGCCTTGGTGGCGTCGGTGATGATGCGCGGGCCGGTGACGTAGTCGCCCCACTCGGCGGTCTCGGAGACGGACCAGCGCATCTTCTCCAGGCCGCCCTCGTACATGAGGTCGACGATCAGCTTCAGCTCGTGCAGGCACTCGAAGTAGGCGATCTCCGGCTGGTAGCCGGCCTCGACCAGGGTCTCGAAGCCGGCCTTGACCAGGGCGGAGGTGCCACCGCACAGCACGGCCTGCTCGCCGAACAGGTCGGTCTCGGTCTCCTCGGTGAAGGTCGTCTTGATGACGCCGGCGCGGGTGCCGCCGATGGCCTTGGCGTACGACAGCGCGAGCGGGAAGGCGTTGCCGGTGGCGTCCTGCTCGACGGCGGCGATCGCGGGGACGCCGCGGCCCTCCTCGTACTGGCGGCGCACCAGGTGGCCGGGGCCCTTGGGGGCGACGAGGGCGACGTCGACGCCGGCCGGGGGCTTGATGAAGCCGAAGCGGATGTTGAAGCCGTGCGCGAAGAACAGCGCGTCGCCGTCGTTCAGGTTCGGGGCGATGGACTCCTCGTACACCTGGGCCTGGATCGGGTCCGGGATGAGGATCATGATGACGTCGGCCTCGGTGGCGGCCTCGGCCGGGGTCACCACGCGCAGGCCCTGCTCCTCGGCCTTGGCCTTGGACTTGGAGCCCTCGTGCAGACCGACACGCACGTCGACACCCGAGTCACGCAGCGACAGCGCGTGGGCGTGGCCCTGGCTGCCGTATCCGATGACCGCGACCTTGCGGCCCTGGATGATGGACAGGTCGGCGTCGGCGTCGTAGAACAGCTCGGCCACTTTGGGTTCTCTCCTTGGTGTGCAGATGGTGCGTCCCACCGTATGACGGTGAGGGGGAAGGAAGATTCAGGATCTCGGCATACGGGCGGCCGGGGATTCACCGACCGCCCGTATCCAGCCTTACGCGGATCGGTCGAGCGCGCGCAGCGAGCGGTCCGTGATGGAGCGCGCCCCGCGGCCGATCGCGATCGTGCCGGACTGCACCAGCTCCTTGATGCCGTACGGCTCCAGCATCTTGAGCATGGCGGACAGCTTGTCGCTGGACCCGGTGGCCTCGATGGTCACGGCGTCCGGGGAGACGTCGACGGTCTTGGCGCGGAACAGCTGGACGATCTCGACGATCTGGGAACGGGTCTCGTTGTCCGCGCGGACCTTCACCAGAACGAGTTCGCGCTGAACGGCCTGACCGGGCTCCAGCTCGACGATCTTCAGCACGTTGACCAGCTTGTTGAGCTGCTTGGTGACCTGCTCCAGCGGCAGGTCCTCGACGCCCACCACGATGGTGATGCGGGAGATGTCGGGGTGCTCGGTGACGCCGACCGCGAGCGAGTCGATGTTGAAGCCGCGGCGGGAGAAGAGGGCGGCGATCCGGGCCAGGATGCCCGGGGTGTTCTCCACCAGGACGGAGAGCGTGTGCTTGGACATGGTCTTTTACGTCTCTCTCGCTCAGTCGTCTTCGTTGTCGCCGAAGTCGGGGCGGACGTCCCGGGCGGCCATGATCTCGTCGTTGGAGGTGCCGGCGGCGACCATCGGCCACACCATCGCGTCCTCGTGGACGATGAAGTCGATGACGACCGGCCGGTCGTTGATGGAGTTCGCCTCTTCGATGACCTTGTCCAGGTCCTCCGGGCGCTCACAGCGGATCGCGTGGCACCCCATGGCCTCCGACAGCTTCACGAAGTCGGGGACGCGGGTACCGGCGCTCGGCTGCCTGCCGTCCGCCTCGGGGCCGGAGTGCAGCACGGTGTTGGAGTAGCGCTGGTTGTAGAACAGCGTCTGCCACTGGCGGACCATCCCGAGGGCGCCGTTGTTGATGATGGCGACCTTGATCGGGATGTTGTTCAGGGCGCAGGTGGTCAGTTCCTGATTGGTCATCTGGAAGCAGCCGTCGCCGTCGATCGCCCAGACCGTCTGGCCCGGCGCGCCCGCCTTGGCGCCCATGGCGGCCGGGACCGCGTAGCCCATCGTTCCGGCGCCGCCTGAGTTCAGCCAGGTGGCGGGCTTCTCGTACTGGATGAAGTGCGCGGACCACATCTGGTGCTGGCCCACGCCCGCCGCGAAGATCGTGCCCTCCGGCGCGAGCTGCCCGATGCGCTCGATGACGGCTTGCGGGGACAGGGAGCCGTCCGCGGGCTGGTCGTAGCCGAGCGGGTAGGTCTCGCGCCAGCGGTTGAGGTCGCTCCACCATGCGGTGTAGTCGCCCTTGCCGCCCTCGCTGTGCTCCTTCTGCACCGCCTGGACCAGGTCGGCGATGACCTCGCGGGCGTCGCCCACGATCGGCACGTCCGCGGCGCGGTTCTTGCCGATCTCCGCCGGGTCGATGTCGGCGTGGACGATCTTGGCGTAGGGGGCGAAGCTGTCCAGCTTGCCGGTGACGCGGTCGTCGAAGCGGGCTCCGAGGGCGACGATCAGGTCGGCCTTCTGCAGCGCGGTGACGGCGGTGACCGCACCGTGCATGCCCGGCATTCCCACGTGCAGCGGGTGGCTGTCGGGGAACGCGCCGAGCGCCATCAGGGTGGTGGTGACGGGCGCTCCGGTGAGTTCGGCGAGGACCTTCAGCTCGGCGGTGGCGCCGGCCTTGATGACGCCGCCGCCGACGTAGAGGACGGGCCGCTTCGCGGCGGTGATCAGCTTCGCGGCCTCACGGATCTGCTTGGCGTGCGGCTTGGTCACCGGGCGGTAGCCGGGCAGGTCCATCGTGGGCGGCCACGAGAACGTGGTCTTCGCCTGCAGGGCGTCCTTGGCGATGTCCACCAGGACCGGCCCCGGACGGCCCGTGGAGGCGATGTGGAACGCCTGCGCGATCACCCGCGGGATGTCCTCCGCCTTGGTGACCAGGAAGTTGTGCTTGGTGATCGGCATCGTGATGCCGACGATGTCCGCCTCCTGGAAGGCGTCCGTCCCGATCGACTTCGACGCGACCTGGCCCGTGATCGCGACCAGCGGCACCGAGTCCATGTGCGCGTCCGCGATCGGCGTCACCAGGTTCGTCGCGCCCGGACCCGACGTGGCCATGCAGACCCCGACCCTGCCGGTGGCCTGCGCGTACCCCGTTGCCGCGTGACCCGCGCCCTGCTCGTGACGGACCAGCACGTGGCGCACCCGGGTGGAGTCCATCAACGGGTCGTACGCCGGCAGGATCGCGCCTCCGGGAATGCCGAACACCGTGTCCGCGCCGACCTCCTCGAGGGAGCGGATGAGGGACTGCGCACCAGTCACGTGCTCGACGGGGGCGGACATCTGTCCTCCGGAACGGGGCCGCGGCTGCGGATGGTGGGCCCCGGTGGCCTGCTCGGTCATCGGCATTCTCTTCTCGATGCTGAGGGTTTTTGCGAGGTTCGGGCGGAGTTGGAGCGCTGCACGAAAGGCACTCGTGCAACAAAAAACCCCTCGTGCCGCAAGGCAAGCGAGGGGAGCGCGCCGGTGTGGTCGCTGGGGATTCCGGATCGTCCTCCGGTAAGTCCCAGCTCAGCCGACGCGCTTTCCAAGTACGAGAATTCGGGTGCGCATGGCACTGACCCTCCCCCCGGCACGCACCACGTGTCAAGTGGGTGGGACGGGCGTCTCAGCATGTGAGCGAAGGGCACTGCCGCCTCCGAGAACAGCGGGAACACCCCCTGTGTACACCCCTTTGGGCTCCCGCGCGCCGCTCCCCGCGAATGCGGGCTCGGCGGGGGCGTGCGGCACCGGGTAATGGCCGGATCCGAGCGCCCGGCGCAGCCGGTACTCGTCCAGCGGGCCGGCGAACGCCATGCCCTGGCCATGCGTGCAGCCCATGGCGCGCAACGCGACCACCTGCTCGGGCAGGTCCACTCCCTCGGCGACGGACTGCAGCCCGAGATCGCCCGCGATCCGGAGCAGCCCCCCGGTGATCTTGTGCAGGCGCGCGGACTCCACGACACCCTCGACCAGGCCGCGGTCGAGCTTGAGGATGTCCACGGGCAGCCGCCTCAGCGCGGTGATCGCCGCGTAGCCGCTGCCGAAGCCGTCCAGCGCGATCCGCACCCCGAGTCTGCTGAGCGCGTTCAGGCGGCGCTCCAGCTCGTCCAGGGAGACGCGGGGGTCGGTGTCGGACAGCTCGACGACCAGGGCGCCGGGTGGCAGCCCGTGCCGGGTCAGCAGGGCCTCCACGGAGCCGAGGGGGATCGAGCGGTCCAGCAGCCGCCGGGCGCTCATCCGTACCGCCACGGGCACGACGAGGCCGGTCGCGGCCCGTTCGGCGGCCTGCTCCACGGCTTCCTGGAGGACCCAGCGGTCCAGTTCGGCGGTCTTGTCGCCGTCCTCGGTCACCCGCAGGAACTCGGCGGGCGTGAACAGCACGCCCTGCGAGGAGCGCCAGCGGGCCTGCGCGGAGACCGCGGTGATGCGGCCGTCGCCGAGGCACACCACCGGCTGGTGCAGCAGCGCGAACTCGCCGTCGTGCAGTGCGGCACGCAGCCGCGTGGCCAGCTCCGCCTTGCGTACGACGTCCTGCTGCATCTGCGGTTTGTACAGTTCGACCCGGCCTTTTCCGGCCGACTTCGCGCGGTACATCGCGAGGTCGGCGTTGCGCAGCAGTTCGCCCGCGCCGAGCCCGGACTCGGCGAAGGCCACGCCGATGGAGGCGTTGACCCGGACATCGTTGCCGTCGATGGCGTAGGGCTGGGACAGGGTGACCCGCAGCCGGTCGGCCAGCTCCAGGATGTTGCGCTCCCGGGCCGCGCGGTCGCGGGTGCCGTCGCCGACGATCAGGGCCGCGAACTCGTCGCCGCCCAGCCGGGAGGCGGTGTCCCCCTGCCGGACCGCGTCCTGGAGCCGGCGGGCGGCCTGGACGAGCAGCTCGTCCCCGGCCTGGTGGCCGATCGTGTCGTTGACGGCCTTGAAGCCGTCGAGGTCGATGAAGAGTACGGCCGTGCCGCGCAGGGCGGCGCCCCGGTCGGTGGCCCGGCGGCCGGACAGGGCCTGCTGCACCCGCCGGGTGAACAGCGCGCGGTTGGGCAGGTCGGTCAGCGGGTCGTGCTCGGCGTTGTGCTGCAACTGCGCCTGCAGGCGCACTCTCTCGGTCACGTCCCGGCTGTTGAAGATCAGCCCGCCGTGGTGCCGGTTGACGGTGGACTCGACGTTGAGCCAGCCTCCCCCACCGCCGGAGCGGAACCGGCACTCGATCCGCGTGGTGGGCTCGTCCTGGGGGCTCGCGGCGAGGAAGCGGCGCACCTCGTGCACCACGCAGCCGAGGTCCTCCGGGTGGATCAGCGCGGCCAGCTCGCTGCCCACCAGGTCCTCCGCGGGCCGGCCGTAGACGCCCGCGGCGGCCGGGGAGACGTACCGGAGGACGCCGTTGGGCGCGGCGATCATGATCACGTCGCTGGAGCCCTGCACCAGGGAGCGGAAGTGGTTCTCCTTCTGCGCCAGTTCCTGGGTGAGGGTGATGTTGTCCAGCAGCATGATGCCCTGGCGGATGACGAGGGCGAGCACGACGGCACCCGCGGTGATGAGCACCACGTGGTCGGGTCTGCGGCCGTTCAGGACGTTGTACAGGATGCCTAGCGTGCACACGGCCGCGGCGAGGTACGGGGTGAGCGCGGCGAGCGAGCCGGCGATCGGGCGTCCGGCCGGATACCGGCCGTGATCACCTCCCGGCGCGGGTGCCGGCGACGGCGCGGGCGCGGAGGCGTGGTGGTGGCTCGTGCCGCGCTGTCCGGGCACGTGCTCGTGCACCACGCGCGTGTGTCCGTCGGGCACCCGCTTGTCCGCCGCGCCCCGGCGCCGGGGCGCCGCCCAGGGGGCGTAGGCGAGCAGCAGGGAGCCGCCGAACCAGCCCGCGTCCAGCAGCTGCCCGGAGCGGTAACTGCTGTGCAGCAGCGGGGAGGTGAACAGCGCGTCGCACATCACGGTCAGCGCGAGCGCGCCGATCGCGGTGTTCACCGCGGTGCGGTTGCCCGGGGCGCGGCGGAAGTGCAGGGCGAGGACCATGCTGACGAGCGCGATGTCGAGCAGCGGGTAGGCCAGCGACAGCGCGGTGTGCGCCACGCTGGGTCCGTCGAAGCGGGCGGCCTGGGCGAGGGCGAGGCTCCAGGAGAGGGTGAGCAGGGAGCCGCCGATCAGCCAGGCGTCCAGCGCCAGGCAGATCCAGCCCGCTTTCGTCACCGGGCGCTTGGCGAGGACCAGCAGGCCGACGATCGCGGGCGGGGCGAAGCAGAGGAAGAACAGGTCGGCGTAGCTGGGACTGGGCACGGTCCGATCGAGGACGACCTCGTACCAGCCCCAGACCGCGTTGCCCAGGGCGGCCATGGTGGAGGAAAGGGCGAACAGCAGCCAGGCGGACCGGAAGCGCACGCGCGCGCTGCGGGCGTAGAGGAAGCACGAGACGGCGGCGGTGCCCGCCGCGGCGCTCAGCCCGAAGTCGCCCATGATCAGTGCGACTTGGTCGGTCCCCCAGTCGAACGCGGCTCCCACGCCGTAGGCCGCGCAGACCACGGCGAGGACGAGCTGCTCCGTCAGTCGCGTGCCCTCGCGGCAGGCCGGCCGGCGGGGCGGCGGCGTCTCCTGCGGGTGCGGTGCGCGCACCGCTGGTTCGAGCGCGGTGGAGACCGAGAGCGGCGCACTCACCGGGGCCTCCCGGTCCGCGCCGCTCCCGTGTCCTGCCGCTCCCGGTGCGCCGGGTGCGCATGCCTTCTGCGGCCGGTGTGCCTGCGCTGGTGGTGGCTGTGGTGACCGGTGTGATGGCCGCGTCTGCGCGTGGCCGTGCGCCAGGGTCGCCGCCGGCGGCTCCGCCGCGTCGGATCGTTCGTCCATAGGCCGTGCATCGCCCGTCGCCCCCCTCACAAATCTGAAATGTCCGTCCCCAGCGCCACATGGTCGGCGGCGCAGCCCCTGTCGGGACGATACACCAGGATCGTCACTCAGGGACATAGCTTCTCTACGCTCCGTGACGACCAGCGGCGATGCGGGCACGCGCCGCGCCCGAAAGGTAGCGGAGGGTGCCGGAAGCGGACTACTGCCCGTTTGCTCCCGTCGTAAGGATCACGTTCCGCAGGGGTTCCCGGTTCACGAACCGGGTCAACTGGTCGACGAGCAGCCGCTTGGCGCGCGGCAGGAAGGCCGAGGAGGGGCCGCCCACATGAGGGCTGATCAGCACGCCGGGCGCCCGCCACAGGGGGTGCCCGGGCGGCAGCGGCTCCGGGTCCGTCACGTCCAGGGCGGCGGTGAGCCGGCCGCTCTCCAGCTCGGCGAGCAGCGCCTCGGTGTCGACGACGGGGCCCCGCGCCACGTTCACGAGCAGCGCGCCGTCCTTCATCCGCGCGAGGAACCGGGCGTCCACCAGACCCCGGGTGACCTCGGTGAGCGGCGTGGAGAGGATCACGACGTCCGCGTCCGGGAGCAGGGAAAGCACATCGGTGATCGGGTGCACAAGACCGCGCGCCGTGGTGCGCGGGGAGCGCGCGAGGCGCGCCACCCGCGCGACTTCGAAGGGTACGAGCCGGTCCTCGATGGCGGCGCCGATGGAGCCGTAGCCGACGATGAGGACGTTCTTGTCGGCGAGGGAGGGGTGGAACCCGCTCTCCCAGCGCCCCTCCTGCTGGGCCCGGACGAAGCCGGGGATGCCGCGCAGGGCGGCGAGGGTCAGGGTGAGCGCGAGTTCGGCGGTGCTCGCCTCGTGCACTCCGCGCGCGTTGCACAGCTGCACGCCCGGCACGATCGACGACAGCCGGGCGGTGATGTCGTCGACGCCCGCCGTGAGCGTCTGGATGACCTGCACGCCCGTCAGCCGCTCCAGCGGGCGGACCTTGACCGGCCACCGCTTCATGTAGGGCACCACGTACACGGCGCAGTCGGCCGGGTCCCCGGGAAAGGGCTGGTCGCCGTCCTCGCCCCCGTCCCAGAACAGGTACCGGGGCCCGTCGGGCAGCCCCTTGATCTCCTCCGGCGGGATGGGAAGCCATACGTCTGCGCTCATGCGAGGAGGCTATGTCAGGCCCCGCCGAGGCAGAGGTTAGGTTGGTGGCCTGGCTGAGGGAGGTTCACGAGCAGGTGGAGCGCAGGACGATCGGCGCGGGGGCGCTCGCGGTGGGGGCCGTCGGACTCGGGTGCATGCCGATGAGCTGGGCCTACAGCGGCTCCCGGCAACGCGGGGAGGAGTCGGTGAGAACCGTGCACCGAGCGCTGGACCTGGGCACCAGCCTGCTCGACACCGCCGACATGTACGGCCCCTTCACCAATGAGCTGCTGCTGGGCCGGGTGCTCAGGGAGCGGCGCCGGGACGCGTTCGTGTCCACGAAGGCCGGGCTGCTGGTGGGCGAACAGCACATCGTGGCCAACGGCCGCCCGGGATATGTGAAGCGGGCCTGCGACGCCTCGCTGCGCCGGCTGCAGACGGACGTGATCGACCTCTACCAGCTGCACCGCGCCGACCCCGAGGTCCCGGTGGAGGAGACCTGGGGCGCGATGGCGGACCTGGTGCGGGCCGGGAAGGTGCGGGCGCTCGGCCTGTGCGCGGTGGGAGCGCGCGGCGGGCGCCGCTCCGGGGGCCGGCTGCACGACACCACCCTGCGGCAACTCCAGCGGGTGCAGCAGGTGTTCCCGGTGAGCGCGGTGCAGGCGGAGCTGTCGGTGTGGTCGCCCGAGGCGCTGGACGCGCTGCTGCCGTGGTGCGAGACGCGGGGTGTCGGCTTCCTCGCGGCGATGCCGCTGGGCAACGGTTTCCTCACCGGCACCCTGACGCCCGGTGAGGGGTTCGAGCCGGACGACGTGCGCGCCCGCCATCCCCGGTTCACGGGCGAGATGATGGCGGCCAACCAGCCGATCGTCGTGGGACTGCGCCGGATAGCGCGGCGGCACGGCGAGGACGTCACCCCCGCCCAGGTGGCCCTGGCCTGGGTGCTGGCCCAGGGCCGGCACGTGATCGCCCTGCCGGGCACCAAGCGGGAGCGCTGGGCGGCCGAGAACGCGGCCGCGGCCGGGCTCCGGCTGACCGAGGAGGACCTGGCCGAGGTGTCGGGTCTGCCGCCCGCACGGGGGTCGTGGGACTGAGCGGTACACACTGGTTTCTGTGACGGGTTGCCGCGGAACGGGAACCCGAGCGGGACGAGCGGTGTATGAGAGGGAGAACCAGCGCTTGGATCACCGCCGCGAAGGGACCATGATCGTGCATCGTCGAGCTGTGCCGGCCGTTGTGGCCACGGCCGCCCTCCTGCTGACGGCCGGGCTGACGGCCGGCTGCTCCTCCGGCGGAGGGGGATCGCCGGACGGCGCCCGGAGTACGGCCCCGAGGGGTACCGCCTCGGGCACCACCCCGTCGGCCGGACCCACCGAGTCGGCCCCTCCGGCCAAGGGTTCGGTGAAGGTGCTGCGCACGGTGGCCGAGGGCCTGAAGACACCGTGGGGGGTGGCTCCGCTGCCCGGCGGCGGCGGTCTGCTGGTCTCCTCCCGCAACGACGGGACGCTCACCCGGATCGACGAGAAGACGGGGAAGAAGACCGTGCTGGGTACGGTCTCGGGGGTCTCCCCGGCCGGCGAGGGGGGCCTGCTGGGCATCGCCCTCTCCCCCGACTACGCCTCGGACCACATGATCTACGCCTACTTCACCTCGGCCTCGGACAACCGCATCGTGCGCGTGCTGTACGACGAGCAGAGGCCGCCCGGTGATCAGCTGGGCGCGCCGGACACGGTGTTCAAGGGCATCCCCAAGGGCTTCATCCACAACGGCGGCCGGATCGAGTTCGGTCCGGACGGGATGCTCTACGCGGGCACCGGCGAGAGCGGCAGCAAGGGCCTCGCGCAGGACAAGGAGTCCCTGGGCGGCAAGATCCTGCGGATGACCCCGGAGGGCGAACCGGCCCCCGGCAACCCGTTCCCGAACTCCCCCGTGTACTCGTACGGCCACCGCAACGTCCAGGGACTGGCCTGGGACGACAAACAGCGGCTGTTCGCCTCGGAGTTCGGCCAGGACACGTGGGACGAGCTGAACGCGATCAAGCCCGGCGACGACTACGGCTGGCCGAAGGCCGAGGGGAAGTCCTCCGAGGCCGGCTTCCACGACCCGATAGCGCAGTGGCACACCGACGACGCCTCTCCGAGCGGCATCGCCTACGTCGACGGCGTGATCTGGATGGCGGGGCTGAAGGGCCAGCGCCTGTGGCGCGTCCCGCTGCGCGGCACGCAGGCGTCGGCGGCCCCGCAGGCGTTCCTCACGGGCAAGTACGGCCGCCTTCGTACGGTGCTCCCGGCGGACGGCGACAAGGTCTATCTGGTCACGAGCAACACGGACGGCCGCGGGTCACCGAAGAAGGGGGACGACCGGATCCTGGAGCTCCAGGTGAAGTAGCGCCGGCCGCCCCCGCTCACTGCGCTTCCGGTTCCGCCGCCGCTGCCGGCGGCGGCTCCGGCAGCCGTATGACCGCCTTGCCGGAGGCCAGGTCGATGGGGCCGCGCCCGGGGTCGTTGTCCCCGACGTCCTCGCGGGTCAGTTCGAGACGGTTCTCCTCGTCCCGGGTGTGCTTGCGGCCGGGCGCGAACAGTTCCTCGAAGACGTTGAACACGGCTGCTCCCCCTTCGCCGGTTTCCTCCAGCGTAGGTCTCAGTGCGTCGTTCCGGCAGTGAGCGGCCGGGCCGTGAAGAGTTCGAGCCGGTGGGCGACCGCGGCGGCCTCGCCCCGGCCGGAGACACCCAGCTTGCCGAGGATGTTGGACACGTGGACGCTGGCCGTCTTCGGGGAGATGAACAGCTCCTCGGCTATCTGGCGGTTGGTGCGGCCGTCCGCGACCAGGCGCAGCACGTCCCGCTCCCGGCTGGTGAGGCCGAGCTCCGCGGCCGGGTCGGCCGGGACGCCGGCCTGCCGCGGGCCGT
Organism: Streptomyces albidicamelliae; assembly: GCF_025642175.1. Taxonomy (NCBI): domain Bacteria; kingdom Bacillati; phylum Actinomycetota; class Actinomycetes; order Kitasatosporales; family Streptomycetaceae; genus Streptomyces; species Streptomyces albidicamelliae. The sequence continues at coordinate 5,793,088 of NZ_CP106795.1, read as the reverse complement.
GGCCCAGGGTGAGGCGGGCGCGCTGGGCGAGCCGGGCGACGGAGTCGGCGAGGGGGCGGGCGCCGAGATGGCTCGCCACGGCGGCGGACAGCCGGAGCAGTTCCACCGCGCGGTCGCGCTCGTCGTCGCCGCCCTCGGCCAGCAGTGCCGCGGCGAGGCGGTGGCGGACCCGGGCGAGGTCGTAGGGACGGTCCAGGCACTCGAAGGCGCCGACCACGGGTGACCAGGTCTCGGCGGTGTCCGTGCCCTCGGTGCGCCGCAGTTCCGCGCGGGTCCAGTGGTCGTAGGCCGCCCAGAGGGGGGCGCCGGTGGTCAGTTCGCGCACGGCGGCGGCGAGCCGGTCGAGGATCTCGGCGCGGCCCGGCCGGGCGGCGGGCAGGGCACGGGCGTCGGCCTCGGCGGTGGCGGCGGCCAGCAGCAGGGGCCAGCCGTAGCGGTGGGTGCCGGGCGGGAAACCGGCGTCCAGGGCCTTGAGCAGTTCGGTGCGGGCGTCGTCGACGCGGCCCTCGGCGGCGGCGATGCCGAGGGCGATGCGGGCCACCGGGACGGAGTGCTGGGACATGGGGTCGTGGGTGCCGTAGTGGGCGCGGGAGGTGGCCAGTTGCCGGCCGGCCTCGGCGAGGTCGCCGCGGGCCAGGGCGAGGTGGGCGAGCTTCAGGGCGCCCGCGCCGCGGGGCTTGGCGCCGTGGCCGACCCGGGTGGCGTGCGCGGCGGCCTCCGCGGCCTGCGGCCACTGGCCGAGCGAGTAGAGCGCGTCGGACAGGTTGCCCCAGGCCCAGGCCTCGGAGTCGAGCAGTCCGTACCGGCGGGTGAAGGCGATGCCTTCGCGCAGGATCTCGGCGGCCTCCCGGTCGCGGCCGACGCTCTGCATCTCGGAGGGCAGGTTCACATAGGCGCGTGCCGCGACCTGGTGCGCCCCCTCGGCGAGGGTGTCCTCCAGCACCTGGCGCATCTCCGCGAGGCCCGTCTCGGCCTCGCCGGAGTCGACCTTGAGGCCGCTCAGGGTGAGGCGGGCGTGCAGCTCGATGTCCCGGGCGCCCACCATCCGCGCGTACTCCACGGCCCGCTCGGCGGCGGCGACTGCCTCGGGGCCGGGCCGGTGCAGCATGGACCAGTTGGCGGCGAGCGCCAGCACCTCCGCGTGCACTTCGGACGGCGGCAGTCCGCGCACGAGGTCCTGGGCGGTGGCGAGTTCGTGCCAGCCGTCGCCGCGGGCCTGGGCCTGGACCAGCCGGGAGCGCTGCGCCCAGAACCAGGCGGCGCGCAGCGGATCCGGATCCTCGTCGAGCAGGCGCAGGGCCCGCTTGGTGATCTTCAGGGCGCGTTCGCGCTCGCCGCCGAAGCGTCCCGCGACGGCCGCCTCGGCCATCAGGTCCAGGTAGCGCAGCGGGGTGGTGGCGGGATCGCAGCCGCACGGCGGGTAGGCCTCCGTGCAGTCGACCGGGCGCAGTGCTGAGCGCACCTCCTCGGGGGCGGCGTCCCAGAGTTCCATCGCCCGCTCCAGGAGACCGAGTTGCTCGGTGTAGGCGTGCCGGCGGCGGGCCACGACGGAGGCGACCAGGACGGCGGGCAGGGCCTTGGCCGCGTCGTGCGCGTGGTACCAGTAGCTGGCCAGGCGCATCACGCGCGCGTCGGCCGCGACGAGCGTGGGGTCGGCCTCCAGGGCCTCGGCGTAGTGGCGGTTGAGCCGGGAGCGCTCGCCGGGCAGCAGGTCGTCGGCGACGGCCTCGCGGACCAGGGAGTGCCGGAAGCGGTAGCCGTCGCCGTTCGGGGTGACGGTGAGCAGGTTGGCGCCGACGGCGGCCCGCAGGGCTTCGATGAGGTCGTCCTCGGTGAGCCGGGCGACGGCGGCGATCAGCCGGTACTCCACGGTGGAGCCGCCCTCGGCGACGATCCGGGCCACCCGCTGGGCGCTGTCGGGCAGCGCCTCGACGCGCACCAGGAGCAGGTCGCGCAGGGACTCGGTCAGGCCGGTGCAGTTGCCCTGGCAGGCGGCGACGGCGAGTTCCTCCACGAAGAAGGCGTTGCCGTCGGAGCGTTCGAAGATCTCGTCGACCTGGACGGGGTCGGGTTCGGCGCTGAGGATGCCGGCGATCTGGCGGCCGACCTCCTCGCGGGTGAACCGGGCGAGTTCGATCCGGCGGACGGTGCGCAGCCGGTCGAGTTCGGCGAGCAGGGGGCGCAGCGGGTGGCGCCGGTGGATGTCGTCGGAGCGGTAGCTGGCGAGGACGAGGAGCCGGCCGGCGCGCAGGGTGCGGAAGAGGTAGGCCAGCAGGTGGCGGGTGGAGGCGTCGGCCCAGTGCAGGTCCTCCAGGACGAGCACGACCGGGTGGCCGGCGGCGACGCGCTCCAGCAGGCGCACTGTGAGCTCGAACAGACGGGCCATGCCCTGCTCGTCGTGGCGGCCGGAGCCGGCCTCGCCCAGTTCGGGCAGCAGCCGGGCCAGTTCCTCCTCCTGTCCGGCCGCGGCGGCGGCGAACTCCTCGGGCAGGGCCTCGCGCAGGGCGCGCAGGGCCGTGGAGAAAGGGGCGAACGGCAGGCCGTCGGCGCCGATCTCCACACAGCCGCCGAGCGCGACGACCGCGCCGCGGCGGGTCGCGGCCGCGGTGAACTCCTCGACGAGGCGGGTCTTGCCGACACCGGCCTCGCCGCCGAGCAGCAGCGCCTGCGGCTCGCCGCAGGCGCCGGTCGCCGGGGAGGCACCCTGGGCTGCGGCGCGGTCGAGCGCGTCGAGCAGGGTGGTCAACTCGGCGGCGCGGCCGATGAACACGGGGCTGACGGACCTGGTTTCCACAGGCCCGAGCATCGCACGAGGTCCGGCCGTCGGGTCACCGGTTTTCCACAGGTCCGGTGCGATGGTCGTACCGGCAGTCGGAAGGGTCGTACGACCACGCCGAAGGGCCGTACGACTCCGCGGGGAAGTCGTACGGCCCGGGGCCCCGTGGCGGCCGACCCCCGTGCGGCCGCCCTGAGTCCCGTCCGTGCCGGGGCCACCGGGGCCCGGCCGGCCCGCCGTCACGCGGTGCGAGGCAGCCGGTGCCGGCGGGGGCGGTCGGTATGCGACTCGGCGACCGTGTCCCCGTCGCGGCCGGACGCCTCCTGGCGGGCGGTGCGGCGGGCCCGTGCGGCCTCGCGGGCCAGGCGGTCCTGCTGGGCCTCGCGGATCAGCTGGGCCGAGCGGGTCCGGTGGTAGTCCATCTCGAACATGGCGTGTCCTTCGGGAGGTGGTGTGGTGCTTCGCTCTCTGCGATGCCTCCACCTTCGCCGCCCAGGGGGGTGCGCCACATCGGGAGGGTTCCGCATGTTCGGGCCACCGGAGGGCCCTACGCGCGCGTAAGGGGCCTCAGGGCGTCCGTAAGGTGCGCACGGATTCCCTAAGGCCCCTGCAGGCCCGGGGGTTCTCAGCCGGCCGAGGGCAGGCCGATCAGCGCGTCGGAGTACTTCAGGACCGCCAGCAGCAGACCGATGACGCCGAGCGAGACGCCGGCCCAGGCGACCGACTTGATCCAGGGGGCCTGCGGGCGGCCGGGCACGCCGAAGGCGGGCCGCGCGAGCACGACCACACCGGTGATCAGCGCGGTCAGCGCGAACAGGCCGGCCCACAGGGCGGTGGCGTGCCAGGAGTCGCCGTAGACCTCCTTGAGCTGGGTGGCGACGCTCGCACCGGTCGAGGTCCGCAGCTGGCCGACGAGCTGTTCACGGGCGCCGGCGACGGTGCCGATCCAGCCGCCGGTGAGCGAGACCAGGCCGAGCGCGGCGGAGACGACGGCGGCGGCGCCCTGGCCCACCCCGGAGGGGCTCCGGCCCTCCGCCCCGGCGGCCGGGGCGGCCACGTCCCCGGCGCTCTCCTCGGCGCTCTCCTCGCCGGCTTCCCCCTCGGTCCGCGCCGTGGCCTCGGCAGGCGCGTCGGCGGCCCCGGCCGCGGCCGGGCCCTTCGTCCCGGGTGTCCGATCCTCTTCTGCGGTGCCGGCCTCCGCCGGGGTCCCGTCACTGCGCGCCGCGGTGCCGGCCCCGGCGCCTTCCTCTGTCTTCGTTGCCATGCCCGGCACCGTACGGACGCTGTCTGAGAGGTCCCTTAATGATCGCCGCGCGCGCCACGCGCGCGTGCCTCGCGCCACTCGGGCGCCAGCACCGACCAGATCTCGGTGCTGGTCCGCACACCGCGGTGCGGGTAGTTCTCGCGGAGCAGTCCCTCGCGGGTCATGCCGAGCCGGCGGGCCACCCTGATGCTGGGCTCGTTGACCGAGGAGACGTGCCACTCCACCCGGTGCATGCCGCGTTCCTCGAAGGCCCAGTCGAACAGCACCCGCATGCCGCGCGTGACGAGTCCGCGCCCGGCCGCCGACGGCTCCAGCCAGCAGCCCGCCTCGCAGACCCCGCTCGGCGTGTCCCAGACCCGGAACAGCAGCCCGCCGACCAGCTTCCCGTCCAGCCATATCCCGTGCAGGCTGCCCCCGTCGGCGCCGCGTTTCTCGGCGTACGACGCCAGGAAGGCGCGCGCGGACTCCAGGTCGGTCACCACGTCCGGCAGTCCGATGTGCCGGCCGATGAACTCCCGGCCCCGGTCGATGTCGGCCAGCAGTTCCTCGGCGTGCCAGACCTCCAGGGGGCGCAGTTCCGCGCCGTCGTCACCCAGGGATATCGCGTACATCGTGCTGCTGCTCCTCCCGCAGTTCCTCGACCGAGACCCTGCCGAGCCTCTCATGCGCGGCCCGGCACTCGGGCGGCTCGATGCTGATGCGGGGCAGGCGGCGCTCCAGCCAGCCGGGCAGCCACCAGTTGGCGGCACCGAGCAGGTGCATGAGGGCGGGCACGAGCAGGGTGCGCAGCACGAAGGCGTCGAGTGCGACGGCGGAGGCCAGGGCGATGCCGAACATGGCGATCACGCGGTCGCCGCTGAGCACGAAGGCGAGGAAGACCGAGATCATGATGACCGCGGCGGAGTTGATCACCCGGCTGGTCTCGGCGAGGCCCACGCGGACGGCACGCCGGTTGTCGCCGGTCTCCAGCCACTCCTCGTACATCCGGCTGACCAGGAAGACCTGGTAGTCCATGGAGAGCCCGAAGAGCACCGAGACCATGATCACCGGCAGGAAGGGCTCGATGGGTCCGGCGCGGCCGAGGCCGAGCGCCTCGCTGCCCCAGCCCCACTGGAAGACGGCGACGACGACGCCGAACGCGGCGGCCACGGCGGCGATGTTCATCACGGCGGCCTTCAGCGGGATGCCGAGCGACCGGAAGGCGACCAGCAGCAGGAGGCAGCCGAATCCGATGACCACGCCGACGAACAGGGGCAGCTTGCCGACGATCACCTCGGCGAAGTCGTCGTGACCGGCGGTCACTCCGCCCACCTGGACGTCGAGGGAGGTCCCGGCCTCCGCCCGCGGCAGCACCTTCGTGCGCAGCCGGTCCACGAGGTCGCTGGTGGCCTGCGACTGGGGGGCGGTGGTGGGGACCACGGTCAGGTGGGCGATCCGGCCGCCCGAGGCGAAGACGGCCGGCGTGACGGAGGCGACGCCGCGGGTGGCGCGCAGCGTGGTGTCGAGGGTGTCCAGGGCGAACTTGTCGTCGCCGCCGTCCACGCGGGTGACCAGGGTGAGGGGCCCGTTCACCCCGGGTCCGAAGCCCTCGGCGAGCAGGTCGTAGGCCTTGCGCGTGGTGGAGGCGCGCGGGTCGTTGCCCTGGTCGGAGGTGCCGAGGTGGAGGGAGAGCGTCGGCAGGGCGAGCAGTGCGACGACGGCGACGGCCAGCGAGCCGAGCAGCTTGGGGCGGCGCTCGACCAGCGCGGACCAGCGGGCGGCGAGGCCGGTCGGCAGTTCCGGGCGCGGTCCGCGGTCGGCGAGGCGGCGCCGCTCGCGACGGCTGAGGGCCCGCGGTCCGATGTACGACAGCAGGGCGGGCAGCAGGGTCACGGAGGCCGCGACGGTGAGCATTACCGTCAAGGAGGCCGCCACGGCCACCCCGTTGAGGAAGCCCAGCCGCAGGATCAGCATGCCCAGCAGGGCGATGCACACCGTCGCACCCGCGAAGACGACCGCGCGTCCGGTGGTGGCGACGGCGCTCCCGGCCGCCTCGGCGACGCTCAGGCCGCGTTTGAGGCCGCGCCGGTGCCTGGTCACGATGAAGAGCGCGTAGTCGATGCCGACGCCGAGGCCGATCAGCATGGCGAGCATGGGCGCGAAGTCGGCGACCGTCATGGCGTGTCCGAGCAGCCCGATGCCCGCGTAGGCGGTGCCGACGCCGACCAGCGCGGTGGCGATCGGCAGCAGCGAGGCGGCGAGCGAGCCGAAGGCGAGGAGCAGGACGACGGCCGCGACGGCCACGCCGACCACCTCGGCGGTGTGGCCGCGCGGTGACTCGGTGACCTCGACGGCGCTGCCGCCCAGTTCCACCTGGAGCCCGTCGCGCTCGGCGGCCTCGGCGACCCGCACCACGGACCGCGCCTCGGACCTGCGGATGTCCTCGGCCTGCTGTGCGAAGGTGACGGTCGCGTAGGCCGTCCGGCCGTCCTCGCTGATGCGGTGGGTGGCGAGGCGGTGGGTGGCGTGGGCGCTACGGCCCGGGTGCCCGCCGTGACGGCCGTGACCGTGACCAGCGTGACCGGCGTGACCGCCGTAGGGGCCGGACACCGAGGCCACGCCGGGCAGTCCGGCGATCCGGGCCAGGGTGCGGGTCATGGTCCGCTCGACGCCGGCGGCGCGGACGCTGCCGTCCGGGGTGTGCCAGACGACGGTGTCGCTGTCGCCGCCGAGGCCGGGGAAGCCCTCCTGCAGCAGGCGGGCGGCGCGTCCGGACTCGGTGCCGGGGACCCCGTAGTCGTTCGAGTACGACGGACCGGCCACGGCGGCCGCCGCGGTGACCCCGCCGAAGGCGAGGAGCCACAGCAGGACGGCGATGAGCCGGTGGCGGACGCACCAACGCGCGAGGGCTGCCACGGACGTGCTCCCGGAGGACTATGTGTGGATCTTTGGCCGGGAACGATCGTCCGTGAACTGAACAGCCCGCAAAGAACGCATGAGCAATCGCGGGACACTCTTGCAGGCGAAAGTGATCGTTTGCCGTGTTCGTGGGGTTGTTCGCAGGAATGGGAGGGACGTCACAGGACAGTCCGGCGAACTCTGTCGCCCGCACGGGCGCTTCAGTCGAACTGGTCCCCGAGTGCCATGACCATCGTCCCCACGATCAGCAGCCACAGGGCCCTGCGGGTACGGCCCTTGGCACCGAGGAACGCGGCGAGGGCGCAGACGGCGGCACCGAGGGCGTAGGCGGCCGGGACGCGGGCCGGGGCGGTGCCGGTGAGACGCAGCAGGGCGGCGGCGAGCCCGGCGAGGCAGAGGAGCGCTCCGGAGCCGGCCGCCGTCCAGCGGGCCCGGCGGGCGTCCTCGACGTACTCCTCTTCCGCGTCCTCGGCGTACTCCTCTTCCTCACCCTCGGATATCGACGGTTCGGTGCCGGAATCGGTGCGTCCACTCATGGCGGGCGAGCGTAGCGCCCCCGGCCGGGCGAGCCGGGCGCGGGGGCGCGGACGAGCGTGCGGCCCCGCAGGACGTGTCCTGCGGGGCCGCACGGCGGGGTGTTCGGGGCTCAGCCCTCGCTGACGCCCAGCTTCTCCAGGATCAGCTCCTTGACGCGGGCCGCGTCGGCCTGGCCGCGGGTGGCCTTCATGACCGCGCCGACCAGGGCGCCGGCCGCGGCCACCTTGCCGCCGCGGATCTTGTCCGCGACGCCCGGGTTGCCGGCGATGGCCTCCTCGACGGCGGCGGTCAGCGCGCCCTCGTCGGAGACGACCTTCAGACCGCGCTTGTCGACGACCTCGTCCGGGGTGCCCTCGCCCGCGAGGACGCCCTCGATGACCTGGCGGGCCAGCTTGTCGTTCAGGTCACCCTTCACGACCAGCTCGGTGACCCGGGCCACCTGCTGCGGCGTGATCGCCAGCTCGTCCAGCGTGCGGCCGGATTCGTTGGCGCTGCGGGCCAGTTCGCCCATCCACCACTTGCGGGCGGAGGCCGCGTCGGCACCGGCGTCGATCGTGGCGACGATCAGGTCCAGCGCGCCGGCGTTGAGGATCGCCTGCATGTCGGTGGCGGAGATGCCCCACTCGGCGAGCAGCCGGGTGCGGCGGGCCAGCGGCAGTTCGGGCAGCGCGCCGCGGATCTCCTCGACCCACTCGCGGGAGGGCGCCACGGGGACGAGGTCGGGCTCCGGGAAGTACCGGTAGTCCTCGGCCTCCTCCTTCACGCGGCCCGAGGTCGTGGACCCGGTGTCCTCGTGGAAGTGGCGGGTCTCCTGGACGATCGTGCCGCCCGAGGACAGCACGGCCGCGTGCCGCTGGATCTCGAAGCGGGCCGCACGCTCCACGGACCGCAGCGAGTTGACGTTCTTCGTCTCGGAGCGGGTGCCGAACTTCGTGGTGCCGATCGGGCGCAGCGACAGGTTCACGTCGCAGCGCATCTGGCCCATCTCCATGCGGGCCTCGGACACGCCGAGGGCACGGATCAGCTCGCGCAGCTCGCGGACGTACGCCTTCGCCACCTCGGGGGCGCGCTCGCCGGCGCCCTCGATCGGCTTGGTGACGATCTCGATCAGCGGGATGCCCGCGCGGTTGTAGTCGAGGAGGGAGTGCGAGGCGCCGTGGATACGGCCCGTCGCGCCGCCGACGTGCGTCGACTTGCCGGTGTCCTCCTCCATGTGGGCGCGCTCGATCTCCACGCGGAAGGTCTCGCCGTCCTCCAGCTGCACGTCGAGGTAGCCGTTGAAGGCGATCGGCTCGTCGTACTGGGAGGTCTGGAAGTTCTTCGGCATGTCCGGATAGAAGTAGTTCTTCCGGGCGAAGCGGCACCACTCGGCGATCTCGCAGTTCAGCGCGAGACCGATCTTGATCGCGGACTCGACGCCGGTCGCGTTGACGACCGGGAGCGCGCCGGGCAGGCCGAGGCAGACCGGGCAGGTCTGGGAGTTCGGCTCCGCACCGAGCGCGGTCGAACAGCCGCAGAACATCTTGGTCTGGGTGCCGAGTTCGACATGGACCTCAAGGCCCATGACGGGGTCGTACGACGCCAGCGCGTCCTCGTACGACACCAGGTCGGTCGTGGTGGTCACGGTGAAAACTTCCCTCTCAGCCCAGCAGGACGTCGTCGTCGCCCAGCCGCTTCAGCTCGCGGTAGAGGATGGCGAGGCCGGTGACGATGGCGACGGCGGACACGGTGGCGTCGATCAGCCGCAGCGTGTCGTGCTCGGCGCGCGCCTTCTTGATCTGCTTGGCCACACCCAACGCGCCGAAGGCGGTTCCGGCCATCGACAGGTACGTGCCGGACTTCGACTTCTTGAAGCCCTTGGCCTTGTTCAGTGCGCTCACAGCGACGGAGCCTCCTCGATCAGCGGGTGCCCCCACTTTTCCACGAAGGCGGCCTCGACGGCGGCGCCCACCTTGTACAGCCTGTCGTCCTTCATCACCGGGGCGATGATCTGCAGGCCGACCGGGAGGTTGTCCTCCGGGGCGAGACCGCAGGGCAGGGACATGGCCGCGTTGCCCGCCAGGTTGGTGGGGATGGTGCACAGGTCCGCGAGGTACATCGCCATCGGGTCGTCGGCGCGCTCGCCGATCGCGAAGGCGGTGGTCGGGGTCGTCGGGGAGACGATCACGTCGACCTGCTCGAACGCCTTGTCGAAGTCCTGCTTGATCAGCGTACGGACCTTCTGGGCGCTGCCGTAGTACGCGTCGTAGTAGCCGGAGCTCAGGGCGTACGTGCCGAGCATGATGCGGCGCTTGACCTCGGCGCCGAAGCCCGCCTCACGGGTGAGGGAGGTGACCTCCTCGGCCGAGTGGCTGCCGTCGTCGCCGGTGCGGCGGCCGTAGCGCAGGCCGTCGAAGCGGGCGAGGTTGGAGGAGCACTCGGAGGGCGCGATCAGGTAGTACGCCGACAGCGCGAGGTCGAAGGACGGGCAGTCCAGCTCGACGATCTCGGCGCCCAGCCCCTTCAGCAGCTCGACGGACTCGTCGAAGCGCTGGATGACGCCGGCCTGGTAGCCCTCGCCGCGGAACTGCTTGACCACGCCGACCCGCATGCCTGCGACGCTGCCGTTGCGCGCGGCCTCGACGACCGGCGGGACCGGGGCGTCGATGGAGGTGGAGTCGAGCGGGTCGTGCCCGGCGATGACCTCGTGCAGCAGGGCCGCGTCCAGGACCGTACGGGCGCAGGGGCCGCCCTGGTCCAGGGAGGACGAGAAGGCGACCATGCCGTAGCGGGAGACCGCGCCGTACGTCGGCTTCACGCCGACCGTGCCGGTGACGGAGGCCGGCTGGCGGATGGAACCGCCGGTGTCCGTGCCGATGGCGAGCGGCGCCTGGAAGGAGGCGAGCGCGGCGGACGAACCGCCGCCGGAGCCGCCGGGGATCTTGGTGAGGTCCCAGGGGTTGCCGGTCGGTCCGTAGGCGCTGTTCTCGGTGGAGGAGCCCATGGCGAACTCGTCCATGTTGGTCTTGCCGAGGATGACGACGTCGGCGGCCTTCAGCCGCTTGGTGAGCGTCGCGTCGTACGGCGGGATCCAGCCTTCGAGGATCTTCGAGCCGACGGTCGTCGGCACGCCCTCGGTGGTGAAGATGTCCTTCAGCGCGAGCGGGACGCCGGCCAGCGGGCCGAGCTTCTCGCCGCGGGCGCGCTTCTCGTCCACGGCGCGGGCCTGGGCGAGGGCGCCCTCACGGTCGACGTGCAGGAAGGCGTGCACCTTCTCGTCGACGGCCTCGATCCGGGCGAGGTGGGCCTCGGCGACCTCGACGGCCGTCAGCTCACCGGAGGCGATCTTCTCGGCGGTCTGCGCCGCCGTGAGCTTGATGATGTTGCTGTCCGTCATGGTCAGTCCTCCCCCAGGATCTGCGGCACCTTGAAACGCTGCTGCTCCTGGGCCGGGGCGCCGGAGAGCGCCTGCTCGGGGGTGAGCGAGGGACGGACCTCGTCCGCCCGCATGACGTTCGTCAGCGGGAGCGGGTGAGAGGTCGGCGGTACGTCTTGGTCGGCGACCTCGCTGACGCGGGCGACCGCGCCGATGATGTCGTCCAGCTGGCCTGCGAAGTGGTCGAGTTCTTCGGGCTTCAGCTCCAGACGCGCCAGCCGGGCGAGGTGGGCGACCTCCTCGCGCGTGATGCTCGGCATGCAGCGATCCTCTGGGGTGAGTGTGTGTGGTTTGGGGCCAATCCTATGGGGCGGGGCCCGGTGCCCGTGAAACGGTTTGCCCGGGCCCCGTCCCGGGGGGCGCCGCCGGGCTCCTCAGTGGTGCCGCCCGTCCCAGGACTCACTGCGCAGGAAGTGGTTGTCGTACAGCTCCTGGACCTCCAGCAGGCTCTCCGGGGTGGCCTCGCCGAGACGGATGCGCTGCAGGTGGCGGAAGTACTCGAAGCGCTCGACGCCCGGGGTGATGACGATCAGGATGTCGGCCGGGCTGCCGGGCGCGGCGGCGAAGGCGTGCGGCCGGTCGGGCGGCACGACGACCAGGTCGCCGGACCGGGCGGTGACGACGTCGTCGCCGGACAGCACCTCGGCCTCGCCGTCGAGCAGGTAGAACATCTCCGCGGAGTTGCGGTGCAGGTGCGGGCGGGCGCCGTCGGCGCCCTCCGTGAGGGTGACCCGGACGGTGGACAGCGCGCCTCCGCTGGCGCTGCTGTCGGCGAGCAGCTTGACACGGACGGGCGCTCCGCCGATCACCTCGGCCTCCGCGTCCCGGACGAGCACGGTGTCCTCGAACTTCGGGACGAACAGCGACATGGCGGTTCCCCCTCCGGTTGTCGTCCGGGTGTCGTCAGACCGCGAAGAGCAGGCCGGCACTGATCAGTACCACGATCGCGGTGGCGAAGTGGATCCCGAAGGCGACGGCTTTCGTGCCGCCGTTGCGCAGCACTATCAGCGTGTCGCCGAACGGGACGAGCGCCACGGCCAGCATGAACCAGGCCTCGGCGTGCGCCCCGGCGAAGGCCAGCACGGCGAGGCCGGCCACGCCGAAGGTGCCGTCGCGCAGCCCCTTGACCGACAGATAGGCGCCGGCGTCGCCGTGGGGGTCGGCCGGGGCGCCGTATCCGGCGGCGGCGGAGCCCGGCTGGAACAGGAACCGGTAGCCGAGGAACACGCAGAACAGGTCGAGCAGAACGGCGAGGGTGTACGCGGTGACGGTCATGTCTGTTTCTCCTCTTGCCTGTTGCTAGCAGCGCTAGGGACAAGAGCGAAGCTAGCAGAGCGCCGACAGATTGGCTAGCACTGCTAGAATGGAGAGCATGTCGATCCAGACGCGCCGGGAGCGCGAACGAGCGGAACGCGAGCGGCTGATCGTCACGGCCGCGCGGGAGCTGGCCGAGGCCGAGGGCTGGGACGCGGTGACGACCCGCAGGCTGGCGGCCGAGATCGAGTACAGCCAGCCGGTGCTCTACAGCCACTTCAAGGGCAAGGGCGCGATCATGACAGCCGTCGCCCTCGAGGGGTTCGGCGAGCTGGCGGCCGAGCTGCGGACGGCGCGCACGGGCGCGCGGGACACGCGGGGAGCGCTCACGGCGGTCGCGGCGGCGTACACGTCCTTCGCCAGGCGGCGGCCCGCCCTCTACGACGCGATGTTCACCCACCTGGTGGACCTGCCGTTCGCCACGGAGGGGGCACCGGCGCCGCTGTGGGAGGCGTTCAACGAGCTGCTGTGGGCGGTGGAACCGATCGCGGTCGGCGACGACGACCCCGGCCTGCTCACGGAGACCTTCTGGGCGGGCCTGCACGGCCTGGCGACCCTGATGCGCAGCGGCCGCCTCCCCGAGCCCACCCACGAACGCCGCCTGGCCCTGCTGGTCGGCCACTTCGCGGGGAGCGGCTGAGGCTCCGCGGCCCGCACGCACGGCGTCGGCGACGCTTCACGAGGAGCGCCGCGCAGCGCGGGCCGGGAGGCGGCCGGCCGGCACCTCGCCGACGCCGATGACGGTCGGCCGTCCGGCTGAAGGAGCGTTACTCCGCGGCCGGCAGGGCCGCTCTCGGGCGCTGCCAGCCGCGGAGCCGCGGGCCAGCAGCCAGGCCGTCGTCTCCTCCGGCGGCATCGCCGCGGCGACCAGCCAGCCCTGCACCGCGTCGCAGCCGAGGTCCCGCAGCCGCTCCCAGGTCTCGTCGTCCTCCACGCCCTCGGCGACGACGAGCAGGCCCAGCGAATGCGCCAGGTCGACGGTGCAGCGCACGATCTCCGCGTCCTGGGCGTCGACGGCCAGACGGGCCACGAACGAACGGTCGATCTTCAGCTCGCTGACGGGCAGCCGCCGCAGATGGACCAGCGACGAGTACCCGGTGCCGAAGTCGTCCAGGGACATCTTCACGCCGTGCCCGGTGAGCCCGGCCAGCGTGTCGGCGGCCCGCTGCGGGTCCTCCAGCAGGACGTGCTCGGTGATCTCCAGCTGGAGCGCCCCGGCCGGGACCCCGTGCCGGGCCAGCCGCGCGGCGACCGATCCGGCGAAACCGGGCGTGTGGACGTCGCGCGGGGACACGTTGACCGCGACCGGGACGTACAGGCCCTGGGCGCGCCACCGGGCGACCTGCCCGAGCGCGGTCTCCAGGACGTACTCCGTCAGATGGGGCATCAGGCCGGAGGACTCGGCGATCGCGATGAACTCGTCCGGCGGAACCTTCCCCCGCTCCGGGTGCACCCACCGCACCAGCGCCTCCAGACCGGCGACCTGACCGTCGAACCGGACCTTCGGCTGGTAGTGCAGCTGCACCTCGTGCGCGTCCAGCGCCCGGCGCAGATCGCCCAGCAGGCCCAGCCGGTCCGGGGTGTTGGAGTCCCGCTTGGACTCGTACACCTCGACGCCCGTACGGTCCCGCTTCGCCTGGTACATCGCCACATCGGCCCGGCGCAGCAGCCCTTCGGCGTCCAGGGCGTGGTCCGGGAAGACGGCGACTCCGGCGCTGGCCTCCAGCACGAGGGTGAGTCCGTCGAGATCGAGCGGCGAGCTGAGCTCGGTGACGAGACCGCGGGCGACCCGGGTGGCCGAGGTGGTGGAGTCGGCGACGGGCAGTAACACGGCGAACTCGTCGCCGCCGAGGCGCGCGGCCTCCGCCCCGCGCGGCAGGGCGAGCCGCAGCCGGTCGGCGATCTGCAGCAGCAGCCGGTCACCGGCGAGATGGCCCAGGGTGTCGTTCACCGAGCGGAACCGGTCGAGGTCGATGAGCATGAGGGCGGAGCGGGCGCCGATGCGCTCCGCGTCGTCGAGCGCGGTCCAGATCCGCTCCAGCAGCCACTGCCGGTTGGGCAGCCCGGTGAGCGGGTCACGCAGCTGCTCCTCGGCCCGGGCGCGGGCCATCCAGAGGGTGGAGTCGAGGGCGATGAGCGGGATGGCGAACAGCGGCAGCAGGATCGGCTGCGCGTCCGCGACGACACAGAGCAGGGGCGCTATGCCGAGCAGGGCGACGGCGATGAGGCCCTGTCTGACCAGAGCGGTACGGGCGATGGTGGGCACCTTGCCGCGCGGGGCGTTCAGGTACCAGAGCAGACCGCGGCTCACCGCGAGGTAGGCGCCCGCGACGAGCACGAAGGCGGGGGCGGTCGTGAGGCTCCAGCTGTCGGGCCGCCAGGGCTCCTCGACGCTCGGGACCCGGCCGAACGCGCCGAGCAGCAGGGCGCCCGCGGCGATGCCGAGGATGTCCACCGCGCCGTGCAGGACGCCCTGCCGCCAGCGGTGGCGCCGGGCGACGCCGACGAGGACGACGACGGTGAGGCTGACCATGCCGGCGGGCACCCAGCCGTACAGCAGCAGCACGGCCAGGGTGAGGGCGGCGCCGGAGCCGGTGCCGCCCACCCAGCGGGCGCGGCCCAGCATGACGAGGTGTCCGACGATGAGGCCGGTCAGCAGGGCCAGCGACAGGCCGACGGTGTGGCACGGGAAGAGGGCGTGGTGGCCGGTGAAGGCGCGGTAGAAGCCGGCGCCGAGGACGAGCCCGGCAGCGGCCACCGCGACCGAGGGCGGCGTGGGCCAGGACGGGTGCCGTTCGGAGTCGGTGTCGGTCAGGCCGGGGGCGGGCTCGATGGCCAGGGGCAGCGGGGGGTGCGGTTCGGTGGGGGTGCCGGGTGCGGTCGGGCGCGGTGGGCCGCCCGTCCGCCCTTCGTGCCGACCCGTCCACCGGCTCCCCCGCCACGCGTCCGCGCGACGGCGCAGCCATGAGTCCGGGGCGGCGCTCTCGGTCGGTTCCATTCCCGTCCCTCTCACAGCCGGCGGTGCCCACGCCACGCGGTCCGATGTCCGACAGCCATCAGCAGCTCCGCGTCGAAGAAACCTTCCCCGCGCCCTTGCCGGGCGCGGAGATGCCCCAACCGCAGCCGGGCACGGCAGGCGCACAACTCAACAGTAGGCCGCGGAAGGCTTCCTCGGGCACCGGTCGTCGACGGTTGCCCGAATGCGCCCGGGCCACCCGTATGCAACTGATATGCACCGAACGGGTGGCCTTCAACCGCTACTCCCCGCTCGGAAGCGCGACTTCGGCCGCCGCTTCCGGGCCCTGCTCCAAAAGGACCCCGAAACCGTCCTCGTTCAGGACCGGAACCTTGAGTTGCACGGCCTTGTCGTACTTCGATCCGGGGCTGTCACCGACGACGACGAACGCGGTCTTCTTCGAGACCGAGCCGGTCACCTTCGCGCCCCGGCTCTGCAGTGCGTCCTTGGCGCCGTCCCGGGTGAAGTTCTCCAGGGTGCCGGTCACGACGACGGTGAGCCCCTCCAGCGGGCGCGGCCCCTCGTCCTCGCCGGCCGACTGGTCCTCCAGCGGGACTCCGGCGGCCTTCCACTTGCGGACGATCTCCCGGTGCCAGTCCTCGGCGAACCACTCCTTGAGCGCGGCGGCGATGATCGGGCCGACGCCGTCGGTGGTCGCCAGCTCCTGCTCGGTGGCCTGCTCGATGCGGTCGAGGGAACGGAACTCCCGGGCCAGTGCCTGGGCCGCCACCGGTCCCACGTGCCGGATGGACAGGCCGTTGAGGAACCGGGCCAGCGGGCGCTCCTTGGCCGCCTCGATGTTCGCCAGCAGGGCCAGGGTGTTCTTCTTCGGCTCGCCCTTCTGGTTGGCGAAGACCGTGACGACCTTCTCCTCGCCCGTCTTCGGGTCGCGCTTGGGCAGCCCGCTGTCCGGGTCGAGGACGTAGGCCTTGATGGGCAGCAGCTTCTCCACCGTGAGGTCGAAGAGGTCGCCCTCGTCCGCCAGCGGCGGGTCGGCCGGCTCCAGCGGCTGGGTGAGCGCGGCCGCGGCCACGTCGCCGAAGTGCTCGATGTCCAGGCACTCGCGGCCCGCGAGGTAGGACAGGCGTCCCCGCAACTGGGCCGGGCAGGTGCGGGCGTTCGGGCAGCGGAGGTCGATGTCGCCCTCCTTCATGGCCCGCAGCGGGGTGCCGCACTCGGGGCACTCGCCCGGCATCACGAACTCCCGCTCGCTGCCGTCCCGCAGGTCGGCCACCGGGCCGAGGATCTCCGGGATGACGTCACCGGCCTTGCGCAGCACGACGGTGTCCCCGATGAGCACGCCCTTAGCCTTGACGACCTCCTGGTTGTGCAGGGTGGCGAACTCGACCTCGCTGCCCGCGACCGTGACCGGCTCGACCTGGGCGTACGGCGTGACCCGGCCGGTGCGGCCGACGCCCACCTTGATGTCGATCAGCTTGGTGTTGACCTCTTCCGGCGCGTACTTGTACGCGATCGCCCAGCGCGGCGCCCGGGCCGTGGAGCCGAGGCGGCCCTGGAGCCGGATCTCGTCCAGCTTGACGACGACGCCGTCGATCTCGTGCTCGACGGAGTGGCGGTTCTCGCCGTAGTGGGCGATGAACTTCCGTACGCCGTCGAGGTCGTCGACCACGCGGTTGTGCGGGGAGGTGGGCAGGCCCCAGGTCTTCAGCAGGTCGTACGCCTGGGAGAGGCGGGTCATGCCCGAGAAGCCCTCCAGCGCGCCGATGCCGTGCACGACCATGTGCAGCGGGCGGGTGGCGGTGACGCGCGGATCCTTCTGTCGCAGCGAACCGGCCGCTGCGTTGCGGGGGTTGGCGAAGGGCTTGTCGCCGGCCGCGACCAGCCGCTCGTTGAGTTCGAGGAACCTCTCCATCGGGAAGTAGACCTCGCCGCGGATCTCCACGAGGGTGGGGACCTCGTCGCCGGCCAGGCGGTCCGGGATCTCCGTGATCGTGCGGACGTTGGGGGTGATGTCCTCGCCGGTGCGGCCGTCGCCGCGGGTCGCCGCGCGGGTGAGACGGCCGTTCTCGTAGGTGAGGTTGACCGCGAGGCCGTCGACCTTCAACTCGCACAGGAAGTGGTACTCCTGCTCGCCGAGCTCCCTCGCGATGCGGTCGGCCCAGGCGGCCAGTTCGTCGTCGTTGAAGGTGTTGTCGAGCGAGAGCATCCGCTCGCGGTGCTCGACCGCGGTGAACTCCGTCGCGTAGGACCCGGCCACCTTCTGGGTCGGCGAGTCCGGGGTGCGCAGCTCCGGATACTCCTCCTCCAGGGCCTCCAGGGTCTTCAGGAGCCGGTCGAACTCCGCGTCGCTGACGACGGGGGCGTCTTTCACGTAGTACCGGAAGCGGTGCTCCTCGACCTGCTCCGCCAGCTGCGCGTGCTTCTCGCGGGCCTCCGAAGGCACCGCTGTCGTCTCCGCTTGCTTGTCGCCGGCCACCGTGTTGTCCTCCCGTTACTCTGGGTTGTCCGCGAGGGATCTCGCCGCCCGGACGCATTGGGCGAGCGCCTGGCGTGCGTAGGCGGGGGATGCGCCTGCCAGACCGCACGCCGGGGTCACCGTGACCGCCTCCGCGAGCAGCCCCGGATGCAGGCCCAGCCTGCGCCACAGCGTCCTGACACCCATGACGCTACCGGCAGGGTCTGACAATGGGCCGTCCGTGCCCGGTACGACACCGGCGAACAGCCGCGTGCCGCCCTCGACGGCCTCGCCGATCGCGTCGTCGTCACGCTCGGTGAGGAGCGCGAAGTCGAAGGAGACGGCGGCCGCGCCCGCCCGCCGCAGCAGCGCGAAGGGCACGTCGGGTGCGCAGGAGTGCACGACGACGGGGCCGTCGGCGTGCGCGCCGACGGTGTCCCGGAGCGTCGCCTCCACGATTTGCCGGTCCACGGCCCGGTGGGTGCGGTAGCCGCTCGCGGTGCGGACCTGTCCGCGCAGGACGGCGGTGAGCGAGGGCTCGTCGAGCTGGAGCACGACGCGCGCTCCGGGCACCCGCCGGCGGACCTCGGCCAGGTGCAGCCGCAGTCCCTCGCCCAGGGAGGCGGCGAGGTCGCGGCAGGCGCCGGGGTCCGACAGCGCGGACTCGCCGTTGCGCAGTTCCAGGGCGGCGGCCAGGGTCCACGGCCCGACGGCCTGCACCTTCAGGTCGCCCTCGTGGCCCTGGGTGAACTCCTCCAGGGCGTCGAGGTCCTCGCCGAGCCAGGACCGGGCCCGCTTGGTGTCGCGGCCGGGCCGGTCCCCGATCCGCCAGCCGCTGGGCTCCACGCGCGCGTACAGGTCGACGAGCATGCCGGCGGTACGGCCGATCATGTCGGCCCCGGGGCCGCGCGCGGGCAGCTCGGCGAGGAAGGGGAAGTCCTCGAAGGACCCGGTGGCGGTCCTGGCGGCCTCGCGGGCGTCGCCACCGGGCAGGGAGCCGACACCGGTGGCACCACCGAACCTGATCACGCTGTTCTCACTCACCCCGGCAGGGTATGCCGTGACCGCGACGGGAGACCCCGCCCCCGTGGGTCATCGTCCCGGCCGCACCGTCAGGTCGTTGACCTCGGCGTCGCGCGGGAGGTCCAGGGCCATGAGGATCGTCGTGGCCACCGACTCGGGGTCGATCCACCGCCCGGGGTCGTACTCCTTGCCCTCCTGCTGGTGGACCTTGGCCTGCATGGGGCTCGCCGTGCGGCCGGGGTAGACCGAGGTGACCCGGACGCCGGCCGCGTGCTCCTCCTGGCGCAGCGAGTCGGCGAGCGCCTTCAGGCCGTGCTTGGAGGCGGCGTACGCGGCCCAGTCGGCGTGGGCGCTGAGTCCGGCGCCCGAGTTGACGAAGATCACATGGCCGCGGGTGGTGCGGAGCTGGGGCAGGAAGTGGCGGGTGAGTTCGGCGGGGGCGATCAGGTTGACGTTGAGCTGGTGGCGCCAGGACTTGGGCGTCAGGTCGCCGACCGCGCCCAGGTCGACGACGCCGGCGATGTGCAGCAGCGAGTCCACCCGGTCCGGGAGCGTCTGGTGGGAGAACGCCCAGGACAGCTTGTCCGGGTCCGCGAGGTCGCCGACCAGGGTGCTCGCCCCGGGGAACGCGGCGGCCAGTTCCTTCGCCCGCCCCGCGTCGCGCGCGTGCAGCACGATCTCGTCCCCGCGCGCGTGCAGCCGGCGGGCCACGGCCGCGCCGATGCCGGAACCGGCCCCGGTGATCACATGAGTAGCCATGCCCGCCATGCTCGCATCAGTGGCGGCCGAGTCGCTCCTCCAGGTGGGCCAGGGCGCCGGCCGGCTCGTCGGCGAAGAAGACCAGCTCGGACAGCGGGCGCGGCAGGAAGCCCTCGGCCTCCATGCGGCGGAACTGCTTCTCCAGGCCGTCGTAGAAGCCCTCGGTGTTCAGCAGGACGACCGGCTTCTCGGTGCGGCCGTGCTTCTTCAGCTCCAGGATCTCGGTGGCCTCGTCCAGCGTGCCGGTGCCGCCCACCATGACGACCACGGCGTCGGCCTTCTCCAGCAGCAGCTTCTTGCGCTCGGCGAGGTCGGCCGCGACGACCATCTCGTCGGCGCCGGGCCGCGCCTTGTTCGCGAGGAACTCCACCGAGACGCCCAGCAGCCTGCCGCCCGCCTCCTGCACGCCGTCGGCGACCACTTTCATCAGACCGACGTTGGAACCGCCCCAGACCAGGGTGTGACCGGCCTTGCCGAGCAGTTCCGCGAACTCGCGCGCGGGGCGCGTGTATCGCGCGTCGAGGTCGGCGGCGGACAGGAAGACGCAGATGTTCATGCGCCCTACCGTACGGCTCCCGCCGCGGCCGGGAAGAAGTGCGGGCCGTCCGGCGCTCTTGTCCACATGACCCAAGGACACACGATCACCATCGAGCAGGGCGAGCGGCACGTGCGCGTGGTGCACGGCGACCAGGTGCTCGCGGAGAGCGACCGCGCCCTGGTGCTGCGCGAGACGGGCTGTCCGGTGCGGTACTACATCCCCGCCGAGGACGTCCGCCTCGAACTGCTGGCCTCCTCGTCCACCCGGACCGTCTGCCCCTTCAAGGGCACGGCCTCCTACTGGTCGCTGCCCGACGCGCCCGACCTCGTCTGGGCGTATCCGGACCCGAAGCCGGAGGTGGCGGAGATCAAGGACCACCTGTGCTTCTACGAGGTCGAGGTGTCATGAGAGCGGGCCGCGCCGACGTGTCGTGAGCGCTGAGTTCGGTGCGGTGCGGCAGTCTGCACGGCCATGGACAAGAAGACGACTTCCCGTGACGGCACCCGCCTCGCGTACGAAGTGACGGGCCGGGGGCCCACGGTGATCCTGGTGAGCGGCGCGATGTCCACCGGGGGCACCGTGGCGCCCTTGGCGGCGCGGCTCGCGGACCGCTGCACGGCCGTCGTCTACGACCGCCGGGGCCGCGGCGCGAGCGGCGACACCGCGCCGTACGCGGTCGCCCGCGAGGTGGAGGACCTGGCCGCGCTGGTCGAGGCGGTGGGGGGCGAGGCGGCGCTGTTCGGGGTCTCCTCGGGCGGAGCGCTGGCCCTGGAGGCCGCGGCGAGCGGGCTGCCGGTACGTCAGGTGGCGGTCTACGAGACGCCGTTCGCCGATTTCCTGCCGGGCGGCGCCGAGCGCGAGGCGGTGTACAAGGAGCAGCTGAACGAGGCGCTGGCGGCGGGCAGGCGCGGGGACGCGGTGGAGCTGTTCCTGCGGCTGACGGGCCTCGGCGAGGAGATGATCCGGGGCGCGCGCCAGTCGCCGATGTGGGCGGGCATGGAGGCCGTGGCTCCCAGCCTCGCGTACGACGACGCGGTCATGGGCGACGGACTGCTGCCCCGCGCGCGGCTGGCCGCGATCACCGTGCCCGTGCTGTCCGTGGTGGGCGGGGCGAGCCCGGAGTGGATGCGCGAGGCGAGCCGTGTGCTCGCGGACACGGTCCCCGAGGGGACGTACCGCGTGCTGGAGGGCCAGACCCACATGGTCGAACCGGATGTGCTGGGACCGGTGCTGGCCGGGTTCCTCACGGGCTGAGGAACCCGGGCGGCTCACACCGTCGCGGAGGCCGTGCGCGTGGTCGAGGCGATCGTCGCCGAGCCCACCACGCGCGTGCCGTCGTAGAGGACGATCGCCTGACCGGGGGCGACACCCCGGACCGGCTCGCCGAAGGTGACGCGCAGCTCGCCGTCGACGGGCTCCGCGGTGACCTCGGTCTCGCCGCCGTGGGCCCGCAGCTGGGCGGTGTAGGTGCCGGGGCCGGTGGGGGCGGTGCCGCACCAGCGGGGCTTGATCGCGGTCAGGGCGCTGACGTCGAGGGCGTCGGCCGGGCCGACGGTGACGGTGTTGCTGACCGGGGAGATGTCGAGGACGTAGCGCGGCTTGCCGTCGGGGGCCGGGGTGCCGATGCGCAGGCCCTTGCGCTGGCCGATGGTGAAGCCGTAGGCGCCCTCGTGGGTGCCCAGGCGGTTGCCGTCCTCGTCGACGATGTCACCCTCGGCCCGGCCGAGCCGCCGGGCCAGGAAGCCCTGGGTGTCGCCGTCGGCGATGAAGCAGATGTCGTGCGAGTCGGGCTTCTTGGCCACGGCGAGGTTGCGGCGCTCGGCCTCGGCGCGGATCTCCTCCTTGGTGGTGACCGTGTCGCCGAGGGGGAACATCGCGTGGGCGAGCTGCTTCTCGTCGAGCACGCCGAGGACGTACGACTGGTCCTTGGCCATGTCGGAGGCCCGGTGCAGCTCGCGGGAGCCGTCCTCGCGCAGGATCACCTGGGCGTAGTGGCCGGTGCAGACGGCGTCGAAGCCGAGGGCGAGCGCCTTGTCCAGCAGCGCGGCGAACTTGATCTTCTCGTTGCAGCGCAGGCAGGGGTTGGGGGTGCGGCCCGCCTCGTACTCGGCGACGAAGTCCTCGACGACGTCCTCGCGGAAGCG
The DNA here is from genome assembly GCF_025642175.1 of Streptomyces albidicamelliae. NCBI lineage: Bacteria > Bacillati > Actinomycetota > Actinomycetes > Kitasatosporales > Streptomycetaceae > Streptomyces > Streptomyces albidicamelliae. The sequence goes on along the minus strand of NZ_CP106795.1, from coordinate 5,770,988 downwards.
GTCGGCGAGGTCCCAGACGTAGAACGGGATGCCGATGACGTCGGCCGCGCGGCGGGCGTCGCGCGAGTCCTCGATGGTGCAGCAGCCCCGCGCGCCGGTGCGGAAGGACTGCGGGTTCGCGGAGAGCGCGAGGTGCACGCCGGTGACGTCGTGGCCGGCTTCCGCCGCGCGCGCGGCGGCGACGGCGGAGTCGACTCCGCCGGACATGGCGGCGAGGACGCGGAGGGGGCGGGGGCGCTGCGGGGTGTCAGTCATAGCCCTTCCAGGGTACGGGGGCGCGGGAACCGGCTCCGCCGGACATCCGTTGAAGATCGCAGGGGGCCGAGCGGGGCGACGGGGACGACCAGGGTGACGAGAGCGACCGGGTGAGGGCGGGATGAGCGCGGGAGCGTCGAAGGGCGACACCGACCGGCGGCTGGGGCGGCGGGCCCTGCTGGCGGGCGGGGCGGCGGCGGCCGTGGGCGCGGCCGCGCTGGCCCGGGAGGAGCTGTCCCGGCTGTGGTGGCGGCTGCCGGGGGTGGAGAAGTCGCGGGTGGCGGGCGCGGTGGACTTCCGGGGCGCGCGGTGGGTGGCGGCCTCATCCGCGAACTACCGGCGGGCGGACCGTCCGGACGACTATCCGGTCGACCGGGTGGTCGTCCACGTCACCCAGGGCGGCTACGCGTCGGCGGTGAAGGTCTTCCAGGACCCCGGGCACCGGGCGGCCGCGCACTACATCGTGCGCAGGGACGGCCGGGTCACCCAGCTGATCCGGGAGCTGGACGTGGCCTTCCACGCGGGGAACCGGGCGTACAACGAGCGCAGTGTCGGCATCGAGCACGAGGGCTTCGTCGAGCACGCGTCCTCGTTCACGGACGCCATGTACGCGGCGTCGGCGCGGCTGACGGCGGCGGTCTGCGCGCGGTACGGCATACCCGTGGACCGCGAGCACATCGTCGGCCACGCGGAGGTGCCGGGCACCGATCACACCGATCCGGGTCCGCACTGGGACTGGGAGCGGTACCTGCGGCTGGTGCGGAAGGCGCGCGGGGCCGGGGCGGTGTGAGGACCGCGCAAAAAAATCAAGGAGTAGGGGCTTTTTGTCCGGTATGAGGAGTTCTATTCTGGGAGCAAGACCTGCGAGACGAGTGAGGGAGTTCAAGCGGAGTAGCCGACTTCAGCGAGAGGCGTACGGTCTCCGCTGGTGCCGACATCGACGCTCGGACTGAGAGGCCGGAAAGGTTGCTTCGACAGGACCCGACGGCGACCCCCAGCACCTGATCCGGACAATACCGGCGAAGGGAACCCGCCTCGTAGGTCGTTTCGCGTCCGGCGGCTTTCGGGACTCAGCTGAGGCCGGCCGCCCGTGCGCGCTCCACGGCCGGGCCGATGGCCTTGGCGACCGCCTCGACGTCCGCCTCGGTGGAGGTGTGGCCGAGCGAGAAGCGCAGGGTGCCGCGGGCCAGGTCCGGGTCGGTGCCGGTGGCGAGCAGGACGTGGCTGGGCTGGGCCACGCCGGCGGTGCAGGCGGAGCCGGTGGAGCACTCGATGCCCTGGGCGTCCAGCAGGAGCAGCAGGGAGTCGCCCTCGCAGCCGGGGAAGCTGAAGTGCGCGTTGGCCGGGAGGCGGCCCTCGGGCGCCGGGTCCCCGCCGAGGATCGCGTCCGGTACGGCGCCCCGGACGGCGTCGACCAGCCGGTCGCGCAGGGCGCCGATCTCCCGTGCGAACCACTCGCGCCGCGCGGCGGCGAGCCGGCCGGCGACGGCGAAGGAGGCGATGGCCGGCACGTCGAGGGTGCCGGAGCGCACGTGCCGTTCCTGGCCGCCGCCGTGCAGGACGGGGACGGGGGTGTACTCGCGGCCGAGGAGCAGGGCGCCGATGCCGTACGGGCCGCCGACCTTGTGGCCGGAGACGGTCATCGCGGCGAGGCCGGAGGCGGCGAAGTCGACGGGGACCTGCCCGAAGGCCTGGACCGCGTCTGCGTGCAGCGGTACGTCGAACTCGGCGGCCGCTTCCGCCAGTTCGCGGACCGGCATGACCGTGCCGATCTCGTTGTTGGCCCACATCACGGTGGCCAGGGCCACGTCCTCGGGAGCGCGGGCGATCGCCTCGCGCAACACATCGGGGTGGACGCGGCCGTGGGGGTCGACGGGGAGGTACTCGACCGTGGCGCCCTCGTGTTCGCCGAGCCAGTGGACGGCGTCGAGGACGGCGTGGTGCTCGACGGGGCTGGCGAGGATGCGGGTGCGGGCCGGGTCCGCGTCGCGCCGGGACCAGTACAGGCCCTTCACGGCGAGGTTGTCGGCCTCGGTGCCGCCGGAGGTGAGGACGACCTCGCTGGGGCGGGCGCCCAGCGCTTCCGCGAGGGTCTCGCGGGACTCCTCGACCGTACGGCGGGCCCGGCGGCCGGAGGCGTGCAGGGAGGACGCGTTGCCGGCGATGCTCAGCTGGGCGGTCAGTGCCTCTGCCGCCTCCGGGAGCATCGGGGTCGTGGCGGCGTGGTCGAGGTAAGCCATGGTGTGGCCGATTCTACGGGGCCGCGGCGGCCGGCTCAGGCGGCACCTGGGGCCGCGCCCGGCTCGGCGGTGGAGTCCCGTCGGCGGACGCCCCGGCCGGAGTGCGCCCGGCTCACGGAAGGAGTGCCCACGGCGGGCGGGGGCGGTGGGGTGCCCCGTCGTCCTCGGGGCCGCCTCCTGCGCGTGGGTGTCGGGCCGGGGTCACAGGCTCCAGGAGACCGTGTGGGAGATCTGCATCGCCGTCAGCAGGACGGCCAGGTCGGCGATGCCCAGGGCCAGGCCCAGGTAGGCGCGGCCGCGGCGGCTCGTGCCGCGCCAGAGGGCGACGACGGCCAGGGCGATGGCGATGGGGCCGAGGAAGACGTTGAGGACGAGCAGGCCGAGGAGGCCCAGGATGAAGGACGCGACGGCCATGCCGTCGGCGTCGCGCGTGCGCGGGCGGGTGTCGGTGCGGCCGGCGGCCGGTGCGGTGAGTTGCATGATGCTCAGCTCCTGAAGTCCTTTCGTGACGGTCAGTTGGCCGATGTCCGGCGACGGCGGCCGTGACGCTCGCGGATCGCGAAGACGCCGAGCCAGACGGCGATGACGGCGGCCAGCAGGCCGGTGACGGTCAGCGGTGCGTGGGCCACGGTGCCCAGCACCACGCCGAGCAGCATGAGTGCGGCGACGAGGAACAGCATGGGATCTAATCCCCCCTCCGGAATGCCTCGTGTCGAGCCGTTGTGAAGTTTGGGTGAACAGTTGTAGTAACAGTTGTTCACTGACTTCGAGTCTAGCGCGTCCCACGGCTTTCCAATTCCAGAGAACAGTTGTTAACTGGATGACATGAGTCACACCCTCGGCATCCGGCAGGCCCAGAAGCAGAAGACCCGGCAGGCGTTCCTCGACGCGGCACTCGCGCTGCTGGAGGAGCAGAGCCTGAGCAGCCTGGGCCTGCGCGAGGTCACCCGGGCGGTCGGAGTCGCCCCGACCGCCTTCTACCGGCACTTCCGCTCGACCGCGGACCTCGGCGTGGCCCTGGTCGACGAGGCGCTGGGCAGCCTGCATCCGATGGTGCGCACGACCGTGTCCACCACCGGCGACAGTGAGGAACGCATCGCGCGCGCCATCGAGTTGATCGCCCACCACGTGGACGCGTATCCGGCGCACGTCCGGTTCATCGCCCGGGAGCGGCACGGCGGGGTGCAGCCGGTGCGCGCGGCCATCCGGGAGCAACTCGCCCGCTTCGCCGAGGAGGTGAAGGCCGAGCTGGCCAAGGACTCCGAGGCGGCGAGCTGGAACGACGACGACCTGCTGATGCTCGCGCACCTCTACGTCGACCAGATGCTCATCACCGCCTCCCTGTTCCTGGAGGCGCTGGAGGCCCCGGCGGAGGAGCGGGAGCGGGTGACCCAGCTGGCCGCCCGCCAGCTGCGGCTCATCAGCATCGGCCGCAACCACTGGCTGGACTGAGCCCCGGCGCCCGAAGCGGCCGCCCTGCCGGCCCTGCGTCACCCGGGGTCCGCCTCGCCGTCCGGGTGCGCGCCCTGGTAGAGGGCCGTCACGGAGCGGGCCCCCGCCAGCAGCTCCGCGCGGGCCTCGGGCGGGTCCAGGACCTCCAGCCGGTCGGAGAAGGCGAGGAGTTGCCGCACCGCGCGCAGGACCGGGTACGACAGCCGGGCGGTCACCCACTCGCTCTCGCCGTCGTCGCCGCAGAGGGCGGTGAGCTGGGCGGCGGCCATCCGATGGAACATGTCGAGGTGCTCGCGCCGCAGGCGGACGGTGACCTCGACCCCGTTCTCCCGGTCCTCCACCTGGCGGCGCAGCACCTCCCAGACGTCGGCCAGTTCGACGCCCTTGCGGCGCCGTACCGGGTCGTCCAGCAGCCGGGCCGAGCGCACCCGGTCGGCCCGGAACAGGCGCGGGGCGCCGCGCCGGTCGGCGACCAGGTACCAGACCCCCGCCTTGGCCACCAGCCCGTAGGGGTCCACGGTGTACGCCCGCGGCTCCCGCTCCCCGCTGTGCCGGTAGCGCAGCCTGAGGCGCCGGTCGGAGAAGACCGCGTCCTGCAGCACCTCCAGGTCGACGGCCTGTTGCGGCCCGCTCCGCCAGCGGGTGGCGTCGACCAGGATGCGGCGGCTGGTCACCTCGGCGGCGGGCCGGTACGGCGCCGGGAGCGCCGCCATCACCTTGCGCAGCGCGGAACCGAGGGCCGCGTCGAGCCCGAGCGCGGCATGGGCGCCCTGGGCCGCCAGGATGAACAGGGCGCGGGACTCGTCGGCGGTCAGGCCGGTGACGTCCGTACGGAAGCCGGCGAGGAGTTCGATCCCGCCGTGCCGGCCGCGCTCGGCGTAGACGGGGACGCCAGAGGCCGACAGCGCCTCGACGTCCCGGTAGATGGTGCGGACCGTGACCTCCAGCCGGCCGGCGAGTTCGTGCGCCGGCACCCGGCCCCTGGTCTGGAGGAGCAGCAGGATCGACAGCAGGCGGTCGGACTTCACGCCCCCAGCCTCCCGCCTCCGCGAAGGCCCGCGCAAATGCTGACGGAAGTTGTCAGGTTATCCGGGGATGCTCCTCCCATCGACAACGAGGGAGACACCACGATGACCACCACCGGCTTCACCGATCCGCGCCCCGTCTACACCCGTGCCACCGAGCAGGCGGCGGAGATCATCAAGACGGTGCGCCCCGAGCACCTCGACGCCCCCACGCCGTGCACCGAGTTCGACGTACGGTCCCTGCTGAGCCACGTCGTCGGCGGTACCCGGCGGATCGCGGTCGTCGGCGAGGGCGGCGACGGGCTCGCCGTGCACCCGAGCGCCGACGGCGTCGCCGACGACGGCTGGGCGGCGGCGTACGACGAGGTACGGGTGCGCGCCCTGAAGGCCTGGGAGGGCGACGAGCGGATGACGACCGCGGTGCGCGTGCCCTGGGGCGAGGTGCCCGGCCACGCGGCGCTGTCGGGCTACGTCATGGAGATCGTCACCCACACCTGGGACCTCTGCGAGGCCATCGGGCACCCGCGGGAACTGGATCCCGAACTGGCCGAGTTCGCCCTGGCCAACGCCCGCAGGGTGCTGCCCGACTCCCGGCCCCGCGACGCGCAGACGCCCTTCGCCGAGCGCCGGGAGGCGTCCGAGGGGGCCGGCCCCTACGAGCGGCTGGCGGCCTGGCTGGGGCGTGCGCCGCTCGGCCGGAGCTGAGGCCCGGGGATCGGCTAGCCGAGCCGCGCGCGGGCCAGCTGGCGGGACTGGGCGACCAGGCGGTCCTCGGAGTCCCAGACCTCGGCGTCCTCCTCCAGGAAGCCGCCGGCCAGGTTGCGGGTGGTGATCGACACCCGCAGCGGGCCGGGGGCCGGACGGTGGCGCACGTGGACGGTGAGTTCCACGGTGGGCACCCAGCCCTTGAGGCCGATCTCGAAGGCGGTGGGCGGCAGGGCGTCCACCGCCAGGAGCAGGGAGAGGGGGTCGGGGTCCCGGCCGTCGGCGAGGCCGAACCAGGCGCGCATCTCCCCCTTGCCGGACGGTGCCCCGAGGGCCCAGCCGAGGGTCGCGGGATCGAGCTTGAGCATCAGGCGGTCGGTGATCGCGGAGCTGCCCTCGACCGGGGTGGGGCCGTCCTCGGGGCCGAAGCACTGGTCCATGGGCGGGATCGCCGGCGGCTTCGCGGTCGTACGGACGTCGTCCGGCAGGGTGCCGAGGTCGCCGTAGGAGGCGAGGACGCGGATGCGTTCGACCTCGTTGCCCTCCTCGTCGTACTGGAGGAGCGAGGCCTGGCCGGTGGAGAGGGTGCGGCCGGTGCGGACCGTCTCCGTGCGGACGACCGCCGGGCCCGGCTGGGAGGCGGTCAGGTAGTGCGCGGAGATGGTGAAGGGGTCCGGGTGCGGGAGGGTGTCCGCGAGGGCCCTGCCGAGCACGGCCAGCAGGTAGCCGCCGTTGACGGCGCTGATGATGGTCCAGCCGGCCGAGAGGTCGATGTCGTAGACGCCGGGCTCGCGCCGGGTCACCGCGGTGTCGCGGTCGAACTCGCCGGCACCGATCACGGCCCGCGAAGGAGCGGGGGCGGAAGCTGCTTCTGGCATGGATGAACGGTACAACAGCTAACTACTAAGCGGTAGCTTTTTGGGCTCGCGGCCTCGCCGCCAAGGTGAGGATCCGGCAATTTCCCGGTAAGTGTCCGGACACGTCCACAACCCGGAGGCGGGAATTCCCCTCTATGGGGTCATGAGCCTCACCGGGACTCCGTTCCTCTGCACGACCATCGCCCTGTCCGTGGTCGCTCTCGTGCTGCCGCTCCTGACGTGGTCGCGGATGCGCGGGCCCCGGCCGCTGCGGCTGGCGGCGCGGACGCTGATGCTGCTGTTCGCCCAGGGCACGGCGGTGACCCTGGTCTTCGTCCTGGTGAACAACCAGAACGCCCTGTACGACAACTGGGCCGACCTCCTCGGCACCGGCGATCACGTCCAGCAGGCCGCGGACCTCGGCGGCGACGGCACCGGCGGGATAGCGGTGCAGCGGCTGCCCAGGGTCGAGCAGACCTTCACGCCGGCCGACGGACCCGGCATGCGCGCGGCCGGCGGAGTACGCGTCACCCAGCTCAAGGGCCGGGTCTCGGGCGTGAACGCCGAGGTCTACGTCTGGCTGCCGCCCCAGTACGACGACCCGGCCTACCGCGGCAGGAGGTTCCCGGTCGTGGAGCTGCTGCCGGGCTACCCTGGCTCGGCGAAGGCCTGGTTCGGCTCACTGCGGGCCCACGAACAGTTGCTGCCGCTGATGCGCAGCGGACAGGTCGCGCCGTTCATCCTGGTCGCGCCGCGCACCAACCTGCTGGCCGGCGTCGACACCGGCTGCGCCAACATCCCGGGCCAGGTCAACGCCGACAGCTGGCTCAGCATCGACGTGCCGAAGATGGTCACCGACAACTTCCGGGCCCAGCCGGCACCGCGGGGCTGGGCGGTGGCCGGGTACTCGGCGGGCGCGCACTGCGCGGCCAAGCTGGCCGCGGCCCACCCGGACCGGTACCGGGCCGCGGTGAGCATGTCCGGGTACAACGACCCGATCGGCGAGCGCAACTCCCTCGCCGCCCAGACCCCCGCCCTGCGCGACGCGAACAATCCGTACCTGCTGCTGCGGAAGGCACCCGTACCGCCCCGGATCGCGCTGTACCTCTCCGGTCAGCCCGGCGACGGCTACGAGGCGGGCACGGCCCTGCAGTCCGCGGCCCGGGCGCCGACCACCGTGCACGTGGTGTTCGTACCGCGCAGCGCGGGCGGCCACAACATGGCGCTGTGGCGGCCGCAGGTCACCCCGGTCTTCCGCTGGCTGACCCTGGAGATGGGCCAGGGCCGCGCCGGAGGCCGGGAGGGCGCCGCGGACGGCCCCGCCGGCTCCCTGCCGGGGGCCACCGGGTCCCTCACCGGTACCGCCGCCGGGGCCCGCCGGCCGGCCGGCGCTACTCCTCGGTCACCGTCGACCGGCGGTTCCACGCACGCGGCGCTCGCCAGTGGAACCGCATCGCGGCCAGCCGCAGCACGAAGGCCATGACGACCGCGAGCCCGCTGGTGAGGGGGGTCAGGGCGTCGTACCGGATGAACAGCACGACCATCGAGGCGCCGACGATGGCGGGGACGGCGTACAGATCGCGGTCCCAGCGCAGCAGCGAGGGCACCTCGTTGGCGAGCACGTCCCGCAGCACGCCGCCGCCGACGGCGGTGGCGAGGCCCAGCGTCGCCGAGGCGGTCAGGCCGAGGCCGTAGCTGTACGCCTTCGTGGTGCCGCTCACGGCGAAGAGGCCGAGACCGGCGGCGTCGAAGACGAGCACGCCCATCTGGATCCGCTCCACGTGCGGGTGCAGGAAGAAGACGACGAGCGTGGCCAGCAGCGGGGTGACGAAGTAGCCGAGGTCGGTGAAGGCGGCCGGCGGAACCGCTCCGATGACCAGGTCGCGGAACAGCCCTCCGCCCAGCGCGGTGACCTCGGCGAGCACGGCGATGCCGAAGACGTCGAAGTTCTTCCGGACGGCCAGGAGCGCGCCGGAGATCGCGAACACGAAGATGCCGATCACATCGAGCGTGTGCTGGACGGAGGGACTGAAGAGTTGCTCGAGCTGCACCCTGCCATTCTCACCCGACAGGACGGGTGAACCTTACAAAGCCAGGCTCACAGGGCGGGTTTCCCTGTTGTGAACAGCCAGGCGTCGAAGAGGTCGTCCAGCTGCTGCCCGCTGACCCGCTCGGCGAGGCGGATGAAGTCGGCGGTGTCCGCGTTGCCGTACCGGTGGAGCCTGGTCCAGGCGGGCAGCAGGCGGAAGAAGGCCCGGTCCCCGATCCGCTCGCGCAGCGCCTGGAGTGTCATCGCGCCGCGCTGGTAGACGGCGGAGGCGAACATCGTGTCGCGCTGCGGGTCGGCCACCTTGATCTGCCAGAAGGCGGAACCGGCGGGACGGGAGTCGTAGCCGGCGCGGAAGGAGTCGTGGGCGGAGCGGGTGCCCTGGTGCTCGGCCCACAGCCACTGGGCGTACGTGGCGAACCCCTCGTTCAGCCAGATGTCCTTCCACCGCGCCACGCTCACCGAGTCACCGAACCACTGGTGGGCCAGCTCGTGCACGATGGTCGACTCGCTGCGCACGGCCGAGTAGGCGGGCTTGCTCTGCACCTCCAGCGAGAACCCGGCCTCGGGCATGTCGTCGACGATCGCGCCGGTCTCCTCGAACGGGTAGGGCCCGAAGACCTGGGACCAGTAGTCCGTGGCGGCGGCGGTGACGGCGTACACGTCGACGCTGTTGCCGTTCTTCAGCACCGGGTCGACGGCGACGTAGATCGGGATGCCGCCGGGGGTCCTGCCGGTGCGTACGTCGAACTCACCGATGGTGGCCGTGGCGAGGTACGTCGCCATCGGCCTGCTCTCGCGCCAGTGGGTGTACGTCGAGCCGCCCCGGTCGTACGTCGACACCAGCCGGCCGTTGGAGACGGCGGTCAGGCCCCGCGGGGCCTTGACGCGGATGTCGTAGGTGGCCTTGTCGGAGGGGTGGTCGCTGGACGGGAACCAGGTGGAGGCGGCGTTGGGCTCGCAGGCGACGAAGACGCCGTCGCCGGTCTTCATCCAGCCGTAGTCCGAGCCGAACACGATGGGGCCGTTGAGCGGCCGGGGTACGCCCCCGTAGGTGACGCTCACGGTGAAGTGCCGTCCGGCGCGCAGGTAGTGGCGCGGGGTGACGGTCATCTCGTCGCCGTCCCGTGTGAACGCGGCGCGCCTTCCGTCGACTTCGACACGAGTGACCTCCAGCTGCTGGAGGTCGAGGTCGAAGGAGGAGAGGTTCTGGGTGGCGCGCGCGGTGAGGGTGGCACGGCCGTCGAGGCGGCCGGTGTCCGGGGCGTAGGCGAGGGCGAGGTCGTAGTGGCGGGCGTCGAATCCGCCGTTTCCGAGTTCCGGGAAGTAGGGGTCGCCGATGCCCGCCGTGCCCGGGGTGGGGGCGGAGGAGGCGGCGATGACGAGGAAGGAGGCCGCCGCGGTCGCGAGGGCCCCCAGACGTGCCGAACGGGAGAGTGCCATGAGTCGTCCCTTTCGAGCATGTGCCGGTCAGTGGACTGACACGGACGACTCTGCGCTCTCCCGTTGCGGCATGTACATGACTTTGCCGACTTGTCATGTGCTACTTGTCGGTTGACTCCTGGGAGTCGGTTCCGGACTCGGCCTCGCGCTCCGCCTCGGCCTCACGGCCGGCCTGCTCGGCGACGGCCTCCGGCTTCCCGGCGTCGGCCTCCGGCTCCGCGGCGGGAGCGTCGGCGGCGGCACCGGCGGTCGCCTCGGGCGCGTCGGCCGCGCCGTCGGCCGCGGGTTCGGCCTTCCCGGTGGAGACCTTCGCCCCGGGACCCGTCTTCGCGCCGGACTCCGCGGCGGCCTCGGCGGCCGCTTCGTCCTCGGCGACGGGCTCGGCCTCGACGACCGGTTCGGCCTCGGTCTTGGCGGACTCGGCTTCGGATTCGGCCTTGGCCTCGGACCCGGAGTCCGCCTTGGCAGCGGGCTTCGCCGCAGCGGCCGGCTTCTCGGCGGTCACCGTCTCCTCGGCGGTCACCGTCTCTTCGGCCGTCACCGTCTCCTCGGCCCCCGGCTCCTTCGCCGCGGCACCGCCGGCGGCGATCGAGTCCGGGACCAGCTCCGACGCGGCCTTCGCCACCGACAGCAGGACGGTGTCCTGCGGAGCCTGGTCGGCGAAGTTCTCCGGGTGGTGGCAGGCGACCCGCTGACCCGGCTTCAGCTCGACGAGCTGCGGCTCGGTCGTCTTGCAGATCTGCGTCGCCTTCCAGCACCGGGTGTGGAACCGGCAGCCGGACGGCGGGGCGATCGGCGAGGGCACGTCGCCGCGCAGCAGGATGCGCTCGCTCTTCTGTCCCCGGCGCTTCGGGTCCGGCACCGGCACGGCCGACATCAGCGCGTTGGTGTACGGGTGCATCGGCGCCTCGTACAGCGAGGTGCGGTCGGCGAGCTCGACGATCTTGCCGAGGTACATCACCGCGATGCGGTCCGAGACGTGCCGCACCACGGAGAGGTCGTGGGCGATGATCACGTAGGTGAGGCCGAGTTCCTCCTGGAGGTCGTCCATGAGGTTCACGACCTGCGCCTGGATCGACACGTCCAGGGCGGACACCGGCTCGTCCGCCACCACGAGCTTCGGCTTGAGGGCGAGCGCGCGGGCGATGCCGATGCGCTGGCGCTGGCCGCCGGAGAACTCGTGCGGGTAGCGGTTGTAGTGCTCGGGGTTGAGGCCCACCAGCTCGAGGAGCCGCTGGACCTCCTTCTTCACCCCGCCCTCGGGCTCGACGCCCTGCAGCCGGAAGGGCGCGGAGACGATCGAGCCGATGGTGTGCCGGGGGTTCAGGGAGCCGTACGGGTCCTGGAAGATCATCTGGATGTCGCGGCGCAGCGGGCGCATCCGCCCGGTGCTCAGCCGCGTGATGTCCTGGCCCTCGAAGGTGATCCTGCCGCCGGTCGGGTCCTGGAGGCGGGTGATGACCCGGCCCATGGTCGACTTGCCGCAGCCCGACTCGCCGACCACGCCCAGGGTCTCGCCCTTGCGCACCTCGAAGTCGATGCCGTCGACCGCCCTCACGGCGCCGACTTGGCGCTGGAGGATGCCCTTCTTGATCGGGAAGTGCTTGGTCAGGCCCTCGACCCTGAGCAGCACGTCACGCTCTTCCGGGGACGACGCCTGCTTCGGGACCGTGGCCTCGGCGACGGTGTCCGTCTTTTTGGTCTCACTCACAGCTTCGGCGCAATCTCTTCGGTCCAGATCCGCTGACGGTCCTCCGCCGAGAGGTGGCAGGCGGACCAGTGCCCGGTGCTCACCAGCTCCAGCTCGGGGCGCACCGTGCGGGTGACGTCCCCCTTGGGGATGTCCGCGTACGGGCAGCGCGGGTGGAAGGCGCAGCCCGAGGGGACGTTGATGAGGCTCGGCGGCTGGCCCTTGACGGGGATGAGCCGTTCGGAGGTGTCGCGGTCGATGCGGGGCATCGAGCCGAGCAGACCCCAGGTGTAGGGGTGCTGCGGCTGCTCGAAGACCTGGGCCGCCGGACCGCGCTCCACGCACCGGCCGCCGTACATCACGAGGACGTCGTCGGCGATCTCGGCGACCACACCGAGGTCGTGGGTCACCATGATGACCGCGGAGCCGAACTCCTTCTGCAGATCCCGGATCAGGTCGAGGATCTGCGCCTGGACGGTCACGTCGAGGGCTGTGGTCGGCTCGTCCGCGATGAGCAGCTCGGGGTTGTTCACCAGCGCCATGGCGATCATGGCGCGCTGGCGCATACCGCCCGAGAATTCGTGCGGGTAGCCGTCCACACGCTTGGCCGGCTCGGGGATGCCGACCCGGTCGAGCATCTCGATGGCCCGCTTCCGGGCGACCTTCTTGCTGACGTTGTGGTGCACCCGGTAGGCCTCGACGATCTGGTCGCCGACCTTGTAGTAGGGGTGCATGGCGGACAGCGGGTCCTGGAAGATCATCGCCATCTCGCGGCCGCGGAGCTTGCGCACCTCGTCCGGGGCGGCGGAGACCAGCTCCTTGCCGTCCAGCCAGATCTCGCCGGACATCTGCACGTTCTTGCCGCGGGTGCCGAGCCGGTGCAGGCCCATGATGGCCTGCGAGGTGACGGACTTGCCGGAGCCGGACTCGCCGACGACGGCGAGGGTCCGGCCCTTCTCCAGCGAGAAGCTGAGCCCGTCGACGGACTTGACCAGGCCGTCGTCGGTCGGGAAGTGCACCTTGAGGTCGCGGACCTCGAGGAAGGCCTCGGGCGCCTGGCGGGCGGAGGTGGGCTCCCCCACCGCGGCACCGGTCTTGGAGAGTTCGGTCACGAGAGCCTCACCCGCGGGTCGGCGGCGGCGTAGAGCACGTCCACCAGGAGATTTGCGAAGACGACGAAGAATGCGGCGAGCAGGGTCACGCCGAGGATCTTGGGCAGGTCGTTGTCGGTGATGCCCTGCACCGCGTACTGGCCGATGCCGGGCAGCGAGAACACCGACTCCGTGATCACGGCGCCGCCGAGCAGCAGACCGAGGTCCATGCCGAAGACCGTGATGATCGGGGTGAGGGCGGCCCGCAGTCCGTGCCGGGTGACGACGGTGCGCTCCCGCAGGCCCTTGGCGCGGGCCGTGCGGATGAAGTCCTCGTTCATCGTCTCCAGCATGCCCGAGCGGGTGAGCCGGGCGTAGATCGCGGAGTACAGCAGGGCGAGCGAACACCACGCCGGGAAGAGGGTGTTGGCCCACTGCGAGGGGTTCTCGGTGAACGGGACGTAGGTCTTGCCGAAGATCGGCCACTGATAGGTGAAGAGCAGGATCGCCAGGTTTCCCGTGAAGAACATGGGCAGCGAGACGCCGGTGAGCGCGATGCCCATGAAGGCCCGGTCCAGGACCGAACGCGGCTTCAGTGCGGAGACGACGCCGGCCACGACACCCGAGACCAGCCACAGCACGGCGGCACCGACGGCCAGCGAGAGGGTGATCGGAAGCCGGGAGGTGAGCTCCGGCCACACGGCCTGGTGGTTCTTGAACGAGTAACCGAAGCAGGGTGCGTCGCAGTGCACCGTGGTGGGGCCGAGGTCGTAGGTGGCGCCGGCCACGATCCCCTTGATGAAGTGCCAGTACTGGACGTAGACGGGCTGGTCCAGACCGAGGTTGTGCTTGACAGCGGCGATGTCCGCCTTCGACGGGCTCTTGCCGATGTACTGCTGCGCCAGCTGGTCCGCTGTCTGGCCGGCAAGCCGTGGCAGCAGGAAGAAGATGGCGAAGGTGACCGCGGAGACGACCAGCAGCAGGATCACTGCCGCGAACGTCCGGCGGAGGATGTACGAGATCACGGGGACCGGCGCTGGTGCCCGCGGGCCGCGAAGCCCGCGGGCACCAATGCCTTCACCTGCCTTCCGGGGCTGCTACTTCGACGCGACGCCGATGTTGAGGTAGTCGTACTGACCGCTGAAGGCCGCCGTGGAAACCAGGTTGGTGTAGTTCTGCGGACGGGCCAGCAGGACCTTGAAGTAGGTCAGCGGGACGATGACGGCGTCGTCCATCGTCTTCTTGTCGATCTGCGTGTAGAGGCTGTTGCGCGCGGCGTCGTCCTGCGTGCCGATCGCCTTGCCCAGCAGGGTGTTGACGTCCTTGTTGTCGTACTGCGACAGGTTCGTGTTACCCGACTGGCTGATCGCCTTGCCGTTCAGGATCTGCTGCAGGAAGCCGTAGCCGGAGGGCCAGTCGGCACCCCACTGCATCATCTCCAGGCCGATGTTCTGCTTCTTGGTGAACTTCGGCACACCCGCGTAGTCGGTGAAGTACTTGCCCGACGGGAACTGCTTCAGGCTGGCGTTGATGCCGACCTTCTTCAGCGAGTTGATGATCGCCGTGGCGGCGTCGATCTCCTGCGGACGGTCCGAACGGGCCGAGATGTTCGTCGAGATCGACGACTTGCCGCAGGCCTTGAGCTGCTCCTTGGCCTTGGCGACGTCGCCCTTGTTGCCGGCGGTCGCGTAGGCGTCGGCCTTCTCGTAGCCCGGGATGTCCGGAGGCAGGACCGTGGAGGCGATGTCACCGCGGATCGGGCCGCCCTCGGCGGTCTGCACCGAGACCTTGTCGATCGCGAACTGCACGGCCTTGCGGCACTCGACCTTGTCGAACGGCTTCACCGTGGTGTTGATCGCCATGTAGACCAGGCGGCCACCGTAGGTGTTGTCGGTGTTGGCCTTCTTGTCGGCGTCGGTGAGCACCTTGGCCTGCGTGGAGGCCTGGACACCCGTACCGGCCAGGTCGATCGCGTCGCCGGCGAGGACGTCCTGGTCGATGGTCTCCGGGTTGACCTTCAGCTTGACGACGATCTTCTCCGGCAGCTGCTTGCGCAGCGGGTCGGTCTTCGCGTCCCACTTGTCGTTGCGCACGAGCACGGCCTGCTTGCCGTCCTCGTAGCTCTGGAACTTGTAGGAGCCGGAGGACACGATGTTCTTGACGTAGTCGACGCCCTTGTCCTTCGCCTGGGGCACCGGCGCCGTCTGCGGGGCGGCGACCAGGTAGTCGAACTCCTGGAAGGCCTGCTTCAGGTGGAAGACGATCGTGGTGTCGTCCGGCGTCTCGATGGAGGACAGGCCCTTGCCGCTCTTGTCCTTGTAGGGGCCCTTGTACTTGTCGCCGTCGGCCATGAACTGCTGGAAGTAGTTCGGGCCGAGGGAGAGCACGTCACGCGCGAAGTTCGAGCGCTCGACGGCGTACTTGACGTCCTTCGACGTGATCGCCGTGCCGTCCTCGTACTTCAGGCCCGCACGCAGCTTGTACGTCCAGGTCTTGCCGCCGTCGCTCGGGACGCCCTTGCTCGCGGCGAGGTCCGGGACGAGGGTGTTGCCCTTCTCGCCGGCGCCGGGCTGGAACGTCATCAGCGGGCGGGCGTACAGCCGGCTGAGGTTGTACATGTACGCGTAGTACGTGTTGCCCGGGTCGAACGAGTCCGGGACGTCGGACAGCTCGTAGGTGAGCGTCCCGCCCTTCTTGTCGGAGGCGTTGACGACGTCCTTGGTCGCGGCGTTGGCCCCGGCCGACTTGGTGCCGTTCTCGTTCTTGTTGTCATCGGCCTTGCTGCAACCCGCAAGAAGCAGGCTGACGGAGCCGATGGCCGCGATCGCGGCCAGCGCTGACCTTCGCATGATGGGCGCTTTCCCCTCCATTGTTGGAAACTTTTCGGGCTCTCCGCCGCCGGCGTCAGCGGCTGCGTGGGTCGAGAGCATCGCGGAGACCGTCACCCAGCAGGTTGAAGGCCAGGACGGTCACGAAGATGGCGAGTCCGGGAACGATCATGTACTGCGGGTCGACCTGGTAGTACGTGACCGCTTCGCGGAGCATGCCGCCCCAGGACGCCTGCGGGGGCTGGATGCCGACGCCGAGGAAGCTCAGGGACGCCTCGAAGAGGATGTTGGTCGGGATGAGCAGCGTCGAGTAGACGATGATCGGGCCGACCAGGTTGGGCATCAGCTCCCGGAACAGGATGTACGGGGCCTTGGCACCCATGCCGCGGGAGGCGTCGACGAACTCGCGCTCCCGCAGGGCGAGGGTCTGCCCGCGGACGATCCGGCCCAGGTAGGGCCAGTTGAAGAAGCCGATGACGAAGATGAGCACGCTCAGGTGGAGCGGGAGCCCGTTGAGGCCGAACGCGCCGCCCTGCAGGGTCGCGGAGATGGCGATGGCGAACAGCAGGAGGGGGAAGGCCAGGAACGTGTCCATCAGCCGGCTGATCACGTTGTCGACGCGGCCGCCGTAGTAGCCGGCGATGACGCCCATGATCGCGCCGATCACGTTGGACAGGATGGTGGCGCCGAAGGCGACCACCAGCGACACCCAGGAGCCCTCCAGGACGCGGGTGGCGATGTCACGCCCGAACTTCGGGTCCACGCCGAGCGGGTGGTCCGCGCTCATGCCGCCCCAACTGCCCTTGGGCAGCGAGGTGTCCGGGGTGATCAGGTCCTGGTTGAAGGCGTTGGGGTCGAGCCCCAGGGCGGCCTGGAGGGGGCGCGAGAGGATCGCGAGGAGGATCAGCAGGATCACGATGACGCCGCCGGCGACGGCGACCTTGTCCTTCTTGAACCGGGTCCAGGCGATCTGACCCAGAGAACGACCCTCGATCTGCCCCTTACCGGCACCCGCGAGCACAGCCTCCGGCTGTGCCTCGGCTGCCGCCCCGGTGGTCTCGATCGGTGCGGTCACGGTGAGCGACCCCTCTCGCCGGTGGTGACCGGCCTGCGCCTGCCGCGGATTGCGGCTTTGTCGACTTGCCATCGATCACGGGGCCTCGGCCTCGTGTCTGAGTCGCGAGTCTTCAGCGTGGCCGCGATCACCCGCCAGATGTGACGGCGAAAGTATGCGCAACCGTGATGCAGTGCGGGGGATTCCGTTATCCGAACAGTGGGTAACGGCTCTCGGACGCGGGCCAGTTGTGACGGAACGGGGAATTTGCGCGATTTGGTGCGTGCGGCTGACGTCTACGCGCGCAGAAGCGGTCGGCCCGCGCAAATCCTGCATTCCGGCGCCAAGAGCGGGGCGCCGGGACGAGTTGATCAGAAGCCGCCGTGCACCGGCGGATAGCCGTATCCCGCGGCCGGCGCCTGCGACTGCGGGGCGGCCTGCAACTGGGGCTGGGGCGGGGCGGCGTGGGCCTCGCGGTCGTAGAACGGGCGCGCGTTGGCCCGCATCCACATCACCACCGGGTCGTACTCGTCGGTCATCGCGACCGTCGACACCGGCAGCCCCTCCGGGACCGCCCCGACGGACTGCTGCATCATCCCGCGGACCGAGTCGACCGCGGCGGGCGAGGTGTCGTACACGTCCAGGCCGAGAGCGAGGTACGGCGCCCCCAGCGCCGGCTGCACCCAGGCGCGGCGCAGGGAGCGCAGGGCCGGGGTGCGGTGGGCGTTCTGCGCGAGCAGGGCGTAGAACTGCGGGATCTCGATGGTGGGTTCGGCGAGCCGCAGCGGGCCGGCGGGCTGCCGGTCCAGTCCGGTGGCGATGCGGCGCAGGTCCAGCCAGGGGATGCCGACGCCGCCGCCCCGGGCGTGCGGGTTGAGCCAGAGGCCGTAGTGGTCCGGGTAGAGGGTGCGGGCCACGTCGAGCCCGTCGACCACTTCGTACGAGCGGTTCCAGCCGCTGGCCGACAGCTCCTGGGCGGAGGTGACACAGGGGGCGTAGTGGAAGCCGTCGACCTCCATGTCCCCGTACTGGGCGTCCGGGGAGCCGGCCTGGCCGTGCCACAGGAGCATCCAGATCTGGCCGGAGGACGGGGTGGCGAGAGCGCGGAGCAGGGCCTCGTAGGCGTCATAGCGTCCGGGCGTGACCTGGCGCAGCATGCTTTCCACGCTGCCGCTTGGGCTCGCGCTCACCTGTCTTACCGCCCCTCCGATTGTTTCCCCGCGTGTGGGGACAGCTTAAGCGCCCAGGAGCCCGGGGCCTCGTGTTCGTGCGCGGGTGCGGGTCGGTGGTGGGGCCACGCGCCACGCGGCGGCGGCGCCCGCCGGACGCGGCCCCGTGCTCGCGAGGTGGCCCGCGCCCGCGCCGGGTCTAGTGACCGTACTGGTGGAAGGGGCGGACGTGGGTCTTCAGCCAGTCGGCGACCGGGTCCTGGGCGACGTCCAGCAGGACGAGGTTGACCGGCCACTTGACCGGGACTTTGCCGAGGGCCCGGCCCAGGGCCTCCAGCGGCAGCGCGCGCAGGTCGCCCTCCCACTGGGAGAGTTCGACGCCCACGAACATCACCGGGTCGGCCGTCTCGATCGCGGCGAGGCAGCGGCGGGCGGTGAGCACCACGCCGGTCTGCGCGAACTCGGCGGAGGCGGCGGCGAGGAAGTCGACCGGGTCGTCCTGCCAGTCGGGCTCGAAGAGCCGGACCCGGCCGCCGGTGCTGAGTCCGTCGAGCGGGGTGCGGCCGGCCCGGCACAGCTCGGCGACCGCCTCGGGCGGCAGCGGCACGCCGACGACGCCCCCGGGGTTCACGACCAGGCCCGCCTGCGGGGGCAGGCCCCGGGCGAACTCCACGGCCGGGGCGACGGTGAACGACATGTGGGAGCCGGCCACCTGGCGGAGCTGCTCCTCGGAGCTGAACACCGGGACGTACACCTGGCCGTCGATCTCGGTCGTGGGCAGGTCGAGCGGGCCGCTGTCCGGGCCTCCGCCGTGGGGCAGGGGGATCCACAGGAAGCTCCGGCCGAGGACCTCGACGATCCGGCCGCCGGCCTCGGGCATGCCGAGGGAGGCCGAGAGCACCTCCTCCAGTTCGTTGCCCGGCCAGCCGCCGTGCGGGTGGGGGTGCGCCTGTGCCGGGAAGTCCGCGCTGATGTCCGCCGGGAAGTCCATCTGCCTACCGCCTGCTGGTGACCACTGCTGTGAGCCAGAAGGCTAGCGGGTGGCTGTGACAGCGCCTCACCGAGTGAAGCCCACGCGGCTCAGGACGTCCGCCGCGTCCCGGTCCAGCAGCACCGCCGAACCGCAGCCGGCGGGCAGCTCCCCCTTCTCCACGGCGCGCAGCAGGCGCTCGGCCGTACGGCGGTGGCGGCGGAAGGCGTAGCGGGACACGCCCCGGCCGCGCTCGCGCTGCCCCGCCCTGGCCGTGCCGGGCGGGACGTCGAGGAGGAGCAGGTGCAGGGTGCCGCCGCGGCGCCGGGCCTCGCGGGCCAGCCAGGCGCGCACCCACGGCTGGGTGCCGCAGTCGTGCACGACGACGCCCTCGCCGGTGCGCAGGGCCCGGCGGAGTCCCGTGTAGTGGGCGAGGCGGACCAGCGGGCGGTAGAGCGCGTACGGGAGCCCGCGCGGGACCTTGGTGTCCCAGCGGTCGCGGGTGTCCTGGGAGTCGACGCGGTGGCCGGTGACCGTGCGGTGCATGAGGGTGGACTTGCCGCTGCCGGGCAGGCCGGTGATCACCACGAGGTCGGCCGGGCCGAAGAGCAGGGCGTGCGGGCTGCGGCCGGCGCGGTCGCGCAGGTCGCGGACGACCGGGACGGAGCGGGCCGCGGCGCGCTCACGGGCTGGCGCGGAAGGCTGCTTCGGCACCGCGATGCCGGTGGTGGCGGCGTAGGCCGAGGTCCTGTTCACCGTGATCGTCCTCCCCTGTGGGTTCGGTAACCCCTTTGCCCGCCAAATGTAAAGAGAAGGTAATGCGGTTGGGTGCGCGTACTGCCACAGGTCGGTTACAGATTGCGGCCCTGACGGGTGGGGGCGCGGCGTGCAATGATGTGCCCGCCAACTGCATACCGGCCGTTTGAATCCGCGCGGGAGAGTCCCCGGCAGTCTTCACCGGGGCGCCGAAGGAGCAAGTCCCTCCCTTGAATCTCTCAGGCCCCGTTACCGCGCGGGCGAGGCACATCTGAAAAGCGGGCCGCTGCGACAGCGGCCCCACCCACGGTGCAAGCCGTGATCGTCCCTGTGGCGGTCGTGGCGAACCTCTCAGGTTCCGATGACAGATGGGGAGGAACGTTCCTCGCCCGTCCCATTCCTGTCCTGGGAGACGACCGCCCGATGAGCAGCACTGAACTCCGTCTCACCGCGCTCGATGCCGTGCATCGCTCGCTCGGTGCGACGATGACCGACTTCGCCGGCTGGGACATGCCCCTGCGCTACGGCTCCGAGCGCGACGAGCACCTCGCCGTGCGGACCAGGGCCGGCCTCTTCGACCTCTCCCACATGGGTGAGATC
The DNA here is from genome assembly GCF_025642175.1 of Streptomyces albidicamelliae. Taxonomy (NCBI): domain Bacteria; kingdom Bacillati; phylum Actinomycetota; class Actinomycetes; order Kitasatosporales; family Streptomycetaceae; genus Streptomyces; species Streptomyces albidicamelliae. The sequence goes on along the minus strand of NZ_CP106795.1, from coordinate 5,750,806 downwards.
ACCGTGTCCGGCGCCGGAGCGGCCGCCCTGCTGAACCACGCCCTGGTCGGCAACATCGCCTCGGTCGGTGTCGGCCGCGCCCGCTACACCATGATCTGCCAGGCCGACGGCGGCATCCTGGACGACCTGATCGTCTACCGGCTCGCCGAGACCGAGTACATGGTCGTGGCCAACGCCTCGAACGCCCAGGTGGTGCTGGACGCGCTCACCGAGCGTGCCGCCGGTTTCGACGCGGAGGTACGCGACGACCGGGACGCCTACGCGCTGATCGCCGTCCAGGGCCCGGAGTCCCCCGGCATCCTGAAGTCGCTCACCGACGCCGACCTGGACGGCCTGAAGTACTACGCCGGCCTGCCCGGCACGGTCGCCGGCGTGCCCGCGCTGATCGCCCGCACCGGCTACACCGGCGAGGACGGCTTCGAGCTGTTCGTGAAGCCGGAGCACGCGGTCGCGCTGTGGCAGGCGCTGACCGAGGCCGGCGAGGGCGCCGGTCTGGTGCCGTGCGGTCTGTCCTGCCGGGACACGCTGCGCCTGGAGGCGGGCATGCCGCTGTACGGGCACGAGCTGACCACCTCCCTGACCCCCTTCGACGCCGGGCTCGGCCGGGTGGTCAAGTTCGAGAAGGAGGGCGACTTCGTCGGGCGCGAGGCGCTCGCCGCGGCCGCCGAGCGGGCCTCCGCCGAGCCGCCCCGGGTCCTGGTCGGCCTGATCGCCGAGGGCCGCCGGGTGCCGCGCGCCGGATACCCCGTCGTCGCGGGCGGCCAGGTGATCGGCGAGGTCACCTCCGGCGCCCCCTCCCCCACCCTGGGCAAGCCGATCGCCATGGCCTACGTCGACGCCGCGCACGCGGCGCCGGGCAGCGCGGGCGTGGGCGTGGACATCCGGGGCAGCCACGAGCCGTACGAGGTCGTGGCGCTGCCCTTCTACAAGCGCCAGAAGTAGACACTGGGCGGCGGAACGCACCGGTCGCACGACCCCCCGCGTCCTCCGCATGCCCGCGAACCGTCCCAGCGGTACCCCATTCACCAGCACTCCCGCGCGTACAGGAGAATTCAGGCCATGAGCAACCCCCAGCAGCTGCGCTACAGCAAGGAGCACGAGTGGCTGTCGGCCGCCGAGGACGGCGTCTCGACGGTCGGCATCACCGAGTTCGCGGCCAACGCGCTCGGCGACGTGGTCTACGCCCAGCTCCCCGAGGTCGGCTCCACCGTGGAGGCGGGCGAGACCTGCGGTGAGCTGGAGTCGACGAAGTCGGTCTCCGACCTGTACTCGCCGGTGACCGGCGAGATCACCGAGATCAACGAGGACGTCGTCAACGACCCGTCGCTGGTCAACTCCGCCCCCTTCGAGGGCGGCTGGCTGTTCAAGGTCCGCATCTCGGACGAGCCGGCCGACCTGCTCTCCGCCGACGAGTACGCCGCCCACACCGCCGGCTGAGGAGTCGTAGCCCGATGACCGTCCTGAACACGCCCCTGCACGAGCTGGACCCGGAGATCGCCGCCGCGGTCGACGCCGAGCTCGGCCGCCAGCAGTCCACCCTGGAGATGATCGCCTCCGAGAACTTCGCGCCGCTCGCGGTGATGGAGGCCCAGGGCTCGGTCCTCACCAACAAGTACGCCGAGGGCTACCCGGGCCGCCGCTACTACGGCGGCTGCGAGCACGTCGACGTCGCCGAGCAGATCGCCATCGACCGGATCAAGGAGCTGTTCGGCGCCGAGTACGCGAACGTCCAGCCCCACTCCGGCGCCTCCGCCAACCAGGCGGCCCTGTTCGCGCTGGCCCAGCCCGGGGACACGATCCTCGGCCTGGACCTGGCGCACGGCGGCCACCTGACCCACGGCATGCGGCTGAACTTCTCCGGCAAGCAGTTCAACGTGGTCGCGTACCACGTGGACGACTCCGGCCTGGTCGACATGGCCGAGGTCGAGCGGCTCGCCAAGGAGCACCGCCCGAAGGTGATCATCGCGGGCTGGTCGGCGTACCCGCGCCAGCTGGACTTCGCCGAGTTCCGCCGGATCGCCGACGAGGTCGAGGCGTACCTGTGGGTCGACATGGCCCACTTCGCGGGTCTGGTCGCCGCCGGTCTGCACCCGAACCCGGTCGAGCACGCGGACGTGGTCACCTCCACGACGCACAAGACCCTCGGCGGTCCGCGCGGCGGGATCATCCTCGCCAGGAAGGCCTTCGCCAAGAAGCTGAACTCGTCCGTCTTCCCGGGCTTCCAGGGCGGTCCCCTGGAGCACGTGATCGCGGCCAAGGCGGTCTCCTTCAAGGTCGCCGCCTCGGAGGAGTTCAAGGAGCGCCAGCGTCGTACGGTGGAGGGTGCCCGCATCCTCGCCGAGCGCCTGACGGCGCCCGACGCCCGCGAGGCCGGGGTGAACGTGCTCTCCGGCGGCACGGACGTGCACCTGATCCTGGTGGATCTGCGTGAGTCCGAGCTGGACGGGCAGCAGGCCGAGGACCGTCTCCACGAGGTCGGCATCACGGTCAACCGCAACGCCGTCCCGAACGACCCGCGGCCCCCGATGGTCACCTCGGGTCTGCGGATCGGCACGCCCGCCCTCGCCACCCGCGGCTTCACGGCCGAGGACTTCGCCGAGGTCGCGGACGTGATCGCCGAGGCGCTGAAGCCGTCGTACGACGTCGAGGCCCTCAAGGCGCGCGTGCAGGCGCTCGCCGACAAGCACCCGCTCTACGCGGGCCTGAACAAGTAGTCCCCGGTGGGGCACCCGCCAGGGGTGCCCCACCACCCGCTGTAGCTTTTTTGAGGAGTGACCGTGGCCATCTCGGTCTTCGACCTGTTCTCGATCGGCATCGGCCCGTCCAGCTCCCACACGGTCGGCCCGATGCGTGCGGCGCGGATGTTCGCCCGCCGCCTGCGCAACGAAGGGCTGCTGGAGAAGGTGTCCGCGGTCCGCACCGAGCTGTACGGCTCGCTGGGCGCGACCGGACACGGACACGGCACCCCCAAGGCCGTCCTGCTCGGCCTGGCCGGCGACTCGCCGCGCACGGTGGACGTCGAGACGGCGGACGCGCGCGTGGAGGCGATCAGGTCCGAGGGCCGGATCGCCCTGCTGGGCGAGCACGAGATCGCCTTCGACTTCGACCGGGACCTCGTCCTGCACCGCCGCAAGACCCTGCCGTACCACGCCAACGGCATGACGGTCTGGGCGTTCGACGCCTCGGGCGACGAGCTGCTGTCCAAGACGTACTACTCGGTCGGCGGCGGCTTCGTCGTGGACGAGGACGCGGTCGGCGCGGACCGCATCAAGCTGGACGACACCGTCCTGAAGTACCCCTTCCGCACGGGCGACGAGCTGCTGCGCCTGACGAAGGAGACCGGCCTGTCGATCTCCTCGCTGATGCTGGAGAACGAGCGCGCCTGGCGCACCGAGGACGAGATCCGGGCGGGTCTGCTGGAGATATGGCGTGTCATGCGCGAGTGCGTCCAGCGCGGCATGTCCCGCGAGGGCATCCTGCCCGGCGGTCTGAAGGTCCGCCGCCGCGCCGCCGTCTCGGCCCGCCAGCTGCGCGCCGAGGGCGACCCGCTGGCGCACGCCATGGAGTGGATCACGCTCTACGCGATGGCCGTGAACGAGGAGAACGCGGCGGGCGGCCGGGTCGTCACCGCCCCCACGAACGGCGCGGCGGGCATCATCCCGGCGGTCCTGCACTACTACATGAACTTCGTGCCCGGAGCCGACGAGGACGGCGTGGTCCGCTTCCTGCTCGCCGCCGGCGCGATCGGCATGCTGTTCAAGGAGAACGCCTCCATCTCCGGCGCCGAGGTCGGCTGCCAGGGCGAGGTCGGCTCCGCCTGCTCCATGGCGGCCGGCGCGCTCGCGGAGGTCCTGGGCGGCTCGCCCGAGCAGGTCGAGAACGCCGCCGAGATCGGTATGGAGCACAACCTCGGCCTGACCTGCGACCCGGTCGGCGGCCTGGTGCAGATCCCCTGCATCGAGCGCAACGGCATGGCCGCGGTGAAGGCGGTCACGGCCGCGAAGATGGCGATGCGCGGCGACGGCTCCCACAAGGTGTCGCTGGACAAGGTCATCAAGACCATGAAGGACACCGGGGCGGACATGTCCGTGAAGTACAAGGAGACGGCGCGGGGCGGGCTCGCGGTGAACATCATCGAGTGCTGACGGGCGCGGGCCGAGGGGCGGGCGCCGGGAGGGGGGCGGGCTGTGCACGCGCTGGTGGCCGAGGTCCGGCGGGGTGACTTCCTGGAGTCGGTGCACCACGGAACGGTCCTCGCGACCGGACCCGGCGGGCGGACCGTGCTCGCCGTCGGTGAGCCGGACCGCCCGATGTTCCCCCGCTCCGCCAACAAGCCGCTCCAGGCGCTCGGCATGCTGCGCGCCGGCCTCGCCCTGAACGGCGAGCTGCTGGCGCTGGCCTGCGCCAGCCATTCCGGCGAGCCCTTCCACCTCGACGGCGTGCGCCGGATCCTGAAGGGCGCCGGGCTCGGCACGGACGCCCTGCGCTGCACGCCCGGGCTGCCCATCGGCGAGGCCGCGCTGCGCGCCCACCTCGCGGCCGGCGGCACCGCGGCGCCGCTGACGATGAACTGCTCGGGCAAGCACGCCGCGATGCTCGCCACCTGTGTCGTCAACGGCTGGGACACGGCCGCCTACCTCGATCCGCGCCACCCGTTGCAGCGCGCCCTGCGGGAGACCGTCGAGGACCTGGCCGGCGAGAAGGTCGCCGCGACCGGGGTCGACGGCTGCGGCGCACCCCTGTTCGCCCTCGGCTACCGGGGACTGGCGCGCGCGTTCGCCCGGCTGGCGACGAGCCCGCCCGGCTCCCTCGAACGGCGCGTCGCACGGGCGATGGGCGGGCATCCCGAGTACGTCGGCGGGACCGGCCGGGACGTGACCCGGCTGCTGCGGGCGCTGCCCGGCGCGGTCGCGAAGGACGGCGCGGAGGGCGTCTACGCGATGGCGCTCCCCGACGGCTCGGCCGTCGCCCTGAAGATCGCCGACGGCTCCGCCAGGGCCCGTCCGGTCGTCCTGGTCGCCGCGCTGCGCCGGCTCGGCGTCCCGGTGGACGACGGCGGGATCCTCGCGGAACTGGCGACCGCCCCCGTGCTCGGTCACGGCGAACCGGTCGGCGAGGTGCGCGCCGCGCGGATCCTGCGCGGCTGACCGGACCCCGGCCCGGCGGACCGATGTCCTCCCCGGGGCTACCGCACGGTAACCGATCCCCCCTACGCTGCCGTCGACTCGACCACAACGAAGGGGAGTTGACGCATGCGCGGCATCAGACGAACGGCGGCGCTCGTGGGCGCCGCCGCCTTACTGGCGGTGGCACCGGGCAACGCCCACGCGGCGTCGCCGAAGTTCTCCGAGACGACGGCGATCGGCACGCACAACGCGTACGACAAGGCCAAGTACACGTACTTCGCACAGGCGTTGGACTCGGGCGCCTCGCTGCTGGAACTGGATGTGTACGTGGACAGCATCACCCACCGGTGGCGGGTCAGCCACAGCAACCCGTTCGGGAACAACAACAACTGCGAGGCGGCGAAGTCCCCCGACGAGCTGTACGGCAAGAGCCGCAACCAGGATCTCGGCGGCTGCCTCGACAACATCGCGGCCTGGAACCGGCTGCACCCCGACCACCCGCCGATCGTGTTCAAGGTCGAGATGAAGGTCGGCTTCAACGACCGGGCGGGGCTCGGCCCGGACGAATTCGACCGGCTCGTCTCGCAGAAGCTCGGCGGCAGCGTGTACAAGCCCGCCGACCTGCTGGGCGGGACCTACGGCACGCTGGACGCCGCCGCCCGCGCCGACGCCTGGCCCGCGCGTGACTCGCTGCGGGGGAAGTTCCTCTTCGAGCTGATCCCGGGCACGGTCGAGCAGGCGAACCCCTTCGACCACTACTGGACGGACGAGGAGTACGGCGACCATCTGCGGGACCTGTCCGGGGCCGGGCAGCTCGGTCAGGCACAGGCCTTCCCGGCCGTGCTCGGCGCCGAGAACGGCGACCCGCGCGCAGGCCGCTACGACGCGTCGATCCGGCCGTGGTTCGTGTTCTTCGACGGCGACGCGGCGACCTACGTCAACAACGGCTACGACACGTCGTTCTACGCCGCGAACCACTACATCCTGATCACGACGGGTGCCGACGGAGTGTCCCCGGCGATCTCCTCGACCACTCCCACGGACGCCGAAGTCGCCTCCCGGCTGGCCCTGTTGGCCAAGAACCACGCGAGTCTGATCACCTCCGACTGGTCGGCGAAGCCCGCGTCCGTCCTGGGGGCGGTCGCGAACCGAGGCTGAGGTTCCGGATGCGGCCGCAGGGGGCACAACTCCTGCATGCTCCACGGCATCGACGTCAGCGCCTATCAGTCCTCCGCGTACGACACGGACGGTCTCTCCTTCGTCTTCATCAAGGCGACGGAGGGCCGTTCGTACGTCAATCCCCGGCTCACCGCCCAGACGAAGACCGCCCGAGACGCCGGACTGGTCGTCGGCTTCTACCACTTCCTGTGGCCGGGCAGCCTCACCGACCAGGCCGAGTACTTCCTCCGCCACGCCCCCGACCGCCCGGGCGACCTTCTCGCCGTCGACTGGGAGACGACCGGCGAGGGCACGCACGCGAGCAACGCGGAGAAGGACCGCTTCATCCGCAAGCTGAAGGACCTGCGGCCGGACAACCGGGTCGTGCTGTACGCGAACCGGGACTTCTGGCTGAACATCGACACGACCTCGTACGCGGGCGACGGCCTGTGGATCGCGGACTACGTCACCGCCGGCAAGCCCCGCATCAAGGCCAAGTGGCGGTTCCACCAGTACACCAGTGAACCGCACGACAAGGACGTGGCGAACTTCGCGAGCAGGGCGGCGCTCAGGGAGTGGGCCGCCGACGCGTGACTCCGGCTCCGCCGCGTGCGGGGCGGGCGGCTAGGGCCTGTCGTGCTCCGCGGAGGTCCCGGTGGTGCCGTCCGGCGCCGCGCCGGGCTTCGCGTGGAGGATCTCGCGGGCCTGCTCCGCTGCGCGGGCGATGCTCTCGGAGACGAAGTCCACGAAGCGGGCGATGTTCTCCAGGCGGGTGGCGGCCGGGGTGCCGGGACCGAGGACCCCGACGCCCTGCCGTGCGGTCTCGCCGAGGTGGGCGGTGGCGCGGGCGCTGGCCATCGTCGACTGGTACATCACGTCGTCGTCCACGACGTAGCGTTCGCGGCGGCGTTCGTCGCGCTCGCGGCGGACGAGGCCCTGGCTCTCCAGGAAGGCGATCGCCTTGGAGACGGTCGCCGGGCTGACCTGGAGGCGCTGGACGAGTTCGGACGCGGTGAGGGTGCCCGCGTCGGTGGTGTAGAGGCAGACCAGCACACGGGCCGTCATCCGGGGCAGGCCCGACCCCATGAAGACGGCGGTGAGCAGCTCCTCGTAGGCGCGGACGGCCTCGGCGTCCCGACCGTGCGGCTGCGCGGGGGTGCCGGGGTCCCGGGGTGCGGTCTGCCCGTGGCGCCGGGCGCGTCGTTCGGTGGCCCGGTGGGCGGCGTCGGCGCGGTAGGCGGTGGGTCCGCCGTTGCGCATGACCTCGCGGGTGACGGTCGAGGTCGGGCGGCCCAGGCGCCTGGCGATCTCCGCGTAGGCGAGGCCGTCGGCCAGTCCCAGCGCGATCCGCTGACGTTCCTGCTGGGTGAGCCTGCCTCCCGGCATCGCGGCCTCCTTCGTGGTGCGTGACGTCCGCACTATAGCGTTCACTTTCAGTCCATTGCAACGAAGGCATCTCAGTGCCGTTGCGTTAGATTCCCAACCGTTGCAACGATTTCCCCGCATTACCCTGCGCTGACAGGGTTTTGAGGCCTCAACTCCGTTGCCTATTGAGTGAACGCAACGTAGCGTTTCCGGTGTCAGAAACAGCGGGCCGAAGGGGTCCGCACCTGAAGACCGAGGAGTTTTGCGATGCCGAAGTTCGCCACCCCCGCCCCCGTGACCGCCCGCATCGACATCCCCGCCGGACGCATCCGGCTCATCGCCGCCGACCGCGCCGACACCACCGTCGAGGTCCTGCCCGCCGACCCCGCCAAGAGCCGCGACACCAAGGCCGCCGAACGGATCGACGTCACCTACGACGCCGGCGTCCTGCGCATCACCGCCCGCGAGCCCGCCCACCGCGCCCTCGGCACCCCCGGATCCGTCGAGATCACCGTCCAACTCCCCGCCGGCTCCCACCTGAAGGCCACCACCGCCCTCACCGAACTCCGCGGCGTCGGACGCCTCGGCCACGTCACCCTCGACGCCGCCCAGGCCACCGTCAAACTCGACGAGACCGACGAAGCCCGCCTCACCCTCAAGGCCGGCGACATCACCGTCGGCCGCCTCACCGGCCCCGCCGACCTCAGCACCCACAAGGGCGACCTGACCGTCACCGACGCCCACCGCGGCGCCCTCACCCTGCGCACCCAGCACGGCCGGATCTCCGTCACCGCCGCCCGCGGCACCTCCGCCACCCTCGACGCCCACACCGCCTACGGCCGCATCCACAACGCCCTCACCAACACCGACGGCACCGCCGCCGGCCTCACCATCCACGCGTCCACCGGCTACGGCGACATCGACGCCCGCAGCCTCTAGATCCGCATCCAGCGACAGGGGGGCACTCCCATGACCGACTCGGCCATCACGGCGCACGGACTGCGCAAGGCCTACGGCGACAAGACCGTCCTAGACGGTGTCGACCTGGCCGTCCCGCAGGGAACGATCTTCTCCCTGCTCGGCCCGAACGGCGCCGGCAAGACGACCGCCGTCAAGATCCTCTCCACCCTCGTCTCCCCCGGCCCCGGCTCCGGCCCGATCCGGGTCGCCGGCCACGACCTCGCCACGGACCCGCAGGCCGTGCGCGCCGCGATCGGCGTCACCGGGCAGTTCTCCGCCGTGGACGGGCTGATCACCGGCGAGGAGAACATGCTCCTCATGGCGGACCTGCACCACCTCTCCCGCCGCGAGGGACGGCGGGTCGCCGCGGAACTGCTGGAGCGCTTCGACCTCGGCGAGGCCGCGAGGAAGCCGGCCGCCACCTACTCCGGCGGTATGAAGCGCCGCCTCGACATCGCCATGACCCTGGTCGGCGACCCGCGGGTCATCTTCCTCGACGAGCCGACCACGGGACTCGACCCGCGCTCCCGGCACACCATGTGGCAGATCATCCGCGAGCTCGTCACGGGCGGTGTCACCGTCTTCCTCACCACCCAGTACCTGGAGGAGGCCGACGAGCTCGCCGACCGGATCGCCGTGCTGCACGACGGCGGGATCGCCGCCGAGGGCACGGCCGAGGAACTGAAGCGGCTGGTCCCCGGGGGACACGTGCGGCTGCGCTTCACCGACCCGGCCGTGTACCGCGGCGCCGTCTCCGCCCTGGACGAGGCCGTCCGGGACGACGAGGCCCTCACGCTGCAGGTCCCCGGCGACGGCGGCCAGCGGGCACTGCGCTCCCTCCTCGACCGGCTGGACACGGCCGGTGTCGAGGCCGACGAGCTGACCGTGCACACCCCCGACCTCGACGACGTCTTCTTCGCCCTGACCGGCGGCGCAGGCGTCCCCGACCAGCCGAACCGGCCCAACCAGTCCGAGGAGTCCGTCCGATGAGCGCACCCCTGGCCCCCGCCCGCGCGAACGGCTTCTCCCTCGCCGTGCGCGACTGCGTCACGATGCTGCGCCGCAACCTCCTGCACGCCCGGCGCTACCCGTCCCTCACCCTGAACCTGCTGCTGACCCCGGTCATGCTGCTGCTGCTCTTCGTCTACGTCTTCGGCGACACCATGAGCGCGGGCATCGGCGGCGGCGGACCGGACCGCTCCGCCTACATCGCCTACATCGTCCCGGGGCTGTTGCTGATGACCATCGGCAGCACCGTGGTCGGGACCGCGGTGTCCGTCTCCAACGACATGACCGAGGGCATCATCGCCCGCTTCCGGACGATGGCGATCCACCGCGGTTCGGTGCTCGTCGGGCACGTCGTCGGCAGCGTGCTCCAGTCGGTCCTCAGCGTGGTCCTCGTCGGCGCCGTCGCCGTGGCCATCGGCTTCCGGTCCACCGACGCCACCGTGCTGGAGTGGCTCGCGGCGTTCGGACTGCTCGTGCTCTTCGCCACGGCACTCACCTGGATCGCCGTCGGCATGGGGCTCGTCAGCCCGAACGCCGAGGCCGCCGGCAACAACGCGATGCCGCTGATCCTGCTGCCGCTGCTGTCCAGCGCCTTCGTCCCGGTCGACGCGATGCCGGGCTGGTTCCGGCCGATCGCCGAGTACCAGCCGTTCACACCCGCCATCGAGACCCTGCGCGGTCTGCTGCTCGGCACCGGGATCGGTCACCAGGGCTGGCTCGCCGTCGCCTGGTGCGTGGGCCTCGCGGTGCTCGGGTACGTCTGGTCGACCGCGAAGTTCGACCGCGACCCGAAGTAGCCGCGGTGCGAGCGCGGGCCGGCTCCCGCGACCCGTACCCGAAGGGGGCGGCGCACCTCGACACCCCGTCGAGGCGCGCCGCCCCTTCCCGTGCGGGAAACGGACCTCGCGCGGGTCAGCCCCGGAAGTCCGCCGGGCGTTCCCGGGAGGCCTCCGCGAGGGCCTTGCGGACCGCGGCCACGTCCCCGCGCAGCCCGTACACCGGGGTGCCCGGCTGCTGGCGCCAGGAGTCGTCGATGCCGCCCGCGTCGACCGTGTCGAAGCCGAGCTCGTCGATCAGGGCCCGGACCCTGGCCTTGGCCGGCTCGTCGTCACCGGCGACCGGGAGGGCCATGCGGGCGGAGTCGCCCGCCGGGCGGGGGCGGTCCAGGATGTCCTGGGCGTAGGTGCCGTTGAAGGCCTTGACCACCGGGCGGCCCAGGTGGCGTTCGGTCCAGCGGCTCTCGGTGAGGCCCTCGTCCTCGATGCCGGCGATCCGGCCGTCGCGCTGCTGCGGGTAGTAGTTGCCGGTGTCGATCACCGCGGCGCCCTCGGCCGCGCCGTCCAGCAGGCCGGCGGGCAGGTCCGGCACGGCCTTCAGAGGAACGGTGACGACGACGACCTCGGCGCCCTCGGCCGCCTCCTCTGCGCGGACCGGGGTGGCGCCGGTCTCCTCCGCCAGTTCCTTGAGCGTCTCGGGTCCGCGGGAGTTGGCCACGAAGACGTCGTGGCCGAGGGCGGTGAGCCGCCGGGTGAGGTTGCCGCCGATGTTGCCCGCGCCGATGATGCCGATCTTCATGACATGCCCTCCGGGGTATCGATGCACACGCATACGTCCGTTCGGCGTCAACTCCGGCGGGGCGGGGACGTATTCCGTGACCCCGGCGATCGGGTGAGGGGGCCGGAACAGCGCGGAGGGGGTGCCCCTCCCGCTGCTCGCGGGACGGGCACCCCCTCCGGGGCACGCCAGGGGTTCCGGCGGCCTGGGACTACTTGTTCAGGTAGGCCCAGAACTCGTCGAACGACAGGACCTTGTCGCCGTTCAGGTCGCGGGTGCCGATGATGCTCTCGGCCACCGTCTCGGTGACGTTCCAGTCACCACCCTGTGCCAGGGCGGACTTGAACTCGGCCGCGGTGATGAACCCGTCACCGTCCGCGTCGATCCGCTGGAACTGCTTGCGTGCTTCCTCGATGTCCGCCACCGATCCGCCCCTTTTGGTCGTGTTTCTCATGCCGTGCTGGCGTACTGACGCAGGTCAGATTAACGGCCCGGCCGGACACGCAGTGCCTCGGCCACCCACCCGGGCTCCGGGCCTGCCAGTCTGGGCCCTCCAGTCCAGTGGGCCGAGACGGAAGGAGCGGGCCGTGGAGACCTTGCGGGACATTCTCGACGCGGCGGCGCGCGGTGCCTTCCCGCCGGCGGACGGCCGGACGACGGTCGTGGCGCAGCCCTCGGAGCGGGACGCCGGGGTGATCGCGTTCACCGGGCACTCCGTCGTGTTCACCGACGAGGACCCCCGCTGGGTGCGCGGGGCGCTGCGCGCGGCCGAGCGCGGGAGCGACGCCCTGGCCGCCGCGATGAGCCCCCGTTTCCTGACCGCACTGCTGGACCGGACGGGCCGCCTCACCGACACCGTGGACGTCCTGCTGGTGGGTGCCCCGCTGCCGGGGACTCCCGGGATCCCCCTGCGCGCGCTCGACGACCCGGCCCACCCCGGGTGCGGAGCTCGCGCCGGCGCGCGCGACGCGGTCCGGGTCTGGACGGCGGACGGCGGGCTGCTGGTGCTGGGGCGAGGGGTCGCGGGCCGGCTGGAGGTGGCCGTGGAGGTGGCGGAGGAGCACCGGCACCGGGGGCTGGGGCGGGCGCTGGCGACGGCCGCCCGGCAGCTGGCCGGGGAGCCGGTGTGGGCCCAGGTGGCGGCGGGGAACGCCCGCAGCATGCGGGCGTTCCAGGCCTCCGGGTACCGTCCGGTGGGCTCGGAGGCGCTGCTGCGGCCGGGTCAGCGGAAGATGCCGGTGTGCCCGAGCGAGTAACGGCCCGGCTGGGGGTAGACGGCGAGGCCGTGCGGGCCGCTGCCGACCTTGATGCGGGCGAGTTCCGCGCCGGTGCGGGTGTCGATGGCGTAGACCTCGGCGTTGTAGCGGCCGGACAGCCACAGGACCTTGCCGTCGGCGGAGACCCCGCCCATGTCGGGGCTGCCGCCGCCGGGCAGGCGCCACTTCTTGGTGAGCCGGCCCCGGGTGAAGTCGAAGAGGGAGATCGTGCCCTCGCCGCGGTTGGAGATGTACATCTCGCGGGAGTCCCGGCTGACGTACAGGCCGTGGGTGCCCTTGCCGGTGGCGAGGAACCGGGGCCTGGTGAACTTGTCGCCGTCGAGGATCCACAGGCCGTTGGCCATCATGTCGGCGATGTAGAACAGCTTGCCGTCCGGGGAGATCTTCACGTCCTGCGGCATGGCGCCCTGGAACGGCAGTTTCTCCTGCGCGACCACCTTCATGGCCGCGGTGTCGACCTTGAGGACCTCGCCGCTGAACTCGCAGGAGACGATGAAGTAGCGGCCGTCGACCGAGAAGTCGGCGTGGTTGACGCCGTAGCAGCTGACCGGGACAGCCTTGACGACCTTCATCGTGTGGGCGTCGCGGAAGACGAGTTCGCGGTCCATGGAGGCCATGACGACCGCGTACTTGCCGTCGGGCGTGAAGTAGAGGTTGTACGGGTCGTGCACCTCGACCGGCTTGCCCGCCCGGCCGGTGCGCGGGTCGATGGGGGTGAGGCTGTTGCCGAGGTCGTTGTTGACCCAGAGGGTCTTCAGGTCCCAGGACGGCACGACGTGCTGGGGCTGGTGCCCGACGGGGATGGTCTCGATCACCCGGTAGGTCTTCGGGTCGATGACGGTGACCGTGTCGGACTGGGTGTTGGGGACGTACACCCGGGAGGGGAAGTCCTTGACCACGGGCGAGAGCCGGTTGGGCCGGTCGGCGGCGTAGACGTCGGTCGGGTCCTCCACCGGCGGCATCCCGGGCAGCACGTTCACCTGGGGCTGCCTGGCCCGCGGCTGGACCGGCGCCTTGCTGGCGGGGGCCGCGTTCTCGGGGCGCTCCTCCCCGCCGCCGCACGCCGAGAGCAGCGTCAGGGCGGTGAGGGCGGCGCCGGCGGCCAGCAGGCGGGCGGCTTTCGTGGTTCTCATCAGCTCAGCAGCTCCGTGGTGGTGACCGCGCGCAGTCCGCGGCGGTCGAGTTCGTGGAGGACGTCGGGCAGGGCGGCGACGGTGTCCGGATAGCCGAAGTGCAGGCTCACCACGGACCCGTTGGTCACGTCGGCGAGGACCTTGCGGGTGACGGCGGCGGCGCCGGGGCGGGTGTAGTCGAGCGAGTCGACGTCGTACGACAGCACGTGCGGGTAGCCGGCGGCGCGGGCCAGCCCGGCGACGAGGGGCGAGGCGGTGGGCGCGCGGGAGGGGCGGAACCAGGTGCCGATGGAGCCGGTGAGCCGCCGCAGCCGGTCGGCGCAGTCGATGATCTCCTTGCGCGCCGACGCCTGGGACATGGCGTTGACGGAGACGTGGCGCTGGGTGTGGTTGCCGAGGTCGTGGCCGCCGTCGAGGATGCGCCGGGCGACGTCCGGGTGCTCGTCCAGCCAGGTGCCGACGGCGAGCACGGTGAGGCGGGCGCCGCGCTTCTCGGCCGTGCTCAGCAGGGAGTGGGCGAGGGCGGGGTCGCCCTGGCCGTGGAAGGTGAGGGCGACCTGGCGGCGGGTGCGCGGGCCGTGGGTGATCTGGGCCGGCTGTCCGGGGTAGGCCCGGGGTGCGGGCGCGGTCCGGGCGGTGGCCGCAGGCCGGCCGGACACGGAGGCGTGGGGCGGGGACAGGGGGGTGGACGCGTCGGCCGGCGTGGTGGCCGGGGCGGCCCGTCCGGAGCCGCAGCCGGCGGCCAGCGCGCCACCGGTGACGAGCCCGGCGCCCGCGCGCAGCACCTCGCGTCGGTTGGTCGTGGTCACCCGCACCATTTAAGGGGCGAAGGGTAAGAAAACCGCCGATTAGCCGGTTCGGGGTGTTATCGGGTCGCGGGGCGCGCAGCCGGTCCGCGGGACGCGCCGGGCCCGCCCGGGGGGTCAGGGCCTGTCGTGTGGATCGTGCCCGCGTCGCCAGACAAGGCACCGTGGGCCAGGCCGGCCTGATCCGAACGACAGGCCCTAGCGGTCGGCGACCCGCATCTCGAACCAGGTGGTCTTGCCGCGCGGCAGCAGGTCGACGCCCCACCGGTCGGAGAGTTTGTCGACGAGGAACAGCCCGCGGCCGCTGACGTCCATCTCCTGAACGGGCATCAGGCAGGGCAGGCCGCGGGAGGGATCGCGGACCTCCACACGGATCCAGCCGGGACGGCGGCGCATGCGCAGACCGAAGACGCGTGCACCGGTGTGCCGTACGGCGTTGCCGACGAGTTCCGACACGAGTAGGACGGCGTCCTCGGTGAGCTTCGGGGTCAGCCGCCAGGTGCGCAGGACGACGACCTGGGCGAGCCGGCGGGCGGTGGCGGCGGACTCCGGGCGGGACGGCAGCGGTACTTCCGCCTCCGTCGGGTTGCCGAACAGTTCGAGCGCCTTGAGCGCCTGTTCGTCCTCGACCGCGGGCGACCATCGTGCCGCGGCCGCACGGCTGTGTCCCCGCGGCTGTTCGATGCCCTCCAGCCCCGCCATGCCCCCATGATGGCGGCCCGGAGCCGTCTTGGGGGCCGTTCCGGAGGAATACGCCCCCCGTACGCCCCTGCCGTGCGCTCGGCGATCGGCATATGCCGTCGGCATGCCGACATCCGGTACATCCTGGTTGACCTGCGACGACGGGCCGCCCAGGGGCAATCGCCGGAACGCCCCGACAAGACAGGTTTAAGGTTGTCTTAAGGCTCCCATAAACCGCCCCATCGGGGGACCCGGGTGAGACGCCGTGTCAATTGCAAGGGTTCCGGGGTGAGTTACGGAGAAGTTCACCCCGCGGGTGTCACAGGAACTTGGCCTTGCCCGGCCCTTCCTCGACGAAGCTGCGCATGCCCCGCTCGCGGTCCTCGGTGGCGAACAGACCCGCGAACCAGTTCCGTTCGACGGCGAGGCCGGTGTCGATGTCCGTCTCCAGGCCGGTGTCGACGGACTCCTTGGCGGCGCGCAGCGCGATCGCCGGGCCCTGCGCGAGCTTCGCGGCCCAGGCGTGCGCCTGCTCGTACACCTCGGCGGCCGGCACCACACGGTCGACCAGACCGATCGTGAGGGCCTCGTCGGCCTTGACCTGACGGCCCGTGAAGATGAGGTCCTTGGCCCTGGACGGTCCGACCAGCCGGGGCAGCCGCTGGGTGCCGCCGGCGCCCGGGATCAGGCCGAGCAGGATCTCGGGCTGGCCCAGCTTGGCGTTGTCGGCGGCGACGCGGAAGTCGGCGCACAGCGCGAGCTCGCAGCCGCCGCCGAGCGCGTACCCGGTGATCGCCGCGACGACCGGCTTGGGGATGCGGGCCACGGCGGTGAAGGAGTCCTGCAGGGCGCGGGCACGCCGGACCATCCCGGCGTGGTCCATGTTCTGCATCTCCTTGATGTCCGCGCCCGCCGCGAACACCCGCTCGCCGCCGTAGATCACCACGGCGCGCACGTCGTCGCGGCGCGTGGCCTCCTCGGCGAGTTCCTTCAGCCGGTCCTGCGTGGCGATGTCCAGCGCGTTCATCGGGGGCCGGTCCAGGCGCAGGGTTCCGACGCCTTCGGCGACTTCGAGAGAGACGGTCATGGTGAGCAGGTTAACGGGGACTAACGGGAACGGGCCCGGTGCCGTTCCTCACAGCACCGGGCCCGTACGTCGGGCGGGGTTCACTTCTTCCAGTCGGCCCAGGACATGTTCCAGCCGTTGAGGCCGTTGGCCGGGTCCACCGTGCGGTCGTGGGACTTCTTCACGACCACCACGTCACCGACGATGGAGTGGTTGAAGAACCAGGCCGCCGGGACGCCCTTGTCGTAGCCGCCGCGCACGTCGCGCAGACCGACGCAGCCGTGGCTGGCGTTGTAGTTGCCGAAGGCGCCGCCGCCCCAGTAGTTGCCGTGGATGAAGGTGCCGGAGGTGGTGAGGCGGATGGCGTGCGGCACGTCCTTGATGTCGTACTCGCCGCCGTAGCCGACGGTCTCGCCGTTCATCCGGGTGACGGCGAGCTTCTCGCTCATGACCATCTGGCCGTTCCAGGTCTCGTAGCCGGGCTTGCCCGTGGTGACCGGGATGGTCTTGACGACCTTGCCGTCCTGGGTGACCTTCATCGTGTGCTTCTTCGCGTCCACGAAGGAGACCTGGTCGCGGCCGATGGTGAACTTCACGGTCTTGTGCTGCTCGCCGTAGACGCCGTCGCGGCCCTCGACGCCGTCCAGGTTGAGGTCGACGGTGACCTTGGTGCCGGACTTCCAGTAGTGCTCCGGACGGAAGTCCAGGCGGTCGTTGCCGAACCAGTGGCCCTCGACGTCGACGGCCGGCTCGGTCTTGATGCGGATCGCCTTCTCCACGGCGTCCGGGCTGGTGATGCCCCGCGTGAAACGTATGGAGAACGGCATGCCCACGCCGACGGTGGAACCGTCCTCGGGGGTGAAGGAACCGGTGAAGGTGTTCTTCGGGGTCAGCGTGGTGAAGCTGGAGTCCTCGGCCGCCGCGCGGCCCTCGGAGTCCTTCGCGACCGCGTGCACCGTGTACTTGGTGCCGGCGGCCAGATGGGTCGACGGCGTCCACGAGGCGCCGCCGCCGGATATGGTGCCGTCGATCTTCGCGCCCTTGGCGTCCTTGACGGTCACCTCGGTCAGCTTGCCCTGGGCGACGGCCACCTTGAGGGCGCCGCTCGTGTCGACGTCCCTGGCACCGGACTTGGGCGCGATGCTGACGGCGGCCGTCGACTGCTTGCCCTGCTGGGTCGCGCGCTTGTCCTTGCCGTCCGCCGGCCCCGCCTTGTCGTCACCGCCCCCGCCGCACGCGGCGAGCGTCAGCACGAGAGCGCCGGCCACCATCGCCAGTCCCCTACGACCTCGCCGCTCCGCCACCGACGCCCCCGAAACAGGCCGCACGTTCAACTCGCACTCCCCCTCGCCGGACCTGGCCAGGTCCGCTCCCCACCACACTGGTGCGCGCATATTAACCGCCTGGTCATGAGGCGGGTGTCAGGCGTATGTCACCGTTCCGTCGCAACTTCCGCCCGACCCCCTCGCCCCGAACCCGGCCCCTCACCCGGTTATTTCACCGCGCTGCCCGCTTTCCACACGTTCCAGGTCATGTTCCACCCGCCGAGCCCGTTGTCCGGTGAGACGGTCTTGTCCTTGCTGTGCACCACCTCGACGACGTCACCGACGAGACTGCGGTCGAAGAACCAGCCCGCCGGGGTGTCCGAACTGCCGCCCTTGACGTCCATCAACCCCACACAGCCGTGGCTGACGTTGACCTGGCCGGGGGCGTCCGGGGCCCAGTAGTTGCCGTGCAGGAAGGTGCCGGAGTCGGTCAGCTTCATGGCGTGCGGGACGTCGGGGATGTCGTACTCGCCGCCGAAGCCCACCGTCCGGCTGTTCATGCGGGTGACCTCCAGCATGTCCATCACCACCATCTTCCCGTTGTACGTCGGGTGCTTGGGGGCGCCCGCCGTGATCGGGACCGTGGCGAGGAGCTGCCCGTCGCGCCGTACGTCCATGGTGTGCTTGGCCGCGTCGACCAGGGAGACCTGGCTGCGGCCGACGGTGAACGAGAACGTCTTGTCCTGCAGCCCGTAGGCGCCGCGCGCGCCCTCGACGTCCCGCAGGTCCAGGTCGACGGTGACCTCGGTGCCGGGCTTCCAGTAGTGCTCGGGACGGAAGTCCAGGCGGTCCTTGCCGAACCAGTGCGGGCGGATCTCGACGGGGGGCCGCGCGCTGACGTGGACGGCGCGTTCGACGGCGGCCCGGTCGGTGATCTCCCGGCTGAAGGCGAGGGAGACGATCA
Organism: Streptomyces albidicamelliae; assembly: GCF_025642175.1. Taxonomy (NCBI): domain Bacteria; kingdom Bacillati; phylum Actinomycetota; class Actinomycetes; order Kitasatosporales; family Streptomycetaceae; genus Streptomyces; species Streptomyces albidicamelliae. The sequence continues at coordinate 5,732,443 of NZ_CP106795.1, read as the reverse complement.
TCCCGGTGCCGACCACGGAGCGGTTCTCCGGAGTGACGTATCCGATGAACCGCTGGTCGGGGACGTAGGTGGTGAAGGTGGTGTGCCGGGCAGAGCGTCGGCCCCGGGAGTCCAGCGCGACCACGTCGACGGTGTACTTGGCGGCGAGCGCCAGCTTGGCCTCCTCGGGCTGCCAGGTCAGGCCGTCACCGCTGATACGGCCGGGTACGGGGGTGTCCTGCGCGTCCTGCGACCGGACCACGGTCACCTTCTCCAGGCGTCCGCCCGGCACCCGCACCCGCAGCCTGCTGTCGGGCCGTACGGCCTTGCTGCCGTCGTCGGGGGTGACACGGATGACGTCCTCGGGAGCCGGGGGTTTGCCCAGCGATCCGCCGATACCCAGCGGGCCCGAGCCGTCCGCCGAGCAGCCGGCCGTCAGCCCTGCCCACATCACTGCCGCGGCCAGCGCGGCCAGCGCGCGCCGCGCGCGTCCTTGTACGTGCCTCACGCGGGACTCAACGACGGCGCACGCTCCGGGGAAACGTGAGTGCGACCCAAGCATTGGGCAGAACAGAGGGAAGGACGACACGTTGGGGAGCCGCCGCGCCCGCGCCGGAGCCGTCGGGGCGCAGCCGTGTCGGGTGGTCAGGGGTGCCGAAAGGCACGCCCGGCCCCCGGGCACGGCCGACTGCGCCGCCCCGGGGGCGAGCCACTGAAAGAGGGGCCGACAAGGTGACGAGCGCAGCCGAGCAGCGGGCACCGGCCGGGGAGCCGGCCGGGAGCGGGCAACCGGCGGCGGTGAACGGCTCCCGGCGGGCCGTACCGCCCGCACCGGCCGTGTGGCCGGGTGCGCCGACCCCGCTGGGGGCCCGGTTCCGGGTGGGCCCGGACGGGGTCGCGGGCACCAACTTCGCCCTGTGGGCGGCCGGTGCGGAGGCGGTCCGGGTGTGCCTGTTCGACGAGCGGGGCCGGGAGACCCCGATCCCGCTGACCGAACTGACGCACGAGATCTGGCACGGCTTCGTGCCCGGCGTGATGCCCGGACAGCGGTACGGCTACCGGGTGGACGGCCGCTGGGACCCCTGGACCGGCGCCCGCTGGAACCCGGCCAAACTGCTGCTGGACCCGTACGCCCGGGCGGTGGACGGGGAGTTCCGGCTGCCGCCGGAGGTGTACGGGCACGTCCGGGACTGGCCGGAGCAGCATGTCGCGGACACCGTGCGGGACGAGCGGGACTCGGCGCCGTACGTGCCGAAGGGGGTCGTCGTCCACGACGACGACGACTGGTCCGACGACCGCCGCCCCAAGACGCCGTGGGCGGACTCGGTGATCTACGAGCTGCACGTGCGCGGCTTCACCGCACTGCACCCGGACATCCCGGAGGAACTGCGCGGCACCTACGCCGGCCTGGCCCACCCGGCCGCGATCGAGCACCTGGTGCGGCTCGGCGTCACGGCCGTGGAGCTGCTGCCCGTCCACCAGTTCGCGCACGAGGACCATCTGCTGCGCCGGGGCCTGAAGAACTACTGGGGCTACAACTCCATCGGCTACTTCGCCCCGCACGCGGCCTACGCGGCCTCCGGTACGACGGGTCAGCAGGTCGGCGAGTTCAAGCGGATGGTGCGCGCCCTGCACGCGGCCGGCATCGAGGTCATCCTCGACGTGGTCTACAACCACACGGCGGAGGCGGGCGAGCTGGGCCCGACCCTGTCCCTGAAGGGCATCGACAACCGCGGCTACTACCGGCTCCAGGGCGACGCCCGCCGCTACGCCGACTACACCGGCTGCGGCAACACCCTGCACGTCGTCCAGCCCCAGGTCCTGCGCCTGATCACGGACTCGCTGCGCTACTGGGTGACGGAGATGGGCGTCGACGGATTCCGGTTCGACCTCGCGGCGGCGCTCGCCCGTTCGATGCACGACGTCGACATGCTCTCCCCGTTCCTCGCGGTCATCGCCCAGGACCCGGTGCTGCGCCGGATGAAGCTGATCGCCGAGCCCTGGGACATCGGCTCGGGCGGCTACCAGGTGGGCGCGTTCCCCCCGCTGTGGACGGAGTGGAACGATCGCTACCGCGACGCGGTGCGGGACTTCTGGCGGCACGCCCTGCCGGACGTCCGCGAGATGGGCTACCGCCTGTCCGGCTCCAGCGATCTGTACGCCTGGGGTGGCCGCCGCCCCTACGCCTCGGTCAACTTCGTCACCGCGCACGACGGGTTCACCCTGCGCGACCTGGTGTCGTACGAACGCAAGCACAACGAGGCCAACGGCGAGAACAACCGGGACGGCACCGGCGACAACCGCTCCTGGAACTGCGGCACGGAGGGCGAGACCGGCGACGAGCGGGTACGGGCGCTGCGGCGCAGACAGCTGCGCAACCTCCTGACCACGCTGCTGCTGTCCACCGGGGTGCCCATGCTGGTCGCCGGTGACGAACTGGGCCGCACCCAGCGCGGCAACAACAACGCCTACTGCCAGGACAACGAGATCAGCTGGCTGGACTGGTCGCTGCTGCGGGAGCCCGGCTGGCGGGCGCTGTACGAGCTGACGTCGCGGCTGATCGCGCTGCGCCACCGGCACCCGGTGCTGCGCCGCCGCGCGTTCTTCTCCGGCCGGGCCCACTCGGCGGACGGGCTGCGGGACCTCGCCTGGTTCACCTCACGGGGCGCGGAGATGACCGAGGGCGACTGGTACGCGCCCGCGGCCACGCTCGGCATGTACCTCTCCGGGCGGGACATCCCCGGCCGGGACGAACGGGGCGCGCCGGTCGTGGACGACAGCTTCCTCGCGGTGCTGCACGCGGGCGACCGGCCGACGGGCTTCGTGCTGCCGGGCCCGCCGTGGGCGGAGCGGTACGAGGTCGTCGTGGACACCTCCCGGGAGGAGCAGTCCGAGGCCCCGGGAACGGTCCACCCGGCGGGCGAGGAGATCACGGTCCCGGCCCGCGCGGTACTGCTGCTGAAGGTCGCCTGAACCCCGGGGCGGGACGCCGTCGCGGGCCCCGCGAACCCGTCCGTACGGCTGTGCGGGAGACTCCCTGAGCCTGTGCGCGGGCTGTGCGTGACGCGGATCACGCCGGCCGGGTGCAGCACTCGAGGGGGTCCAGGGCCTTTCCCCTGGTGTAGACAGCCGGCGAGGACGGGGACCGTGGGGATGGAGCAGACGAGGGCCGGTGAGTACGACGCGTTCGTGGCGGCCCGCTGGTCGGTGCTGTTCCATCTGGCCCGTCTGCTCACCGGCGGGGACCGGCACCGGGCCGAGGACCTGTTGCAGGAGTCCCTGGTGAAGCTGTGGTTCGTCTGGCCGAAGGTGGCCGACGAGGCACCGGAGGCGTACGTCCGCAAGGTGCTGGCCCGCGCCGCGGCCCGTTCCGCCCGGCGGCGCTGGTGGGGCGAGCGTCCCGTGGACGAGCTGCCCGAGGTGGCGGCGGCCGGCGACGTGTCGGCGACCGTGGCGGAGCGTTCCCGGCTGGAGGCGGCGCTCGCGCAGCTGACGCCGCAGCAGCGCGCCGCCGTGGTGCTGCGCTACTACCAGGACCTGCCGGACCGGCAGGTCGCGGAGGTGCTGGGCTGCCCGGTGGGCACGGCCCGGTCCCACGCCGCGCGCGGGGTGGCCCGGCTGCGCCGGCTCCTGGCCGACGTCATCGAGCCGGTGGGGTGAGGGAGAGACCCATGGACCGCATGGAGCACCTGGACGGCACGGACGGCGGGGATCACCTGGACCGCGGGGATCACCGGCCCCTCGGCGGGCACGGCGACGGGCCCGCGCACGGGGACCGGCACGACCACTTCGAGCGTCAGCTGAGCCGGCTGATGCACTCCGCCCGCGAGCAGGCGTCCTTCGACGTCCGGCACCAAGAACGGTTGCGGGCGGGCGTGCGGACGCGCCGCCGGGTGCGGGCCGTACGCCGGGCGGCCGGGTCCGTCCTGGCGGTGGCCGGCCTGGGACTCGGCCTGTTCCTGTGGCCGCACGGCCACATCGACGACCGGCCGAGCGCGCCGCATCCGCGGCCGCTGACGGAACCGAGCACGACGACCTCGCCGACCCCGACGCCGAGCGCGACCCCGTCCGCACCGGCGACGTCGGAATTCCCGACGCCCGACGGCGACCCGACCACCTCCGAGCCCCCGATCAACGGCGGGAGTTCGGTCACCGGCACCGTGCGGCCGCCGACCGACACGGCGAAGGCCACGGCGACCGCCACGGCGACGGCCACGCCCGGGGACGACGGCACCACACCGCCGGCCACGGCACCGGAGACCACCGCGGCCGGCCGGAACGGCTAGCCCGCCACCGTCCTGCCGCTCCCCCCGCGTGCCCGCGGCACGCCGACGACCGACGACACCCAGGGACTCACGTGACAGACATCCGACCGGGCCGGCCACCCGCCGCGGCCCCCGTGCCCCGGCGCGCGCCCCTGCCGACGCACCACGAGGAGCCCGTCCTGGACGTGGCCGTGCCGGTGTTCAACGAGGAGAAGGACCTGGAGCCGAACGTCCGCCGGCTGCACGCGCACCTGCGGGACACCTTCCCCTACCCGTTCCGGATCACCGTCGCGGACAACGCGAGCACCGACCGCACCCCGCTGATCGCCGCCCGGCTCGCCGAGGAGCTGCCCGAGGTGGCCGCGCTCCGGCTGCCCGAGAAGGGACGCGGCCGGGCGCTGCGAGCGGCCTGGTCGGGTTCGCGTGCCCCCGTGCTGGCCTACCTGGACGTCGACCTGTCGACCGGGCTCGCCGCGCTGCTGCCGCTGGTCGCCCCGCTCATATCCGGCCACTCCGACCTCGCCATCGGCAGCCGGCTCGCCCCCGGCGCGCGGGTGGTGCGCGGGGCCAGGCGGGAGGTCATATCCCGCTGCTACAACGTGCTGCTGCGGTGCACGCTCGCCGTCGGCTTCTCCGACGCGCAGTGCGGGTTCAAGGCGGTGCGCCGCGAGGCCGCCGAGCGGCTGCTGCCGCTGGTGCGGGACGGCGAGTGGTTCTTCGACACCGAGCTGCTGGTGCTGGCCGAGCGGGCGGGCCTCAGGATCCACGAGGTCCCGGTGGACTGGGTCGACGACCCGGACAGCAGCGTGGACATCCTCGCGACCGCGCTGGCGGACCTGCGCGGGATCGCGCGGATGCGGCGCGCGCTCGGCCGCCGCCGGCCGTGTGCCGTGGCGGTGCCCCGGTGACCGCGACCCTGCCCCGCACCCTGGCCTCCGCCCCCGGCCCGAGCCCGGCGAGCGGCTGCGGGCCGCCGTCCGCCGGCACGGCCCGGTCCTCGCCCTGTTCGGCGCGCTCAAACTGGCCGGTTTCTGCTCCTTCATGTACCTGCTGTCGTCCGCCGGGGACTACCGCACCAAGCACCCCCGGTTCGGCGGCGGCGCGCACGCCTGGGACGTGCTGGCGACCTGGGACGGCTGGTGGTACCAGCAGATCGCCCTGCACGGCTACGACCCGCGACTCGTCCCGGTCCCGGGCGCCACCGGCCTGATCACGCTGGAGGGCAACTCGGCGGCGTTCTTCCCGCTCTATCCGGCGCTGATCCGGATGACCTCCGCCGTCACCGGCCTCGGTTCGTACGGCGCCGGGCTGCTGGTGTCGATCGTGGCGTCCTTCGCCGCCGCCCTCGGCATCCACGCCGTCGCCGAGCGCCTCGGCGGCCGGCGGGCCGGGCTCGCCGCGGCCGGGCTGTGGGCGGTGTGGCCGGGCTCGGGCGTGGAGTGGGCGGTCTACTCCGACTCCCTGTACGTGGCCCTGGCCGCCTGGGCCTGCCATGCCGTCATGACCCGACGCTGGCTCACGGCCGGGCTGCTCACCTTCGCGGCCGGCCTCAACCGGCCCACGGCCGCCGCGCTGATCGCGGCGCTGGCCGTCGCCGTGCTGCTGTCCCTGCGCCGCCGGGAGGACGGCGCCCTGCGCCCGCTGGTCGCCCTCGCGCTGGCACCGCTCGGGCTGCTCGGCTATCTGCTCTGGGTCGGCGACCGCATGGGCGACCTGGGCGGCTACTTCGCCCTCCAGTCGGGCGCCTGGGCGCACAGCTTCGACTACGGCGAGCAGACCTGGGACGTGCTGACGTCCGTACCGGTGGGCAAGTTCGACTACCTCTTCGCCTACCCCTTCGCCGACGTCATCTCGGTCGCCGTCATCCTGCTCGCCTGCGCGCTGCTGCCGCTGCTGGTGCGGCTGCGCCCCCCGGCGGTGCTGGTCGTGTACACCGTCCTCACGCTCGCCCTGGTGCTCGGCAGCCAGCAGATCGTCGCCAACATCTCCCGCTACCTGCTGCCCTGCTTCCCGCTGTTCCTGCCGCTGGCGCTCGGCCTGCGACGGCTGAGCCTTCCCCTGCAGTGCACCTTGCTCGGCATCGCGGCGCTCGCCTCCGGCTCGTACGCGGGCTACGCCCTGTTCGAGCTCGGGGTGCCGTGATCCGGCCCGGGGCCTCCCGCCGGGCCGGACCCGGCAGTCAGGCCAGGCTGTCCCGCCAGGCCCGGTGCAGGTCGGCGAATCTGCCCGTGCCGGCGATCAGCTCGTCGGGGTGGCCGTCCTCGACGATCCGGCCGTGCTCCATCACGAGCACCCGGTCCGCGATCTCCACGGTGGACAGCCGGTGCGCGATCACCACGGCGGTCCGGCCCTTCAGCACCGTCGACATGGCCCGCTGCACGGCCCGTTCGCCCGGGATGTCCAGGGAGCTGGTCGCCTCGTCCAGGATCAGCACGGCCGGGTCGGCGAGCAGCGCGCGGGCGAACGCCACGAGCTGACGCTGACCGGCCGAGATCCGGCCGCCGCGCTTGCGGACGTCGGTGTCGTAGCCGTCGGGCAGCGCGCTGATGAACTCGTGCGCGCCGATCGCCTTCGCGGCCCGCTCGATCTCCTCCCGTCCCGCGTCGGGCCGGCCGATCGCGATGTTGTCCGCCACCGTGCCCGAGAACAGGAACGCCTCCTGCGTCACCATCACCACCCCGCGCCGCAGCTCGGGCACGGGCAGGTCGCGCAGGTCGACCCCGTCCAGCAGCACGCGTCCCTCGGAGGGGTCGTAGAACCGGGCGAGGAGCTTGGCCAGGGTGGACTTGCCGGCGCCGGTGGTGCCGACGACGGCGACGGTCTGCCCGGCCGGCAGGGTCAGGTCGAAGCGGGACAGCACCTCGCCGCCGGTGCGATAGGCGAAGCGGACGCCGTCGAAGACCACCTCGCGCCCGGGGAAGCCGGCCTTCGCCGGGGGCAGTTCGCGGGGCGCCGACGGCTCCGGCACGGACGGGGTCTGCGCCAGCAGCCCGGCGATCTTCTCCAGGGAGGCGGCGGCCGACTGGTAGGAGTTCAGGAACATCCCGAGCCGGTCGATCGGGTCGTACAGCCGGCGCAGGTACAGCACCGCCGCCGCCAGCACGCCCAGTTCCAGCGAGCCGGACGCGACCCGGTAGGCGCCCCACAGCACGATCCCCGCGACCGCCGTGTTGGCGACCAGGCGCGAGCCGACCACGTAGCGGGCCATCTCCAGCAGCGAGTCGCCGTTCGTCCGCTCGTGCCGTTCGTTGAGGACGGCGAACTCGCCCTCGTTGGCGCCCTCCCGGCGGAACGCGCGCACCGGGCGGATGCCGTTCATCGTCTCCACGAACTTGACGATGACCGCGGCGATCGCCGTGGAGCGCGCCCGGAACACCCGTCCCGCGCGCCGCTGGTAGAGCCGGACGAGCAGGTACAGCGGCACGAAGGAGGCCACCGCGACCGCGCCCAGGCCGAGGTCGAGCCACAGCAGCATCACCGAGATGTAGACGAAGGACAGCACGACGGTCACCAGCTCCTGGAGCCCCTCCTCGAGGAGTTCCCGCAGCGACTCGACGTCCGTGGTGGAGCGGGAGATCAGCCGGCCCGAGGTGTACCGCTCGTGGAAGTCGACGCTCAGCGCCTGCGCGTGCCGGAAGATCCGGCCGCGCAGGTCGAGCAGGACGTCCTGGCTGACCCGGGCGGAGGTCTCGATGAACGCGAACTGGAGCACGCCGGAGGCGAGGGCGCACAGCAGGTAGCCGGCGCCGACCGCGATCAGCGGACCGTGCCGGTGGTCCCGGAACGCGGGTACGGCGTTGTCGATGGCGTACGCCACCAGCAGCGGGCCCGCCTGCACGGCGGCCTGCTGGAGCAGCAGCAGGAGGGTGGTGAGGGCCGCGCGGGCCTTCATCGGTGCGAGCAGGGAGCGCAGCAGCGCGGGGGTGGCGCCGGGCGGGGTGGGCAGGACGTCCCGGTCGAAGGGGTCGCCGGCGTCCTGCGGGCGGGGGCGTTCGTCGTCCTCGGCGACGGCGGGGGTGGAGGCGGTCGTGGTCAACGGATGTCCTCCTGTTCCTCGGATTCCCCGGACATCAGACGGGCGTACTCGGCGTTGTCGCGGAGCAGTTCGTGGTGGGTGCCGACGGCGGCGATCCGGCCGTCCGAGAGCAGGGCGACCCGGTCGGCGAGCAGCACAGTGGACGGCCGGTGGGCGACGATCAGGGCGGTGGTGTCGGAGAGGACCTGGCGCAGTGCCGCCTCCACGGCGGCCTCGGTGTGCACGTCCAGCGCGGACAGCGGGTCGTCCAGCACGAGGAACTCCGGCCGGCCGACCACCGCCCGGGCCAGCGCGAGACGCTGGCGCTGGCCGCCGGAGAGGCTGAGGCCCTGTTCGCCGACGCGGGTGGCGGTGCCGTCCGGCAGGTCGTGCGCGAACTCGGCCTGGGCCACGGCGAGGGCCCGGTCGAGTTCCTTCCGGCCGGTGCCGTCCGCCGCGCCCATGAGCACGTTCTCACCGACGCTCGTGGAGAACAGCGTGGGTTCCTCGAAGGCCACGGCCACCCGGGCGCGCAGTTCCGCGCGGGGCATCGCGGTGATGTCGACGCCGTCGAGGGTGATGCGGCCGGAGGTGACGTCGTGCAGGCGGGGCACGAGGGCGGTGAGCGTCGTCTTGCCGCTGCCGGTGGCCCCGACGAGGGCCATGGACTCGCCGGGCCGGATGTGCAGGTCGACGCCGGTGAGCAGCGGTGGGGAGCCGGGGGGTGCGTCGGGGTAGCGGAACCGCACGTCCTCGAAGCGCAGGCCGCGCGCGGCCGCCGCCGGACGCGCCTCCCCCGGCGCGGTGGCGCCCCGCGGTGCCGGGCCGGGCGCCGCGCCGGCCGGGCCGTCCTCCGGCGTCTCGTCCAGCACCTCGAAGTACCGCTCGGTCGCCGTCGCCGCCTCCTGGCTCATGGCGAGCAGGAATCCGATCGAGTCCACCGGCCACCGCAGCGCGAGCGCCGTGCTGAGGAAGGCGACCAGCGTGCCCGCCGACAGGTCCCCGTCGGCCACCTGTACGGCGCCGAGGACCAGGGCCGCCCCGATCGCCATCTCGGGCAGGGTGACGATGACTCCCCAGATGGTGGCGAGCAGCCGTGCCTTGCGCAGTTCGGTGCCGCGCAGGCCGACCGCCAGTTCGCCGAACGCCCGTGCCTGGCTGCGGTGGTGGCCGAAGCCCTTGATGATCCGGATGCCGAGCACGCTCTCCTCGACCACCGTGGTCAGGTCGCCGACCTGGTCCTGGGCGCGCCGGGCCACCTCCGCGTAGCGCCGCTCGAAGATCACGCAGGTCCAGACGACGGGGACCGCGGGCACGAGGACGACCAGGCCCAGGGTCCAGTCCTGCACGAGCATGATCACCACGCCGACGAGGATCGTCACGCTGTTGACCAGCAGGAAGGTCAGCGGGAAGGCCAGGAACATCCGTACCAGCATCAGGTCGGTCGTGCCCCGGGAGAGCAGCTGGCCGGACGCCCAGCGGTCGTGGAAGGCGACCGGCAGGCGCTGGAGGTGCCGGTAGAGACCGGCCCGCATCTCCGCCTCGACGTGCGACAGCGGGCGGGCCACCAGCCAGCGCCGTATCCCGAACAGGACCGCCTCGGCGACACCGAGCAGCAGGAGGCAGAGGGCCCCGAGCCACACCCCGGCCGGATCCCGTCCGGCGACCGGTCCGTCGACCATCCACTTCAGGACGAGCGGGATCACCAGCCCGGTGCAGGAGGCGACGACCGCGACGAACGCGGCCGTGAACAGCCGGGCGCGGACGGGCCGGACGTAGGGCCACAGCCGCGCCAGGGTGCGTACGGCGGAACGGTCCTCGGTGGTTGCACGTGTCGTGGGCATCACCGCGAGCCTACGGACCGGCACGGACGAAGCCCACTGAGTTTCGGCCGGACCCGGCTCCGCCGTTGGTCCTACGACCTGCGCGTTCGCGAGCCCGTGCGCACTGCCGCGGGAGCCGGCCGCTCACCCGGGTGGCGCTCTTTATTCCCTGGAGCCGCGTCCCCGCCCCCGGATAGGTTCGACGTTTCCGGCCGGGCCCCGCTCCCGGCGCGGCCGAGCGGATCGGGGGACGGATGATCGACGTCTACGAGGACCCGGGCAGGCCCGACACCCGGGGCGGCTGGCGCTATCTGTGGTGGCTGGTGCTGCGCCAGCCGGGCCGGTCCGCGGCCGGGGCGCTGCTGGGCAGTACGTGGATGGTGCTGCTGGCGGCGCAGCCGTACATGACGGCGCGGGCCGTGGACGACGGTCTGGTGCCGGGGCGGCCGGGGGTGCTGGCCGGCTGGACGGTGGCGATGTTCGTGGTCGGGGCGGTGAACGCCTGGCTGAGCATCATGCGGCACCGCACGATGACGCGGGTGCGGATGGACGCCAACTTCCGCACGGTGAAGGTGGTCGTGGACCACGTCGTACGTCTCGGGGCCGCGCTGCCGCGCCGGGCCGGGGCGGGCGAGGTGGTGACGATCGGGGTCGGCGACGTGCAGACCCTGGCGCAGGCGCTGACCGTGGTCGGGCCGGGGGTCGGCTCGGTCGTGGTGTACGCGGTGGTGGCCGGCCTGCTGCTGGCCGTCTCCGTCCCGCTCGCCGCCGTGGTGCTGCTCGGGGTGCCGGTGATCGCGTTGCTCACCGGGCCGCTGACGCGGCGGCTGCAGGGCGCGGAGAGCGAGTACCGGGAGCGGCAGGGTGTGCTCACCGCGCGGATCGGGGACCTCGCGGGCGGCCTCCGCGTCCTCAACGGGCTGGGCGGGAAGGGCCTGTTCGCGGAGGCCTTCCGGCGTGACTCGCAGCGGCTGCGGGCGCAGGGCTACCGGGTGGGCGCGGTGGCCAGCTGGGTGCAGGCGCTCGGCATGGGCCTGCCCACCCTCTTCCTCGCGGTGGTGACCTGGCTCGCCGCCCGGCTGGCGGCGCGGGGCGCCATCACCGTCGGCGAGCTGGTGTCGGTGTACGGCTATGTGGCGGTGCTGATCGGGCCCGTGGCGTTCTTCGTCATGATGGCCTACGAGCTGAACCGGGGCGTGGTGGCCGCGCGCAGGGTGGTACGGCTGCTGCGGCTGGAGCCGGAGCCCGACACCGGCCGCCGTGCGGCCCCGGACGGACCGGCCGAGCTGCACGACCCGGCGTCCGGGGTGCGGGTGGTGCCGGGCCGGCTGACCGCGGTCGCCGCCGCCCGGCCGGCCGAGGCCGCCGCCCTGATCGACCGGCTCGGCCGGTACGGGCCGACCGACGCCACGTGGGGCGGGGTACGGCTCGACGAGGTCCCGCTGGACGCGGTGCGCGCGCGGATCCTGGTCGCCGACAACGAGGCCGACCTGTTCGCGGGGCCGTTGCGGGACGTGGTGGCGGCCGAGCGCCCGGCCGGCGACGCGGCCCTCGCCCGGGCGCTGTACGCGGCGGCCGCCGAGGACGTCGTGCGCGGCCTGCCCGGGGGCCCGACTCGCCCGTGGCCGGGCAGGGCCGCAGCCTGTCGGGCGGTCAGCGGCAGCGGCTGCGGCTGGTTCGGGCGCTGCTGGCCGATCCCGAGGTGCTGCTCGCCGTGGAGCCGACCTCGGCCCTGGACGCGCACACGGAGGCGACGGTCGCCGGACGGCTGCGTGCGGCGCGCGAGGGCCGTACGACGGTGGTGACGTCCACCTCCCCGCTGGTGCTGGACCGTGCGGACACCGTCGTGTTCCTGGTCGACGGCAAGGTGGCGGCGACCGGCCCGCACCGGCGGCTGCTGGACCGGGAGGCGGGCTACCGGGCCCTGGTGGCGCGGGACGCCGGGGACACCGGCGACACGGACCACGTGGCGGGCACGGTGGACACCGACGCCGAGGAGGCTGTGCGATGACGGCGGGTGAGCAGCTGCTGCCGGTCGCGGACCGGTCCCGGGTGCGGCGAGCGACGCTGCGGCTGGTGCGGGCGGACGGCCGGGCGTTCGCGGCGGTGCTGCTGCTGAACGCGCTCGCGGCGGGCGCGGGACTGGTCGGGCCCTGGCTGGTCGGGCGGATCGTCGACGAGGTGCGGGCCGGGCACGGCGTCGACGCGGTGGACCGGCCCGCCCTGTGGATCCTGCTGTGCTCGGTGGCGCAGCTGCTGCTGGCCCGCTGGGCGCGGTACGTGGGCCACCGGTTCGGCGAGCGGACGCTGGCCCGGGTGCGCGAGGAGTACGTCGAGCGGGTGCTGGCGCTGCCCGCGTCCGCGGTGGAGCGGGCCGGCACCGGCGACCTGACGGCCCGCGGCACGGCGGACGTGGCGACCGTCGGCACCACGCTGCGGGACGTCGGCCCGGATCTGCTGGTCAACGGTGTGCAGGCGCTGTTCGTGCTCGGCGCGGTGTTCGCCCTCGATCCGCTGCTCGGGTTGTTCGGGCTGCTCGGCCTGACCCCGATCCTGCTGGCGCTGCGCTGGTATCTGCGGCGGGCCCGGGACGGGTACCTCGCCGAGGGCGCGGCGACGTCGGAGATCGCGGAGATCGTCGCCTCGACGGCGGCCGGGGCCCGCACCGTGGAGGCGTTCCGGCTCCGGGGGCGCCGGACCGCGGCGAGCCGGGACGCGCTGGAGACGTCCCGGCGGACCCGCTTCCGCACGCTGTTCCTGCGGACGGTGTTCTTCCCCGCGGTCGAGGTGACGTACACGGTCCCGGTGGCGGGTGTGCTGCTGTTCGGCGGGTGGTTGCACGCGCGGGGCGGGGTCGGGGTCGGCGCGGTGGTGGCGGCGGCGCTGTACCTGCGGCAGTTCACCGAGCCGCTGGACCAGATCCTGATGCGGGTGGAGCAACTCCAGAGCAGCGGCGCGTCGTTCGCGCGGGTGGAGGGTCTGGCGCGGGCGCCGCGCGGGGACGCGGGCGGCGGGTCCCCGGTGCCGGCGGACGACCGGATCGACGTGCGCGGGGTGCGGTACGCGTACGAGCGCGGGGGCGAGGTGCTGCGCGGGGTGGACCTGACGGTGCGGCCCGGGGAGCGGCTGGCGGTGGTGGGACCCTCGGGTGCCGGGAAGACCACGCTCAGCCGGCTGCTCGCGGGCATCGACCGGCCGGGGAGCGGCACGGTGACGGTGGGCGGGGTGCCGGTCGCCGAGCTGGAGCCGGAGGTGCTGCGCCGTCAGGTGGTCCTGGTCACCCAGGAGCACCACGTGTTCCTCGGCACGGTCCGGGAGAACCTGCTGATCGCCGAACCGGACGCGACGGACGCCGACTTGTGGGCCGCGCTCGGGGCGGTGGGCGCGGACGACTGGGTGCGCGCCCTGCCGGACGGACTCGGCACCCGCCTCGGCGCGGGCGGCTGCCGCACCGACGGCTCCCAGGCCCAGCAGCTCGCCCTGGCCCGGGTGGTGCTGGCCGATCCGCACACCCTGATCCTGGACGAGGCGACGGCCCTGCTGGACCCGGCCACGGCCCGCCACACCGAGCGCGCCCTGGCCGCGGTGCTGCGGGGCCGTACGGTCATCGCGATCGCCCACCGTCTGCACACCGCGCACGACGCCGACCGGGTGGCCGTCATGGAGAACGGCCTGCTGACGGAACTGGGCACGCACGAGGACCTGGTGACGGCCGACGGCCCCTACGCGGCCCTGTGGCACACGTGGCACGGGGACACCGGGGACACCGGGAAGGGCTGAGCCCGCCGGAGCGCCCCGCACCGGCCCCCGTCCGGGCGCCCGCGGGAGGCGGTTCAGTCCCGCCGGAGCCGTCCGGGCGGCCAGGGTGTCCAGAGCCGGTCGCGGGTGCGGGCGCGCCCCACGACGTCGGCGCTGTGCGGACCGGCCACCGCCGCCGTCACCGGCCACAGCAGGAAGGTCGGCGCGAACTCCGCGTAGCCCCCGTCCAAGGCGGCCACGGCCACGGCGAACTCCGCGGGGAGGAGCACGCCGGCCGTCGGCGTCCCCGCCCACGCGAACCCCGCGGTGCGGCGGACCGGACGCGACACGAGTGTCAGCACCCCGGCGAGGACGAGCCCCGTCAGCACCCCGACGAGGGCTCCGCCGCCGAGAAGCACCCCGAGGCCCCTCAGGTCGGCGGCGGCCTGCGCGGTGTCCCCGCCCCGGACGTACTCGGCCACGGCGACCGGCCATGCACAGGCCCCCCAGGGCAGCGCCGGGACCCCGGCCACGACCAGCCCCGACCCGTACCGCCCGCCCGACGGTCCCGCGCCCGCTCATCCGCCCCCCGCTCGTCGGCCCTCCCCGCCGCAGACCCCGGCCGGCGCCCGGTCCCTGCCCGCGGTCCTCCCCCGGCGGCGCTCCCTGGCTCAAACCCCTTCACCGGCCTGCCGGTTCGCATACCGAACAGGAACATCCGGTCAACGGAGCATTTCTGGCCAAATTCGTGACGCGGTCCTGACAGGTCCGGTGATTCCTGTCACTCTTCCCTGGCCGACTCACAGCAACCCCACAGCTGACGCACCTTGCGTGAGCCGGCTCCGCACCTGCACGAGGTTCCGCGCAACGCCCTGTTCTGCCCGGACGTCTTCAACCCACCGTCCGGTCTCCCCTGGCCGCGCGACCCGCGGTCATGCAGAAGGAGTCAGTGTTGAGAAGCAATTCCTCTCGCGGACGCACCTCCCACACCCCGCAGCGCACCCTCACGCACCGCCGCACCGCCACCGTCGCCCTCGCCGGCGTCGCCGCCCTGATCGCCGCCGCCGTGCAGACGGGTGCGGCCAGTGCCGCACCGGCGAAGCCGCAGGCAGGCAAGGCCGACCCGGCCCACGTCGCCGTCAGGCTCACCCCCTCGCAGCGCGCGGAGCTGCTGCGCGACGCCGACGCCGCGAAGGCCGCGACCGCCCGGTCCATCGGCCTGGGCGGCAAGGAGAAACTGGTCGTCCGGGACGTCGTCAAGGACGCCGACGGCACGACCCACACCCGCTACGAGCGCACCTACGGCGGACTGCCGGTGCTCGGCGGCGACCTGGTCGTGACCGCCAGATCGGGCAAGACGATGGACGTCGTCAGAGCCACGAACGCCACGCTGAAGGTCCCGGGGCTCACCCCGGCCGTGGCGAAGGCCGCCGCCGAGAAGCAGGCGGTGCAGCGGGCGAAGGCACTCGGCGGCACGAAGTCGGCCGCGGACAGCGTCCACAAGGTGATCTGGGCGGCGGACAGCAAGCCCGTGCTGGCCTACGAGACGGTCGTCGGCGGCCTCCAGGACGACGGCACCCCGAACCGGCTGCACGTCATCACCGACGCCACGACCGGCAAGAAGCTCTACGAGTACCAGGGCATCGACACCGGTGTCGGCAACACCCAGTACAGCGGGCAGGTCACGCTGACCACGACCCAGTCGGGATCGACGTACACCCTCAACGACGGGGCGCGCGGCAACCACAAGACGTACAACCTGAACCACGGCTCGTCGGGGACCGGGACCCTGTACTCGCAGAACAACGACACCTGGGGCAACGGCACCAACTCCAACGCCGCCACCGCGGGCGCGGACGCCCACTACGGCGCCGCGGCCACCTGGGACTTCTACAAGAACACGTTCGGCCGCAGCGGCATCAAGAACAACGGTGTCGGCGCCTACTCCCGCGTCCACTACGGCAACTCGTACGTGAACGCCTTCTGGGACGACGGCTGCTTCTGCATGACGTACGGCGACGGCTCCGGCAACGCCAAGCCGCTGACCGCCATCGACGTCGCGGGCCACGAGATGAGCCACGGCGTCACCTCCAACACCGCGGGCCTGAACTACAGCGGTGAGTCCGGCGGCCTCAACGAGGCCACCAGCGACATCATGGGCACCGGCGTGGAGTTCTACGCCAACAACTCCACCGACGTCGGTGACTACCTCATCGGCGAGAAGATCGACATCAACGGCAACGGCAGCCCGCTGCGCTACATGGACAAGCCCAGCAAGGACGGCGCGTCCAAGGACAGCTGGTACTCGGGCATCGGCGGCGTCGACGTGCACTACTCGTCGGGCCCCGCGAACCACTTCTTCTACCTGCTGAGCGAGGGCAGCGGCACCAAGGTCATCAACGGTGTCACCTACAACTCGCCGACCGCGGACAACCTCCCGGTCACCGGCATCGGCCGCGACAAGGCGCTGCAGATCTGGTACCGCGCGCTGACCACCAAGTGGACGTCCACCACCAACTACGCGGGCGCCCGCACCGGCACCCTCGCGGCGGCCGGCGAGCTGTACGGCGCCACCAGCGCCGAGTACAAGGCGGTGCAGGACGCCTGGGCGGGCGTCGGGGTCGGCTCGCGCTCCGGTGGCGGGGGCGGCGGCGGTACGTCGTACGAGAACACCACCCCGGTGTCGATCCCGGACAACGGCCCGGCCGTCACCTCGGACATCACGGTCTCCGGCCGGACCGGCAACGCGCCGAACAACCTCCAGGTGAGCGTCGACATCACGCACACCTGGCGGGGCGACCTGGTGATCGACCTCGTCGGACCGTCGGGCACCTCGTACCGCCTGAAGAGCTTCAGCGGCTCCGACTCGGCGGACGACGTGAACCAGACCTTCACGGTCAACGCCGCTGCGGAATCGGCTAACGGCACCTGGAAGTTGAAGGTGCAGGATCAGGCCACCTATGACACGGGAACGATCAACAGCTGGAAGCTGACGTTCCCGTAAACCGCACGCCAAAGCCGCACGAACACAAGGCCGTTCGAGGGTCCCGTGCCCTCGGACGGCCTCCGTTCACATGGCCGCAACATTTATCGGACAGTCGCCTTTCGGCCAACATCACTTCAGGGTCCTGACATGTACGCGCCCCTGATGTCACTCTCTCTCCACCCGCCGCAGCACAGCAACTTCACCACCCCACACCCCGACGGCATCCCCACGCCGGACGGACTCCCCACAAGAAGGAGCTTCTGTGAGCCCCCTCTACGCGCGTCACAAGCGCACCACCCTGGCCGTCGCCACCGCCGTCGCGGCCGGAGCCCTCCTCTCCACCGGTCTGACCACGACCGCCTCGGCCCAGACGCCGGCCGGATCGGCCGCCGCGAAGCCGCTCGCCGCGGCCCCGACCACGCTGTCGGCCGCCGCCCGCACCACGCTGATCCAGAAGGCGCAGGCCGGCGCCGCCGGCACCGCGCAGCGCATAGGCCTCGGCGCCAAGGAGAAGCTGGTCGTCAAGGACGTCGTGAAGGACGTCGACGGCACCGTGCACACCCGCTACGAGCGCACCTACGCGGGCCTGCCCGTGCTGGGCGGCGACCTGGTCGTCCACACGGCCAAGTCGGGCAAGGCCGAGGGCGTCACCAGAGCGAACAAGTCCACCATCAAGGTCGCCTCGCTCAAGCCGCAGATCTCCGCCGCCAAGGCCGAGAAGCAGGCGGTGTCCGCCGCCAAGTCCCTCGGCTCCGCCAAGTCCGCCGCGGACGGCGCGCGCAAGGTGATCTGGGCCGGCTCCGGCAAGCCCGTCCTCGCCTACGAGACGGTCGTCGGCGGCCTCCAGGACGACGGCACCCCGAACCAGCTGCACGTCGTCACCGACGCCGCCACCGGCAAGAAGCTCTTCGAGTACCAGGGCATCGAGAACGCGACCGGCACCGGCAAGAGCCTGTACTCCGGCACCGTCAGCCTCACCACCAACCTGTCGGGCTCGACGTACCAGCTGTACGACACCACGCGCGGCGGTCACAAGACCTACAACCTGGCCCACAAGACGTCGGGCACCGGCAGCCTGTTCACGGACGCCGACAACGTCTGGGGCACGGGTGCGGCCTCCAGCTCCTCGACGGACCAGACGGCCGCCGTGGACGCCGCCTACGGCGCCCAGGAGACCTGGGACTTCTACAAGAGCACCTTCGGCCGCAGCGGCATCAAGAACAACGGCGTCGGCGCCTACTCCCGTGTCCACTACGGCAACTCGTACGTGAACGCCTTCTGGGACGACAGCTGCTTCTGCATGACCTACGGCGACGGCTCGTCGAACACGCACCCGCTCACCTCGCTGGACGTGGCCGGCCACGAGATGAGCCACGGCGTCACCTCCAACACCGCGGGCCTGAACTACAGCGGTGAGTCCGGCGGCCTCAACGAGGCCACCTCGGACATCTTCGGCACGGGTGTGGAGTTCTTCGCGAACAACTCCTCCGACGTCGGCGACTACCTCATCGGCGAGAAGATCGACATCAACGGCGACGGCACCCCGCTGCGCTACATGGACAAGCCCAGCAAGGACGGCGGCTCCGCCGACTCCTGGTCGTCCACGGTCGGCACCAAGGACGTGCACTACTCGTCCGGCGTCGCGAACCACTTCTTCTACCTGCTCGCCGAGGGCAGCGGTTCGAAGACGATCAACGGCGTGACCTACAACTCGCCGACCTCCAACGGCTCCACCGTCACCGGCATCGGCCGCGCCAAGGCGCTGCAGATCTGGTACAAGGCGCTGACCACGTACATGACGTCGACGACCAACTACAAGGCCGCCCGCACGGCGACCCTGAACGCGGCGTCCGCGCTGTACGGCTCCACCAGCACCGAGTACAAGACGGTCGCCGCGGCCTGGTCGGCGGTCAACGTCAGCTAGCCGCATCCGGGAAGGCTCGGGCGGTACCCGGGAGGAAGTCCTCCCGGGTACCGCCCTACCCTTGTGACCCATGTCCCCGGCGCCCTTCACCTACGAGCCGGTCGGCGCGACACGCGACGACCCGGCCTTCTGCCCGCCCGGCTTCCGCCCGATGCTCGTGCGCACCCGCCTCGGCGAAGGACAGCGGCTCTTCCAGCGGGCCGCCGAGGCGGTCCTGACCTGGGAGATGCACCGCGCGCTCGGCGTGGGCATCGACGCGGGCGCCGACCGCGCGGCCCCCGGCGTCGACGTCACGGTCACCCTGGCCGGCATCGTCAAGGCCCCCTGCCGCGTGATCTGGACGGCCGAGGACCCCCGCCGGGCCGGCTGGGCGTACGGCACGCTGGAGGGCCACCCCGAGTGCGGCGAGGAGGCCTTCGTGGTCGACCGCACGGGCGACGGCACGGTATGGCTCACGGTCGCCGCCTTCAGCCGCCCGGCCAAGTGGTACGCCCGCGCCGGCGGCGCCGCGACCCGCGGCCTCCAGCACGCCTACGCCCGCCGCTGCGGAACGGTCCTCCGCCGCCTGTGCGCCGACGAGGACGAGAGCTGAGACGAGTCGACCGGGCACCGGCCTCGGCGCGGCCGGGTGTGCGCCGACCGCGCCGCAGCAGACTGCGAGGCCGAACGGGGGGACGGCCTCGCAGGGGTGGTCACCTCAGCAGGACGCCTGCTCCCTCCACCACGTCCTCCGCCGGGACGGCCACCAGGCCTAGTTCCGCGCCGGAGGCGAGGAGGCGGTGGGCGGGGAGGACGCGGACCGTGTAGCCGTAGGGGCCGGTGCGGTCCAGGGACAGGGGGCCCTCGTACAGGCAGCGGCCCTCCAGGTCGGGGGCGCCGGCCGGTTTCAGCGGGACGATCGTGGCGTCCGTGATCCGGTCCTCCGCGTCCACCCGGCCGGACACCGCCTGCACCTCGACGTCGTCCGGGGCCAGCTCGCCCAGGGCCACCCGCACCCGCAGCCCGACGGTCGTGCCCAGCTCCGCGGTGGCCGTCGTGGCGGTCGTCTCGACGTGGCCGACGCCCACCTGGGGCCAGGCGGCCCGCACCCGGGACTTCCACTCGGCCAGGTCCCGTGCCGTGTCCGGGGTCAGCGCCCGGTGGGCCTGCGCGGCGGGCGCGTAGAGCCGGTCGACGTACTCCCGCACCATGCGCCCGGCCAGCACCTTCGGGCCGAGCAGGGTGAGGGTCTGCCGGACCATCTGGATCCACCGGTCGGGCAGTCCGCCGCGGCCCCGCTCGTAGAAGCGCGGGGTCACCCGCTGCTCCATCAGGTCGTACAGGGCCGCCGCCTCGATGTCGTCCCGGCGGTCGGCGTCCGTGCCCGCCCCGTCCGCGGTCGGGATGGCCCAGCCGAAGTCCGGCCGGAACCATTCGTCCCACCAGCCGTCCAGCACCGAGAGGTTGAGGCAGCCGTTGAGGGCCGCCTTCATGCCGGAGGTGCCGCACGCCTCCAGCGGGCGCAGGGGGTTGTTCAGCCAGACGTCGCAGCCCGGATAGAGGCTCTGCGCCATCCCCATGCCGTAGTCGGGCAGGAACACGATCCGGTGCCGCACCCGCGGGTCGTCCGCGAACCGCACCAGCTCCTGGACGAGCCGCTTGCCCCCGTCGTCCGCCGGGTGCGCCTTGCCCGCGACCACGATCTGCACCGGCCGCTCCGGATGCAGCAGCAGCTCCATCAGCCGGTCCCGGTCGCGGAGCATCAGCGTCAGCCGCTTGTACGACGGCACGCGCCGGGCGAACCCGATCGTCAGGACGTCCGGGTCGAGGACCCCGTCGATCCAGCCCAGCTCGGCGTTCCCCGCACCGCGCTGCCGCCAGGACGCCCGCAGCCGCTCCCGCACCTCCAGCACCAGCCGCTCGCGCAGGGTGCGGCGCAGCTCCCAGACCTCCTCGTCCGGGATGCCGGCGACCGAGTCCCAGCGTTCGGTGCCGCCGACGGTGAGCGCGTCCTCGGCCCGCTGGGCGCCGAGCTGCCGGGCGCCGAGCCGCAGCACCTCCGGCGCCACCCAGGTCGGGGCGTGCACCCCGTTGGTCACGGAGGTGATCGGTACTTCCTCGGGGTCGAATCCCGGCCACAGTCCGGCGAACATCTCCCGGCTGACCTGTCCGTGCAGCAGCGACACCCCGTTGGCCCGCTGGGCCAGCCTCAGGCCCATCACGGCCATGTTGAACAGATTGGGTTCGCCGCCCGGGTAGGTCTCCATGCCGAGCGCCAGGACGCGCTGCACGTCGATGCCGGGCAGCTCCGCGTCCGGCCCGAAGTGCCGGGCGACCAGCTCCCGGTCGAAGCGGTCGATGCCGGCCGGGACCGGGGTGTGCGTGGTGAACACGGTCCCCGCCCGCACGGCCTCCAGCGCGGAGTCGAAGTCCAGCTGCCGTTCGCACAGTTCGGCGATCCGCTCGAGCCCGAGGAAGCCCGCGTGGCCCTCGTTGGTGTGGAAGACCTCCGGCGCCGGGTGCCCGGTGAGCCGGCAGTACGTCCGCACCGCCCGGACACCTCCTATGCCGAGCAGCATCTCCTGGAGCAGCCGGTGCTCGCTGCCGCCGCCGTACAGCCGGTCGGTGACGCCGCGTTCGCCGAGGTCGTTCTCCTCCACGTCCGAGTCGAGCATCAGCAGCGGCACCCGGCCCACCTGCGCCAGCCAGATCCGGGCGTGCAGCGCCTTGCCGCCGGGCAGGGCGAGGGAGACCTGGGCGGGGGTGCCGTCGCTGTCCTTGAGCTGGGTCACGGGCAGCTCGTTGGGGTCGAGCACCGGGTAGTGCTCCTGCTGCCAGCCGTCGCGGGACAGGCTCTGCCGGAAGTACCCGTGCCGGTACATCAGCCCGACGCCGATGAGGGGTACGCCGAGATCGCTGGCCGCCTTCAGGTGGTCCCCGGCGAGGATGCCGAGGCCGCCGGAGTACTGCGGCAGTGCGGCCGTGATGCCGAACTCCGGCGAGAAGTAGGCGACGGCGGCGGGCAGTCCGTCGGCCTGTGTCTGGTACCAGCGGTCGCCGGTCAGATAGTCGTCCAGGTCGTCGGCGACCGCCGTCAGCCGGCGCAGGAACCGCCGGTCGCCGGCCAGTTCGGTCAGCCGGGCCGGCCGTACCGTGCCCAGCAGACGTACGGGGTCGCCCGCGGCGGCGGCCCATGCCTCGGTGTCGACGGACTGGAAGAGGTCGCGCGTTTCCGCATGCCAGGACCAGCGCAGATTGCGCGCCAGGTCACTCAGCGGCCGGAGGGGGGCGGGGAGCACGGGACGGACGGTGAACCGACGGATCGCCTTCACATTCCACCTCGGGACGCGTTGCCAGGTGAGACGCACGGCGTTGTGCGTCTCGTCGTCACCCTCGACGGTAGTGGTTACCCGGGCGTCGGTGGGGGACTCCCCGGCGGGGGTGTCGGGGCGTCAAGCCGCGGTCACCGGGCACCCGGAGAAAATGGGGCCGGTCTTGTGTGTGGACGTACGCGTGAGTAGTTAACAAAGTGCCGGATTGCCCACCCGAACCGGGTGGGAAGGCTCCTCCGGTACACACCCCACAGGCGTCACCCAGCACCACCGCAGGACCCACCTCCCCACAGCCATCCGCCACACCGACGTTGACGCGGACAGGAGCGGTCATGCCCGCCACGCACCACTCGTCAGCACCTCCGACAAGCAGCAAGGCCAAGGCAGCAGGAAAGAGGCCACCGGGCGGGAAGGCGGCCGAGCCCGCCGCCGGTGTGCCCGCTCCGGCCGCCTCCGGGGAGCGGTCCTCCCCCGATCCGTCCACCGCGGTGGGCCGCATTCCCGTCCTCGACGTACGCCCCGTGGTCCAGCACGGGCGCAGGCCCGCGAAGGCGGTGACCGGCGAGTCGTTCGAGGTCTCGGCCACCGTGTTCCGGGAGGGGCACGACGCCGTCGCGGCCAACGTGGTGCTGCGCGACCCGGCGGGCCGGCCCGGGCCCTGGACGCCGATGCGGGAACTGGCGCCGGGCACCGACCGCTGGGGCGCCACCGTCACGCCGGACGGCCCCGGCCGCTGGACCTACACCGTCGAGGCCTGGTCGGACCCGCTGGCCACCTGGCGGCACCACGCCCGGATCAAGATCCCGGCGGGCATCGACACCGACCTGGTCCTGGAGGAGGGCGCCCGGCTGCACGAGCGTGCGGCCGCCGGGGTGCCGGAGGACCGACGGCCGGCCGTGCTGGAGACGGTGACGGCCCTGCGCGACAAGAACCGGCCGGCCGCCTGGCGCCTCGCGGCGGCGCTCGCCCCCGAGGTCGTGGAGGTCCTGACCCGGTATCCCCTGCGGGAGCTGGTCACCGAGTCGGACGCGATGCCGCTGCTGGTGGAGCGGGAGCGGGCGCTGTTCGGTTCGTGGTACGAGTTCTTCCCGCGTTCGGAGGGTACGGCGGAGCGGCCGCACGGCACGTTCCGCACCGCGGCCCGACGGCTGGCGGCGATCGCCGACATGGGCTTCGACGTCGTCTACCTGCCGCCGATCCACCCGATCGGCACGACCTTCCGCAAGGGCCGCAACAACACGCTGAACGCCGGCCCGGACGACGTGGGCGTGCCCTGGGCCATCGGTTCTCCCGAGGGCGGGCACGACGCCGTCCACCCGGACCTCGGCACGATCGAGGACTTCGACTTCTTCGTCGCCGAGGCGCGGAAGCTGAACCTGGAGATCGCGCTGGACTTCGCCCTGCAGTGCTCCCCCGACCACCCCTGGGTGGAGAAGCATCCGGAGTGGTTCCACCACCGTCCGGACGGCACCATCGCCTACGCCGAGAACCCGCCGAAGAAGTACCAGGACATCTACCCGATCGCCTTCGACGCGGACATGGACGGGCTCGTCACCGAGACCGTGAGGGTCCTGCGGCACTGGATGGACCACGGGGTGCGGATCTTCCGGGTGGACAACCCGCACACCAAGCCGGTCGTGTTCTGGGAACGGGTCATCGGCGAGATCAACGGCCGGGACCCGGACGTGATCTTCCTGGCCGAGGCGTTCACCCGGCCCGCGATGATGCACACCCTCGCGCAGGTCGGGTTCCAGCAGTCGTACACGTACTTCACCTGGCGCAACGACAAGCAGGAGCTGACGGAGTACCTGACGGAGCTGTCCGGCGAGGCGGCGGCCTACATGCGCCCCAACTTCTTCCCGAACACCCCGGACATCCTGCACGCCCACCTCCAGCACGGCGGCCGGCCCGCCTTCGAGGCCCGCGCCGTCCTCGCCGCCACCCTCTCCCCCACCTGGGGTGTCTACAGCGGCTACGAACTGTGCGAGAACACCCCGCTGCGGCCGGGCAGTGAGGAGTACCTCGACTCGGAGAAGTACCAGCTGAAACCGCGCGACTGGGAGGCCGCCGCACGCGAGGGCCGGACCATCGCCCCGCTCATCACCCGGCTCAACGACATCCGTCGGCGCAGTCCGGCCCTGCGGCAGCTGCGCGACATCCACTTCCACCACGCCGACCAGGACGCGGTGATCGCCTACTCCAAACGGAGCGGATCGAACACGCTTCTGATGGTCGTCAATCTCGACCCGCATCACACCCAGGAGGCCACGGTCTCGTTGGACATGCCGCAACTCGGCCTGGACTGGCACGAGTCGGTGCCGGTGCGCGACGAGCTCACCGGCGAGACCTACTACTGGGGCAGGGCCAACTATGTGCGCCTCGAACCGGGTCATAGGCCCGCGCATGTCTTCACCGTCCTGCGACCGTCCAACCCGCAGATCGGAGGGTCACCCACAATATGATCGTCAATGAGCCCGTTCCGGACACATTCGAGGACACTCCGGCGAAGGACCGCGACCCGGACTGGTTCAAGCGAGCCGTCTTCTACGAGGTCCTCGTCCGGTCCTTCCAGGACAGCAACGGCGACGGTGTCGGCGACCTGAAGGGCCTGACCGCCAAACTCGACTACCTGCAATGGCTCGGCGTGGACTGCCTGTGGCTGCCGCCGTTCTTCAAGTCGCCGCTGCGCGACGGAGGATACGACGTCTCCGACTACACCGCGGTGCTCCCCGAGTTCGGCGACCTCGCCGACTTCGTGGAGTTCGTGGACGCCGCCCACCAGCGCGGCATGCGCGTCATCATCGACTTCGTCATGAACCACACCAGCGACCAGCACCCGTGGTTCCAGGAGTCCAGGCGCGATCCGGACGGTCCGTACGGGGACTACTACGTCTGGGCGGACGACGACAAGCAGTACCAGGACGCCCGGATCATCTTCGTCGACACCGAGGCCTCCAACTGGACGTACGACCCGGTACGCAAGCAGTACTACTGGCACCGGTTCTTCTCGCACCAGCCGGACCTGAACTACGAGAACCCGGCCGTGCAGGAGGAGATGATCTCCGCGCTGAAGTTCTGGCTGGATCTCGGGATCGACGGGTTCCGGCTGGACGCGGTGCCGTACCTGTACCAGCAGGAGGGCACCAACTGCGAGAACCTGCCCGCCACCCACGAGTTCCTGAGGCGGGTGCGCAAGGAGATCGACGCGCAGTACCCCGACACCGTGCTGCTGGCCGAGGCCAACCAGTGGCCGGAGGACGTCGTCGACTACTTCGGCGACTACGCCTCCGGCGGTGACGAATGCCACATGGCGTTCCACTTCCCCGTCATGCCGCGCATCTTCATGGCCGTCCGCCGCGAGTCCCGCTACCCCGTCTCGGAGATCCTGGCCAAGACCCCGGCCATCCCGGCCGGCTGCCAGTGGGGCATCTTCCTGCGCAACCACGACGAGCTCACCCTCGAAATGGTCACCGACGAGGAACGCGACTACATGTGGGCCGAGTACGCCAAGGACCCGCGGATGCGCGCCAACATCGGCATCCGCCGCCGCCTCGCCCCGCTGCTCGACAACGACCGCAACCAGATCGAGCTGTTCACCGCCCTGCTGCTGTCCCTGCCCGGCTCGCCGATCCTCTACTACGGCGACGAGATCGGCATGGGCGACAACATCTGGCTCGGCGACCGCGACGCCGTCCGCACCCCCATGCAGTGGACACCCGACCGCAACGCCGGCTTCTCCTCCAGCGACCCCGGACGCCTGTTCCTGCCCACCATCATGGACCCCGTCTACGGCTACCAGGTCACCAACGTCGAAGCCTCCATGTCCTCCCCGTCCAGCCTGCTCCACTGGACGCGCCGCATGATCGAGATCCGTAAGCAGAATCCTGCCTTCGGACTGGGGTCCTATACCGAGCTGCCGTCGTCGAACCCGGCGGTGCTCGCCTTCCTGCGGGAGTTCGAGGACGATCTCGTGCTCTGCGTCCACAACTTCTCCCGCTTCGCGCAACCCACGGAGCTGGACCTCAGCCGGTTCGAGGGACGGCACCCCGTCGAGCTGTTCGGCGGTGTGCGCTTCCCGGCGATCGGTGAACTGCCGTACCTGCTCACCCTCGCGGGGCACGGCTTCTACTGGTTCCGGCTGCGCCGGGAGGCGGCGTAGTCCGGCCGGGTGGGGCGGTGGTCGGTTTCCACCGCCCCACCCGGGGCACGCAGAAGTAAACCCCCGACGATCCGGGGAAAGGACGCGACGCCCATGGCGGAAACGGTCACTCCCTCCGGCACCACCGGCACGCTGCTCGCCTCGCTCGACCCCTTGCTGCGCACCTGGCTGCCCCGGCAGCGCTGGTTCGCGGGCAAGGGGCGCCCCGTCACCGGGTTCACCCCGGTGGCCGTCACCGAACTGCTGCGCCCCGACGGCCGACTGGGCCTGTACCACCTGCTGCTCCGCGTCCACCAGCCGCCCGCACTGGGCGCCCCGGCGCACCCCGGCGACTGCTACCAGCTCCTCATAGGCGTGCGCGAGGCGCTGCCGCCCCGGCTGGCGCCCGCGCTGATCGGCCACGTGGAGGAAGGACCGCTGGCCGGGCGCACGGTGTACGAAGCCCTCTACGACCCCCGGCCCGCCGAGGTCCTCATGGAGGCCCTGCGCACCCGCGCCCGTATCGGCGGCCTGCGTTTCGAGCGGGACCCGCACCAGGAGATACGCGAGGGCCTCGTGGCCCGCCTGATGACGGCCGAGCAGTCCAACTCCTCTGTCGTCTACGGAGATACGTTCATCCTCAAGCTGTTGCGCCGGGTCGTTCCCGGCGTGAACCCCGATCTGGAGCTGCCCCTCGCCCTGGCCCGTGAGGGCTGCCCGCGGGTGCCCGCGCCGACGGCCTGGCTCCACGCCGAGGCGGACGGCGAACCCGACGGACCGTACGTCCTGGCGGTGCTCCAGCCCTACGTCAGCGGCGCCACCGACGGCTGGGAACTGGCGCTGCGCGAACTGGCCAAGGGCGAGGACTTCCTCGCCGAGGCACGGTCGCTGGGCCGGGCCACGGCGGAGGTGCACACCGCGCTGGCCCGCGCCCTGCCGACGGTCACCCTCGGCCACGCCCAGCTCCAGCCGCTGGCCGACGGCATGACCGAGCGGCTGGAGGCGGCCGTGCAGGCGGTGCCGGCGCTGCGGCCGTTCGAGCGGGGGCTGCGGTCGGCGTACACCGCGCTGGCCGATCTGGCCGCCGAGGGACGTACCTGGACGGCCCAGCGGGTCCACGGCGACCTGCACCTCGGGCAGTGCCTGCGCTCTCCGTCAGGTGAGTGGTCGCTGATCGACTTCGAGGGCGAGCCGGCCCGGCCGCTGGCCGAACGGCGCATGGCGCAGCCCCCGGTGCGGGACATCGCGGGGATGCTCCGCTCCTTCGACTACGCCGCCCACTCGGCGACCCCGGCCGCCCCGGACTGGGCGCACGCCTGCCGGGCCGCGTACTGCTCCGGCTACGCGGAGGTGGCCGGCCGCGACCCGCGCACCGATCCGGTGCTGCTGCGGGCCTACGAGACCGACAAGGCGGTCTACGAGGTCGTCTACGAGGCCCGGCACCGCCCCGACTGGCTGCCCGTGCCGCTGTCGGCGGTCCGCCGCCTCGCCACGTCCGAACCGATCTGATCCTCGCCCGGGAGACTCGCTCGTGACGTCCAAGAAACCAGTCCCCTCGAAGAACAAGTCCGCCAAGAGCAAGTCGGACAAGAAGGTGCCGCAGCAGAAGACCGCGCAGGCGAAGGCCCCGCGGGCGGAGGTCCCGCAGACAGAGGCTCCGCAGACAGAGGCTCCGCGGACAGAAGCTCCTCGGACGGAGGCTCCGCGGCCGGAGGTTCCGGAGACTCCCGGGACGCGGGCCCCGCGGGTGCCCCCGCAGCCGGCGGCACCCGCTCCGGAGGTCGCCGTGTCCCCCGCGGTGGACGCCGGTGACCGCGAGCGGCTGCTGCACGGCACCCACCACGACCCGCACACGGTCCTCGGTGCCCATCCGGTGCCGGGCGGGGTCGCCTTCCGGGTCTTCCGCCCGTACGCGCAGGCCGTCACGGTGGTCTCCGGCGAGCTGCGGGCGCACCTGCACGACGACGGCGACGGGTTCTTCTCCGGGCTCGTCCCGCTGAGCGAGGTCCCGGCGTACCGGCTGCTCGTGACGTACGACGGCACGGTCGACGAGACCGAGGACGCCTACCGCTTCCTGCCCACGCTGGGCGAGCTGGACCTGCACCTGCTCGGCGAGGGCCGGCACGAGCAGCTGTGGCAGGCGCTCGGCGCGCACGTCACCACCCACCAGGGGGTGACGGGCACCCGGTTCGCGGTGTGGGCGCCCAACGCGCGGGGCGTCCGGGTCACGGGCGGCTTCAACTTCTGGGACGGCACCGGCCACCCGATGCGCTCGCTCGGTTCCACCGGGATCTGGGAGCTGTTCGTTCCGGGCGTCGGTGAGGGCGAGCTGTACAAGTTCGAGATCACCCGCCCGGACGGCTCGCGCACCCTGCGCGCCGACCCGCTGGCCCGCCGCACCGAGGTGCCGCCCGCCACGTCCTCGATCGTGCACGCCTCGCACCACGAGTGGGGCGACGCGGAGTGGATGGACCGGCGCGCGGACACCCCGGTGACCGAGGCCCCGTTCTCGGTGTACGAGGTCCACCTGCCGTCCTGGCGGCCGGGCCTCACCTACCGCCAGCTCGCCGACCAACTCCCCGCGTACGTGACGGAGATGGGCTTCACCCACGTGGAGCTGATGCCGGTCGCCGAGCACCCCTTCGGCGGCTCCTGGGGCTACCAGGTCACCGGCTTCTACGCGCCGACGGCCCGCCTCGGCACCCCGGACGACTTCAAGTACCTGGTGGACCGGCTGCACCAGGCGGGCATCGGCGTGCTGATGGACTGGGTGCCGGCCCACTTCCCGCGCGACGCCTGGGCGCTGGCGGAGTTCGACGGGCGTCCGCTCTACGAGCACCACGATCCGCTGCGGGCCGCCCATCCCGACTGGGGCACGCTGGAGTTCGACTTCGGCCGCCGTGAGGTGCGCAACTTCCTGGTCGCCAACGCCGTGTACTGGTGCGAGGAGTTCCACATCGACGGGCTGCGCGTGGACGCGGTCGCCTCGATGCTCTACCTCGACTACTCGCGCGAGCCCGGCCAGTGGACCCCGAACGAGCACGGGGGCCGGGAGAACCTGGACGCGGTGGCCTTCCTCCAGGAGATGAACGCCACGGTGTACCGGCGCTGCCCGGGCGTGGTGACCGTCGCCGAGGAGTCCACCGCCTGGGACGGGGTCACCCGGCCCACCCACCACAAGGGCCCGAGCGGCTTCGGCGGGCTCGGTTTCGGCCTGAAGTGGAACATGGGCTGGATGCACGACTCGCTGGAGTACATGAGCCACGACCCCGTGCACCGCAAGTACCACCATCACGAGATGACGTTCTCGATGGTGTACGCGTACAGCGAGAACTACGTCCTGCCGATCTCCCACGACGAGGTCGTGCACGGCAAGCGGTCCCTGGTGTCGAAGATGCCGGGCGACTGGTGGCAGCAGCGGGCGGGCCACCGTGCCTACCTCGGCTACATGTGGGCGCACCCCGGCAAACAACTCCTCTTCATGGGGCAGGAGTTCGCCCAGGGCGCCGAGTGGTCCGAGGCGCACGGCCCCGACTGGTGGCTGCTCGACCCGTCCTACGGCGCCGAGGCGGACCACCGCGGGGTGCGGGATCTCGTACGCGACCTGAACGCGGTGTACCGGACGACTCCGGCGCTGTGGCAGCGGGACACCGACCCGGCGGGCTTCGAGTGGATCACGGGGGACGCGGCGGACGACAACGTGTTCGCGTTCCTGCGCCTGGACGCCGACGGCGCCCCACTCCTCGCCGTCTCCCATCTGGCCCCGGTGATCCGGCACGACTACCGCCTCGGCGTGCCCGAGGACGTGCCGGCCTGGCAGGAGGTGCTGAACACCGACTCGGGCGCGTACGGCGGGAGCGACGTCACCACCCCGGACGCCGTCAAGCCCGAGCCGCAGCCCTGGCACGGCCGCCCGGCGAGCGTCCGCCTGACCCTGCCGCCCCTGTCGACGGTGTGGCTGCGGCCGGCGTGGTGACCGGCGGCCTTGCCGTGCCCACCGGGACGGCACGACGGGGCGGGTGAGACCGGGGGCCTGGAGCGGCTGCTCCAGGCCCTCCGCCGTGCCTCAGGCGTGCCTCGGGCGTGCCCCAGTCGTGCCTCCGCCGTCAGGCGGCCGCGGCCAGGCCCGGCGGCAGCGTCCCGGTGTGCAGGATCCCCAGCCGCTGGGTCGCGCGGGTCAAGGCCACGTACAGGTCGCTGGTGCCGTAGGCGCCCGGCTCCACGACCAGTACCGAGTCGAACTCCAGGCCCTTGGCCTGGCGCGGGTCGAGGAGGACGACCGTGTGCGTCAGGTCGGGCTCGGCGCCGGCGGTGACGCCGTCGAGGCGGGCGGCCAGCGAGCGGTGCAGTTCCCGCGGGGCGATCACCGCCAGGCGGCCCTCGGCGGGCGTGAGTTCGGCCACCGCCCCGGCGACCGCGCCGGGCAGGTCCCCGGCCGCGTGGCGCACCCAGGGCCGCGACCCGGTGGAGCGGACCGAGCTCGGCGGTGCGAAGTCCGGCTGCTCGGCGCGGACGACGGACGCTGCCAGGTCCATGATCTCGGCCGGGGTGCGGTAGTTGACGGCGAGACGGGTGTGCTCCCAGCGGTCCTCGACGTAGGGGGCGAGGATGCCGGACCAGGAGCCGACGCCGGCCGCCTCCGCGGTCTGGGCGGGATCGCCGACCAGGGTCATCGAACGGGTCGGGCTGCGCCGCATGAGCAGCCGCCAGGCCATCGGGGACAGCTCCTGCGCCTCGTCCACGATGATGTGCCCGAACGCCCAGGTGCGGTCGGCGGCGGCGCGCTCGGCGGCGCTGCGGTGGTCCGCCTCCTCGTGCCGTTCGGCGAACCGCTCGGCGTCGATGATGTCGTGCGCGGACAGCACCTCCGAGGACTCCGGGTCGCTGTCCTCCTTGTCGTCGAACTCGAAGGTGCGGGAGGCGTAGGAGACGTCCAGCACGCCCTGCGCGTAGGCCACCTGGGTCTCCCGCTCGCGTTCCGCGCGGGCCCGGGCCGTCCGCTCGTCCTCGCCGAGGAGTTCCGCCGCCTCGTCCAGGAGCGGCACGTCGGCGACGGTCCAGGCGCGGGTCACCGGGCGGCGCACCGCGTCGGCGTCCTCCGGGGACAGGTGGCCGTCCGGCTCGGCGAGGAAGTCGGCGAGCAGCCGCCGCGGGGTGAGCCGGGGCCACAACCGGTCGATGGCGGACCGGACGTCGGGGTTCTCGGCGAGTTCGTCGCGGATCTGCGTGATGTCGGAGGCGTCGAGCAGGCTGCTGCCGTCGTACGGGTCGGTGCCCACGCGCTCGGCGTACAGCTCGGTGAGCGCGTTGAGGATGTGGCCCTCGAAGTGCTCGCGGGCCGCGTTGTGCGGCAGCCCGGCCGCGCGGGTGCGTTCCCTCGCGACGCCCACCAGGCCGTCGTCGAGCATCAGCACCTCGCGGTCGTGCTCGATCGCGACGACCGGGTCGGGCAGGGCCTGCCGGTCGCGTACGACGGCTGCCAGCACGTCGGCCATGGCGGCGCGGCCCTTCACCGCGGCCGCCTCGGGGGTGTCGGCGGCGGTGGCCCGCACCCCGGGGAACAGTTCGCCGACGGTGGCCAGCAGCACCCCGGTCTCGCCGAGGGAGGGCAGCACCTCCCCGATGTACCCGAGGAAGGCCGGGTTCGGGCCGACGATGAGCACGGCCCGGCGGGCGAGCAGTTCCCGGTGCTCGTACAGCAGGTAGGCGGCCCGGTGCAGGGCCACCGCGGTCTTGCCGGTGCCGGGGCCGCCCTCCACGACGAGCACACCGCGGTGCGGCGCCCGGATGATCCGGTCCTGCTCGGCCTGGATCGTCCGCACGATGTCGCCCATCCGGCCGGTGCGGGCCGAGTTGAGCGCGGACAGCAGGACGGCGTCCCCGGTGGGGTCCTCGTACCCGGTGCGCGTGGCGTCGCCGAGGTCGAGGATCTCGTCGTGCAGGGAGGTGACGGTCCGGCCCTCGGTGGCGATGTGCCGGCGCCGGCGCAGGCCCATCGGCGTGTGTCCGGTGGCCAGGTAGAAGGGGCGGGCGACGTCGGCCCGCCAGTCGATGAGGACCGGGGTGCGCTCGGCGTCGTCCCGGCGCAGT
Organism: Streptomyces albidicamelliae; assembly: GCF_025642175.1. Lineage (NCBI taxonomy): Bacteria > Bacillati > Actinomycetota > Actinomycetes > Kitasatosporales > Streptomycetaceae > Streptomyces > Streptomyces albidicamelliae. The sequence continues at coordinate 5,700,174 of NZ_CP106795.1, read as the reverse complement.
CCGATCCGGCCGATGTGGTGCTCGGTGCCGTCGGTCAGGTCGATCCGGCCGAAGCAGAGCGAACCGTCCACGGCGTTCAGCGCGGCGAGCAGCCCGGACCGCTCGGCGACCAGGATGTCCCGCTCCAGCCGGGCCTGCATGGGCTTGTCGCCCTGGGCGAGGGCGTCCGCGACCGACGTCTCGGTCTCACCGCGCAGGCCGTCCACGCGCGCGTACAGTCCGTCGATGAATTCCTGCTCGTGCCGCAATTCATCGTCCGGAAATTCGGTGTTTGACAATTCCGCTCCCGCCCGGATATACTCTGCTCAGTGAACTTCTCCGCGACTGTTCTTAAATGAAGTCGCGAACCACTGAATATACGCACAGAAATCCCCCGAGCGCAATTGCCGGGGGATTTTTTGGTGGGTGACGCGCGGGTTCAGGGGGCGTCCGGCGGCAGCAGCGGCTTCCGGCGCACGGGGGACGACAGCACGATCGAGGTCGTCGTCCGGCCCAGGGCGGAGGTCCGCTCCAGGATCTCCTCCAGGTGCACGGTGTCGGTGACGGCGACCTTGAGGATCCAGCAGTCCTCGCCGACCACGTGGTGCACCTCGGTGATCTCCGGCCGCTCGATCAGCTCCCGGGTCCTCGGGTGCCCGAGGGTGTACCCGCCGTGCGGGTCGACGCGTACGAAGGCCTGGATGCCGTAGCCGAGCCGGGCGGGCACCACCTGGGCGCCGTACCCCTCGACCACCCCCGCCTCCTCCAGCCGGCGCACCCGCTCGGCCACGGCCGCGGGGCTGAGGCTGACCCGCCGGCCCAGTTCGCTGAGCTTGATCCGCCCGTCGGTCTGCAGCAGCCGCAGGATGTCCCGGTCCACGCCGTCGAAGGCCACCGGTGTTTCGCGGGCGACGACCCGAAGGCGCCGCGGTTCTTTCGGTGCGGCGGCCGTTTCTCCCATGTCTCCCCCTTCAGAGCGCCGTGTCCGGCCCGGAGAATTATGACCATGACAAAGGCACGAGAGGTACTGGTCATCGGCGGCAACCGCTATTTCGGCAAGCGGCTGATCGCCCGCCTGCTGGCGGCCGGTGACCGGGTCACCGTCCTCAACCGGGGTTCGTCGCCGGCGCCGGCGGGCGCGGTCGCGCTGACCGCCGACCGAGGCGACGAGGGGGCGCTCACCCGGGCGCTGGGCGACCGGACCTTCGACGTCGTCCTCGACCAGGTCTGCTACACCCCGCGCCAGGCGGAGCTCGCCCGGCGCGTCTTCACCGGCCGCGCCCGGCGCTATGTGCTGACCTCCACGGTGGAGGTGTACGAGCACCAGCACTCCGCGGCGCCGGTGCGGGAGAGCGCGGTGGACCCGCTGACGGTCGCCGTGGACACCGGGCTGCCGTGGGACGACCCGGAGTTCCTGGACTGGAACTACGGCGAGGGCAAGCGGCAGGCGGAGGCGGTGTTCGCGGCCGGCCCGGACCTGCCGTACGCCTCGGTGCGGGTGGCCCATGTGCTGGGCGGTGCCGACGACTTCACCGGACGTCTCGCCCACTACGCCGACCGGATCCGCAGCGGCGCCCCCATCGCCGTCCCGCCCGTGGCGCACCCGGCCACGTACATCCACGTCGAGGAGATCGCCGACTTCCTGTTCTGGACGGCGGGCGAGGACTTCACGGGCCCGGTCAACGCGGCCTCGCACGGCGAGCTCACGGTCGAGGAGCTGGCCGCGGAGGTGGCCGTCCGGGCCGGCGGGGGCGAGCCGCGCTTCGAGACGACCGACGCGGCCGAGGTGTCCCCGTTCGCCTTCCGCCGCCACTACGGCATGGACAACACGCGGGCCGTGCGGCTCGGTTTCGCCTTCGGGGACGTACGGCGGTGGCTGCCGCGGGCGGTCGCCGAGACGCTGGGCGGTACCGGCTGACGGGGCGGGGACGGCCGGCGGGCCGAGGGCACCGCGGTCACGCGGGCATGACGCCCGCCGACTCCTCCACCTCAAGCAGCGAGGCGCTGTGCCGCTCCTCGTCGAACTTCCGGCGTCCGCCGCGCAGTCCGAACAGGCGCTTGGCCAGGGCGATGTAGAGGACGGCGAGGATGTTGAGGACCAGCGTGGCGATCTTCAGCCAGCTGATGTGCTCGGTGAGTTCGTAGATCTCCAGCGGGAGGAAGGCGGCCGTCGCGACCACCGTGAGGTACTCGGCCCAGCGTTTGGCGTACCACAGGCCGACCGCCTCGACCAGTTCGACCAGCGCGTAGGCCAGCAGCAGGGCGGCCACCAGCAGCAGCGTGGAGTGCCGGTAGCCGAAGGCCTTCTGGATGGAGCCGACGACCGGCGAGTGGTCGAGGTCGTAGTGGAAGTGCCGGAACACCGGGCGCAGCACGTCCAGGTACTCGTTGAACAGCCGCCGCACCGCGTCCTGGCTGTTGCTGAACTTCCAGACCGCGACCGCGACGAGCACGATGAACACCCCGCGCACGGCCCGCTCGACGGCCAGGAAGCGCAGGATGAACAGGTCGCGCAGCACCTTGCCGCGCGGCACCAGCGGGGCGTCGGCGGCCGGTCCCGAGCCGTGCGGCTCGCCGAGCACGAAGTCGCCGCAGCGCAGGCAGCGCCAGACGTCGCCGAGCGCGGTCGTCGCGTGCAATCGCACCCGCAGCCGGGGGTCGTCCGGCGCGTAGGTCACATGCCCCTTGCGCGAGCAGGTCCGCCGGTCCCAGTCGATCTTCATCCCCCGTGCCTCCACACCTGTACGGACGCCACGCGCGAACGTGCCGTTCCGGTCGATCCGGAGCGGCACGTTAGCGGACGCGGGCGCCCGGCGGTCAGCCGGCCGCGCTGTCCACGAGTTCCCTCTCCTCTTCCTTCACCTGAGGGGCGGGGCTCTCGCGGCGCGGGAGCAGGACGGCCACCAGGACCGTGCCGATGCCCAGGATCACCGCGCCGACCAGGCTGGTGTGGGCCACCGCGTCGGAGAAGGCGGAGCCCACCGCGTCGGCCATCCGCCGTGCGCCGCCCGCGAGTTCGCCGGCCTGCTGCTTGAGCTGCGCCGCCTGCTGCGGGTCCTTCGCGGCCGCGGCACGAGCCGCCACCTGGTGCGCCTTGTCACCGATGCCCTGCGCGACGGCGTACCCGGCGCCGACCGAGTCCCGCGCGGTGTCCAGGGCACTCGCCGGGAGCTTCGAGCCGGCGGTGGCGTCGGTGAGGTGGTCGCCGTAGGAGGTCGCGAGCAGCGAGCCGAGGACGGCGATGCCCAGCGAGCCGCCCAGTTCCAGCGAGGTGTCGTTGACGGCGCCGCCGACGCCCAGCTCGGCCTCCGGGAAGGCGCCCATGATGGCGTCGGTGCAGGGCGAGAGCGCGAGGCCGATGGCGAGGCCGAGGATGACCAGGGGTGCCACGAGGTCGCCGTAGGCGGAGGCCGCGTCCACGCGGGTGAGCAGGGCGAGGGCGGTGGTGCCGCCGACCATGCCCGCGCCGACGGTCCACTTCATGCCGACGCGGGGGGTGAGCCAGCCGGTCAGCGCCGAGCCGGCGAAGACGGCGCCGGCCAGCGGCAGCATGCGCACACCGGTCTCCAGGGCGTCGTAACCGAGGACGAACTGCAGGTGCTGGGTGAGGTAGTAGAAGGCGCCGAACACGGCGAGGAAGAACAGGGCGACGGCGAGGTTGGAGCCCGCGAACCGGCGGCCGGTGAAGCGGCGCACGTCCAGGATGGGGCGCGGGTGCCGCAGCTCCCACAGGACGAAGGCGGTCAGGGCGACACCCGCGACCACCGCGGCCGTGACGGCCTTGGCGCCCCAGCCGAAGTGCGGGCCCTCGATGATCGTGTAGATCAGGGCGCCGGCCCAGATCACCGACAGCAGACCGCCGACGTAGTCGATGCGGTCGTGGTGACCCGCCCGGGACGGCGGGACGAGGACGAAGGCGCCGACGAGGGCGACGGCCGCGACGGGCACGTTGATCAGGAAGGTCGAGGCCCAGCCGTGGTCGCGCAGCAGGGCGCCGGCGACCACCGGTCCGGCGGCGATGGCGAGTCCGGCGGTGGCCGTCCACAGGGTGATGGCCTTGGCCCGCTCCGCGCGCGGGAAGGTCGCGGCGAGCAGCGAGAGCGTGGCCGGCATGATCAGGGCCGCGCCGACGCCCATCACGGCACGGGCCGCGATGACGGTGGTGGCGCTGCCGGCGAGGTAGCCGAAGACCGCTCCGCCGCCGAAGACGACGAGGCCGAGCACGAGGGCGCCGCGCCGGCTGTACTTGTCACCGATCGCGCCGAGCAGCAGCATCAGGGCCGCGTAGGGGACGGTGTAGCCGTCGATCACCCACTGGAGGTCGGCACCGGAGAGGCCGAGGTCCTTCGTCATGTCGGGCGCCGCGACCGTGAGGGCGGTGTTCGCCATCACGATGATCAGCAGGCTCAGGCACAGCACCAGCAGTGCCCACCAGCGCCGGGCGTAGGGCCGGTTCATCCTCTCGACCGGTTCGGTCATGACGAGTCGCATGGCAGGGGTCGCCTTCCTCGGATGCGCGACGGGAACTTCACGAGGTTGCGCGTCCTCTCCTTGCACAGCCATGTGCAATTGCACAACCATGTGCAATGTACGTCGTTGCACAACGCTGTGCAAGTCGGCTCGGGGAGGCACAATGACCGCCATGACCACGGGTAGCACCAGCCGCGCCGACGCCAACCGACGCCGCATCCTCGACGTCGCCCTCGCCGAGCTGCTGCGCGACCCCGACGCCTCCATGGACCAGATCGCCCGCGCCGCCGGCGTCGTACGACGGACCGTGTACGGCCATTTCCCCAGCCGGGAGGCGCTGATCAGCACGCTGATCGACGGGGCCGTGGAGGCGCTGGCGGACGCGGACGGCCACGCCCGGGACACGGTGACCGACCCGGCGGAGGCGGTGGCCCGCTCGGTGCTGGCGATCTGGGCGGTCGCCGACCGCTACCGGCTGCTGGTCGCCCTGGCCCAGCGCACGGTCACCGTGCAGGGCATCCGCGAGCGCCTCGCCCCGCTGCGCGAGACCAAGATCCGTGTGCTCCGCCAGGGGCTGGACTCGGGCGTGTTCAGCTCCCCGCTGCCCGCTGCGGCGCTGGCCTACGTGCACGAGCAGATGCTCTTCGCGGTGATGGAGGCGGTGAACGACGGGCTGCTCACGGCGGAGGAGGCGGGCCGCTCCGCCACGGTCGCCGTGCTGACCGCGGCGGGCGTACCCGCCTCGCTGGCCACCTCTCTGGTGGCGAGGGTGAGTGAGGACTCCTGAACGACCGGACGCCCGGCCCGGGTTCAGGCGGGGCCGGGCGTCCGGAACCGGAGGGGCGCCGACGTTCGACGGGCGCCGGGGCCGGTGGGCGGCTAAGGGTCTTTCGTTTGGATCAATCCGGCCTGGCCCACGGTGCCTTGTCGGCCGACCCGAGCGGGGCGTGGTGCGTGCCACGCCCCGCGACGCGGGCATGACCCAAACGACAGGCCCTAGGCCTTGGCCAGCTTCTCTTCCCTCGGCTCGGGGACCGGGGTGACCGTCGTCCCGCCCTCGTCGAGCAGCGTCGTCTCGTCGAACGGCAGCTCGCCCGCGAGCACCCGCCGGACACGCGCGTCGTCGATCTCCTTGGTCCAGGTACCCACCAGGACCGTGGCGACCGCGTTCCCGGCGAAGTTGGTCAGGGCGCGCGCCTCGCTCATGAACCGGTCGATGCCGACGATCAGGCCGACGCCGTCGACCAGCGCGGGCTTGTGCGACTGCAGACCGCCCGCGAGGGTCGCGAGACCCGCCCCGCTGACGCCCGCCGCGCCCTTGGAGGCCAGCAGCAGGAAGAGCAGCAGCGGGATCTGCTCGCCGACCGACATCGGCGTGCCCAGCGCGTCCGCGATGTACAGCGACGCCATGGTCATGTAGATCATCGTGCCGTCGAGGTTGAAGGAGTAGCCGGTCGGCACGGTGATGCCGACGACCGGCTTGCTCACGCCCAGGTGCTCCATCTTCGCGATCAGCCGCGGCAGCGCGGACTCGGAGGAGGAGGTGGACAGGATCAGCAGGAACTCCCGGGCGAGGTACTTGAACAGCGAGAAGACGTTCAGGCCCGCGACGATCCGCAGCAGCGCGCCGAGCACGATGAAGACGAACAGGAAGCAGGTGACGTAGAAGCCGAGCATCAGTACCGCGAGGCTCTTGAGCGCGTCCAGGCCGGCCGAGCCGACCACCGCCGCGATGGCGCCGAAGGCGCCGATCGGCGCGGCCCACATGACCATGGCCAGGATGCGGAAGACGAGGCGCTGGATGTGCTCGATGCCGCGCAGCACCGGCTGTCCGGCCGACCCCATGGCCTGCAGGGCGAATCCGGCGAGCAGGGCCACCAGGAGCGTCTGGAGGACCTGCCCCTCGGTGAACGCGGAGACGAACGTGAGCGGGATGATCGACAGCACGAAGTCGACGGGCGGCAGCGCGTCGCTGGAGACCTGGGCGTGCCCGGTCTGCTTGAGCGCGTCGGTCAGGTGCAGCCCCTCGCCCGGGTGCAGCACGTTGCCGACGACGAGGCCGATGGCGAGCGCGACGAGGGACATCACGAGGAAGTAACCGAGGGCGATACCGCCGACGGCGCCGACCTTGGCGGCCTTCCGCACGGAACCGATGCCGAGCACGATGGTGCAGAAGATGATCGGCGAGATCATCATCTTGATCAGGTTCACGAAGCCGGTGCCCAGGGGCTTGAGCTCGACCGCGGCATCCGGCCAGATGAGGCCCACGGCGATGCCGAGCGCGACCGCCACGATGACGGCGATGTACAGGTAATGGGTCCGGTCCCGCTTCACGCGGGGTGCGGCAGGTGCCGTGTCGGGGGTGCTGGCGGCCACGACTGCCCTCCTTGACGTCTTCGTCGGCGAACAACCGGCGTGCGGCTCACGTCCGGGCGTTACGGGGGAATGCCGTGACTATCTCCCGCCCTGTGAGAGCGGTCACCCTTCCGTTCATTTAGTTCACGCTTAACCGGAGAGGCACACTGCTGACATGCGCCTCCCCCTCCTCCGCCGACCCCGCAGCCTGGCGGGCCAGCTGTTCGCCATGCAGGCCGTGCTGATCGCGGTGGTCGTCGCCGGGTACGCGCTGTTCACCTACGTCAGCGACCGGCGGCAGGCCGAGGACGCGGCGGTCCGGCAGGTGACGGCGGTCGCCCGCTCGATAGCGGACGCCCCCTCGGTCCGCGAGGCCATCCGCACCCCGGACCCGACGGCCGAGCTGGAGCCGTACGCGCTCCAGGTCATGCGGGACGCGGACGTCGACTTCGTCACGATCATGGACCCGCGGGGCATCCGCTGGACCCACCCCGAGGAGAAGCAGATCGGCAGGCGCTTCCTCGGCCGCATCGACCCCGCCCGGCACGGCCACACCTTCACCGAGACGTACACCGGCACGCTCGGCCCGTCCGTGCGCGCGGTGACCCCGGTGGAGGACAACGGCCGGGTCATCGGCCTGGTCAGCGCCGGGATCAAGGTGGAGGCGATCAGCGCGCGGGTGCAGGACCAGGTCACGGCCCTGCTCGCGGTGGCCGGCACGACCCTGCTGCTGGGGGCGGTCGGCACCTATGTGATCAACGCCCGGCTGCGCCGGCACACCCACGGCATGAACGCGGCCGAGCTGAGCCGGATGCACGACTACCACCAGGCGGCCCTGCACGCGGTGCGCGAGGGTCTGCTGATGCTGGACGGGCAGTACCGGGTGGCGCTGATCAACGACGGCGGCCGGGAGCTGCTCGGTGTGGACGGGGCGGAGGAGGTGGTCGGCCGCTCGGTGGCGGAGCTCGGCCTGCCGGCCCCGCTGACGGGCGCCCTGCTGGCCTCCGAGCCGCGCGTGGACGAGGTCCACCTCACGGCGTCCCGGGTGCTGGTCGTGAACACCTCCCCGGTGACCGGCGGGGAGCGGCGCGGCACCGTCGTCACCCTGCGGGACGTCACCGAGCTCCAGTCCCTCATGGGTGAGCTGGACTCCGAGCGGGGGTTCACGCAGGCGCTGCGCTCCCAGGCGCACGAGGCGGCGAACCGGCTGCACACGGTCGTGTCGCTGATCGAGCTGGGCCGCGCCGAGGAGGCGGTCCGGTTCGCGACGGCCGAGCTGGAACTGGCCCAGGCCCTGACCGACCAGGTGGTCGCCGCGGTGAGCGAGCCGGTGCTGGCCGCCCTGCTGCTGGGCAAGACGGCGCAGGCCAACGAGCGGGGCGTGGAGCTGGTGGTGTCGCAGGACAGCCGCCTGGACGACGGGCTGCTGCCGGAGAGCGTGTCCGCGCGGGACCTGGTCACCATCCTCGGCAATCTGATCGACAACGCGGTGGACGCGGCGCAGGGCAGCGCCGGTGCGCGGGTGACGGTGACGGCGTACGCGTCGGCCGCCGAGCTCGTCCTCAGGGTGACGGACTCGGGTCCGGGTCTCGACCCCGCCCATGGCGACCTGGTGTTCCAGCGGGGATTCTCGACGAAGCCGGCCGGGCCCGGCGGCCGGGGCCTCGGCCTGGCCCTGGTCCGGCAGGCGGTGTCCCGCCACGAGGGCACACTGACGGTGGCGGAGTCCGACCGGGAGGGTGAGGGCGGAGCGGTGTTCGAGGTGCGGTTGCCGTTGCGCACGGCCGGGGCCGGTGCCTCCCCGGCGCGGGAAGGCGGCGCGGCATGAGCGGCGGGCAGCCGATCAGGGTGCTGGTGGTGGAGGACGATCCGGTGGCCGCCGACGCGCACGTGATGTACGTGGGCCGGGTGCCGGGATTCGTCGCCGTCGGCAAGGCGCACACGGGCGCACAGGCCCGCCGGGTCCTGGACCGCACCCCGGTGGACCTGCTGCTGCTGGACCTGCACCTGCCGGACGTGAACGGGCTGCAGTTCGCCCGCTCCCTGCGCGCGGCCGGGCACCACGCGGACGTCATAGCGGTGACCTCGGCCCGGGACCTGGCGGTGGTCCGCGAGGGCGTCTCCCTGGGCGTCGTCCAGTACGTGCTCAAGCCCTTCACCTTCGCCACGCTCCGCGACCGGCTGGTCCGTTACGCCGAGTTCCACGCGTCCGTCGGCGAGGCGAGCGGCCAGGACGAGGTCGACCGCGCCCTGGCGGTGCTCCGCGCCCCGGCCCCGGCGGCCCTGCCGAAGGGGCTGAGCGGGCCGACGCTGGAGCGGGTGACGGGCACGCTGCGGGAGGCGGCCGAGGGACTCACCGCGGCGGCCGCGGCCGAGGCCGTGGGAATCTCCCGGATCACGGCCCGCCGCTATCTGGAGCACCTGGTCGACACGGGCCGGGCCGGCCGGAGTCCGCTGTACGGGCAGGTGGGCCGGCCCGAGCTGGTGTACCGGTGGATGCCCCAGGGCCGATGGGACGCGGACTCCGCCGGACACTGACACACCGTCACCAGCCAATGCCCGCCTACTCATTGACCTGACCGGACCACCGCTCTTACCTTCACACGGCAGCAATCTCCGCGCCACCCCACGTGTGCTCAGGAGGTCATGCCCGTGCGCCCCACCGCCGCCCTCTCCGCCCTCCTCACCGCCGCCCTCGCCGCCACCGCGCTCACCGCGTGCAGCCCGGGATCCGGCAGCAGCCCCGACACCGTGAAGGTGTCGTACAAGCAGTCGACGGACAACTCCGTCAAGGTGATGGACACCTACCTCGCCGGCATCAAGACGCAGTTCGAGAGCAAGTACCCCGGCAAGAAGGTGGAGTTCGTCCCCATCAAGGCCCCCGACTCGGAGTACTACACCAAGCTCCAGCAGATGCTGAGGTCACCGCGTACGGCACCGGACCTCGTCTACGAGGACACCTTCCTCATCAACTCCGACATCACCAGCGGCTATCTGAAGCCGCTCGACCCGTACCTCGCCAAGTGGCCGGACTGGAAACGGTTCATCGGCACGGCGAAGGCGGCGGCCAGGGGCGAGGACGGGAAGACGTACGGGGTCCCGGACGGCACCGACACCCGCGGTCTCTGGTTCGACAAGCGCGTCTTCGCGAAGGCCGGCCTGCCCGCCGACTGGCAGCCGAAGACCTGGGACGAGGTGCTCGCCGCCGCCCGGACCATCAAGAGGAAGGTCCCCGGCGTCACCCCGATCAACGTCTACACCGGCAAGCCCGCCGGCGAGGCCGCCACCATGCAGGGCTTCGAGATGCTGCTCTACGGCACGGGCGACGGGAGGACGGACCCGCTGTACGACGCCGGGAGCAAGAAGTGGATCACCGGCGGCCGGGGTTTCCGGGACGCGCTTCGGTTCGTCGAGACGGTGTACAAGGAGAAGCTCGGTCCGGACGTCTCCGACGCCCTCGACCCCAACTTCGCCACCGCCGTCCGCGGTGAGCTGCTGCCCGAGGGCAGGCTCGGCATCGACCTCGACGGCTCCTGGCTGCCGCAGGACTGGCTGCCGGGCAGCGGGCACGAGTGGCCGGACTGGTCGAAGCGGCTCGGACTGGCCGCCATGCCGACGCAGGACGGGCAGGCACCCGGCAGGGTGAGCATGTCCGGCGGCTGGACCTGGGCCATTCCCGCCAAGGCCGGCAACCCCGGCCTCGCCTTCGACTTCATCCGGACGATGCAGACCAAGGACAACGCCCGGAAGTGGTACATCGCCAACTCCGGCATCGCCGTCCGCGAGGACGTCGCCGACGACCCGGCGTACGCCACCGCCCAGCCCGGCATCGCGTTCTTCACCGAACTCGTGGCGAGCACCCACTACCGGCCGGCGTTCCCCGCGTACCCGAAGGTGTCGACGGCCGTCCAGGAGGCCATGGAGGGCGTGACGACCGGCGACCGGTCGGTGGAGCAGGCGGCCGGCGACTACGACGCCACGCTGAAGGACGTCACCGGCGGCCGAGTGGTCCGCAGGTGACGGCTCGGCGCCGGGCCGCCCGGGCCCTTCCGCTCACCCCCGCCCTCGTCCTGCTGCTGCTCTTCCTCGCCGGCCCGATCGCCTATTGCGCCTACATCGCCTTCACCGACCTCCAGCTGACCGGCCAGGCCCACTCCTCCTTCGTCGGCCTCGCCAACTTCCGCCGGGCGTTCCGGGACGACGCCTTCCTGAACGCCGTGTGGCTGACCCTGGTGTTCACCGTGCTGTCCTCGCTCGTCGGGCAGAACACCCTGGGGCTCGCCCTGGCCGCGCTGATGAAGCGTGCCTCGAAGCCCGTCCGCACCCTCACCGGCGGGGTCGTCGTCACGGCCTGGGTGCTGCCGGAGGTGGTCGCGGGGTTCCTGCTCTACGCGTTCTTCCGGCGCGAGGGCACGCTCAACGCGATCCTGGACCAGTTCCATCTCCCCCGGCAGAACTGGCTGTTCACCCTGCCCGTCCTCGCCGTGTCGTTCGCCAACGTGTGGCGCGGCACGGCCTTCTCCATGCTCGTGTACTCCGCCGCCCTCGACGGGATACCCGCCGAGATCACGGAGGCGGCCGAGGTGGACGGGGCCGGCGGGTGGCGCCGGATGTGGCACATCACGCTGCCGATGATCCGCCGGTCCATCGGCACCAACCTCATGCTCAACACGCTGCAGACACTGTCCGTCTTCGGCCTGATCTGGGTGATGACCCGGGGCGGCCCCGGGGACCGCAGCCAGACCCTGCCGCTGTACATGTACGAACAGGCCTTCCAGAACAGCATGATCGGTTACGGCACCGCCGTGGCCCTGCTCCTGCTGCTCGTCGGCTCCCTGTTCTCCGTCGTCTACCTGCGGCTGCTGCGGACGGAGGTCTGATGCCCCGCAAGCGCGCCTCCCGAAGGCTCGCCGCCGACGTCTCGCTCCTCGCCGCGGCCGCCGCCTTCGCGCTGCCCCTCGCCTGGGTGCTGCTGTCGTCCGTGGACCCGCACGCCGGCCTGCGGGTGAGGGTCCCGGGCGGGCTCACCCTGGCGAACTTCGACGCGGTCCTCACTCCGGACATCACCTACACCCCGCTGCTGAACAGCCTGCTCCTGTGCGGGGGCGCCACCGCGCTGACCGTCGCCTGCGCCGCGCTCGCGGCCTATCCGCTCTCCCGGTTCCGGTCCCGGCTGAACCGGCCGTTCCTGCTGTCGATCCTGTTCGCGACGAGCCTGCCGATCACGGCGATCATGGTGCCGGTGTACGCGCTGTTCGTCCGGGTGAACCTGATCGACACCCTCCAGGGCACGATCCTCTTCTTCGCCGCCTCCCAGCTGCCGTTCGCCATCTGGCTGATGAAGAACTTCATGGACGGGGTGCCGAGGGAACTGGAGGAGGCGGCGTGGACGGACGGCGCGTCCTCGCTCCAGTCCCTGGTCCGGATCGTGCTGCCGCTGATGGGACCGGGCGTCGCCGTGGTCACCGTCTTCTCGTTCGTGATGATGTGGGGGAACTTCTTCGTCCCGTTCATGCTGCTGCTCACCCCGGACCGGATGCCGGCCTCGGTCAGCATCAACGACTTCTTCGGCAACCGGGGCATGGTGGCCTACGGACAGCTCGCCGCGTTCTCCGTCATCTACTCCACCCCCGTGATCCTGCTCTACGTCCTGGTGGCCCGCAGACTGGGCGGCGGATTCGCACTGGGCGGCGCGGTGAAGGGGTGACGCCCGGTAACCGCAGGTGACGGGGGTGACACCGGGTGCCACCGGCGGCGAGCCGATCCAGACGTACGAACCCACCAAGCGTGATGTTGGCGGAACAGCCCGTAGTCACCGCCCGGGTGCGCCCCTACCTTGTGCGGGGTGCGCCCACCCTCACCCCAGCCCAGCCAGCCCGCTCCCCCGTTCAACGCCCCGGCCGCCCGCAGGCTCCGCGCCGCGCTCGGCATGGGTCCCGAGCACGTCGCCTACGGACTGCGCGTCTCCTACGGCCTGCCCTACGTCACCCCCGACCTCGTGACCGCCTGGGAACGCGGCACCGCCACCCCGGCCAACCCCGAACTCACCGCGCTGGCCGGCGTGCTGTGGTGCTCCCCGGGTGAACTCCTCGGCCGCCCGCGCACCCTGCGCGAGCACCGCATCGCCCGGGCCGTCGCCGCGGAGGACGTCGCCCACGCCGTCGGCATGGACCTGCGCGGCTACCTGCGGATGGAGGAGCGCGACGACTGGCGGGGCAACGAACGCCAGTCGGCGGCGCTCGCCGGGGTGCTGGACCTCGCCCTGCCGGACTTCGTGACCGTCACGGGCCGCGAGGCGAAACTCGCCGAGCTGCTGCACAGCGCGGTGACCACCCGCTGGCAGGCGTACGTCCGGCCGGTGACGAAGCTGGCCCCGGTCGACCGGAACGTCCTGGAGGAGGTCCTGCAGGAACTGCACCAGGACTACCAGGGCCACATGGCCGCCACCCTCAGTTGGGGCGGAGGCACGCGCGGTGCCAGCGAGTCCGGACGGGACTTCCTCGACCGGATCGTCGACAACTTCTGGGCGGGCGTCGAGAGGAGAACGCCGTAGGACCCGCGCCACGGCGAGTGCCGTCACCCGGACGGGCGAGCCAGTGCGCGCTTCACCCCGACCGCCGGGACGCTGGGCACCAGGAGACGGGTGTCCCGATCCCGTCCGGAGGCAGGGAACGGCGGGCGGCGCATGGCGGGAAGCGGACGAGGCCGCGGGGCGTGGCGGCGGGCCCTGGCCGCGGGACTGTGCCTGTGCCTGCCCCTGCTGCTGACGGGCGCCTGCACCGGCACCCTCGGGACCCCGGCACGCGCGGACGGTGCACCGATCGATCCGCGCATTCAGCAGATCATGGACAAACCGGTCTACCGGCACGGGCAGTTCGGTCTGCTGGTCGTCGACCCGGCGACCGGCCGCACGGTCACCTCGCTCAACCCGGAGCGGCTGTTCGTCCCCGGGTCGACGACGAAGCTGTTCACCGTGTCGAGCGCCTGGGACACCTTCGGCGGCGCTCACCGCACCACCACCCCGGTGTACGCGCGGGGCCGGATCGGCGACGGCGCCCTCGACGGGAACCTGGTGCTGGTCGCCTCGGGCGATCTGACGATGGGCGGCCGGACCAAGCCGAACGGCACCCTCGACTACCGGCCCGTGGACCACACGTACGCCGACGCCCTGCCCGGCCTCGCCCAGCTCACCCCGGAGAACCCGCTCGCCGGGCTGGACGACATGGCCAGGCAGGTACGGGCCCGCGGGATCACGCACGTCAGGGGCGACGTGGTGGTCGACAACCGGCTGTTCGCCCCGGACCCGGCGCTGACCACCGATCCGGACCCTATGATCGTCAACGACAACCTGATCGACATCCTGAGCACCCCGACGACTCCCGGTGAGCGGGCCTCGTTCACCTGGCGTCCGCGGACCGCGCGGAACTCGGTCAGGTACCGGGTCACCACCGTGGCCGCGGGCAAGCCCACCGCCATCACGGCGACGACGGGGGCGGACGGCGTCATCACGGTGTCCGGGACCCTGGCGGCCGACGCCGATCCGTGGCTGGTCACGACGCCGATCGCGGATCCGGCGGCGTTCGCGCGCACCGCGTTCATCGAGGCCCTGGAGCGGGCCGGGGTCACCGTGGACGCCCCCGCGACCGGACCCGACCCGGCGCCCCCGGCGGACACCCCGGGCGGCGATCCGGTGGCCCGGCTGGTCTCCGTGCCGTTCGAGCAGGAGGCCACGCTCATCCTCAAGGTCAGCCACAACCTGGGCGCCGATCTGATGGTCTGCCTGCTCGCCGTCCGGCGGGGCAGCCGGAACTGCCAGGACGGCTTCGCCTCGATCAAGGCGTTCGACGACAAGGCGGGGGTCGATCCGGCCCAGGCCTCCCAGGCCGACGGGGAGGGCGGGGTGCCCGGCGACGCGTTCACCCCGCGCGCCTACATGCCGCTGCTGACATACTGGCTGAACGGGCCCGACGCCACGCGCTTCCGCGAGGCGCTGCCGGTCCTGGGCGTCAGCGGCGACCTGGCCCTGTTCGGCGCGGACAGCCCGGCCAGGGGCAAGGTGTTCGCGAAGACCGGGACCCGCGCCGACGGGAACGACCTCACCGGGCAGGTGCTGGTCGCCTCCCGGGCGATGGCCGGCTACCTGGACGCCGGCGGCGGCCGGTACCGCCTGTTCGCCGTGGTCTTCAACGACTCCATGGCCGCGACGGCGGACGACGTCCTGTCCGTGGCCAAGGACATCGCCCGGATCTCCGAGCTGCTCCAGCAGGACGCGGCCGGCGCGGGCAGCGGCCCGTGAGCCGTGCGGAGGGCGTGGCGGCCCGGGCCGCGCTGACGCCGGGGTGACGCCGGTACGGCCCGGCGGGGTCCGGGACGGGGAACGGTCTAGAACACCGACTCCGCCTCGTCCATGCGGTCCTTCGGCACGGTCTTCAGCTCGGTGACGGCCTCGGCGAGCGGCACCATCACGATGTCGGTGCCGCGCAGCGCGGTCATCCGGCCGAACTGGCCGCGGTGCGCGGCCTCGACGGCGTGCCAGCCGAAGCGGGTGGCGAGGACGCGGTCGTAGGCGGTGGGGACGCCACCGCGCTGGACGTGACCGAGGATGACCGGCTTGGCCTCCGTGCCGAGGCGCCGCTCCAGCTCGTACGCCAGCGCCGTGCCGATGCCCTGGAAGCGCTCGTGGCCGTACTGGTCGATCTCGCCCTTGTCGTAGTCCATGGAGCCCTCGGCGGGGTGCGCGCCCTCGGCGACGCAGACGACGGCGAACTTCTTGCCGCGGGCGAAGCGCTCCTCGACCATCTTGACCAGGTCGGCGGGGTCGAAGGGGCGCTCGGGCAGGCAGATGCCGTGGGCGCCGGCGGCCATGCCGGACTCCAGGGCGATCCAGCCGGCGTGCCGGCCCATGACCTCGACGACCATCACCCGCTGGTGGGACTCGGCGGTGGTCTTCAGGCGGTCCATGGCCTCGGTGGCCACGCCGACGGCGGTGTCGAAGCCGAAGGTGCGGTCGGTGGAGGAGATGTCGTTGTCGATGGTCTTCGGGACGCCGACGACCGGGAGACCGGCGTCGGAGAGCATGCGGGCCGCGGTCAGCGTGCCCTCGCCGCCGATCGGGATCAGCGCGTCGATGCCGAACTCCTCGACCATGTCGGTGGCCCGCTCGCAGGCCTCGCGCAGCCGGTCGCGCTCCAGGCGGGAGGAGCCGAGGATGGTGCCGCCGCGGGCGAGGATGCCGCTGACCGCGTCCAGGTCGAGGGCGCGGTAGTGGCGGTCGAGCAGACCCCGGTAGCCGTCCTCGAAGCCGATGACCTCGTCGCCGTACTGCGCGACCGCACGGTGCACGACGGACCGGATCACGGCGTTCAGGCCGGGGCAGTCGCCGCCTGCGGTGAGAACTCCGATGCGCATCGTGCTGTGTCTCCTGCTCGCTGTGGGTACCGGTGAGCCGGATTCGATTCTTTCACGTCCGTCGGGGCGGTGAAGTCCTGACGGGCGCCTTAACCGGCACCAGGGGTATTGTCAAGAGGGATCTGCTCACCTCGGTGGGCAGTTTTTGTGCCGAGGACGCGACCCACCAGACATGAGGAACGGAGTGGACACGTGACGCGCAGCGTGTACGTGACCGGGATCGACCGCGGTGACGGCCGCCAGGTAGTGGAACTGGGGGTCATGGAGCTCCTCACCCGGCAGGTCGACCGGGTGGGCGTCTTCCGTCCGCTCGTCCACGACGGTCCCGATCGGCTGTTCGAGTTGCTGCGGTCCCGGTACCGCCTCTCGCAGGACCCCGCGACCGGCTACGGCATGGACTACCACGAGGCGTCCGCGCTCCAGGCCGAGCAGGGCACCGACGAGCTGGTGTCCACGCTGGTGGACCGCTTCCACCGGGTCGCCCGCGACTACGACGTCGTCCTCGTCCTCGGCACCGACTACGCCGACACCCAGTTCCCCGACGAACTGTCCCTCAACGCCCGCCTCGCCAACGAGTTCGGCGCCTCCGTCATCCCGGTGGTCGGCGGCCGCGGGCAGAGCACCGAGTCGGTCCTGGCCGAGACCCGCAACGCCTTCCGCGCCTACGACGGCCTCGGCTGCGACGTCCTCGCCATGGTCACCAACCGGGTCGCCCGCGAGGACCGCGACGAGATCGCCGAGCGGCTCGCGAACCGGCTCCCGGTGCCCTGCTGGGTCGTCCCCGACGAGCCCGCGCTGTCCGCGCCGACGGTCGCGCAGATCGGCCAGGCCCTCGGCGCGAAGGTGCTGCTCGGCGACGAGTCGGGCCTGGCCCGGGACGCGCTCGGCTTCGTCTTCGGCGGCGCGATGCTGCCGAACTTCCTGGGCGCCCTGACCCCGGGCTGCCTGGTCGTCACCCCCGGCGACCGCGCCGACCTGGTCGTCGGCTCGCTGGCCGCGCACAGCGCTGGCACCCCGCCGATAGCCGGTGTGCTGCTCACCCTGAACGAGGTGCCGAGCGACGAGATCCTCACCCTCGCCGCCCGCCTCGCCCCCGGCACCCCCGTGCTCTCGGTGGCCGGCAACTCGTTCCCCACCGCCGAGCAGCTGTTCTCCCTGGAGGGCAAGCTGAACGCGGCCACCCCGCGCAAGGCCGAGACCGCGCTCGGTCTGTTCGAGCGGTACGCCGACACCGCCGACCTGGCCCGCCGGGTCTCGGCGCCGAGCAGCGACCGCGTCACGCCGATGATGTTCGAGCACAAGCTGCTGGAGCAGGCCCGCGCCGACCGCCGGCGGGTCGTCCTGCCGGAGGGCACCGAGGAGCGGGTGCTGCACGCGGCCGAGGTGCTGCTGCGCCGGGGCGTGTGCGACCTGACCCTGCTCGGGCCGGTCGACCTGATCCGCAAGAAGGCCGCCGACCTCGGCATCGACCTGGGCGACACCCAGCTGATCGACCCGGCCGCCTCCGAACTGCGCGACACCTTCGCCGGGAAGTACGCGGCGCTGCGCGCCCACAAGGGCGTCACGGTCGAACTCGCCTACGACGTCGTCTCCGACGTCAACTACTTCGGCACCCTGATGGTCGAGGAGGGGCTGGCCGACGGCATGGTGTCCGGCTCGGTGCACTCCACGGCGGCGACCATCCGCCCGGCCTTCGAGATCATCAAGACGAAGCCGGAGTCGTCCATCGTCTCGTCCGTCTTCTTCATGTGCCTCGCCGACAAGGTGCTCGTGTACGGCGACTGCGCGGTCAACCCGGACCCGAACGCCGAGCAACTGGCGGACATCGCCGTCCAGTCGGCCGTTACGGCGGCGCGGTTCGGCGTGGAGCCGCGGATCGCGATGCTGTCGTACTCCACTGGCACGTCCGGCTCGGGCGCCGACGTCGAGAAGGTGCGCGAGGCCACCGAACTGGCCCGCTCGCGGCGCCCGGACCTGAAGATCGAGGGGCCGATCCAGTACGACGCGGCCGTGGAGCCGTCCGTCGCCGCCACCAAGCTGCCGGGCTCCGAGGTCGCCGGCCAGGCCAGCGTGCTGATCTTCCCGGACCTCAACACCGGCAACAACACCTACAAGGCCGTGCAGCGCTCGGCCGGCGCGATCGCGGTCGGCCCCGTCCTGCAGGGTCTGCGCAAGCCGGTCAACGACCTGTCCCGCGGCGCGCTCGTGCAGGACATCGTCAACACCGTCGCCATCACGGCGATCCAGGCCCAGACGCCCGCCACCTGAGCACAGAAAGCACCCCGACACCGTGACCGCGACCCGTGTCCTCGTCCTCAACTCCGGCTCCTCGTCGGTGAAGTACCAGCTGCTCGACATGCGCGACCGGAGCCGGCTGGCCGCCGGCCTGGTGGAGCGGATCGGCGAGCAGACCTCCCGGCTCAGGCACACCTGCCTGACCACCGGCGCCACCCGTGAGCAGACCGGGCCGATCGCCGACCACGACGCCGCCCTCAAGGCGGTCGCCGAGGAGCTGGGCCGCGACGGGCTCGGCCTGGACTCGCCGGACCTGGCCGCGATCGGCCACCGGGTGGTGCACGGCGGGATGTTCTTCACCGAGCCCACCGTCGTCGACGACCAGGTGCTCACCGAGATCGAGCGGCTGATCCCGGTCGCCCCGCTGCACAACCCGGCGAACCTCACCGGCCTCCGCACCGCTCGGGCGCTGCGCCCCGACCTGCCCCAGGTCGCCGTCTTCGACACCGCGTTCCACACGACGATGCCGGAGTCCGCGGCGCGGTACGCGATCGACCCGAAGATCGCCGACCGGCACCGGATCCGCCGCTACGGCTTCCACGGCACCTCGCACGCCTACGTCTCCCGGGAGACCGCGCGGCTGCTGGGCAAGGAGCCGTCCGAGGTGAACGTCATCGTGCTGCACCTGGGCAACGGCGCCTCGGCCTCCGCGGTCCGGGGCGGCCGGTGCGTGGACACCTCGATGGGGCTGACGCCCTTGGAGGGGCTGGTGATGGGTACGCGATCCGGTGATCTGGATCCGGCCGTCATCTTCCATTTGGCACGGGTTGGCGGAATGTCCATGGACGAGATCGACACTCTCCTCAACAAGAGGAGCGGTCTGTTCGGTCTCTGCGGGGACAACGACATGCGGGAGATCCGCCGGCGGATCGACGAGGGCGACGAAGAGGCCCGGCTCGCCTTCGACATTTACATTCACCGGCTCAAGAAGTACATCGGCGCCTATTTCGCCGTACTCGGGAACGTGGACGCGGTGGCCTTCACGGCCGGCGTCGGCGAGAACGCGGCGCCGGTGCGGGAGGCCGCGATCACGGGCCTCGACGGGCTCGGCATGGCGGTCGACCCGGAACTGAACGCCGTGCGCGGCGACGGGCCGCGGCTGATTTCCCCGGCGTCCGCGCGGGTGGCCGTGGCCGTGGTGCCGACGGACGAGGAACTGGAGATCGCGACCCAGACCTACGCACTGGTCGGAAAGAACAACTGAATAGCACCTGAGCGGTGTGGCACTCATTTGTATCTTCCGCCAGACGGAATATTCCGTAGCGAAACAAACCGATAGGATCGCCCCATGCGCCGTTCGAAAATCGTCTGTACTCTCGGCCCCGCGGTCGACACCCACGAGATGCTCGTCGCCATGGTCGAGGCGGGCATGAATGTAGCCCGGTTCAACTTCAGCCACGGCACCCACGCCGAGCACCAGGCGCGGTACGACCGCGTCCGTGCCGCGTCCAAGGAGACCGGCCGGGCCATCGGTGTCCTCGCCGACCTCCAGGGCCCGAAGATCCGCCTGGAGACCTTCGCGGAGGGTCCGGTCGAGCTCGAGCGCGGTGACGAGTTCGTCATCACGACCGAGGACGTGCCCGGCGACAAGCACATCTGCGGTACCACGTACAAGGGGCTGCCGGGCGACGTCTCGCGCGGCGACCAGGTCCTCATCAACGACGGCAACGTCGAGCTGAAGGTCCTGGACGTCGAGGGCACCCGGGTGAAGACGATCGTCATCGAGGGCGGTGTCGTCTCCGACCACAAGGGCATCAACCTGCCCGGCACGGCCGTCAACGTGCCCGCGCTGAGCGAGAAGGACATCGAGGACCTGCGCTTCGCCCTCCGGATGGGCTGCGACCTGGTCGCGCTGTCCTTCGTCCGGGACGCCAAGGACGTCCAGGACGTGCACCGCGTCATGGACGAGGAGGGCCGGCGGGTCCCCGTCATCGCCAAGGTGGAGAAGCCGCAGGCGGTGGAGAACATGGAGGACGTCGTGATGGCGTTCGACGGCGTGATGGTCGCGCGTGGCGACCTCGCCGTCGAGTACCCGCTCGAGAAGGTCCCCATGGTGCAGAAGCGCCTGATCGAGCTGTGCCGGCGCAACGCCAAGCCGGTGATCGTGGCGACCCAGATGATGGAGTCGATGATCACCAACTCCCGTCCGACCCGCGCCGAGGCCTCCGACGTGGCCAACGCGATCCTGGACGGCGCCGACGCGGTCATGCTCTCGGCCGAGTCGAGCGTGGGCGCGTACCCGATCGAGACGGTCCGGACGATGTCGAAGATCGTCCAGGCGGCCGAGCAGGAGCTGCTCTCCAAGGGCCTGCAGCCGCTGGTCCCGGGCAAGAAGCCGCGTACGCAGGGCGGTTCGGTGGCCCGTGCGGCCGCCGAGATCGCCGACTTCCTCGGCGGCAAGGGCCTGATCGCCTTCACCCAGTCCGGTGACACCGCGCGCCGCCTCTCCCGCTACCGCGCGTGCCAGCCGATCATCGCCTTCACCACGGACGAGTCCACCCGCAACCAGCTCACCCTGAGCTGGGGCGTCGAGTCGCACGTCGTGCCGTTCGTGAACACCACCGACGAGATGGTCGACCTGGTGGACCAGGAGATCGCCAAGCTGAGCCGGTTCGACTCGGGCGACACGGTCATCATCACCGCCGGCTCGCCCCCCGGCGTCCCCGGCACCACCAACATGCTCCGCGTGCACCACATCGGCGGCACCAACTGACGAGCCCCGCAAGGGCCTTGAACGGCACTGAGGGCGCCCCCCGCGCACGGGGGGCGCCCTCAGTCGTCCGCGGCTCCCGGACGGGCCTGCGTGACCGCTCAGTCGGTCGTGTACACGTGCATGCCGGGCACGTGGAGGCTGCCGCCGAACTGGGCCGCCTGGACCACCTTCACGTGGGTGAAGTAGATCAGCGGGATGTTCAGCGGGGGCGGGCTGTCGGGGCTGAAGGTCACCGGGATCAGACCGAACAGGTTGCCGGAGATGCTCTCGGTGTACATCACCGTGTCGCCGTTGCGGATGGTCGACGTCGAGCCCTTGGCCGCCTGCACGTGGTAGGTCTTGTTCGCCTGCTTGTCGTTGACCGTCTGGTGCAGGTCACCGATGTCCGTGCCGCCCGAGATGACGTACTTCAGCACCTTCTTCTTGGTGCCGTTGGCCGTCTTCACCTCGACGACGCCCTGGTAGTCGGCGCCCTTGAGGAGCAGGGAGCTGGCGTTCAGGTACCACGGGTCGTCCGCCACCGGCGTCTTGTTGTCGACGCCGCTCTCGTCGTCCGTGGCCACCGGGCAGTCGTCCGCGGCGTCGGAGGCGCTCGCGGACGGGGCCGGCGTCGCCGACCCGGCCGCGTCCTGCGCCGCCTTCGCGGTGTCCTCGGTCGTCTTCGAGACCTTGTCGGTGGTGTTCTTCACCGTGTCCGAGACCGTCTTGCCCGCCTTGGAGGCGGTGTCCTTGACGGTGTCGGAGACCTTCGTGCCGGCCGTGTCCGACGTCGACGTACCGGACCCGGACGCCGACGCCGAGGGTGCGGCCGACGACGGGGACGCGGACGGGGTGGGACTCGCGGACGAGGTGCCGGAGTCCTTGCCGCCGCCGGTCAGGACGTCGCCGAGCGTGTCGCCGATGGTGTCCAGCAGGTTGCCGCTGCTCTGGGACGCGGACGGGGTGGGCGTGGCCGTGTCGCCGCCGGAGCCGGAGCCCTTGTCGGACGTGCCGGTGCCGGTGTCGGGGGAACCGGGGGTCGCGCTCGGCTCGGGCGTGCCCTGGTCGCCGGAACCTGAATCCGGCGAAGAGGTCTTGCCCGTGTCCTTGGCGCCGCCGGCATCCTTGCCGCCCTCGGCGTCGGTGCCCGGTGTGGCCGTCTCCGTCGGCTTCGTGCTCTCCGAGGAGGACGGCGACGGCGAGGCCGAGGTGTCACCGGAGTCGTCCAGCGCCTTGACGCAGTCCTTGTACTCGTCGGCCGTCAGGCTCTTGGCCGACGTCGAGGGGGACGGGCTGCCGTTGTCGGCCAGGGCGAGCGTGGAGGTGAACCCCATGCCCACGATCACCGCGGTCGGCATCGCCACGGAGGCTATCGCCTTGCCGGCCGGCATGTGGAACCTGGTGAACAGCGGCTTCCTGGGTGCCGCGTGGCGGGGACCGGTTCTCGCACGGGACCCGTCCACATCGGTCCCGCGGATCGCCTCGTCAGCCGGCACTGTGCCTCCCGTTCGCCCCGTTGGCCGGGCTCGTTCCTGACAGGTCGTTCGTGCTCACCGGGTCCGCGCCCTGGCCGGGCAGCGGAGCGAATCCGGCGGTGTCGCCCTTGTCCGGAGCGGTCCCGGGGACGTCGCCCGCGGCCGGGGCGGCCTCGGCGGCCGGTTCCGGCTGCTCGGTGGCGCCCGGCGCCCAGGCCACGGCCATCGCTCCACCGATGAGGGAGAGCAGGAAGCCCAGGACGAAGCCACCGAAGTTGGACACGGGGATGGACACCAGTGCGAGGAGGATCGCGGCGACTCCCGCGAAGGTCCGCACGTGCTTCTGGAACCAGAGACTGACGCCCAGGACGATCAGCAGCACACCGATGATCAGGGATCCGGCTCCCGCAGTGGTCGCCATCGCCAGCGTCAGATGGCCGAACTGCAGGTGGGCGTACGGGAAGTACATGATCGGAACGCCGCCGAGCAGGACGAACAGACCGGCCCAGAAAGGACGCGTGCCCCGCCAGGCGCGGAACTGCTGCCTCCGGTGGGTGAACTGGCCGGGTGCGGCGGCAGGGGTCTCGGCGCTCATGGAAAACAGCTCCCTGGTGCGGTGTTGCTGTGGTGGTGATGTGTGCCGCGTGCGCGGACGCGGCCGGAGTGTGGACGGGCGGGGGCGCCACCGGCTCCCCCGCCCGTCATCGAGTGCTTAGTAGCACTCCTTGACACCCGTCGCCAGCGACATGTGGAGACCGCTGAGCTTGAAGGTTCCGGCGGTGGTCGCCCACGCCGTCTGCTTCACGCCGACCAGCGTGGCCTTGTCGGCCTGCTGCGCGAAACCGAAGGGGTTGGCCTGCTCGCCGCCGCCCTTCATGCCCGGACCCTTGGAGGCGTCCTTCGCGGCCACACCGATGTCGATGTTGTCGAACGTCGCGTCGGCGTTGAGGTCGGCAACGTCGATGTAGATGTTGTCGGCCTGGACCTTGTCGTGGCCCTCGCCGCCGGCGCGCAGGATCAGGCTGACGTTGCCGAAGACCGGCACGTCGGGCGTGACCACGGACTGGCACAGGTTGGTGATCTCGGCGTGCTTGAACGCCGAGACGGCAACCGGGTGGGCCGTCTTCTTGCCGTCCATCGTGTAGCCGCTGTCGATGGCTCCGTACTGCTCGAAGCCGGTGCCGACGAGCGAGTCGGCGGACACCTTGAACGACTGGCCGGACACGCTGAACGAAGCGGCGAGAGCGCCCTGTGCGAGGGCCACACCTATACACGCCGTGGCGGCGACGCTGGGCACCATGACCACAGCGAACCGCTTCCATCTGGTCCCGCCACGCACCTGGGACTCCATATTTCCTCCTTCTCGGACGTACATCTCCTGGCCCGGACTCGCCCCGGTCGGCGGCTCAGCCAGGCAGGGATGGGAGAAGTGCTACGTCCTCGGGAAGGAGAGCGCCTGCACTCGGTGGCGCGAACCGCGCCCGAATCACCGGCGATCACCCCCGAGCGACAACCACTGGTCGCGCCTGACACGCATCACGCACAACCTTGCTGGACAGGCTTCGCCGGACGGCGAAGACCCCCCTGCCCAAGAACCGGCGCCACTGCCGCCGGTTCTGCTCGGTGGGGACCCAGGGTTTCCCGCGACCCGACCGGTTGCCGGGGTGCGGGAATGGACCGAGCGTCGCCGATCGTGGTGCATTCTCGGCCCGGGCACAAGGGGGTTCGTTACTGGCTAGTAACGGCCGGATAACCGGAGGACGACCGGCCGATCTCGGAGTGCGACGCTCGGTTGCATCGAGGGTCAGAGCAAAGCCGTTGATCCCTGGATGAAACCAGACAGATCAACGGCCTCGATTTACTCCGAGTAACAGCGGCCGCGATTACCAAGATTTGGTAAAGCGCGGCCGCCCCGACAGCTCGTCGGCGAATCTTTCACCCCGGCATCACAAGCCGCGGCGTTTAGCGACTGGTCAGAACAGGGCGCGCGCCAGCGCCCGGCGGGCCCCGATCACCCGCGGATCGTCGGGTCCCACGACCTCGAACAGCTCCAGCAGCCGACGACGTACGGTGTCCCGGTCGTCACCCGCGGTGCGCCGCACGGTGTCGATCAACCGCCCGAAGGCGTCGTCGACATGACCGCCCACCAGGTCCAGGTCGGCGGCGGCGATCTGCGCGTCCACGTCGGCCGGCCTCTCGGCGGCCTCCCGGCGCACCTTCTGCGGGTCGAAGTCCTGCACACGCTGGAGCAGTTCGGCCTGGGCCAGGCCGAGCTGCGCCTCCGGGTGGGCCGGGTCGTCGGCCAGCACGTTCTTGTACGCCTGGATCGCACCGCCCAGGTCGCCCGCGTCGAGGGCCTGCGCGGCGGCGTTCAGGGTCGCCTCGTACGGGCCCACGGGCGCCTCGGCCCCGGCGGAACCGCCGGCCTCGGCGTCCGGGTCGACGGTCAGGCCGGTCAGGCCGAACCGCTGCTCGGCGACCTGCACCAGCTGGTCCAGGGTCTCCCGGATCTGCTGCTCGGGGGTGACCCCCTGGAAGAGCGGCAGCGCCTGGCCCGCGACGACCGCGAACACGGCCGGGATGCCCTGCACCCCGAACTGCTGCATCAGCATCTGGTTGGCGTCGACGTCGATCTTGGCGAGGAGGAAGCGCCCGGCGTACTCGACGGCCAGTCGCTCCAGGACCGGGCTGAGCTGCTTGCAGGGCTCACACCACTCGGCCCAGAAGTCGATGACGACGGGTACTTCGGCGGAGCGCTGCAGTACGTCGCGCTCGAAGCCGGCTTCGTCGACGTCGATGACGAGGTCGGCCGGCGAGACGGCCCCCGTCCCACCCTGCCGGGCGGCTTCGGCGCGCGCCTGCTCGGCCTTGGCCTTGGCCTCCTGGGCCGCCTTCACCGCGGCGAGGTCGACGACGCCGCTCATGGACATGTTCCGTGGCTGCATGCGTCTATCCTCCCCGTTCCGGCGCCGGAATGAAAAAAGCGAGGTGCCGGCGCCTGGGTCCCCACCCCGCGCCGTGGTCGTCGCCCGTGTACGTCCCTCACGAGCTTTCGCTACGACCCGTAGCGTAATGGCATCGGGGCACCTCGCGACACCACACCCCGGTGATCTCCCTCACGACGCCACAGGAACCGCCGGTTTATGGTCAGTGGATGCAGAGCCGCACCCCAGCGGGCCGTACCGGCCGCCCGCGCAACGCCGCCGCGGACACCGCGATCCTGGCCGCGACGCGGGAGGCGCTGGTAGAGCTGGGATGGTCCAAGCTCACCCTCGGGGACGTGGCGACCCGCGCCGGGGTCGCCAAGACCACGCTGTACCGCCGCTGGGCCGGTAAGAACGAACTGGTCGTGGACGCGGTGGCGGAGCTCTTCGACGAGCTGGAACTGCCCGACCGCGGCAGTCTCGCCGCGGACATCGAGGGTGTGGTCCTGCAGTTCGCGGCCATCCTGGCCCGGCCGGAGGCCAAGAGCGGTCTGATGGCGGTGGTCGCGGAGTCGACCCGGGACGACGCGTTGCGCGAGCGCATCCGCGCGTCGATCGTCGAGCGTCAGATACGGCTGGTTCTGGAGGGTCGGGAGCGGGCCCAGTGCCGCGGCGAGCTCCCCCCGGAGCCGGACCCCGCCGAGGCGGCCCGCACGGTGGACCTCATCTTCGACGTGGTGGCGGGCGCGGTGGTGCACCGCACCCTGGTGAGCGGCAAACCGGCCGACGAGGACTGGGTGCGCGGCTTCACCCGGGTGCTGCTCCTCGGCCTGACGGCGGCGGAACCGACCGCGGCCGAGTAGCGGGCCCGGCCCGCACCAGGGGGCGGTGCTCCCTGGTGCGGGCCGGGCGGCGCCGGGCTAGAAGCCGGGCGGTTCCGTGTACACGCCCCACTCGTCGCGCAGCACGCCGCAGATCTCGCCCAGCGTGGCCTCGGCGCGCACCGCGTCCAGCATCGGCTCGATCATGTTGGCGCCGGACCGGGCCGCGTCCAGCATCGCCGCCAGCGCGGAGCGCACCGCCGCGTCGTCGCGCGCCGCCTTCCGCTCGGCGAGCACCCGCACCTGCTCGCGCTCCACCTCGTGGCTGACCCGCAGGATCTCCAGGTCGCCGGTGACGGAGCCGGTGGCCACGTTGACGCCGACGACCCGCTTCTCGCCCTTCTCCAGGGCCTGCTGGTAGCGGAACGCCGACTCGGCGATCTCGCCGGTGAACCAGCCGTCCTCGATCCCGCGCAGGATGCCGGAGGTGACCGGGCCGATCGGGTGCCGCCCGTCGGGGTGCGCCCGCAGGCCCCGCTCCTTGATCTGCTCGAAGATCTTCTCCGCGTCCGCCTCGATCCGGTCCGTCAGCTGCTCGACGTACCACGAACCGCCCAGCGGGTCGGCCACGTTGCCGACCCCGGTCTCCTCCATCAGCACCTGCTGGGTGCGCAGGGCGATCTCGGCGGCCTGCTCGCTGGGCAGCGCGAGGGTCTCGTCCAGCGCGTTGGTGTGCAGGGAGTTGGTGCCGCCGAGGACGGCGGCCAGCGCCTCCACGGCGGTGCGCACCACGTTGTTGTACGGCTGCTGCGCGGTCAGCGAGACCCCGGCGGTCTGCGTGTGGAAGCGCAGCCACTGGGCCTTGTCGCTCTTCGCGCCGTACACCTCCCGCATCCAGCGCGCCCAGATCCGCCGCGCGGCCCGGAACTTGGCGATCTCCTCGAAGAAATCGACGTGCGCGTCGAAGAAGAAGGACAGACCCGGCGCGAAGACGTCCACGTCGAGCCCGCGCGAGAGGCCCAGCTCCACGTACCCGAAGCCGTCGGCGAGCGTGTACGCCAGCTCCTGCGCGGCCGTGGCCCCGGCCTCGCGGATGTGGTAGCCGGAGACGGAGAGCGGCTTGTAGGCGGGGATGCCGGCCGCGCAGTGCTCCATCAGGTCGCCGATCAGGCGCAGGTGCGGCTCGGGCTGGAAGAGCCACTCCTTCTGCGCGATGTACTCCTTGAAGATGTCGGTCTGCAGGGTGCCGTTGAGCACCCCGGGGTCGACCCCCTGCCGCTCGGCGGCGACCAGGTACATGCAGAAGACGGGCACGGCGGGACCGCTGATCGTCATGGAGGTCGTGACGTCACCGAGCGGGATGTCCTTGAACAGGACCTCCATGTCGGCGGCGGAGTCGATGGCGACGCCGCAGTGCCCGACCTCGCCGAGCGAGCGCGGGTCGTCGGAGTCGCGGCCCATGAGGGTCGGCATGTCGAAGGCCACGGACAGACCCCCGCCGCCGGCGGCGAGGATCATCTTGTACCGCTCGTTGGTCTGCTCGGCGTTGCCGAAGCCGGCGAACTGGCGGATGGTCCAGGTGCGCCCGCGGTAGCCGGTCGGATGGAGCCCGCGCGTGAAGGGGTACTCCCCGGGCCAGCCGATCCGCTCGAATCCCTCGTAGGTGTCGCCCGGTCGGGGCCCGTACACCGGCTCCACGGGGTCGCCGGAGAGCGTGGTGAAGTCAGCGTCGCGCTTGCGTGCGGCGTCGTAGCGGGCCTGCCAGCGGCGGCGGCCCTCGTCGATGGCGTGAGCGTCCATACCATCGAATTTACTAGGACGTCCTAGTAAATGTCGATGGCTGACCGCCGTACGGAACTCGTACGGCGGTAAAACCTAGGCCTTGGCGACGGCCGGGGCGCGGCCGGCGGTACCGGCCTCCAGCTCGCGGCTGATCCTGCGCTCGACGAAGAACGCGGCCGTGGGGATGGTGCCCGCGAGCAGCACCCACAGCTGCTTGCCGACCGGCCACTTCGCCTTGGACCCCAGGTCGAAGGCGAACACCAGGTAGACGACGTACAGCCAGCCGTGGGCGATGGCGACGACCCGCGTGAAGTCGGCGGCACCGCTCATGTCGAACCCGTACTTCGCGATCATGCTCAGGCACAGCAGCACCAGCAGGACACCGGTGGTGTAGGCCAGGACGCGGTAGCGGGTCAGCACGCTCTTCTTCATGCCCATGAGCGTAACCACCCGTTCCGGGAGATCTTGCCCCGGGTCACTCCTCGTCGAAGTCGTGTGCCGAGATCCGCAGCGGACGGAGCATCGCGAAGATCTCCTGGCACTCCTCCGCGTCGTACGCGCCGAGGCCGAAGTCCATGGACATGAGGTCCCGGGTGGCCGCGTCGACCACCTCGCGGCCCTTGTCGGTGATGACGGCGAGGGTGCCGCGGCCGTCGTTGGGGTTGGGCCGCTTGGCGACCAGCCCGGACCTGACCAGCCGGTCCACGGTGTTCGTGACGGACGTGGGATGCACCATCAGCCGCTCACCGATCTTGGACATCGGCAGCTCACCGGCCTTGGAGAAGGTGAGCAGCACCAGCGCCTCGTAACGGGCGAACGTCAGCCCGTACGGCTTGACCACCGCGTCCACCTCGGCGAGCAGGATCTGGTGGGCCCGCATGATCGAGGTGATCGCGGCCATGGACGGCACGTTTCCCCAGCGCTGCTTCCAGAGCTCGTCGGCACGCGCGATGGGGTCGAACGGAAGGCTGAGTGGCTTCGGCACGTCATCAGACCCTACCGGCCGGTCATATGCCGGGCAGCCCCGTCTCGGCTTTCGGTCGCCCGGGCCGCCAGGGCCAGCCCGCAGCAGCACAGGACGCCCACCGCGCCGGCCCCCACCACGGCCGCCCTGACCCCCGCCACCTCGGCCGCCGCACCGGCGAGCGCCATGCCGGCGCCCTGGACCGTCATCAGGCCGGCGCTCAGCAGGGTCATGGCCCGCCCGCGCAGCTCCTCGGGCACGGCCCGCACGAACCACTGGTCCAGGCCGAGGGTGTACGCGGAGCCGGCCCCGGACAGCAGCAGGAGCAGCAGCGAGCCGGTGAGCCCCGGGTGGAGGGCGTAGCCGAGGTAGGGCAGCAGGGTCAGGCAGAGCAGGGGCAGCGCGACGCGCTCCCGGGCCGCGGGACGCAGCCGGGCCCCGGCGAACAGCTCGCCGGCCACCGTGCCTACGGGCAGGGCGCACATCAGCAGGCCGAGGCCGGTGGAACCGCTGCCGAGGGCATCGGCGTACGGCGCGGCCAGCGCCTCGGGGACGACGGAGAACGCCGCCGGCACCCAGAACAGCAGGAGCAGCACCCGGACCCGGGGGCGGGCGAGCAGCTGCCGCAGGCCCGGCGGGGCGTCGCCGCTCGGCCGGGTGCGGGCGGGCCGGTGCCGGGTGCCGAGGCGCAGCAGCGCCGCGGAGGCGAGGAAGGTGGTGACGGTGATCAGCAGGGCGTGGCGCGGGGTGACCACGGTGAGCAGCAGACCGCCGAGGCCGTAGCCGACGAGCAGGGCGCTCTGGGCGACGATCCGCAGCAGGGAGCGGCCGAGCACGAACAGGTCGCCGTCGCCGAGGACGTCGGCGAGGGTGGCCGTGCGGGTGCCGGAGAACACCGGGGCGACGACGGCGAGGCAGCAGCGCAGCACGAGGAGCAGGCCGATGCCCGGGCCCGGGACCGCCATCAGCGCGACGCAGCCCGCGCACACCAGGTCGCAGGTCACGAGCACGCGCCGGGCCGGGAAGCGGTCGGCGACCGGGGCGAGCAGGGTGCCGCCGACGGCGTACGGCAGGAAGCCCAGGGCGAAGGTGAGCGCGCTCCACAGGGGTGAGCGGGTCAGGTCGTAGACGAGGACGGACAGTGCGATCTCGCTGACGATCACGCCGAGCATGGACAGGACGTGCGCGGCGAAGACGGCCCGGAACTCGGGCACGGCGAGGACACGGCCGTATCCGGCGGGCGCCGGGGCCTGGGCAGGAGCGGACATGCCGGGCAGCGTGCCCTGCCGGCGGCGGGCGGCCGTAGAGTTTCGGCTCGGGCCGAATGTCCGGCCAGGCAGCGATCAGGTGGTGCCCATGCCCTCACGCCTCCACTTCGGCGACGACGACTTCCTGCGCTGCCGGTTCGCCCTCTCGCCGGTCTGGGAGACGCAGGAGGCGGTGCGGACGCTCAAGCGGCGGGACCGGCACGGGTACCACGCGCCCTGGCTGCGCCGGATCCGGGACGCGGCGGCCGGGCTCGACCTCGCGCCGCTGTGGCTGCTGATGCCGAGGCGCGGGCACAGCCCCGACTGGCTGGTCCCGCCGCTGCTCGGCCCGGCGGTGTCCTTCGCGGAGGAGATCGCGGCGATCCGGGCGGCCGATCCGGAGGCGGCCCGGGCGGACACCGCCGCGTCGCTGGCCTGCACACCGGGCGCGCCCGACTCGCCGCGGGGCCGGGCCTGGCTGGCGGATCCCGGGCGGATGGTGCGGGAGCTGGCGGACGCGCTGGAGGAGGCGTGGCGGGTGCTGGTCGAGCCGGACTGGCCGCGGCTGCGGGCCCTGCTGGAGGCGGACATCGCCTTCCACTCGCGGCGGCTGGCCGAGGTGGGCCTCGGCGGGCTGCTGCCGGAGATCCACGCGCGCTGCGGCTGGCAGGAGACGACGCTGACCGTGCAGTCGGGCGGCGAGCACGAACGGCACCTGAACGGCCGGGGTCTGGTGCTGATGCCGAGCGTCTTCACCTGGCCGGACGTGATCAGCAGCTTCCCGCCGCCCTGGCAGCCGGCCGTGATCTACCCGGCGCGGGGCGTCGGGGGCCTGTGGGCGGAGCCGGCCGAGCGGACGCCCGAGGCGCTGGTGCGGCTGCTGGGCCGCAACCGGGCGGCCGTGCTGGCCGCGCTCGACGAACCGGCCGGCACCACCGCCCTCGCCCACCGTCTGCGGCTCGCGCCGTCGTCGGTCTCCGCCCATCTGACCGTGCTGCGCGACGCGGGCCTGCTGACCGCCCGCCGCTACGGCCATCAGGTGCTGTACGAGCGGACACCTCTGGGGATGGCGCTGACGTCGGCGGGCTGACGCCTCCCGGGTCAGCGGCCCTGCCGGCGCAGACGGTGGCGTACCGCTCGCTGGGCGACGGGGCCGAGCTCCTCCAGCGCCGTGACGAGGGCGCCCAGTCGCTCCAGGGCGTCGAGGGCCGCGTGGGCGCCCCGCTCGTCGACGCCCTCGTACAGTTCGATGCCGACGAAGGAGGCGGCGACGGCCCGGGCCAGGCCGGCGGGGTCGGTGAACTCGCCGAGGGGGGTCGCCGCGAGGACGCGGCGCAGCGCGCCCTCGATCTCGGCGATCCACAGGTCGAGTCCGGCCGCGGTGGCGGGACCGAGCCCGGCGTGGGTCTGGGCACCGGCGAGCAGCTGGCCGAGGAGCGCCACGTGCCCCTCGGCCCGCTCCCGGTCGTGCATCTCGCGGCCGACGGCGAGGAGTTCGGACAGGGAGGTGACGGCGGCGAGCCGGTCCCGGTACTTGGCCACGGACTTCTCCGCGCCGTACCGGCAGGCCGCCGCCAGCAGTTCGTCCACGGAACCGAAGTGGTAGAAGACCAGCGCCTGGTTGACGCCGGCCGCGGAGGCCACCGTACGGGCCGAGGTCTTGGCGATGCCCTGCTCGGTGAGGGTGCGCAGGGCGCCCTCCAGCAGCTTGGTCTTGGTCTCCTGGGACTTGGCCGTCTCCGGGCTCATGCGCGCGCCTCCTCCCGCACGGGGCGCAGTCCGGGCCGCACCCCGTGGGCGCGGACGTCCGTGTAGGAGGCGGTGAAGGAACCCTCGTAGCCGAAGAGCGGTCCGAAGAAGCGGTTGACCACCCGGACCCGGATGCGGAAGCGGCCGGCCGTCTCGTCGTAGGACTCGCGCACCTCGGCCGTGGCGCCGAGGAGTTCGGGCACGCGGACGTCCACCGGCCCTTCCCGGAAGCGGTGTTCGCCGGAGCGGATCAGCAGGGAGCCGTCGGGCTCGGCGTGGAAGTGCAGTTCGCTGGCGAGGTGCTGGTGGGTGCCGAGGTAGTCGAGGATGCGGTCGCCGCGGGGGCCGAGCACCATCTGGGCGTCGAAGCGGCGGGAGCGGCCGGGCAGTTCGAAGGTGCGCACGAAGCTCACCGTCTCACGGCCGTAGCTGTCGGTGTACGGCACGTTCTCGATCACGAAGGGGATGTCGCGGCCGGCCTCGGGGACCAGGATGTTGCGGGTGGCGCCCAGCGCCAGGAAGGGCTTCACGAACGCCCGTCCGTGCCAGACGCGGTCCATCACGCCCCGGCCGGTGCAGGCCTCGCCGCTCGCGAGGCCCACCGAGAAGCGGCGCCGCAGCCGTGGGTGCAGCCGGTCGAAGCCGGCGCCCATGACGGTCTCGAACATCGAGGTCATGAGGGCTTCTCCAGGGTGCGCAGCAGGCGGGGCGCCCGGGTCCGCGTGGCGGGGGCCCGCAGGCAGCGCCGGGCCGCCGGGGTGCAGGCGAGCGGTTCCGTGAACAGCACGAGGGAGATGCCGACGACGAGCAGCAGTGGGCAGAGGAAGGCCGCGGTGTCGGCGAAGGGCCCGAACAGGCGCAGGAACGGGTCGGTGCCGAGCCCGCTCAGGCAGAGCCCGAGGACGAGCGCGCGGACCGCCAGTTCGGTGAGCCAGTTCTGCAGGGCGCGTTCGGGGGTGATGCCCCGCTCCAGCCAGAGTCTGAGCCGGTCGAAGGACCACGCGGTCGCCCAGCCCATGAGCGGGCGGAACAGCGCCCGGTCGCCGAGGGCGCCGAGGGCTCCCCAGCGGGGGCGGTAGTCGTAGCCGGTGAGGAAGCGGACGCCGTGCGCCTCCGGCACGTAGCGCCAGTAGCCGCTCCCCTCGGCGATCAGGGAGAGGGGGTGCGGGGAGGAGAAGCGCAGGGCGGAGGTGCGGGTGCCGTCCGGGCGTTCCTTCTCACCGGCCGCGACGCCGGTGCCGGAGACGGTGAGGAACGGCAGCAGGCGCGTGGAGTAGCGGAAGCGCTGCGGCTCGCCGGCCACGCGCGGGAGGTACGCGATCTCGGTGAAGCGCAGGTCCCAGCGCTGGTGCCGGGCGGGGTCCTGGGTACGGGCCCACAGCTCGTCGAGGTCGGCGCGTATGTGCGTCTCTATGTAGAGACCCATGTGTTCCCCCACGTCAAACCAGTGTTTTGAGCGACCGCTCAAACAGTCGTCCAAAAAAACACCCCTTTGAGCGATCGCTCAAAGGGGTGGTACGAGAGAACCCCGGTCCCAGGGACCGGGGTTCGGGGGCCGGGGGGCCCGCGCGATCACTGCGCCAGGTACCGCTCGACGGTCTCCACCTTGGCGGTGAGCCCGTCGGTCACACCGGGCCGGATGTCCGCCTTGAGGACCAGCGAGACGCGCGGGGCACGCTCCTCGACGACGGCCACGGCACGCCGTACGACGGCCATGACCTCGTCCCACTCGCCCTCGATCGAGGTGAACATCGCGTCGGTGCGATGGGGCAGTCCCGACTCTCGGACCACGCGGACGGCGTCGGCGACGTACTCCCCCACGTCCTCACCGACCCCGAGGGGCGTCACGGAGAAGGCGACGATCATACGTTCACGACCCCTTCCTTACGGGCGCGGGCCGCGATGACCGCGTCCTCGGCCTCACGGCGCAGCTTGCGCTCGGCGAAGAAGCCGCCGGTGGGCAGCACCGAGAGGACGAAGTAGAGGGCCGCGGTACCGAGCGGCCACTTGGTGCGGTTCCAGGCGTCGGCCCAGAAGATCACGTACAGGACGAACAGCACACCGTGGATCGCGCCCATCACGGGGACCGCGTTGAAGTCCGTGGTCCGCTTCAGCACCGAGCACAGGAGCAGGATCAGGAAGGACACGGCCTCAGGGGCGGAGACCAGGCGGAGGCGGCGGAGGGCGGTGGCGGTCTTGATGTCCACGGGTCACCTTCGGTGGGAGTGTCGAACGACGGTCTGCCGATTACGGACTGCCGGTTTGTGAACGCACGCACAAGCGTTCTCCCATTGTGGCAAACCGCGGCCCTAGGGGTCCGCTCAGGGTCGCTCTCCACCCCCGGGCCCTGTTCGCCCCACCCGTCCGGCCGCTACTTTCCCAGCGTGGCGATGTTCCGACTCCAAGGCAGCAAGGTGCTGGCCGTCGACATGACCGGGGACGCCGTGAAGGCGAAGAACGGCTCGATGGTCGCGTACGACGGTCAGATGGCCTTCAAGAAGCTGAGCGGCGGCGGCGAGGGGCTGCGCGGGATGGTGACCCGGCGGCTCACCGGCGAACAGATGACGGTGATGGAGGTGAAGGGGCACGGGACCTGCTGGTTCGCGGACCGTGCGTCCGAGATCAACCTGGTCGCCCTGAGGGGGGACAAGCTCTACGTCGAGTCGAGCAATCTGCTGGCGACGGACGCGGGCCTGCGGACGGGCACGACGTTCACCGGCCTGCGCGGCGCCTCGCAGGGCAACGGGCTGTTCACGACGACCGTCGAGGGGCACGGCCAGGCGGCGATCATGTCCGACGGCCCGGCGGTCGTGCTGCGGGTCAGCCCGCAGTACCCGCTGACCGTCGACCCGGGGGCCTACATCGCCCACCAGGGCGAGGTGCGGCAGTCCTTCCAGTCCGGTGTGACGTTCCGCACGTTCTTCGGGGAGGGCGGCGGCGAGGCGTTCCAGATCCGCTTCGAGGGCGACGGCCTGGTGTACGTGCAGCCGAGCGAGCGGAACACGATCGCGGGGGACCTGTGACATGACCTTCCGAGAGATCAACTCCAAGATGGTCGAGGCGACGGTGCTGCCGGGGCAGCGGCTGTACAGCCAGCGCGGGGCCATGCTCGCCTACAAGGGGGAGGTGTCCTTCACCCCAGACATCCAGGGCGGTCAGGGCGGGCTGATGTCGATGCTCGGGCGCCGGGTGGCCGGCGAGGCGACGCCGCTCATGTCGGTCGAGGGCAGCGGCACCGTCTTCTTCGGGCACGGCGGCCACCACGTCCATGTCATCGGCCTCTCCGGCGACACCCTCTACGTGGAGGCGGACCGGCTGCTCGCCTTCGAGGGCACCCTCCAGCAGGGCACGATGTTCATGGGCTCGCAGGGCGGTGTCATGGGCCTGGTCCGGGGCCAGGTCACCGGGCAGGGCCTGTTCACCACCACCCTGCGGGGCCACGGCTCGGTGGCCGTGATGGCGCACGGCGGCGTCTTCGAGCTCCCCATCACCCCGCAGCGCCCGGTCCACGTCGACCCGCAGGCCTACGTCGCCCACCACGGGGACGTGCGCAACAAGCTGTCCACCGCGCTCGGGTGGCGCGACATGGTGGGCCGCGGTTCCGGCGAGGCCTTCCAGCTGGAGCTCAGCGGCAACGGCACGGTGTTCGTCCAGGCGTCGGAGGAGAAGCTGTGAGCGCGTACGGAGTCCCCGGCGGCCCGGTGGTCCACGACCCCCTGATGCTGCCCGTCGACGACAACGTGAACGCCTACACGTTCTGCGTCGAGCTCAAGGGCGGTCAGTGGTTCCTGCAGAAGGGGAAGATGATCGCCTACTACGGGGCGATCGAGTTCAACGGCGTCGGGCACGGCCGACTCGACCGACTTGTCCGTACCTCGTTCCATTCGCCACTGCACGCGAGCGACTGGGTCGTGGCGCAGGGCTCGGGCAAGATGCTGCTGGCCGACCGTGCTTTCGACGTCAACTCCTACGACCTGGACGACGGGAACTTGACCATTCGCGCGGGCAACCTGCTCGCTTTTCAGCCAAGTCTCGCGCTCAAGCAATCGATCGTGCCGGGTTTTCTGACCCTCATCGGAACCGGAAAGTTCGTCGCCGCATCTAACGGGCCGGTGGTGTTCATGGAACCTCCGATCCGGGTCGACCCGCAGGCGCTCGTCGGATGGGCCGACTGCCCGTCCCCGTGCCATCACTACGACCACGGATACTTGGCGGGTGTACTGGGCGGCCTACGTGCGATGACCGGCCTCGGCGGGGCCTCCGGCGAGGAGCACCAGTTCGAGTTCGTGGGCGCCGGGACGGTCCTGCTGCAGTCGACGGAGACCCTCATGGCCGAGGCGGCCACGGGTGTGGTTCCGCCGGATGCGGGGGTCCCCGGCGGTGGCGGAACGGCACCGGGTGGACACGGTCCGCAATCGTCGGGGGTACCGCGCCTTCCCGGACAGCTGGGAGACCTCCAGCGTCGCTTCGGGCTGTGAGCGGTAGTCTGCGGAGTGTGACATCGAACGCGTGCGCACAGTCACACCACCCGAAGTAGTTCGTCATTCAACTTCTTAGGTAGACTTCATTCATGGAGACCGAGACGGCCACGCGCTGGCTGACCGATGCGGAGCAGTGCGCCTGGCGCACCCACCTGGAGGTCAACAGGCTGTTGACGTACCAGCTCGAGAAGGACTTGCAGCCGTTCGGCCTGACTATGAACGACTACGAGATCCTGGTGAACCTGTCCGAGTCGGAGGACGTACGGATGCGGATGAGCGACCTCGCCTCCGCGACCCTGCAGTCCAAGAGCCGGCTGTCGCACCAGATCACGCGGATGGAGAACGCGAACCTGGTGCGCCGTGAGAACTGCGAGTCCGACCGGCGCGGACTGTTCGCCGTGCTCACCGAGCACGGCATGGAGACGATGCGGAAGGTGGCGCCGCACCACGTGGCGTCGGTGCGGCGGCACTTCATCGACCTTCTGTCGCCAGAGGCACTGATAGAGCTGGACAAGGCGCTCAAGCCGATCGCCGAGCACCTGCGGGGACAGCGGGGGCGTCCCTAGTTCCGTTCGCCTGCCGGACAGGCCTCGGCCGGGCGGCCGGGCGCTCCGGCCCGCTCGGGCGGGGTGCCCCCGGCCGGAAGGGCGTGGTCGGCGGCCCGGCCGGCCCGCCATCGCACCGCCGACAGCGCGGGCAGCAGGGCCGCGCCGCCCGCGAGGGCGAAGCACGCCCACAGTGGCAGGCGGCCGATCAGCAGCCCCGCCACCAGCGCTCCCCCGGAGCTTCCCGCGTTGACCCCCATGTTCACCCAGGCCCCGGCCCGGGTGCGGGCATCGGCCGGCACCGTCTCGTCGGCCAGGAGATAGGCCGTCGTCAGCGCCGGGGCGAGGAACGCCCCGGCGACGGCCATCGCCACCGTGAGCGTCCACAGGTTCGGCGCCAGACCGGCCGCCGCCACCGTCAGGCCCAGGGCGAGGGCGAAGAGAAGCAGCCGCTCGCGGGCCGCCGCCCGCCAGGGCACCGCCCCGTTCACCAGCCCGCCGACCGCGCTGCCCGCCGAGAGCGCGCCCAGCACCCACGGGACCGTGCCGGGATCGTAGGCGTGCGCCGAGGCGAAGGCCATCGCCAGCAGGTCCACCCCGCTGAGGGCCAGCCCCACGCCGAGGGCCACGGCCACGGGCGTCCCGAGCCCCCGTACTCGCCCGCGCCGCTGCGCGTGCGAGGCGGGCCGCGGACCCGGCATCACCGGGGACATGACGAAGGCGCAGGTGCCGGCCACGATCAGGAACGCGCTCAGCAGGATGCCGGACGCCGGGTGCGCGAAGACGGTCAGCGCGCCGATCAGTACCGGGCCGGAGACGTAGAGCAGTTCCTCCGCGACCCCGTCGAGGCTGTACGCGCGGCGCAGCAGGTCGCGGTCCGGGAGCA
Source organism: Streptomyces albidicamelliae (assembly GCF_025642175.1). NCBI lineage: Bacteria > Bacillati > Actinomycetota > Actinomycetes > Kitasatosporales > Streptomycetaceae > Streptomyces > Streptomyces albidicamelliae. Next base: position 5,662,101 of record NZ_CP106795.1, on the reverse strand, counting down.
GTTCGGCCCACAACGCACGCATGGTCGGCCCGAGGGGCGGCGCGCACGCTCCGGCGAGCGCCGCGGCGGCCGCGAGGGCCGCGGGCGGTACCGCCGGACGCCAGGTGAGGGCCGCCAGGACGCACAGCAGGGTGCCGTAGAGCACCGACATCGGCAGCAGGGCGCGGCGGGGGCCGTGACGGTCGATCAAGGACGCCCTGACCGGCATCAGGAAGACCGACGTGGCGCCGAACAGGGACATCACCACGCCGGACACCGCGTAGGAGTCGGTGGCACGGGTGACGGAGAGCAGCACGGCGAGGGAGACCGTGCCGTAGGACAGCCGGGCGGTCAGGGCGGAGACGAAGGTGCGGCGCGCGTGCGGGACGCGCAGGACGGCGGCGTACGAGGGCCGCGTGGAGGCATGCGTGGACACGCTGACGTTCCTCTGCGTGAGGCGGAAGAGGGGACACCGAGGGACGCGGTGGCCACGGTCGGGCCCCGCGATCCGGTGCGCGCTCTACGCCAACAAGAGGAACATGGCGGCAATCTAGCAGCAGGCGGGCCGCACGCGGGCGGTTCAGCCCTCCGTCAGGCCCGCGACCAGTTCGTCGGCCGCGCGGTACGGGTCCAGCTCACCGGCGACGATGCGCTCGGAGAGGGCGCTGAGCCGGCGGTCGCCGTGCAGGTCGCCGATGCGTTCGCGCAGGGCGGTGACCGCGATGGTCTCCACCTCGCGGGCCGCGCGGGCCCGGCGGCGCTCGGCGAGGACCCCGCGCTCCTCCATCCAGGCGCGGTGCTTCTCCAGGGCCTCGACGACCTCGTCGATCCCCTCCGCGCGCGCGGCGACCGTCTTCACGATGGGCGGACGCCAGTCGCCGGCGGCGCGGGCCTCGCCCAGGCCCAGCATGTGGTTCAGCTCGCGGGCCGTGGCGTCGGCGCCGTCCCGGTCCGCCTTGTTGACGACGTACACGTCGCCGATCTCGAGGATGCCGGCCTTCGCCGCCTGGATGCCGTCGCCCATGCCGGGGGCCAGCAGGACGACCGAGGTGTCCGCCTGGGAGGCGATCTCCACCTCCGACTGGCCGACACCGACCGTCTCGACCAGGATCACGTCGCAGCCGGCGGCGTCCAGCACGCGGATCGCCTGCGGTGCCGCCCAGGCCAGGCCGCCCAGATGACCGCGGGTGGCCATCGAGCGGATGTAGACGCCCGGGTCGGAGGCGTGCTCCGACATCCGGACCCGGTCGCCGAGCAGGGCGCCCCCGGAGAACGGGGACGACGGGTCGACGGCCAGGACGCCGACCCGTTTGCCCTGTTTGCGATACGCCGTGACGAGCGCGGAGGTGGAGGTCGACTTGCCGACACCGGGCGAGCCCGTCAGACCGACGACGTACGCGTTGCCGGTCAGCGGGGCCAGTGCCGCCATGACCTCCCTGAGCTGCGGGGACGCCCCCTCCACCAGGGAGATGAGCCGGGCCACGGCCCGCGGCCGGCCTTCCCTGGCCTGGGCCACCAGAGAGGAGACGTCCTGCATCAAACAGCTCCGTTCACTTCACAGACGTTAAGGGGACTCAGGCCTTCGGAACCCGGACGATCAGCGCGTCGCCCTGGCCGCCGCCACCGCACAGCGCGGCCGCGCCGACACCGCCGCCACGCCGCTTGAGCTCCAGCGCCAAGTGGAGCACGAGACGGGCGCCGGACATGCCGATCGGGTGGCCCAGCGCGATCGCGCCACCGTTGACGTTCACCTTTTCCGTGGACACGCCGAGGTCCTTCATTGACTGCACGGCGACCGCGGCGAAGGCCTCGTTGATCTCGATGAGGTCGAGGTCGCCGACCTCCAGACCGTCCTTCTTCAGGGCGTGCCGGATGGCGTTCGACGGCTGGGACTGCAGGGAGTTGTCCGGGCCGGCCACGTTGCCGTGGGCGCCGATCTCCGCGAGCCACTCCAGGCCCAGCTCCTCGGCCTTGGCCTTGCTCATGACGACCACGGCCGCAGCGCCGTCGGAGATCTGCGAGGCGGAGCCCGCGGTGATCGTGCCGTCCTTGGCGAAGGCCGGCCGCAGCTTGCCGAGCGACTCCGCGGTGGTGTCGCCGCGGATGCCCTCGTCCTTGCTGAAGACGACCGGCTCGCCCTTGCGCTGCGGGATCTCCACGGGGGTGATCTCGGCCTCGAAGACGCCGTTCTTCTGCGCCGCGGCGGCCCGCTGGTGGGACAGGGCGGCGATCTCGTCCTGCTCGGGGCGCGCGATACCGAGGCGCGTGTTGTGCTTCTCCGTGGACTCGCCCATGGCGATGCCCTCGAAGGAGTCGGTCAGACCGTCGTAGGCCATCGCGTCGAGCATCTCGACCGCGCCGTACTTGAAGCCCTCGCGGGACTTCGGCAGCAGGTGCGGGGCGTTGGTCATGGACTCCTGGCCGCCCGCCACGACGATGTCGAACTCGCCGGCGCGGATCAGCTGGTCGGCCAGCGCGATGGCGTCGAGGCCGGACAGACAGACCTTGTTGATGGTGAGCGCCGGGACGCTCATCGGGATACCGGCCTTGACGGCGGCCTGGCGGGCCGGGATCTGTCCCGCCCCGGCCTGGAGCACCTGGCCCATGATCACGTACTGCACCTGGTCGCCGCCGATCCCCGCACGGTCGAGGGCGGCCTTGATCGCGAAGCCGCCGAGGTCGGCTCCGGAGAAGGACTTGAGCGAGCCGAGCAGTCGTCCCATGGGCGTACGCGCGCCCGCGACGATCACCGAGCTGTTCGTTCCAGAAGGCATGAGCTGCGATCCCCTTACCGGCCTGCCCAGGCCGAGGAGTGAACGAGGGTTTACTTCGAATGTACTGAGTGGCACTCCGTGCCGTCATCGGCCCGTCGGTGTGATCGCGCGCACGTTGCGTAACCATCTGATGAGCGCTGCACTGAATCCATGCTGACGCGAATCGACCACATCGGGATCGCCTGTCACGACCTCGACGCGACCGTCGAGTTCTACCGGGCCACGTACGGCTTCGAGGTGTTCCACACCGAGGTCAACGAGGAACAGGGCGTGCGCGAGGCCATGCTCAAGATCAACGAGACCTCGGACGGCGGTGCCTCCTACCTCCAGCTGCTGGAACCGACCCGCGAGGACTCCACCGTCGCCAAGTGGCTCGCCAAGAACGGCGAGGGTGTCCACCACATCGCTTTCGGTACGGCGGATGTGGACACCGACGCCGCGGACATCCGCGAGAAGGGCGTACGCGTTCTGTACGACCAGCCACGAATCGGTTCCATGGGGTCGCGGATCACCTTCCTGCACCCCAAGGATTGCCACGGTGTGCTCACAGAACTGGTCACTTCGGCGCCGGTTGAGTCGCCCGAGCACTGACCGCCGTACATATGGGCCGGTAGGGTTGGGGGCGGTCGTCCCTTCAACCGGGGCGACCGCATGCCGGGGTCCGGGTTTCGGGGGACGAGCGTCGGGGCGGCAGCCCGTGCTCCGCCGTTGATCTGACACCATTCCCCGGGGGCCCCGTCCGGCGGATGGACGGAGCTCGTTGGAGAAGCTGACCAGGGGACGGATGGGACCGCGCAGTGCGGGGCTACGAGAGCCAGGAGCGAGAGCCGGCGGCTGACGTCGACCACCTCTCTCGGTTCGAGGCCGAGATGAAGCGGCTGAAGACCGAGCGGGAAAAGGCGATCCAGCACGCCGAGGACCTCGGCTACCAGGTCGAGGTGCTGCGCGCCAAGCTGCACGAGGCGCGGCGCACCCTCATGACCCGGCCCGCCTACGACGGCGGTGACATCGGCTATCAGGCCGAGCAGTTGCTCCGCAACGCCCAGATGCAGGCGGAGCAGCTGCGCCAGGACGCCGAGCGGGAGCTGAGCCAGGCCCGCGCGCAGACGCAGCGCATCCTTCAGGAGCACGCCGAACAAGCGGCCCGGCTCCAGTCGGAACTGCACCAGGAGGCGGTGACCCGCCGCCAGCAGCTCGACCAGGAGCTGGCCGAGCGCCGCTCCACCGTCGAGTCCCACGTCAACGAGAACGTGGCCTGGGCCGAGCAGCTGCGCGCCCGCACCGAACAGCAGGCCAGGCGTCTGCTGGAGGAGTCCCGCGCGGAGGCCGAGCAGGCGATGGCCACCGCCCGCGCGGAGGCCGAGCGGCTGACCCGGGAGGCCCGGGAGCGGCTGCAGGCCGACGCCGAGTCGGCGCGCAGCGAGGCCGAGCAGATCCTGCGCCGCGCCCGCACGGACGCCGAGCGGCTGCTGAACGCGGCCTCCACGCAGGCCCAGGAGGCCACCGACCACGCCGAGCAGCTGCGCAGCAGCACGGTCACCGAGTCGGACGCCGCCCGCCGGCAGTCCGCCGAGCTGAGCCGGGCCGCCGAGGAGCGGATGGCCCAGGCCGAGGAGGCGCTGCGCAAGGCGCAGGCCGAGGCCGAGAAGGTCGTCACGGAGGCCGAGCAGGCCGCCGCCAAGACGCTGTCGAGCGCCGAGGCCGCCAACGAGACGCGGACGCGCACGGCGAAGGAGCAGGTCGCCCGGCTGGTCGAGGAGGCCACCAAGGAGGCCGAGCAGACCCGGTCCGAGGCCGAGCAGCTGGTCGCGGACGCCCGCGCCGAGGCCGAGAAGATCGTCGCCGAGGCGTCCGAGAAGGCCCGTACGGTCACCGCCGAGGAGAGCGCCACGCAGCTGTCCAAGGCGGCCAAGACCGCCGAGGACGTGCTCAACAAGGCGTCCGAGGAGGCCAAGCGGACCACGAAGGCCGCCGCCGAGGAGGCCGAGCGGATCCGCCGCGAGGCCGAGACCGAGGCGGACCGGCTGCGCGCCGAGGCGCACGACATCGCCGAGCAGCTCAAGGGCGCCGCCAAGGACGACACCAAGGAGTACCGCGCCAAGACGGTCGAGCTCCAGGAGGAGGCCCGCCGGCTGCGCGGGGAGGCCGAGCAGCTGCGGGCCGACGCGGTCGCCGAGGGCGAGTCGATCCGTGCCGAGGCCCGCCGCGAGGCCGTCGCGCAGATCGAGGAGGCTGCCAGGTCGGCCGAGGAGCTGCTGGCCAAGGCCAAGGTGGACGCCGACGAACTGCGGCAGAAGGCCACCGCGGACAGCGAGAAGGTGCGCACCGAGGCCATCGAGCGCGCCACCTCCCTGCGCCGGCAGGCCGAGGAGACCCTGGAGCGCACCCGCAAGGAGGCCGAGCGGCTGCGCGCCGAGGCCGACGAGCGGGCCGAGGCCGTCCGGGCGGACGCCGAGCGGGCAGCGCTGGAGCTGCGCGAGGAGACCGAGCGCGCCGTCGAGGCCCGCCGCGGCGAGGCCGCCGAGGAACTGACCCGGCTCCAGACCGAGGCCCAGGAACGGCTGGACAACGCCGAGCAGGCGCTCACCGACGCCCGCGAGGAGGCCGCCCGGATCCGCCGCGAGGCCGGCGAGGAGACGGAGCGGCTGCGCGCGGAGTCCGCCGAGCGGATCCGCACGCTCCGGCAGCAGGCCGAGACGGAGGCCGAGCGGCTGCGTGACGAGGCCGCGTCCGACGCGTCCGCGTCCCGTGCCGAGGGCGAGGCCGTCGCCGTACGGCTGCGTTCCGAGGCCGCCGCCGAGGCCGAGCGGCTGAAGGCGGAGGCGCAGGACACCGCTGACCGGGTGCGCGCGGAGGCGCAGGCCGCGGCGGAGCGGCTGGGCGCGGAGGCGTCCGAGACGCTGGCCGCCGCCCAGGAGGAGGCCGCCCGGCGCCGCCGCGAGGCCGAGGAACTCCTCGGTGCCGCCCGCGAGGAGGCCGACCAGGAGCGCGAGCGGGCCCGCGAGCAGAGCGAGGAACTGCTGGCCTCGGCGCGCAAGCGCGTCGACGAGGCGCAGGCCGAGGCGACCCGGCTGGTCGAGGAGGCCGACCGGCGCGCCACCGAGATGGTCGCCGCCGCCGAGCAGCACGCCCAGCAGGTCCGGGACTCCGTCAGCGGACTGCACGAGCAGGCGCAGGAGGAGATCACCGGACTGCGCTCGGCCGCCGAGCACGCGGCCGACCGCACCCGGCGGGAGGCCGAGGAGGAGGCGGACCGGGTCCGCGCCGACGCCTACGCCGAGCGGGAGCGGGCCGGCGAGGACGCGAGCCGGCTGCGGCGCGAGGCGAACGAGGAGTCCGAGGCCGCGAAGGCGCTGGCCGAGCGGACGATGGCCGAGGCGATCTCGGAGGCCGAGCGGCTGCGCTCGGACGCCTCCGAGTACGCCCAGCGGGTGCGCACCGAGGCGTCGGACTCACTGGCCGAGGCCGACCAGGCCGCGTCCCGTACCCGGGCGGACGCCCGCGAGGACGCCAACCGCATCCGCTCGGACGCGGCGACCCAGGCGGACACCCTCATCACCGAGGCCCGCAACGAGGCCGAGCGGCTCCAGACCGAGACGGTCGCGGAGGCCGAACGGCTCGTCAACTCCGCGCGCGAGGAGTCCGAGCGGCTCCGGACGGAGACGGCCGCCGAGGCCGAGCGGGTGCGCGCGGAGGCCGTCGCGAACGCCGATCGGCTCCTCGGGGACGCCACCGGCGACGCCGAGCGGCTGCGCGCCGAGGCCGCCGAGACGGTCGGTTCCGCGCAGGCGCACGCGGAGCGGCTGCGGTCCGAGGCCGAGCGGGTCAAGGCGGACGCGGAGGCGGAGGCCGAACGGCTCGTCAACTCCGCGCGCGAGGAGTCCGAGCGGACCCTGGACGAGGCCCGCAAGGACGCCAACAAGCGGCGCTCGGAGGCGGCCGAGCAGGTCGACACGCTGATCACGGAGACCGCGGCCGAGGCCGACAAGCTGCTCGCCGAGGCCCAGCAGCAGGCGCTGAAGACCACCGCGGACGCCGAGTCGCAGGCCGACACGATGGTCGGCGCGGCCCGCAGCGAGGCCGACCGGATCGTCTCCGAGGCGACCGTCGACGGCAACACCCTGGTGGAGAAGGCCCGGACGGACGCCGACGAGCTGCTGGTCGGCGCCCGTCGGGACGCCACCGCCATAAGGGAGCGCGCGGAGGAGCTGCGCGACCGCATCACCAGCGAGATCGAGGAGCTGCACGAGCGGGCCCGCCGCGAGGCCGCCGAGACGATGAAGTCCACCGGCGACCGCTGCGACGCGCTCATCGCGGCCGCCGAGGAGCAGCTGGCCAAGGCGCAGGCCAAGGCCAAGGAGACGCTGTCGGAGGCGAACTCCGAGGCGGGCAAGGTGCGCATCGCCGCCGTCAAGAAGGCGGAGGGGCTGCTCAAGGAGGCCGAGACGAAGAAGGCCACCTTGGTGAAGGAGGCCGAGGAGCTGAAGGCCGAGGCGATCCGGGAGGCCCGGCGCACGGTCGAGGAGGGCAAGCGGGAGCTGGAGATCCTGGTGCGCCGGCGCGAGGACATCAACACCGAGATCTCCCGGGTGCAGGACGTCCTGGAGGCGCTGGAGTCCTTCGAGGCCCCGGCCGGTGCGAAGGACGGCGGAGTCAAGGCGGGTGCGACCGTGGGAGCCCCCCGTTCGGGTGGCAAGTCGTCGGACGGCTAGCCCGCGGGGTGCATTCCGGTGTCTTCTGGGGGCTTTGCCCGGGTACTTGGCAAGCCGTCCGGCGGTCAGCCACCCGAAAGAGGTGCCATTCTCCAGATCAAAACCGTATCCGCTCGATGACACACCGCTTCGGCCCCTAGGATTCCCCTTATCACCTCACCGGTCTCATTGACAGGAACCCCATGAGCGACACTTCCCCCTACGGCTTCGAGCTTGTGCGGCGTGGGTACGACCGCGCTCAGGTGGACGAACGTATCTCCAAGCTCGTCTCCGACCGTGACAGCGCTCTAGCCCGCATCACCGCCCTGGAGAAGCGCATCGAGGAGCTGCACCTCGAGACGCAGAACGCCCAGGCACAGGTCACCGACGCCGAGCCGTCGTACGCGGGTCTCGGCGCGCGGGTCGAGAAGATCCTGCGCCTGGCCGAGGAAGAGGCGAAGGAGCTGCGTGAGGAGGCCCGGCGCGCGGCCGAGCAGCACCGCGACCTCGCCGAGTCGGCGGCCCAGCAGGTCCGCAACGACGCCGAGTCCTACGCCACCGAGCGCAAGGCCAAGGCCGAGGACGAGGGCGTCCGGATCGTCGAGAAGGCCAAGGCCGACGCCTCCCAGCTGCGTTCCGAGGCGCAGAAGGACGCGCAGTCCAAGCGCGAGGAGGCGGACGCCCTCTTCGAGGAGACGCGTGCCAAGGCCGCGCAGGCCGCCGCCGACTTCGAGACCAACCTGGCCAAGCGCCGCGAGCAGTCCGAGCGCGACCTGGCGTCCCGTCAGGCCAAGGCCGAGAAGCGCCTCGCCGAGATCGAGCACCGCGCCGAGCAGCTGCGTCTGGAGGCGGAGAAGCTGCGCACGGACGCCGAGCGCCGCGCCCGCCAGACGGTGGAGACGGCCCAGCGCCAGGCCGAGGACATCGTGGCCGACGCGAACGCCAAGGCCGACCGGATCCGTTCGGAGTCCGAGCGCGAGCTGGCCGCCCTGACCAACCGCCGCGACTCCATCAACGCCCAGCTGACGAACGTCCGCGAGATGCTCGCCACGCTGACGGGCGCCGCGGTGGCCGCGGCCGGCACGTCGACCGACGACGAGCCGATCTCCCGCGGGGTGCCGGCGCAGCAGACCCGGTAGTTCCGGGCAGTCGTACGACGCCGTGAGGGGGCGGCGGGACCGGGTCCCGCCGCCCCTTCCGCGTGCCCGCGGCCGTCCCGTGGGCCGCGCGCCGTGGCCGGACCGCGCCCCGCGGCCGCCGGGTACGGCGCCGTAGCCTGGCCGTAGGAGCGTGGGGCGTGGCCCGCCGCGGCGGGCCGGTGCCGCGCGGACGGGCCGGGAAGGAGGGCCTCTCATGCCGGACGGCGGGCGGTCCCTGGAGGACGCCATTCTCGATCTGCTCGACCGGCGGGCGCCGGGTGCCTCCGTCTGTCCCTCGGACGTGGCACGCGCGGTGCACCGGGGCGAGGACGAGGGCTGGCGGGAGCTGATGGAACCCGTGCGCCGGGCGGCGGCGCGGCTCGCGGCCGACGGCCGGGTGGAGGTCACCCAGCACGGCTCCCCCGTCGATCCGGCCGAGGCCCGGGGGCCCGTCCGGATCCGCCGGCCGGCCCGGTGAGCCCGTACGGCGGTGCCCCGGGCCGCCCCCTCCGAGTGGCAGGGCCCCGGACCCCGTCCTAGCGTGGCCGCATGATCGAGCTGGAGGGGCTGACCAAGCGGTACGGCGACAAGGTGGCGGTGGACCGTCTCACCTTCGCGGTCAGACCCGGCATCGTGACCGGGTTCCTCGGCCCCAACGGCGCCGGGAAGTCCACGACCATGCGGATGATCCTCGGGCTCGACCACCCCACCGCCGGCGACGTCCGCATCGACGGCAGGCACTACGACCGGCTCAAGGACCCGCTGACGTCCATCGGCGCCCTGCTGGACGCCAAGGCCGTGCACGGCGGCCGCAGCGCCTTCAACCACCTGCTGTGTCTCGCGCAGAGCAACGGGATCCCCGCGCGCCGGGTGGCGGAGGTGCTGGACACCGTCGGGCTCACCGCGGTGGCGCGGAGGAAGGCGAAGGGCTTCTCGCTGGGCATGGGGCAGCGGCTCGGCATCGCCGCCGCGCTGCTCGGCGATCCGCGGATCCTGATGTTCGACGAACCGGTCAACGGCCTCGACCCCGAGGGCATCCACTGGATCCGCACCCTGATGAAGTCGCTGGCCGCGCAGGGGCGGACGGTGTTCGTCTCCAGCCACCTGATGAGCGAGATGGCGCTGACGGCGGAGCACCTGGTCGTCATCGGGCAGGGCAGGCTGCTCGCGGACACCTCCATGGCCGACTTCATCCGGCAGAACTCACGGTCGTACGTCCGCATCCGCACCCCTCAGCGCGAGCGGCTGCTCGACGTGCTGCACCAGGCCGGGATCACGGTCGTGGAGTCGGGCGCCGGGGCGCTGGAGGTGGAGGGCGGCAAGGCCGAGCAGATCGGCGAGCTGGCGGCCCGGAACGGGCTCGTGCTGCACGAGCTGAGCCCGCGGCAGGCTTCGCTGGAGGAGGCGTTCATGCAACTGACCGCGGAGGCGGTGGAGTACCACGCGCACGCCGACACGGGTACCGGCGGGCAGGACTGGGGCGCCGGCTGGAAGGAGGCCTGACGTCATGGCGGCCGCACAGGTGCTCCGGTCCGAATGGACCAAGATCCGTTCGGTGGCGTCGACGGTCTGGACGCTGTCGCTGGCGGTGGTCGTGACCATCGCCCTCGGGATGCTGATCTCCGCGCTGACGAGGAGCCAGTTCGAGCAGATGCCGCTGCGCGAGCGGCTCTCCTTCGACCCCACGGTCATCAGTTTCGCCGGGATGACCCTCGGCCAGCTCGCCATGATCGTGTTCGGGGTGCTGGTCGTCACCAACGAGTACAGCACCGGCATGATCCGGGTCTCGCTCGCGGCCGTACCGCAGCGGGGCACCTTCCTGTTCGGCAAGATCGCGGTGGCCGGGGCGCTCGCGCTGGCCGTCGGCATGGTGACGAGCTTCGCCGCGTTCTTCCTCGGGCAGGCGATGCTCGGCTCGCTGGGCACCGGGATCGGCGATCCGGGAGTGCTGCGCGCGGTGCTCGGCGGCGGGCTCTACATGGCGCTGATCGCCATGTTCTCCATGGGCGTCGCCGCGATGCTGCGCTCGCCGCTGCTGTCGCTCGGCATCCTGATGCCGTTCTTCTTCCTGATCTCCAACATCCTCGGCAACGTCGACGCCACGAAGAAGATCGGCCGCTTCCTGCCCGACCAGGCCGGCAGCCGGATCATGCAGGTCGTGCCGGTCCTGGACGACGACACGCCGTACGGGCCCTGGGGCGGCCTGGGAATCATGGCACTGTGGGTGATCGCCGCGCTGCTCGGTGGTTACGCCCTCCTCGAGCGCCGGGACGCCCAGTAGACCGCCGTACGACGGATCGTGATGTTCTGGCTTTACCTTCCTTTGGGCGGAACCGTCAGCGCCTCGATATCCTCCTAACCCTTACGGGGGCGTGTGCCCCGCTGTCCTGAACCTTTCGATGGGTGCGGAGCATGATCGAGGCTGTAGGCCTGACCAAGCGCTACGGCGACAAGACCGCCGTGTACAACCTTTCCTTCCAGGTGCGGCCGGGAGCCGTCACCGGCTTCCTCGGGCCGAACGGCTCGGGCAAGTCGACGACGATGCGGATGATCCTCGGGCTGGACAATCCGACGTCCGGCTCGGTGACCATCGGCGGCTACCCCTACCGCAGGCTGCCGAACGCCCCCCGGCAGGTCGGCGCGCTGCTGGACGCCAAGGCCGTGCACGGCGGCCGCAGCGCCCGCAGCCATCTGCTGAGCCTCGCCCAGCTGTCGGGCATCCCGGCCCGCCGGGTGGACGAGGTGCTCGGCGTCGTCGGTCTGCAGGAGGTGGCGAAGAAGCGGTCCAAGGGCTTCTCGCTCGGCATGGGCCAGCGCCTCGGTATCGCCGCCGCGCTGCTCGGCGACCCGCAGGTGCTGCTCTTCGACGAGCCGGTCAACGGTCTCGACCCCGAGGGCATCCTCTGGGTCCGCAACCTGATGCGGGCCCTCGCGGCCGAGGGGCGTACGGTCTTCGTCTCCTCGCACCTGATGAGCGAGATGGCGCTGACCGCCGACCACCTCATCGTCATCGGCCGGGGCCAGCTCCTCGCCGACATGAGCGTGAAGGACTTCATCTCGGCCAACTCCGCCGACTTCGCGCGGGTGCGCACCCCGGAGACCGAGCCGCAGCTGCGCGAGAAGCTGTCCTCCGCGCTCACCGAGGCGGGCGGCCACGTCCTGCCGGAGCAGGACGGCGCGCTGCGGGTGACCGGGCTGCCGCTGCCCCGCATCAGCGACCTCGCGCACGACGCGGGCGTCCGGCTGTGGGAGCTGTCGCCGCACCAGGCCTCGCTGGAGGAGGCGTACATGCGGATGACGCAGGGCGCCGTCGACTACCGCTCCACCGTCGACCAGAAGGCGGGACTGCAGCAGCAGCTGCCGCCCGGCGTCCAGCCGCCCATGCCGGTGCCCGGCCAGGGCCAGCCGGGCTGGTACGCCCCGCCGCCGCCCCAGCAGGGCGGGCAGCCGTTCACGATGCCGCCGGCGCCCACGGGTCCGTACGACGGTGCCGCGGCGGGCGCGTACGGCGCCCCGGCGCGCCTGCCGCCAACCCCTACGCCCAGCCGGCCGCTCAGGTCCCGGGCGCCCCGGCCGCACCGGCACCGCAGGCCCAGCCGGCCGTCCAGGCCCCGGCCGCACCGGCCGCGGCGCCGCAGCAGGCGCCCGCCGCGCCCCCGGTGCCCGGAGCGGCGCCCGCTGCCGCCGCCTCCGCCCCCGCCGACCAGACCCAGCCCGAGGACGCCCGATGAGCACCCACCAGCCCCCGATGCCGCAGGCCCCGCATGCCGCGCAGGCGGCGCCCGGCGGGCCGTACCCCGGCTACACCTCGCCGATCCCCGTGGTGCGCACCCACCTCGGGCACGCCGTCGCCTCCGAGTGGACGAAGATCAAGTCGGTGCGCTCCACCATGTGGACGCTCGGGGTGTTCGTGCTGCTCGTCCTCGGCATCGGCCTGCTGTCCGGCTCGCTGGTCTCGGCGAACTCCGGCGAGACCAGCCTGAGCGGCGAGAACCCGCTGTCCTTCGGCTTCTTCGGACTGCTCCTCGGCAGCATCTGCATCATCACGCTCGGCGTGCTGACCACGGCCTCCGAGTACGGCACCGGCATGATCCGCACGACCATGACCGCGTGCCCCAGCCGGGCCCGGGTGCTCGCCGCGAAGGCGATCGTGTTCTTCGTGCTGGCCTTCGTCGTCACCCTGGTGTCGTCCGGCCTCGTGGCCATGATCCACGCGTCCATGCTGGAGAACACGGGCGCGCGCACCCCGACCGGCGGTGACTGGTTCAAGGCGACCGTCGGCGTCAGCCTCTACATCGCGCTGCTCGGCCTGTTCTCGCTGCTGATCGGTTCGATCATCCGGCACTCGGCGGGCGCCATCACCATCATGATCGGCGTCGTGCTCGCCCCGCTGGTGCTGGCCCTGTTCATGGCGACCGAGTCGCTGAGCAAGGTGCGCGAGTGGCTGTTCGAGTACTCGATCCCGAACCAGCTGAGCGTGTTCTACGCCAATTCGCTGAGCGAGTCCGGCCCGTCCGGCTGGGACCCGCTGTGGATCGTCCTCGGTCTGACGGCGGCCGCGTACGGTGCCGCGTACGCGCTGCTGCACAGCCGGGACGTGTAGCCGCCGCTCAGAACCTCGGCGCGTTACGGGACCGCTGCACCCGCGTGGTGCGGCGGTCCTTCGCGTTCCAGCACGCCTTGTGCCAGTGGCGGCGGTCGTCCACCCCCGCGTGCTCCGGCCAGGCCACCACGTGCGGGACGCCGGAGGGGATCATCTGGTCGCAGCCGGGGCAGCGGTAGGTCTTGCCCTCCGTGCTCGCGCCCGCCACGTGCCGCACGTTCCAGTCCTCGCCCTGCCAGCTCTCCGAGGACTGCCAGCCGCCGTACCGGCCGGCGCGGTCGTCCTCGGCGCTCGACGATCCGGCTGCCTTCGGTCGGTTGCGACGCGGGGACACGGGACACCTCTCGGGGCTATACAGGAAGCGCGACTGCATCCAGCCTACGCGCCGCCGAGAGGGGTACGCGTACGGAACCAACCCGTACAAGTCCCCCTGCAGGGCGCCCCATTCTGCAGACAATCCGCAAATCTTCCCGCGAGGCCGTGTCCTGGGCACGTGTCAGACGGTTATGCCGGGTGGGGGAGCTCCGGGTCGGAGCCAAGGAAGCAGGAAGAGCGATGCACGTAGGAAGTTTTGTGCTGGCAGCCCAGTTCCCGGGCCAGGGTCAGGGGGAGGCCCTGCACCGGGCGGTCCGCTCGGCCGAGGTCTCCGAGGAGGCCGGGCTGGACGCGGTGTGGCTGGCCGAGCACCACTTCGTGCCGTACGGCACCTGTCCGTCGGCGGTCACCCTGGCCGCCCTGCTGCTCGGCCGCACCCGGCGCATCCGCGTCGGCACGGCGATCAGCGTACTGCCCACCGCGCACCCGGTCGCCCTCGGCGAGCAGGCGGCGCTGCTGCACGTGACGAGCGGCGGACGGTTCACCCTGGGCGTGGGCCGGGGCGGGCCCTGGGTGGACCTGGAGGTCTTCGGAGCGGGCCTGGAGGCCTACGAACAGGGGTTCCCCGAATCCCTCGATCTGCTGCTGCGCTGGCTGCGCGAGCCGGCGGTGGCGGCCTCCGGCGAGCGGTTCTCCTTCCGCGAGGTGGCGGTCGTGCCCCGGCCGTCGGAGGCGCTGACGGACGCCCCGGGCCCCGAGGTCGTGGTGGCGTGCACCTCGCCGGCAAGCGTGCGGCTGGCCGCCGAGCGCGGTCTGCCGATGCTGCTCGGCATGCACGTCGGGGACGAGGAGAAGGCCGAGATGGTCGCCCTGTGGCGGCGGTGCGCCCGCGCGGCGGGCCGGAGCGCCGAGGAGGTCGCGGACGCCGCCCATGTGTCGGCCGGGGTCTGCCAGCTCGCCGACCGGCGCACGGACGCGGCGGAGACGCTGCTGAAGGCCATGCCGGGCTGGCTGCGGCAGGGGCTGGGCGCCCATGTGACGGTGGACGGCCGGGCCCGCTCCATGCGCGACCCGCACGCCTACACCGAACTGCTCTGCGGGCTGCACCCGGTGGGCACTCCGCGGCTCGCCGCCGACCGGCTCGCGGCCACCGCGGAGCGCACCGGCATCTCCCGCTTCGCCCTCCTGGTGGAGGGCTCGGGCGACCTCGCGGCCACGGAGGAGAACCTGCGGCGCCTCGGCGCCGAGGTGCTGCCCCAGTTGCGCTGACCACATCCCGCGCGCAGGCCACCTGGGGGGCTTGCCGCCCCAGTACTGAATGCACCTCCCGGCGGGTGGAGCGGCAAGCGAGCGGCTCGGGGGCTCGGCCGTACCGGAGCCGCGCGTCAGCAGTCCCGGAGCTCCGGCGACTGGTTGAGCAACTGGCTGCGCACCGAGGTGAAGCGGGCCAGCTTCTCGTCCACCGAGGCGTCCAGCGGGAACACCGCCACGCGGTGGCAGTTCTGGAAGGCCAGCCGCACACCGAAGTGCCGCTGCAGCGCGCCGCGTATGGCGTCGCTCGCGAGTGCACGCAGCAGCTGTCCGCGTGCCTGCTCGTCCGGCGGGGGCGTCTGGTTGTCGGCGAAGGAGCCGCCGTCCACCTTCAGCTGGGCCACCAGGGAGCTGATCATCTCCCATGCGTAGGGCAGGGAGGTCCGGACGCAGTCGACGAATGCTGCTTCGTCGACCTCGCCTCGCTCGGCCTGTTCGAGTAGGGCCGGTGAGACGTCGAGCGACATGGGTTCTCCTCTCGCACCCCCGCGGAGCAGGGGTTGCCGGACAGATAAGGGAGTTCGCGATTTCGAACACGCTCAGTACATGGCTCGCGACCTCCCGTTCCCTACGGTAGGCAACGGTCGGTGACCACACCAGCAGATTGCGTATATCGAACGGTCCCGTTACGCCCACAATCGGCCAGGGATGAACAAGAGTTTCCAGGGACAAATGGTGCGATCCCTGGGGAGCGGGACGGGCGGATCGCGCGCACCGACGGCCGTCGAGTAGCGTTGCCGACCATGCGTCTCGTCATCGCCCGGTGCTCGGTCGACTATGCCGGCCGGCTCACCGCCCACCTGCCCTCGGCGCCCCGCCTGA
This sequence comes from Streptomyces albidicamelliae, assembly GCF_025642175.1. Taxonomy (NCBI): domain Bacteria; kingdom Bacillati; phylum Actinomycetota; class Actinomycetes; order Kitasatosporales; family Streptomycetaceae; genus Streptomyces; species Streptomyces albidicamelliae. Next base: position 5,646,467 of record NZ_CP106795.1, on the reverse strand, counting down.
TCCTGGTCAAGGCGGACGGCAGCGTCTCCATCCACGCCGACGACCGGGCCTACAAGCCCCTCAACTGGATGTCGCCGCCCTGCACGCTGAAGGAGGGCACGGGCGACGAAGAGGGCGTGTGGACCGTCGTCAACAAGGCAGGCGAGAAACTGATCATCACGATGGAGGAGATCCTCCACGATTCCTCGCACGAACTGGGCGTGGACCCCGGCCTGATCAAGGACGGCGTCGAGGCGCACCTCCAGGAACTGCTCGCCGACCGCATCGAGACGCTGGGCGACGGCTACTCGCTGATCCGCCGCGAGTACATGACGGCGATCGGCCCGGTGGACATCCTCTGCCGGGACGCCGACGGCGGGACCGTCGCCGTCGAGATCAAGCGACGCGGCGAGATCGACGGCGTGGAGCAACTCACCCGTTATCTGGAGCTGTTGAACCGCGACCCGCATCTGGCCCCGGTCCGCGGCGTCTTCGCCGCGCAGGAGATCAAGCCCCAGGCCCGCGTCCTCGCCACCGACCGGGGCATCAACTGCCAGATCCTGGACTACGACGCCCTGCGCGGCATCGAGGACGACAAGCTCCGCCTGTTCTGACGGCGCGCGGCGGTGGCGCCGGGGGGATGCCCCGGCGCTACATCAGCCCGCCGAAGAAGAGGTCCGGCTCCTCCCCGTAGGCGGCCCGCGCCGTGTTCTCCGGGCTGCCGGACGTCGCCGGGCCGCCCGCCGTGTCCGTGGTGGACGGGGTCGTCGAGCCCGTCGGGGTCGGGGACCCCGACGGCGTGGCGGAGGACGGCGGCGGCGAGGAGGGCGTGCCCGTGGGCGACGTCCTGGTCGGGTGCGGCGTGGACGGCTTCGTCGTCCGCGACCTCGACGGTGTGGGAGACGTGTGTCCGCCGCCCGTCCCCCTGGTCCGGCTCGGGTCGGCGGAGGGTTCCGCCGGGACCGGCGGTGCCGGGTCGTCCGTCGTGCCGTAGGTGCCGTCCGGCCCCGGCGAGGTCGGGCCGCCGGTGGGCGTGCCGGTGCCGTGGGCGGTGCCGGTGTCGTCCGCGGGTCCGGCGTCCGGGCTGCCGTCGTCCACGTCCTGGCTCGCCGACGGGTTGACGTCGACCGTGCCGGCCGGGTTGTCGCCCGCGTTCTCGTGGGACGTCATGCCGAGGGTGACGACGGTGCCGAGCACGGCGGCGAGCAGCGCCGCGGAGCCCGCCGCCACCAGGTTGCGCCGGGCCAGCCGCCGGACGCCGCCGAACGGCCTGCCGTCCGGGGGACGGTGGGTGACCAGGGGGTCCACGACGGTGGTGTACGGCGGTGGCACCGACTCCTCGTGCCGTACCTCCGGCACCTCCTCGCCCGCCGTCGGCGCCGGTCCGGGCGCCTCGCCCGCGAGGTCGGCGACCAGCGCCAGCGCACGCCGGCCGGCGACGGTGCCCCGCTTGTCGGCGAGCGCCGCGCGCAGTCCGCCGGAGGCCTCCAGTTCGGCCCGTGCGCGGTCGAGCCGCCCCTCGCACAGCGCGAGGACTCCCAACTCGTGGTGGAAATAGGCTTGTTCGGACACCTCGCCGGACGCCCGGGCGGCTTCCGCGCCGGAGCGCAGCGCCCGGTCCCAGGCGTTCCAGTGGAGTCCGGCGGCGAAGGCGGGCGCGGCCGTCCGTGCGAGCCGTACCGCGCAGGCCTCCTCGCCCTCGACGGGCGGGACCGTCTGCGGCACCGCCGCGGCGAGCGCGGCGAGCACCGCGTCGGCCTCCGCGCAGACCCGCTCGGGGGTGACCGAGGGGTGCCCGGCCCACCAGGCGTAGTGCTGGGCGGCGGTGAGGGCCTGGGCCGGGGCGTCGTCGGCGTACCCGGCGGCCTCCAGCTGGGTCCGCACACCCGCGGCGAGCCGGTAGCGGGCACCGACCGGGGAGACCAGCCCGCAGCCCGCGAGCTCCCCGAGGGCGGCGTCGGCATGGGTGTCGCCCACGAGGGCCGGCAGATGGGCCTGGTGGGGCACCTCACCGCCGAGGGCGACCGCGAGGCGCAGGGTGGCGCGGGCGGAGGCGCTGAGCCGGGAGGCGAGCAGCGGGGCGGGGGCGGCGGCCTCGCCGAGGAGGGCAGCGGCACGTCCTCCGACGGGGCGGCGGCCGGATCCGCGGGGGTCTCGGCCGGCCGGCGCACGTCCTCGAAGACGCCGTACTCGTCCACCGCGCCGGCGCTGGCCCGCAGCTGGTCGTGCTGCCGCAGGAGGGCGCCGGCCTGCACGAACCGCAGGGGCAGCCCCTCGGACTCGAACCAGAGGTCGCCGGCCCAGTTGGCCTCCTCCTCGGTGAGGACCCGGCCGACGGCCTGTTCCAGGAGCTCCACGCCGGCGGCGCGGTCGAGACCGCCGAGGAAGACCTCCTCGACCTCCGACTCGGGGGAGGGCGCCTGCACGTCCGGGGTGGCGCCCAGCAGCAGGGCGCACTCGGGGGTGGCGTCGAGCAGCTCGTCCAGGGCGGTGCCGCCGAACTCGACGTCGTCGAGGACGACGACCGCGCCGATCTCCCGCAGACGGGCGAGCAGTTCGTCCTGTTCCGGGCGGTACCCGGGGGCGTCGTAGACGGCGTGGAAGAGATCGTGCATGACCTCGGCGGCCGAGCGGTGGAAGCCGCTGAGCCGGACCACGCCGTCGGGTGCGAGGTCCACGCAGTCCTCGGCGACCAGGTCGAGGAGGGCGGTGCGGCCGGAGCCGCCGGGCCCCGTCAGCCGTACGGTCCGGCCGCGGGCCAGCAGGCGGACCAGGCGCTCGCGTTCGTCCTGCCGTTCCAGCAGGGAGGGAGCGGGCCGCCCGGGTCCGGCCGGTACCGGCGGGCGGGCGGCGTGCTCGGCGTCGGCACGCTCGGCGGCGGTGCGCTTGCGGGGCGCGGCGGGGCGCTCGACGGGCGGGCAGGGCTCTATCTCGCTGCCGTCGACCGGGTTGACGGTCAGCAGCAGGTCACCGGAGACGAGTCGCACCGTGCGGGCGAGCGCGGGCGTGTTCGGGACGAAGTCGGAGGTGAGGGAGTCCCGAGGCGGGCGGCGGCTGTACGCCTGGCCGTGCTCCTCGGGTCCCGGGGTGTTCGGGTCCATGGGTTCCTGCCCCCCAAAAAGCGTCGTGTGGCCGTGATGCGGCCCCTCCCGGCCTGGTCGCACACGGCGCTGTCGCTTCTGGTCCGGGCCCGCTCGGTAGAGGGTTGCGAGGCGGCGGGCGACCGAACCCTAAACCTTCGCTCAGTATCTCCGACAGGGTGGGGTGCCGTGCGGTCCGAGACGTCACGGTCTCATGAGGATTGCCCGCGACGCGCCCTTCGGCGGCTGCGCCCGGGTCTCCCCCGACGCCCGGTTCACACCCGATCGAGGCGTTACACCCGGGGCAGGGACTCGACTCCGATGCCGCCCTCGATGGCGAGGATGCGGTGCAGCCGGGTGGCCACCAGCAGACGCTGCATCTGCGGCGGCACGCCGCGCAGCACGAGGCGGCGGCCGCAGCGGCCGGCCCGCCGGTGGGCGCCCATGATCACACCGAGGCCGGTGGCGTCCCAGGAGTCCAGTTCGGAGAGGTCGAGCACCAGGTCACCGACCCCGTCGTCGACGGCCGAGTGGAGGGCCGTACGGGCGTCCGCCGCGCTGCGTACGTCAAGGCGGCCCCCGACGGCCAGCTCGGCGTCGTCGCCCCTGATGTACATATGCGCTCCCCGTTGAGTGCGGTTGGCGTACTCCGTGACGGTGCTGTGCAACGTCTGACTGTGTGAGTGGCGGTGCGGTTGCTGCTTGTAAGCGAACCGATACCGAATTCACCCGCGGGAGTGATGGCTCCCGGGGTGAATGTCCGTCGTGTGCACGTACGGAGGCCCCGGTGCGCCGTACCGATGGGTCCCGGTCCGGCGCACCGCTGGTCTCAGTACGTGTAGAAGCCCTGCCCGCTCTTGCGGCCGATGTCACCGGCGTCCACCATCCGGCGCATCAGCTCCGGCGGGGCGAACTTCTCGTCCTGCGACTCGGTGTAGATGTTGCCGGTGGCGTGCAGCAGGATGTCCACGCCGGTGAGGTCGGCGGTGGCGAGCGGGCCCATCGCGTGGCCGAAGCCGAGCTTGCAGGCGAGGTCGATGTCCTCGGCGGTCGCGACGCCCGACTCGTAGAGCTTGGTGGCCTCGACGACGAGGGCGGAGATCAGCCGGGTGGTGACGAAGCCGGCGACGTCCCGGTTGACGACGATGCAGGTCTTGCCGACGGACTCGGCGAACTCCCGCGCGGCGGCGAGGGTTTCGTCGCTGGTCTTGTAGCCGCGGACGAGCTCGACGAGCTGCATCATCGGCACCGGCGAGAAGAAGTGCACGCCGACGACCCGCTCGGGGTGCTCGGTGGCCGCCGCGATCTTGGTGATCGGGATGGCGGAGGTGTTGGAGGCGAGCACGGCGTCCGGGCGCACGATCTTGTCGAGCGCGCGGAAGATGTCGTGCTTGACCTCCAGCTTCTCGAAGACGGCCTCGACGACGATGTCGGCGTCGGCGGCGGCGTCCAGGTCGGTGGTCGGCGTGATGCGGGCCAGGGCGGCCTCGGCGTCCTGCGCGGCGAGCTTGCCCTTGCCCACGAACTTGTCGTACGAGGCCTTGATGCCGTCGGTGCCCCGCGTCAGCGCCTCGTCGGTGACGTCACGCAGCACGACGTCCCAGCCCGCCTGCGCGGCGACCTGAGCGATACCCGATCCCATGAGACCGGCCCCGATGACAGCGAGCTTGCGTGCCACTGACGACTCCTCGAACCCTGTTGACTTCTGCCTCTCGGCGGACCCTAGCGCTCGAGCGACGACTTGAGGACGGTAAGTAATGCGTGTCACTGTCTCAGGGGGTGAGACCCCGGTCACGTCAGATTTGACGGACATGGCGATCCCCCCGCCGGCCCGCGCGGAAGGCTGCGCGCCGGGCCGGCCGGGGCGGCCGGGGCGGTAATTCCGCGCGGGTCGGCACCGGTTGACGGTCCCGGCGGAATCCGGTCGACGGAGTGCGCGGCGCGCGCACCGGGCACCGCACGAGCGCGCACAAGCGGTACGGCGTCCTGGTCGCGGCCGGGTCCGCGGCAGCCGCCGTGACGGTGGGCACACGGGTGTTCCGGACGGCCGGGGCGTAACTACGCTGGTCACATGGTCAATCTGACGCGCATCTACACCAGGACCGGCGACAAGGGCACCACCAACCTCGGCGACATGAGCCGGGTGCCCAAGACGGACCTCAGGATCTCGGCGTACGCGGACGCCAACGAGGCCAACGCGGTGGTCGGCACCGCGATCGCGCTGGGCGGCCTCGACGAGGAGGTCGTCGCGGTCCTCACCCGTGTCCAGAACGACCTGTTCGACGTGGGCGCGGATCTGTCCACGCCGGTGGTGGAGAACCCGGAGTTCCCGCCGCTGCGGGTGGAGCAGTTCTACATCGACAAGCTGGAGGCGGACTGCGACCGCTTCAACGAGCGGCTGGAGAAGCTGCGGTCCTTCATCCTGCCGGGCGGCACGCCGGGCGCGGCGCTGCTGCACCAGGCGTGCACGGTGGTCCGCCGGGCCGAGCGCGCCACCTGGGCGGCGATGGAGGCCCACGGCGACACCATGAACCCGCTGACCGCGACCTACCTCAACCGCCTCTCCGACCTCCTGTTCATCCTGGCCCGCGCGGCGAACGGCGAGCTCGGGGACGTGCTGTGGGTCCCGGGCGGCGAACGCTGACCCGGCCCACCGGACGGGCGACGCCGGCCCGGTGAACGCCGGGGCGGGGGTCGCTCCCGGCCCGGCCGTCGGTCCGTGCGCGGGTGGGCCCGCGGGTCAGCGGTCCGCGGTGCTCCTCGCGTCCCGGTCGGCGGCGGCCGCCGCGGACTCGGCCGCGTCGACCTTCTTCTTCATGTCCGCGTAGCCCGAGGGCGCGGGGTGGGCGTCGTGTCCGGGGACGCGCCGTCCTGGTGGGTGCAGCCCGCCATGAGCGTCACGAGCAGGACCGCCGCCGGGACGGCGGGCAGCCGGCGGCGGGCCCGCGTCAGCTCCCCGGCTTCCCGTCGTCGCCCGTGCGGCACCACGTCCTGACCGCGGGCGAACGGTTTGACGAGGTGGTCGTCGCCGCCCGCCTGTGGCCCGGCTGTCCGGTCGGCGGTCTCGTCGAGCGCGGAGAGCATGAGCACGGGCAGGTCGCGCCCCCTCGTCGCGGAGCCGGGGTGCACACCTCGATGCCGCTCGGGCCGGGCATCGACACGTCGAGCACGAGGACGTCGGGCGGCGCGTCCCGGATGGCGTGGAGCGCCTCGGTCCCGTCGGCGGCGGTCCCGACCGCGAAGCCGTTGAGCCGCAGTCCGCGCTCCGGTGAACGGCGGATCGCCGCGTCGTCGACGACCAGGACCGTGCCGGAGCCTGCGTGTCAGCCATGCACCCTCCTCGGCGCCCGGTCAGGGTACGGCCCGTGGCTGTGCGGGCGGCGGGGAACGTCAGCGGTGCTCGGCCGGTTCCGGGTCCGGGCCGTGCTCCGGCCGGCGTTTGGGGAACAGGGTGTAGCTCGCCGCGACGACCAGGTTGATGCCGATCACCCAGAGCATCCGCGTCTGCCAGGCCCGCAGCGAACCGGTGTCGCCGTCGCCGCCGACGTACCGGGCAGCCGCTTCGAGCAGCGCGAGGGCGACCGCGCAGGCCAGGATCCAGCGGCCCGCGACCTTCCACTCGTGGACGGCGCGGGCCGTGCCGTACTTCGGGGGCCGCACGGGTGGCGGGCCGCCGGCGAAGCGGTGGGCCACCCGCGCGTCGGCCCACTTGACGGTGGAGTGGCCGAGGCCCACGGTGAAGCCGATGTAGACGGCGGCGAGGCCGTGGCGCCAGTCGGGTTCCGCCCCGTTCCTGAGGTCGACGGCGGTGACCGCGAACAGCACCACCTCCAGCAGGGGCTCGCACAGCAGCAGCGCGAGACCGGTGCGGGGCATCCGCAGGACGTACCGGAAGAGCAGTCCGGCCGCCAGCAGCACCCAGAACGCCACCTCACAGGCGATGATCAATCCGACGAGCACGGCTCGCTCCCTTCGTCCACCCCTCAAGGCTCCCCCGGGCCGGGGCGCGGATCGTCGTCACCGCCGACGAGACCGCCGTAAACGAAAGTCGCAGTCCGGGACCCTCCCGGGGGAGCAGGCGGGGCGTGCGGGGGGCGTGTTGGATGGGGGCATGCCCCTCGCACTCCCCCGCCCCCACCGCGACGACTGGCGCATCGCCGTGGGCGGGCTGCTCGGCGGGGTGCTGCTGTGGGGGCTCGGTATCCATCCGCGCCTGGGCACGGACCCGCTCGTGCTGTGGCACGCCCCGTGGGCCCCGCTGGTGCCCATGGCGGTGACGGCCGCGTGCGAGCCGCTGCGCCGCGGCCGGCCCCGGCTCGGTCTGCTGATCGGCACCGCCGCCCTGGTGCTGGACACGGTGACGCTCGGCAGCGTCGTCACCGTCGTGCTGTACACCGACCTGATGTACGCCGCCGTCCTGTACGGCACTCCGGCCGCCGCCCGCCGCATCCCGTGGGTCACGGGGATGCTGACGGTGCTCGGCGGGGTCGTGCCGGCCGCGCTCTGGCGTGATCCGCAGGCGCTGCTGATCGGGGTGGGCGTCGGGGTGGTCGCGTTCGGCCCCGCCGCCACCGGCGCGCTCGTCCGCAACCACCGCGACGCGGCCGAGGCCGCGCGGCTGCGCGCCGAACAGACCGCGCTGCTGGCCGAGATGGACCGCACGCAGGCGGTCATCGCGGAACGGGCGCGGATGGCCCGGGAGTTGCACGACATGGTCGCCAACCACCTGTCGGCCATCGCCATTCACTCGACGGCGGCGCTCTCCATCGGCGATCCGCGGACCTCCGGGGAGGCCCTCGCCGTGATCCGGGAGAACAGCGTGGCGGGGCTGGCCGAGATGCGCCGGCTGATCGGCATCCTGCGCGACGGCTCCGGCGATCTGGAGCCCGCCGCGTCACCGACGCTCGACGGTCTGGACGCGCTCGTGGACGGTGCCCGCGCGAACGGTCTGGACGTCACCTTCGACGCCGGTCACGGCCCGGTGCCCACCCCGGTCGGCCTGGCCGCCTACCGGATCGTGCAGGAGTCCCTGACGAACGCCATGAAGCACGCCGCGAAGGGCTGCGTGCACATCGCCCTCCGGCAGGCGGACGGAACGCTCGGCATCCGGGTGACGAGTCCCTACCGGCCCGGTGACACTCCGCGCGCTCCCGGCTCGGGCGCCGGTCTGGCGGGCATGCGGGAGCGCGCCGCGCTGCTGGGCGGCACCTTCGAGGCCGGGCCCGGGGACGCGCTGTGGACCGTGCACGCCACGCTGCCGCTCACCGAAGGAGAGCCCGCATGATCCGTGTCGTGGTCGCCGAGGACCAGTCCGCCGTCCGTGCCGGGCTCGTCCTGATCCTGCGCAGCGCCCCGGACATCGACGTGGTCGGCGAGGCGGAGGACGGGCTGCGGGCGGTCGAACTGGCCCGGGAGACCGGGCCCGACCTGGTCCTGATGGATGTGCAGATGCCCCGCCTGGACGGGGTCTCCGCCACCCGGCAGATCGTCGCCGAACGGCTCGCGGACGTCCTGGTGCTGACCACCTTCGACCACGACGAGTACGTGTTCGGGGCGCTGCGGGCGGGGGCGGCCGGGTTTCTGCTGAAGAACACCGAGGCGGGGGATCTGCTGGAGGCGGTGCGGACGGTGGCACGCGGGGAGGGGATCGTCGCGCCGGCGGTGACCCGGCGGCTGATCGCCGAGTTCGCCGCGGGGCCGGCGCGGGGCACGAAGGCCGACCCGGGGGTGCTGGAAGGTCTGACCCGGCGCGAGCGGGAGGTGCTGTCGTGCGTCGGCGAGGGGCTGTCCAACGCCGAGATCGCCGAGCGGCTGCGGATGGCCGAAGGCACCGTGAAGACGCACGTCAGCCGCCTGCTGGCCAAGCTGGAGCTGCGCAGCCGGGTTCAAGCGGCGGTGCTCGCACGGGAGTTGGGTGTCTGACACCGCCGCAGGGCAACTGGTCCAGACCTATTGACCCGTGGTCCAGACCTTTCTACTCTCGCAGCACCGTGGGCGTGAAGGCTCAGTCATGCCCCTGACACCCCCGAGGAAGAGGGAGGCGCAGCATGCGCTTCAGACACAGAGCCGCGGCAGGGTTCGCGACCCTGTTGCTCCCCCTGGCCGGCCTGGTCGGTCTCGCGAGCCCCGCCCAGGCCGCGACGAACGCCACCGCCACCTACACCAAGTCCAGCGACTGGGGAACCGGCTTCGGCGGCCAGTGGACCATCAAGAACACCGGCAGCAGCAGCATCAGTTCCTGGACCGTCGAGTGGGACTTCCCCTCCGGCACGTCGGTCACCTCCGCCTGGGACGCGGACGTCACCAGCTCCGGAAACCACTGGACCGCGAAGAACAAGTCCTACAACGGCACCCTCGCCCCCGGTGCCTCCGTCTCCTTCGGCTTCAACGGCGCGGGCTCCGGCTCCCCGTCCAACTGCAAGCTGAACGGCGACAGCTGCGACGGCACCACCGTTCCCGGTGACGCCTCGCCCTCCGCCCCCGGCACCCCGACCGCCTCCGGCATCACCGACACCTCGGTGAAGCTCTCCTGGGGCGCGGCCACCGACGACAAGGGCGTCAAGAACTACGACGTGCTGCGCGACGGCGCCAAGGTCGCCACGGTCACCACCACGTCGTACACGGACACCGGCCTGACCGCCGGCACCGACTACTCGTACACCGTGCGGGCCCGCGACACCGCCGACCAGACCGGTCCGGTCAGCGGCGCGGTCAAGGTGCACACCACCGGCGGCGGCACCACTCCCCCGCCCACCGGCGACAAGGTCAAGCTCGGCTACTTCACCGAGTGGGGCATCTACGGCCGCAACTACAACGTCAAGAACCTGGTGACGTCCGGTTCCGCCGCCAAGATCACCCACATCAACTACGCCTTCGGCAACGTCACCAACGGCCAGTGCGCCATCGGCGACTCCTACGCCGACTACGACAAGGCGTTCACCGCCGACCAGTCGGTGAGCGGCGTGGCCGACACCTGGGACCAGCCGCTGCGCGGCAACTTCAACCAGCTGCGCCAGCTGAAGGCCAAGTACCCGAACATCAAGGTGCTGTGGTCGTTCGGCGGCTGGACCTGGTCCGGCGGCTTCGGCCAGGCCGCGGCCAACCCGGCGGCCTTCGCGCAGTCCTGCTACAACCTGGTGAAGGACCCCCGCTGGGCCGATGTCTTCGACGGCATCGACATCGACTGGGAGTACCCCAACGCCTGCGGTCTGAGCTGTGACACCAGCGGCGCGGCCGCCTTCAAGAACCTGATGTCCGCGCTGCGCGCCAAGTTCGGCTCCAGCGCCCTGGTCACGGCCGCGACCACCGCCGACGGCTCCGCCGGCGGCAAGATCGAGGCCGCCGACTACGCCGGTGCCGCCCAGTACGTCGACTGGTACAACGTGATGACGTACGACTTCTTCGGCGCCTGGGACGCGAAGGGCCCGACCGCCCCGCACTCCCCGCTCACCTCGTACTCGGGCATCCCGAAGGCGGGCTTCACCACCGCCGACGCGATGGCCAAGTTCAAGTCGTCCGGTGTTCCGGCCAAGAAGCTGCTCATCGGCATCGGCTTCTACGGCCGCGGCTGGACCGGCGTCACCCAGGACGCTCCGGGCGGCACGGCCACGGGCCCGGCGGCCGGCACCTACGAGCAGGGCATCGAGGACTACAAGGTCCTGAAGTCGTCCTGCCCGGCCACCGGCACCGTCGCCGGCACGGCGTACGCGCACTGCGGCAGCAACTGGTGGTCGTACGACACCCCCGCCACCATCGCCACCAAGATGGCCTGGGCGAAGGACCAGGGCCTCGGCGGCGCGTTCTTCTGGGAGTTCAGCGGCGACACCGGCAACGGCGAACTGGTGAGCGCCATCAACAGCAACCTGTAGCCGGGCAAGAACCCCTACGCAACGTCGACGCTCCCCCGGACTTCGTCGTCCGGGGGGACCCCCACACAGCGAGTGAACGCGGCTACGCCACGTTCACTCGCTGTCCGGGCGGGGCTGCCTCCAGCCACGCGAGAAACCCGGTCAGCGCGTCTTCGCTCATCGCGAGTTCGAGGCGCGTGCCCCGGTGGGTGCACGCGAGGACCACCGCGTCGGAGAGCAGCGCCAGCTCCTCCTCGCCCTCGGGCAGCCGGCGGCCGGCCACCTCGATCTGCGCCCGCTCCAGGGTGCGGCGCGGCCGGTAGGCGTAGGAGAAGACGCGGTACCACTCGATGCGGTCGCCGTTGTAACGGGCGACGCCGTAGCTCCAGCCCTTGCCGCCGGTGTCCGGTTTCTCGGCCACGTCCCAGCGCAGGGAACAGTCGAAGGTCCCGCCGGAACGCTGGATCAGCCTGCGGCGCAGCCCGAAGAAGAACAGTCCCGCCAGCACGAGCGCGACCACGATCCCGCACACAGTCAGAGCGAGGACCATCGGCACCGACCTCCTCGTCTCCCAGGCAGCAGCACTGCTCTTGTTACTGAGTAATGAAACGGAAAAAACACCCACATCTGCCTCAGCCGCGACCGGCACCGGATTGCTCCGGGCCGGCCGCGGCTGAGTGACGTCAACGTACAGCGCGGCTGGGTCAGCGCGCGGTCGCCGCACGAAGTCGGACGTCCGCGCGTCGCTCGGCGGCGGCATCGCCCTCCGCCTTCGCACGCTCCAGCTCTCGCTCCGTGCGCTGGACATCGATCTCGTCCGACAGCTCGGCGATCTCGGCCAGCAGCGACAGCTTGTTGTCGGCGAACGAGATGAAACCGCCGTGCACCGCGGCGACGACCGTTCCACCTTCACTCGTACGGATGGTCACCGGGCCCGACTCCAGCACACCGAGCAGCGGCTGGTGACCGGGCATGACGCCGATGTCGCCGGACGTGGTGCGCGCGACCACCAGGGTGGCCTCGCCGGACCAGACCTGGCGGTCGGCGGCGACCAGCTCGACGTGCAGCTCAGCAGCCAAGGTTGGCTCCTCGGGTCACCACCCGGCGGTAGTGCCGGGTGTTGGGGTCAATTCTAGTAGGCGTGGCAGAGGGGGCGGGACGCGCCCGCCCCCTCGGACGAGCACAGGGCTCAGGAGACGCCCAGCTCCTTGGCGTTGGCCTTGAGGTCCTCGAGGCCACCGCACATGAAGAACGCCTGCTCGGGGAAGTGGTCGTACTCACCGTCGCAGATCGCGTTGAACGCGGCGATCGACTCGTCGAGCGGCACGTCCGACCCGTCCACGCCGGTGAACTGCTTGGCGACGTGGGTGTTCTGGGACAGGAAGCGCTCCACACGACGGGCACGGTGGACAACGAGCTTGTCCTCCTCGCCCAGCTCGTCGATACCGAGGATCGCGATGATGTCCTGGAGGTCCTTGTACTTCTGGAGGATCGTCTTCACGCGCATGGCCGCGTTGTAGTGATCCGCCGCGATGTAGCGCGGGTCCAGGATCCGGGACGTGGAGTCCAGCGGGTCCACGGCCGGGTAGATGCCCTTCTCGGAGATCGGACGGGAGAGAACCGTCGTCGCGTCGAGGTGGGCGAAGGTGGTGGCCGGGGCCGGGTCGGTCAGGTCGTCCGCGGGGACGTAGATCGCCTGCATCGAGGTGATCGAGTGACCACGGGTCGAGGTGATGCGCTCCTGGAGGAGGCCCATCTCGTCGGCCAGGTTCGGCTGGTAACCCACGGCGGACGGCATACGGCCGAGCAGCGTGGAGACCTCGGAACCGGCCTGCGTGAAGCGGAAGATGTTGTCGATGAAGAACAGCACGTCCTGCTTCTGGACGTCACGGAAGTACTCGGCCATGGTCAGGCCGGCCAGCGCGACGCGCAGACGGGTGCCCGGGGGCTCGTCCATCTGGCCGAAGACCAGGGCGGTCTTGTCGATGACGCCCGAGTCCGACATCTCCTCGATGAGGTCGTTGCCCTCACGGGTGCGCTCACCGACACCGGCGAACACGGAGACACCGTCGTGGTTGTTGGCGACGCGGTAGATCATCTCCTGGATGAGCACCGTCTTGCCGACACCGGCACCACCGAACAGACCGATCTTGCCGCCCTTGACGTACGGGGTCAGCAGGTCGATGACCTTGACGCCGGTCTCGAACATCTCGGTCTTCGACTCGAGCTCGTCGAAGTTCGGCGCCTTGCGGTGGATGCCCCAGCGCTCACCGGTGTACTGCTCGTCGACGTTCAGCACCTCACCGAGGGTGTTGAACACCTTGCCCTTGGTGAAGTCACCGACGGGCACCGTGATGGAGTTGCCGGTGTCGGTGACCGGGGCCTGGCGGACCAGACCGTCGGTGGGCTGCATGGAGATGGTGCGGACCAGGCCGTCACCCAGGTGCTGGGCGACCTCCAGGGTCAGCGTCTTCTTCTCGCCGGCGTTGGCCGGGTCGGCCACCTCGACGTGAAGGGCGTTGTAGATGTCCGGCATCGCGTCGACGGGGAACTCCACGTCGACGACCGGGCCGATGACCCGGGCGACGCGGCCCGTAGCCGTCGCGGTCTCAACAGTGGTGGTCATTATCGGTCACTCCCCGCGGTCGCGTCGGCCAGGGCGCTCGCGCCACCGACGATCTCGCTGATTTCCTGGGTGATTTCGGCCTGGCGGGCCGCGTTGGCAAGACGGGAGAGCGTGTTGATCAGCTCACCCGCGTTGTCGGTGGCCGACTTCATCGCGCGCCGCGTGGCGGCGTGCTTCGAAGCGGCCGACTGGAGCAGCGCGTTGTAGATGCGGCTCTCCACGTAGCGCGGCAGCAGGGCGTCGAGGACGTCCTCCGCCGACGGCTCGAAGTCGAACAGCGGAAGGATCTCGCCCTTGGGCGTGGCCTCTTCCGCGACCTCTTCGAGCCGCAGCGGCAGCAGCCGGGCGTCGAGCGCCGTCTGCGTCATCATCGAGACGAACTCGGTGAAGACGAAGTGGAGCTCGTCCACGCCGCCCTCGGCCGTGTCCTTCTCGATGGCCTCGATCAGGGGCGCCGCGACCTTCTTGGCGTCCGCGTACGAGGGCTCGTCGGTGAAGCCGCTCCACGACTCCGCGATCTTGCGCTCACGGAAGTTGTAGTGGGCGACACCGCGCCGGCCGACGATGTACGTGTCGACCTGCTTGCCCTCGCGCTCCAGGCGCTCGGTCAGCTGCTCCGCCGCCTTGATGGCGTTGGAGTTGAAGGCGCCGGCCAGACCGCGGTCGCTCGTGAGGAGCAGGACCGCGGCACGGGCCGGGTTCTCCACCTCCGTGGTGAGCGGGTGCTTGGTGTTCGAACCCGTACCGACCGCCGTGACCGCGCGGGTCAGTTCCTGCGCGTACGGCGTGGAGGCCGCCACCTTGCGCTGCGCCTTGACGACGCGCGAGGCGGCGATCATCTCCATCGCCTTGGTGATCTTCTTGGTCGCGGTGACGGATCGGATGCGACGCTTGTAGACCCGGAGCTGGGCTCCCATGAGTCAGGTCCCTTCCTTACGTCACTTGGCGGCAGCGGCCGGAGTGTCCTCGCCGAGCAGCTTGCCGTCCGAGGTCTCGAACTGCTTCTTGAAGTCCGCGATCGCGTCGGCGATGGCCGTCAGGGTGTCGTCGGACATCTTGCCGCCCTCGCGGATGGAGGTCATGAGGCCCTGCTCCTTGCGGTGCAGGTACTCCAGCAGCTCCTTCTCGAAGCGGCGGATGTCGGCGACGGGCACCTCGTCCATGCGGCCGGTGGTGCCGGCCCAGACGGAGACGACCTGGTCCTCGGTCGACATCGGCTGGTACTGGTCCTGCTTCAGCAGCTCGACCATGCGCTGACCGCGCTCCAGCTGCGACTTCGAGGCCGCGTCCAGGTCGGAACCGAAGGCGGCGAACGCCTCCAGCTCACGGAACTGGGCGAGGTCCACACGAAGGCGGCCGGAGACCTGCTTCATCGCCTTGTGCTGCGCGGAACCACCGACTCGGGAGACGGAGATACCGACATTCAGCGCGGGGCGCTGACCGGCGTTGAACAGGTCCGACTCCAGGAAGCACTGGCCGTCGGTGATGGAGATGACGTTGGTCGGGATGAACGCCGAGACGTCGTTGGCCTTGGTCTCGACGATCGGCAGACCGGTCATCGAACCGGCACCCATGTCGTCGGAGAGCTTGGCGCAGCGCTCCAGCAGGCGGGAGTGCAGGTAGAAGACGTCACCCGGGTAGGCCTCACGGCCCGGCGGGCGGCGCAGCAGCAGCGACACGGCGCGGTAGGCGTCGGCCTGCTTCGACAGGTCGTCGAAGATGATGAGGACGTGCTTGCCCTCGTACATCCACTGCTGACCGATGGCCGAACCGGTGTACGGCGCCAGGTACTTGAAGCCGGCCGGGTCGGACGCCGGGGCGGCGACGATGGTCGTGTACTCCAGGGCGCCGTTCTCCTCCAGCGCGCGGCGCACGCCGGCGATGGTGGAGCCCTTCTGGCCGATGGCGACGTAGATGCAGCGGACCTGCTTCTTCGGGTCGCCCGAGCGCCAGTTGTCGCGCTGGTTGATGATCGTGTCGACGGCCAGGGCGGTCTTGCCGGTCTGGCGGTCACCGATGATCAGCTGACGCTGACCACGGCCGACGGGGGTCATCGCGTCGACGGCCTTGTAGCCCGTCTCCATCGGCTCGTGCACCGACTTGCGCTGCATGACCGTGGGGGCCTGCAGCTCGAGGGCGCGGCGGCCGGACGTCTCGATCTCGCCGAGGCCGTCGATCGGGTTGCCGAGGGGGTCGACGACGCGGCCGAGGTAGCCCTCGCCGACCGCGACGGAGAGGACCTCACCGGTGCGGTGCACCGGCTGACCCTCCTCGATGCCGCTGAACTCACCGAGGACGATGGCACCGATCTCGCGCTCCTCGAGGTTGAGGGCGAGGCCGAGGGTGCCGTCCTCGAACTTCAGCAGTTCGTTGGCCATGGCCGAGGGCAGGCCCTCGACCTTCGCGATGCCGTCGCCGGCAAGGGTGACCGTACCGACCTCCTCGCGCGAGGCCGCGTCCGGCTTGTACGACTGGACAAAGTTCTCCAGCGCGTCCCGGATCTCCTCCGGCCGGATCGTGAGCTCCGCCATCTGGGTTCCCTGCTCTCCTTGTTGGGCCCGAAGTTTCACTTGGGGGGGATGGGGACTCCCCCCTGAAAGAGGTGAATCCTCTGCACGGCCCAACCAGGGCCGTAATTACGTACTGCGTTCTCGAGATGTCGAGTTGCTGCTAGCTCGCCATGCGGCGGGCGGCCTCGTCCAGCCGGTCCGCCAGGGAGCCGTTGATGACCTCGTCACCGACCTGCACCCGGATCCCGCCGAGGACGTCGGGGTCCACGTCGAGGTTGAGGTGCATCCGACGCCCGTAGAGCTTGGTCAGGGCGGCGCCGAGGCGCTGCTTCTGTCCGTCGCTCAGCGGCACCGCCGAGGTGACGACGGCGACCATGCGGTCCCGGCGCTCCGCGGCGAGCTTGGACAGGGACTCCAGTCCCGCCTCCAGGCTACGTCCACGCGGCGCGGTCACGAGGCGGACGACCAGACGCTCGGTGGCGGGCTTGGCCCGGCCGCCGAGGAGTCGGCGCAGCAGCTCGGTCTTGGCCTGGCCGCTCGCGGCGCGGTCGGTCAGCGCGGCGCGCAGCTCGGTGTTGGAGGAGACGATCCGGCCGAACCGGAACAGCTCGTCCTCGACGTCGTCGAGCGTGCCCGTCTTCTCCGCGGCGGTGAGGTCGGCGATGTTCGCCAGCTCCTCCAGCGCGTCCACCAGGTCGCGGGGCTGCGACCAGCGGGCGCGGGCCATCCCGGACAGCAGGTCGGCGGTGGTACCGCTGACCTGGCCGCCGATCAGGCGCTGGACCAGCTCGGCCTTCGCCTCTCCGGGCTTCGCCGGGTCGGTGAGGACCCGGCGAAGGCCGGCCTCGCGGTCGAGCAGCGCGGTGACGGCCGCCAGCTCTTCGGCGAGCTGAGCGGCGTCCACGGACGTGGAGTCCGTCAGCGCGTCGAGACGCTCACGTGCGGCTGCCAGGGCCTCGCGGCTCGCTCCGTTCATCGCGTGGCCTCGGCCTTCTCCTCGAGCTCGTCGAGGAAGCGGTCGATCACGCGGCTCTGCCGGGCGTGGTCCTCGAGGGACTCGCCGACGAGCTTGCCGGCCAGGTCGGTGGCGAGCTTGCCGACGTCCTGACGCAGCGCGGAGGAAGCGGCCTTGCGGTCGGCGTCGATCTGCGCGTGACCGGCGGCGACGATCTCCTCGCGCTGCCGCTGGCCTTCCGCGCGCATCTCGGCGATGAGCGTGGCGCCCTGCTCCTGCGCCTCCTGACGCAGGCGCGCGGCCTCGTGCCGGGCCTCGGCGAGCTGAGCCTTGTACTGCTCAAGCACGCTCTGGGCCTCGGTCTGCGCGGCCTCGGCCTTCTCGATACCGCCCTCGATGGCCTCGCGGCGCTGCTCCAGAACCTTGTTGATGTTCGGAAGGAGCTTCCAGGCGAGGAAGCCGAAGACGATGACGAAGGCGAGCAGGCCGATGACGAGCTCGGGGATCGGCGGGACGAGGGGGTTTTCCTTGCCCTCGGCCGCCAGAATGAGCAGCTGGCTCATGTCAGTGCCTTTCGTCTAGGGGGCTGTCGCTGATCGGCTGATCAGGTGCCGTAGACGAACGGCATGACCAGGCCGATGAGGGCGAGCGCCTCACAGAAGGCGAAGCCGAGGATCTGGTTGGCGCGGATCAGGCCGGCCGCTTCGGGCTGACGGGCCAGAGCCTGGGTGCCGTTACCGAAGATGATGCCGACGCCCACGCCGGGGCCGATGGCAGCGAGGCCGTAACCGACGGAGCCGAGCGAGCCGGAAACAGCGGCAAGGGTCTGGGACATGCCAGTTCTTCCTTTTCTGTACGGACCGGTGGGGGTTGGCCACCGGACGATCAGGGGGTGGGGCGGGGCGGCACTCAGTGGTGCTCGGCGAGGGCGCCCTGGATGTAGGTGCACGTCAGAAGGACGAAGACGTACGCCTGCAGTGCCTGGATGAAGAGCTCGAAGGCCGTCATCACGATCGTCATGATGAAGCTGACGCCGGCGTAGGCGATGCCGATGCCGTTCAGCAGGTACCAGCTGGCGATCGTGAAGAGCAGCAGCAGGGTGTGGCCCGCGAACATGTTGGCGAACAGTCGCACCGCGTGGGTGAAGGGCCGCACCAGCAGGTTCGAGAAGAACTCGATCACCATCGCGAGCGGCAGGACCGCACCGAGCGACTTGTCGTAGCCGGTGACGTTCTTGAAGAAGCCCACGAAGCCGTGCCGCTTGAAGGTCAGCGAGACCCACAGGATGTAGACGATCAGCGCCAGCACGAGCGGGTACGAGATGATCGACGTCACCGGGAACTGGGCGATCGGGATGATCGACCACAGGTTCATCATCCAGATGAAGAAGAACAGCGAGACGACCAGCGGTACGTACTTCTCGCCCTCCTTCTTTCCGATCGTCTCGTAGACGACACCGCGCCGGATGAAGTCGTAGCCGGACTCGGCGACCATCTGGAGCTTGCCCGGGACGACCTTGGGCTTGCGGAAGGCCGCCCAGAAGAAGCCGACGATGATGATCGAGCCGAGCAGCGCCAGCAGCATCGTCTTGTTGAAGTACACGTTACTGTCGGCGTCGCCCCAGAGGGGCTTGAACAGGAACGAGTGCAGGCCAGGAGCCGGGAATCCACAGCCGTCGAAGATGTGGCAGTCGGTCTCGAAGGCGAGCACCTGCGTCGGGTCAGCACTCACCGCGGGCTCCTTCAGCGTGGCGCATAGGTACGGCAACCTCGTTGTGTCGGCGCGGCGCGAGGCCGCGGTTCGGCACGGGACTGGTGTTACGGATGTGGGGGCGGCTGGGGGGCATCTCGCCTCGCGATTGAGCAGGCGTCAGCTCGGATGCCCGCGCCCGCGATGCCGCAGTTGGCACCGGACGATAGCAGGATCTCTCACGCGTCTTTATCCCGGCCCTACCCCTCACGACGAGTGCCCCGACTTGTGGGACTTTTCATCGCGGGAGGAGGCGTCCGAGGACGAATCCGGTTCGACGTAAAGGATCTTGGACTTCATGTGCGCACGCGTCTGCGCGGCGATCCACGTGAGGGTGCCGGCGACGAGCGTGAGCGCGAAAGCCCGGGGGTTGAACAGCGTGGTGTGCTTGAAGGCCGCCACGAAGACGAACAGCAGCAGGATCTGCGCCGCGTAGAGCATCAGTCCCATGGCCTGGAACAGGTGCGGAAGCGATTTGGCAGTCCGCTGCAGGACGTAGAGACCGAGTCCCATGAAGAGCAGGACGATCACCGTCGCGACGCCGGCCCCGATCGCTCCCTTGCCGCCCGCGACCACACCGCTGACGGCGGCGGCGATCGCGCCGACGGCAGCCGTGGGCACGGCGGCCTGGGCCAGGATCCGGACGTCATTGGACGGCATGGCGGCAACTCCGCTTTCACAGGGGGGCAGGTGTCGTCATGGACGAGCGTAGTCCCGGGCCGAGGGGGTCGAGACCTCACTCCGATGGACCATCGCACTGGGTCCTTCGGCTCTATCCCGGGTTCTCGTGAACCGTATCACAAACTATTTGATGAGGTCTTTACCTGTGGGGTGTGCTTGCTGTCACACATGAGAGTGACAGTGCGCGTCTGTGCAGAAACCGCGCCCACTTGTCTGGTATTGGGAGACTTTGCTCCCCCACGACTTGGCAATGCTCTAGTCAGATTCTTACCTTGGCCGGCTCAGCCGCGGTCGGGGAAACGCGAACGGGGGCCGATCGCCGTAGCCCCGTTGACGCCCGAGACGCCCGCCGTCACGGGGGCCCGGTCGCCGGGTTCCGCGGGCTCCACGGGCTCCACGGCCGTCTGCGCGGCCGGGTCCGCGAGGAGGGCCGCTCCGTCCGTGCCGCGCCGCCTCCGGTAGCGCGGGGGCACGAACCGCTGGGCCCAGGCCGGCACCCGGGGCGTGAACCGCGGGAGCAGCAGCAGGACCAGGCCCACGGCGCTCAGGAACACCACACCCAGCACGATCCACATCGACGCCGAGTTGACCGAGTACGCCAGCGCCCCGAAACCGATCAGCGCCGACCAGAAGTACATGATCAGCACGGCCCGGCTGTGCGAGTGGCCGATCTCCAGCAGGCGGTGGTGCAGATGGCCCCGGTCCGCGGCGAACGGGGACTGGCCGCGCCAGGTGCGCCGGACGATCGCCAGGACCAGGTCCGCCGCCGGCACGGCGATGATCGTGAGCGGCATCAGCAGCGGGATGTAGACCGGCACCATCTGGTGCACGGTGCTGCGCTCGGAGGCGCCGAAGCCGAGGTTGTCCGGATCGACCTGTCCCGTGACGGAGATCGCGCCCGCGGCCAGCACCAGCCCGATCAGCATCGACCCCGAGTCGCCCATGAAGATGCGCGCGGGATGCATGTTGTGCGGCAGGAAGCCCAGGCACATGCCCATCAGGATGGCGGCGAACAGCGTCGCCGGGGCGGCGGCCTCGATGCCGTACGAGTACCAGATGCGGTACGTGTACATGAAGAACGCGGCGGCGGCGATGCAGACCATGCCCGCGGCCAGCCCGTCGAGGCCGTCCACGAAGTTCACCGCGTTGATGGTGATGACGACCAGCGCCACCGTCAGCAGGGTGCCCTGCCACTGGGTCAGCGCGACCGTGCCGACAGTCGGGATGGGCAGCCACAGGATCGTCAGACCCTGCATGACCATCACGCCGGCCGCGATCATCTGGCCGCCCAGCTTGATCAGGGCGTCGATCTCGAACTTGTCGTCCAGGACGCCGATCAGCCAGATCAGCGCGGCTCCGGAGAGCAGCGCCCGCGGCTCGTTGGACTTGACGAAGACCTCGTTGAGGTTGGTCAGGTGGTCGGCGACCAGCAGGCCCGCGCACAGCCCGAAGAACATGGCGATCCCGCCGAGCCGCGGAGTGGGTTCCCGGTGCACGTCACGGGCCCGGATCTCCGGCATCGCCCCGGCCACGATCGCGAACTTCCGTACCGGCCCTGTCAGCAGATACGTCACCGCGGCCGTGACGCAGAGCGTCAGCAGGTATTCACGCACGGGCTTCCCCACAGGTCTCGCTGGCCATCACAGCCCCACACCCTAGCGACGGACGCTTGACGATGGAGACTTCCGGGTGGCGACGATGGTTGCACGGGTGGCTGTGCGTCACGCTCCGCAACCGGACATATCGACATGTACGGAAGACCGCCCACCCCCGCTCAACCGGGATACGGCGGGAACGCGGCCGTCAGCTCGCGCACCGCCTCCCGCGCCGCGGCCGGTTCCGTCCCGCCGCGCAGCACCGAGCCGAGCAGGGCAGCGATCCGCACCATCTCCGCCTCCCCCATGCCCTGCGTGGTCACCGCGGCCGTGCCCAGCCGCAGCCCGCGGCCGTCCCCGTGGGGAAGAGCACAGCAGTCCAGCACCAGACCGGCCGCGAGGAGCCGGCCGCGCGCGGTGCGCCCGTCCACGCCGAGCGGGGCCGGGTCGGCGGTGATGAGGTGGGTGTCGGTGCCGCCGGTGGTGACGGCGAGCCCCTCGGCGGCCAGGTGGCCGGCGAGCACCCGTGCGTTGGCGACCACCTGATGGGCGTACGCGCCGAACGCCGGTGTCGCCGCCTCGCCGAAGGCGACCGCCTTGGCGGCGACGGTGTGCATCTGGGCACCGCTCTGTGTGAACGGGAACACGGCCCGGTCGACGCGCTCGGCCAGCTCGGCGCCGCACAGGATCATCCCGCCGCGCGGGCCGCGCAGCACCTTGTGTGTGGTCGCGCACACGATGTCCGCGTACGGCACCGGGTTCGGCGCCGCTCCCCCGGCGACCAGGCCGATCGGGTGCGCCGCGTCCACGATGAGATAGGCGCCGACCTCGTCGGCGACCTCCCGGAAGAAGGCGTGGTCGAAGTGGCGGGGGTAGGCGATGGACCCGCAGACGATGGCCTTGGGCCGGTGGTTGCGGGCCAGGTGGCGCACCTGGTCGTGGTCGAGGTAACCCGTCTCGGCGTCGACGCCGTAGCCGACGAAGTCGAACCAGCGGCCCGAGAAGTTCGCCGGTGAGCCGTGGGTGAGGTGGCCGCCGTGGGGCAGGCCGAGGGCGAGGACGGTGTCGCCGGGGCGCAGCAGGGCCGCGTAGGCGGCCAGGACGGCCGAGGAGCCCGAGTGGGGCTGGACGTTGGCGTGCTCGGCGCCGAAGAGGGCCTTGGCCCGGTCGACGGCGAGGCGTTCGGCGACGTCGACCAGTTCGCAGCCGCCGTGGTGGCGGGCGCCCGGATAACCCTCGGCGTACTTGTTGGCGAGCGGGGAGCCGAGGGCGGCGAGCACGGCGGGCGAGGTGAAGTTCTCGGCGGCGATCAGCTGGAGCGTCGTCGACTGCCGGGTGAGCTCCCCGAGCAGGATGTCGGCGAGTTCGGGGTCCTGCCGGCGCAGGACATCGGTCTCGTGCAGGGTGGGAACCGACATGACGGGCTCCGGGCGGTCGAGGGTGACGTACCCCCCAATGTAGGCCCGCGCGCGCGGGAGGCGCCCGGTGATGGGCCGCACGGGGGCCCGGGGCCCCCGCCGCCTACGCCCGCGCCGCTACTCCGGTCAGCGCCGTGACGACCGGATCCAGCGCCTGGTGTATCTCGTCGCCGATGGACCGGAAGAAGGGGAGCGGGGCGCCGTACGGGTCGTAGACCTCGTCGGCCTCCGCGGTCGGGGCCAGCAGCCAGCCGCGCAGCGCGGCGGCCGCACGGACCAGCGCACGGGCCCGCATGACCACGCCGTCCTCCAGGGGCGGCAGCGTCGTCGGGTCTATCGCGCGGACCAGGCGGGTGAACTCCTTCAGGGTGAAGGTGCGCAGACCCGCCGAGTGGCCCATGGAGATGACCTGGGCGCGGTGGTCGCGGGTGGCGGTGAGCACGAGGTCGGCCATGATGACGTGCTCGTCCAGCAGCTCCCGGCCGGTGAAGCCGGCGGCGTCCGCGCCGAACTCGGCGAGCACGGCCTCCGCGTTGGCCTCCATGGGCGCGCCCTCGTGGCCCCAGGTGCCCGCGCTCTCCACGATCAGCCCTCCGCCGAGCACGCCGAGCCGCTCCATGACGAAGTGGCGGGTCAGCCGCTCGGTGATGGGTGATCGGCACACGTTGCCGGTGCTGACGTGGAGGATGCGGAAGGTGTCGTGCGGAAGGCCGAAGGTCGTCGTCTCCTCCGCCGCACGCTGCCCGGTGCCTATGCCACGCCCCGCTTCAGGGGCCGTCAATTCGCCACCTCGAGGTCGGGTACGACCTTGCGCAGCTCGTCCGGGGAGATGGCGCCCTCGCGCAGCAGCAGCGGCACCTCGCGGGAGACGTCCACGATGGACGACGGGATGTTCCCCGGGGTCGGGCCGCCGTCGAGGTAGACGGAGACGGAGTCGGCGAGCATCTCCTGGGCGGCGTCGCAGGTCTCCGGCGCCGGGTGGCCCGTGAGGTTCGCGGAGGACACGGCCATGGGGCCGACCTCGGTGAGCAGCTCGATGGCGACCGGGTGCAGCGGCATGCGCACGGCAACCGTGCCACGGGTGTCCCCGAGGTCCCACTGCAGGGACGGCTGGTGCCGGGCGACCAGCGTCAGCGCGCCCGGCCAGAAGGCGTCGACGAGCTCCCAGGCCAGCTCGGAGAAGTCCGTGACGAGGCCGTGGAGCGTGTTCGGGGAGCCGATGAGGACGGGGGTGGGCATGTTGCGGCCCCGGCCCTTGGCGGCGAGCAGGTCGGCGACGGCCTCGGAGGAGAACGCGTCGGCGCCGATGCCGTACACCGTGTCGGTCGGCAGCACCACCAGCTCGCCCCGGCGGACGGCGGACGCGGCTTCGCGCAGACCCGTCACGCGGTCGGTCGCGTCGTTGGTGTCGTATCGCCGTGCCATGTCTAGCGGGCCTCCTCGTACACGTACTGCGGGGTGAAGTTCGGGGTGCTCACGGCAGCGCCTTGCGGGCGGTCGCGAACCGGGGGCGCTTGTTGAGGTCGGGGTGATCGGCCGCGTCGGCCCAGCCCCGCTCCTCGGTGAAGATCCACGGCACCTGGCCGCCCTGGGTGTCGGCGTGCTCGATGACGACGACACCGCCCGGGCGCAGCAGCCGGTGCGCGGTGCGCTCGATGCCGCGGATCAGGTGGAGGCCGTCCTCGCCGGAGAAGAGCGCCAGCTCCGGGTCGTAGTCGCGGGCCTCCGGGGCGACGTACTCCCACTCGGTGAGCGGGATGTACGGCGGGTTGGAGATGACGAGGTCGACCTGGCCGTCGAGGTCGGGGAACGCGGTCAGCGCGTCACCCTGCCGCAGGTCGACCCGGGAGCCCGCCATGTTCTTGCGGGTCCACACCAGGGCGTCCTCGGACAGCTCCACGGCGTGCACCCGCGAGCGCGGGACCTCTTGGGCGAGGGCGAGCGCGATGGCGCCGGAGCCGGTGCACAGGTCGACGATGCAGGGCTCGACCACGTCCATGGCGCGCACGGCGTCTATGGCCCAGCCGACCACGGACTCGGTCTCGGGCCGGGGCACGAACACCCCCGGTCCGACCTGGAGTTCCAGGTACCGGAAGTAGGCCCGCCCGGTGATGTGCTGCAGCGGCTCGCGCTGCTCGCGCCGGGCGATGACCTCCCAGTACCGGGCGTCGAAGTCCGAATCCTTCACGGAGTGCAGTTCGCCGCGCTTCACACCGTGCACGAACGCGGCGAGCTCCTCCGCGTCGGTGCGCGGCGAGGGCACGCCGGCGTCGGCCAGCCGCTGGGTGGCCTGGGCCACCTCCGCGAGCAGCAGGTTCACGCAAGTCCTCCGGAAGTACTCGTACGTGCCTTACGCGGCCGCGAGCTTCGCCGCCGAGTCGGCGTCGACACAGGCCTGGATCACCGCGCCGAGGTCGCCGTCCAGCACCTGGTCCAGGTTGTAGGCCTTGAAGCCGACGCGGTGGTCGGAGATGCGGTTCTCCGGGAAGTTGTAGGTGCGGATCTTCTCGGAACGGTCGACGGTGCGGACCTGGCTGCGGCGGGCGTCCGCCGCCTCCCGCTCCGCCTCCTCCTGCGCCGCCGCGAGCAGCCTGGAGCGCAGGATACGCATCGCCTGCTCCTTGTTCTGCAGCTGGCTCTTCTCGTTCTGGCAGGAGGCCACCACTCCGGTGGGCAGGTGCGTGATGCGCACCGCGGAGTCGGTGGTGTTCACCGACTGGCCGCCCGGGCCGGAGGAGCGGTAGACGTCGATCCGCAGGTCGTTCGCGTTGATCTCGACGTCGACCTCCTCGGCCTCCGGGGTGACGAGCACACCGGCGGCCGAGGTGTGGATACGGCCCTGGGACTCGGTGGCCGGCACGCGCTGCACGCGGTGCACGCCGCCCTCGTACTTCAGCCGCGCCCACACGCCCTGGCCGGGCTCGATCTGCCCGCGGGCCTTCACCGCGACCTGGACGTCCTTGTAGCCGCCGAGCTCGGACTCGGTGGCGTCGATGATCTCGGTCTTCCAGCCGATGCGCTCGGCGTAGCGCAGGTACATGCGCAGCAGGTCGCCGGCGAAGAGGGCCGACTCGTCGCCGCCGGCACCCGCCTTGATCTCCAGAATGACGTCCTTGTCGTCACTCGGGTCGCGCGGGACCAGCAGCAGCCGCAGCTTCTCGGTCAGCTCCTCGCGCTGCTTCTCCAGGTCCTTGACCTCGGCCGCGAAGTCGGGGTCGTCGGCGGCGAACTCGCGCGCGGTCTCGATGTCGTCGCCCGACTGCTTCCAGGAGCGGTACGTGGCGACGATCGGGGTGAGCTCGGCGTAGCGCTTGTTCAGCTTGCGCGCGTTCGCCTGGTCGGCGTGGACCGACGGATCGGCGAGCTTCTTCTCCAGATCGGCGTGCTCGGCGACGAGTTCCTCGACGGCCTCGAACATCTTTCGGCTCCTGTACTGCGATGAAAGGGAAGGGCGGGCGACCAAAAACGCCGGTCCCGGGCACACCCCCGAGAAGGGCGCGACCGTGGACCGGCGAAATGGGGCTCGCTACTTCTTGGAGCCGGCAGCCTTGCCGAAGCGGGCCTCGAAGCGGGCCACACGGCCACCGGTGTCGAGGATCTTCTGCTTGCCCGTGTAGAACGGGTGGCACTCGGAGCAGACCTCGGCCCGGATGGTGCCGGACTCGATGGTGCTACGCGTGGTGAACGACGCGCCACAGGTGCAGCTGACCTGCGTCTCGACGTACTCGGGGTGGATGTCGCGCTTCAAGGTGTCTCCTAGATTTCGGGAGGGCGCCGGGTCGCCGCCGCGGGATGCGGGGACGTGAACCGGAGCCGACGTACCAGTCTGCCAGGACTGGGGCCATCCACCCAAACCGGGGGTGCGGTTGTTCTATTCCTGGGCGTGGGGGCGGCGCTGTCCGCGGCTCTCGCGCGCCGGGGAACGCCGCCGCCGCTCAGCCGCTGAGGACGCCCTTGGCCTCGCCGGTCGCCGTGCCCTCGGTGGCGGACCTCGGGACGGGCCGGTCGTTCTTCAGCGCGTCCCAGACCTGCCGGGCCTTCGCCTTCGCCAGCACGACCCGGTTGGGGTCGGCCGGGTCGTACTGCACCGGCATCGTCACCATCTTCATGTGGGACGAGCTGATGCCCTTGAGGCCGCCCGCGAAGTCCATCAGGGAGTTGACCGAGCCGAGGTCGGAGTCGGTGGTGACGGCCTTGGTGGCGGTGTCGGCGAGGGCGTACAGCTTCTTCGGGTTCGAGAAGACGCCGACGTGCTTGACCTGGTCGATCAGTGCCTTGACGAACGCCTGCTGGAGCTGGATGCGGCCGAGGTCGGAGCCGTCGCCGACGCCGTGCCGGGTGCGGACCAGGCCGAGGGCCTGCTGTCCGGTGAGGGTGTGGGCGCCGGCCTTGAGGTGCAGGTGGCTCTGCGGGTCGGCGATGTTCTTCGTCGTGGTGACCTCGACCCCGCCGAGGTCGTCGATGAGCTTCTGGAAGCCCTCGAAGTCGACCTCCAGGTAGTGGTCCATGCGGATGCCGGTGATCGACTCGACGGTCTTCACCGCGCAGGCCGCGCCACCGGTCGAGTACGACTCGTTGAACATCACGCCGTTCGCGGCGGGGTGCTCGGCGCCCTTGGTGTCGGTGCACGCGGGGCGGTCGATCAGGGTGTCCCGCGGGATGGAGACCACGCTGGCCTTCTTGTGGCCCTGGTAGACGTGGACGATCATCGCCGTGTCGGAGCGGGCGCTGCCGTCGTCGGTGCCGCCGCCGAGCTTCTTGTTCTTGCCGGCGCGGGTGTCCGAGCCGAGGACCAGGATGTTCTGCGAGCCGTTGTCGATCTTCGTGGGCCGGTCGTTGCCGAGGGCCTGGTTGATGTCGACGCTCTTCAGGTTGCCGTTGAGCTTGAAGTAGACGTACCCGAAGCCGGTGCCGGCCAGCACGACCACGCCCGCGGCCGTCCAGGCCGTGACGAGCAGGGCCTTGCGGCCCGTGCCACGGGTCTTGCGGCGGCGGCCCCTGCCGCGGCGGCTGCGGCCGGTCGGGTCCGGCTCCGGTATGCCGGGCTCCGGCGTGCTCTCGGCGGACACATCGCTCCTAGGTCTCGTCGGTCGGTTACCCCCTGCGTTCAGGGTCAGGCGTGGTCGTCACCGCACCATCGTCGCTCCGCCTGGTCAGACGGAGAAACTCGGGAAAGGGTTGCACAACGCAGAGTGCCCACCGCGTAGGGCGATGGGCACTCCGTGTCACTGGCCGGGCGGGGTCACACCCCGCTCACCTGCGTGTTCGACCTGGTCGGGCGAAGCGCTCGACGTAGGTACCGGTCGAGATCCCTGTGGTACAGATCTCCGCGAAGGACGGTCAGTCCCCGTTGCCCGGGGTCGGCGTCGTCTTCTGGATCTGCATCAGGAACTCGCCGTTCGACTTGGTCTGCTTCATCTTGTCGAGAAGCAGCTCGATCGCCTGCTGCTGGTCCAGCGCGTGCAGGACGCGGCGGAGCTTCCAGACGACCGCCAGCTCCTCGTTGCCGAGCAGGATCTCTTCCTTACGGGTACCGGACGCGTCGACGTCCACCGCGGGGAAGATGCGCTTGTCGGCGAGCTTCCGGTCGAGCTTGAGCTCCATGTTGCCGGTGCCCTTGAACTCCTCGAAGATCACCTCGTCCATGCGGGACCCGGTGTCCACCAGGGCGGTGGCGAGGATCGTCAGCGAGCCGCCGTCCTCGATGTTGCGGGCCGCACCGAAGAAGCGCTTCGGCGGGTACAGGGCGGTCGAGTCGACACCACCGGACAGGATGCGGCCGGAGGCCGGCGCCGCCAGGTTGTAGGCACGGCCCAGACGCGTGATGGAGTCGAGCAGCACGACCACGTCGTGACCCAGCTCCACCAGACGCTTGGCGCGCTCGATGGCGAGCTCGGCGACCGTGGTGTGGTCCTCGGCCGGACGGTCGAAGGTCGAGGAGATGACCTCGCCCTTCACCGACCGCTGCATGTCGGTGACCTCTTCCGGACGCTCGTCGACGAGGACGACCATCAGGTGGCACTCGGGGTTGTTGTGCGTGATCGCGTTGGCGACCGCCTGCATGATCATGGTCTTGCCGGTCTTCGGCGGGGCCACGATCAGACCGCGCTGGCCCTTGCCGATCGGCGACACGAGGTCGATGATGCGGGTGGTCAGCACGCCCGGGTCCGTCTCCAGGCGGAGGCGGTCCTGCGGGTAGAGCGGGGTCAGCTTGTTGAACTCCGGGCGGCCACGGCCGTGTTCGGGCGCCATGCCGTTGACGGAGTCCAGGCGGACCAGCGCGTTGAACTTCTCGCGGCGCTCGCCCTCCTTGGGCTGGCGGACCGCACCGGTGATGTGGTCGCCCTTGCGCAGGCCGTTCTTGCGGACCTGGGCGAGGGAGACGTACACGTCGTTCGGGCCCGGCAGGTAGCCGGAGGTCCGGATGAACGCGTAGTTGTCGAGGATGTCCAGGATGCCCGCGACGGGGATCAGGACGTCGTCCTCGGCGAGCTGCGGCTCGGGAGCGATGTCGTCGCGGCCGCGACGGCCACGGCGGTCGCGGTAGCGGCCCCGACGGCCACGGCGGCCGCCCTCGAAGTCGTCGTCGTCCTGCTGCTGCTGCCGGTCCTGGCGGCCGCCGCCCTGCTGCTGGCCCTGCTGCCGGCCCTGGCCGCCCTGGCCCTGCTGGTCGTCGCCCTTGTTGCGGCGGCCGTCGCGGTCGCGGTCCCGGCCGCGCTCACGGCGGTCGCGGCGGCCACGGCCCTCGCCGTCACCGGCGTCGCCCTTGGCCTCGCCCTGCTGTGCGGGCGCCTCGGCCTTGGTCTCGGTCTTCGCGTCCGCGGCGACGGTCTCGGCGCCGCCCGCGGCGGGGCTGCCCGCGTCGGCGGTGGCGCGGCGGCGACGGCGCTCGCTGGGCGCGTCCTCGGAAGCCGGCTGGCCCGGGATCTCGATCTGCTGCTGGGCCACGGCCTTCTCAGCGGCGGCCTCGGTCTTCGCCTCGGCCTTCTTCTCCGCGTCCTCACCCGTACGGGCCTTGGAGGTGGCCCGGCGCTTGGGCTTGGTCTCGGTGGCGGTCTCGGCCTTGGCGGCCGGAGCGCCCCCACCGGCCTGCGCCTCCTTGATGACCTCGATCAGCTGGCTCTTGCGCATGCGCGCCGTGCCCCTGATGCCGAGGCCGGATGCGACCTGCTGCAGCTCGGCCAGCACCATGCCCTCGAGGCCGGTACCGCGGCGCCGCCGGGAGCCGGCACCGGTGGCAGGCGCGGAGGCGTCCGTGGCGGGCGCGGCAGCGGTCTCCTCGACACGTGCGCCCATCAGATCGGTGGTGTCGCTCACGAAGGGTCCTTCCCTGGAGCGGACGTCGGCCTGTCTGGCTCGGCGACCGGTTGTGCTGTCCGGCTACGGTCCTGTCTTCCGTGAACCGTGCCGGGGCGGTGGTCCGCCATAGCGGCGGAAGAGGAAAATTTGCTGGTGATGGCGCTTCCGCAGCCGTGGCACCCAGTGTCACGTGGCGTGGTAGCACCGATTCCGGAGCTCCCCCAGAGGGGTTACCCCCACCGTTGGCCCGCTCAGTGCCCGCATACGACGTACTGCCCAGGTACGGCACAAGGGACACGGAGTGGCTCGGGAGGCTCCCGGAAGAATGTCTGTCCCGGACGGGGACACGAGGCACCTCGCCATGGTGGGGTCGGGTGCAGACTTGAGATTAACACTACCGGATCCAACAAACATTCCCCCTCTCCATATCCGGCAACCGTGTGTCAGGTCGCAAGCGGCAGCACGCTCGCTCCCTCGACGTCCAGGCTCAGCCGGTTGGCGGCCCAGTCGGTGCCGGCCAGGGCCTCCACCTTGTCGGCGGTACCGACGTCGGCGAGTGCCATGACGGTGGGCCCGGCACCCGAGATCACGGCCGGGATGCCGTCGGCCCGCAGCCGCTCCACCAGCGCCGCGCTCTCCGGCATGGCGGGGGCGCGGTACTCCTGGTGCAGGCGGTCCTCGGTGGCGGGCAGCAGCAGCTCGGGGCGCCGGGTGAGGGCCTCGACAAGCAGGGCGGCACGGCCCGCGTTGGCGGCGGCGTCCACGTGCGGTACGGAGCGCGGCAGCAGGCCGCGCGCGGTCTCGGTCAGGACCGGCTTCCCGGGCACGAAAACCACCGGAACGATGGAATCACTGGGGTCCATCCTGATGGCCCGGGCGGCACCGGACTCCATCCAGGACAGGGTGAAACCGCCGAGCAGACAGGCCGCCACGTTGTCCGGGTGGCCCTCGATCTCCGTGGCCAGTTCCAGCAGCGCGGCGTCGTCCAGCCGGGTCTCGCCGCCTATGGTCACCGCGCGGGCGGCGACGATTCCGGCGCAGATGGCGGCGGAGGAGGAGCCGAGGCCGCGGCCGTGCGGGATGCGGTTGGCGCAGACGATCTCCAGGCCGCGCGGCTGGCCGCCCAGCAGGTCGAAGGCGGTGCGCAGGGAGCGGACGAGCAGGTGGCTCTCGTCCCGCGGCAGGGTCTCGCCGCCCTCACCCGCGATGTCGATGTGCAGCCCGGAGTCGGCCACCCGGACGACCACGTCGTCGTAGAGCCCCAGCGCGAGGCCCAGGGCGTCGAAGCCCGGACCGAGGTTGGCGCTGGTGGCGGGAACGCGCACCCGGACGGCGGCGGCGCGGAACGCTGGACCGGCCATCGCTCGTTGACTCTCCTTGAGCTGCGTGACGGTCGAATGACGCTCGAGGGACTCGATGGACATGCGACCGATGTTCGGTGGACATCCGATGACGTACGAGGACCCGTCGGGCCGCGGAGACGACGCGGTGCCGTGCCACACGCGGGGGCATATGCGGTGGGCGGGTTCGGTACAGCCTATCGAAGGAAGGTTCTGTGGCGACATAGGGCGCACGGGAGGCGCACGATGCGTGTCGCAGGCCCCTCGTGCACCCCGGCACGGAGGGCCCCCGGCCCTTGCCGGTGGCAAGGTCCCGGGCCCCTTGCCAGGGGCCCGGGTCCCGTCGCCTCAGGCCAGGCCGAGGCGCTCGGCCGCGGTGGCCGCGTCGACCGGGACGGTGACCGGCTGCGGC
Source organism: Streptomyces albidicamelliae (assembly GCF_025642175.1). Lineage (NCBI taxonomy): Bacteria > Bacillati > Actinomycetota > Actinomycetes > Kitasatosporales > Streptomycetaceae > Streptomyces > Streptomyces albidicamelliae. Next base: position 5,614,976 of record NZ_CP106795.1, on the reverse strand, counting down.
GCGCCGGCGACGGCCCAGTCGGGGTCCTTCAGGCCGTTGCCGGTGACCGTGCACACGATGCGCTGGCCCGGGTCGACCCTGCCCTGCTCGGCGGCCTTCAGCAGACCGGCCACGGAGGCGGCGGAGGCGGGCTCCACGAAGACGCCCTCCTGCGCGGCCAACAGGCGGTAGGCGCGCAGGATTTCACGGTCCGTCACCTCGTCGATGACACCACCGGACTCGTCGCGGGCGGCGAGGGCGTGGTTCCAGGAGGCGGGGTTGCCGATACGGATCGCGGTGGCGATCGTCGAGGGGTCCTTGACGATCTCGCCGCGCACGATCGGGGCGCTGCCGGAGGCCTGGAAACCCCACATGCGCGGGGTCCTCGTGGAGACGCCGTCGGCGGCGTACTCCTTGTAGCCCTTCCAGTAGGCCGTGATGTTGCCCGCGTTGCCGACCGGCAGGACGTGGATGTCGGGCGCGTCGCCGAGCATGTCCACGATCTCGAAGGCGGCCGTCTTCTGGCCCTCGATCCGCACCGGGTTGACCGAATTGACCAGCGCCACGGGGTAGTTCTCGCTCAGGGCCCGGGCCAGGGTGAGGCAGTCGTCGAAGTTGCCGTCGACCTGGAGGATCTTCGCGCCGTGCACGAGGGCCTGGCCCATCTTGCCGAGGGCGATCTTGCCCTGCGGCACGAGCACGGCGGAGACCATGCCGGCCCGGACGCCGTACGCGGCCGCGCTGGCGGAGGTGTTGCCGGTGGAGGCGCAGATGACGGCCTTCGCCCCCTCCTCCTTGGCCTTGCTGATGGCCATGGTCATGCCGCGGTCCTTGAAGGATCCGGTGGGGTTGGCCCCCTCCACCTTCAGGTGGACCTCACAGCCCGTGCGCTCGGAGAGCACCTGCGCGGGCACGAGGGGCGTGCCGCCCTCGCGGAGCGTCACGACCGGCGTGGTGTCGGATACCGGCAGCCTGTCCCGGTACTCCTCGATGATTCCGCGCCACTGGTGGGTCATTGCTGGTTACTCTCCTTCAACCCGCATGATGCTGGCGACACCCCGCACGGTGTCGAGCTTGCGCAGCGCCCCGACGGTCCCGGTGAGGGAGGCGTCGGACGCGCGGTGGGTGACGACGACGAGGGAGGCCTCGCCGTCCTTGCCCTGCTGGCGAACCGTATCGATGGACACCCCGTGCTCGGCGAACACGGTCGCGACCTGGGCCAGGACACCCGGTTTGTCCGCGACGTCGAGGCTGATGTGGTAGCGCGTGACGACCTCGCCCATGGGCGAGACCGGCAGGGCCGCGTACGCCGACTCGCCGGGCCCCGTTGCGCCGTTGAGTCGGTTGCGGCACACGGCGACGAGGTCGCCGAGCACGGCGGAGGCGGTCGGGGCGCCGCCGGCGCCGGGACCGTAGAACATCAGCTGGCCGGCCGCGTCCGACTCCACGAAGACGGCGTTGTACGCGCCGCGCACGGAGGCGAGCGGGTGGCTCAGCGGGATCATCGCGGGGTGCACGCGCGCGGTGACCGACGCGCCGTCCTTGGAGCGCTCGCAGATGGCGAGCAGCTTGATGGTGCAGCCCATCTCCTTGGCCGAGCGGAAGTCGGCGGCGGTGACCTCGGTCATGCCCTCGCGGTAGACGTCGTCGAGACGCACGCGGGTGTGGAAGGCGATCCCGGCGAGGATGGCGGCCTTGGCCGCGGCGTCGAAGCCCTCGACGTCGGCGGTCGGGTCGGCCTCGGCGTACCCGAGGGCGGTGGCCTCGTCGAGGGCCTCCTGGTACCCGGCCCCGGTGGAGTCCATCGCGTCGAGGATGAAGTTGGTCGTGCCGTTGACGATGCCGAGCACCCGGTTGACCTTGTCCCCGGCGAGGGACTCGCGCAGCGGGCGGATCAGCGGGATGGCGCCGGCCACGGCGGCCTCGTAGTAGAGGTCCCTGCCGTGCTCGTCGGCGGCCGCGTGCAGGGCGGCGCCGTCCTGGGCGAGCAACGCCTTGTTGGCGGACACGACCGACGCGCCGTGCTCGAAGGCGGTGGTGATGAGGGACCGGGCGGGCTCGATGCCGCCGATGACCTCGACCACCACGTCGATGTCGCCGCGTTTGACGAGGGCGGTGGCGTCGGTGGTCACGAGTGCCGGGTCGATGCCCTCGCGCACCCTGCTCGGGCGCCGCACGGCCACCCCGGCGAGCTCGACCGGGGCGCCGATCCGCTGGGCGAGGTCGTCGGCGTGCGTCGTCATGATGCGCGCCACCTCTGAGCCGACCACTCCACAGCCCAGCAGCGCCACCTTCAGCGGACGCGTACGCATCATCCGACCTCGTTTCCTCATACCGTCTACGGTGGGACCAGTCTCACTCACCGGACGGGGGATTCTCCCCTTAGTCCGGATCGTGAGACATCTATTTCATTTGTGCAGGGGCGGCGGACCGTAGATCTTCCACCCCCGCGGGCGGCAACCGGCCTCGGTCGCCGTCACCCGACGTCGAGACGCAGGAGATCGTCCTCCGTCTCGCGCCGCACGATCACCCGGGCCTCGCCGTCCTTCACAGCGATCACGGGCGGCCGCAGCACGTGGTTGTAGTTGCTCGCCATGGACCGGCAGTACGCGCCGGTGGCCGGCAGGGCGATCAGGTCGCCCGGTGCCAGGTCGGCCGGCAGGAACGCGTCCTTGACCACGATGTCCCCGCTCTCGCAGTGCTTGCCGACGACACGCACGAGCATCGGCTCGGCGTCCGAGGTGCGCGAGACCAGGGCGACGCTGTACTCGGCGTCGTACAGCGCGGTCCGGATGTTGTCGGACATGCCGCCGTCGACGGAGACGTACGTCCGCAGCCCCTCCAGCGGCTTGACCGTGCCGACCTCGTAGAGCGTGAACGCGGTCGGCCCGACGATGGCGCGGCCGGGCTCGACGGAGATCCGGGGCGTGCGCAGCCGGGCGGCCTCGCACTCCCGGCCGACGATCTCCGTGAGCGCCTTGGCGATCTCGTGCGGCTCCCGGGGGTCGTCGTCGCTGGTGTAGGCGATGCCGAGGCCACCACCGAGGTCGATCTCCGGCAGCTCGACGCCGTGCTCGTCGCGGATGGCCTTCAGCAGCCCGACCACCCGGTGGGCGGCGACCTCGAACCCGGACATGTCGAAGATCTGCGAGCCGATGTGGGAGTGGATGCCGATCAGTTCGAGCCCGTCCAGCTGCAGCGCCCGCCGCACCGCCTCCGCGGCCTGACCGCCGGCGAGCGGGATGCCGAACTTCTGGTCCTCGTGCGCGGTGGCGATGAACTCGTGGGTGTGCGCCTCGACGCCGACGGTGATCCGGATCTGGACCTTCTGCCGCTTCCCGAGGGACTCCGCGACATGGGCGACCCGCACGATCTCCTGGAAGGAGTCGAGGACGATGCGCCCCACTCCGGCCTCGACGGCCCTCGTGATCTCCGCGACGGACTTGTTGTTGCCGTGGAAGGCGATCCGGTCGGCGGGCATGCCGGCGGACAGGGCGGTGGCCAGCTCGCCGCCGGAGCACACGTCCAGGTTCAGGCCCTCCTCGTGCAGCCAGCGCACGACGGCACGCGAGAGGAAGGCCTTCCCGGCGTAGAAGACGTCGGCGTCGGCCCCGAAGGCGGTGCGCCAGGCGCGGGCCCGGGCCCGGAAGTCGGCCTCGTCGAGGATGTACGCGGGGGTGCCGAACTCCTCGGCGAGCCGGTTGACGTCGATCCCGCCGACGCCGACGACGCCGTCGGCGCCGCGCGTGACCGTCTGGGCCCACACCTTGGGGTCGAGGACGTTGAGATCGGCGGGCGGCGCGGAGTAGTGCCCCTCGGGAAGGACGTCGGCGTGGCGGGGCCCGGCGGGGTGCGCGGAACGGCTCATGACGTGACTCTCAGACTCTCTGTATCTCTCCGGGGCTCATGTCTTCACCGGCCCTCAGAGGTGTTCGGGTGCGTCGATGCCGAGCAGGGAGAGGCCGCCGGCCAGCACCGTCCCGGCGGCTTCGGCGAGAGCCAGCCGGGCCCGGTGGGCGGCCGAGGGTTTCTCCTCACCACGGGGAAGCACACAGGGCAGAAACGGCAGCACGGCGTCGGCGACGGTGACGAGATGCCGGGCAAGCCGATCCGGGGCGCGCTGGGTAGCGGCCAGGGCGAGGACGCGGGGGTGGTCGGCGAGGGGGGTTTGGAGGGGGGTGGGGGGGGGTGGTTACGGGGGTGCGCCGGGGAGCGCCGCCGCTTTGGGCTTCGGCTTCTTGGGCTTCGGTGCCCGTGTCGACGTCTTGGGCGTCGGTGCCGGTGTCGACGTCGGCCGCGGGGGCGGTATCGGCCGCGGGGCCGAGGGGACCGCCGTACGGCCGCCCGGCACCGTGACCGAAGCGGGCGTCACCGTGGGCCGTCGGCTGGTGGCCGGTCGGCTGGTGGCCGGCCGACTCCTGGCCGGTCGACTCGTGACCGGTCGACACCTGGCTGGTCGACACCTGGCTGGTCGGTTCATGAAGCGGGCCCGGTTCGGCGGTGAAGCCCAGGCGGGCGGCGTTGCGGCTGAGGGAGCGGATCCGGGCGTGGGCGTACCGGACGCGGAAGAGGGGGTTGCCCTCGCGCTGGACCAGGTGATCGGCGGTGATGCGGGGCCGGTCGTGCGGCGCGGGGTGGAGGAGGGCCCACTGGGCGGCGTCGGGACCGAGCGGCGCGGGGTCCTCGGGGGCCGGCACGGGCCGCAGATTGACGGGCTCGCCGTGCTCGACGGTGGCGCGTCCGCCCTGGGTGGCGACGATCCGTACGACCGCGTCGGCGACGACCTCGGCCCGCACCTCATATGGCACCCGGAGCGCCACGACCTCCCCGGCGAGGGCGTCACCGTGCCCGTACTCGGCACCGCGGGACCGGATCTCCCGCACGAGGGCGGTGAGGACGTCGGCCTGGTCGTCGAGGCTGATGTTGAGGAAGCCGGGCCCGGTGACGACGACGTCCCGCACCCCGTCCGCGTCGGCGAGATGCGGCCGCAGGATCTCGGCCACGCGCCGCGGGGGCTGCCCGGCCGGCCGGGCGAGCTGCAGGGCGATGGTGGTGGAGAAGTCCCCGCACCCGCCGGGCCCCGGTTCGGTCACCACGGCACGCTCGGGCACGGTCACGTCCAGCTCCCCGCCGTCGACAGCGCGACGCACCGCGTGCAACACGGTGCGGGAGAGCTCGACGGGGGTCACGGGACAAGCGTAGGGGAGGAGGGGGGTGGGCAGGCGAGGCGGTTCAACCTGCGGACGGTACGGGTCGCGGCGCGGGCAAGGGGGAGGTGTGACCTGCGGCCTGCCACGGAGGCGGAAGAGGAGGTCGCTCACCTATCAGGGCCGCGCGGCTCATCTCCGGATGCGGAGGTCGGGCGACGCAAAACGATGCACGGCACGCAACCGGCGGGCGACAGCTGCTCCGGCCGACAACGGCTCTGAGCGACAGCTGCTCTGGCGCTCTGGCCGACAACTGCTCTAACTGCCGAAGGGAACTTCGTCCGGGACGCCGTCGACGTCATGGCGCACGCTGTCGACGTCACGTCGCACGCCGTCGACGTCACGTCGCACGCCGTCGCCGTCGGAATGGGCACCGCCGTCGTCGTCCCCACCGCCGGCGGCCTCCGCGTCGGGACCGGCCCCGCCAGGACCGCGACGCCGGTGTCCTTCCCTCCCCTGCCCGTCCTGCTGATGCCCGTCACGGCGCCCGATCAGGTCCTTGACGAGGCGTACGAGCTCGGCGGGTTCGAAGGGCTTGGCGAGGAACGCGTCCACACCGACGTCGAGGCCGGTCTCGACCTCGTACTGCGTGCAGGCGCTGATGATGGCGAGGGGAAGGTGGTGCGTACGGGGGTCGGCGCGGAGTCGAGCGGCGGTACGGAGCCCGTCGAGGCGGGGCATGACGACGTCGAGGGTCACGAGGTCAGGCTGGACCTGGTGCACCACGTCCAGACACTCGGCACCATCGGCCGCGGTCACGACCTCGAGCCCTTCCAGCTCAAGGTTGACCCTGATCAGCTGCCGGATGACCTTGTTGTCGTCCACAACAAGCACCCGACCCGACACGCCTGGCACAACTCGAGAGTAGGTCCGCGCCGGCCACCGCGTCCGGGTTTTGCCTACTTCCACCCCGTACAGGGGACCGCCTGCACCGACCCGTCGAAACGGATTCCTGATCACCCCCGCGGACCTGCTAGTGTTCTACCCGTCGCCGCGAGCGAGCAGCTCAGCAGCCGACACGCCCCCGTAGCTCAGGGGATAGAGCAACGGCCTCCGGAGCCGTGTGCGCAGGTTCGAATCCTGCCGGGGGCACCCAGCATGAGGTGCCCAAAGACCCCGTCACCAGCGGAAACGCTGAGGCCGGGGTCTTCGCGTATGTGCAGGCGTGTGCGGCCTGGAGCGGGCGTATGCCGGGGTCTGTGGACTATTCGTGGACAGGAACTGAGCGCGTCTGCCCAGGTCACAGCGGCTATATCGGAGCGGACGCGGCCCGGCGTGCCGGTCCCCCACAAGATCCACGGCGCCGAATACGCTGCGCCTAACTGCCAGACGAGAACGGCTCTTCACGTCGCTCCGGACGGCACAGCCGCCGCATGCAGGAAGGGTGTGGCATGAGGTCTCCAGACGTACACCTACGTGAGATCACTGACGACAACCGGGATGCCGTTCGTGCCCTCCGCGTCCGCCGTGATCAGAAGCAGTTCGTCGCCTCCGTGTCCAAGTCTCTCAAGCAGGCGGCACAGCACCCGGAGGCCAATCCCTGGTACCGCGCGGTGTACGTCGGCGACGAGCCAGTTGGCTTCGTGATGCTGTCGTGGAAGCCGCCGGCTGGTCCTTACACAGGGCGGCACTTCATCTGGCGCCTGCTCATTGACAAGCACCATCAGGGGCGAGGGATCGGTCGAGAAACTCTCACGCAGGTCGCCGCCCTGGTTCGTGAGGACGGCGCCACCGAGTTGCTGACCAGCTACGATCCCGGCGATGGCGAACCGTGGCCCTTCTACCAGAAGTTCGGATTCGAGCCCACCGGGGAGATCGACGACGGCGAGATCGTGCTGCGGATCGTCTTCCCCGCTCAGTGAGCTCATGGGAAGCCGCAAATTCTGGAAGCCAGCCAGCGGCCGATGCCTTGCGACCGGCACACGACGAAGCCCCCGGCCCGCACAGGGACCAGGGGCTAATGGCTATGTGCCTCGTCACTCGTATTCGCGCAGTAACTCTTCGATCTTGCGGTTGGCGATTCCTTGCCGCCCATCAAGGCACTTGGCGTAGCGGCCCAGCAGCACTTCAACACTGTTGCCGGCACGTTCGGCCACCTCGGTCGGGTCCACCCCGGAGTTGAGCCAGGTCGACAGGGCCGAGTGCCGGAGGTCGTACGGTCGGGCGGCGAGCGGTGAGGCGACCACAGTCGGCGGTAGCGCCAGCGCACGGGCCTCCTGCCAGACGCGGTAGTACGTGGACGAGCCGACCACTCCCCCGCGCTCGTTGGTGAACAGCCGCCCGTCCTCGGCGGTGCCGAAGGTGTCGAGGTGCTGCCGGAGGATGGCGACAAGCTGGGGCGGAATCGGCACGATGCGGACCTCCTCTGCCGGCCGGTTCTTCAGGCCCCGGTCGTCATGGGTCTCGCCGGAATCCGTCCACTGCTTGCCGACACTGGGGCGCGTTCGATTCAGCAGGACTGTCCCCCAGCCGGTCTTGGGGAGCTTCACGTCCGCGTCAGTGAGACCGACGGCCTCAGCCGGACGCAGGGCACCGTAGTACATGAGCGCGAACAGACCGACGAGCCGACGGCCACGCGCACGGCCGTACCCACCGACGTAGGAAACCGCGGTCAGCAGGGACCGAGCCTGCTCGGGATTGGCGACCACACGAGGATCGACCTCTCCGGCAACCTTCGGCTTCTTCCAACGGATGCCCGTGACCGGGTTCTCGCTGAACTCCCCAAGGTCCACCGCGTAGTGCAGCGCGTTGACGAGGGTCCGACGCTTGCGCCGGACGGTCTCTGCGGCTGCCGCCGTCCCGTCGAGCTTCAACCTGAGCGAGTCCAGGACGGCCCTGCCAATCGCAGCGTCCCCGAGGTCCGAGAGGGGGCGCGACGCCTTGGCTACCCAGTGCAAAGCGTTTGCGACCTCGGTCGGCAATTCACGCTCGTCCGGGCCGGGAAGGACAAAGGCCCAGTTGCGAAGCGCCTTCCTGAGCAGTTCCTCGGACGGCTCCCCCGGGCGCTCGTCGAGAAGGGCCACCGTCACTGCAGTCAGCGCTTCATTGATCCCGTTGCGCGTGTTCGGCGCCGCGTGTGGCCACTTCATGGCGAGGTACTTCAGAGCGAAGGCGTACCAGGTCATCGAGGCCGCCTTCTCGACCATCGATTCCGGTAGCCCCGTCACCGTGTCGAACTCTTCGCCCGCATGTGTAGCGCGGAGCAGCTTGGACCGGTAGTGGTCCGCCAGTCCTTTGGTGCGAAATTGCTCGGAGAAGACCTTCCCGGCGACCATCCATCGGACGTCATAGGACGGATTCTTGGTATTCCGCTTCCGGACGCCCCACACCTTCACGTCGAGAGACTTCACGCCGCCGCCTCCAACTGACGCAGCCACGCGGCGAACTCAGCGCGCCAAATTCGGAGTTCACCATTAGGCAGCTTGAACGCAGCGGGTCCCTGCCCCAGTTCACGCCACCTGTAGAAGGTGCGGCGAGACACCCCACCCAGCTCCGCGAGGATCTGCGGGACGGTCATCAGTTCGTCGCGTCGGTGGTCCACGTCAGCGCTCCTTCCGTGTCGTCGTCTGCATGGCCTGCAGGGGCACTACTGCCGTGAGTGATGAGGTGCTCTGCCGCAGTTAGGCCCGTCCCGGCGAAGACCCAGTGGGAGAGGACGAGGACGGTGTCCGGGTCGGGCAGCGGGTGGCCGGCCTCGGCCGCGCGTTCGCGGGCCAGGGCTTCGTTGTGGTTGGCGCGTTCCTGGCGGAGGGCGCCGAGGGTGACGGAGTAGGCGCGGGACTTGGTGGAGAAGTGGCCGCGGAAGCCGAGCATGTGGGCCCACTTGCGCAGCCGCAGGTCTTCGAGTTCGGGGAGCGCGCCGAGTTGCCAGCAGGTGAGGATCATCCGCCGGGCGTGGTCGGTGACGCCGGAGCCGATCAGGTCCGTGATGGGGTTGCGGATGGGGCGGTCGAGGGTGCCTGCGGTCTCGGCACCCTTGGTGGCGTACTTCGCGATGTACGCGGCCACGGCGCGGCTGGACAGCTCCGAGGCACCCGCGAAGTCAGCCGAGCGGATGGGGCGGATGTCGAGCTGCTCGCCGAAGCGGAAGGCGTACGCGTGCCCGTCGAGGTCCGGGCCGGGCGTCTCGGTGAGGTGGGCCGCCGAGCGGATCGCGTCAGTGAGCAGTTCGGTCGTCGCCCAGGCCGGCGGCGCGTCTTCAGCACCGTCCGGGCCGTCGAGGCGGATGACGGCGTGGAAGTGGACGGCGCCGCGCCGCTGGTACTCGGCGACCTTGGCGTACGAGAGCTTCAGGCACTCGCGTAGGGCTGAGCGTCCGATGCCCGCGCGGGAGGCGAGCTGGTGGCGCAGGTAGGTGGTGAAGCGGGCCCACAGCGCGCCTGCGTGTGCGTTCCACAAGATGGCCGCGCGGTAGTCGTACCGGTCCGGGTCGAGCGGCGTGCCCAGGGCGGGGTCGTCCTCCAGGTGCCGCCGACCGCAGCGGCACCGACCGCCCGACGGCCGGTTGTGGACGGGTCCGAAGGAAGGGGCGGTGAAGGTGGCGAAGACGCGGGGGTGTTGGGCGACAGCCGGGCCGACGCCCTTGCCGCCGCTCAGGCCGGCCGTGACGAGGTGGAAGGTGTCCTTGCGGTACACCTCCGCACAGGCGGCGCACCGGGTGGCGCGACGGTTGTTGCAGCGGATGAGGAGCTGTCCGGCGGGGAGGTCGCGGTCCACGACCTCCCGGACGATCTCGCCGGTTGCGGCGTGGACGTCGAGCCGGTGGCCCTCCATCCGTACCGGCCGCTCGCAGCCGCCGAGGCGCTGGATCTGCCGTGCATAGGTGCTGAGCTCACCGTGCTGGGCGAGGGTCACCAACTGGCGGATGGCTCCGGTCGGAGCCGCGGGACGCATGTGCGGGTTCCTCCTTGAGAGCGGGAGTTGAGGACCCCGTCCGGCTTGTCCAGGGGGCTAGACACCGAGAGCAAGCCGGACGGGGCGGAGCGGATGAGGTCAGCGCCTGGTGAGAAGGGAGCGCGTTACGAGGGCGCAGACGGCCACAGAGGCGGCCGTGATGGCGACGGCGAGGAGCATGGAGACCAGGACGGCGCCGACGACCAGGACCACGGCGGTACCGCCGCCGACGAGGACGAGCATGGTGCCAGGGGTGAGCTGAACGGCGGGCCGGGTCGATACCGGGGTGACGGCGGCCGGCGGAGTCGGGGCGGCCGGGGAGATGGTGGTCGACTCGACGACGGCAGGCGGGGTGACCAGGCCGGTGGGCTGGGGCATGGTCGGGATGTTCGGGCGGAACATGGGTGGATCTCCTTTCGCGTTACTCGACGAGGGAGTCGATGACCGGGGCCAGCAGGCTGTCGGCGAGGAGGTAGCCGCCGAGGAGCAGCACGGCGATGAGCCACCAAGGCGGGCGGATGAGCTTGACGCCCAGGACCCCGATACAGAGCAGGGCGAGCCAGAGCGGGACATCCATGCGGCGGTTTCCTCTCAGGCCGAACAGCGGTGGGTGCGGGCGGCGAGTTCAGCGGCGGCACGGCTGTCGTACTCGGCGGAGAAGTCGCAGCGGGGCGCCGTGCAGGCGGCCAGATGGCGGTTCCTTCCGCGGTCGAGGTAGGAGGCGACGTTCACCGGGCCGATACGACGGACGTTGCGGAAGCGCCGGTGCATGGTGGTGCTCCTCTCAGAGGTGGGCGGCGACGGATGCCGTCATGGACGGGGGCAGGCCGAGCCGGGCGCGTACTGCGTCGGGGTCGGCGGGACGGCCGGTGGCCGAGCGGTGTTCGTCGGCCAAGGCTCGAGCGCGATCGACGAGGGCGGGCGGGAGTGCGACGGCGGGAACGGGAGCCGGGGAGGGCTCGGCGACCGGTTCGGCGACCGTGGCCGTAGCGGCGGGTTCGGGATCGTTGGACGGCGCCGGAAGCGCGTCCCGATCGGGCGCGTGGACGGTGGCCGGGGCTCGGTCGGCCGCGTCCGCACTGTCGCCCGGTGCGGCCGGCGCCTCCGGGCCGTGCGGGGCGTGAGCCAGGAGCGTTCCACCGAAGAAGGCGACGGCGGGCCAACCGGCGACGACGACGCGGAGCGAGGCGGGAACGTGGCCCAGGTCGAGGAGCCCCGCGGTGGCGACGTTGGCACCGAGGGACGCGGCCAGGGCGACCAGGAACCACAGCCGCGATCCCCCTGCCGGTCGTCCGACGCGTTGCTGGTCGCGCATCCGGCGCCAGGCGGCGACCAGCAGCAGGTCGACGCTGACCGGGTAGGCCCATGCCTTCCACCCGCCCTGTCCTGACGCTTCGGCGAGATCGTGAAGGTGGGAGAAAGACAGGGCCCCGGCGATGACCGCCTGCACGAGGACGGCGTCTACGCGGACCAGGTGGGCACGCATGGGCACGGCGTTCCTTCCGGTTTCGGGCATGGCGGGATAGGGACGTGGCGTGAGGCGGTCACGCCGGCCGTGGGAAGGGAGCGCGGTTACCCGGTCACCGGGCGGGCTGCGGGCGCGGTAGCGGCAGGCGAGGTCGGACCGGCGGACTCCACGGCGATGACGGGCCTGAAGGAGTCGAGCCGGGGCAGTTCCGGCACCAGGCCAGAGGTGTCACGGCACACGGCCGCCGCATCGTCGAGGGTCAGATGAGGTGAGCGGACGCGGGACCAGCCGCCAGAGGAGTCACCGACGATCGCGACGCCGGGACGTTCGGCCGGGATGGAGGTAGCGGCCAGGGCCGCCTCAGGGGCGATGTCGGCCAGCGCCATGTTCGCCGACGACTCGTCGTTGACCCGGTGGCAGACCCGTCCGGTCAACTGGGCGCGAAGCATGGTGGCGCCCTTGCCGAGTTCGGAACCGAAGCGCTGTCCGCACACCTCCAGGTAGATGCCAGCGGCGCGGCCGAGCTGGGCGAGGCGGATCAGCTTGGTGACCATCGCGTCCCGTCGCTTCTCGTCGTCCTTACTCGCGGCGAGGAAGAGTTCCGCCACCTCGTCCACGACGACCACGACCGGCAACGGCCGTACGTCATCCGGCAGCCCCCACACGTCGGACGTGAGCACGGCGTCCGGGCCGGCCGCGCCGCTAAGGCCGATGAGGCAGAACCGCGCCTCCATTTCCGCCAGCAGGGCGTCGAGGAGGTCGTTCGCCCGGTCCGGGTTGTCGGCGAGCGCGGACAGCCGGGGTGCGAAGGGGGCGAGTTCGACGCCCCATTTGCAGTCGATGCCGACGAGGACGACCGGTTGGCGGGCCAGGCCGCACAGCAAGTTGCGCAGGTAGACGGATTTGCCGGACTGGGTGGCGCCGAGGATCAGTTCGTGCGGCACGGTGCGGAAGTCCCTTACATGCCATCGGCCGTCTTCCCGCAGTGCGAGCGGCAGGCAGAGCGGGCCGGCCGACAGGCGGCGCCGGGAGGGCCGTACGTCGGCGAGTACGTCCCAGCCGACCAGCCGCAGTTCGAGCCACCCTGGTTTGGTGGGGTGCACGTAGACGGCGTGGGCGCCCCACGCGTGCCGAAGCCGGTCGGCCGAGGCGGTGAAGTCCTCGGGCGCCTGCCCGGTCGCCATGCGTAGGCGCATCACGAGTCCGGACCCGGTCGGCAGTGGGAACGAGTGGCGAGGCGGTACGGGGGCCGCCTGCCGCCCCATCATTCGGGCCGTGGCCCGGCGGACGGCCGACGCCGGTACCGTCAGGCCGCAGGCGTCCATGGTCGCCCGGTACGAGATGAGTACCCGCAGCGCGACGACCGGGTATCCGACGAGCCACCAGAACAGGACCGGCATCCGCCGGCGCAGCACCAGCAGCGCGACCAGGACCAGCAAGACCGGTAACAGCGTCTGGACGGTGTCGGCCATGGCGGTCAGCCCTGCACCGCGGCCGGGGCACTGACCATGACGGCGTCCGCCCGGTAGGCGATGCCGTGACGGGTGCGGCCGCCGAACTCACTCTCCTAGGGCCGGGCCACCAGGCCGGACAGGATGACCGGGGCGCCCATCACCAGGCCCTCACCGATGCCCTGTTCGGGAACAGTGACCTTGATCATGTCGGAGCCACCGGCCGCGATGAACACCAGCTCCAGCGTCATCAGCCGCTGGTTGGTCACCGGGTCCACGGCGATCTCACCGGTCTGCCGGTCCTTCACCTTGACCTCAGGCAGCTTGGTGACGAGGAGCGTCGCGGCCGAAGTGTCCACGGGGATTACACGCATTGTCTGTACCTCACTGGGTTGTCGACGCCCTTGTTGCTCGGCGCCATCCGTCTTGAATACCCCCCTAGACAGTCACGGGAGGAGCCCGCCTCAACTGTCTAGGGGGGTTGACGGTAAAGGTAGCCGACGGACCGTCAACTGTCTAGGGGGGTATACGTGCGTGTCTCAGGCCTGGGGGGCGAGCTACGACAGCACCCAGTGGAGGGCTGTCGCGTCGTCGCGCGCCTTGCCACGCGGCCAGCGCCGACCCTCGGGGTCATCGGCCTCGGCGGCACGTACGCGACCGATCAGCTCACCCGGGCCCGACGAGTTAAGGAGGCCCAACGTCGCTTTCCAGTCGGCGAGTTCGAAACTGTCGACGAGTCGTGTCGCGCCATCGCTCAGCAGCGTCACGGAGGCCAGTGAATCAAGCGGCACCGTCCCCGTCAGGGCGTGCTCGGCTGCCTGCGGATCGGGGCCGGCGATCCAGAAGCCGCCCGGCCGGTTACGCAGGCCGGTCAGGGCATCCCGGTATTCCGCTAGTGCAGCGGAGTGTGCGGGCGACCCCGTGGGCAGGGCGTCGACCGGTTCACGCAGGCGCTTTCCCACGTCGTCCAAACGCTGGTCGGTGATGGCGGAGGTACTCCCGTCCGTCTCGGCGAGGAGGAGGGTCGAGTCACCGAGCACGAGGTACTCCAGAGCTCCCGCCTCGGCCCGGACAGCGACGACCGTACTGGTCGGACTGGCCCGATAAGCCAGGTCGCATGTGTCCTCGTGCAGGGAACGGACCGTTCGGATCGAGTCGGCGAGGCAGTCGGCGAGCGGCCGGGCGGGGTGCGCCGCGACGTCAGCCAGCAGCAGCCCGCCCAGCGTGGAGGAGAACCAGGCAATGCCGTGCACGCATCCGGTCTCCGCTCCGGCCACGCCGGCGCCGTCAAGGAGTACGGCCGCGCCGAAAGAGGCGGCGGCGAAGTCCTCGTTTTCCCGTCCCGGGTCGGCCGGCTGCGAGCCGAGGGCGACGTTCACGCCGTCGCCTCCTCGTCGTGCAGGTAGAGGGGGCAGAGCAATTCCACGGATTGCGGCTCGTCGGTCTCGGGGTCGTACTCGACGCTCACCAGTGTGGAGAAGTGACGCTCGCCCACCTGCCCCCAGAGCGTGTTGAGGTCCGAGGTGAGCAGGTGGACCACGCCGAGGGAGCCAGCCGTGTGGATTCCGGCAATGGCGAGCACCGAACCGTTGCCGTCCGGTCGGGGCAGCCTGCCGAGGTACCCGACGTCGTGCGGGCGGCGCGGCTCGATGTCCGCCCCCGCGTGGTAGGCCGTGCCGGTGCACCGGTCCACCAGCGCCCACGGTTCACCTTCCGGGTGTTCCCAGCTGAGTACCGGGTCCTGGGCGTACAGATCTTTCATGGCGTCGGACATACCCGGCCCGCAGACGACGATCAGGCCATCACGGTTCAGGTCGATCTCACCGCTCACCAGCACGTGACCAGAGCTGACGGCAAGCCCGTAGGACTTGGCCAACTCCTCCAGTCGCTTGCCGGAGTTCATGTCGGCCATGGCGACGACCGGACGCTTCTTCTCGCCGTCCCACCGCAGCGGAGTCGCAACAGTGACGGCACCCGCACCAAGGAAGGCCCCCTCGGGTGCCGGGCCGGTGTGCCGGATCTGGTGGATCCGCCCACGGCTCAGGCCGGCCTTTTCGGCGATCTGCGCATAAGACAGCCCTTGGGCATGCAGGTCCTGGACCACACGGCGGCGAAGCCGGGCCAGTTCGGTCACCTCTTGCTGCGCGTCGGCCAGCCTCTTCGTGACCTCACGCAGGAGCAGATACGGATCATCGATCGCTGTGATCCGTTGCAGCTCGTCCGACATGACCGCACCTCCTAGAAGTACCCAGGAGTCTAGGGCCCTAGACGGAATGGACGGGAGGCGCCGTCCTGTACGAACGCCGACCACGTAGAACCGGGACCGCCGTCGAGGCACGCCCCGAGGACTCACCCGCCACCGCCCGATAGGCGGCCGCCGATCGCCGTCGAAAAGAGCGTGATCACACCCCCTCCCGAGCTAGCTCGGCCCACACGGAACGCCCGTCGGGCCAGTTCTTCACACCCCAGTCCTTAGCGCAGCCCGCGATCAGTAACAGTCCGCGACCCCCCTCCTCCTGACTGGCCCCGTCGCACAGGTGCGGTTCGCAGGCGCCGCCCTGGTCGACCACCTCGATGCGCACGACGTCGTCGCCGAAGCCCACGATCACGAGGAACCAGCCGTCGGCCGAGCCGCTCAGCGAGTGCCGTACGGCGTTGGTCGCCAGCTCACTCACGACCAGGACGGCCTCATCGACAGGGCCATGCTGTGCGGTGAGTGATGCGACGAAGTGCCGGGCGTGAGCCACTTCCTCGGCGAGGCCAGGGAAGGCGCGGCACCACTTAGTGAGCATGGGAAAACACCTCTGTTCGTCTAGGGGGCTAGACAGCGCAGCGGCAGCGTATTCCCATGCATGGCCAGCAGGCCAGGCATCTAGAGGAATTATTCCTCTACCGAGTGATTGCGGAACTCTTTCATCACCCGCAACAGCAGCTCGCGTACCTCATGACCGAAGACGGCAGCCCGCTCGAACTGACCGAACGTCTCCTCGTACGTGGCCACCTCGACAAGGTCGGCCAGCAGCTGTTCGCCAGTGAACGACTCGACAACGACCGCCTGTTGGTCGCACAGGGTGAAGCCGTGCCGCGGCAGCACCGGCACCGGCGTACGCCACGGGATGACCCCGAGCCGGACCGAATTGAGGCTTTCGATGGCCAGCAGCCGGTCGAGCTGAGCGAGCATCAGCGTTGGGGTGCCGGGCCAGGTTCGCAACACCGCTTCCGTCAGCACGAACACCGACTCGCGCCCCGGCTCGTACAGCACGGCCTGCCGTTCAACGCGGGCAGCAACAGCCCGGCCGACCGTCTCAGTCGTCGAGTTCGGTGCGCTCTGGAAGACGTGGCGGGCGTACTCCGCACTCTGGAGCATGGCCGGCAGGACCACGCACTGGAACGACCGCACCAGCCGAGCCGACCGCACAGCGTCATCGAGCACCGCCCCGGCGACTCCGTCATCATCAGGTGCAAGCCTTGCGTCTGCGGCAGCCTCGACGGCGACCAGGAGGTCACGCACCTCACGAGCCGACGAGTCATCAAGGCCGAGAGCACGAGAGAGCCGATCAAGGACATCGAAGCTCGGAACCATACGCCCGTTCTCCACCTTGGACACGGTTGGCTGCCCTACGCCAGCCCGTTGCGCCAACCCGGCACCTGTCAGGCCAGCTTCAGCACGCAGTCCCCGAAGACGCGCCCCAAGCGCCTTCATCCGCTCCTGTCGCTCACTCCCCATAGTCAGGGTTCTACACCACGGAGCAGCAGAGGCCGGATTGGGTACGCGAGCTGCAGTGATCAGCAAGGGCACCAAGCATGATTCAAACTTTCTCTACTGGTTCAAGGCGGCTCGCTCCGCTCCCCGCGCGCGGCCCGGCCCCCGGCCGGGCCTGCGCTCCTGCCTCCGTCCCGCTCCAGCCCGGCCGGCGCCCGTGCCGCGCTCTCAGTAATCAGCCGCCTGATGCCAGAGAAGGGTTATGTCGTGGCTGGGGCGGTCGGCTCCACGGCTTTAGGCAGCCACTTTGGCGCGAGCCTCGAAGATCATGGCCCCAACGTCGTGCTTTACCGGGCAGGTCTACAGACTGCCCGCCGCGCCGCAAGCTTACGGGGCCATGATTACTCGCACCAAAGTAGCTCCAGCCCAAAGCCGCTCCGCCAACCGCGTGAGCAAGCTCAGGTCTCTTCATCGGCCCACCCAAGCCGCAAAGGTCCCAGCGGCTGCTGGACCGCGCCATATAGCCGTGCGGCATCTCGGGCAGTGCTCATTCATCGCGCGCTGACAGACGCCCTCAGCTACGATGAGAGGGTGGAAGAGAAGAGTCTTATAGACTTTATGGCCCAGGCTTTCCGGAGCGAATTTGGCCAGCGATGGGACACTGTCGAAAGACGGTCGCGGGAAAGTGTCGACTTCCATGACGACCCAGCATATCTTGCCATCGCAAAAGATGCCGCCTCGATTGCGATCAGTAACGTTCTCTGGCATACGGCGCTAGGCGTCAGTCTACGAGCAAGTGAAGTAGCTTCGAGGATCTCTGGCAAGACTGAAGGTCAGGTCGAGAAAGACGTAGAAACCGGGTTTCTGGTGGGCCTGAAAGGCCGCCATGAAACTTTTCTGCCAATTTGGCAATTTAGGGACGACTTCTACGACCTCACACTAAAGGAGAGCGCCCGAGTCATTTTGGAAGTTTTCCGGAATCAGCTCGGCAAGACCTTTCGCTCAGACATCGTCATATCGTGGGCCGCAACCCCGCAAAGGGAGCTCGATGACCGGGCACCGCGGTCCATAATCGGTGAACCTGAGACACCGGGGAACCACGACCAAATAGAACTATTGAGTAAGTCAGCAAGCGTGACCGCTGGGAGGTTGTCCAGATGACTACCGAGGATCCCGTATTCACGGTCGAAGCGGATTACTTGCACTTCTATCGAATCTATCCGAAGGTTACGTCGCACGGCGATCCGGGAAGTGTCATTTGGTTTGGCTTCGCCGGTTACTACTATAACGACAAAACGAAAGCCTGGGATTTGCGTCCGGGTAACCGCTATGATCCCGTAAGGACGGTCAAAGATGGGAGCGACCCAGGAGGTACTTGCTACGTAGCGGACATGGCACTGGGGGCATTCGTGGAGGTGTTTGTTCGGCTAGGCGCGGTGGCCATAAGCGAGAGTACTGTTTTCCAGAACCGAATGGCGACCGTTTCACTGAACTCATCCGTGGATGTTTGCAATGTGATGTCCCCGGCAAATGTAGGCCTCCGGGGTATGGAACCCAACCTATGGAATGAGGTTGGGCCCCCTTACCCGAAAAGTCAGCAGTTCGCGAAGCAGATTCGAGATGAAGGCCTTAAGGGGATCCACTTCAGATCGGTTAGAGATCCTTCAGGCGAGCTTGAAAACGTGGCCACATTCAGCGAGAAAAGCGGACTGGATGTTGGAAATATGTTTCACGTTGTAGCCGATTACGAGATCCCTCCGAGCCTGATTGAATCGGCTGCAGACCGGTATAAGATCCAGGTTGCCAGGGATCCCTCAGGTCCTGCGGGATACTTTCGCCCTTAGGTCGGCACGTACAGCCCGAGTCCGGCAAATACCATCAGCAACCCGGACCCCTCGCGTTTGGTGAGGCACATGGGAATCCGCATGCACTACTCTTTTCGACGGGGATCTACCGGATGCGGAATCCTGCCGCCATTAAGGCACCGAATCAAACTTGACCGCCGCACGCGCTTGCACCTGACTCTTTCCAGCGCCTAGCGGTGGTTGCTGCACAGCAGTGGAGACAGACCTTTCGATGGCTGACTGACCAACTTGCCTGGCCTCAATGACCTCCCTGCTGAGAGTCTGGGACGAAGAGGCCGTGCCAGACGCATGCCAGATGGTACGGGGAACCGCTAGGAGCACCGGAGACTCAACACTCATCGCCAGGCGTCGGCCACGCCGGCCCTGCCGTAGTCGGAGCTACTCCTTCCCCAAAACTCTCAGCTTGGGAAGCTGAGGTGATCTAGCGCTCCTTAGCGGGGGTGACCTGCGGCAGAATGGTGCCCCTGCTCTGGTCGACGATATTGCAGCGTGGTCGAGGCCGGTGGGGGTACAGCGAGACATACGCGCGCCTGATCGGTCGGCGCACCCGCCGTCGTGGCTGACTGCCGTCGGCTGAGGTTCATGCGGCCCGTGTCGGAGGCGTCCGCCGTCGATCAACCGGCGGTCCGCGTGATCAGCTCTGGGCCGTCTCTGGGCCGTCCGAGGGCCCCCGATGCCGACCGGCGGCGACCGACAGGGACAGACGACCCCCAGCCGTCACCAGCGAACCCCAAGGTCACAGCCCCCCCGATCTAACTGGTCTCCTTCCAGGGGTGGCGGTCAGGCAAGATGGGATGTGTCTTGCCGTGAATGGCCATCTGCCCATCACGATCGACTGACTACGTAGCAGCGCAATGGCTGGCTGCTGCGGCCACAAACGCGTCCATGGCCACCCTCGACACCTCCGCCCTCGCCGTCAACTCCTCACTGTCTGAAGCCTCTCCGATGGCAATGGAGGCTTCGAAGGCATCACCGGCCAGGTGCACGGCTGGTTCCGGAACGCCCGCGAGCTTGAGCCGTAGAAGGCAAGCCCTACTCGTCGTGCGGGCCTCGAAGCAGGCATCCTTGGACTCTCGGTACGTGTCATTGTTGGTCCCGTAGTCGCGTCTGGTGGACCATCGCCAGATCTGCCGGCGGCGTAACTCCACGAGCGCCTCCGCCAGGTCGCAAATGGCCGTTCGTTGATCTTGCCGCTGACGGTCGCGACGGGCGAGCTCAGCAGCACGATCGGTATGACGGCGTTGAAGGAACCCGGTGACGACGGACCCACCGAGCGTGCCTAGGACTGCGATGAGCGCAACCAAGACGGCCTGCATAGCGATAAGTTCAGCGGCCCTGGTCGCTCTTGGCGAGAGCGCAACCGGCAGCGCGTTCAGTCACGCGACAGCGTATGTCTGTCGAATGTGTGTCGACGCTAGCGGCCCCAGCGCCCTCGGTACGCCTATAGGCACTGGTCAGAGGGTGCCGCGGTCCGGATTAAGCAGGCGCCTTCTAAGCACTCGCTGCGTCATGATCTACCGATGGACGAGTTCACCTGGCCCACGGGTCCTGAAGTGCCGACCGCGGATGCAGTGCTGGAGGGCTGGCCGGCGACCGTCGCAGCCCTGCCCGTAGGGGCCCACATCACTGGCGAGGTCATCGGTCGCCAGCCCTTCGGTGTCTTCCTGCGTATAGATGGCGTGCCAAACGCCATAGCGCTGGCGGAGATCACATCCATGCCGCTGGGGATGGACCTGCCGGCCCTCGGGGCCCTCGTCAGTGGTGAGGTCTTCTGGCACGCGGACAACCACCAGGTCAGGGTCCGCCTCGATGGGTGGCAGGCAGCCGACGAGTGATCGCCCCTGGGCCACTCCTGGGCCGTCCTGGGCCGTCCGAGGCCGACCAACGCTGACAGTCGGCGCCCACAGGTGACCACCCCCACCCCGCTCTGGCCTGGGCTCCCCGAGTTGATCTGCGACACTGGAAGGGTTATGCCGAAGCCCGGAGAACTGGTATGACGACGCCGGGCCGGCTGGCTACGGTGGTCCCGTGCTGGAAGAAGATGGGGGCCTAGCCGTTTGGCTGGAGTCGAAGCGGCTACTCGCCAGTCCTGAGCGTCACATCGACACTTTGCGGTGCCTGCTTGCCGAGGACGACGACGCGCTCCTGATGCACGACTACGACCTGATCAGTGATCCGCAGACAGTTGCCATCGTGAGAGCTCAGCAGCGCGCAGCGGGACAGCGCCGCCGTAGGCTGCGACGACTGGCGACGCGCCGACACTCCGCGAAGTGACATCAGCGGATGACATCAACGCCCCCGGACGGCAATGGACTGGAACAGCCACGGGGGCACCGGGAACCCTCGGCGTCATGAGCACGGAGCAGGCCGCACGGCCCGGTGAACGAACTCCTTAAAGCGAGTGTCAGCCCACCTGGCCGGCTCGAACGGGCCCGCCCTCCACAACAGGCCAGCGCTGCGAGTCTGCAGCTATCGCACCACGGTCGCTGGCGAGACGTGACGTGACAACGCCCCCAATTACACGCGATTTCGCTGGTGGAGCGCGGCCGTGGGTATCAGTCCCGGGCCTGCGTGAACCTGCGCCGACGAGCCGCCCCGGCCGTACTCGACTCCGGTGTATCAAGAGCCGTGGGCACCGCAGCTGGCGGACCGATCACAGCACGACGACGTCGTGACAGGAAGCGCAGCGGTCGTAGCCAGCGGTGGCGGGACCAGCCTGAGCCGTTGCGGAGTTCGGCATAGCGCACCACCGCGTCTGGGCTCTGAGTGCGGATCCACATCGGTCTGCCGACCATGATGCGCTCCGCTCCCGCCGATTCGCCCTCAAGGCGCCACCGGGTAGGGTCGAGCACGACATCGGTGTAAATCTCGGCGAAGAATTCGCAGTCGCCGGCGTGGCCGATGGTGAAGCCGCGTGTCTCTGGTCTGCCCACATGCTCGCCGCTGATGCTTGAGAAACCCTGGTCCAGGGCGATCTTCAAAGCCTCCACGGATCGCGCTTGCTCGTCGTCCCACTGGGAAGTGTTCTGCGTCCCCCGGCTTCGCAGGAGCTCCTCGATTGCCGGCGCCGCCGAGGACGTCCAGCCGTTGTCGAAGCCGTCGCTCGGCCCGAAGCCGCGGAGATTGTCCTTGCTACCGAAGAGGCAGAGATCGACCCGCCGACCGTTCGCGCTGCGAAGTTGGACATGCATGACGACGCCGCCCTGAGCGTGCCACGCAGCGAACTCCGCGAATTCGACCTTGCCAACACCTGTGATGTAGGAAGCTGGGGGCTCCGTGTCGAGATCTTCAACGGCGGCGGTACCGATGTGCCGCTTAACCCTGCGCGCCTCCTCAAGCCGGTTCCGGGTAACGCGCGTCTGTTGCCCAAAGCTGCTCTGGAGACCGGGCACGGACACGCCAACTGTCCAGGTCCGTCGCCCCGCGAGTTCGATTCCGTTCTCCTCGGCAACCCGTTGGATCGCCCGGTCGGACCAGTAGACATACCTACCGACCTCGCTACCGCTGGACACCATCCGACCTTGCCTTCCGTTCATCACATTTGCAGGGGCGCAGACGCTCATGCTGGCACCCCAGGCGTGTGGACTTCACTAGAACAGCAGGTTCGTCCCCCGGCAGTCCCGCCTACGCGCTTCAGATTCCACGACCAGACCACGAAGGCCGGGCCTGAGAAGCCAATTGGGAGAACCACGCCGCCTGGCAGCGGAACCGGATGATCAAGGCAGGGCTTCTCAAGCCGTACGAACGGCACGGTGCTCCCTGTGCACTCACAGAGGCAGAGTGGGCAGCTCACCATGCTCTTGCGTCCGTTCAGGGACGAACTCGAAGCTGAGGCTGCGGGGCTAGGTCACCAGCCCTACCCATCGCGGGGATGAGTGTCTAACTGCGTGACAACGCCGACGGACAGCGACGGACAACCGTGCACACCTGTGGACCATCGCAGCAGGTGAGAGGCACAGCGCCCCAAGGCCAGGCGCCTGCCCAAGTTGCTTCGGGACAAAGAGGTCATATCACCAGCGTCTTGGCAGTGGTGACCTCGGCCGGGGCGATGTCAGAACCCGATGAGAGCGTGTCCAGCGTGGACACACCCATGGCCCCGGACAACGGGGATGAGGAGCATGCCGTCATCGCCCACTTCCGGCTTGCTGCCGACGGTTTCGGCGACGCCGACCAACGAGAGCGGGTCTACGAGGCTGAGGAGGTGATGGCAGCCGCGGTCGAGGAGGCCGGTGTCGGGGAGGTCGACGGCAACGAGTTCGGAGGCGGCGAAGCCGTGCTCTACGCCTATGGTCCGGACGCAGATGCTCTCTTCAAGGTCATGGAGCCGACTCTGCGCGGTCTGCCGTTCAGGCCGGCGCACGTCGTTCTCAGGCGGGGCGATATCGAGTCCCGTGTCGACCTGTAGGCCTGCCAGGCCGCTGAGGGGAGGTGACGGCCGGGTGCTCGGTCCGGGCCGTCTCTGGGCCGTACGAGGCCAGCCGACGTCGACCGACAACGACAGAAGCCCACGGCATCTGAACTGGTCAGAGCCGTGGGCTTCCTCAGCCTCGCTGGTCAGCGAGACCCTTGATCAGTAGACCGGCATGTCAGGCCCACACACCGCGTGCCTGACGGCAGTGACGGCAACGCTGACGGCAACGACGGCGGGCGGCAGCAGCGTTAGGCGGCCCGGTACGGGAGCGGCACGGATCAATCAGGCTTCCCCACCACGGCGTGCCACCTTCTAAGCGCCTGGTCTCCCCGGCCACAGCACCGCTTTCCCACCCGGCCAGGCCCACCGATGGTTAGAGCGGATCACTCTCAGCGGCAGCAGGTAGCCTGCGGCGATCAGGTCGACGCACGGGAGGCTCCATGACAGCTACTGCTCTCACGAATCCCACTCGGTTGTGGACGGCGCAGGAGGTCTTGGACCGGGCAAACCCCGTCCCCGCGGCGTCCGGTGTGTACGGGTGGTACTTCGAGCAGGCACCCCACCCGGACCTGGTTTCCGGACGCCTGCTCTACGTCGGCATAGCACCGCGGTACATGGCGAACCGGACCAGCACGCAGAGCCTTCGAAGCCGCGTGCGCTACCACTTCCGCGGCAACGCTGAAGGGTCAACACTGCGGCTGTCTCTCGGCTGTCTGCTCGACCTGGAGCTGCGACGAGTGGGCAGTGGCAAGCGGCTGACGTTCGGCCAGACCGGCGAGGCCAAGCTCAGCCAGTGGATGGCGGACAACGCCCGCGTTTGTTGGGTAGAGCATGACGAGCCCTGGACGCTGGAGTCAGAGCTCATCTCACAACTGGACCTTCCGCTGAACCTGGACCAAAACCGCCACAATGCCTTCCACGCTCAGCTCAAGGAGATCCGAGCCAGAGCACGGCAGCGTGCTAGGGAGCTTCCCATCAGCGCGTAGAGGCCGACAGCCAGACATCACCGGTTGACGTCAACGACGATGAGCCGGAGCGCACAGGCGGTCACACCCCGGAAACTGATGCAGCACCACGGGCGCGTGCCGCACGTGGTTTGGGGCGTCAATCGAACTCCTAGAGCGGTGCTCATCCGTCGCGATCACTTCAGAGCCATGCACGCCGTCCGTGATCGACCCAGGATTCCTGGGGTCGGACTCAGCCTGCTGTCTGAACGGCTCCCAGAAACTCGGTCCACGAGGGCGCCTTCTGGCCGGGCAGGGCGTGTTTCAGGCTGAGTTGCAGTGTGCGGCGCAGGGGATGGGGGGAGTGCATGATTGCGTCATTCCGGGCCGCGAGGCGGGCGAGTTGGGCTGGGGTGGGCAGTCGGTCGCTCTTGGCTCCGTTGCAGGTTGCATGTGCGGGGGCAAGGTTCCACAGGGCGTCCAGATCTGGACCGTGCCAGGAGCCGACGCTGTCGAAGCGACGCATCAGGGAGAACGGGAAGACGTGGTCGACGGCTATGGCTTCCCCCGGGCCCAGAACATCCCCGCAGATCAGGCAGCGGCCGTGTTGAAAACCGACCGCGGCGTCAACGATGCCGGTCACCGAGCGGCGTCGGCGTTTATCGGTGATTTTAAGGGTGTCCCAGTCGACCGTGACACCCTCCTCGACGAGGCTGCGCCCGACGCCGGCAGCGAAGGAGCTCTCTACGATGCTCCAGCGCGCACCCAACTCAGCAGCCAAGCTCGCTGCTTGCTCCGACTGCGCCAGTCGCAGCAGGTCAGGAGTCAGGCGCACGACACGCTGCCGTCCCGTCCCTACCAGCTCGTAGAAGGTGTGGGCCACCGCAGTTTCACCACGGAGATTGTGGAACTTCTGCATCACCATCATCGGCATGGAACGCACTGCGGCTGCCAGCAGACGCTCGGTGGGCCAGCCGGCCTCCAGCGTCACGGCTCTCTCCTGTTCAGCGACGGTGAGAAAGTCTTTCTCGCCCAGCTCCACCGTCTGCGGCGCCTGCGGGTCCTGGGCCAAATGCTGCACCAGGCCCAGGCTGTAGGCGGCGGCGAGCTCGGCAAGGGAGATCTCCTCTCGCCCGGTCCACCCGAACTCCAGCAGAGCCTGCCCGAGAGCAAACTTGTAGGTGCGCGAGTTGGCCCCCATCAGCACCGCCAACCGCCACGACGCGCGCGCCGAGGAATCCTGGGCGTAGAAGTCTCGCCCGCTCACTCGCCCCCCTTGCGCAGTACAACCGTCTGCCACCACACCTCGGCACGGCCGAGCCGGTCCGCGCCCTCCCCTACCAGTCGCACCAACCGCAGCGCCGCCCGCTCCCCGTCTTGCACGACCTCCTCCGCGGGCACATCGAACATCACCCGGTCTGTCGGCGGGACTCCGCGCCGAAGCGAGACGACCAGCAGCCCCGCCGGAGCCAGCAGCGTGGCCAGCCGCTCCATCGCCTGCCCACGCTCGGCCGACGCCAGGTGCATCCACACAGCCGACAGCAGCACCAGCTCAAAAGGCCCTTGCAAGTGGGACAGTGCGGGCAGCGAGTCCTCGAGCCAACGGACGTCGTCGCACGGGTTGAGGCTCTGCGCGACCTCCCGAAGCTCACGGACCGGCTCTGCCGCCACCACCTGGTAACCGCGCTGTGCGAGTGCCACGGCGTCCCGCCCAGTGCCAGCACCTACGTCCAGCACCTTCGCCGGCGCCGGCGGAAGCAGATCCAACACCCCACCATGCACTTCCTCGAACGTAACGCTCCCATACCTCTGCCCCAGCACTTCGGCGCGCTGCGCGTAGTAAGGCTGGACGCCCGCCGCGGGCTGGCCCACCGCCGACGACTCGCCGAGGTGAGGGAAGTTCTCGCCTGTACCAACCATGGCCTCAAGCTACGGGACCGCACCGACAACGGTCGACGCATGAAGACGAAGGGTGGGTAAGGAGTCACTCGGCACCTCGGCAGACGTGCCAGAACCGTGCCAGGTGGTGCGGGCAGCCATAGGCAGCACCGAGGAATGCAAGCCGCGGACGTCAGGCGTCGACACCGCTACGCCGCAGGTCAACAATCTTCCCGCCCCTGAAGCACCCAAGCTTCTCAAGCGGATGTCATCTCACCTGGAGCTAGACACCAACCCCGCATGCATCTTCTGGGTGTCACGGTTTGCCGCTCGTCCGGGCTGCAGCGCTGGGGCGCCGGTCCCAGCCGAGCGGCAGGGCCTTGAATCTCAGCGGCTCGCAGCGCGTCCCGTTGCGACAGTTGCTCATCAGTAGCTGGCCCAGTGCGACGCGCCCCTGTGGCGCATCTGGACGAAGCTCGAGTAACGACTTCCTTCACGGGTTCAAGGCGGCTCGCCCCGTTCCGCGCTCATAGCAATCAGCCGCCTGATGCCAGAGAAGGGGTGCGTCGTGGCTGGGGCGGTCGGCTCCACGGCTTTACGGAGCCACTTTGGCGCGAGCCTCGAAGATCACGGCCCCAACGTCGTTCTTACCGGGCAGGTCCAGAGACTGCCCGACGCGCCGGAAGCTTACGGGGCCGTGATCACTCGCGCCAAAGCAGCGCCACCCCCAAGCCTCCACCGCCCTACGCCGACGGGTACCCTCGCTGGCCTGCCGAGCCCCGCCTCCCCCATTACGGCAGCCCACGCTCATACTGCGTTCTGGTGCCGGAACCGGGGCGAAGGCTCAAGGAGCTACAGCCCCTTGCCAAGCGGGATGCACGGCGTCTCCTAGGTACGGTCCTCGTCATTGCGGTACGTCGTCGGGGAGCCCGTGACAAGATCGGGATAGCTGTCAGGACGCCTGGTGTTCGGTACCTTTGTCACCGCTAGGACAGCAGCAAACGCTGGGCGGTTGAGCGAACGGGGAGGGCTTCGTGAGCCAGGGGCGTGGTCCGATCGACACGCGTGTCAGGGAGCTGGCCGCCCGATCCGCGAACTTCGGTTTCCTGCTGCCTCACGAGCCTCTCTTGGTGCTGTACGGAACGAGCGCAGAGGTAAACCTCTTCACTGACCCAAGCATCACGCTCCTCAAGGGGCGCCAATTCGGGGAGACACTGGCGACTGCCCTGATGCGGCGATCTGGCATCACAATCGGCAAGGACGATCAGGCCCACAGGGTGCATGCTCTGGTGCGGGCCGGCTTCCTCGACGAATCAGTACGGCTGATGTTCGATGCTCTTCGGTGCCCAGTGGCCGAAGCCGTGGACACAGATTTCGCCCTTGAGCGACAAGCCCTGCGCACAGTCAGGCACTGCTTCCGGCTGGGGGTATGGTTCCACCGCCTTCTGACCGGCGATCGGGAACAGATTCCTTTCATCCCGCCCGACGCTCCGGACTGGATCCAGACAGCAGAGCCAGCAGATGCAGATGCCCGTACCGAGTTGCACGCACTACGGAGTGAGCTCGAGGCCGTCCGCGCCAGCCTAGAGCTCTCTCGTGTCAGCTACTCAGACCGAGAACGCAGCCGCGAGGAGGCGTTTGAAAAGGCTCGCCAGAGCGCCTCTGCCGAGTTGGCACGCGCCAGGGCTGTCCTCCCCGAAGTATCGACACTGGTTACTTCCCTGGCCTCAGAGGCATCGCGGCTCCAGGATGGATTCAACGAAGCTCCGTTGCCGCGCAAGCCAACCGCGAGCCAGAGAGAGTTGCTTGTCTCTAATGCTCGCCGGGCAGCCCAGGAACCGCTGAGCGAAGCGCGGGTGCGCGATCGAATCGACGAGATGCTGGAGGATGTGGGCTGGTCGGTCCAGGACGGAAAGGGTAACCAGAACCTCTACGCAACACGAGGCGTTGCTGTGCGCGAGGTGACCACCGCGGCTGGCAGAGCGGACTACTTGCTCTATGTCGATACCAAACTCATCGGCGTCATTGAAGCCAAGCACGAAGGCGCCGACCTCTCCGCTGCCGAACGGCAAGCTGATCGCTACGCGGAAGGACTGACCGCCCGACAAGACCTGCAGGCTTGGCGGACGCCCCTTCCGTATCGCTACGTAAGCGACGGGGGTCTGGTTAGGTTCCGCAACGACCTCGATCCGGATTCGCGTACCCGCGACGTGTACTCCTTCCACCAGCCTGAAACTATCGCCCGATGGATTCGGGAGGCCGAAGCCGATGCGGCAGCGCCCACCTACCGAGCTCGCATCAGGAAGCGCCTGCCGAAGCTCGACCCTGCGGAAGTGGCTGCTGGGCTTCTCAGGCCGGCGCAATTTGAAGCGGTCCAGGGCTTGGAGGAGTCTCTGCGTCGCGGAGACCAGCGCTCCCTCATCCAGATGGCAACGGGCGCTGGCAAGACGTACGCGGCGGTCACCGCCACATGCCGTCTATTGAAGCATGCCAAGGCCCACCGAATCCTGTTCCTCGTGGACCGTAACAACCTAGGCTCCCAGGCCCTCACAGAGTTCACCAATTACACGACTCCAGATGACGGCCGGAAGTTCACCGAGCTCTACAACGTTGACCAGCTCACCGGCTCCACGGTACTGGACTCATCTAAGGTCGTCATATCCACTATCCAGCGGCTTTCCAGGCTTGTTGCCGGTCAGGAGCCAGGAGATCCCGAAGACTACAGCGAATCGTCCGCATTCGAGGATGAAGAACGCAACACCGTAGCATCAACAGCTGAAGTCACCTATAGTCGCAGGCTTCCGCCGGAGTCGTTCGACCTAATCATCATTGACGAGTGCCACAGGTCCATTTATGGCCGATGGCGTTCGGTTCTTGAGTATTTTGATGCACACCTCGTCGGCCTCACCGCGACGCCCGTCGCCCAAACCTTTGGCTTTTTCCATCAGAACTTGATCAGCGAGTACACCTACGAACAGGCTGTGGCAGATGGGGTAGCGGTCGACTACACAACTTATCGCATCAAAACGGCTATTAGTGAGCAAGGATCAGTAATCCCGGTCGAGACTCATGTACCGATCAAAAACCGTCGGACTCGACGTCGTCGGTACGAAGAATTGGATGACGACTTCTCCTACAGCTCCAACCAGGTCGGCAGCAAGGTCATCAGCACGGGGCAGTTGCGCACAGTTCTCACCGCCTTTCGGGACAACCTAACCCTGTTCTTCCCTGAGCGTGGCAACGTGCCCGCCGACATGCGCATGACACCAAAGACGCTTGTATTCGCGCGCGACGATAACCACGCAGACGAAATCGTCGAAATGGTGCGCGATGTTTTCGGGCGGGGCAACAGCTTCTGCAAGAAGATTACAGGAAAAGCAGCCCAGCCGGATCAGCTGTTGTCTGAGTTCCGTAACGCTCCCGAGCTGCGTGTCGCCGTAACGGTGGACATGATCGCCACAGGCACCGACGTTCGGGCTATCGAGTGCGTGTTCTTCCTGCGAGATGTCAAGAGCTGGGCCTACTTCGAGCAGATGCGCGGTCGCGGTGCGCGAGTGATCGACTCAGCGGAACTGCAGGCGGTGACGCCAGATATTCGAGAGAAAACCCGGTTCGTCGTCATTGACGCCACCGGTGTCACAGAAAGTCATAAGCGGGAAACACCTGTAGTGGAGCAGGATGACGCGAGGCGCACATCGCTCCGCAAGCTGCTCGGCAAGACCGCCGGCGGCACCATCGACGAGGACGAAGCCGAAGAGCTGGGGCTTAGGCTGTCACGGCTATCACGCACGCTTACTGATGAAGACCACGCGGAGATCACTCGCTTGGCCGGGGAACCGCTGGACACAATCACCGGCAGAATCGCCAAGGCAATCGACGTAGATCACGTAGACAGAGTTCGGCAGGCAGAAGGCGTCAAAGGTGTGCACTGGATGGTCCAGCAAGCCGTGCTGCCTTTGGCAGCCAACAAGGATCTGCGTGACCTCCTGGCCTATATCAACACTGACCAGCGAATCGTCTACGACGAGGTGAACCCGGACTCTCTTCTGTCTGTCGGGCCAGTGGAGATGGCCCAGCAGACTGTGACCAGTTGGCGCGAGTATCTCGCCGCACATCATGACGAAATCACTTCCCTCCAAGTCGCTCTAACGGGCCACGGGGGACGTGACGTTCGCCCCCGTGCGGCCTACCAACAACTCAAGGACTTGGCCTCACGCATTGCACGGCCGCCCCATCAGTGGACGGTAGAAAGACTGTGGCAGGCATACGAACAGCTCGGGGCAGCCTCAAGCGAGCCAGGCATCAAGCACGGGCCGCCAGACCTGGTTTCCCTGATCCGCTATGAGCTTGGTCTGGACACCGAGGTACGCCCCTACCGATCAACTGTGGAAGGCCGGTTCGCCAACTGGGTCGAGCGCCAGAGGCAGGCGGGCGTGACCTTCACCGAGGATGAGCTGTGGTGGCTGGAGCGGATCGTCGACACGATGGCCACCAGCGTCAGGTTCGATGTCGCAGACCTGGACCGCGTACCCTTCACCGAGCGCGGAGGAACTGACGGGTTCCTGCGCGTCTTCGGTGACGACCGTGCCGAGGCTGTCCTCAACGAGCTAGATCAGGAACTGACCGCATGACCGAACTGCCGCCCGGGTGGGCGCGGTGCGCGCTGCAGGACTTCTCAGAAGTACGTCTTGGCCGGCAGCGTTCGCCCAAGAACCACAATGGCAGTAACATGCGGCCCTACCTGCGCGCGGCCAACGTGGGATGGCAGGGGCTACTCCTCGACGACGTGAAGTTCATGAACTTCACCGAAGCCGAAGTGGAGACCTACAGACTTCAGCGTGGCGACATTGTCCTCAGCGAGGCATCCGGCAGTGCTGGCGAAGTCGGCAAGCCAGCACTGTGGAACGACGAGATCGATGACTGCTGTTTCCAAAACACGCTGATTCGAGTCCGAACCCAGGACGCCAATCCCCGCTTCTTGGTGCACTTCTTGCGATACGAAGCGCTGAGGGGAGCCTTCGCACAGGATTCACGCGGTGTCGGAATCCACCATCTTGGAGCGGCACGGCTAGCCAAGTGGCAGATCGACCTTCCTCCGCTGCCAGAGCAACAGCGGATTGTTGACGCGCTCGAAGATCACCTATCTCGTCTGGACTTCGTCGAGTCGTCGCTACGAAACGTCATCGCCCGCCTGTCGATACTTCGCGACAAGATCACCAGTATGGCAACCACTGGTGATGTGAGCGCCGCAAGCAGGGTGGCAGCCAAGATCTCTGAGGCCGGGATCGACGACGGCCCGTTGCCGCTACTCCCGGCCGGCTGGCGCTGGTCCAGGTTGGGGGACATCGCACATGTCGTCGGCGGCGTCACCAAGGACAGCAAGAAGCAGAACGACCCCGAATATGTCAGCGTCCCGTACCTACGCGTCGCCAACGTGCAGCGCGGCCGCCTCAACTTGACTGATGTGTCGACAATTCGGGTCGCACCAAAGAAGGCCGAGCAACTCCTCCTCAAACATGGCGATGTCCTTCTCAACGAGGGCGGGGACCGCGACAAACTTGGCCGGGGGTGGATCTGGGAAGAGCAGATCCCCGGATGCATCCACCAGAATCATGTCTTCCGGGCCCGAGTTGACCAGAGTGTTCTTCATCCGAAGCTCCTGGCATGGCACGCCAACGGCTTCGGACAACGGTGGTGCGAGCTAAACGGAAAACAGAGCGTCAACCTTGCATCGATCAGCCTCAGCAAGATCAAGCTACTTCCAGTTGCAGTCCCTCCGCCGGAAGTGCAACTGGATCTCGTAAGCCACATTGAGGAACGACTGAGCATGGCAGACGCCGCGCTTGAGACGGCGGAGGCCGGTCTGCTCCGAGCCAAAGCCCTGCGCAGGGCTGTCTTGCGAAGCGCCTTCTCCGGAAAGCTGGTGGAGCAAGACCCCTCCGACGAGCCCGCGACGGCGCTGTTGGACCGCCTCATGTCAACGCGGCCGGCGAAGGCACCTCGACGACAGACACGCAGGCCGAGCGCAGCACCCCAGCGTGAGAGCCAGGCAGTACAGGAGACCCTGCTGTGACCCCACCAACGACCTCGACTCGAGTGAGTGTCGACGCCCAGGCTCTCGTCAACAAACTTTGGGGCTACTGCAACGTCCTGAGGGATGACGGTGTCTCCGTGCTCGATTATGTCGAGCAGCTGACCTACCTCCTGTTCCTCAAGATGGCCCACGAGCAGAAGAATCGCCGGTTCAATCAGGTCGACATCCTCAACGGTCTTGATGCCTGGCAGATCCTGCTGGACGCCGAGGGCCAGGACCTTGAAGACCGCTACAGCGAAATCCTCAGCGTCCTCGGCCGCAGCGGCGGGATGCTCGGCCGGATCTTCCAGAAGGCGCAGAACCGAATTCAGGATCCCGCCAAGCTGAAGCGCTTGATCCGAGAGCTGATCGGCAAGGAGAACTGGTCCGGTACAGGCGTCGACATCAAGGGCGATGCTTACGAAGAACTGCTCGCAAAGAGCTCGGAGGACGTCAAGTCTGGCGCTGGGCAGTACTTCACTCCACGAGAACTCATCCGTGCCGTGGTCGACTGCGTACAGCCAACTCCAAGCGACACGATCATGGACCCGGCATGTGGGACCGGGGGCTTCTTGCTGAACGCCTTCGAGTACATCCAGCAGCACTACGAAATGGGTCTAACCCCCGAACTACGGGAACGGCTCAGCATGGGAGCAATTCGGGGAAACGAACTCGTCGATGGCACAGCCCGCCTCGCCGCCATGAACCTGGTACTGCACGGCATCGGCCAGCCGAACGGTGAGTCACTGATCGAGGTGGGTGATGCATTGGCAAAGCCACCGGCCCGTCATGCATCGCTCGTTCTCGCCAACCCTCCGTTTGGCAAGAAGTCATCGATCATGATCATCGGCGAAGGTGACGAGTTTGAGCGCAAGGATCTCACCTACCACCGCCGGGATTTCTGGGTAACCACAACCAATAAGCAGCTCAATTTCGTTCAACACATTTATACCTTGCTGCAGACTGGTGGCCGAGCGGCTGTTGTAGTTCCAGACAACGTGCTGTTTGAAGGGGGCGTGGGTGAGACCATTCGCCGACGACTCCTGCAGCAATGTGACGTGCACACTCTGCTCAGGCTCCCCCCAGGGATCTTCTACGCCGGCGGAGTCAAGGCGAATGTTCTGTTCTTCGAAAAGCTGCCGCCTCGCGCAGACGGCGAAGCGCACACTCGGAAGCTCTGGGTCTATGACTTCCGGACCAACCAGCACTTCACGCTCAAGCAGAACCGGCTGTCCAGGGAGGACCTGGACGATTTTGTTACCGCCTACGCCCCGGGCAAGGACCGTGGTGAGCGGACCGAGACGGACGCGTTCAAGGCGTACGCCATCGAGTACCTCCTGAGTCGCGACATGGTGAATCTTGACCTCTTTGCGAACCTCAAGGACGAGTCAGTCGAGGACGCTGACGATCTGATCGAACCTCACGTCCTCGCCCAGGAGATCGCAATAGAACTAGAATCAGCTCTGTCGGAGCTGATCAATCTCACCGAAGCACTGCGACCTGGAGTATCGCCAACCGAGGAAGTGCTCTAGGTCACCTCGTGTGTCACTAACAGTGCGATAGACGTGTTCCGTGGGGAGGGGACGTGCAACTGCTGGAAGTCCACTTGCCTAGTTATCGGGGCCTTCAGGACTTCACTCTCGAACTGTCCGAAGGCGGTGACATTTACGTCCTCGTCGGCCGAAACGGCCGCGGCAAATCTCGAGTTCTCCAAGCGATTGCTGAAGTCTTCGGGAGTCTGTGGCGGGGGCAGCGTGCTCCGTTCGGATACCGGATCAAATACAGTCACGATGGACACCTCGTCGAGGTGTCCCAGACCGCAGTCCGTTCCACACCCAAGATGACCGTCATCGACGGAGATTCAGTCAGCTCAGTCGTTCATAAAGCTGATTGGAGCATCCATCTCCCCGACCATCTCTTCGGCTATCAAGCCGCGAGGGAATCCGGATGGGGGGAGGAGTTTGATCGCCACAAGCGCGAGGACATGGCGGCTGCCCGAGGGGACAACACAGCCGTCACCGGGCAATCCCTAGCCCGTGGAGTCCGCCCCCTTTTCCTGTGTGACGTCACCCATCTTCCGTTGATCCTTCTCGCGCTTCTTTCGAACTGGTCAGAGAAGTTCGCACATCTCGCGGAGAGATATGTGCGAATCTCCGGATTTGCGTCCGCAGATATCACTATTCGGAGGCCGAGCTGGTTCAAACGCGCCCGGGATATCGAGAAGCCCTATTGGGGCCTAGAAGGTGACGCTCCAGCACTTTTCGACGCGATTGCCACGCAGGGCAGATTCGGCGCCATTCCAGATGCATCAGCTAGCAGTTCGTACACGGATTTTCGGATCACCATAGCAACACCCGACGACTTGAAAAGTTTTCGTCGGCTATTCGCTTCTGACGCCGCCATGTTCGCTATGTTTGAAAGACTCTACTCGGCTGGATTGCTGAAAGCCAGCGTGCGGCTGAGCATGGTTGACGGACACCAAATAAGCCCAGAAGAACTGAGTGCGGGCGAACAACAGTTCCTCACAATTATGGGGATGCTGAGGCTACAGCGCGGCGAGGAGTCCCTTTTCCTGCTTGACGAGCCGGCTTCGCATTTTCACCCAGGCTGGAGCAAGCGTTGGCACTCGATCGTCCAAGACATGTTGGAAGACGGACAGAATTCGCAGTTCATCGCGGCTACTCATGATCCAGCGCTCGTGCTGAACATTCCTCGTGATCAGATTCGTATGCTCCATGGGACGGCAGCTGGTGCCGTCCGGGCGGAGATACCGACGGTCGACCCGCGTGGGCATGGTGTGGGCGCATTGTTGACCACCGAGCTGTACAACTTGAGTACGCAATTGGATGACCATACGCAAAGACTCATTGACATCCAATACGAGCTTTCCCGAATGCCTGCGCTGAACGAGGAAGACAATCGGCGGTTGCGGAGCGTCAATCAGGAGCTTGAATCCCTCGGGTTTGACACGATTCGCCGCGATTCTGTGGTTTCGCTATTTCTTGCAGAGCTTGATCGAAGGCGTAAGGAGCTTTTGAGGAGAGCAGGCAGCGCAGACCCACCTTCATCCGAGGAGTTCGCGGTTATGGTGAGAAACCTCTTCGACGAAAGACTTACCAGGGGTTTGTGACGACGTGCGCTACGTAGACGTGAGTCATTTGGTTGTACCGCCTGCCTGGACTCGACATGCAACTGTGCTCAAGAAACGCGTAGCGGGTTGCGGCACTGACAAGATCAAGCTCGCAGCATTGTTCAAGAAGTCCCCATACTGGACAAAGCTGCGCCCGCAACTCATTGCGCTGGCCGGCCGAAAATGCTGGTACTGCGAGGGTGAGGTCTCCAACAGTCGCCTTGCAGTTGATCATTTCAGGCCGAAGGGTGGCGTGGTCGAGGAGCCAGCGAATATTGGGTACTACTGGCTAGCTTACGAGGTTGGCAACTTCCGACTCATCTGCGAATTTTGCAACTCGTCAACAGACGACGACCCATCAGGCAAGCGCGTTACAAAGATTCACCATTTCCCCCTATTGAATCCGAATGCAAGGATTCGAGTGCCAGGCGCCAGACCAGAGGTAATAGAGAAAGAATTGCCCATCCTCCTGGACCCCTTAAATTCAAGCGATTGCGACCTTCTCGACTTTGATTCTGCGGGTACCGTACGCCGAAATGACCACCGCCCCCGATCCGCACTTGAACGCGCTGCAGAAATATGCAGGGTCACCGAATCGATCCGCATCTACGGCCTTGATCGACCAGGGCTGACCGAGAGACGAACTAAAGTATGGTCGGACACGGTCCTTAAAGCAAACCTACTCGAACTGGGCATTGATATTGGTGATGGCGTAGATCCCGTGGACAGGGTCCGGGATCTCATCACGCCAAAGGCGACCCACAGCGGTGCCGCACTTTCCGCCTTGCGCGGTAGCCGACATCTCAGGTCCGTCGTAAGCCATTTCTCCAAGGAACTACGACTTGACCCAGGCTTCGAGGGCATCACTCAGCCAGAAGCTCACACGGCACTCGACCTGATCAATGCTGGCTCGCTGAAAAGCGGTGTCGAACTGATCGGAGTCACCGATATCGGCGAGGTCGTGGCCGTGCTCCTGGCTGACGGACGGCTCGAACTGGGACCCCGATCATACGCTACCCCAACATCCGCGGCACGAGCTGCTACAGGGAGCGCGGATACAGACGGGTGGGATTTCTGGCATATCGGCGTCGCGAATAGTCTCGTTCCACTATCCCAGATTCGGCGAGAATTCAATGAGTCCCGAACTCAATCGTCGTCCGGGCAGTGATGGAAGGCAGAGCGTCATAACATCGCGCCCACCATTACCGAGAGAGACAACCAGCATGACATGTCTGTCTCGCGTACCAGAATGGCCCGGTCGGTCCCCAGGGTCGTCCGGCTTCATCACCCAGAGACTTGCGTCGGTCTATCAGCAAACACTTCGACCTGTCCGTGTCTCTGTCGGTGTCGCTCACCTTCCTCACGCTCCTGGCTGCCGCCGTCGGTGTCGCGGGCGCTACTGGCTCTGAGGACGACGCGTGTTGCGGCCAGGCGCAGCTATAAGTGCCAGGCGTCGGACCATTTGTTGACGGCGTGGGCCCTGCGTGCTTTGAGGCTGTGAGCAGCGCCTTTTGCGCAGTGCCGGCACGCCGTTCGCTGCCGACCAGGCCGCCCCCGCCGTGCGGGAGTTCCAGGAAGTCCTGGAGGTCGTGTCTGACACGGATGGAGACGCCTCCGAGACCACTCTTGACCTGAGCCGCAGCATTGGCCTCCTCCTCTTTTCCGAGGGGCACCGCACCGGGCCGAGGACGTCCCCGACGCCCACCGCGAAGACATGTGCGTCCTCCTCGGAGAGGACCACGAGGAGACCCGCAAAATCGCCGACCTCCTCGCCCAGCTGCACCACCCCTAGGGGTTAGGCCACTGTTGACGTCCCGCCGGTACCGTCACGCCTCGCCCTCTTCACCCTCTTCGTCCTCTTCGCTGTGGATGCGCTGTGCCAGATCCCACAGGCTGCGGCCATCCGCGAGGAACCAGCGAGCTGTCCCCTGGTTGGACACCGGCCGATCGTCCCATTCGGCATCCGCCCACATCTTCGACACCAGCCCGGACGGCGAGTACTGCTGTTCGTCGTACGCCCACAGGATCGGCTTGGTCCGGTGATTGACCCAGGTCGCCTGGCGTCGCCTTTCGTCTTCGGCAAGCCACTTTTCCATGGCCTCGCGCTCGGGCTCGTTCAAAGCCACGTGCCGAAGCGGGGATCCGTCCTTGATGACGCGGCGGTCGACCAGGAGCGGCACCGTGTTCCGGCGACGCGGCTTGCGCTCCTTCACAGGAGGTGCGGGAACGGCGACACCATCGGCCAGGTCTCCGAGGACATGTTTCGCGAGCTCTCGGCATGTCTCTGCAGTCTGGAACGCGCTCCTGATTTGGGGACGCGGCCCGTGGCGAGTAACGATCTGGTGCGTCAGCCGACGCACCAGATCTGGTACGAGAACGGGAATCTTCTCCAGGACCTCGCTGTCCCAGTCGAAGTCGGGGTCATCGATGCTCGTGGCACCGAGATACTGGAAGAGCAGGTGGGTGACGAGAAAGTCACCGTGCTCCGCGGTCGCCGCCTCGCGGCTGTTCTGACCACTGCCCAGTTCGTAGACCGCGCTCCGTGCTGCGCGCAGTGTAAGCACGGAACGCCATACCTTCTGAGGGGAGGGCTCGCGTTTGAACAGCAGGGTGTGGCTGCCCTTGGGACCCTGCTCCCAGAGGTTCTCCGTGGAACTGGCGGCTCGGGCTGCCTGTTCTGCATCCGGGTGCAGGCAGGCAAGGGCGAGGGCGAGTTCGTCTAGTGAACAGCCGGTCTCGGGCGCAGCCACCGGCTCGCCCCGCTTGATCACGTACTGCTTGCGCAGTTCGGCGCGGAGGTTGGCCTTGATCGCCTGGTGCACGGGTTCGAGTGCGATGTGATCGCGCTGTTCGATGGCGTTCTGCCGGTTCGCAGCCTGCGAGACCTGTACGCCGAATTTCCGGTCCTCATGCGTGTTGATGACCTTGATGCTCAGAGTGGCGTGGGCCGCGGCTTCACCGTCATCGTGCATGGCCCTGGCGACAGCGCGCACCGTCTGAGCGCCGTTGACGATGCTCGCCCCCGTCACAGTGAGAGTGGTCGGCCTGCTCTGCGGTGCCTTGGCGCTGTCGTGCTTCGCCGTGAGCGAGTCGCAGATCATGGTGACGCCGTTGTTCAGGTGCCAGAATCTGGTGGGATCGGACGTAAGGGTCTGACCGATCTCCGCATTGGTGACGGTAGTCCCGAGCGGGGCCCGGAGATTCTGCTCGAACAGGCCGGTACCGTGCGTCTCGTACCATCCTGCGACGCTCTCGGCGGAGACTGTGCCCTGATAGGCCTCGAGCGGTCCCTTCTGCTGGTACCAGTCATCAAGGCGTACGTCCAGACAGATCGGCTTCGGCCGAAGATCGGCATGGATCTGGTGATGGAAGTCTGCGGCGTACAGCACCTCGACGCTCAAACGGGCACCATGCTTGTTGAACTCGTCGAGAGCGTTGTCGAGAACCTCGCGAGCGGGCGGAGAGGGCTCCACGGTGCCCATCAGCGCGATGACCAGAGTGGCTCTCTCGTTGACGATGAACGGCCTGGCCTCCAGGGCGAGGGCGCCGGCACGCTGGTTGAACTGGTCGTACAGTTCGTTCTCGATGCGGTTCAGGCCGTCCACCATCGCCTTGGCGGCGTCCACGTCGAAGGTCGCCGTACCCTTGTCGCTCCACTTCGCCTGGACGAGCAGAGCCTGCCCGCTCTCCGGCAAGGGGGCGATGGCATCCAATCCCTGGTCCGCGATGCCGTCCGTGACGAACCGGGCCGCCTCGGCCACACTGCATTTGGCCACGCGTCGTACCGCGAGAGCTGCGAGGGCCCGGGAGAGGAAACGCTGTTCGTAGTTGCCCCCTCGGAAGTGGGCGATATCGCTGTCGTCTATCACCCCGTCGAATGTCTCGTGCAGTTGAGCGCGAACCTGCGTTACCTGGCGAGGCGTGTCCGCCCCCGAGGTGGCCATAGATGGTTGCCTTCCCACTGGTGGTGTCATGCGATGCCTTGAGCCCGCTCCCCAATTCCTGAGCCGTTGCCACGCGGCCGACTGCTGAAGTCAACGACTAACAAAGCGACACCGACCGTTTCGACCGAGGCATCGACCCAGTCCAAGGCCACTTCGAAGGGCACGTAGCGCGCACCGAACCAACCGTCGCGCACCAAACGGGCGAAGTCGGTCGGCACCAGGTGGCGGGTGAGCATGTCGGTGGAAAGACCTGGGAGACCATGCACCGTGGCGACCGAGACCGCTGCCGCAATCTGGCCGTATGGGTAGATCGCGCCGGGGCTCGTCCGGTGCAGAGCAGCAGTGAAGGGCACCTGCTCGTGAATGCGGAGAAAGAGAGGGTCGTCCAGCAAGCCGTAATCGTCGGCGCTGCGTCGGGCGGGTCTCGGCAGACGGTGAACACGGCCGAGGAAATCGTCCAGAGTGTGCCGGGCGTCGGACGACAAGAGCCCGTTCGGGCCAGGACTCAGGTAGCGCAGTACGACGAGTGTCTGGGTGTCGACGTGGTAGTAGTAGGCGTCGAGGGAACCCTCCCCGCCATCGACCACCCATCGATCGGTTATCGACGTGGCCTCGAAGTCATAGCTTTGGCGGCCTCCGCCGCTCGCGAACGAGCGGACGGCGATCTCACCGACGCCGCTGAACCTCTCCGCTGCCCGCCCGCGGATGTCGTCGAGCATCGGCTGAACCGCAGTCCCGGTGAGTCCGCTCAGGAAGCCTGCCCGGGCGGCTCTCCTGTCCCAGCCGCGTACCGGCGCGAAGTCGTTCGGGGCCAATCCGGCTATCTTGGCGAAGAGCAGCAGAGCGTCACGCTCATCGCGCCAGCGGAGCTCCCGGTCGCTCCAACCTTCGCCGTCGTCGAGCAACGGCAAGAGCCTCTGGACTTCCGCGTCGAGATCAGGGGAGATGCGCCGGAGATTGACGAACACGATGTCCGCGCCGACCGTGACAGGACCGCTCTCCGGTAACGACCTGGCGAGTGCGCCTTCCCGCTCGCCGCCGGCGCACCAGAGCGCCGAGAAAGGCACCAGGCCTCGAATCCTTCGTGCACGGGTGATGACGACCTTCCGGTCCCGGTCAGTCTCGTGAGCAGGGCGCACGATGCCCAGCCCCCATATACGTTCCGGTTGCTCCCGGTCACCTTCGTCAGTCTGCTGGTCGGTAGGAGCAAGCAGTATCGCGAGGTGTGACTTGACCTCGGGCCAGTCACGGCAGGGTTGAGAGTAGGACCTTCCCTTGGTGTGGTCGGCATCGAGCAGACGAAGTAAGTCATCATCAGGGCGCAGAATCGCCAGTCGCGGCGATCGCTCCGAAGACGGGAAATCTATCTGCCTTGGTTGTGCGAATGCCATCCACTCCCCCGAACCGCCTGCCACCACACCGAGCTAGGCTCAGTCCGATGGTCCTCACGTAGTGCTCCCCGCAGCCTCGACAATCGGCACGGCAACGCCGTCGCTCTGACCGGAGCAGTGCTCATGCGCATGTTACGAGCTGTGGACCACGTGTGGACCCATACTCGCGCAACACCCGTCTGCAGGGCCGTGGCCTGTGACGATGCCGGACAGTCAAGCGCCCTCCGGAGCCGTGTGCGCAGGTTCGAATCCTGCCGAGGGCAAGTCGCAGAAGGTGCCCAGACACCCCGCTACCGCCGAGAGCTACGGCTGGTTGGAGACCAGTGCGAGCCCGTCGGCGGTCCGGGAAAGCCACGTCGTCGTGTGGTCGTAGAGCCCCGGCCGGCGGTTGCGCTCTCTCTTTGCGCAGCGGTCCCTGTCTAGGCGGTGCAGCCCCCATGAACACCCCGTACTGCCGCTCCTGACCTCGTGCCAGTCGGCCCGGCCCAGCAGGTCCGCGCAGCTGGACGTAGGCGTTCGGGCCGTAGGGCCGGTCCACGCCGTTGGCGTCGCGCGCGGGGACACCTCGGTCCCGTCCAAGAAGCTGATCAAGTCCTTCTGGACGGTGCTCTGGCAGCGTCGGCACCAACAGTTCGCCTCGCCGAGCCGGGATCTGAAGAACAGCCCTGCCGGAGCTGCCGGCATCCCTCGCAGTCGTACATGATCTTGCTACTCAGCGTCAGCTCAACGGTCCGTCGCCAATCCTCCGCTGGCTCACCAGGTAGGGTGCGCGTCCCGTTGGTGCGCGACGATCGCAGCCTTCAACGGCGCCGCGCGCGCATCTTCGCGTGGGGCACGGCCAACCCCGTTAACAAGAGGTACGCGTACCTACCTGAACCTTCCTGTGGACCTCCTACGGCAGACCCTTGGCAGGCGCGTCCGTGCCGCTGGGCAGCTAAGTTGAGGTCGTGGACGACGAGGCGATCAGCATCAAGCTCACGCGTGACCAGGCACTCGTGCTGTCGGACTGGCTGTACCAGGTGATGTTCCAGTCCGACGACCTCGCGGGGATCGTGCGCGAGCGAGCCGTTTGGTCACCGATCTACGCCATCTCAGGAACACTTGATACAGCGCTGACCGAGATCTTCAGGCCCGACTACGCTTCACGGCTCGAAGCGTCCAAGGAGCGCCTTCAGACCCAGATGTACGGCGAAGCCAATGAGTCAACGGTGCCGATCGAGGATGACTCAGCTACCGAACGCGGCAATTGATCGCAAGCCTGCCAGGCTGAGTGCTTGAGGGTCTCGCATAACCGGGCCGTGCCGCACCGACAGCGCCCATCCAGTAACAGAAGAACAACGCGGTGATCAAGGTCGACTGATGTAGCCGTTTGGGCGGTGCTGGGACCGGTGTGCCTGGAGAGCCCGCGCGTATTTCGTTTGACGGGTGTGCAGTTGGCGGTGGAACTATGAGGCCGCGGGGCCCGTCGGGGCGACCGCGTCAACTCCCAGCTGACCACGGGGACGTGGAGGGGAACACATGCTTTTCGGTACACCCGTCAAGGCAGCGTTGTCCGCTGCCGCCGTCGCGTCGGCCCTGCTGATCCCGGCCGCCGGTTCCGCGTCCGCTGCCCCGGCCTCGGGCTCGACGTCCGGCTCCGGAGCGACCGTCTCCGCGGCCGCCAGCAGCTTCGACGCCAAGTGTCGGAGCCACAGCCGTACCTATGTCCTGAAGAAGTACTACCGTCGCGTGCCCGTCGGTCCGCCCACCTTCTACACCCTGCGCTGTGGCACGACCACGTGGGGCTGGAAGCACATCAAGCTGCGGCACGGTTGGAACAGCTCGATGGACCGGAAGATCGGTGCCGCCATCGGGTCCGGTGACCCCAACGGCCGTGGTGGGTACTCCACCTACGCCAATCAGTGCCCGCGCATCGAGAAGTTCCGCACCATCCTCGGTACTCCGGGTGGCAACAACGACCTCCTGACGGCCTACAAGGTCGACCAGCCGGCCGTCGCCGGTGCTGTTGCCTGCTAGATGCCGTGCCGACGCGCGGGCCGAGGTGAAAGGTGGATGATCCCTCCGTGGAGGAACGTACACCGGCCGAGCAGGCCCTGAGTCGCTCGTACGTCACCGTCGACGAGGTCCGTTTCGACGTCGTGAAGATGTCGGTCGAGCACCGTCCGGACCGGAGCATGACCTTGACGTACCAGCTGACCGTGGGCCGCCGTGGCCACCCCGACGAGCGTTGGGTGGTCTCTCTGCCCCTGGACGACAAGTCCTGGGTGGATGTGCTCACCTCGCCCGCGCCTCCTCCCGACCGGCTGCAGCAGCTCGTCCACCTCGTGCACGCGCATCTGGACGAGTGGTGGGACACGAAGGGGTACAACCGGCGGTCGGCGAAGATGGGGCGGCGGCTTCCCTGATCGACGCCCGGGACGCAGATCCGGCCTCGTCCCGGTCAGGCTGGATCTGCGTCCCCGGCGTTCGAGCGGTCGTACCGGATGTGCGTCCCGGGCGTTCAAGTGGTCGTACCGGATGTGCGTGCCGGGCGTTCGCGCGGTCGCATCGCTGGTCCTGGCGGGCGCCCTCCCGCTGCCGCCTCGGTCGCCGCCGCCGCCTCCTTCCGTGTAGGAGTTACCAGGCTCTCGGCCGTGGGATCGGCTCCCCGGGCAGCGTCCCTTGCCGGCTCCGACAGGCACCGCCCCGCGCACCCCCGTGTCCCCCTACATACACAGAGCCGCATACACAGAGCCGTTCCCCGCGCCCACCCGGAACCGTCTACTCCCCCCCCCGCCGTGCCACCGAGTGGTGGATTTTCCTCGGCACGTTCGTTCTCTATGCGCTCGGTCGGTGGTTCTTCGCCTGGTCGCAGGCTCGGCGGGACGGGGACAGGCACCCCGTGCGGGCCGCGTTCGCCGAGGAGGACGACGCCCCCGGTGCCTCGAGCGCGGCTCTGAGG
Organism: Streptomyces albidicamelliae; assembly: GCF_025642175.1. Taxonomy (NCBI): domain Bacteria; kingdom Bacillati; phylum Actinomycetota; class Actinomycetes; order Kitasatosporales; family Streptomycetaceae; genus Streptomyces; species Streptomyces albidicamelliae. The sequence continues at coordinate 5,571,698 of NZ_CP106795.1, read as the reverse complement.
GGTGGCTTTCGGTCCTACCGGCAGTTCTTCGGGTTCGTCGGCAGTATGGTCGCGGTCGTGCTGGTCGCCGTCCTGACCGACGGCCGGCTGCGCGTCGTCCTGTTGTGGATCATCGTTCCCCTGCTGGTCGTCGCCCTCTCCTTCCTCGACTTCCGCCAGGCACGCAAGGCGCGATCAGGAGCAGGCGCCTGAGCGGGGTATGGCCGGCGTCACTTGTCACCGAGAGAAGCGTCCCGCTCACTCGGTCTCACACGCGGCGAAACGAGCCCGTGCAGCGCGTGTGAAAATTGGGCGACCGGGGCGTCGAGACCGGCGGCAGGCGGTCGCGGTGACGAAATTCTCCCTCTCGGGACCGTGGCCGGGACGTCGTCGTGTCTGACCAGGCATGCAGCCGATCGGCGAGGGTAAGCGGGGGCTGCGTGGCCGTAGTTGTGGAGGCTGCTCGGAACCGGCCATTCATGGGTTACGTCTCACCCAGAGTGCCAAGAACGCGACGATGCAGGTAAAGTCCGACCACCTTCTAGATGAACATCCGTACGCATCGGCTTGCGGCCCGCGGCCATCCGAATCGCGCCAGTCAGCAGTCAGTGCCCGTGGATGTTGAGTTGCCTGGAGCCCGCTAAGTGTCAGCGTCCCCCCCTTCCGCTCGGTTGCGCGCCGCAGCGGTACGCCTCTTCCTGCCGACGGTGATCGCCCTGTCGTTCGCCGCTCAGGCGGCAGGTGCGCTCCTCCCCAGCGTCCCCCTGCTCGTGGCCTCCACCGCCGTAGGACTGGCGGCGGACCTCGCTCTGCACCGGTGGCAGCGGGGCATGGCCACGACTCTCGGGAAGCTTCATGCGACCGTGACCGTGCGCCAGGCAGTCCGTGATCTTCTGCTCGTGACCGGCCTGATCCGAATAGAGGACCAGGACTACGAGACGAAGTACATGGCTCTCGCCTGCGGCCTGCTGATCTTCTACGCTCTGCACTTCGCGTCGCAGGCCCTGGCGATCGTCGTACGGCGCAGCCGCACCCTGCCGATCCTGACCCGGAACATCGACGCCTCGCCCCTGCGGCTGAGCCCCGCTCCCCCGGCGCTGCTGATGCGCCGCTCCGGGCAGCGGCTCCTCGTGTTCGGTCTGCCCGCGACGGCCGGCCTGCTGGTCGCCGCGATCGCCGACTCGGGCTGGGCGGCCGCCGCGGGCATCGGGCTGTCCGCGGTCCTCGCGCTGGCGGCCATCGCCGTCCTGGCGGCGCGGCTGCGGTCGAGCCGCAAGCCGGTGACGAGCGAGGAGGCGCTGGAGTGGTTCGAGTCCTGGCTCGCGGAGTACCAGCCGACGGTGGGCATGTACTTCTCCGGCGGCACGAGCTCCGCCTACCAGGCGAACATGTGGCTGGAGCCGCTGGCCCGGCTGGAGGGCCGCCCGCTGATCGTGCTGCGTGAGCGCTTCATGATGCGCAAGATCGCGTCCACGGACATCCCGATCGTGTGCCTGCCGAAGGTCGCCGACGTGATGCGGCTGGAGCAGTCCACGCTGAAGATGCTGATCCACCCGTCGAACTCGGGCAAGACCTCGCAGGTGCTGCGGATCCCCACGATCAAGCACGCCTTCGTCAACCACGGCGAGAGCGACAAGCTCTCCAGCTGCAACCCGTACGCGAAGGCGTACGACGAGGTGTGGGTGGCCGGCCCCGCGGCGCGCGAGCGGTACGCCCTGGCCAACGTGGGCGTCGACGACAAGGACATCGTGGAGATCGGGCGCCCGCAGCTCGACGTGATCAAGCCGTACGCCGGTGCGCCGACGGGCTCGTACACCACGGTGCTCTACGCCCCCACGTGGGAGGGCTGGGACGGCAACCCCGGCAACACCTCGGTCATCGAGGCCGGCGAGAACATCGTCCGCTCGCTGCTGGCCGACCCGGGCGTCCGGCTCCTCTACAAGCCGCACCCGCTGACCGGCTCGGTCGAGCCGCGCGCGGGAGCCGCGAACCTGCGGATCCAGGAGATGATCCGCGCCGCCGTCGCGACCCGTGCCGCGGAGCACGCGAACGAGCGCCCGGCGGCCTCCGCCGCGGCCGAGCTGGAGCGGCGGACCGCCGAGCTGGACCGGCTGACCACGTCCTCGTTCCGGGACAGCGCGGACGACGCCGAGCGGATGCTGCTCCAGGCGGTGCCGGAGACCGGCCGGGCCGCGGCCGTGGCCGCCGCGACCGCCGCGTGGGAGACCGCGTACTGGGACTCGTTCCCGGCGTGGGAGCACCTGATCGTCACGGACGCGCGGCCGAACGTCTACGCCTGCTTCAACGTGGCCGACCTGCTGATCAGCGACGTCTCCAGCGTGATCTCGGACTACCTGGCGAGCGGGAAGCCGTACGCGGTGACGAACACCAGCGGTCTGCCGGAGCGGGACTTCCGCACCACCTTCCCGACCGTGCGCGCGGGTGCCGTCCTCACTCCGGACGCCTCCGGGATGCCGGCGCTGCTGGAGTCCGTGCGGAACCCCGAGAACGACCCGTACGCGGCCGCCCGCACCGAGCTCAAGGAGCACCTGCTCGGTCCGTCCGACCCGCCGTCGGTGGTCCGCTTCAACGACGCCTCCCGTGCGCTGTGCGCGAAGGCCGAGGAGCACCGCGCGGGTATGGCGGTGCGGGCGCTCATGGCGATCCCCAGCCAGCGGGACGCCGAATCGCCGGGCCAGCGGGACGCCGAGACGCCGGGCCAGCGGGACGCCGAGTCGCCGGCCGACAACGAGCACGTCAAGGGCTGACCGCCCGACCGCTTTCAGGGCGTGTACGCCGGCACCGGCCGGTGGCCCCCGGAGCAGCGGCCGCCGCACCGATCGGGTGCGGCGGCCGTACGCTTCGGGGGCCGTTTCGTTTTCCGCGCGGTTGGCCGTGCCTGTGCCTCCCACCTCGGCGTGCGGTGGGGTCCGCCGACGCGGGGGCGGACGAGCGGCCTCAGGCGCGGAGTGCGGTGTCCAGGTCGCGGATGAGTTCTCCCACGCGGCCTCCTCCGGGAGGTGCGGCGGGCAGGCGGCCCAGCACCGCGGTGACCGCCGGTGGAGCGTGGTGACGTGCCCACGCGAGGGTCTGTCCGGTGCCATCTCGGCCCCCTCCGGACGCCAGTTCCTCGGCTCGTGCCGCGTGTGCTGCCGCGCCGAGGATGTGTTTGACCTGGTGCGCGCTGGCCTTGGGATGCAGGTACGCGGCGGCGGCCGCGTGACTCGCCGCCCGCGCGGCATCGGCCGCGGCCGCTCCGCCGGGCACTTCCCCGGCGACACCGTCTGCCGCTTCACCGGTCACCTCACCGGTCACTTCACCCGCCGCTTTGTACGCCGCCCAGGCGCACGTCCGCAGTGCTTGCGTGCGCCGGCCGCCGTCGGCGAAGGCCTGCGCGGCTTCTACGGCGGCTCGGGGGCGGGAGTCGCCGGGGAGACTCCGCTCGAAGATCGGCAGCACTCTGCGCGCGCACTCCGCCGCGAAGCCCGTGATCCCCTGGAGTTCCTCGGTAGTGAGCTCGATCGTGTCCGGCTCGGTCGGCGTGGCTGACATGGCCCAAGCCTGTCAAAAGTCGCCGATCACGACCGCGCTCTTCCACGTCATTTCCCGGCCGCCCTCTGTACGGCCGTACGGCGTCACCTCCCGGCGTCACCTCGTCCGAGGCGCCATGCCACGACGTCGAAGACCCGCAGCAGAGTCGTGTCGGCCGGCGCGTGAGAGGCGAGGACGGTCCAGTCCTCCCTCTGGCGTTCCAGGTCGGCGTCGATGAAGCCGGCGAGCAGGGGGAAGAACTCCGCGTCCCGCCGGTTGCGTACGCGGGTCATGGGATAGCCGGCCGTAGGCTCTCGCGTCCAGTAGCACCGTCTTACGTTGTCGTCGAACAGCGGTATGAGCAGGGGCCGCTTGCGGTGGAGGACCTTCACCAGCGTGGTGAGCTGTACGCCCGGCAGCGCGCCGAAGGGGTCCAGTACGGACACCAGGTCGCCCAGGAGCTTGGTGTGGGTGCCCTTCTCGACGGCGGTATGGAGGGTGAGGTTCGTCGGTATCTCGCCGAGCGAGCGCTCCAGCGCCGGCCGGACCCTCTGGAGGGAGTACACGGCTTTGATGCTCGGCCCCGCGTTGAGCACCAGGGGCGCCAGCAGGTCGCCGTCGTTCAGTTCGTTCGGCCCGCTGCCCGTAGCGAGGCGGTCGTAGGCGGGATAGGCGTAGACGGGTCCCTTACCGAGAGCCGCGGCCTCCCGGTTGGCCGTCTCGTCGAAGTAGTCCTTGATCCAGAAGGACGCCTTCTCGATGTCGACCCGGCGGCCACCGACGTGGATGTGCTGGTCTGTCATCATCCCTGCTCGGTCGGTGAGGGGCCGGCGGCCGGGCGTCGGGCGCCTCGGCCGCCGGGGCGGGGTGCCGGGGGTCAGCCCGTCGGGGTTGCTTCTCTGGACGGGGTGCGGCGTGGTGCCGGGCGGTCCAGGTGGGCCGCCACGGTGGTGTAGAAGCGGTGCACCGCGTCGTCGACGCTGCGGATGAAGCCGGTCTCGGCGTTGCCGCGGCTGCTTCCCATGCCCTTGAGCAGGGTCAGGCGGAAGCCGGTGATGCCGGCGCCGTCCTTCGGCAGCAGGTCCGCCGGTTCGGGACGGAGCCGTTCGAGGGTGCCCCGGGGGCCGCCCGTCTCGCCCTCGACGAGGGTCTCGATGTGGAGGTCCGCCGGTGCTTCGGCCAGGGTCCGGACGAGCCGTTTCGCCCAGGAGAGGGGGTAGCCCTGCTCGGGTGCCGGGATCGCGAGGGACGTACGCAGTCTGCCGGTCCGGAGATCCGCGGTGACCGCGAGCACGCCGGGCGTGCCCTCGATGCGCAGTTCCGCCTCGAGCCGTCCCTCGGCGCAGAGCCGCTCGGCGAGAAGGGTCCGGCGCGCTCCGGGATCCGTCCCCCGCTTCGCGCGCTGGACGGGCAGCACCTTCTGTCCCAGTTCGCCGCCCAGACCCAGACAGACCTGGCGGACCAGCCGCTCCCAGCTCTCCACGACCTCCAGGGCGCGCGGGTCCCCCTGGCACAGGGTCTCGTCGTCGATGCCGTTGCGTACGGGGACCCAGGCCGGGCCCATGTTCTGGAAGCCGTGGCAGCCGGAGTTCTCGTGCTGGAGGTAGTGCAGGAGCTCCTGGAGGAGCCAGGCGTGCGCCGCGTTGCCGACACCCTCGTGCCGGATCAGCATCTGCGCCTGGTGGGCCACCTCGGCCCAGGACAGGTGCCGGAGCGCGACCTTGTGCTTGCGCCGCTTGTCGATCTTGACGTCGACGAGCGGGCTGCCCTCCAGGGCGACGTCGTTCGACAGCGTGATCACGGCCTCGTAGCCACGGCGCGCGGCGATGTCCATGTACGCCTGCACCTGCTCCGTCCTGAGGGCGTTCCCGTTGGTCTTCGTCTCGACCAGGGCCGTCCACAGCTTCCCGGCACGCTCGACGCGGATCACTCCGTCGGGGCGTCGCGGTGAGTCACCGTGCGGGAGGCTGACCTCGGTGAACGTCTCCATGCGTCCCGCGGGTGCGCCGAAGGCCGCGGTGAGTCTCCTGCCGAATTCCGGCACCTGGGCCATGACCGACAGCAGCACCGAGGTGGCCCGCGTCTCGCGGTCGCGGTCGCTCTTCAGCGCCGACACCGGGAAGAGCCGGGCCTCCCTCCAGGACTCGTTCTCGGCCAGGCTCTTCCTGGCCACCTTGGGCAGGGTGACCTTCTTCTTGGCGGTACGGGGCCGGGCGACCCGCTTCGGCGGCTCGCCGTCCTCGGCAGGTCTGCGAGGGGACGGCACCGCGGTCAGCGGCTCCGGGGCGGCCCCCGCGGCGGCCGGACCGGCAGCGGGGTTCGGGGCCGGGGCCGCCTGGTGTGCCGGATCGCCGGTCGCCTCGCTGTCCTGCTCCCCGGTCACCGCCGTACCGGAACCGGACTCCGCTTCCAGGGCCGTCTCTCCGGCCGCCGCCTCCACCGCCGCCGCGTCGTCCTCGATGTCGACGCCGAAGTCGGTCGCGAGGCCGGCGAGCCCGCTGGCGTAGCCCTGGCCCACGGCACGGAACTTCCACTCCTCCGCCCGCCGGTACAGCTCACCGAAGATGATCGCGCTCACCGAGTCGGCGTCGTCGATGGCGAACCGCAGCAGGTCCTCGCCGGTCCCGTCGGCCAGCGAGAGCCGTACGTCCTGAAGTTCGCCGAAGCGCGCTCCGCCGTAGCGGCTGGCGGCCACGACGATGCGGTGCACGTCGGCGGGGACCGCGGTGAGGTCGAAGCTGATCCGGTCCTCGCTGCCGTCCTCGGTCGGCGTCTTGCCCAGCAGTTGCACGCTTCCGTCGGCGGCGACCGGGTTGTTGTAGAAGTAGAAGTCGGTGTCGCTGCGCACCTTGCCGTCGGCGTCCAGCAGCAGCACCGAGACGTCCGCGTCGCCCTCGCCGGTCGGGCTCCCCCAGCCCAGTCCGACGATCACCGAACCGACGTCCTCGCTCAACGCCGCCAGAGCGACGTTCGAGCCCTTGATCATTTCCTGCACTGTGCCCCCCAACTGACGCGGGCCGGGCAGGAAATGCGCCCCCTCCCCCGGCCGCATGGAACACGACGCGGTGTGACGCGCCGCACGGGGGGTAACTGTAATACCCACGGAGTGGCGGGCAGGGGCAAGTCGCGACTTCCCGGTGGAACCTCAGGCCGAGCGTTTGCGGGAGGGTGTCTTCTTCGCCGTCGTCGCCTTCGCCGTAGGCGCCTTCGCGGCTGTCGCCTTCTTCGTCGCCGCCGTCGACCTGGCCGGGTTCCCGGACGTCCCGCTCTTCGCCGTCGCGCTCTTCGAAGTCGTGGTCTTCGAAGTCGTGGTCTTCTTCGTGCCCGACGTCGCCTTGGTGGTCGCCTTGGACGTCGACTTCCTCGAGGGGGCCGCCTTCTTGGCCGCGGCCGTCTTCCTCGTGGTGGACGTCGACTTCTTGCCGCCCGTCTCCTTGGGTGCGGTCCGGCCCCGGGACAGGGGTCTGACCTCGGCCTCGCCGCCCGGGGCGGGCGCTCCGCGCGACTCCCGTGCGGCCCTGACGCTGTTCTCCAGGGCGGCCATCAGGTCCAGCACCTGACCCCCGGCCGCCGGCGCGGGGGCCTCCGGCGGGGCCTCGCCGGCGGCCTTCGCCGCGATGACCTCCTCCAGCGCTTCCCGGTACTCGTCGTGCAGGTCGTCCAGGTCGACCTCGCCGAGGGTGTCCATCAGGGCGTCCGCGAGGTCCAGCTCCTTGTCGCGGATGGTGACGTCGGTGTCCGGGGCGACGCCCTCGGGGGTGCGTACCTCGTCCGGCCAGAGCAGGCCGTGCATGACGATGGCCTCGCCGACCACGCGCAGCATGCCGAGGCGCTCGCGGCCGCGCAGCGCGAACTTGGCGACGGCCACCTTGTCGCTGCGCTTGAGGGCCTCGCGGAGGAGGGCGTACGGCTTGGCGGCGGGCGCTCCGCCGGCCGCGAGGTAGTAGGCCGAACCCATCTGGAGCGGGTCGATCCGGTCACCCGGCACGAAGGCGACGATCTCGATCGTGCGCGCGGTGGGGATGGGCAGGTGGGAGAGGTCCTCGTCGGTGATCGGGATGATCGTGCCGTCCGCGTCCTCGTACGCCTTGCCGATCTCGGCCTGGCCGACCTCGCGCTCCTCCAGTTCGCAGACCTTGCGGTAGCGGATGCGGCCGTTGTCCTCGGTGTGGATCTGGCGGAAGGAGATCGCGTGGCTCTCCGTCGCGTTCACCAGCTTGATCGGGATGCTGACGAGACCGAAGGAAATGGCGCCGTTCCATATCGATCGCACGTGCCGCGCCCTTCCTTTCCCGTTTTTCCCTGTCCGTCTGGGATTGTCATCTTATGACGCCTATCACAGAGGTGGAGGGGCGGCGGGTCGCGCTCAGCAACCTGGAGAAGGTGCTGTATCCGGAGACCGGCTTCACCAAGGGGGAGCTGCTGCACTACTACGCGACCACCGCCGGTGCCCTGCTGCCGCATCTGCGGGACCGCGCGGTGTCGTTCCTGCGCTACCCGGACGGTCCGGAGGGCCAGCAGTTCTTCACGAAGAACGTGCCGCCGGGTACGCCCGAGTGGGTCACGACGGCCGGGGTCCCCCGGTCGTCCGCGGACGCCCCGGCGCGGATGGTGGTCGTGCAGGACCTGCCGAGTCTGGTGTGGGCGGCGAACCTGGTCACCGAGTTCCACACGCACCAGTGGCTGGTGCAGAGCCCGGACGAGGCGGATCGGCTGGTGTTCGACCTCGATCCGGGCGCGCCGGCGACCGTCGTCCACTGCTGCGAGGTCGCCCTGTGGCTCCGGGAGCGGCTGGCCGCCGACGGGATCGAGGCGTACCCGAAGACCGCCGGGTCGAAGGGCCTGCACCTGCTCGCTGCGGTGCGCGGAGGGTCGTCGGAGCGGACGTCGGAGTACGCGAAGGCGCTGGCGGTGGAGGCCGAGCGGGCACTGCCCCGGCTGGTGGTGCACCGGATGACGAAGAGTCTGAGGCCGGGGAAGGTGCTCGTCGACTGGAGCCAGAACGCGGCCCGCAAGACGACGGCGACGCCCTACACGCTGCGGGCCCGCCGCGCCCCGCTGGTGTCCGCGCCGGTGACCTGGCAGGAGGTCGAGGACTGCCGTGATCCCGCCCGGCTGGACTTCCGGGCGGACGACATCGCTCCGCGCCTGCAGGACCTCGGCGACCTGATGGCTCCCCTGCTGGACCGGGACCGGGCGGCTCCCTTGCCGGCGCCCTGACCGGAGCGGCGAGCCGAGGAGGGCTGTCAGGCGGCGAGGGCGGCGGGCCGGGCCTCGACCGAGCCGCCCGCGAGCGCGGACCGGGCGTCCCGGCGAGGTTCGGCGGAACCTGGGTGGACCCGGGACCGTCGGCGGGCGTCCCGGAGAGAGGCGGGAGGCCGGCGATCGCCGCCGAAGGCCGGTGCAGCCCGCGGCGGGTCGCAGCCGGTCGGGGAGGGCCCACGGCCCCCTCATGGGCCAGGCAAGGCCCGTGAACTCGGCAGGGCCTACGCGCTCGGCAGGACTCCGGGCTCGGCAGGGCCCGTCGGCTCGGCAGGACTCCGGGCCAGGCAAGGCCCGCGGGCTCGGCAGGACTCCGGGCCAGGCAAGGCCCGCGGGCTCGGCAGGGCCCGTCGGCTCGGCAGGGCGCCGGGCCAGGCAGGGCCCGCAGGCTCGGCAGGACTCCGGGCCAGGCAGGGCCCGCAGGCTCGGCAGGACTCCGGGCCAGGCAGGGCCCGCCGGCTCGGCAGGACTCCGGGCCAGGCAGGGCCCGCCGGCTCGGCAGGACTCCGGGCCAGGCAGGGCCCGCCGGCTCGGCAGGGCTCCGGGCTAGCAGGGCCCGTCGGCTCGGCAGGGCGTACAGGACAAGCAGAGCTTGCGCGCTCGGCCGGGCCTGCGCTCGGCAGAGCCCCTCCGCTCGGCAGGGCCAACAGGCTAAGCAGAGCCCGCGGGCTCGGAAACCGCGAGGCAGACGCCTCGCCGCTCAGCCCCAGAGACCGCGGGAGGCAGGGCCGCTTCACCACCCCAGAGACCGCCAGAGGCTCGGCCACTCAGCCGTGAAGGCCGCCGGAGGCACCCCGCACCCCAGAGCCCAGCTGCACACCCTTCCCCCGCCCCGGCCCCCGCGAACTGCCGCCCCCTCGGCACCCCCAGTCACCCAAGTCACCCCACTCACCTGAATCACCCGAGTCACCCCAGTGACCCCATCACCCCCATCACCTCGTCACCTCGTCACCTCGTCACCTGAGTGACCCCGTCCCCCCAGCCCCCTGTGACCCCGTCACTCCACTCACTCGTCACCCAAGTGACCCGTCACCCCAGCCCCCAATGACCCCGTCACCCCAGCCCCCAGTCCCCCCAGTCACACCCCCAAGTCACACCCTCCCCCAAGTCCCCCGGTCCCTAGCCATCGCGTGCAGCGCTTCCACGTCCGCCGGTTTCAGGACCGCGCCCGCGTGGGCCAGGGTCGGCAGGGACGGGTCCTGGAGGACGCGGACGCCCCGGGGGGCGGTGGTCAGGGTCAGGTCGGCCGGGCCGGCCAGGGCGAGGACCGGGTGGACCTCGGCGGTCAGGGCGTAGGAGGCGCGGTCGGCGCAGGCGCGCAGGTGGCGCAGGACGGGCTCGGGTTCGCGGCGGCCCACGGTGACCATGGGGTCGGCGACCAGCACCCGGCTCTTGCGGGCGTACAGGGCGTGGACGGCGAAGAGGCCGCCGGGGCCGATCAGCAGGTGGTGGATGCGGTCGCCGCCGGGCAGCGGGACCGAGTGCAGGGTGTGCCAGCCGGCGCCCTCCAGCCGGTCCAGGGCCTCGCCGACGGTCTGCTCGGCGGTCAGGGCGCGCCTGCGGGGGTCGGGGCGCAGCCGGTGGGCGGGGCCGGGGTCGCGGTCGAGGGCGACGAGGAGGGCCTCGCCGGGGCGGTTGGGCGCCAGGTCGTCGTCCGGGTGCAGGGTGAGCCGGGCGAGTTCCGCGGGGGTCGGTACCGGGGGCGGTCCGACGGTCACCGGGCCGGTCAGGAAGGGTTTCAGGGCCGCGAGCACGTCGTCCCCGCGGTCCTCGTCGAGCAGGTTGACCCGGCCGGTCTCGCGGTCGTACCAGGCGACATTGTCTCCGTCCGGGCGGCAGACGTAGATCCGTTCCCGGCCGTGCCGGAAGGCCGGCACCACACGCAGTCCGTTCATGCGCCATCACCCCTCGACCATGGGAACAGGCGGGGTGCTCCCGGGGCAAGAGCGGTTACCTTGGATGACGGCCCTGTGCGAGGGAGTTGGGGAGGCGTCGTTGCGGACCCGCGGAAAGCAGCCCGACGTGCCGGCTCCGGAGCGCCCGTGGAGCGAGATCGTGCCCGGCCTGTGGATGGGCGGGCACGAGTTCCGGGGCCGTTCGGGGCGGCTGGAGTTCGCCGTCGTACGTGACGAGTTCGAGGTGGTGCAGTCGCTGCTGCGGCTGCCGGGGTACGGCCCCGATCCGGGCGTCGAGCACCATGTGTGGCCGATACCGGACGGCCCGCTGGACGGGACGCAACTGGCCGGGGTGATCCGGCTGGCCCGTGCGGTGAACGAGGCGCTGGACTCGGGCCGCCGGGTGCTGGTGCGCTGCTACCACGGGTACAACCGCTCGGGGCTGGTCGTCGCGCACGCCCTCGGTCAGCGCGGCCGGTCGCCCGACGAGGCGATCCAGCTGATCCGCGCCCGGCGCTCGGCGTGGGCGCTGCACAACGAGCTGTTCGTGGAGTACCTGCGGGCGGGCCTGTCGACCGTGCGGCTGCTGGAGGAACTGGCCGAGTAGCCTTCTCTCCCAGCACCACCGCCGGGGAACAAATAGGACTTCCCCAGGTATCTGAGAACACTTCCCTACGAATATACGAATTAAGGTGTACGGGGCCCCTCCGTCCCCGATGCCCCCAGGAGCACCGTGCCTGCCCGTCGCCCCCTGCGCACCGCCCTCGCCGCGGCCGTCCTCGCCCTGCTGTCGGCGACGGCGACCGCCTGCGGGGACACCGGCGGGCTGCAGGGCGCCGGCGCGACCCCGACCGCCGTCAGCCCGGCCAAGCTCTGGCCGGACCTCAGGCCGGCGTCCAGCCCGGCCTACCCGTACGACGTGGCGACCAGGGCGGTCGTGAAGGGGGTGCGGGTGCCCGGGGACGACCTGCGGAAGGTCGATCCGGTGGACGTCGTCGAGGCGGAGATCGAGGCGCATCCGGACGACTACGGCTCGAAGGGCGTGTACCACGCGACGGTGGACCGCATGAAGGAGTGCCGTCCGGGCGGCGACGAGGCGCGGTGTCCGCTGCTGAAGCCGTACTACCGGGACCTGACGGGGGACGGCCGGCCGGACCTGACGCTCGGCTTCCGGCTGTATCCGACCAACCAGACGGCGGTGCGGGTGTACACCGTCGAGCACCACAGGCTGGTGCAGGTGCTGGCCGACAACGACGCGATCATCGGGGTGGAGCTGGCCGGCCGGGAGCTGATCGAGCGCTCCCCGGCGGACATCTCCGGCTACGAGTACCGCACCACCTGGGTGTGGGACCCGGAGGAGCGGGCGATGACGTTCTCCCGTGACGAGTACCTGCACACCGGTGGCGGCCGGCCCGGCCGGAAGCCGTCCCCGTCGGCGAGCCCCTCGGCGAGTCCCTCGGCGGGCGCGCCGTGAGGATCGCGCTGCCCCGGTGGGCCGGGACGCTCGCGGTGAAGGCGGCCGTGTTCATCACGGTGATGTGCTGCGCGCTGGCGGCGCTGCTCGGCATACTCGTGCACGTCTCGGTGACGAACCAGACCGTCGAGCAGGCCCGGGACCTGGCGCTGTCCCGGCTGGAGGACACCACGAAGGCCTTCGAGGCCGGTGACGCGCTGCCGCCGGGCGCCGGGGTGGACCCCGCGGGGCTGCCCGCGTCGCTGCGGGCGCTGGCGGTGGCCGGCCGGCGCGGCACGGTGGTGGCGTCGCACCAGGGGCGTCCGATCATGTGGGCGGCGGGTCCGGCGGCCGGGCACCGGGCGCTCGCGGTGGAGGTGGACTACTCGCAGCAGTCCCGCACCATCGCCGGGCTCGACCAGTCGATCCTGTGGTCCGCGGGGCTCGCGATCGGCGCGACCGTGCTGGTGGGCGCGTTCGCGGTGACCCGGGTGACCCGTCGGCTGCACGGCACCGCACGGGTGGCCCGGCGGATCAGCGGGGGCGACCTGGACGCCCGGGTGGACGATCCCCGTACGAAGGATCCGACCCGGCCGCAGGACGAGGTGGCGGCGGTCGCGGCCGCCCTGGACACGATGGCCTCGACCCTGCAGAGCAAGCTGCTCAGCGAGCAGCGGTTCACCGCGGACGTGGCGCACGAGCTGCGCACCCCGCTGACCGGGCTGCACGCGGCGGCCGAGCTGCTGCCGCCGGGCCGGCCGACGGAGCTGGTCCGGGACCGGGTGGCGGCGCTGCGCACGCTCACCGAGGATCTGCTGGAGATCTCCCGGCTGGACACCGGCCGGGAGAGGCAGGAGGTCGACACCGAGGAGCTGGGCGCGCTGGCCGGGCGGGTGGTGCGGGCCTCGGGCACGGACACCGAGGTGCGGATCGTGCGGGACGCGCGGGTGGAGACCGACCGGCGGCGGCTGGAGCGGGTGCTGGGCAATCTGGTGGCCAACGCGCACAAGCACGGCGGCCCGCCGGTGGTGCTGACGGTGGACGGGCCGGTGGTGACCGTGCGGGATCACGGGGACGGCTTCCCGGAGTACCTGGTGGCGCACGGGCCGCAGCGGTTCCGCACGGAGGGCGGGGCCAAGGGGCACGGGCTGGGTCTGACCATCGCGCTCGGGCAGGCGGAGGTGCTGGGGGCGCGGCTGTCGTTCGTGAACGCGGTGGACGGCGGCGCGGTCGCGACGCTGACGCTGCCCGCGGAGGACTAGGGTCCGCGATCGCCCGAAGGGACCACTGTGACGGGCGCCGGGCGGTCAGCGCCCCTAGGGTGGCAATCGGTCAGGATGCGGCATAGGCCCCGCTTCGCCCGTTTTCCCGGAGGTATCCCATGTCCCTGCGTTCCTCCCTCGGCCGCGGACTGGCCATAGCCGCGGCCACCGGTGTCCTGTTGACCGGTGTCGCCGCCGTCCCCGCCGCGGCCGACGACGGGGCGGGCGACGACGGGTCGGGCCTCAACCTGCAGAGCGACGGCGGTCAGGACGCCGGTCTCACCGGCCTCGACGGCCTCACGGGCACGGGCGGCCTCGACGGCTTCGGCAACGGCGGTTCGGCCGGCCCGTACCGAGGGGTCGTCACCGCGCGGGGCGGCCTGTGGCTGCTCGACCGGCCGGACCGGGGCAGTCGGCGCGTCCGGTTCGTCCCGGAGGGCGACCCGGTCTCGATCTTCTGCAGGACCACGGGCGACTTCGTGCTCGGCACCCCGGTCTGGTACCTGCTGACGGACGGCACCTGGGCGTGGGGCACGGCCCGGTACATCCGCAACGTCGGGCCCACGCCACGCTGGTGCTAGTGGGCACGGCACACAAGACGCCCTGTTTAGGTAGGTTCCGGGCATGACGAAGGCCGGAACCACCGTGGCGGCGGCCCAGACTCCCGCACCCTCCGTACGCCTGCCCCGGCGCCGGGGCGTCGAACTGGCCCTGATCGTGCTGGCCGTCCTGCTGTCCGTGTACGGCTACTGCGCGGTGGGCCTCGCGCGGACCGGGACCGTCCCCCCGGGTGCCGCCGTCTACGGCGCCGGACTCGGTGTGCTGGCCCTGTTCGCGCACGTCGTGGTCCGGATCCGGGCGCCGTACGCCGATCCGCTGCCGCTGCCGATCGGCGTGCTGCTCAACGGGCTCGGCCTGGTCCTGATCTACCGGCTGGACCTGGAGACCCCGGGCGACCGGGCGGCCCCCACCCAACTGGTGTGGTCCACGCTCGGGGTGGGGCTGTTCATCGGCGTGATCCTGATGCTGCGCGACCACCGGGTGCTCCAGCGGTACGCGTACGTCTGTGTGGTCGCGGCCCTCGTGCTCCTGCTGCTGCCGATCCTGTTCCCGGCGGTCAACGGAGCCCGCATCTGGATCCGGATCGCCGGGTTCTCCATCCAGCCGGGCGAGTTCGCGAAGGTGCTGCTCGCGGTGTTCTTCGCCGCCTACCTGGCGGCCAACCGCAACGCGCTCGCGTACACCGGCCGCAAGGTGTGGCGGATGCAGTTCCCGACCGGGCGGGTGCTCGGCCCGATCGTGACGATCTGGCTGCTGAGCGTCGGCGTGCTGGTCCTGGAGCGCGACCTCGGCACCTCGCTGCTGTTCTTCGGCCTGTTCGTGGTGCTGCTGTACGTCGCCACCGGCCGGACGGGCTGGATCGCGGTCGGGCTGGTGCTGGCCGTGCTCGGGGCCGTCGCCGTGGGCCGTCTCGAACCGCACGTGGGCGGCCGGATCGAGGACTGGCTGCACCCGTTCGCCACCATCGAGGCCGGACAGGGCCCCAACCAGCTCTCCCAGTCGCTGTTCGCCTTCGCCGCCGGCGGTGTCCTCGGCACCGGTCTCGGGCTCGGCCACTCGATCCTCATCGGGTTCGCGACCAAGTCCGACTTCATCCTGGCCACGGCGGGCGAGGAGCTGGGCCTGGCCGGGCTCGCGGCGATCATCCTGCTGTACGCCCTGCTGGTGGAGCGCGGCTACCGCGCGGGGCTGGCCCTGCGCGAGCCCTTCGGCCGGCTCCTCGCGGTCGGGCTCGCCTCGATCGTCGCCCTCCAGGTGTTCGTGATCGCGGGCGGGGTCACCGGGCTGATCCCGCTGACCGGAATGGCGATGCCGTTCCTCGCCCAGGGCGGCTCGTCGGTGGTCACCAACTGGGCGATCGTGGCGCTGCTGATCCGGGTGAGCGACTCGGCCCGCAGCCAGTACGACGGGCAGGAGGCCCCGTGAGCGAGTACGGCGGCGGGCGGCCGATGGCCCGGTACATCCGGCACGCCTGCGCGTTCTGCGCCCTGCTGCTGGCGGCGCTGCTGGTCAACGCCGCCCGTGTGCAGGTGGTGCAGTCCGGCGACTACGACGGCAACCCGGCCAACCGCCGTGCCACGATCGCCCGTTACCAGCAGCCGCGCGGCGACATCCTGGCCGGCGGCGAGCCGGTCACCGGGTCCGTGGACACCGGCGAGCAGCTGCGCTTCGAACGCACCTACCGGGACGGCCCGTTGTACGCGCCGGTCACCGGCTTCGCCTCGCAGATGTACGGCACGACCTTCCTGGAGCACGCCCAGGACGGGGTGCTCGCCGGCACCGATCCGATGCTGTCGCCGCTGCCGCTGTGGAACGACGTGACGCGCGGGGCGAGTCCGGGCGGGGACGTCGTCACGACGCTCAACCGGCGGGCGCAGGAGGCCGCGTACCGGGGGCTCGCCGGGCGCAAGGGCGCGGTGGCCGCGATCGAGCCGGCCACCGGCCGGGTGCTGGCGCTGGTGACCAGCCCGTCGTACGACCCGGCGGAGCTGTCGGGCAACGGCGAGGCGGTCGCCTCGGCGTGGGAGCGGCTCAACCACGATCCGGAGAAGCCGATGCTCAACCGGGCGGTGCGGCAGACCTATCCGCCGGGTTCGACGTTCAAGGTGGTCACGGCGGCGGCCGCGCTGGACGCGGGCCTGGTCACGGATCTGGACGCGCGGACGAAGTCCCCCGACCCGTACCGGCTGCCGGGCACCACGACCCGGCTGACCAACGAGGCGGACGGCTGCCGCGACGCCCCGCTGCGGGAGGCCTTCGAGTGGTCGTGCAACACCGTGTTCGCCAAGCTGGGCGTGGACGTGGGGGTGCAGAACATGGCGGCCACGGCACGGGCGTTCGGGTTCAACGACGCCGGTCTGCGGGTGCCGTTCTCGGTCTCACCCAGCACCTTCGACCAGCACGTGGACCGGGCGCAGCTGGCGCTGTCCTCGATCGGGCAGTACAACACGCGGGCCACGCCGTTGCAGATGGCGATGGTCGCGGCGGCCGTCGCGGACGACGGCCGGCTGCGGTCGCCGTACCTGGTGGAGCGGACCACCCGGCAGGGCGGCGAGACCGTCGCCGGGGCGGGGGCGCATCCGGCACGGCAGGTCATGCGGCCGTCCACGGCCGTGCGGCTGAAGGAGCTGATGACCGGCGTGGTCGAGGAGGGCACCGGCACCCAGGCGGCGATCCCGGGCGCCGTGGTCGGCGGCAAGACCGGCACCGCGCAGCACGGGATCGGCAACTCGGGTGTGCCGTACGCCTGGTTCGTCTCCTGGGCGCAGGCCCGCGACGCGCTGGAGCCGGCGGTCGCGGTCGCGGTGGTGGTGGAGGACGCCTCCGCGAACCGGGGCGAGATCAGCGGCGGCGGGGACGCGGCGCCGATCGCGCGGGACGTGATGCGGGCCGTTCTCGGTCCGTGAGACCGGGGTACCGGGCGGGAGCGGCGCCGACCTACCGTTCGGCCATGACGGACACGGCAGCGCACGAACTCGCCCAGGTAAACATCGCCCGCCTCAAGTTTCCACTGGACTCACCGCAGTTGAAGGACTTCGTCGACGGGCTCGATCCCGTGAACGCGGCGGCGGACGGCTCGCGCGGGTTCGTGTGGCGGTTGCAGGGCGACAGCGGCAACGCGACCGACGTCCCGGTCCTCGGGGACGACTGGCTGATCGTCAACATGTCGGTGTGGCGGGACACCGACGCGCTGACGGCCTTCATGTACCAGGGCCTGCACCGGGAACTGCTGTCCCGGCGCCGGGAGTGGTTCGAGCGGCTCGCGGAGGCCGTGACCGCCCTGTGGTGGGTGCCGGCCGGCCACCGCCCGACGGTCGCCGAGGCGGAGGAGCGGCTGCTGCACCTGAGGGCGCACGGCCCGACGCCGTACGCCTTCACGCTGCGGACGTCCTTCCCGCCCGGGGAGACCGCGGAGAACGGGCGGGTCAGCCGATCGGCTTGACCGCCTCGGAGCGGATCTTGAGGGTCTGCTTCGCGAGCGCCTCCAGGTCCACCTCCGACGGGTCCTGCGTCACGCCCTCGGTGGTCACCTCGGCGACCGTGGCGCCCGTGTTGTCGTCGGCCCAGGCGCACATCGGCAGGGTGATCTTCGTGCCGAGCTGGTCCTGGGTCAGCACCTCGCAGCTGACGGTGACGTCCAGGTCGAAGTCCTTCGGCGGGACGGCGACCTTCGCCGAGGCGCCCTCGGCGGCGCCCTTCATCATGTTCTTGCGGGCCGCGTCGGTGTTCTTGAACCGGCCGTACATGCCCGACACCACCAGGGTGCCCTTGTTCTCGTCACCGCCGAGGCCGTAGCTGCCGACGACACCGTGGGTGTCCTTGGCGTCCCACGCGCCGTCGGCCTCGCTCTCGATCTTCTTGCCCTCGGAGCCGGAAAGGTCCTTGCTCAGCTGGTACTTGCCGTCGAGCAGCGTCTGCGGCAGCGTCAGCTTGTGCTCCGCCTCGGGGAAGCCGCTCTCGGCCACCATGCCGAGCACCACCAGGACGGCGACGACGGCCACGACCACACCGGCCACGATCCCGATGATCAGGCCGACGCGGCGCTTCTTCGGAGGCGGGCCCATGGGCGGCGTGCCCCACGCAGGGTACGGCTGCTGGGCGCCCGGCTGGGCCGGGTAGGGCTGCTGCGGCGGGTACGGGGAGCCGTACGGGCCGGGAGCGGCCTGCGGGGGCTGCTGGCCGTAGGGAGGCTGCGGCTGGTTCGGATACGGCTGCTGCGGCGGCTGCGGAGGCATGGACACGCCAGCACGCTACTGCACCCGGGTGACCGAAAAAGCACCGCACCCCGAAACGGGCCCGGCCGGCCCGGCGCGGCCGACAAGTCGTGCGCGGGGGATTGACGGCCTTGCTGACAAGCAGTCTCATAAGAGGCGGAAGACGTACCCCGGGTAACGAGGTGAGGGAGCCATGACGACCCTGACGGAAGCGGACGCGCTGGACGGCCTGCGCGACGCGCTCGGCCTGCTCAAGGACCGGGAGCAGGTGGCCGAACGGCTGCTGGTCTCCTCCGCCAAGCACTCCTTCGACCCGGACGAGGAGCTGGACTGGGACGCGCCCTTCGAGGAGGGCAAGTGGTTCTGGCCGCCGGAGCTGGTCTCGCTGTACGACACCCCGATGTGGAAGCGGATGAGCGAGGAACAGCGCATCCTGCTCTCCCGGCACGAGGCCGCGGCGCTGGCCTCGCTCGGCATCTGGTTCGAGATCATCCTGATGCAGCTGCTCGTCCGGCACATCTACGACAAGGCGGCGACGAGCGCCCATGTGCGGTACGCGCTCACCGAGATCGAGGACGAGTGCCGGCACTCGAAGATGTTCGCGCGGCTGATCTCGCGGGGCGGCACACCCTGGTACCCGGTGAGCCGCGCCCACCAGAACCTCGGCCGCCTCTTCAAGACCATCTCCACCACCCCCGGTTCGTTCACGGCCACGCTGCTCGGCGAGGAGGTCCTGGACTGGATGCAGCGGCTGACCTTCCCCGACGAGCGCGTCCAGACGCTCACCCGGGGCGTCACGCGCATCCACGTGGTCGAGGAGGCGCGCCACGTCCGGTACGCCCGTGAGGAGCTGCGGCGCCAGATGGTGACCGCGCCCAAGTGGTCCCAGGAGTTCACCCGGGTCACCTCCGGCGAGTTCGCGCGCGTCTTCTCGGTGGCCTTCGTCAACCCCGAGGTGTACACGAACGTCGGCCTCGACAAGCGCGAGGCCATGGCCCAGGTGAAGGCCAGCGGCCACCGCCGCGAGGTCATGCAGACCGGCGCCAAGCGCCTCACGGACTTCCTCGACGACATCGGCGTCCTGCGGGGCGTCGGCCGCCGGCTGTGGAAGTCCTCGGGGCTGCTGGCCTGAGCCCGGGCGGAGGACGCGCAGCCCCTCGGGCCGCCGGTTCGAGGGGACCGGCGGGAGGCCGGCGACCTGCTGTGACGGGCCGGAAGACGCGGTCGGTCCGGTGGGTGCAGCGATTAGGCTGACGGGCATGACCCCGTCGGCCACCCCCGCCTACCGCCGGCTCAGTGTCGAGGAGCGGCGCAGCCAGCTGCTCGACGCCGCGCTCTCCCTCTTCGCGCACCGCGCGCCCGAGGACGTGTCCCTGGACGACGTGGCGGAGGCGGCCGGGGTCTCACGGCCGCTGGTGTACCGGTACTTCCCCGGCGGCAAGCAGCAGCTGTACGAGGCCGCGCTCCGGTCGGCCGCCGAGGAGCTGCGGCAGTGCTTCGACGAGCCCCGCGAGGGCCCGCTGCTCCCCCGGCTCTCCCACGCCCTCGACCGCTACCTGACCTTCGTCGACGAGCACGACACCGGCTTCAGCGCACTGCTCCAGGGCGGGAGCGTGGTGGAGACGTCCCGGACGACCGCCATCGTGGACGGCGTGCGCCGGGCCGCCGCCGAGCACATCTTCAGCCACCTCGGCGTCCCGGACCCCGGACCCCGGCTGCGGATGACCGTCCGGATGTGGATCACGGCCGTGGAGGCCGCCTCGCTGATCTGGCTGGACGAGGACAAGCAGCCCCCGGTCGAGGAACTGCGCGACTGGCTGGTGGAGCAGTTCACGGCCCTGCTCACGGTCACCGCGGGCCGGGACCCGCAGACGGCCGGCCTCGTCGGCGCGTTCGCCGGGGAAGGCCGAGACTGAGGTCGTGAAGAGCCAGAACACCCCCTTCGAGGGCGGCCCCATGGACGGATGCGTGCTGCCCGTCCTGTGCGGCGCCACCGGTCACCCGCCGAAGACGTACCGCATCCCCGTCCCGGACCCGGACGGCGGTCCGCCCACGGTCCTCGTCTACCGCCGGGTGCCCCGCGGGCACAGCAAGCGGCTCGGACTGATCCAGGGCTGGAAGTACCGGTACGACCCGGACGACACGACCGGCGGCCGGCTCCGGTGGCCCTGGTCCAAGCCCCGGACACCGCCGCCCGGCAACCCGGATGACACGCACGGGTGAATCCGCTGCGCCGAACCGCGCACAGTCGGCACACAAACGCCACCGACACGTCTGATTATCACGGTGCGACGAGAGACGGAGAGTCCGTCTGTCCCGCACCGGAGGTGATGACGTGTCAGGAACCCTTCGGCGCCTGGCCTGTACGGCCACCGTGGCGGCCCAGGCCGTCCTCGCGCCGCTGCCCGCCGCGGCCGCACCGGAGCCGGAGCCCTCCGTCTCCCGGATGCTGACGGACCTTCAGCAGCTGTACCGGCAGACCGAGCAGGCCACCGAGGCCTACAACGGCACCGCGGAGCAGCTGAAGCAGCAGCGCGCCGAGGTGGCCCGCCTCGACGGTGAACTGTCCCGCGCCCGTCTCGCCCTCAAGGGCAGCCGGACCGACGCCGGGCGCCTGGCCAGGCAGCAGTACCAGAACAGCGGCGACCTCGGCCCCTACGTCCGTCTGCTGCTGGCCCGTGACCCCCAGCACGCGCTGGACGAGGGGCACGTCATCGGTGAACTGGCCCGGGAACGGGCCCGGACGGTGGCCCGCCTGACCAGCGCCGAGAAGCGGCGGGACGCCCTCGCCCGGGCGGCCCGCAAGGCCCTCGACACCCAGCTCACGCTGGCGGGGCGGCAGCGGAAGGAACGCGACGACGTCCAGCGCAGACTGCGCGACGTGGAGCGCCTGCTGGCCGGCCTCACCCCGGACCGGCTCGCCGCGATCGCCCGCCTGGAACAGCAGGGCGTCACCGCGGCGCAGGAGCGGCTCACCACCGCGGGCGCCCTGCCCGCCGACCGCCCGGCCTCGGCCGGGGGCGACCGCGCCGTCCACTACGCCATGGAGCAGCTCGGCAAGCCGTACCGGTGGGGCGCCGAGGGTCCGGCGTCGTACGACTGCTCGGGCCTGACCTCACAGGCCTGGTCCCACGCGGGCACCCCGATCCCGCGCACCAGCCAGGAGCAGTGGCGCCGGCTCAAGCGGGTCCCGCTGACCGACCTGCGCCCCGGGGACCTGGTCGTCTACTTCCCCGAGGCGACGCACGTGGCGATGTACGTGGGCGGCGGCAAGGTCGTCCAGGCCCCGAGACCGGGCGAGGACGTCAAGGTCTCCCCCATGGCGTCCTACCCGGTCCTGGGCGCGGTCCGTCCCGACGCCGCCGCCTCCGGTCAGGCCCCGGTGACCGAGCCCAGGTAGGCGCCCGTCTTCTCCGGGTCGTAGAAGAAGTTCTCGAAGTCGGCCGGGTCGTTGAAGCCGTTGGCGAAGCGGTCGGCCACCGGCTGGAGCTGGCCGGCGGCGCCGATGAGGTTCAGGATGTGCTCCGGCGGCGGCGCCAGCATCGCGTTCGTCCACTTGGTGACGTGCTGGGCGGTGGCCCAGTAGCGGTCGAACGTCGCCCGCATCCAGTCCTCGTCGAACGGCTTGTCCCCGTGTTCGAGGATCGAGGCGAGGTACGCCGCCGCGCACTTGGAGGCCGAGTTGGAGCCCTGGCCGGTGATCGGGTCGTTGGCGACGACCACGTCGGCCACGCCGAGGACCAGGCCGCCCGAGGGGAGACGGCCGACGGGGTTGCGCACGGTCGGCGCGTAGCGGCCGGCCAGCGTGCCGCCGGCGTCCGTGAGCTCGACCTTCGTGGCCCGCGCGTACTCCCAGGGCGTGAACTTCTCCATGAGTTCCAGGGTCAGGGAGAGGTGCTCGGCCGGGTCCTTGACGCCGTTGAAGACGTCGAGCGGGCCACCGGGTATGCCCTCCCAGAACAGGATGTCGGCGCGGCCGGAGGTGGTCAGCGTCGGCATGACGAACAGCTCGCCCACACCGGGGACCAGGTTGCAGCGGACCGCGTCGAACTCCGGGTGCTCCGGGCGCGGGCCGAGCCCGTGCACGTACGCCACCGCGAGGGCGCGCTGCGGCTCGCTGTACGGGGAGCGCTCCGGGTCCCGGCCGAACATCGACACGAGCTCGCCCTTGCCGGCCGAGACCAGGACGAGGTCGTAGGTGCGGGAGAAGTAGTCGAGGTCGCCGACCGCCGCGCCGTGGACGACGAGCTGGCCGCCGCGCTGGGCGAAGGTCTCCATCCAGCCGGCCATCTTCACCCGCTGGTCGACGGACTGCGCGTACCCGTCGAGCCTGCCCACCCAGTCGATCGCCCGCTGGGTGGGGCCCGGGTCGTGCGAGCCGGGGGCCGCGACCGAGACGCCGAGTCCTTCGATCTTCGGGGCCTGGGACTCCCAGAAGTTCAGCTGGAGATCGCGCTCGTGCTGAAGCGCCGTGTCGAACATGCACTGCGTCGACATGACCCGCCCGGAGCGGATCTCGTCGGCGGTCCGGTTCGACATCAGGGTGACCTCGTAGCCGTGCGACTGCAGGCCGAGGGCGAGCTGGAGTCCGGACTGGCCGGCTCCGACGACGAGTATCTTCCGCATGCGGGTGGTGTCTCCTACGAGGTGAGGACTGCTGGGGGAGGCAGGACTACTCGGGGGTTTCGTCCAGCGCGTGCGCCACCAGGGCGAGGAGGGTCTCGATGGCCGAGATCCGCCGCCGCGCGTCCATGATCATGACAGGGATGTGCGCGGGTATGGTCAGCGCCTCCCGTACGTCCTCCGGCTCGAACCGCTCGCTGCCGTCGAAGTGGTTGACCGCGACGACGTACGGCAGTCCGCAGCTCTCGAAGTAGTCCAGGGCCGGGAAGCAGTCCTTCAGACGGCGGGTGTCGGCCAGGACGACGGCGCCGATCGCACCGCGCACGAGGTCGTCCCACATGAACCAGAACCGCTGCTGGCCCGGCGTGCCGAACAGGTAGAGCACCAGGTCGTCGTCGAGCGTGATGCGGCCGAAGTCCATGGCCACGGTCGTGGTGAGCTTGCCCGGCGTGGCCGTCAGGTCGTCGGTCTCCTCGCTCGCCTCGGTCATCAGCGCCTCGGTCTGCAGGGGCGTGATCTCCGAGACGGCGGTGACCATCGTGGTCTTGCCGACGCCGAAGCCCCCGGCCACCACGATCTTCGTGGCGATGGGGGCCCGGGTGCGGTCCGTCTGCCAGGACTTCAGGTCGCCGTCCGGATCGGCGAGGCCGGCGGCGAGGGGGTTGCCTCCGACGGAGGCGGCTGCGTCAGAGACGACGGAGTCCACTCAGCACCCTTTCGAGCAGAGCGCGGTCCGGACGGCCGGTGCCGTGACCGGTTCCGGTGCCGTACACACGGATCTTTCCCTGGTCCGCGAGGTCGCTGAGGAGGACCCGGACCACGCCGAGCGGCATCTTCAGCAGCGCGGCGATCTCGGCCACCGTGCGCATACGGCGGCAGAGTTCGACGATGGCCCGCATCTCGGGCATGACCCGGGTGGCGAGCGAGCCGTTCGTCAGTTCCCTGCGCTCCTCGGGGGCCTCCAGCGCGGCCACGAAGGTCTCCACGAGGAGCACGTGACCGAAGCGGGTACGGCCGCCGGTGAGCGAGTAGGGGCGGACGCGGGCGGGTTTGCGGTCGCCGCCGCGGACGGGGAGCTTCGAGGTGCCGCTCATCGGGCGCTCCCGGTCGACGAGGCTTCCAGCGACTGCCGCAGTTCCGAGCGGAGTTCGGGGGTGAGGACGTGCCCGGCGCGGCCCACGAACAGGGCCATGTGGTACGCCACCACGCTCATGTCGCACTCGGCGGAACCGTGCACGCCGAGCAGCGAGCCGTCACTGATCGACATCACGAACAGGCTGCCCTCCTCCATCGCGACCATCGTGTGCTTGACCCCGCCGAACTCGATCAGCTTCGCGGCGCCGACGGTGAGGCTGCCGATGCCGGAGACGATGGTGGCGAGGTCGGCGGAGGATCCGCGCGGTCCGCCGCGCCTGGCTCCGCGGGTCTGCCGGGCCTCCTCCGCGTGCCCGGGGTCGGACGAGAGCAGGAGCAGGCCGTCGGAGGAGACCACGGCGACGGACTGGATGCCGGGTACTTCCTCGACCAGGTTGGTCAGCAGCCAGTGCAGGTTGCGGGCTTCACTGCTCAGTCCGTAGGTACTGGGCGCGGTCAACTGCTTGCCTCCTCGGCTGTGCCCCCCGTGGCTTCTTCGGCGTGTGCGTAGCGGGCCGGGCGCTGGTGGCCGGCCGTCTGTTCGGCGATCTCCGCCTCCACCTCGCGGTAGCCGGCCTGGGCGCCCTGGCGGAAGCCGCCGAGCCTGCGGCGCAGGGCGTCGGCGTCGACGCTTGTGCTGCGCTGGCGGGGCGTTGCGGCCGGTGCGGTGATCCTGGGCGTGCGCTTGGGCAGGCCCTTGCTCGTGACCCGGTCCTCATCGGGCTCCTGGAGAGCGTCGTCGGTCTCCTCGGAGGCCCCGGCGGAAGCGGGTGCGGTGGGGTCGTGGCCGTCCCCGTCCCTCGCCGGGCCCTCGTCGTCGGCCGCGGGGGGCCGGGGGGCGTTCCCGCCGTCGTCGGCCGGCGCCAGGTCCGGGAGCAGCAGCTCCATGGTGGTCTCGGCGAACGTCTCCGCCGGTGCCTTCGGGCGGGCCTCCGCCTGCTCACCGCCCGCTTCGGCCTGCTCGTGCACGGCCTGCTCGGCCTCGGTCCGCTCGGACGCGGTCTCCTCGGACGCGGTCCGCTCGGGCACGGTCTCGTCGGTCCCGGCCGGGTCGTCGGCGGCGTCCGGAGCCGTCCCGTCCGCCGTGCCGCCGGCGACGGTCTCCGCCGCCGTTCCGGCCTCCACCGCCTTCTCGGCGAGGGCGACGAGCAGGTCGCCGTCCTTGGGGCGGCCGTACAGGACGTTGGAGTTGACCTCGGCGTCGGCGCCCGGCAGGGAGAAGGCCGCCGTACCGCCGGCGGCCGTGGCCTGGGACGGGACGGCGGCCGTCGGGGCCTCGGCGAGCAGCGTGGCGGGCAGGACCACGACCGCGGCGATGCCGCCCTGCTTCTGCTCGCGCAGCTGCACCCGGACACCGTGGCGGTGGGCGAGGCGGGCGACGACGTAGAGGCCGAGCCCGAGGCCCTCGTCGCCCTCCTGGTCGTAGGGCGACTCGGGGTCGAAGTCGCTCAGGCGGGCGTTGAAGCGGTCGAGGCGGTCACCGGCGACGCCGATGCCCTCGTCCTGGACCGACAGCATGACCTCGCCGGACTCCAGGAGCCAGCCGGAGACCTCGACGGGCAGGTCCGGCGGGGAGAACGAGGTGGCGTTCTCCATGAGTTCGGCCAGCAGGTGGGAGAGGTCGTCGGCGGCGAAGCCGGCCACGTGCGCGTGCGGCGGGAGGGCGGCGATGCGGACACGCTCGTAGCGTTCGATCTCGCTGACCGCGGCGCGGACCACGTCGACCAGCGGCACCGGGCCGTGGTGCTGCTGGACGTGCTCGGTGCCGGCGAGGACCAGGAGGTTCTCGCTGTGCCGGCGCATGACCGTGGCGAAGTGGTCCAGCTTGAAGAGCGTGGCGAGGCGGTCGGGGTCCTGTTCGCGGTCCTCCAGGCCCTCGATGACCGCGAGCTGCCGTTCGACCAGGCCGAGGGTGCGCAGAGCCAGGTTGACGAAGGTGGAGCCGATACTGGTGCGCAGACGGTCCAGCTGGGCGGCGGACTCGGCGAGTTCGGCGCGGAGCTCCTCGCGGGCGTCGGCCATCTTCTGGCGCTGGCCCACCAGGTGCTTGCGGTCGGTCTCGAGCGTGGCCACGCGCTCGTGCAGGGCGGCCGCGTGCGTGTGCAGGGCGTTGACGGAGCGGACCACCTGGGCGAACTCGTCGTTGCGGCCGGTGAAGGTGATCGGTTCCTGCGTGAGCGGGTCCTCGGCCTCCGCCAGCCGGGCCGAGCCGCGGCGCAGCACGGACAGCGGGCGGGTGAGGGTGCGGGCCATGGCGGTGGCGATGCCGATCGTGGCCAGCATCAGGGCGCCGAGCACGGCGACGCGGATCTCCAGGGCGGTGACGTCGTCGTCCCGGAGCACCGCGAGGTCCTTGGTGCGGTGGTCGTAGAGCGCGGCCTCTGCCCCGCGCATCAGGTCGACGCGGGCGGACAGGGCCGCGTCCAGCTTCTTGGTGCCGGTGCTCAGCTCGCCGTCGGAGAGCGTCGGCTGGTCGGTGAGCGCGGCGAGGTACTTGTCGGCGGAGTTGACCTCGGGGCCGGTGACCGTGGAGTCGTAGGAGTCGACGGCCGCCTTGGGGGCGGTCGCGCGGAAGTCGGCGAGGGTCGCGTCGGCGCGCAGCCGGGCCTGCTGGGCGGCGGCCGTGAGGGCCTCGCGCTGCTTCTTGTCCTCGTCGGTCGCGGTGACGGACGTGGTGGGCAGGCCGGTGGTGGGGCTGATCACCGTCTGGGTGCGCGAGGGGACGTTCAGAGCGGCCAGCAGCAGGCCGCGCGCGGCGGCGGACTGCTGGACGGCCGAGTCCAGTTCGGCGAGCGCGTAGGCGCCGGAGCCGGCCCGGGCGGGCATCTGCTCGGCGAGCTGCCCGGCGAGCCGGTGCAGCTCGGTGATGGTCGCCGAGTAGGCCAGGTGGGCCTGGAGGGCGGTGCTCTTGCCGGTGAGGGCGGCCCGGCGGACGGCGGCGATGCCGTCGAGGTCGCCGCGGAGGGCCGCCGGGGTGTCGGTGTCGGCCCGCAGGTCCTCCACCTGCCGGTCGACACGGGCGCTGCGGTCCTCCGAGGGGGCCTTCGTCCTGGGGCGGCCGGCCGCGATGTACGAGGTGACCTCGTCGCGTTCGTCGGCGAGCGAGTGGGCGAGGACCAGCGCGTCCTGGGTACGGGCGGCCAGCGTCACCAGTTCCTGGGAGTCGCTGACGTCCTGGGACGCGGTGAGCAGCGCGGGTGCGCCGGCCCCGGCGACGGCCGCCGCCACCACGGCGACGGCGAGGATCAGCCGGGTGCGCACATGGGTGGGGCGGCCGGCGCCCACGGGGGTCTGCGGGTCGGTCCCCTTGGGGTCCGTCTGCCTGCCTGTGCGCCGAGGCCGCTTTTTCTGCACCGGTGCTCGCATTCCTGAACTCGTCCATCCAGGGGCCCGGGTGGCGCCCCGTCATCTCGGTGCCAAGTGGTGCGTACACCCGGTTCGTACGGTTCCCGACCCTCCCAGCGCCGGTGGGCAGTGGTCGCGCATCACCTGACCCGCCACCCGAAGGAGTGAACATCGGAGGGGAGTTGGCGGGCAAGTTCCGCCGGCGTGTGCGGTGGCCGTGCGCGGCGGGCCGGTTGGACGTGCGCGGCAGGCTTTGGCAAACTTCGCCACCACGTCTGCCCGGAGTGGATCATTCCCTCCCAAAACAGGCGGCTGACCTGCGCGGTCATGGCCTTCCGACGGTGGTTGCCAGCCTTTGGCGGACCCTGTGAAGGCCTGGTGCAGACTGGCTGGATGCGAACCGATCTCGTTTCGGAACCCGGTGACGCCGCCCGCCCCAACGAGGACTTCGCCGGGGTCGGACTATCCGCCTGCGGACAGGGCGGTTGCGTGGTCGTCCTGGACGGGGTGACTCCGCCCAGGGACGGCGCCGGCTGTCTGCATTCCGTGCCCTGGTTCACCGCGCGGCTCGGCGGTGCCCTGACCGAACTGACCGTTTCCGGTGGAGATCTGACGCTCCCGGAGATTCTCGGGCGGGCGATCGAACGGACCGCCGAGGCCCACACGGGCACCTGTGACCTTTCTCACCCGCGCACCCCGCAGGCAACCGTGGCGCTGGCCCGCTGGTCCGCCGGCACGGTCGAGTACCTGGTGCTGTCCGACTCCGCGTTGCTGCTGCGGAGCCCGGACGGCACGGTCGTCCCGGTGCTGGACGACCGGCTCGCCAGGCTCCCCCGGTCCGCGCTCGCCACCGACGCCCTGGTGGACGCGACCGTGCGGAACAAGGAGGGCGGTTTCTTCACGGCGGCCGCCGACCCCTCGGTGGCGGTCCGCGCGGTCACCGGCTCGGTGCCCCGGCACGAGGTCCGCGCGCTCGCCGCGCTGACGGACGGCGCGGCGCGCTGGACGGAGACGTTCCGCGAGGGCGACTGGACGGCCCTGTTCGACGTGGTCGCGAAGGAGGGCGCCCGCTGGCTGGTGGACCGGGTACGGGAGCTGGAGACGGCCGACCGGGTGGAGCGGGCGTTCCTGGGCCGCGGCAAGGCGCACGACGACGCGACGGTGGTCCACGTGGAGCTGTGAGGCCCGGGGGGGCGGGGGCCTACCTCTCCATGACGCCGTTCAACTCGTGGAGCAGCCGGGCCAGTTCCGCCACCTCGTGGCGGTCCCAGTGGGCGAGCTGGCTGACGTAGCGGGCGCGGCGGGCCTCGCGGACCGTGCCGACGCGGCCGCGGCCCTCGTCGGTGAGGGTGACCAGCCAGGCCCGGCCGTCGGCGGGGTCGGGCTGGCGGGTGATCAGGCCGAGGTCCTCCAGGGCGCGCAGCTGGCGGGACATGGTGGCCTTGCCCACGCCGATGTAGGCGGCGAGTTCCGTGGCCCGCTGGCCGCCCAGCTCGTCCAGCCGGATGAGCAGGCCGTACGCCGAGGACTCCAGGTCCGGGTGGACCTCGCGGGCCATCTCTCCCTGGTTGGCCCGGGCCCGCCGGAGCAGCACGGTCAACTCGCGTTCCAGCGCCAGGAACTCCTGGTCTGCACCACTCGGTGTCACTGGGCCGGTGACGCCGTGCGCGCCACCGATTCCGTCCTCGTGCACGTCAGCACCCCTGCTCGATTTCGCGGTCCTGAAAGTTTCTGTCAAACGCCGTCATAGCCGCAGCTCCGTAAGTATTTCGCAGGCGTAGACCAACGGCGTCGTCCGGACCCCCTTCCCACCCCGTCATCTACGTGCGTAGCTTCTTTACCAGGCAATGAATGGCATGCCCACGCCACTCTTGGCCTTTCTTCCACGGTCACTGCCACGGTCCCCCACACCACTCCCCCCGGAGGCACGCCATGTCCGTGCACAGACCCGGCCCCGCCCGCCCGCGCCCCCGCGCCGTCCTGCTCACGGCCCTCCTCGCGGCGCTCGCCCTCACCCTCCCCCTCACCTCCGCCCGGGCGGCGACCGCACCGGGCCGCGGCTCCGCCCACATGGGCATGGGCGTCCTCGCGCACGACGGCCAGGACGGCACCCCCAGCACCGGTGACGTCACCCAGACGGAGGGCGTGGACGTCGCCGGCTACCAGGGCAACGTCGCCTGGTCGACCCTGTGGAGCAGCGGGGTGCGCTGGGCGTACACCAAGGCCAGCGAGGGGACGTACTACACGAACCCCTACTTCGCCCAGCAGTACAACGGCTCCTACAACGTCGGCATGATCCGCGGCGCGTACCACTTCGCGACCCCGGACACCACCAGTGGCGCCACCCAGGCCAACTACTTCGTCGACCACGGCGGCGGCTGGTCGCGGGACGGCAAAACCCTTCCCGGCACCCTCGACATCGAGTGGAACCCCTACGGCGCCGCCTGCTACGGCAAGACCGCGAGCCAGATGGTCGGCTGGATCGCCGACTTCATCAACACCTACAAGGGGCGCACCGGCCGGTACCCGGTGATCTACACCGCCACCAGCTGGTGGACCCAGTGCACCGGCAACTACGCCGGCTTCGCCGCCAACGATCCGCTGTGGATCGCCCGGTACGCCTCGGACCCGGGCACGCTGCCGGCCGGGTGGTCGTACTACACGATGTGGCAGTACACCTCCTCCGGCCCGACCGTCGGCGACCACGACAAGTTCAACGGGGCGCTGGACAGGGTGCAGGCCCTGGCCCTCGGCTGACCGCCGCCGGGCACCGGTACCCCGCCGACGACGGCGGGGGCCGGTGCCCGACGAGGAGGCGCCGCCCCGCCCGCGCGCAGCACTTCCCGCCCCGATTTCCCGCCCGTCCCTGCGTTGGTGCTCGGCGCCGGCCGGGATCATGCTGGTCAGGGAGAGCCTGCCGAGCAAGGGCGAGATGAGCGGCGATGGAGCGACAGTCGACGTACACGGCCACGGCCACCATCGATGCGCAGGGCATCCTCACAGGCTGGAGCGAGGGCGCCCAGCGGCTGCTCGGCTACGACTCCTCCGCGGTCCTCGGCCGGCCCGCCGCCGCGCTGCTCGCCGCCGAAGGCGCCGCGGCGAGGCGGGTCCTCGCCGGACGGGAACGCTGGAACGGCAACATCCCGCTGCGGCACCGCGACGGCCGGTCCCTGGAGCTGGCCGTGCTCGCCCACCGGCGGACCTCGGCCGCGGGAGCCGTCGACTGGCTCGTGGTGAGCGCCGTGACCGCCCGGACCCAGCCGCCCCGGGGGGAACCCCTGGAGGAGTGGACCTTCCTCCAGTCACCCTTCCCGCTGGCCATCTTCGACGCGGAACTGCGGCTGGTGCGCGCCAACCGCCGCATGGAGCACGCTCTCGCCCTGCCCGAGGCGGCGATGCGCGGACTGCGCCTCGTCCACATCGTGCCCGGCGCCGCGAGCGAGGAGGCCGACCGCTCGCTGCGGCTCGCACTGGAGTCCGGCCGGCCGCAGGACGTGCGGGTCCGCCTCGGCGCGGAGCTCGGCCGCGGGGTCGTCCTCACCCCGCTGAAGGACGCCGACAGCCGGGTCCGGGCCGTCTGCCTGTCCACCCAGCAGCCCACCCAGGACTCGGCCGTCCGCAGGAGCCCGTCGGGCGAGACCGGCTCGCGGGTCGGCACCGTCGCCGACCAGGCCCGCGCGGCGCAGGAACTCGGCGAGGTCACGGTCCCCCGGCTGGCCGACGTCATGACGGTCGACCTGCTCGACTCGACTCGCCCGCTCCGGCGCCGAGGACCCCGTCCCGCAGCCCGGCCCGGTCGTCCTGCGGCGCGCCGCCCTGCGCGCGGTGCCGAACGGCGACGGGCCGGCCTACGGCACCGGGGTGGGCGAGGCGATCGTCTGCCCGGCCGACTCCCCGCCGGCGCACTGCCTGGCGGCGGGCCGCCCGCTCCTGTACGACACCGCGGACCCGGCCATCACCGAATGGGCGACGCTGGACCCGGGCGCCGTGTGGCTGCGCACGTCCGGCGCCCGGTCGCTGCTCGCGGTGCCGCTGCTCGCCCAGGGCAACACGCTCGGCGTCGCCCTCTTCGGCCGGCACCGGGACCGGGAGCCGTTCGGCCCGGAGGACCTGCGGCTCGCGCAGGAGTTCACGGCGAAGGCGGCAGCGGGCATCCATGAGGCCCGGACCTACTCCCGGGCCCGCACCACCACCATGGCCCTCCAGCGCAGTCTGCTGCCGCACACCCTGCCCGACCAGGGCGCCCTGGAGATCGCCACCCGCTATCTGCCCGCGGCCACCCGGGCCGGCGTGGGCGGCGACTGGTTCGACGTGATCCCGCTGTCCGGGGCGCGGGTGGCGCTCGTCGTGGGCGACGTGGTCGGCCACGGCATCCGCGCCACCGCCACCATGGGCCGGCTGCGCACGGCGGTGCGCACCCTGGCCGACGTCGATCTGCCGGCCGACGAACTCCTCACCCACCTCGACGACCTGGTGCTGCGGCTCGCCGCCGACGAGGGCAGCTCCGACCCGGCCGCCGAGACCGCCGGCGGTATCGGCACCACCTGCCTGTACGCCGTCTACGACCCGATCTCGCGCCACTGCACCCTGGCCCGGGCCGGCCATCCGCCGCCCGCGGTGGTCACCCCGGACGGCGCGGTCCGCTTTCTCGACGTGCCCGCCGGGCCGCCGCTCGGGCTGGGCGGACTGCCCTTCGAGGCCGTCGAGACCGAACTGCCCGAGGGCAGTCTGCTGGCCCTGTACACCGACGGCCTGTTCGAGGCCCGCGACCACGACATCGACGAGGCGCTGGACAAGATGTTCGCCGCACTCGTCCGACCGGCGAAGTCGCTGGACTCCGTGTGCGACCGGGTGCTCACCGAGCTGCTGACCCACCGCCCCGACGACGACATCGCCCTGCTGGTGGCCCGCACCCGGGCACTGCACGAGGACCGGGTCGCCTCCTGGGAGCTGGCGAGCGAGAACACGGTCGTCTCCCGGGCCCGGCACCACGCCTCCGCGCAGCTGTCCGCCTGGGGCCTGGAGGAGGCCACGTTCACGACCGAGCTGATGGTCAGCGAGCTGGTCACCAACGCCATCCGCTACGGCCGCCCGCCCATCCGGCTCCGGCTGATCCACCAGGGCAACACGCTGGGCTGCGAGGTGTACGACTCCAGCGGCACCACCCCGCACATGCGGCGGGCGCGGATCTTCGACGAGGGCGGGCGGGGGCTGCTGCTGGTCGCCCAGCTCGCCGAGCGCTGGGGCACCCGGCACGATCGTGTCGGCAAGACGGTGTGGGCCGAGCAGACGCTCGCCCCCGGCTGACCGGCGCCGTACCCGGCAGCCGCCCCGGCGGATTTGGCTATAACTGGTAGAGCTACATATAGGCCCTACCGATACCCCATCTAGGTACTTGTCCGGCTAATCCCTCACCCATTTGCGCCGCATCCATCACCGAATGGCGGCGTTATCTGGAATATGACGAAGGCATCGGGGGGGCGGGGGTTCGCATCCGTCCCGAAGCGGTCGCACTCGACTGCGCGGCGGCCCGCGCGGCTGGGTTCCTACATGTACGTGCCAGGGCAACCCGCCACCGGCCCCGCCAAGGGTGTTCTGGTGAAGGGCGGCCTTCCCGTCGCCCTGGAGGTGACCGAGGAGATCCTGCAGGAGTTCGTGGATGTGATGAACTCCCTGGAGGATGACGTCGCACAACGCTGGCCGGGCCAGGAGACGTGGCTCTGCGGCTCGCCCACGGGGTGAGTGGACCACATCATGCATCATGAGCATATGGGGTATCCGGAACCCTCCATGGGATATCCGGACGACTATCAGAGCGAGTATCAGGGCGCCGAGGAATGGCATCCGGCGCCCACCGAAGGTTTCTACTCCCCTTTGATCCCTCCGGACTCCAGCTGGGATCCC
Organism: Streptomyces albidicamelliae; assembly: GCF_025642175.1. Classification (NCBI taxonomy): domain Bacteria; kingdom Bacillati; phylum Actinomycetota; class Actinomycetes; order Kitasatosporales; family Streptomycetaceae; genus Streptomyces; species Streptomyces albidicamelliae. The sequence continues at coordinate 5,538,535 of NZ_CP106795.1, read as the reverse complement.
GCGGAAGAACTGGCCTTCATCCTGCAGGAGACCCTCGAGCAGCAGCCGAAGATTCCGGCCGCGCGCGACGAGGACTTCTTCGTCCAACCACGCGTGAAGGCTCCACGCGAAGCGCTCGTAGAGATGACCGCGGAGTTGCCCCCGGTAAAGTCGCCTCCCCGAGGCCATCGAAGGGTCAGGGCCCGGCAGCGCCCGAGCAAGATCCGGATCGCCAGTCACTTCATCGCCGCGGTGGTGACCTCCGTCGCGTCCGCGGTGAGCATCTTCGGCGGCCTGATCGCCTACGACCCGCTGCGCTTCGTGGCGATGTCGCGGATGCAGACCGACGTGGTCTCCTGGTGGCCGGTGCTCGTGTTCGGCCCCTGGATGGTGGCGTCGCTCTCGATCGTCCGCGCCGCGCTGCACCAGCGCCGGGCCCTGCACTCCTGGTCCGTGCTCCTGGTGTTCTCGGCCATCGGGATGACGCTCTGCGTCGCACAGGCGCCGAAGGACATCATCGGAGCAGCGGCCGCCGCCCTGCCGAGTCTGGCCTCCCTGGCCTGCTTCCAGCAGGTGGTGCGTCAGATCACCCTGACGAGGCCGCCCCGGAAGGTCACGCCCCGGCACCGGACGAAGCTCGCCGGGGCACCCGCCGGAAAAGGTGACCGGCAGGTCCGTACACCACCCCGTGCCAGGAGCGCCGAGTGAACAGTGTTGCCGCGGGTTTCCTGACTCTGCCCGACGTCGCCCGGCTCCTGCCCCGCCAGCAGATGGCCATGGACTGCGCGGTCTGCGCGCGCCCGCTCGGTGCCAACGGCCAGGTGATGGGCGACGTGCTGCACCTCGGATTCCTGTACCGGCTCTGGGTCTGCATGCGCGGCTGCGACATGAACGGACCGGCTTTGGGCCACCAGGTCTCCCGGGGCCCGACCACCGCGGGGCCCGGGCTGCTGCTGTAGGCGCGCCGTGCGCGCGGGGTCCGGGTGGTGCGGTCGTCGACCGCACCACCCGGACCTTCGTACGTCAGCCTGTCAGGCGGTCCGCGCCCTAGCCGGCGGTGGCGTCACCGCCGTTGCCTCCGGTGGCGTTCCCACCGGCATTGGTGGTGGCATTACCGCCGTCGCCGCCGGTCGCGTCGCCGCCCTTGTTGGTGGTCGCATTACCGCCGTCGCCGCCGGTCGCATTGCCACCCTTGTTGGTGGTCGCATTACCACCGTCGCCGCCGGTCGCGTCGCCACCCTTGTTGGTGGTGGCATTACCGCCGTTCCCGCCGGTCGCATTGCCTCCCTTGTTCGTGGTGGCGTCACCGCCGTTGCCGCCGGTGGCCTTCCCGCCGCCGTTGGTCGTGGCGTTGCCACCATTTCCACCGGTCGCGTTACCGCCACCATTGGTCGTGGCATTACCGCCGTTACCACCCGTCGCATTTCCCGGGTTCTTCTTGTGGTCCTTCTTGTGATGGTCCTTCTTGTGGTGGTCCTTCTTGTGATGGTCCTTCTGGTCGTGGTTCTTGTGATGGACGACCATCGTCGTCACGGCCGAGTCGGGCATCGTGCCCGCCGAGGCGGCGGTGGCCGGGAGGATGATTCCACCGGCGACGACCACGGCCGAGGCGACGAGTGTCGAAAGACGGAAACCGCGCTTGGTACGGATCTCCTGGGCGTTCTGAACGTTCTCGGTGTTGCGCTGCATGATTAGCTCCTACTTGTCGTCCGGGCCTTTTCGATTTCCGGTCCTTCCGGTGCGGCCCGTGCTTCAAGTAGGCCGGAACGTGAAAGCGGGGTCATGTTCCGAGGACTCGGGACTTGACGAGCAGGAGGGCGGCCGGGACTATGCCGGTCGCTTGAGGACCGGGCCGGCCCAGGCGGGCGGCTCGGGCACCGGCGCGGACACCGTCAGGGTCTCCGCGCCCAGGGTCCGCACCGGGTCCGCCGGTGCGTCCGCGGCGGGGGTGGCCACACGGGCGTCCACCAGCGTCGGCGTACGGCCTCGCGGGCCGACCTCGCCGGTCGCGGTGCGCAGGGCGGCCACGAACTCCAGGCAGGAGCCGTGACGGTCGTCGGGGATCTTCGCCAGGGCCCGCCTGAGGACGTCGTCGGCGGCCCCCGGAAGGTCCGGTCGCCTGTCGCTGAGCGCGGGCGGCGGATCGTACTGGTGCGCCCAGAGCAGTTCGAGGTGGTCCTCGCGCTCGAAGGGCGGGACACCGGCCAGGATCTCGTGGACCACGCACGCGAGGCTGTACAGGTCCGCCCTGCCGTCGACCGGGCGCCCGGCGATCCGCTCCGGCGCCACGTAGTCGAGGGTGCCGACGAACTCGCCCGCGGTGGTGAACCCGGTGAGCGACAGGGACTTCTTCGCCAGCCCGAAGTCGGTGAGGTAGACGTGCTCGGGGTGGTCGCTGTCGATGCCCTTGGCCACCAGGACGTTGCCGGGCTTGACGTCCCGGTGCACCAGGTCGCGCGCGTGGGCCGCGTCGAGCGCGGAGGCCAGCTGGGCCGCGATGCGCAGGGCGGCGGGCACCGGGAGCGGGCCCTCGCGGTCGAGCAGGGCGCGCAGATCGAGACCGGAGACGAAGCACATGGCGATGTAGAGGATGCCGTCGGCCTCGCCGGCCTCGAAGACGGGGACGATGTTGGGGTGGTCGATGGCGGCGGCCACCCGGGACTCCTGGGCGAAACGGCGGCGGAAGGCGTCGTTGCGGGTGTACTCGGGGGCCAGCAGCTTCAGCGCGACCGTGCGGCCGAGGCGCAGATCCTTGGCGCAGTAGACGACGGCCATGCCGCCGCGACCGAGTTCGCGCTCGACCCGGTAGCCCGCGATCTCCGTTCCGATCAGACCGGAGGGCCGACTGCCCTGCCCACTCACGCCCGAATTCTACCGACCCGACACCGTCCCCCGCCTGACCACACCGCCCAGAGAGGCTGCGCTCATGGCGACGGCGGACGGTCCCGGCACCGACGGCAGCCTCCCGGACGGCCCGGCACGGGGCCCGCACACGGGACACCGCCGGAGGCGGCCGCTAGCCGACGGCGGAGGCGGTCGGGCACGACGGCGGACCGGGCAGGGCACCACGGCGGCCCCGATCACGCCGGACGGCATGGACGCTGCGCACACGGCGGCAGCCGGGGCCGCGCTCGGCGGCAGGCCGGGCCGGGGGGCCGACGCGGGCCGGCCCGGAGCGACGCGCGCCGGGCCGGGGCGGGAAAGGCAGGCGTCACGCATACGGCGGCGGGGCGAGACGCAGGACCGCCCCAGGCATGGCGCCCGGCCCGACCAGGGAAACGCGCGGCCGGAAACGTGGCGGAGGCCCGGGCCCCCGTGGGGGTCCGGGCCTCCGCTCGTCCGGGAGCGTCCGTCACGCCGCTACCGGAACCTCCGGCGTCGCACCGCTCGCGGCGGGTGCGAGCGCCAGTTCCAGGACCTGGCGGACGTCGGTCACGGCGTGGACGTCGAGCTTGTCCAGCACCTCGGCCGGGACGTCGTCCAGGTCGGGCTCGTTGCGCTTGGGGATGATCACGGTGGTCACCCCGGCGCGGTGGGCGGCGAGCAGCTTCTGCTTCACACCGCCGATGGGCAGCACCCGCCCGGTCAGCGAGACCTCACCGGTCATCGCCACGTCCGTGCGGACCAGCCGGCCCGACAGCAGCGACGCGAGGGCCGTCGTCATCGTGATGCCGGCGCTCGGGCCGTCCTTGGGGACCGCGCCCGCCGGGAAGTGGATGTGCACGCCCCGGTCCCGCAGGTCACCCACGGGCAGCTCCAGTTCGGCGCCGTGGCTGCGCAGGAAGCTCAGCGCGATCTGCGCCGACTCCTTCATCACGTCGCCCAGCTGGCCGGTCAGGGTCAGCCCGGCCGCGCCCGTCTCCGGGTCGGCCAGGGAGGCCTCGACGAAGAGGACGTCACCGCCCGCGCCGGTCACCGCGAGGCCGGTCGCCACACCGGGGACCGCCGTACGGCGCTCGGCCGGGTCCTGGGCGGACTCGGGCACGTGGTGCGGGCGTCCGATCAGCCCGCGCAGATCCTCGTCCCGCACGGTGAACGGCAGCTCGCGCCGGCCGAGTTCGTGCTGGGCCGCGACCTTGCGGAGCAGTCGCGCGACGGCCCGCTCCAGGGTGCGCACGCCCGCCTCACGGGTGTACTCGCCGGCGAGCCTGCGCAGCGCGCTCTCGTCGATCGTGACCTCGTCCGTGCTCAGGCCGGCCCGCTCCAGCTGGCGCGGGAGCAGGTGGTCCCGGGCGATCACGATCTTCTCGTCCTCGGTGTAACCGTCCAGGCGGACGATCTCCATACGGTCGGCGAGCGCCTCCGGGATGGCCTCCAGGACGTTGGCGGTGGCCAGGAAGACCACGTCCGACAGGTCGAGTTCGACCTCCAGGTAGTGGTCGCGGAAGGTGTGGTTCTGCGCCGGGTCCAGGACCTCCAGCAGGGCCGCGGCCGGGTCACCGCGGAAGTCGGAGCCCACCTTGTCGATCTCGTCGAGGAGCACGACCGGGTTCATGGACCCGGCCTCCTTGATCGCGCGCACGATCCGGCCGGGCAGGGCACCGACGTACGTACGGCGGTGGCCGCGGACCTCGGCCTCGTCGCGGACGCCGCCGAGGGCGACCCGGACGAACTTGCGGCCCATGGCGTGCGCGACGGACTCGCCGAGGCTGGTCTTGCCGACACCGGGCGGCCCGACGAGCGCGAGCACCGCGCCGGCGCGCCGGCCGCCGATGACTCCGAGGCCCCGGTCGCCGCGCCGCTTGCGCACCGCCAGGTACTCGGTGATGCGCTCCTTCACGTCCTCCAGGCCGGCGTGCTCGGCGTCGAGGATCGCCTTCGCGCCCTGGATGTCGTACGCGTCCTCGGTCCGCTCGTTCCACGGCATCTCCAGGACGGTGTCCAGCCAGGTGCGGATCCAGGAGCCCTCGGGCGACTGGTCGGAGGCCCGCTCCAGCTTGTCGACCTCCTTGAGGGCGGCCTCGCGGACCTTCTCGGGCAGGTCGGCGGCCTCCACGCGGGCGCGGTAGTCGTCGGACTCCTCGCCCTCCTGCTCGCCGTTCAGTTCGCGCAGTTCCTTGCGGACGGCCTCCAGCTGACGGCGCAGCAGGAACTCGCGCTGCTGCTTGTCGACGCCTTCCTGGACGTCCTTGGCGATGGTCTCGGCCACGTCCTGCTCGGCGAGGTGGTCGCGGAGCTGCTGCGCGGCGAGCCTGAGGCGGGCCACCGGGTCGGCGGTCTCCAGCAGCTCGACCTTCTGCTCGGTGGTGAGGAACGGCGAGTAGCCGGAGTTGTCGGCGAGCGCGGAGACGCCGTCGATGGCCTGGACGCGGTCCACGACCTGCCAGGCGCCGCGCTTCTTCAGCCAGTTGGTGGCCAGCGCCTTGTACTCCTTGACGAGTTCGGCGACCTGGCCCGGCAGCGGGTCCGGCACGCTCTCGTCGATACGAGCGCCCTCGACCCAGAGCGCCGCGCCGGGGCCGGTCGTGCCGGCACCGATGCGCACCCGGCTCCGGCCGCGGATCAGAGCCCCGGGGTCGCCGTCGGCCAGCCGGCCGACCTGCTCGACCGTGCCCAGCACACCGGTCTTCGCGTACGTCCCGTCGATGCGCGGCACCAGCAGCACCCTGGGCTTCCCGGGCTCCGACCGGGCGGCGGCCTGGGCGGCCTCCACCGCGGCCCGTACCTCGGAGTCGCTCAGGTCCAGCGGAACCACCATCCCGGGCAGCACGACCTCGTCGTCGAGCGGCAGCACTGGCAGAACGAGCGTGAACGCCGTGGACTCAGCAGCCATGATCTCCCCTTAGGCAGTCAACTTGAGCTATGCCGACTCAACCGTTGGGTGGGGGCTGGTGTTCCCACAGCGGTGTTCGCTGTGGGCGATCACTGGGCGAGGCAGGAGTTCTCGCAGGTCAGGGGCTGCTGGGAGGACTGGGCCGACCGCTCCCGGCGGCGCACGAGAGGCCAGGAGGCGACGCCGAGCGCGAGGGCGATCAGGTGGCCCCAGTTGGTCATCGGGTCCGTGAAGGCGGCGAGGTCGTCCAGGAGCATGCCGCCCACCGCGACGAGCAGGAGGCCGCGCGGCCACGGGGTGAGCAACCCGGCCAGGGCGCCGACGCTGGTGGCCACACCGAAGCTGATGCCGTAGTCGAGGCGGTGCAGCGAGCTGTCCGGCAGGTGCCCGGCCAGCACGGCCAGGCCCACCGGGACCTCCGTGGCGAGCGTGGCCAGGACGTGCCCGCCGAGGAACACGCAGGCCGCGCGTGTGCCCCCGATCCGGCGCTCCAGCGCGGTGAGCACGAGCAGGAACGCCAGCGCGTACGGCGAGACGATCCCGCCCGCGATCCACAGGGCGCTCGCCGGCAGCACCAGCAGGGGCGTGCGCACGAGGTGGGCCACGTCCGTGCTGGAGGCCTGGTGGACGGCGTGCACCAGCGCGGGGTCGGCCAGCGCCGCGAAGGCCGAGGTGGCGGCCAGGAGGCAGGCGTAGGCGAAGGTGAACGGGGTGCGCGCCGGGGTCGGCAGCGGCAGCCACCGCCGTACGGCCGCGGCGGCCGGACGCGGCGCGGCCTGCACCGGGGCGGGAGCCGTGGCACCGCGCTGACGCGGTATGCCGTCCAGCAGCCGGGCGGCCGCGGGCGGGCCGACGGCGGCCGCGCCGACGGGAAGGGGCGTGCCCGGCGGGGGCGGGGGCCCGGCTGCCGCAGGGCCCTTCGCGGTCCGTTCCACGGTGAGGCGCTCCTTCCGTCGCGCCCCACCCTTCGTGCTCCCCCGGGCGCTGTCTATGACCGACGCCACGCGAGAGCGGATTCACAGCAACCTCTCACGCTCCCGCCGCGTCCGCGTCCGCCGGCCGGGTCCGTCATCGGCAATTCCCGTGAACGTCGGGCCCTGTTCAAGCAGGATGGGCCTATGACAGCCGTGTACGACTCCCCCGTGGTCCTGGACCGGCGCGACGGCCCGTACGGCGAGGTGGTGCTCCGCAGACAGGGCGCGCTGCTCCAGATCATCGCCAACGGCTGTTTCCTGATGGACACCTCCGACGGCCGCTCGGAGCGGCTGCTGGTCGACGCCGCGTACGGCGCGCTGGACGGGCGGCCGGCGCCGGCGGTGCTGATCGGCGGCCTGGGGGTGGGGTTCTCGCTCGCACACGCGGCCGCCGACGCACGCTGGGGGCGGATCACCGTCGTGGAGCGGGAACCGGCCGTCATCGGCTGGCACCGCGACGGCCCGCTCGGCGAACTGTCCGCCGCCGCGCTCGCCGATCCGCGCACCGGGATCGTGCAGGCGGACCTCGTGAACTACGTCAATGAGACATCGGACACGTTCGACGCACTGTGCCTCGATATCGACAACGGGCCGGACTGGACGGTGACCGACGACAACGACGGCCTGTACGCGCCGGCCGGACTCGCCGCCTGCGCAAGGGTGTTGAGACCCGGCGGCGTCCTCGCGGTGTGGTCGGCGAAACCCTCTCCGGAATTTGAAGGATCCTTGCGGAATGCCGGGTTCCAACAGGTGCGTACCGAAGAGGTGCCCGTTGCCCGGGGCGTTCCGGACGCCGTTCACCTCGGCGTCCGCCCTGGATAGCGACAGCGCGGTGAGTCCCCGTAGGGTGCTTCCCTGACGCGCGGATCATTCAAGCGTCAATCGCAGACATGGGATCACCCCACGGATTCCGGAAAGCAACAACAGGGGCGGGCGATGGAGCAGACACACACCTCCCAGAGCGGCGCGGCGACGACCACCCCGGGCGCACAGCGCCGGGTGCTGGTCGTCGAGGACGACACGACGATCGTCGACGCCATCGCGGCCCGGCTCCGCGCCGAGGGATTTCTCGTACAGACGGCGTCCGACGGTCCGGCCGCAGTCGACACGGCCGAGGCCTGGCAGCCCGACCTGCTGATCCTCGACATCATGCTGCCCGGCTTCGACGGCCTGGAGGTCTGCCGCCGCGTGCAGGCCCAGCGTCCGGTACCGGTGCTGATGCTCACCGCGCGCGACGACGAGACCGACATGCTGGTCGGGCTCGGGGTCGGCGCCGACGACTACATGACCAAGCCGTTCTCGATGCGGGAGCTGGCGGCACGCGTGCACGTGCTGCTGCGCCGCGTGGAGCGGGCCGCGGTCGCCGCCTCGACGCCGCGCAGCGGGATCCTGCGGCTCGGCGAGCTGGAGATCGACCACGCGCAGCGCCGGGTGCGGGTGAAGGCCGAGGACGTGCATCTGACGCCCACCGAGTTCGACCTGCTGGTGTGCCTGGCCAACACCCCCCGCGCGGTGCTCTCCCGGGAGCAGCTGCTGGCCGAGGTCTGGGACTGGGCGGACGCCTCCGGCACCCGCACGGTCGACAGCCACATCAAGGCGCTGCGGCGGAAGATCGGCGCCGAGCGGATCCGCACGGTGCACGGCGTCGGATACGCGCTGGAGACGCCGAATCCATGAGCGGTGACGGGCGTCAGGCCGCACGGAGGAGCCCCGGGGAGGCACCCTGGGGCGGCGTACGCCCGTTCTCGATCAAGACCAAGCTGGGCGCGCTGGTCGTCATCTCGGTGCTGATCACCACCGGTCTGTCGATGATCGCGGTGCACACCAAGACGGAGCTCCGCTTCATCACGGTCTTCTCGATGATCGCCACACTCCTGATAACGCAGTTCGTGGCGCATTCGCTCACCATGCCGCTGGACGAGATGAACACGGTCGCCCGTTCCATCTCCGAGGGCGACTACACGCGCCGCGTGAAGGACAACCGCCGGGACGAACTCGGCGACCTGGCCGGGACGATCAATGTCATGGCCGACGAGCTGGAGGCCCAGGACCGGCAGCGCAAGGAGCTCGTGGCGAACGTCTCGCACGAGCTGCGCACCCCGATCGCCGGCCTGCGCGCGGTGCTGGAGAACATCGTCGACGGGGTCACCGAGGCGGACCCGGAGACCATGCGCACGGCCCTGAAGCAGACCGAGCGGCTGGGCCGGCTGGTGGAGACCCTGCTGGACCTCTCCCGCCTCGACAACGGCGTCGTCCCGCTGAAGCTGCGCCGCTTCGAGGTGTGGCCGTACCTGTCGGGCGTGCTGAAGGAGGCCAACATGGTCGCCTCGGCGCGCGCGGGCATCGCGTCCGGCTCGGGCAGCCACACCCGCACGGACGTCCATCTGCACCTCGACGTCTCCCCGCCGGAGCTGACCGCGCACGCGGACCCCGAGCGGATCCACCAGGTCGTCGCCAACCTGATCGACAACGCGGTCAAGCACAGCCCCGCGCACGGCCGCGTGACGGTGCGGGCGCGGCGCGGGCCGCGGCCGGAGTCGCTGGAGCTGGAGGTCCTGGACGAGGGCCCCGGCATCCCCAGGTCGGAGTGGCACCGGGTGTTCGAGCGGTTCAACCGCGGCGCGGTGACCCGGCCGCACGGCCCGGGCAGCGACGGCGGCACGGGACTCGGTCTCGCGATCGCCCGCTGGGCGGTGGATCTGCACGGCGGCCGGATCGGTGTGGCCGAATCCGAGCGCGGCTGCCGGATCATCGTCACCCTTCCGGGACTGTCCTCCGCTTCAAGTTGACGTAAAGTTCGAACCGGAAGCCCAAGATCCACGACGGCCGCCGCCGTTCGGCGCAGCTGGACACGTGTGATCAGGCGCAGGCCCGCGCCATCCGTCGCACCCAGGCGCCGCGGGCCTCGACCGGCGCACCCTCTCACTTCCGGAACCACGCTTGTTTCCCGCCATTTCAAGCCCTGAAACAAGATTTCTGATGTGACTTACGCGACGATGAACGGGCCCGACCTGACCTTCGCGGTCTTGGAGGCGTAGCCTTTATTCCCGCTGTCCATCACCTTGTGAAGCGGAAGAGGGCGGTTGCCGCCGTGTCGCCACAGTCCCCCAGTAACTCGAGCATCTCGACCGACGACCAAGCCGGGAAGAACCCCGCTGCCGCGTTCGGTCCGAACGAGTGGCTCGTCGACGAGATCTATCAGCAGTACCTCCAGGACCCGAACTCGGTAGACCGAGCCTGGTGGGACTTCTTCGCCGATTACAAGCCGGGTGCACCTGCCACCCCGGCTCCGGCGGGTACTGCGGCCGCGGGGGCCGCAGCCACCACCGCAACGGCGCCGCAGGCCCAGCCCGCGGCCCCGGTCTCCCGGCCCGCGGCTCCGGCCCCCAGGCCGCCGCCCCGGCCCCCGCGGCTCCGCGGCCCGCGGCCGCTCCGGCCCCGGCTCCCGCCGCGAAGTCCGCTCCCGCCCCCGCCAAGCCGGCGCAGCCCGCACAGGCGCCCGCTCGGCCCGAGGCGAAGGCGGCCCCCGCGAAGGAGGCGCCCGAGGGTCCCGAGTACGTGACGCTGCGTGGTCCGTCCGCGGCCGTCGCGAAGAACATGAACGCCTCGCTGGAGCTGCCGACCGCCACCTCGGTCCGCGCGGTCCCGGTGAAGCTGCTGTTCGACAACCGGATCGTCATCAACAACCACCTGAAGCGCGCCCGGGGCGGGAAGATCTCCTTCACGCACCTGATCGGCTTCGCGATGGTGCAGGCCATCAAGGCCATGCCGTCGATGAACTACGCGTTCGGCGAGAAGGACGGCAAGCCGACCCTCGTCAAGCCGCCGCACGTCAACCTCGGCCTGGCCATCGACCTGGTCAAGCCGAACGGTGACCGCCAGCTCGTCGTGGCCGCCATCAAGAAGGCCGAGACGCTGAACTTCTTCGAGTTCTGGCAGGCCTACGAGGACATCGTCCGTCGCGCCCGCGACAACAAGCTGACGATGGACGACTTCACCGGTGTGACGGTCTCCCTGACCAACCCCGGCGGCCTCGGCACCGTCCACTCCGTGCCGCGTCTGATGCCCGGCCAGTCCGTGATCATGGGCGTCGGCTCCATGGACTACCCGGCGGAGTTCCAGGGCACCAGCCAGGACACCCTGAACAAGCTCGGCATCTCGAAGGTCATGACGCTCACGTCGACCTACGACCACCGGGTCATCCAGGGCGCCGCCTCCGGCGAGTTCCTGCGCCAGGTGGCGAACCTGCTGCTGGGCGAGAGCGGCTTCTACGACGACATCTTCGAGTCGCTGCGCATCCCCTACGAGCCGGTCCGCTGGCTCAAGGACATCGACGCCTCGCACGACGACGACGTCACCAAGGCCGCCCGCGTCTTCGAGCTGATCCACTCCTACCGGGTCCGCGGCCACGTCATGGCCGACACCGACCCGCTGGAGTACAAGCAGCGCAAGCACCCCGACCTGGACATCACCGAGCACGGGCTCACCCTGTGGGACCTGGAGCGCGACTTCGCGGTCGGCGGCTTCGCCGGCAAGTCGCTGATGAAGCTGCGGGACATCCTCGGCGTGCTGCGCGACTCGTACTGCCGCACCACCGGCATCGAGTTCATGCACATCCAGGACCCCAAGCAGCGCAAGTGGATCCAGGACCGCGTGGAGCGCCCGCACTCCAAGATGGAGCGCGAGGAGCAGCTGCGCATCCTGCGCCGCCTGAACGCCGCGGAAGCCTTCGAGACCTTCCTGCAGACGAAGTACGTCGGCCAGAAGCGCTTCTCGCTGGAGGGCGGCGAGTCCGTCATCCCGCTGCTCGACGCGGTGATCGACTCCGCCGCCGAGTCCCGCCTGGACGAGGTCGTGATCGGCATGGCCCACCGCGGCCGCCTGAACGTCCTCGCCAACATCGTCGGCAAGTCGTACGCCCAGATCTTCCGCGAGTTCGAGGGCAACCTCGACCCGAAGTCGATGCACGGCTCCGGCGACGTGAAGTACCACCTGGGCGCCGAGGGCACCTTCACCGGCCTGGACGGCGAGCAGATCAAGGTCTCGCTGGCCGCCAACCCGTCCCACCTGGAGACGGTCGACCCGGTCATCGAGGGCATCGCCCGCGCCAAGCAGGACATCATCAACAAGGGCGGCACGGACTTCACGGTCCTGCCGGTCGCGCTGCACGGCGACGCGGCCTTCGCGGGCCAGGGCGTGGTGGCCGAGACCCTGAACATGTCGCAGCTGCGCGGCTACCGCACCGGCGGCACGGTCCACATCGTCATCAACAACCAGGTCGGCTTCACCGCGGCGCCGGAGTCCTCGCGCTCGTCGATGTACGCCACCGACGTGGCCCGCATGATCGAGGCTCCGATCTTCCACGTGAACGGCGACGACCCGGAGGCCGTGGTGCGCGTCGCGCGTCTGGCCTTCGAGTTCCGCCAGGCGTTCAACAAGGACGTGGTGATCGACCTCATCTGCTACCGCCGCCGCGGTCACAACGAGTCGGACAACCCGGCCTTCACCCAGCCGCTGATGTACGACCTGATCGACAAGAAGCGCTCGGTGCGCAAGCTCTACACCGAGTCCCTGATCGGTCGCGGCGACATCACCCTGGAAGAGGCCGAGCAGGCCCTGCAGGACTACCAGGGCCAGCTGGAGAAGGTCTTCACGGAGGTCCGCGAGGCCACCTCCCAGCCGGCCTCCGGCCCGGTGTCGGACCCGCAGGCGGACTTCCCGGTCGCGGTGAACACCGCGATCTCCGCGGAGGTCGTCAAGCGGATCGCCGAGTCGCAGGTCAACATCCCCGACACCTTCCACGTCCACCCGCGTCTGCTGCCGCAGCTGCAGCGGCGGGCGGCGATGGTCGAGGACGGCACGATCGACTGGGGCATGGGCGAGACCCTCGCGGTCGGCTCCCTCCTGCTGGAGGGCACCCCGGTCCGCCTGTCCGGCCAGGACTCCCAGCGGGGCACCTTCGGCCAGCGCCACGCGGTCCTCATCGACCGCGAGTCGGGCGAGGAGTTCACGCCGCTGATGTACCTCGCCGAGGAGCAGGCGCGGTACAACGTCTACAACTCGCTGCTCTCCGAGTACGCCGTGATGGGCTTCGAGTACGGCTACTCGCTGGCCCGCCCCGACGCGCTCGTCATGTGGGAGGCGCAGTTCGGCGACTTCGTCAACGGCGCCCAGACCGTGGTCGACGAGTACATCTCGGCCGCGGAGCAGAAGTGGGGCCAGACGTCCGGCGTCACCCTCCTCCTGCCGCACGGCTACGAGGGCCAGGGCCCGGACCACTCCTCGGCCCGCGTCGAGCGCTTCCTCCAGCTCTGCGCCCAGAACAACATGACGGTCGCCATGCCGACCCTCCCGTCGAACTACTTCCACCTCCTGCGGTGGCAGGTGCACAACCCGCACCACAAGCCGCTGGTGGTCTTCACCCCGAAGTCGATGCTGCGCCTGAAGGCCGCCGCGTCGAAGACGGAGGAGTTCACGTCCGGTCAGTTCCGCCCCGTCATCGGCGACTCCACCGTGGACCCGGCAGCGGTCCGCAAGGTCGTCTTCGTGGCCGGCAAGCTGTACTACGACCTGGAGGCCGAGCGGGTCAAGCGCGGCGTCACGGACACGGCGATCATCCGCATCGAGCGCCTGTACCCGCTGCCGGGTGCCGAGCTCCAGGCGGAGGTCAACAAGTACCCGAACGCCGAGAAATACCTGTGGGCGCAGGAGGAGCCGGCGAACCAGGGTGCCTGGCCGTTCATCGCGCTCAACCTGATCGACCACCTGGACCTGGCGGTCGGCGCGGACATCCCGGCCGGCGAGCGGCTGCGGCGCATCTCGCGCCCGCACGGCTCGTCGCCGGCGGTGGGCTCGGCCAAGCGCCACCAGGCCGAGCAGGAGCAGCTGGTGCGTGAGGTGTTCGAGGCGTAGGCCTCCGGCACCCGCCGACACCTGAAGGGCCCGGTACCGAGTTCCGACTCGGTACCGGGCCCTTCGTGTGTCCGCCGGCTCTTCGCACTGAGGCTGCTTTCGGCAGCCCGTCCCGGCTGCCTCCGGCTGCCCACCCCGGTCGCTTCCGGTGGCCGCCTCGGTCGCCTCCGGTGGCCGCCTCGGTCGCCTCCGGTGGCCGCCTCGGTCGCCTCCGGTGGCCGCCTCGGTCGCCCGTCGGCTACTCGTCGTCCTCGTCGTCGAGGCGGGCGAGCCAGGTGGCCAGCCGCTCCACGGGCACCTCGAAGTCCGGGTTCAGGTCCACGAAGGTGCGCAGCTGCTCGGCGAGCCACTCGAAGGTGACCTCTTCCTCGCCGCGCCGCTTCTCCAGCTCCTCGATACCTCGGTCGGTGAAGTACATGGGGTGTGTCTCCTGCGTATGCATCCAGGCCGTCGATGGCTTCGAGGACAGCCTATGCCGCCGTCGCTCACCCGGATGAGTGCCTTGACTTCCCACGGGCACGATATATCGTGTTTCTCGGAGACGCGATATGGCGCGTCCCGTCCGCGCCCGGCCTAGGAGGTCCCATGTCCGAGTGGTCCGTCACCGAGCCCCAGAAGCTGACCTTCGACGCCCCGGTGCACGACCTGCAGGTCCGCCTCGTCAACGGAACGGTGAACGTGGTGGGCACGGACGAAGGTTCCGCCCGCCTGGAGGTCTCGGAGATCGAGGGTCCACCCCTGGTGGTCACCCAGGAGCACGGCACCCTCACGGTGGCCTACGAGGACCTGCCGTGGAAGGGCTTCCTGAAGTGGCTCGACCGCAAGGGCTGGCGCCGCAGCGCCGTGGTCTCGCTGGCCGTCCCGGCCGGCACGCGCGTGGAGGTGGGCGTGGTCGGCGCCGCGGCGGTCGTCTCCGGCATCGGCGGACCGGCGGTGATCAAGGGCGTGACCGGTGACACCACCCTGGTCGGCATCTCCGGTCCGGTCCGCGCGGACACCGTCTCCGGGAACCTGGAGGCCCAGGCCGTCACCGGCGACCTCCGCTTCAACTCGGTCTCCGGGGACCTCACGGTGGTCGAGGGTTCGGGGCGGTCCGTCCGCGCCGACTCGGTCAGCGGCTCCATGATCGTCGATCTCGACCCGGACGGGCCGACGGAGGTCGGGCTCACCAGCGTCTCCGGCGAGATCGCCATCCGCCTGCCGCACCCTGCGGACGCCGAGGTCGAGGCGAACACCGCGAGCGGCAGGATCTCCAACGCCTTCGAAGGACTGCGGGTGCACGGCCAGTGGGGCGCCCACAAGATCACCGGCCGGCTGGGAGCGGGTACCGGCAAACTCCGCGCCACCACGGTCTCCGGTTCGATCGCCCTGCTGAGCCGGCCGCCCCGCGAGGACGAGCCCGGCGCCGCCTGGGAGACCGAGCCCCCACGGACTCCCGGCACCGGCCCGATACCGGACCCGGCCGGCGGCGCACCCTCCGCCGCGGGGGACAATTCCGTCTCCGGCCAGGGCACCGACGCCACCGAAGCCCCGGCCGACGGCACGACCGACAAGAAGGTGCTCTGACATGCCCCCCGTCTTCGCCCACGGCCGCCTCCGTCTGTACCTGCTCAAGCTGCTCGACGAGGCCCCGCGCCACGGCTACGAGGTGATCAGGCTTCTGGAGGAGCGCTTCCAGGGGCTGTACGCCCCCTCCGCGGGCACGGTCTACCCCCGTCTCGCCAAGCTGGAGGCCGAAGGGCTGGTCCGGCACACCACCGAGGGCGGCCGCAAGGTGTACTCGATCACCGACGCGGGCCGCGCCGAACTGGCCGACCGCAGTGGCGAGCTGGCCGACCTGGAGCTGGAGATCCGCGAGTCGGTCGCGGAACTGGCCGCCGAGATCAAGGCCGATGTGCGCGGCGCGGCCGGTGACCTGCGCCGGGAGATGCGCGCGGCCGCCTCCGAGGCCGGCCGGGACTCCCGGGCGGCCGGCGGCGGTCCGGGCCCCTTCGGGGAGTACGGCGACCTCGGTGACAAGGAGGCCTGGCGCACGGCCAAGGAGGAGATGCGCCGGGTGAAGCAGGAGTGGAAGGAGCAGGCCCGCCGCGCCAAGGACGAGAGCCGCCGGGCCCGCGAGGAGGCCAAGCAGGCCCGCCATCAGGCTCAGGAGGCGCAGGCACGGGCCCGGGCGCAGGCACAGGAGGAGGTGCAGCGCATCGCCCGGCAGGTACAGGACCGCGTCCAGGACCACTTCGCCCGCGGTGACTGGCCGACCGGTGTCCGCGAGGGACTGACCGAACTGGCCAAGGAATTCGGCGAGTTCGGCAAGGACTTCGGCAAGGAGTTCGCCAAGGACAGGGCCTCGGCCTTCGGCCGCGGGCCGGGCAAGGCCGGCCCCGCCGCGGCCCCGGAGCCGCAGTACTCGGTCACGCGGGATGACTTCCCGGCCGAGTACGTACCGTCCTGGGCGCACGAGGCGTCCACCGGCGACCCGGTGCGGGACCTGGACCGCCTGCTGGACCGCTTCCGTGACGACATCCGCGACACGGCACGGGACCACGGAGTCACCGCGGACCAGCTCGACGACACCCGTCACCACCTGTCGCGGGCGGCGGCCCACATCACGGCACTGCTGCGACCGCGCACGCCCTGAGCCGGCGGGGCCCGCCGGACGGCCCCGCCCTCCGGCCGGCCGGGCCTGCCGGAGGGCGGCCGGGGTGGCGCGTCAGCCGTACAGCACCCGCGTCACCGACTCGTGGGTGACCCCCGCGTCGGCCAGCACCTCGGCGGGTGCCCCGGGCAGGACGGTGAGCGCCAGCAGCAGGTGCTCGTCGCCGATGTGCCGGTCGCCGCGTCCGACGGCCAGGCGCAGCGACTGCTCCAGCACCTTCTTGGCCGTGCGGCCGAAGCCGGGCCGGCGCCCGCCCCGCCGGGCCGCCCCGTCCGGCCGGCCCGCGCCCTTCCCCGCGCCGGACATCGCGAGCGCCCCGACTCCGTGCGCCTCCTCCACGCGGGCCACGATCTCCGAGACGTCGATGCCCAGCCCGGCCAGCGCGTCCGTGTCGGCGCGGGTCAGCCCCGCACGGCGCCGCGCCTCCTCGACGTCCCGCCGCACCGGTTCCCGGCGCTCGGCGAGCCCGAGGGCGGACAGGGCGAACGAGGCGCGGCTGCCCTCGCGGTCGAGGACGGCGAGCAGCAGATGCTCGGCGTCGACGGACCGCGCCCCCTCTCCCTGCGCATGGCCGAGTGCTCCCTCGACCACGGCCCGGGCGTCCTTCGTGAACCGCTCGAACATCATCGCCTCCCGTACTTCTTGTGCACGGCCTGCCTGCTGACTCCGAGCTCCGCGGCGATCTCCTGCCACGACCAGCCCTGATTGCGCGCGTTGCGCACCTGCACCGCCTCCAGCTGCTCCAGCAGCCTGCGCAGCGCGGCCACGGCCCGCAGTCCCACCCGCGGATCACGGTCACCGGCGCGCTCGGCGAGATCGGTTGCCTCCGTCATGATGTCAACTTACGTTGACACGCACCGCGCGTCAACCCACGTTGACATCAGGGGTGCGGAAAAGGCGGGCCCGGTGTCCCGGACCCGCCTCTCGTCGCACGTGCGCCTCGGACGGCCTCAGGCGTTGGTGAGCACGATCTTGCCGAACTGCTCGCCGGACGCCAGCCGTTCGAAGCCCTCGCGGGCCCGGTCCAGCGGCAGTTCCTCGTCGATGACGGGCCGCACGCCGGTCGCGGCGCAGAAGGAGAGCAGGTCCTCCAGCTCGTCCTTGGTGCCCATGGTGGAGCCGACCACCTTCAGTTCGAGGAAGAAGATGCGGGTCAGCTCGGCGTGCGAGGGCCGGTCACCGCTGGTGGCCCCGGAGATGACCAGCGTGCCGCCGGGTCGCAGGGACTTCACCGAGTGGGACCAGGTGGCGGCGCCGACGGTCTCGATGACGGCGTCCACGCGCTGCGGCAGGCGGGCACCCGACTCCACCGCCTCGACCGCGCCCAGTTCCAGGGCCCTCTTGCGCTTCGCCTCGTCCCGGCTGGTGGCGAAGACCCTGAGGCCGGCCGCCTTGCCGAGCACGATCGCGGCCGTGGCGACACCGCCGCCCGCACCCTGCACGAGGACCGAGTCCCCGGGGCGTACGCCGGCGTTGGTGAACAGCATCCGGTACGCCGTCAGCCAGGCCGTCGGCAGACAGGCGGCCTCCGCGAAGGACAGTTCCCGGGGCTTGGGCAGGACGTTCCAGGACGGCACGGCGACCTGCTCGGCGAAGGTGCCCTGGTAACGCTCGGTGAGGATGGAGCGCGGCTCGTTCGGGCCGACACCGTGGCCGGTCTGGCCGATGACGGAGTGCAGGACGACCTCGTTGCCGTCCTCGTCGACGCCGGCGGCGTCGCAGCCGAGGATCATCGGGAGCCGTTCCTCCGGCAGGCCGACGCCCCGCAGGGACCAGAGATCATGATGATTGAGGGAAGCGGCCCGTACGTTGATGGTGCTCCAGCCGGGACGGGCCTCGGGAGCCGGACGCTCCCCCAACTCAAGGCCGGTGAGCGGCTGGTCGCGGTCGATTCGGGCGGCGTAGACGGCGAACATGGCTCGACGATAGGTGCGCGGTGCAGCCGACGGAACCATGCGGCCCTGTGACACATGCCCTCTTGCACGACAGCACCCACACAGCGCAGCACCGTTTCGGCCCTGCCCGAACCCCCGGTCCCCTCCCGAACAACCGGCGGCCGCCCCACCGGCTGCCGACGGACGGCGGTCCGGCGATCGGACGGCCTGCGCGACCCGACTCCGGGGGGCCGGCCACGGCCAGGGACCTACGAGCAACGGACCGGCCACCCCGGCCGAAGGCGCGCGACGGCGACGGCCCCTCACGCGACAGCCCTCGACGGACCGGACCCGCCACCAGCGAGGCGCCGGACCGGCTGCCGGCGGCGGGGGCCATCGCCGGGCCGGTCGCCGACAGGCGATTCGGCGACAGGCATCGGGCTCGGCGATCGGCAACCGGCAACGAGTCTTCGTCGGTGGCGGGGCGTCAGGGCGGGCGGAAAAGAAATGGCCCCGCCCGGGCGGGCGGGGCCATCAAGGGTGGGGTCAGCTGCGGGCGACGCCCTCGGCCCGGGCGGCCGCGGCCACGGCCGCGGTCACCGCAGGAGCGACCCGCTCGTCGAACGGCGACGGGATGACGTAGTCGGCGGCGAGGTCGTCACCGACCACCGCGGCCAGCGCCTCCGCCGCCGCGATCTTCATCCCCTCCGTGATCCGCGAGGCCCGCACCTGCAGCGCGCCCGCAAAGATCCCGGGGAAGGCGAGCACGTTGTTGATCTGGTTCGGGAAGTCGGAGCGCCCCGTGGCGACGACCGCCGCGTACTTGTGCGCCACCTCCGGGTGGACCTCCGGGTTCGGGTTGGCCATCGCGAAGACGAAGGCACCCTCGGCCATCGAGGCCACGGCCTCCTCGGCGACCGTACCGCCGGAGACGCCGATGAAGACGTCCGCGCCCGCGAGCGCGTCCTCCAGCGAACCGGAGATGCCCGCCTTGTTGGTGAAGCCCGCGAGCTCCCGCTTGACCGGGGTCAGGTCCTGCCGGTCGGCCGACACGACGCCCTTGCGGTCCGCCACGGCCACGTCCCCGATGCCGGCCTCGACCAGCATCTTGGCGATGGCGACACCGGCCGCGCCGGCACCCGAGATGACGGCGCGCAGCTGACCGATCTCACGGCCGCTGAGCCGCGCCGCGTTCCGCAGCGCCGCGAGCGTCACGATGGCCGTGCCGTGCTGGTCGTCGTGGAAGACCGGGATGTCCAGGCGCTCCTGGAGCCGGCGCTCGATCTCGAAGCACCGCGGCGCCGAGATGTCCTCCAGGTTCACTCCGCCGAACGAGGGAGCGAGCCGGACGACGGTCTCGACGATGTCGTCCACGTCGGTGCAGGCGAGCGCGATCGGCACCGCGTCGACGCCGCCGAACTGCTTGAACAGGATCGCCTTGCCCTCCATCACAGGGAGGGAGGCCTCGGGACCGATGTCCCCGAGTCCGAGCACGGCCGTACCGTCGGTCACCACGGCCACCACGGAGGACTTCCATGTGTAGTCGTTGACCAGCTCCGGCTGCTCGGCGATCGCGGTGCACACCCGCGCTACGCCGGGCGTGTACGCGAGGGAAAGGTCGTCCTTGTCGCGGACCGGCACGGTGGCCTGCACAGCCATTTTGCCGCCGCGGTGCAGCGCGAACACCGGATCGAAGGAATCGAGGGGCTCCGCCCCGCCGTCCTGGTCCGTGCCGCCGTCGCTGCGAGGATTGACGATCTCCGCTGCCACTTTGTTTTACCCCTTAGGTATGCATGGTTTGAGGGTCGACCACTCCTGGTGAGGGGTGGGCGGGCACCGCGCACGGCTCGATTGCGGATACGTACGAGCACATACGCGACGGGCGCGCCGCACACGCGCCCTGAGCCCCGGATGAGGGGTGTAAAGAACCTTCTTACCGGACGGACGGCACCCGCGACGAGTCCATTAGGTTCAAGGTCACATCCCGGAACCGGGAAACCACGCGGAGACGACGCCCGGCCGACGGATGGGCGGGAACATTGCCGGAGCCGCCTGCGGACCGCCCGAGGACGTCGGCGCCGGGGCGGCACAAGGCCCGAACGGGGTCAAAGGGGCAGTCGCCCGGTTGATCACATCGTGAGATGCGCTGAAGATTTTCCGGTCGGAGTGCTTGATTCCCGCAGATGATTCGGCGGCTATGGACCAAGGATGTACCGACCTGATGCGGTTCGGGGGTCACCCGTTATCTGATTTTGACATAGCGACGCCCCTGAATGGCGTAGTCCGAATGGCAAGATGCCGTAAACCCACGAGGTCGCGACACCCGAAGGTGTGTGTTTCCGTCGACCCATCGGCAACTCTTCCCATCCGCCGGAGGAACCACGATGACCGCAAGCTCCACCCGTCGTACCACCGCCGCGCACTCCCGTCTTGCGGCGGTCGGTGCGATCGCGGTCGCAGGCGCCCTGCTGCTCACCGGCTGCGGTGACCAGACCAAGGACAACGACAACGGCTCCGGCAGCACGTCCGCCGGCTCCGCTCCGCTGGCCGACAAGCTCCCCAAGGACATCCGCGACAAGGGCGAGATCAAGGTCGGTTCCGACATCGCCTACGCCCCGGTGGAGTTCAAGGACTCGTCCGGCAAGGTCGTCGGTCTCGACCCCGACCTCGCGGCGGCCATGGGCAAGCAGCTCGGCGTGAAGCTCACGTTCGAGAACGGCACGTTCGACGCCCTGCTCACGGGTCTGCGCTCCGGCCGCAACGACATCGCGATGTCGGCGATGACGGACAACAAGAACCGCCAGGAGGGCGTCGACCCCGACACCGGCAAGAAGGTCGGCGAGGGCGTCGACTTCGTCGACTACCTGACCGCCGGTGTGTCGATCTACACCCGCAAGGGCGACACCAAGGGCATCACGTCCTGGTCGGACCTGTGCGGCAAGAAGCTCGCCGTCGAGCGCGGCACCGTCTCGGAGGACCTGGCCAAGCAGGAGGCCAAGAAGTGTCCGAGCGGCAAGAAGCTCACCATCGAGGCCTTCGACGACGACCAGCAGTCCCAGACCCGTCTGCGCTCGGGCGGTGTGGACGCGGCCTCCTCCGACTTCCCGGTCGCCGCGTACGCGGTGAAGACCTCGGGCGGCGGCAAGGACTTCGAGATCGTCGGTGACCAGGTCGAGGCCGCCCCGTACGGCATCGCCGTGGCCAAGGACGACACCCAGCTGCGGGACGCGCTCCAGGCCGCGATGAACGCGATCATCAAGAGCGGTGAGTACCAGAAGATCCTCAAGAAGTGGGGCGCGGAGGACGGCGCCGTCAAGGAGTCCGCGATCAACGGCGGCAAGTGACCCGCGGTTCCCGAGCGGCCACTGAGAGGCAACACCCGTGACTGACATCAACAAGACGGCCGGGGAGCCGGGCACTCCCCCGGCCGGCGCGGAGGCCATCAAGGCCATCCCGGTCCGGCACTACGGACGATACGTTTCCGCGGTCGTCGCCATCGCGCTCCTCGTCGCGATCGTCTACGCGTTCGGCCAGGGCCGGATCAACTGGCACGCGGTGCCGGACTACTTCTTCGACGACCGGATCATGACCGGTGTCGGCAAGACCCTCCTGCTGACGGTCCTGTCGATGGTGATCGGCATCGTCGGCGGCATCGTCCTCGCGGTGATGCGGCTGTCGAAGAACCCGGTCACCTCGTCGATCGCCTGGTTCTACATCTGGTTCTTCCGCGGTACCCCGGTCCTGGTCCAGCTGTTCCTCTGGTTCAACCTGGGCCTGGTCTTCGAGTACATCAACCTGATGCCGCTCTACAAGGACCACTGGTCGAACTTCATGACGCCGTTGCTGACGGCGCTGCTCGGCCTGGGCCTGAACGAGGCGGCGTACATGGCCGAGATCTGCCGGGCCGGCCTGCTCGCGGTGGACGAGGGCCAGACCGAGGCGGCCCACGCCCTCGGCATGAGCCACAGCAAGACCCTGCGCCGGGTGATCATCCCGCAGGCGATGCGCGTGATCGTGCCGCCCACGGGCAACGAAGTGATCAACATGCTGAAGACGACCTCGCTCGTGGCGGCCGTCCAGTATCCCGAGCTGTTCCGCTACGCCCAGGACATCGGCCAGAACTCCGGCGCCCCGGTGGAGATGTACTTCCTCGCCGCCGCCTGGTACCTGATCATGACCTCGATCCTGAGCGTGGGGCAGTACTACATCGAGCGGTATTACGCCCGCGGCTCCAGCCGCAGCCTCCCGCCGACCCCGTGGCAGAAGGTGAAGGCGCACCTGACGACCTTCTCGAGCAGGAAGGTCACGGCATGAGCGACAAGCTGAGCAAGACGCAGGACACCCCGCCGCAGAGCACCGTCCCGATGGTGAAGGCGGAGGGCGTCCACAAGTCCTTCGGGCACGTCGAGGTCCTCAAAGGCATCGACCTGGAGGTCAAGCCGGGCGAGGTGTTCTGCCTCATCGGCCCCTCCGGCTCCGGCAAGTCGACCTTCCTGCGGTGCATCAACCACCTGGAGAAGATCAACGCCGGCCGGCTGTACGTCGACGGCGAGCTGGTCGGCTACCGCCAGCAGGGCGAGAAGCTGTACGAGCTGCGGGACCGCGAGGTCGCGCAGAAGCGCCGGGACATCGGCATGGTCTTCCAGCGCTTCAACCTGTTCCCGCACATGACGGCGCTGGACAACGTCATGGAGGCGCCGGTGCAGGTGCGCGGCACGAGCCGGGCGCAGGCCAGGGAACGCGCCATGCAGCTGCTGGAGCGCGTCGGCCTGGCCGACCGGGCGGGGCACTACCCCTCGCAGCTCTCCGGCGGCCAGCAGCAGCGCGTGGCGATCGCCCGGGCGCTGGCGATGGACCCCAAGCTGATGCTGTTCGACGAGCCGACCTCGGCCCTGGACCCGGAGCTGGTCGGTGACGTCCTGGACGTTATGCGCGACCTCGCCGAGTCGGGTATGACCATGGTCGTCGTCACCCACGAGATGGGCTTCGCCCGCGAGGTGGGCGACAGCCTGGTCTTCATGGACGACGGCGTGGTGGTCGAATCCGGCCATCCGCGGGACGTGCTGACCAACCCGCAGCACGAGCGGACGCAGTCGTTCCTGTCCAAGGTGCTCTGACGCTCCACCGGTGAGGGGCGGTACGGATCCTCCGTACCGCCCCTCTTCCGTCCCCCGTCTCCGGTTCAGCGACGGGTCACTTCAGCGCCAGCAGCAGGGTGTCCGACGGCGAGCACCACACCGGCCGGGCCTCGCCGAAGCCCCTCGCGCGCAGGGTGCGGGCGTGCCAGGCCGCGGACGGCGTCTCACCGTCCGCGTGGGAGCCGTAGATCTCGAAACGACGCGCGGTGGGTGCGGCGAGCACGGGGTCCTCGGCCGCGCGTGCCCACCACTCGGCCCAGTCGAGGGCGCCGTCGCGCATGGCCTGATCCATGCGCGTGTGCCGCAGGGTGCTCTCGGCCGCGTTGATCCGGGGCGTGCTGTCGTCGATCATGTGGTCGGCGTTCAGGAAGACGCCGCCGTACCGGACGAGGCCGGCGATCCGGCCGTAGAGAGCATCGAGGGCGTCCGTGCGCAGCCAGTGGAGGGCCGTGGCGGTGAGGACCGCGTCGTACGTGTCGTACGGCAGCCGGGCGGTCCAGTCGCGGTCCTTGAGGTCGGCCTCGACGAGGGTGACGCGGCCGTCGCCGGCGAAGGTGCCCCGGGCGATCGTGAGCAGCGCCGGGTCGAGGTCGACACCGGTGCTGGTGGCGTTCGGGAAGCGGGCGAGCAGCCGGGCGGTGATGCTGCCGGTGCCGCAGGCCAGGTCGAGGACGCGCGGCTCGGGTCCCGTGAAGGCCTCGACCATGTCGAGCATGACGCGGAACCGCTCCTCGCGGTCCGGCATGTACCACTCCTGCTGCCGGTCCCAGCTCTCCTGCCAGGCCTGCCAGCCGGTGTCCGTCGTGGTGGTCATGTGATCCCCTCTCCCCCGCTGCGCGTAATACCCTGGGGGCGTAGGCAGCTGTTACGTCTCCGCGCCAACGAAGATAGAACGCCTCCGTAAGGACTACAAGTGGAACTGGCCTATTACTCGGATTACGCCGTGCGTCTCGTCAACAGCGAGGAACCGGCCCGGGGCAAGGACAACCTGACCTCGGTCGAGGCCGTGCGCGACCTCTTCGGGGAGAACGCCTCGGCGGCCCGCCGCGCCACCGACGCGGACGTCACCCGTTTCCGCTCGGTCCGGGCCCGGCTGCGTTCGGTCTTCGAGGCGGCCGACGGGGGCGACGAGACCCTCGCCGTCGACCTGCTGAACTCGCTGCTGCTGGAGTTCCCCGTCAGCCCCCAGATCTCCGGCCACGACCACCGCGACGAGGACGGCCGCCCGCTGTGGCACATGCACCTGGCCGACCACCCGTCCAACGCCACCGCGGGCTACGCGGCGATCGCGGCGATGGGTCTGGCCTTCCACCTGACCGAGTACGGCGTGGACCGCCTCGGCCTGTGCCAGGCGCCGCCGTGCCGCAACGCCTACCTGGACACGTCCACCAACCGCTCCCGGCGCTACTGCTCCGACCGCTGCGCCACCCGGGCCAACGTGGCCGCCTACCGGGCCCGCAAGCGCCTGGAGGCCGACCGGTCGGGCAGCAGCGGCCTCGCCGCCGAGAGGGCCCAGCGCGCCAGCGCCAGCGGCGAGCGCTGACCGGGCGCGAGCGGCCGGTAGCGGAAGCGGGCCTTGCCCAGGACGAGGTCGTCCGGCACGACCCCGTAGTCGGTGCTGTCCCCGCCCGCGTACGGGTTGTCCCCGAGCACCCACCAGCCGCCCTCGCGCCGCTCCACGGCTCGTTTGACCACCAGCAGGTCCTGCTGGAACGGGTGGCGCAGGACCACGACGTCCCCCGGCCGGACGGCGGCGCCGTACTGCAGCAGCAGCCGGTCGCCGTGCTGGAGGGTGGGCGCCATGGACGGTCCCGTCACCTCGGCCAGCCCGAAGGGCGCCACCGCCCTCCCCCGCTCGGACTCCTGCGACAGCTCCGGCATCCCCGGCACCTCCCCGGTCGTTCCTCCACCAGTCTCAGTCTCACCCTGGACTTTTGCCCTAAGCCCTAGGGGGCACCCGAGAAATCGCCTTCCACAGGGAGTAATGTCGCACCTGAGAAGACGATCACGAGGAAGGAATGCTCCATGCTTTCCCGCCTGTTTGCCCCCAAGGTCAAGGTCAGCGCCCACTGCGACCTGCCCTGCGGCGTGTACGACCCGGCCCAGGCCCGCATCGAGGCGGAGTCGGTGAAGGCCGTCCAGGAAAAGATGGCCGGTAACGACGACCCCCACTTCCAGGCGCGTGCCACCGTCATCAAGGAGCAGCGCGCGGAGCTCGCGAAGCACCACGTCTCCGTGCTGTGGAGCGACTACTTCAAGCCCCCGCACTTCGAGAAGTACCCGGAGCTGCACCAGCTGGTCAACGACACCCTGAAGGCCCTGTCGGCCGCCAAGGCGTCCACCGACCCGGCGACGGGCCAGAAGGCTCTGGACTACATCGCCCAGATCGACAAGATCTTCTGGGAGACCAAGAAGGCCTGACCTTCTGACCCTTTTGACCTGCGGTTCCCCGGAACCACAGCGTCTCGACGACCGCACCCGGCCCACCAGGCCGCCGGCAACGGCGCTTCTGGCGGTCCGGGTGCGGTCGTCTCTCCTCCGGCGCGGTTTCCGCACCGTCGGAAATCGGGGCCGTCGGCGTGCCGACCTGTGCCAGGCTGAGGGGATGACCTGGCTGGAGGACCTCAGACGTCTGCGTCGTGTGCGGGACCGCATGGACCGCGAGTTCGCCGAGCCGCTCGACATGACCGAGCTGGCCCGCGACGCCCTGATGTCGCCCGGGCACTTCCAGCGCAGCTTCCGCAAGGCCTTCGGCGAGACGCCGTACAGCTATCTGATGACCCGCCGTATCGAGCGGGCCAAGGCGCTGCTGCGCCGCGGCGACCTCACCGTGACCGAGGTGTGCATCGCCGTCGGCTGTACCTCGCTCGGCTCGTTCAGCTCCCGCTTCACCGAGCTGGTCGGCGAGACACCGAGCGCCTACCGCTCCCGCGACCACGAGGCGAGCGCGGTGATCCCCTCGTGCGTGGCCCGTACGTTCACGCGCCCGCGCCGGCGCCCTTACTGAGGTTCCGCGCGCCACGGCCCGAAGGGGCCTAGCGTGACCCCATGGACGTGAAACTCAAGCAGTGCTTCATCGCGGTGGACGACCATGACAAGGCCCTCGCCTTCTACTGCGACGTGCTCGGCCTGGAGGTCCGCAACGACGTGGCCTTCGAGAACATGCGCTGGGTGACCCTGGGCTCACCGCTCCAGCCGGACGTCGAGATCGTGCTGGAGCCGCCCGGCGCGAACCCGGACGCCTCTCCCGCCGACCGGCAGGTGATGGCCGAGCTGCTCGCCAAGGGCATGCTGCGCGGTGTCATCTTCACCACCGAGGACTGCGACGCGCTGTTCGAGCGGGTCCGGGAGTCCGGCGGCGACGTGCTGCAGGAGCCGACGGACCAGCCGTACGGGGTGCGCGACTGCGCCTTCCGGGACCCTGCCGGGAACCAGCTGCGTTTCCTCCAGCGGCCCGCCCGGTGAAATCGCGGTAGTGCCCGGGGAGTTGCCGCCTACACTCCCCGGCATGATCATTCGCTGGACGTACGCCTTCGCCGACCGGCCCGCCGCCCGCCTGGCCGGGGCGCGCGCCTTCTGGGCGGCGGCCACCGGCACCCGGCCGTCCGAACCCCGCGGTGACCGGGGTGAGTTCATGACCCTGCTGCCCGGCGAGACCGACGGGACCGACCGGGCCGACGCGTGTGTGAAGCTCCAGGGCGTCGCCGAGGGGGACGGCGGCGCCCATCTCGACCTCTGCGCCGACGACGTGCGGGAGCTGATCGCGACCGCCCGCGCGCTCGGTGCCGGGACGGTGGCCGACCACGGCGACTGGGCCGTACTGCGTTCCCCCGGGGGGCAGTTGTTCTGCGCGGTGCCCTGGCACGGGGAGACCGTACGGCCGCCGGTGGTGGCCGGCAGCCGCCTGGACCAGGTGTGCCTGGACATCCCGCCGTCCGTGTACGACAGCGAGACCGCCTTCTGGGCACGGCTCACCGGATGGCGGCACCGGGCGGGCTCCCGGCCGGAGTTCCAGGTGCTGGAGCCGCCGGCGGGGCTCCCCGTCCGGCTGCTGCTCCAGCGGCTGGACGAGGAGCGTCCGGCCTCCGCCCATCTCGACCTGGCCTGCGCGGACATCGACGCGGTGCGCGCACGGCACGAGGAACTGGGTGCCGTCGTCGTCCGCCGGGGCGCCCACTGGACGGTGCTGCGCGATCCGGCCGGCGGCACGTACTGCCTGACCGGCCGGGACCCGGAGACGGGCGGCCTGCCCGCCGCCGCTCAGGGAACCGGCTTCGAGTAGGCGCAGGCGAGCAGGGATGCGGGAGCCCCGTCAGGGGCTTGCGGAGTGGGGGCCGGCACACAGGCGTCACCGTCCGGCCGCCGGTCCGCACCCCGCGGGTGCGCCGGAGGCGACGAGCCGTCCTGCCAGACGTACGGCCCCTTCGGCCCGGTCTCCTCCTGGAGCACCAGCGTGAGTCCTCCCCCGACGGCGACGGCCACCACCCATCCCGTCACCGCCCACCGCCACCACCGGCGGCGCGCTCCCCCCGGACGGGTCACCGCCAGGGTTCCACGTCCACCACGGCCTCGGCCGGCACCGGCCCGTAGACGTGCGGGAACTCCTCCCCGCCCGGCTCCATGGACTCGTACCTCACCGGCACCCCGACCCGTGCCGGGTCGACGACCAGCACGACCAGTTCGTCCGGGCCGTCGTAGTCGCCGTAGAGGAACCCGGCGATGCGCGGGAGCTGTTCGCGGGTGGAGAAGTGGATGAAGCCCTCCTCCTGGAGGGTGCGGCCACGCGTCGACACCTCGTAGGCGCCGCGCTCGCGCGCCGCGTCCCACAGGGAGCGTTCGGTGATGTGGAAGATGCGGGGCAGTTTCGGCATGCGCCCACGCTACGGCGCCCGCGGCGCGCACCACCCGCGCGGTCGGCGCTTTCCCGACACCGCGCTTCCGTCGGCGGGATCACTTCCCGGCGGGCCCGTCCGGCTGCGGCCGTGCCGCCGGTGCGGCCGTCTCCGCGGACCCGGTGCCCGCCGCGCAGTCGGGGTTGCGGCACGGGCCGGGTCCCCACACCGGCACCCAGGCGCCCAGCGTCTTGTGCCGCCGGACGACCGTCGCGACCGGCTGCCCGCAGACCGGGCAGACCGCTTCCTCCCTGGCCATGACTTCAGGGTAGAGCGGTGGCGGACTCAGCGCTTCCTGGCGTACGTCCGCACCATCACGCCGTTCGTGAAGGTACGCACCTCGCCGAGGGTGAATTCCCCGATGCCGGCGCCGGTGGCGAACATCGGCATGCCCTTGCCGTAGACGATCGGATAGGACTTGACGACCAGTTCGTCGATCTCGTCGAGCAGTTCCCCGGCGACGACCGAGCCCCCGCACAGGAAGATGTCCAGCCCGCCCTCCTCGGCCTTGAGCGCGCGGACCCGGCCCACCAGGTCGTCGGCGACGATCTGGACGTTCGGGTCGGGCGAGACGCCGAGGGTGCGGGAGGCGACGTACTCGCGCATGTGACCGTAGGGGCTGGTGATGCCCTCCTTCAGGGCCAGCTCGTAGCTGGCCCGGCCCTGGATCATGGTGTCGAACCGCTTGTTCGGCACGTCGTCGATGCCGAAGTGCCTGCGCCCGGGGGTGGACAGGGTCTCGGGGAACTCCGCGGTGAGGAACGCCAGGTACTCCGCGTCCAGGAAGCGGAACATCTCCGAGGCGTCGCCGTGCTCGTCACCGATGAAGCCGTCGAGCGAGCAGGCGACGAAGTACGTGAGCTTGCGCAAACCGATCCCGTTTCATCAGGTTCGGAGCGGCCGGTTGACCACTCCGTCTGTAGTGCTTCAGTTGTAGTACTCCACATCGGGTCCGCGCAAGGGTGTTTCGGGGCGCACGACGGCGGGCCCCGCACACCGTGGGGATGTGCGGGGCCCGCCGGGCCGGAGTCCGGGTGGCGTGTGCGGGGTCAGGTCCGCACGCGCCGCGGACTCCGGGGCCTGCTCGGCCGCCGGGGATCCGGCAGCGCTCAACTGCTGCGTCGGGTCACGAACTCGGCGAGCGCCAGCAGGCCGCCCGCCGCCTCCGGATCGGGGACCGCGCGGGCGAGTTCCTGCACGGCCCGGGCCATCCGGTCGGCAGCCTCGGCCTGCGCCCAGTCCCGGCCGCCGGCCCGCTCCACGGCCTGCGCCGTGCGCGCGATCTCGGCCGCCGCCTCCGCGTCCTGGCCGTGGTGCGGCTTCGCGTACAGATCGGCGAGTTCGGTGGCCGCCGGGGTGCCCGAGGTGAGCGCGGCCACCACCGGCAGGGACTTCTTGCGGGCCGCGAGATCCGCGCCCGCCGGCTTCCCGGTGTTCCGCGGGTCCCCCCATATGCCGATGACGTCGTCGATCAGCTGGAAGGCGAGCCCGGCCTGCCGGCCGAATCCGTCCAGCGCCGCCACCTCCTCGTCGCCCGCACCGGCGTACAGGGCGCCGACGGCGCAGGCGCAGCCGATCAGCGCGCCGGTCTTCGCCTCGGCCATGACGAGCACTTCGTCGAGGGTGACGTCGTCGGGGGCGCGGCTCTCCAGGTCGGTGTCGGTGTGCTGGCCGGCGCACAGCTCCACGACACAGGCCGCGAGCCGGGACGCGGCCGGGACGGCTGCCGGGTGCGGGTCCTCGGCGAGCATCCGGAGCGCGAGCGCCTGCAGCGCGTCACCGGCGAGGATCGCGTCGGGGTCGCCGAACACGGTCCAGGCCGTGGGCCGGTGCCGCCGGGCGGTGTCGCGGTCCATCACGTCGTCGTGCAACAGCGTGAAGTTGTGGACCAGTTCGACCGCCGCGGCCGCCCGGACGGCCGCGGCGCGGGCCGCCGGGCCACCCAGTGCGGTGGCCGCGGCGAGGACCAGCGCGGGCCGGATCGCCTTGCCGGCATTGCCTGCCGCCGGAGTGCCGTCCGCGTGCTGCCAGCCGAAGTGGTAGAGCGCGACGCGGCGCATGGAGCCGGGCAGCGACGCGAAGGCCGCGCGCAACTCCGGGTCGACCAGGGCGCGGGTGCGCTCCAGGAGCGCCGCCGCCTCCTGCCCGTCGAGCGGACCGGCGGCGCCGTCGCCGGACCTCCCCGCGCGCTCCCCCGAGGTGCCGGGACGCGGCACGACGGCGGAACGCTCCGCTGTCTCCGTCATGAACTCGGCCATGCCTCCCCCTCGCCAGGTCCGCGGACACCGGCGTCACCGGCTCCGCCGGACGCATATTCCGAGGGTGTACCCCGCCGGGGAGGCGGGGACACGGCCACGACGTGCGGAAACGTCACCTCCACCGGCCGATCTCGACGTTCTCCAGCACACCGAGCGCGTCGGGCACCAGTACGGCGGCCGAGTAGTAGGCCGTCACCAGGTACTTGATGATGGCCTGCTCGTTGATGCCCATGAAACGGACCGACAGGCTCGGCTCGATCTCGTCCGGGATGCCGGACTGCCGCAGGCCGATGACGCCCTGCTCCGCCTCGCCGGTACGCATGGCGATGATGGAGGTCGTCCGGGCCTCGCTGATCGGGATCTTGTTGCACGGGTAGATCGGCACGCCGCGCCAGGTCGGGATGCGGTTGCCGGCCATGTCGACGGTCTCCGGGACCAGGCCCCGCTTGTTCAGCTCGCGTCCGATCGCGGCGATCGCCCGCGGGTGGGCCAGGAGCAGCTTGGTGCCCCGGCGCCGGCTGAGCAGCTCGTCCAGGTCGTCCGGACTCGGCACGCCGTCGTGCGGCTGGATCCGCTGGTCGTACTCGCAGTTGTTGAGGAGACCGAACTCCCGGTTGTTGACGAGCTCGTGCTCCTGGCGCTCCTTGAGCGCCTCGACCGTGAGCCGCAACTGCTGCTCGGTCTGGTTCATCGGCTGGTTGTACAGGTCCGCCACGCGCGAGTGGATGCGCAGCACGGTCTGGGCGATGCTCAGCTCGTACTCGCGGGGCCGTGATTCGTAGTCGACGAAGGTGTGCGGGATGTCGGGCTCGCCGGCGTGGCCGGCCGCCAGCTCGACCTCCTTCTCGCCGTACTTGTTGGTGCGCTGCGAGGGGATCGCACGGACCTCCTCCAGGTGCGCGCGCAGCGAGTCGGAGCGCTCGGCCACCTGCTCGAAGTCCTGGCGGCTGAGGATCAGCACGGTGGTCGCGGTGTCGGCGCGGGCGGTGAACTCCCAGATGGCGTCGGGGTCGACCAGTGCCTGCTCGCCGAAGTAGGCGCCGTCGGCCAGGACTCCGAGGACGGCGTCGTCGCCGTACGGGCCGGTGCCGACCTTCTCCACCCTGCCGTGGGCGAGCAGGTACACCTCGCCGGTCTGGTTGCCGAAGTCGGCGATCACCTCGCCGGGGGCGAAGTCGCGCTGGCGGCAGCGCCGGGCGAGCTCCGTCAGCACCTCCTCGTCCTCGTACGAGCGCAGGGCCGGCAGCTCGCCGAGCTCGGCCGGGATGACCTCGACCTGGTCCCCGGTCTTCACGAAGGTGATGCGGCCGTCGCCGACGGCGTAGGTCAGGCGCCTGTTCACCCGGTACGTGCCGCCCTGGACGTCCACCCAGGGGAGCGTGCGCAGCAGCCAGCGGGAGCTGATCTCCTGCATCTGCGGGACGGACTTGGTGGTGGTGGCCAGGTTCCGCGCGGCCGCCGTCCCGAGGGACTGCTGCGGCTTGCCCTGATCCGTGCGGACCTCTTCGCCTACCGACATAAGGAAATGCCCTCTCATGTTTGCCCGGTACCGACTCGCACACCGGTCTCGCCCACAAGATGTCATCACGGAGCGTGCTCGCACCATTACCCGAAAGAGCGGGAATGGATCATCGCACTACTGGGCAGAAAGAGGGATCTTGCCCAGTGACACCCGCGATGCCCGGCCTGTCCGGATCGGCTCGCACAGCGTGCGAACGATGTCGTCCGTGACGTCCGTTTTCGGTAGAAGCATGCAGACGAGAGAGCCGCCGTCGGCGGCCACCGGGCACGGCACGAAGGAGGGGGCCATGGCCCCACCCATGTCCGCGAGCGGATTTCTGGACGCGCTCAGGGCGGAGGGCGTCACGGTCGTCGAGGTCGGCGACTGGAAACACCACAACCGCAACCACAAGGGCCCCTGGGGTCCCGTCCACGGCGTGATGATCCACCACACGGTGACCCGGGGCAGCGCGCACACGGTGGAGGTGTGCCGCAAGGGCTACCCGGCACTGCCTGGTCCGCTGTGCCACGGTGTGATCACCAAGGACGGCACGGTCCACCTGGTCGGCTACGGCCGCGCCAACCACGCCGGTCTCGGCGACGACGAGGTGCTGCGCGCGGTCATCGCCGAGAAGAGGCTGCCGCCGGACAACGAGGCGAACACCGACGGCAACCGGCACTTCTACGGCTTCGAGTGCGAGAACCTGGGCGACGGCGATGACCCCTGGCCGGAGGCCCAGTTGGACGCGATCGAACGGGTCTCGGCCGCGCTGTGCCGCCGGCACGGCTGGACGGAGCGGTCGGTGATCGGCCACAGGGAATGGCAGCCGGGCAAGGTCGACCCGCGGGGCTTCACGATGACATGGCTCCGGGAACGGATCAGGGAGCGCCTGAAGGACTAGGACCCCTCGCCCGGGGGCGGCGCACCCCGGGCGGCCCCGGAGAGCCCGGGCGCACCCGGCGGTGCCGTTCCCCGGGGCCCAGGGACAATGGGGGTGTGACCGGCCTCGATGTGCTCGCCCCCCGGCTGCCCTCGCCGCTTCACGAGGTGCGGGACGAGCGGTTCGGGCGGCGGGGGCTGCGGCTGCTGCTCAAGCGCGACGACCTGATCCATCCGGAGCTCATCGGCAACAAGTGGCGCAAGCTCGTGCCGAACGTCGAGGCGGCCGGCGGGCGGGCCCTGGTCACCTTCGGCGGGGCCTGGTCCAACCATCTGCGGGCCACCGCCGCCGCGGGCCGCCTCCTCGGCTTCCCCACCGTCGGCGTGGTCCGCGGCCACGAGCTGGCCGACCGGCCGCTCAACCCGTCCCTGACCCGGTGCGCGGCCGACGGCATGCGGCTGCATTTCGTCGACAGATCGACATACCGGCACAAGTCCGAGCCGGACACCCTGGCCGCGATCCTCGCGGCGGCCGGCGCGCAGGACGCGTACGTCGTCCCCGAGGGCGGCAGCAACGCCGAGGCCGTGCACGGCTGCCGGGCCCTCGGCGTGGAACTGCGCGGCGCGGCCGAGGTCGTGGCCGTGGCCTGCGGCACCGGCGGCACGCTCGCCGGTCTCGCCGCGGGACTCGCCCCCGGACAGCACGCCCTCGGGATCCCGGTCCTGCGCGGCGGCTTCCTGGAGGCCGACGTACAGGCCCTGCAGGAACGTGCCTTCGGCGCCCGTACCGGCTCCTGGTCGCTGGACGACCGCTTCCACTGCGGCGGTTACGCCCGTACGACCCCGGAACTCGAGGCGTTCGCACAGGACTTCGAAGACCGCCACGGACTGCCCGTGGAACGTCTCTATGTCGCCAAAATGCTGTACGGCCTCACCACCCTGGCCGCCGAGGGCGCGTTCGCGCGCGGTACGGCGCTCGCGGCGGTCGTGACGGGCCGGCCGTCCGCCTGAACGCGCCGTACGACGGGCCCGCGCCGCGCCCAGGGCCTGTCGTTCGGATCAGGCCGGCCTGGCCCACGGTGCCTTGTCCGCCGACGCGACGCCGGCATGATCCAAACGGCAGGCCCTAGCCGGCCTCGCGGTACGCGGCCGCCTCCTCCAGGTCGAGCCTGCGCAGGAGCGCGCGCAGCATCTCGTCGTCGATGTAGCGGAGGTCGCGGAGCCGCACGAACACCTCGCGTTCCGCGCTGATCATCTCGCGGGACAGCCGGCGGTAGGTGTCGTCCACGGACTCGCCGGTGACCGGGTTGGGCTGGCCGAGGCGCTCCCAGACGGAGTTGCGCCGACTCTCCAGGACCCGGCGCAGCCGGTCGGCGAGCGGCGGGGGCAAGGCGTTGCGCTCGTCGGACAGAAGTTCGTCGAGCCGGGTCTCGGCGGCCCGTGACGCCTGTGCCTGGGCGTTGGCCTCGGCGAGCGTCTCGGCCTGCCGGTCCCGGCCGGGGAACCGCACCAGCCGGATCAGCGGGGGCAGGCTCAGACCCTGCACGACCAGGGTGCCGATGACGGTCGTGAAGGTCAGGAAGAGGATCAGGTTGTGCTGGGGGAAGGGGTGGCCGCCGTGCACGGTGAGCGGGATGGAGAAGGCGATGGCCAGGGAGACCACACCCCGCATGCCGGCCCACGCGGTGACCGTCGCGCCACGCCACGTGGGGTTCTCCTCGCGTTCGCGGATCCGCGCGGACAGCATCCGGGGCAAGAAGGTAGCCGGGAACACCCACACGAACCGGGCCGCGACGACGACCACGAAGAGCACGACGGCGTACCAGGCGGCGGCCGCGCCCTCGTACTCGCCGAGGCCCTTGAGGACGACCGGCAGCTGCAGGCCGATCAGGGCGAAGACCGCCGACTCCAGGATGAACGCGACCATCTTCCACACGGCCTCCTCCTGGAGCCGGGTGGCGAAGTCGACCTCCCACGCGCGGTGGCCCAGATAGAGGGCGACGACCACGACCGCGAGGACTCCGGAGGCGTGCACCTGCTCGGCGACCCCGTAGGCGACGAACGGGATCAGCAGGGAGAGGGTGTTCTGCAGGAGCGGTTCCGACAGATGGGTGCGCAGCCAGTGCAGGGGCGCCATGAGGACGAGTCCGACGCCGACGCCGCCGACCGCGGCGAGCAGGAACTCGCCGATGCCGCCCGCCCAGGTCGCGCCCTCGCCGACGGCCGCGGCCAGGGCCACCTTGTAGGCGGTGATCGCGGTGGCGTCGTTGAACAGCGACTCGCCCTGGAGGATCGTCGTGATGCGGGACGGCAGCCCGACCCGGCGCGCGATCGCGGTGGCGGCCACCGCGTCCGGCGGCGCCACGACTGCGCCCAGCACCAGGGCGGCGGTCAGCGGCATGCCGGGGATGATCAGATAGGCGGCCCAGCCGACGACGAAGGTCGCGAAGAGGACGTAGCCCACCGACAGCAGCGCCACCGGTCTCAGCTGCGCGCGCAGGTCGAGGTAGGAGCTGTCGCTGGCCGAGGTGTAGAGCAGCGGCGGCAGCAGCAGCGGGAGGACCACCTCGGGGTCGAGGGTGTAGTCCGGGACCCCCGGGACGTAGGAGACCGCCAGCCCGGCCGCGACCAGGAGCAGGGGCGGCGGCACCGGCCCCCTGCGCGCCGCCGCGGCGACTGCGGCGCTGCCCGCGACCAGCAACAGCAGCGGCATCACATCCATGGTTCTCGCCCACCCTCGTTTTCCGCGCGGTCCCCCGCACACCCGTCGTAATCTGGCAATCATGAAACAGTGCACGCACGCCCCCGCGCTGCCGCACCCGGAACCGGAGCCGCAGGACAAGACCTGCCCCGAGTGCCTGCGCGACGGCACGCACCCGGTACAGCTGCGGCTCTGCCTGACCTGCGGCCACGTCGCCTGCTGCGACTCCTCGCCGGGACGGCACGCGACGGAGCACCACGAGAGGTCCGGTCACCCGGTGATGCGGACCTTCGAGCCGGGCGAGGACTGGCGGTGGTGCTTCGTCGACCACGTCCTCGTCTGAGCGGCCCGTCCGGCCGTGTTCCCGGTCGACCGCGATTTCGTGTGACACTGCTAGCGGGACGCGGCCGCACGACGGTTCGAGCATCTGACGTCTGGGTACGTCAACCCGGCGCGCCCTCTTCCCATTTGGGCACGCCCACCCTCTAGACACGGAGCGTATTCGCGGCTTTACTGTGAGTGACGCCAGGGGGTTGGGGTCCCGGGGACAGGAACGTTCGGAGCGCGATAGCGTCACCGCGGAACCACGTTCGCGTTACCCCCGAGGGGCGACCCTCGGCCCCGTAGAGCTTGTACCACCATGGAGGTGAGGGTGTCCCAGATCGCAGGCGAGCCCGTGACGAACCAGGACTTCGTGGAAGTCCGGCTTCCGGCTGCGGGTGCCTACCTGTCGGTGCTGCGGACGGCCACGGCCGGTCTGGCGGCCCGCTTGGACTTCACCCTGGACGAGATCGAGGACCTGCGCATCGCCGTCGACGAGGCCTGCGCGATCCTGCTCCAGCAGGCCGTCCCCGGCTCCGTGCTCAGCTGTGTCTTCCGGCTCGTGGACGACTCGCTGGAGGTCACGGTGTCGGCGCCGACCACGGACGGCCACGCCCCCTCGCGGGACACCTTCGCCTGGACCGTGCTGTCGGCCCTCGCGGGCAAGGTCTCCTCCGCCGTCGACGAGGACAAGACCGTGTCGATCAGCCTCTACAAACAGCGCGGCGCGGGCCCCGGCCCGGCGTGAGGAACGGGGACGGTCCGGTGCGGGACGAAGAGCGCGGCACACGGGAGCTGCCGGCCGGGGACGGGGGTGCCCCCTGGCCGACCGGCGCCGAGACGTCCGGAGAAGGCCCTCGGGCCGGTTCCCGGCGCATGGCGGACGGCATCGACGGCATCCCCGACCAGGCCAGGCCCCACCCGGAGGACACCTCCGCGGGGGGCGGCGGTGACGGTGCCGCGCAGGGCACACCTTCACGGGGACGCGGCGGGTCCGCCTCCGCCGGCCGTGCTAAGGCGGGGCCTCGGGGAAGGGCAACGGGCGGGCAGATGAGCGAGCACGAGCGCAACGCCGAGGACGACGCGCCGGGCGCGGAGGCCGTGCAGGCCCCCCACCACGAGCCGCAGGACCGCAGCGGGGCGCGTGCGATGTTCGTCGAGCTGCGCAAGCTGAACGCGGGCAGCGCGGAGTACGCGGAGCTGCGCAACAAGCTCGTCCGGATGCACCTGCCGCTCGTCGAGCACCTGGCGCGCCGCTTCCGCAACCGCGGCGAGCCGCTGGACGACCTGACCCAGGTCGCCACGATCGGTCTGATCAAGTCGGTCGACCGCTTCGACCCCGAGCGCGGCGTGGAGTTCTCCACGTACGCGACCCCGACCGTCGTCGGCGAGATCAAGCGGCACTTCCGCGACAAGGGCTGGGCGGTCCGCGTACCGCGCCGCCTTCAGGAGCTGCGGCTCGCGCTGACCACGGCCACCGCCGAGCTGTCCCAGCTGCACGGCCGCTCCCCCACGGTCCACGAGCTGGCCGAGAAGCTCGCCATCTCCGAGGAGGAGGTCCTGGAGGGACTGGAGTCCGCGAACGCGTACTCCACCCTGTCCCTGGACGTCCCCGACACCGACGACGAGTCCCCGGCGGTCGCGGACACCCTCGGCGCCGAGGACGAGGCGCTCGAGGGCGTGGAGTACCGCGAGTCCCTCAAGCCGCTGCTGGAGGACCTGCCGCCGCGGGAGAAGCGCATCCTGCTGCTGCGCTTCTTCGGCAACATGACGCAGTCGCAGATCGCGCAGGAGGTCGGCATCTCGCAGATGCACGTCTCCCGGCTGCTCGCCCGCACGCTGGCCCAGCTGCGGGAGAAGCTGCTCGTGGAGGAGTAGGCCTGCCCGCCTACTCCGACCGGCCCGGTCCCTTAATGCCGAGGGCCCGGGTCGTCTCCCCGTTGACGAGGAGCACCAGCGCCGCCACGGCGATCACCGCGAGGGCGATACCGGCCGGGATGGCCATGCTGTCCGACTGGAGCAGGCTGTACGCCACCGGCAGGGCCATGACCTGCGTGATCACGGCGGGGCCCCGGCTCCAGCCGCGGCGCAGCAGCAGCCCGCGCGCGGCGAGCAGCGGAAGCAGCGCGAGCACGACCAGCGTGATGCCCAGGGTCACGGCCTGCTGCCGGTCGTCCGGGTCGCCGGTGATTCCGAGGACGAGCACCCACAGACCGCCGGCCACCAGGGCGGCGCCCTCCAGTCCGGCCAGCGCCGCCGCGTACGTCAGCCGGCGCGGACGCGGTCCTTCGGCCACGGCTGCTTCGGCGGTGTCGGGTGCGGGCTTCTGGTCACTGCTCACCCCTGAAGGGTAGCCGTCGGGCCGTCGCGGACGGGGTGGGGTCGCCCACAGGTAACCGGCGGGCCGGCCGCCCGATCGGCTGCCGGGCCGCCCGCCGATCACCCGCCGGCACCGGCCGGCGGCTTCCGGTCGGTACGTCCCGAGTGTCCAGCCTCACGCCCTCTCCTCTTACCCGATCCCTACCTCGGTCTGGGCCGGGTACCACCCAGTAGGTACGCTGCCATGCATGCGTGCACTTCTCGTGGTCAATCCGGCGGCAACCACCACAAGCGCACGCAGGCGTGATGTCCTGATCCACGCGCTGGCCAGTGAGATGAAACTGGAGGCGGTGACCACCGAGTACCGAGGTCACGCCCGGGACCTCGGCCGGCAGGCGGCGGAGAGCGACGACATCGACATGGTCGTGGCCCTCGGCGGCGACGGCACGGTGAACGAGGTGGTCAACGGCCTCCTGCACGCCGGCCCCGCCCCCGACCGGCTGCCCGGCCTCGCGGTCGTCCCCGGCGGTTCCACCAACGTCTTCGCCCGGGCCCTGGGCCTGCCCAACGATCCCGTCGAGGCCACCGGCGCCCTACTGGACGCCCTGCGCGAGAACCGGGAGCGGATCGTCGGCCTGGGCCTGACCTCCGGCACGCCCGGCACCGAGGACGAGGCGGTCCCGGACCGCTGGTTCACCTTCAACGCGGGGCTCGGCTTCGACGCGGGTGTGGTGGGCCGGGTGGAGCAGCAGCGCGAGCGCGGCAAGAAGTCGACGCACGCGCTGTACGTACGCCAGGTGGTCCGGCAGTTCCTCGGCGAGCCGCACCGCCGGCACGGCACGATCACGCTCGACCGGCCCGGCGCGGACCCGGTCGAGGATCTGGTCGTCGCCATAGTCTCGAACACGTCCCCGTGGACGTTCCTCGGCAATCGAGCCATGTACACGTCACCGAAGGCCTCGTTCGACACGGGCATCGACGTACTCGGCCTCAGCCGTCTGTCGACGGCCGCCGTCGCCCGGTATGGCACCCAGTTGCTCACTTCGTCCCCCGAGCGGGGACCTCATGGCAAGCATGCGGTCTCACTGCACGATCTGGACCGCTTCACCTTGCATTCGAAGGCTCCCCTGCCCCTCCAGATGGACGGTGACCACCTGGGGCTGCGAACGAGCGTGACGTTCACAGGCGTACGCCGCGCACTGCGTGTGATTGTGTGAGCGGAACGGGCGAAAGTCCTTTCACTCGAACGTTTAGGCCAGGGTCCACCCCATGGAAGTACGGCTGTGACCCAGTCGACACCGAGGAATCAAAAAAAACTTTCCGGAAGGGGTTGTATCCGCCGCTGAGGTTTGCGAGTCTCTACGTGGCGATCGGGACGGCCCGCAGGACCGGCCTCCACTGATCACCAGAACCCCTCTTCAAACCAAGGACCCCGCCGGGTGAAGACTCGGTGGTCGGCCCTTCACTTGTTGAGGGATTCGTGAAAGCGTTCACATTCACAAGCAACTTGCACGTAATACCAAGGAGAGGTAGCAGCCATGGACTGGCGTCACAACGCCGTTTGCCGCGAGGAAGACCCCGAGCTCTTCTTCCCCATCGGCAACACCGGTCCTGCGCTGCTGCAGATCGAGGAAGCCAAGGCCGTCTGCCGTCGCTGCCCGGTTATCGAGCAGTGTCTGCAGTGGGCGCTCGAGTCCGGTCAGGACTCCGGCGTCTGGGGTGGTCTCAGCGAGGACGAGCGTCGCGCCATGAAGCGCCGTGCCGCCCGCAACCGGGCCCGTCAGGCCTCCGCCTGACACTCCCACCCCTGCTGACAGCCTGAGCTTGGCGGCGCGTGCAGCACGCACGCATCTCCCGCCCCCGAGCCGCAGCGCGCAGTATCCCCCGATGCGCTTAGCGATTTAGCGGAGCAGCAACGAGCACAAGCCCCGGACCAATGGCGGTCCGGGGCCTTTTGCTGTCCCGGTACCGCCGGCACCCAACTCCCCTGCCCCGCAGGGTCATCGCCGACCTGCCCCGCAGGGCCGTCGCCCGCCCCGGGCAGGCCGGCCGCTCACTTCTGCGCCAGGACCGGGATGTCCAGGATCACCCGCGTCCCCCGCTCCGGGGCCGGCACCATGTCGAACGAACCGCCCAACTCGCCCTCCACCAGGGTCCGTACGATCTGCAGGCCCAGGTTTCCCGAGCGGTGCGGGTCGAAGCCCTCGGGCAGACCGACGCCGTCGTCCTGGACGGTGACGAGGAGGCGGGCCTCCTTGGTGGTGCCACCGCGGACCGCGGAGACCTCGACCGTGCCGGTGTCGCCCTGACGGAAGCCGTGCTCCAGGGCGTTCTGCAGCACCTCGGTGAGGACCATCGACAACGGGGTGGCGACCTCGGCGTCGAGTATCCCGAACCGGCCGGTGCGCCGACCCGTCACCTTGCCCGGCGAGATCTCGGCGACCATCGCCAGCACCCGGTCGGCGATGTCGTCGAACTCCACCCGCTCGTCCAGGTTCTGAGACAGCGTCTCATGCACGATGGCGATGGAGCCGACCCGCCGCACGGCCTCCTCCA
The DNA here is from genome assembly GCF_025642175.1 of Streptomyces albidicamelliae. Taxonomy (NCBI): domain Bacteria; kingdom Bacillati; phylum Actinomycetota; class Actinomycetes; order Kitasatosporales; family Streptomycetaceae; genus Streptomyces; species Streptomyces albidicamelliae. The sequence continues at coordinate 5,497,805 of NZ_CP106795.1, read as the reverse complement.
GGGCCTCCCGGCCGCGCTCGGAGTCGATGCGCCGGGCCTGGAGGCGGAGCAGGGCGGCGACCGTCTGGAGGTTGTTCTTCACCCGGTGGTGGATCTCCCGAATGGTCGCGTCCTTGGTGATCAACTCACGCTCGCGGCGCCGGAGTTCGGTGACGTCACGGCACAGCACCAGCGAACCGATGCGGGTGCCCTTGGGCTTGAGCGGGATGGCCCGGAACTGGATCACCCCGTCGTGGGCCTCGATCTCGAACTCGCGCGGGGCCCAGCCGCTGGCCACCTTGGCGAGCGCCTCGTCCACCGGCCCCCGGGATGGCGCCAGTTCCGCGGTGGTCCGCCCCAGGTGGTGGCCGACCAGGTCGGCGGCGAGGCCCAGCCGGTGGTAGGCGGACAGGGCGTTCGGGGAGGCGTACTGGACGATGCCCTCCGCGTCCAGCCGGATGAGGCCGTCGCCGACGCGGGGCGAGGCGTCCATGTCGACCTGCTGGTCGGGGAAGGGGAACGAGCCGGCCGCGATCATCTGCGCGAGGTCCGAGGCGCTCTGGAGATAGGTGAGCTCCAGCCGGCTCGGGGTACGGACGGTGAGCAGGTTGGTGTTGCGGGCGATCACCCCGAGGACGCGGCCCTCACGCCGTACGGGGATGGACTCCACCCGTACCGGGACCTCCTCGCGCCACTCCGGGTCGCCCTCGCGCACGATCCGGCCCTCGTCCAGGGCCGCGTCCAGCATGGGCCGGCGTCCACGCGGGACGAGATGGCCGACCATGTCGTCCTGGTAGGACGTCGGACCGGTGTTCGGGCGCATCTGCGCGACCGAGACGTAACGGGTGCCGTCGCGGGTGGGGACCCACAGGACCAGGTCGGCGAAGGAGAGGTCGGAGAGCAGCTGCCACTCCGAGACCAGCAGGTGGAGCCACTCGAGGTCGGAGTCGTCGAGGGCCGTGTGCTGGCGTACGAGTTCGTTCATGGAGGGCACGGTGCGAGCGTACCCGCGGCTTCGCGGTGGCCGGAAAACACCCGCGGGCCGCGGCGCCTGGAAGGGACCCTCAACCCTCCCGGCACCGCAGCCCGGAGCATCATCGGCCGTGGGGTGTGCGGTCCCGGTCGGCCGAAGGTCGAGGAGCCGGGGCAGTCAGGGCAGAGAGCGCCGGTTCCTCGATCCGCCTTCCTGTGCGGGGAAGACGGAGGCTTGTTCACTTGGATTGTGGACTAGACCACGAAGGCGTGTCCATGGTGCGGCGGCATGCGCATTCCCCGCATGGCACGCGATGCCACGCAGCCTAGCCCGCCCCGGCCGGTCATGGGGCCGGATGACCGCGGCAATTTCCGCGGGCGCCCGCGGTTTCCCTTGGGGCACCTGGGAGGAGACGCCTTTCGGGGGCGCCCTCGAACGCCGATTCTGTTAGATTGGTCTAAACCACATAGAGACGCACGAGCCCACTTCAGAACGGCAGGCCCAGCGTGGAAGTTGTCATCGTTCCGGATGCCGCGGCGGGCGGCGAGCTGATCGCCGAGGCCATGGCGCAGCTGCTGCGACGCAAGCCCGACGCCGTGCTCGGCGTGGCCACCGGCTCCACCCCACTGCCCGTCTACCAGGCCCTGACCGCGAAGGTGCGCTCCGGCGCCGTGGACACCTCGCGGGCGCGGATCGCCCAGCTCGACGAGTACGTGGGGCTGCCCGCCGACCACCCGGAGTCGTACCGCTCGGTGCTGCGCCGGGAGGTGCTGGAGCCGCTCGGGATCGGCATGGACGCGTTCATGGGCCCGGACGGCACGGCCGCGGACGTGCAGGCGGCGTGCGAGGCGTACGACCGGGCGCTCGCCGCGGCCGGCGGGGTCGACCTCCAGCTGCTCGGCATCGGGACCGACGGGCACATCGGGTTCAACGAGCCGTGCTCCTCGCTCGCCTCGCGCACCCGGATCAAGACGCTGACCGAGCAGACCCGCGTCGACAACGCGCGCTTCTTCGACGGTGACATCGAGCAGGTCCCGCACCACGTCATCACCCAGGGCATCGGCACGATCCTGGAGGCCCGGCACCTGGTGCTGCTGGCGACCGGCGAGGGCAAGGCGGACGCCGTCGCGGCGACCGTCGAGGGACCGGTCGCGGCGGTGTGTCCGGCCTCCGCGCTCCAGCTCCACCCGCACGCCACGGTCGTCGTCGACGAGGCGGCCGCGGGCAAGCTGAAGCTGGCCGACTACTTCCGCCACACCTACGCGCACAAGCCGGAGTGGCAGGGGATCTGACCGGAGCGGCGGCGGCGCGGCCGGGATGCCGCCGCACGCACTGCCCCTGCTGGACTAGACCAACAGCGGGGGCCCCGGTATACAGAGGAGATCACGGAGCGTGCGGGGTGGACTCCTGGCGCACGAAGCCGTGCCACGATGTGAGCCGTGGCCGATGCGAGGTCGGTCGCTTTCGGCATCCGGAGCCGGGAAGGCAGAGCATGAGCACCGACGTCAGCAGTGCGGAGAACGAGGCCGGCACGACCGTCCGTACCGCGCGCGTGCCCAAGTACTACCGCTTGAAGAAGCACCTGCTCGACATGACGGAGACGCAGGCGCCGGGCACGCCGGTACCGCCCGAGCGCACGCTGGCCGCCGAGTTCGACACCTCCCGCACCACCGTCCGCCAGGCCCTGCAGGAGCTCGTCGTCGAGGGACGGCTGGAGCGCATCCAGGGCAAGGGCACCTTCGTCGCCAAGCCCAAGGTCTCCCAGGCGCTGCAGCTCACCTCGTACACCGAGGACATGCGCGCCCAGGGCCTGGAGCCGACCTCGCAGCTGCTGGACATCGGCTACATCACGGCCGACGACCGGCTCGCCGACCTGCTCGACATCACCGCCGGCGGGCGGGTGCTGCGCATCGAGCGGCTGCGCATGGCCAACGCCGAGCCGATGGCGATCGAGACCACGCACCTGAGCGCCAAGCGCTTCCCGGCCCTGCGCCGCTCGCTGGTGAAGTACACGTCGCTGTACACGGCGCTCGCCGAGGTCTACGACGTCCACCTCGCCGAGGCCGAGGAGACCATCGAGACCTCTCTGGCCACGCCCCGTGAGGCGGGCCTGCTCGGCACGGACGTGGGCCTGCCGATGCTGATGCTCTCCCGGCACTCGCTGGACCGCGAGGGCAAGCCCGTGGAGTGGGTGCGGTCGGTCTACCGGGGCGACCGGTACAAGTTCGTCGCGCGGCTGAAGCGGCCCGTCGACTGACCCCGGCGGCCCCTCTTCACACCGCCACCCCGAAATCGGCATACCGATATCCGGACGAGGTCTTCCCGTGCGCTGATCCCGTCACCTAGATTGCCTGCGCATTACACGCGTGATCAGCGAGGGGACGGGAGCCGTGGCATGTCCGAAACACCTCAAGTGAGACCTCCGGTGGTGACACCGGTCCGGGTCGTCATCGGCCTGTGTCTCGTGGCGCCCTTCGTCGCGATGCTGTGGCTCGGCTCGTACGCCAAGACGGACCCCACGTTCATCGGGATCCCGTTCTTCTACTGGTACCAGATGCTCTGGGTGCTGATCTCCACCGCGCTCACGATGACCGCGTACAAGCTGTGGCAGCACGACCAGCGTTCCCGCAACGGTGCGAAGGGGGGTGCCGCGCAGTGAAGGACGGGGTCAACGGCGTCGCGCTCGGCGTCTTCATCTTCTTCTTCCTGGCCGTCACGGTCATGGGCTTCCTGGCCGCGCGCTGGCGCCGGGCCGAGAACGAGCACTCCCTGGACGAATGGGGCCTGGGCGGCCGGTCGTTCGGCACCTGGGTAACCTGGTTCCTGCTGGGCGGTGACCTGTACACGGCCTACACCTTCGTCGCCGTCCCGGCGGCCATCTACGCGGCGGGCGCGTCCGGCTTCTTCGCGGTGCCGTACACGATCCTGGTGTACCCGCTGATCTTCACCTTCCTGCCGCGCCTGTGGTCCGTCTCGCACAAGCACGGCTACGTGACCACCTCGGACTTCGTGCGCGGCCGGTTCGGCTCGAAGGGCCTGTCGCTGGCGGTGGCGCTCACCGGCATCCTGGCGACGATGCCGTACATCGCGCTGCAGCTCGTGGGCATCCAGGCGGTGCTCGACGTGATGGGCGTCGGCGGCGGCGAGAACACCAACTGGTTCGTGAAGGACCTCCCGCTGCTCATCGCCTTCGGTGTGCTCGCGGCCTACACGTACTCCTCCGGCCTGCGCGCGCCCGCGCTGATCGCGTTCGTCAAGGACGCGCTGATCTACATCGTCATCGCGGTGGCGATCATCTACATCCCGATCAAGCTGGGCGGCTTCGACGACGTCTTCGCCAAGGCGGGCGACGCGTTCAGCCAGGTCAACCCGGCCACCGGCAAACCGCGCGGCGCCCTCGTCCCGCCCGAGGCGGGCCAGTGGACCTACGCCACGCTGGCGCTCGGCTCGGCCCTCGCGCTGTTCATGTACCCGCACTCGATCACCGCGACCCTGTCGTCCAGGAGCCGTGAGGTGATCCGCCGGAACACCACCATCCTGCCGCTGTACTCGCTCATGCTGGGCCTGCTGGCGCTGCTGGGCTTCATGGCGATCGCGGCCGGGGTGAAGGTGACCAACGGGCAGCTGGCGATCCCGCAGCTGTTCGAGGACATGTTCCCGGACTGGTTCGCGGGCGTGGCCTTCGCGGCGATCGGCATCGGCGCGCTCGTGCCGGCGGCCATCATGTCCATCGCGGCGGCCAACCTCTTCACCCGCAACATCTACAAGGACTTCATCAAGCCGGACGCCACGCCCAGGCAGGAGGCCCAGGTCTCCAAGATCGTGTCGCTGCTGGTGAAGGTGGGCGCGCTGGTCTTCGTCCTCACCATGGACAAGACGGTCGCCATCAACTTCCAGCTGCTGGGCGGCATCTGGATCCTGCAGACCTTCCCGGCCCTGGTGGGCGGCCTGTTCACCCGCTGGTTCCACCGCTGGGCGCTGCTGGCCGGCTGGGCGGTCGGCATGGTGTACGGCACGGTCGCCGCGTACGGGGTCGCCTCGCCGACGCAGAAGCACTTCGGCGGCTCCGCGAAGGAGATCCCGGGTATCGGCGAGATCGGGTACATCGGCCTCACCGCGTTCGTCCTGAACGTCGTCGTCACCGTGGTCCTGACCTTCGTCCTGAAGGCCGTGAAGGCCCCCGAGGGCCTCGACCAGACCCGGCCGGAGGACTACACCGCGGACGCGGGCGACCCGGGCGTCCAGGTGGAGCTGCCGCCGGCGACGGCGGGCACCGGTCACTGAGCCGCAGCCGCGCGACGGGCCGCCGGAGGAGATCCGGCGGCCCGTCGCCGTTTCCGCCCGGCGCACCGCAGCCGCCCGGGCCGGAGGCCGGCGACATCACTCTTCTCACCTACCAGTTGACGCTCTGAAACCGACGGCGACACAACATCTGGGGGTGGCGTGCCGGGCGAGCACAAGATGTATGCTCGTGCTCGCTGTCGCCGCAGGGGAATCCGGTGCGAATCCGGAACTGTCCCGCAACGGTGTACTTGCGTGTCTCCGCACGCCTGTTCAGTCCGAGGACCTGCCGCCAGCGCGCCCGGCCGTCCGGTCCGGGTGCTCACAGACGTCCGGGCCTCGCGGAGTGGGCCGGTGGACGCGACGCCGTGCGCGCTCGTGGCTGCCCCCTGCCCTCCGCCAGGCCCTGTGCCGAGCGAGGGAGAGCCCCACGTGACCATCGCGCCAGCCGACCCGGCTTCAGTCAGCGAGCTGAAGACCGACGGTCCCGGTGCCGCGCTGCTGCGGACCCTGACCGAGCTGACCGCCGACCTCCCCGACGCCGACCCCGGCCGGGTCGCCGCCGCCGCGCTGCGCGGCCGGTCCGCTCGGGCCGACGAGGCGGAGTTGCGCGAGCTGGCCACGGAGGCGGCCGCCGGCCTGATCTCCGAGGACCCCGCCTACTCCCGGCTGGCCGCCCGTCTGCTGACCCTCGCCATCCGCGAGGAGGCCGCCTCGCAGGGCGTCACCTCGTTCACCGAGTCCGTGGCCGTGGGGCACCGCGAGGGGCTCATCGCGGACCGGACCGCCGAGTTCGTCCGAGTGCACGCCGAGCGGCTGGACGCGCTGGTCGACCGGGCCGCCGACGACCGCTTCGGCTACTTCGGCCTGCGCACCCTGCACAGCCGCTACCTGCTGCGGCACCCCTTCACCCGCAAGGTCGTCGAGACGCCCCAGCACTTCATGCTGCGGGTCGCCGCCGGCCTGGCCGAGGACGACACCGTCCGCTCGGTGGACGAGGTCGCGGCGCTCTACGGGCTCATGAGCCGCCTCGACTACCTGCCGTCCTCCCCCACCCTGTTCAACTCCGGTACGCGGCACCCGCAGATGTCGTCCTGCTACCTGCTGGACTCCCCGCTGGACGAGCTGGACTCCATCTACGACCGGTACCACCAGGTCGCGCGGCTCTCCAAGCACGCGGGCGGCATCGGTCTGTCGTACTCCCGGATCCGCAGCCGCGGTTCGCTGATCCGCGGCACCAACGGGCACTCCAACGGCATCGTCCCGTTCCTGAAGACCCTGGACGCCTCGGTGGCCGCGGTGAACCAGGGCGGCCGGCGCAAGGGCGCGGCCGCGGTGTACCTGGAGACCTGGCACTCCGACATCGAGGAGTTCCTGGAGCTGCGGGACAACACCGGTGAGGACGCCCGCCGTACGCACAACCTGAACCTGGCGCACTGGATCCCGGACGAGTTCATGCGCCGCGTCAACGCCGACGAGCAGTGGTCGCTGTTCTCCCCGGCGGACGTGCCCGATCTGGTGGACCTGTGGGGCGCGGAGTTCGACGCCGCGTACCGCGCGGCCGAGGCCGCCGGGCTGGCCCGGAAGACCATCCCGGCCCGTGACCTGTACGGCCGCATGATGCGCACGCTGGCGCAGACCGGCAACGGCTGGATGACCTTCAAGGACGCGGCCAACCGCACCGCCAACCAGACGGCCGAGCCGGGCCACGTCGTCCACTCCTCCAACCTCTGCACGGAGATCCTGGAGGTCACGGACGACGGCGAGACCGCGGTCTGCAACCTGGGCTCGGTCAACCTGGGCGCCTTCGTCGCCGACGGCGGCATCGACTGGGAGCGGCTGGACGAGACGGTCCGCACCGCCGTCACCTTCCTCGACCGCGTCGTGGACATCAACTTCTACCCGACCGAGCAGGCGGGCCGCTCCAACGCCAGGTGGCGGCCGGTGGGCCTCGGCGCGATGGGTCTGCAGGACGTCTTCTTCAAGCTGCGGCTGCCCTTCGACTCGCCCGAGGCGAAGGCCCTGTCGACGCGGATCGCCGAGCGCATCATGCTCGCCGCCTACGAGGCGTCCGCCGACCTCGCCGAGCGCAACGGCCCGCTGCCGGCCTGGGAGAAGACCCGTACCGCCCGCGGTGTGCTGCACCCCGACCACTACGGTGTGGAGCCGGCCTGGCCGGAGCGCTGGGCGGCGCTGCGCGAGCGGATCGCCTCGGTCGGCATGCGCAACTCGCTGCTCCTCGCCATCGCCCCGACCGCCACCATCGCCTCCATCGCGGGCGTCTACGAGTGCATCGAGCCGCAGGTCTCCAACCTGTTCAAGCGCGAGACGCTCTCGGGTGAGTTCCTCCAGGTCAACTCCTACCTGGTACGGGACCTGAAGGACCTCGGGGTGTGGGACGCGCGCACCCGCGAGGCGCTGCGCGAGTCCAACGGCTCGGTGCAGGACTTCGCCTGGATCCCGGCGGACGTCCGGCAGCTGTACCGCACCGCCTGGGAGATCCCGCAGCGCGGCCTCATCGACATGGCCGCGGCGCGTACCCCGTACCTGGACCAGGCGCAGTCCCTGAACCTGTTCCTGGAGACGCCGACCATCGGCAAGCTCTCCTCGATGTACGCGTACGCCTGGAAGTCGGGCCTGAAGACGACGTACTACCTGCGCTCCCGCCCGGCGACGCGGATCGCCCGGGCCGCCCAGGCCCAGGCGCAGCCCCAGGCGTCCATCCCCGTCCAGCAGGCCGCCGACCCCGACGCGGTCGCCTGCTCCCTTGAGAACCCCGAGTCCTGCGAGGCCTGCCAGTGATGTCCACCCGTAACCAGAACCTCCTCGACCCGGGCTTCGAGCTGACCCTGCGTCCCATGCGCTACCCGGACTTCTACGAGCGCTACCGGGACGCCATCAAGAACACCTGGACCGTGGAGGAGGTCGACCTTCACTCGGACGTGGCCGACCTCGCGAAGCTGTCCCCGGAGGAGCAGCACCTGATCGGCCGGCTGGTCGCGTTCTTCGCGACGGGCGACTCGATCGTCGCGAACAACCTGGTGCTGACGCTGTACAAGCACATCAACTCCCCGGAGGCGCGCCTGTACCTGTCGCGCCAGCTGTTCGAGGAGGCCGTGCACGTCCAGTTCTATCTGACGCTGCTCGACACCTACCTCCCCGACCCGGAGGACCGGGCCGCCGCCTTCGCCGCCGTCGAGAACATCCCCTCGATCCGCGAGAAGGCCGGGTTCTGCTTCAAGTGGATCAACGAGGTGGAGAAGCTGGACCGCCTCGAGTCGAAGGCGGACCGACGCCGCTTCCTGCTCAACCTGATCTGCTTCGCCGCGTGCATCGAGGGGCTGTTCTTCTACGGCGCCTTCGCGTACGTCTACTGGTTCCGCAGCCGGGGTCTGCTGCACGGTCTCGCCACGGGCACCAACTGGGTGTTTCGCGACGAGACGATGCACATGTCCTTCGCCTTCGAGGTGGTCGACACCGTCCGCAAGGAGGAGCCGGACCTGTTCGACGACGAACTCCAGCAGCAGGTCGTCGACATGCTGCGGGAGGCCGTCGAGGCGGAGCTGCAGTTCGCGCGCGACCTGTGCGGTGACGGCCTGCCCGGCATGAACACCGACTCCATGCGCCAGTACCTGGAGTGCGTCGCCGACCAGCGTCTGACGCGTCTCGGCTTCGCCCCGGTGTACGGCTCGGAGAACCCCTTCTCCTTCATGGAGCTGCAGGGCGTCCAGGAGCTGACGAACTTCTTCGAGCGCCGTCCGTCCGCGTACCAGGTCGCCGTGGAGGGCACGGTCGACTTCGACGAGGACTTCTGACCGGCCGCCCTCAGGCGGCGCGGGTGGCGCCGTGGTGACGGCGGGACTTGGTGACCCTCCGGGGGGCCGGTGGCTGCGGGGACGCGGTCGCCGGCCGCAGCCCGTTCCGCTCGGCCTCCCTGAGCTGCCGGTCGATGCGCCGGTCGCGCACGATGCCGAGCACGGACGGGAGGACCAGCAGGAGCAGGATCCCGAGGGTGGCGGTCATTCCGATCAGGCCTTCGATCTGGTTTCCGTTCATGGACACCACTGTCGCGCCGAATGCTCCTTACCGTGAGTGGCAGGACTGCCGCAGACCCTCGAATTACTGCCACCGACGAGGCACACTGGCAGCATGCTGAAGAACGTGGCCGCAGTACTGCTGGACGGGGTGCACCCCTTCGAGCTGGGTGTCGTGTGCGAGGTGTTCGGCATCGACCGCAGCGACGAGGGGCTGCCGGTGTACGACTTCGCGGTGGTCTCGGCGGAGGGGCCGACGCTGAGCACGCATGTCGGCGGGCTCTCCGTGTCGACGCCGTACGGCCTGGAGCGGCTGGAGGAGGCCGACCTGATCGCCGTGCCCGCCGGGGCCGACTACGTCGTCCGGGACTATCCGCCCGCGCTGCTCGACGCCCTGGTGCGGGCCGTGGAGCGGGGCACCCGGGTGCTCAGCGTGTGCTCGGGCGTCTTCGTGCTCGGCGCGGCCGGGCTGCTCGACGGGCGCCGGTGCAGCGTGCACTGGCGGCAGGCCGGGGAGCTGGCGCTGCGCAATCCGCGGGCGGTCATCGAGCCGGACGTCCTCTACGTCGACGAGGACCCCGTCATCACCTCCGCCGGCACCGCCGCCGGGATCGACGCCTGTCTGCACCTGGTGCGCAAGGACCAGGGCCCGGAGGTCGCCAACAAGATCGCCCGCCGGATGGTGGTGCCACCGCACCGGGACGGCGGGCAGGCGCAGTACATCGAGCGGCCGTTGCCGCGGACCTCGTGCGACACCGTCGGTGAGGTCCTGGTGTGGATGGAGGAGCACCTCGACCAGGAGGTGACCGTGGAACAGCTCGCCGCCCGCGCCCACATGTCGCCGCGCACCTTCGCGCGCCGCTTCCAGCAGGAGACGGGGACCACGCCCTACCGGTGGATCCTTCGCCAACGGGTGCTGCTGGCACAGGAGTTGCTGGAGGGCTCGGACGAGACGATGGACGCGATCGCCTGGCGCACCGGGTTCGGCACGGCGGCCGCGCTGCGGCACCAGTTCGTCCGGGCGATCGGGACGACCCCGAACGCCTACCGGCGCGCGTTCCGGGGCCCGCAGGCCGCCTGAGCGCGCGCCGGTATCAGTCGGCCTACCAGGGCATCGCCCGCAGGCGCAGGTCGTGCGGACGGAGCGTGATGCCCACGCGGGTGGTGTCGTCCGACCCGCCGGCCTGCTCGAAGCGGTACTTCGCCGAGACCGCCGCGGTGATCAGGCTCAGCTGGGTCATGGAGAAGTGGTCGCTCGGGCACTTGCGGTTGCCCACGCTGAACGGGCTCATCGCGTACTTCGGCACGTCCTTGGCCCGCTCGGGCCGCCAGCGGTCGGGGTCGAAGTCGAGGTGGCCCTCGTAGGAGCGGGCGTCGCGCTGGATCGCGTAGGGGCTGTAGACGATGTCGGCCCCGGCCGGAATGCGATAGCCGCCGAGCGCGGTGTCGGTCACCGCGCGCCGCGTCAATATCCATACGGCGGGCCTGAGCCGCATGGCCTCGACTACGACATTGTTCGTGTGCGTCAGTGAGCGGACGTGCTCGAATCCGACGGGTCGGCCCCCGGTCACGGATTCGACCTCGGTCCGTACCTTCTCGGCGTGTTCCGGATGTTCCGCGAGGACCTGGAGCAGCCACATGATCGTGGACGCGACTGTTTCGCTGCCGGGGGTGAGTATCGCGACGACCTGGTCGTGGATCTCCTGTTCCCCGATGGGGTCGCCATTGTCGTCCTTCGCCTCCAGCAATGCCGTCAGCAAATCGTCCGGCTTTTGACCAGATGCCCTCCGCTCGGCGACGATCTCGTCGACCAGCAGATGCAAATCGGCCAGCGCCCGGTTGAATTCGCGGTTGGCCGGGAACGGCAGCCGGTACAGCGGTCCGAGCGGGACCACCATCCTCCGGTACATCCCGCGGAAGACGGTGGCGAGGTCGTTGCTGAGCCGCTCGGCGCGCTCGTCCATGTACTCGCCGCGCAGCAGACAGCGGGCGGCGATACGGACGGCGACCCGGAAGGACTCCGAGGTGCAGTCGATGGTCTCGCCGGGCCGCCAGCGCACGGTCAGCGCGTGCGCCTCCTCCTCCATCACCGGGCCGTAGTCCGGGATCGCGTCGAGCCGGAACGCGGGCTGGATGGTGCGCCGCTGACGCCGGTGCCGGGGGCCGTTGGCGGTGGCCACGCCCTCCTTGCCGAGCAGTCCTTCGAGGGACTCCCACAGGGGTCCGTCGATCTTGAAGTCGGGGCTCAGCGCCAGTGCGCCGGTGAGCGCCGGCGTGGTGACGGCGTACACCGTCTTGGGGCCGAGCCTCAGGCGCACGACGTCGCCGTGCTCGCCCAGCCCGGACATGAACGCGAGCGGGTCGCGCACCAGCTTCAGGCCGTGCCCGAGGCCCGGCACCGCGCCCCCGGCCAGCGGGGGCTCCCGCAGCTCCGCCGCCTCGGGGGCCACGGGCTTCACAGACTCGACGGTCATTTCTCACCTGCCGCTTCGTTGGTGACGTACGGGGGCGTGGACCGGTCGTCCCAGTTGTCGACCATGTACCGGCCGGACTCGTGGTGGAACCAGTAGACGGAGCTGAACCAGTCCCGCATATTGCCGACGCAGGCGCGGACGGCGGCGCTCAATTCCTTGCCGCTCACCGTGCCGTCGTCGATTTCGTCGGCGAGCCGGATGGCTTCCCGTTCGGCCACGATGAATTCCTCGATGCATTCCTCGACGCGCCGCCTCACTTCGTCCACGGCTTCTTCGAGAGTCAGCCCCTCGTGCGTGATGAGGCTGATTCCGAGATTGTGGACCTCGTCGCCCGCTATTTCCTTGGGCAGTGAGCACAGGTCGTTGTACCAGGCGGCGAATTCCTGACTCAGCAGTGCGGCCCTGCGGTACGCGGGATTCTTCCGTACCGCGTCCGGCAGTTCGCACCCGGCGCTCGGCTCCAGGAGGTCCGTCCATATCCAGTGCGCGAAGGTGTGGCGGCGCAGGGCGAGGTATTCCTCGACGCCGGGCACATATCCCTCGGTGCGGTTGCGGAACTCGCGGTCGTACGCCTCGATCACCGCGTGGAAGTGCCGGGCGAACCGCTGGTTCCAGGTGCGGGGCAGGAACCCGTACAGCCGCAGCACGCTGTCGGCGAACCCCGCGACCAGCGGGTCCGGATGGTGCAGGTGGTGCCTGGGCGCGTCGAGCGCCGCGTGCAGGCGGTAGCGCAGCCGCCGCCACTCGCCGGCCCGCTGGTGCACCACGTGGCGGTCGTGCCGGTCGTCCCAGACGAAGAACCAGGCGCTGTAGTCGGCTATGGCCTGCAGGACCTCGTCGGGGGCGCCGGTGTAGTAACCCGCCATGAGGTCGGTGTAGCAAAGTCCGTCGGCATATTCGTGCACCTTGTCCGCCGGCATGAGCCGTTTTTCCAGCAGCCAGTGCCGTGTCTTCTCCTGTAGTCGTGGCCAATACGGGTGCAGTCGCCGGGGAAAGGCGGACTCGATCACCGGGAGTGCCAGTGAGGGTGGGACCACCACCGCCGTCGGTGTCGCTGTGGTGCTGTGTGGGAAAGCTTGCACAGAACAAACCCCTCTCAGCCGCCAGGAGCTCACGCCCCTCCCGTCGTGCCGGGCGTGCGCCGTTGCGTATCCCGCACTTACATTCAGCACCACAACTGACCGTCGTGGGAACGGATTTGCTTCACTCACTACCCCAAGGTGCCGAGAATCTCCCCTTGCGTGACCGATTGGGGATCGCCGGAGGGCGGAAGCGACCGGATGTACGACGCACGGACGAGCGAACCGCACCCATGCGAAGGGGCGCCCGCCCGGGAGTGATCCCGGCCGGGCGCCCCTACTGCCGTGCGGCGACTAGTCGTTGGCGACCACGGGGTAGCGTGGCTCGTTCTCGGCCATCTGCCGCAGCGCGTCCTTGCGGTCCCGCTTGGACAGCCGGTCGATGTAGAGGTAGCCGTAGAGGTGGTCGGTCTCGTGCTGCAAACAGCGTGCGAAGTAGCCGGTGCCCCGGACCTTGATCGGGTTGCCCTTCTCGTCCTGCCCGGTCACCTCGGCGTAGTCGGGGCGCGCGAGCGGCGCGTACGCGGTCGGTACCGACAGGCAGCCCTCGTTGCTGTCGTCCAGCCGGCGCTGCTCGGCGGGCAGCTCCACGAGCTTCGGGTTGCACACCACGCCGACGTGCCGCTCGCCCTCGTCGTCGGGGCAGTCGTACACGAAGACCTTCAGGTCGACCCCGATCTGGTTCGCGGCCAGGCCCACGCCCTCGGCGGTGCGCTGGCTCGCGAACATGTCCGCTACCAGCTGCTGCAGCTCCTCGCCGAACTCGGTGACGTCCTTGCACTCCTTGTGCAGCACCGGGTTGCCGACGACCGTGATCGGGCGCGAGGTCCCGCGCTCCCGCCAGGCCGTCTCGCGCTCCTCGCAGTCCTCCGTGTCCACGACGTAGCCCTCGTCGTCGACGGGGAGCACGCCCGCGTGCTGCTGATCGGTGTCCTGCTGCGCCATGACCGACGTATGCCTTCCTGCAAGCCTGGAAATTTCTGCGAGTACAGCCTAAAGGCGGCCGGTCACGGACGGCTCAGCAAACCTCTTCGAGATCCCGCCAGTCCCGCGAGTCCGGGCTGTCGGCGACCCACCCGTCCAGCAGACCCCGGACCAGCGAGGCCGGCGCGGCGACCCCGCACTCCCGCTCCGGGACCCACAGCTGTCCGTCCGTCCGGTGTCCCAGCGGCCCGGGATGGCCCGGCTCACTGTGGTCGTGCGGGTCGAGGTGCACCCCTTCACCCTCGTCCGACGGCATCCGCGACTCCGAGCACATCCGGCACAGCAGCCGTACCGACGAGGACCAGTCCTCGGCGGCGAACCCGGCGTCGGCCGCCAGCTGCTCCAGCGCGTCCCGGTCCGCCTCCGTGGCCGCCTCCAGCAGGACCACCCAGGTGGGGACGGGGGACGGCGCCCACAGCTCGATCTCGTCGAAGACCGGGTAGCTGTGCCCGGTGGACGTCGTGCGCTCGCCGTGCGGGACGCCGTCGTGCAGCACGACCTCGCCCCAACGGCGTCCGGAGGACGGAAGCGGGATGGACAGCACCTCCATCCGCGCCGGGTCCAGCCTGCGGCCCCACACGACCTCGGCCTCGCCCTCCGGGGAGAGCCGTACGGCCGCGCTGCCCAGCTCCATGCCCACCGGCTCACCGGAGACGGGGGCGCCGGGACCGCCCTTCGGCCGCGAGGAGCCGCCGGGCACCTTCAGCCCGTAGGCCTGCCAGGCGCGCCGGGCCAGCGGCCAGTCCTGCAGGGCGGTGGCGGCGATGCCGACGTTCCACCAGTCGGGGGCGCCGGCCTCCCGGTCCAGCAGGGCGACCGCCCGCAGACCGGCGGCCCGGGCCTGCTCCCAGTCGTGCCGGAACTTGTGCAGCAGGGCGAGGTTGAACCAGGACTCCGCGAGCCACGGCTCCAGGTCGGCGGCGCGTGTCAGCAGCTCGCCCGCGTCCTCGTACCGGCCGTCGCCGATCAGGGTGAACGCGCGGTCGGTGGCCTGCCGCCAGGAGGCGGAGGGCCGGTGCCGTCCCTTGCCGAAGATCCTCACGATTCCCGCCTGCCAGTTCCAGTTCCGCTCAGTGGGCTGGCTTGTGCCCCCGGACACCCTCTCCCTCGCATCCAACCACGTGCGGTGCGAAAGGCGCTCATTACCCATGGGTTACCCAGCCGCGGACGGGGTCAGACAGTGCCGCGCGTCTCCCGCCGCCCCCGGTCGGCACGCTCTCGCCGCGTCCCCGCGGCTGGGTGAGGACCCGTGCCAGCGACTCCACGATCTCCGGAGCGTAGTCCCCGGCGGTGCCGAGACGCAGTTCCTCCAGCGCACGCAGCGGTCCCTCGGGGCCGGTACCCCGGGTCTTCTCCTCGTACGCGTTCACGGCCCGGACGATCCGCGCGGCGACGGGCTGCTCACGGCAGGGGTCGGCCTGCCGCTCGACGACGACCGCGACGGCCGCGTCCACGCCGGTCTGCCGGACGACGGCACCGCCGAGCAGGGCGATCCGCCGCTGCTCATCGTCGGGCAGGTCCGCGGTGGCACCGGCCGGGACCGGGTCGACCAGGCTGAGCTGGCCGATGTCGTGCATGAGGGCCGCGTACTCCAGCACGGTCAGCTCGGGGCCGGTCAGGCCGAGGTCCCGGCCGACGGCGAGGCTGAGCGCGGCGACCCGGTGGGCGTGACCGGCGGGGGTGTACCCGGCGATCTCCGTGGCGCGGGCGAGGGAGGCGATGGTCTGCCGGTAGGTGGCGCGGACGGCCGCGTGCCGGCGCACGGAGAGCTGGGTGAGGAGCAGGGGCAGGCAGAAGACGGGCAGCGCCCACAGGCCCGCGACGGCGACCCCGAGCGCCATCACCGCGCCGGTCGCGCAGACGGCGGAGCCGATGCCGAGCAGCCCGTGCAGCTCCTCGCGCAGCAGCGGGCCGAACGGCCAGCGGGTGCGGAAGTGGGCCAGGGCTGCGGCCAGCACGGCGTCGCAGAGCGCGCTGAGGCTGAGCAGGGCGACCAGGAGCAGGGCGTAGGCGGGGCCGTCCCAGGAGTCGAAGACGCCCCGGTTGTAGAGGGGCTGGAAGCAGACGGCGGCGAAGCCGACGGTGAGGACGCGGCGGGCCAGGTGATCGCGGGTGGGGGTGCGGCCGGACCAGATGTGCGGGACGGCGCCGAGCAGGGCGGCGGTGAGGACGACGGTGACGACCTGGGCGGCGCCGTGCTGCGTGGGCCGCCCGGCGTCGGCGCCCAGCAGGGCGTACGACAGCGATCCGGCGGCGCCGAGGGCGCGGCCTGCCGGCCGGGGGCGGCGCCCCAGCGGGTCAGCTCGCCGACGGCGATGAGCACACCGAAGGCGAGCGCGACGCCCCCTTCCCGGAGGCCGCTCGCCAGGGTGAGGGCCAGGCAGCCGGCCGCGACGAGGGCGGCGGCGCCGTGGACGAGCCGCAGCGGGGCCGTCATCGGGGCGTCCCGGTGCCGGCCGGCCGCTGCCGGGGTGCCCTGTCGTGGGCGGGCTCGTCGGCGGTGACCGCGGGATGCCAGCCGTGGCGGCGCAGGGCGCGCACGAGCGCGGCGACCATGCGGGGGTCGAAGTGGGAGCCGGCGCAGCGCTCCAGCTCGGCCACCGCGGCGGGGACGGGCCGCGCCCGGCTGTAGGACCGGGTGGAGGTCATCGCGTCGAAGGCGTCCGCGACGGCGACGACGCGGGCGCACTCGGGGATCCGGGTGCCAGCGAGGCCGTACGGGTAGCCGCTGCCGTCGAGGCGCTCGTGGTGGTGCAGGATCGCGGCGCGGGCCTCGCCGAGGAAGGAGATCCCGCGCACCATCTCGTGGCCGTACTCGGGGTGCAGCTCGATGATCCGGCGTTCCTCGGGGGTCAGCGGGCCGTCCTTGCGCAGCAGCCGGGTGGGCACGCCGAGTTTGCCGACGTCGTGCAGGATGCCGGCGAAGCGCAGCACCTCGACGCGTTCGTCGTCCATGCCGAGTTCGCGGGCGATCAGCACGGAGGCCTGTCCGACGCGTTCGCTGTGGCCGCGTGTGTAGCCGTCCTTGATGTCGACGGCCTGCACCAGGGCGCGGATGGTGGCCTGGTGCGCGGCGCGCTCACGGTGGTACTGGGCGAACACCCACCAGGAGACGCACATCGGCAGCAGCACGAGCAGCGCGGCGGCCGGGCCGTAGGGGCTGCGCCACAGGACGGCCATCATCAGCCCGGCGAGTCCATGCACGGCGACCGGCGCGAGCGAGCGGGCGAGCAGCCCGCGCCAGGCCCGGCGCGCGGGCGCGCTCCCCGCCCGGGGGCGCGGGCACGCCCACGGTGAGGGCGAGGATGCCGCCGTCGAGGACGGTGAGGATCAGGCAGAACGCGAGGACGGCCGCGCCGGCGGGCAGCAGCGCGTAGGGGAAGTCGCGGTCGACGACGGCGTCCCGGCCGCCGAGCGCCCAGTGGACGTGGGCGGCGCCCCACACGGCCAGTGACGGCTGTGCGGCGCGCCAGACGCGCCGCAGCGGCGCCGGCCGGTGCTCCCCGCGCGCGAACAGCGCCGCGGGCACCGGAACGAGCGCGGCGGCCGGCGGGGGCAGCAGAAACGCTCCGGCCAGCAGGACCGGGTAGAAGGTGCCGCCGAAACGGCGGCCCAGGGGGTGCTCGCAGGCCGCGTAGAGCGCCGCGAGCAGGCCGATCGGCCACCAGGGGGCGTGGGTGCGCGGCAGCGGCAGGAGGCAGACCACGGCCAGCAGGGCGACGCAGGCCACATAGGCGCGAGCCCTCGCCGGTACCGCCTCCATCGCGCCCCTTCCCCGACCGTGCCCGTCCAGGCTCGGAGCCTAGGGCGGGCCGGGAGGGAGGCGGGGCCTATGACCTGAGGATTAGCACGTTCGGGTGATGTCCCGGCGGTCAGCTCTCCTGGGCGGTGGCGGTGACGTCGTGCTCCGGCACGGTCTGTCCGGAGCGGATCAGGTCGATCCGTCCCATGACCTTGGCGCGCAGGTCGGAGGGCACGTCGTCATGGCCGCAGCACCGCTTGACGAGCTTCTTCACGGCCTGCTCCAGGCCGTACTTCTCCAGGCACGGCGAGCATTCCTCGAAGTGGTGCTGGAACTTGTCGCGGTCGACGTCCGGCATCTCACTGTCGAGGAACTCGTACAGATGGTCCAGGACCTCACTGCAGTCCGTCTCGTGCGGCTCTCCGCAGCTCATGAGCCCGAGCCTTTCGCTTCGTTCGACTCCCCGGCGCCGGCGGGCACCAGCCCGCGCTCACGGGCGTAGTCCTCCAGCATGCCGCGCAGCTGACGGCGGCCCCGGTGCAGCCGGGACATCACCGTACCGATGGGTGTCCCCATGATGTCCGCGATCTCCTTGTAGGCAAACCCCTCGACGTCCGCGAGATAGACGGCGATGCGGAACTCCTCGGGGATCGCCTGCAGCGCTTCCTTCACGTCCGAGTCGGGCAGGTGGTCGAGCGCCTGCGACTCGGCGGAGCGCAGACCGGTCGACATGTGCGACTCGGCACGGGCGAGCTGCCAGTCCTCGATCTCCTCCGCGGCGGAGCGCTGGGGCTCACGCTGCTTCTTGCGGTAGGAGTTGATGAACGTGTTGGTCAGGATCCGGTACAGCCACGCCTTGAGGTTGGTGCCCTCGCGGAACTGGTGGAAGGACGCGTAGGCCTTGGCGTACGTCTCCTGCACCAGGTCCTCGGCGTCGGCCGGATTGCGCGTCATGCGCAGCGCGGCCGAGTACATCTGGTCGAGGAATTCGAGCGCGTCCCGCTCGAAGCGCGCACTGCGCTCCGCAGTGGACTCGGAGGACTCCTCCGCGCTCACGCCCTGGCCCTCGGGCAGCTCCGCCTGACCGTTGTCGGTCCCTGCGTCGGTACCGGTGACCGGACCCACCTCCTCAAGATCCCGGGCAGGACCGAAACCGGTCCTACTCGTTTCGGAGGATAGAACACCACCCGGGCCCGCCGCCCCTCGAATAGGGGTGGCCTTGGCCGCGTGCAGCACCGTCCAGTCCAGGTCAGTACGGCTGCTGCGGCTCGGGCAGATGGTCGAACCCATGCGGCGGACTTCCTTTCCCACGACGTCGGTGCCGAGGCCTCAGCACTTCTGTCCGCCACAACAGCGATGCGTCGCGCAGCATTCCCGGGGGTCACCCGAGTGACGCGGCCCACTCCACGACACTCTCCGTGATGATCTCCAGGGCCCGTTCCTGGGTGGTCTCCGCGCGCTTGGGGACCGCGAACCCGTGGTCGCCGTGCGGCACCTCGACGAGTGCGAAGTCACCCGCCGGGAACTCGGCCGGCCTTCCGAACGGATCGCTGCCGCCCTGGACGACCAGCGTGGGCACCCCCGTGCCCAGCAGTTCCGCCGCGCGGGACCTCTCCGGCCGGCCCGGCGGGTGCAGCGGGAAGCTCAGCGCGAGCACGGCGTGCGCGCCGAGCTCGCCGGCGGTGCGGCAGGCGACCCGGGCGCCGGCGCTGCGCCCGCCCGAGACCACGGGCAGGCCGGGCCCGACGAGCGCGGGCCACAGGCCGCGCCAGCCGGCGTCCAGGGTCTTCGGCGCCGGTGCGAGCTTCTTCCCCGCCACCCGCCAGGGCTGCTCGACGAGGGCCACGCTCACGCCGTGCCCGGGCAGCACCCGGGCGAGGGCCCGCAGGTCCCGCGCCTCGATGCCGCCGCCGGCCCCGTGGCTCACGGCCAGCACCAGCCGCGCCCTCTTCGCCCGGTGCCAGGTGATCCGGGCGTCCCCGGCCTGCGTGGCGACGGTCTCGGTCGTCGTGTCGGACTCGGTACTCACGTCAGAAGAGTGTGCCCTCCTCCGGGCCCTCCAGCTCCTTCAGCAGCTCCGGGCCGTTGTTGCGGACGTTGCTGACGGCCGTGGAGACCGGGTAGGCGCGCATCAGCCCGGCCGGCGGCGGGGCCAGCAGCCCGCGCAGGTCCTCGGGGTCGGTGCGGGCGGGGTCGAGCCAGGCGTCCCAGCGGTCCGGGGTCAGCATCAGCGGCATCCGGGGGTGGATCTCGGTGAGGGAGCGCGGGCCCTCGGCGGGGGCGACGGCCAGCGGGGTCCGCTCCGCCTCCGTGGTGATCACCGAGCAGGTGACCCACCAGGCCTGCGGGTGGTCGTCGGGCAGGGTCCGGTCGCGCCAGAACTCGTACAGCCCGGCCATGGCGAAGACCGAGCCGTCGGCGGGCAGCACGAAGTAGGGCTGCTTGCGCGGTCGCTTCTTCCGGCCCTCCTCCTCCAGATCGCGCTCCTGCTTGCCGGTGACCCACTCGAAGTAGCCGTCGGCGGGCAGGATGCAGCGGCGGGTGGCGAAGGCCCGGCGGTAGGAGGGCTTCTCGTGCACGGTCTCCGCGCGGGCGTTGATCATCCGGGCGCCGCCCTCGGGCGTCTTGGCCCAGGAGGGCACCAGGCCCCACTTCAGCTTGCGCAGCTGGCGAACCGGACGCGGGGAGTCCGCGTCTTTCACCGGACGGTCGAGAACGGCGTAGACCTCCTTGGTCGGCGCCACGTTGTAGTCCGGTTCCAGGGTCTCCTCCGGCTCCCACTTCTCGATCTCGAAGACTCCCGCGAGATCCTCGGGCCCACGACTCGATGCATACCGTCCGCACATACGTGCCACACTGCCAGGCCCACCCGTCCACCGACCACCGTTCCTCAGCGACGGCGCCCCGCGCCGACACCTGTTGACGACGACGACAGGAGCAACGCCGCCCCATGGACAGCCTCGCCGCGACCGCGCTGCCCGACGTCTGGGACCGGCTCACCGGCACCCAGTCCGACCCCGACCTGTGGGTGGTGCTGGCCACGCTGGCCGCCGCGCTCGCCGTGGTCGTCCCCGGCACGCTGTGGCGGATATCCCGCAACGCGATCACCATCGCCCACGAGGGCGGCCACGGTCTGGTCGCCCTGCTCACCGGCCGGCAGCTCACCGGCATCCGCCTGCACTCCGACACCAGCGGACTCACGGTCAGCCGCGGCAAGCCGTACGGCCTGGGCATGATCCTGACGGCCGCCGCCGGCTACACGGCGCCCTCGCTGCTGGGCCTGGGCGGAGCCGCCCTGCTGGCCGCCGGCCGCATCACGCTGCTGCTGTGGGCGGCGACCGCGCTGCTGGTGGTGATGCTGGTGATGATCCGCAACGCGTACGGCGTCCTGACCGTCGTCCTCACGGGCGGCGCCTTCCTGCTGGTGTCCTGGCTGACGGGCCCGCAGGTGCAGGCGGCCTTCGCGTACGCGGTCGTGTGGTTCCTGCTGTTCGGCGGGGTGCGGCCGCCGTTCGAGCTCCAGGCCAAGCGGTCCCGTGGAGGGGCGGGGGACTCGGACGCGGACCAGCTGTCCCGGCTGACGCACGTGCCGGCGGGCCTGTGGCTGTTCCTGTTCCACGCGGTGTCCCTGTGCTCGCTCATCGGTGGCGGGCGCTGGCTGCTGGAAGGTTGACCCCGGAGCCTCCTTATAAAGTGGCCCCATGGCCCCGAACACCGCATCCACCGCACTCTGGCCCGCCCCGCACGCGAGCGGAGCCGTCGACGCCACGGTCCACGTGCCGGGGTCCAAGTCGGTCACCAACCGCGCCCTCGTCCTCGCCGCCCTGGCCTCCGAGCCCGGCTGGCTGCGGCGGCCGCTGCGCTCGCGCGACACCCTGCTGATGGCCGGGGCGCTGCGCGCGATGGGCGTGGAGATCGAGGAGACGGTGTCCTCCAGCTCCTCGGGCGGCGGCGCCGGCGAGGCCTGGCGGGTGCTGCCCACGGGCCTGCGGGGCCCGGCCACCGTCGACGTCGGCAACGCCGGCACGGTGATGCGCTTCCTGCCCCCGGTGGCCGCGCTGGCCGACGGCCCTATCCGCTTCGACGGCGACCCGCGGTCGTACGAGCGCCCCCTGCACGGGGTGATCGACGCGCTGCGTCGTCTCGGTGCCCGGATCGACGACGACGGCCGGGGCGCGCTGCCGCTGACCGTCCACGGCGGCGGGGCCCTGGACGGCGGGCCGGTGTCGATCGACGCCTCCTCGTCCTCCCAGTTCGTCTCGGCACTGCTGCTGTCCGGTCCGCGCTTCAACCAGGGCGTCGAGGTCCGGCACACCGGCACCGCGCTGCCGTCCATGCCGCACATCCGGATGACGGTGGACATGCTGCGCGCGGTCGGCGCCCAGGTGGACACCCCGGAGTCGGGCGGCGAGCCCAACGTGTGGCGGGTGACGCCGGGCGCCCTGCTCGGCCGGGACCTGACGATCGAGCCGGACCTGTCCAACGCGCAGCCGTTCCTCGCGGCGGCCCTGATCACGGGCGGCAAGGTGCTGATCCCGGACTGGCCGGCCCGCACCACCCAGCCGGGTGACCGGCTGCGGGAGATCTTCACCGAGATGGGCGGCTCCTGCGACCTGACCGAGTTCGGGCTCGTGTTCACCGGTTCGGGTGCTGTTCACGGCATCGACGTCGACCTGAGCGACGTCGGCGAGCTGACCCCGGGCATCGCGGCGGTCGCCGCGCTCGCCGACTCTCCCTCCACCCTGCGGGGCGTGGCCCACCTGCGGCTGCACGAGACGGACCGGCTGGCCGCGCTCACCAAGGAGATCAACGAACTCGGCGGCGACGTCACGGAGACGGCCGACGGCCTGCACATCCGCCCGCGCACCCTGCACGGCGGCACCTTCCACACCTACGAGGACCACCGCATGGCCACCGCCGGTGCGATCATCGGCCTGGCCGTCGAGGGCGTGCGGATCGAGAACGTGGCGACCACGGCCAAGACGCTGCCGGACTTCCCCGAGCTGTGGACCGGGATGCTCGGGCAGTAGGGACACGCCATGCGCCGCTACGGCAAGCACACCGACGAGGACGACATCCGCAGCCGTCCCAACCGCAAGGGCAACCGGCCGCGGACGAACATCCGGCCCAAGCACGAGGACGCGGCCGAGGGCATGGTCCTCACCGTCGACCGGGGGCGGCTGACCTGCCTGGTCGAGGACCGGATCGTGATGGCGATGAAGGCGCGCGAGCTGGGCCGCAAGGCGGCCGTGGTCGGCGACCGGGTGGCCCTCGTGGGCGATCTGTCCGGCAAGAAGGACACGCTCGCGCGGATCGTGCGCATCGAGACGCGCGCCTCGCTGCTGCGGCGCACGGCCGACGACGACGATCCGTTCGAGCGGGTGGTCGTCGCCAACGCCGACCAGCTGGCGATCGTCACCGCGCTCGCCGACCCCGAGCCCCGGCCGCGGTTGATCGACCGCTGCCTGGTCGCGGCCTACGACGGCGGTCTGGAACCGCTGCTGGTCATGACCAAGTCGGACCTGGCCCCGCCGGACAAGCTGCTGGAGCTGTACGGCGACCTCGACATCCCGTACGTCGTCACCAGCCGCGACGAGCTGGAGAACGGCGACGCGGCGGGCCGGGTGCGCACTCTCCTGGACGGCCGGATCACCGCCTTCGTTGGCCACTCCGGCGTCGGCAAGACGACCCTGGTCAACGCGCTCGTGCCCGAGGAGCGCCGGCGTACGACGGGACATGTGAACGCGGTGACGGGCCGCGGCCGGCACACCACGACCTCGGCCCTCGCGCTGCCGCTCGACGACGCGGCGGGCTGGGTCGTCGACACCCCCGGCGTCCGCTCCTTCGGGCTCGCGCACATCGACCCGTCCCGGGTGATCCACGCCTTCCCCGACCTCGAGCCCGGCACGGAGGGCTGCCCGCGCGCGTGCTCCCACGACGAGCCGGACTGCGCGCTGGACGCCTGGGTGGCGGAGGGGCACGCGGACCCCGCGCGGCTGTACTCCCTGCGCCGGCTGCTGGCCACGCGGGAGCGCCGGGAGGGCGACTGACCATCGCGTTGTTTGCCCGGGCCGGAGTCCGGCAAGTGCATAATCGCACCGAGCCGGAGATCCGGACCAACGGGAGGACAGCACATGGCGTGGCTGCTGGTCATAGTGGCCGGGATTCTCGAGACCGGTTTCGCCGTGTGCCTCAAGCTCTCGCACGGGTTCACCCGGCTGTGGCCGACGATCGCCTTCGCCTCGTTCGCGCTCGGCAGCTTCGGTCTGCTGACCCTTTCACTGAAGAAGCTCGACGTCGGCCCGGCCTACGCCGTGTGGACCGGGATCGGGGCCGCGGGCACCGCGATCTACGGCATGGTCTTCCTCGGTGACCTGGTGTCGACCCTGAAGATCGTCTCGATCAGCTTCGTGATCGTCGGGGTGATCGGTCTCCAGCTCTCGGGTTCGGCCCACTGATTCCCTCGTAGGGGTGGTCCCGCCCCGGTGCCCGGCCCCGCCCTCACGCGACGTGGCGGGGGAACACGGCACGCACCAGCTCCGCCATGCCGCCCTCGTCCGGTGGCGCCGCCACACAGGACAGGGCGAGGCGCACGACCAGTTCGCAGGAGCGGGCCAGTTCGGCGGTGTCGGCGGGGGCGGCACCGGGTTCGCTGAGCGCGGTCACGGCACGGTCCCGGACGGCGCGTACGAAGTCGCGGGGTGTCGGCAGCGGCCCGTCGGCCCGGCGCTGCGCGGGCACGGCGGTGGAGGACGGTACGGCGGCCAGCGGCGGGGCCGGCAGCCGCTCGTGCCAGGAGCCGGTCAGCATGGCCCGGACCAGCGCGTTGTCCCGGCCCGCGGCGGCCGTCCACTCGGCGGTCGCGGTGAGCCGCTCCCGTGGCCCGGCCGAGCCGCCGAGCGCCCGCTCCACCCCGGCGAGGTAGCCGTCGGCCTCGCGTCGCACGAGGGCCCGGGCCAGCCCGTCCTTGCTGCCGAACTCGTTGTAGAGGGTCTGCCGGGACACGCCGGCCGCCGCGGCCACGTCGACCATCCGCACCGCGGACCACGGCCGGCGCGCGAGGGCCGTGTAGGCGGCGTCCAGTAGTGATTCCCGGGCAGCAGGCATCCTCGCCTCCCTGGGGCGGAGCAGCTCTGCGCCCAGGTTTGACGCGCTTGTATGCACTGTCAAGGGTCCGCGGCGCCAAGGGGTCGGGCTTCGGCCGCCCGCGCCCGGGCCGGCGCCGCCGGCCCGCCCCCGTGGCCCCGCGGGCGTGCGGGCCGATACGGTTCATCACATGCCGGACTACCTCGACGACCTGCGCCTCGCCCACGTCCTCGCGGACGCCGCCGACGCCACCACCATGGACCGCTTCAAGGCGCTCGACCTGAAGGTGGAGACGAAGCCGGACATGACCCCGGTGAGCGAGGCGGACAAGGCGGCGGAGGAACTCATCCGCGGCCAGCTCCAGCGCGCCCGACCGCGGGACGCGATCCTCGGCGAGGAGTACGGACTCGAGGGCAGCGGTCCACGCCGCTGGGTGATCGACCCGATCGACGGCACCAAGAACTACGTGCGGGGCGTCCCCGTGTGGGCCACCCTCATCGCGCTGATGGAGGCGGGCGAGGGCGGCTACCAGCCCGTCGTCGGCCTCGTCTCCGCGCCCGCGCTCGGCCGCCGCTGGTGGGCGGCGAAGGGACACGGCGCCTTCACCGGCCGCAGCCTGACCTCGGCGAGCCGTATGCACGTCTCCGGCGTCAACGGGCTCGCGGACGCGTCCTTCGCGTACTCCTCGCTCTCCGGCTGGGAGGAGCAGGGCCGCCTGGACGGCTTCCTCGACCTGACCCGCCAGGTGTGGCGCACCCGCGCGTACGGCGACTTCTGGCCGTACATGATGGTCGCCGAGGGGTCGGTGGACATCTGCGCCGAGCCCGAGCTGTCGCTGTGGGACATGGCGGCCACCGCGATCGTCGTCACCGAGGCGGGCGGCTCCTTCACCGGCCTCGACGGCCGTCCGGGCCCGCACAGCGGCAACGCCGCCGCGTCCAACGGTCTGCTGCACGACGAGATGCTGGGGTATCTCGGCGGGCGTCGCTGAGCAACGACCGAATCCCGCGCACGCCCTCAACTGACGTCGCGCGCCCTCTTGTTGACTCTCCCTTTACCTGCCACCCTGAAGTCACCCCCACTTGTGAACTTGTGAATCCCCGCACACGCGCGGATTCCTAGGAGGTGGCCCCATCCATGCTCGTCCGTGACGCCATGAGCACGGTGATCCTCACCGTCGGCCCCGCCCACACCCTCCGTCAGGCAGCGGCCCTGATGTCCGCCCGCCGCGTCGGCGCCGCCGTGGTCCTCGACCCGGACGCCGGCGGCATAGGCATCCTCACCGAACGCGACATCCTCAACTCCGTCGGCCTCGGCCAGGACCCGGACGCCGAACACGCCCACGCCCACACCACCACCGACGTCGTCTTCGCCTCCCCGGCCTGGACGCTGGAGGAAGCCGCCCGGGCCATGGCCCACGGCGGCTTCCGGCACCTGGTCGTCCTGGACCGCGGCGAGGTCGCCGGCATCGTCTCGGTCCGCGACATCATCCGCTGCTGGGTCCCGGCCCGCGAGCCCGCCCCCGCGCTCTGAGCGAGCGGAACGGGCCGGACCCCGAGCACCGTGGGGTCCGGCCCGGCCTGGGGCACTCCCCCAGGATCCAGGGGCACCGGGCAGCCGGTGCCGTCCGCTCAGGCGCGCAGCGCCCGCACCGCCGCCTCCAGCCGCTTGCCGAAGTCGGCGTCGGCGGCCGCGAAGTTGCCGATCGCACGCTCGGCGATGTCCTCGCGCGAGACCTGCGAGATCGCACCGGCGAGGTTGGCGATCAGCCGCTCGCGCTCCTCGTCCGACATCAGCCGGTAGAGGTTGCCCGCCTGCACGAAGTCGTCGTCCTCGGCGTGCGCCGGCGTCGGGTGGTCACCGGTGCCGCCCGAGAAGCCGTCGAACGACTGCCACAGCGGGCGGCCGGTCTGTTCCGGCCCGCCGAAGCTGTTCGGCTCGTAGTTCTTCGCACCGCCGTGGCGGCCGTCGTAGAGGAGGCCGTCCCGGGAGTTCGTGCGCGCCTCGGTGGCGTGCGGACGGTTCACCGGCAGGTGGTCGGCGTTGATGCCGACGCGATAGCGGTGCGCGTCACCGTAGGCGAAGAGCCGGCCCTGGAGCATCTTGTCGGGCGAGGGCCCGATGCCCGGCACGAAGTGCGCGGGGCTGAAGATCGACTGCTCGACCTCGGCGAAGACGTTCCGCGGGTTGCGGTTCAGCTCCAGCCGGCCGATCTCGACGACCGGGTAGTCCGCGTGCGGCCACACCTTGGTGAGGTCGAACGGGTTGAAGCGGTACGTCGCCGCGTCCGCCGCAGGCATGATCTGCACGCCAACGGTCCAGCTCGGGAACTCGCCGCGCTCGATCGCCTCGCGCAGGTCGCGCTGGTGCGAGTCGGGGTCCTTGCCCGCGAGGACCTCCGCCTCGGCGGCGGTGAGGTTCCTGATCCCCTGGTCGGTCTTGAAGTGGTACTTGACCCAGAAGGCCTCGCCGGCCGCGTTGTTCCACTGGAAGGTGTGCGAGCCGAAGCCGTCCATGTGCCGGTACGAGGCCGGGATGCCGCGGTCGCCGAAGAGCCAGGTCACCTGGTGCGTCGACTCGGGCGACAGCGACCAGAAGTCCCACACGTTGTCGGCTTCCGTGCTGCCGGTGTACGGGTCGCGCTTCTGGGTGTGGATGAAGTCCGGGAACTTGATCGCGTCCCGGATGAAGAAGACCGGGGTGTTGTTGCCGACGAGGTCGTAGTTGCCCTCCTCGGTGTAGAACTTCAGCGAGAAGCCGCGCGGGTCCCGGACGGCGTCCGCCGCGCCGAGGTTGCCGGCCACGGTCGAGAAGCGCAGGAAGACCTCGGTCTCCTTGCCGACCTCGGAGAGGAACGCGGCCCGCGTGTACTCCGTGACGTCGGCGGTCACCGTGAACGTGCCGTAGGCGCCGGCACCGCGGGCGTGCACCACGCGCTCCGGGATGCGCTCGCGGTTGAAGTGGGCCAGCTTCTCCAGGAGCAGCTGGTCCTGCACGAGCACCGGGCCGCCGACGCCTGCCGTCTCGCTGTTCTGGTTGTCGGCGACCGGAGCACCGGCCTCCGTGGTGAGCGGTCCCTGCGTCACGTGCGCCTCCTGCGTCATTCCTGACCGATCCTGTCCCATGGCCAAAGCCGTAGCCGATCCTACAATGGACTTTGTCTAAGTCAAACACTGATCCAATCTCACACCAGTTCCCAACCTGGTCTCCCCTGCTGTTAGGCTGGTGGCCATGAGCGACCTTCTGGAACGGCTCCGTGGACGCGGATGGCGGATGACCGCGCAGCGGCGCGTCGTGGCCGAGGTCCTCGACGGCGAGCACGTGCATCTGACCGCCGACGAGGTCCACGCGCGGGCTGTCGCGAAGCTCCCCGAGATCTCCCGGGCCACCGTCTACAACACGCTGGGCGAGCTGGTCACCCTCGGCGAGGTGCTCGAAGTCTCGACCGACAGGCGCGCGAAGCGGTACGACCCGAACGCGCACCGGCCCCATCACCACCTGGTCTGCGCCCGGTGCGGCTCGATCCGTGACGTCCACCCGACGGGCAACCCGCTCGCCGACCTCCCCGACTCCGAGCGCTTCGGCTTCACGGTGTCGGACGTAGAGGTGACGTACCGCGGGCTCTGCCCGAACTGCACGAGCGCGTAGACGGCGCGCGGAGGACGACGAGGAGGGGGCGAGAGCCCCCTCTTTCCGCGTTCGGGGCACCCCCGCGGCGCCCGGGCTCCCGAAGGTCCATGAGGTGTGCGGAAACGACCGAGGGCCGGAACCCATTTCTGGATTCCGGCCCTCGGCCTTCAGTAGCGGGGACAGGATTTGAACCTGCGACCTCTGGGTTATGAGCCCAGCGAGCTACCGAGCTGCTCCACCCCGCGTCGGTGAACACGACATTACGCGAGGGAAGAGCGCGGAAGCAAATCCATGGGGCGCGAGGTGTCCCGGATCACTCGGGAGTGCTCGGCGGCTCACGCCGACAGCTCCTCCCGCAGCGCGTCCCGGAGCCGGCCGGCGCGCTCCGAGACCTCCGCCGGCCCCAGCGCCACCGCCCGGTCGGCCCAGCGCTGCCCCTCCGCCAGCTCGCCACGACGCGCGTAGACCAGGGCCAGCCGCAGCGCCGCCCGCCCGTGTCCGGCGTCGGCGGCGCGGGTCCACCACACGGCGGCCTCCGGCTCGCTGCCCTCTCGGGCCAGCAGCAGCCCCAGGTTGAAGGCGCCGTTGCGCGACCCGGCCTCCGCGGCCTCCCGGTACCAGCGCGCCGCCTCCACCACGTCACCGCGGGCGGCGGCCAGCATCCCGACCCGCACCTGCGCCCGCCGGTGCCCCTGGGACGCGGCACGCTCGTACCACTCCTCGCACTCGGTCTTCTCGTGCACGACCTCCCCGAGCTCGTGCGCGGGCTCCGGCGGGCGGCGCGCGTCGAGCAGGGTGGCCAGCCGGTACGCCGCCTCCGCGCTCCCGCCACCGGCGGCGCAGCGCAGGTGCCGCTCGGCCGCGGGCTCGTCGCCCTCGCGCTGCCGGGCGATCCCGACCTGCAGCGCGGCCTCGGTGTGCCCGGCCGCCGCCGCGCGCTCGTACCAGCGCAGGGCCATCTCCTCGGCGCCGCGCCCCGTGTACAGGATCCCGAGGTTGAACGCCGCGTCCACGCTGCCGGCCTCGGCGGCCTTGGAGAACCACGGCTCGGCCCCGGTCGTGTCGCCGCCCTGGAGCAGCAGGATGGCCAGCGCGTTGGCCGCCTCCCGGTGTCCCGCGTACGCCGCCCGCCGGTACCACTGCTCGGCCTGCGCGGTCCGGCCCTGCTCCGCGCAGAGCAGCCCGAGGTTGTAGGCGCCGTTGTCGTCCCCGGCGTCCAGTGCGGCCCGGTACCAGCGCTCGGCGGTCTGCGTCTCACCACGCTCGGCGTGCAGCGCGCCGAGCGCGTTCGCCGCGTTGCCGTCGCCGTCCTGGGCCGCGCGCAGCCACCACACGGCCGCGTTCTCGGTGTCCCCGGCGTCGCGCAGCAGGAAGCCGAGCGCGCAGGCGGCCCGCGGCTCGCCGTCCTTGGCGGAGGTCAGGTACCAGCGGCCGGCCTCCTTCAGCTCCCCGCGCTTCTCCAGGATCGCGCCGAGGTGCAGCGCGGCCCGCCGGTGGCCGCGCGCGGCGGCCTGCCGGTACCACTGCTCGGTCTCGGCGAGGGCGACAGCGTTGTCAGTCCCGGCTTCGTCCTCGTGCCCGGCCTTCCGGTCGATCGCGCGCGCCAGCCGGTAGGCGGCCTCACGGTGCCCGCGCTCGGCCGCGGCCCGCATCCAGTGCCCGGCACCCACGTCCCCGCGGTGCTCCAGCAGATCGGCGAGCGCGTAGGCGCCGAGGGCGTGGCCCTGTTCGGCGGACTGGCGCAGCCAGTACTCTGCAGCCGGCTCGTCGCCGCGCTCGCGGTGGTGGCGGCCCAGGGCGTGCGCCGCGGCGGCGGAACCGGCGACCGCGGCGATCCGCCACCAGCCGGCGGCCTCGTCGGCGTAGCCGCGCTGGTGCAGGAGGACGCCGAGGTTGTTGGCCGCGGCCCGGTCACCGGCCGCGGTGGCGGCCCGCAGCTGGGGTTCGGCCCCGTCGAGGTCGCCCCTGCGAAGGAGCATGGCGCCGAGCACGCTCGCCGCCTCGGCGTCGCCGCTCTGCGCCGCGAGAGCGAGCCGTACTTCTTCCCCGGCATCCCCCGTGTCGCTCAAGTCGTCGCGGGTCGGCTCCTCGGAAGGCTGCACAAATCGCCCTGACTCGAACAGAGTTGCCTTGTCCCCCATAACGTCCATCGTCGCACCACCTGCAACCTGGGTACACCCGGTATACCGCAGCCCGTGAGGTCACTTCAGCGTTTTGTCGACATGCCCACAGGACGACAAGTCAAACACACGCGACCCCAACTCCCCCCGGCGGCGCGGCCGTCCCTCCCCCCAGTACATGAGTTCGCACACCACGAAGGCCCGGATCCCTGGGGATCCGGGCCTTCGATCGCAGTAGCGGGGACAGGATTTGAACCTGCGACCTCTGGGTTATGAGCCCAGCGAGCTACCGAGCTGCTCCACCCCGCGCCGTTGCCTGGCAACCGTATCACGGTGCGGGGTGGTCTTGATCAACTCCCGTTCTTGCCGTTCGGCTTCTCGGTCTTGGACTGGGCGTCCTGAGCTCGCTTCAGCGCCGCCTCCAGGTCCTTCTGCGCCTTGGCGTACGCGTCCCAGTCCGGGCCGTCCGGCTGCTGCAGGGCCTCCTTGCCGGCGTCGATGGCCTTCTGGGCGTCCGCCAGCGCCTGCTTGACCGTGGGGTTGCCGGTGTCGGGCGGGTTGGTGCCGGTGTCCGGCGGCGTGGTGGTCGTGCCCTTCACACCGAACACGTCGTCCAGCGCCGCGTCCAGGGTGTCCTCGAAGGCGGTCTTGCCTCCGTAGGTGACCAGAACCTTGCGCAGCAACGGGTACTTGAGCGATCCGCCGCGTACGTAGACGGGCTCCACGTACAGCAGTCCCCCGTCGAGCGGCACGGTCAGCAGATTGCCGTACTCGACCTTCGAATGCCCGCGGCTGAGCAGGCTGATGGTCTCGGCGATGGCCGATTCGGAGTTGAACTGGCTCTGCACCTGCTTGGGGCCGTCGACGGTGGTGCTCGTCGGCAGCTTCAGGACTCTGATCTTGCCGTAGTCGCTGGCGCGCGGATCGGAGTCGACCGCCATGAACGCGCTCAGGTTGTCCCGCCCGTTGGGCGTGAACGTCGTCGTCAGCGAGAACGCCTGCGCCGTCTGGTCCGGCATCTTCATGCTCAGGTAGTACGGCGGGACCGCGCTGCCGGAGTCGTTGGCCGGATCGTCGGGCACCTGCCAGACCTCGCTGCCGCTGAGGAACGTCTGGGCGTCCGTCACGTGGTAGCGGGTGAGCAGCTCGCGCTGGACCTTGAACAGGTCCTGCGGGTACCGCAGATGATCCATCAGGTCCGCGGAGATGGTGCTCTTCGCCTTCACCGTGCCGGGGAAGGCCTTCATCCAGGTCTTCAGCACCGGGTCCTGGGTGTCCCACTGGTAGAGCTTGACCTCACCGGTGTACGCGTCGACGGTCGCCTTCACCGAGTTGCGGATGTAGTTGACCTGGTTCTGCTGGGCCACCACCGCACGGGAGTTGTTCGTCGCCGTCAGCGAGTCGGCCGTCGTGTCACCGAGGGTCGTACGGGACGAGTACGGGTAGCCGTTCGACGTGGTGTAGGCGTCCACGATCCACTGGATGCGGCCCTTGACCACGGCCGGGTAGGCGTCGCCGTCGATGGTCAGCCAGGGGGCGACCGCCTCCACGCGCTCCTTGGGCGTGCGGTTGTACAGGATCCGCGAGCCCTTGCCGATCGCGCCCGAGTACAGGATCTGCGGCTCGTTGAACGACAACGCGTACGCGGCCCGGTTGAGCGGGTTGTCGAGGTTGACCCCGCTCCTGCCGGCGTAGCTGGTGGTCTTCTCCCCGCTGTCGTCGGAGTAGTCGATCTCCTTCTGCGGACCGCCGACGATGGAGTACGTGGTGGTCTTCTCGCCGTAGTAGACCCGCTGTTCGTACGTGCCCAGGTCGCCGCGGGACGGCAGATCGGACTCGGTGAAGACCGGCTCGCCGTTGGAGTCGGCCTCCGTGCCCTTCGCGGCGACCACGCCGTAACCGTGCGTGTAGCGGAAGTGGTCGTTGATCCAGTTGTTCTTCGGGATGCCGTCCAGGTTCAGCTCGCGCAGCCCGAGGACGGTGTCCTGCTCCTTGCCGTCCTTGGTCGGGTAGCGGTCGACGTCCAGGTTGGTCGGGAACCCGTAGTAGTTCTTCATCTGCTGCAACTGCTGGAACGTGGGCGAGACGACGTTCGGATCGATGATCCGGATGCTCGCCGCGTCGTTCGCGTCGTTGCGCAGCTTGGTCTTGTCCGTGGTCGCGGACTTGCCCGCGTACTCGCTGACCTTGGTGTCGTCGATGCCGTACGCCTCGCGGGTCGCCTTGAGGTTCTTCTGGACGTACGGGGCTTCCTTGGCCTGCTCGTTGGGCTGGACCTGGAACTTCTGCACGATCGCCGGGTACAGCCCGCCGATCAGGATCGCGGAGAGCACCATCAGGCCGAAGCCGATGACCGGCAGCTGCCAGGTACGCCGCCACAGCGTGGCGAAGAACAGCAGCGCGCAGATGACGGCGATGCAGAACAGGATCGTCTTGGCCGGCAGGTAGGCGTTGGCGTCGACGTAGCGCAGGCCGGTCCAGTTGCCGGTGGCCTTGAAGTCGCTGGACTTCACGGCCAGGCCGTACCGGTCGAGCCAGTAGGCGACCGCCTTGAGGGCGACGAAGATGCCGAGCAGCACCGACAGATGCCCGGTCGCGGCGGCCGTGGCACGCGCGCCGGGGCTGGTGACGCGCAGCCCGCCGTACAGGTAGTGGGTGAGGGCGGCGGCGATCAGGCAGAGGATCGCCGCGGCGAAGCCGAAGCCCAGCAGGAACCGGTACCAGGGCAGGTCGAAGGCGTAGAAGGAGATGTCGAGGTGGAACTGCGGGTCCTTCTCGTGGAAGGGCACGCCGTTGACCCACATCAGCCAGGTCCGCCACTGGCTCGACGCCGAGGCACCGGCGATGAGGCCGACCAGGGCGGTGACGGCCAGCAGCAGCCACTTCTTGTACGGCGCTATGGCCATCCGGTACCGGTCGAGGCTCTGCTGCTCCATGGACATGGCGCTCAGCGGGGGCCGCAGCCGGTGCGCGAGCCAGATGTTCACGCCGACGGCCAGCGCCATCAGCAGGCCGAAGACGAAGAACAGCCCGATCTTGGTCGACAGCGTGGTCGTGAACACGGACGAGTAGTGCACCGACCGGTACCACAGCCAGTCCGTCCAGAAGCCCGCGAACATGGTGAACGCCATGCCGAGGACTGCCAGGACGCCCAGTGTCACGAGCAGGGTCCTCACGCGCCGGGACGGGCGGCCCGCTCTGATCCGTGGACCCGTCGGGCCTCCGCCGCGGTCCGGCATCTGGAAAGCCAAGGTGCGCACCTCGAAGTCGCTGTCGATCCGTCAGGCCCCCGGTTTCGCGAGCCCTCCGTGGCCCCCCGTGATCGTGGGCCCACACCTATGCAACTTACTCACGGTTTACTCGGTTCCCGATTCCGGGCGGGAACGAGGCAGGATTGTGACCATGTCCAACACTCCCATGGCAGCGAACCCGCTCACCCGGGCCGTACTCGAGATCGACGAGTACGCCTCCGGCCTCGGCTGGGACCAGCCCGCTCGCCTCTTCGCCCTCGTCGACACCGCACGGCTGCGGGCCCAGGAACCCTCGCTCGCGGCCCAGCTGGGCCTGGAGAACGAATCCGAGACCACCGGTCTCACCCCGATCGAGCAGGACGAGATCCCGTCCGGAAAGCCGCTGGACGAGTTCCTTGGCACCATCGCCTGGCCGGACGCGGTGGCCGGCTGCGCGCTCACGGTGGAGCGCCTGATGCTGCCGCCGTCCGCCGAGGCGCAGGTCCCGCAGGGCCTGAGCGAGGCCAAGCTGGCCAAGTGGGTGTCCGATCACCCCGAGCGCCAGGAGGTCCGGATGACCGTCGCGGTGCTGCGCGACGGCACCCGCGAGTCGGCGCTCCGGCTGCGCGAGAAGGACTCCTCGACGGAGGTCCTGACCGGCCCCGACCTGGTTCCGGGGCTCGCGCAGGCCCTGTCCTCGACGTTCGCGGACTGACGTCCGGCGGGTACGGCGATGGGGGCGCCCCGGATGTGCGGGGCGCCCCCAGCCGTGCTCAGGGCCCGCTCAGCCCTTGGTGGTGCACTTGGGCAGGGCCGCGGTGTTCCCGCCGCGGATGTCCTTCAGCGCGCCGAGGGCGTCCCCGATCGTCCTGACCTTGACCAGGGTGAGCCCGCTCGGGGTGTCCTTGGCGGCGGCCGCGCAGTTCTCGGCCGGCGTCAGGAAGTACTGGGCGCCCTTGCTGCGCGCGCCCACGGTCTTCATCTCGATGCCGCCGATCGGGCCGACCGTGCCGTTGTCGTCGATGGTGCCGGTGCCGGCGACGAACTTGCCGCCCGTGAGGTCGCCCGGGGTGAGCTTGTCGTAGATCCCGAGGGCGAACATCAGACCCGCGCTGGGGCCGCCGACGTCGGCGAGCTTGATGTCGATGGAGAACGGGAAGGTGTGGTCGGTCCCGGCGGAGATCCCGACGATGGCCCGCTTGGCCCCGGTGTCGTGGGAGGTCGCCGTGGTGATGGCGACGTCCTGGGTCTTCGTCGCCGCCTTGTTCGCCTTCTCGGCGGCGGCCTGCTCCTTGGCCGGGACGACGGTGAAGACGACCTTCTGACCGGCCTTGTGCCTGGTCACCAACTTGGCGACGTCGGACGGCTGCTTGACCGCCGTGCCGTCCACCGCCTTGATCACGTCACCGGCGTGCAGCCGGCCCTCGGCCGGGGAGTCCTTGACGACGGTGGAGACGATCACCCAGGACTTCACCGGGACGCCCAGCTCCTTCAGGGCGGCGACCTTCGCGCTCTCCTGGGACTGGCTGAACTCCTCGGCGTTCTCCTGGGAGGACTGCTCCTCGGTCTTGCCGTCCGGGTAGAGGGTGTCGTGCGGGACGATCTTGCTGTCGTGGGCCAGCCATCCGTAGACGGCCTCCACCAGGTTCATCCGGAAGTCCGCGCTGGTGACCCGGACCGTGGTCATGTTCAGATGACCGTCGGCCGGATAGGTCTTGTGCCCGGAGATCTGCAGCACCGGCTCGCCGTCGTGGTCCCCCAGCGTGTTCACGGTCGGGCCGGGGGACATCTCCGAGAACGGCACGGGGATGAGCACTCCGGCGCACAGGAGCGCGATCAGCATCAGGGTGGAGGCGAGCATCGTCGCGGTGCGGCGTGGCATGCCATGACAGTACGGGACGGCTGTGTCAGCGCACCGTCAGGGCAGCCTCGTCACGCCTCGCGCGCGCCCGAGTCCGTCTTCTCCATGGCCGCGCGGAACCGGGCGTACCCGTCGAGCTCCGGACCGTCGCTGCGCACCTTGCGCGTCCGGTTGGCCCAACTGCCCCACAGTCCGGCCGCTATCGCAGCCACCATCGGAATCAGCAACCAGGCGAGAGCCGCCATGCCGACCTCCCAACCCCTAGAGCGTCTGCGACTGACTGATCAGCAGATTAACCATTCGCACTGACAACGCTCACGTGAGGGTGCCGGTTACGCAACCGCTTGGCCCGGTTGGCCGAACGTGACGCCCCGTGGGGCGCGGTCAGCAGGCGCCGACCCACTCCTCGGTCCCGTCGGAGAACTTCTGGTGCTTCCAGATGGGGACCTCGTGCTTGATGTCGTCGATCAGCCTGCGGCAGGCGTCGAAGGCCTCCGCGCGGTGCGGGCACGCCACGGCGACCACGACGGCGAGGTCCCCGATCCGCAGGTCACCCACACGGTGGACGGCGGCCAGCGCGCGCACCGGGAAGTCCGCGACGACCTTCTCGGCGATCCGCCGCATCTCGGCCTCGGCACTGGGATGGCAGGAGTACCCGAGCCCGTCCACGTCGGCGCCGCCGTCGTGGTTGCGCACGGTCCCGACGAACAGCGCGATGCCGCCGGCCGCCTCGTCCCCGACGGCCCGGAACACCTCGTCGACGGAGAGCGCGGTCTCCCGCACGCCGATCAGCTTGACGGGATCCTGAGCGGCCTGCTCACCGGGGTGCTCGTTCGCGTGTGCCATGTCTCCCATCGTGCCGCACGCGTGTGACATCCCGGTATACGAGATTCACCAGTCCCGCGCGCACAGGGGTTTGGAGCGTCCTACAGGACGCTCCGGCACGCGCGGGCCGCGGTCCTCACACCCGCCGCCGCGCCTTCCGGGCCCGCCGGACCACGGCGGCGGCACCGAGCAGGGCCACCGTCGCGCCCGCCGCGCCCGCGGCCGTCGCGTCCTTGCGCCCCAGGCGCCGGCCGGCGACCGTGTGCCGCCCGGAGACCTCCTCCAGCAGCTCCGCGAGGACCTCCTCGTTGGTCCACTTCGGCCGCCACCCGGCGTCGTGCAGCCGGCTCCCGCTGACCACCCAGGGGTACATCGTGTAGGCCAGGTCCCCCGCCGGGGACGGGGTGAGCCCGATCCGGTGCAGCCGGGCCGCGGCGCCGAGCGCGACCGCCGACGGCAGCTCCATCCGCCGGATCCCGCTCAGCTCCTCGACCTCCTCCTGCTCGAGCCAGCCGTCGCAGCCGACGGCGATCTCCCCGTCGACCTTCTCCAGGACGGCGTACTCCAGCGCGCCGCAGAGGTCCTCTACGTGGCAGAACTGCCAGGCCGGCCGGGATCCGGCGACGACGAGCAGCCGGGGCGACTCGAAGTACCGGGTCAGAGCCGTGTCCGTGCCGCCGACCAGGACGGCGGGCCGGACCACGCTGACGTTCAGACCCGGGTGCGCCCGGGGCGCGCGCCGGGCCAGCCGCTCGATCTCCAGCAGGTCGCCCACGCCCGTGGCCTCGGCCGTCGCGCGCAGCTCGGCGTCCTCCGAGAGGGGCAGCTCGTTGTCCGGCAGCGCGCCGTAGACCATCGCGGAGGTGCACAGCACCACCCGGGGCACCCCGGCCGCCGCCGCGGCCGTCAGCACGGTCTGGGTCCCCCGGACGTTGTAAGCCGTGCGGGCGGCCGCATCGGTCTCCAGATCGAGGTCGAGCGCGAGGTGCACGACCACGTCCACGCCCCGCAGCTTGTCCGCGATCGCCGGGTCGCGGACGTCGAGGATGTGCCACTGGGCGTCGGCGCAGTCCCCGCGCCGCTCGTCGATGGCGACGACCTTCTTGATCTCCCCGGAGGCGGCGAGCCGCTCCGTGAGCAGGGCGCCCACCCCGGTGGCGGCGCCGGTGACCGCGACGACGGGCCCGCGCGCCGCGGGAGGGGTTGAGAGGTTTCGCGCTGCGCGAACCTGCGGATCTGGGGAACTCACCGGGCGTCTCCAGCGGTTGTCTTCAGTACGGGCGCGAGTGACGCGTACGTACCAGGTGCATCCATCCTGCCGCAGGCCTTCCGTGGGCGAAGCACCGAGGCCCGATCGGGTCGGGGTGTCTACGCTGGGTGGTGACGTCGGGCAGCCGCGCCGCCGGGAGAGACCGGTGGCCTTACCAGCCGAGGAATCCCGTGAGTGACACCCCATTCGGTTTCGGCCTTCCGCCGGAGGAGCCGGAGGACGGCGACGAGGGCAAGAAGAAGGACCAGCAGAGCGGTGGTGGTCAGGGCCCGGCCAACCCGTTCGGCTTCGGCGGTGCGCCCGGGGCCGGGGGCTTCGGCGCCCCCGGTGCCGACAATCCGCTCGCAGCCATGTTCGGGTCCCTGAACCCCACCGACCTGGGCGCCGCGTTCCAGCAGCTGGGCCAGATGCTCTCCTACGAGGGCGGCCCGGTGAACTGGGACATGGCCAAGCAGATCGCCCGCCAGACGGTCGCCCAGGGCGCCCCGGACGGCACGAAGGACGCCAGCGTGGGTCCGGCGGACCGCCGGGCGGTCGAGGAGGCCGTGCGCCTGGCCGACCTGTGGCTGGACGACGCGACGTCCCTGCCGTCGGGCTCCGCGTCCGCCGTGGCGTGGTCCCGCGCGGAGTGGGTCGAGGCGACCCTGCCGGCCTGGCAGGAGCTGGTCGACCCGGTCGCCGAGCGCGTCGGCGCGGCCATGGGCGACGTCCTGCCGGAGGAGATGCAGGCCATGGCGGGCCCGCTGATCGGCATGATGCGCTCGATGGGCGGCGCCATGTTCGGCACGCAGATCGGCCAGGCCGTCGGCGTGCTGGCGGGCGAGGTCGTCGGCTCCACCGACATCGGCCTGCCGCTGGGCCCGGCCCGCAAGGCCGCGCTGCTGCCGGCCAACGTCGAGGCCTTCGGCAAGGACCTCGGCGTCCCGCAGGAGGAGGTGCGGCTCTACCTGGCCCTGCGCGAGGCCGCCCACCAGCGTCTGTTCGCGCACGTGCCGTGGCTGCGCTCGCACCTGTTCGGCGCGGTCGACGGCTACGCGCGCGGGATCAAGGTCGACACGGCCAAGCTGGAGGACGTGGTCGGCCAGTTCGACCCGCAGAACCCCGAGCAGCTGCAGGACGCGCTGCAGCAGGGCATGTTCCAGCCCGAGGACACGCCCGAGCAGAAGGCCGCCCTGGCGCGTCTGGAGACCGCTCTGGCGCTCGTCGAGGGCTGGGTGGACGCGGTGGTCCACGCGGCCGCGAAGCCGCGTCTGTCGTCGGCCGACGCCCTGCGCGAGACCCTGCGCCGCCGCCGCGCGACGGGCGGTCCGGCCGAGCAGACGTTCGCCACGCTGATCGGCCTGGAGCTGCGTCCGCGCCGGCTGCGTGACGCCTCCCGCCTGTGGGCCTCGCTCACGGACGCGCGCGGTGTCGACGGCCGGGACGACCTGTGGCACCACCCGGACATGCTGCCGACGGCCACCGACCTGGACGACCCGGACGGCTTCGTGCACCGCGAGCAGATGGACTTCTCCGAGCTGGACAAGATGCTCGGCGAGGCGGCAGACGGCTCCGCCGGCAAGCCCGACCTGCGCAAGAAGGACGACGAGACCGAGGGCGACGGCACCGAGTGAGCCTCCACGACGACGCGGTCCTCGTCCTCAAGGGGTACGA
Source organism: Streptomyces albidicamelliae (assembly GCF_025642175.1). Classification (NCBI taxonomy): domain Bacteria; kingdom Bacillati; phylum Actinomycetota; class Actinomycetes; order Kitasatosporales; family Streptomycetaceae; genus Streptomyces; species Streptomyces albidicamelliae. Next base: position 5,458,584 of record NZ_CP106795.1, on the reverse strand, counting down.
GGGCCAGGAGGAGCTGCGTCAGGCCTACCTGGACCACCTCGCCACCCACCCCGACGGCCTGTGGAAGGCCTGTCACGCCGGGCACCTCACGGCGAGCGCCCTGGTGATCGACCCCGAGCGCGGCCGGGTGCTGCTCACGCTGCACCGGAAGCTGCGGATGTGGCTCCAGATGGGCGGCCACTGCGAGCCGGGCGACCACAGCCTGGAGGCGGCGGCCCTGCGTGAGGCGACCGAGGAGTCCGGTGTCGCCGGGCTGACCCTGCTGCCCGGCGGCCCGGTGCGCCTGGACCGGCACCCGATCCCGCCGCCGTGCCACTGCCACTACGACGTGCAGTACGCGGTCCTGGCCCCGCCCGGCGCCGAGCACGCGATCAGCGACGAGTCGCTGGACGTGCGCTGGTTCGCCTACGACGAGGTGGCGGACGTGGCCGACGAGTCCGTCGTACGACTGCTGGAGGCGACGCGCGCCCGGCTGTGAACGGGTGAGGGGCGGCCGCACCGGCGGCCGCCCTCTCCCGTCCGTTCGCCGGACGGTCAGCTCCAGACGTTGCCCTGGTTCTGACCACGGGCCCCGTGCTGCCCCATGCCGAACTGGGCCGCGAGGCCCTGCCCGATCGCCGCGTTCTGCGGCGGCAGCAGCTCACTGGGCTGCACCAGCGCGAACCCGGAGCCCATGAAGCTCAGCTCCCAGCCCTCGCCGGTGCTGCCGCGCCTGCGCCACACGCCGGAGGAATGCGTCTGCGCCTGCATCTGCACGCGCAGCCCGGTGGACCAGGCGACGATCGCGTCCGCGTCGCAGTTGACGTACTTGTCGGGCGTGACCTGCATGAGCAGCGGGGCGCCCGAGGTCATCAGGGCGACCTTGCCCCGTCCGGTGATGTTGAGCTGGTACTTCCCCGAGCCGGAGATGCCGTAGAGGCTGTCGACGGCGATGACCTCGTGGTGCAGCGAGGAGTCCATGGCGAGGACGTAGGAGCTGTCGACCGTCAGCCCGTCCTGCTCGACGTCCATGACGTGCACGTGCTGGGCGAGGTTGGCGAGGTAGACCGTGCCCTGTCCGTGACAGCGCATCAGGTCCAGGCCCTCGCCGGTGTGCGCACGCGCGCGTGCCTGGTTGTTGCTGCGGTACTCGGCGTCGAACTCGACCAGCCCCTGGTAGGCGACCATGGTGCCCTTGCGGGCGAGGATGTCGTCGTGGCCCTCGAGGGTGACGCGGAGCATCTGCTTGTTCTGCAGACTCCAGCGCTCCTGGGTCTGCAGGTCGTTGTGCGCGAAAAGCGGGCTCTGCATGGTGTTCTGGCTCCCCCTCAGCCCCGGACTCGGAGGCGGTCGGTGCTGTCCTCGCTGGGCTGGACGACGACGATGCCCTGGCCGGAGAAGGCCATCTGGTAGGCCTCGCCGCTGCCCCGGCCGATCAGCGACTGCGCCTTGAAGCTGCGCTTGCCCTTCACCTTCAGGTTCGGGGACCAGGCGACGAGCGCGTCCGGGTCGACGTACGTCTCGTCCTCGCCGCCACCGCAGTCCACGACGATCGGCTTGCCGCGGGAGGTCAGCGCGACCCAGCCCTGCCCGGAGATCTTCGTGTTCCACAGGCCCTGCCCGGCGAACTTGGCGAGCCCCTTGACGCGCTCCACGCCCCAGCTGAGGTGGGCGTCGAAGGCGAGCAGGTTGGTGGCGTTGACGGAGATGCCGTCGCCGTTGAGGTTGATCACGACGACGTCGGCGCCGTAGTCGGCCAGGTAGAGCAGGCCGTCGCCGGAGCACTTCATCAGCGGGGCGCCCTCGCCGGTGATCCAGTCGCGGGCGATCTGGCGGACGGCCGGCGGGTTGGGCTCGTACTGGATGAAGCCCTCGTAGGCGACCATCGACCCCACGCGCGCGAGGAGGTCGTTGCCGGTCTGCATGGCGACCTTCAGCATGTGGTTGCCGTGGTTCTCCATACGGGCGGTGACGGGTGCGGGGGCGTAGCCCGCGAGCGGCTGGTTCATGACGGGCTCCCTCAGACCTCGTACGGCTGGACCACGATGAAGTTGCCGGGCGCGCCCCGGAACTGCAGGTTGACGCTCTCGCCGGTGTCGCCCGGATAGGCGTTGCGGCGCATGCGGACCTGGCTGGAGACGATCACCTGGGACGCGGCCGACCAGGCGACGACCGCGTTGCAGTCGGCGAAGGTGGTCGGCGTGACCGGCAGGACCACGGGGGTGCCGTGCGTCTTGACGACGATCGTGCCGGTGCCCTGGAACTGCATGGTGAACAGCGCGCCGCCCGGGATGCCGTGTCCCTCGACGCGGCGGACCTCGTACTGGAGGCTCTCGTCGAAGGCGAGGACGTTCTCCGCGGACACGCAGATCGCGTCGCCCTGGAGCTCGACCGGGTGCAGGTGGGTGGAGTTCTCCGCGAGGAACACCTGGCCCTGGCCGGTGCAGCGCATCAGCTGCATCTCCTGGCCGGTGGCGTTGCCGACGAGCCGTCCGGCGAAGCCGGCGCCCTTGTAGCTGAAGTCCACCTTGCCCTGGTAGAGCACCATGCTGCCCTGCCGGGCGAGCACGGGCTGTCCGCCGACGCCGAGGTCGACGCGGATGAGCTTCTTGTTCTGCTGCGTCCAGCGCTGCCCGGTCGGCGTCTCCTTGAACGCCTGGAGCGCGGCCGTGACACCGGCACCGCCCTGGGGCGCGCCCTGCGGCACGCCGTAGGGGGCGGTCTGCTGACCGGGCACCTGGCCGTAGCCCGGGGGCATGGGAGCGGTCGGCTGGCCGCCGTAGGAGGGCTGCTGCTGGCCGTAGCCGGGAGGCATGGGCGCGCCGGGCTGACCACCGTAGGGCGGCTGCTGGGGCGGCTGGCCGTAGGGCGCGGGCGCCGGGGCCGGGGGCGGCACGGTGCCGCCGGGGGCTGGTGCAGCGGGGCGATGACCGTCGGCGCGCCGTGCATGTTCGGCGCGGGTGCCGGGGCCGGCGGCGGAGTGTGCCCGGGCGGCGGCGCGAAGCCCTGTGCGGCGGGCTGGGGCGCGGGGGCGGCCGGGGCGGGCTGGGTGGCGGGGGCGCCGAACGAGGGCGGTGCGGCGGCCTGGGCGGGCGGGGCGAAGCCGGGCGCCGCGCCGGACTGCGGGGCCTGCGGGGCGGCCGGGGTCTCCTCCTCCAGCACCTCGCCGCCGAAGTTCTTCAGCAGCGCGTCCAGGCCGCCGTCGAAGCCCTGGCCGACGGCCGCGAAACGCCAGCCGTCCTTGAAGTAGAAGTCGCCGAGCATCACGGCGCGCTCGGTGGAGAACTCCGCACCGCTGAACGAGTAGCGGGCGACCTCCTCACCGCCCGCCACGATGCGCAGGTATCCGGGGGCGATCTGCGACATCTGTCCGGCGCCGTCGAGGGTCGCCGTGAAGGACAGCTTGCGGATCTGCGAGGGGATGCGGTCGAGCGTGACCCGGAAGGACTCCGTGTCGCCCGACTGGGCACCCAGCAGTTGGACGGACTCCTCCGGGGTCTTCGGCTGGTTGAAGAAGACGAAGTACCGGTCGTCCGACAGGCGCTCGTCGGCGTCCAGACCGAAGCAGCTGATGTCGAAGGTCAGTCCGGGGCCGGAGATCTGCACGCCTACGTACAGATCCGTGCCCGCCGTGAGGTCACTGATCCTGGCCTTGTGGCCGCGTTGGAATTCCCTGGCCATGCGTTACGACCGTCCCCCATCCCGAATGCGATTGCGTCGCGCCAGGCTAACGGCAATGGCCGACATCGGCCCCGGTCGGGCCCGGTCGGTACAGACCCGGTACACAATCGCACCCGGCCGCTCATGCGGGCGGGCCCGGAAGCCTCACTCGTCCCGTGCGCCGGGCAGGTGCGGCAGCCGCTGCGCGGCGACGACCCCTTCGAGGTAGCCGCGGGCGCGCTCGGTGCGCGGGTAGGACTCCAGCAGCCGCCAGAAGTCGGGTCCGTGACCGGGCACCAGCAGATGGGCGAGCTCGTGGCACAGGACGTAGTCGACGACGTACTCCGGCATCCCCTGGAGCCTGTGGGAGAGCCGGATGCTGCCCTCGGCCGGGGTGCACGAGCCCCAGCGGGTGTTCTGGTTGGTGACCCAGCGCACGGAGGCGGGCCGGGCCCGGCCGTCGAAGTACTGGGCCGACAGGCGCGCGGCGCGCTCGGCCAGCTCGCCGTCGCCCAGCTGCCGACGGCTCTCCTGCGCGGCGAGCTTGTCGAGCATGACGGTCACCCAGCGCTGCTCCTCCGCCTTCGACATCCGGGCGGGGATCAGCACGACGGTGCGATCGCCCTCGCGGTACGCGGAGACGGTCCGGCGGCGCCGGGCACTCCTGCGTACCTCGATCGCGCTCGCCTTCGAGCCGCCGGGCGGCTGGCTCGTCGTACTGCGCTGTGGGTTTCCGGCGCGGTGCAGTGGGTCGGCGGGCACGCCCCGACGTTACCCGGTGGGCAGGGCCGAAGTCCCGGCTCGGGGACGGTGGAATGTCGACGCCCCACCATGCGTCTGATTCGTACGACCGGCCCGGGTGGCCGCTTTACGGTCATTCATCACGACTGATCAGTACGACAAATACCCCACACCTGTGGACAACTTCCGGCACCGGGCGCACGGGCCGGGCATGCTGGCAGGCGTCGGCGGAGCGTGACCGGTTCCCCCGGCGGACGGATGTTCCGGGTGTTTCTACGGATACGGGGGCAAGTCATGCATCCGATGGTGAAGCCGGCGCTGCGGCGCGGCTGGCGCGACCTGGACACCGTGCAGTTCGGGATGACCCCGGCGCACGCGCTGACGCTGGGGCCGCTGGACAGGGCGACGGGCGGCTTCCTGGACCTGCTCGACGGCACCCGCGGGCTGCCCCTGCTGCGCGAGGAGGCCCGCCGCTCGGGCCTGCCCGACGGACGGGTCGACGCCCTGGTGGAGCGGCTGGCCGGGGCCGGCCTGGTGGACGACGCGCGCGGCGGGGGACCGGACGCGGACGCCCTGCGCGAGAAGCGGGAGGTGCTGGGGCGGCTGCGTCCCGACCTCGCCTCGCTGACCCTGACCACGTCCGAGCCGGGCGGGGCGCTCGCCCGGCTCGCCGCCCGCCGTGCGCTGCGCGTGCAGGTGCGGGGCGCCGGCCGGGTCGGCGCGCTGCTGGCGTCGGTGCTGTCGGGCGCCGGTGTCGGCGAGATCGACGTGCGGGACGACGGCCGCGTGGAACCCTGGGACGTGGCACCGGGCGGCCTGCCGGCGGAGTCCGTCGGCGAGCGCCGCGACACGGCGGCGCGGGCCGCGGTCCGCCGCGCGGCACCGGACCGGCCGCCGCGCCGCCCCCGCTCCCCCGGCTCCGGCTCCGGCGCCGCGGACCCCGGTCTCTCCCTGGTGATCCTCGCGCCCCGGGACGACGTGGCGGTGCACGCCCCGGATCCGCGCACCGCCGAGCCGCTCCTGGCCTCCGGGACGCCCCATCTGTACGCCGGCGTCGTGGAGGGCACGGGGGTCGTCGGGCCGCTCGTCCTGCCCGGCGAGTCGGGCTGCGCCGGCTGTCTGCACGAGGACCGCACGGACCGCGACCCGGTCTGGCCCCGGTTGATCTCCCAGTGGGGATCCGGCCGGGCCCGCCGGATCGGCGCCTGTGATCTGACCCTGGCCACGGCGGTCTCCGGACTGGCCGCGGCTCACGCCCTGGCCTTCCTCGACGGCGGGGCGCCGGCCGCCACCGGGACCCGCTGGGAGGTGTCCGCACCCGGTCTGACCTGGCATTCCCGGCCGGTTCGGCCCCACCCGGCATGCGGCTGCGGTGCGGCGGAGAGAGGGAGGGAGAGTGGTAAAACGGAGCACTTCTCAACCGATGGACGACCACGCGCGACAATGGCGGTGCAACGGCCGTCCGCGAAGCGACGAAGCGAAGCAGGCGCGGCGCGGCCGACTGGGACCTGGAGGGCGCATGTCTGATCTTCCCCGGAAGGCGGTCACCCGGACCGCCAAGCTCGCCGCGCTCCCGCTCGGCTTCGCCGGGCGGGCGACCTGGGGGCTGGGCAAGCGGATCGTGGGCGAGTCCGCGGAGATCGTCGGCCGTGAGCTGCAACAGCGCACGGCGGAGCAACTGTTCAAGGTGCTCGGCGAGCTCAAGGGCGGTGCCATGAAGTTCGGGCAGGCGCTGTCCGTCTTCGAGTCGGCGCTGCCCGAGGAGATCGCCGGCCCCTACCGTGCGGCCCTGACCAAACTCCAGGACGCGGCGCCCCCGATGCCGACCCGCACGGTGCACGCGGTGCTGGAGGAGCGGCTCGGTCCGGACTGGCGTGATCTGTTCGAGGAGTTCGAGGACAAGCCGGCGGCGGCTGCCTCGATCGGCCAGGTGCACCGCGCGGTGTGGCACGACGGCCGTGAGGTGGCCGTCAAGGTGCAGTACCCGGGGGCCGGCGAGGCCCTGCTCTCCGATCTCACGCAACTGAGCCGCTTCGCACGGCTGCTGGGACCGCTCATCCCGGGCATGGACATCAAGCCGCTGATCACGGAGCTGAAGGACCGCGTCTCCGAGGAGCTGGACTACGCGCTGGAGGCCCAGGCCCAGAGCGCGCACGCGGACGTGTTCGCCGCCGATCCGGACGTGGTCGTCCCCGCGGTGGTGCACCAGTGCGATCAGGTGCTGGTCACCGAGTGGATCGACGGCATCCCGCTGTCGGAGGTCATCTCCGACGGCACCCCCGAGCAGCGCGACCGGGCGGGGCAGCTCCTCGCCCGCTTCCTGTTCTCCGGGCCGGCCCGCACCGGTCTGCTGCACGCCGACCCGCATCCGGGAAACTTCCGGCTGCTGCCCGGCGGCCCGGCCGGCGAGGACGACTGGCGGCTGGGCGTCCTGGACTTCGGCACGGTCGACCGCCTGCCCGGCGGGCTTCCCCTGCCGATCGGTGTCTCGCTGCGGCTGACGCTGGACGGGGAGGCCGAGCGGGTCTACGAACTCCTCTGCGAGGAAGGGTTCGTGAAGGAGTCCATAGAGCTGGAACCCGACGCGGTCCTCGACTACCTGCTGCCGATCATCGAGCCGGCCCGGGTGGATTCCTTCACGTTCACCCGTTCCTGGATGCGCGGTCAGGCCGCCCGTGTCGCCGACCCGCGCTCCCCCGCATATCAGCTGGGCAAGCGGCTCAATCTGCCGCCGGCCTACCTGCTGATCCACCGGGTGACCCTGAGCACGATCGGTGTGCTGTGCCAGCTCGGCGCGACGGTCCGGCTGCGGGAGGAACTGGAGGAGTGGCTGCCGGGCTTCGTCGGCGACGACGTCCCGGTCGAGGAGGAGCCGGCGGGCGCCTGACCGGGTGGGCGTGCCCGGTCGGCGGTGGCCCGGCAGGCCTCAGCCGGTTCCGGGGCCGCCGGGCCTGCGGTGGGCGCAGTCGATCTCGTTGCCGTCGAGGTCGGTGACGTATCCGAGGTTGCCGTTGGTGTGCACCGTCACCGACCCCGGCCGCTGTTCGACCTCGAAGGGCTCGTAGGCGTGGGCCGTTCCGGACCAGGGGCGGCCGCCGCCGGTGTCGACCGACCTCCTCGGTGTCGTTCGTGACCCTCATGCGCGCCACCGGCGCACCCTGTGCCGCCACCGTCCCCCCGTCGTCGCCCGGTCCGGAGCCCGGTCCCGAGCGGGATCTCACCACCAGGACGAGTCGAGCCGTCCTTCGATCGCCCGCAGGTTCTCCCGGGAACAGGTGTCGCAGAAGTACTGGCGGACGCCGTTCTCCACGGAGCAGGTCCAGGTGACCGGCTCGGGGCCGTCGGCGTGCGTGCCGCAGCGGGCGCACACCACGGGGCCGTGGCCGGCGGTTGAGCTGCCCTGGTCGGTGCCTCCGGGAAGACTCGTCACCCGGCGACCATAACCCCGCGGCCGGCGGATCGCCGCGCACAACGCACCGCGGGGGCCGGTCCGTTCGGCCGGACCGGCCCCCGCGGGGAATGCTTCGCCTCCCTGGTCCGGGAGGCCACCGCTGTTCAGGTGTGCTCGTTACTGCATGACGGCCATGGCGAGCGCGCGGCGGGCACGCAGCGAGGCGCGCTCGGCGCGGCGCTGCATCCGCTGGGCGACCGCCAGGCGCACGGCCCGGCGTTCGCGCACGGCGTCGTGGAGTCGCTCGTGCATATGCGCACGAGCCAGGGCTTCTTGCATGAGTTGCATCTCTCGGTTCCTGTTCTGCCGCGCTTCGGTAGCGCCGGTGGAGGTGAAGTCTGTGGTCGCGGAGCCTGTGCGCTCGCTGGTGGACGGCTTCATCGGGGCCTGCTTCTTGGGGTCGTGCGTGAGGGGGCGGTCGATCGTTCCTGCGGTGTTCATGCCGTGACCGGGTTCTTGCGCGGGCGGCCACGCGGCCGCTTCCGGGCGACGACGACACCCTGGACGAACAGCTCGCCACCCCAGACGCCCCAGGGCTCACGCCGCTCCTTGGCGCCGGCGAGGCAGGCCTCCATCAGCGGGCAGGTGCGGCAGAGGGACTTGGCGTACTCCACGTCCGCGGGCGACTCGGCGAAGAAGACCTCCGGGTCGTAGGAGCGGCAGGGGACGGGTACGCCGAGGTTCTCGATGGCGTCGTCGAGCGCGGTGAGCGCGGTGAGGGGGATCAAGGTGGAGTCCTCCGTGAGGCCGGGCGGGGGGATGGTTTGCGAAGGCGGTACGGACGGGGCGTGCGCTTCGAGTTGCACGGGGTGTCTTCCTCGTCTGGTCGTTCCGGCCGGTTGACCGGGTGTCGGCTGGTACCGGGTTCTTTCCTGTCCCGAGGCCCCTTCGCTCCGTCGCCCCGTTCGGGGCAAACAGAAGGGCCGCGGATCCCGGATGGGGTTCCGCGGCCCTGAAGGCGCCGGCCTGATCGAATCAGGCTGGATCACTCCAGGGTTCTGGCCCACGGAAGGCCCACATCAGGTGGTGCTGCTTCGTCTGCTTCCGGAATCCGGCACCGGCCGCCGCAAAGGCATAGGCATGTGCCTGCGCCTCTACCGCTTCCAGTGCCTTGGTCGGTCGCTCATTGCCCTCGCGGACGGGAAGACCCGCGAGAGACAGGGCGGACGCCGGGCGGACGGCACGAATGCCGGACAGACCGGTGCCCTGGTTCGAGGCGCCGAGCATGCACGTGGAGACGGCCGAGCGATCGGTCAGTTTGGCCGTGCTGATGGTGCTGAAGTTGATGCTGATCACTGGACTCGCCTCCTCTCGGCGTCTCAAGGGCTGGGACGAACCAGCCCGTTCGGATATGCAAGTACATCACGGAACCGCGGTCTTCGAGAAGGCCGCCGCTTCCGTGCCTAGAACCTATGGGGATTGCCGGGGCATGCGCAAACTATTTTTTCGACGAGTTCGCATCAGTCGTCCAGGCCGTCCTCGCCGGGCTCCTGGCCTGCGCAGATGGCCAGAACATCGGCTCCGTAGCTGCGCAGTTTGCGGCTGAGGACGCCGGGGATGCGGGAGAGCTCGACGGGGTTCTCCGGCCGTGCCTCGGCGATGGCCATCAGGGTCCGGTCGGTGAAGACGCAGAAGTCCGGCTGCCCGCTGCGCCCGGCCTGGCCCGCCCGCCACTCGCGAAGCCGCTCGTACAGCCCCTCGTCCATGTCCGAGGGGCAGTCCTCGCAGCGCATCAGCTTCATCTCCCCCGCGTCGGTGAGGGTGCGGCCGCAGACCCGGCAGCGGGCCGGGACCCGCTGAGCGCGCCGGGGAGTGGCGGCCGCGGCGCCGACGGCCCCGCGCTCGACTCCCCCGCGGTGCCGGCGCCGCTGCGGCCGACGGTGGCGGTGGTGCCGGGGCGCAGACCGTCGAGAAATCGGCTGGGCCTGCGGTTGGGGCGGCCGCCGGGTGAGCGGGACAGGGCCCAGGAGACGTGGAGCCGCTCCCGGGCGCGGGTCACGCCGACGTACAGGAGCCGGCGCTCCTCCTCGATCTGCTCGTCGGTCTTGGCGTAGGTGATGGGGAGCATGCCCTCGGCGACGCCGACGAGGAAGACGACGTCCCACTCCAGGCCCTTGGCGGCGTGCAGGGAGGCGAGGGTGACGCCCTGCACGGTCGGGGCGTGCTGGGCGCCCGCCCGCTCGTCCAGTTCCGCCACGAAGTCGCCGAGGGAGGCGCCGGGTCTGGCGGCGGCGAGGTCGTGGGCGAGGTTGACCAGGGCGGCCAGGGACTCCCAGCGCTCCCTGACCGCGCCGGAACCCGCCGGGGGCTCGGTGGTCCAGCCCTCCCCGGACAGCACGGCACGCACCTGGGAGGGCAGGTCCACGGCGTCGTCCAGGAGCGAGTCGTTGCCACCGAAGCGGGCCGCGCCGCGCAGGGCGACGCCGGCCTTGCGCACCTCGGGCCGGTCGAAGAACCGTTCGGCGCCGCGCAGCTGGTAGGGGACGCCGGCGTCCGCGAGGGCCTGCTCGTAGGTCTCGGACTGCCCGTTCGTACGGAACAGGACGGCGATCTCGGCGGCCGGGACGCCCGCGTCGATCAGCTCGCGGATGCGGCGGGCGGCGCCCTCGGCCTCGGCGGGCTCGTCCGTGTACTCCGTGTGGACGGGCTCGGGGCCGGAGGGACGCTGGGAGACCAGTTCCAGCCGGTGGTCGGCGGCGCGGCCGCGGGCCTGGGACAGCAGGCCGTTGGCGAGACGGACGACCTGGGGGGTGGAGCGGTAGTCCCGGACCAGCTTCACGACGGTGGCGCGGGGGTGCTTGGCACGGAAGTCGAGGAGGTGGTCGGGCGTTGCTCCCGTGAACGAGTAGATCGTCTGGCTGGCGTCCCCGACGACGCAGAGACTGTCGCGCTCGCCGAGCCACAGCTCCAGCAACCGCTGCTGCAGGGGGCTGACGTCCTGGTACTCGTCGACGACGAAGTGCTGGTACTGCGAGCGGACCTGTTCGGCGATGTCGTGCCGGTCCTGGAGGACGGCGACCGTCAGCAGCAGGACGTCCTCGAAGTCGATCACCGCGCGGTCGCGCTTGAGGTCCTCGTAGGCCGCGTAGAGATGGGCGATCTCGGCGGGGTCGCGCGGGGTCTCCCGGCCCGCCTTCACTGCCGCGTACGGATAGTCGGCGGGGATGGTCTGGGTGACCTTGGACCATTCGATCTCGGCGGTGACGTCCCGCAGCTCGCCCCGGTCGAGCCGGGTGCCGCAGGCGGCGGCCGCGTCGGCGACGAGCTGGATCTTGCGGTCGATGAGCCGGGGCATGCCGCCACCGATGGCTTTCGGCCAGAAGTACTGGAGCTGGCGCAGGGCGGCGGAGTGGAAGGTGCGGGCCTGGACGCCGTGGGCGCCGAGCTGACGGAGCCGGCCGCGCATCTCCCCGGCGGCGCGATTGGTGAAGGTGACGGCGAGCACGCTGGAGGGCTGCAGGATCCCGGCCCGCACCCCGTAGGCGATGCGGTGGGTGATCGCCCGGGTCTTGCCCGTGCCCGCTCCGGCCAGCACGCACACCGGCCCGTGCAGGGCGGTGGCCACCTCGCGCTGCTCGGGGTCGAGCCCCGCGAGCACCGCGTCGGCCGAGTCCGGTACCTGCGGGAAGAGGGTGGAGTGCGTTGCTGCTGTCACACAGCCATGCTGCCAGGTCGCCGGAGACGGCTGTGCCGGTTGTCCACAGGCGGGTACCCGCGGTCGTACTAATGCGGCAGGTGTCACATACGGGGCTCATACCCCCATGGGGAATGGCCTGCCGATCGCTTACGTTCTACTCCCCGGACGAAGTTACCGAGCAGCCTGAGGAGCGCGAGAGACATGCAGGGCACTGTGACGATGTACAGCACGACTTGGTGCGGCTACTGCCGGCGGCTGAAGAGCCAGCTGGACCGGGAGGGCATCGCCTACACCGAGATCAACATCGAGCAGGACCCCGAGTCCGCCGCCTTCGTCGAGAAGGCGAACGGTGGCAACCAGACGGTCCCGACGGTCCGGGTGGTCTCCGGCTCCGGCGGTGACGAGGTCGTCATGACGAACCCGAGCCTCGCCCAGGTCAAGCAGGCCCTCACCGCCTGACCCCGCACGCTGCACGACCCGCTGCACGAAACCCCCGACGGCCCGGCTGTCGGGGGTTTCGTGTGTCCGCCCGCCGGGCCCCGGAACGGCGGCGGCCGCGGCGCGGCGGCCCGGCTGTCGGACCCTCCGTCTACCGTGCGCGTCATGGACATGGACGACCCGCAGGACGCAGGCGCAGCGTTCTGGGCGCAGATTCTCGGCTTCACGATCAGCGAGGAACCGCCCCCGCCGGACAGCCCCCTCGGCCGGGTGCGCGCCTTCGTCGCCGAGCACGGTGAGGACGCGCTCCGGGACGAACACTTCGAGGCCGCGCGGGAGGGGCGCCCCCTGCTCCCCTGAGAGATGCGGGGCCGGCCCCTCCGCGGCCCGCCGGGCACCCGGGGCGCGCGGCCCCGGACACCCGGTCAGACGGTCAGACGAAGCTGCGCGTCGGCAGGGGCTTGCCGTACCACATCTCGATCAGGCGGGCCGCGATCGAGATGCCGTAGGGCGGCAGAACCTCGCCGTTCTCGAAGGCCTCGTGGAGCTCCGCGCGGGAGAACCAGCGGGCCTCGTGGATCTCGTCGCCGTCGACGTCGATGTCGGTCGAGGTGGCGCGGGCCATGAAGCCGAGCATCAGGCTGGACGGGAACGGCCAGGGCTGGCTGGCCACGTACTCGACCGGGCCGACGGTGACGCCGACCTCCTCGCAGACCTCGCGGCGCACGGCCTGCTCGATGGACTCGCCCGGCTCGACGAAGCCCGCGAGCGTGGAGAAGCGGCCCTCGGGCCAGTGGACCTGGCGCCCGAGGAGGATCCGGTCCTCCGCGTCGGTCACCGCCATGATCACGGCCGGGTCGGTGCGGGGGTAGTGCTCGGCGCCGCAGGCCGGGCAGCGGCGGATGTGGCCGGCGGCGGCGATCACCGTGCGCTCGCCGCAGCGGGAGCAGAAGCGGTGGGTGCGCTGCCAGTTCTCCAGGCCGACCGCGTGCACCATCAGCCCGGCGTCGCGCGGCGACAGCAGCAGGCCCGCCTCCCGAAGGCCCGCCGGGCGGGCGGACTGGTCGATCCGGCCGGGCAGGGAGTCCTTCTGCAGCGCGAAGTAGCTGACGCCCTCCTCGTCGATGCCCAGGAAGTACCGGTGAGCCTCGGTCAGGGGCGCCTCGAAGGACGGCGTCATGACGAGTTCGGTCCGGCCGTCCGGGGTCTCGTCGATCAGCACCTGACCGCCGGAGACGACGAAGCAGCGGGTGGTGGGGTGGCTCCACGCCGCCGCGAGCCAGGCCTCGTCCAGCCGGTGGTGCGCGGCACGGTCGAGGCCGCTCGGGGCGGTCAGCGAGATGGGTCGGTCGGCTGTGTCGTCGGTCCAGGTGGTCACGGGTGCTTCCAACTCCCCCAGATGCGGTTCTCGTACGGACGGTTCGGCGGGGCGCCGGGCGGGAGGGCACGGGGCCGGGCGGGGGCGGGCGTGCGGGGCGGTCCTTCCAGTGTGCCCCGCGCGCGGCGCCCTCCCTTGCGGCGCCGGCCGGTCAGGGCGTGCGGCTCCAGTGGCCGGCCAGGTCACCCCACAGGTAGGCGCTGGTCTCGACGCCCTTGAGGAGGAGGTCCAGTTCGACCTTCTCGTTGGGGGCGTGCCAGCCGTCGGAGGGGACGGAGATGCCCAGGAAGAGCACGGGGGCGCCGAGGACTTCCTGGAGGTCGGCGGCGGGTCCGGAGCCGCCCTCGCGGGTGAAGCGGACCGGCTTCTCGAACGCGCGGCCCATGGCGCGGACCACGGACTGCAGCGCGGGGTGGTCGAGCGGCGTCAGGCACGGGCGCGTGGCCGCGCCGAAGACGATCTCGTGGCGGATGCCCGCGGGCACCTGCTCGGCGGCCCAGTCGCGGACGGCCTTCTCGATGTGGTCGGGGTCCTGGCCTGCAACCAGCCGGAAGGACAGCTTCACCATGGCCGAGGACGGGATGATCGTCTTGCCGCCCGGGCCCTGGTAGCCGCCGCCGATGCCGTTGACCTCGGCGGTCGGGCGGGCCCAGATCCGCTCCAGCGTGCTGTGCCCGGCCTCCCCGTGGGCGGCGCGGGACTTGGCGGTGCGCAGCCAGCGCTCCTCGTCGAAGGGCAGCTCGGCGAAGAGTTCGCGCTCGCGGTCGGTCAGTTCGACGATGCCGTCGTAGAAGCCGGGGACCGCCACGCGCGCGTGCTCGTCGTGGAGGGCGGCCACCAGGCGGGCGGCGGCGGTGGCCGGGTTGGGCACCGCGCCGCCGAAGGAGCCCGAGTGGATGTCCTGGTCGGGGCCGTACAGGCGGATCTCGCAGTCGGCGAGGCCGCGCATGCCGGTGCAGACGGTGGGGGTGTCCTCGGACCACATGCCGGTGTCGGAGACGATCACCGCGTCGGCGGCGAGCAGCGCCGCCCGCTCCTCGACGAGTTCCCTGAAGTGCGCGGAGCCGGACTCCTCCTCGCCCTCGATCAGCAGCTTCAGGTTGACCGCGGGGGCGGTGCGGCCCGTGGCGGCGAGGTGGGCGCGGACACCGAGTGTGTGGAAGAACACCTGCCCCTTGTCGTCGGCCGCCCCGCGCGCGTAGAGGCGGTTCTCCCGGACGACCGGTTCGAAGGGGTCGCTGTCCCAGCCGTCCTCGACGGCGGCGGGCTGGACGTCGTGGTGGCCGTAGACGAGGACGGTGGGTGCCTCGGGGTCGTCCGAGGGCCACTCGGCGAAGACGGCCGGGGCGCCCGCGGTCTCCCAGACCTCGGCGGTCGGGAAGCCGGTCTCCCTGAGTTTGCCGGCGAGCCATTCGGCGCTGCGCCGCACGTCGGGCGCGTGGTCGGGCTGGGCCGACACGGAGGGGATGCGCAGCCATGCGGCGAGGTCGTCGAGGAAGGCGGCGCGGTGCTGCTCGATGTACGTGCGGACGGCGCTGTCCGGGGTCTGGCTCATGCTCACGAGCCTATCGGCCTTCACGGGCGTCCTCGGCGGGCGGTACGTCACACTCGGGCCGCCCGCGGACCGCGCCCCGGCGGCCTGCCGCGGCCACCGGGCCGCCGTCAGGTCCCGCCCGTGAGCAGCCGCTCCAGGGCGGCCCGGTCCGGCAGGCCCGTGGGCCGTACGACCTCGCCGGTGCGCACGTACAGGAAGGCGACCGTGACGGACTCGGGCGGCACGCCCTGCTGCTCGGCCCAGGCCAGCCGGTAGACGGCCAGCTGGAGCGGGTCCGCCGAGCGGGTGCGGCTCGTCTTCCAGTCCACGATCTCCCACGTCGTCCCGTCGCCGTCCCCGTTGCGGTAGACGGCGTCGATGCGGCCCCGTACGACGCGGCCGGCGAGGCCGAGCTGGAAGGGGGCCTCGACCCGGTAGGGGGTGCGCCGGGCGTACTCGGTGCGCTCGAAGGCTTCCTTGAGGTCCTCCAGGTCGCGTTCGTCGGCGATCTCGGCGTCGCCGCCGGGCAGCTCCTCCGGTTCGAGCAGGGGCAGCGTCAACTCCTCGAAGCGGGCTTCGACCCAGGCGTGGAACCGGGTGCCCCGGCGTGCGGCCGGTTGCGGGGGGCGCGGCATGGGGCGCGCGAGTTCCTGTGCGAGCCCGTCCGGGTCCTCGGCGAGCCGCATCAGCTGGGACGCGGTCAGCGTGACCGGCAGAGGGACGTCCGTGACGGTCCGCCGGGCGCGCAGCAGCTCCCCGGTGAGTGCGCCGAGGTCGCGGTCCCAGGAGGCGATGGCACGGGCCTCCTCCGGGGTGAGGGAGGTGCGGGGCCGCGCTTCGGTGTGCCGGGGGCCGTCCTGCGGGGCGGTGGCCTGGTGGGGGACGGTCGGCCGCTCGGCGCCCCGGCCGCCGTCGCCCTGCGGGGAGGGGCCGTCCGCGGCGGGCAGCTCGACGTCCGGGGCGCCCGCCGCGTACGGCTCCTCGCCGAAGGGATCATCGTCGTACGGGAGGTCACCGTCGTGCGGGTCGTCCTCGTCGTGGGACCGGCCGTCGTACGGCTGGTCGTCGTACGGCTCCTCGTACGGGTCCTCGTACGGGTCCTCGTCGTAGGGGTCGTCGTCCGGTGGTGCGGGCCAGTCCGGGTCGTCGGCCGCGGCGGGGTCGTGGGCGGCCGGCGGCCGGTCGTCGCCCTGGGCGGCGAGGGCGTCGAGGTGGGCGAGGACGGTGTCGGCGGCCGCGCGGCGGCGGGCCAGCGCGGCGCCGTCCAGCGGGAGCGGCCACACCTGGTCGGCGGCCGCCGTGTGCAGGGCCGGGTTCTCCTCGTCCTCAGCGGGTTCCTCGGCCCACGCCTCGATCTCGCCGTGCCCGGCGGCGCAGTGGTCGTACAGCGCCTGGAGGAAGTCGGAGGGGCCGCGCGGCTTCTTCTGGCTGGGGCCCCACCAGTGACCGGAGCCCAGCAGCAGCGAGCGGGGGCGGGTGAAGGTGACGTAGCCGAGGCGCAGTTCCTCGGTGTGCTGGTGCTCCTTCATGGCCTCGTGGAAGGCCTTCATGCCGCGCGAGTCCCACGAGTCGATGTCGGGAAGGGTGTCGGTGTCACCGCGCAGGGCGTGCGGCAGCACTTTGGCCTGCGCGGTCCACTTCTCGCGGCCCTGTGCGCTGGGGAAGGTGCCCTTCACCAGTCCGGGGACGGCGACGACGTCCCACTCCAGGCCCTTGGACTTGTGCGCGGTGAGCACCTTGACGGTGTTCTCGCCGCCGGGCAGGGCGTTGTCCAGACCCTTCTCGTACTGGGCGGCGGTGCGCAGGAAGCCGAGGAAGGCGAGCAGGGTGGCCTCGCCGTCGCCCGCCGCGAAGGAGGCGGCGACGTCCAGGAAGTTGGACAGGGTCTCGCGCCGCCGGGCGGCCAGCGCGTGCGGGGACGCCGACAGCTCCACCTCCAGGCCGGTGACCGCGAGGACGCGGTGCAGTACGTCCATCAGCGGGTCGGACAGGGAGCGGCGCAGGTCGCGCAGCTCGGCGGCGAGACGGGCGAAGCGCACGCGCGCGTCCGGCGAGAACGGCAGTCCGTCGTCGGTGCCCTCGGCGAAGCCCCCTTCCAGCGGGCTCTCCAGGAAGGTGTCCAGGGCGTCCGCGAGCGATATCACCTCGGAGGGGTCGGTCCCCTCGACGGCCGCGGCGAGCCGGCGGTCCGGGTCGTCGGTGCCGTCCACGCGCGCGTGGGCGACCAGCAGCCGGGCGCGGCGGCCGAGGAGGGCGAGGTCGCGGGGGCCGATGCGCCAGCGCGGCCCGGTCAGCAGGCGCACCAGGGAGGCGTTCGCCCCGGGGTCCTGGAGGACTTCGCAGACGGCGACGAGGTCGGCGACCTCCGGCAGGTGCAGCAGCCCGGACAGGCCGACCACCTCGACGGGGACGTCCCGGGCCACGAGGGCGCCCTGGATCTCGGCGAAGTCGGTCGCGGTACGGCAGAGCACGGCGATCTCGCCGGGGGCCGTGCCGGTGCGCACGAGATGGGCGAGGGAGTCGGCGATCCAGTCGATCTCCTCGGCGTGGGTGGGCAGCAGGGCGCAGCGGACCGTGCCGTCGCGTTCGGCGCCGGGGGCCGGGCGGAGCGCCTCCACGCCCGCGTGCATGGCGCGCAGGGGTTCGGCGAGGCCGTTGGCCAGGTCGAGCAGGCGTCCGCCGCTGCGGCGGTTCTCGCTGAGCGACTGGCGGGTGGCGGGCCGCCCGCCGGCGTGCGGGAAGTGCGCCGGGAAGTCGTCCAGGTTGGCGACGGACGCGCCGCGCCAGCCGTAGATGGCCTGGCAGGGGTCGCCGACCGCGGTCACCGGGTGGCCCGTGCCGCCGCCGAAGAGGCCCGACAGCAGCACACGCTGGGCCACGGAGGTGTCCTGGTACTCGTCGAGGAGCACCACCCGGAACTCCTCGCGCAGCAGGCGGCCGACCTCGGGGACGCGGGAGAGGCGCGCGGAGAGGGCGATCTGGTCGCCGAAGTCGAGCAGGTCGCGCTCGCGTTTGACGGCCCGGTAGCGGTGGACGAGGTCGGCGAGTTCCCGCCGGGCCGCCGCCGTCTCGGGGACCTTGCGCAGATCGGCGTTGGTGAGCTTCGCGCCCTCCAGGGTGTGCAGCAGGTCGGCGTCCCAGGCGCGCAGTTCCTCGGGGTCGACGAGGTGTTCGGCGAGCTCGGAGTCGAGGGTGAGCAGGTCGCTGACGAGGTCCGCGAAGGAGCGGGTCAGCGCCGGGTAGGGGCCGGGTGCCTCGCGCAGCACGCGCGCGGCGAGCTGGTAGCGGGTGGCGTCGGCCAGCAGACGCGAGGTGGGCTCCAGCCCGAGGCGCAGTCCGTGGTCGGTCAGCAGCCGCCCGGCGAAGGCGTGGTACGTCGAGATGACCGCCTCACCCGGCGGGTTGTCGGGGTCGATGACGTCCGGGTCCGTGACGCCGGCCTTGATCAGCGCCTTGCGGACGCGCTCTCCCAGTTCGCCGGCGGCCTTGTTGGTGAACGTGAGGCCGAGGACCTGTTCGGGGGCGACCTGCCCGGTGCCGACGAGCCAGACCACGCGGGCCGCCATCACGGTGGTCTTGCCCGAACCGGCACCGGCCACGATCACCTGCGGGGCGGGCGGCGCGACGATGCAGGCCGTCTGCTCCGGGGTGAACGGGATGCCGAGGAGCTCCTTGAGCTGCTCGGGATCGGTGATACGGGCGGCCATGTCGAAAGAGGCTAGCGGCGGCCACTGACAGTCGGGGACGAATCGACCCGGCGGGACGGAAGAGACGCAGGTCAGCGCGTGTGGTGCCGTACGTCACTCCGGACCGTGCACCACTTCGCCGTACGCCGCCGCGCCGTACGTCACTCCACCACGTGGCGGCCCTCGGGGCGGGCGCTGCACGAGGCGCGGAACGCGCAGTGGGTGCAGTGCTGGCCGGCGTTCGGGGTGAACCGCTCGTCGAGGACCTTGCCGGCCGCGGTGGCCAGCAGCTCGCCGACCCACTCCCCGGACGGCGGCTCCTGCGGCTGCACCTTGGGCAGGGTCTCCCCGCCGTCGCGCTTGGCCGCCCCTTGCCTGAGGTGCACCAGCTCGGCGCCGCCCGCCTCGGGGCGCACCCCGTCGAAGGCCGCGTCCACGGCGCCCTCCCGGACGGCCAGCTGGTAGACGGCGAGCTGGGGGTGGCGGGCCACGTCCGCGGCGCTCGGCGCCTGTTTGCCGGTCTTGAAGTCGACCACGTAGGCCCGGCCGTCGCCGTCCGTCTCCACTCGGTCCATCTGGCCGCGGATGCGGATCTCGTAGTCGCCCGCCCCGAGGGTGACGTCGAAGTCCTGCTCGCTCGCCACGGGGGTGCGGCCGGCGCGGTTCAGCACGTGCCAGTTCAGGAAGCGTTCGAGCGCCACGCGCGCGTTGGCCTTCTCCTGCTGCGACTTCCAGGGCGCGTCGAAGGCGAGCGCGTTCCACACCGAGTCCAGGCGTTCCATGAGGACGTCGAGGTCGGCCGGGGTGCGGCCGGAGGCGACCTCGTCGGCGAGAACGTGCACGACGTTGCCGAAGCCCTGGGCGGTGGTGGCGGGTGCGTCGGCCTTGACCTCGCGGCCGAGGAACCACTGGAGCGCGCAGGTGTTGGCGAGCTGGTCGAGGGCGCTGCCGGAGAGCACCACGGGCTGGTCCCGGTGGCGCAGCGGCACCTTGCTCTCGGTCGGCTCGAACATGCCCCACCAGCGGTAGGGATGCGCGGACGGCACCAGCGGGCGCCCGTCCTCGTCGGCCAGTGCGGCGAGCCGGGCCAGGCGGTCGGCGGCGGCCTCCCGGAGGGCGGCGGACGCGCGCGGGTCCACGGTGGTGGCGCGCAGTTCGGCGACGAGCGCGGCGACCGACAGCGGGCGGCGGGGGCGCCCGGTGACGTCCTTGGGCTCGACGCCCAGTTCGGTCAGGAACCGGGAGGGCTGGTCGCCGTCGTCGGCGGGTGCCTTCACCGCGGTGACGACGAGACGTTCCCGCGCGCGCGTGGCGGCCACGTAGAACAGTCGTCGCTCCTCGGCAAGCAGAGCGCCCGGGGTGAGCGGTTCGGCGAGGCCGTCGCGGCCGATGCGGTCCGCCTCCAGGAGGGAGCCGCGGCGGCGCAGGTCGGGCCACAGCCCCTCCTGGACGCCGGCGACGACGACCAGCCGCCACTCCAGGCCCTTGGAGCGGTGCGCGGTCATCAGGCGGACGGCGTCGGGGCGCACCGATCGGCGCGTGAGCGTGTCGGCGGCGATGTCCTCGGCCTCGATCTCCGCCAGGAAGTTCAGGGCGCCACGCCCGCCGGTGCGCTCCTCCGCGCGCGCGGCGGTGGCGAACAGCGCGCACACGGCGTCGAGGTCGCGGTCGGCGTTGCGGCCGGCCGCGCCGCCGCGCCGGGCGGCACGCTCCAGCCGGGTGGGCCACGGGGTGCCCTGCCAGAGGTCCCACAGGGCCTCCTCGGCCGTGCCGCCGCCGGCGAGACGCTCGCGTGCCTTGCGCAGCAGCGCGCCGAGGCGCTGTGCGCCGCGCGCGTACACCGGGTCGTGCACGGCCAGGCGCTCGGGCTCGGCGAGCGCCCGCGCGAGGAGTTCGTCGGACGGGGGCGGCAGCGGGTTCCCGGCGGCGCGCTCCTCCTCGCGCAGGGCACGCCCGAGCCGGCGCAGATCGGCGGTGTCCATCCCGGCGAGGGGGGAGGCGAGCAGGGTGAGGGCGGTCTCGGTGCCGAGCCAGGAGGTGTCCGGGACGGGCTCGGCGGCCGGCGCGAGGGCGCCGGTCGCGGCGGTGGGGTCCTGGGCGGGGGGGTCGTGCTTGGTGGGCTCCTGCGCGGTGGGCTCCTGCGCGGTGGGTACGTCGGCGGACGGATCGTGATCCGCGATGGTGGCGGCGGGCTCCGCAGAGGGTTCGCCGGGCTCCCCCGCGGACGGTTCGCCCTCCGCCGAAGGGGCCCGGGACTCCTCCTCGTGGCGCCGAGCCTCGGCCGTGGCCACCGCACGCAGGGCCGCGAGCAGCGGGGCGACCGCGGGCTCGTGCCGCAGCGGCAGGTCGTCGCCGTCGATGTCCAGCGGGACGCCGGCCGCGGTGAGGGCCCGGCGGAGGGTCGGGAGGGTGCGGGCACCGGCACGGACCAGGACGGCCATGTCGCTCCAGGGGACGCCGTCCTCCAGGTGCGCGCGGCGCAGGATGTCCGCCACGTTGTCCAGTTCCGTGCCGGCGGTCGGGTACGTGTAGACCTCGACCCGGCCGCCGTCCCGTACGGCGGCCGGCTCGCGGTGGGCGCGCACCTTGTCGGCGGGCAGCCTGGGCAGCGGCATGCGCTGGGTGATCAGGCGGGTCGCGGCCAGCAGGGCGGTCCCGGAGCGGCGGGAGGTGCGCAGCACCTCGACGGGGGCGGGGCGGCCGTCCCCGCGCGCGAAGGCCATGGGGAAGTCGAGGATGCCGTTCACGTCGGCGCCCCGGAAGGTGTAGATCGACTGGTCGGGATCGCCGAGGGCGACCAGGGTGCGCCCGCCGCCCGCCAGCGCGTGCAGGAGGCGTACCTGGGCGGGGTCGGTGTCCTGGTATTCGTCGACGTACACGGCGTCGTACCGGTCGGCGAGCCGCGCGGCGGTCCCGGGCCGGTCGGCGAGCAGGACCGCGCGGTGGACGAGTTCCGCGTAGTCGATGACGCCCTGCATGTCGAGGACGTCCAGGTACTCGGCGAGGAACGCGGCGGCGGCACGCCAGTCGGGGCGGCCGATGCGCCGGGCGAAGTCGTCCAGGGCGCCGGGGCCGAGGCCCAGCTCGCGGCTGCGGGCGAGGACCGCGCGGACCTCGTCGGCGAAGCCGCGGGTGGTCAGGCAGGCGCGCAGCTCGTCCGGCCAGCGCACATGGTTCAGTCCGCGCCGCTCCAGTTCGGGCTGGCCGGCCAGCAGCTCGCGGACGGTGACGTCCTGTTCCGGTCCGGAGAGCAGGCGCAGGGGCTCGGTGAACAGGTCGCTGTCCTGGTGGGCGCGGACCAGCGCGTAGCAGTACGAGTGGAAGGTGGTGGCCCGGGGCGCGCGCGCCGCGCCCATGCGCAGGGCCATGCGGTCGCGCAGGTCGACCGCGGCCTTGCGGCTGAACGTCAGCACGAGGATCCGCTCCGGGTCCCCGCCGCGGGCGATCCGCGCGGCCACGGACTCGACCAGGGTGGTGGTCTTGCCGGTACCCGGACCCGCGAGCACGAGCAGGGGACCGGAGCGGTGGTCAACCACGGCACGCTGTGCCGCGTCCAGGGAAGGGGGATCCGTGCGGGCCGGCCGGGTACGGACCAGTCGGTAAGCGCCACGGCTCCCCTGCCGCACCTGGGGGTACGGCAGGCGTCTGGTGGAGGAGGAGGAGCTCACGTGGTTGGCCGGTCCTGGTGGTCGTACTGGTGGTCGGGCGGTCACGCGTGCGAGACGGTGGCCGCGGGGTGAGGGGGACGCGCGCAGCCGACGCTACGCTCCCGCCCCGGACGGAAGCAGGGCTTCCGCTTCTTCCCTCGCGGCTCTCGCGCCACGCGAGCCCCGCATCTCACGAACGTACGTCATGCCACGGACGTCCCCGATGTCACCCGAACGGGCCGCGGGCCCTCCCCGGCGGCAGCCGATGGCGGAAGCTGTCAGGTGTGACCCTCCGCGCCCGCGCCGCCGTCCCACCGGGCCCGCCGCATGTCGAGCCGCGGCACATGGCCCTCGGCGCTCCTGCCGGCCTGCCTGAGCGGCGTGCCCTCGTCGCGGTAGTGGGCGAGCGCGCGCAGCTCGTGCCCGGGCAGCAGCGCACCGTCCGCGCGGACCACCCGCCACCACGGCACGGCGCCGCCGTAGAGGGCCATCACGCGGCCGACCTGACGCGGCCCTCCCTCCTCGAGCCACTCGACGACATCGCCGTACGTCATCACCCGCCCCGGCGGGATCCGCTCGGCGACCTCCAGGACCCGCTCGGCGTACTCCGGCAGGGTCCCGGCGTACTCCTCGCGGGTCTCTCCGGCAGGGCTCTGCTCGCTCATTCGCCCCATCCTGCCGCACCCCACCGACATCGCGCCGGGGTCCGCGCTCCATGGTCCTCTCGCACCGGCGCGTCGCTTCGGGCAGACTGTGCGCCCGCGCATCCAGACCCTGATGCCCGCGTCGGTCGGTGGAGCATGCCACCATCGTGCGGGCGGTGACCGGTGATACGAGACCAAGAAGAGACCATGAAGCAGCAGGGCGTGCACCCCGAGGACGCGGCGGGCACCCCTGACGCCGCCGCGCGCCCCGACACCGTCCGCGCGGACACGGGCGACCCGGACGCGCGGCGGGAGGAATCCGGTCCGCGCAAGGACGATCTCACGCGGCCGCGCCGGAACGACGGCGGCACGCGCGCGCGTGAGGACGACGGCGCAGCGCCCGACGACGGCCGCGGGGCGCCGCGCGCGGACGTCTCCTCGCCCGCGTGCGCCGCCGACGACGGTGACGGCGACAAGGCAGGCGAGGGGGCGCACATGCCGGAGAACCCGCCCCCCGACCACGGTCCGGGCGTGGGCGAGGACCCGCACGCGGAGGCGGTCGAGGGCGACGAGCCCCTGCTGCCCGCGCGGGTGCACCGCCCCTCCGACCTCATGCGGCTCCTGGTGGGCGTGCTCGCCGTCGTCGTGCTGTTCGCGATCGCCGCGTTCGCCCACGGCACCACCTCGGGCCTCGAACAGGACATCAACAAGGGCACCGGGCAGGCGCCCGACCTGCTCATCAAGATCGCGGGGCTGGCGTCCAGCATCGCGATCCTCCTCGTGCCGGTCGCCTTCGCGATCGAACGCCTGATCAAACGGGACGGGCTGCGGATCGCCGACGGCGTCCTCGCGGCCGTCCTCGCGCACGGGGTGACCCTCGCCACCGACCTGTGGGTCGCGCGGGCCGCCCCGGACTCGATCCAGGAGGCGCTCACCCAGCCCTCGCCGGGTGACATCCACGCTCTGACCGATCCCGTGCACGGCTATCTGGCGCCGGTCATCGCGTACATGACGGCCGTCGGCATGTCCCGCCGGCCCAGATGGCGCGCGGTGCTGTGGATCGTGCTGACGCTCGACGCGTTCTCGATGCTCGTCACCGGCTACACGACCCCGTTCTCGATCATCCTGACGGTGCTGATCGGCTGGACGATCGCCTACGGCACCCTGTACGCGGTCGGCTCCCCCAACGTCCGCCCGACCGGGCAGACACTGATGGCGGGCCTCAGACACGTCGGCTTCCACCCCCTCAGCGCGGCCCGCGAGGAGACCGTCGAGTCGGAGAACGGCGACCGCGGCCGGCGCTACTTCGTCACCCTGGAGGACGGGCCCCCGCTGGACGTCACGGTCGTCGACCGGGAACAGCAGGCGCAGGGCTTCTTCTACCGTGCGTGGCGCAATCTGACCCTGCGCGGCTTCGCCACCCGCTCCAGCCTCCAGTCGCTGCGCCAGGCGCTGGAACAGGAGGCCCTGCTGGCCTACGCGGCGATCGCGGCCGGCGCCAACGCGCCGAAGCTGATCGCCACCTCCGAGCTCGGCCCCGACGCGGTCATGCTCGTCTACGAGCACACCGGCGGGCGCACCCTGGACACGCTGGCCGACGAGGAGATCACCGATGAACTGCTGCGCACCACCTGGCACCAGGTGCAGGCGCTGCAGTCGCGGCGCATCGCGCACCGCAGGCTGGCCGGGGACGCGATCCTGGTGGATCGTTCCGGCAAGGTGATCCTCGCCGAGCTGCGCGGCGGCGAGATCGCCGCCGGCGATCTGCTGCTCCGCATGGACGTCGCCCAGCTGCTCACCACGCTCGGTCTGCGGGTCGGTGCCGAACGCGCCGTGGCCTCGGCGGTCGGCGTCCTCGGTCCGGACGCGGTCGCCGACTGCCTGCCGATGCTCCAGCCGATCGCGCTGACGCGCTCCACGCGCGCGACGCTGCGCCGGCTGGCCCGCGAACGGGCCCAGCGCGAGCGCGAGGCGGTGCTGGAGGCGTCCCGGCAGACCAAGGCGGCCCGCGCGGAGGAGACGTCCGGGGCGGCCCCGGCCGCCGTCGACAAGCCGGACAAGAAGACGGTCCGCGCCGAGCAGCGCGCGGAGAAGCGGGCCCTCGACGAAGCCCTCGAAGAGGCCCGCGAGGAGGACCTGCTCACCCAGATCCGGCACCAGGTGCTGCGGATCAGGCCCCAGGCGCCCGTGGAACCGGCCCGCCTGGAGCGGGTGCGGCCGAAGACGCTGATCAGTTTCATCGCCGGTGCCATCGGCGCGTACTACCTGCTGACGCAGCTCACCCACAT
This sequence comes from Streptomyces albidicamelliae, assembly GCF_025642175.1. Classification (NCBI taxonomy): domain Bacteria; kingdom Bacillati; phylum Actinomycetota; class Actinomycetes; order Kitasatosporales; family Streptomycetaceae; genus Streptomyces; species Streptomyces albidicamelliae. Next base: position 5,433,501 of record NZ_CP106795.1, on the reverse strand, counting down.
CGAGTTCGGCACGCTGTTCGCGCAGGCCCAGTGGGGCTGGGTGGCCGCCGCCGTGGTGTTCTCCGCGCTCAGCTACGTCGCCGCGGCGATGGCGCTGCTGGGGTTCGTGCCCGAGCGGGTGCCGTTCCCGAGGACGGTGGCGGCGCAGGTCGCCGGCTCCTTCGTGAAGATCGTCGCGCCGGCCGCGGTCGGCGGCGTGGCCCTCAACACGCGCTTCCTCCAGCGCGCGGGCGTGCGCCCCGGACTCGCGGTGGCGAGCGTCGGCGCGTCACAGCTGTTCGGCCTCGGCTGCCACATCCTGATGCTGCTGTCGTTCGGCTATCTGACCGGTACCGAGAAGACACCGTCCCTGTCGCCGTCCCGCACGGTCATCGCGGGTCTGCTGACCGTGGCGGTGCTGGTGCTCGTGGTGACCTCGGTGCCGTTCCTGCGGAAATTCGTCGTCACGCGCGTGAGGTCGCTGTTCGCGGGTGTCGTGCCGCGCATGCTCGACGTGCTCCAGCGGCCGCAGAAGCTGGTCACCGGCATCGGCGGCATGCTCCTGCTGACCGCCTGCTTCGTGATGTGCCTGGACGCCTCCATCCGCGCCTTCGGCGACGGCACGGTCTCGCTGAGCATCGCCAGCGTCGCGGTCGTCTTCCTGGCCGGCAACGCGCTGGGCTCGGCCGCGCCGACACCCGGCGGTGTGGGCGCGGTCGAGGCGACGCTGACCGTCGGCCTGATCGCCGTCGGCCTGCCCAAGGAGGTCGCCGCGCCGGCCGTCCTGCTGTTCCGTCTGCTGACGCTGTGGCTGCCGGTGCTGCCGGGCTGGCTCGCCTTCAACCACCTGACCCGCAAGGGCGCTCTCTGAGGCGGGCGGGGCGTCCCCACGGGTGTACCTCGTACGGCTCGCGGCCCGCGCGCGTGGGCGGACGCGGGCCCACGATGGAGACATGGCGAACCCCTCCTGGCGGCGTGCCGCCGCCCTGATGACCACCGCCACGGTGCTGTCCGGTCTGCTGGCCGGATGCGGTGACGGCGCCGCGCACGACGGGAACGGGGACCTCACCAAGCAGGAGCTCGACTGGCAGGACTGCCCCGCCCCGTCCGCGGCGGAAGGCGGCGGCAGCGCCCCGTCCCCCCTGCCGAACGGCGCCGCCTGGCAGTGCGCCACCATGAAGGCGCCCCTGGACTGGGCGAAGCCCAAGGGCGACACCATCGATCTCGCCCTGATCCGGGCCAAGGCCAGCGGCCCCGCCGACAAGCGGATCGGCTCGCTGGTTTTCAACTTCGGCGGCCCCGGCGGCAGCGGCGTCAGCACGCTGCCCGCCTTCGGCGAGGACTACGCCGCCCTGCGCACCCGCTACGACCTGGTCAGCTTCGACCCGCGCGGGGTCGGCCGCAGCGCACCCGTGAAGTGCGAGAGCGACGCCCAGCTGGACGCGTTCTTCCAGCAGGACGCGACGCCCGACGACAGCGCCGAGCGCACCGACCTCGTGAACCGCACCAAGCAGTTCAACGCGGCCTGCGAGAACAACTCCAGGAAGGTGCTGCCGCACGTACGCACCACGGACGCGGCCCGCGACATGGACCTGATGCGGCAGGTCCTCGGCGACGACAGACTGCACTACTTCGGCATCTCCTACGGCACCGAGCTCGGCGGCGTCTACGCCCACCTGTTCCCGAAGCACGTCGGCCGGGCCGTGTTCGACGGGGTGGTCGATCCCACGCAGAACCCCGAGCAGAGCGCGCTCGGGCAGACCAGGGGCTTCCAGCTCGCGCTCGACAACTTCGCCGAGGACTGCACGTCGAAGACCACGGAGTGCCCGATCGGGGACACCCCGCAGGAGGTGAAGGACCGCATCGCCAAGCTCCTGGCCGACCTGGAGAAGAAGCCGATCCCCGGCATCCTCCCGCGCCAGCTCACCCAGACCGCCGCGACCAACGGCATCGCGCAGTCGCTGTACTCCAAGGACTTCTGGGAGTACCTGACCGAGGGGCTGCAGGAGGCGTACGACGGTGACGGGAAGATCCTCATGCTGCTCTCCGACTCGATGAACGGCCGTTCCGAGAACGGTGAGTACAGCAACATCACCGCGGCGAACATCGCCATCAACTGCGCCGACGACAAGCCCCGGTACACCCCGGACTTCGTCCAGCAGCGCGTGCCCGAGTTCCGCGCCGCCTCCCCGCTGTTCGGGGACTACCTGGCCTGGGGCATGCTCAGCTGCACCGACTGGGCCGTGCCAGGCGCCGCCGACCATCCCGACGTCAGCGCCCCGGGATCGGCGCCCATCCTCGTCGTCGGCAACACGGGCGACCCTGCCACGCCGTACGAGGGCGCGCGGAAGATGGTGGACGCGCTCGGCAAGGGCGTGGGCGTCCAGCTCACGTACAGGGGCCAGGGGCACGGCGCGTACGACAGCAAGAACAAGTGCGTGCAGAGCGCGGTGAACGGCTACCTGCTGGACGGGAAGCTGCCGAAGGCGGGCGCGGTCTGCTCCTGAGCGCCGTCTACTGCTGAGCTGCGTCTGCTCCTGAGCTCCGTCTGCTCCTGAACCCTCGACCGACTGAAGGTGCAGGTCAGAGGGTTATCCACAACTCGTAACGGGTTCGGCCCGCTATGCCTACCATGGCGTGAACGCCCGGCGCGGCACGACGCGAGGGGCCTGTGAGGGGGGTGCACATGGGGCGATGGCTGCGATGGACGGCGGCCGCGGCCGCGGCGCTGCTGGTGGCCGGGTGCGGCGGCTCGTCGGACGGGGGCGGCGGAAGGAGCGACGGCAAGGCGACGGGCACGGCTCCTCCGTCGGCCTCGCGGTCCTCGGCGCCGGCGGCCTCCGCGGACCTGCCGGCCTCCCTGACCTCCCAGCACCTCGACTGGCACCGCTGCGAGGCCACCGGGGACGCGAAGGCGCCGGGCGACGACTGGCGGTGCGCCACGCTCAAAGTGCCATTGGACTGGGCCGAGCCGGGCGGTGCGACGATCGGCCTCGCCCTCATCCGCGCGCGGGCGACCGGCGGGGACCGCCTCGGCTCGCTGCTCTTCAACTTCGGCGGCCCGGGCGGCTCGGGCGTGGACACCATGCCGTACTACGCGGCCCTGGCCTCCGCCCTGCGGGAGCGCTACGACCTGGTCAGCTGGGATCCGCGCGGGGTGAGCCGGAGCGAGGGCATCCGCTGCCGCGGCGACCGGGAGATCGCGGCCGCCGAGGACGTGGACGCCACCCCCGACACCCCCGCCGAGGAGAAGGCGTACTTCGAGGACTCCACCGCCTTCGGCAGAAGCTGCCGGAAGGCGGCCGGCCGGTTGCTGGCCCATGTGTCGACCACCGACACCGCGCGCGACATGGACCTGATGCGCCAGGTGCTCGGCGACAACCGGATGCACTACTTCGGCATCTCCTACGGCACCGAACTCGGCGGTGTGTACGCCCACCTGTTCCCGAAGCGGGTGGGACGCCTGATCCTCGACGCGGTGGTCGACCCGACCGCGGACACGGTGGGCCACGCCGAGAACCAGACCCGCGGCTTCCAGCGCGCCCTGGACGACTACCTGAAGTCCACCGGCCAGGACCCCGAGCAGGGCACCCGGAAGATCGCGGACCTGCTGAAGCGGATCGACGCCGAGCCGCTGCGGACGTCGTCGGGGCGGAGACTGACCCAGACGCTCGCCGTCACCGGGATCGTCCTGCCGCTGTACAGCGAGTCCAGGTGGCCGCGGCTGACCGCCGCGCTCGAGTCGGCGGAGAAGGGGGACGGTTCGCGGTTGCTGGCGCTCGCCGACGACTACAACGAACGGGACTCCTCGGGGCACTACGGCACGACGTCCCACTCCCAGCGGGCCATCTCGTGCCTGGACGACAGACAGCGGCCGACCGTCGCCGAGACGAAGCGGCGACTGGCGGAGTTCGAGCGGATCTCCCCCGTGTTCGGGGACTTCCTGGGCTGGGACTCGGCGGGCTGGTGCCACGGCTGGCCGGTGCCGGGCCAGTTCGACACCCCGGAGGTCGGTGCGCCGGGCGCGGCGCCCGTCCTCGTCGTCGGCAACACCGGGGACCCGGCCACGCCGTACGAGGGTGCCCGCAGAATGGCCGACGAACTGGGCCGGGGCGTCGGCGTCGAACTCACCTGGAAGGGCGAGGGGCACGGAGCGTACGGCCGCGGCAGCGACTGCGTCGACTCGGCGGTGAACGCCTATCTGCTGAAGGGGACGGTGCCCAAGGACGGCACGGTCTGCTCCTGACGGTCACCGGCGCGGACGGGGCCCCGGACGCCTGTGGCGCCGGAGCCCCCGCTCCACGGCTCATGCGGGAGCGTCGGGTGGACTCAGCTCCAGCGCTGGGCCTTGAGGCCGCCGTCGAAGCCCGTGTAGAGGACGCCGTCGTGCTGGCCGAGCGTGAGCCCGGTCGCCTTGTTCTTCAGACGCCAGCCGGCGGTGTCCTTGATCTCTTCCCACTTCTGGTTGGCGCCGCCGTTGCAGTCCCGGATGTAGACCTTGCCGTCCCGGTTGCTGTCGAGGCAGTCGCCGTAGCTGGTCTTCAGCGTCCAGGAGCCGTCGGACTGCTTGGTCTCCGTCCACTTGGACGGCGGCGTGCCGCAGTCGGCGGCGGCGAGCGGAATGTTGTTCATGTAGCCCAGGCACTTGCCGTTGAGCTTGTTCTTCCAGGTGACGGTCCCGTTGGCGAACGCCTGGCCGGCGCCCGCCAGGATCACCGCGGGGGTCAGGATCGCGACCGCGAGCCTGCCCATGAAGCGCTTCTTCATACAACTCCCCGTATCTTCCGTCGAACCGCGACGGCAGCCGCCGCGACGGGATCGCGAGGATGGTCATGCCTCGCAGACGGCCCGGTGGCCCTCATGGCTGCGGTCGCGCGGTGTGGTCGACCTCAACGTGACCTAGCACGTGTGAAGTTGATGTCACGTTAACCGACGTGATCATCACACTGCAACGCGGATCCGCTCACCACAGGCAGAGGGCGCGAACACACCGATACCACCCTGAATTGCCGACGGCCACCCAGGAGAACTCCTGGGTGGCCGTCGTAGCCCGGATCCGGCGTGGGGAAGACGCGCCGGCACCAGGGCCGCTCAGACGTCGATGTCGAAGAAGAAGAGCTGCACCAGGCGGTGGGTGCCGTGTTCGCCGGCGAAGTGCTCGTAGGACGTGGCCGAGTGGATCAGCTTCGCGTCCCAGATCACCAGCCGGTTGTACTGCCCGGAGATCGACTCGACCAGCTCCCAGTTGTCGTCGTGCACGAAGTTGTAGGGGTCGTAGACCGTGGAGCGCGCGGCTTCCACGGCCTCCGGACTGCCCAGGCGCGCCCGCTCCTTCGGATGACCGGGGGCACGTCGGCAGCCGTGCACCCGGTCGCGCCAGAAGCTGGTGCCGGCGCCGGCGGGCGGGTTCGGGTTCAGGTAGATCGCGGCGGCGTAGCTCTGCGAGTCGTGGTGCCAGACCAGCGGATCGTCGTGCGCGGTCTGCTGGAAGACACCGTTGGCGTTGTGCCCGAGCCACTCGGTGACCGGGGTGCCGAGCAGCCGCGAGAACTCCTCGCGCAGGCCGGGCCAGAGGTACCGGTGGTCGCTGCGCAGCCCTTTGAAGTGCTCCGGATCGGTGTGGTAGCCCGCGCTGAGCGCGATCTCGCGCACCTCGTCCGGATCGTCGAGGAAGTCGTCCACGGAGAGCAGGTGGGGCGCGCTCGGAGTGAACAGCCGCTTGGCGGCCGGCCGGCGTCGCGCGTTCTCGAGGGAGTCACGGGGAACCACGATCGACAGCCGTGCGGGACCGCTGGAGATCAGGTAGCCGCCGTCACCGCGGTCCTCCAGCACCACGGCGGTCTCACCGCCGAAATTGACCTGCTCCCCCGGATGGAATGGCATGGGCAGACTTCTTTCACCGCGCGCTGACTGACGCTCGGAGCGTATCGATCCACCCCCGGCAATGGGGGCATTTCGACACGTAGTCACCCATATCGGCGCAGTCGTAGGGTGCTCCGGCCGCCGACGGCGCGGTCCCGGACGGCCAGAAGCCCACGGCACCCGAGGTGATCGGGGCCGTGGGCTTCCGTGGGACCGGGGGGGGTCGATCAGTAGACCGGCTTGTCCGGTTCGATCTGGTTGACCCAGCCGATGACGCCACCGCCGACGTGGACCGCGTCGGAGAAGCCGGCGGACTTCAGGACCGCGAGGACTTCCGCACTGCGGACACCCGTCTTGCAGTGCAGGACGATCTTCTTGTCCTGCGGCAGGCCCTCGAGGGCGGTGCCCATGAGGAACTCGTTCTTGGGGATCAGCTTGGCGCCGGGGATCGAGACGATCTCGTACTCGTTGATCTCGCGGACGTCGATGATCTCGATGTTCTCGCCGTCGTCGATCCACTCCTTGAGCTGCTTGGGAGTGATCGTCGAACCGGCGGCCGCCTCCTGGGCCTCCTCGGACACGACGCCGCAGAAGGCCTCGTAGTCGATGAGCTCGGTGACGGTCGGGTTCTCGCCGCAGACCGCGCAGTCCGGGTCCTTGCGGACCTTGACCTGGCGGTACTGCATCTCCAGGGCGTCGTAGATCATCAGACGGCCGACCAGCGGCTCGCCGATGCCCGCGAGGAGCTTGATGGCCTCGTTGACCTGGATGGAGCCGATGGACGCGCACAGCACGCCGAGGACGCCGCCCTCGGCGCAGGAGGGGACCATGCCGGGCGGCGGGGGCTCCGGGTACAGGCAGCGGTAGCAGGGACCGTGCTCGGACCAGAAGACGGAGGCCTGACCGTCGAAGCGGTAGATCGAGCCCCACACGTACGGCTTGTTCAGCAGCACGCAGGCGTCGTTGACCAGGTAACGGGTCGCGAAGTTGTCCGTGCCGTCGACGATCAGGTCGTACTGACCGAAGATCTCCATCACGTTGTCGGCCTCGAGCCGCTCCTCGTGGAGGATCACGTTCACGTACGGGTTGATGCCCTTGACGGTGTCCCGCGCCGACTCGGCCTTGGAGCGGCCGATGTCGGCCTGGCTGTGGATGATCTGGCGCTGCAGGTTCGACTCGTCGACCTCGTCGAACTCCACGATGCCGAGCGTGCCCACGCCCGCGGCGGCCAGGTACATCAGCGCCGGCGAGCCCAGGCCGCCGGCGCCCACACAGAGCACCTTGGCGTTCTTCAGCCGCTTCTGCCCGTCCATCCCGACATCCGGGATGATCAGGTGGCGGGAGTACCGGCGGACCTCGTCTACGGTGAGCTCAGAAGCTGGCTCGACCAGGGGTGGCAGCGACACGGGGACTCCGTTGGTCGGTCAAACAGTACGGTTGTTCTCCCCGTAACACTGCCACGGCCTTTTTCATTCCGAGACACCCGTCCCGATACGCGAGACGATGTCGTCCCAGTAGCCGGGCATCGTCTCCCAGGGGTCCGCGCGGCCGCCCCCGTCGGTGTGGTCGGTGAGGTAGATCGTCGCCGCTCCCTGCCAGCGTGCGATGCGCAGCGCCTCGTCCAGGTGTCCGCGGGGTACGCCGTGCACGAAGTGGCAGAAGCGGTCGGGCGGGTAGTCGGCCGTCCACTCGGCGACCTGGGACCAGCGGTAGTCGGACCAGGGGCCGGAGAAGGTCACCAGCTGGTCGGCGTTCTCGGCGTAGCCGGGGTGCGGGTGGGTGCCGTGGCCGAGGACGAGGTGCGCGCTGTCGCTGATCGCGCGGAGCGTGGTGACGGCGCGCCGGACCTCGGGGAGCGCGGTGCGCTCGGTGGGGCAGCGGTCCAGCAGGAAACCGTCCACCCGGTACCAGTCGAGGTACCGGTGGGCGTCGGAGAGCAGGTCGCCGAAGGCACGGGCGCCGTAGGTGAGGTCCAGGTGGCCCAGGACGCGGACGCCGGCGCCGCGCAGCCGGGCCGTGGCCTGCAGGCAGTGCGGGTCGGGGCGGCTGCCGGGGCCGCCGGCCACGTTCAGCACCACCCAGTCCAGCGGGGTGCCGGGGCGGGCGAGTTCGGCCCACTGGGCGGGTGCGACGAGCGGGTGGGCGTAGCCGGGGATGCCGAGGGCGGTGCGGACGCCGGTGTTCGTGGCGCCCGCCGTGGTGCTGGTCAGATGCGGCATGCCGCCTCCATCCAGATGTCTGCCAGGGATTCCTCGAGGTTGATACGGGGCCGCCAGCCGAGCCGGTCGCGTGCGGTGCGCACGTCGGCCTGCTGCCAGCTGCCGCAGCCGTCCGGGTAGGGGTAGGCCAGTGGGGCGGTGTGGTCGGAGTCGGCGCGCGGGTGGCCGATCGCACCGCGCAGGGCTCCGGGCGGGGCGTCGAGTTCGTGCAGGGCACCGCCGTACCCGGCGACGCGCGCGAGGACGGCGGCGGCGTCCCTGAGGCGTACGGCCCGGCCGGAACCGATGTTGATCACGCCCTGCGCGGCGGAGAGCGAGGCGGCGTGCACGGCACGGGCGACGTCGCGCACGTCCACGAAGTCGCGCTGGACACCGAGGCCCGCGAGCTTCAGTTCGCCGTCGCCGGACTGCATCGCGCGCCGCATGGCCTCCGCGAGCCGGCCGAGCGGCGACCCCGCCGGGGTGCCGGGGCCCGCGGGTGAGAAGACGCGCAGGACGACGGCGTCCAGTCCGGAGCCGAGGACCAGTTCGGTCGCGGCGAGCTTGCTGACGCCGTACGGGCCGCCCGGGCGTGGCACCGCGTCCTCGGCCGTGGAGGAGCCCGGCTGGCTCGGACCGTACTCGGAGCCGCAGCCGATCTGCACCAGGCGGGCGCCGCAGCCGCTGCGGCGCAGGGCCTCGCAGACGGTGGCGACGGCGACGGTGTTGTGCCGGGTGAGTTCGCGGGCGCCGCCCCGGGTGGCTCCGGCGCAGTTCACGACGACGCCGGGGTGCACGGCGTCGAGGAAGCGGGTGAGGGCGCCCGGACTGCCGGTGGCCAGGTCGAAGCGGACGTCGGCGTCGTCGCCGCGGCCGAGCGCGGTGAGCTGGACGGCGGGGTCGGCGAGCAGGCGGTCGGCGACGAAGCGCCCGATGTAGCCGTTGGCTCCGATCAGCAGGACTCTCATCGGGCGGCTCCCGGGGTGTGCGCGCCGGTGGATCCGGGCGTTGCGAAGGCTCCCGTGGCCGGTCCGGCGGTACCGGGGGCTCGGGACGCTCCGGGTCGGGAGGTGGTCATCTGGTGTTCTCCTTCAACGGGGTGGTGCGGGTGCCGCCGGTGGCCGGCCGGGCCCCGGTGGCCCTGGTCCGGTGCGGTCATGCGCTCCGGACGCGTGGTGGGCCCGGGTCGGACCGGTGGCGGAAGAGTCACTCGGGTGCTCCCGCGGGAGCGTGGGCCGAGGCCTGGGTGAGGGTGCGGACGGCGTGCAGCAGCAGGGCCAGGGCCGCGGTGCCGCAGGCGAGGGCGGGGACGGCGGCCGGACCGCCGGCGTCCACGAGGGTCCGCACGGGGGTCGCGAGGAAGGCGCAGCCGGGCAGCCGGGCCGCCGTCGGCAGGGCGAGGGCCACCGCCTCCACGGCCGCCGCCGCGCCCAGGGCGAGGACCGGGGCGTGCCGGTGGCGGTGGACGGTGAGCAGGCGCGCGAGGAGGAGCAGGGCGCCCAGGGCGACGGACCGCGGGTAGGGCACGGGTTCGCGCAGCGTGGTGCCGCAGAGCAGGAGCAGTGCCGTGAGCGCGCCCAGGAACAGCGCGAAGGTGCCGAGCAGCAGCGGTTTCGCGGCGGAGGAGAAGTCCTCGAGGCCGCGGCTGCCGGCGAGGCGACGGCGGGCGCCCGCGGTGAGCAGGTGGGCGCACCAGGCCGCCGGGGCGCAGGCGAGCAGGAGGGCGAGGGCGGGCGCGGTGGCGGTCGACCAGGGGCCGTCCGGGGCCCCGGTGGGCGCGCTGTCGGGGCCGCCGGTCAGGACGGCGTGCAGCAGACCGTCGCCGAGGAGGGCGTATCCGAGCAGCCAGAGCGTCCACACGCGCGCGGCGCTCGCCGTGCGCCACGAGGAAGTGCCGGACCGGTCGGCCAGGGGGCCGTGGCGCAGTGCCGCACGGATGGCGAGGGCTGCGGCGAGGACGCCGGCGAGTGCCACGAGCGGCCGGGTGTGCCCGTGGGTGAGTCGCAGCGCGGCCACGGTGGCGGCGCCGAGGGCGCCGGGCAGCACGGTGAGCAGGACCCAGCCGGCGCGGACGCGGGGCGCGGGCAGGGGTTCGGGCTCCTGGCGCGGGTCGCCGTCACGGGGCACGCGCGCGTACAGCTCTTCGGCGAGTGAGAAGACGTCCCGGTGCCGGAAGCGGGCGGCGGTCCGGTCGGTGACGCCGTGCGCCTCCAGCCCGGCCGCGATCTCCAGGGAGTCCACGGCCCGCTCGCACAGTTCCCGGTGCCGGTGCAGCAGGGTCTTCACCGGGTCCACCACCCCGCGCCGGCCGTGTGGTCCGGGGACACGCCGCTTGCCGTGCTCGGGGTCCGCCGGCGCGGGAAGGGCGTCGGCAGCGGGACCGGCTCCGGCTTCGGCGCCAACTTCGACTGCGACGCCAACTCCGGCTTCGGCGCCAATACCAACGCCAACGCCAACTGCAACGCCAACTCCGGCTTCGGCGTGCGCGTCCGCAACCACGTCCACGTCCACATCCGTCGCCGTCGCCGCGAACGGTGCCGGGGCCGGAGCGGCCGTGAGCCACTCCCCCGACGGCGCGTCCCACGCGTCGGCGCCGCTCGGCGTGCCGGGCCGGTCGAGGTCGCCCGGCTCACTCACGGCGCACCGGTCGGGCCCGCCGCGCCCGCTCGGCTCCTCATGGTCCTGACCCCCGCTCATCGCACCCCCTCCGCGGCCGCCACACGCGTCGCGCGCACCGGGGCGCCGGTGGCCCAGCCGGGGATGCCGCGGGGCAGGACACGGGCCGTCGGACCGGTCCAGCGGCCGGGCACATGGGACTCGGCGGGGGTGGCGAACGGCAGGGGCTCTCCGGCCTCGTCCAGGACGACCCGGCGGACCGGGCAGTGCGAGACGATCTCCAGGTAAATGCCGTGAAATGCCGCGATGTTCTGCTCGACGGTGAACAGTTCGAGCGCCCTGGCGCGCGCGGCGGCTCCGAGGCGCGCACGGCGCTCGGGGTCGCGCAGCAGCGCCACGCACGCCTCGGCGAGCGCCCGCGGATTGCGCGGGGGGACGACGAGGCCGGTGCCGCCGATGACCTCCACCACGGCGCCGACGTCCGTGGACACCGTGGCCCGGCCGCAGAACATGGCCTCGATGAGACCGACCGGGAAGCCCTCCACCACGCTGGACAGCACGACGACGGCGCCGGCCGCGTACGCGTCGGCCGGGGTCGGGGCCTCCGGACCGCCGATCTCCTCGAAGGAGACCGGGTTGTCGCCGACGGCGTGCACGCCCTCCGCCTCGTCGGGGAAGAGCTGCGCGGCGAGGGCACGGCAGTGACCGAGGTAGGCCTCGCCCTCCGGTCCGGCGGGCGCGCCCAGGATGCGCAGCCGCGCCTTGGGTTCCTCCTTGCGGACCTCGGCGAAGGCGTGGAGGAGGGAGACCAGGTCCTTGGTGGGCTCGACGCGGCCGACCCAGACGAGCGCGTCCGGATCGGAGCGGTCCGGGGACTCGCCGGCCTCCGTGAAGCGGGCGGCGTCCATCCCCGGGTAGACGGTGCGGATCCGGCTCCGGTCGGCGCCGCACCGTTCCTGCCAGCGGCGGGCGTGCCCGTTGCCGGGGGTGAGGATCTCGGCGCGCCGGTAGACCTCGGCGGCCAGCCGGCCGTGGAAGGCGGCGAGGAGCGCGCGGACGGCGGGGGCGGCGGCGTCGGGTCCGAGGGCCAGGTAGTGCGAGCGGAGCTGGACGCCGTACTCGGTGACCAGCAGGGGTACGCCGGCGAAGTGCCGGGCGAGCAGCCCGGGGAGGGCGGCGGAACCGCCCGCGGTGGCGTGGCAGAGGTCGGCCGCGCCGAGTCCGGCGTCGTCGTACCAGTCGAGGGAGAGGGGGCGTAGGGCGCGTTCGAGGTGCGCGGCGACCGCGAGCAGGTCCGGTACGCGCGCCTCGCGCGCCGTACGCAGCGCGCCGGGCGCGCGGCAGGCGCTCTCCAGGGTGCGCACGGCGGCGTCGGAGCGCAGGGCGCCCACCAGTCCGCCCTCGTCGCGGGCGAGTTCGGCGAGACCGTACAGAGCGCTGCCGAAACGGTCCGCCAAGTCGGCGGACGGGGGCCCGGATCCGGCGTCGGAGGCCGCGCACACCGCGCCGGCCAGCTCCTCGTAGCACTCGGTGAAGCGCCGGCGCGCGCGCCGCCCGTGGGTGACCCCGTCGTCCTCGGCCGTCCACAGCGGCGCCGTCCGCACCCGGCCGACCTGCGGCGGGAGCGGGACCAGGCCCTCGTCCTCCTGCTGCCGGCCGCGGCTGAGCGCGTAGATGTCGAACTCGTGCTGCCCGAGCCCGCGCACGAGCCGGTCGCACCAGAGTCTGGCGTCACCGCTCACAAACGGGTAGCCACCCTCCGTAAGCAGTCCGATGCGCACGTGTGCACCCCCGATCTCCCGTCTGGGGAGCCGCCGTTGTCCCGACGGCTCGCAGCGGGACGAACGTAAGGGGACAAGGCGGTGGTGCGACGGACGGTTGTCCATCGCACCACCAAAAGGGGTGAACGGTCGTAACTTTCGCGTGCGGGTGGCGTTCCGCCGCGCTAGGAGATCACCGGACCGCCCGCCGGGGCCGGCGGGCGCGCCGCCCGGCGCGGGACGTCACGCGACGGCCGGTTCGCCCCGGGCCGCCCGCCGCCGGGCCGCCAGTTCCGGATCGAGCGAGGGTACGGCGGCCAGGAGCTGCCGGGTGTAGTCCTCGCGCGGGCTGTCGTACACCTCGTCGGCGGGGCCGTACTCGACCAGCCGGCCCCCGCGCATCACCGCGACCCGGTCGCTGACCTGGCGGACGACGGCGAGGTCGTGGGCGATGAAGACCAGCGCGAGACCGAGTTCCCTCTGGAGCTCGCCGAGCAGGTCGACCACCTGGGCCTGGGTCGTGACGTCGAGCGCCGAGACGGGCTCGTCGCAGACGATGACGCGGGGGTCGGCGGCGAGCGCCCGGGCGATGCCGATGCGCTGGCGCTGTCCGCCGCTGAACTCGTGCGGGTAGCGGTCGTAGTGCTCCCTGTCGAGGCCCACGCGCTCCAGCAGTTCCGTCACGCGCCCCCGGACCCGCTCGTCGTCGTTCTCGCCCCGTGCGCGCAGCGGGTCGGCGATGGACTCGCCCACGCTGCGGCGGGGATTGAGGGAGGAGACCGGGTCCTGGAAGACCATCTGCACGGCCGGGTTCACGCCGGTGTGCGGGCGGCCCTCGTAACGGACCCCGCCCGCGGTCGGCCGGAGCAGCCCGACCAGCATGCGTCCGAGCGTGGTCTTGCCGCTGCCGCTCTCCCCGACCACGCCGAGCGTCTCACCGCGGCGGACGGTCAGCGAGACGTCGTCCACGGCGGCGAACGCCCGCCTGCCGCGCCCGTACTCGCGCCGCAATCCGTCGGCCTCCAGCACGACCTCCTCGCCGGCCGGCGAGGAGGTCCGGCGGGTGTCCACGCGCGGTACGGCGTCGAGGAGCCGGCGGGTGTACGCCTGGGCGGGCGCGGCGAGGACCGTGCCGACCGGACCGTGCTCGACGGCCCTGCCGTGCCGCATGACGAGGACGTCGTCCACGCTCTCGGCGGCCACGCCCACGTCGTGGGTGACGAGCAGCAGGCCCATGCCGGTCTCCTGGCGCAGGGTGTGCAGCAGGTCGAGGATCTGCGCCTGGACGGTGACGTCGAGGGCGGTGGTCGGCTCGTCGGCGATCAGCAGGTCCGGTTCGCAGGCGAGGGCCATGGCGATGAGGGCGCGCTGGCGCATGCCGCCGCTGAACTCGTGCGGGCGGGAACGGGACCGCCGTGCCGCGTCCGGGATGCCCACCCGCTCCAGCACCTCCACGGCACGCGCGCGTGCGGCGCGGCGTGACACGCGCGTGTGGACGCGGTGCACCTCGGCGATCTGGTCGCCGATCGCGTAGTACGGGTCGAGCGAGGACAGCGGGTCCTGGAAGACCATGGCGGCCTTGGCGCCGCGCAGCCGGCGCAGTTCCTCGTCCGGGGCGTCCCGCACGTCGGTGCCGGCGACGCGGACCGAGCCGCCGACCCGGGCCCCGGTGCCGCGGTGCAGGCCCAGCAGGGCGCCCGCGACGGTGGACTTGCCGGAGCCGGACTCGCCGACGAGGGCCAGGGCGGCGCCCTTCGCCAGCTCGAAGGAGAGCCCGTCCACGGCGCGCACGGCGCCGAACTCGACGGTCAGGTCCTTGACTTCCACCAGGCTCATGCGAGCACCACCCGTCGGTCGGCCACCGCGTACAGCACGTCCGCGACGGCGTTGGCGAGGACCACGAAGAACGCGATGACCAGGACCATGCCGACGACCACCGGCAGGTCGACCACCTTCACCGCGTGCACCAGCTCCTGGCCGATGCCCGGCAGGCCGAACAGGGTCTCGGTGAGGACGGCACCGCCGACGGCCGAGCCGACGTTGTTGGCGTTCAGCGCGATGACCGGCGCGAGCGCGCCCCGCAGCGCGTGCCGGCCGACGACGGCCCGTTCGCCGACGCCGTAGGCGCGGAAGGTGCGGATGTGGTCCTCGGCGAGCGTCTCCAGCATGGCGGCGCGGGTCAGCCGGGCGAAGGCGGCCGCCTCGATCAGGGCCAGCGAGAGCCACGGCAGCAGCAGGTTCCACGCCCACTGTTCGGGGTCGTCGGTGAGGTTCACGTACTGCGGGAAGGGCAGCAGCCGGAGTTCGCCGCAGACGACGATCATCAGGACGAGGCCGATGACGAACACGGGCGTGGCGGTGCCGGCCAGGGTGATCGCGGTCAGGACGCGCTCGCTGAGCCGGCCGCGCCGCCAGGCGGAGAGCACGCCGGTGCCGACGCCGAGGACGAGCCACAGCACCATGGCGCCGAGGACGAGCGAGAGGCTGACGGGCAGCTTGGTCAGGATGATGTCCAGGACCTGCCGGCCGGTCTGGTACGACTGCCCCAGGCAGGGTGCCGCGCAGTGCTCGACCGAGGTGCCCGTGGAGAAGTCCCGGCCCACCAGGAGGCCTTCGAGGAAGTGCCAGTAGCGCAGGTAGAGGGGGTCGCCCAGGTGGAGTTGCCGGGCGACCTGGTGCACCTGTTCCGGCGAGCAGCGCGGGCCGCAGGTGATCTGGGCGACGTTGCCGGGCGTGGCGTAGAAGACCACGTAGACGATCACCGAGACGGCGAGCAGGGTGATCACCGCGCCGACGGCCCGGCGCAGCAGGAATCCGCCGAAGCCGCTCATGCGGTCGCCTCCTCGGAGCTGGTGCCGGTCCTGTCCCGGCGGCCGGTTCCGACGCGCAGGCGGGAGGCGGCGCGCGGGTCGAGGGCGGTGCGCACGCCGTCCCCGAGGACGGTGAGGGCGAGGACGGTGACGAACAGGGCGCCGGCCGGCAGCAGCAGGTACTGCGGCGCGGCCTGGTACCAGACGTCGGCGGCGGTGAGCATCTGTCCCCACGAGGGGGTCGGCGGCTTCACGCCGACACCGAGGAAGGACAGGGCCGCCTCGACGGAGATGTTCATGGGGACGAGCAGCGCCGCGTAGGTGATGACGGGGGCGGCGAGGCCGGGCAGCAGCTCGCGGCGGGCGACCCGCGAGGTGCTCCAGCCGCTGAGCCGGGCGGCGGCCACGTGGTCGAGCCCCTTCAGGGCGAGGGTCTGGGCGCGGACGATCTTCGCGATGTTGCCCCAGCCGATCAGGCCGATCACCAGGGTGACGAGGACGGTGCGCGGGAAGCTCGCGGGCACGATCGCCAGCAGGGCCAGTGCCATGATCATCAACGGCATGGCGACGATGACGTCCGTGGCGCGGCTCAGCAGCTGGTCGAGCAGGCGGCTGCCGAGCGCGGCGGCGGCGCCCACGGCGACCCCGATGGCGATCTGCAGCACCGTCGCGGCCAGCGCCACCCCGAGGGACACCCGCGCCCCGTACACGAGCCGGGCGAACAGGTCGCGGCCGGTCTGCGGTTCGACGCCCAGCCAGTGGTCGCCGCCGAGGCCGCCGAAGGAGCCGACGGGCACGCCGCCGCGCGCGGAGTCGATCAGCGAGGGGTGGTAGGTCGTGGGGTCCTGGCCCTCCAGGGCGGTGAGCAGCGGCGCGCCGAGCGCGACGAGGACGAGCAGCGCGACGACGGCCGCGGCGACCAGGGCGGCGCGCTGCGCACGCAGCCGCCGCCAGAACCGACGTGCCCCCGAGACCGCCGGGACGGTGGTGTCCGTCCCGGCGGCCTCGACGGCGATGAGTGCCTCGCTCACGGCGTCACTTCACCGAGACCTGGGAGATGTCCAGGACGCCGGTCCAGTCGCTGATGACGACGTTCTTGACGTCCGAGCCGTACAGGCGCTTGTAGACGGGGTGGAACAGCGGGACGACGAGGGCCTTCTCGCCGATCTTCTTGTCCAGCGCGCCCCACCGCTTCGCCGCCGCGTCGAGGTCGGTCAGCTTGTTGATCGCGTCGATCTCGGCGTTGACCGACTTGTCGTTCAGCAGGCCCGTGTTGAAGTTCGCTCCGTTCTTGACGATCTGCCGGCCGTCGAAGATCGGGGCGAGGAAGGGACCGCCGGAGGGCCAGTCGGCACCCCAGTGGGCGAGGAAGAAGCCCGGCTCGGTCTTCAGGCCGTGGGTCCTGTCCCGGTAGTCGTTGTCCTCCAGGCCCTGGAGCTCGACCTTGATGCCGGCCTTCTTGAGCGCGTCCTGGACGGCGGTCGCGATCTCGGGGCTGGTCTCGAAGTCCTTGGCGTTGGAGTGGGTCAGCGTGACGGTGAGCCCGTTCTTGTGGCCGGCCTGCGCCAGCAGCTCCCTGGCCTTGGCCGCGTTGCCGGACCTGCCCGCCGGGAACGGGTCGTAGGGGGTGTACCCGAAGGACTTCTGGTCGGGCAGGAAGGTGGTGGCGGGCTCGGCGAGCGCGCTGCCGCCGGCCGCGTTGACCACCGAGGAGCGGTCGATGGCGTAGGAGATCGCCTGCCGGACCCTGGGGTCGTCGAACGGCTTCACGGTCGGGTTGAACGCGATGTAGTTCGTGTAGCCGAAGCGGCCGGTGCCCACACGCGCGGCCAGCGCCTTGTCACCGGTGACCTTGGCCAGCTCGGCCGGGCCGAGGTTGGTGTCCGTGGTGACCGCGGCGGCGTCCGCCCCCTGGGACGCGGACAGCCGCTGGTTGATCACGGAGGAGTCGAGCCCGGAGCGCACGTCGATGGTGTCCGGGTAGGCCTTGCGCTCGGCGTCCACCCTGCCCGACCAGTGGGTGTTGCGCTCCAGGACGAGGTGCTCGCCGTCGTTCTCGTTCTTGACGACCTTGTACGGGCCGGACGAGACCGGGTGCGACTCGTACCTGGTGCCCGTGTCCTTGGCCTTGGGGACCGGGGTGAACTGCGTCTGGGTGGCGAGGTACGGGAACTCGCCCTCGGGCTTGTTCAGGTGGAAGACGATGGTCCGGGCGTCCGGCGTCTCGATCGCGGACAGCCCCTTCTTGTCCTTGTACGGGCCCTGGTAGTCGGCGGCGCCGACCAGCCAGTCCCGCAGGTAGGGGGCGCCGCCGGAGAGTTCGGGGGCGAAGGAGCGCTCGATGCCGTACTTGATGTCGGCGGAGGTGATCGGGGAGCCGTCCTCGTAGGTGAGGCCGGCCTTCAGGGTGTACGTCCAGACGGTGGCGTCCTTGTTGGGGCGCCCGGTGTCGGTGGCGAGGTCCGGGACGACCTCTGCGCCGGCCGCGCCGTTCTCGCGGTTGCGCGTGGTGAGGGTGCGGAAGACGAGCGAGGGGACGTTTCCGCCGCCGGAGGTGTAGAGGCGCGCGGGGTCGAAGTCGCTCTGCGGCTCGGAGTTCAGCACCGTGAGCGTGCCGCCCTTGTGGGGCGCGGAGTCGCCACCGGAACCCTTGGCATCGTTGTCCTTCGGGCCGCAGGCGGCGGCGCCCGCTGCCACGACCAGGCTGACGGATGCCGCTGCCACGCGGCGCGCTATGACGGACGGTTGACGCATCGGAATGACGACCTCTCGGGGAACTGATCGAGGATTTCTCGAAGAGTGAGACAAAGGGACGAGGAGTGAGACGGCTGCGGGCAGACGTCGGCCCCGGCGTCGGGTCGTCGAAGAACCCGTGACACGGTCACACGGACTCGGTCACGGAGAAGGTGGGGAAAGGTCGCGACGCGTACGCCGGGGAGGCGGCGTCAGCGACAGTGGATGTCGGCCACGCAGAGCGCGGTCACGCCGATGAGCGCCAGCTCGATGGCGGCGCTGTCGGAGACGGCGTGACGGGACCACATGGTCAGAAATATGAACGACCTTGCGACTCATGTCAATCTGACATAAGCACAGCTCGTCAACTGCGCGGATAGGGCCAGGGGTTGGGCAGGCAGTGGATTCCGTCGTGGTCGAGGAACTTGGTCTGCTGCTGCATGACGGGGGCCAGTTCGCCGTTCTTCCGGCACGTCACATGGCCGTGTCCGAGGCGGTGGCCGACTTCGTGGTTGATCAGCATCTGCCGGTACGCGTGGATCTTGTCCCCGTACGTCTTGCTGCCCTGGGCCCATCGGTAGGCGTTGATCATCACGCGCTCGGTGGCGGCCGAGTCGCAGGAGACGTTCTCCTCCGCGGTGTCGAGATCGGACTTGGCACACCATTCGGCGGTGGTGCCGGGGCTGGCCAGGGTGATCACGAAGTCGGGCTTGCCGGAGGAGACGCGCTCGAAGGTACGGGCCCCGCCGTGGGCCCAACTCCGCTGGTCGTTGAGGGTCTTTTGGACGGCTTCGGCGAACAGCTCGCCGTCCAGGCCCAGCCCCTGCTCGATGTCCACGCGGTACCGGTACTTCTGGCCCTTGCCCGGCGCCTTCGCGGACCCGGGCACGGCGTCGAACTTCCCCGGGCCCTTCAACGCGACGCCGAGGGGGTACTTCCGGCCCATCTTCTCGTCGTACGTGAGCGTCACCGTCTCCGGCGACGCGGAGGCACTCGACGCGCCGGGTTCCCGGGCGTCCCGGGCCTGACCGGTGTCCGTGGCGGGCTGCGCCTCCGCCGTGCCCCCGTCCTGCGCACCGGTCACCTGTCCGGCGACGATCACGGCGAGCACGGTGGTGACGGCCGCCGCCGCGATACCGGCGAAGGCGCGCCCCTTGCCGCCGCGCTGCGCGGGCACCACGACGCCGTCCGCGGCCGGGGCGCCGGATGCCTGCGTCTCCGAATCCTGCCGCTCGCCCGCGGCCGGCCTCTCCTCAGTACGGGGTTCCGGCCCGGCCGGGGCGCGAAGAGGTCGACGTCCTCGGTGCCGTCGCCCGCGCCCTCGAACGCCTCGAGATAGTCCTGCCGGGGTCCGCGGCGCCGCCCCGGACCGCCCGGCCCCGCCTGCCGCTGCCGGGGAAGCACGACACCGGGTCCGGCACCGCCGCCGGGCGGCCCGCCGACCTCTCCCCAGCCCCCGCCGGCCTCACGCTGCTCGGGATGCGCCCCGCGGACCGAGCCGCCCCCGCGTCCCCGGGCCGCGCCCTGCGCGGAAGCACCGTCGGCGGCCCTCGGCACCCCGTGCGCGGGGGTCCCGTCGGGCAGACGGGGCATGCCGTGGGCGGGAGTGCCGTCCGGGAAACGCGGCACCCCGCGCGCGGGGGTGGCGCCCGGAAGGCCCGGGCCCGGCACACCGCGCGCGGGACCGCCCACGGCGAAGCGGGGGACCCCCTGCGCGGGCGTCCCGTCGGCCGGACGCGGCACACCGCGCGCGGGAGTGCCGTCGGAGAACCCGGCCGCGCCCGGGAACGCGGCGCGCGGGAGCCCCACGGCGCCGGGAGCGCGGGGAGGCCGACCCGGTCCCTGGACGGCACCGTCCGGGTACTGCGTCGCCGCCGGGCCCTCGCCGCCCAGCCGGCCCGGCGGGTCCCGGCGGTCGCCCGAGCGCGCGTCCCGCTCCTCGGCCAGCCGGGCCGCTATGGCCGCGGAATCGTCCTTCGGTGCCGGCCCGCGCCGGCTGTGACGTCCCACCCCTGCCCTCAGCTCTCCGTGCCCGCTGCGGTGGCGCGCCGGCCGCCGCCCGTGGACCCCTCGGCGTCGATTGTGCCCGACTCCCCTGCCTGGGCGAGGAGTTCACGGAACGCTCCGGCCACCACGTCCGGGTACTCCATCATCGCCACGTGCCCGGCGTCCGGCAGGGACAGCAGGCGGGAGTCGCGGAAGGAGCGGGCGGCCTTGCCGGCCATCCGGAAGCCGACCAGCTGGTCGCGGCCGCCGTAGATCAGCAGGGTCGGGGCGAGGACCCGCTCGGCCTGGCGCCACAGCCCGTGCTGGCCGCCGAGCGTGTAGGCGTTGACGATGCCACGCGCGGAGCGTGCCATCGCGTCCCAGAAGTACGGCAGCTGCAGGCGCCGCTCCAGCTCCTCGACGGCGTGCTGGAAGGCTTCGGCCGAGACCCGGCCGGGATCGCCGTAACAGAGGGCGGTGACCCCGCGCACCCGCTGCTCGGCCGTCCACTTCCTGGTGATCCGGGTGAACAGCGCGGCCACACCGGGCACACCGAGCAGCCCCGTGGGCACAGCGCCGCGCTGGATGCGCAGCTCCGGCAGGGCGGGCGAGACGAGGGTGAGCGTGCGGACGAGGTCGGGGCGCACGGCGGCCACGCGCGTGGCGACCGCGCCGCCGAGGGAGTTGCCGAAGAGGTGGACCGGGCCGCGTCCGGACGCGTCGAGATGGCGGATCACCGCGCGCGCGTGCCCGGTGACCGAGTAGTCGCCGTCGTCCGGTGGCGGGGAGTCGCCGAAGCCGGGCAGGTCGACGGCCTCGCCGTCGACGACCCCGTCCAGCTCGGCCATCAGCGCCGACCAGTTCTGCGAGGAACCGCCGAGCCCGTGGACGTACAGCGCGGGCGGCAGCCCCTCGCGGACGGGCGGCCGGGAACGGACCGACAGGGTGATTCCGGGCAGGTTCACGCACCGCAGCCGCTCGCCCTCGCCGACCCGGACGGGTGCCACCCGAGGGAGCACACTGGCGGCCGACACGGAAGGCGACTCGGTCGAAGACATGCGGGCAATGTTACGAGGTGATCACGCCGAGGCAGGTGTGGCGGCCGTCACAGCGTGAACCGCCGCCGAAAGGTGAACCCGACGGCGCATGCCCGAACGGGACGGCGGACCCCCTGGAAGATCGCCGGACCCGCCGCGCGAAGGGGCCTGACGGCATGGCGTCCGGATCGGCTGTCTCCTAGGCTCGTACAGAGGGCACCCGCTGTGGCCCCTGCCGCTTCCAGGGACGTTCGTAGGAAGGGAGCCCACCATGACCTATGACCCCACCGAGCCCGACGCCATCGAGGACCTGGAGCCCGAGCCGGACCAGGAGACGGACGTCGAGGCGCCCGAGGTGGACGCTGCCGAGCAGCACGCGGACCTCGCGCCGAACCGCGACGACCCCCTGACGGGCGTGGACCCGGACCGCGCGAACGTGGCCGACCTGGTCGAACAGGCGCGCGTCGTCTCACTCGACGAGGACGACTACCGCTGACCTCGCGGGACACCCGGGACCACTGCGGGTCCCGGGAGAAGCGCTCCGCGGCTTTCGCGGCCGTCCGGTACGTGAAATTCTGCGCTCGCACCGCGCACAGCACGGTTACCGAAAAGTACGATGGCCGCGCGGTCTACACCGCATGTGGACGACATTGGGAGGCGGCGTGACAGCCATCGAGCAAACTGAGGCGGCACGCCCGCGCGGCACCCGTCTGCCGCGCCGCGCCCGGCGGAACCAGCTGCTGGGCGCCGCCCAGGAGGTTTTCGTCGCGCAGGGGTACCACGCGGCGGCGATGGACGACATCGCCGAGCGGGCCGGCGTCAGCAAGCCGGTGCTCTACCAGCACTTTCCCGGCAAGCTCGACCTCTACCTCGCCCTGCTGGACCAGCACTGCGAGTCGCTGATCCAGGCGGTGCGCGGCGCGCTCGCCTCGACGTCCGACAACAAGCAGCGCGTGCGGGCGACCATGGACGCCTACTTCGCGTACGTCGAGGACGACGGCGGCGCCTTCCGGCTGGTCTTCGAGTCGGACCTGACGAACGAGCCGGCGGTGCGCGAGCGCGTCGACAAGGTCACCGTCGAGTGCGCCGAGGCGATCTGCGAGGTCATCGCCGAGGACACGGGTCTGTCGCGCGCGGAGTCGATGCTGCTCGCCTCCGGCCTCGGCGGTCTCGCCCAGGTGGTGGCCCGCTCCTGGCTGCACAGCGACCGCAGCGTCCCGCGCGACCAGGCGGTGCAGCTGCTCACCTCGCTGGCCTGGCGGGGCATCGCCGGCTTCCCGCTGCACGGCATCGAACACCACTGAGGACCGCCCGCCGGCCGGACTGTTCGCTGATGGCGTTCCGTCCGGCAGCGTGTACGTCCCCTCACCGGGCTAATGTGTGCAGCGTACGGCGCGGAAGATCGCGCACATCACTGACCGTCGGAGGGACATAGCCGTGGAGGTCAAGATCGGCGTGCAGCACGCGCCCCGCGAGATCGTTCTGGAGAGCGGTCAGAGCGTCGAGGAGGTCGAGCGCGTGGTGACCGATGCGCTGGCCGGCAAGACCCAGCTCCTGAGCCTCCAGGACGAGAAGGGCCGCAAGATCCTGGTCCCGACGGAACGCCTGGCGTACGTGGAGATCGGCGAGCCGGCCGTGCGCAAGGTGGGCTTCGGCACGCTCTAGGCAGAGGTTCGGGCAGGGGCCCGGCGGCTGACGGCCGCCGGGCCCTTCGCTGTGCGGTGCCCGCACGGACGGAGCACAACTCGTCCATAGCGGTGGATTGCATTCCGCAGGTCACGGGTAGGACGGGCTACGACACCGTCAAGCCCGGAACCGCCGTGGGAGGGACCCCGAGATGATCCTGGAAGCACTCGGATCCGCAGTGCTCGGTCTCGTCCTCGCGTGGGCGGCGGCCCGCCGCCTGTCGCACCGGCTGCCGGCCCGCCCGCTGATCTTCACCACGGGCATCGCCGGGGCGCTCTTCGGTGACTTCGTCACCCACAGCGCCCTGGGCCCCGGCAGCTCCCTGCCGAGCCTCATCGGGGCCGTCGTCGTCTCGGCGGCGTCCCTCTCCCTGCTCCTCCGCCCCACGACCCGCCGCCTACGCCGACGATCAGCCCCGGCGTGACCGCGGCGCAGCGCCCCGTCAGGGGCGCGGGGAACTGCGCGACGAGCCACGAACGACCCGCAGCCGCACACCACCCCGCGAGCCACCCCCCACGGAGCGCACCGGCACTCAGGCCGCGAGGCCCAGCGCAGCCATCCGCTTCGTGTGCGCCTCCGTGATCCGCGAGAACATCCGCCCGACCTCCGCGAGGTCGAACCCGTCCGCCACGCCCCCGACGAGCATCGTGGACAGCGCGTCCCGGTCGGCGACGACCCGCTGCGACTGCGACAGCGCCTCGCCCATCAGCCGCCGCGCCCACAGCGCCAGCCGGCCGCCCACCCGCGGGTCGGCGTCGATCGCGGCACGGACCTTCTCCACCGCGAACTCGGCGTGCCCGGTGTCGTCCAGTACGGCGAGCACCAGCTCACGGCTGTCGGAGTCGAGACGGGCCGCCACCTCGCGGTAGAAGTCGCTCGCGATCGAGTCCCCCACGTACGCCTTGACCAGGCCCTCCAGCCAGTCCGAGGGCGCCGTCTGCTTGTGGAAGCCGTCCAGCGCGGCGACGAACGGGTCCATGGCGGCCGTCGGCTCCTCGCCGATCTCGGTCAGCCGGTCCCGCAGCCGCTCGAAGTGGTGGAACTCCGCCGACGCCATCTTCGCCAGCTCCGCCTTGTCCGCGAGGGTCGGCGCCAGCTTGGCGTCCTCCGCGAGGCGCTCGAACGCCGCCAGCTCCCCGTACGCGAGCGCGCCGAGCAGGTCCACGACAGCGGCGCGGTACTGCGGGTCGGCGGAGGCCTGCGCCCAGTCCTGGGCGGCGACACCGGTCGGTTCGGCGGAGGCGGCGGACGCGTTCTCAGGCTTGTCAGAGCTAGTCATGAGGCGCACAATAGCCCGCTCGGCGCCTCCGGGAAGCCCCTGGTCAACCACTGTGACGACGACTACGTGACCAATTCGGCCATCACATGTGCGCGATTCCGGGGTATGGTGGTAATGCGCCTGCTGAGTGCGTCGACGATGGTCGACGTGTCCGGACAGGGCGCACGCATGAGGATGCCCGGTCGGTGGCCCGATCGGCTCCGACCCGACAGCCCTCTCCGGCCGTACTGCTCATTACGTACGACGACCGGAAGGGACACCCTCAGCGGTACGAGCGCTAGAGCGTCGGCAGAGGTCCCGTGCTTTACGGCTGGCCCGAGTGGTTCGCCCGTATGGCAGCCGACGTCCCCGGCACGGTCCGTCAAAGACCCCCGCGCTCGCCTCGCACCGCGCCACACAGAAGAGGCATAGCCCTGACTACGACGTTTCGAGACCTCGGGATCCTGCCCGAGACGGCCGAGGCCCTGGAGGCCGTCGGCATCATCAACCCCTTCCCCATCCAGGAGATGACGCTCCCCGTCGCCCTTTCGGGCACGGACGTCATCGGCCAGGCGAAGACCGGCACCGGCAAGACGCTGGGCTTCGGTCTCCCGCTCCTGGAGCGCGTCACCGTCCCCGCCGACGTCGAGGCCGGACGCGCCACCCCCGAAGCCCTCACCGACGCCCCGCAGGCGCTCGTCGTCGTGCCGACGCGCGAGCTGTGCACCCAGGTCACCAACGACCTGCTCACGGCCGGCAAGGTCCGTAACGTGCGCGTGCTGGCGATCTACGGCGGCCGGGCGTACGAGCCGCAGGTCGAGGCCCTGAAGAAGGGCGTCGACGTCGTCGTCGGCACCCCGGGTCGGCTGCTGGACCTCGCGGGCCAGAAGAAGCTGAACCTCAACCACATCAAGAGCCTGGTCCTCGACGAGGCCGACGAGATGCTCGACCTGGGCTTCCTGCCCGACGTCGAGAAGATCATCAACCTGCTGCCGGCCAGGCGCCAGACCATGCTGTTCTCGGCCACCATGCCGGGCGCGGTCATCGGCCTCGCCCGCCGGTACATGTCGCAGCCCACGCACATCCGCGCCACCGCGCCGGACGACGAGGGCGTGACGGTCGCGAACATCAAGCAGTTCGTCTACCGCGCGCACTCCATGGACAAGCCGGAGATGGTCGCCCGCATCCTGCAGGCCGAGGGCCGCGGACTGGCGATGATCTTCTGCCGCACCAAGCGCACCGCCGCCGACATCGCCGAGCAGCTCCAGCGCCGCGGCTTCGCCTCCGGCGCCGTCCACGGCGACCTCGGCCAGGGCGCCCGCGAGCAGGCGCTGCGCGCCTTCCGCAACGGCAAGGTCGACGTCCTCGTCTGCACCGACGTCGCCGCGCGCGGCATCGACGTCGAGGGCGTGACCCACGTCATCAACTACCAGTCCCCCGAGGACGAGAAGACGTACCTGCACCGCGTCGGCCGCACCGGCCGGGCGGGCGCCAAGGGTACGGCGATCACGTTCGTCGACTGGGACGACATCCCGCGCTGGCAGCTGATCAACAAGGCGCTGGAGCTGGACTTCAACGACCCGGCGGAGACGTACTCCAGCTCCCCGCACCTGTTCTCCGACCTCGGCATCCCCACGGGCACGAAGGGCATACTGCCGCGCTCGGAGCGGACCCGTGCGGGTCTGGGCGCGGAGGAGCTCGAGGACCTGGGCGAGACCGGCGGGCGTGGCGCTCGCGGCGGTCGTGGCGACCGGGGCGGCCGTGGCGGCCGCGACCGGGTGGAGACGGCCGAGCGTGAGCGTCCGGCCCGTACGCCGCGCCGTCGCCGCCGTACCCGCGGGGGCGCCCCGGCGGAAGCCACCGCAACGTCGGCACCGGCACCGTCCGTCGAGTCCGCCACCGCCGGCACCGAGGACGCGCAGGCGGCCCGTACGCCGCGCCGTCGTCGCCGTACCCGCGGCGGAGCGCCCGGGGAGGCCCTGCCGGCCGCCGCGACGGTCACGGCCGACGAGGCAGCCGTCGAGGCGGTGGACACGGTAGAGGCTCCGGCCGAGCCGGCCGCCGCGGAGAAGCCGCGCCGCCGTCGCACCCGCAGGACCGCGGAGCAGCCGGCGACCGAGACCGCGGTGGAGCCGACGGTCGCGGTCGGCCCGGTGTCCGAGCCGGTCGTCGAGACCGCGCCCGAGGCCGCTCCGGCCGAGGAGGCCGCACCGCGCCGCCGTACCCGCAAGGCGGCCGCCGCCGCCGAGACCGCCGTCGACACGGCGGAGGGCACGGAGGCCAAGCCGCGCCGCCGCACCCGCAAGACCGCGGAGCCGGTCACGGAGGCCGCCGCCACCGAGGCCCCGGCCGCGGAGGAGACCCCGGCCGCCAAGCCGCGCCGCACCCGCAAGACCGCCGCCGCCGCCGAGGTCGCCGTGGACACCGCGGAAGGCACCGAGGCCAAGCCGCGCCGCACCCGGAAGACCGCCACCGCGGCCACCCCGGACGCGCCCGAGGCCGAGGCCGAGGCTGAGGCCAAGCCGCGCCGCACCCGCAAGACCGCCGCCGCCGCCGAGGTCGCCGTGGACACCGCGGAAGGCACCGAGGCCAAGCCGCGCCGCACCCGGAAGACCGCCACCGCGGCCACCCCGGACGCGCCCGAGGCCGAGGCTGAGGCCAAGCCGCGCCGCACCCGCAAGACCGCCGCGACCGCCGAGGCCGCCGTGGACACCGCGGAAGGCACCGAGGCCAAGCCGCGCCGCACCCGCAAGGCCGCCGCGACCGCCGAGGCCCCGGCCACGGAGGAGACCCCGGCCGCCAAGCCGCGCCGCACCCGCAAGACCGCCGCCGCCGTGGTGGAGGCCGACGGGGCCGAGGCCGCCGCTCCGAAGGTCCGGCGGACCCGTAAGGCCGTCGCGACCGCTCCGGAGATTCCGGCGCAGGCCAGCGACGAGCCGGAGGCCAAGCCGCGCCGCCGCACCCGCAAGGCGACGGCCGCCGTGGAGGCTACGGAGGCCTGACCGGCACCGTAACCCCGGTGCACCCGATCCGCCGATGGCCCGGCCCACTTCCGTGGGCCGGGCCATCGGCGTTCTCCGCGCGCTTCCGTACGCCCGCGCACCCTGCGCGGGTCCCGTCCGCGCCCGATAGCCTGCTCCTCATGAGCAGGCCCGCGACCTTCGTCCCGCCCCCCGGCGCCCGTGCGTACCCGCTGCGGACGGCACGCGGTGAGTTCGCCGTCGTCGACGCGCCCGTGGCCGCCGGTGTCGAGCCCCGGGGAGTCGCGCTGCTGCTGCCGGGGTTCACCGGCAGCAAGGAGGACTTCAACCCGCTGCACGTCCCGCTCGCGGAGCGCGGGTACCGGACCGTGGCCGTCGACGGGCGCGGCCAGTACGAGTCGGACGGTCCGGCGACGGACGAATCCGCCTACGCGCAGGAGGAGTTGGCGCGGGACGTGCTGGCGCAGGCGGCGGCGCTCGGGCAGCCGGTGCATCTGCTGGGGCACTCGCTCGGCGGGCAGATCTCCCGCGCGGCGGTCCTGCTCGACCACGCGCCGTTCCGGTCGCTGACCCTGATGGCGTCCGGTCCGGCGCAGATCTCGGCGTCCCAGCGGGAGCGGGTGAAGCTGCTGCGGGACGCGCTCGCGGTGATGAGCATGGCCGAGGTGTGGGACGCGATCCAGGCAATGGAGACGCCCGAGGAGACCGAGACGCCGTCGCTCGACGGCGGCCTCGACGAACGGGACGACCTGCGGCGCCGCTGGCTGGCCACCAAGCCCGCCCAACTCATCGCGACCGGGCGCCAGTTGTGCACGGAGCCGGACCGGATCGCCGAACTGGCCGCCGTACCCCTGCCGTTCCACGTGCTGTCGGGCGCCCAGGACGACACCTGGCCGCTGCCGCTGCTCGACGACATGGCGGTACGGCTGCGGGCGCGGCGGACCGTCGTCGAGGGGGCCGAGCACTCCCCCAACACCGACCGCCCGCTCGCCACCGCCGAGGCGATCGCCGGCTTCTGGGACGGCGGCCCGGCCGGGGTGTGACCCCGCGGGTGCGACCGGAGCCGGCCGCGCGCCGGGCTAGAACTGCGCCTGGAGGTGGTCCCAGAATCCGTCCCTGAGGGAGCGGCGCAGGTCCGCCTGGCCGCGCAGGGAGTACTGGAGCAGGCCCTCGGCCTCGACCAGCAGGTCCTGGTCGACGGAGCCCGGCAGGTAGGGGTGGCCGGGGAGCAGTTCGACCAGTGCCTCGCGGCCCCGGGAGGCCAGCCACTTGGCGGCGATCTGGGCGCCGACGAAGCGGACGGCCTCGCGGGTGGGGCGGGTACCGGCGGTGGCCTCGTAGGCGGCGGCCGTGCGCCGGGTGACGTACGGCTTGAAGAACTCCAGGTCGAGGGTGCGCTGGCTGTCCACCTCCCAGAGCAGCGGCTCGGCCTGGTTGCGGCCCTCGGGCGCCTCGATGCCCCAGAGGTGGACGCGGGCGCCGTACCCCTGGGCCGCCTCGACCGCCGACACCAGGTCCTCGTCGCCGCCGAGCAGGGCCGCGTCGCTGATCGCGCGGTGCCGGGCAAGGGACTCCAGGTCGGAGCGGATCAGGGAGTCGACGCCCTTCTGCTGGTTGTTGGCGTTGAGGTTGCCGAGGCGGACCTTGACGTCGGGGAGTTCGGCGATGGACTGCTGCTCGGCGGTGTGGATGCGGCGGCGGGCGCCGTCGTACCAGTACACGCGCAGCAGCCGGCTGTCCGCGAAGATCGTGCGGGCGCGGTCGATCAGCGCGTCGATCAGCCCCTCGGCATCGAGGTCGAAGGCCCGGCGGTCCTCGGTCCCGGCGACCAGCCGCCCGGCGGCCGCGTACAGATAGCCCGCGTCGACGAAGATCGCGTGGGTCGAGGGCGTCTTCGCCACCTCGGCGAGCATGCGCTGCAACAGCTCGTTCGTGCGGTCGATGCGGGCGCCCAGGGCCGCCAGTTCGTCGTTCATCGCCTCCATTGTCCCGTTGGTCACGCTGCGAACACAACCGGTCCCGGTCGGTCCCCCGAGATCGCTTACCGGTCGGTAATTAGGCGTTCGAAAAATTTCTTTAGCGTAGGGAATGTTTGTAACAAGAAGCACGTTGACTACGTACGACACCGGATACCCATCCGGTGCTCACGAGTAGTTCTCCGCAGGAGGATGACCAGACGAAGGGAGAAGCCCATGCGCTTCGAAATCATGCGACTCGACCACGTCGACGGGACCACCGTGGACAGCACGGTCGTGGACGCCGCCTCCGTCAACCGGATCGTTCAGCAGGCCGCCGCCGTAGGACAGCGCCTCTGGATCCGCCCGGCCGAGACCCCGGCCTCGTAGCGGGCACGGCCACTCAAGCTTTCCGGGGGAGCCGAACCGGCGAAGGGTCAGCTCCCCCGGATGACCTGAGTGATCCCGTTGATGATCTGCTGCACCGCGATCGCGGAGAGCATCATGCCCGCGAGCCGGGTCACCAGGACGACGCCGCCGTCCTTGATGACCCGGATGATCAGCAGCGAGTAACGCATCACCAGCCACAGCACGACGTGGATCGCGAGGATCGCGGACCACACCGAGACCTGCGTGGCCACACTGCCGGCCTTCTGCACGGCCAGGATCACGGACACGATGGCGCCGGGGCCCGCGAGCAGCGGCATGCCCAGCGGTACGAGGGCCACGTTCACGTCCTTGGTCTGCTTCGGCTCGTCGGTCTTGCCGGTGAGCAGGTCCAGCGCGATCAGCAGGAGCAGCAGACCGCCCGCGATCATCAGCGCGGGGACGGAGACGTGCAGGTAGTCGAGGATCTGGTGGCCCAGGACACCGAACGTGGCGATGACACCGAGCGCCACGCACACCGCCTGGAAGGCCATGCGCTTCTGCACCTTGGCCGGACGGCCGGCGGTCAGGGCGAGGAAGATCGGGGTGATCCCGGGGGGATCCATGATGACGAAGAGGGTCAGGAACAGGGAGCCGAAGACGGCGATGTCGAACATGGTGTGCCTTGCAGGAGAGAGCCACCGCCGGCGGCGCCCGTCCGGCGGGGCGGACAGGCGGGCACGGCGGCCGTACTACGGGCGTACTGGGGAAGGGTGACGAGGGTGGCGCCGGATCGCGGGCGCCGGGCGGTCAGATTCCGCCGGTTCCCGGGACCGGGAACGCGCCGGTCGCGCGCCGGGTGATCTCCCCGTAGACCTCGGGGTCGGTCGTGCAGGCGCCGAGCGACACCGTCTTGCGGCTGCCGTGGTAGTCCGAGGAGCCCGTGACCAGCAGGCCCAGCTCGTCGGCGAGGGCCCGCAGCCGGGTCCGGGCGTCGGCGTCGTGGTCCATGTGATCGACCTCGATGCCGTCGAGTCCCGCGGCGGCCATCTCGGCGATCGCGGTCTCGGGGACCGTACGACCGCGCTTGACGGCGGCCGGGTGCGCGAAGACGGTGACCCCGCCCGCGCCCTTGACCAGCCGGATCGCCTCGAAGGGGTCGGTCTCGTGCTTCGGCACGTAGGCCCGGCCGCCGTCGGCGAGCCACTCCTCGGTGAACGCGTCGCTCACCGTGGGCACGACGCCCAGCTCCACCAGGGCGGTGGCGACGTGCGGGCGCCCCACGGAACCGCCGGCGGCGATCCGCTCGACCTGCTCCCAGGTGACGGGCACACCCAGCGCGTTCAGCCGGGCGACCATGCCCTGGGCCCGCGGCACCCGGTCGTCCCGGACCAGCTCGCGCTCGGCGAGCAGGGCGGGCTCCTCGGGGTCGAAGAGGTAGGCCAGCAGGTGCATCGAGACGCCGTCGATCCGGCACGACAGCTCGGCGCCGGTGACCAGGGTGAGCCCCGCGGGCAGCGCGGCGATCGCCTCGCCGTACCCGCGGGTGGTGTCGTGGTCGGTCAGCGCGACGACGTCCAGTCCGGCGGCGGCCGCGTTGCGCACCAGCTCGGCCGGCGTGTCCGTACCGTCGGAGGCCGTGGAGTGACAGTGCAGATCGACGCGCACGGTGACTCCAGACGGGGGACGGGACGGCAGGGACACCTAAGGATAGCGGTGTTTTCGCGCCCTCCTGTCACACCCGCAACCGCCCGGCGCCCCCTACCGAAACCCCCTCGGGCGCGGGGAACCGCGCGAGCGGCCACGGGACGCCCGCCGCCGGACCGCCCGGCCCGTCGCCCCGGGGCGCTACGGCCGGAGCAGGCGCGGCGACAACGCCCCGCACGGCACCAGGTCCAGCTCCGCGCCCGCGTCCCGCAGGTCGGTCAGCACCAGCTCGTCGTACATGAGCAGCCCGGCCTGCTCGGGCCACATCACCGCCCACAACCACATGCCGAGCGCCTCGCCCGCGAAGACGGCGCGGTCGTCGGGGGTGCGGTAGACGTGCCAGAGCGGGGTCGGGCGGCCGGCGGCCAGGACCTTGGCCTGGGGCGGCTTCTCCACGTTCATGTACGACCCCGGGTCCGGTCCGTCGATGCCCGCGTAGCGCGCGCCGAGACCGACGCCCAGTTCCTCGGCGACGAGGATCAGCTCGCCGGGGCCGCCGAGCGGGCCGGGACCCGAGCACGCGACGGCGGTCGCGCGGCCGCCGCTGCGGTCGTCGCCCGCGTAGCCCACGCCGGTGAACAGCCAGCCGACCGGCAGCGGCCAGGGCATCCACACCGGCACCTGCGTGCGGTGCACCACGACGTTCAGGGCCTCGACGCTGGGCGGGATCACGGGCTGCAGCGGATACACCGCGCCGTGCACATCGCACTGCCACGTATCGGCGAAGAGACCGGGAGCCCTGACCCGGCCACCGCACCTCGGGCAACTGGGTTCGCCCCTCATAGGGCTCCACGGTCCTACCCCGGCCCGCCCACGTCAAGGACGATCACCCGTCCGGACGGAAGGACGACCCCGGCCCATATAGATGTAACTTGCATTTATTAGGGTGGCTAACTTACTGTATGCATAAACCAACTATCCAACGGGGACGGGAGAAGCACATGGACCCCCTCGACGCGGGAGCCGGGAGCATCCTGCGACAGCCCAAGGCCGTCTGGGCCACGGCCGGCGCCTCCGTCGTCGCCTTCATGGGCATCGGCCTGGTCGACCCGATCCTGCCGTCCATCGCGCGGGGCCTCGACGCCACCGCCGGGCAGGTGTCCCTCCTCTTCACCTCGTACTTCCTGATCACCGCGATCGCGATGCTGCTGACCGGCTTCGTCTCCAGCCGCGTCGGCGGCCGCAGGACCCTGCTGCTGGGGCTCGCCTTCGTGGTCGTCTTCGCGGGCCTGGCCGGCACCTCCGGCTCGGTCGGCCGGCTCGTCGGCTTCCGGGCTGGCTGGGGCCTCGGCAACGCGCTGTTCGTCTCGACCGCCCTCGCGGTGATCGTCGGCGCGGCGGCGGGCGGCAGCGCCGCGGCCATCCTGCTCTACGAGTCCGCCCTGGGCCTCGGCATGGCCTGCGGCCCCCTGCTCGGCGCGGTCCTCGGCAACATCAGCTGGCGCTACCCCTTCTTCGGCACGGCCACGCTGATGGCGATCGGCTTCCTGTGCATCACGGCGTTCCTGAAGGAGCAGCCGAAGCCGGCCCGCAGGACCTCGCTGCTGGATCCCCTCAAGGCGCTCGGCCACGGCGGCCTGGCCTCGGCGGCGGTGTCGGCGTTCTTCTACAACTACACGTTCTTCACCGTGCTGGCCTTCACGCCGTTCGTGCTGGACATGTCCCCGTACCGCTCGGGCGCGGTGTTCTTCGCCTGGGGCCTGCTGCTCGCCGTCTTCTCGGTGATCGTGGCCCCGCGCATGCAGGAGCGGTTCGGCTCGCTGAAGGTGCTCGGCGGCTCGCTGGTGCTGCTCGCGGCGGACGTCCTCGTGCTCGGCTACGGCGACCACACCACGGCCGTCGTCTGCACGGTCCTGTCCGGCGCGTTCATCGGCGTGAACAACACCGTCTACACCGAACTCGCCCTCGGCGTGTCGGACGCCCCGCGCCCGGTGGCGAGCGCGGGCTACAACTTCGTCCGCTGGTTCGCGGCGGCCGCCGCACCCTGGTTCGCGCCGAAGATCGAGGAGTGGACGGACGTCCACATGCCGTTCGTCGTCGCGGCGGTGACGGCGGCTCTCGGCGCGGTCGTGGTCCTCGTCCGGCGCCGGGCCCTCACCCTGGAGGCCGCGGAGCAGGCACCGCGGCACGCCTCGCAGGACGGGGTCGGCGTCTTCGCCAACTGACCGCCGGGGAGCAGGCTTTGGTGAGCTTGCTCACTCCGGCTCAGTCCAGCGGGACGGACCTGCGGGCGGGGTCCCTCAGGTCCGTCCCGTTCGCGAGCCAGCGCTCCTGGAGGGCCTGGGCGCCGTGAACCCGCTTCCAGGCGGCCTCGTTGGGGGTCATCGGCAGCAGCGGCAGGAACCGTACGGGGTCCAGCGGATCGTCGAGGTCCAGATCCTCGACCAGACCGCCGGGCTCGCCCACCAGGACCGAGGTGAACGGGGCGCCGGGCCACAGCGGCTCGCCGACGTCCAGGGAGGCGCCGGGAGTCACCACCAGACCCTCCACCTGCGGGGACGCGGCGAGGACGGCGAGCGGACGCAGGACCGGGTCGGTGTCGGCGACGCCCGCGCGGACGGACAGGACCAGCTCGGCGCGGGGACCCTTGACCGGGTCGGCGAGCATCGCCGTGGGGTCCGCCATGGGGTGCGCGGACATGCCGAGGGTGGCGTAGCGGAGGACGTCCCCCTCCTGGAACCGGAGCACCTCGATGCGGTCCGTGCCGAGGAAGGTGACCGCGGCGCGCGCGTCCGGTTCGCCCAGCGCGGTGTTCAACCGTGCCTCGACCAGAGGAAGAACATCAACCATGCGGTGAGCATAGAACTCGTCAGCTGCGGGCAAAGCGGCGCCTTGACAGTATGGGCGGCTGGTACTCTGAGCCGGTGGTTCGGGGCAGCACGCAGAAGCGTCGCTATCGAGTCCCGACGCCGATGAGACTCCCTTACGAGGGACCGGCCGGAGGAGGTGGGGCTGTCATGGATCGAAGTCGACCGTGCAGTACCACTCGCTCTTCCTGCCTTTGATGTAAATCCTGGCTGGTTCCCGGCTGCCGCCTTCCCGTGCGCGTCACCGTTCGGAAGAGCACTTCGTCTCGCTTTGCCTGATCCGTCTGATCGCCTGATCCGCCCGATCTGAATCAGTTCTGCATCAGTAGCGAAGTCGCCACCGCGACGGTGCGGTGCTCCCCGCTTTGCGGACGTGCCAAACATGCGCAGTCAGGACGTCCCCATTCCGGGTAGTTCCACCCGTCGCCGCGCGCACTGTCGCTGCCCGCCCGCGAAGGAGCCTGCCCATGTCGATGATTCGCGACCTGCGTGCCGTGGTCCGCCCGTCCTCCCGTGTCTCCCTGCGCAAGGACGCCGGCGCCTCCTACGACACCACCCGCGATCCCGGCACGCCCTCGGCGGTCGTGGACTGCGCCGTCTACCGCGACGGTGCCCGCGTGGCGAGCGACAAGCCGCTGACCCCGCAGGAGGCGATGCGGCAGGTGCGCCGTGACGGCGGCTTCGTCTGGATCGGGCTGCACGAGCCGACCGAGGGCGAATTCTCCGGTATCGCGAGCGAGTTCGGGCTGCACCCGCTGGCCGTCGAGGACGCGGTGCAGGCGCACCAGCGGCCGAAGCTGGAGCGCTACGACGACTCGCTGTTCACGGTCTTCAAGACCATCCACTACGTCGAGCACGACCGGCTCACGGCCAACAGCGAGGTCGTCGAGACCGGCGAGGTCATGTGCTTCACCGGCCGGGACTTCTTCATCACCGTCCGGCACGGCGGCCAGGGCTCGCTCAGGGCGCTGCGGCACCGTCTCCAGGACGACCTCGAACTGCTCGCGAAGGGCCCCTCCGCCGTCCTGCACGCCATCGCCGACCACGTCGTCGACGGCTACATCGCGGTCGCGGACGCCGTGCAGGACGACATCGACGAGGTGGAGACCGAGGTCTTCTCGCCGGGCCGCAGGGGCGGTGTCTCGCGCGGTGTGGACTCGGCGCGGATCTACCAACTCAAGCGCGAGGTGCTGGAGTTCAAGCGGGCGGTGGCGCCGCTGCTGCGGCCCATGCAGCTGCTGAGCGAGCGTCCGATGCGGCTGATCGACCCCGACATCCAGAAGTACTTCCGGGACGTCGCCGACCACCTGGCCCGGGTCCAGGAGCAGGTGCTGGGCTTCGACGAACTGCTCAACTCCATCCTCCAGGCCAACCTGGCGCAGGCGTCCGTCGCGCAGAACGAGGACATGCGCAAGATCACCGCGTGGGCCGCGATCATCGCCGTACCGACGATGGTCTGCGGGGTGTACGGCATGAACTTCGAGCACATGCCCGAGCTGCACTGGCGGTACGGCTACCCGGTGATCATGGGCATCACGGTCGTCCTGTGTCTGGGCATCCACCGCACGCTCAAGCGCAACGGCTGGCTGTGAGCGGGCCTGGATAGGCTGGGCGCATGACAAGCGAGCTGCTCGACCGGGCCCTCATCGAGGAGGCCTCCAAGAAGTCCGGCCTCATCTGGGTCCGGGGCGCCGGTGCCCCGGCCGCGCGTGCGCTGTGGCACGTGTGGCACGAGGGCGCGGTGTGCGTGATCGGCGACGGTCCCGGTGAGCAGCCGCTGCCCGCGCTCGTGGACGGCGGCTCGGCCGAGCTGACCGTCCGCAGCAAGGACAAGGGCGGCCGGCTGGCGACGTTCCCGGCGACCGTCTCCGAACTCGCCCCCGGCTCCGAGGAGTGGGAGGCGGCCGTCGCCGAGCTGAAGGGCAAACGCCTGAACGCGCCCGACGGCGAGGAGATGCCGGGCCGCTGGGCCCGCGAGTGCCGGGTGCTGCGCCTGGTGCCGTCGGGGCTCGTGG
Organism: Streptomyces albidicamelliae; assembly: GCF_025642175.1. NCBI lineage: Bacteria > Bacillati > Actinomycetota > Actinomycetes > Kitasatosporales > Streptomycetaceae > Streptomyces > Streptomyces albidicamelliae. The sequence goes on along the minus strand of NZ_CP106795.1, from coordinate 5,397,745 downwards.
AGCCGCTGCCCGACGGCAGCCTGGCGGAACGTCCCGTGCCGTCACCTGCGACGACGCGGATGCCGATGCCCGCGGGGCTGCCCAAGCTCCTCGCCCGGCGCCGGAAGAAGTGACGCCCGGCCGGTCCGGCCGTACCGCTAGGACGTCGGAAGCTGCCTGCCGTAGTCCACGGTCTCGGACTTGGCCGGCTTCGTGACCTCGAAGTCCTTGCCCCAGTCGGAGAACCGGAGGGTGCCCGCGTCGCCCGCCCGCACCAGGCGGAGCGGATACGGCCTGCCCTCCAGGGAGACGTCCAGCGTGCCGCCGGAACCCTTGTCGCCGGTGACCCGGATGGTCGGGGTACCCGACTGATCGGTGTGGTGGCCGTCCGTGGCCAGCGCGCCGTGCAGCGTCAGCAGACCGTCGAGGAGGACAGCCTTGTCCGTGAAGCCGCTGAACTTCTTGTACGCGGGGTCCCCCTGCGGGACCTTCACGTACTTGCCGTCCAGCTTTCCGGTGGCGCCGTCGGCGTCGGCGTGGTGCCAGAAGTCGGCGTCGGCCTTCAGATACAGCTGCTCGCCCACGCGCAGCAGCTTGAAGGTGGCGCCCTGCGCGGTCACCGACCCGGTGCCGCCGCCGGCCTTCAGCCGCATGTCCAGCCGGTACGTGCGCCCGCTGGTGACCACGGTCCCGGACAGGCGGACCGCCGGTGCCGCGTCCGCCGCCGCCCGGGTCTTCGCCTGGATCTTCGCGGCGGGCAGCTTGCCCACGCCGTTCGTCCCCGCGTCCGGGTCGTCACCGCCGCCGCACCCGGACAGCACCATCGCTCCCGTCACGGCGAGTGCGCAGGTCGCGGTCGCCAGCACGGTCCGGCGGGCACGGCCCCGGGGAGTCGCAGTCACAGATGGCGCTGCCTTTCTGACGGTTCCTGAGCGGCGTACCGCAGCGTACCGGTGCCCCGGCCGCCCGGCGGAGCCAGTCCGTCCGGACCGCACACCAGGGCGTACCCGACCGGTACGGGCTAGCCTGAAGCGCACCCGAGCGGGCAAATCCGAGCAATTCCCACGCATCGACCACCAGCACTCCCCCAGCGATTCCCAGGCAAAGGAAGCAGAGCCATGGCAGCCGGCGCCCCCCGGATCTTCGTCTCGCACATCGCCGGGGTCCCCGTCTTCGATCCGGCCGGCGACCAGGTGGGCCGCGTGCGCGATCTGGTCGTCATGCTGCGCGTCGGCCGGCGGCCCCCGCGGATCCTCGGACTGGTCGTCGAGCTGTCCACCCGGCGCCGTATCTTCCTGCCGATGACCCGGGTGACCGGTATCGAGTCCGGCCAGGTCATCACCACCGGCGTGGTCAACGTCCGCCGCTTCGAGCAGCGGCCCACCGAGCGGCTGGTCTTCGGCGAGCTGCTGGACCGGCGCGTGACCCTGGTGGAGACCGGCGAGGAGGTCACCGTCCTCGACGTGTCCGTGCAGCAGCTGCCCGCGCGCCGCGACTGGGAGGTCGACCGCGTCTTCGTCCGCAAGGGCAGGAAGGGCGGCGCCTTCCGCCGCGCCAAGGGCGAGACGCTCACCGTGGAGTGGTCGGCCGTCACCGGGTTCTCCCTGGAGGAGCACGGGCAGGGCGCGGAGAGCCTGCTCGCCACCTTCGAGCAGCTGCGCCCCGCCGACCTGGCCAACGTCCTGCACCACCTGTCGCCCAAGCGGCGCGCCGAGGTCGCCGCCGCCCTCGACGACGACCGGCTCGCCGACGTGCTGGAGGAGCTCCCCGAGGACGACCAGATCGAGATCCTCGGCAAGCTGAAGGAGGAGCGCGCGGCGGACGTCCTGGAGGCGATGGACCCCGACGACGCGGCCGACCTGCTCTCCGAGCTGCCCGAGGAGGACAAGGAGCGGCTGCTGAGTCTGATGCAGCCCGCCGACGCGGCCGACATGCGGCGCCTGATGTCGTACGAGGAGCACACCGCGGGCGGTCTGATGACGACGGAGCCGATCGTGCTGCGCCCGGACGCCACGGTCGCCGACGCGCTCGCCCGGGTCCGCAACCAGGACCTCTCCCCGGCCCTCGCCGCCCAGGTCTACGTGTGCCGCCCGCCCGACGAGACGCCGACCGGCAAGTACCTGGGGACCGTGCACTTCCAGCGGCTGCTGCGCGACCCCCCGTACACGCTGGTCAGCTCGCTCGTGGACGACGATCTGCAGCCGCTCGCCCCCGACGCCACCCTGCCGATCATCGCCGGGTTCTTCGCCACGTACGACATGGTGGCCGCGCCCGTGGTGGACGAGTCCGGGTCGCTGCTCGGCGCGGTCACCGTGGACGACGTGCTCGACCACATGCTGCCCGACGACTGGCGGGAGACGGAGTTCCACCTGGACGAGGGAGAGGGGGCCGCCGCTCATGGCTCCTGAGCGCGACAGCGCGACGCGCGAGCGCAGCCCGGCGGGTGCCACGGCCGCGCCCCGGCCCCGGGCGCCGCGGCTGGACCAGCCGCGTCCGCCCCGGCGCCGGTTCCTGCCCGAATGGGACCCGGAGGCCTTCGGCCGCCTGTCGGAGCGGATCGCCCGCTTCCTGGGCACGGGACGCTTCATCGTCTGGATGACGGTCGTCATCATCGCCTGGGTGGTGTGGAACATCGCCGCGCCGGGGCACCTGCGCTTCGACCCGTACCCGTTCATCTTCCTGACGCTGATGCTGTCCCTGCAGGCCTCCTACGCGGCCCCGCTGATCCTGCTCGCCCAGAACCGGCAGGACGACCGCGACCGGGTCAACCTGGAGCAGGACCGCAAGCAGAACGAGCGGTCCATCGCCGACACCGAGTACCTGACCAGGGAGGTGGCGGCGCTGCGGATGGGGCTCGGCGAGGTGGCCACCCGCGACTGGATCCGCTCGGAGCTCCAGGACGTGGTCAAGGAGCTGGAGGAACGAAGGCGGCACGACGGGCATGTCGTATTCCCGGCAGAGCGGGCAGAACGGTCGCCGGGACGTGACGCAGACGACCGCTGAAGGGCTACCCGCAGTGCCCTCGGGGCGCCGTACCATCGTCCTTATGGCTACGGAAGACGCGGTGCGCGAGGCACTGGCGACGGTGAACGACCCCGAGATCAACCGACCCATCACCGAACTCGGGATGGTCAAATCGGTGGAGATCGGCGCGGACGGAGCGGTCGCGGTCACCGTGTACCTGACGGTCTCCGGCTGCCCCATGCGCGACACCATCACCCAGCGCGTCACGGAGGCGGTCTCCCGCCTCGAGGGCGTCACCCGGGTCGACGTCACCCTCGACGTGATGAGCGACGAGCAGCGCAAGGAGCTGGCGGCCGCCCTGCGCGGCGGCCAGGCCGAGCGCGAGGTGCCCTTCGCCAAGCCGGGCAGCCTCACCCGCGTCTACGCGGTCGCCTCCGGCAAGGGCGGTGTCGGCAAGTCCTCGGTGACCGTGAACCTGGCGGCGGCGATGGCGGCCGACGGGCTGAAGGTCGGTGTCGTCGACGCCGACATCTACGGCCACTCGGTGCCGCGCATGCTGGGCGCGGACGGCCGGCCCACCCAGGTCGAGAACATGATCATGCCGCCGTCGGCGAACGGCGTGAAGGTCATCTCCATCGGCATGTTCACCCCGGGCAACGCCCCGGTGGTCTGGCGCGGCCCGATGCTGCACCGCGCGCTCCAGCAGTTCCTCGCCGACGTGTACTGGGGCGACCTGGACGTCCTGCTGCTGGACCTGCCGCCGGGCACCGGTGACATCGCGATCTCGGTCGCCCAGCTGGTCCCGAACGCCGAGATCCTGGTCGTGACGACGCCTCAGCAGGCGGCGGCCGAGGTGGCCGAGCGGGCCGGCTCCATCGCCGTGCAGACCCACCAGAAGATCGTCGGCGTGGTCGAGAACATGTCCGGCCTGCCCTGCCCGCACTGCGGCGAGATGGTCGACGTCTTCGGCACCGGCGGCGGCCAGACGGTGGCCGACGGCCTGACCCGCACCACGGGTGCGACGGTCCCGGTCCTCGGCAGCATCCCGATCGACGTCCGCCTCCGCGAGGGCGGCGACGAGGGCAAGCCGGTCGTGCTCACCGACCCGGACTCCCCGGCGGGTTCGGCGCTGCGCGCGATCGCCGGAAAGCTGGGGGGCCGTCAGCGCGGCCTGTCGGGGCTGTCCCTCGGGCTCACGCCGAAGAACAAGTTCTGAGGCACCGCACGCGAACGCCGTACGGCGAAGGGGGCGCCGCGAACCGCCGGCGCCCCCTTCGTCATGCGTAGGCGGCGACGTCCTTCACGACGGCGAAGCCGAGCCCGTACGCGCTCATCCCCCGCCCGTACGCCCCCAGGTGCACGCCCGACCCGGTGGTCCCGGCGAGCACCCAGCCGAACTCCGACTCCCGGTAGTGGAACGGCACCGCCACCCCGTCCACCGGCAGCGAGAGCGTGGACCACTCGGAGCCGTCCAGATCGTCGGCCAGCGCCCAGGCGGTCTCGGTCTGCTGGTCCAGCCAGTCGTCGCGCAGGGTGTGGTCCATCTGCCCGGGCCAGGTGAAGGACAGCAGTCCCACCCCGGCGAGCCAGGCCGCCGAGGACACCGAGGTCGCCTCCAGCAGCCCCGTGCCGTCCGCGCTCCTGCGGGAGGGGTGCTCGGCGACGGTGACCACGACGGCGAACTTCTCCCGGCTCTCACCGGCCGCGAGGGCCTCGCCCCGCACCGAGGGCTCGTCACCGTGCCCGATCGAACCGTGCTCCACGGCGCCGTCGGCCGCCGTACCCACCTGCATCAGCCAGCGCGGCCCGGTGAACGCCTCGTCGAGGCCGTACCACGGGAAGGGCGCCAGCAGGTAACCGTCGACCGTACGCCGGGCGGAGGGGAGCTGCTGTCCGCCCTCCGCGGCCGGCGGCTGCGCGCCCACCCGACTCGTCGTCTCCATCTGCCCGGACGCCTCCTCGCTCTCGTCGGACCGGCGTGGCCCGCCCCCCTTCGGGCGTACGCGTCCGGTCCGCACAACAACTCGGCAGCATATCCACACCTGTGCGGGCCGCAGGGCAGCCGCTGGAGGCGCGGGTCGGGCGAACGGCCTGATCAGGCCGTGTGCGACGGGTGCGCGCTATGAAACGCGTCACGTGCGCGGGATACACCGGCGCCCGCGTGTCGGCACGCGGGCGCGGAAGGGCGGTAGGAGGCGGGGCCAGGGGGTTTCGTCTGGATCAGGGCCCGGGCTGATCCAGACCCCTAGGTGGCGTCCGCGTCGAAGGGCGGCCGGTGGTCCTCGCCGGGTTCCTCGGGCTTCTTGGCCATGTCGATACGCCCGCCCGAGGAGGAAGGGGCCGCGGAAGAGCCCGCGGACCCGTTGTCCCGGCTGTTGACGGCGTCCGTGACCTCGGCCATCTCCTTCTTCAGGTCGAAGCCGTTGCGGATCTCCTTCAGCCCCAGGTCCTCGTTGTCCAGCTGCTTGCGGATGAACGTCTTGGGGTTGAGGTCCTCGAACTCGAAGTTCTTGAATTCCGGGCCCAGTTCGGTGCGGATGTCGTCCTTGGCGCTCTCCGAGAACTCGCGGATCTTCCGGATCGTGCGCGTGACGTCCTGGATGACCTTCGGGAGCTTGTCCGGACCGAAGACGAGCACGGCGAGCACGACGATCGTCACCAGCTCGAGTGGTCCTATGTCATTGAACACCTGACGCTCCTTGCGATGTCCTCGGTCGCTCAACGGTACCCGGCGTTCCCGTCCGACCGGTACCGTCCCGAGGTGAGACTTCTGTCAGTTCTGCTCCGAGGCGCCCAGCACGAGTGAGACCTCCCGGTCGGTCCCTTCGCGTTCGACCGTCAGGCGCAGCCGGTCGCCGGGGCGGTGGGCGCGGATCTTCACGATCAGCTCCTCGGCGCTGTGGACGCGCTCCTGGCCGACCTCGGTGATGACGTCGCCGCCCTGGAGACCCGCCCGTTCACCGGGGCCGCCCTTGATGACGGCGGGTCCGCCGCCCGCGCTCCTGTCGTCGATGCGGGCGCCGTCACCCGTGTAGCCCATGTCGAGGGTGACGCCGATCACCGGGTGGGTGGCCCGGCCGTCGTTGATCAGTTCCTCGGCGACCCGCCTGGCCTGGTTCACGGGGATGGCGAAGCCGAGCCCGATGGAGCCGGCCTGGCCCCCGTCCGAACCGGAGCCGCTGCCGGCGGAGCGGATGGCGGAGTTGATGCCGACGACCCGGGCCCGGGAGTCGAGCAGCGGACCGCCGGAGTTGCCCGGGTTGATGGGCGCGTCGGTCTGCAGGGCGTCGACGTAGCTGACGTCGCTGCCGTCCCCCTTCTCGCCGCCGGCCGTGATGGGCCGCTCCTTGGCGCTGATGATGCCGGAGGTCACGGTGTTGGCCAGGTCGAAGGGTGCGCCGATGGCGACGACGGGATCGCCGACCCGGACGTCGTCGGAGTCGCCGAGGGGCAGCGGGGTCAGTCCGTGCACGCCGTGCACCTGGACCACGGCGAGGTCGTAGCCGCTGTCCCGGCCGACGACCTTGGCCTTGACGGTGTCTCCGGTGCTGAACGTCACCGATATCTCGCCGCCGGATCCGGCGGGCTCGACGACGTGGTTGTTGGTGAGGATGTGGCCCTGGCCGTCGAGCACGAAGCCGGTGCCGGTGCCCGCCTCGTCCGCGCCGGTGACGTGCAGGGTGACGACGCTGGGCAGGGCGCGGGAGGCGATGCCGGCCACGCTGTCCGGCGCGCGTCCGGCGGGCACGCTCCCGGCCTGCGGGAGGTGCACCTCGCCGCCCAGTCCCTCGCGCTCGACGTACGCGCCCGCGACGCCGCCGACGGCCGCGGAGACACAGGCGACCAGCAGCGTCCACCCCACCGCGAGCCGCCTGGCCCGTCGGCGCCGCTGCCCGGCCGTCGCCACGGCGGCACCGGTCTGCTGCAACGGCCCGGCCGGCTGCTCCGGGGCCGCACCGACGGCCCAGGGGTCGTACCGCCCCCAGGGCCCCCGCCCCTCCGGCTCCGGCCCCGAGGCACCGGGATCGGGCACGGGCGTGGCGTGTGCCACCTCGGGCGCCAGGGAGGCGGCCGCGGGCGGCGCGGGCGCGGAAGCGGGTGACGCAGGCGCGAAAGCGGCGGCCCTGGGTGCGGGGACGGCGGTGTCGTGAGCCGTTTCCGGACCCCCCGGCACCGGCGCGGAAGCGACGGGCATCGCCGCGGGCATACCCGGCGGAACGACAGCCGTACCCGGCGCCGGTTCGGGCGCGACCGGCACCGGCGCAGGCGCCGTGGGCATGCCGGGCGGAAGGACGGTCGTGCCCTGTGCCGGGGTGGTCGAGGGGTGTTGCACGGGCGGTGCCGGGGCCCATGGGCCGGGCTCGCCGTACGGAGGGGTGCTGTAGGGGTCGGGGTCGTGCAGCGGCCCGGGCCGCTCGGCGGCGGGCGACCAGGCGGACTCCCCGGTACCGGTCTCGCCGGCGGGCGCACCGGCGTCCGCCGGGACCGGCACGGGACGCGCCAGTTCGAAGTCCCCGGTTGCCGGGACCACGCCGGTGCCCCCGGCGACGGCTTCGGGCGCGGTCGCCGGACGGACCGGCTCCGAGCCGGCCGGCGTCGTCCCCGCCGCTCCCGCCGCATCCGGCTCCGGCGGGACACGGTTCCCCTCGTTCATGCTCTCCCCACGGCTGGCCGCGACCGCACGCGCGCGGCGGCCGCGGAAAGTCGACTGCGCCCCCGGGTCATCGCCGCGGGCGCGGCCCTCACCGGATTCAACCAGGTTCGCGGGCCGTGGCGCAGTGGCCGGTCAGGGGGTTCGCGGAGGTGTGGCGGGAGACACCGAGGGAGCGGAGGCGGTGTCGGGGACGGGGGCGGACAGGAGACCCGTGCCGGTGGCGCCGGGGATCGTGGACCAGTCGGTGAGCGGGAGGGCCACCGTCTCGTCCAGCGGGCGTATGAGCGGGGACACGGCCGCCGCACCGGCCATCACCGGCGTGGTCAGGCCGCGCACCAGGTCGCCCTGGGCCTGCCCGGCGGGCGGGGAGGCCACTCCGGGCACCAGGGGGCGGACATGGCGGTCGGCGCCGTCGGCGTCCGGCCGAGCTGCCCGCTGCCCGGGGCCGGGGCGAGCAGCGGTCCGACCGCACGACGGCGCTGGGTGTCGGGCGTGGCCGCGCCGGCACCACCGCCTGTTCCCGAACCCGTGCCCGTGCCCGCCGAGCGGGCGGGCACGACGTTGCTGCCGGTGCCGGTGCCGCGGGCCTCTCCGGTCAGGTCGCCGGGAAGTGCGGTGGTCACACCGCCGAGGGCTACCGCGGCCAGCGAGACCGCACCGGCCGCGGCGACCGCGAACCGCATCCCGCGCGAGGCGGAGCGGCCGTCGTCGGGGCGGCCGACGGGATGTATGCGGAAGCCCCGCTCCTCGGGGGCGGTGGTGGCGTGGCCGGGGCGGGCCGGGACGTATCCGAACGCGAAGCGCTCGTCACGGCTCACTCCGAAGACTCCCGGGGTCCCGGTGCCCGGGGCCCCGCCGAGGAGTCCTCCCCCGGGCGGCGGCGTGCCGCCGCCGTCGAGGTCACCTCCTCCGGGAAGGCCCTGGAGCCGGGCCAGGAAACTCTCCGAGAGCGGAGGCGGGGCCGCCTCCGCGAACACGTTCTTCAGCCGGCGCTGTGCGTCCGCCTCCGCCCTGCACCGGGCGCAGGTGGCCAGGTGCGCGAGGACGCGCTCACGCGTCTCATGACCGAGCTCTCCGTCCACCAGGGCGGAGAGCCGGTCTCCCAGGTGCTGCTCCGCGAGGTGTCCCTCCGCAGGTTTGGGTCGAGATCCACTCACGCGGTCGCGCCCCCTCCCCCCAGAGCGGGGACACGGGCCATGAAGGAGCGCCGCTCGGCCGCGCGGGCCTCCGGGGAGCGGTGCGCGAGGGCCTTGCGGAGCTGCGAGCGTCCGCGGTGGATGCGGGAGCGGACCGTGCCGAGCTTGACGCCGAGGGTCGCGGCGATCTCCTCGTACGACAGTCCCTCGATGTCGCACAGGACGACCGCGGCGCGGAACTCCGGCGCCAGGGTGTCGAGTGCCTGCTGGACGTCGGCGTCGAAGTGGGCGTCGTTGAAGAGCTGCTGCGGGGTGGGCTCGCGGCTGGGCAGGCGCTCGGCCGCGTCGTCGCCGAGGGCGTCGAAGCGGATGCGCTGCTTGCGCCGGACCATGTCCAGGAAGAGGTTCGTGGTGATGCGGTGCAGCCAGCCCTCGAAGGTGCCCGGCGAGTAGGTCGAGAGGGAGCGGAAGACACGGACGAAGACCTCCTGCGTGAGGTCCTCGGCGTCGTGCTGATTGCCCGTCAGACGGTAGGCCAGGCGGTAGACGCGGGCGCTGTGCGTACTGACGATCTCGTCCCACGTGGGCGGAGTCCACGCCTGCCCGTCCGCGTCGGTGGAGAAGGTCGCGGTCTGGGCGTCGCCTGCGGCGGCGGCGCGGCTGTCAGCAGCGGTGTCGGTCACGGATTTCGGCCTGCCCGCCGATCCGAGGAAGCGCCGTAGCACTCCACCCCGGTCCCCGGGCGTAGCCGCACCTCCCCTGTCGGCTCTGGTGGTGTCCAGTGGAGCCCCTACCATAGCCACCTCGCCCGTTAGCTCCGGATAAGCGGTTTTACGAGAATTTGATACACGCTGATACGGCTCATACGGCTGCGTCAGCAGTTGCTCGGCGTCCTGATCCACCTCTTACCCCCCGTCGCGTCCCGGGCCACCGGCTCAACCCTCTAAACGTCCGGCCTCATCTGCGGGTTCCCGAGGCCAACGGATACAGTCACGCCCAGGCAACCACGGGGACGGGAGAGGGTCATTACCGCCAACCGGCAGACGAGCTGGGCGTTCGCCGACGCCTTTGTCGCCGAGGACGAAGCGCTGCGCTGGGCCCGCGACCGGGCCCGCGAGGCAGGGCTGCGCTCGGTGTCGCCCGGCGCGGGCGCCGCGCTGCGACTGCTCGCCGCCTCCGTGGACGCGAAGGCGGTCGCCGAGATCGGCACCGGCTGCGGGGTGTCCGGAATCCATCTGCTGCACGGCATGCGTCCGGACGGGGTGCTCACCACGGTGGACCCGGAGCCGGAGCACCAGCAGTTCGCCCGGCAGGCCTTCCGCGCCTGCGGCTTCGCCAGCAACCGGGCCCGGTTCATCCCCGGCCGCGCGCTGGAGGTCCTGCCCCGGCTCGCGGACGCCGGCTACGACCTGGTCTTCTGCGACGGGGACCGGCTGGAGTACCTGGACTACCTCGCTGAATCGTTGCGTCTGCTGCGCCACGGCGGCCTGGTGGTCTTCGAGGGGGTCTTCGCCAACGGCCGTACCGTCGACTCGGGACCGCAGCCCACGGAGGTCCTGCGGCTGCGGGAACTGCTGCGCGCGGTGCGCGAGAGCGGGGAGCTGATCCCGTCGCTGCTGCCGGTGGGCGACGGGCTGCTCTGCGCCGTCAAGCGGTGACGCGCCCGTCGCGGGGCTTGCGGGACGCGGCTGCCCCGACACCGCGTACGATGCCGGGGCAGCCGGAAGGTCAAGAGCGCTGGGTCGTCAGACGACGACCTTCTTGAGGGCGTCGCCGAGCGCCTCGGCCTCGTCAGGGGTCAGCTCGACGACGAGTCGACCGCCGCCTTCGAGCGGAACGCGCATGACGATGCCCCGCCCCTCCTTGGTCACCTCGAGCGGGCCATCACCCGTCCGCGGCTTCATGGCCGCCATGCTCGTTCCCCTTCCTGAAACCCAGCTCATCGTCTACCGCCGGCCCAGGCAGGGCCCCCGCGGCCCTGAGCGGACACGCGACACCGGCATCGAACACATTGCTTCCCAGCCATTATCCCGCATCGCAGGACCCGATGACCAACATCAGTCGGCATCGCTTGGGCAACGCGCGCGAGCAAAACCACCCAATTCGGCGATGTGGCTGCGATACTGCGCCACCGCACGGACCTTCACCCGCCGACTCCGCTCCGGTTTTCTTTGACACAGGTCACACGTCCGCTCCGGCACCCGGCCACCGATCTCCGCCATGCTGTCCTCAGACAGGGGCGTACCGAGCGGTACGTCACCAGCCGCGACCGGAGGGGATGCGCCATGGCCGACACCGTGCTCTACGAGGTGAGCGACGGACTCGCGACGATCACGCTGAACCGCCCCGAAGCGATGAACGCGCTGAACATCGCGACCAAGTCCGCTCTCCGGGAGGCGGCGGAATCCGCGGCCGGGGACACGGCCGTACGGGCGATCCTGCTAACCGCGGCCGGGGAGCGGGCCTTCTGCGTGGGGCAGGACCTCAAGGAGCACATCGGGCTGCTCGTCAGCGACCGGGAGGCCGGGACCGGGCACACGATGAACACCGTCAAGGACCACTACAACCCGATCGTGCGGGCCCTCGCCGGAGCGCCCAAGCCGGTGGTCGCCGCGGTCAACGGCGTCGCGGCCGGCGCCGGCTTCGGTTTCGCGCTCGCCGCGGACCACCGCATCGTGGCGGACACCGCGTCCTTCAACACGTCGTTCGCGGGCGTGGCCCTGACCGCCGACTCCGGCATCTCCTGGACGCTGCCCCGGGTGATCGGCCCGAGCCGCGCCGCCGACCTGCTGCTCTTCCCGCGCAGCATCAGTGCGCAGGACGCGCTGGAGCTGGGCATCGCCAACCGGGTCGTCCCCGCCGCCGAGCTGCGCGCGGAGGCGGAGCGGACGGCGCGGGCGCTGGCCGAGGGGCCGACGGTGGCGTACGCGGCGATCAAGGAGGCGGTGGCCTACGGGCTGACGCACTCCCTGACGGAGACGCTGGACAAGGAGGACGAGCTCCAGACGCGTGCCGGGGCGTCCGAGGACCACGCGATCGCCGTGCAGGCGTTCGTGAACAAGGAGAAGCCGAAGTACCTGGGCCGCTGACGGTCCGGGCCGGCCCGTCCTCAGCCGCCGGACGGGCCGGACGTCCGCGCCACGCACGTCTCCAGGTGGTCGTTCACCAGCCCGCAGGCCTGCATGAGCGCGTACGCCGTCGTCGGGCCGACGAATCTCAGGCCCCGCTTCTTCAGGGCCTTCGACAGGGCCGTCGACTCCGGGGTGACCGCGGGGACGTCGGCGAGGGTCCTCGGGGCGGGGCGGCCGGCCGGCTCCGGGGCGTGGGACCAGATCAGCGCGTCCAGCTCGCCCTCCGTCCATTCGGCGAGCACGCGCGCGTTGGCCATCGTCGCGTCGACCTTGGCACGGTTGCGGATGATGCCGGGGTCGGCCAGCAGGCGCTCACGGTCGGTGTCGGTGAACGCGGCGACCTTCTCGATGCGGAAGCCGGCGAAGGCCGCGCGGAACCCCGGGCGGCGGCGCAGGATCGTGATCCAGGACAGGCCCGACTGGAAGGCCTCGAGGCTGAGCCGTTCGAAGAGCGCGTCGTCGCCGTGGACCGGGCGGCCCCACTCCTCGTCGTGGTACGACACGTAGTCGTCGGTGGACAGGGCCCACGGGCAGCGCAGGGCTCCGTCCGGCCCGGCGACGGCGTCCCCGGCGCTCATCGCCGCTCCTCCGGTCCCGGCTTGTCCAGGCGGGTGTGCGCGACGGCGGCCCGGGCCCCGGCCAGCGCGGACTCCAGGTCGGCGATGCGGGCGTCCCGCTCGGCGAGCTCGGCGGCCAGACGGCCGAGCGCGTCGTCGACGTCGGACATGCGGTAGCCGCGCGGGGCCACCGGGAAACGCAGGCTCTCCACGTCCGCGCGCCCCACCGGGCGGTCCGCCGGCAGCGGGTCGCGTAGCCGCTCCGGGGCCGCCTCGGGCAGCGGGCCGCTCTCCCCGCCGCCCACCACCGCGAGTGTCACCGCGGCGACCACGACGGCCAGCGCGACGACCAGGAACAAGAACATCACCATTGCCAGGGGTCCCCACGCTCTGTGCCGGACGCTGTGCCGGACGTCGTAACTGTCAGGGTCCGATCGTGCCATGCGTGTCCGACGGTTAGGGTCACAGGCGGCCGTACTGCGGGACGTACTAGGAGAGGTCACAGCGGATGCTCAGGCTGGGCAAGCGGGAATTCGGGCCCCACGAGCCGGTGATCATGGCGATCGTGAACCGGACGCCGGACTCCTTCTACGACCGGGGGGCCACGTTCCGCGACGAGCCGGCCCTGGCGCGCGTCGAGCAGGCGGTGGCCGAGGGCGCCGCGATCATCGACATCGGCGGGGTGAAGGCCGGGCCGGGCGAGGAGGTCACGGCCGAGGAGGAGGCGCGCCGGACGGTGGGCTTCGTCGCGGAGGTGCGGCGCCGCTTCCCCGACGTGGTCATCAGTGTGGACACCTGGCGGGCCGAGGTCGCCGAGGCGGTGTGCGAGGCGGGCGCGGACCTGCTGAACGACGCGTGGGGCGGGGTCGACCCTGCGCTCGCCGAGGTCGCGGCACGCCACCGCGTGGGGCTGGTGTGCACGCACGCCGGGGGTGCGCGGCCGCGGACCCGGCCGCACCGGGTGACCTACGACGACGTCGTGGCCGACATCCTGCGGGTGACCGTGGGGCTGGCCGAGCGCGCCGTGTCGCTGGGGGTGCCGCGGGAGTCGGTGCTCATCGACCCCGGGCACGACTTCGGGAAGAACACCCGGCACAGCCTGGAGGCGACGCGGCGGCTGGACGAGATGGTCGGCACCGGGTGGCCGGTGCTGGTGTCCCTGTCCAACAAGGACTTCGTCGGCGAGTCGCTGGACCGGCCGGTGACGGAGCGGCTGATCGGCACGCTCGCGACGACCGCCGTGTCCGCGTGGCTCGGGGCGCAGGTGTACCGGGTGCACGAGGTGGCCGAGACCCGGCAGGTGCTGGACATGGTGGCGTCCATCGCCGGCCACCGGGTCCCGGCGGTGGCCAGGCGGGGCCTGGCCTGACCGCCGGGGGCTCCGGCCGGGGCCGCCGCTAGCGGGCCGCCTCCTTGGAGACCAGGGCCACGGCCTCCTGCACGTCGTCCGTCACGTGGAAGAGCAGCAGGTCCTTCTCCGCGGCCTTGCCCTGCGCGATCACCGTGTCGCGCAGCCAGGACACCAGGCCGCCCCAGTACTCGCTGCCGAACAGGACGATCGGGAAGCGGGTGACCTTCTGGGTCTGGACCAGGGTGAGGGCCTCGAAGAGCTCGTCCAGGGTGCCGAGGCCGCCCGGGAGGACCACGAACCCCTGCGCGTACTTCACGAACATCATCTTGCGGACGAAGAAGTAGCGGAAGTTCAGGCCGATGTCGACGTAGGAGTTCAGCCCCTGCTCGAAGGGCAGCTCGATGCCGAGCCCCACCGAGGTGCCGCCGGCCTCGCACGCGCCCCGGTTGGCCGCCTCCATCGCGCCCGGGCCGCCGCCCGTGATCACCGCCCAGCCGGCCTCCGCCAGTCCCCGGCCGAGCCGGACGCCCGCGTCGTACTCCGGCGAGTCGACAGGGGTACGCGCGGAGCCGAACACGCTGATGGCGGGCGGAAGTTCGGCGAGGGTGCCGAAGCCTTCGATGAACTCCGACTGGATGCGGAGGACCCGCCATGGGTCGGTGTGGACCCAGTCCGAGGGGCCGCCCGCGTCCAGCAGCCGCTGGTCCGTGGTGCTGGCCGTCACCTGCCCGCGCCGTCGGAGGACCGGTCCGAGCCGCTGCTCGTCCGGCGGCTGCTTCTTCCCCTGGGGGTCTCCGGTCGCCATGTGCGCTCCCTCCGCTTGCCGGTGGTTCGAGCTCAGCCTAGATCTACGCGGGTTACAGAGGGGGGAAGTGCGCGTGTCCGGCGCGCGGCCGGGCCGGCCGCGCTACGCGGTGAGCCAGTCCCGCAGGCGCTCCTCGCCCGCCAGGATCCTGCCGGTGGCCACCCGCTCGTCCCGCTTGTGGGCGAGGTGCGGGTTGCCCGGTCCGTAGTTCACCGCGGGGATGCCGAGCGCGGAGAAGCGGGAGACGTCCGTCCAGCCGTACTTCGGCTTCGGGGTGCCGCCGACCGCCTCGATGAAGGCCGCCGCGGCCGGGTGGGAGAGGCCGGGCAGCGCGCCGCCGCTGTGGTCGTCGACGACGAACTCCTCGACGCCGCAGTCCGCGAACACCTCGCGGACGTGGGCGATCGCCTCCTCCCCGGTGCGGTCGGGGGCGTAGCGGAAGTTGACCGTGACCACGCACTCGTCGGGGATGACGTTGCCGGCGACGCCGCCGCCGATCCGCACCGCGTTCAGCCCCTCGCGGTACTCCAGACCGTCGATCACCGGGTGGCGCGGCTCGTAGGAGGCCAGCCTGGCCAGGATGGGGGCCGCCGCGTGGATGGCGTTGGAGCCCATCCAGCCGCGCGCCGAGTGGGCCCGCTCACCCTTGGTCCGCAGCAGTACCCGCAGGGTGCCCTGGCAGCCGCCCTCGACCTCGCCGTCGGAGGGCTCCAGCAGGACCGCGAAGTCGCCGGCCAGCCACTCCGGGTGCGCCTCGGCGACGTGCTTGAGGCCGTTGAGGTCCGCCGCGACCTCCTCGTTGTCGTAGAAGACGAAGGTGAGGTCGCGGTTGGGGGCCGGGACCGTGGCCGCGATCCGCAACTGCACCGCCACGCCCGCCTTCATGTCGCAGGTGCCGCAGCCCCACAGCACGCCGTCCTCGTCGAGGCGGGAGGGCACGTTGTCCGCGATCGGGACGGTGTCGATGTGGCCGGCCAGGATCACGCGCTCGGCCCGGCCCAGGTGGGTGCGGGCGATCACGTTGTTGCCGTGGCGGTCCACCGTGAGGTGCGGCAGGGCGCGCAGGGCGGTCTCGATCGCGTCCGCGAGCGGCTTCTCGGTACCGCTCTCGGAGCGGAAGTCCACGAGCTGCGCGGTGAGCCGGGCGGCGTCGAGCGTGAGGTCAAGCGAGGTGTCGGCCATGGTCCCGACCCTAGCGCGCCACCTCGGGGGGCCCGCCCGCCGCGCTCCGCGGACCCACGGCCGGGCCCCCAGGGGGCTCCAGTACCTTGTACGCGTGCCAGAGCCGTCTCCCACCCGTCCCAAGCGTCGCGGCCGCCTCCTGCGTTCCCTGGCGGCCCTGTTGGTCCTGTGCGGCGTCGTCGCCTACCTCGTGGTGCAGTACGTCACCGGGGGCGGGGCGGCGCGCGGCTGCACCGTGGTGTCGGCGTCCGGCGACGGGGCGTCCTACGACTTCACCCCGGAGCAGGCGATGAACGCGGCGACGATCGCCGCGGTCGGCACCGGGCGCGGGATGCCCCGGCGGGCGGTGACGATCGCGCTCGCGACCGCCCTGCAGGAGTCGGAGCTGCGCAACATCGAGCACGGCGACCGGGATTCGCTGGGCCTGTTCCAGCAGCGCCCCTCGCAGGGCTGGGGCACCGAGGGCCAGATCATGGACCCCGCCTACGCGGCGGGCATCTTCTACGCGCACCTGGCGAAGGTGCCGGACTACACGGGCCTGCCGCTGACGGTGGCCGCACAGCGGGTGCAGCGCAGCGGCTACCCGGAGGCGTACGCCAAGCACGAGCCGGACGCCACGCTGCTCGCGGCGGCGCTGACCGGGCAGGCGGCGGCCACACTGACCTGCGACGGGCGCCCGGAGCGCACGGCCGAGGCGACCGGTCCGGACGCGGTACGGGCCGCGCTGGTACGGGACTTCGGACGGGACGCGCTCCAGGAGACCGGTGCGGTGGTGGGCGGTACGCCCGTGCCGTCGCCGTCCCCCTCGCCGAGCGTGACCGCGACCGCGCACGGGCGGACGGTGACGGTTCCGGTGGCCGAGGGCGCACGGGCCGACGCGGCCGGGCGCAGCGAGCGGCAGCGGGGCTGGCAGCTGGCGCAGTGGGCGGTCGCCAACTCCTCGGCGCTGCACATCGAGCGGGTGTCGTACGCGGGGCGGGAGTGGACCGCCGGCCTGCACGCCGACGAGTGGCGGACGGTGCGGCCGGCCGGCACGGCCGGTGCGGAGAAGTCGCTGGGGGCGGTCCGGATCGTCACCGGACAGTAGTACGGCGCCTCACCCCACGGGGTTGACCGGGTCCGGTCGGCCGAGCGTTCCGCCTGGGTGGCGGTCCGGGTTCCGCAACCCTTGGGAATCAAGGGCCGTAAGGATTCTGCGAGCTGTCCGGCGGATCTTGTTTGCCCGTTTTTATCCACACCTGATAATGCGATGCGTTATCCATTCTTTACCTGGGGCGTCCGCAACCTTCGCGGACTTCGAGCGGTAGTCACGGCGTCCGAGCGCGGAGACGAGCCCGGACACAGACCGTTCTCTCCCGTCGAATGGAGCATCATGTCCCTCCCTCTGACCCGCCGGATCGCCCGTGCCGCGCTGCTCGTCGCAGCGGGAGCGGCTGCCGGGGTCGGTGCGGCCGGCTCCGCCGGTGCGGCCACGAACCTGCCGGCGGCCACCCCGAACCTGGGCGGCCTGACGGCCCTGGACGGGGCGCACGTGGGCAACACCGTCGATGGTGCCGCGCAGAACGCCTCCTCCCTCGTGGGTGACACGGGCGGCAAGGCCGTCAAGCAGGCCGTGCCGGCCGCGGGCAAGACCGGCGGCGGTGCCGTGAAGAAGACGGCGCCCGCGGCGCAGAAGGCCGCGGGGGACGCGGCGGGCGCCGCGGGAGGTGTCCTCGGGGACGCCGCCGCCGGTGCGACGAAGGGCGGCCTGCCGACCGACGCGCTGGCCAAGGGCGGCCTGCCGACCTCGTCCCTGCCGACGAAGGGTCTCCCGCTGGGCGGCTGACCCCCGCCGCACCACGGCCGACGGGCCCGGAGTTCCCTCCGGGCCCGTCGGCCGTGGTCCGTGCGCACGCGGGCGCCGGGGTGTCACAGGCGGGCGGCGGCCGCCCGGATCCGCTCGTCCGTCGCCGTGAGGGCCACGCGGACGAAGTTCCGGCCCGCCTCGCCGTAGAAGTCGCCGGGGGCCACGAGGATGCCCAGGCCGGCCAGGTGGGCGACGGTGTCCCAGCAGGACTCGTCGCGGGTGGCCCACAGGTAGAGGCTCGCCTCGCTGTGCTCGATGCGGAAGCCGTGACCGAGCAGCGCGGCCCGCAGGGCCTCCCGCCGGGCCGCGTATCGCTCGCGCTGGACGCGGACGTGTTCGTCGTCGCCGAGGGCCGCCACCACGGCCGCCTGGGTCGGCGCCGAGGTCATCATGCCGCCGTGCTTGCGGATCTCCAGCAGGGGGCCGAGGACGGCCGGGTCGCCGGCGACGAAGGCCGCGCGGTAGCCCGCCAGGTTGGAGCGCTTGGAGAGGGAGTGGACGGCGACGATGCCGTCGTAGGAGCCGCCGTTGACCTCCGGGTGCAGGACCGAGACCGGGTCGGCCTCCCAGCCCAGCTCCAGGTAGCACTCGTCGGAGACGAGCAGCACGCCGTGCTCGCGGGCCCAGGCCACGATGCCGGTCAGCTCCTCCTTGGAGAGGACCTTGCCCGTGGGGTTGGACGGGGAGTTCAGCCAGAGGAGCTTCAGGCCCGCCGGGTCCAGCTCGCGCGGATCGTCGTAGACCTCGTAGCTTGCCCGGGCCAGCCGGGCGCCGACCTCGTAGGTCGGGTAGGCGAGGCGCGGGTAGGCCACCTTGTCGCCGGGGCCGAGGCCCAGCTGGGTCGGCAGCCAGGCCACCAGTTCCTTGGAGCCGACGACCGGCAGGACGTGCCGGTGGGTGACGTCACGGGCGCCCAGCCGGCGCTCCAGCCAGCCGGTGATCGCGTCGCGCAGCGCGGGGGTGCCCCACACGGTCGGGTAGCCCGGGGAGTCGGCCGCGTCGATCAGGGCCTTCTGGATCAGCTCGGGCACCGGGTCGACCGGGGTGCCGACGGAGAGGTCGACGATGCCCTCGGGGTGGGCCGCGGCGGTCTTCTTGTACGGCTCCAGCTTGTCCCACGGGAAGGCGGGCAGGCGGTCGGAGACTGCGGACACGGTCAGTGGCTCACTTTCGTCAGGTGCGGCGAAAACGCCTCGGTCCCGTACGGCGGCGATCCGGGCGATCGGGCCGTACGGGACCGAGGCGGCGCGAAGTGGCGGGCCGCTTGGCGCCTAAACGGTCACTCGCCCTGCGGCGGCAGCGCGGCGATGAAGGGGTGGTCGCGCTCGATCAGCCCCAGCTTGCTGGCACCGCCGGGAGAGCCCAGCTCGTCGAAGAACTCGACGTTCGCCTTGTAGTAGTCCTTCCACTCCTCCGGAGTGTCGTCCTCGTAGAAGATCGCCTCGACCGGGCAGACCGGCTCACAGGCACCACAGTCGACGCATTCGTCCGGGTGGATGTACAAGGACCGCTGGCCCTCGTAGATGCAGTCGACCGGGCACTCCTCGATGCACGCCTTGTCCTTGACGTCGACACAAGGCTGCGCGATGACGTAGGTCACGCTGTCGTTCCTCCTCGATAGGGCGCTGGCGGGCCTCCTCAGGCTCCGCCGCCTGGCGCGCGGGAGCGCGGCGTCGTCGATGCCCGCCCCTAGTATCTCCGTTCCGGAGCGTGATCCGAACAGGAGGGGTGAACTGACCAGTGGAAATCTCGGCGGCAGGACGTCTGGAAGTCCGCATCACCCCCGATGACGTGGGAAAACGGGTGTCGGTTCGGTGCCGATACGAACACGGCTCGGCGCAGGAGAAGTTCACCGACACGGTCGGAGTTCTCACATCATGGGATGATGGCGTGCTCATGATCACACGGCGGGACGGGGAAAACGTCCGGATCCCGGAATCGGCGCTGGTCGCGGGCAAGGTCGTGCCGGCCGCCCCGGCGCGGCGCCGGGGACCCGCCGCGTCCTACGCCGAGCTGGCGCGGGTCGCCTCGCGCGGCTGGCGGCCGGTGGAGAGCGAGCGGCTCGGCGAGTGGGAGCTGAGAGCGGCGGCCGGGTTCACCCGGCGGGCCAACAGCGTGCTGCCCCTCGGTGATCCCGGGCTTCCGCTCGACGCGGCCCTGGAGGCCGTACGACGCTGGTACGGCGAGCGTGGCCTGCCCGCCTACGTGCAGACCGCCACCGGAGCCGAGGGCACGCAGGAGCTGCTGGGCGCGGAACTGGAGCGGCGCGGCTGGGTGCGGGAGGTGACCGCCGAGCTGTGGACCGGTGCCCTGGCCCCGGTCGCGGACCGGGCCGGGGGCGCGGGTGTGGTCCTGTCCCGGGAGGCGGACGAGGCGTGGCTCGCCCGGTACCGGCGCAAAGGGGTGAGCGAGGTGGCTCTGCGGGTGCTCGGCGGCGGGCCGTCGGTGTGGTTCGCGACGGTGCCCGGCGCCGCGGGCGAGGCACCCGCGGCGATCGGGCGGTGCGTCGTGGACGGCCGGTGGGCCGGGTTCGCGGCGGTCGAGGTGGACCCCGGCCGGCGGCGGGAGGGGCTCGCCAGCGAGGTGATGGCCGCGCTGGCGCGGCGCGCGCTGGACGAGGGCGCGTCGGCGGGCTGGCTCCAGGTCGAGACGGACAACGACGCCGCCCGGGCGCTCTACGCCGCCCTGGGCTTCGCGAAGCACCACACCTACCACCACTACCGGGCGCCCGGGGAGGGGGACGCCCGCACGGCGGCGGAAGAAGGCCCTCGGGAGGACACGGCGTCCGGTCCCGGACGGTCGTAGGAAGCGCCGTGGAAGGGCAAGAGCCAGTCATGGGTCACCCGTATCTGCCGCCCCCGTACCCGCCCCCGCCGGAGCGGTCCGCCGAGCTGCGGCAGCGGTTCGCCGAGGAGGCCCGTTCGGAGCGGCCGGACCTGTCGGGGCTGTGCCTGCTGATCGGCGCGGATGCGGACGGCTCGCTGGACGACAGGCGCATGGACGAGGCACAGCTGGAGCTGGACCGGCTGGCGGGCGCGCTGCCGTACCGCCCGGGCGGGCCCCGCGCGTGGGCGGAGGCGGTCCGGCGGCTGCTCGGCGCGGAGCACGGCTTCCACGGGACCCCCGCCGACTACCAGCGGCTGGAGTCCTCGCTGCTGCACGAGGTGCTGCGGCGGCGGCGCGGGCTGCCGATCCTGCTGTCGGTGGTGTGGATGGAGGTCGCCCGCCGGGCGGGGGCCCCGGTGTACGGCGTCGCGCTGCCGGGGCACTTCGTGGTGGGCTTCGGCCCGGCGGAGGAGCAGGTGCTGGCCGACCCGTTCGACGGGGGGCGGCTGCTGGCCGGGACCGACGCCGAGCTGCTCGTCGCCGGGGCCACCGGTGCGCCGCTGGACGCCTCGATGCTGGAGCCGGCGGCGCCGCTGGAGGTCGTCCAGCGCATCCTGAACAACATCCGGGCGTGGGCCGCGGCCCGGCCCGAGCGGTCCGACGTGGCGCTGCGGGCCGTGGAGCTGGCCCTGCTGATCCCCTCCCACCCGGCCCGGCTGCGCTACGAGCGCGGGCAGCTCCTGGTGCAGCGCGGGGAGTTCACCGCGGGCGCGGCGGAGCTGGACACCTATGCCGAGCTGATCGAGGTCGTCGACGAACCGGCCGCCCGCAAGGTGCGCCAGCAGGCGCACACCGCCCGGGCGATGCTCAACTGAGCCTCACAGCCAGCCCTTCTCCCGTGCCGTCCGCACCGCCTCGGCCCGGTTGCGCACCGCCAGTTTCTGGATGGCGGTGGAGAGGTAGTTGCGGACCGTGCCCTGGGACAGGTGCAGGATGCCCGCCAGTTCCGCGTTGGTGGCGCCGTCGGCCGCCGCGCGGAGCACCTCGCGTTCGCGTTCGGTGAGCGGGTTGGCGCCCTCGGCGAGCGCGGCCGCGGCGAGCGTGGGGTCGATGACCCGCTCGCCGGACAGCACCTTGCGGATCGCCTCGGCGAGCTGGGCGGCGGGGGCGTCCTTCACGAGGAAGGCGTCGGCGCCCGCCTCCATGGCGGCGCGCAGATAGCCGGGCCGGCCGAACGTGGTGAGGACGACGAGCTTGACCGCCGGGTGCGCGCGGTGCACCCGGGCCGCCGCCTCGATGCCGGTGCAGCCCGGCATCTCGATGTCGAGCAGCGCCACGTCCACGTCGTGCGCGGCGACGGCCGCGAGCACCTCGTCCCCGCGCGCGACCTGGGCGACGACCTCGATGTCGTCCTCCAGCCCGAGCAGGGCGGCCAGCGCCTCGCGGACCATCGACTGGTCCTCGGCCAGCAGGACCCTGATCGTGCTCGTCATGCCCCGGATCCTACGTCCCCCGAAGGGGGCGTGGGCACGCGGGCGACCAGCCGGAACCCGTGCTTGACCCGGCCCGCCTCCAGGGTCCCGCCGGCCTTCTCCAGACGCTCCGTCAGCCCGGTCAGGCCGTTGCCCGGGCCCCCTCCGGAGCCCCCGGATCCGTTGTCCTCGACGACGAGTTCGAGGACCGGGCCGTCCAGGGTCTGGCGGTGCGCGAGCCGGATCAGGCAGCGGTCGGCGCCGCTGTGCCGGACCACGTTGGTGACCGCCTCCCGCAGCGACCAGGCGAGCGCGGACTCGGCCTCCTCGGGGACCCCGGCCGGCTCGGGTTCGGCGGGCATCTCGGCTGTGACGCCCGCGGCGGTCAGGGCGACGTGGGCGCCGGCGAGTTCGGCGGCGAGGCGGGGGCGCCGGTAGCCGGTGACGGCCTCCCGGACATCCACCAGGGCCTGGCGGCTGACCTGTTCGATGTCCGCCACCTGCTGGGCGGCCTTGTCGGGGTGGTCGGGCAGCATACGGCCGGCCAGTTCGCTCTTCAGCGTGATCAGCGACAGGGAGTGGCCGAGCAGGTCGTGCAGGTCGCGGGCGAGCCGCAGCCGCTCCTCGTTGGCGGCCAGCTGCGCGACGGTCGCCCGGGCCTTGCGCAGTTCCACGGTGGTGCGCACCAGTTGGCCGACGCCGACCATCGCGAAGCCGATGAGCAGCACGAGGAACAGCTCGAGGTCCACTTCCCGCTCGCCCCAGCGCAGCCCGGTCAGGTAACTCACCGCGGCCGTCGCCGGGATCGCCCAGTAGGCGGCCCGCACCGGCAGGGTCGCGCCGCAGGCGACCGAGACGTAGACGAACAGCCCGAGCCAGGGGGTGCCGAGGGTCGCGGCCAGCGTGGGGGCGAGGACGGCGAGGACCGCGATCAGGAGGACGACGTTCCCCGGTGCGAAGGGCCGGCCCATGTTGCGGAAGACCAGCGACAGGTAGGTGGCGACGAAGAGGGTGAGGCCGGCCGCGCCGGCCACGGTGGCGCCCGCCGTGTGGTGGCCGCCCGCCAGGTCCTGGACGGGGTTGCCGAGGAAGATCAGCCAGACGCCGATCCACAGCATCTTGACCATCAGCTCGCGGCGGTTGCGCGGCCCCTGCCCGATCCGCACCTGGGGGTCCGGCCGGCTCCCGCCGGTCCGCGGGTCTTCCGTCATGGTGCTCACGCCTTCAGCGTGTCCTTCCGGTACAGCCAGGCCGCGCCGCCCGCGAAGAGGACGAAGTAGACGGCGAGGATCGCGACGTCCGTCGCGCTCGGGGCCTGGCTCTGCTCGATCGACCGCCCGAGGGCAGCGTACGCGTGCGTGGGCAGCCACTTCGCGATGTCCTGGAGGATCTGCGGGAAGGTGGTGGACGGCATCCACAGTCCGCCGAGGATGGACAGACCGAAGTAGATGATCATCGTGATCGGCCGGACCGCGTCCCCAGAGGCCAGGTACCCGATGGCCACGCCGAGCGCGGCGAAGACCAGGCTGCCGGCCCAGATGACCCCGGTGAGGGCGAGCCACTGCCAGGCGTCCAGGTGGACGTGCTTGATCGCGGCCGCGGCGAGGAAGACCACGACGACCGACGGCAGGCTCACCACGGCGGCGCTGGCGATCTTGGCGAGGACGTAGCCGCGTCCGGGCAGCGGGGTCAGCCGCAGCTGCCGTACCCAGCCGTTCTCGCGCTCCTTGGCGATGCGCTCGCTGTTGCCCATGAGCACGGCGGTCAGGGCGCCGAAGGAGGCCATGGAGACCATCAGATAGGTGGCGACGGTCAGGCCCGTGCCGTCGATCCGGTCCTCGGAGCCGGCGCTGCTCGCGAAGATCAGGAACAGGAACGAGGGGTAGAGCACCGAGAAGAACAGGAACTTCTTGTTGCGCAGGGCTCGGGCCAGTTCGAGCTTGATGAGCGCGTTCATGACTGCTTGGCCTCCTCGGCCTCCGTGATGGCGACGAAGGCCTGCTCCAGACCGAGGCCGGCGACTTCGAGGTTGCGGGGGTAGACACCGAGGCCGTACAGGGCGTGGACGGTGGCGTCGGCGTCGGCGGACTGGATGCGCACGGTCTGACCGGACACGTCGAGCGAGGTGAGGAAGGGCAGGGCGCGCAGGGCCGCCTCGTCGGGTGTGCCCTCCAGGTCGAAGGCGATCCGCCGGGCGCCCGCCCTGGCCTTGATCTCGGCGGCCGTGCCGTCGGCGAGGAGCCGGCCGCGGTGCAGCACCAGGACCCGGTCGGCGATGGCGTCTGCCTCTTCGAGGTAGTGGGTGGCGAAGAGGACCGTACGGCCCTGGTCGGCCTGCTCGCGCATGGTGGCCCAGAAGGCCTGGCGGGCGGAGACGTCCATGCCGGTCGTCGGCTCGTCCAGGAGGATCAGGTCGCTGTCCCCCGCGGTGGCGAGGGCGAAGCGGACACGCTGGGCCTGGCCGCCGGAGAGCTTGTCGACCTTGCGGTCGGCGATCTGGGTGACACCGGCCCGGGCGAGCACGTCGGACACCGGGTACGGCCGCGGGTGGAGGGAGCAGGCCAGCTTCACCATCTCGACGACGGTGACCTCGTCCATCAGTCCGCCGCTCTGCAGCATGGCGCCGACCCGGCCGGCGACGATCGCCTCGCGCGGGCCGGTGCCGAACACGCTCACCGTCCCGGAGTCGGGCTGCTTGAGCCCGAGGAGCAGGTCGAGGGTGGTGGACTTGCCGGCCCCGTTCGGGCCGAGGAGCGCGACGGTCTCGCCGGGGTTCAGCCGAAGCGAGAGCCCGTCGACGGCCCGGACGCTGCCGTATGTCTTGGTCACCTGGTCGAACCCGACCACCGGGGTGGTCGTGGCCGGTGCCGCTGTCGTCGTCATGCCGTCCATGCTGGCCGAACGGCCCCGCGGCCCGGCAGTGTCGGCGGTCCCGACCGCCGGATGACAGATGTCATGCCGGCCGGGTGACGGGACACGGCGAAGGGGGGGCGCCCGATGGACGCCCCCCCTTGTGCCGCGGACTAGCTCGGGTCGGTCTCGATGACCGCGACCCGGTTCGTCCTGCTGGTGAGCGCCTGGCGCAGGGCGAGGTAGACGTCGTTCGGTGTCACGGGCGTCTTCTTGCCGTTGCCGCGGGCGATCAGGACCCCGTCGAAGGTCTGGCCGTACAGCTGCTGAAGGGCCTTCAGGTCCGGCTTGTCGACCAGCTTGCCGTTGACGGCAGTCACCCTGAGGAACTTCCACAGCGAGTTCTCGGGGCTCAGCGGGACCGAGTGCGCCGCGTCCGTCTGCACGGTCACCTTGCCGGACATCGCCGGGTTCGCGAAGTCCTTCATCATCCGGTCGACCTCGGCGTTCGAGACCGTCGGCTGCCGGGTGGTCGTCGGCACGCCGACCGGGGTCGGCGTGCCCGTCTCCACCAGCGTGCGGTAGGCCTGTTCGACCGCCTGCCCGGAACGGGCCGCGTCGACGGCCTTGCCCGGCTTGCCGTAGACGGCCACGGCCTTGCCCGACCGGAACTCGATGGTGCCGTCGGTGACCGAACCCGCGCCCGAACCGCCGCCGGCCTGCTGGAGGGCGGCCTGCAGCTTCTCCTCGTCCACCGGCATGACCGGCTCGACCACCCGCTTCTGCCCGAACAGGGAGCCGACGACGTGGACGGGGTTGTAGTCGCTCTTCGCGGCCTCGCTCACCGTGGCCTGGTAGTCGAACTGCAGACCGGCGTTCTCCGGCGTGAGCGTGACCGTCCGGCCGCCGACGGCGAGCTTCAGCGGCTTGTTCACCCGGCTGCCGAACGCGTCGTCGAGCTTCTTGACCGCGTCGTCGCGGGTGCCGCCGCCGATGTCGACGCCGAGCACGGTGGTGCCCTTGGGCACGTCCGTGCGGTTCATCAGCAGTCCGGCGCCGTAGGCGCCGCCCGCGAGGACCACCACGACCGCGCCGAGCAGCACCAGCTTGCTGCGGCCCTTCTTCTTCGGCTTCGGCGTCGCCTTGGGGGCGGCGGCCGGCGCCGGCTCGGACGCCGTGCGCGGGCCCGGGCCGCCGGTGTGCGCGGCGGAGCCGAACGGCGGTGTGCCGGGGCCCGGGACGACCGGGATCCCGCTGGTGACGGTGTGTCCGGAGACGTTGTCGGCGACCGGCGCGCGGAAGCCGGGGCCGGCCGGTTCGGGGGCCGGCTTCTGCGGGGTGAGGATCGCGGTGTCGTCGCTCAGTCCGCCGCCGGGACCGCGCCCGGCGGGGCCCGCGCCCGGAGCGCCGGGTCCGCTGAGATCGGCGATGTCGGCGAGGGCGCTGCGCGCCGGCGGGGTGTTCCGCCCGCCGGGACCGCCGTAGCCGCCCGTGCCGGGCGGAGCGGCGGGGCCGTCGAAGGGCTCGCCCCGCTCCAGGCCGAACGGGCCGACCGGCGGCGGGAGAAGGGTGCCGTCCCCGGTGACCGGTCCGCCGGTGGGGCCGGCCGGGCCCTGCGGGCCGCCGTGGCCGCCGGGGCCGCCCGGCCCGCTGTAGCCGCTGGGGCCGCCGGGACCGCCGTGCCCGTTCCCGCCGCCTGCCCCGGCACCGCCGAAGCCGTCCTGGCCGTGGGTGCCGGTGCCGTCGAGGGCGTCGGCGCCGTTCTCCGCGAAGTACGGCAGGTCGTCACGGCGCGGTTCGCCGGCACCGCTCGCACCGGGGCGGGGACCGCCGCCGCGGGAGCCCGCGGCCAGTGCCTCGGTCACGTCGAAGGAACCGGTGCCGCCGCCGTGTCCCGGGGCGACCGGACCGCCGGTGGCGCCGGGCAGGCCCTTGCCGTTCGTGGCGCCGGGGCGGGGGCGCCCGGCACGCTCATGGAGCCGACGACACCGCCGGGACGGCCGCCGCTCGGGCGCGCGCCGGTGGTACCGGCCGCGCCGGACGCTCCGGGACCACCCGGACGGGCCCCCGGCGCGCCGGGGGCGGCCGGGGTCGCGGGTGCGGCGGCGGAACCGCCGGGCGTCCCGGCCCCGTTCGTGCCGCCGCCGGCCGGACCGCCCTTGCCGGCGGAGGACTTGCGGGGCGCGAACCAGTCGCTGGTCTTCTCCTCGCCCCCGGCCGGGGGCGGGGACGCGGGCTCCGCGGGGGCCTCGGCGGCGCGGGGCGCCGGCCGCTCGGCCGCGCGGACGCGGCTCGGCGGCGGGTGCTTCCTCCACGGCGCCGTCGGCGTCCCCGACGGGCTTGCGCACGACGACCGGCGGGATGGGCCGCGACCCGGGGATGTTGATCCGGATCCGCGTCGTCAGCGTCGTCTCGGTCTTCTTCTCCTCCGACCGCGCGCCGGAACGACCCGTGTCCGTACCGTCGTCGGAAGCCATGGGGGTCCCGTACGGCGGCGTGCCGGAGGGGTATGCGGCTCCACCGTGCCCGTTGGGCCCGGGGGACGGAGTGTCAGTTTCACGACTCAAGGCAGGTTCTCCCAGTTGGCTCCACCGCCCGTTTCGACCTCACTGCTCTGAGGTCCCCCCGACTCGCACCAGGTCGAGAGCTTGGGGGAGGCTCGGCGGCGCGCACCACCATACTGGCCGCTTCTGGCGCTTATCCCATGACCGCTGAGGAAACCCACACCGGACTCGCACGCGCGCCGTACGGCGAAGTGGTACGTCACTTGCCAAGTCGGGCGGAGCCGCCGCCGGGTTGCCGTCCGGCACCAAGGGTGGCGCAGATCACAGCGACGGCCATGCCGCCGAGCAGGAAGAGATAGGAACCGCCTCCCGCGCCGAAGAAGAAGTCGCCTTCGGGACGGGCGGTGGTGAGCAGGATGACGGCGACGATCCAGCCCGCCGCGGGCGCCACCGCCCCGCCCCGGCCGCCGGTGGCGTAGGACCCGCCGAGGAAGGCGCCTGCCGCGCCCGCGAGGGCGAGCAGCAGGCCGCCCGGGAACCAGCCGCCCTGGACCAGGGTTCCGGCGAACGCGACGACCGCGCCCAGCAGGAACAGACCGAGGTAGGCGAGGGCCCGTCCGGCGGACGGCGGCCGCAGGGGCTGGGAGAGCAGCGAGCCCGGTGCGCCGTTGCTCATGACGCCTCCTCCAGGCCGCCGAACAGGTCGGTCCCGGCGCCCCGCGCCGGACCGCGCACCAACTCGTAGTACTCGGTGGTGAACAGCGGCTGGGCGAGTTCGTTGGAGAGCGCGAAGTACGGCTCCGCCACCTCGATCTGGGTGGCGTGGGCACGCATCGCGGCGGCCTTGGCGGCGGCGTGGGCGCCGCCGTCGATCGTGGTGGTGATCCGCTCGTCGTCCACCACGCCCGGCACGTCGTCCACGGACGCGCTCTTGTCGAACGGCAGTACGGACAGCTCGTCCTGGAGGCGGCCGAAGGCGGCCTCGGCGACGGAGCGCGGGACGCGGTTCCAGTAGACCCGGTCGACGCGGTGGCCGCGCTCGGCCGCCAGGTCGACGGCGCGCATGGCGACGCGGTGGGCCTGGATGTGGTCGGGGTGGCCGTAGCCGCCCTGGTCGTCGTAGGTGACGACGACCTGGGGGCGGACCTCCAGGATCACCTCGGCGAGCCGCCCGGCGGCCTCGTCCACGCCGGCCTGCCAGAAGCAGCCGGGGTCCTCGTTGTCGGGGATGCCCATCATCCCGGAGTCGCCGTACCGGCCGGCCCCGCCGAGCAGCCGGCCGTCCTCGACGCCCAGCGCGCGCAGGGCGGCGGCGAGCTCGCCGCGCCGGTGCGCGCCCAGTGCCGGGCCCGTCAGGTGCCGCAGCTCCGGCGGGATGACCTCGCCGCGCTCGCCGAGGGTGCAGGTGACCAGCGTCACATGGGCACCCTCGGCCGCGTACCGGGCCATGGTCGCGCCGTTGTTGATCGACTCGTCGTCCGGGTGCGCGTGCACCAGCAGCAGACGCCGGGCGGGCAGTTCCGTCATGGGACCACCCTACGAGGTCGCCGCGACGGCGCCCGTCAGAACTTGATGCTGCCGATCATGCTGGCGACGTTCGTCGTCAGCTCGCTGATCGTCGGCGCGACCGTCGAGGAGGCGAGATAGAAGCCGAGCAGGACGCAGATGACCGCGTGCCCGCCCTTCAGTCCCGACTTCTTGATCAGCAGGAAGACGATGATCGCCAGCAGCACCACCGCCGAAATCGAGAGTGCCACGGCGGCTCACCTCCAATAGATCGCCAGATCCGGAACAGTCGAGCAAATCCATGCGGACGCCAGCAGGTTCATACCCACACAGCGGTAGTGATCATAACTATCCGTGCTCGCGCATCGCTCGGCGCACGGCCGCACAAGGGGGCGCATGGCCAATATGGTCGGGGTATGACGACCGAGCCTGACTCCTTCCCCCGTCGGCACGCCCGGACCCAGCGGTTCACGCTCGGCGCGCCGCGTGCGTTCACCGTGGCGCCCGACGGTTCACGTGTCGCGTTCCTGCGTTCCGGCTCCGGCACGGACCGGGCCAACTCCCTGTGGGTGCTGGACCTGCCGGAGGGCGGTGAGCGCCTCGCGGCCGACCCGGGCGCCCTGCTCGGCGGTGCCTCGGAGGAGCTGTCCGCACAGGAGCGGGCGCGCCGGGAGCGCAGCCGCGAGGGCGGTGCCGGCATCGTCGGCTACGCCACCGACGCCACCGTGGAGTTGGCGTCTTTCGCCTTGTCAGGGCGGCTCTTCACGGCCGAGCTGCGGGCCGGCACGGCACGTGAACTCCGGGTTCCGGGGCCGGTGATCGACCCGCGTCCGGCCCCGGACGGCCGGCACGTCGCGTATGTCGCGCGGGGCGCGCTGCGGGTGGTGGGCGCGGAGGGCGAGGGCGACCGGGCGCTCGCCGAGCCGGAGTCGGAGCACGTCACCTACGGCCTCGCGGAGTTCGTCGCGGCCGAGGAGATGGGGCGTTCACGGGGCTTCTGGTGGGGTCCCGACGGGCGCCGGCTGCTCGTCGCGCGGGTGGACGACACGCCGGTGCGGCAGTGGTGGATCGCGGACCCGGCCAACCCCGGAAGTGAGCCGAACCACGTCAGGTACCCCGCGGCGGGCACCCCGAACGCCGACGTACGCCTGTTCGTGCTCGGCCTCGACGGGGAGCGCACGGAGGTCGCGTGGGACCGGTCCCGCTATCCGTACCTGGCCCATGTGCACTGGTCGGAGGCGGGTGCGCCGCTGCTGCTGGTGCAGGCGAGGGACCAGCGCAGCCAGCTGTTCCTGGCGGCGGACCCGGACACGGGCGCGACCCGGATGGTGCACGCCGACGAAGATCCAACATGGCTGGAACTTTTCCCTGGAGTGCCCTGCTGGAGCCCCTCCGGGCAGCTCGTCCGGATCGCGGACGAGGGCGGCGCACGCCGTCTCGCGGTCGGGGAACGGCCGCTGACCAGCGGGCAGTTGCACATTCGTGCGGTACTGGACGTGGGTGCGCACGACGTACTCGTTTCCGCCTCGGCGGGAGAGGAGGCGGAGACGCCCGAGACCGGCGAGATCCACGTGTACCGGGTGAACGAGCTGGGCGTGGAGCGCGTGTCGCGGGAACCCGGTGTCCACACGGCGGTCCGGTCCGGCGAGGTGACCGTGCTGCTGTCCGCGGCCCTGGACAGGCCCGGCACCGGTGTCCAGGTGCTGCGTGACGGAAAACCGGCGGCCACTGTCCGCTCGTACGCCGAAGATCCCGGTATGTCCCCCCGAGTGACCCTCACCGAGGGGGGCGCACGCCGAATTCCGTGCGCCGTGCTTATGCCACGGGACTACCACGGAGACACTCCCCTGCCGGTGCTCCTTGACCCCTACGGCGGTCCGCACGGCCAGCGGGTCGTGGCCGCCCACAACGCCCATCTGACCTCGCAGTGGTTCGCCGACCAGGGCTTCGCGGTGGTCGTCGCCGACGGCCGGGGCACCCCGGGCCGCTCACCGGCCTGGGAGAAGTCGATCCGGGACGAGGTCGCGGCCACCGTCCTGCAGGACCAGGTCGACGCGCTGCACGCCCTCGCCGACCGCTACCCGCTGGACCTGGACCGGGTGGCCGTACGGGGCTGGTCCTTCGGCGGCTACCTGGCCGCGCTCGCCGCGCTGCGCCGCCCCGACGTCTTCCACGCGGCGGTGGTCGGCGCGCCGGTCACCGACCTGCGGCTGTACGACACCCACTACCAGGAGCGCTACCTGGGCCACCCGGACGAGCAGCCGGAGGTCTACCGCCGCAACTCGGTGATCGACGACGCCGGCCTGGTCGATCCCGCCGAGCCGCACCGGCCGATGATGATCATCCACGGCCTGGCGGACGACAACGTGGTCGTCGCCCACTCCCTGCGGCTCTCCTCCGCCCTGCTGGCGGCCGGCCGCCCGCACGAGGTCCTGCCGCTGTCCGGGGTGACGCACATGACCCCGCAGGAGACGGTCGCCGAGAACCTGCTGCTGCTTCAGGTGGACTTCCTGCGGCGCGCACTGGCGCTGCCGGGCTCACCCGGGTGAACCGCGTTTACACGCAGGCAACTTGACGGAAGCGGTACCGATATACGGACACGGAAGGCTGATCAGCGTACGGCCGTGCGGGTGCCGTGGGCGGGCCGGGATGCACCATATCATCCCGGCCCGTCGCCGTTCGCCCGGCCCGGCGTGCCCGATCGCGGCGGCCCCTCCTCGGGCGGCACCACCCGCTTCTCCTCAGCGAAGTGGCAGGCCGAGTCGTGCGCCGCGGGGCCCCGGGTGTCACGGAAGACGGCGGGCACCGCGAGGGCCGGCACCTCCCGGGCGCACCGCTCCTGGGCCTTCCAGCAGCGGGTGCGGAACCGGCAGCCGGAGGGGATGTTCGTCGGCGAGGGCACGTCGCCCGCGAGGAGGATCCGCTCGCGGTGCTCCCGGGCCTCCGGGTCGGGGACCGGTACCGCCGACAGCAGCGCCTGGGTGTACGGATGGGTGGGGTGGTCGTAGATCTCGGCGTCCCTGCCGATCTCCACGATCCGGCCGAGGTACATGACGCCGACCCGGTCCGAGATGTGCCGGACGATCGACAGGTCGTGCGCGATGAAGACGTAGGAGAGGTCGAACTCCGCCTGGAGCCGGTCGAGCAGGTTGACCACCTGGGCCTGCACCGAGACGTCCAGGGCGGACACCGGCTCGTCGGCGACGATGACCTCGGGGCGCAGCGCCAGTCCCCGTGCGATGCCGATGCGCTGACGCTGGCCGCCGGAGAACTGGTGCGGGTAGCGGTTGATGTACTCCGGGTCGAGGCCGACCACGTCCAGCAGTTCCTGGACCCTGCGGCGCCGCTCGCCCTTCGGTGCCGCCTCGGGGTGGATGTCGTACGGCTCCCCCACGATGTCGCCCACCGTCATCCGGGGGTTGAGCGAGGTGTACGGGTCCTGGAAGACCATCTGGATGTTGCGGCGCACGGCCTTCAGGGCCCGCCCGGACAGCCGGGTGATGTCCTCGCCCTTGAACCGGATGGCGCCCGCCGTCGGCCGCTCCAGATGGCAGAGCAGCTTCGCGACCGTGGACTTGCCGCAGCCCGACTCCCCGACGATGCCGAGGGTCTCGCCCCGGCCGAGGGCGAAGTCGACGCCGTCCACCGCCTTCACCGCTCCCTCGTGCTTGCGGAACACGACGCCCCGGGTCAGCGGGTAGTGCTTGACGAGGCCGCCGACCTCCAGGATCGGCTCAGTGGTCGGCGCCATCGAGGCACTCCCTCCAGAAGTGGCAGGCGCTGCCCCGCACTTCGGACACCTCGTACAGCGCGGGCTCGTCGGTGCGGCACACGTCGCGGGCCATCGGGCAGCGCGGGTGGAAGGAGCAGCCCGGCGGGATGCGGGTCAGGTTCGGCGGGAGTCCCTTGATGGCGTACAGCTCCTGCCCCTTCTGGTCCAGGCGCGGGATGGAGTCCAGCAGCCCCCGGGTGTAGGGGTGGGCCGGGGCCTTGTAGATGTCGTGCACGGGCGCGGACTCGACGATCTTCCCCGCGTACATCACCGCGATCCGGTCGGCGACGTCCGCGACCACCCCTAGGTCGTGCGTGATGAGGATGAGCCCCATGCGGTACTCGCGCTGCAACTCCGCGAGCAGGTCCATCACCTGGGCCTGGACGGTGACGTCCAGCGCGGTGGTGGGCTCGTCGGCGATGACGAGCGCCGGCTCCAGGGACAGCGCCATCGCGATCATGATGCGCTGGCGCATGCCGCCGGAGAACTGGTGGGGGTAGTCGCGCGCCCGCTGGGCGGCGGCCGGGATGCGCACCCGGTCCATCAGCTCGACGGCCCTGGCCCGGGCGTCCTTCTTCGACGCACCCCGGTGCACGACGAACATCTCCGCCAGCTGGTCCCCCACGGAGAGCACCGGGTTGAGGGCCGACAGCGCGTCCTGGAAGATCATCGCCATCCGTGCGCCGCGGATCCGGCGCCGCTCCTCCTCCTTGAGCGTGAGCAGGTCCTGCCCCTGGAAGAGGATCCGCCCGCCGGTGATCCGCGCGGGCGGTGTGTCGAGGATGCCCATCACCGCCTGCGCGGTCACCGACTTGCCGGAGCCGGACTCGCCGAGCACCGCCAGCGTCTCGCCCGCGTCCACGCCGTAGCTCACCCCGTTGACGGCGTGCGCGACGCCGTCCCGGGTGCGGAACTCCACCTTCAGATCGCACACTTCGAGCAGCACGGCACCCTCACCTCAGCTTCGGGTCGAGGGCGTCGCGGACCGCGTCGCCGAGCATGATGAAGGCCAGGACGGTGACGGCCAGGGCTCCCGAGGGCCACAGCAGGGCGTGCGGGGCGTTGCGGATGTACGGGGAGGCGGCGGAGATGTCGATCCCCCAGGAGACGCTGGGCGGTTTGAGGCCGACGCCGAGGTAGGACAGGGTCGCCTCCAGGGCGATGTAGGTGCCGAGGGCGATGGTCGCCACGACGATCACCGGCGCGACGGCGTTCGGGGCGATGTGCCGGAGCAGGATCCGGGAGTCGGAGGCGCCGAGGGCGCGGGCGGCCTGCACGTAGTCGTTCTGCTTGGCGGTGATGACCGAGCCGCGGGCGATGCGCGAGATCTGCGGCCAGCCGAGCAGCACCATGAACCCGATGACCGGCCAGACCGTATTGCTGGTCACCACGGAGAGGAGGACGAGACCGCCGAGGACGACCGGGATGGCGAAGAAGATGTCGGTGACACGGGACAGCAGCGAGTCCCAGATCCCGGTGAAGTAGCCCGCGAGTCCGCCGAGCACCGACCCGAGGACGGCCACACCGAGCGTGGCCAGCACACCGACCGTGACCGAGGTGCGGGCGCCGTACACGGTGCGCGTGTAGACGTTGCAGCCCTGGCCGTCGTACCCGAAGGGGGCACCCGGCCCCGGCCCGTCCTGGGCCTTGGCGAGGTCGCACTGGAGCGGGCTGCCGGAGGCGATCGCCGACGGCCACAGGGAGATGAAGACCAGGAACAGGATGACGAGGCCGGAGAGGATGAAGACCGGGTTGCGCCGCAGGTCCCGCCAGGCGTCGGACCACAGGGAGCGCGGCTTGCCCTGCGCTCCCGTCCCCTCGTGCCCTCCGGGCGGCCCTTCGAGGGTGGCCGCCTCGCTCGCCCCGAGGTCCATCGCGCCGCCCATCCCGGTCCCCGCGATCGCGCCCTCGGGCTCGTACGGCTGCTCAGGCATAGCGGATCCTCGGGTCGAGTACGGCGTAGAGCAGGTCGACGAGCAGGTTGGCGACGAGGAAGACCAGGACGAGCACGGTCACGAAGCCGACGACCGTCTGGGTGTTCTGCCGCAGGATGCCCTGGTAGAGCTGGTAGCCGACGCCGTGGATGTTGAAGATCCGCTCGGTGACGATCGCGCCGCCCATCAGCGCGCCGATGTCGAAGCCGATGAAGGTGACCACCGGGATCAGGGAGTTGCGCAGCAGGTGCCGGGTGATGACGCGGTGCCGGGGCAGGCCCTTGGCGATCGCCGTGCGGACGTAGTCGGCCCGCTTGTTCTCGGCGATGGAGGTACGGGTGAGCCGGGTGACGTAGGCCAGCGAGACGGAGGCGAGGACCAGGCCGGGCACGATCAGCTCGTCGAAGCTCGCCGCCGGGGAGACGGAGGGCTTGATCCAGCCCCACTCGACGCCGAGCAGCAGCTGGAGGAGCAGGCCGGTGACGAAGGTGGGGACGGAGATGACGACGAGGGTCAGGACGAGGACCGAGGTGTCGACGGGCCGGCCGCGCCGCAGTCCGGTCACCACGCCGAGGGCGATGCCGACAACGATCTCGAAGAGGATCGCGACGATCGTGAGCCGGATGGTGACCGGGAACGCCGTGGCCATCAGCTCGGTGACCGGCTGGCCGTTGAACGCCGTCCCGAAGTTCCCGGTGAAGACGTTCCCCATGTAGGTCAGGTACTGCTGCCACAGCGGCTTGTCGAGGCCGAACTCCTTCTTCAGCTGGGCGGCCGTGGCCGGGTCGCAGGAGCGCTCACCGCACAGCCCGGCGATGGGGTCGCCCATCACGTTCACCATGAGGAAGATCAGCAGGGTGGCCCCGATGAACACCGGGATCATCTGGAGCAGCCGTCTGGCGACGTAGCGTCCCATGCCGCTCAGCCGACCTTGATCTCGTTGTACACCGGCACGCTGAAGGGGTTCAGGGCCACGTGGGACAGCCGGGCGGAGTAGCCGGCGCTGCCGTTCTGGTACCAGAGCGGGACGGCAGCCATGTTGTCCCGCACCACGCCCTCGGCCTGCTGGAAGAGCGCGATCGCCTTGGGGGTGTCGCTCTCGGCGTTGGCCTCGTCGACGAGCCGGTCGAACCGCTTGTCGGACCACTTGCCGTCGTTGGAGGAGGCGCCCGTGTAGTACAGCGGCTGCAGGAAGTTCTGGATCAACGGGTAGTCCATCTGCCAGCCGGCCCGGAAGGGACCGGACATCCTGTGCTGGGAGATCTGGTTGCGGAAGTCGGCGAAGGTGCCGACCGGGTTGCCGACGCAGGCCGTGTCGTTGCCGAGCGCGTTGTTGATGGAGTTGCACACGGCGTCCACCCACTGCTTGTGCGAGCCGGAGTCCGCGTTGTAGGTGATCTTCAGTCGGCCGCCGGGGATGCCGCCGCCCTCCTCGATCAGCTTCTTCGCCGCGACCGGGTCGTACTCGCAGGCGGGGCCGCACAGGCCGGCCTTGAAGCCGCCGTCGACGCCGAGGACCGGGGAGGTCCAGTCGGTGGCGGGGGTGCGGGTGCCGCGGAAGATGGTCTCGGTGATCTGCTTCCGGTTGATGGCCATCGACAGGCCGGTGCGGACCTTCCGGGCCCCGGCGGTGTTCCACTTCGGGTCGTAGAACGGGAAGGCGAGGGTCTGCAGGATGCCGGCCGGGGTGTTGATGTAGCGGCCGTCCAGGTCGGTCTCGACGTTCTTGAGCTGGGCCGCGGGCACGTCGTCGACCAGGTCGAGGTTGCCGGCCAGCACGTCGGTGTACGCGGTGCTGGTGTCGGTGTAGACCAGCAGGCTCACACCGTCGTTGCGGGCGCGGTCGGGGCCCGGGTAGGCATTCCACTTCCGCAGGGCCATGGCGGAGCCCTTGGTGTACGACTGGACCTGGTACGGCCCGTTGCCGACCGGCCTGCTCACCCAGGCCGCGTGATCGGTGAAGAACGCGCGGGGCAGCGGGGCGAAGGCGACGTAGCCGAGGGTGTCGGGGAAGCTGGAGAACTTCTGGTTGAGCCGGACGGTGAACGTGCGGGGGCCGGTGACCCGGAGCCCCGACAGGGTGTCGGCGGTCTGGGCGCCGCTGTCGGGGTGGACCTTGTCGTAGCCCTCGATGTAGCCGAAGAAGTAGGCGTTCTTCTGGTTGTTGCGCAGGCTCGCGCCGTAGTTCCACGCGTCGACGAAGGAGCTCGCGGTGACCGGCTCACCGTTGCTGAACCGCCAGCCGTCCTTGACGGTGACGCGGAAGTTCCGCGAGTCGGTGGTGTCGATCCGCTCGGCGAGCATGTCGGTGGCCTTGCCCGTTTTCGGGTCGTACCGCTTGAGGCCGCGGAAGATCATGTCGAGCACCTTGCCGCCCTGCACCTCGTTGGTGTTGGCGGGCTCCAGCGGGTTCTGCGGGTCGCCCCAGGAGGAGGTCAGGGTGCCGGGACCGCCGATGCCGCTCGCGCCGCTTCCGCAGGCGACGGCGAGGAACACCAGGGCGAGCGCGCCGGCGGTCCGCCCCACAGGCCCGGTTCCCCGCATGGCGTGCCTCCTCCGTGACTATTGATTCATTAACGGTCAATATCACGAATAAGGGACAGAAGGGCATGTTCCGCTGGGCCGACGGGCCGGAACTCAGCCGGATGCACGCCCGGCGATCCGCCCCCGGCGGGAAATCGGGCACCCTCGCCGACCGACGGAGGCCGCACCCGGTGGATCTT
Source organism: Streptomyces albidicamelliae (assembly GCF_025642175.1). Lineage (NCBI taxonomy): Bacteria > Bacillati > Actinomycetota > Actinomycetes > Kitasatosporales > Streptomycetaceae > Streptomyces > Streptomyces albidicamelliae. The sequence goes on along the minus strand of NZ_CP106795.1, from coordinate 5,360,553 downwards.
GGTCCGGAAGCGCAATAGATCTTCGGGCAACGATGCCGAAACGTTGGATTGCGACGCGTCGATGTACGCATTTCGACATACCACCGTCCGCATATCGAACTTGTTGCCCGAATAGTCCAGTTGGTCCGATGTGAAGCACGGATTGATTACGGGGCGCTACCCGCGTAGCTACGGAACAGTCAAGTACGAGCAAAGAAGGTAAATAGACAACCAAGCCGACCGAGAATTTATTGACCTTGAATGAATTGCGTTGAAAAAGTCCGGCGTAGCCCGTAGGGGAGCGCCCTGCGGAGTCATCTCTGACCCACCCTTGGGCCGCAGGAGCACCATGACCCTCCCAACTCCATCTACGGCTGTCCCCCTCGAGGTGACCGACGAGTCCGCCGCGAAGTCGATCACTTCCGGCGACTCGAAGGGCAGCGAGGGGCGTTCTCCGGGACGACTTGCCTGGAAGCGCTTCAAGCGTGACCGGACGGGTGTCATATCCGCCTGCATCGTGATCTTCTTCTTCGTGATCGGCATCGCTGCGCCGCTGATCTCGAAGCTGTACGGCAAGGACCCGTACACCACCTACGCGAGCCAGGACCCGAGCCTGCTCGACGCCTTCTCGTACCCCGCGGGCCCCAACGGCGGCATGAGCTCCGACTTCTGGTTCGGCATCGAGCCGCAGCTCGGCCGGGACGTCTTCAGCTTCCTGCTCTACGCGATCCGCAACTCGCTGGGCATCGCGGCCGCGGCCACGGTCCTCACCACGGTCGTCGGCGTCGTGGTCGGCGTCACGGCGGGCTACCTCGGCGGCAAGACGGACTACCTCGTCGGCCGGTTCATCGACATCCTGCTGTCGTTCCCGTCGACCCTGTTCTTCATCGCGTTCATGCCCGTCGTCTACGGCATCTTCGTCAAGCCGGACGACAACATCCCGACCGGACTGGTCGTCCTCTCCCTGATCGTCGTGCTGTCCGCCTTCGGCTGGGCGTCCATCGCCCGACTGCTGCGCGGCCAGGTACTCGGTCTGCGCGAGCGTGAGTTCGTCGAGGCGGCGAAGGTCACGGGCGCGTCTCCGATGCGCATCGTGTTCAAGGAGTTGCTGCCCAACCTGTGGACTCCGATCATCATCCAGTCCACGCTCATGCTTCCGGCGTACGTGACCGCCGAGGCCGGTCTGGCCTTCCTCGGCGTCGGCGTCACCGACCCCACCCCCGACTGGGGCGTGATGATCGGCCGCGGCGCCACGTTCTACACCGAGGACATCACCTTCATGCTCTTCCCGGGCCTCGCCATGGTGATCTTCGTCCTCGCCTTCAACCTGCTCGGCGACTCCGTGCGTGACGCACTCGACCCGAAGTCGAAGCGGTAGCAACGCAGTTCCACCCGGCCCGGGGCGGTGACACCCGGCTGGTCCCGTCTGTTCCGATCAATCCTCTAGGCAGGCTCAGCATGTCCTTTTCTCGTCGAAACTTCCTGATCGCCACCGGTGTGGTGGCCGCCTCCTCCTCGGTGCTGAGCGCCTGCAGCAGTGGCTCGAAGAGCTCCGGCCACGACAACGTGCCCTCGGTGAGCGACTCCAAGGCCGTCAACATCCCGGTCGGCACCAAGGCCGACTCGACCGGCCCGGCTCCCGAGGTCAAGGACGCGGTCAAGGGCGGGACCATCTACTCGCTCGACCAGTTCGACATGGACCACATGGACCCGGCCCAGATCTACGTCTCGACCGAGGGCGCCATCACCGTCCCGATCATGCGTGGTCTGACCGGCTACAAGCTCGACGAGAAGGGTGGCTGCACCCTCGTCGGTGACGCGGCCACGGACGCCGGCACCATGAAGAACGGCGGCAAGACCTGGTCGTTCACCATCAAGGACGGCATCAAGTGGGAGGACGGCTCCGACCTCTCCATGGACGACGTCCGCCACACCTTCGAGCGCCTCTTCGCGTCCTTCGTGACCGAGGGTCCGCGCTACGTCCAGCAGTGGCTGGTCGGCGGCGACAAGTACAAGGGCCCGTACAGCGGCAAGGAGCTCGACTCGATCGAGATCTCCGGCAAGACGATCACCTTCCACCTCACCGAAGCGCGCGCCGACTTCAACTACACCCTGGCGATGCGCGGCTACTCCCTGGTGCCCAAGAAGCACGACACCAAGGAGAAGTACGACAAGCGCCCGTTCTCCTGCGGCCCGTACAAGATCGGTGACCGCAAGATCGGCAAGTCGCTGACCTACGTGCGCAACGACCACTGGGACGCGAAGACGGACCCGATCCGCAACGCCTACCCGGACAAGTACGTCTTCCAGTTCGGCTTCGAGCTGATCGCCTCCACCGACCGCTACATGGCGGACAAGGGCAACGACCAGTACACGATGTCGATCTTCAACGAGGTCGCCCCGGAGCGCATCGCGCAGGTCCTCACCAACGCGAAGCTCAAGCAGCGCGTCCTCACCCAGGTCGACACGGTCACGTACTACTGGCCGATCAACATGACCCGCATCAAGGACGTCAAGGTCCGCCAGGCCATCAACTGGGCGTGGCCGCACCAGCAGCTGCAGACCATCCGCGGCGGCAAGGCGTCCAGCGAGCTGGCCACCACCATCCTCAGCCCCGTGACCCCGGGTTACGAGAAGTTCGACCTCTACGGCACGGACAAGAAGCCCGGTGGCGACCCGGCCAAGGCCAAGGCCCTGCTGAAGGAGGCCGGCAAGGTCGGCCAGAAGCTGGTCATCGCCTACCAGCACTCCGACAACGCCGTGAAGTCCGCCGTCGCGATCAAGAACGCCCTCGAGGCCGCCGGCTTCCAGGTCGTCAACAAGCAGGTCGACAAGTCGACCTTCTACACGCAGATCGGCAAGGTCGACAACGAGTTCGACCTGTTCGCGGCCGGCTGGAGCCCGGACTGGCCGAACGGCTACTCGGTCTTCTACCCCTGCTGGAGCGGCAAGAACATCGGCGACGGCCGCAGCAACTACGCCCAGCTGAACGACCCGAGCGTCAACAAGGCGATCGACGCCGCGTCGAAGATCGCCGACCCGGACAAGGCCAACAAGGCCTGGGGCAACGTCGACCGCCAGATCATGGAGCTGGCGGCGGTCGTCCCGGACTACCACTCCATCCGTAACTGGATGTACGGGTCGAAGGTCGGCAACGTCGTGTTCGACGCCGGCAACACCTGCATCGCGCTCTCGAAGCTCTACGCCAAGAAGTAAGAGCGCACGACCCCCGGGGGCGGCCATGACCTGGCCGCCCCCTCCGGCCCACCCCTCACCCCGGCGACGGCGCCCCGTCCGGAAAGTCACGCCCCATGTTCCGCTTCCTTGTCCGCCGAGTCCTCGGCGCGCTGGTCATCTTGTTGATCATCAGCGCAGTCACCTTCTGGCTCTTCTACGCCATCCCGCGTGACCCCGCCATGATGTCCTGCGGCAAGAACTGCACGCCTGACATGCTCAAGCAGGTGCGGCACAACCTGGGCATCGACCACCCGGTCCCGGTCCAGTACTGGTACTGGCTCAAGGGCATCTTCGTCGGACGCAGCTACGGCGACTTCGGCGACTGCAGCGCGCCGTGCCTCGGCTACTCGTTCGCCAACCGCGAGCCCGTCCTCGGCACGATCCTGGACCGGCTCCCGCTGACCCTCTCCCTCGCCTTCGGCGCGGCCGTGGTCTTCCTCGTCTTCGGCGTCGGCGCCGGCATGATCGCCGCCCTCAAGCAGGGCAAGTGGCAGGACAAGGCGGCCAGCTCCGCCTCGCTGGTCGGCTCCTCGCTGCAGATCTACTTCGTCGGGTACATCGCGATGTACTTCCTCGTGTTCAAGCTCGGCATCCTCGACAACCCGTCGTACACGCCGATCACCGAGGACCCGATGTCCTGGGCCTCCGGCCTGCTGCTGCCCTGGCTGGTCCTCGCCATCATCTTCACCGCGAACTACACGCGTATGGCGCGCTCGCAGCTCGTGGAGCAGCTCACCGAGGACTACGTCCGCACGGCCCGCGCCAAGGGTCTCTCCCGCCGCAACGTCTTCTTCCGCTTCGCCTGGCGTGGCGCGATGGGCCCGATCGTCACCATCTTCGGTGTCGACCTGGGCACCCTGATCGGTGGCGCGATCATCACCGAGTCCGTCTTCAGCCTCCAGGGCGTGGGCCGGCTCGCGCTCGACGCCGTGAACAAGAGCGACCTGCCCATGGTGCTCGGCGTCACCCTCCTGTCGGCCGGCGCGATCGTGATCTTCAACATCATCGTGGACGCCGTCTACGCCCTCATCGACCCGCGGATCCGGCTCGCCTGACCTCCGCCACACCCCCTACCCCTCGCATCACCCCAGGAGCGTCCCCGTGACGAGCACCGATCAGCAGCCGTTCCTCTCCATCAGGGACCTCAAGGTCCACTTCTCCACCGAGGACGGCGTCGTCAAGGCCGTCGACGGGCTCAGCTTCGACCTGATCAAGGGCAAGACCCTCGGCATCGTGGGTGAGTCGGGCTCGGGCAAGTCCGTGACGAACCTGACGATCCTGGGCCTGCACGACCGCGACCGCACCGCCATCGAGGGCGAGATCCTCCTCGACGGCAAGGAGCTGCTCACGGCCACCGAGAAGGAGCTGGAGCGGCTCCGCGGCAACAAGATGTCCATGATCTTCCAGGACGCGCTGGCCTCGCTGTCGCCGTACCACACCATCGGTACGCAGATCGGCGAGACCTACCGCAAGCACACGGGCTGCTCCAAGTCCGAGGCCCGCAAGCGCGCCATCGAGATGCTGCGCCGGGTCGGCATCCCGCAGCCGGACATGCGGGTCGACGACTACCCGCACCAGTTCTCCGGCGGTATGCGCCAGCGCGCGATGATCGCGATGGCGCTGGTGTGCGACCCCGAGCTGCTGATCGCGGACGAGCCGACGACCGCGCTGGACGTGACCGTGCAGGCCCAGATCATGGACCTGCTCAAGGACCTCCAGCAGGAGTTCGGCACCGCCATCATCTTCATCACCCACGACCTCGGCGTCATCGCCGACATCGCGGACGACGTCCTGGTGATGTACGGCGGCCGGTGCGTGGAGCGCGGCACGAAGAAGGAGGTGCTCGGCGACCCGCAGCACCCCTACACGGTGGGCCTGCTCAACTCGATGCCCAGCCTGAACGGGTCGGTGGACATCCCGCTGACGCCCATCCCGGGCTCGCCGCCCTCGCTGCTCAACCCGCCGACCGGGTGCCGCTTCCACCCTCGCTGCGCCTTCGCGGAGAAGGTGGAGGGCGGTCTGTGCTCCACCGAGCGCCCCCTGCTCGAGGTCCTGGACGGCCGTGGTTCCGCGTGCCACCTCACGCCGGAGCAGAAGCAGGAACTCTTCGCCGACTTCGCCGCGACCCCGCACAACTGACGGACAGACGGGACTTCACGATCATGAGCAACACGAACCCCCTCCTGGACGTCTCCGGGCTGACCAAGCACTTCCCGATCAAGGGCGGCTTCCCGATCCGCCGTACCGTCGGCGCCGTCCAGGCCGTCGACGGCCTGGACTTCCAGGTCGGCGAGGGCGAGAGCCTGGGCCTCGTCGGTGAGTCCGGCTGCGGCAAGTCGACCACCGGCCGGCTGATCACCCGGCTGATGGAGCCCACGGCGGGCAGGATCAGCTACCGCGGGCAGGACATCACGCACGCGGGCCGGAAGGACCTCGCGCCGATCCGGTCCGAGATCCAGATGATCTTCCAGGACCCGTACGCCTCGCTGAACCCGCGGCACACGGTCGGCAAGATCATCTCCGGTCCGATGGAGATCAACGACATCAACCCGGCCGGCGGCCGCGAGAAGCGCGTGCGCGAGCTGCTGGAGATCGTCGGCCTCAACCCCGAGCACTACAACCGGTTCCCGCACGAGTTCTCCGGCGGTCAGCGCCAGCGCATCGGCGTGGCCCGCGCGCTGGCCCTGGAGCCGAAGCTGATCGTCGCCGACGAGCCGGTCTCCGCGCTCGACGTGTCGATCCAGGCCCAGGTCGTCAACCTGCTCCAGAAGGTGCAGAAGGAACTCGGCATCGCGTTCGTGTTCATCGCCCACGACCTCGCGATCGTGCGGCACTTCTCACAGCGCGTCGCGGTCATGTACCTGGGTAAGATCGTCGAGATCGCAGACCGCGAGGACCTGTACGACAACCCGCGCCACCCTTACACGCGGGCCCTGCTGTCCGCCGTGCCCGAGGCCACGGTGGACGAGGAGCCGCGTGAGCGCATCCGCCTGACCGGTGACGTGCCGTCGCCGATCAACCCGCCCTCCGGCTGCCGTTTCCGTACCCGCTGCTGGAAGGCGACGGAGAAGTGCGCGACCGAGGCACCGCCGCTGGTCCAGGTGGACGGCAACAAGCCGGGCCACCTGACGGCCTGCCACTACCCGGAGACGGCGGACCTCATCCCGGCACAGCGCCTCTCCAAGGACCCCGAGGCGGCGGCCTGACACACCCCTTTTCCGTCAGCCGCCCCCTTGCGGAACGGACCTTCTCGGCCCATTGACCCGAGCCCATGAAGTCCGGTCCAGGGGATGAAGGCCCGCGTCTCCCCGATGCGGGCCTTCGTCGTTCCTCCGCGCCGAGCGCACCCCGCGGTCACGTGTCACCGACCCAAACTCCATACGGGCGTACGGAGTTGAGGAACCCTCAAGAATGGGGCCGGAAACTGACGCGCCGTTCAGCATCGTGTGTCAGACTGCCGCGGTGGTAGATCACTCGTTCGCCGATCTCTCGCTCGCCGCACTGTACGACGGCCTCAACCCCTGGGGGCCGAGTGACGACTTCTACCTCGGTCTGGTGAGAGACGCCCGCTCCGTGCTCGACATCGGCTGTGGCACCGGGCGGCTGTTGCGGCAGGCCCGGTCCGAGGGGCACGGGGGCCGGCTGATGGGTCTCGACCCGGCCGCCGCCATGCTCGTCCAGGCGCGCCGGGCCCGCCCCGACGTGGAGTGGGTGCTCGGGGACACGCGGGTACGACGGTGGCAGGCGGACTTCGACCTCGTCGTGATGACCGGGCACGCCTTCCAGGCGCTGGTCCGCGACCAGGACATCCGCCACTGCCTCGGCGGCGTCCGCGCGGCCCTCGCGGACGGCGGGAGGTTCGTGTTCGAGACCCGCAACCCGGCCGCCCGCGGCTGGGAGCGGTGGACTCCCGAGCGGGTGCACGACATCACCACCGACGACGGCACCCCGGTGCGGGTGTGGCACGAGGTGCAGGACGACGACCCCGAGCGGGGCCTCGTGCGGTTCACGGAGACCTTCGCGGGCGACGGCTGGCCGGCCCCCAGGGTCAGCCGCACCACCCTGCGCTTCCTGGACGCCGAGGCCCTGGAGGGCTTCCTCACGGAAGCCGGCCTGGTGGTCGTCGAACAGTACGGCGACTGGGGCCGGGAACCCCTCACCCCGACGGCCCCCGAGATCATCACGGTGGCCCGCCGGGCCTAGGGCCTGTCGTTTGGATCATCCCCGCTCGGGTCGGCAGACAAGGCACCGTGCGCCAGGCCGGCCTGATCCGAACGACAGGCCCTAGGGGGCTCCGGCCACCGCTGCGGCCAGCAGGCCGGCGGTCGTGGGATGAGGGCCGGCGAGCGCCCAGTCCAGCGGGGCGCGGCCGGTTCCGCGATCCTCACGCAGGCCCGGATCGGCTCCGTGCTCCAGCAACGCGCGCACGGTCTCGGTGTGCCCCCAGCACGCGGCCGCGCACAGGGGCGTTCCGTCCGTGCCGGGCCCGCCGCTCTCGGTGTCCGGGCACGCGCCGGCCGCCAGGAGCAGGCGCACGATCCCGGCCTCCCCGTTGACGGACGCCAGGTAGAGGGGGGTCGCTCCGTCCCGGTCGGCCTGCTCGGGATCCGCGCCGGACCGCAGCAGCGCGCGCACCCGGGCCGGGTCACCCGACAGGATCGCGTCGAACAGCCGCCGGGAGAGCTTCTTGCGCTGCCGTCGGTTCATGGGCGCCGAGACTAGCGGCCGGGCACGAGAAGGGCTCGTGGATATTCCGAGGGCTGTGACGGTCGGTCATCTCTACTCGGCGGTCTCCTGGCCCTGCCGGACCGGCCGCGGCGGGGCCGTCTGTCGGTGGCGGCCTTCGGACTGCCGCTGCCGGCGCTGCGGTTCCCGGCCTGATCGGTGTGTCCCTGGTCCGGCCGCTTAATCAGGAGCGCTATGTCCTGTTCGCCATGCTGGGCCTGGCGCTGCTGATCGGAGGGCCTGGCGGCGGCGGGCCGTCGGCGTCCGCGCGCCGGCTCGTCCCGGTGGCCGCCGTGACGGCGCCGGCGGCGCTGTCACCGCAGTTGCCGGCCAAGCGGTCCCCGGCCAGCCGCGTGGACGACGTCCTCGCGGTGACCGGGGACGTGCGGAAGCCGAAGAGGACCGGGGACGCCGCCCTCTTCAGCCCCGCGGACCGGCGCGACACCGCCCAGGTCTCCCCCGACGCCTTCGCCGGGCTCCGGGACATCGCGTTCGTGAGGGACCCCGTGGAAGCCGGGAACCTCAGGGGCGAGGAGGCCCCGCCGCACCGCATCCGGGCCGCGATGCCGACGCAGCGCCGAATCCTGCCGGTCACCGACGCACCGGAGGTGGCCCCGCCGGTGTCCGCCGAGCGGGACCGGGCGAAGAGCGCCGTACTGCGGCGGTACTTCACCGCGGTGGCGGAGGAGCGGGTCCGCGGCCGGGCAGGTGACGGTGGACGCGCGTCGCCCGTGACCGCCGGCACGGCCACGGGCGGCGCCTCGCTACGCGTCCTCGGCGGGCGCCGGCTGCGAGGTCCCCTCCTCCAGTGCCGCCAGCGCCGGGTCCAGGATGATGTCCTCGTCGCGGGCCTCGATCGTCGGCTCCTCCGGGAAGTGGCAGGCCGTCAGGTGACCGGCCCGGTTTCCGGAGATCTGCACCAGCGGCGGCTCGTCCGTGGCGCACTTGTCCTGCGCCTTCCAGCAGCGGGTGCGGAACCGGCAGCCGGAGGGCGGGGAGATGGGGGACGGCACGTCGCCGGCCAGACGGATGCGCTCGCGTGCGGGCGCTCCGCCCACCTCCAGGCTCACCTCGGGGACGGCGGAGAGCAGGGCGTGGGTGTACGGGTGGCGCGGCCGGGTGTAGATGGAGTCGCGGTCACCCACCTCGATGATCTTGCCGAGGTACATGACGGCCACGCGCTGCGAGAAGTGCCGTACCACGGCCAGGTCGTGGGCGATGAAGAGGAACGCGATGCCGAGTTCGTTCTGCACCTTCTGGAGCAGGTTGACGACCTGGGCCTGGATCGACACGTCGAGCGCGGAGACCGGCTCGTCGGCGACGATCAGCTTCGGCTCCAGGGCCAGCGCCCGGGCCACGCCGATGCGCTGGCGCTGACCGCCGGAGAACTCGTGCGGGAACCGGTTGTAGTGCTCGGGGTTGAGACCGACGATCTCCAGCAGCTCGCGCACGCGCTTCTCACGCCCACCCGCCGGGTTGATGTCGTTGATCTCCATCGGACCGGAGATGATCTTGCCGACCGTCTGCCGCGGGTTCAGCGACGAGTACGGGTCCTGGAAGATCATCTGGATCTCGGACCGGATCGGCGCCAGTTGACTGCGCGAGGCATGGCTGATGTCCCGGCCGCGGTAGCTGATCGAGCCGCTGGTCGGCTCCATCAGCCGGGTGATCAGCCGGCCGGTGGTCGACTTGCCGCAGCCGGACTCGCCGACGAGGCCGAAGCTCTCGCCCGCGTGCACGGTCAGGTCGATGCCGTCCACGGCCTGCACCGCGCCGATGGTGCGGCGGATCGGGAAGCCGCCCTTCACCGGGAAGTGCTTGGTGAGCCCAGCGACCTTCAGCAGCGGCTCCCCGTCCGCGCCGGTGCTCTGCTCCCGCGGGGCCGGGAGGACCAGGTCCTCTTTCATGACGGTGTCCTCCTATGACCTAGCCCAGTCGGGGCTTGATCTCCTCGATGAAGATGGTCCGCTTCTGGTCGGCGGTGAGGTGACAGGCCGACGCGCGGTCGGGGGCCAGCAGCGGGCGCTCCTTCACACAGCGGCCCGAGCCCTCCACCCGGTCCTGGAAGGAGCAGCGGGGATGGAAGCGGCAGCCGGACGGCGGGTTGAGCAGCGAGGGCGGGGCGCCGGGGATCGGGGACAGCTGGGCGCCGAGGTCGGAGTCGAGGCGCGGCATCGAGTTCAGCAGGCCCCAGGTGTAGGGGTGCTGGGGTGCGCGCAGCACCTCGTCGGTCGTGCCCCGCTCCACCGCGCCGCCCGCGTACATCACCATGATGTCGTCGGCCATGTCGGCGATCACCCCCAGGTCGTGGGTGATGAAGACGATGCCCGAACCGAACTCCTGCTGGAGGTCCTTGAGCAGGTCCAGGATCTGCGCCTGCACGGTCACGTCCAGCGCGGTCGTCGGCTCGTCCGCGATCAGCAGGTCCGGGTCGCACACCAGCGCCATCGCGATCATCGCGCGCTGGCGCATACCGCCGGAGAACTGGTGCGGGTAGTCCTTCGCCCGCTCCCGGGGGTTGGGGATGCCGACCTTCCCGAGCATCTCCACGGCGCGCTCCCAGGCCTGCTTCTTCGAGGCCCCGGTGTGCTTCATGTACGGCTCGGCGATCTGCCGGCCCACGGTGTAGTAGGGGGAGAGCGCGGTGAGCGGGTCCTGGAAGATCATGGCGACCTTGTTGCCGCGCAGCTTCTCCAGCTCCGACTCGCGGGCCGTGGTCAGTTCCTGCCCGTCCAGCAGGATCTCGCCCTCGACCGTGGTGAACATGGGGTTGTGCAGGCCGAGGATGGTCAGGTTCGTCACCGACTTGCCCGAGCCGGACTCGCCCACGATGCCGAGGGTGCGGCCGCGCTCCAGGTCGAAGGAGAGCCCGTCCACGGCCCGGACGATGCCGTCCTCGGTCTTGAAGCTCACGTGCAGGTCCCGCACCGAGAGCAAGGGCCCGGTGCCGGCCGGGGTGGGAGCACCGGCTTCCTTGGTCAGAGTGGTCACGACAGTGCTCCTAGGCCAGCCGCACGCGCGGGTCGATGAAGGCGTACGCGGCGTCGACGATGATGTTGAACAGCAGGATCATGCTGGCGGAGAACAGCATCACGCCGACCAGCAGCGGCAGGTCGCTGAAGAACACGGACTGGACCGCGAGCTGTCCGAGGCCCGGCAGGCCGAAGGTGTACTCGGTGATGATCGCGCCGCCGAGCAGGGCGCCGAGGTCGATGCCGAAGATGGTGACGATCGGGATCAGCGAACCGCGCCAGGCGTAGCGGAAGAAGACGTACCGCCGGGACATGCCCTTCGCGCGGGCGGTGCGGACGTGTTCCTCCTGGAGCTGTTCGATCATCGAGGAGCGCGACATACGGGTGTACTGCGCCGCGAAGATCGTGGAGAGGACCACCCACGGGATGATCAGGCCCGAGAACCAGGCCACGGTGTCCTGGGTGATCTCGTTGTAGGCCGGCTTGTCGAACCAGTGCGTCTGGTAGACGAGGATCGCCAGGGCCAGCGGGCCGAGGAAGTAGATCTGCAGGGAACTGATGACCATGGCACCCGCGGTGGCCGTCTTGTCGATCATCGTGCCGCGCCGCCAGGCGGCGAGCAGGCCGGTACCGAGACCGATGACAAGGAAGCACACGGCCGCACCCAGGGTGAGCGAGACGGTGGTGGGCAGGCGGTCCATCAGCGTGCCCCAGACCTGCTCGTTGGTGTGGTACGAGTAGCCGAAGCACGGTGCCGGGCACGGGCCCTGCGCGAACTGGTCGCTGCCCAGGACGAGATTGTGCAGGAAGATCCAGTACTGCTCGGGGATGGATTTGTCCAGGCCGAGCACGTGGTGGATGTTCGCGATGCTGTCCGGATTGCAGGTCTTGCCGCACATCAGCAACGCCGGGTCCCGGGGCACCCCGAAGAACAGCACGAACGTGACGATGCTCAGCAGGAACAGAATGACGACGGCACCGATGATCCGGCGGACGAGGAAGCGCAGCATGACAGGGCAGCTCTCAGACGTCGGCGGTCCGGGCGGTACCCGGCGCACCCCCTGTGCGGGAGCGCGCCGGGTACCGGATGGGGACGGTTACTTGATGTAGAGGCGACGCGGGTCGACACCGCCGAGCACGTCGTCGTAGACGAGCCCGCCGACCTTCGAGCCGGCGATCTGGGTCTGCTTGTAGTACGCGGTCGGGACGACGTTCACGACGTCCTTGACGAGGTACTGGTCGAGCTTCTCCCACTCGGCGGCGGACTTGACCGGGTCGGTGATCTGGTTGATCCGGTCGATCTCGCTGTTGACCTTCGGGTCGTTGACCTGCGAGTAGTTCTGCGCGCCGTCGGCGATCACGCGGCCGTCGTACAGCGGCGGGATCACGGTCGAGGAGGACGGCCAGTCGGCGCCCCACGCGGTGTGGAAGATGTCGTAGTTGTTGTCCAGCTTGGAGACCTGGTCGTAGTAGGTCTCGGCCGGGATCTCCTGGCGCTGGACGTTGAAGCCGGCCTTCTTCAGGCCCGCCGCCATGGCGGTGGAGTACTGCTGGCCCTCGGGGGTGTTGATGTAGCCGAAGGTCAGCTTCATGTTGAGCTTGCCGGCCTTCTTCAGCAGCTCCTTGGCCTTGGCCGGGTCACCGGCGGGCTTCTTCTTCTTGCCCCACGGGTCGAAGGCCGCGTCGTAGCCGGAGACGGTCGGGGAGATCAGGCCGCCCGCGACCTCCATGGCGTCGGTGCCGCCGTAGGCACGGACGAACGGGGTGATCGGCAGGGCGTAGGCGATCGCCTCGCGGATCGTCTTGTCCTTCATGGCCGGGTGGCTCATGTTGATGTTCATCTGGCCCACGTACGGCTGGTAGCCGGAGACCGTGCGCGACTTCATCTTCGTGTCACGCAGCACCTGGGACAGGTTGCCCGCGTCGACCTGGTTGTTGAAGCTGACGCCGGCCTGGTCCGCGCCGGAGTCGGCGAGCAGGGCCTTGGTGGACGTCTCGTACTGCTGGTTGAACGTGATGTTGAACTGGTCCACGTACTGGTGGCGGATCGGGTCCGTCTTCGGGTCCCAGTTGGTGTTCTTGACCAGCACCATCGACTTGCCGGACTTGAACGACTGGATCTTGTACGGGCCGGTCACCACCGGCGCCTTGTCGTACTTGACCTTGGTGTCGCCCTTCTCCGAGACGACCGCGTAGCCCGCCATCGCCATGGCGTAGGGCAGGTCGGGGTGCGGCGTCTTGAAGTGGAAGATGATCGTCTTGTCGTCCGGGGTCTCCAGGATGGAGCTCGGCAGGTGCTTGCCCTTGTACGGGCCGTCCTTGAGGAGCTTGCGGTACTCGGTGCCCGGCTTGTCGGCCAGCCACTGCTGGAGGTAGGTGGGGCCCTGGTTGATGAACGACGCGAAGAGCCGCTCGACGCTGTGCCGGACGTCCTTGGACGTGATCGGGGACCCGTCCTGGAACTTGATGCCGTCCTTCAGCGTGTACTTCCAGGTCTTGCCGCCGTCGGTGGTGGTGCCGGAGTCGGTGGCGAGGTCACCGACCACCTCGTGCTTGCTGCCGTCGTTGCTCGTGGCCTTGTAACCGGTCAGGCCGCGGTGCAGCAGCGAGGCGAGCGAGCCCTCGTCGGAGACGTAGATCTGCGCCGGGTCGAGGTGGGCGTAGCTGTCTCGCTGCAGCACCTCCATCGTGCCGCCGCTCTTGGCGCCGGGCACGTCCGCGGCCGGACCCGTGGAGGCCGCGGCGTCGCCGAACTTGATGGACGCCTGCTGACGCTGGGCGTTCTCCTTGTCCTTCTTGCCGTCGGTGCCGCTGTCGCTGCCGCCCTTGCTGCAACCGGTGAGCACAAGAGCTCCGGCCGCGAGCACGGAGAGTGCGCCGTATGCGTGGCGTCCGCCCCTACTCATCACGAAGATTCCCACCCATCTGTGTGTCACCAGTGCGTTCTGTGTGTCACCAGTGCGAAAGAGAACTGCTGGAAGTGCAGTGAGATGCAACGGAACTGACGTTCCGTGCGGTGGCCGTGCTTTGGGTCAGCGCGCGGTCTTGGGATCGAATGCGTCTCTGACCGAGTCCCCGAGCAGGTTGAACGCGACGACGAAAATGATCATCGAGATGCCGGGGAAGAACATGTAGGTGATGTCGTTCTGCATCACCAGTTCGGTGGACGCCTTGGAGAACATCTGCCCCCAGTCGGGCGTCGGTTCGACGATGCCCACACCCAGATAGGACAGGCCGGCCTCGGCCGTCACGAATCCGGGCAGCAGGTACGTCGACTGCACCAGGAGCGGGGTGACGATGTTCGGCAGGATCTCCTTGCGGATGATCCGCCACGGCTTGGCCCCGCTGACCTTGGCCGCTTCGATGAACTCCCGTTCACGCAGGGCCAGTGCGGTGCCGCGCAGGATGCGGCCGAGTCCCATCCAGCCCAGGAACCACTGGACCAGGATGAGCGCGATCACCCGGACGTACGTGGGCGTCTCGTCACGGGGGCTGACGAACAGGGAGACCACGACGGGCATGCTCGCGATGAAGAACAGCTGCGCGGGGAAAGCCAGCAGGAAGTCGATGACGCGGCCGAGGAAGTAGTCGGTCTTGCCGCCGATGTAGCCGGCGGTGACACCGAGCAGGATGCCGGTCACGACGACCGCGATGGTCACGGCGACCGAGATCATCAGCGAGGTGCGGATGCCGTAGATCAGCTTGGTGAAGACGTCGTAGCCGTTGCCGGGTTCGAGGCCGAACCAGAACTCGCCGCTGATACCGCCGTTGGGCTGGATGGGCACGCCGGCGCTGTCGAACAGTTCCGGACGCTCGTCGGCGTAGACCGTGTAGGGGTCCTTGCCGTAGAGCTTGGAGATCAGCGGGGCGAGCAGGCCGATCAGGAAGAAGAAGCCCACGACGTAGGCCGAGATCACGCCGGTGCGGTCGCGCTTGAAGCGCATCCACATCAGCTGGCCGGGAGACCGGCCTTCGAGCTTGACGGCCTCGCTCTTCGTCTCCGGCCCTGGTTCGCCGTCGACGACGACCGAAGTTCCGCCGCCCTCAATGTCGATAGGACTTGTCACGGTTCGTCCGTTTCACAGATATGAGTGTGAGTGGTGCCCGGGTACTCCGAGAACGCGCGAATCCGCAGTCGGACGCGCGTAGTTCTACAGCCGAATCACACTGCTGGAAGTGACGAACTGGCCCACTTGGTGTTTGTGACACCGCGCATGGGGGTTCCTCCTCATGACTTCACGTGTTCACCAACAGGAGAGGGTTTACGTCTTCCCTCCGACACCCCTGACGGAGGGTCAGACACCCCCTGGTGCTCGTGAGTCACCGCGCTGTCCCCACAGCACGAGACCCATTGACCCGAGCGCTACGCGGCTAACTATCTGCCATGAGCCAGGTGGCGACCACCGTCTTTAAATCTCAATTCAGTCACAGCTGGCGTGTAGAACTTCCAAAAACTGGACAAACTGTTCGCGGTGAGAAGGCCGCGAAACGGACGTGTTACATGGCTATCGGTCGAGGATCTCCGCAATGCGGACACCGGATCCCGCCTTGTGGATCACCGGTCGCCGGAAAACGGGTTGCAAAAAGCCCGGGTCCCCCCATCCTTGGGGGGACCCGGGCTCAATTGCCGTGGGGTCAGCCGTGCTTGGCGCGGCTCGCGGCACGGGCGCGCTCGCGGGCGTCCAGGTTCACCTTGCGGATGCGAACGGCCTCCGGGGTCACCTCGACGCACTCGTCGTCGCGGCAGAACTCCAGCGACTGCTCCAGGGAGAGCTTGCGCGGCGGGACGATGGCCTCGAACGAGTCGGCCGACGAGGACCGCATGTTCGTGAGCTTCTTCTCCTTGGTGATGTTCACGTCCATGTCGTCGGAGCGCGAGTTCTCGCCGACGATCATGCCCTCGTACACCTCGGTGCCCGGCTCCGTGAAGAGCACGCCGCGCTCCTGAAGGTTCGTCATCGCGAAGGCGGTGACGGCGCCGGAGCGGTCGGCGACGAGGGAACCGTTGTTACGGGTCTGCAGGGTGCCGAACCACGGCTCGAAGCCCTCGTGGATGGAGTGGCCGATGCCGGTGCCCCGGGTCTGGGTCAGGAACTCGGTCCGGAAGCCGATCAGACCGCGCGAGGGGACCACGAACTCCATGCGCACCCAGCCGGAGCCGTGGTTGGACATGTTGTCCATCCGGCCCTTGCGGACGCCCATGAGCTGGGTGACGGCACCCATGTGCTCCTCGGGCACGTCGATCGTCATGCGCTCGACCGGCTCGTAGGTCTTGCCGTCGACCTCCTTGGTGACGACCTGGGGCTTGCCGATGGTCAGCTCGAAGCCCTCGCGGCGCATCTGCTCGACCAGGATGGCGAGCGCCAGCTCACCACGGCCCTGCACCTCCCAGGCGTCCGGACGATCGGTGTCCAGGACGCGCAGCGAGACGTTACCGATCAGCTCGCGGTCCAGGCGGTCCTTGACCTGGCGGGCGGTGACCTTGCGGTCCTTGACCGCCGCCTTCGCGTCGGCGCCCTTGCCGGTGCCGCCGCGGCCGACCAGCGGGGAGGTGTTGGTGCCGATGACCATGGAGATGGCCGGCTCGTCCACCGTGATCAGCGGGAGCGGGATCGGGTTCTCGGTGTCGGCGAGGGTCTCGCCGATCATGATCTCCGGAATACCGGCGACGGCGCAGATGTCACCCGGCCCGGCCTTCTCGGCGGGCTTGCGGGTGAGCGCCTCGGTCATCATCAGCTCGGTGATGCGGACGTTGCTGATGGAGCCGTCACGCTTGATCCAGGCGACCGTCTGGCCCTTGCGCAGCTCGCCCTGCTCGACGCGGAGCAGCGCGATACGGCCGAGGAAGTTGTCGGCGTCGAGGTTGGTGACGTGGGCCTGCAGCGGCGCGTCGTCCTCGTACGTCGGGGCCGGGATGTGCTCCAGGATCGTGGAGAAGAACGGCTCCAGGCTGTCGCTGTCGGCCGGGACCGTGCCGTCCTCCGGCTTGGTCAGCGAGGCGACGCCGTCACGGCCGCAGGCGTAGACGATCGGGAACTCGATCTGGTCCTCGTCCGCGTCCAGGTCCAGGAACAGGTCGTAGGTCTCGTTGACGACCTCGTCGATCCGGGAGTCCGGGCGGTCCGTCTTGTTGATGCACAGGATGACGGGCAGGCGCTGCTGGAGGGCCTTGCGGAGCACGAAGCGGGTCTGCGGCAGCGGGCCCTCGGAGGCGTCCACCAGCAGCACGACACCGTCGACCATCGACAGACCGCGCTCGACCTCGCCGCCGAAGTCGGCGTGGCCGGGGGTGTCGATGATGTTGATCGTGATCGGGTCCCCGCCGTCCTTGGGGTGATACTTCACCGCCGTGTTCTTGGCGAGGATCGTGATGCCCTTCTCACGCTCCAGGTCGTTCGAGTCCATCATGCGGTCGTCGACGCCTTCGAGCTGGTGGGCGGCGAAGGCGCCGGCCTGCTTCAGCATGCCGTCGACGATGGTCGTCTTGCCGTGGTCGACGTGGGCGACGATGGCGACATTGCGGATGTCGTGGCGCGTGGCCATATTGCGACGTACTCCCGGGGTGTGAGGAAGGCCCTCTGCGTACGTCCGTGTGACGCGGGCCCTGCCGGGCTTGACATGCCACGGCCTCACCCCATGTTACGTGGCCCTGAGGGGGTCGGCTTCCTCAGGGCCTCACGGGTCTCAGCTCGCGGACGGCGCCGGGGAGACCTTGGCGCCCTTCTTCAGGTAGCCCATGTCCTCGTAGACGGGTGTCTGGAAGCCGAAGGCCCCGGCGTTGACCAGCGTCTTCCGTGCGCCCACGAGCTGCGGCCGCTGGTAGAGCGGGATGGAGCCCGCCGTCGCCCAGATGCGCGAGTCGGCCTTGCGGATCAGCGACCGCTCCTCGTCCTCGTCGAGGGTCGCCACCGCCTCGTCGAAGAGCTGGTTCACCTGGTCGGTGCCGACCCTCGTGTAGTTCTGCTCGACGTTCACCGACCCGTCGGCCGCCGCCACCGGCTTGGCGTAGATGGGGCGGGCGTCGGTCGCGGGGAAGGCGGAGGCCGGCCACGAGTACAGGGCCAGGTCGAAGTCGCCGGCGGCGATGTGGTCCTTGAAGTAGCTCTCGTCCGGGACCCTGCTGATCTCCGTGCGGATGCCGAGCCGCTCCAGCATGGCGGAGATCCGTCCGGCGACCGTGTTCAGGCTCTCCGAGCCGGGGCCGGAGGGCAGGACGAAGCGGAGCAGCAGCGGCTTGCCGTCCTTGGCGAGCGGCGCGGCCGGCGCGGCGGCCGGGGCGGCCGTGCCCTTGGGGGCGTAGGCGCCGGGCGCGCCGCCGTGCTTGCCCTCCTGGGCGAGGCGGCGGCCGCTCTCCTCGCCGTGCTCGTGCGTGCCCTCGGCGGACTCGTGGTGCTTGCCCTTGCCGTCGGGGCCGTCGTCGTGGCCCTTGTCGTCCTCGCCGACGATGTACTCGCCGTCCTCGCCGCCGTCGGACTCCTCGCCCTTCTGCTTCTTCTTCTCGGGGCCGGCGGCCTTCTCGGCCTTCTTCGGCTCCGTGACCGGGCCGCCGGGCACCCAGCCGGCGTCGGCGAGCAGCGCCTGCGCCTCCTTGGCGTCCTGACCGCCGATCGCGTCGCTGTTGTCGGCGTAGGCGGGCTGCCCGGAGAGGGCGAGGTGGCTGCCGACCGGGACGGCGGGCAGCCCGAGGGGCGTGAGGACCAGCTTGGCGAGCTCGTCGCGGTTCAGGGCGCGGGCGACGGCCCGGCGGACCCGGTCGTCGAGGAGCGGGCCGGTGGAGCCGTTCAGGGCGAGCTGGGTGTAGGCCGGCTCCAGGGACTTGCGGACCTCGAACCCGGCGAGGGCCTGCTGCTCCTCCAGGTACTCGGCGATGGACTTGCGCAGCTTCTTCCTGCCCGCCTTCACCTCGTCGGAGTCGAAGCCGTGGGCGAGCGCCCAGGAGCGCAGCTTCTTCACGGAGGTCTTGCCGCTGCCCTGGAGCGGGGTCCCGGTGCCCTTCTCGCGGCCGGCGAGCCCGATCCGCTGGGCCTCGACGGAGTCGACGTCGGCGAGGTCCACGCTGCCGTCGGCGAGGGCCACGGCCCGCTGGTCGCGGGGCACGGCGTGCAGCACGATCTCGTTCAGCTTGGCGGGCCTGCCCCACCAGCGGGCGTTGCGGGTGAGGACCACGTCCTTCTTGGCGGTGTCGACCTTCGCCACCTTGAAGGGGCCGGCGGTGACCTGGAGCTTGCGGCGGGCGCCGTCGTTGAAGGCGTCGGGGGTGCCCATGACGTCCTTCGGGTACAGCGGGGAGAACAGCGACTTCCAGTCGGCGTAGGGCTTGGAGAAGGTGACCTGGACCTGGAGGTCGTTGGCGCCGCGCTCGATCTTCTCGATGCGGTCGTAGCCGGCGTTGCGGGCGGTCCAGTAGGCGCTGTTCTTCCCGGACAGGGCGCGCCACTGGGCGAGGAAGTCGGCGGCGCCGATCTCCCGGCCGTCGCTCCAGACGGCCTGCTGGTTCAGTTTGTACTGCACGACCTGGCGCGGCTCGGTCTCGATCACCTTGGCCGACTCCAGGTAGGCGGGATTCGCCACCGGTCGGCCGTTCGCGTCCAGCCGGAACATCGAGGGGAGCACGGCCTGGGCGACGCGCGCGGTGCCCGCGTCGGCGTCGGCCTGGAAGGCGTTGAGGGTCTCCGGTACGGCGTCGACGGCCCACTTCAGGGTGCCGCCGTCGGCGACCTTGTCCCGGGCGACGAGCGCGATGTCCTGCGGCGCGGCGGGGGAGGTGGCCTCGTCGTCGGAGCCGCAGCCGGCGAGGAGCGGCACCGCGAGGGCGCCCGCGGTGAGGAAGACGACCGAGCGCTTGACCGCGCGCGGACCGACGCCGTCGTGGGACATCTCTGCTACCTCCGTGAAGCCGCGGGCTTTATGCTCACTTTTGTCGGTATATGGAGCTGATCACTATTGGCGGTATATGGAGCTGATCAGATCTATGCGGCCACTGAAGAGGAAAGGATCCGGCCACCGTGGGCGACACGGCGACGACGGGCGGTAACCCCACCCGTGCGGCGCAACACAACGCCAGATGCATCCATGCGCCTCCGCCAATCGCTGCACATGCCTTCACACCGGCGTGTGCGGCGCGCAACACTCCAAGGCGCATGAACGTTGCCGCCCAGGGTCCACCGGACCCCCGGAAGTGAGGGCAAGTCATGTCCGTGCACGACGACATCACCTCGGTCCAGCGTTCTCTCGACGATCTGTACCGGTCGCTGGGACGGCTGGAGAACCATCTCGGCAGCGGCGGCCTGGAGATGCGCCGCGTCCGGCTGGACGCCGACCATCTGCGGGAGAGCGTGGCGCTGCTGCGGGAGGCCGCCGCCTCCCCCGACGCGGCCCGCCGCCCCGACCTCGTCACCATCTCCGACACGCCCTACGACATCAGCCTGTGGACGGACTCGGACGACGAGGGCCTCGGCGCCCGCGACCGCCGCGCCCCCTGACACCCCCGAACCGACCGGAGTCCCCCTTGGCTACTGGTACGGAACCCCAGCAGAACAGCGGCGGCGTACACGCCGGTAGGCGCGCCGCGATCGCCGCGCGGCATCTGCGGACCGACCGCTGGTGGCTGGCGCCCGCCGTCACCGCGGCCGGTCTGTTCGCCTTCGTCGTCTACTCGACCTGGCGGGCCTTCGCGAACGCCGACTACTACGCGGCCCCGTACGTCTCGCCGTTCTACTCGCCGTGCCTGGCGGAGAACTGCCGGACGATGCGCGCGGGGCCGAACGCCGACCTCTTCGGAAGCTGGTGGGGCATCTCGCCCGCGATCATCATCCTGATCTTCCCGCTCGGCTTCCGCCTGACCTGCTACTACTACCGCAAGGCGTACTACCGCAGCTTCTGGGCGTCCCCGCCCGCCTGCGCGGTGGCCGAGCCGCACCGGAAGTACACCGGTGAGACCCGCTTCCCGCTGATCCTGCAGAACGTCCACCGGTACTTCTTCTACGCCGCCCTGCTGGTCGCCTGCGTGCTGACCTACGACACGGTGCTGGCCTTCCGGGACGAGCAGTACCGCTGGGGCCACATGGGTCTCGGCACCCTCGTGTTCCTGGCCAACATCGCGCTGATCTGGGCGTACACCATCTCCTGCCACTCCTGCCGGCACATCGTCGGCGGCAAGCTCAAGCACTTCTCCCGGCACCCCGTGCGCTACCGGGCGTGGCAGTTCGTGGGCAGGCTCAACGCCCGGCACATGCAGCTGGCGTGGGCCTCGCTGCTGAGCGTGGCGCTCGCGGACTTCTACGTCTACCTGGTCGCGTCCGGGGTCTTCGACGATCCGCGCTTCTTCTAGAGATTCCAGTGAGGGACTGACTGATGTCCGTGGTGGACCGGCAGGAGTGGGACGTCGTCGTGGTCGGTGCCGGGGGCGCCGGGCTGCGGGCCGCGATCGAGGCGCGCGAGCGGGGCGCCCGTACGGCGGTGATCTGCAAGTCCCTGTTCGGCAAGGCGCACACGGTGATGGCCGAGGGCGGCATCGCGGCGGCCATGGCCAACGCCAACGAGCACGACAACTGGCAGGTGCACTTCCGCGACACCATGCGCGGGGGCAAGTTCCTCAACCAGTGGCGGATGGCCGAGCTGCACGCGCAGGAGGCCCCGGACCGGGTGTGGGAGCTGGAGACCTGGGGCGCGCTGTTCGACCGTACGAAGGACGGCCGGATCTCCCAGCGCAACTTCGGCGGCCACGAGTACCCCCGCCTCGCGCACGTCGGCGACCGCACCGGCCTGGAGCTGATCCGCACCCTCCAGCAGAAGATCGTCGCCCTCCAGCAGGAGGACCACCGGGAGACGGGCGACCACGAGTCCCGGCTGAAGGTCTTCCAGGAGTGCACGGTCACCCGGATCCTCAAGGACGGGGAGCGGGTCTGCGGGGTCTTCGCCTACGACCGCGAGACCGGCCGCTTCTTCGTCCTGGAGGCCCCCGCCGTGGTCGTCGCGACCGGCGGCATCGGCAAGTCCTTCAAGGTCACGTCGAACTCGTGGGAGTACACCGGGGACGGGCACGCCCTCGCCCTGCTCGCGGGCGCGCCACTGCTGAACATGGAGTTCGTGCAGTTCCACCCGACGGGCATGGTCTGGCCGCCGTCGGTGAAGGGCATCCTCGTCACCGAGTCGGTGCGCGGCGACGGCGGGGTGCTGCGGAACTCCGAGGGCAAACGGTTCATGTTCGACTACGTCCCGGACGTCTTCAAGGAGAAGTACGCCGAGTCGGAGGAGGAGGGCGACCGGTGGTACGAGGACCCGGACCACAACCGCCGGCCGCCCGAACTGCTCCCCCGGGACGAGGTGGCCCGCGCGATCAACGCCGAGGTGAAGGCGGGCCGGGGCTCACCGCACGGCGGTGTCTTCCTCGACGTCTCCACCCGGATGCCCGCCGAGGTCATCCGGCGCCGGCTGCCGTCCATGTACCACCAGTTCAAGGAGCTGGCGGACGTCGACATCACGGCGGAGGCGATGGAGGTCGGGCCGACCTGCCACTACGTGATGGGCGGCATCGCCGTCGACTCGGACACGGCGGCCGCGCGCGGGGTGCCGGGACTGTTCGCCGCCGGTGAGGTGGCCGGCGGCATGCACGGCTCCAACCGGCTCGGCGGGAACTCGCTCTCCGACCTGCTGGTCTTCGGCCGCCGGGCGGGCCGGCACGCCGCCGACCATGCCCTGGGACTCGCCGGGGGCCGCCCCGCGGTGGACGACGCCCAGGTCAACACGGCCGCCGCGGAGGCCCTTCGGCCCTTCTCCGCGGAGACCGAGGGCGAGGCGGGACCCCCGGAGAACCCGTACACCCTCCACCAGGAACTCCAGCAGACCATGAACGACCTGGTCGGCATCATCCGCCGCGAGAGCGAGATGGAGCAGGCCCTGCACCGGCTCGCCGAGCTGCGGGTACGGGCGCGCCGGGCCGGGGTGGAGGGGCACCGCCAGTTCAATCCCGGCTGGCACCTGGCCCTGGACCTGCGGAACATGCTGCTCGTCAGCGAGTGCGTGGCGCGTGCCGCGCTGGAGCGCACCGAGTCGCGCGGCGGCCACACCCGCGAGGACCACCCGGCGATGGACCGTGCGTGGCGCAACGTGAACCTGCTCTGCGCCCTCGCCGACCCCACCGGCGGCCTCGCGGCGGCCGACCCCGCCCGGGGCCAGATCCGCCTGAGCCGCGAGACCACCGAACCCGTCCGCCCCGACCTGCTCGCCCTCTTCGAGAAGGAGGAGCTGGTCAAGTACCTCGCCGAAGAGGAGCTGTACGAGTGAGCAGCTACGAGGCCCGTTTCAAGGTGTGGCGGGGCGATGAGCAGGGCGGCGGCCTGACGGACTTCACCGTCGAGGTCAACGACGGTGAGGTGGTCCTCGACATCGTCCACCGCCTCCAGGCCACCCAGGCGCCCGATCTCGCGGTCCGCTGGAACTGCAAGGCGGGCAAGTGCGGTTCGTGCTCGGCGGAGATCAACGGCCGGCCCCGGCTGATGTGCATGACCCGTATGTCGGTGTTCGACCGCGCCGAGACGATCACCCTCACCCCGCTGCGCGCCTTCCCGGTGATCCGGGACCTGGTGACGGACGTCGGCTTCAACTACCAGAAGGCCAGGGAGGTCCCGGCGTTCGTACCGCCCGCCGGCCTGGGTCCCGGCGAGTACCGCATGATGCAGGAGGACGTGGACCGCTCGCAGGAGTTCCGCAAGTGCATCGAGTGCTTCCTGTGCCAGGACACCTGCCACGTGGTGCGTGACCACGAGGAGAACAAGACCGCCTTCGCCGGTCCGCGCTTCCTGATGCGGGTCGCGGAACTCGACATGCACCCGCTGGACTCGGCCGCGGAGGCCGGCCTGGACCGCAAGCGGACGGCCCAGGACGAGCACGGACTCGGCTACTGCAACATCACCAAGTGCTGCACGGAGGTCTGCCCCGAAGGCATCAAGATCACGGACAACGCGCTGATCCCCCTGAAGGAGCGGGCCGTCGACCGCAAGTACGACCCGCTGGTGTGGCTCGGCTCGAAGATCGGACGGCGGTCCTCGTAGCCTCGCGGCCGGGGCGCCGGGCCGGCATCCGCAGGTCCGGCCCGGCCATGACCGTCAGGGCCCCGCCAGGGCCAGGGCCCGCGCCAGGTTGTGTTCCGCGATGCCCCGCATGAGTTCCGGGTGGGGGAAGTCCCCGTCGAGCAGCCGCAGCGGGCCGGCGACCAGGTTCAGGTGCATCGCCAGCCGGTACAGACGCAGCCGGTCCGGGTCCAGACCGGGGGCGCGCAGGCCGTCGTAGTGCGGGCCGAAGCGGAAGCTCAGGAAGACGTGCTCCCACTCGGCGTCGAAGTACATCAGCCCCTCGATGTCGATCAGTGCGGGATGCCCGCCGGCGTCCAGCAGGACGTGGTCGGGGCCCAGTTCGCCGTGGACGAGGCTGTGCGCGGCACGCGGGCGCACCTCGGCGGCGAGCGCCCGCACGCTCTCCTCAAGCCGTGCGCGGTGGGCGGCGATCCGCGGTTCGCGTACGGCGGTCTCGGCGATGTCGGACAGCGCGCGGCCGGTGACGAGCCGGGCGCAGGAGCCGCCGTACGAGGAGGCCCCGCCGTCCGCGACGGCGACCTTGCCGAACCTGTCGGAGCGGCAGGCGCGAAGGGAGGCGAGGGCCTCGGCGAGTTCGCCCAGGGCCGGCCGGGCCGCGTCCGGGTCCCGCCGCAGGGCCTCCTCCAGGCTGCCGCCGGGCAGGTCCTCGACGACGGCCGCGCCCGCCTCGCGGTCCACGTGCAGCAGGCGGGCGGTACGGACACCGGCGGCGGCGAGCCGGTCGTGCGAGGCGGTGAACAGATCGAGGCCGGAGGCGTGCGAGAAGGGGTCGCGGGGGTCGGCGTCGGGCTGCTCCCAGTAGTCCTCGTCCGGGGCCCAGACGTAGGCGATCGCCGTCGTGCCGTCGTCCGTCCGGAGGCGGTAGGCGCCCTTCTTGGATCCGCCGCGCAGCCGGGTGACGGCCGTCAGGCCGCGGTGGGCGCCGAGGGCGGCCCGTGCGAGGGGTGCGAGGTCGGCGGTCGTGCGGTGCCGCCGTCCGGGTGTCATGCGGCCCAGTCTGCCCGGTAGGCCCGCCAGTCCGCCTCCGTCGCCGCGAAGTCGACGTACAGGGCGACGCCGAAGCGGGCGCGGTCGGCGTCGGTCCGGGACAGGCCCAGCCGCACGCCCCGCACGGCCGCGGGGACGGTCTCGGCGTGGGCCCAGTGGCCGAACCGGTTCTCGTGGTAGAAGGGCAGGCCCATGAGGAGGTCCGTGGAGTCGGGGGTGGCCTCCAGGGCGAGGCTGGTCTGCTGGGCCACGTATCCGCCGTAGAGGCTCTCCAGCGGCTGCATGGTGTCGTACGACATGACGGCGATCTGGTCGACCCGGCGGGCCACCTGCCCGAAGTAGGCCTGCGACCACCACTTGGGGTGGCCGGTGGTCGTGCCCCAGAAGGAGTGGAAGGCGGGCAGCGGGTCGATCTGGTGGGCGGCCACGGACAGCAGTGCGTGGTGGGCGTGGGTGAGGGCGCGCAGCTCGTCGAGGAGGTCGAGGTAGTCCCGGTCGCCGGAGTGGAGTGGCTCCAGGTCGAAGTGGGCGCCCTCGAACCCGGCGTCCAGGACGCGGCGGGTGGAGGCGACGATCGCGGCCCGGGTGGCGGCGCGCTCCAGGCGCAGCCCGGCGGGGCCCTCGGTGGCCAGTTTGTCGCCGAGCCAGGCCTGCACCCGCACGCCGGGCAGTTCCCGGTGGACGGCCGAGATCAGCCAACGCGCCCGCGCGTACGCGGAGCCGGGCAGGGTTCCGTCGTGCTCCAGCGGACCGGAGTGGACGTACACATCCCGGATCCCGGTGCCCCGCAGCCGGCCGGCCAGCGCCTCGACGTCGTGGTCCGTCTTGCGGCCGTCCACCCACGCGTGGCCCAGCCAGAGGGCGTCCCGGTGGCGCGTACGGGTCCCGGCGGCCGGGTCCCCTGTGTAGTTGACGCGCAGGGCGGTCTCGGCGGTGAGGAGGGGGACGAGAAGGAGGGCGAGCACGAGGAGGGCGTAGCGGCTGAACCGCCGGAGCCCGCGCCCGGCGCGCTTCCGCGGCGCGCCGGAGCCCGCGGGTTCGGTCGTGGCGCCGTCCGGCCGGGCCGCGTCCTCCTGCGGCTGTTCGGCTTCCGGCCGGTTCGTCCGTCCGGTGTCCATCCCGCCCCCTGTCCGCCTCGTCCCCCACCCGTATCCATCCCGCTCGCGAAGCCGTCTACCTGCCCATACGCTCCGAAATGTGACGTCCTCCCTCATCCGGGGCCGGCCCCGGCGCGCCAAGGCGCACATACGGGTGCGGGTGACGCATGCCGTGCTGGGTGCCGTGGCCGGGGCGGGGTGGCTGGTGCTGCCCCTGATGACGATCAACGCCGGCGAACCGGTTCCCGCGGCCCCCACCGGGCCGGTCGCGGGTGCCGCCGCGCCGCAGGACGAGACGTCCCCCGCCGACCTCGTCCTGCCGCTGGTGGCGGGTGGCGCGGCCGTCGTCCTGGCCGGATACGGCTACCTGCGCCGCACCCGGCGGGCCCGGTCCCGGACGACCCCGGGCATCGTCTCCGTCACCCCGGCCGCCCCCACCCCGGCCGACTCCGAACGCCAGGCGCGGGCCGCGCTGGTGCTGGCCGACGACTGCGTCCGCGCCGGCGGGGAGGAACTGTCCTTCGTGCGGGAGCGGTTCGGGCAGGCGGAGACCGAACGCCTCACGCACGCGCTGGATGCCGCGCGGACCGAGCTGTCGGCCGCGTTCGCGATCTGGCGGCGGTACGAGGAGGGGGTGCCGGAGGATGCGGACGCCCGGCGGCAGGCGCTGGTCGGGGTGATCGGGCGGTGCGCGGAGGCGGGGCGGCGGCTGGACGCCGAGGCGCCGGAGATGGACCGGCTGAGGGGGCTCGACCGGGGCGTGGGCGGGGCGCTGGAGGTCGCCGAGGCGCGGTTCCGGGAGCTGACCGCACGGACGGCGGCCGCCCAGGACGCCGTCGCCGCCCTGCACGTGCGGTTTCCGCCGCCCGCCGCGGAGCCCGTCACCGGGTACGTCGAACAGGCCAAGGACCGGCTGGTGTTCGCCACGACCCACCTCAACGGCTGCCGGCAGGCGGACGACTCCGCCGACCGGACACGGGCCGCGGCCCATCTGCGGGCCGCCGAGGGCGCCATCGCCCAGGCCGGCACCCTGACGACCGCGATATCCCGCCTGACGGCACACCTGGAGGAGGCCGCCGCCCTGGTGCCGCCCGCGCTGACGGGCGCGGAGGCGGAGCTGGCCGGGGCGCGGGAGCCCGAGGGCGAGAAGGCGGAGGACGGTTCGCCCCGCCCGCGTCCTGTGCCGGCCGCCGGTGAGCTGCGGGCGCGGCTGGCGCACGCCGACGGAGTACTGGCCGGTGTCCGCGCGGAGGCGACCTCGGGGCCGTACGACCCGCTGGACGCGCTGCGCCGGATCACGCGGGCCGTGGCCCGGCTGGGGACGGGGCGGGCGGGCGTGCTGGACGCCGCGGCGGTGCTGGTGGCCCGGAGTTCCGTCGCCGGGGCGGAGGAGTTCACGGCGGTGCACCGGGGCGCGGTGGGCGCGGAGGCGCGGGCCCGGCTGGCCGAGGCGACGCGGTCGCTCGCCGCGGGGGACGCCGAAGCGGCCGACACGGTGTCACGACAGGCGCGGGACCTGGCCGAACGGGACGTGCGCACGCACGGCACCCCGTACGTCGGCACCGACGGCGACCCGGCGGGGCCGGCCGGGGCCGTGCTCGGCGGGATCCTCCTGGCCGAGGACCCCGACGGCGGCCCCCGGCCGCCTACGGCGGCCCGGCCACCCGCGGCAGACACCACTTCCGCCCGCCCCCGTGACGGCCCGCACGCCGACGGCGGGCGCCGATCGCGTGCTTCCGGCCGGGCTGGCACCGTGTCTCGAACCGGCCGTTGCCCTGTGAGCGACGGCCCGGCGGGACCGCGCCCCAGGCAAAGCCGACCGCGGCCGGTCACCGGCGCCGACGGCAGGCCCATGCTCCGGCCAACGACCGCTACGGCGGGGCCCGACCGGGCGCGGGTGCCGGTGGCGGCCGGGGCGTGGGGTCAGAAGAGGCTGAGCAGTGCCTCCGCCGGGTCGGTCAGGCCGTTCTCGCCGCCCGGCAGCGGCAGCTCGAACCACACCGTCTTGCCCCGGGGTGTGCGCCGTGATCCCCATGCCGCGCTCAGCAGTCCGACCAGTTGCAGACCCCGGCCGCCCTCGTCCGTGTCCCGGGCCCGTCGCCGCCGGGGCTGGACGAGCCCCGAGTCCCACACCTCGCACACCAGGGTCCGGTCCAGCAGCAGCCGGAGCCGTATCTCCCCCTCGCCGTACCGCAGCGCGTTCGTCACCAGCTCGCTCACCAGCAGTTCGGCGGTGTCGACCAGCGGCTCCAGGTCCCAGCTGAGCAGCTGCCCGCGGGCGTACTCCCGGGCCCGCCCCACACTGCGCGGCTCGCGCGGCAGCGTCCAGTCGCCGACGGACTCGGCCGGCAGCCCCTGCACACGGGCCATCAGCAGGGCGATGTCGTCCTCGCCGTGGTGGGTGTCGAGGGTGTTGAGCACGTGGTCGCAGACGTCCTCCAGCGGCCGGGAGGGATCCGTGAGCGCGCCCACGAACGCCTGCAGGCCCTCGTCAAGGGGGTGGTCGCGGGACTCGACGAGCCCGTCCGTGTAGAGGGCGAGCAGCGCCCCCTCGGGGAGTTCGACCTCCACCTCCTCGAACGGCTCCCCGCCCACGCCGAGCGGCATGCCGGGCGGCACGTCGAGCATCAGCGCGGCCTCACCGGGCTCGACCAGGACCGGCGGCAGATGGCCGGCGTTGGCGAACGTACATCGCCTGGTCACGGAGTCGTAGACGGCGTACACACAGGTCGCCAGGTACACCTCGGAGAGGTCGGCGTCCCGGGGCTGCCGGGCCGTGCGCGTGGCCTGCTGGACGCCACCCGGGGTGCCGAGCCCCCGCGCGATCTCGTCCAGCGCCGACAGCACCTCGGCCGGTTCCAGGTCCAGCAGGGCCAGCGTGCGGACCGCCGTGCGCAGCTCGCCCATGGCGACGGCCGCCCGCAGTCCCCGGCCCATCACGTCGCCCACCACCAACGCGGTGCGGTGCCCGGGCAGTTCGATCACGTCGAACCAGTCACCGCCGACCTCCGTGGCCGCGTTGCCGGGCAGGTAGCGGCAGGCGATGTCCAGTCCGGAGGCCTCCGGGTCGCCGGGCGGGAGCAGGGACCGTTGCAGTATCAACGCGCGTTCGTGCTCGCGGCGGTACAGCCGGGCGTTGTCGATGCAGACCGCGGCGCGCGCGGCCAGCTCCACCGCGAGGTCCCGGTCGCGCTCGCCGAACGGCTCGCTGCCCTTGGTCCGCGCGAACCGGGCGAGTCCGACGACCGTGTCGTGGGCGACCATCGGCACGGCCAGCGTGGACTGCACGAGGCCGCCCTCCTCGGCGGGCACGGCATGCGGCCGGGCGGTGCGCAAAGCGTCGGCGCAGGGCGAGTTGAAGGGGAAGTGGTGGACCGCGCCGATCTCGACGGAGTCGCCGGATCCGCTGAGGGGCGCGTCGGCGACGGCGCTGGCGAAGGCGACGCGGCGGAGTTCGGCGCTGCCGTCGGCGAGCCCCGGCGGTGCCTCGTCGCCGGCCAGCAGTCCCTGGTAGAGGTCGACGGTGGCGAGGTCGCAGAAGCCGGGGACGACCACGTCGAGGAGCTCGCGGGCCGTGGTCTCCAGGTCCAGGGAGTTGCCTATGCGGGCGCCGGCCTCGTTGAGCAGGGCGAGGTTGCGCCGGGCGGCGGCCGCCTCGCGGGCCGCGGCGCGGCGGGCGGTGATGTCGGTGCCCAGCCAGGCGATGCCGATGGGCCGGCCGCTGCCGCTGTGCACACGGTAGAGGTTGACCGACCAGTGCCGGCGTTCCTCGGAGCCCGGGACGAATCCGGTGACGTGCATGTCGGTGATCGACTCGCCGCTCTCCAGCACCCGCCGCAGGGTGGCCGAGACCCGCTCGGCCTCACCGCGCGGGAGGTAGTCGTGAACTCCCTTGCCGCGGTGGTCGTCCGGGGTTCCGCCGAAGACGGAGGCGAACCGCTCGTTCGCCCGCCGGACCCGCAGGTCGGTGTCGATCAGCAGGAATCCGAAGGGGGATTGACCGAATATCGCCTGCGAGGCGGCGAGGTCGGTCTCGATGCTGCGCAGGGTGCGCACGTCCACGACGATGCAGACGGCGGCCTTGTCGCCCTCGGCGGTCCGGGTGGGCATCACGTAGACCTCGGCGAGGCCGTCCTCGCCGCGGCCGCCGTCCGCCGTACCCGGCGCCCGGAAAGGTACGACCCCGGTCCACTCCCGCCCGTCGAGGATTTCGGCCATCTTGCGCTGACCGCGGTCGCGCAGATCGGAGTCGATGAACGCCTCTATGGGGTCGATGCCCACGGCGCGTTCGGCGGGGATGCCGAGCAATTGCTCGGCGCGCAGGCTCCACTGGTCGACCAGACCGCCGGGACCGATGGAGAAGGACGCGACCTTGATGTAGTCGTAGATCGAACCGGGCGGACTGCTCTGCCACATGGCGTCGCCGGGTGCCGCGGCATCCGCGGCCTGCTGCCTCGCGCCGTCCGACGGGTCCTCGGACTCCGTGGCCTTCGCTGGTATCTCGCTCACGCGAACCGTCCCCTCCAGCTCACCGCGTCCGGCACCGGTCACCGGAGGCGGCTGCCCGCAGTATCCAGCACTACGGTGCCGCACGACACGGTGTTCACGATCACAGCTCGGTCCAGGTGTTTTTCGGACCGGTCCGTGACAACACTTCCACTCTTCTAACCAGGGAACACGCCCGCGAATCACACACACGCGGACCGGCCGGAGAGCGGAGCGCGATCGACGGCACCCCGGCGTACGTCCGGCCCCGCGCGAGCCCCCCTGTGCTCCCCCCTCACCCGGGCAGCGCCAGTTCGAACCAGACGGTCTTTCCGTTCGCGCCGGGACGGGTGCCCCAGCGGCGTGCGGATTGGGCGACCAGTTGCAGACCGCGCCCGTTCTCGTCCTCAAGGCGGGCGACACGCTCGCGCGGGGGGTCCGGGAGCGGGTCGGAGACCTCCACGAGCAGCGCGCCGTCGAGTCCGCCGGGACGCACCAGCCGTACGCCGATGGGCCCGGTGGCGTGGCGCAGGGAGTTGGTCACCAGCTCACTGACCAGCAGGGCGGCGAGGTCGGCCAGACAGTCGAGGCCCCAGCCGTGCAGCTGGCCGCGTACGGCGGCGCGTGCGGTGCGCACCGCTCCAGGTTCCGCGGGAAAGGACCACTCGGCGCAGTCGCCATCGGTCTCGATCACGCCGATCACTTCCCAGGCCAGCGAGCGCACCCATGTCCGGTTTCGTGGGGTTAATGGGCACATACCCGATATCTCGCGGGCAGTACCGCGCCGGAGGGCGCACTGTGGCACGAACGGCGTACGACTAGTCCGGCGCGGCGGGCCGAGCGCCGGACCGGTGCCGGTGCCGGGCATCCGGTCAGAAGGAGGCCAGCGCCTCGACCTCGCGGACCGCCGCCACGTCCTGGTCGAGCCAGGGCACGTCCCAGACCTCGGCCGGGGTCAGCCAGCGCAGCTCGTCGTGGTCCTGGAGGGGTTCGGGGGCCGGCGAGCCGGGGCGGAGGCGGGCGGTCCACACCTGGAGGACGTACGGCGTCCGCAGCGGCCACTCCCCCGGTACGCGCTCGACCGGCTCGGCGTCGATGCCGAGTTCCTCGCGGAGTTCGCGCACCAGGGCGTCCTCGGGGCGTTCGGCCGCCTCGACCTTGCCGCCGGGCAGCTCCCAGCGCCCGGCCAGTTCGGCGGGCGCGCTGCGGCGCGCGGCGAGCAGCCGGCCGTCGTCGAGCAGGGCGGCTCCCACCACCACGATGCGTTCGGTCCTGGGCGTCATGGGGCGGAGCCTACGGGAGTGCGCGCCTGGTCAGTTGCGCGTGCCGTCCCCGTTCTGGCCGATGCGTTCCACCCAGTAGAGCTGCTTGTGCCCCCGGTCGTCGAAACTGTCGGCGATCTTCTGGGCCTCGGCCCGTGTCGCGTACCGTCCGACGCGGTAGCGATTGCCGTTGTCGTCCTGCCGTATCACGATCCAGGGCAGAGAGACCGTGTTCTCACTCATGGCCCTCACCGCCCGGGTCACTCCTTCTCGCACCGCCCCACCCTCCACGACGCTCGGCTGCGCTCGCCCGGGGCCCCCGTCCCGTTCCGGGCCCCCGCCGTGCCCCGCCTAAGGAAACCGCAATCCGCATATGCCCGAGCGTACGCCCAACCTTCACGCACCGAATACGCCTTTTCACAAAGAGGTACGCAACCAGCCAGAACGGTGGGGGCGCACGGGACCGAACGCGCCGTCCCGGACGACCCCCACTGGGAGGGACGTCCGCTCGGCGGAAATGGGGATCACCTGGGAGAACGGCCGGATTGCAGCGGCCTGCCGGGCGGGGGTCATGGCCGGGCGACGGCGCGGACCGCACACCCGGTGCGCACCGGGTGTGCGCTACCTCACTCGGCGGGCGCGCGGACTCCTCGCCGCCGCCCCGCCCGGGCGGGGGTTACCAGGGGGCGTCACTTCACGGGCAGGTGGTACGCGACCCGGTAGCGGTCGGCCGGGATCACCACGTCGGCGGTCTCCACCGGGCGGCCGGAGGCGAAGTAGGTGCGCTGGATGACCAGGACGACATGGCCCGGGACGCCGCCGAGCAGGTGCAGTTCCTCCGCGAGGCCGGGGCGGGCGCCGACCTCCTCGGTGACGTTGTCCACGATGACGTCGATGGCCCGCATGCGCTCGGCCACGCCCATACCGCCGAGGGGGCCCTCCTCGGGGAGCATCACGGGGGTGCGGCCGGTGACGGCCAGCGGCTCCCAGGAGGTGGAGAGCATCATCGGCTCGCCGCCCTCCCGGAACAGGTAACGGGTGCGCATGACCCGCTCCCCGGCCTGGATCGCCAGCCGGTCGGCGATGACGGCACCGGCCTCGGCCTGCTCGCTGCTGGATTCCCAGGTGCCGCGCACCGAGGCGTCGGCCTGCTCCTGCCGGAAGGGCGTGGCACCGCCGGACGGGCGGTACCCGGAGCGGGACACCCT
Organism: Streptomyces albidicamelliae; assembly: GCF_025642175.1. NCBI lineage: Bacteria > Bacillati > Actinomycetota > Actinomycetes > Kitasatosporales > Streptomycetaceae > Streptomyces > Streptomyces albidicamelliae. The sequence goes on along the minus strand of NZ_CP106795.1, from coordinate 5,327,507 downwards.
CCGGGGCACGGGCCGCTCCCGCACGTACGTCCCCGAACCGGAGCGGCCCTCGACCAGCCCCTCGGCCATCAGCACCTTGCGGGCCTCCAGGGCGACCGTGTCCGAGACGCCGTACTCCTCGCGGATGCGGGCCTGTGAGGGAAGCCGGGTGTGGGGTGGCAGTGAACCGTCGACGATCTTCTTGCGGAGATCACCCGCGACGCGCAGGTACGCCGGCTGCTCACCGAAAGTCACTGGCCGCTCCCATCAGGTTGTACAGACAGCAACAGCGTGGCAACCGTGGGTTGTGCCATGCAAGCGAAGGCCAGAGAATCACTCGATGTGATGACAAAAGAGCCGCAGGGTCTTCACGCAGGCACTTTCCTCCCTCTATAGGGGTGCTCATCTCGCGGCGCACTCACACCTGGACGACCCGGACGACAGAGACGAGCGAGGGCGGAATGACGGCGGAGACACGTGCGCGGGGCAGAGTGGGCAGCCGGGCCGTCCGGGCGGTGAACGGGCTCACCGCACGATGGGCGGCGACCGTGCGGGACGGCACGGTCTTCTCGGCGGCCGGCGTCTGGCCCCTGCTGGCCTTCCTCGCCGACGGTGCGGCAGGACCGGCACGGTCCGAACTGGCCGAGGCACTGGGCCTGCCGGCCGATCAGGCGGCCTTCGTGGGGCGGGAGTTGATCACCGGCATGGCCGCCGTGCCGGGCCTGGACAGCGCGGTGGGGCTGTGGACCGCGCGGACGCTCGAACTGCGCCCGGAATGGGCGGCGGGGCTGCCCGCCGGGATGCACGGCGTACTCACCGGGGACGTGCCCGCGGACCGGAGAGCCATGGACACCTGGGCGGTGGAGCGCACCGGAGGTCTGGTCGAGCGGCTGCCCCTGCCGGTGACGGAGGCGACCGAACTGGTGCTGGCGAACGCGCTCACGATGCGCACCGAGTGGCTGACACCGTTCGACGAGGTGCCGCTGGAGACGGCGTACGGACCGTGGGCCGCCACCGAACGGCTGGGCCTGCGGCGCTCGACCGCCGTGCTCGACCGCATCGGCGTCGTGGACACCCCGCACGGCCGGGTGACCCGGCTGACGGTGCTGGGACGCCACGCGCTGGACGTGCACCTGCTGCTCGGCGAGGAGGGGACGGACCCGGGCCGGGTGCTGGGAGCGGGCGTCGGCGCCCTCGCCGGGCAGCACACGGTCCTGCCGGGGCCGCGGCTGCCCTACGGGGCGGTGGGTCCCGGCCTGACCGTACGACGGGAACGCGGCACGAGCCCCCGGCCGCCCACGCTCGACGTCACGACGGCCGCCTTCGACCTGCGCGCGAGCCACGATCTGCGGGCCTCTCCACGGCTGTTCGGACTCACGACGGCCATGGACACCGACCGCGGCCACTTCCCCGGCATCAGCGGCGGCCACCCGCTCGCCCTCGACGCGGCGGAGCAGTCGGCTATGGCCAGGTTCGGCGCGCTGGGGTTCAGGGCGGCCGCGGTCACCGCCTTCGGGGCGGTGGCGGGCGGCGTACCGGACCCGCGGTACGTGACGACGACGGTCGACGCCCGCTTCGACCGGCCCTTCGGCTTCCTCGCCCTGCACCGGCACTCCCGGCTGGTGCTGGCGGCGGGCTGGGTGACGGATCCGCCGCCGTTCCCCGAGGACCCGGAGGAGGAGTGGAAGGAGCGCCGGTGACGGCCTCTCAGGGACGCTGATCCTCAAGGACGTCGACGCAGCGGGCGAGGAGAGCGGCCAGCGCCTCCCGCTCCTCGGCGCTGAACTCGGCGGCGAGGGCCCGCTCCACGCGTACGGCGCGGGCGTCGGCGTCGGCCAGTACGGCGCGGCCCTCGTCGGTGAGGCGGGTCTCCAGGACGTTCCTGTGCCACTCGTGCGGAGTGCGCGCGATCAGGCCGCGGTCCTGGAGGTTCCTCAGGACCGTGGTCATGGTGGGCGGCGTGACCCCGCACAGCCGGGCCAGGGCGGCCGCGGAGATGCCGGGCTTGTCGGAGAGGTGGAGCAGGGCGGCGTACTGGGCGACCGTCACGCCCGCCGGCTTCAGCACCGCGGTCTTGGTCGCGTTGAGAGCCTGCTCGGCCCGCTTGAGGTGGGAGCCGAGGCGCTCGGAGGCGGGCATGGAGGTCATCACCCGCGCATGCTAGCGGGCACGTACATCCATGCCGCCCCTGGCACCCGCACCACCCGACAGGCTCATTAATGCATTGACGATCGTTAGAGCTCTAACTTACCTTCGTGCACGCATCCATGGAATGGCTCAACCGATCCCGAGAGGCACCGCCACCCGTGTCCCCTTCGATCCACCGCCGCACGTTCCTGACCGCCACCACGGCCGCTGCGCTGGCCGTCGCCGCTCCCGGGCAGGCCCGGGCGGCCGGACCGCGCGTCTCCACGGCCTTCACCCTCCCCGGCGAGCGCGCCTACCCCGAGGGCATCGCCCTCGACCCACGCACCGGGGACGCGTACGTCGGTTCGTTCACCACCGGCGCGGTCTACCGCGCCGCCGCCGGGAGCCGCACCGCCGAGGTGTACCTCCCCGCCGGCACCGACGGCCGGACCACCGCCAACGGCCTGAAGACCGACCGCAGGGGCCGCCTGTGGGTCATCGACTCGACCACCGGCGTCGACGTCTACGACCTGCGGGACCGCTCCCTGCTGGCGCGCTTCGAGATCCCGGACGGCGAACAGCGCTTCCTGAACGACCTCACGATCACCGCCGACGGCACGGCGTACGTCACCGACAGCGTCCGTCCGCTCGTGTACCGCGTCACCCCGGCCGAGGTGAGCCGCGCCCGCGGCGGCCGCGCACCCCTGACCGCGCGCTACGACCTGAGCGCGGCCGTCCCCGCACAGCCCGGCGCGGCCTACACCCTGAACGGCATCGTCGCCGACCCGTCCGGCCGCCTGCTCTTCACCGTCGACATGACCGGCGGCGGCCTGTACCGGGTCGCCGTGGCCGACGGCTCGGTGCGCCGGGTCGCGCTGCACGGCGGCGACCTGGTGCACGGCGACGGCCTGGAGCTGGTGGGCCGCACCCTGTGGGCCGCGCACAACGCGACCAACACGCTGACCCATTGGCACTTGTCGGCGGACGGCACCGAGGCCCGCCTCCGGCGCACCCTGACCGACCCCGCCCTGCAGATCCCGACCACCCTGGCCCACCACCGCGACGGCCTGCTGGTGGTCCGCTCCCAGTTCGACAAGGGCGGCCCGATGGGCCCGGGCACCCCGGAGACCCCCTTCACGGTGGCCCGGGTGACGGGGCTGTGATCCACCCGGGGGGCGGAGGCCTCCGGGGCGCCGGGAAGGGGGGCACCCCTTGACGATCTCGTCGCCTCCGCCGCCCCGAGTGGCTACGATTTGACCATGACCGCACTGCCCGACTGGATGCGCCCGCCGCGCTCGGAAGGCTGGTTCGCGGAGGACCTGGACCGCCTCCCCGAGGCACCCCGCCACACCGAGCTGATCGACGGAGCCCTCGTCTTCATGATGTCGCCCCAGCGGTCCTGGCACGGCCGCCTCGTCACGTCCCTCACCACCGCGCTCATGGCGACCACACCCGCCGATTTCGAGATCGAGCGGGAAATGACGATCCGCCTTGACGAGCGCAATCGTCCGGAGCCGGATCTGCTCGTGACGACCGCTGCCTACGATCCGGACCGCACGTGGTACGCGCCGGAGATGGTCCAGCTCGTCATCGAGGTCGTCTCCCCCGAGTCCGCCCACCGGGACCGCACGGTCAAGCTCCGCAAGTACGCGGAGGCCGGCATCCCGCACTACTGGTGCATCGAGGACGAGGACGGCGCTCCTGTCGTCCACGTCTACGAACTCGACGAGCCGACCGGCGTCTACGCCCCCGCGGGCATCTTCCGGGGCACCCTCGAACGGCCCGTGCCCTTCGAGATCAGCCTGGACCTCGACAGGCTCGTCCCGCCGAGGAGCGTGTAGGAGCCGGCGCCGACTCGGCACACGGAAAGGGGCCGGACTCACCGAGCCCGGCCCCTTTCCGGCGGTTCAGACGTTGAAGCGGAACTCCACCACGTCGCCGTCCTGCATGACGTAGTCCTTGCCCTCCATGCGCGCCTTGCCCTTGGCGCGGGCCTCGGCCACCGAGCCGGCGTCGACCAGGTCGCCGAAAGAGATGACCTCGGCCTTGATGAAGCCCTTCTGGAAGTCGGTGTGGATGACACCGGCCGCCTCGGGGGCCGTCGCGCCCTTCTTGATGGTCCAGGCGCGGGACTCCTTGGGGCCGGCCGTCAGGTAGGTCTGCAGGCCCAGGGTGTTGAAGCCGACACGGGCCAGGGTGGCGAGGCCCGGCTCCTCGGCGCCCACCGACTCCAGCAGCTCCAGGGCGTCCTCCTCGTCGAGCTCGGCGAGGTCCTGCTCCAGCTTGGCGTTGAGGAAGATCGCCTCGGCGGGGGCGACCAGGGCGCGCTGCTCGTTCTTGAAGTCCTCGTCGACCAGTTCGTCCTCGTCGACGTTGAAGACGTAGAGGAACGGCTTGGTGGTGAGCAGGTGCAGGTCGTGCAGCAGCTCGTTGCGCTCGGTGCCCTGGACGATGCCGTGCGCGAAGAGCGTGTCGCCCTTCTCCAGGATCTCCTTGGCCTCCTCGACGGCCTTGACCTTGGGCGCGATGTCCTTCTTGATCCGCGACTCCTTCTGGAGCCGGGGCAGGACCTTCTCGATGGTCTGGAGGTCGGCGAGGATCAGCTCGGTGTTGATCGTCTCGATGTCGTCCTTCGGCGAGACCTTGCCGTCGACGTGGACGACGTTCTCGTCCTTGAAGGCGCGGATGACCTGGCAGATCGCGTCGGACTCACGGATGTTCGCGAGGAACTTGTTGCCCAGGCCCTCACCCTCGGACGCGCCGCGCACGATGCCGGCGATGTCCACGAAGTCGACCGTGGCCGGAAGGATGCGCTCCGACTTGAAGATCGAGGCCAGCTGGGCGAGACGGGCGTCGGGCACACCGACGACGCCGACGTTCGGCTCGATCGTGGCGAACGGGTAGTTGGCCGCCAGCACGTCGTTCTTGGTCAGGGCGTTGAACAGGGTCGACTTGCCGACATTCGGCAGGCCGACGATTCCGATCGTGAGCGACACGTTGCGACTTCCCGTAGATGAGTGGGCCAGGGGCTGCCAGGGGCCAGGAGACACTGGCCGATCCACCAGTCTACGGCGTTCCCGGGGGCGGGCTCGCGGGAGCGTCGAACGCCCGGCCAACCTCCTCTCATCGGCGTGTCCGAGGGCCGATTCGGCACATAAACAGACCTAAGTTGGTCCAGTGGAGCAACACAGAACGCGACCCCCGAACGACGGAAGGCGACGTGGCACGCCGCACGGCTCTCTGCCGTCGCAGGCCGGACGCCGGTCCGGTGGAGCACGGCCCGGACGGGCGGAACGGCCGTTACGACAGGTCCGGGGCGCCCGGCAGGCGCCGCGGGGCCCGCGGCTGCCCGACCTGCGGCTGACCGGCCTCGGCAGCGGCCTGTTCTGCGGCGCGGCGACGTTCCTGCTCGGCTTGTTGGACTGGTTGCTGTTCGACGGGTCCCTGCCCGTGTACGGGGTGCTGTTCCTGCCGGTGTGCGTGCTGACCGCGCTCTGGGTGCGCGAGGGGGACGTGCTGTCCGCGCCCGTGGTCGTGCCGATCGCGTTCGTCGTGGGGCTGCTCCCCCTCGCCGGCGGCGACGGGGGACTGACCGGCCGCATGGTGGGGCTGGCCACCGGCCTCGCCACCCAGGCCGGCTGGCTGTACGGGGGGACGCTCGTCGCGGGGGTGATCGTGCTCGTCCGCCGGGTGCGGTGGGTACGGCGGCGCCGCCGGCGGGGCTGAGCGGGACCCGGGACCGCGGGGCGGCCGCCGCGCGGTCCCGCTAGCCCCGGCCCTGCCGGCCCCGGCCCTCCTGGGCCGCTCTCATCGCCGCCCCCACGATCCCCGCGTTGTTCTGCAGCTGCGCGGGGACGATCTCGGCCTCGATGCCCTCGATGAGGTGCAGGAACTTGTCGGACTTGCGGCTGACCCCGCCGCCGATGATGAACAGCTCCGGCGAGAACAGCATCTCGACGTGCGCCAGGTACTTCTGGACGCGGTGCGCCCACTGCTGCCAGGTCAGGTCGTGGTCGTCCTTGGCCTTGCTGGAGGCGCGCTTCTCCGCGTCGTGGCCGTTCAGCTCCAGGTGGCCCAGCTCCGTGTTCGGCACGAGGACGCCGTCCACGAAGACGGCGCTGCCGATGCCGGTGCCGAAGGTGAGCAGGATGACCGTGCCCCGGCGGCCCTGCCCGGCGCCGAACTGCATCTCGGCGACGCCCGCCGCGTCGGCGTCGTTGACCACGGTCACCGGCAGGCCGCCGAGCCTGCCCCCGAACAGGACGCGCGCGTCGGTGTCGATCCAGCTCTTGTCGACGTTCGCCGCCGTGCGGACCGTGGCGCCGCCGGTGACCACTCCGGGGAAGGTCAGCCCGACCGGGCCGGTCCAGCCGAAGTGGTCGACCACCTGCTTGACCCCGTCGGCCACGCCGTCGGGCGTCGCCGGATGCGGGGTGAGCACCTTGCAGCGCTCCTGGGCCAGGGTGCCCCCGTCCAGGTCCACAGGGGCACCCTTGATCCCGGATCCGCCGATGTCCACGCCGAAGATCTGCATGGCACCACGTTACGACGGACCACTGACGGTCACTACGGTGAGCGGCGGAGTGATCCGCCGGCCGTCACTCGGCGGCGGTGCCCGCGGCGCCCGAGCCGCCGCGCTCGGCGACCAGGACGGCCGCCTCGTCGCGCAGGTCCCGGCGCAGTTCCTTGGGCAGCGAGAAGGTGATGGACTCCTCGGCCGCCTTGACGATCTCCACGTCGCCGTAACCGCGCTGGGCGAGCCACTCCAGGACCTGCTCGACCAGCACCTCGGGCACGGAGGCGCCGGAGGTGACGCCGACCGTGGTGACGCCCGCCAGCCAGGCCTCGTCGATCTCGTCGGCGAAGTCCACCAGGTAGGCGGCGCGGGAGCCGGCCAGCTTGGCGACCTCGACCAGCCGCTTGGAGTTGGAGGAGTTGCGGGAGCCGACGACGATGACCAGTTCGGCCTCGGCGCCCATCTGCTTCACGGCGAGCTGGCGGTTCTGCGTGGCGTAGCAAATGTCGTCGCTGGGCGGGGAGACGAGCCCGGGGAACTTGGTCTTCAGGGCGTCGACGGTCTCCATGGTCTCGTCGACGGACAGGGTGGTCTGGGACAGCCACACGACCTTGGACGGGTCGCGGACCTCGACCTTGGCGACGTCCTCGGGTCCGTCGACGAGCTGGATGTGCTCGGGGGCCTCGCCGGAGGTGCCGATGACCTCCTCGTGGCCCTCGTGGCCGATCAGGAGGATGTCGAAGTCGTCGTTCGCGTAGCGGACGGCTTCCTTGTGGACCTTGGTGACCAGCGGGCAGGTGGCGTCGATGGTGGCGAGCCGGCCCTGGCGGGCCTCCTCGTGCACGACGGGGGCGACGCCGTGCGCCGAGAACATGACGATGTTGCCGGGCGGCACCTCCTCCGTCCGCTCGACGAAGACGGCGCCCTTCTTCTCCAGGGTCTGCACGACGTACTTGTTGTGGACGATCTCGTGCCGGACGTAGATCGGGGCCCCGTACTGCTCGAGGGCCTTCTCGACGGCGATCACGGCGCGGTCCACACCGGCGCAGTAGCCCCGGGGGGCGGCGAGCAGGACACGGCGGCCAGGCGAAGCGGTCATGCGTCCCATCGTAAGGCCGCGTCCGGTGCCGCGGAGATCGCGTCCCCGCTCTGCCGCGGGGAACACGGGAACCCCTGTCCGACACCGGAACGGCGGCCTCCGCGCGGACGCCCGCCCGCGCGGCGCGTGGCCACCGCGGGCCCCGGCACCGCAGGCCGGCGGCCCCTCGCTGTCGGTACCGGCCGATACGCTCGGGCGCATGGCTGTCAACACGTCCCCCGAAGCGCCGCTGCCCGTCGGTGAGGTGTCCCGGATGATCGGGGGCTGGATCGACCGGCTCGGGGCGGTGTGGGTCGAGGGGCAGATCACGCAGCTGTCGCGGCGGCCCGGTGCCGGCGTCGTGTTCATGACGTTGCGCGATCCGTCGCACGACATGTCGGTCAGCGTGACCTGCTACCGGCAGGTCTTCGATGCCGTCGCCGATGTCGTCGGCGAGGGCGCGCGTGTCGTGGTCCTGGCGAAGCCCGAGTGGTACGCCCCGCGCGGCCAGCTGTCGTTGCGGGCAGCCGAGATAAGGCCCGTCGGCGTCGGTGAGCTGCTGGCGCGGCTGGAGCGGCTGAAGAAGGCGCTCGCGGCCGAGGGGCTGTTCGCGCCGGAGCGGAAGAAGCCGCTGCCGTTCCTGCCGCAGCTGATCGGGCTGGTGTGCGGCCGCGCCTCCGCGGCGGAGCGGGACGTGCTGGAGAACGCCCGGCACCGCTGGCCCGCCGTCCGCTTCGAGGTGCGCAACGTCCCCGTCCAGGGCGTGCACGCCGTGCCGCAGGTCGTGCAGGCGGTGAAGGAGCTGGACGAGATGGACGGCGTGGACGTCATCATCGTCGCCCGCGGCGGGGGCAGCGTGGAGGACCTGCTGCCCTTCTCCGACGAGCAGCTCGTACGGGCGGTGTCGCAGTGCCGTACGCCCGTCGTGTCGGCCATCGGGCACGAGCCGGACAGTCCGCTCCTGGATCACGTCGCCGACCTGCGCGCCTCCACTCCGACGGACGCGGCGAAGAAGGTCGTGCCGGACGTGGGCGAGGAGTTCGAGCGGGTGCGGATGCTGCGGGACCGCGCGCGGCGCTGCGTGAACGCGTCGCTGGAGCGGGAGGAGCGGGGCCTCGCGCACGCGCTGGCCCGGCCCTGCATGGAGGACCCGCACCGCATGATCGACGAGCGGTCCGATCACGTGGTCTCCCTGACCGAGCGGAGCCGGCGGACGCTCGGCCATCTGCTGGACCGCGCGGACTCGGAGCTGACGCACACCCACGCGCGCGTGGTGGCCCTCTCCCCCGCGGCGACGCTCAAGCGGGGTTACGCGGTGCTGCAGAAGGCCGACGGGCACGCGGTCCGGGATCCGGAGGAGGTCGCGCGGGGCGAGGCGCTGCGCGCCCGTGTCGCCGACGGCGAATTCACAGTGAAGGTAGGGGAATGACGGGCAAGGTGGACGAGACGCTCTCGTACGAGCAGGCGCGGGACGAGCTGGTCGAGGTCGTCCGGCGGCTGGAGGCGGGCGGGACGACGCTGGAGGAGTCCCTGGCGCTGTGGGAGCGCGGCGAGGAGCTGGCCAAGGTGTGCCGGCGCTGGCTGGAGGGGGCGCGGGCGCGGCTGGACGCGGCGCTGGCCGAGGAGGAGTCCGAGGGCGAGGACACCGAGTAGCCGGACCCGGGAGGCTGTGAAGCGGATCACCGCACCCCGGTATTTGTTGAACATTGAACTTCCTTTGTCGTAAGGTCGTGCCGTCAGCCGGTCCGGGACTCCGGGCCGGACGCACACCTGAGGAAGTCACGCATGTCTCTCGTTCTTGACCCCGCTGCCCAGGACCTGCTCTTCCGCGAGGCCCGCACCGCGAACACCTTCACCGACGAGCCGGTGACCGACGAGCAGGTCCAGGCGATCTACGACCTGGTCAAGTACGGCCCGACCGCCTTCAACCAGTCGCCGCTGCGCATCACCCTGGTCCGCTCCGCCGAGGCCCGCGAGCGCCTCGTGCAGCACATGGCCGAGGGCAACCAGCCGAAGACGGCCGCCGCCCCGCTTGTCGCCATCCTCTCCGCGGACAACGAGTTCCACGAGGAGCTGCCGGCCCTCTTCCCGCACTTCCCGGCCGCCAAGGACGTCTTCTTCTCGGAGCGCCCGGCCCGCGAGGGTGCCGCCGCCCTGAACGCCGCCCTCCAGGCCGCCTACTTCATCATCGGCGTCCGCGCCGCCGGTCTCGCCGCCGGCCCGATGACCGGCCTGGACTTCGCGGGCGTCCAGAAGGAGTTCCTGGACGACGACCACACCCCGCTGATGGTCGTCAACATCGGCCGGCCGGGCCCGGACGCCTGGTTCCCGCGCTCCCCGCGGCTGGCGTTCGAGGACGTCGTCACCACCGTCTGAGCCGTACCGCCGGTCCGTGAGGCCGGCCCGCAGCACCCATGGAAGAGGCCCCCGGCGATGCCGGGGGCCTCTTCCATGGGCGGTCGCCGTGCGGCGCGCGGGCAGGACCGCGCAGCACGGCCGGGCGCCTACTGCATCTTCAGGGCCGCCGCCATCTTCGTCAGATCGGCGAAGGACGCCGTACCGGCCACCACCGTCGTGGAGCCGGGCGTGTCCTGGAGGACCAGGGCGTCGTAGCGGCCGCCGGTGTAGCGGGTCCAGGTGCGGTCGCCGATCCGGTCGGTCCGCTTGGTCGCCGACGCGCCCTGGCTGGCCTCGTCGATGAACCGGGAGGGCTTCTGAGCGGACTGCTCGACCTGCACGTACTGCCCGTCGGGGGTCTGGAAGCCCAGGTGCCAGCGGTCTTCCTGCTCGCCCTGGAAGCGTACGGAGGTCGCCTTCCAGGTACTCGGCAGTCCTTCGGGGGCGGCCACCGGGTAGCTCACCGCGCGCCGGGCCGTGAGCAGCTCGACCTTGTAGTCGACCCGCTTGAGTTGGGGAGCGTGATCGTCGTGCGGGATGCTGAGGAAATAGACGACCGCCGCCGCGATCCCGATGAGGGCCAGGGAGAGGATCATGTCCCGGGCCGTCTGCTGCTTGCCTTTCGAACCTGCCACGCCCCCTATCGTCGCAGGTGCCCCAAGCGCTCATCCGTGGGGTCCCCTGCTCATTTTGTCGGCCTAACGATAGAGTCGGGGCGAAGACCCTCATCCGGCCGTCGTCGTATCAGAAAGGTGCGCTCCGATGACCGAAAATCATCACCTGCCGTCCGAGCTCGATGTTCCCTCCGAGGCTCCCGACCGCAACCTCGCCCTGGAACTCGTCCGGGTGACCGAAGCCGCCGCGATGGCAGCGGGCCGCTGGGTGGGGCGCGGCGACAAGAACGGCGCCGACGGCGCCGCGGTGCGCGCGATGCGGACCCTCGTCTCCACCGTCTCGATGAACGGCGTCGTCGTCATCGGCGAGGGGGAGAAGGACGAGGCCCCGATGCTCTTCAACGGGGAGCAGGTCGGTGACGGCACCGGACCGGAGGTCGACATCGCCGTCGACCCGATCGACGGCACCACGCTGACGGCCAAGGGCATGCCGAACGCGATCGCCGTCCTCGCCGCCGCCGAGCGCGGCGCCATGTTCGACCCGTCCGCCGTGTTCTACATGGACAAGCTGGTCACCGGCCCCGAGGCGGCCGACTTCGTCGACATCAACGCGCCGGTGGAGGTGAACATCCGCCGGATCGCCAAGGCCAAGCGGTCCGCGCCGGAGGACGTCACCGTCGTCATCCTGGACCGGCCCCGGCACGAGGGCCTGATCCGCGAGGTCCGCGAGGCCGGCGCGCGCATCAAGCTGATCTCGGACGGCGACGTCGCCGGCTCGGTGTACGCGCTGCGCGAGGGCACCGGCGTCGACCTGCTGCTCGGTGTCGGCGGCACCCCCGAGGGCATCATCTCCGCCTGCGCCGTGAAGTGCCTCGGCGGCACCATCCAGGGCAAGCTGTGGCCCAAGGACGACGAGGAGCGGCAGCGGGCCATCGACGCCGGGCACGACCTGGACCGGGTGCTCACCACGGACGACCTGGTCTCCGGAGAGAACGTCTTCTTCGTGGCGACCGGCATCACCGACGGTGAGCTGCTGCGGGGCGTGCGGTACCGCTCGGAGACCGCCCTGACCGAGTCGATCGTGATGCGCTCGAAGTCCGGGACGGTGCGGCGGATCGACTCCGAGCACCGGCTGCGCAAGCTGCGTGCCTACAGCGCGGTCGACTTCGACCGGGCCAAGTAGCACCTGCCGTCCGGGGGCCGGCCGGCCCCCGGACGTGAAGGAGACCGGCTGCGCCGCCGGTGCGGAGCGGGCGCAGCCGTCTCCCGCTCAGCCCGCTATGCGGTTCGCGGCGGTGGCCCGCGCCGCCTTCTTCAGGTCCATCTCCCGGCGGCGGCGCCGGGCCAGGACCACGCGGCGCTCGGCCGCCGTGAGGCCGCCCCAGACGCCGTACGGCTCGGGCTGGAGCAGCGCGTGTTCGCGGCACTCGACCATGACCGGGCAGCGCGCGCAGACGCGCTTGGCCGCCTCCTCGCGGGACAGCCGGGCGGCGGTGGGTTCCTTCGACGGGGCGAAGAACAGGCCGGCCTCGTCACGCCGGCAGACCGCCTCGGTGTGCCACGGGGCGTCCTGGTCCCTGTCCCGTGCCGGACCCCGCTGGGCCGGCACAGCAGCTACCTGCAGGGACGAATGCGGCGGTTGCAGCACGGTCTACTCCTGACGACGGCTTCGCGAGCGAGAGACGATGCAGCAAGGCCTACCCGCTGTGCGCGTGCCTATGCACAGCGTTTCCGACCGCGGGCGCGCGGCGGCCCGTTCACGCCCCCGCAACGGCGCCGCGGGTGGACCGGAACCTTCCGGTGACCCCGCGGGCGGGCCGGGCCGTCAGCGGTCCAGGTGCTTGCGCAGCTTGCGGTCCACCTTGTCGTGGACCCGCTCCAGGATGTCCGCCACGAGCCTGCCGCGCTTCGGGTGCGCCTCCACGTTGCCGAGGACGGCCCAGCCGTCGACGTAGACGACCGGGGCGTCGGGCTCTCCGGAGTCCAGCGGGCTGACCTCGAAGTTGCCCAGCACCCCGCCGCCGGTACCGCGCAGCGAGATGTTCTCCGGGACGCGGATCTGGACGTCGCCGAAGACCGACACGGCCTTGATGACGACCTGCTGGTACTCGAAGAGCGCCTCGCTGAGGTCGATCTCGACCGAACCGAAGATCGCGTACGCGTGCAGCCGGCGGCCGGCGCGCCAGCGGCCGCGGCGCATGGCGCTGCTGAACACGGCCACCACGTTGGCGTCGGCCTCGGCCGGCACCGCGCCCGGCGTCGGCCGGGACGGCACCGGTGTGCAGGCCGGAGCCGACCGCCGCCGGTGGCCGGCGGGCAGGTCCCGGATGAAGACCTCCAGCTCGCCCACCGTCTTGGCGTGCAGCACTCCCTCGACGCGCTCGGCGTGCTCGTCGGCGGTCAGGCGGCCCTCGGCGAGGGCTTCGCGGAGGATGTCGGCGACCCGGTCGCGGTCGGCGTCCGAGGCGCGCAGTTCGGAGACGCGCGGTCCGGCGTCCTGGATGGGGGCGGGCTTCTGAAGGTCCACGGCAGCAGCGTACCCAAACGCGATAGATCGCGACTAGGGGGTGGGCCGGCCAGGTCGCGTCCGGTGCTGAGCGCCACCTCACACCTACTGAGCCTTACCTCACAGGTTCCGTGTCCGCGGCAGGTTCTAGGCTGGTGAGGCCCGCCAGCGTCGGCGGGCGCCGTCCGTCAGAGTGAGGAATGGGCTGAGATGCCTGAGTTCGCGTACACCGATCTGCTCCCCCAGGGAGAGGACACCACCCCGTACCGGCTGGTGACGTCCGAGGGCGTCTCCACGGTCGAGGGGCCCGACGGGCGGACGTTCCTCAAGGTCGAGCCCGAGGCGCTGCGCAAGCTCGCCGAGGAGGCGATCCACGACATCCAGCACTACCTGCGCCCCGCCCACCTCGCCCAGCTCCGCCGGATCATCGACGACCCCGAGGCGTCGGGCAACGACAAGTTCGTCGCGCTGGACCTGCTGAAGAACGCGAACATCGCGGCGGCGGGTGTGCTCCCGATGTGCCAGGACACCGGCACGGCGATCGTCATGGGCAAGCGCGGCCAGAACGTGCTGACCGAGGGCGGCGACGAGGCGGCGCTGAGCCGCGGCATCTACGACGCGTACCTGAACCTCAACCTGCGCTACTCGCAGATGGCTCCGCTCACCATGTGGGAGGAGAAGAACACCGGCTCCAACCTGCCGGCCCAGATCGAGCTGTACGCGACCGACGGCGGCGCCTACAAGTTCCTGTTCATGGCCAAGGGCGGCGGCTCGGCCAACAAGTCCTTCCTGTACCAGGAGACGAAGGCCGTCCTGAACGAGTCCTCCATGATGAAGTTCCTGGAGGAGAAGATCCGTTCGCTCGGTACGGCCGCCTGCCCGCCGTACCACCTGGCGATCGTCGTCGGCGGCACGAGCGCGGAGTACGCGCTGAAGACCGCGAAGTACGCCTCCGCGCACTACCTGGACGAGCTGCCCTCCGAGGGCTCCCCGCTGGGCCACGGCTTCCGGGACAGGGAGCTGGAGGAGAAGGTCTTCGAGCTGACCCAGAAGATCGGCATCGGGGCGCAGTTCGGTGGCAAGTACTTCTGCCACGACGTGCGTGTGGTCCGCCTGCCCCGGCACGGCGCCTCCTGCCCGGTCGCCATCGCCGTCTCCTGCTCCGCCGACCGCCAGGCCGTCGCCAAGATCACCGCGGAGGGCGTCTTCCTGGAGCAGCTGGAGACCGACCCGGCGCGGTTCCTGCCCGAGACGACCGACGAGCACCTCGACGAGTCCTCCGACGTGGTGAAGATCGACCTGAACCAGCCGATGGACACGATCCTCGCCGAGCTGACGAAGTACCCGGTCAAGACCCGGCTGTCGCTGACCGGCCCGCTGGTCGTCGCCCGTGACATCGCGCACGCGAAGATCAAGGAGCGGCTGGACGCGGGCGAGGGGATGCCGCAGTACCTGAAGGACCACCCGGTCTACTACGCCGGGCCGGCCAAGACCCCCGAGGGCTACGCGTCCGGCTCCTTCGGCCCGACGACGGCCGGCCGCATGGACTCCTACGTGGAGCAGTTCCAGGCGGCGGGCGGCTCCAAGGTGATGCTCGCGAAGGGCAACCGCAGCAAGCAGGTCACCGACGCGTGCGCCGCCCACGGCGGCTTCTACCTCGGCTCCATCGGCGGCCCCGCCGCCCGCCTCGCCCAGGACTGCATCAAGAAGGTCGAGGTCCTGGAGTACGAGGAGCTGGGCATGGAGGCGGTCTGGAAGATCGAGGTCGAGGACTTCCCGGCGTTCGTCGTCGTGGACGACAAGGGCAACGACTTCTTCCAGGACCCGGCCCCGTCCCCGACGTTCACGTCGATCCCGGTACGGGGGCCTGGGCTCGCGTAGTGCCTTACGGGGCGGCGGGGCCGGAATCCGTCCCCGCCGCCCCTACCCGTCCCCTCACAGGGGCTCCGCCCCTTCACCCCCGCCGGGGCTGCGCCCCGGACCCCGCTTCGGCCTGGACGACCTCGCCCTCGAACGCCGGACGGGCTGAGTGGTTCGGCCCGCCGAACAGGCCGAACGACTTCTTCCAGGCCCCGGCCCGGCCCCCGACGCTCACGCCGATCCCGGTACGGGGCCCCCGGCCGGCCTGGCGCCTCCCGGTCCGCCTGGGGCGCCCTCGCCCCTCTGACCGGCCCTGCCAACGGCCGACCGCACACCCGGCAGGGACTTCGCCACGGAAGCCTCCCCGCCCGACCGCCCCGTCCCCGGACGCCGGACGGGCAGACGTACCGCCGGACCAATCGGCGAACCCCGGGCCGGCCCGCCAGTGCCGCCCGCCCCTCCCCAAGTCCTCCACCCCCGCCGGGGCAGCGTCCTCGCCCCCGCCCGGCCCCGGCGTTCGCGGCGCGCCCGGCAGCGGGGTCCCGGGCGTCCGGATGCCGGGCGGTGAGGGCGCTCGTACGCTGTAGCGGTGGAGGTGGCTCCATGGGTTTCTGGATGCACTGGGCCGTGATCGGGGTCGCCGACGCCGCCTCCTCCGTCACCGACGTGGACGAAGCGGTGGCGGTTTTCGACAGGTCCATCCACGCGGTCCAGGAGAAGGCCTGCACGCCTCCGGAAGCGGCCGCGCTGGGCGCTTCGGCCGGTGCGGTGCGGACGCGGATGGCCACGGACGGGTCCACCGCCGTGGCGCGGGGCCAGGAGTGGCGCACCCGCGCGGGGGACGTCGAGGTGGTGTTCCGCCCGCGGCCCTAGGGGCACCCGGCGCAACGCGCGGCACCGCACGCCGAGTTGCCCGCGGCCGGCGCCCGCACGGGTGTCCGGACGGGAATACGGGTACCCCGGCCGGTGCTCACGTCTCCGGAGGTACGACGATGACGACCGAAGAGCCGCAGTACCGGATCGAGCACGACTCGATGGGTGAGGTCCGGGTCCCGGCCCACGCCAAGTGGCGGGCGCAGACACAGCGCGCCGTCGAGAACTTCCCCGTCTCCGGGCAGCGGATCGAGCGGGCGCACATCGAGGCGCTGGCGCGCGTCAAGGCCGCCGCGGCGAAGGTGAACGCCCAACTGGGCGTGCTGGACAAGGAGGTCGCGGAGGCGATCCAGGAGGCGGCCGGCGAGGTCGCCGCGGGGAAGTGGGACGAGCACTTCCCGGTGGACGTGTTCCAGACGGGCTCCGGCACCTCGTCCAACATGAACACCAACGAGGTCATCGCCACCCTCGCGACCGAGCGGCTGGGCCGGGACGTCCACCCGAACGACCACGTGAACGCCTCGCAGTCGTCCAACGACGTCTTCCCGTCCTCCCTCCACATCGCGGCCACCGCGGCCGTCACCCGGGACCTGATCCCGGCCCTGGAACACCTGGCCGCCTCCCTGGAGCGCAAGTCCGAGGAGTTCGCCGACGTGGTGAAGTCCGGGCGGACGCACCTGATGGACGCGACGCCGGTGACGCTCGGGCAGGAGTTCGGCGGCTACGCGGCCCAGGTCCGGTACGGCGTGGAGCGGCTGCGGGCCTCGCTGCCCCGGCTGGCGGAACTGCCGCTGGGCGGCACGGCGGTCGGCACCGGCATCAACACCCCGCCCGGGTTCTCCGCCGCCGTCATCGAGGAGGTCGCGCGGGCGACCGGGCTGCCGCTGACCGAGGCCCGCGACCACTTCGAGGCGCAGGGCGCCCGCGACGGCGTCGTGGAGACCAGTGGGCAGCTGCGCACGATCGCGGTCGGCCTGACGAAGATCGCCAACGATCTGCGCTGGATGTCCTCCGGCCCCCGCACGGGCCTCGCCGAGATCCGGCTGCCCGACCTCCAGCCCGGCTCGTCGATCATGCCGGGCAAGGTCAACCCGGTCGTCCCCGAGGCCGTCCTGATGGTCGCCGCGCAGGTCATCGGCAACGACGCCACCATCACCACCGCCGGTGCCGCCGGGAACTTCGAGCTGAACGTGATGCTGCCGGTGCTCGCCAAGAACGTGCTGGAGTCGATCCGGCTGCTCGCCAACGTCTCCCGGCTGCTGGCCGACCGCACCGTCGACGGCATCACCGCCGACCGCGAACGCACCCGCGAGTACGCCGAGTCCTCCCCCTCGGTGGTGACCCCGCTCAACAAGTACATCGGCTACGAGGAGGCCGCGAAGGTCGCCAAGAAGTCCCTCGCCGAGCGGAGGACGATCCGCGAGGTCGTCCTGGAGGGCGGGTACGTGGAGCGCGGCGACCTCACCCGGGAGCAGCTCGACGAGGCTCTGGACGTCCTGCGGATGACGCGTCCGTAACCGCGAGCGAACCTTTCCGGCCACCGCCGTACAACCGTGACGCGTACCGCAGCGTCGTATGCCTACGGCACCTAATATCTGTGCATGAAGGACGACGGAGCGGTGACACGAGTGGAAGCGGGACCTGCCGGCCATTGGCGCCCCGGGACACAGGTCCTGTGGCGCTATCGCGAGAACGCCGGCGATCACGTGCACATCGCCCGGCCCGTCACCGTCGTGCGCGACGACGCGGAACTGCTCGCGGTGTGGCTGGCGCCCGGCACCGAGTGCGTGCGCCCGGTCCTGGCCGACGGCACGCCCGTGCACCTGGAGCCGCTGGAGTCCCGCTACACCAAGCCCCGTACGGTCCAGCGGGACCGCTGGTTCGGCACGGGTGTGCTCAAGCTGGCGCAGCCCGGCCGGCCCTGGTCGGTGTGGCTGTTCTGGGAGCCGGGCTGGCGGTTCAAGAACTGGTACGTCAACCTGGAGCAGCCCCTGGTCCGCTGGTCCGGCGGGGTGGATTCCGAGGACTACTTCCTGGACATCTCCGTGCACCCCGACCGGAGTTGGTACTGGCGCGACGAGGACGAGTTCGCGCAGGCCCAGCGGGACGGGCTGATGGACGCGGCGACCGCCGAGCGGGTGCGCGCGGCCGGGCGGGACGCGGTGGCGGTGATCGAGGGCTGGGGGCGGCCGTTCCCGGACGGCTGGCAGCACTGGCGCCCGGATCCGTCCTGGACGGTACCGTCACTCCCCGATGACTGGGACCGTACGCCCGCGCACGTGTCCTCATGAGACCCTTGATGCGCCCCCAGGCAAGAAACGTAGGATCGTCCTCCGCAAGGGCGCACACAAGCAAGTCCCGGCTCACGGGCCGGGCCTGACCGATCGTCACCGAGGGGCGGCACGACGTGAGCGAGGAGTACCAGGACACCGCGGCCGGCCGCCGAGGCCCCGCCGGTGGCACGGCGACATCTCCTGAGCACGCGGGAATTCCGTTCCCGGGGCACGCATTGCGGGTATCGGGATTTCGGCGGGACCCACTGCGCGCCCGGCGCGCAGCCCCGGACGGATGGATGCGACACGCGTGACGGAGCAGCCCACCTCCTTCGAGCGCCCGCAGCAGGGCGCCGACCCCGCGGAGGCCCGCGGGGCGCTCCTGCGTACCCCGAAGCCGCCCGGCAGCCCGGCCTTACCGGTGCAGGCCCGGGCCGACGGCACGCCGTCGGGTCCGGCTACGGCCACGCCCTGTGGCAAGGGAAAGGACGGCAAGGGGAAGGAGCCCCCAGTCAACGGCCCCGAGCACTCCCAGCCCGCCGCGGCGGAACCCGGCGCGCACCGCCCGCGCCCCGCACCGGAGGGCATCCCGCCGCAGCCCGGTGCCGATCAGGAGCGGGCACCGGCCGGCCAGGAGCGCCGTACCGGGCGCGGACTTCCGCCGGGGCGGCCCATGCCGATGCGGCGCGACGGGGACCGGCTGCGGTTCGTGGGCGCGGCCACCCGCCGGATCGCCCGCGGGCTGGACCTGGACGAGATCGTGATGGGGCTGTGCCGGGCCACCGTGCCGACCTTCTCCGACGCGATCCTGGTCTACCTGCGCGACCCGCTGCCGGTCGGCGACGAGCGGCCCACCGGGCCGGTGGTGCTGCGGCTGCGCCGTACCGACCGCATACCGGAGGAGCGGGACACCGACGGGGTGCCGCTGCCGCCCGCCTTCGAGCCGGAGCCCGAACCGCCCGCGCTGACGGACCTGTCCTCGCTGACGACGGAGCTGTGCGAGGTGCGGCCCGGCGGTGCGCTGAACGAGGTGCTGCGCGGGGTGCGGCCGGTGTTCGCCGACGCGCCCGCGGCCCGGGCCGCGCTGCCCGAGCTGCTCGGTGAGAACGGCGAGGCGGTCGTGCCGGACGGCCGGCACGCGATCCTCGCCCCGCTGCGCGGGCGGCGCCGGGTGATCGGCGCGGCCCTGTTCCTGCGCAGCCCGGAGCGGCCGGCGTTCGAGGCGGACGACCTGCTGGTGGCCGCGCAGCTGGCCACGCACAGCGCGCTCGGCATCGACAAGGCGGTGCTGTACGGCCGTGAGGCCTACATCGCCGACGAGTTGCAGCGCACCATGCTGCCCGAGACGCTGCCCCGCCCGACCGGCGTCCGGCTGGCCTCGCGGTACCTGCCGGCGGCGGAGACCGCGCGGGTCGGCGGTGACTGGTACGACGCGATCCCGCTGCCCGGCAGCCGGGTCGCGCTGGTGGTCGGCGACGTGATGGGCCACTCCATGACCTCGGCGGCGATCATGGGCCAGCTGCGCACCACCGCGCAGACCCTGGCCGGGCTGGACCTGCCCCCGCAGGAGGTGCTGCACCACCTGGACGAGCAGGCGCAGCGCCTGGGCACCGACCGCATGGCGACCTGCCTGTACGCCGTCTACGACCCGGTCACGCACCGCATCACCATCGCCAACGCCGGTCATCCGCCGCCGGTGCTGCTGCACCTGGGCGGCCGGGCCGAGGTGCTGCGGGTGCCGCCGGGCGCCCCGATCGGGGTCGGCGGGGTCGACTTCGAGGCGGTCGAGCTGGACGCGCCCGCCGGGGCCACCCTGCTGCTCTACACCGACGGGCTGGTGGAGTCCCGGTTGCGGGACGTGTGGACCGGCATAGAGCAGCTGCGGGAGAAGCTGGCCGCGACCGCGCAGCTGACCGGGCCGGACCACCCGCCGCCGCTGGAGGCGCTGTGCGACGAGGTGCTGGACATGCTCGGTCCGGGCGACCGGGACGACGACATCGCGCTGCTCGCGGCCCGCTTCGACGGGATCGCGCCGAGCGATGTCGCCTACTGGACGCTGGAGCCGGAGGACTCGGCCCCCGGCCAGGCCCGCAGGCTGGCGCGGCGCGCGCTCGCCCGCTGGGACCTGGAGGACCTGTCGGACTCGGTGGAGCTGCTGGTCAGCGAGGTCGTGACGAACGCCGTGCGGTACGCCTCGCGGCCGGTGACGCTGCGGCTGCTGCGGACGCATGTGCTGCGCTGCGAGGTCGGTGACGACGTGCCGCAGTTGCCGCGGCTCAGGCAGGCGCGGGCCACGGACGAGGGCGGGCGCGGCCTGTACCTGGTCAACAGGCTGGCCCGGCGCTGGGGCGCGACCCGGCTGAGCACCGGCAAGGTGGTCTGGTTCGAGCTGAACCGGGGCTGAGCGCGGCCGGCATGACGACGACGAAGGGCGCCCGGATCACTCCGGGCGCCCTTCGTCGTCGTGCCGGGCCTACTGGTCGAGGGCGCTGTCGGGGTCGAGCGGGTCCTCGGTGGCGGGGTCCGTGGGCGGCCCGGTGCTCGGCGACTGCGACGGCGACTGGCTGGGCGGCTTGCTGGACGGGGTCTGCGACGGGGTGTCGGACGGCGAGTTCGACGGTGGCGCGGACGACGTCGGCGGCTTGCTGGACGGGGTCTGCGACGGGGTGTCGGACGGCGACTGGGACACCGTCGGGGTGTCGGTCGGCTCGACGGCCGCGCCCTGCGTGGTGTTCAGGTCGAACTCGGCCTCGTCGGTCACGCCGAAGGTGTACGCGGCCCAGATCTTCGCGGGCGGACCGCCGCCGTTGACACGGCCGCCGCCCATCGCGCCCTTCAGCGAGACGTGGTCGTTCTTCTTGATCGGCCGGCCGTCGCAGCCGGTGCCACCCGCCTTGTCCGCCTCGCCGAACAGGCCGACCGAGGTGACCAGGTCGGGCGTGTAACCGGTGAACCAGGCGGAGCGGTTGCAGTCGGACGTACCGGTCTTGCCGGCGACCTCCTGGCCCTGGCGCAGCGGGTTGCCCGCCACGGACTCCTGGGCCGTGCCGTCGTCGACCACGCCGGTGAGGACGGAGGTGACCGTGTCGGCCGCCGTGCGGCTGATCACCGAGCCGCCGACCGCGTTCGGTATGTGCGCCGAACGGCCGCGGTTCTCCGCCGACTTCAGGATGCTCGGGGTGACCTTGTAGCCGTGGTTGTCGAAGGTGGCGTAGATACCGGCCATCTCCAGCGGGCTCGCTCCCATGGAGCCCAGCGTCTGGGCGGGCACGGCCTGCATGCCCTTGGTGTCCATGCCGAGCTTGTCCGCGGTGCTCATGACCTTGTCCATGCCCACGTCCACGCCCATCTGCGCGAAGACGGAGTTGACGGACGCGTTCATGGCCTTCTGGACGGTGATGTCGCCGTAGTCGCGGTTGTCCTCGTTCGGCGGGGCGAAGCCGACCTTGGCGCCGTGGTCCAGGACCTGTCGGCGGCTGGTGCCGTCGTAGATCGTGCCGGCGGTGATCGGCTTGCCGTCCTGCGTGGTGGCGTTCTGCTCCAGCGCGGCGGCGAGGATGACCGGCTTGAACGTCGACGCCGGCTGGTAGTCCGTGCGGGTGGCGTTGCTGAAGTAGTGCTTGTAGTAGTCCACACCGCCGTACAGCGCGACGATCTTGCCGTTCTTGGGGTTGACGGAGACGGCGCCGGCCTGAACGTCGTTGTCGACCTTGCGCCTCTTCTTGTCCAGCTTGCTGGTCAGCTCCGTCTTGACGGCCTTCTCCAGCGCGGCCTGCTTCTTGCGGTCGATGTTGAGGGTGATCGTCCAGCCCTGGTCGATGACCGCGCTCTCGGCCTGGCCCCGGCTGAGTCCCTCCTGCTCCATCAGCTGCTGCTCCAGCTGCTGGTTGGCGAGCTCGACCAGGTAGCCCTTCTGCCCGTCGAGGCCGGGGGCGCCCTTGGGTGTCTTGGGGTAGGGGAACTTCAGGCCGTCCCGGGTGGCCTTGGGCAGCCAGCCCTCCTCGACCATGTTGTCCAGGACGTAGTTCCAGCGCTGCTGGACCAGCCGCTTGCCGGTGGGCGTGGCGACCGCCCAGTCGTACTGGCTGGGTGCCTGGAGCAGCGACGCGAGGTAGGCGCCCTGCGCCACCGAGAGCCGCTCGGCGTCGACGTGGTAGTAGGCCTGGGCGGCGGCCTGGATGCCGTAGGCGTTGCGGCCGTAGTAGCTGGTGTTGATGTAGCCCGCGAGGATCTCGTCCTTGGACTTCTCCCGGTCCACCTTCAGCGAGATGACCAGTTCCCTCAGCTTGCGGGAGACCGTCTGGTCCTGGTTCAGGTAGAAGTTCTTGACGTACTGCTGGGTGATCGTCGATCCACCCTGCTTGCCCTTGCCCGACAGGGTGTTGAGCAGGCCGCGGGCGGTGCCTTTGAAGTCGACTCCGGAGTCGTGGTAGAAGCTCTTGTTCTCCGCGGCGACGAAGGTGAGCTGGACCTTGCGGGGCACCTTGGCCAGGTCGACGATCTCCCGGTTCACGTCGCCCTTGCGGGCCAGGACCCTGCCGTCGCTGTACTTGTAGACGTTGCTCTGCCGCTGCGCGGCGGCGTTGCCCTGGGGGACGTCCACATACAGGTACAGGCCGATGAAGCCCGCGATGCCCAGGAGGCACACGCCGAAGAACGTCCCGAGGATCCTCTTCCAGGTGAACATCCTGCGTATGAGGCTCTTGCCGGATTTGCCGCCGCCCCCGGCGGGCCCGGTACCGGCCGTGGGTGCGGAGCGGCGGCTGGGCGCCGCGCGGTGGCCACCACGCTGCCGCGCTCGTCTCTCTTCCGCTCGTCCCATGGGTTCCTACGCTCGCTTCCGTCTCGGCATCAGCTCCGAAAGCTAACACCCGCCTATATGACAAAGAGGGTCTGATTCGCTCTTTTAGGGACGTGACAATCAGCACCCACCCCAAGGGAACCGACGGCCCGGACGCCCACAAGGTTGCCTGGCGGATCCGGGAGAATCCCTTGACACACTAAAGTGATATCACTTAGCTAGAACCAAGCTAAGCGAACCAGGCCGGGCGCCCCTCTACGGCGCCGTCCAGAACGGGGGGACCATCATGTCCGCGCAGGACTCCACGCACACGCCCGACCACCAAGTCGACGCCGACATACCCGAGATGCCCGCTCCCCGGGTGCGGGAGTTCGCCGCCCACAGCATCGGCGGCGGGCTCGCGCTGCTGCTCGGCCTGCTCGGGCTCGGCGTGGCGGCCGCCCTGCTCGCGGCCTCCTCGGCGGTCGATGCGGCCGGCGCCCGGGCCGGGCTGCTCGTCGCCGGCGTCCTGGTCCTCCTCGCCGCCGTCATCGCGATGCGCGGCCTGAACACGGTCGCCCCGGGCGAGGCCCGGGTCGTGCAGCTCTTCGGGCGGTACCGGGGCACGATCCGGCAGGACGGCCTGCGCTGGGTGAACCCCTTCACCTCCCGCACCCGGATCTCCACCCGCGTGCGCAACCACGAGACCGCCGTGCTGAAGGTCAACGACGCCTACGGCAACCCGATCGAGCTGGCCGCGGTCGTGGTGTGGAAGGTCCAGGACACCGCGCAGGCCACCTTCGAGGTGGACGACTACGCCGAGTTCGTCGCCACCCAGACCGAGACGGCCGTACGGCACATCGCCATCGAGTACCCCTACGACGCCCACGAAGAGGACGGCCTGTCGCTGCGCGGCAACGCCGAGGAGATCACCGAGAAGCTGGCCGTCGAGCTCCAGGCGCGGGTGCAGGCGGCCGGAGTGCGGATCATCGAGTCGCGCTTCACGCATCTCGCGTACGCTCCCGAGATCGCCTCGGCGATGCTCCAGCGGCAGCAGGCCGGGGCGGTCGTCGCGGCCCGGCGCCAGATCGTCGACGGCGCGGTGGGCATGGTCGAGGCGGCGCTCGCCCGGATCGCCGAGCGGGACATCGTGGAGCTGGACGAGGAGCGCAAGGCGGCGATGGTGTCGAACCTGATGGTGGTGCTGTGCGGCGACCGGGCCCCGCAGCCGGTCCTGAACACCGGGACCCTCTACCAGTGACGGACACCCCGGACTCCCCCAAGGCCCCGAGGCGCCGGCCCCAGCAGCGCAAGCAGGTGCTGCTGAGGCTGGACCCCTCGGTGTACGAGGCGCTGGCCCGGTGGGCCGGGGACGAGCTGCGGTCGGCCAACGCGCAGATCGAGTTCCTGCTGCGCAAGGCACTGGCGGAGGCGGGGCGGCTGCCGCGGGACACGGGCCCGCTGCCCCGCCGGGGCCGGCCGCCCGGCGACTCCGCCTCCGGACCCCCTTCGCCCTGACCGGCCCCGTCCCCGCTCGCGGGACGGGGCCGATCGTCGTTACCGAACCATGACAATCGGCCGCCACCTGCGCGGCGGTACAGCCCGCCATGATCTGCACACTCCGCGTATACACACCGCGTATACACCGTGTGTAGAGTGCTCCGCATGTCCATCGGTCACACCCTTCTAGGGCTCCTGGAGTCCGGCCCGCGCCACGGCTACGACCTCAAGCGGGCCTTCGACGACAAGTTCGGTCACGACCGGCCGCTGCACTACGGCCAGGTCTACTCCACGATGTCCCGGCTGCTGAAGCACGGCTACGTGGAAGTCGACGGGATCGAGGCCGGCGGCGGCCCCGAGCGCAAGCGCTACGCCATCACCGACGCCGGCATCACCGACGTCGAGCGCTGGCTCGCCACCCCGGAGAAGCCGGAGGAGTACCTCCAGTCGACCCTGTACACCAAGGTCGTCCTGGCGCTCCTCACCCACCGGGACGCGGCCGACATCCTCGACACCCAGCGCTCCGAGCACCTGCGCAGCATGCGGATCCTGACCGACCGCAAGCGCAAGGGCGACCTCGCGGACCAGCTGATCTGCGACCACGCCCTGTTCCACCTGGAGGCCGACCTGCGCTGGCTCGAGCTGACCGCGGCGCGCCTCGACAAGCTCCGTGAGGCGGTGGCCCGATGACTCCTCCCGCCGGCTCCCTGCTCACCGCCGAGAATCTGCGCAAGGCCTACGGCCCGACCCTCGCCCTCGACGGCGCCGAGTTCTCCATCCACCCCGGCGAGGTCGTCGCCGTGATGGGCCCCTCCGGTTCCGGCAAGTCGACGCTGCTGCACTGCCTAGCCGGCATCGTGCCGCCCGACTCCGGCTCCATCACCTATGACGGCCGCGAACTGTCCGGCATGAGCGACACCGGGCGCAGCGCCCTGCGCCGCAGCGACTTCGGGTTCGTCTTCCAGTTCGGCCAGCTCGTCCCCGAGCTGACCTGCGTGGAGAACGTGGCCCTGCCGCTCCGCCTGAACGGCCGTCCCCGCAAGGAGGCCGAGCGGGCCGCGCTCACCTGGATGGAGCGCCTGGAGGTGGACGACCTCAGGGCCA
This sequence comes from Streptomyces albidicamelliae, assembly GCF_025642175.1. Lineage (NCBI taxonomy): Bacteria > Bacillati > Actinomycetota > Actinomycetes > Kitasatosporales > Streptomycetaceae > Streptomyces > Streptomyces albidicamelliae. Next base: position 5,301,900 of record NZ_CP106795.1, on the reverse strand, counting down.
AGCGCCCGGGCGAGGTCTCCGGCGGTCAGGGGCAGCGCGTCGCCGTGGCGCGGGCGCTGGTCACCGGACCGCGCGTGCTGTTCGCCGACGAACCGACCGGCGCGCTGGATTCCCTGAACGGCGAGCGCGTGATGGAGCTGCTGACCGACGCCGCCCGCTCCACCAACGCGGCCGTCGTGCTCGTCACGCACGAAGCCCGGGTCGCCGCCTACTCCGACCGGGAGATCGTCGTACGCGACGGCAGGTCCCGGGACATGGAGCGCGCGATATGAACGTGCGGCAGTGGGGCCGCGATCTCGGCATGGGGATCCGGTTCGCCTTCACGGGCGGGCGCGAGGGCTGGGTCCGGATGCTGCTGACGGCCGTCGGGGTCGGTCTCGGGGTGGCGCTGCTGCTGCTGACGACCTCGCTGCCGAACGTGCTGACCGCCCGGCACCGCGTCGAGGAGGCCCGCCAGGACTACACCTTCTCGGCCACGCTGCCGAAGAAGGCCGACGACACGGTGCTGATCGCCGCCACCGACACCACGTGGCACTCCCGGGACGTCCGGGGCCGGCTCCTCGAACCCGAGGGTTCGCGGCCGCCGTTGCCGCCCGGCGTCAGCCGGGTGCCGGCCAAGGGCGAGATGGTGGTGTCCCCCGCGCTGAAGGAGCTGCTGTCGTCGGACGGCGCGAAGCTGCTGCGGGAGCGGATTCCGTACCGGATCACCGGCACCATCGGCGACAGCGGTCTGATCGGCTCGCGCGAACTCGCCTACTACGCGGGCGCCGAGGGCCTGGTGCCGCGGGCGGGCGGGGCCCGGGTGGAGCGGCTGACCGCGTTCGGCGACCCGCATCCGACGGTCGAGAAGGCCGACCCGGTCCTCATCCTGATGATGCTCGTCGTCTTCGTCGTCCTGCTGATGCCGGTCGCCGTGTTCATCGCCGCGGCCGTGCGATTCGGCGGCGAGCGGCGCGACCGCAGGCTGGCCGCGCTGCGGCTGGTGGGCTCCGACAGCCGGATGACCCGGCGGATCGCGTCCGGCGAGGCACTGGCCGGCGCGCTGCTCGGGCTGGTCGTCGGCAGCGGGTTCTTCCTCGCCGGACGGCAGGCCGCCGGCTCGGTGGAGGTGATGGGCGAGAGCTTCTTCCCCGGCTATCTCAACCCCTCCCCCCTGCTCGTCGCGCTGGTCGCGGTGGCGGTCCCGGCCGCCGCCGTCCTGGTGACCCTGCTCGCCATGCGCGGGGTGGTCGTCGAACCGCTGGGTGTGGTGCGCGCGGCCAAACCGGCCCGGCGGCGCCTGTGGTGGCGGCTGCTGCTGCCGCTGGCCGGCCTGGGGATGCTGTACCCGATGCTCGGCAAGGGCCGTTCGCACGGCGACTTCAACCAGTACCTGGTCACCGGTGGTGTGCTCCTGCTGCTGGTCGGCGTGACCGCGCTGCTGCCCTGGCTGGTGGAAGCGGTCGTCGCCCGGCTGGGCTCGGGCGGGGTCTCCTGGCAGCTGGCCGTACGACGGCTCCAGCTGAGCAGCGGTACGGCGGCCCGCATGGTCAACGGCATCGCCGTGGCGGTGGCCGGCGCGATCGCGCTCCAGATGCTGTTCGCGGGCGTTCAGGGCCAGTACACCAAGGAGACCGGACGCGACCCGAACCGGGCGTCGATGGAGATCGACCTGCCCGACCGCGCACAGGTGACCGCGGCCGGCAGGGAGTTCGCCGCGACCAGGGGCGTGCGCACCTCGGTGGCGCTGTCCACCGGGTCCGTCGCCGACAAGCGGCGCGAGCCGGACAACCTGGCCGACATCACGGTCGGCGACTGCACCGCCCTGCGGGAGGTGGCCCACCTGCCGTCCTGCCGTGACGGCGACGCGTTCCTGCTGAACAGCCCGCAGTTCGACAGCGACTACGTCGCGCGGATGCGCGCCATCGTCCGGCCCGGCCACCAGCTGTACATCGACCCGTCCGCCGCGCAGGACCGCGGCCTCGAAGTGCCGTGGAAGGTACCGGCCGGACTGAAGAAGGCCGTCTACCGCAAGGACTCGCTCCAGCAGGGCGTCGCCGGGGTGCTGATGACGCCGTCCGCGCTGCCCGGCAGGGCCGTGCCCTCGCTGAGCGGCCGGGTCTTCGTCCGCCTCGACGCGTCGGTGCCGGACGCCGAGGAGTACGTGCGGACCACGACCGCGAAGGTCGACCCGGTCGCGAACGCCTACAACTGGGCGGCGACCGAGCAGTCCGACAAGTACACCTCGCTGCGCACCGGTCTGTTCATCGGCGCGATCTGTGTGCTCGCGCTGATCGGGGCCAGCCTGCTCGTCTCCCAGCTGGAACAGCTGCGCGAACGCCGCAAGCTGCTGTCGGCGCTGGTCGCCTTCGGCACCCGGCGCCGCACCCTGGGCCTGTCGGTGCTGTGGCAGACGGCGGTGCCGATCGCCCTCGGCCTGCTGCTCGCCTCGGCGGTGGGGCTGACCCTCGGCGCGGTGCTGCTGAAGATGACGGCCACCCCCGTGGCCGTCGACTGGGCGAGCGTGCTGTCGATGACCGGCGCCGGCGCGGCGGTGGTCCTCGCGGTCACCGTGCTGAGCCTGCCCCCGCTGCTGCGGCTGATGCGGCCCGAGGGGCTGCGCACGGAGTAGGGCGCGGCGGCTCCGGCCCGCACGTACGACGGCTCCGTGCCACCGGTCCCCCGGTGGCACGGAGCCGTCGTACGTGCGCGGGGCGGTGCTCAGCCCTCCGTGTCGAGGACCCGGACCGGCAGCGCGCGCAGGGCCTCGCGCAGCGCCGCCGCCAGCTCCTCGTACTCGGCGCCGCGCGCAGCGCCCGCCCGCATCGCCAGGGCGACGCGGCGGCTCGGGGCGGGTTCGGCGAAGTAGCCCGTGAGGAGCCGGCTGCTGCGGGTCGTCTCCAGCTTCAGCGCGGTGCGCGGCAGCAGGGTGCAGCCGAGGCCGCCCGCGACGAGCTGGACCAGCGTGGACAGCCCGGCGGCCGTCGTGGTGACCGGCGCGTCCTCCCGGCCGGCCTCCCGGCAGATGTCGAGCGCCTGGTCGCGCAGACAGTGACCCTCGTCCAGGAGCAGCAGGTTGAGCTCCTTGAGCGCCTCGCGCGGAATGCCCTCGCGGCCCCCGAGCCAGTGGTCGAGCGGGGTGACGAGCACGAAGTCCTCGTCGAAGAGGGGCAGTTCGGTGACGCCCGGCACGCCGAGCGGCACGGCGAGCAGCAGCAGGTCGAGCCGGCCGGAGTGCAGGCCGTCGATCAGGCTGGCGGTCTGCTCCTCGTGCACCTGGAGGTCGAGGTGCGGGTACCGCTCGTGCACCAGGCGCAGCACGGTGGGCAGCAGGTACGGCGCGACGGTCGGGATGACACCGAGCCGCAGCACCCCCGTGAAGGGCGCCCGGACCGCCTCGGCCTCCTCCAGCAGCGCCCCGACCTCGTCCAGCACCGCCTTCGCCCGTACCGCGAGCCGCTCCCCGGCGGGCGAGAGCAGTACCTTGCGCGTCGTACGCTCGAGGAGGGTCACCCCGAGGGTCTCCTCCAGTGCCGAGACCGCGCCGGACAGCGCGGGCTGGCTGGTCCCGATGGCGGCCGCCGCGTCCCGGAAGTGCAGGTGCTCCGCGACGGCGGCGAAGGCGCGCAGCTGCGCGAGGCTCGGCTGCCTCCGTTTGCCGCTACTGATGGTCACTGATAACTACCTCCGATCAACATGACCGAGTGTAGCTATTTCCCGAATCAATGCATGCTGTGCCAACATCGTTTCAGTCCAACCCATGGGAATCGCCCTCAAAAGGGGCGCTTCCTCGCTGCAAGGAGAGCGTGTGCTCACTGTCGGTGACAAGTTCCCCGAGTTCGAACTGACCGCCTGCGTCTCGCTGGAGAAGGGCAAGGAGTTCGAGGAGATCCACCACAAGTCCTACGAGGGCAAGTGGCTCGTGGTCTTCGCGTGGCCCAAGGACTTCACGTTCGTGTGCCCGACCGAGATCGCCGCGTTCGGGAAGCTGAACGACGAGTTCGCCGACCGTGACGCCCAGATCCTCGGCTTCTCCGGTGACTCCGAGTTCGTGCACCACGCCTGGCGCAAGGACCACCCGGACCTGACCGACCTGCCGTTCCCGATGATGGCCGACTCCAAGCACGAGCTGATGCGCGAGCTGGGCATCGAGGGTGAGGACGGCTTCGCGCAGCGCGCCGTCTTCGTCGTCGACCCGAACCGCGAGATCCAGTTCACCATGGTCACCGCCGGTTCCGTGGGCCGTAACCCCAAGGAGGTCCTGCGGGTCCTGGACGCCCTGCAGACCGACGAGCTGTGCCCCTGCAACTGGAGCAAGGGCGAGGACACCCTGGACCCGGTCGCGCTGCTGGCCGGTGAGTGACCCATGTCGCTCGACTCCCTGAAGTCCCGCGTACCCGACTACGCCAAGGACCTGAAGCTCAACCTGGGCTCGGTCATCGGCAACTCGGACCTGCCCGCGCAGCAGCTGTGGGGCACGGTGCTGGCGACCGCCATCGCCTCCCGTTCCCCGATCGTGCTGCGTGAACTGGAGCCGGAGGCGAAGGCGAACCTGACGCCGGAGGCGTACACCGCCGCCAAGGCGGCCGCCGCCGTCATGGCGATGAACAACGTCTTCTACCGGACCCGCCACCTGCTGTCCGACCACGAGTACGGCACCCTGCGCGCGGGCCTGCGGATGAACGTCATCGGCAACCCGGGCGTGGAGAAGGTCGACTTCGAGCTGTGGTCCTTCGCGGTCTCCGCGATCAACGGCTGCGGCATGTGCCTCGACTCGCACGAGCAGGTGCTCCGCAAGGCCGGCGTCGAACGCGACGTCGTCCAGGAGGCCTTCAAGATCGCCTCCGTGATCCAGGCGGTCGGCGTCACCCTGGACGCCGAGGCGGTGCTGGCCGACTCGGCCGAGTAGTCCGCCGCGAGAACGCCGACGGCCCCTGCCCTCCACGGGCAGGGGCCGTCGCCCGTTCAGCGGCGCGCGTTCACCGGCGCGCGGGGCGCGCCCGCCTAGGCCGGCTCGTCCGCGGTGGGCGCCGGTACGTGGGCCGTCGGCGCCGCTTCCGTCGTGGCCGGGGGCCCGCTCCCGGGCTCCTGCACCCGCTCCTCGGCGCCGACTTGCTGCTCCTGGGCGTACTGGCGCAGATAGCCGACGACCGTGTTCGTCACCGCCACCAGGGGGACGGCCACCACCGCGCCGCCGATGCCGGCCACCATGCCGCCGGCCGCGACCGTCAGGACGACCGCCAGCGGGTGGACGCGGACCGCGCGGCCGAGGATGAACGGCTGCAGCACGTGCCCCTCGATCTGCTGGACCGCGAGGACCACGGCGAGCGTCATGACCGCGGTGAAGACGCCCTGCGTGACGAGCGCGACGATCACCGCGAGCGCGCCGGAGGCGACCGCGCCGACCAGGGGGATGAACGAGAACAGGAAGATGAAGACGGCCAGCGGCACGGCCATCGGCACGTCGAGGAAGTAGATGCCGATGCCGATGAAGACGGCGTCGATGAGGGCGACCAGGACCGTGCCGCGGACGTAGGCGGTCAGGGTGCGCCAGGCGCGCGGGCCGGCACCGGCCACGCCCGGACGGGCGGCGGAGGGCACCAGCTTCAGGAACCACTGCCAGATGCGCACACCGTCGTAGAGCAGGAACAGCGTCGAGAAGAACACCAGCAGGATGCCGGTCAGCGCCTCGACGACGACCTGAACTCCCTCCAGACCCGCGGACGTTATCTGGTCGGTGTTGGCCCCGATCGCCTCGCGCAGGTTCTTGGCGATCTGGTTGATCTGCTTGTCTGTGACGTGGAAGGGACTCTTCAGTAGCCAGTTGCGCAGATCATCGATGCCGTTCTGGATCTGCGTGGAGAGCGTGTCGATGTTCTCCATGACCTGCCAGGTCACGAACCAGCCCATCAGGCCGATGACCACGAAGCCGAGGATGGCGGTGAGCGCCGTCGCCGGGCCCCGCGGCACCCCGTGCCGCATCAGCCGGGCCACCGTCGGCTGGAGCAGCGCGGTGACCAGAAGGGCGATGACGAAGGCGAAGACGACCAGTTGGACCGCGCTGATGACCCGCATCAGCACCCACACGGTGCCGGCGAGCACCAGCAGGCGCCAGCCGGCCTCGGCCGCTACCCGGACACCCCACGGCACCGCCTGCGCCGGATCGGGCCGGGGCCCGGCCGGCGGCGCGGGCCGGCGGACCGGCGCCGGGTCGACGGCGGCGGCAGACGCGTCGGCCGGTTCGGACTCGGCGTGCTCCTTCTCCACCTCGGCGCGGCGCTCGTCCAGACGCTCGCCCATCTCGGTGAGATTGGCGCCGAGCCGGCCGAGCCAACCTGGCACTCGCGACATCATCCGTCCTCTTTCCCCGCGTCCCCGGGTGCTCGCCACGCTCCCCCCTGGAGTCGTTCCGATACGACCGTACAGTGCGAAAGCCCCTCCCCTGAGGACGGGGAGGGGCTGCGCGAGGTTGAGCGGAGCCGGTCGGCTCGGTACCGAGGACCGTCGGGCGGCCTAGTACCAGTGGTTGGCCTGCCAGAACGACCACGCCTGGCACGGGCTGCCGTAGCGGCTGTTCATGTAGTTGAGGCCCCACTTGATCTGCGTGGCGGGGTTCGTCTGCCAGTCGGCGCCGACGGACGACATCTTGGAGCCGGGCAGGGCCTGGAAGAGACCGTAGGCACCGGAGGAGGCGTTGACCGCCTTGTAGTTCCAGCTGGACTCGTGGTCCACGATGTTGCTGAAGCACTGGAACTGGCCGCCGCCCACCATCTGACGCGCCATCGCCTGGATCTGCGCCACGGTGTAGCTGCTCTGGGTGGGGAAGCTGGAGGAGTCGCGGACGTCGTCGCGGCTGGCCGCGGCCTTCGTCTCGGCACGCTCCTTGGCCTCCTTGGCCGCCTTCTCCGCCTTCTCGGCGGCCGCCTTCTTCGCGATGGCGGTCTCGGCGGCGGCCTTGCGGGCTGCTGCCTCGGCGTCCTTCTTGGCGCCCGCGTCGGCGGCGATGGCCTGAGCGTCGGCCTGCTGCGTCAGGGACGCGGTCTGCACCTGGGCCTGCTGACCCGCGGGTATGTCCGCGAGGAGCGTGGTGTCGGCTGCCGTCGTCTCTGCGTCGTTGTTGTTCTGCGCGACGCTGCCCGAGGCAACGCCGACAACGCTTCCGACGGCGGTGACCGCGGTGGCCGAGGCCACTGCGAATCCCCGGACCGAAATCCGGCTCACACGGTTTCCTTCCAGCATCGCCCGCTTCGGTGACCCTGGCGGACGCAATCGTGCCCCTTGGCACTGGCCTCCCAACTGCGGGGTCACGGGAGGCGCGGGCCCGGTGGGCAACTCCCCCGAGGGGAGCGCCGCGTGGTGCTCGGGCGGCATACGACGAACTCTGTGAAGTTGGTGGTGTTGCTGTGGTGCCGTACCGCTGGGGGTACAGGTGTGTCGTATGCGGGGCCTGACAGGAGTGAGACTCTGCCGTAACCGGACGCCGCGTGGCAATTCTGTGTTGCGTGTGAAAGCTCACATCCCGTTTGGCCCTGGTGATTTCAGGAAACCCCCACACGCGAAGGCACCGCCCGGCTAGGCTCCTGTGCCTTTGCCGGACGGCGCCGAATGGGCCTTCCTCAGGGTCAGATGTGGCCGTCCTCCAGCATTTCGGTCACAAGGGCGGCAATCTGGGACCTCTCCGACCGCGTCAGCGTGACGTGGGCGAAGAGCGGATGCCCCTTCAGCTTCTCCACCACGGCGACCACGCCGTCGTAGCGGCCTACGCGCAGATTGTCCCGCTGTGCCACGTCATGGGTCAGAACCACCCGCGAGTTGGCGCCGATCCGGGACAGAACGGTCAGCAGGACGTTCCGTTCCAGGGACTGCGCCTCGTCCACGATCACGAACGCGTCGTGGAGCGAGCGGCCGCGGATGTGGGTGAGCGGGAGGACCTCCAGCATCCCGCGCGCGGTGACCTCCTCGATGACCTCGCGGCTGGTGACCGCGGAGAGGGTGTCGAAGACGGCCTGCGCCCACGGGCTCATCTTCTCCGCCTCGGAACCGGGCAGATAGCCCAACTCCTGCCCGCCGACCGCGTACAGCGGACGGAAGACCATCACCTTCTGGTGCTGGCGGCGCTCCAGGACCGCTTCCAGGCCCGCGCACAGCGCGAGCGCCGACTTGCCGGTGCCGGCCCGGCCGCCCATCGAGACGATGCCGACGTCCGGATCGAGCAGCAGGTCGAGCGCGATGCGCTGCTCGGCGCTGCGCCCCTTGATGCCGAACGCCTCCCGGTCGCCGCGCACCAGCCGGACGTTGCCCTCGGCGGTGACGCGGCCGAGCGCCTTGCCGCGCTCGGACTGGATGGTCAGGCCGGTGTGCACGGGGAGGTCGGAGACCTCCGGGACGTACACGTGCCCTTCCTCGAAGAGGAGGTCGACCTGTTCGCCGGAGAGTGTCAGTTCGGACATTCCGGTCCAGCCGGAGTTCTCCGTGATGGCGAGTTCGGCCCGGTACTCCTCGGCCAGCAGGCCCACGGACGAGGCCTTGATCCGCAGGGGCAGGTCCTTCGACACCACGGTGACGTCGAACCCCTCGGCCTGCAGGTTCCGGGCCACCGCGAGGATGCGGGAGTCGTTGTCCCCCAAGCGGTAGCCGGTGGGCAGCACGCTGGGGTCCGAGTGGTTGAGCTCGACACGGATCGTTCCGCCGAGTTCCCCGATCGGGATGGGGGCGTCGAGGCGACCGTACTTCACCCGGTAGTCGTCCAGCAGGCGCAGTGCCTGGCGGGCGAAGTAGCCGAGTTCGGGATGGTGCCGCTTGGCCTCCAGCTCCGTGACCACCACGACGGGGAGCACGACCTCGTGCTCGTCGAAGCGGGTCAGGGCGTTCGGGTCGGCCAGCAGGACGCTGGTGTCGAGAACATAGGTGCGCCGGTCTGGCTTGTGGCGCTTTGTGCTGGTCACCACGGAAGGACGTACCCCCTCGGATGAGGTCGGGGAGCGACGAAGTGGAGCTGGACCGGTTTCCGGCCTCCGCACACGGCGGGCCGGATACCGGCCCTCCGCGGCTGCTTCCGTGCAGCGATCGCACGGTCGGGCTGGTGCAAAGGGCCTCCCGGGCGGACGGCCCCGTGCCGCCCGCTGAGATCCGACGCCCGTGGTTCGGGTGTCGACCTGCTTGGCTTATGCCCTCGAACATGCACCGCCATGCAAATGCAGCCAACAGCGCACCGGTGAACTCCTTGTTACATCCACCCGAACCGGGGTATACGGCAACCGCCCCGGCGCCGGGCGGCGACGGGGCGGTGCGGTGTGCGGTCAGCCGCCGTAGCGGCGGTGACGTGCGGCGTAGTCGCGCAGGGCGCGCAGGAAGTCGACCTTGCGGAAGGCCGGCCAGAAGACCTCGCAGAAGTAGTACTCGGAGTGCGCGGTCTGCCAGAGCATGAATCCGGACAGCCTCTGCTCGCCGCTGGTGCGGATGACCAGGTCCGGGTCGGGCTGGGCCCGGGTGTAGAGGTGACGGCCGATCATGTCGACGTCGACGGACTCGGCGAGGTCCTCCATCGTCACGCCCTTGTCCCGGGCGTCGAGGACCATGGAGCGCACGGCGTCGGCGATCTCCTGCCGGCCGCCGTAGCCGATGGCCACGTTGACCACTATCCCGTCGATGTGGGCGGTGGCCTCCTCGGCCTCCTTCAGCGCGGTCTGCATCTGCGAGGGCAGCAGGTCGGGCGTGCCGACGTGGTGCACGCGCCAGCGGCCGTCGGCGGCGAGGGTGCGGACGACGTCCTCGATGATGCCGAGCAGGGGGACGAGCTCGTCCGCCGGACGGTCGAAGTTGTCCGTGGACAGCAGCCACAGGGTGACGACCTCGACGTCCGTCTCGGAGCACCAGCCGAGGAACTCCTCGATCTTCTCGGCGCCGGCCCGGTGGCCGTGGACGGTGGTGGAGCCGGACGCCTTCGCCCAGCGGCGGTTGCCGTCCATGATGACGCCGATGTGCTTGGGCACCTGGTCGTGGTCGAGGTGGCCTTCCACCCGGCGTGCGTAGAGCCTGACGAGCAGGCCGCGCAGCTTGTCGCGCAGGTTCACGTGGCCCTCCGGGGGTTGGCGCGGGGGTATGGGGTGCCGGAGCCGTTGAGCCTACCGCTGCCGGAGGCCCGGTCCCGGCCCGGGGCTTGGGTGGGTCCCGACACGGTCTCGCCGTCGGTCGCCGGTCCGCAGAGGCGTGCCGCGCGCACGCGGTGGGGCCGTACCTCGGAAGACAGCCCCGGGACCCCGTGTGGGACGGGGGCCGGCGGCCGGCGGTTGCGGACCGGCCCATGAAAAAACGGGCCGGTCCGTGGGGGGGAGACGGACCGGCCCGAGGGGGGGTTTCCACCATAACCCTTCGTGAGGGATGGTGGGTGCATCGGCGCGACACAACTACTCTCCGGAATCATCCGGCGACGCCCCGGTGGGTGCGGAAGGTGGGATTCAGGGGCGCTTCGTGGCCGATTCGCATCCGAATCCCAGGTAAATCCTGCTGGATGCAGAGGAATTCAGAGGGTTTGCGCCATATTGGCGATAGAACGGCATGTCGCTCCGCCGTCCCCCTGACGGGCTACCCGGCCGGCGAACGGCGGACTTGACGGTTCCGCTCGACGCGGGATGCGGAATGGGAGAGGCTCACCGGCCTGTCGGCACCGCGCAGCCCCCTCCTCTGCGCGGTGCCAGCCCGCGCAGCTTTGCTGGCGCGAATTACCTTGGTCTGAACTTACGTGACCGGTGAGGCTGATGTGAACCGGAGCCGATAACAATGTGGAAACCCCGGGGGAACGGCGAGCAAAGCCTGCCGGGTAAGCCCGCGTATGCCCCGTTTGGTCAGCTGTCCGGTTTGCGGACGTCGAAGAGGTGCCGGGTGCTGTGCGCGACGAACGGCCCCTGCTTCCCGATCCGCTCGTGCAGCGCGCGCAGCCGCGGCTCGTACGCCTCGACCGTGAAGCCGGGCACCATCCAGACAACCTTCCGCAGGAAGTGGACGACCGCCGCGACGTCGTGGAACTCCATCCGCAGCCGCTCCGCCCGCAGACCGGCCACGACGAGGCCCGCCGCCTCGGCACCGGCCCGCTCCCGCTCCGGGTCACGGGCGGACCGCACCTCCTCGGGCTGCGGGCCCAGGAAGTACTCGACCAGCTCGAAGACGCTCGCGGGTCCGACGTGCTGCGCGAAGTAGGTGCCGCCCGGGCGCAGCACCCGGGCGATCTCGTCCCAGTACGGCCGGACCGGGTGGCGGCTGAGCACCAGGTCGAACGCCGCGTCGGCGAACGGCAGCGGCGCGTCGTCCGCGGCCGCGACGACCACCACCCCGCGGGGCCGCAGCAGCGCCGTCGCCCTGGCGACGTTCGGCGGCCAGCCCTCCGTGGCGGCGACCGCGTCCGGGCGGTCCGGCCCCGCCGTGCCCAGCGCGAAGTCCAGCACCTCGCCGCCGCCGGTCTGCACGTCCAGCGCCGCCCGCGCACCGACCAGCCGCTCCCCCGCCGACCGGGCGTACCCCCAGGAGGGCCGCGCCTCGGTGGCCCGGCCCTCGAACCAGGAGAAGTCCCAGCCGTCCGTGGGCGCCGCGGCGCCCTCGGCCACGAGGTCCGCGAAGGATCGGTTCGCTGTCATGACACCCATGATCGCAGCCGGTTGTCGGTGCGTCCTGCTACTTTCCGCCCGCATGACGACGACTTACTTCGCCGGGGAGAAGGACACCCTGCACGCCAGCCTGGACCGGCACCGGGACATCGTGCTCGGGAAGCTTCAGGGCCTCGACGACGAGCAGCTGCGCCGCCCGATGACACCGACCGGCACCAACCTGCTCGGCCTGGTCAAGCATCTGGCCGCGGTCGAGTACGGCTGGTTCGTGGAGACGTTCGGCCGCGAGGCCGAGCCCTTCTGGTTCGACCCCCACGACGACATGCGGGTCTCCCCCGGCGAGACGACGGAACGGATCGTCGCCTTCTACGGCCGTGCCCGCGCCGCCGCCGACCGCGCGATCGACGCGCTGGCGCTGGACGCCGAGGGGCGTCCCGCCTGGCGGGACGTCGGCGTCTCCCTGCGCTGGACCCTGGTCCACATGATCGAGGAGACCGCGCGGCACGCCGGGCACATGGACATCCTGCGCGAGCTGATCGACGGCGCGACCGGGGACCGTCCCTAGCGGGCTTCGTCCGGGCCGGCCGGGGCCGGGCGAGCGGCCGGGGCGGCGGGTGCGGGGAGGACGAGGAGGAGGTGTTCGTTCTCGCCGTGCCGGACCGTGCCGGCGCGCTCGAAGCCGTGTCTCTCCAACAGGCGCACGGAGGCCGCGTTGCCGGCGAACGGATCGGCGTACAGCGGGCGGGCCGGCTCCTCGCGGAGGAAGAGGGCGAGGGCCCGGGTGCCGACGCCACGGCCCCAGTACGGCCGGCCGAGCCAGTACCCGAGGAACCGGCGGCCGTCCTGCGTCCAGGACACGAAGCTACCGGCGACCTCTCCGTCCACGGTGACCGTCCGCACGAGGCAGTCGGGATCTCCCAGGACGCGCTGCCGCCAGTGGGCGAGGAAGGCGTCCCGCGGCCGCGGGGTGAACCTCGACCGCCGGACCGCCTCCGGATCGTGCTCGTGGTCCAGGAACAGTTCCAGGTCCGCCTCGACGACGGCGCGCAGCCGCACCTCGGGGTGCCCGCCCCGCTCTCCGCCCGTGTCCCGCGTCGCGTCCGCCATGCCGGGAAGTGTGGCAGCCGCCACCGACACCGGGGCCTTCCCGCGGATCTACGGCACCAGAGGCCGCACTTCCTCGGCGGTGAAGCGCACGAAGCCCTCCGGGTCGGGTTCGTCCCCGGTCGGCTGGAGGACGACGGTGTCCGCTCCTGCCTCGGCCAGCCGGCGCACCGCTCGGGCCACCGCGGTCGCGTCCCCCGCGACCCCGACGTCCTGGGCCGACTCCAGTCCCTCGGCGGCGAGTTCGGCGCGCAGCCGTGTCTCGGCGCCGGCCCCGGTGGCGGCGAGCAGGTAGACGACCACCGTGTGGGGATCGGTGCGGCCCGTCTCCCGCCGCCCCTCGTCGACGAGCTGCCGGGCCCGCCGTACGCCGTCCGGTGAGGTGGACGCGGTGAGGACGGTGCCGTCGGCCCGGGCGCCCGACAGCCGCAGCGTACGGGGGCCCGTGGCGCCGGCGAACACCTGCGCCGGGGTGTCCGGGGGCCAGTCGAGTCCGACGTCGTCCAGGGTGACGTACCGCCCCCGGACGGTGAGCCGTTGGCCGGCGAGCAGCGCGCGCAGGGCGTCGAGGTGTTCGCCGAGCAGGGTGAGCGGGGACGCGGGGCGGGCGCCCACCTGCGCCATCCAGTCCTGCACCCCGTGTCCGACCACGACGGTGGCGCGGCCGGGGAACATCCGGTGCAGTGAGGCGGTCTCCATCGCGGTGAGGGCCACGTTCCTGAGGGGGACGGGCAGCAGCCCCACGCCGACCCGCACCCGCTCCGACCAGGCGAGCGCCGCTGCGGCGGTGGAGATGCCGCCCTCCCGGAAGCAGTCCTCCCACAACCACAGCTCTTCGAGGCTCACGTCGTCCGCCGTCCGGGTGACGGCCCGCAGCCGCTCGGGAGGAAGCTGGGGGCGGAAGACCACACCGAGTCGAGTCATGTCGCCCTTCCTAGTGGGGAGGACGGGATGAGGACAACGGGATTTCGTCCGGCGGCTGTTGATGCCGAGGCCGGCGCGGAGAGGGGAGTCGGGTCATGGGGCGGCGGGAACGCTGGCGGGACGGACGGGGACGGCTGATCGTGGGGGGAGGCTCCGGGGACGCGGCGGCCGTCACCGTGCCCCTGGAGATCGCGGCGTCGTACCGGGCCCGTACGAAGGGGCTGCTGGGCCGTGACGCGATCGACGGGGCGATGCTGCTGTCGCCCGCGAGCGGGGTGCACACCTTCGGGATGCGGATGCCGATCGACGTCGCCTACCTGGACAGCCGGTCGACCGTCATCGCGGTCCGCACGATGCGTCCCGGCCGCCTGGGCCTGCCACGGCCGCGGGCCCGGCACGTGCTGGAGGCGCGGGCGGGGGCGATGGCGGGCTGGGGGCTGGTGGCGGGGGTACGGGTCGAGGTCGAGGCCGTTGTCGGTGGGGCGGCCTAGCATCCGGGCATGAGAGCTTCAGGGACGTTCACGGTCGAGGAGTTCGCTCCGGCAGCGGTACGGCTGCCGGAGCCGGCGGTCGAGACGGCGGTGCCCGTCGGGGTGGCCACCATGCGGAAGCGGTACGACGGCGAAATCGGCGGGAGATCGGTGACCCTGTTCACCGCGGCGTACGACCAGGCCGCCGCGACCGGCACCTATGTCGCGATGGAGTCGTTCGAGGGGACCCTGCACGGACAGGGCGGCACCTTCAACTTCGCCCACTCGGGCACGACCCTCGGGGAGGGCAGGGAGGCCGAGTTCTTCGTGATCGTGCCGGGCAGCGGGACGGGCGCGCTGACCGGGATCCGAGGGGCCGGCGGTCTGTCGATCGACGCGGACGGCACCCATCGGATCTGGTTCGACTACGAGGTGGGCGGCTCCGTCACCCCTGGGGGCGGGGGAAGGTGACCTCGACCCGGCGGTTCTTGCGCCGGCCCTCCTCGGTGGAGTTGTCGGCGATCGGGTACTGCTCGCCGTAGCCGCGCACCTCGAAGGTGATGCCGGGCTCGTTCAGGTCCTGGTCCAGGACGGCCTGGACGGCGTTGGCGCGCTGCTTGGACAGGACGTCGCCGTGGGCGGAACTGCCCAGGTTGTCCGTGAAGCCGAAGACGCGGACCTGGGTCGCGTTCTGCTTCCTGATCTCGTCGGCGATGGCCGCGATGCGGGCCTTCGCGTCCGTGCCGAGCTTGGCGCTGTCCTTGCCGAACAGCACCTCGGCCTGGAGGGCGAAGGTGACGTCGGCGTTGGTGTCCTCCCGCCGCTCGTCCCCGCTCTGGTCCTCCACGACCGACTTGATGTCCAGCACCTTGGCCTCCGCCAGGGTGGCCCCCTCGGGCAACTTCAGATCGGGATCGGTGGGGTCGACCTTCACGGGGGCGGTGGCGGAGGGTTCGGTACCGGGGGGGTTGCTGGGGTCGGTGTCGTCGGCCCGTGCGGGATCGGCACCGTGCAGCCCGGCGGCCAGCAGAAGCCCGGCGGCGCCGAGGGCGAGAGCGAGACGGGGAGCGGTGGTCACTGTGGCCTCACCCGGAGATCTGGATGCCGGCGCTGGAGAACGTGGGCAGTTGGAGGGTCACCTCGGTGGTGTTCGTGGGTGGAGCGGGGAACTGCATGAACACCGGAAGCGACTGACCACCCTGAAGAGTGCCGAGGCCTGTCGTGGTGAGGGGGCGGCCTTCCGTGTCGCGCAGTACGTAGTACCGCTTCTTGCCCTTGGGATCGACAAGGGTCGCACCACCCAAGGACAAGCCGTGCTTGACGATCTCCGTCTCGTCGCCGCTCATTTGCGGCGGCACCACGACGGACTTCCCGCCGTCGTTCTTCAGGTTGCCGCTCACCGTGACGAAGCCCCCAGCGTCGCGCTGTGCCGAGGTGACCTGCAGGAGCAGACCCTCCGTTCCCTTGAGTTCGGCCAGCGGGGTCTCGGACTGGCCCTCTTGAGTGCTCGGGCCCGATCCTCTGCCCTTGGAGGCGGAAGCGGAGGCCTGGGGCTTCTTGTCGTCGTTCCCGCCACCACCGCAGCCGGCCACACTGACGGCGAGGCCGACGGCGAGGGTCAGCGCGACCACCCCCTTGTGGGCCTTCGCAGTGAACCGAATGCTCATCTCTGCGCTTCCTTCTTCTCTCGTCGTTCGCTTGTCAGCCGGCCAGGTGGACATCGAAGAGATCCTCGGGCTTCGGCAGCCCTTCTCGGTCGTCCGGATCAAGTTCCCAGACTTTGCCGTCACAGGTGAGCTCGGGCAACGCTTCAGCTTCGGCGTCCTCGCCGAGGGGCTTGAACGAGCAGAGCGGTTCGATCTCGGCGATGGCTGTGGCCGACGCACGGATGTTCTCGGTGGTGGGAACGACGGATTCTCCGACGGACTCGTTGTTCGTCACCTCCGCCTGGTACTTGAGCGGCGAGAGCGCATTGCAGCCGTCGAGGCGGGAGTGGTTCTGCTCGGCAAGCTGTCCGGCACGCCCACACGGGTTCCCCACTGCTGCTGTCCCGTCCAGGATGTCGGGCCACTTGGCCGGGTCCCGCAGATCGTCCAGCCAGAGGGCCGCAAGCTCATCTCGCTTGTTCTGAGCCGCCGCCAGCGCTGCCGCATCGGCTGCCGTCTGCGCGCCACTTCTGTTCACGGCGGCCTGGCCCACCGCCAGGTAGGCGAGCGCAAGAAAGAGCAGGCCCGCCACCACCGTGATGTAGATGGGGAAGGCCTGCCCTGCGTCCTTGTGTCTACGCGAAAGCGTCAGGTGATCTCGTTGATCTTCGCAAGAATCTTCTGCATGATCGACTGACCGATGCTGGTACCAGTAACCGCCAGCACGATCGCCACGACCACGGCGATGATCCCGAGGTACTCGACGGCGGTCTGCCCCCGGTCGTCGTCGCGACGGTGCATGGCCACCATCAACTTCAAGAACCAGTCGCTCATGGTGTTCCCCTCCGGCTCCACTTCGGATCCCGCAAACGTAGAAGCCCACCCCGCACACACCCCAGGGCCCCAGGGCCCAACCCCAGGCCCATTCGTGGGGCGTGCCGCTCGCCCGTGTCGCCATCTCACGCCACCCCCAGCCACTTCGCGGCCGCCTGGGACCTCGTCGTGCTGTCGAGCTTGGCGAAGATGCGGTTGATGTGGTTCTTGACCGTCTTCTCGCTGATGAAGCAGGCGGCGGCGATCTGCTGATTGGTCATGCCGGACGCGATGAGGTCCATGATCTCCGCCTCCCTCGTACTCAGCCGGAACCGCGACCGATACGACTCTCCCACAGGACGTTGCAGTTGCGAAAGAGGAATGGGGGGTAATTCCTCCGAAATAAGCGGCGGTTCGCACTCCACGTGTGCAGGTGCACTCGACTGGGGCTCGGGAAGCAACGCCCTCGCCGCCCCCGGTGTCACATGCGGCCGCCCCTCCCGCACGTCCCGCACCGCCCGCACCAACTGCTCGGTCGTGAACTCGCCGTGCACCAGGTATCCCCCCGCCCCCAGCCGCAGCGCCTCCCGCACGGTCTCCGCCTCGTGGCTGTACGTCAGCATCATGACGGGAGCCAGCCGCACCAGGTGGGGCAACGCCGAGATTCCGTCCACCCCGGGCATGCGGACGTCGAGCAGGATCACGTCGGGCCGGCACCGCAGCGCCGCCTCGTAGGCCTCACGGCCGTCCGTCGCCTCCGCCACCACCGTGGTGTCCTCACGGCCGGACAGCAGGGCGGTCAGGCCCGCGCGGACCACGGGGTTGTCGTCGGCGACCAGCAGCCGCAGGGGCGGGGTCACGGGCGCGGAGGGCGGGAAGTCCGGCCGGGGACGGGTGTGCCGCATCGGTACCTCCTCTCAGGCGTCCGGGGAGGACGGGTGGGCGGGACGATCGGTGGGGGCGGTCACGGGGCGGGCCCGCAGCGGGAGTTCCAGCCGTACCTCCGTGCCCCGTGCGTGGCCGCCCCGGCCGACACGGAGGCGGGCGCCCGCCTGTGCGGCGCGTTCGACCATGCCGAGCAGGCCGAAGTGGCCCGAGGTGCGCAGGTCTTCGAGCGTGGTGCCGGGCGGGAGTCCGGCGCCGTCGTCGTGCACGGTGATCCGGAGCAGGTCGCCATGGACCGCGGCCCGTACGTCCACCCGGGTCGCGGACGCGTGCCGGTGCGCGTTCTCCAGCGCCTCCACGACGATGGCGAGGACATGGCGGCCCGTGCTCGCGGACAACGGCGGGAGGCCGGCCGGGACCGGCCAGTGGCAGTGGACCGGAAGACCGGTGCGGGCGCCGAAGTCGAGCACGCGCGCGTGCAGTTCGCGCCATGCCGCCGTCTCCTCCGCCCGGCCCGGCCGCTCGCGTCGCAGGTCCGTCAGCAACTCCCGCGACTCCGCCGCCGCCCTGCGCGCCGAACGGGACACCAGCTCCGCCTGTTGTCTTATGCGGTCGGGATCGGGCGCGTCCGTGGAGGCGGTCGCCGCCAGTCCGTCCGCGGCCAGCGCCACGCCGTACAGGGTCTTGGCCACGGAGTCGTGCATCTCGCGTGCCAGGCGGGCCCGTTCCGCGCTCACCGCCTCGGCCGCCGCGAGGCGCGCCTGCACCGTGGTCAGAGCCTGGGTCGCGGCGCCGAAGCGGAGCATCAGGTTGCGCAGGGTGGAGCCCATGGCACCGGCGATGACGCACAGGCCGGGCAGGAGCAGGGCCTCGGCGACGGGCGCGTGCCGGTCGGCCTTCAGGGTGGCGTGCACCAGCAGCAGGATCAGCGACTGGAGCGAGGCGAAGCAGGCCGCACCGCGCCAGCCGTAGACCAGGCCCGCCACGAGCGGGGTGCAGACGCTGACGTAGGCGAGGGTGGTGTCCGGGCCCGCCGAGACGAGCAGGAAGGAGCCGAAGAGGGTGTCGACGGCGAGCAGGCTGGGGTGGCGCAGCAGGAGGGGGCCGAAGCGGGCCCAGTCGCGGAAGAGGACGTAGGACATCATGAACGTGACGACCACCGCGGCGCCGACCAGGCGTGCGCCCAGGCCGGGTGCGGCGTTGAGCAGCGCGGCGGGGGCGGCCACGGCGATCATGGCCAGCCGGAAGCCGAAGACCTGCCGGCACATCGCCTGCAGCGCCCGCACCTGGATCTTCTCCGACGGCTCGGTCGGCAGCACGCCCTGACCCGCCCCGGTCGCGGAGTGCGAGTCGGCTCCGGACCGCGGATCGGCCGCAGGCCTCGGGTCGGCCGCGGACAGCGGGTCGGTCCCGGCCGCCGGACGTCCTTCCCGCCGGCCTCGGGCCCGCCGGTCCTGCCCGGGCCGGCCCCCGGCCCGCCGCGCCAGCCGGCCGGTGGCCGTCCGTAGTCGCCGCTGGCCCCCGAAGGACGCGTCCCCCACGTGTCCTCCGGCTCCCGTCAGCCCTGTCGCCGTCATGTCCGCCTCACTTCCCCGTGAGCGAACCGAAGTCCACTCCGGAGCCGAGCAGCAGTCCGGCGCCCAGCAGGAGCATCGTCGCCGGGACCATGAACGTGGTGATCATCAGCGTCGCCTTGGGAACCGCCCGGGCGGCCTTGCGGCGGGCGTTCTGCGCGTCGGTGCGGCGCATGTCCTTGGCCAGGGAGACCAGGGTGTCCACGATCGGGGCGCCCAGTTCCTCGCCCTGCTGGAGTGCCGTGACGAACATGGCCACCTGCTCGGAGTCGTTGCGCCGGCGCAGCTCCGCGAAGGCCTGGCGGCGGCTCATGCCCAGGTCCATCTGGCGCAGGGTGATGCGGAGTTCGTCGGCCCAGGGGCCCTCGTAGCGGGACGCGACCCGGTCCAGGGCCTGGCGGAAACCGAGGCCCGCGCTGACCACGACCGCCAGCACGTCGAGGAAGTCCGGCAGGGTGCGCTCGATGACGTCCTTGCGGACGCGGATCGCGGACCAGATGCCGACCTCGGTCCAGAACGCGCCGAACAGCAGCAGGAGCAGGGCCACGAACCACTGCCCCCGCAGCAGGAAGACCAGGAAGCCGACGCCGCCGAGCGCGCCGTAGACCGCGCGGCGGGCCGCGTACCGGTCGATGGTCAGTCCGCCCGGGTTGCCGGCGAGGTCGATCCTGCGCCGGTACCTGGCGACCAGCCGCGGCCCCATCAACCGCAGCACGGCGGGCGCGTAGCGCATGCCCATGCGGTCGATGACCGAGCCCACCGCGCCGGTGCGGGTGGCGCCGACCTCCAGGGCCACGGCGAGGTCGCCGGGGAGCTTGGCGTCGGCGCGGTACATGCGGATGCCGGCGAAGACACCCCAGACCGCGAGGCCCATCACGAGTGCGAGCAGGAGTTCCACGGTAACCGCCCCCTCACACGTCGATCCGGCTGAGCCGCCGGATGAGGACGAATCCGACGGCGTACAGAGCGAACGCGATGATCACGCAGGCCTGGCCCACCGGGGAGCCGGTCATGCGTTCCAGCGCGCCGTCCTTGACGCCGTTCATCAGGAACAGGGCGCCGATCCCCAGGACCGGGACGGCGTACGACGTCATCGTGACCTGGGAGAGCTGGGTGCGGATCTCGCGCCGGGTCTCCTTGCGTTCCTCCAGCGTCTCGGTCAGGTTGCGCAGGGCGGACACCACCTGGCCGCCCGCCCGGTTCGACAGGACCAGGGTGGTGACGAGGACGACCAGTTCGCGGGAGGGGAGGCGGTCGGCGAGTTCCCCCAGCGCGTCGTCCAGGGAGTGTCCGATGGCGAGCTGGTCGTCGACCTTGGCCAGTTCCTCGCCAGCCGGTGCCTCCAGTTCCTCCGCGGCCATGCCGATGGCGGTGCGCAGGGCCAGGCCGGCCTGGGTGGCGTTGGCCAGGATGCGGGCCAGTTCGGGGAGCTGGTTGATGAACCGCTCGATGCGTTTCTGCCGTTGCCAGTTGAGGAACTGGACCGCCGCCCAGATGCCGAGGAGCCCGGCGATCGGGCCGAAGAAGGGCGCCAGGGCGGCCTGGCCGATCAGCCAGAGCGCGGCGACCGTGGCGAGCAGGTAGACGAAGAACTCGCCGGGGGTGACGTCCAGGCCGGTCGCCGCCAGCCGCAGTTCGAGCCAGCGGCCGAAGCGGGTGCGGCGCAGGCGCCGGTCGAGGTCGCGGAAGCGGCGCGTCCGGCCGGTCCCCGCGTGGGGGCCGGTGAGCGCGAGGCGGTCGACGAGGGCGGCGCGCTGGGCCCGCCCGGAGGCGTAGGCGTGCACGCCGGCCACCGCCAGGACGCAGGTCAGCAGCGCCACTCCGGTGGTGAGCTGGACGAGGGTGTGGAGTTCCATGGGGGGTGGCCTACCTACCTGGCTTCTCGGGTGGCGAGCTGGTCGGCGGAGTGGGCGACTCCGAAGGCCTGCGGGACGGGCTGGCTCGCCATGTAGAGGCGGTCGGCGGTACGGCGGGGCAGCGGGAAGTACTGGAAGGTGCCGTACACCCGGCCGTCCGGGGTCATGGGCCGCGCGTCGAAGCGGGCCACGGTGGCCAGCCGGTACGGGTCCCCGCCGTGGCTGTCGAGCAGCGCGATCTCGGTGATGCGGCGGGCGCCGTCGGCGAACCGGGTCAGCTGGACGAGGACGTCGACCGCGCTGTTGATCTGGTCGTGCAGCGCCACGAAGGGCACCTCGACGTCCGACATGGAGGCGAGGGTCTGCAAGCGGGTGAGGGCGTCCTCGGCGCTGTTGGCGTGCACGGTGGCGAGGGAGCCGTCGTGGCCCGTGGACATGGCCTGGAGCATGTCGAGGGACTCGCCGCCGCGGACCTCGCCGACGACGATGCGGTCGGGGCGCATGCGCAGCGAGTTGCGGACCAGGTCGCGGATGCTGACCTGGCCCTTGCCCTCGACGTTCGGCGGCCGCGACTCCAGCCGGACCACATGGCTCTGCTGGAGCTGGAGTTCGGCGGAGTCCTCGATGGTGATGATGCGCTCGTGCGAGGGGATCAGCCCGGAGAGGGCGTTGAGCAGGGTCGTCTTCCCGGTGCCGGTCGCCCCGGAGACGATGATGTTGAACTTGGCCTGCACCAGTCCCGCCAGCAGGTACACCATCTGTTCGTCGAGCGAGCCGAAGGAGATCAGCTCCTGGAGGGTGAAGGAGCGCGGGAAGCGGCGGATGGTGAGGATCGGGCCGGTCAGCGACAGCGGCGGGATGATGACGTTGACCCGCTCGCCGGAGGGCAGGCGGGCGTCCACCATCGGGTTCGACTCGTCGACGCGCCGGTTGACGGTCGACACGATCCGTTCGATCGTCTGCATCAGCTGGTCGGCGGAGACGAAGCGGAGCGGCAACTGCTCGACGCGGCCGCCGCGTTCGACGAAGATCGCGTCGGGCCCGTTCACCATGATCTCGGTGATCGACGCGTCCTCCAGCAGGGGTTCCAGGATGCCGAGGCCGAGGGCCTCGTCCACGACCCGGCGGATCAGCTGCGAGCGCTCCACCGTCGACAGGACCGGGCCCTCGCGGCTGATGATGTGCCCGAGCACCCGCTCCAGCCGCGCCCGGCGCTCGGCGGCGGCCAGCGAGCTCATCTCCGCTAGGTCGATCTCCTCCAGCAGCTTGGCCCGGTAGGAGGCGACCAGGTGCCCGTCCTCGCCCCGGCTGCCGTGCTCCTCCGGAGTGCTGATGCGTGCCCGCAGGCTCATGGTCGGCGGCTCCTCGTTCAGTGGTCGAGCGGCATGGTGGCGGACTTGGTGGCCTTGCCGAGGTCCCAGCCGGGGACGATCTGCGGGATGTCCACTTCGGCGGTGACCGTGACCGAGCCGGCTCCGCCTCCGCCCTCGCCGCACGACACGGTGAGCCCGCCGCTCACGGCCTGGGCGCACGCCGCCTGCGCGTCCTGGTGCAGGGACGCGGCGCGTGCCCCGGCCCGGGCGGCCGTACCGGCCTGCTCGGCGGCGTAGGCGACGGCACCGATCTGGATGCCGGCCATGCCCACGAGCAGCAGGATCGGTACGAACCCCAGGTACTCGATGGCCACTTGGCCGCGGTCACGTCGTCGGCGGCACGGCATCTCAGTGCTTCACCTCCTCGACGGCACCGGCGTGACCGGTCACCGTGGCCGGGAAGTCGATCAGGCCGGGGAAGAGGACGGGGACGTGCAGCTCGACCCTGGCCGTGACGTATCCGCTCGGGTTGCAGTTCACCTCGGCGCCTCCCCTCCACGCGGCCGACAGGTTCTTCATCCCCGCCGCCGAGCAGGCCGCCTGCCGCGCACCGCCCGGCGGCGCGGCCGTCCCCGCCCGCACCGCCTCGTCCGCGGCGTTCCCGGCGAGCGTGAAGGTGTATCCCACGAGCACGGCCTGCCACATCAGCACCAGCGTCAGCACGATCAGGGGAGTCATCCCCAGGAACTCGATGCTGACCTGTCCTCGGTCCCCACCGCGTTTCACGGGCCGCTCACTCCTTCCGCCGCCGGAAGCCGGGCGCACCGCGGCCCGTGCCCCGGTGCGCGCCCTCGCCGCCGGTCTTCACCAGCCCCAGTTCGCCCGCGAGTGCCCACAGCGCCTGCTTAACGGTGCTCTTGGCGTCGAGTTCGTGCACCCGGCCCGCGTCCACCACCGCCTGGAGTTCCTTGAAGTTGGCGGGGACGGCCGTGCGCGCCAGTGCCGTGCCGGTGATGCGCTGCACGAGGGCCGGCTGGATCTCCGTGTTCCGTGTGTGCCGGTTGACGACCACGGTCGTCTCCTCCGCCTTGCGGATCTGGAGCCGGTCCCACATCCGTACCGTCCGCTTGGCGGCGCGTACGGCGATGACGTCGGGGGTGGTGACCAGCAGGGCGGTGTCGGCCATCTCGACGGCCGCCGCGCCGGCCCCGCCGAGCTGGGAGCCGCAGTCGATGACGACGATCTCGTAGCGGGAGCGCAGGGCGCTGACGATCTGCCGGGCCGCGCGGTCGGTGACCTCCTCGCCGCGTTCGCCCTCGCCGGGCGCGAGGAGCAGGGCGAGGCCGGTGTCGTGCCGGAAGACGGCGTCGGCGAGGACGCGCGGGGAGATGTCGGTGATGGTGGCGAGGTCGACGACCGAGCGGCGGAACTGGATGTCCAGGTAGGAGGCGATGTCGCCGGTCTGCAGGTCGAGGTCGACCAGTGCGGTGGCGCGGCCGGAGGCCTGGGCGGCGAGGGCCAGCTGGATGGCGGTCAGGGTGGCGCCGGTGCCGCCCTTGGCCCCGCTGACCGTGACGACGGTACCGCCGGCTCCGCCGAGCACGTCGGCGCCGTGGCCGAGGTGCCGCCGTACGCCCGTCGACCACTGGGCGACGGCCTGGACGCGGCCGGCCAGCTCCTCGTACGACAGGGGGAGCGCGACCAGGCCGCGGGCGCCGGAGTCCATGGCGGCGGCGAACAGGCCGGGGCTCGCGTCGGTGGTGACGAGGACGACGCCGACGGCCGGGAAGCGCAGCGCGACCTCGCGGATCAGCTCCAGCGCCGGTACGGGGCCGATGCGCTCATGGACGACGACGACTTCCGGGAGTTCGTCGACGGACTCGGCGGCGAGCCGGGCGAGGGTGTCGACCAGATGGGTGGAGTCGGCGGCCGGCGGCTGCGGTTCGGCGTCGGGGAGCTGGCTGAGCAGGGTGGTGAGGGAGCGGACGGCGTCCGGGTCCGAACCGGCCGGGAGGATCCTGGTGGGCATGGCCGCCTCTCACTTGTCCGTCACGAGTTCGTAGGTGCGGTCCTTGTCCGGGACGCTGGTCCCGCCGCCGGGTGCCACCAGCGCCAGGCGGACGCGCTGGGCGAAGGACTCGGCGTAGGTGATGCGCTGGGCGTCGAGGGTGGACAGCGCGAAGGTGATGGGGACGGCCTCGGTGGGCTGCTGCTGGTCCTTGCTGCGGTCGGGGTCGAGGGCGGTGATGTGACCGACGTCGAGGACACGGGCGTTGGTGACGATGATCTTCGACTGGTCGGGATCGGCCTCCTTCTTCCCCTCGAAGGTGGCGTAGACGTTGACCCGCGAGCCCGGGGTGATCTTGCCCGCGACGCCGGTGGCCGCGTCGATCATGATGGCGACCTCCTGCTGCCCGGCCTGGAGGGCGGGCTGGTCGACGATCATGTCGGTCTGGAGCAGCGAGCCGGACTGCAGCGTGGTCACGGCGATCTTGCCCCGGATCTGGCGGAGGTCGGTCACGGCGTTGGCGGACAGCCACCTCTTCGGCATCTCGATCTTCTCGAACTGGCCGGTGCTCAGGGCGGTGTACGGCTCCACCTTGGACTTCACCCGGTAGGCGGTGACCTCGGGGCCGACCTTGGAGTTCACGTCGCGGATGACGGAGAGGACGCCGGCGAACGCGCCGAGAGCGCACAGGACCGACAGGATCAGGAGTATCACGCCGCGGCGCTGACGGGAGTTCATGAACCGTGCAACCTCATTGGGGGAATCGGTCGAGCGGGATGTGAGTGTCGGGCCGGGCCGGCGGCCCGGGGTCGGTCCGGTCAGGCGGGCGTGCGTTGCTCCAGGGCGCGGGGAGCGGGCGGTTCGTGGCCGGGCGGGGTGGCCGAGCAGAAGACGCAGCGGTCGCCGATGACGTCGAGGCCGCACCAGTGGCAGCTGGTCTGCCGCACGGACGTGACGAGTTGGTAGAGCACCGAGAGGTCCGCGAGGTAACTGCAGAACTCGATCATCCGGCCGGTCCCCCACCACACCGGGGACTCGGCGGGCAGCGGCGTCTCGCGCACGCCGTGCGCGTTCCACGCCGTGCCGAGGCCGGCGGCCCAGTCGCTCTGCAGCTGCCCCTTGGCGACGAGCAGCCAGGTGCCGAACTCGGGTCCCTTCAGCGTGACGTCGGGAGCGATCCGCACGAGTTGCGGCTCGGGGTGGGCGAGTACCGCGAACTGGCTGCCGGGCACCCAGGACTTGGCGTGCGCCTTCAGTCCGACGGGGACGCGGTCCAGCTTGGCGACGGAGCCGAGGACGGCGCCGGCGTGGATGTAGTGGGTGAGCAGGCGCCCGGCCGAGGCGAGCACGCCCGGGCTCAGGTCGCAGGAGGCGAGCTGGCGCAGCTGCCGGGCCAGGACGGCGATGCCGAGGGGCGGCAACTCCGGCCGGAACAGGGCGATGCGGTCGCTCTCCAGCAGGGAGCGCAGGGTGTGCAGCCGTCGTACGACGGGTTCCGGGGTGGCCGGTGAACAGACGACCACCACGTATCCGTACTGTTCGATGAGGGCGTAGAGCTCGGTGAGGACGTGGTCCAGCGGTCGCCGGGCGATGTCGCGCAGCACGACGGCGGGCATGGTCCGTTCGTCCTGCGCCGGCAGCGCCATGTCGGCGCTGGTCACGGCAATGGCAGTTGGCACGCGCAGCTCCCCGCTCTCCCACCCGCCGCCGGCCCACCGGGGTGACTCCCGTGCGCCGGGACGACTTCACTGCGTGACTACCTGAGCACTGTATCCACGGCCGTGAGACCGGAGAACAGCGTTTGTGAAGCTCGCGCGCAACTCTCCTGACGCAAGTCCCGCCAAAACCGGACAGGTTGTGCCGACGGACGGAAACGGTTTTGGTCTGGACCTCTTGACACCCGGATTGGTCTGGACCAACTTGTACGCCAGCGGTGGCCACCGTTCCTCACCTCTCCCCGCCGAACTCCCCCACCGGAGGCCCCAGTGGACCGCGCACCAGGCACACCCAGACCCCGCAGCGGGCGGCTCGCGGCGTGGTCCGCCGCCACCGCCCTCGCCCTGTCGGTCGCCGGCCTCGCCGCCGCCTCCCCCGCGTCCGCGGCGGACGTCAACAACGTCAGGAACGCCGGCTACGAGTCGGGCCTCGCCAACTGGACGTGCACGGCCGGCAGCGGGGCGACGGTCTCCTCGCCGGTGCACGGGGGCACGGCCGCCCTCAAGGCGACCCCCGCCGGGCAGGACAACGCCAAGTGCACCCAGTCGGTGGCGGTCAAGCCCAACGCGACGTACACGCTGAGCGCCTGGGTCCAGGGCGGCTACTCCTACCTGGGCGTGACGGGCACGGGCACCACGGACGTCTCCACCTGGACCCCCGACTCCGCGTCCTGGAAGCAGCTCACGACGACCTTCACCACCGGGGCGTCCACGACCTCGGTCACCGTCTACACGCACGGCTGGTACGGACAGGCCGCGTACTACGCCGACGACGTCTCGGTCTACGGCCCCGACGGCGGCGGAGGCGGCGACCCGGCCCCGACCGTCCCGGCCGCCCCGGGCGGTCCGACCGTCTCGGGCACGACCTCCTCGTCGGTCTCCCTGACCTGGTCGGCGGTCTCGGGCGCGACGGGCTACAACGTCTACCGCAACGGTACGAAGGTGACGGCGGTGACCGGCACCTCGGCCACGGTGACGGGCCTCGCGGCGTCGACGTCGTACTCCTTCCAGGTGACGGCGACCAACGCGGCGGGCGAGTCGGCGAAGTCGGCGGCCGTGACGGGCACGACGTCCGCGACCGGCGGCGGGGGCGGGGGCGGCTCGGTGCCCAAGCACGCCGTGACGGGCTACTGGCAGAACTTCAACAACGGCGCGAAGGTCCAGAAGATCTCCGACGTCCCGTCCGCCTACGACATCATCGCGGTGGCCTTCGCCGACGCGACCTCGACGCCGGGCGCGGTCTCCTTCAACCTGGACTCGGCGGGCCTCGGCGGCTACACGGTCGACCAGTTCAAGGCGGACATCAAGGCCAAGCAGGCGGCCGGCAAGAAGGTCATCGTCTCGATCGGCGGCCAGAACGGCACGGTGTCGATCAACGACTCGGCGTCGGCGGCGAACTTCGCGAACTCGGTCTACTCGCTGATGCAGACGTACGGCTTCGACGGCGTCGACATCGACCTGGAGAACGGCCTCAACGCGACGTACATGACCCAGGCCCTGCGCTCGCTGTCGTCGAAGGCGGGCTCGTCCCTGATCATCACGATGGCCCCGCAGACGATCGACATGCAGTCGACGTCGAACTCCTACTTCCAGACGGCCCTGAACATCAAGGACATCCTCACGGTCGTCAACATGCAGTACTACAACAGCGGTTCCATGCTGGGCTGCGACAGCAAGGTCTACAGCCAGGGCTCGGTCGACTTCCTCACCGCGCTCGCCTGCATCCAGCTGGAGGGCGGCCTCTCCCCGTCCCAGGTGGGCCTCGGCCTCCCGGCCTCCACGAGCGGCGCCGGCAGCGGCTACGTCTCCCCCACGGTGGTGAACAACGCCCTGGACTGCCTCTCCAAGGGCACGGGCTGCGGCACCTTCAAGCCCTCCAGGACCTACCCCGACCTCCGCGGCGCGATGACCTGGTCCACCAACTGGGACGCGTCGTCGGGCAACGCCTGGTCCAACACGGTGGGAGCGCACGTGCACGCGATGCCGTGACCTGAGAACTTCCTGCGGCAGAGCGCCCGGAGCCTTCACGGTTCCGGGCGCTGTCGTGTGCGCGGATGCGGTTCCGGCCACATCCGAGTGACCCGGCGTGTACTTCGTTGCAACCGGCAAAGAGTCGATGTGATGATCGGGCCATGACCGACCAGGGGGGCGAAGCCGGCTCGGCGACGCAAAGACACAGGTCAAGGCTGTACGACTACATGGACCTGCCTCGCGGTGACCAGCGGGGAACGAACCGCCCGCAGATATCTGAGGGCACCGCTTTGCCTGAGCACGCGGCGACCTCCCCCGATGTCCCGGACATGGTCGAACGGGCTCGGCGTGAGTTCGCCGTGCTGCTGGGTGTCTTCCGGCGCACGGCCGTACTGGTCCCGGTGGACGACGAAAGCGGCAGCCCGCTGACCGGGGACTACGGCGGCGTTCGCTGGATCTACGCCTTCTCCAACGAGCGCACCCTGGCCCGCTTCGCTCTCGCGCGAGGCGAGGGGGACCGTGAATGGTCGTACCAGGGTTGGCTCGGGGCACGCCTGCTGGACGCAGCGGTTCCGGCGGCGGGAGTGCCGTGCGGAGTCGCTCTCGACGTCGGCGACGAAGGCGAGGGCACGCTGTTCCCGCCGGTGCGCGGGGTGGTGCCGGAACGGGTGGCGGTCGATGTCGTGGCGGAGACGGGGGACGGGAATTGAGCGGCGGCGACAAGGATCTGCAGACGGACGGGCTGGCTCTGATCGCCAAGGGCCTGACCGATGCGCTGGGGGAACTGAAGGAACTCGGCATGGTGGGCTCGGCCGGGGCCGGGCGCGGCTTCAGTGACATCGCGCTCTCCGGAATCGAGCTGGGGCACGAGGGGCTGACGGGCGAGTTCACGTCGTTCTGCGAGCGCTGGGAATGGGGCGTGCGCTCGCTGGTCGAGGAGGGCAACGGGTTCGCGCTCAAGACCGGACTGGCGGCGGGGACGTATTACGAGACCGACCAGTACGTCTCCGGGTCGGTGAAGGTGGTCGAGAACGCGGCCGTCGGCAACCCGTACGCCTCCGAGGAGGAGGTCGAGCGGATGGGCTACGGCGACATCGTCAAGTCCGGTCCGTGGGGCGGTGACGTGGACTACAGCAAGGAATCCTTCGAGCAGGCCTGGGCGAACAGCAAACAGAATTGGAAGGACACCGGGCGGGACCTCGTGACCTCTCGAGAACTCGGGTCGCTGAGCCCGAGTGCCGAGATGTTCGGCATGACGGACTCCGAGTACGCGCAGTACCTGGACGACACGTTCGGTCCGTCCCCCGAGGCACGTGCCAGGGCCGCCGGGCAGGAGGGGGGTGAGGGCTGATGGGCGTCTTCGGTGACATCGGCGACGGCCTCAACAGCGCCCTCGGCTACGGCGAGAACCTCTACGACGAAGGGAAGAAGAAGCTCGGTCAGGGCGTCGACTACACCACCGACAAGCTCGGCGACGGCTTGGACTACGTCGGCCTCCACGACTGGGCGGACACCGTCGAGGACTGGGGCGACGACTTCGCCTCGGGCCTTGGAGCCACACCGGGCGAGCAACAGCTCGGCCAGACCGAGGAAGCCGACGAACTCGTCCACGGCAGCCCGGTCAAGATCCGCGAGAGCGCCAAGCACCTGCGGGACTTCCACAGCGCCTTCGACAAGGTCGGCCGGGGCTTGAAGAAGGTCGATTCCTCCGGTTGGAAGGGCGAGGGCGGCGACGCCTTCCGCGAGAAGTTCGGCGTTCACCCCACCAGGTGGGCACACGCGGCAGAGGCATGCAAGGACGCCGCCGGTGCCCTGGAGTCGTACGCCGACACCGTCAAGTGGGCGCAGGGTCAGGCCAAGGAGGCCGCCGCGCTCTACAAGAAGGGCGTGCAGGCGTCCAAGGACGCGGTCGCCGCCTACAACAAGAAGGTCGACGCCTACAACGCCAAGATCAAGGCCGACCAGGACCCCGGCCCCAGGCCGGGGCCGTTTCATGACCCGGGCAAGGCCGACATCAAGGCCGCGGTCCACAAACTCGCCGAGGCCCGCAAGCAGCGCAACACCGCCGCCTCAGACGCCCAGGGCAAGGTGAAGTCGGCACTCGCCCACGCACCCGCCGAGCCCCCGCCCCTGGAACGCCTGGGCAACAACCTCAGCGACGGCCTGGAGGCCTCGAAGACCGAACTCACCCACTTCGGTGGGGGCGTCCTCAAAGGCTCGGCCGGCCTCATCAACTTCGTCCGCGGCCTCAACCCCGTCGACCCCTACAACATCACCCACCCCGCCGCCTACCTGCAGAACGTCAGCATGACGCTCTCCGGCCTGGCCTCCACCACCGCCCACCCCGAACGAGCCGCACAAGGCATGTGGGACGAGTTCCAGAAGGACCCGTCCGAATTCGGCGGACGCCTCCTGCCCCAGTTGGTGGGCACCGACGGGATCGGCATGGAGGCGGGCCTGGCACGCAACGCGGCGGAAGCAGGCCTCACCCGCCAGGCGGCGGAGGCCGCGATGCGCCGAGAAGCACGGGCAGGGGCGGAGGACGCGGGCAGAGCCTCGGCTCGGGGACGCGTGACCGAGGACCCGCACCTGTCGTCCCGGGAGAGCAACGCGGTCGAGAGCAAGGGCACCGACCCCATCGACCTCGCCACCGGCAAGATGTACCTGCCGCAGACGGACGTCGTCCTCCCCGGCGCCCTGCCGTTGCTCCTGACACGGCGGGTGGAGTCCGGGTACCACCTCGGTCGCTGGTTCGGCTCGTCGTGGTCCTCCACGTTGGACCAGCGCCTGGAGATAGACGCAGAGGGCGTCGTCTTCGTCACGGAGGACGGCCTGCTCCTCTCGTATCCTCACCCGGCGCCCGGCTTGCCCACCCTGGCGAGCCACGGCCCCCGCCTCCCGCTGGACCGGGTGGACGGCGGCTACACGATCACGGATCCGCGCACCCGTCGCACCTTGCACTTCGCCAATCGAGGCGCCGACCTGGCGGTCCTGGAACAGATCGACGACCGCAACGGCAACTGGATCACCTTCGAGTACGACGCGGACGGCGCGCCCCTCGGCGTCTTCACCAGCAGCGGCGAGGGCGTCCGAATCACCACGGGAGCGGGCCGGGTCACGGCTTACCATCTGGCGACGACCGGCGAGGAGCTCAAGCGCTTCGGCTACACGAACGGCCGCCTCACGGAGGTCGTCAACTCCTCCGGTATTCCCCTCCGTTTCGCCTACGACGAGGCCGGCCGCATCACGTCCTGGACAGACACGAACGACCGCAGCTACACGTACGAGTACGACACACAGGACCGCTGTGTCGCCGAGGGCGGCACGGCCGGCCACATGGCACTGCGTCTGACGTACGGTGATCCGGATCCGAGTACGGGCCTGCGGACCACGACGGCGACGACGGCCGAGGGCCACACGCGTCACTATCTGGTCAACGACGCGTGGCAGGTGGTGGCCGAGACCGACTCGCTGGGCGCAACGACCCGTTACGTCCGGGACCGTTACAACCGCCTGCTCGCAACGACGGATCCCCTCGGCCACACGACGACGCTCCGCTACGACGACGACGGCAACCTGACCTCCGTGGTCCGTCCGGACGGTCGCGAGTCGCGGGCCGAGTACAACACACTCGGCCTGCCGGTGAAGGTGGTGAACCCGGACGGCACGGTGCTCCGCCATGCGTACGACGAGCGGGGCAACCGCATCTCGACGACCGACCCGGCGGGCCGGACGACGTACTTCACCTACACGGAGGCCGGGCACCTGGCGTCCGTGACCGACCCGCTGGGCAACACCATGCGCGTGGTCTGCGATCGGGCGGGCCTGCCGGTGGAGGTGACGGACCCGCTCGGCGCGACGACACGCTACGTACGAAACTCGTTCGGCCGCCCGACCGCCATCACGGACCCGACCGGCGCGACGACGCTGCTGGAATGGTCGGTCGAGGGCCACCTGACCCGCCGCACCGCTCCCGACGGAACCGCGGAGTCCTGGACGTACGACGGCGAGGGCAACTGCACCAGCCATACGGACCCTCTGGGTGGGATCTCCCTTTTCGAGTACACCCACTTCGACCTGCTGACTGCCCGCACGGGGCCCGACGGTGTCCGCTACGAGTTCGACCACGACACCGAGCTGCGCCTCACGAAGGTGACGAACCCGCAGGGGCTCGACTGGACATACGCGTACGACGCCGCAGGCCGACTGCGGTCGGAGAAGGACTTCGACGACCGCACACTGACATACGCGTACGACGCGGCCGGCCGATTGGTCTCGCGGCGGAACGTGGTCGGCGAGGTCGTGTCCTTCGACCGAAATGAACTCGGCCAGGTAATCCGCAAGAACGCGGCGGGCCGGATCACCACATACGCCTACGACCTGACCGACCAGCTCGCTCAGGCGACAGGCCCGGACGGCACGACCCTGACCCTCCTGCGAGACCGCTACGGCCGCCTGCACTCGGAGACGGTTGACGGCCGTACGCTGACGTACACCTACGACGAGCTGGGGCGCCGCACCGGCCGCATCACGCCGACCGGCGCCGAGACGAGATGGTCGTACGACGCGGCGGGCCGCCGCACGGGCATGCTGGCGTCGGGCAGGGAGATCGACTTCACGTACGACGAGCTGGGCCGGGAACTCACACGCCGTGTCGGCGACACGATCACGCTGGAGCATGCCTTCGACGCAGCCGGCCGCCTGAGGACCCAGGCGGTGACAGTAGCTGGAGGCCGGCAGGTCCAACACCGGACGTACAGCTATCGCGCCGACGGCAATGTCATCGGCATCGAAGACCACCTGTCCGGCACCCGCCGCTTCGACCTGGACGCGACGGGCAGGGTGACAGCGGTTCACGCGGCCGGCTGGACGGAGCGGTACGCGTACGACGAGGCCGGCAACCAGACCCAGGCGTCCTGGCCGACCGACCACCCGGGCCGCGAGGCGACGGGCCCCCGCACCTACAGCGGCACCCGCATCACCCGGGCCGGCAACGTCCGCTACGAACACGACGCCCTGGGCCGCATCACCCTGCGCCAGAAAACCCGCCTGTCGAGGAAGCCGGACACCTGGCGCTACGAATGGGACGCCGAGGACCGCTTGACCTCGGTGGTGACCCCCGACGGCACCCTCTGGCGCTACACCTACGACCCCCTGGGCCGCCGCACGGCCAAACTCCGCATGGCGGAAGACGGCGTCACAGTGCTGGAACGGGTGCACTTCACCTGGGACGGCACGACCCTTTGCGAACAGACCACCATCTCTCCCGGCCACCCCCACCCGGTGACCCTGACCTGGGACCACCAAGGACTACGCCCGCTGCTCCAGAGGGAACGCATCACCGCGGCAGCGGCGTCGAAAGAAGAGATCGACTCCCGTTTCTTCGCCATCGTCACCGACTTGGTCGGCACACCGACCGAACTCGTCGACGAGAGCGGCGCTATCGCCTGGCGGACCCGGAGCACGCTGTGGGGAACTACGGCGTGGGCAACGGACAGCACGGCCTACACACCACTCCGCTTCCCTGGCCAGTACTACGACCCGGAGACGGGCCTTCATTACAACTACTTCCGCCACTACGATCCCCAAACCGCGAGGTACCTCACCCCGGACCCCTTGGGGCTCGCCCCGGCACCCAATTCCTCGATCTACGTTTCAAATCCTCTGCTGTGGACGGACTACCTGGGTCTGGCGCCGGACTACATTGCGATCTATCGGACCCCCAAGGGGGCACATGCGGAATACGAACTGAATAACGGACCCAACCCGGCGAACCATCAGCCTGGAGTTGACATCGGCGGCGGCATCATGTCCGATGGAAAAATCTACTTCGGCGAACGCGCCGTCGCAGCAGAATACGCTGGCCCGACGGGCGCCAACTTCGCCAAGGGAATGGTTAAATATGAAATGCATCCATCATTCCTTGAGGAGTTCGGTGAGCATGCAAAAGTTCATGACTATAACGGTCCAGATGGGGCTCCACGCCTAGAGTTCGAGGTTCCGGTGGAGAAGCTGGATCGATTCAACGAGCTAACTCAAGGCCGCAGCTGGATTTCCATATTTGGAGGACCTAAATGACTTTGCAAAATCATCAGGAGCTTGAAGTTACCGTAGTTGCGGTAGCCTCGGTGGGGGCAAAGGTCGACGCCGACGGCGAAACCGGTTTCATTGATCAGGTCAAGCATCCTTCTTGGTGGGACAATGGCATTCCACAACCTCAGGCTGGCGATCGCCTGCATGCTGTCGTCCTTGACGCCAGCCGTCAACCGCCCCGCCTCAGCGCACTTCAGCGCGATATCGACATCGCACGGCGGTTGCGGGGTACCGGCTCATGATGAGATATCCGACCAAGAAATTTCATAATTCAGCTCTTTTCTCGGGATCGGAGGGAGCTGAAACGCCCCCGCGAGTGGCAGGGCATTCATCTACGTGAGGTCCAGGCGACAGCCCGTAGCCCGCGTCGTCCGGCTGCAATCTGGAGGGACCACCAAGGTCACCCATCACGGAGAACACAAGACCGATCCCCACCCCGTCCCAGATCGAGGGATTGCAACAGCTTCAGCTGAGGGCTGGGCCCCCGATCGGAACACTCGCGAAGGCCAAGTCCGCCGCCATCCGAGCCAGGCAAGCTGCCGCACAGAGCTTTGGGCAACATGTGATGATTGCTCAGCAGTTGGCGGCCCGTGTAATCTCCTCACGCTCCTGGATAGCGAGCCCCGCTCTCGACCTTCCTCACATACCTGTTCCGCCTGCGGGTGGCACCAGAAGTGCTGGACCTCCACCTTCCTCTGAGCGCCGAGCCCCTCTGGAAGATTTGAATCAACACCTCATGCGACGAGCCGACCATCACACGGCCTCCAGCTCGCACCAGACGTACTTGCCCCGGTCGCCGAACCGGGCCGACGGCTGCCAGCCCCAGTGGTCCGCGCAGGCCCGCACCAGGCCGAGTCCGCGCCCGTCCTCGCGCTCCACGATCTGCCCCAGTGGCCGCGGGGCAGGCGGGGGCCCTGGGTCCGTGTCCCAGGCTCCGATCCACACCACCCCCTGCGCGGTGCGACGCACCCTCAGCGCCGCCGGCCCCTTCGTGTGCCGTACCGCGTTGGACACCAGCTCCGTCGCCAGCAGCTCGGCCGTGTCCACCAGACCGATCAGACCGTGCAGGGTCAGGATCAGGCGCAGGGTGCGACGGCAGACGGTGACCGCTCTGACGTCGTTGGGGATGTAGAGGGTGTAGTCCCAGGACCCGTTCTCGGGCATGCGTCATCAACTCCGTTGGTGAGCGGGGTTTTTGCGCGCGGTGGCATTGCCGCGGACGTCATGGCAGGACGTCGCGGTGCGCTTCCGCTGCGTGTTCGGTGCGTCACCGAAGGTAGGACCTAAATTTATGACCACGCAAGCCGTTGCCGTAATCTTGCGCTCGAAAGAGTCGACAGACCTAGGTGGTTGGGGCGGAGAGGAAGCCAATGGGGCGTCGCCAGGAACCCACCGCACGCCAGGCGCGTCTGGGCCGTGAGCTGCGAAGATTGCGCGAGGCCGCAGGGCTGAAAGCAACGGAGGCGGCAGGACTGCTCGGGGTGAACTCGGTGCAGATGAGTCACATCGAGTCGGGGATCTCGGGTGTCAGCGAGCAACGACTACGTCGGCTCGCGGCAAACTACGCCTGCACTGATGCCGAGTTGGTCGATGCCCTGGTAGCCATGGCTACGGACAGGTCGCGGGGCTGGTGGGAGGAGTACCGAGGCGTTCTGCCCGCCGCCTACCTGGACCTTGCCGAGCTCGATCACCACGCCACGTTCCGTCATGACGTGGCGATCACCCACGTGCCTGGGCTCTTCCAGACGGAGGACTACGCCCGCTCCCTCTTCGGCTACATGAACCCGGAGTTCCCTGAGGACGAAGTGGCACTCAGGGTCGAGCATCGGATGAAGCGGAGGGTGGTGATCGAGGGCGCCACCCCCATTCCGTACGAGACGGTGATCCACGAGGCAGCACTGCGTATCCGTGTGGCCGGGCGAGCCGCCACCCAAGTTCAGTTGCGCCGCATCCTCGAGCTGTCAGAGCTCGAGCACATTACCGTCCAAGTCATCCCCTTCACTCATGAGGACTTTGCAGGAGCTGGGAGCACCATGGTGCACTCCGGAGGCTCGCTTCCCCAGTTGGACACCGTCGTACGGGATGCGCCGCACGGTACGGCCTTTGTTGATTCTGAAGCTCAGCTGGAGCACTTTCGAACGCTCTTCCGTAGGGTGAGAGGCGAAGCGCTGCCGCCGAAGCAGTCGCGTGACCTCATCAACCAGTTGGCGAAGGAGCTGTGAGGCCGGCATGACCGACCCCTCCCTTTGGAAGAAGTCGTCCCACTCCGGCGGCGGTGAGGGCAACGACTGCGTCGAAGTCGCCCGCCTGCATACCCACATAGCCGTCCGCGACTCCAAGGCCCCGGCCCGAGCCACCCTCACCTTCCCGAGCGCCGCCTTCGCCCCCTTCCTCCACGCCCTGAAGAACGCTCATGTGCATCTCGGCCGCTGAAGCCGCCTTCTCCGGCACCACCCTGTACTGCGGGCGGCTCCGGCATCCCGTGCACGGGCTCATCCATGTCATGGGGTACCAGAACACGGCGCTGAACCTCGCCGCCGGGCCCAACGCCATGCTGCTCCACCTGCCCACCCGGCGGCTCGCGCCCGAGCAGTTCGTGTCCGTCGGGCGGGCCGACGACATCCTGCGCCGGATGGTGGACGCCGTCGAGATCAAGGATGTCCAGGACGACGGCATCGCCTGGATGGGCCTGAGCCGCTCCCCCGTGCGGGTCTTCGATCACGACGTGTACACCGTGCTGCTCGCCGACGACCCCCGTCTGATCCCCACCGCCCTCCACCAGGTCCCGTGGAACAGACGACCCGCGGTCAGCCCCGAGCTGCTGGACTTCTACGCCGGGCTCTTCCCCGACCACGCCGTCGCCCTGTGCTGCTTCGACAACGCCGACGCCCGGCGCGCCAAGCCGCTGCTGGTCCGGTACGAGCCGCTCGACCCCGACCGGTTGAGCGTGCCGGCGCTGGACAGCCACACCGGTGGGCCGCCCGACCTCGGCGCGGACGTACCCGTCGACCACTGGGTGCTGTTCTCCACCGACGAGGCCCCGGACGACTGGGGCGCACCCGTCACCTACCCCGAGCGGATGCGGCACAGCCTGCGGGCCCTCCTGCCCGACAGGGTCGTGGGGCGGTATTACGGCGACGGCCGGGCCCTGCCCAACGGGGACTTCGGCATCAGCCACCAGGAGCTGCTGACCGGCGACCTCGACCGCGTCGAGCGGCACCGGCCGGCCCCCACCTCGTAGGACCCGCCCACCCCTTTTCGGCCGGACCCTTTGACCCACCTTGACCTGGCCATGACACGGCAGGACCATGAGGCGCCCGCACCCAACGCACGTCGCACTGAAGCACCCCCACCTCCACCCCAAGGAGTTTTCATGCGACTTCGCACCCGTGGCTCCGGCGCGCGCGGCGGCAGACGTGCCGCCGGCCTCGGCGCCCTGCTGGCCCTCGCCCTCGCCGCTCCCGTGGCGGCGACCGCCCCGAGCGCCAGCGCCGACAGCACCCGCAAGGCCGCTCCCGCCGGCCACGACATCCGGCAGTACGAGATCCACCAGCGCTCGACTCCCGTCACCCGTACGGCCATTCAGGCCACCGGCGTCACCGTGGACGAGGCCGACGAGGAAACCGTCGTCGTCTCCGGGCGCGCCGACCAGATCCGGAGACTGCGCCGACTCGGCTACGAGGTCAGCCCGTTGGGCGCCGCTCCCGCGCGGTCGGGAGCGCGGCTGCGCGACTTCCCCACCGCCGACTCGAAGTACCACAACTACGCCGAGGCGAACGCGGAGATCGACCAGCGGCTGGCCGCCTACCCGGGCATCATGAGCAAGCGCGTGATCGGGAAGTCGTACCAGGGACGCGACATCGTCGCCATCAAGGTCAGCGACAACGTCGGGACCGACGAGGACGAGCCCGAGGTGCTCTTCACCGCCCACCAGCACGCGCGGGAGCACCTGACCGTGGAGATGGCGCTGTACCTGCTGCGCGAGCTGGGCGCGGGGTACGGGACGGACTCCCGGATCACGAACCTCGTGAACAGCCGGGAGATCTGGATCGTGCCGGATCTGAACCCGGACGGCGGGGAGTACGACATCGCCACCGGCTCATACCGGTCGTGGCGGAAGAACCGGCAGCCCAACTCCGGTTCCTCGGCCGTCGGTACGGACCTCAACCGGAACTGGGACTACAAGTGGGGCTGCTGCGGCGGTTCGTCGAGCAGCAAGTCGTCCGAGACGTACCGCGGCGCCTCCCCCGAGTCCGCGCCCGAGGTCAAGGTCGTCGCCGACTTCGTCCGCAGCCGGGTCGTCGGCGGCAAGCAGCAGATCAAGGCCGGGATCGACTTCCACACCTACAGCGAGCTGGTGCTCTGGCCGTTCGGGTGGACGTACAACGACACCGCGACCGGCATGACGGCCGACGACGCCGCCGCCTTCAAGGCCGTGGGGCAGAAGATGGCCGCGAGCAACGGGTACACCCCGGAGCAGTCGAGCGACCTGTACATCACGGACGGGTCGATCGACGACTACCTGTGGGGGACGCAGAAGATCTTCGACTACACCTTCGAGATGTATCCGACGTCCGCCTGGAACGGCGGGTTCTACCCGCCCGACGAGGTGATCGAGCGGGAGACCTCCCGCAACAAGGACGCCGTGCTGCAACTGCTGGAGAACGCCGACTGCATGTACCGGGCGATCGGCAAGGCCGCCCAGTACTGCAGCTAGCTCCTCAGGCCTCCTCGAAGTAGGCGTCGAGCACCGCGTCCAACTGCTCGTCCCACTCCTGGAAGCGCGCCCTGGCCGCCGCCTCGATCTCGATCGGGTACCAGCGGCGGTCAGGGGTGTGCACGGTGATCGTGAACCGCTTGCCGAAGCGGGGCGACTCCGTCTCCACGGCGGCGATCTCGTCCCAGCGGAACTCGCAGGACTCCTCGTCCAGGCGGAGGCGGACGCCCTTGCGGTCGGCCACTATCCGTGCGCGGCGGTCGGCGGCCTCGAAGACGGGGCCGTCGGCCGCGTCCTCGTCGTCCGCCTGCTCCGCCTCGTCCGCCGGCGCTTCGTCCGACGGCCGGTCCGGGCCAGCCGGCGCCTCGGACTCCGGTTCCCCGGCCGTCGCCGGGGCCGCCTGAGCGACCGCGTCCTGCGGCTCGGCCTCGTCCTCGCTCCCGGCCTGCGCCGGAACCGCGGCGGGAGCCGTGATGCCGGGGATGAAGGCCGGGTCGAAACCGGCACCCTTCACGGGCTCGCCCTCCAGGGGCTTGCTGCTCGATCCTATGCGCTGCTCCACGGCGGCAGTATGGACGACTTACCTGTGCCGGAACCAGTCAGCCCGCCCATCCCTTGGTTCACACGGGTCACCGATGGCCGACATGTACGGCTCGAACGGCTCGTACGGGCCCTAGACGAACACGCTCACCAGTGCCGCCACCGCGAACCCCGCCACGGAGAGCACCGACTCCAGGACCGTCCACGTCCTCAGCGTGTCGCGCTCGCTGATGCCGAAGTACTTGGCCACCATCCAGAAGCCGCCGTCGTTGACGTGCGAGGCGAAGATGGACCCCGCGGAGATGGCCATGATGACGAGGGCGACGAAGGCCTGGGAGTGGTGGCCCTCCGTCAGGAGCGGCGCCACGATGCCCGCCGTGGTGACGATCGCGACCGTCGCCGAGCCCTGGGCGACCCGCAGCACGAGCGAGATCAGGTACGCCAGCACGATCACCGGCAGGCCCACGCCGTTGAAGGTGTCGGAGAGCGCCTGGGCGACCCCGCTCGCCTTCAGCACGGCGCCGAAGACCCCGCCCGCGCCGACCACCAGCAGGATGTTGCCGACCGGCTTGAGGGACGAGGTCGACACCGACTCCAGGGACTTGCGGGACCAGCCGCGCCGGATGCCGAGCAGGTAGTAGGCGAGCAGCAGGGCGATGGTCAGGGCCACGAAGGGGTGGCCGAAGAACTCCAGCACCGAGCGGCCCGGGGAGGGGTCCAGCGCGATCGAGGAGAAGGTCGCGGCGAGGATCAGGATCAGGGGCGTACCGATGATGGCGAGGACCGTGCCGAGCGGTACCGGCTTCTCCCGGGGTTCCACGCCCTGCGCGCGCTGCTCGGCGAGGACGGCCCGCCTGGCCTCCTCCGCGGCCTCGACCATGTCCTGCGGTACGGCGACGAAGATCCGCCTGCCGACCCAGGCGGAGTAGGCCCACGCGGCGAGGACGGCCGGGATGCCGCAGACGACGCCCATGAGGATGACCCAGCCGAGCTGGACGTGCAGCAGTCCGGCGGCGGCGACCGGACCGGGGTGCGGCGGCAGGAAGGCGTGGGTCATGGAGAGGCCCGCGAGCAGCGGCAGGCAGTAGAGCAGGATCGACTTGCCGCCGCGCTTGGCGGCCGCGTACACGAGCGGCGCCAGGACGAAGATGCCGACGTCGAAGAAGACCGGGATGCCGAAGATCAGGCCGGTCAGGCCCATGGCGAGCGGGGCGCGCCGCTCACCGAAGAGACCCAGCAGGCGGGAGGCCAGCACCTCGGCGCCGCCGCTGACTTCGAGGATCGCGCCGAGCATGGTGCCGAGGCCGATGATGATCGCGACGTGGCCGAGGATGCCGCCCATGCCGGACTCGATGGTGGAGACGGCGTCGGAGCGCTGGACGGTGCCGAAGAGTTCGGTGACCGAGAGGCCGGCGAGCAGGCCGACGGCTATGGAGACGGCGAGGAGGGCGACGAAGGGCTGCAGCCGCACCTTGATGATCAGGAAGAGGAGCAGGGCTATGCCGATGGCGGCGACGGTGAGCAGTCCGGTGGTGCCGTCGAGGAGGAGGAGCAGGCCGCCGGTGTGGGGTGGTGCGGCGGGGGCGGCCGCGGCGAGCGGAAGGGGCATCGAGGGGGTCCTCTGGGTAAGTGCATCGTGCTTTCGGGCAGGGGGGATCGCGGCACGGCGCCCGGAAGGGTGCCGTGCCGTGCGGGACGTACGGGGGGTGCGGTGGCGTCAGCCGAGTACGGCGAGCGCGTCGATCTCGATGAGGAGCCCGGCCGGCAGACCGACGTAGACCGTCGTGCGGGCCGCGGGCGGCTGGGTGAGGCTCTGCTCCCCGAAGTAGGCGTTGTAGATCTCGTTCATCTCGGCGAAGTGGTCCACGTCGGTGAGGTAGACGCGGATCATCATCACGTCGTCCCAGCTCGCGCCGCCCTCTTCGAGGATCGCCTTGACGTTGGCGAGGGTCTGCAGGGTCTGCTCGCGCAGGGTGGGGCCGGCCGGGGTGGGGGCCTTGCCCTCCTCGGCGGGCAGGAAGCCCACCTGGCCGGCGACCTGGAGGATGTTGCCCTTCTTCACCCCGTGGGAGAACTGCGCGGGCGGGGCGGTGTGGGTCTTCGGGGTGAGCGCGGTCTTTTCCGTCATGCGGGGTCCCTTACTGGTGTTCTGCCGGAGTACTCGCCGCTGATCGCGTCCGCCGTACGGCGCACCAGCGGGAGCAGGGTGAGGAGTTCCTCGGCGGTGACTACGACGTTCGGCGCGGACACCGACATCGCGGCGACCACCCGGCCGTCGGCGCCGCGGACGGGGGCCGCGACGCAGTTGATGGACTCCTCGTGGCCACCGAGGTCGGTGGCCCAGCCCTGTTCGCGCACCTGCTCCAGCTCCCGCAGGAAGGCGGGCGCGTTGGGGGTGGAACGGGCCGTGTAGAGGGGGTAGTCGAGCGTGTCCGCGAGGGCGCGGCGCTCGGGTTCGGGCAGGTCGGCGAGGAGGAGCTTGGCGACGGCGGCGACCGTGATGGCCACCGGCTTCCCGATCCGCGAGTACATCCGCACGGGGTAGCGGCTCTCCACCTTGTCGATGTAGAGCACCTCGTTCTCCTCGTGGACGGCGAGGTGGACGGTGTGTCCGCACTGCTCGTTGAGGCGTACGAGGTGGGGGTGGGCGATCTCGCGGATGTCGAGGTTCTCCATCGCCTCCTGGGCGAGGGCGAAGAGGCGGGCGCCGAGCCGGTAGCGCTGGTCGGACTGGCGGTAGACCAGGCCGTGCTCGTGCAGCGTGCGCAGCAGCCGTAGCGCCGTGGACTTGTGCACGCCGAGGCGGTCGGCGACCTGCCCGAGGTCGGCGGGGCCCTCGGCGAGCAGCGGCAGGATGCTCAGGGCGCGGTCGACGGTCTGACTCATGGGGTGATCGC
Organism: Streptomyces albidicamelliae; assembly: GCF_025642175.1. Classification (NCBI taxonomy): domain Bacteria; kingdom Bacillati; phylum Actinomycetota; class Actinomycetes; order Kitasatosporales; family Streptomycetaceae; genus Streptomyces; species Streptomyces albidicamelliae. The sequence continues at coordinate 5,259,795 of NZ_CP106795.1, read as the reverse complement.
CTCCTCATCGGCCTGTCCGGCGTGCGTCCAGCCGGGGCCGAGTCGAAGTCTCCCCCATGCCCCCGCGTCCACGGCCGCCAGGCGGTCGGCGTGCCCCCGGGAGGGGGGTGCGGCGAGGTCGCCGGGTGTGGTGAGGGCGGCGGCGGCGAAGAGGTGGCCGTACCTCAGGCGGGTGCGCAGGGGGAGACCGCGCAGGGTGCCCGAGAGGAATCCGGCGGCGAAGGCGTCGCCGGCGCCGGTGGTCGCCACGACGTCGACGTGGAGGGCGGGCTCGAAGACGGGTCCTGGGCCGGGTGGGGCGGGCAGCGGGGGCCGGGATCCGGTGTCGCGGTCCTCGCGCGCGGAGCCGGACGGCGGCGGCCCCGGCTCCGCGCCTCCCGCCTCGCGTGCGAACGCCGTCGCGCCGTGCGCGCCCTGTTTGACCACCAGCACGGCCGGTTCCGGCAGGGCCCCACGGATCGCCTCCGGGCCGCCGGTGATCCCCCAGGCGTGCTCGGCCTCGTCGTCGCCGACGAAGACGATGTCGGCGCCGCGCGCCAGTTCCAGCAGCACCCGCGGGCCGTCCGCGTCCGGCCAGAGCGCCGGCCGGTGGTTGACGTCGAAGGAGACCAGCGGGCGGCCGGGCCGGCGTGCCGTCAGTTCCCGCGTCAGCTCCAGGCAGTCGCGGGAGAGGGCGGCCGTGATCCCGGACAGGTGCAGCACCCGTGCGGTCCGTACGGCGGCCGGGTCGACGTTGCCCACGGCCATGGCGGAGGCCGCCGATCCGGCCCGGTAGTACGCCACCTCGTGCGCGTCGGTGGCCCGGTCGGCCGCCGTGCGGAAGTAGACGCCCGTGGGCCGGTGGGCGTCGCGGCGGACGGCACGGACGTCGACGCCGTATCCGGCGATCCGCTCCACCAGGTGCTCCCCGAAGCCGTCGGCGCCCACGCGGCTGACCCAGCGGGCCGGGTGCCCGGCGGCGGCCAGCACGCAGGCCACGTTGGACTCGGCGCCGCCGATGCCCCGCTCGAAGGAGGCCACGTCGGCGAGGCGCCCCGGCCCGGACGGCAGGAACGTGACCATGGACTCGCCGAGCGCCACCACGTCCACGACGTCCACCACATCCACGGCGTCGGGGGTGGCGCGGGGGTGTCCGTCGGCGGTCACGATGGTGGGGCTCCTTGTCCGTGTCCCGGGGCGGCGGTTTCGTTGACCCGGTGTTCGCGAGATGTTAGACAGCAGTGAGCGACATACGCAATGGATGTTGCATACAGTGCAACGCACCTGATCAGGAGGGTTTCATGGGCCGTCAGACCGGCGCCGAAGCGCTCGCCGCCCTCGCAGAGGAACGCGTCGACCACCGCTTCAAGGGCCTCCCCCCGGACGCCGACGGCCTCACCGTCGCCGAACTGGCCGCCCAGCGCCGCAATCTCTTCCGCGCGGCGGACGGCTTCACCACCCCCGTCCTCGCCCTGTCCGCGGAGCGCCTGGAGCACAACCTGGCGCTGATGGAGACGTACACCGTCCGGCACGGCCTCGCCTTCGCCCCGCACGGCAAGACCTCCATGGCCCCGCAGCTCTTCCGGCGCCAGATCGAGCACGGCGCGTGGGGCATCACGCTGGCCGTCCCCCACCAGGTGCGCGTGGCGCGGGCGTTCGGGGTGCGGCGGATCTTCCTGGCCAACGAACTGGTGGACGCCTCGGCTCTGCGCTGGATCGCCGCCGAACTTGCCGCCGACCCGGAGTTCCACTTCGTCTGCTACGTCGACTCCGTGCGCGGGGTGGAGCTGATGGACGCGGCCCTGCACGGCTCCGGCCGCCCGGTGGACGTGGTCGTGGAGCTGGGCGCGGGAGACGGCGCCCGGACCGGCGTCCGCACGGAGGAGGAGTGCCTGGCCGTCGCCGCGGCCGTCGCCGCCGTACCGACCCTGCGCCTGGTCGGGGTGGCGGGCTACGAGGGCGAGGTGCGCGAGGCCGACCCGCAGCGGGTGGCGGCCTACCTGCGGCGGCTGACGGCGCTCGCCGCCTCACTCGACGAGGCGGGCCGGTTCGCGGACGCGGAGGAGATCGTGGTGAGCGCGGGCGGCAGCGCCTGGTTCGACACGGTGGCCGAGGTCTTCGGCGAGCTGCCCGCGCTCTCCCTGCCGGTACTGAAGCTGCTCCGCTCGGGCGCCTACGTCTCGCACGACGACGGGCACTACCGAAGGCTCACCCCGTTCGCCCGGGTCCCGGAGGAGGGCGCCCTGGAGCCCGCCTTCCGGCTGTGGGCCGAGGTCGTCTCCCGGCCGGCCCCCGGGCAGGCCTTCGCCAACGCGGGCAAGCGCGACGCGGCCTACGACCTGGACCTGCCCACCGCGCAGGTGCTCCGCCGGGACGGCGCCGAGCGGCCGGCCACCGGTGTCACGGTGACCGGTCTGTCCGACCAGCACACCTGGCTGCGCACCGGCCCGGAGGCGGACGTCGAGGTCGGCGACTGGATCGGCCTCGGCCTCTCCCACCCGTGCACGTCCTTCGACAAGTGGCAGCTGATCCCGGTGGCGGAGGCGGACGGCACGGTCGTCGACTACATCCGCACGTTCTTCTAGGAGGCCCCGTGGAGGACCTGGTCATCCGCGACGCGGACGTCGTCGACGGCAGCGGCGCGGACTCCTACCGCGCCGACGTCCTGATCGACGGCGGCCGGATCGTCTCGATCGTCAAGGAGGCGGCCGCGGCCGGCTGCCAACGCCCTTGTGCCGTACGGGAGATGGACGCGGAGGGCCTGATCCTCTCGCCGGGCTTCATCGACATGCACGCCCACTCCGACCTCGCCCTGCTGCGCGACCCCGACCACAGCGCCAAGGTCGCGCAGGGGGTCACGCTGGAGGTGCTCGGCCAGGACGGGCTGTCGTACGCCCCGGTGGACGACCGCACGCTGGCGGAGGTACGGCGTGCGATCACCGGCTGGAACGGGTACGGCGACGACGTCGACTTCGACTGGCGCTCGGTCGGCGAGTACCTGGACCGGCTGGACCGCGGCGTCGACGGCCGCGGGATCGCCGTGAACGCGGCCTACCTGGTCCCCCAGGGCACGGTCCGGGCGCTCGCCGTCGGCTGGGAGGACCGCCCGGCCACGCCCGGGGAGCTGGACCGGATGCGGCGGCTGGTCGCGGAGGGTCTGGAGCAGGGGGCGGTGGGCCTGTCCTCCGGGCTCACCTACACACCCGGCATGTACGCCGAGGACGCCGAACTGACCGAACTGTGCCGGGTGGTGGCCGCGTACGGCGGCTACTACTGCCCGCACCACCGCTCCTACGGCGCCGGCGCCCTGGAGGCCTACGCCGAGATGATGGCCCTGACCCGGGAGGCCGGCTGCCCGCTGCACCTGGCGCACGCGACGATGAACTTCGGCGTGAACGAGGGCCGGGCGCCCGAACTGCTGGCGCTGCTCGACCGGGCCCTGGACGCGGGCGCGGACATCACGCTGGACACCTATCCCTACACCCCCGGCTGCACCACGCTCGCCGCGCTGCTGCCCGGCTGGGTGAGCGAGGGCGGTCCGGAGGCGGTGCTGGCCCGGCTCACCGATCCGGCGACGGCCGAACGCATCCGGCACGAGCTCGAGGTGACCGGCTCGGACGGCTGCCACGGCGTGCCCGTGGAGTGGGAGACGATCGAGATCGCCGGGGTGGCCGATCCGGCGCTCGGCGACCATGTGGGCCGCACGGTCCGCGAGTCGGCGGAGCTGCGCGGCGAGAGCCCGTGGACCACGGCCCACCGGCTGCTGGTCGAGGACCGGCTCGGTACGACGATCCTCCAGCACGTCGGCCACGAGGAGAACGTCCGCACGATCATGCGGCACCGGACCCACACCGGCGGCTCCGACGGCATCCTCCAGGGCGCCAAGCCGCACCCGCGCGCCTACGGCACCTTCCCGCGCTACCTCGGCCACTACGTACGGGAGTTGGGCGTGCTCACGCTGGAGGAGTGCGTCGCCCGTCTCACCGGGCGGCCCGCGGCCCGGCTGCGCCTGCCGGACCGCGGTCTGGTGCGCGAGGGGTTCCGGGCCGACCTGGTGCTGTTCGACCCGGAGACGGTCGCGTCCGGTGCCACCTTCGCCGAGCCGCGCAGGCTGCCGGCCGGCATCCCGCACGTCCTGATCGACGGCCGGTTCGCCGTCGAGGACGGCAGGCGGACGGACGTCCTGGCGGGGCGGGCGGTCCGCCGCACTCCGGCGTGACCGCCCGGCCCCGACGGGCACGGGGCTACGACAGGGCTGTGGCTACGGCTACGGCTACGGCTTGGGCAGGGTGCAGCCGGCCGCGCTCAGGTTCAGCTGGTTGCCGGTCGTGAAGCAGGCCGGGATGAGGTAGGTCTCCTCGGCGTAGTTGATGCCCTGGCGGACGGTGACGTTGCCGTTGGCGTCGACCTCGCACGGGTTGTTCTCCGTGCAGCGCTGGCCGTCCTCGTTGCCGGTGTTGTTGACGGCGACGACCTTGCCGGTGTTCGTGTCGATCACCGGCGAGCCCGAGGTGCCGCCGATGGTGTTGCAGGACGAGGTGTAGCGGAGCGAGTCCTTCCAGGTCCAGTCGCCTTCCTTGAGCCGGTAGACGAACCCGTCGACGTTGCAGCTGTAGATCCGCTTCCAGTAGCCGGACACCACCTTGATGGGCGTGCCGGCGGTCGGGTGGGTGTCCTGCACGGTGAGCGGGCTGATGCCGTACGAGCTCTTGATCTTCGCGTACGTGGTGGTGGTCCGGTAGATCGTGACGTCCGTGTCCGTCATGGTCGAGTAGACGACCTGGTTGGCGCGGAGCGTGGCGACCTTGGTGCCGGCGGAGTTCAGCAGGCCGAAGGAACGGCTGGAGGACTGGCCGGTGATGACCTCGCCGGGCTCGGGGAAGCCGGTCTCCAGGCAGTGGCCGTTGGTCATGACCAGCGCCGGGTCGGTGTCCGCGGAGTTGGGGAAGCGGACGACGGAGCCGGAGCAGTTGCTGAGGGAGACGGTGCCGGCGAAGTTGACCGTCACCGCGGCGGCCTTGGCGGTGGGCTTCGCCGCGGTGTGCGGCGCGGCGACCGCCGGTGTCGCGCCCAGCCCGGCTATCGCCAGGGAGGACAACGCGGCAAGGAGAGGCTTGTTCATGTGGGGGTCCCCTCTTACGACGGAGGCGGCCGGAGCTCTTCCGGCCGCCCTTGCGTCTTTGTCATGCGCATTCTCAACGCATGGAGGGCCCCGGACAAGGAGCCGGGTCAGGTCATAGGGGTTTCCCTGTGCGGATTTCGCCGGAGGCGAGCAGGTCGGCGTCGGAGCCGCGCATACGGTCAACTCTCGGACGCGGTACGGCGGATGCACCGGAGTCCACGCCAACCAGGCTCACTGCTGCGGAACTTGCCGTGCGCACGCGGCGGGCGCGAGCGCACCCGGCTGCCGCCGGGGCCCTGCCCACCCCGCCGCCGGGAGTGACCGGAAGGCCCCGCCCGGGACGGTGAAGCCGCGGTCGGCCGGGAGGCGACGCCTCGACGCCCGCATCGCGTCCCTCGGGCGGCCCGGACACCCCCGGGCCCCCGGCCGTCGACCGTGGGTGCCGGTCAGCGGGGGCCGCGACCGTGGCCGTGGCCCCTGCCCGGGCGGTCGGGCCAGGACGCCGTCGGGGCCGGTGACGTGAGCGTCGGAGTGGCGGCGGCCGTGGAGGGCGGGGGCGAGGCCGTGGTCGCCGGGGCGCTGCTCGCCCCGGCGCCGGGAGTGACCGGAAGGCCCCGCCCGGGAGGGTGAAACCGCGGTCGGCCGGGAGGCGACGCCTCGGCGCCGGCATCGCGCCCCCGGGCGGCCCGGACACCCCCGGGCCCCCGGCCGTCGACCGCGGGTGCCGGTCAGCGGGGGCCGCGACCGTGGCCGTGGCCCCTGCCCGGGTGGTCGGGCCAGGACGTCGCCGGGGCCGGTGACGTGAGCGTGGGAGTGGCGGAGGCCGTGGAGGGCGGGGGCGAGGCCGTGGTCGCCGGGGAGCTGCTCGCCCCGGCGCCGGGACCGGCCGTCGACGTACCGGCGGCCGAGGAGGTCGCCGCGCGGAGCGGGGAGGCCGGGGTGGACGGGCCGACGGCCGTCGGGGCACCCGCCGTCGGCGCGGCCGGGGCACCGCTGTCCGTGCGGGCGCTCTCGGTGGCGTCGTCGGCGACCCGTCCGCCGCCGGCGGGACGGGACCCGTCCGGGGACCCCGAGCCGCCCGACAGCCCGGCGATCGCCGCCACGGTTCCGGCCACCCCGAGCACTCCGGCGACGACCGCGAGCCGGCGCCGGCCACCCCTGCGCCGCTGCTGCTCGCGCCGGCGTCCGGCCCGCCCCTCGCCAGGTCCGCCCGGTCCGCCCGGCTCGCGCTGCGCGGGCACGGCCGGCAGCTCGCGCGTGGCGTCGTAGGCGTTCTGCCAGCCGTGGGCGGCGGCCGGATCGGCGTAGGCGTCGTACACGGGCGCGGGGGCCTCCTGAGGGAGGTACACGTTCGGCGGAACCTGTGGCTCGCCGATCGGTACCTGCCCGCCGGACGCCCCCGCCCCGTACTCGCGTTCGGTGGACATGACGCGGATTCTAGGGACGCAAGGGACCGCTGAGACAGCCGACGGCGATATCGGGGCAATTCTTCGTGTCTCACGTGGCGGATAACACCACCCGTGAGCCGTTACCGGGCCGTAAGCTCACGGGCATGCAGGTGATCCAGTCGACCAAGCTCGCCAACGTCTGTTACGAGATCCGGGGCCCGGTTCTCGAGGAGGCCATGCGGCTCGAGGCGGCGGGTCACCGCATCCTCAAGCTCAACACCGGCAACCCCGCGGCGTTCGGCTTCGAGTGCCCGCCGGAGATCCTGGAGGACATCCTCCGCAACGTCTCCACCGCGCACGGCTACGGCGACGCCAAGGGCCTGCTGGCCGCCCGCCGCGCGGTCGTGATGCACAACCAGACGCTCGGCATCGAGACGGACGTCGAGCACGTCTTCATCGGCAACGGCGTCTCCGAGCTGATCGTGATGGCCATGCAGGGCCTGCTGGACGACGGCGACGAGGTCCTCGTACCGGCCCCGGACTACCCCCTGTGGACGGCGGCCGTCTCCCTCTCCGGCGGCACGGCGGTGCACTACCGCTGCGACGAGCAGTCCGACTGGATGCCCGACCTCGCCGACATCGAGCGCAAGGTCACCGACCGCACCAAGGCGATCGTCATCATCAACCCGAACAACCCCACGGGCGCGGTCTACGACGAGGCCGTGCTCAAGGGGCTGACGGACATCGCCCGCCGGCACAACCTCCTCGTCTGCTCCGACGAGATCTACGACAAGATCCTCTACGACGGCGCGACGCACACCCCGACCGCGAAGATCGCCCCGGACCTGCTCACCCTCACCTTCAACGGCATGTCCAAGGCCTACCGGGTGGCCGGCTACCGCGTCGGCTGGATGTCGATCTCCGGTCCGCGCGCGCACGCCGACTCCTACATCGAGGGCCTGACGATCCTCGCGAACATGCGGCTGTGCGCCAACATGCCGGGCCAGCACGGAGTGGTCGCCGCACTGAGCGGACGCCAGACGATCAACGACCTGGTACTGCCGGGCGGCCGGCTGAAGGAGCAGGTGGACACCGCCTACGAGCTGCTGACGCAGATCCCGGGCGTGAGCTGCGTACGGCCGAAGGGCGCGCTGTACCTCTTCCCGCGCCTGGACCCGCAGGTCTTCAAGATCAAGGACGACCGCCGGATGGTCCTGGACCTGCTGCGCCAGGAGAAGATCATGGTCGTCCAGGGCACCGGCTTCAACTGGCCCGACCCGGACCACTTCCGCGTGGTCACCCTCCCGGCGGTCGGGGACCTGCGGGACGCGATGACCCGCATCGGCACCTTCCTGGACGGCTACAGCCAGCCGTAGCACACGGAGACCGTCGGACCGCAATCGGTGACACCGCTCAACTTTAGACGAAATCCAAGCTAAGATGGCTTCCTGTAAGCGCACAGGAGGCCATCACCCATGTACGAACCGATCCGCACCAAGTCGGTCCACAGCACGATGGCCGGCACCCCGTCCGACTTTCCCCACCGGTCGCGCGAGGAGGAGCTGGACATCCAGCTCGCCGGACACCTCGCCGCGCTGCTCGCGGTCACCGACGAACTGCGCGTCCTGACCCCGTCCGCCGGCCTCGACACGGCCGCGGAGCGCCTGACCGGCGAGATCTCCCGGCTGCGGGGAGGACGCGCGCCGCTGCGCGCGGCACCGGCCGCGGCCGGCGACCCCGCCGCCCTGCACCGTCGCGCACACGCCCTCGCCGGCCGCGCCCTCGTGGTCGCCGCCTCGCGGGCCGACACGGCGGCGGCGATCCTCTCGGCCGAGCGGATGGACGCGCACGCGGCCGCCCTGGCCGACCCGAGGGAGCTCACCGCGGCCCCCTGACCCCGCCCCGGGGTCCCACGAACGGCCCCGGTCCGCGCGCACCCGCAGCGACGCGCGGACCGGGCGCCACAGATCCGCGACCGGCGGCCACGGCCGTGGACTCTTCGCCGGAGGAACGCGACGCGTACATTCGAGTGGTCTGAGGCTCCCGCCTGCCCGGCAAGTGACGACGGCCTCATGACTTCCTCGTAACGTCGGACAGCGTGAAACACAGGCCATTGCTGGCAGGACTCTTCGGTGCGGCCGTTCTCGCCACGGGAGCGATCTCCTGGGCGGTCGCGACCCGGTCGGACATGTTCGCGGAATCCAAGGCCCCCGCACCTGCGTACCAGGAAGCGGATTCCCTGCTCCGGAAGGGCATTCAGCAGGACAGGAACCATGATCACGCGGGGGCCGCCCACTCCTACGCGCGCGTGCTCGAACTTCAACCGCAGAACAAGTACGCCTGGTACGACCTGGGATACGCCGCGGAGGAAGTCGGAAACACGGACGACGCGCGCCGGGCCTATGAAAGGGCCCTGACGATCGACCCGGCGTTCTCGCCGGCTCTCTACAACGAGGCGCTGCTTCTGAAGAAGTCCAAGCCCGACCAGGCCATGGCGCTTCTGGAACGTGCCATGACCGCCGACCCGAAGTCGGCGGCCACAGCCCACTACCACATCGGGCTCATCTGGTCGCGAAAAGGCCGTGACCGCCAAGCAGTGACGGAATTCCGCCAAGCCGTGGCGATCAACCCCTCACTTCTCTCCGAAGTGCCGCGCACATACAGGGAATCCCTGAGCAAGCACTGAACGGGGAAGTGAGCGGGGTCCGGGCTCGCCGGTGTCTCAGACGCCGGCGAGCTCTTTCGGGCTCAGCCGCTGACATGCGAGCTCAAGATTCTTCTTCACGCGCTCGCGGTGTTCCTCGGGCAGTTTCCCGCTTTCCAGCAGGCGTTCGCAGCAGTTCTTCGACTCCTCGTACTCACCCACCCAGTAGGCGGAGACCGCGAGTTCGTCCAGTGCCGCCCAGTCGTACCAGCCGGACTCGACGAACAGGCCGTGAGCCGGCTGCGGGATCCGTACCGCCTGCCGCGCGTACATATAGGCGAGAGGCCAGCGCCGGCCGTTGAGGCGGCACCAGCGCGCGAGGGCCGCCAAGGCCTCGGCGCGCGTGGGCAGGCACTCGTGGGCCCGCAGGTAGCGGTCCATCACCTCGGCGGGCGGCCGGTCGAGAGTCTCCGCGGCCCGGGCGGCCGCGAGGTGGGCGCAGAAGGTCTCGTGGTCCCAGCCGTCCATGGCCGCGCGGCGGTCGTAGGCCTCGATGGCCTTCTCCAGCTCACCCGCGTCACGCCAGCTCTGCGCGAGGTAGAAGGCGTACCGCTCGTTGCCCGGCTCCTTGGCCAGACCGTCTTCCAGGATCTTCGCGTCGCGCAGGTACTTGTCCCGCAGGCCCTCGTTCCGCTGCCGCCCCCCGCCGCCCAGGATGACCATCCGGGCGCCTTCGAGAGTGCCGAGGCTGAACGGCACACCGCATTCCACGTACTCGTGCAGAACGCCGACGTACCGCCAGGGAAGCCGCGTCGAGACCAGGGCGGGACGCCAGTAGACGCTGCCCCCGTAGTGGATGTCGACCCGGTAGGCGTCGTGGGTCAACTCGGGCATACGAAAGCCCGGCTCCATCTCCATGACGTCGTCGGCGTCGATGAAGAACAGGAATTCGGCGCGGTCACGGGCCAGTTCGATCGCCTCGGTCCGGCTGCCGTCGAATCCCTTCCAGGACCGTTCGTACAGTTCGCCGGGCAGGTCGCGGTAGACGTCGCGGATGATGTCCTGGGTGCCGTCGGTGGAACCGGTGTCCACGATGACCCAGGTGTCGATCAAGGGCCGCACGGATTCCAGACAGCGCCGGATCACCGGGGCTTCGTCCTTGACAATCATGTTCAGACAGACCGTTGGTTTCATGGGTCCCATCCCACTCGGTGGCGGCATACAACCGAATCGGGACGGTATCCAGCAGTTTCGGCCCATGCAAAGAGGCTGAACCGGGAAAGCGTTTCCGACTCGTGCATCCGGGTGGTTCGGCTCGTGCGCGCGGACTCGGGACACCGCCGGATGGCTCGTGCATTCGAGTGGTCTGAACGACGCCGGAGCCTGCCGGAAGACACCACCTCAACCGTGGACTCGTAACGTCGGGATCGACCATCCGAGAGAACCCAACTCCACCCGCCCGCAAGCTTCCACGAAGAGTGACAAATGAAAAAATCGACCTTCTGGGCAGGAATCGCGACCGCGGCGACGGTCGTCACCGGACTGACCTTCTGGGCGGTGCACTCCCCGTCGGCGGGACCGTCGGAATCCAAATCCGTCTCGGTCGCCGGGGACACCAAGTCGGCCACCAAGCCGGCCACAAAGTCAGTCACCAACTCAGTCGACGCGCTTCTCCAGTCGGCCCTCAAGCGCCAGACGCATCAGGATTTCGCGGGCGCGGCCGAGGACTACCGGCGCGTTCTGGAAGCCGATCCGAACAACAAACAGGCCTGGTACGGCATGGGACTCATCGACCAGGCGTCCGGCAGAACGGCGGAGGCCCGCAAGGACTACGACAAGGCCCTCGAAGCCGATCCGCGCTTCACGTCCGCTCTCTACAGCCAGGCGTTCATGCTGAGATCGAGCGACCCCGACCGGGCGATCGAACTCCTCGGGCGTGCCGCCGCCATCCAGCCGAGGGCGGCAGCGGTCCAGCTGCAACTGGGCCAGTTGCTGGCGGAGCGGAACCGCGACGGCGAGGCCGGGGAAGCCTTCCGCCGTGCGGTCGCGGCCGATGGCCGTCTCCTCTCCCGGGTCCCGGAGGAATTCCGCGACGCGGCAAGCCCCTGACGGCAGAACCCCCCACCGGGCACTGCGTGGCCGACAAGCGAGCAGGTGCCCACGAGGCCGAAGCCCCGGGGCACCTGTTGCTCAGTGGTGGCCGGGAGGAGCGGGCAGTCGCTGCCGCTCCCCCCTCATCGGCCGGTCACTGCCTCACGACGTCCTGACACAGACCACGTAGGCGGTGATGTTGTTCTCGTTGTTGGCGGTGGTGGTGGCCGTCCATGCCGTCGGCGACGTCGTCGAGCTGCCGTCGGCGGGGTAGGTCTCGACCAGGTCGCCGTTGGTGGCGAGGGCACCGCCGCCGGTGGCGAAGTCGCCCTCGTCACAAGAAGCGGTCACCGAGCGCGTCCCGGTGGCGGTGTTGACGTACGTGCCTGCGATCGTGCCCGTGGCACCCGTCGCACCGGTGGCACCGGTGGCACCGGTCGCGCCGGTGGCACCCGTCGCGCCGGTGGCACCCGTCGGGCCCACGGAACCGGTACCGCCAGGACCCGTCGGGCCCGTCGCACCCGTGGCACCGGTGGCACCCGTCGGGCCCACGGAACCGGTACCGCCAGGACCCGTCGGGCCCGTGGCACCGGTCGCACCCGTGGCACCGGTGGCGCCCGTGGCGCCGTTCTCGCAGTGGCAGGGCTTGCCGCCGTCTCCGTACTCGTCGGAGCCGGTCGGACCCGGGCCGTACGCGTCGTCGTCGGAGCCGGTCGCCCCGTACGCCTCGTCGGAGTCGGTCGGACCCTGGCTGTACGCGTCGCGCTTCCAGTCGAGGGCGTCGACGGCGGCCCTGTCGATCGCATCGGCGATGGCCGAGCTGAGGTCGTCGTGCGGGCTCTGCCGCTCCGCGACGGCGCCGGCGCTGTGCCGGTCCATCTGCTGGGCGGCGGCGACCGTGCCCGGCAGGACGTTGAGGGCGACGGTGAGCGCGCCGGTACCCACCAGCATGGCGGACTTCAGGCGCGAATTACGAATCGATCTGCGGCTCAAGAGAACCTTCCCTGGGAGTGAGCGGAATACCGCGGGCGGATGCGCCGGGGAGCGCCTTTCCGCATGCGTGTCTCGCAGCGTCGTCCGCGGACGACTACAATGTGCACGCTTCGCTCACCGAGGAAAACGACTATCTGCGCGCCGCCTGGGAAGGATCACTCGGGTGGCGTTAATTTGAGACACGAAGCGTCCAACCACGGAGTGTCCGCTTTCGCGCGAGGATTCTCTGAATTACGGCCCCACCTCCGAAAGGGGGACGTGAGTATTTTGCGAAGTCGATGTGACGCCTCGTCAGGCCGCCTTTTCCGACGACGCGAAAGGCCCCGCACACCTTTGTGCGGGGCCCTTGCGCGTTCATGTCCGCGGCCGGTCGTGACGATCGCTGGTCAGGGCACATCCAAACCGGCCGCGGAGTTCGTGGTGGGCGTCAGCCCAGGCGCTCCACCAGGGCGCGGTACTGGTCCCACAGCTCCTTCGGGGTGTGCTCGCCGAAGGTGTTGAGGTGCTCGGGGACGAGCGCCGCCTCCTCGCGCCAGACCTCCTTGTCGACCGTCAGCAGGAAGTCGAGGTCGGCGTCGGCGAGTTCGAGGCCCTTGGTGTCGAGCGCCTCCTTGGTCGGCAGGACGCCGATCGGGGTCTCGACGCCCTCGGCCTTGCCGTCGAGGCGCTCCACGATCCACTTCAGGACACGGGAGTTCTCACCGAAGCCGGGCCAGACGAACTTGCCCTCGTCGTTCTTGCGGAACCAGTTGACGTAGTAGATCTTCGGCAGCTTGGACTGGTCCTTGTCCTTGGCCACGTCGACCCAGTGGGCCATGTAGTCGCCCATGTTGTAGCCGCAGAACGGCAGCATGGCGAACGGGTCCCGGCGCAGCTCGCCGACCTTGCCCTCGGCCGCGGCGGTCTTCTCGGAGGCCACGTTGGCGCCGAGGAAGACGCCGTGGTTCCAGTCGAAGGACTCGGTCACCAGCGGCACGGCGCTGGCGCGCCGGCCGCCGAAGAGGATCGCCGAGATCGGCACGCCCTTGGGGTCCTCCCACTCGGGCGCGATGATCGGGCACTGGGAGGCGGGGACGGTGAAGCGGGCGTTGGGGTGGGCGGCCGGAACGTCGGAGGCCGGCGTCCAGTCGTTGCCCTTCCAGTCGGTCAGGTGGGCCGGGGCCTCCTCGGTCATGCCCTCCCACCAGACGTCGCCGTCGTCGGTGAGCGCCACGTTGGTGAAGACCGCGTTGCCCCACAGGGTCTTCATCGCGTTGGCGTTGGTGTGCTCTCCGGTGCCGGGCGCGACGCCGAAGAAGCCGGCCTCGGGGTTGATCGCGTAGAGACGGCCGTCCTCGCCGAAGCGCATCCAGGCGATGTCGTCGCCGATGGTCTCCACGGTCCAGCCGGAGATCGTGGGCTCCAGCATGGCGAGGTTGGTCTTGCCGCACGCGGACGGGAAGGCGGCGGCGACGTACTTCGCCTCGCCCTGCGGCGGGGTCAGCTTCAGGACGAGCATGTGCTCGGCCAGCCAGCCCTCGTCACGCGCCATGACGGAGGCGATACGCAGCGCGTAGCACTTCTTGCCGAGCAGGGCGTTGCCGCCGTAGCCGGAGCCGAAGGACCAGATCTCGCGGTCCTCGGGGAAGTGCGAGATGTACTTGGTGGAGTTGCACGGCCACGGAACGTCCTGCGCGCCCTGCTCCAGGGGCGCGCCGAGGGTGTGGACGGCCTTGACGAAGAAGCCCTCGTCGCCCAGCTCGTCGAGGACGGCCTGGCCCATGCGCGTCATCGTGCGCATGGACACGGCGACGTAGGCGGAGTCGGTGATCTCCACGCCGATCGCGGACAGCGGGGAGCCGAGCGGGCCCATGCAGAACGGGACGACGTACATCGTGCGGCCCCGCATCGAGCCCCGGAACAGGCCCTTCTCACCGGCGAAGATCTCCCGCATCTCGGCGGGGTCCTTCCAGTGGTTGGTGGGGCCCGCGTCCGCCTCCTTCTCGGAGCAGATGAAGGTCCGGTCCTCGACGCGCGCGACGTCGGTCGGGTCGGAGGCGGCGTAGTAGGAGTGCGGGCGCTTGACCGGGTCGAGCTTCTTGAAGGTGCCCTTCGCCACCAGCTCCTCGGCCAGTCGCTCGTATTCAGCCTCGGAGCCGTCGCACCAGACCACGCTGTCCGGCTGGGTCAGTTCGGCGATCTCGTTGACCCACGAGATCAGTTCCTGGTGGTTGGTGGGGACGACGGTGGGAGCCGCGATGTCGCGCGCCACGATTGCTCCTAAAAGAGGGATTTTTGTCTTGTTCGCCCCGTGGGGGCCGCGACCCGGACGCTTCGTAGCTGCTCATCCGGTGCCGACCGCACTCATTTGATCATCCGATTCTAGTGCCCATCTGTCCAGAGGGCATCACAGGTGAGCGACGTGAGGAATCCCACGGTTTCCGCGAATCTTTGCGTCCACGTTGGGTTCAACTGAAGGACTTTTTGCCATGGCGCCTTCGGCCGAGCGGCACAGAGCGACGACTTACGGCGGCGTAGGTACCATGCCGCCATGACTGCGTCCGCCTCCGACGCGCCCATGGACACGCCGGCCGACGGCCGCGGTCCGGTCGCGCTCTCCTTGCCGCATCCGGTCAAGCCGCGTCTGCGCGGCTGGCTGCACCTCGGCATGTTCCCGGCCGTGCTCATCGCGGGCCTCGTGCTCACCGCACTCGCCGACTCCACCAGAGGCCGCATCGCCTGCGGCATCTACGTCCTGACGGCCTGTCTCCTCTTCGGCGTCAGCGCGCTGTACCACCGGGGCAACTGGAGCCCGCGGATGGACGGTGTCCTGCGCCGCCTGGACCACGCCAACATCTTCCTGATCATCGCCGGCACCTACACCCCGCTGACGATGCTGCTCCTGCCCGACAGCAAGGGCCAGTGGCTGCTCTGGGGAATCTGGGCCGCCGCGGCCGCCGGCATCGTCTTCCGGGTCTTCTGGGTCGGCGCCCCGCGCTGGCTCTACACACCCTGCTACATCGCCATGGGCTGGGCGGCCGTGTTCTTCCTGCCCGACTTCCTCCAGACCGGCGGCATCGCCGTCCTGGTCCTGGTGATCGTCGGCGGCCTGCTCTACAGCGCCGGCGGCGTGGTCTACGGCATCAAGCGGCCGAACCCGTCACCGCGCTGGTTCGGCTTCCACGAGGTCTTCCACTCCCTCACCCTCGCCGCGTTCGTCGTCCACTACGTCGGCATCTCGCTGGTGGCCTACCAGCACGCGTAGCGCCCCCGGCCACCGCTCATCCGAACAGGGGAAAGCGGACCGTCGCAGCGGGTCGCGGCCGGGCCCCGCCCGGCCGCGCCGCTATGGCTGTCCGCATGACGCTTCTCGCCCCTCCGACTCAGGACTCCAGCGACGTTCCCGACCCGGGTGCGGGGCACCGCCGCTGGACCACACCGGTCGGCCTGTGGCTCTGGCCGTCGATGGTCACGCTGATGGTCGGCACGTACCGCATCGGCCAACCGCTGATGGGACGCGACGAGTTGTCCAGCTGGGACGCGTCCGGCCGAAGCGCCGGACAGGTGCTGGCCACGGTGCGGCACGTGGACGCGGTGCTCGGTACGTACTACCTGCTCCTCCATGGCTGGCGGACGCTGTTCGGCGACTCGGCCACCTCCCTGCGCCTGCCCTCCGCCCTGGCCATGGCCGGTGCCGCCGTCTGCGTGGCGCTGCTCGGGCAACGGCTGTTCGGCCACCGCGCCGGACTGGCCGGCGGCCTGCTGTTCGCCCTGATCCCCGGAGTGAGCCGGTTCGCCCACGAGGCGCGCCCCTACGGCTTGGTGATGCTGGCCGTGGCCCTCGCCTCGCTGCTGCTGCTGCGGGCCCTGGACCGCCCGGGCAGCCCGTGGCGGTGGACCGGGTACGCCCTCGGGCTGATGGCCGTAGGACTGTTCCACCTGCTGGCGCTCACCTGCGTGGTCGGGCACCTGGCTCTCGTGGTCATGCGGGCGCGGCGCGAACGCCGGGTGTGGCTGGGCTTCGGCCTCGCGGTCCCGCTCGCCGTCGTCTGTCTGTCACCGGTGGTGGTGCTGGGCCGGTCGCAGACCGTCCGGCAGATCTACTGGATCGCCGAGCCGGGCGCCTCGGGTCTGATCGACGTCTGGTCGCAACTGTTCTACTCCGGCCTGTGCGCCGGAACGGTGCTGCTGCTGGCGCTGGTGGCGTGCCGGGAGCACCGTACGGCCGTCGTCTTCTGCGCCGTGTCCGCGGTGGCACCCGTCCTGCTGGTCTGGGCGCTCTCCCACGGGCACGTCTCGTACTTCTACTTCCGGTACATGCTCTTCACTCTGCCCGCGCTCGCCGTTCTCGCCGGGGCGGGACTCGCCGCCGCGGCCCGGTCCCGGCGGGTGTTCGTCTCGACCCTGGCGGTCCTCGCCGTGCTCACGGCGCCCGATCAGCGGTCGCTCAGGGAGCCGCTCGGGCACTACTGGGCAGGCGGCCCCGACTTCGCGGGGGCCGCGCGGACCATCCAGAGGTACTACGTCCCCGGCGACGCGATCGTCTTCGACAGGACGCAGGAGGAGGCTCTCTCCCTGGGCGTCGGCTACTACCTGCCGCGGAATCTGCGACTGCGGGACGTCTTCCTCGCCGAATCGCCCGTCCAACGCGACGACTTGGCGGCCGTCCAGTGCCCGGAGCCCGCCGCCTGCCTGCGCGCCGGCGAGAAGCGGGTCTGGCTCGTGGTGAGCGGGAACGCGGCCGACCCGCTGAACGGGCTGCCCGCCGACCAGTCGGCGGCGCTGCGCGCCCACTACAGGGCGTACGGGGCGGACCGCCCCAGCGGCCTGACCGTGGCGCTCCTGGTGCGCTCCGCATAGCGGCCCCGCCCGGCGGCGACAGCCGACGCGGCGTGCTTCGCCCGTCCGGCGCGGGCCGCCCTCTAGGGTGTCCGACGCCGGACATGGGGGACAGAAACCCTCGCAGCGGGGCGTATCGACTCGGAGGCGGACGCAGATGACCACCGTCGGACAACAGCCGGACCGGACCTCGGTGGCGACAGCCGAACACACCACCGTCCCCGGGCAACGGCCGCCGGGCCAACTCCGACGCGTCACCGGGACGATCACCCGTCGCGTCCGGCCCTTCGACGCCGCCGTCGCCGCCCTCTTCTTGCTCGCCGCCCATCTCCTCTACGTGAACCTGTGGAGCGACCTCGCCCACGGGTATCTGACCGACTCCGGAGGCGACCAGAACCAGGCCGAGTGGTTCATGGCGATCGCCGCCGAGAACATCGCCCACCTCCACAACCCGTTCTTCACCACCGTCCAGGGATTCCCCGACGGGGTGAACCTGATGGCCAACACGGTCATGCTCGGCCTGACCGTGCCACTCACTCCGATCACGCTGGCGTTCGGGCCGACCGTGACCTACGCGCTGGTGCTGACCTGGGGGCTCGCGGGAACGGGCATCGCCTGGTACTGGGTGCTGGGCCGGTGGGCGGTGCGCAGCCGTCCCGCGGCCGCGGTCGGCGCGGCACTCGCCGCCTTCGCTCCGCCGATGATCAGCCACGGCAACGCCCACCCCAACTTCACGGCACTGTTCATGATCCCGCTGATCGTCGACCGGGCGCTCTGCCTGTGCCGGGGCGACCGGGTCGTACGCGACGCAGTGCTGCTCGGGCTGTTCACGGCCTACCAGATCTTCATCGGCGAGGAGGTCCTCCTGATCGCCGCGGTGGGGATGCTGCTGTTCGCCGCCGCCTACGCCCTCGCTGACCCCGGGCGGGCACGGGAGGCGGCGCGGCCCCTGCGCAAGGGCCTCCCGATCGCACTCGCCATGGTCCTGCCGCTGGTCGCGGGGCCCTTGTACGTCCAGTTCCTCGGACCGGGCAGCTACACGGACGTGCCGCATGGCTACGGCGTCGTCGTCAACAGCCCGCTCTCCTTCCTGCAGTTCGCCGGACGATCACTGGCCGGCAACGAGGCGATCGCGGACCGGTTCGCCGTGAACCGCCTCGAACAGAACGCCTTCTACGGCTGGCCCCTCGCCGGGCTAGCCCTCGTGATCGCCGTCCGCCTGTGGCACAGGGCGCTGGTCAAGGCACTGGTGTGCACCGCGATCGGTGGCGCGGTGCTCTCCATGGGACCGCGCATCCAGGTCCCCGGCACCCACATCGTCCTGCCGGGCCCATGGCGGCTGATCCTCGACCTGCCCCTGTTCGGCTCGGTGATCGAGAGCCGGTTCGGCATGGTGTGCGCTCCCGTACTGGGCGTGCTCGTGGCACTGGCGGTGGACCGCATCACCGCCTCGTCAGAGCCGCGGCTGAAGGCGGCGGGCCTCGTCGCCGTCGCCGCGGCCCTGCTGCCCATCGTGCCCACCCCGTACCCCGTGAACGTCCGGCCGGCCGTACCCGACTTCATCGCCGACGGGACCTGGCGCCGGTACGTCGACGAGGGCCAGACCGTCGTCCCCGTACCGCTCGCCCACTCGTACACCACCGAGTCGCAGCACTGGCAGTCCGCGACCCGCATGGCCTTCACCATGCCGGGCGGCTACTTCATGGCTCCCAACGGCCCCGCGCACGTCGGGAACTACAACCCGGAGCCCCGCCCCACCTACAGGCTGCTCGGGACCGTGTACACGAGTGGGAAGGTCCCGGAGATCGGCCCGCGGCAGCGGGCCGAGGCCGAGGCGGACCTGTCGTACTGGAAGGCGGGCGTCGTCGTGCTGGCGCCCGGGTTCAACGCTCCGCCTCTCTACCAGACCCTGAGACAGCTCCTGGGCCGGGACGGCACCCTGATTGGCGGCGCCTGGGTGTGGGACGTGAACGACGGCACGTCCGCCACGCGGCGCCCCGGAGCATGACGACGCCGGGCCGTCCGTACCTTCGGCCCCCGGCAGGGCGTGTCTGCGCACCCATGGCGTTCACCGGCGTATAGGTTCGCGACGATCAGCCACGACAGCGCGATGCGCCCCGCTCACCGTCGTCCTGAGCACGCTCCGCGGGCCTGCGCCGATGAGCGGTGCCCGCCGGCGCGGCGCCTCGGTGAGCCACCTCGGCGACCGCATGGAAACAGACACCCAACGGCCTTGTCCCCTTGCGGGGCTCAGGAGATCTCGATGGCAGTCACCGCGCCTCTTCCCTCCCCCCGCGACGAGATCCAGAGGGCGGAAACGGCCGGATCCGGCGGTCGCCCGACAGGGCCCTGGCTGTGGCTGGTGCCGTTCGTCCTCACGGCCGCCGTGACCAGCTTCGGCCTGACCGACTCCCTGCTGGGCCGGGACGAGCTGGTCACCTGGGACATGGTGAACCGCGGCACGGGGCGGATCCTCGCCACCCTCCGACACGTGGACGCCGTCCACGGGACGTACTACCTGCTGATGCACGCGTGGGTCGGACTCTTCGGCGACTCCACCGTCTCCCTGCGGCTGCCTTCGCTTCTCGCCGTGGCCGGAACCGCGTCGGTCGTCGCCCTCCTCGGCGGCCGGCTCTTCGGCAGCCGCGCCGGACTGACCGCCGGAACCCTCTTCTCGCTGCTGCCCGCGGTGAGCCGCTACGGCCAGGAGGCGCGCAGCTACGCCTGGGTCATGCTCGCCGTCGCCCTGGCGACCCTGCTGCTGCTGCGGGCCCTCGATGCCCCGCGCAGTCCCTGGCGATGGGCCGCCTACGCACTCGCGCTGCCCGGCGTCGGACTTCTGCACCTGATCGCGCTGTCGGTCGTACCCGCCCACGTCCTGCTGATCGCCGCCCACGCGCGGCGCGACCGCTCCCTGTGGTGGAAACCCGCCCTGGCCCTGCTGCCCGCCGCCGCCTGCCTCACCCCGCTCGTCCTCCTCGGCCGGTCCCAGGCCCAGCGCCAGCTGTACTGGGTGCCGAAGCCCGACGGATGGGCGCTCATCTCCGTCTGGCAGGACGTCTTCGCCTCCGCGCTGACCGCGGGAGCGCTGATCACCCTGGCCGTGCTGGCCCGCTCGCCCCGCAGGACCCCGCTCCTCGTGTGCGCCGTCTGGGCCCTTGTCCCTCCCGTCGTCGTCTGGCTGAACTCCCACGGCGACGTCTCCTACTTCCGCCAGGTCTACCTGCTCTTCACCCTCCCGGCCTGGACCCTTCTCGCCGGAGCCGGTCTCACCGCGGTCTGCCGCTCCTGGAAGGCCGCCGCCGCGGTCCTCGTGGCGCTGGCGGTCCTCACGCTGCCCGACCAGGCGCGCATGCGGCAGCCCTTCGAGCACGACGCGCCCGTCCCCCTCGACTACGCCGCCGCGGCCGATGTGGTCCGACTGCACCACCAGCCCGGCGACGCGGTGGTCTACGACCGCGAGAGCACCTGGAAGCTCGACGGCGGAGTCCAGTACTACCTGCCCCGCGGCCTGAGGATGCGCGACGTCTTCCTCTCGAAAGCCCCCGGCGCGATCGACCAGTTGTACACGCTCGACTGCCCCGCGCCCGCCCGGTGCCTCAAGGGCGAGCAGCGCGTCTGGCTGCTGACCCAGGGCAACGACCCCGACCCGCTGACCGCGATCAACCAGGGGCAGGCCGACGCCCTGCGGGCGCAGTACCGCACGTCCTGGAGCCGGCCGGTGACGGGGATGACCGTCACCCTGCTCGTGCGCGGAGCCACCGAGCAGCCGCCCGGCTCCCGCGGGCCCGCGCGGTGAAAACCCGTTCGGGTCCGCGGTGCACGCCGTGCCATCCTGACGAGGTGAACGGAACCGAGATCCACGTCGAAGTCGCCTCCGCACTCCACCTGTTCGTCCCGCAGGCCCGCCGTGCCGGCGCCACGGCCCTGGCCACGGACGGCGTCTCGACCCTCGGCCACGTCGTCGAGTCCCTCGGAGTTCCGCTCACCGAGGTCGGCACACTCCTCGTCGACGGGCGCGAGGTGCCGGCCTCGCACATCCCGAAGGCCGGCGAGCGGATCGCGGTCCGCCCGGTGGCACGCCCGCAACAGGTGCCCGGGGCCCCGCTCCGCTTCCTGCTCGACGTGCACCTCGGCACCCTGGCCCGCCGTCTGCGCCTGCTCGGCGTCGACACGGCCTACGAGTCCACCGACATCGGCGACCCCGCGCTCGCCGCCCGCTCGGCGGCCGAGCGGCGGGTCATGCTCAGCCGCGACCGGGGCCTGCTGCGCCGCCGCGAGCTGTGGGCCGGCGCCTTCGTCTACAGCACCCGCCCCGACGACCAGCTGAGCGACGTCCTCGACCGCTTCGCGCCCGACCTGCGCCCGTGGACCCGCTGCACCGCCTGCAACGGCACGCTGCGGCAGGCCACCAAGGAAGAGGTCGCCGACCAGCTCAAGGGCGGCACGCAACGCTCGTACGACGTCTTCGCCCAGTGCACCGCGTGCGGCCGCGCCTACTGGAAGGGCGCGCACCACGAGCAGCTCGAAGCCATCGTGGAACGCGCCCTGACCCGGTTCGGCGGCGGAACGTGACGCCCGCTAGCGCCTCACGTCCCCCTTCCCGCACGCGGTGCCGTCCCGGTCGCGGTCCAGGCCCAGCGGGTCGTCGCCGCCGTTGACCCTCAGCCGGCCGTAGTGGTTCTGCCGCAGCCAGGTGCAGCGGGCCGCGGCCGTCCTCCTCACCTGCGGCGGGAAGACGGTCGGCACGCACACGTTGACCGAGCCGTAGTGCCGGTCGCAGCCGGAGATGGTCGGGCTGACCGGCTGCGACGTCCGCTTCTTGCCGGGGCCGGAGACCTTGCCGGACAGGGCGTCGGCGAAGGAGTGGACGTGCGGGGCGGCCGCCTTGGCGTTCAGCGCCGCCGGCCCCGTCAGGTGCACCCACTTGGCCACCGACGGCACCCCGTTGGCGTCCACCGCGAACAGCATGTACCAGCCGGGAGGCGCCAGGTTGGGGTTGTTCGTCACGTTCAGGTCGACGTTGTTGCCGCTCACCGAGAGCGGGAGGTCGACGAAGCGCTGGTTGGGGTCGGAGGAGTGGGTGACCGCGGCCGGGCGGATCAGCTCCGCCTTGGCGACGGGCCGGTCGACCGTGATCCGCTGGGTGTCGCCGTACTTCCACTCCTGGTTGATCACCGAGGTGATCGTCGGGCGGGTGCCCTTGTAGAGGTACGGCGGGGTGTAGATCGACACGTTGTGGTTCCAGGTGCCGTTGCCCGGGTTGTCGCCGGTGGCCATCACCCGGCCGTCGGGCAGCAGGAACGCCGAGGAGTGGTAGCCGCGGGACTCGGGGTCGGCGGCCACCGGGTCGAAGGTGTTGCCGCCCGGGTCGTAGATCGAGGACTCGTACACCGGGTCGGCGCGGTTGTGCAGGGCGCCGCCCGTCTCCAGCACCTTGCCGTCGGGCAGCAGCACCGCGGAGACGTACATCTTGCCCTGGGCGCCGGTCTCGGCGATCTTGCCGTTGCCGAGGTCCACCTTGCCCTGCGGGATCTGCGGGCCGGCGATGTACGACGGGTTCGCCTGCTTGAGGTCGATCACGTCGGTCAGCCGGTTCGCGTCCGGGTTGGAGTCGATGTTGCCGCCGCCGAGGGTGAGGACCTTCTGGTCCTGCGCCGGGGGCAGCAGCACGCTCGCCGACTGGTCCCGCTGGTCCTTGTTCCGCAGGCCCGGGATCTGCGTGACGGTGTTGGCGCCGTAGTCGTAGACCGCCGAGCCGGTGCCGGGGATGTTGTTGCCGAAGACGTGACTGCCCGAGTAGAAGAGGCGGCCGTCCTGCATCAGGATCATCGCCGGGTACAGACCCCAGTACGACCAGGTCTGGTTCACCTTCCACAGCGGCTGCCACTGCTGGTCCTTGTCGGACCACAGCTCGGCGGTCACCGAGCCGGTGGAGTCCTCGCGGAGCCCGCCGAAGGAGATGACGTCACCGTTGCCGAGCTCGGTGGCCGACGGGTACCAGTGCCCGTCGTTCAGGTCGTTCGTCCTGCTGTAGGTCTCGGTCTTCGGGTCGAAGACGTACGAGTCCTTGAACCCCTCGTAGCCGTGGCCGCCCGCGACCGGGTAGGCCTTGTTGCCGCTCATGACGAGGACTCGCCCGTCCTGGAGCTGCACGTGTCCGGCGCAGAACATGTCCTTCGGCGTCGGAACGACCTTGTACGTGCCCTTCGCCGGGTCGTACACCGCGGAGGTGAACGTGCCCGCGTCGAAGTTGGCCTCGCTGTTGCCGGAACCGGCGATCAGCAGCACCTTTCCGTTGTTGAGGACGACGGAGTGCATGGAGCGGACCGGGTTCTGGGTCGGCAGCACCGACCAGCTGCCGTCGGCGCACTGGGTGCTCGTGCCGGTGCACTGGGCGGGCGGGACCACGTCCGGGACCTGGTCCATGGTGTAGTCGTCGGTGGTCGCCGAACCGGTGCCGTAGACGGAGACGCCCCAGGTGATGCGGTCGGTGCCGGCCGGCACCTCGGGCGTGCGCACGGTGGCCTTCGTCCAGGCCGACGCCATGTCGAGGGTCTTGAGGTCGGTCCAGTACTGCCAGCCGGCGGTCGCGTCGTGCCGGAAGACGGTGATGTTGGCGTCCGGGGTGGTCGTCCTGTACCAGAGCCCGAGGTCGTACTGCTTGCCCACGCTCACCGCGGGCGCGCAGGCGGCGGACTCGGTGATCAGCGCCTTGCGGTCGCCCTCGGTGCGCCGGGTCAGCGTCACCTTCATCGCCTTGGTGCCGGAGTGCGCGTCGGCGACGGTCTGGAAGGTGAAGTCGTTGTCGCCCCACCCCGACTTCTCCCAGCAGGCCGGCATGTCGTCGGTGCCGGCGGTCTCGAAGCCGGGGTTCTGGACGAGGTTGGCGGCCTCGGCGTGCTGCGGCGAGGTGAGGATCAGGCCGGCGGTCAGGGCACCTACCCCGGCCAGCGCGGTCCGTCTGCGGCGGGTGTTCACACGGCTCTCCCAGCGGTCGTACGGGCCCCGCGGCGGCGCGGGAGGTACACCAGCGCTTCGGTCCCCACGAAGCGCAGAACGAAGGTCAGGACCAGCGCGAGCGCGGTGGCGGGGAGCGCGCCCAGGTGGAACCGGTGGACGAGCAGCGCGATCAGCGGGATGCGCAGCACCAGGTCGGCGTTGGCGAGCAGCGCGAACCGGCCGAGCCGGTCCCACCAGCGTCGGTGCGCGCGCCGGTCGCGGAACAGCAGGTGCTCGATGAGCAGGAAGTTCCAGGCGACGCCGAGCTGGTTGGCGAGGATCTCGGCGGGGACGTAGTGCATGTGCAGGGCGGTCAGCGCCCACAGGCCGGCCAGGTTCGGCACGAAGCCGCTCGCGCCGATCAGGCCGAAGCCGACCATGCGCGCGACGGGCGAGGCGGTGCGCAGCCCGGCCAGGTGGCGCAGGAAGCGCAGGCCCTCCCTGGCGGAGGACTTGGACTCGCCCGCGAACCGGTCCTCGAAGACGAAGGGCACCTCGGCCACCTGGCGGGGGCGGCTGCGGACGGCCAGTTCGAGGAGGATCTTGTAGCCGAGCGGCTTGAGGACGTCGGCGGTGACGGCGCTGCGCCGGATGGCGAAGAAGCCGCTCATCGGGTCGCTGATGCCGTGCAGCCGGCGCGGGAAGAGCGCCTTCGTCAGCCAGGTCGCGCCGCGCGAGACGGCCACCCGGTAGTTGCCGGCGAGTCCGGCCCGGCTGCCGCCGTCGAGGTAGCGGGAGGCGACGACGAGTCCGGCGTTCGCCCGCTCGCCGGTGGCGACCAGTTCCGGTACCAGGGACGGCGGGTGCTGGCAGTCGCCGTCCATGACGACGATCCACTCCGAGGTCGCCGCCCGCAGCCCCTCGACGACCGCCCCGCCGAGCCCGCCGACGGGTTCGTCGCGGTGCAGCACGGCCACCGGGAACGGGCAGTCCTGGGCGGCCTCGCGGATCACCTCGGGGGTGTCGTCGGTGGAGTCGTCGACGAAGACCACCTCGCAGGGCAGCCGGGCGGGCACCGACTCGGTGATCAGCCGCAGCAACCGCCGTACGTTCGCGGACTCGTTGAAGGTCGGTACGACGATGGTGACGGCGCCGGGCTCGGGGACCTCGACGGCGTCGATCCCGGGGACGGGTGCGGTGTACTCGTGGCTGCTGCTCATCGTGCGCCTCCCGCGGCGGCCGTCCGGATCCGCCGGATCTCGATGCGGTCGGGTCCGGTGCCGAAGGTGGCGACCGGTGTCGAATGCCGGATGGCGGCGCGGACGTTGGGCAGGTCCTCGGCGTCCCGGCGGACCGTCGGCGAGGCGACGACGTAGTCGAGGTCCCGCCAGCCGTGCGGCATGGTCCTGGTGACCGCCGGGTCGAGGTCCGCCTTGTAGAACCAGATCGCGCCGAGTCCGGGCCGGTACCCGGCGTGGACCAGGTCGAGCCACAGGGCGTCGTCGACGAGGACCCGGGTGTCCTCGGGGTCCGCGACCCGGGTGGAGAGCCAGTGGGACGCCTGGCGGTAGGGCCTGTTGGCGTCGGCGGTGACGGCGGTGCGGTCGCCGTCGTACCAGTGGGGTACGACGTAGGCGCCGGCGGCGAGCGCGAGGGCGGCGGCGAGCGCGTACCGTCCGCCGGTGACGTGGCGCGCCTCGGCGGCGGAGCGGCGGCGGCGCAGCACCGCGTGGGCGACGGATGCGGTGCCGCCCGCGAGGACCAGGGCGAGGAAGGGCAGTGCCCCGATGACGTACATGGCGGGCAGGTAGCCGCCCGGCCGCATGGCCACGGCGGCCAGCACGGCGACCGTCAGGGCCGGACCGGCGAGGGCGCGGGCGGTGACCGACCAGCGCCAGGTGACGAGCAGCAGGAGCGCGCCCGCGAGGCCGCCGATCGGCAGGACGCGGTCGTAGTACAGCCAGGAGTGCAGGACGCCGTACGAGCCGGAGTCCGCATCGAGGATGAAGCCGGAACCGGGCCGGGACATCTGGTACGTGATGCCGTCCCACAGCGACACGTGCCCTGCGCCGGGGAACAGTTCGCCCTTGAGCAGCGCGAACAGCGGATACGAGAGGCCGATCAGGGTGCAGGCGGTGACGGCGCCGGTGAGGGCGAACTTGCGGGTGTCGCGGTGGCTGTGCCGCCACATGGTGACGAACAGGGCGGGCAGGACGACGAGCATCGTCTCCTTGGTGAGCACGCCCGCCGCCGCGGCGAGGCCCGCGCCGAAGTGGTGCCACAGGTGGCGGCTGGGCGAGGCGGCGAGGCAGAACGCCAGCAGCAGCCACATCACGGCGATGTTGTCGAGGAAGATCTCCCGCTGGAGCACGACCGCGAGCGGGGAGAGGCCGAAGAGGGCCATGGCGAGTCCGGCGGCCCAGCGGGGCAGGGCGAGCCGGCGGCCGAGGACGTAGACGAGGACCGCGCTGACGGCGCTGATCACGAGCATGGTGATCCGCATGCTGCCGACGGTCATCGAGCCGGGGCTGACCGCCGAGGGGATCCAGCTGAGCAGGGCTATCTGGACCCAGCCGAGCGGCGGGTGGTCGTACCAGTAGGTGTAGTGGGCGAGGCCCCTGCCCTGCTGGACGGCCCAGGCCTGGGCGAGGTAGGTGCCCTCGTCGTCGCTGAGGGTCGGGTAGTCGGCGATGTTCCAGCCCTGGACGACGAGGATCGCCAGGAGCAGCACACCGCACAGGAGGAGGTCGGGGCGCGAGGAGCGGAGCCGCCGCGGTGGGCCGGTGCGGCCGGGCGGGCCGGATTCCGGCACAGGCGGGTGCTGCGCGGGGACCTTCGGGGCGGTCACCGCGGGGAGGGTGGAGGTCACGCGGGAACGTCCTCTCGGATCGGCTCGGCCGCGGCGAGGTGCGCGCCGACGTGCGTCGTCAACTCCCAGTCGTTGCGCCCGCGTTGCTCGCGCCAGACGGCACGGATCGCGGCGCCGGCGAGGAGGACCTGGTAGAACGGGCCGCCCACGATCAGCTTCACGTAGTGGACGAGGCGGACGCGCAGGCCGTACTGCTTGCCGAAGTCGTGCAGTCCGACCACCTCGAAGACGAAGGTGACGGCGGCGGTGACCAGCGGCAGGAAGGTGAGGAAGGCGATGCCGACGGGCACGTCGAGGAAGAGCGCCACGGCCGCGTTGAGCGGGATGATCACGCCGGAGAAGGCCTGCAGGAACGGTGTCATCAGGGTGTACCGGGCGAGCAGCCGCTGCCGCAGGGCGGGCAGTTGCTTCCAGTCCTTCTTCCGGTACACCTGGAGGAATCCCTGGTTCCAGCGGGTGCGCTGCTTCAGCAGCGACATCAGCGAGCCGGGCGTCTCCTCACGGGTGACCATGTCGGAGTCGTAGGCGACGACGACCTTCTTGCCGACGCTGGACAGGCGCACGCCCAGATCGCAGTCCTCGGCGAGGCAGTCCGGGTCCCAGCCGTCCGCCTCCCGGAGGACGTCGGTCCGTACGAAGACGGTGTTCCCGCCGAGCGGGATGAACCCCTTCTGCGCGTGCAGGTGCAGCCGGGAGCGGAACCAGAAGAAGTACTCCAGGCAGTTGCGCAGGCTGTACCAGCTGGAGTGGAAGTTGATGAGCTGGACGCCGCCCTGGACGACGTCCGCCCGCGTCGTGCGGAACGCGTGGTCGACGTGGGCGAGCAGTTCCGGGTGGACCTGGTCCTCGGCGTCGAAGACCCCGACGACGTCGCCGCGGCAGTGCGGCAGCGCCGTGTTCATGGCCTTCGGCTTGTTCTTCTTCTCGTGGGTGTCGACGACGACGCGGACGCGCGGGTCGCGGGCGGCGGCCCGCTCGGCGACGGCGGCGGTCTCGGGGTCGTCGTGCCCGACGATCACGATGATCTCGAAGTCGGTGTGCGTGGACTCCAGCAGCCGCTGGATGGTGTGGTCGAGCACAGCCTGCTCGTGCCGGGCCGGCAGGAGCAGGGAGAACGACAGGTGTTCGTCCCCGTCCGGTCTGCCGAACCGGGTGGAGGCCAGCACTTCGGGCGTGCGCCACGCGTGCATCTGCCACCACAGAGTGAAGGCCGCCATCCAGAACAAGGCCAGTGAGACGGCAGCGATGAAGACAGACGTCAGCAAAAAGATCCCCCCAGATCCCCAAAACCCCCTGAGCGCACGGCGGTTCGCTTCACCCGCCGTGCCACCGTGGAGAGACTAGGGGGGTTCTGTGAAATGCGGGCACTGTTCCGATAAATAGCGTGTTTCGGAACGGTGGTGCGATTAACGGGGCCTATCCGAACACCCGCTCAAATCAGGCATCCCGCAGGCCCCGCTCACCCCGCAGGTCAGTGACCCAGTGCCGTGCGCAGCCGCCCCCGGTCGGTGGTGGGGGCGTCACACGTGAAATTGCGGCAGACGTACGCCGCCGGTTCACCGGACACCAGCGGACGGTCCGCGAGCAGCGGGAACTCGTCGCTGTCCGGGGTACCGACGGCGACGACGGCACCGGGCGCGGTGCCCAGCAGCGCGGTCATGTGCAGGGCGGCCGTCCGCTCGTCGTCCAGCGCCGGGCCGACGACCGCCACCTCGCGGGGACCGTCGAGCAGCGCCTCCGCGGCGGCCAGGCCCCAGCCGATGAAGCGGGGGACGCGCGGCCCGAGGGTCTTGACGACGCCCAACGCCCGCTCGGCGGCGGTCCGGTGGGACTCGGAGCCGGTGTGCGCCGCGTAGCCCAGCAGGGCGGCGGCCGCGGCGGTCCAGCCGGAGGGGGCGGCGTTGTCGGTGGGGTCCTGCGGCCGGCGGATGAGCTGTTCGGCGTCGGAGGCCGTGTCGTAGAGGGCGCCGTCCTCGGGGTCGGTGAAGCGGGCGAGCACGTGGTCGAGGAGCAGTCCGGCGAAGTCGAGCCAGACGCCCTCGCCGGTGACGGAGGCGAGCGCGAGGAAGCCCTCGGCGACGTCGGCGTAGTCCTCCAGGACACCGGCGTTGGGGCCGACACGGCCGTCCTTGCTGGTCCGGGCGAGGCGGGCGTGTTCGTCGAGGTGGACGCGGACGAGCAGGTCGGCGGCGCCGAGGGCGGCCTCGACCAGGTCGGGCCGGTCGAAGTAGGCGCCGGTCTCGGCGAGCGCGGCGATCGCGAGGCCGTTCCAGGCGGCGACGACCTTGTCGTCCCGGCCCGGCGCCGGCCGTCCGGCCCGCACCGCCAGCAGCCGGCTCCTGACGGAGGCGACCTTCTCGGCGTCGAAGACACCCTCGGTCTGCGGGAGTTGCAGGACTGACTGGCCGTGCTCGAAGGTGCCCTCGTCGGTCACCCCGAAGTACTGTGCGGCGAGGTCGCCGTCGGTGTCCCCGAGGGCGGCGCGCAGCTGCTCGGGCGTCCAGACGTAGTAGGCGCCCTCGACGTGCCGGCCGGTGCCGTCGTCGCTGTCGGCGTCGAGCGCGGAGGCGAAACCGCCCTCGTCCGTGCGCAGTTCGCGCACCAGGAAGTCGGCGGTCTCCACCGCGACCCGCCGGGCGAGGTCGGAGCCGGTGGCCCGCCACAGGTGCGCGTACACCCGGCACAACAGGGCGTTGTCGTACAGCATCTTCTCGAAGTGCGGCACCACCCAGTCCCGGTCGACGGAGTAGCGGGCGAAGCCGCCGCCGAGCTGGTCGTAGAGGCCGCCGCGGGCCATGCGCTCGCAGGTGTCCGCCGCCATCTGCAGGGCTCCCTCGGCGCCGGTGCGCGCGTGGTGGCGCAGCAGGAACTCCAGGACCATGGACGGCGGGAACTTGGGCGCGCCGGCGAATCCGCCGCGCTGCGGGTCGTACTCGCGGGTGAGGCCGAGCAGCGCCTGCGCGAGTTCCTGCTCGCCGGGCGGCCGGGTGCCCTGGTGACTGAGCTCGCGCTGGGTGAGGTCGCGCACGATCTTCCCGGCGACCTCGCTGACCTCGTCGTGCCGGGTGGTCCACGCCTGCTGGACGCCCTCCAGCACCTGCCGGAAGGAAGGCATCCCGTGGCGGGGGGCGGGCGGGAAGTAGGTGCCGAAGTAGAACGGCTCGGCGTCCGGGGTGAGGAACACGGTCATCGGCCAGCCGCCCTGCCCGGTGGCCGCCTGGACGGCCTCCATGTAGACGGCGTCGACGTCGGGACGCTCCTCGCGGTCCACCTTGACGCTGACGAAGTGCTCGTTGAGGTAGTCGGCGGTGGCCCGGTCCTCGAAGGACTCGTGCGCCATGACGTGGCACCAGTGGCAGCTGCTGTAACCGACGCTCAGCAGTACGGGTTTGCCGGTCCTGCGGGCCTCGTCGAAGGCCTCGGCCGACCAGGGCCACCAGTCGACGGGGTTGTCGGCGTGCTGGAGCAGATACGGGGACGTCTCATGGGCCAGTCGGTTCACCGTTCCACTCTCCCACGGGCTCCGGCACCGCGTAGAGACGCACCAGCACCGGGCGCGCCTCCTGCGGTGCCTCCTCGCGCCGGTGGCCGTACCGGTCGAGCAGGGCGCGGTAGTCCTCCATGAAGGCGAGCAGGTCCTCCCTGGTCATCCAGGTGCCGTGGCGCTGCACCTGGGCCCAGCCGTCGGGGCCGCGGTACTCCTCGTGCGCGCGGCGGTACAGGGCCGTGTCGAACTCGATCTTGAGGTGGGCGAGCCGGGCGGCGGCCGCGTACTCCTCCGGGGACATCGCGGCGGGGTCGGGCGTGGTGTGGCTGAACGGCAGCGCCCGCCACCAGCGCTCGCGGCCGGCGGACTTCTCCGGGATCTCCTCGATGAGCCGCTGCTCGGCGAGTTTGCGCAGGTGGTAGCTGGTGGTGCCGGAGCTCTCGCCGAGTTCTCGGGCGAGCACGGTGGAGTTCGCCTCGCCGTGCCGGCCCAGGTATTCGAGGATGCGGCGGCGCAGCGGGTTGCCGAGGGACTTGTAGAGAGCGGTGCGCTCCAGGCTGGTCATCTCGGGCAGGCCGTCGGTCATGCGGCCACGGTAACCCTGAGGACCGACCCTGAGTCGTCCCCGATGTCTGCCGAGATTTCTTTGCAGAATTTTCTCTGCGGTCTACTGTGGAGACGGAACGTGCGAAGGCGAGAGCGCGAAGACGCAGGACGACATGACGGGGGCCGTGGTGAAGACGTTCGAGGTGCCGCAGAAACGGTGGACCCTGGTCCTGCTCGCGGTGGGCGCCGCCCTGCTGGTGGCCTGGACGGTGGTGCTCGCCCTGACCCTCCCGGCGAGCACCGAGGTCCGCCACTGGTCACTGGCCTGGATCGGGCTCGACGCCCTCATGACGGCGGGCTGCGCCACGACGGCCCTGCTCGGCCTCCGCACCGACCCCCGCGCCCGCCTCACCGCCTCGGCCACGGCGGCCGTCGCGGTGCTGGACGCCTGGTTCGACATCACGACGGCCCGGTCGGGCGGCGACCTCGCGCAGGCCCTCGCGTGTGCCGTGGCGGAGGCGGCCCTGGCCGCGGCGTGCGTGGCGCTGGCCCTGTCGGAACCGCGAAAGCCGCCCGCCGGTGAGGGAGTTGGCACCAAACCCTCACCCTCCCCTGATCACCGCCCCCTCGCGTTCCCGCTCCGCCCGAAGGACACTCGTACGCGAAGGAGTTGCCGCCGGAGGGGGACGGGACATGCGGGACGACCATCGGGCGGAAGCCGAACGGCTGCTGGCGCGCGCCGTGGAGGAGGAAGTACGGCGCTCGGGCGGCCGGATCGACGGTCAGCTGCTGCTGTCGCGGGCGCGCGGCGGACTGGACGCGATGGCGGGGACGGCAGGCGAGGAGTACGAGGCCTACACCCGGGCGCTGGACGAGGCCGAGGCGGACCGGCTGACCTTCGGCCAGCGGTACGCCCGCGCGGGCGCCGGAACCGCCCTGATGGTGGCGGCAGTCGCCGCGGTCGCCGCTGCGGTGGCCGACCTGACCCTCGGCACCGGCACCGGGACGGCCGTCGGCGCCGGTGCGATCGCCGGCGTGGTGGGCGCCGCGGCCACGGTGGTGAAGGTGGCCGGCTCCCATGTGCCGGCCGCCCATCACCGCGCGGGCGCGGCCGGCCAGCCCGGCGGGCCGGAGCAGCTGCGGTTGCAGTGGCTGACCGCGCTGGAGGTGCGGGGCATCCGTCCGTTCCTCGACCAGCAGCGGGTGATCAGCGCCTCCACCGGCCCGAAGAAGCCGACCGGGCCCGCGCTGCGCGGCGCGGACAAGAGCGCGGCGGCCCGCAGGCGTACGGTGCTGGAGCAGTCCTTCGGGCATCTGCCGCAGCCGGACGGCCCGTTCGCGGGCCGCCGGCCGGAGCTGGGCCGGATCAGGCAGTGGGCGCAGGCGGCCCGGGCGGCCACCGAGACCCGGCCGACGGTGGTCGTGCTGCACGGCGAGCCCGGTTCGGGCCGGACGACGCTCGCCGTGCGCGCGGCGCACGATCTGCGGGACCACTTCCGGGGCGCGGTGGTCGTCGATCTGCGCGGCGGCGGACGGGAGGCGCCGCTGTCCACCCGGGACGCCCTGCTGCACCTGCTCAACCGGCTGGGCGCGCCCCGCGAGCAGTTGCTGTTCCGGGAGCGCTCCTCCCTCGACCAGCAGGTCAAGCGGCTCGGCGAGCTGTACCACCAGCATCTGGCGGGCCTGCCGGTGACGATCGTGCTGGACGACGCCTCCGATCCGGAGCAGGTGCGGGCACTGGTGCCGGAGCGGTCCGACAGCCTGGTGCTCGTCACCGCGCGGACGGCCCTGGACCTCCCCGCGGACCTGCCGGCCTGGGTGCACCGGCTCGCGGTGGCGCCACTGGACGCGGCGGGCGCCGAGGACTTGCTGAGCACCGTCGCCGAGGACGCGTCGGGCCCCTATGACGCGGAGTCCGCCGACGAGGTGCGCGCGCTGTGCGGGGGCCTGCCGCTGGCGCTGCGGATCGCCGGATCGGCACTCGGCCCGCGCTCGCCCCGGCAACTGGCCACGGACCTGGGCGCGTACGGGCCGGTGGAGCCGGTGGAGCGTGCCCTGTGGCTGCGCTACACCGACCAGTCGGAGCCGGCGCGCCGGCTGCTGCGCCGGCTCGCTCTCGCGGGGCGGGCCTCGCTCGGCGCGGCGGCCGCCGCCTCCCTGCTCGCCACGGACGAGGCGGAGGCCACCCGGCATCTGACGGCGCTCGCGCGGGCCGGGCTGATCGACCATGTGCGCGGCAGCCGCTACCGGCTGCACGACCTGGTGCGCGCCTTCGCGCTCGCCCGGCTGGCGGACGAGGAGGACCCGGCCGAGCGCGCGGCGGCGCAGGAGCGGCTGATCGTGAACTACGCGGAGCTGGCCGACTCGGTGCTGCGTCTCGTCGACGGCAACATGTCGACGCGCTCCCACCAGTTCGGCTCGCACGGCTTCCCCTCGCTCGACGAGGCGCTGCGCTGGCTGGACGACGAGTCCAGCTTCATCACGGCGGCCCTGCGCCACGCGGAGGGCGTGAACCAGGCGGCCGTGCTGAACCTGCTCGGCGCGCTGTGCGACTACTGCCTGCTGCGCGGCGACCTGTATCGGCTGGGCGAGATCAGCGAGCTGACGCAGGCCGTGGACGAGGGGCTGCTGGTGCGCTCGGTGCAGTGGCGCACGGGCATCGCGGCCCGGCAGCTGGGCGAACTGGACAAGGCGCGCACGACGCTGGCCTCGGTCGTGGACCTGTACCGGGAGGCGCACCACGACGCGGGTGCCGCCCGCGCCCTGACCTCCCTCGGGATCACCCTGCACCACCAGGGCAACCTGACCGAGGCGGCGGCCAGGCTGCGGGAGTCACTGGCGCTTCAGGCGGCGCCGGAGCTGGCCACGGACCGGGCGTGGACGATGCACGCGCTCGCCGCGGTCGAGCGGGACCGTGCCCGGCTGGCAGAGGCGCTGGACCTGCTCACCGGCTCCCTGGTCCTGCATCGCGACGGCGGCTCGGTGCACGGCGAGGCCTGGGCGCACTTCCAGCTCGGCCAGCTGGCGCTGCGGATGGGCGACGTACCGCGCGCGGAGACGGAGCTGCGGGCCGCCCTGGAGCTGTACGGCCGCACCCGGGACGCCCGCGGAGAGGCCTGGGCGCTCACCCAGCTGGCGCGGGCCCGGCTCGTGGACGGCGACGCCTCGCCCGCCGTGGACGACCTCCGGCAGGCCGCCGCCCGGCACCGGGAGAACGAGGACGCGCGCGGCGAGGCGTGGACGCTGTACTACCTGGGGCAGGCGCTGGAGGAGACCGGGGACCTGGACCAGGCGGTGCGCGAGCTGGAGCGGTCCCGCACGATGTTCTCCCGGATGCGGGACGTGTACGGCCTGGCGTGCGCCCGGCACCACTCGGCCCGGGTCACCCGGGACCAGCGGGCGGTGCAGACCGGTTCGCTGCGCAACTCCGGCTTCGCCCGGCAGTTGCTCGTGGACGCGCGGGCCGACTTCCAGCGCATCGGGGTCGCCCACGGCGAGGCGTGGACCTGCCTGGAGCTGGCGGTGGTCGACGCGGGCAACGCGCGTACGCAGCAGGCGCTGGACCTGTGCGACGAGGCCCTCGCCCTGTTCGCGTCCTACGGGGACCGGCGCGGCGAGGACTGGGCCCGTTTCCTGCGCTGCACCCTGCTGCCGTACGCGGCACCGGGCGGGGTGGAGGTGGGCACGGCGGTCGCCCAGGAGGAGCTGGCCGAGCTGGCCCGCGCCGCGCATCCGCTGCGCGACGAGAAGCTGTCCGAGTACGTCTCGGCGTACGCCCTGCCGCTGGAGCGGGGCGTCCAGCTGGAGGCGGGCTGGCAGGCCTGGCGGCTGGGCATGACCCCGAACCGACACGCCCGCGAGGTGATGGGGGTGGCGGTACCGGCGCCCCGGTGACCGGGCGGCGCCGGCGCGGGCGGCTGACCGCCTCTGGGCGAACGGCGACGTACCGGTCCGGCGGGGCCGGACCGGTCGGGTGCGACGCCTCAGTTCCGCCGCGGCTTCGCCCCGCCGACGGCCTCGGCCTCGGCGGCCTCCGCGGTCTCCTCGCCGGAGGGGTCCGCCTCCTTGAAGTCGACCTTCCGCATGTGCTTGCTCATCGACTTCATCAGGCCCCACACGGCCAGGGCCATCACCGCGAACACGATGAAACCGAGGACGCCGGGGGTGACCTTGTTCTCGTCGACCTCCTTGGCGAGGGGGGCGAGGTGCGTCACTGCCAGGCTCACGCTTGCGCTCATGTCAGGCATTGTCCCGGATGCCCGCGAAGAGGTCGTCCTCGGGGAGGGAGGTGTCCACGAGGGATTTCGCCAGCTCGTACTCCTCGGTGGGCCAGACCTCCTTCTGGAGCTCCAGCGGCACCCGGAACCAGCCGCCGTCGGGGTCGATCTGCGTGGCGTGGGCGATCAGCGCCTTGTCGCGGATCTCGTAGAAGTCCGCGCACGGCACGTGCGTGGTCAGGGTCCGCTCCTTGCGCTCGAACTCGCTCCAGCGCTTGAGCCAGTCCCCGTACGGCGACTCCAGACCGCGGTCGAGCATCGCCTGGTGGAGGGCCTCGGTGCGGGGACGGTTGAAGCCCTGGTTGTAGTAGAGCTTGAGCGGCTGGTGGGCGGGGCCGTACTCCGCCTCCGGGTACTTCTCGGTGTCCGCCGCGCCCTCGAACGCCACCATGGAGATCTTGTGGGTCATGATGTGGTCGGGGTGCGGGTAGCCGCCGTTCTCGTCGTAGGTGGTGATCACCTGCGGACGGAAGGAGCGGATCTTCCTGACCAGCTCACCGGCCGCCTTGTCGACGTCCTCCAGCGCGAAGCAGCCCTCGGGCAGCGGCGGCAGCGGGTCGCCCTCGGGCAGCCCCGAGTCGACGAAGCCGAGCCACTCCTGCTTGACGCCGAGGATCTCCCGGGCCTCGTCCATCTCCTTCTTGCGCACCTCGTGGATGTGCTCCTCGATGTACGAGTCCCCCTGCAGCTTGGGATTGAGGATGGACCCGCGCTCTCCGCCGGTGCAGGTCACCACCAGCACGTCCACCCCCTCGTACACGTACTTAGCCATGGTGGCCGCACCCTTGCTCGACTCGTCGTCGGGGTGCGCGTGAACGGCCATCAGTCGCAACTGGTCAGTCAAGACTCAATCCTCGGTAAGTCGGCGCCCCCGCGTCCTCGGGTGCGATCGGCGGCTTCTATAGTGACCGAATCGGGGGGCGAAAAATTCCGGGGTCCGCCCTGGAGCCCCTTTCGGGACATACGTCCCGCTCCTGCCGAGAGGACGATCATGAGCACGGCGAGCACGCGGCTGCCCGAGGGCCGCTACGGCCGCTCCTCGGACGCGCGCGCCGACCGCAGGCTCAAGGTCGCGGGGACGGTGCTCGGCGCGGCCCTGCTCGCCCTGATCGGCTACTTCGCCTACCACTACGTCGCGCAGAGCGACATCAGCGCCCAGGTGGTCACCTTCCAGGCCTCGGACGACGCCGTCAAGGTGCACCTGGAGGTGCACAAGGACTCGGGGACCTCGGGCTACTGCACCCTGCGCTCGCAGGGCGCGGACGGCGCCGAGGTGGGACGGGCGGACTTCCGCTTCACCGGCTCCGCCACGCGTGTCGACAAGGTCGTCACGCTCCGTACGACCGCGAAGGGCATGACGGCCGAGTTGCTCGGCTGTCACGCCGGCTGAGGCCCGGACACTCCCGCATCACCCGGAATACGTACACGCTGACCTGCGTTGTTGTGATTCTGATGGCTTATGTCCTCCCCCTTCCGGCGTTGAATTGTTAGGCTCGTGGTTTCGCCCATCCAAGAGGGAACATTCTTCTGGGTAGGGCGATGCTTTGTATTCCCTGTACCGACGAGGAGCACCCTGTGACCCAGACCAGCGAGAACGTCACCTGGCTGACCCAGGAGGCGTACAACAAGCTCAAGGACGAGCTTGCGTACCTTACTGGTCCTGCGCGCACGGAGATCGCCGCCAAGATCGCGGCCGCGCGCGAGGAGGGCGACCTGCGCGAGAACGGTGGGTACCACGCGGCCAAGGAGGAGCAGGGCAAGCAGGAGCTGCGCGTGCGCCAGCTCACCCAGCTTCTCGAGAACGCCCAGGTCGGCGAGGCCCCCGCGTCCGCGGACGGGGCGGTCGCACCCGGCATGGTCGTCACGATCGCCTTCGACGGCGACGAGGACGACACCACGACGTTCCTGCTCGCCTCCCGCGAGTACGCGAGCGCCGACATCGAGACGTACTCCCCGCAGTCCCCGCTCGGCGCGGGCGTGATCGGCCACAAGGTCGGCGAGGACGCGGAGTACGAGCTGCCGAACGGCAAGAAGGCTTCGGTGCGCATCCTGAAGGCCGAGCCGTACTCCGGCTGATTCGGCCCCCCACCATCGGCTTCGAGCCCCCGGCGTCCGGACGACGCCGGGGGCTTCTTCATGCCGTCACGCCGTGGCGGAGCGGTACTTGCGGACCGCCAGGGTGCGGAAGGCCACGATGATCAGTATCGAGTAGAGCAGTGACGCCCAGACCGGGTGCTGCATGGGCCAGGCGCCGGAGGTGGACTGGCCCGGGTTGGCGAAGAGCACCCGGCACGCCTGCACCGTGGCGCTGAACGGGTTCCACTCGGCGATGTGGCGCAGCCACGGGGTCATGTTCGAGGTGTCCACGAACGCGTTGGAGATGAAGGTCACCGGGAACAGCCAGATCAGCCCGCCGGAGGTGGCCGCCTCCGGGGTGCGCACGGACAGGCCGATCAGGGCGCCGATCCAGGTGAAGGCGTAGCCGAGCAGGAGCAGCAGGCCGAAGGCGCCGAGGACCTTGCCGGCGTTGGTCTCGCCGTTGGATCCCACGCGCCAGCCGACCAGCAGCGCCACGACCGCGAGGACGAGCAGGGTGAGCGCCGTCTGTACCAGGTCGGCGAGGGTGCGGCCGGTCAGCACCGCACCGCGCGCCATGGGCAGGGAGCGGAACCGGTCGATGAGGCCCTTGTGCATGTCGTCGGCGATGCCGGCGCCGGAGCTGGCGGTGGCGAACGTGACGGTCTGCGCGAAGATGCCGGCCATCAGGAAGTTGGTGTAGTCGTTCGCGCTGGTGCTGGTCCCGATCTTCATGGAGCCGCCGAACACATAGGTGAACAGCACCACGAACATGATCGGCTGGATGAGCCCGAAGATGATCATCTCGGGGATGCGGGACATGCGGATCAGGTTGCGCTTGGCGACGATCAGCGAGTCCCGGACGGACCGGCCGATGGGGTTGCCGGGCGCCGCCGCGGGCACGGCGTCGGTCAGGGCACTCATTTCACGGCCTCCTTGCCGTTGTCCGCGTCCCGCTCGCCGGCCTCGGCGACATGCCCCGTCAGGGACAGGAAGACGTCGTCGAGGGTCGGGCGGCGCAGCCCGATGTCGTCTATCTCGATCCCGCGGGTGTCCAGCTCCCTGATCACCTCGGCGAGCAGCTTGGCGCCGCCGGTGACGGGGACGGTGAGCCGGCGGGTGTGCTCCTCGACGGTGGTGTCGCCCTTGCCGAAGCCGCGCAGCACCTCCTCGGCGGTCGCGATGTGGTCGCGCTCGTGCACGACGACCTCGACGCGCTCGCCGCCGGTGCGGGCCTTGAGCTGGTCGGAGGTGCCGGTGGCGATGACCCGGCCCTGGTCGACCACCGCGATGTCGTGCGCGAGGTGGTCGGCCTCCTCCAGGTACTGGGTGGTCAGCAGCAGGGTCGTGCCACCGGAGACGAGCTGTTTGATGACCTCCCACAGCTGCTGGCGGTTGCGCGGGTCGAGACCGGTGGTCGGCTCGTCCATGAACATCACCGGCGGGGAGACCACCAGGGCCGCGGCGAGGTCGAGGCGGCGGCGCATGCCTCCGGAGTAGGTCTTGGCGGGGCGGTCGGCGGCGTCGGCGAGGTTGAACTGCTCCAGCAGCTCCGCCGCGCGCGCCTTCGCCGCCTTGGCCCTCATCTGGTAGAGCTGGCCGACCATCTGCAGGTTCTCCCGGCCGGTCAGGTATTCGTCGACCGCCGCGAACTGGCCGGACAGTCCGATGGACCGGCGTACGGCGTCGGGATGCCGCAGCACGTCCACACCCGCGACGACGGCCCGGCCGCTGTCGGGGCGCAGCAGGGTCGTGAGGCAGCGGACGGCGGTCGTCTTGCCGGCGCCGTTCGGCCCGAGCAGGCCGAGGACCGTTCCTTCCGGCACATCGAGGTCTACGCCGTCCAGTGCCTTTACGTCGCCGAAGGTCTTCACCAGGCCTTCGGCATAGATGGCGCCTGGCATGTCTGTCTCCACGTCGTCGGGGATCGTTCGGGAAGGCTAGGTCCGCGCGCTCCATACCGCCCGCCTTTTTCCGCTGCGGGCGGCCGGCCGGGCGGTCACGCGACACACCGTAACGCGATGTATCGCGTCTCTCAAGAGTGTCCGGCCCTATGGGACTCGGACGAGTGAAGCCCCGCGTGCCGGATCGGCCCGGCCTCAGTCGATGACCGTGTAACCCGCGTCGCGCAGGGCCTGACCGACCTCGGCGCAGTGCGCCGGGCCCTTCGTCTCGAGGTGCAGCTCCACCTCCGCCTCCGTGAGCCCGAGCCGGGGATCGGTCCGTACGTGGCTCACGTCGAGGACATTAGCGTCGACCACTGACAACGCCCCGAGAAGCGTCGCGAGGGCGCCCGGCCGGTCCGTCAGACGGAGCCGGACGGCCAGGTAGCGGCCCTGCGCGGACATGCCGTGCCGCAGTACCCGCTGCATCAGCAGCGGATCGACGTTGCCGCCGGAGAGCACCGCGACGACCGGGCCCTCGAAGCCGTCCGGCGCCGCCAGCAGCGCCGCGACGGGGGCGGCCCCGGCCGGTTCCACGACCAGCTTGGCCCGCTCCAGGCACAGCAGCAGCGCGGCCGACAGCTGGTCCTCGCTGACCGTGCGCACCTCGTCCACGAGCTCGCCGACGATCCCGAACGGCACCTCGCCGGGGCGGCCCACCTTGATGCCGTCGGCCATCGTCGCCGGGCTGTCCAGCGAGACCGGGCGGCCGGCGGCGAGCGAGGGCGGGTAGCAGGCGGCCCCCTCGGCCTGCACGCCGACGATCCGTACGTCGGGCCGCAGGGCCTTCACGGCCACCGCGATACCGGCCGCGAGCCCGCCGCCGCCGACGCCCACGACGACCGTGCGCACCTCCGGGCACTGCTCCAGGATCTCCAGTCCGACCGTGCCCTGACCGGCGATGATGTCCGGGTGGTCGAAGGGGTGGATGAACACCGCGCCCGTTTCGGCCGCGTACTCCTCGGCGGCTGCCAGGGTCTCGTCGACCACCTGGCCGTGCAGGCGCACTTCGGCGCCGTACTCCCGGGTCGCGCTCACCTTCGGCAGCGGGGCGCCCTGCGGCATGAACACGGTGGCGTGCACGCCCAGCAGCGAGGAGGCCAGGGCCACGCCCTGCGCGTGGTTGCCGGCGCTCGCCGCCACCACGCCGGCCGCCCGCTCCTCGGGCAGCAGCCCGGCGATGCGCACGTAGGCGCCGCGCAGCTTGAACGAACCGGTCCGCTGGAGGTTCTCGCACTTGAGGTGCACCGGCGCCCCGACCAGCTGGGACAGATGCCGGCTGCCCTCCATCGCGGTCGCCCGGGCCACACCGGAGAGCATCTTCTGGGCTCCCCGCACGTCGTCGAGGGTCACGCTGCGCAAGGATCCGGCCGTGCGGTAGCTCATGACTCCAGCATCGCAGTTCACAGTCGCGTACGACGGGTGTGACCAAGCTCCGAGACCGGTTCGCGCAGCGCCGGTACGGTCCGGCGCCGGGCCGCGTACCCTGTCCCCCATCCCAGCAGCCTTCATGAAGCGAGCCTCCGGCCATGCCCACAACACCTGAAATGTCGATGGACATGACGACCGTCGGTGACACCGGTCTCCTCGACACCCTCCAGCACGAGGTGGCGGTGTTCGCCCGCCGTGCCGAACAGACCCGGCTCGGCGGCGTCGGGCAGGTGCGCAACTCCATGGACCGCGCCGCCTACCTGCTGCTCAACCGCCTCGACAAAGAAGGCCCGATGGGCGTCAAGGCGCTCGCCGCGAGCATGGGCATCGACTCCTCCACGGTCACCCGTCAGGTGGCTCCGCTGGTCGACACCGGACTCGTCAAGCGCACCTCGCACCCGGAGGACGGACGTGCGGTGGTGCTCCAGCTGTCGCCGCGCGGCACGACCCGGCTGGAGGAGGTGCGCTCGTCCAGGCGTCAGCTCATGGCCGAGTTGACACACGACTGGGCGCCGGAGGAGCGCGAGCAGTTCTGCACGCTCCTCACCCGCTTCAACAGCGCGCTGTCCGCGCGCATGGCGGTGCAGGGAGTTCCCTCGGCGGAGCAGCCGCCGGCCTCCTGATGCCGCGAAGGGCCCCGTCCGGTACCGGTGGGGTCCGGACCCTTGACCTCCGGCCGCCGCTGGCCTCATATGAGACCGGGTCCTGCGTCGTACGCGCTTCGCGTGTCCCGTACCGGACAGGGCCCCTTCAGGGGGAGGCACGGTGCGTGATCGGCAGGTGTCCCGCGATGCGCGGCGGGCCCGCGAGTTCGAGGCGTTCGTCGCGGGCGCTGCCGGACGTCTGCTGCACACCGCCACGCTGCTCACCGCGGAGGCCCCGGACGCGAGCCCGCGCGCGCGGCGGCTGCTGACCCTGGCCCTCGCCCACGTCTACGCCCGCTGGGACCGGCTGCGCGGCGAGGATCCTTATGACTGCGCCCGCCAGTACCTGGCCACGCGCTTCGCGCGCGCAACCTGGCACCAGTACGTCGCCCCCGCCCGCTCCCGGCGGCCGGATCCGGGCAACCCGCTCGCCGCCCTCGCACCGCAGGAGCGGCTGATCCTGGTGTTGCGGCTCTACGAGGGGGTCGCCGAGGAGCAGGTGGCGGCCCTGCTCGGACTGCCCATGGAACGCGTGCGCACCATCTGCGACCGTGCGACGTCCGCCGTGCTGCATCCGGCCGGACGGTCCGCCGCGCGCGCGGTGGGCGCGAAGGCGGTGTCGTCGTGAGGCGCGGGCGCACCGGCGGGAGCGGCCGGTGAACCGGGCCGAGCGGGAGAGCACCGCGCGCCGGATCATGGAGCGGCTGCCGGCGCCGGTGCCGCCGGACGTGCACGCGGACGCGGTGCGCCGCGGCGAGCGCCTGCTGCGGCGCAGACGGCTGGCGCGCCGGGTGCTGTGGCTGCTGGCGTGCGCCGCGGTCGTGGCCTTCACCGTGTGGGCGGTGGACGCGCACCCGTGGGTGGAGCCGCCGTCCCAGACGACTCCACCGATCACCGGCTGGTGATCCGGGTCTCGCTAGCCGAGGGCCTGCTGCAGGTCCTCCAGCAGGTCGTCGGCGTTCTCGATGCCCACGGACAGGCGCACCAGGTCGCCGGGGACCTCGAGCAGGGAGCCGGCCACGGAGGCGTGCGTCATCCGGCCGGGGTGCTCGATCAGGGACTCGACGCCGCCGAGCGACTCGCCGAGGGTGAACACCTTGGCCCGGTTGCAGACCTCGACCGCGGCCTCCTCGCCGCCCTCCACGCGGAAGGACACCATGCCGCCGAAGGCCTTCATCTGCTTGGCGGCGACCTCGTGGCCGGGGTGCTCGGGCAGGCCCGGGTAGAGCACGCTGGTCACGCGCGCGTGCCGGGTCAGCATGTCGGCGATCTTCGTGGCGTTCTCGCTGTGCCGGTCCATGCGCACCGCGAGGGTCTTGGTGCCGCGCAGCACCAGCCAGGAGTCGAAGGGGCCGGCGACGGCGCCCATCGCGTTCTGGTGGTAGGCCAGTTCGTCGGCCAGCGCCTGGTCGGAGACGATCAGCGCACCGCCGACGACGTCCGAGTGGCCGCCCATGTACTTGGTCAGGGAGTGCACGACGACGTCCGCGCCTAGCGCCAGCGGCTGCTGGAGGTAGGGCGTGGCGAAGGTGTTGTCGACGACGAGCTTCGCACCCGCGGCGTGCGCGACCTGGGCGACGGCGGCGATGTCGGTGATGCCGAGCAGCGGGTTGGAGGGGGTCTCCACCCAGACGGCCTTGGTCCGCGGGGTGAGCGCGGCCCGGACGGCTGCCGGGTCGCTGGTGTCGGCGACCGACCACTCCACGCCCCAGCGGGTGGCGACCTTGGCGAACAGGCGGAAGGTGCCGCCGTAGGCGTCGTTCGGGATGACCACGTGGTCGCCGGGGGTGAGCAGCGTGCGCAGCAGGGTGTCCTCGGCCGCGAGGCCGGACGCGAAGGCGAGGCCGCGGCGGCCGCCCTCCAGCGCGGCGAGGTTCTCTTCGAGGGCGGTGCGGGTCGGGTTGGCGCTGCGGCTGTACTCGTAGCCGCCGCGCAGCCCGCCGACGCCGTCCTGCTTGTAGGTCGAGACCTGGTAGATCGGCGGGACGACCGCGCCGGTGAGGGGATCCGCGGTGTTGCCCGCGTGGATCGCGAGGGTCTCGAAGTGCTGACTGATGTGCCTGTCGCTCATTGCACCGAGCGTAGTGCGCTTGGCCGGATGCTGACGGACACCGGGCTCCCCCGGGCTCGGTCGGAGGGTTTTCCCTGCGTGTACGGCGGTGGCGCGGGCCGGTCCGGCCGCCGGACTCGTCACGCCCACCACGCCCCCACCACGCCCGCCGCCTCGGCGCCTCGGCACCCCGGCGTTCCCCGTCCCCGTCGCCCCGGCCGTCACCGGCCCCGCCCCCGCCGTCTCCGGCCCCGCCTTCCTTGTCATGGCCAG
Organism: Streptomyces albidicamelliae; assembly: GCF_025642175.1. Taxonomy (NCBI): domain Bacteria; kingdom Bacillati; phylum Actinomycetota; class Actinomycetes; order Kitasatosporales; family Streptomycetaceae; genus Streptomyces; species Streptomyces albidicamelliae. The sequence goes on along the minus strand of NZ_CP106795.1, from coordinate 5,216,222 downwards.
AACCGGAGTTTTCCACAGGTCGGGGGTGGGGTTGGCCATTTGACGGCGGCGTCTGGTTCGCTTGGGGCATGGCGATTCTCTGGCTGCTGATGGCGCTGCTCATGCTGGGCTTCGTCCTGCTCCCGGTCGTGCGGCGCAGGCGCGGGGCGATCGGCCTGGTCCCCGCGGGGCACCCGGACGCCGCCGACCCGGCGAACTACGGCTTCGCGCGCCAGGAGGAGCTGGACGTGCGCATGCCCGGCCCGGACCAGGACCTGCTGGACGTCCTGGAGCTGGTGCAGCGCACCCACGACTACCGGGCGGCCGCCCAGCTGCTGGCCGGTACGGAGGCCGAGGGCGAGCGGCGCTGGCAGCGGGTCCAGGCGTTCGCGGGCGCCGCCGCGCTGGAGCTGCAGCAGCGGCCCGGCGGGGTGCACGAGACGCCGGGCGGCCAGTGGCTGCGGGTCTGGCGGACCGAGCAGCCCAAGGACGCGGGCGGCGCGGCCGTGCACGCGGAGTTCCTGGTGCAGCAGGCCTGGCGCACGTCGACACCGGGCACGGACGACTTCCGGATCATCATGGAGGAGGCCCGGGACGCCTGCGCACAGGCGGCCCTGCTGGCCCCCGGCGACCCGGTGCCTTACCTCGTCGAGCTGTCCATCGCGCGCGGACTGGCCTACTCGCAGGCCGAGTTCGAGCAGCTGTGGCTGAAGATCCTGGACCGCGCCCCGCATCACATGGGCGCGCACCTCGCGGCGCTGCACTACTGGTGCGAGAAGTGGCACGGCTCGCGCGAGCAGGCGTACTCCTTCGCGGAGGCCGCGGCGGCCCGCGCCCCGCAGGGCTCGATGCTCGCCGCGCTGCCGCTGTTCGCGGTCTTCGAGCACCTCCCCGAGGTGAACCTGGTCGCGGGCTTCCACCAGAGCGAGGTCGTCACCCGGGCGGTGCACGGAGCGCTGCACGCGGTGCACGCCGCCCGGCCGGACGACCCGACGCAGGCGCACGTCCGGCACCTGCTGATCTTCTTCCTGGTCCGCGGCGAGCGCTGGGCGGAGGCCATGCACCAGCTGATACACGTCGACGGTCACGTCGGTGCGCTGCCCTGGACGCTGTCCGCCGACCCGGCCGCCGAGTTCGCCGTCTACCGTGCGCTGGCCGTCGCCGGCTACGAGGCCAACGGCGGCAGCCCGGCGACCCTGCCGGGCTGACCGCCGGCCGAGCGGCCGGCGCTCTCCGCCGCGCGGGGGCCGATGGCGGGGACGAGGGGTGTCGCGGGGGGCGCCGAAAATCAGTGGCCGCCCGAACCGGCCGGACCCCACGCTGTACGCCATGGAACACCCCCAGCGCGAGATCCGTGCGGCCTACGCGGACTCCACGATCACCGTCTACCAGGCGTACTCCCCGGAGATCGGTCTGCCCGCCGTCCGCGAGGGCCGCTTTCCGCCACGTGGAAGCGCGACCGGATGACGTGGATCAAGCCGTCGTTCCTGTGGATGATGTACCGCTGCGGCTGGGGCGCCAAGGAGGGGCAGCAGACCGTCCTCGCCGTCGAGATCCGCCGGGACGGCTTCGAGTGGGCGCTGCGCCACGCGTGCCTGGCCGGCTATGCCCGCGGTGTGCACCCCGACCGGGCCGCGTGGCAGCGCCAGTTGAAGGCTTCGCCCGCCCGCGTGCAGTGGGATCCCGAGCGGGACCTGCATCTGCGGACCCTGCCGTACCGTTCCCTGCAGCTCGGCCTCTCCGGCGAGGCCGCACGGCGCTACGCGGACGAGTGGACGGTCTCCATCCGCGACGTGACCCCGCTCGCCCGCGAGATCCACGCCCTCGTCGGCGCGGGCGACCCGGACTCCGCCGCGCGGCTGCTGCCCCGTGAGCGCCCCTACCCCGCCGGGGAGGAGCTTCTCGCCCACCTGCGCGAGTGACGGCCGGTTCCTCCGGTGGCCGCCTCCGGGCCGTGGGGTACGTCAGGGAGAGTCGCGGACGTGGCCCACGGGGAGGAACATCGAAGGCACGGAGACAAGGTGGTGGCTATGGGGACGCCGTCGATCCATTTCAGCGAGAGTCCCGAGGATCCGTTCGCGCTGGGGCGTGGCGCGTCGGCCGTGCTCGACGACCGAGGCACCGTGGTCGGCTGGAGCGGCCGTGCCCAGGAGCTGCTCGGCTACTCGGCCAAGGAAGTGATCGGCCGGCCGTGGCGGGACCTCCTGGTCGACAGCCGTGACCTGCCGGTCGCGCGGTCCGCCGTCGTGGACGCCGTGAAGGCGGGGGGATGGTTCGGTGTCGTGCCCGTCCGGCACCGCGACGGGCGCCGGCTGGAGATGGGTTTCCGGGCACGTACGGTCACCCGCGAGGGCGGCGGTCAGGAATGGCTCCTGGTCGGCGCTCCCGCCGCGGAGGTCATTGCCTGGCAGCGGGACCGCGCACTGCTGGACGGCCTGTACCGCCGGTCCCCGATCGGACTGGTCACCTACGACCCGGACAGACGGGTCATCCGGGTCAACCGGGCGGTCGCGAAGGCGAGCGGGGTACCGGCCGAGGCGCCGGTGGGCCACCGGCCCCGCGAGTTCATGGTCGACGAGGACGCGGGACCGGCGGACGACCGGGTCCGGCACGTGTTGGAGACCGGCGAACCGCTGATCTTCACGGAGCAGTCCGCCCGGGCGCGCCACGAGCCGGGCCGGGAACGGATCGTGTCCGTCTCGGCGTTCCGGATGGAGGACCCCTCGGGCCGGGTGCTCGGCGTGGCCGAGACCATCGAGGACGTCACCGACCGCCACCGGGCACAGCGCAGGCTCGCCATGCTGAACGAGGCGAGCGCCCGGATCGGGACCTCCCTCGACGTGCGGCAGACCGCCCGGGAACTGGCCGACGTGGCCGTCCAGGGCCTGGCCGACCACTGCTCGGTGGACCTGCTCAAACCCGTGACGCTGGGCGACGAACCCAGTCCCGACGCGACGGGACCCCTGCTGCGGACCGCCCTCTCACCGTCGGAACACCGCATCCCGTACCGGGTGGGCGACGTGGTGCCGCTGTTGCCGGAATCCGCGCAGGCGCGGTGTCTGGCCGAGCGTCGCCCGGTCCTCGAACGGCTGCTGTCCCTCCGCCCCGAGTGGTACGCCATGGACCGGCGGCGGATCGAACTCGCCCTGGGGCTCGGTGTCCATTCGCTGATCGCGGTGCCCCTGATCGCACGCGGCATCGTCCTGGGGGTGGTGAGCCTGTGGCGGTCGCGCAATTCGGAGCCGTTCGAGGACGGCGACACGACGGTGGCCCAGGAACTCTCCTCGCGGGCTGCCGTCTGCATCGACAACGCGCGCCGCTTCACCCAGCAGCAGAACACCGCTCTGACCCTCCAGCGCAGTCTGCTCCCGAGCGCCCTGTCCGACCTGCCTGCTGTGGAGGTGGCCTGCCGCTACCTCCCGGCGAGCGGTGAACCGGGCCTCGGGGGCGACTGGTTCGACGTGATCCCGCTGTCGGGGGCCCGCGTGGCCCTGGTCGTCGGAGACGTGGTCGGTCACGGGATCCACGCCGCGGCCTCGATGGGCCGGCTGCGCGCCGCCGCGCGCACCCTGGCCAGCCTCGACCTGGAGCCGGACGAGGTGGTGGCGCGGCTGGACGATCTGGTCAGCCTGCTGGCCGGCGAACTGGAGGCGAACGCCGACGACAACCCGTCGGCGATCGAGCAGGTGCTCGGGGCCACCTGTCTCTACGCCGTCTACGATCCCGTATCCCAGCGCTGTTCCCTGGCGCGGGCCGGTCACCCGGCGCCGGTCGTGTCCACCCCGGCCGGCGAGGTGACCGTGCTGGACCTGCCCGCGGGGCCACCGCTGGGCCTGGGCGGCCTGCCCTTCGAGACGTACGAGCTGGACCTGCCCGAGGGCAGCCTGCTCACCCTCTACACCAACGGCCTCCTGGAAGCGGGCGTCGGCGACGTGGACACCGCGCTGGACCACCTGCGCGCCTGTCTCGCCGGCACCACGGAACCCCTGGAGCGCATCTGCCACGCCGTGGTCGAGGCGCTGCTGCCCAAGGGCCATCTCCCCACCGACGACGTCGCGCTGCTCATCGCCCGCACCCGGGTGCTGCGGCCGCAGAACGTCGCCTCGTGGGAGCTGCCGCTGGAGGCCACCTCGGCCGCCCGTGCCAGGGAGCTGACGACGGCGAAGCTCGACGAATGGGGGCTGGCCGAACTGGCCTTCACCACCGAGCTGGTCGCGAGCGAACTGGTCACCAACACCTACCGGTACGCGGCCGGCCCGGTCACCCTGCGTCTCATCCGCACGGACACCCTGATCTGCGAGGTGTCCGACACCAGCCACACGTCCCCGCACCTGCGCCGGGCCCTCAGCACGGACGAGGGCGGGCGCGGCCTCTTCCTGGTCGCTCAGCTCACGGAACGCTGGGGCACCCGGTACACCCACGACGGCAAGACGGTCTGGACGGAACAGCCGCTGCCGGCCGCCTGACGGTCCGTACGGTCCGCCGGCACGGGTTCACCGGCGCACCGGGGCCTCGACGGTTCCTCCAGGACCCCGGTGCGGGTGACGAGTTGGAAGTGGGCGAGGCGGGCGGTGGGCCAGGCGGCCGGCACGACCAGCTCCGCGCCCGCGTCGAGCAGCCCGCAGACGAGTTCGGAGTTCGGGGAAGAGTTCGAGAAAGCGGAGGTCGTAGCAGATGGCGAGGCCGGTCACGCCGAACTCCGGGGGGGACGGTGACGATGTCGTCGCCGCCGCCCATCACGGTCGCCTCGCCGGTGTCGAAGCCGTACCGGTGGATCTTGCGGTAGCGGCCGCGCTGTTCGCCGGCCCGGTAGACGAGCAGCGCGGTGTTGTACAGGGTCCCGTCGCCGTCCCGTCCGACGACGGATCCGGCGTGGAGCCGCACCCCGGCCCGGCGCGCCGCGGCCGACGTGGCCTCGGCCGTGGGGCCGTCGATGCCCTCGGCGTCGCGCTCCCAGCGGTCGTAGGACCAGGCGCCCGCCACCCACAGCTCCGGCAGGGCCACGAGGTGGTCGCCCGCCCGGTCGCGGACCAGGAAAGCCGCCCTGAGCCGGCGTTCCGCGGCGGATTCCGACGCGTCCACGGACAGCTGGATCAGCGAAGCACGCATGCCTGTCACCTCCTGGGCGAACGCGCGACGGCGCGGGGTGCGGGGCTACCCGTCCGGTGGCGGCACCGCACGCAGCACCTCCGCCAGAACCTGCTCGCGGTCCCCGGACGCGTCGACGGTGACGCCCGGCTCGTCGGCCGCGAGCGGATCGAGGATCGCGTACTGCGAATCGAGCAACTGCGGTGGCATGAAGTGTCCTCGGCGGCGGGCGATCCGTTCCGCGGCGACCGCCCGGTCCAGCGCGAGGTGGATGAACCACAGGTCCGCCCCCGTGCGGCGGAACCGGTCCCGGTACGCGCGTCTGAGCGCGGAACACGTGGCGACGCCTCCGTGCCCCCGGGCGGCCGTCGTGCGGATCCACTCCGTGAAGGCGGCCAGCCAGGGCTCACGATCGGCTTCGTCGAGCGGGTGGCCGGACGCCATCTTGGCGCGGTTCGCCGCGGGGTGCAGGTCGTCTCCGTCCACGTACGGCACGGCGAGCCGTTGCGCGAGCCACGCTCCGACCGTGGACTTGCCGGACGCCGACACGCCCATCACGATCACCACGCGTGAACCGTCGGCCCTGGTCAACGGGCCTCCCTGAGGGGACGGTGGAAGACTGGTCCCTGTCCACTATCGCCCGTCGCCGCAGGACGTGCCGTATGAGCCGACCCGCCCCGGGGAGCCTCCCGCTCGCACCGGTCGCTCCCGCCGGCCGGAAGCCCTGCCGGAAGCCGCACCGGGAGCCCCACCGTGGGCGCGGCCGGACGCGGGACCGGAAGCGCCACCGATGACTTCCGCCGGAACCCCGGACCACGCGAGGCTCCTGCTGCCGTTCCCGCCCGCCGAACTGGGCGGTCTTCCCCCGGGCTGGCCCGCGCTGGTGTGGGACGGCACCGGAGGGGCTCCCACCGGCCGGGACCTGGCCGCCGTCGAGTTCTTCGTCATGCCGTACACGTTCACCGGCGCCGCGCTCCCCCTGCTGCCGGCCCTGCCGCGCCTGCGCGTCCTGCAGTCCCTGAGCGCGGGCGTCGACGACGTGCTGCCGCACCTGCCCGCCGGGGTCACGCTGTGCAACGCCGCGGGTGTCCACTCGGCGAGCACGGCCGAACACGCGGTGGCGCTGACGCTCGCCTCGCTGCGGGGCGTCCCCGATTTCGTCCGCGCCCAGGACGCGGGCCGCTGGACCACCGGCTTCCGCCCCGCGCTCGCCGACCGCACCGTTCTGCTCATCGGCCACGGCTCGATCGGCTCCGCCGTCGAGGCCCGCCTGACGGCGTTCGAGTGCGAGGTGCTGCGCGTGGCCGGCACCGCCCGGGAGCTGCCCCAGGGGCCGGTGCACTCCATGGACGCGCTGCCGTCCCTGCTCCCGCGGGCCGACGTGGTCGTGCTGACCGTGCCGCTCACGGACACGACCCGGGGGCTGGTCGACGCCCGGTTCCTGGCCCGGATGAAGGACGGTGCCCTCCTGGTCAACGTGGCCCGCGGCGCGGTGGTGGACACCGCCGCGCTGGTCGACGCCCTGCGCACGGGGCGGTTGAGCGCGGCACTCGACGTGACGGACCCCGAGCCACTGCCGCCGGACCACCCCCTGTGGACGACTCCGCACACCCTGATCAGCCCGCACGCGGCCGCCACCACCTCCGCGTACCGGCCCCGAGCGCTGGCCCTGGTCCGCGCCCAGCTCGCCCGGTACACGGCCGGGGAGCCCCTGGCCAACGTGGTGGTGGCGCAGGGGCGGGGCACGGGCGGCGGCCGGTGAGCGGTGGGCCCGTCAGTCGCCCGCGGCGGGAAGGACCTGGATCGTGTCGCCGACGGCGCGTTCGCCGGCCGCGTCCGACGGGTGGTTGGCGAGGGTGCCGTCCACGGCCATCGTGGTGGAGCCGCCACCGTCCAGGTTCAGCGCCTGCACGGCGCCGAGCGAGCGCATGAACGCGGCGGCCTCGTACAGCGTGAAGCCCTCGCTGCCGTCGGTCTGCCGGCCGTCGACCGTGGCCAGGATCAGCCGGCCCTTCCCGTCGACGCCCGCCATGGTGCGCGGCTGGCGGACGTTGGCCCAGGCGTAGCCGAAGGACAGGTCCCGCGGGTCGACGACGCCCTCGGCGGCCGCGTCGATGTCGATGCGGCCGTCCCGTACCAGGGTGGGGGCGGCGCTGACGATCGAGTCGTCGCCGTCGAGCCGGACGCGCCGGCCACCGGTGTCGCGGACGACCTCGTCGACGTGGACACGGGTGCCGGGCCGGGCCTCGGCGGCCAGCCAGTCGCCGGCGTCCCCGATGCCCTGCAGGACCCGCCCGCCCGCCGGCACCCGCCCGCCGCGCGCACCGGCCGACACCACCCGGCCGGACCCGTCCAGCACGGCCTGCGCACCGGGCCCGGTGGGCAGGTCGGTGCCGAACGCGGGTGTGAACGCGACCAGGTCGTCGGTCATCCGGCAGGTGACGTCCTGCCAGGGCAGGGCGCTGGGTGCGGCGCCCGGACGGCCGCAGTCCCGCAGGGTCCCCGGCAGCCGGTTGACGCCCTGGACGCGGTACGAGGACTCCCCCGCCCGGGCGGTGACGGTGGTCGTCAGATCCGCCACCCGGGCCCGCCGGCCGCCGTCGCCGAGGATCAGCGCGGCACGTGAACCGGCCGCCAGCGACTCCAGCCGGCCGTCGTAGGCGCCCAGTCCGGAGACGGTGCCGGGCACGCCGTCGGCGTCCGAGATCACGAAGAAGCCGCCGTTGACGGCGACCAGCGAGTTCAGCCGGGCGGCGACCGACGACGTCGTCTCGCGCTGCGCGACCCTGCCGTCGTGGGTGCCCGTGACGGTGCCCTCGAAGACGCGCGGGTCGATCACCGCGACGTGGACGTTCTCCCGGTCGGCCGGTTCCTGGACGTCGTACCCGGTCCAGGTGACGGAGGTGTGGAAGCCGGCCGAGGTGACCGCCGTCGCGGTGGTCCGCGCGGCGGCCTGGGTGCCGTACGACCCGACGCGCACCCGGTAGCCCATCGTCCCGTGCGGTGTGTCCGCGTAGCGGGGCCACTGGACGTTCTCCACCCGCGGCTCGAATCCCGCGGCGCGCAGCTTTCCCGCCGTGGTGTCGGCCCAGCCGCGGGTTCCGACCTCGGCCCAGGTCGCGGCGCCCGTCAGCCGGCTGACGGCCGGGTACTGGACGGCGACCGTCCAGGTGTGCACGGCGTCGGCGTGCCGGAGGGTCGCCGTGCGCACCTGCACACCGGGCGCCGGCGTCCTGGCCGACCAGCGGGTGACGGTCCGGGGTGCGGCGGGCTCGCCGGGGCCGGCCTGCGCCGCGGCCGGGACCAGGAAGGGACCGACGACGGAGAGTACGGCAGCGACACCGAGGCCCGCACGGACACGGGTGGTGGCTCGCGGGCGTCTGCCGAGGGCACTGTGGCTCATGGCTTCCTCACGGCTCGGAACGGTGACGGCCGGCGGGGCGGAGCCTCACGGCCGCGTACACGCCCCAGTGGAGACAACGGCCACGACGACTGACGCTCTATCACGTGAAGAGCGGGGAAGGGAGCGGGAAACAACCCGCGTTCAATTCGGGCGACGGGACCGTCCTGATCCCGTACATTCGGCCCCTCGCGTCATGCGGAAGGGGAGGACACGAGGTGAGCAGCAGTGCGTTTCTGATCGGCGGTGGCTGGGACCGCGCGGAGGTGTACGTGCCGTTCCTGCGGGCCGCCGGGACCGACGGGCCGCCGCGGATCGGCTGTCTGGTCCTCGACGAGGGGGACGGGGACGCGCAGTTCGCACGCTGGGCGACGGCGCTGCGCCGGGCGGGGCGGTGCACGCCCGTGCCGCTGCTCGTGCCGCTCGGCGGGCGCTTCGAGCCGGAGGCCGCCCTCGCCGGGATCGACGGGCTGCTGGTGTGCGGTGGGCTCACGCCCGCCTATCAGGACGCCCTGGCGGGCTGTCTGGAGCGGCTGCCGGAGCTGCTCGCCGCGCGGGGCGTGCCGTACGCCGGGTTCTCCGCGGGTGCCGCACTCGCCGCCCGGCGTGCCGTGGTCGGCGGGTGGCTGGTGGACGGGGTGCCGGTGTGCCCGGAGGAGACCGGGGAGGACCTGGCGGAGGTCGAGGTGCGCGCGGGGCTCGGGCTGGTGCCGTTCGCGGTGGACGTCCACGCGGCGCAGTGGGGGACGCTCGCGCGGCTGGTCGCCGCGGTCGGGCGGGGCGAGGTGCCGTACGGCGTCGCCGTGGACGAGAACACCCTGCTCACGGTGACGGCCGGTGAGGCCCGCGTGTCGGGCGCCGGCCGCGTCCACGTCGTCCGGCCCACCGCCGACGGCGACGCCGTGGTCCGGTCCCACCGCGCCGGGGACGGCTTCCCCGTCGCCTAGGAGGCACCGAAGCGCCGGAAGGGGCGCGGGGAACTGCGCGACACGCCCCCACGCCCCCGCACCCGGGAACGGACCCGCGCCCCTCGGAACGGACCCGCACCGTAGCCTCCGCCCGACCGGCGGAGTCAGATCGTCGCGGTGTCGATCACGAACCGGTACCGGACGTCGCTCGCCGCCACCCGCTCGTACGCGTCGTTGATCTCCCCGGCGCCGATCAGCTCGATCTCCGCGCCCAGGCCGTGCTCGGCGCAGAAGTCCAGCATCTCCTGGGTCTCGGCGATACCGCCGATGCCGGAGGTGCTGATGCTGCGGCGGTTGCCGAGCAGGGACTGCAGGACGATCTGCACCGGCTCCTCCGGGAGGCCGACGTTCACCATGGTGCCGTCCGTGCGCAGCAGGGACAGGTATGCGGCGAAGTCGAGCGGGGCCGAGACGGTGTTGAGGATGATGTCGAAGGTGCCCGCCAGCTCCTCGAAGGTGTCCGGGTCCCCGGTGGCGTAGTAGTGATCGGCGCCGAGCCGGAGGCCGTCGTCCTTCTTGCGCAGGGACTGCGAGAGCACGGTGACCTCGGCGCCCAGCGCGTGCGCGATCTTGACGCCCATGTGGCCGAGACCGCCCAGACCGACGACGGCGACCTTCTTGCCGGGGCCGGCGTTCCAGTGCTTGAGCGGGGAGTACGTGGTGATGCCCGCGCACAGCAGCGGCGCGGCCACGTCCAGCGACAGCCCCTCGGGGATGCGGACGACGTAGTTCTCGTCGACGACGATCTTCTGCGCGTAGCCGCCGTAGGTGGGCTCGCCGTCCTTGCCGGTGTCGTTGTACGTCCAGGTGGGGCCGCCGCCCAGGCAGTACTGCTCCAGACCGGCGCGGCAGTTGTCGCACTCGCGGCAGGAGTCGACCATGCAGCCCACGCCCACCCGGTCGCCCACGGCGTACCGCGTGACACCGGGGCCGACCGCGGAGACCACACCGGCGATCTCGTGGCCGGGGACCATCGGGAAGGTGCCGGGACGCCAGCCGTCCTGGGCCTGGTGGATGTCGGAGTGGCAGATACCGGAGAACTTGATGTCGATCAGGACGTCGTGGTCGCCGACCGCGCGCCGTTCGATGGTGGTGCGCTCCAGCGGGGCCTTCGGGGCGGGCGCGGCGTACGCAGCAACAGTGGTCATGCCGGAACTCTCCTAGCAGGGGTCACGTGCCCGGCCGGTCTCCGCCGGGCACCGCTCCAGCCTGCCTCAGGTCCCCGGTCGCCACCCAGTCCACGCCTTTGCGTACGACCGCTGTGCCTACCACTGGCGGGGTCAGGTTCCGGGGCGTACGACCGTGAATACTGGACGTATGGAACGCAGGGACGAACAGCCGGGGACGGTGGCCGCCGTGGGCCGGCCCCTGGACCGGCGGGCCGAGCTGAGCGAGTTCCTGCGCAGCAGGCGGGCCCGGCTGAAGCCGGAGGACGTGGGGCTGCCCGACTTCGGACGGCACCGCCGGGTGCCGGGGCTGCGCCGCGAGGAGCTGGCGCAGCTGGCCGGGGTGTCGGTGGCGTACTACACGCGCCTGGAGCAGGGCAACGGACGGAACGTCTCGGCGGAGGTGCTGGACTCCATCGCGCGTGCCCTGCGGCTGACGGACGCCGAGCACGCCCACCTCACGCACCTGGCCAAGCCGAAGTCGCACAAGAAGAAGCCGGCGGCGCGGCAGCAGCAGGTGCGCGCGGCGCTGTGCCGGCTGCTGGACACGATGGACGGCGTACCGGCGTACATCGTGGGCCGCCGCTCGGAGATCCTCGCCTGGAACCGGACGGCGGCGGCCCTGTTCGGCGACTGGGCGGAGCTCCCGGCGGCCGAGCGCAACTGGGCGCGCATGGTGTTCCTGCGTCCCGAGTACCGGGAGCTGTTCGTCGACTGGGAGCAGAAGGCGATCGACGTCGTCTGCGGGCTGCGGATGAACGCGGGCTGCTACCCGGACGATCCGCGGCTGTCGGCGCTGGTCGGCGAGCTCTCGGTGAAGAGCGAGGAGTTCCGTCTGCTGTGGGCCACCCATGACGTCAAGGAGAAGAGCCACGGGGTGAAACGGCTGCGCCATCCACTGGTGGGCGAGCTCTCCGTGCACTTCGAGTCGTTCCGGCTGCCGGACGACACGGACCAGTCCCTGGTGACGTACCACGCCGAACCGGGCTCCGGCTCCGCCGAGTCCCTGCGTCTGCTGGCGAGCTGGGGCGCGGACGCGGCCCGGGCTGCGGCGGGCTGACACACGAGGAGGGGCACACCGCGGGATCGCTCCCCCGGTGTGCCCCTCGTCATGAGGTGCTACGGCCTTCCGGCCGCCGGCCGCCTACTTGCCGAAGTAGGCGTCGTGGATCGTGATCAGCGACGTGTTGCCCTTCTTGTCGGTGATCTTGGCGCGGAAGGAGACGGACTTGCCCTTCGCGGGGTTCTTGACGGTGATCCGGCCGCCGCGGACGTCGGTCTTCGTCCAGTTCTTGCCGTCGTAGGAGACGTAGACGGCGAGGGACTTCAGGTTGCCGCCCGCGGCCGAACCCTCGACGGTGACCGGGAAGGTGACCTTCTTGCCCGCGGCGACCCGGCTGTCCAGTCCGGTGCTCGCGCCGAAGTGCAGTGCGGAGGCGGGGAGCTGGGCGAAGTCGGACGACGGCTTCTTGGAGCGGAAGGTCCAGGCCGCGTCGATCCGGGAGGAGGCCTCCGAGACCTTGGCCGAGCGCTTGACCGTGGTGGTCAGCTTGTAGGCCGCGTCCCCGGCGGGGACCTTGAAGGTCTTGCCGCCGAACAGCGGGTCGTCGTTGGAGCCGACCTTGGTGCCGTTGCGGTACAGGGTGGTGTTCACCGAGGTGAACACCGAGGCGCCGGCGTGCTTGCCGGAGTCGGCGAACAGCGGCAGCGAGCCGAAGATGTCGTTGCCGTCCCGGTACAGACCGAAGTCCTTGGAGACGTGCGGGCCGAAGACGGCGGTGTTGACCGTCTTCGTGTAGGTCTGGCCGGCCTTGAAGGTGAACTGGCCGAGGCTGTAGGAGGCTTCGGTGAGCGGGAAGCCGTCCGCGTCGACGCCGCCGTTCTGCTCGAACTCCAGCTGCCAGGTCACGCCGCCCTTGGCGGACAGGTGCAGGGTGCGGGTGCCGGGCAGCTTCTGGGCGATGCCGACGGAGGACGCACCGGAGCTGTCGGGCAGCCAGCCGACGGCGCTGATCGAGCCGGTCTTGCCGCTCGCGGCGGCACCGAGCCGGGCCTTGACCGTGGCGAGCTCGCTCGCCTTGTAGTGCTTGGTGTAGCCGGTGGCGAGCTGCTTGACCTGGCCGCCGGAGGTGACGTCGTACTCCTCGCCCGCGCCCTTCGTCCAGTGGCCGTCCCACTGCTGGGAGAGCGAACCGGCGGGCAGCGAGCCGCCGAGGTGGGCGGTGCGGAAGTTCTTGTACGTGTCGAGGAACCAGCCGTAGCCGTACGAGCCGTTGCCGATGGTGACGTCGTAGGCGGGCGAGGCGAACACTGACTTGGCGCCCGAGGCGGGGACGGTGATGTCCACCGGCTTGGCCTTGCGCGCGTCGATCGTGATCGTCTGCTTCTTGGAGACGGTCAGCTTGGGCTGGGCGATCCAGTCGATGCCCTTGGTGCCGTCCTGCGGGTTCACGTAGACGGCGGTGTTGAGGATGTACGTGCCCTTCGGCGCGCGCACCTTCACCGTGCCGGACGGGTCGTACGGGTTCAGCCACTGGCCGTTCGCCAGGCCCGCCACGCCGCTGAGGTCGGCGTCGTAGTACGGGCTGGGCTTGCCGTCACGGCCGATGAACTTCAGCGTGACGTCGTAGGACTCCACCTCGCGCTGGACCGCGGCGGCGGTGCGGACGGTCTGGCCGCCGCCGGTCGCCGTGACGTACGCGGAGTAGGCGCCGTCGACGGTGCCGCCGAGCTTGGTGTCGGCCGTGAAGCCGACCGAGGCCTTGCCGTGCGCCGGGACGGTCACACTGGTGGCGGCCAGCTTGAAGAAGCCCGACGGGGCGGCGGCGCCCTTGGGGTTGGTGGCGGTGGAGGTCAGCTTGAGCGTGACGTCCTTGTCACCGAGGTTGCGGTAGGTGAGCTTCCTGGTGACCGGCTTGTCGTCGGTGTGCGGCCACTGCTGCACACCGAAGCCGACCGAGACCGGTTCGGCGACGACCGACTGCTTGATGGCCTTGTCGACGGCGATACGGCCCGAACCCTGCTGGAACGGCGTGTACTTGCCGCCCTTCGCGGAGCCGGTCAGGGCGCCCTTCAGCTCGGCGTAGCTCCAGTCGGGGTGCTGCTGCTTCAGGATCGCGGCGGCGCCCGCGACGTGCGGGGTGGCCATCGACGTGCCGGAGATGGTCAGGTAGCCCTCGGGCTTCTCACCGACCTCCTCGTCGATGACGCTGCCCTTGGCCGCGGCGGCGGTGATGTCCACGCCGGGCGCGGTGACGTCCGGCTTGATGGCGCCGTCGCCGGTGCGCGGGCCGGTGGAGGAGAAGTCCGCCAGCTTGTCCTTCTTGTCGACGGCGCCGACGGTGAGCGCGGCGTCCGCGCTGCCCGGCGAACCGATCGACTGGGGGCCGTCGTTGCCCGCGGCGATCGCGAACAGGACGCCCTTCTCGGCGGAGAGCTTGTTGACCTCGGCCTCGAGCGGGTCGATCTCGGGGGTGTCGTAGCCGCCGAGGCTCAGGTTGATGACGGAGGCGCCCTGCGAGACCGCCCACTCCATGCCGGCGAGGATGCCGGAGTCGTCACCGGAGCCGGTGTCGTCCAGGACCTTGCCGTTGAGGATCTTGGCGTCGGGCGCGACACCCTTGTACTTGCCGCCCGACTTGGCGCCGGTGCCCGCCACGATGGAGGCGACGTGCGTGCCGTGTCCGAAGTGGTCGGTGGCGTCGGCGGCCGGGGTGAAGTTCTTGGACCCGATCACCTGGTCCTTGAGGTCCGGGTGCCGGGTGTCCACGCCCGTGTCGAGGACGGCGACCTTCACGCCCTTGCCGGTCCAGCCGGCCTTCCAGGCGGTCGGGGCGCCGATCTGCGGCACGGACTTGTCGAGGGACGCCTTGCGGACGCCGTCGAGCCACACGTGCGCGATGCCGGAGGCGGTCCTGTCGCCGTTGGTCACCGCGTCCCAGAGGTCGGCGGTGTCCTTGGCCGGGGCCTGCACGGCGTCCGCGTTGAGCGCCTTCAGGCTGCGGCGCAGGTGGCCGGCGTCGCGGACGTCGGTCTTGGCGGCCGCGGCGGCGCCGCTGTAGCCGACGATGACCTTCAGGCCGTTCTTCTGGGCCTTGCGGGTGGCGGCCTTGTTCAGCTCGGTGACGTCGAACAGGCGCTGGTCCAGCTTGCCGGAGGCGACCAGACGGGCCGCGTCGGCGGGGATGACGAGGGTGTGTCCGTCGGCCCTGCGGACCTGGAAGGGTATGTGCTCGCGTCCCTCGGCCCGCTCCAGGCCGACGACACGGCCCTTGGCGTCGAGGGCGATGCGGTCACCGGTGATGAGGGTGACGTGGTGCTTGGCGGTGAGTGCGGACGCAGCGGCCGGGACGTGTGCGGGCTTCGCCGACGCCGGGCTGGTCATTCCCGCTGCGAGGGCGACGGCTGCGGCCGTGGCCACGGTGGCAGCAGCAGCTCTTTTCACTTGTCTGCGCAAGTTCTCCCCCTGGAGAGGTGGTTCCGGGCGAATTCCCCGTTCACCCGGCCGGGTGGAGATTCGTACGTATGCACGTCACCCCCCGGTGACCGCAGTATGCCGGGGGGTGATCACGCCGCTCAAGAGATGAGAGGACGGTGAGAAAGTGCGACCGGAAACTGTTACGTGGCGGCCAGGACTCCGTTACACAACCGCGAAGTCCCGGAAGGGTGCGCGGTGTTATAGGGCAACCTGTCCCGCGGCGTCACGCGCCGGCGTTCTCCTTCACCGTGATCCTGCCCTTGCGCAGGGTGGCCAGGCGCGGGGCCTTCCGCGCGATCGCGGAGTCGTGGGTGACCATGACGAAGGTCAGCCCGTGCTCCTTCCAGAGGCGTTCGAGGACGTCCATGATCTCGTCCCGCATGCCCTCGTCGAGGTTGCCGGTCGGTTCGTCGGCGAGCAGCACCTTGGGCTTCTTGACGACGGCCCGGGCGATGGCGACCCGCTGCTGCTGGCCGCCGGACATCTCGCCGGGGAGGTGGGTGAGGCGTTCGCCGAGCCCTACGGACCGGAGTGCGTCGGCGGCGAGTTCACGGCGCTCCCTGGCCTTGATGCCGAGGGGCACGAGGGCCGTCTCCACGTTCTCCTGGGCGGTCAGCGTCGGGATGAGGTTGAAGGACTGGAAGACGAAACCGATGTTCTCGCTGCGGACCCGTGTCAGGCGGGCCTCGGAGAGCTTGGACAGGTCCGTCCCGTCCAGCACGACGTCGCCGGAGGTGGGGCGGTCCAGGCCGCCGAGCATCTGCAGCAGGGTGGACTTGCCGCCGCCGGTGGGGCCCTGGATGACGAGCCGGTCGCCGTCGCCGATGGTGAGGTCGATGCCGTCGAGGGCGTCGACGGTGTCCTTGCCGCGCGTGTAGCGCTTGGTCACGTTCCTGAGTTCGTACATGGTGGCTCCTGGTGAGGGTTCGGGGGTGGGGCGTCCGGCCGGCTACTCGACCCGCCGCAGCGCGTCCGCCGGACGGAGCCGGGAGGCCCGCCACCCGCCGAACGCGCCGGCGACGAGTCCGCCCGCCACCGCGAGGGCCACCGCGAGGACGATCGTCGTCGGGCTCACCGGTGCGGTGAGAGCCACCTCCAGGGTCTTCGCCGCCTGACGGCCCGGCCCGCCGAAGCCACCGCCGCCGGCGCCGGCGCCGCCGAAGCCGCCTCCCCGCCGGTCCCGCCGCCCAACTGGGCCTGGAGCGTGGGGCTGACGGCCGTGACGGCGTAGGCGCCCGCGAGGCCGAGCGCGATGCCGAGGGCGCCGCCGACCAGGCCGTTGACGACGGCCTCGCCGACCACCTGCCGGGTCACCCGGCCCGACTTCCAGCCGAGGGCCTTGAGGGTGCCGAACTCGCGCACCCGGCGGGAGACCGCCGAGGAAGTGAGCAGGCCCGCGACCAGGAACGCGGCCACGAGCACCGCGAGGGACAGCCACCTGCCGACCTTGGTGGCGAGGGACGAGGCGGTGGAGAGGGAGCCGGAGACGGTCTTGGCGAGGTCGGAGGAGGTGGTGACCGTCGTGCCCGGGACGTTCTTCTGGATGGCGCCCTTGACCGTGTCGATCTGCTGCGAGTCGGCCGCCTTGACGTAGATCGTGGTGACCTTGTTCTTCTGGCCCGCGAGGGTCTGCGCCCGCTGGAGCGGTATGTAGAGGTTGGCCGCCGGGTCGCCGCTCGTCGCGGTGGCGATGCCGATCACCTTGAAGCCGGTGCCCTTGACCGTGACGGTGGAACCGACCCTGTACTTCTTCTCCTTGGCGTACGCCGAGTCGGCCACGGCCACCTTGGCGTTCGTCTCGCCGGACGTGAAGGTACGGCCGCTGCTGATCTTCGAGGAGGTCAGCGGGCCGAGGGCGGTCCTGGTGACGTCCGTGCCGAAGACCGTGTACTGGTTGATGTCGAAGTCGGCCCCGCCGCCGCGCACTTCACCCTGCGGCGGGCCGCCGCCGGTGCCCCCGGGACCGCCCTGCCGGCTGCCGCCGTCACCGTTCTGCTGGAACTGGCCGCGGGTGAACTGGCCGTCGACCTTCACGACGTTGAGGCTCAGCCCGCCCGCCGCGCTCGACACGCCCTTCTGCCCGGCCACCTCGGTGACCGTCGAGGAGGCCAGCGTGGTGAAGCCCTGGACCACGACCCGGTCGCTGCTCTGCTTCGCGTCGTCGTCGCCGTCGTTCCGCGCGTCGAATCGGAAGCGCGGGCGCTGCGAGCTGCCGGCCGTCGGCGTCGCCGCCTTGGTGACCGTCATGTCCGTGCCCAGGCCGTACAGCGACTGGAGGACCTCGTCCTGGGCCTTGCCCATGCCGTTGGACACGGAGTTGACCACGATGACCAGGGCGATGCCCAGCGCGAGCCCGGAGGCGACGACGAGGGCCGCCTTTCTGCGGCGGCGCAGTTCGCGCCTCAGGTAGGTGAAGAACATGGCCGCAAGCTAGGGACGGCCCGTGATGACAACATAAGGCCCGCATAAAAGAAGCATGAGAAGGCTGCGCCCGGGCCCAAAAACACCGATGCCGCCCCGGGGGGCGGCATCGGCGGAGGTGGAGGGGGCGGGGTCAGACCGCCGAACCGGCCTTCCACTGCGCCCAGTCCATGTTCCAGCCGTTGAGGCCGTTGTCCGGGGAGACGGTCTTGTCGCCGGTGTGCTGGATGACCACCACGTCACCGATCAGGGAGTGGTCGTACACCCACGCGGCGGGCGTGCCGGGGTCCTTCGCGCCCTTGGTGTCGGACAGGCCCACGCAGCCGTGGCTGGTGTTGACGCTGCCGAAGATGGACTTCGCGCCCCAGTAGTTGCCGTGCAGGAAGGTGCCGGAGTTGGTGAGACGGATGGCGTGCGGCACGTCCTTGATGTCGTACTCGCCCTTGCCGTCGTCGTCGGTGAAGCCCACGGTCGCGCCGTTCATGCGCGTCTGCTTGAACTTCTCGGACATCACCATGATGCCCGCGTACGTCTTGTTCTCCGGCGAACCGGCGGAGATCGGGATGGTCTTGACGACCTTGCCGTCCTGCGTGATCTTCATCTTCTTGGTCTGCGCGTCGACGTAGGAGACCTGGTTGCGGCCGATGTGGAAGGTGACCGTCTTCTGCTGCACGCCGTAGACGCCGTTCGCGCCCTGGACGCCGTCGAGGTCGAGCTTCAGCGTGACGGTGGAGTTCTCCTTCCAGTACGCCTGCGGACGGAAGTCGAGGCGGTTGGCGTTGAACCAGTGCCCCACGACCTCCTGACCGCTGCTGGAGGAGACCGTGATGCCCTTCTGGACCGCGGCCTTGTTGGTGATGGCCTTGTCGAAGTTGATCGACACCGGCATGCCCACGCCGACGGTGGTCCCGTTGTCCGGCGTGAAGTTGCCTATGAAGCTGTTGGCGGGCGAGACCGTGGTGAAGGACGCGTTCTCGTGCGCGACCCGGCCCTCGGAGTCCTTGGCCTCGGCGGCCAGCTTGTAGGTGGTCGAGCGCTGCAGCTGGACGCTCGGCTTCCAGCTCTTCTTGTCGGCGGACAGCGCGCCGGAGACCGGCTTGCCGTCCTCCGTGGTCATGGACACATCGGTGAGGGTGCCCTTGGCGACCTTGACGCCGGCCGAGTTGTTGATGGAGGCGTTGTTCGAGCCGTCCTTGGGCGTGATCGTGATCTGGGCCTCGGACGACTTCTTGGCCGCCGCCTCGTCGGCCTTCGCCTGCGAGGTGTCACCGCCGTCGGTCGCCTTGGCGTCACCGCCGCCGGAACAGCCCGTGAGCACGAGCACACCACCGAGCAGTGCGGACGCGACCGTCAGGCCCTTGCGCCGCTTACTGTCCGTCATCACACGCTTCTCCATCGTTGCCGAAACCGCAAAAACCCCGAGCCCCCGTGAGAACCCTCAAGCGTACGGACGCTCCGCCCCGTTCCCCACAGATCGCGCGTGTGTGACGTACCACGTCCGCCGCGGCGGGGTGGTGCGGAAGTCGTCCGTGCGCCCCCTGAGACGACAGAACCCCGGACGGCGGTTGCCGTCCGGGGTCACGGGTGCCCCGGGACGTTCAGCCGATGCCGTCCTCGTCGTCCTCCCCATCATCCTCGTCCAGGTCCCAGTCCGACGAGTCAGGGTCGAACTCGATCCGCTCGCTGGACCACGAGGCCTGCTGGAGCTCCACTCCGGGCACGTCGCTGACCAGGTCGAACGGGTCCACGAGATAGGCGAGGGCCTCCGCGGTGTCTTCCGTCACAGCGCTCTCGGCCTGGGTCCGTTCCCCGGGCGGCAGTTCCGCGTCGGCGGCCAGCCTGCGCAGTGCGGCCTTGGAGATCTCGTCCTCGTCCTGCACCTCGAGGACCAGATCGACACGAAGCCGTACGAAACGTGATGTGTCTTCAGCGCTCATGCCGCGAGCGTACGACCGAAACCTCCCGTGACTTTCCTGTGACCCGCGACTTTCACTAACATCGCCCCACCCGGCCAATTCACCAGCGTCACAAGGGGATCGATATTCCGTGTCATCCGCTCGCCGTCCGCTGCTGACCGCCACCGCCGCGGGCACCCTGCTCTGCGCGCTGTGGTTCGTCCCGTCCGCGAACGCGTCGCAGGACTCCTCGGCGAGAGGGGCGACGACGCAGTCCGTCACGGACTATGCCGCGATCCCGGTCACCCAGCAGGCCAGGGCGGTCTCCGCCGCGAGTACCGACAGCGGGCAGGAGACCCAGGAGTCGGCGGACGGCACCGAACTCGCCGACACGGGAAGCCCGGACACCACGCCGTACGTCGTCGGCGGGACCCTCTTCCTCTCCGTGGGCGCCGGGTTCGTCGTCTATTCGGTGCGCCGCGAACGCCTGGGCTTTTAATCTCCCTTGACGAACCTTTGACAGTGCACACATAGTGCGCGCATGAAGAGATCATCGGGCGTGCGACTGTGCGCCACGGCGGCTGTGGGTGCACTGTCGCTCGCCCTTGTCACGGGTTGTTCCGACGAGGGGTCGAAGGGTGCCGGCGGTACGGACGGCAAGCCGGCCGCGCGGGCCCTGGGCACCGCGGAGTTGAAGAAGCTGATCGTCGCCGGGGGCGAGGTTCCCGGCTACAAGGTCGGGGCCGTTCCGGCCACCCGCGCGAAGCCGATCACCACGGACAGCGCCGAGTGCCGTCCGCTGGCACGCGTGCTGTCCGGGCTCCCGCCGGCCGAGGCGGCGGCGCAGACGGACCGTCTCGCCACGCAGGACCTGAAGAAGGACCCCACGGACGACGCGACGTCCCTGGACGACATGGCCGACGGCAAGTTCGAGGACGCCATCAAGAAGTCCATGGACCTAGACGTCACCACGGTGAACCTGTCCTCGTACGACGGGGACGGCGCCGCGAAGGCCCTCGCGTCGGTCTCCGCCGCGGTGCGGGCCTGCGCGGGCGGCTTCGACGGCAAGCAGTCGGGCACCGGGATGAAGTTCACCAAGGTCGCGGAGTCCAAGGCCGCCGCCGCGGGCGACGAGTCGGTGGCGTTCGAGGCGATCAGCAAGATGGACGGGGACTCGGCGCCGGTCTACGGCGAGGTCGTCCGGCACGGGAACACCCTGGCGTCGTACTACACGGTGAACATCGGCGCGATGATGGCCAAGAAGGCGTACTCGGTGTCGCCCGAGGTCGTCAAGGCGCAGTCGGCCAAGCTGAAGTGACGCCCTGACACGGAAGTGACGCTCCGACAGTAGAGGGGCCCCGCCGGACGGCGGGGCCCCTCACGCGTTCCGCGGTCCTACCGGAGCGGTCCGGTGACCGTCTCCACGGCCGCCACGAGTCCGCCGCCGCGCACGAACGCGTCGGCCGCGGCCAGGTCGGGCGCCAGGAAGCGGTCGGGGCCGGGGCCCTCGACACCGGCGGCCCGTACGGCCGCGATGGCGGCCTGCGAGGCGGGCGCCGGGGTGAGGCCCTCGCGCAGCTCGATGGCGCGGGTGGCCGCGTACAGCTCGACGGCGATGATCCGGGCCAGGTTGCCGACGGCGGTGCGCAGCTTGCGCGCGGCCGACCAGCCCATGGACACGTGGTCCTCCTGCATGGCGGAGGACGGGATGGAGTCGGCGGAGGCCGGTACGGCGAGCCGCTTCATCTCGCTGACCAGCGCGGCCTGCGTGTACTGGGCGATCATCAGGCCGGAGTCGACGCCGGCGTCGTCCGCGAGGAACGGCGGCAGGCCGTGGCTGCGGTTCTTGTCGAGCAGCCGGTCGGTGCGGCGCTCGGCGATGGAGCCGAGGTCGGCGGCGGCGATGGCGACGAAGTCCAGGACGTAGGCCACGGGGGCGCCGTGGAAGTTGCCGTTGGACTCCACCCGTCCGTCGGGCAGCACGACGGGGTTGTCGACGGCGGAGGCGAGTTCGCGCTCGGCGACCAGCCGGGCGTACGCCAGGGTGTCCCGTCCGGCGCCGGCGACCTGCGGGGCGCAGCGCACCGAGTAGGCGTCCTGGACGCGCGGCGCGTCGTCCTGGTGGTGCCCGGTGAGGCCGGAGCCCTTGAGCACGGCCAGCATGTTGGCGGCGGAGGCGCCCTGGCCGGGGTGCGGGCGGATGGCGTGCAGCTCGGGGGCGAGCACCTTGTCGGTGCCGAGCAGCGCCTCCATGCTGAGGGCGGCGGTGACGTCGGCGGACTTGTACAGCATGTCCAGGTCGGCGAGGGCCATGATCAGCATGCCGAGCATGCCGTCGGTGCCGTTGAGGAGGGCCAGGCCCTCCTTCTCGCGCAGCTCGACGGGCTGGATGCCGTGCTCGGCGAGCAGCTCGCCGGCGGGCCGTACGACGCCGTCGGGGCCCTCGGCGTCACCCTCGCCCATGAGCGTGAGGGCGCAGTGGGACAGCGGGGCAAGGTCGCCGGAGCAGCCGAGGGAGCCGTACTCGTGGACGACCGGGGTGATGCCGGCGTTCAGCACGTCGGCCATGGTCTGCGCGACCTCGGGCCGGACGCCGGTGTGCCCGGAGCAGACGGTCTTGAGGCGGAGGAACATCAGGGCGCGTACGACCTCGCGCTCCACCCGCGGCCCCATGCCGGCGGCGTGCGAGCGGACGATGTTGCGCTGCAGCTGGGCGCGCAGTTCCTGGCTGATGTGCCGGGTCGCCAGGGCTCCGAAGCCGGTGGAGACGCCGTAGACCGGCTCCGGCTTGGCCGCCAGGGCGTCCACGATCTCCCGGGCCGCCGCGAGGGCCGCCACCGCCTCCGCCGACAGCTCGATGCGGGCACCGCCGCGCGCCACGGCGAGAACGTCGGACGCCGTGACACCGGACGTCCCCACCACCACAGTGTGCATATCCATATTCAGGAGCGTACGCATTGAATGCGACGATGTCACTAGTGGAGTACGGGGGTGACCCTTACCGTTCGGTGTGGGCTTCGCCTCACGGCCGGCGCCCGCGGAACCGGCGCCGCTCGGCGTGCGAGGGCGGGGGTTCGTCGGCCAGTCGTACCACGGGATCGTCCGGGCCCTCGCGGCCGGCCACCACCGGCCGGTCCGCGCGCAGGGCCTTCGCCCGGTACTGCGCCGCGTCCGCGAGCCGGAACAGCCGCCGGGCGTCGTGCACCGGCCCGATCGGGTCCTCGGTCGAGGCGACACCGCACGCGACCCCCTCGCCCGGCTCCAGGTCCCCGGCCCGGCGGCACAGCTCGTCCGCCGCCTTCACCATGTCGTCGGCGGGCGGGCCGACCGCGAGCAGGCAGAACTCGTCCCCGCCGAGCCGCGCGGCCAGCGCCCCCGGCACCATCGCCCCGCACAGCGAGAGGATCGAGCCGAAGCGCTCCAGCAGACGGTCGCCGACGGCGTGCCCGAGGGTGTCGTTGACCCGCTTCAGCCCGTTGAGGTCGCAGACGACGAGGCTCACGGTCACGCCCTCTGTCCGGTGCCGCTCCACGGCCTCCTCCAGGTGCACGTCCACCGCACGGCGGTTGGCGAGCCCGGTGAGGGAGTCGGTGAACGCGAGCCGGCGGGCCTCCTCCAGCCGCTCGGTCTGCGCGAGCCCGGCGGCGACGACCGCGGCCAGTACGGTCGCGAACTCGGCGTCGGCGGGCGCGAACACGGGCGCGCCGACCGGGCGGGCCACGTACAGCTCGCCCCAGGCCCTGCCGTGCAGCACGACGGGGGCGACCACGCAGCAGCCGCGGCCCCTGCGGCGCAGGGCGGCGACCCGCTGGTGGAAGTAGCCGGGGGTGCCGGCGGCCGTCCCCTCGGCGGTCTCCACCCAGGCGTTGGGGCCCCGGCCGCCAGCCCACCGCTCGTGCAGGAACTCGGTGATCTCCGGGAACTGGTGCACCGGGTAGGCCTCGGCCTCCGGGAACTCCTCCTCGTCCGGGCGGCGCACCCCCACGTTCACGAGGACCCGCAGCCGTCCGAGCTGCCGCTCCCACACCGACAGTGCGGCGAAGCTGCCGTCCAGCGCCCGGCAGGCACCGAGAGCGGCCGCCTGCCACGACTCCCTCGGGGTGTGCGCCGCCGCCATCCCCTGGGCCAGCGCCACGACGGCGACGAGCCGCTTGTCCTCACCCATTACTCCAGGTTAGGGAGGAATGGGCCGATTCGGGATGCTGGTGCGGCGATCAGGTGGACCGACGGCCGTTTTCCCCGCCCAGCCGCATGAGGACGGCCCTGCGGGGGTATCCGCACGGGCCGACCGCGACCACGTTCCTCACTCGCCGGGCCACTGGGGTGTGCGCTTCTCGTTGAAGGCCGCCACGCCCTCCGCCCGGTCGCCCGAGAAGGCCACCGAGCGCCACGCCGCGTCCTCCACCTCCAGCCCGGCCCGCAGGTCCAGCCCGTGGCCCAGCCGCAGCGCCCGCTTGGCGGCCCGCAGGCCCACCGGCGAGTTCGCGGCGATCCGGGCACCCAGCGCCAGCGCCTCCTCCCGGTCTTGGCCCTCGTCCACCAGCTGGTCGACCAGACCCAGCCCGGCCGCCTCCGCCGCCTCCAGCCGCCGCGCCGAGAAGATCAGCTCGGCCGCCCGCGCCGCACCCACCCGGCGCGGCAGCAGCTGCGTACCGCCACCGCCGGGGATCACGCCCACCGACACCTCCGGCAGCCCCACGACGGCCGTACGGTCGGCCACGATCAGATCGCAGGACAGCGCGAGTTCGAAACCGCCGCCCAGCGCGAAGCCGTGCACCGCCGCGATCGTCGGCATCGGCAGCTCCAGCACCCCGGTGTACGCGCCGCGCGCGACTGGCCGCTGCCGGACGAGGTCGGCGTCGGTGAAGGAGTTCCGCTCCTTCAGGTCGGCGCCGACGCAGAACGCCCGCTCGTGGGAGGAGGTCAGGACGACCACGCGGGCCTCCCGGTCGGCCGCCAGCGCGGTGCACGCGGCCGCGATCGAGCGGGCCATCTCCGTCGAGACGGCGTTCATCGCCTTGGGCCGGTCCAGCACCAGCTCAGCGACGTGCCCGTGCCGCCGCACCAGCACGAACTCCCCGAACCGCTCCTCGCTCATGACGCCCTCCAGTTAACGCGGGTTAACTCACTGCCTGCCCGATCATCGCAGCCCCGCCCCCTCCCGTGAAGTCCAGGGGGCTACGCCCGTTCGAGTGACATGCGTGCTTTCCCACCCCACACCGCCCACAGCAACGCATAGCGTGCGTCCGCCACGGCGCGCCCCGGGGCGCGCGGCCGGGAGGGAACCCATGACACCGATACGTGCACTGTCCCGTGCAGCACAGGAGAGCGCGCCGGGCGCGCCCGGCACCGACGCCGATGACGGCGCGCGACGCGGCCGTCATCGCAAGCCCCGCCCCCGGAAGGTCCTCCTCGCCGCGGGCGGCCTGGCCCTGGCCGCGGGGGTGCTGAGCCTGGTGCGGGTCGCCCCGGAGTCGGGAGTCGGCGTCCCGGGCACGGCGGAGGCCGAGCCCCGGCCCGACCACGGTGGCGGCGCGACGGAGGGTGCGGCGCGGACCGCCGCCACCGTCGCCGCCGGCCCCACCGCGCTGCCCTCGGCGACCTCCGCCATGGGCGGCAGGAGCCTCGCCCCCGCGGATTCCGGGACTCCCACCGCCGTCGCCGCCACCGCCACCGCCACCGACGCGGCACCGCCCGGCGAGACCGCCGTGCCGACCACCGTCCCGACCGGGGCGCCGGTCCCCCCGGGCGGCACTCCGCGGCCCTCGGCGACGACGTCCGCCCCGCGCCCGGCCCCGACGGCGTCCACGCCGGCCCCCACCCCGACACCGAGCCGCGGTACGGAAGACCCCGATCCGGGCGGGCTGTGCCTGCCGGTGATCAGCCTGTGCGTGGACGTCCTCGGCGACCGGGGCCGGGCGAACAACTAGGGCCCGGGGGACGAGCCGGGAGGGGCGTCGCGGACGAGCGCGTCCGGCGGGAAGGGGCCGGCGGAGACGGGCGGAGCGGCTACGGCCGCTCGTCGCGGCGGGTGAGCAGCCACGGCTCGACCACGCCGAGGCCACGCACCGGGCGCTGCCACATCGGCTGGAGCGCGTAGCGGTACACCGGCGGCTCCTCGCCCTCCTTCTCGGCGGAGGCAGCCGCCTCGGCCGCCTCCGCCTCCGAGGCGGGCGCCTCGCCGGTACGGATCAGCTCCTCCGCGAAGGCGCTGTCCACCAGCACGGCGTCACGCGGAGCTATCGAGGTGAGCCGGGAGGCCAGGTTCACGGTCGTACCGAACACGTCGCCCATGCGCGTGGTCACCGTGCCGAACGCCATGCCGACCCGGAGCTCCGGCATCGTCTCGTCGTTCGACAGCGTCTCGACCAGGCGCAGCGCGATGTCCGCGGCGACACCGGCGTCGTCCGCCGCGTACAGCACCTCGTCGCCGAGGGTCTTGATGAGGCGGCCGCCGCGCGCGGCCACCAGGTCGGCGGCGGTCGTCTCGAAGGCCTCGACGAGTTCGCCGAGTTCCTCCTCCTCCATGCGGCGGGTCAGCCGGGTGAACCCGACGAGGTCGGCGAAGCCGACGGCGAGCCGCCGGTCGACCATCTCCTCGTCGTCGGCCGACTGCACGACCCGGCCGGCCGAGGCGGCGAGCTGGCGGCGCCAGACGTAGACGAGGAACTCCTCCAGCTCGGGCAGGAGCAGCTCGACGATCGGGTACGTCACCTCGGTGCGGGTCATGCCCGGCTCGGGCGGCTCGGTCAGGCCCTCCAGGAAGGAATCCATCTGCCACTCCGCCAACCGGGCGGTGGTCTGTCCCGTGGACCGGGCCACCTGCACCGCCATGGCCTCGCTGAGCAGCCCCGCCTCGACGAGGCCGGCGAGGCGGCGCAGGGCTAGTACGTCGGCCTCGGTGAGGGCCTTGGCCTGGCCTATGTCGGCGAAGCCCATGGCCCGCCAGAAGCGCGAGGCCAGCTCCATGGAGACGCCGGCGCTGCGGGCGGCCTGGAAGGGGGTGTAGCGGCGCTCGGCGCCCAGGATGAGCTGTTCCAGACGCAGGGCCAGCGGGTCTTCGCCGGTGTCGGCGGCGTGGGCGTCGTCCCCCCGATCGAGGGGAGGGTCCACCCGGCCGTCCGCGCCCGCGCCGGAGCCCGTGTCGTCGACGGTCACGCCTGCTGCCCTTCCGATCTGCCGCGGTCAGGTTTCGACCGGCCTCAACTCTACGGCAGGTGTGCGCCAGCTCACTCCGTCGGGTTCGGCGGGGGTGGAGGCCGGCCGTGGCCGGGCACCGTGCGCACCTGCAGCTCCATCGTGGCCGCTCGCGCGGTTCCCCGCGCCCCTGGGGAGTCGCACCACCGCTCGCTCAACAGCTGGAGCCGGCCGCCGCCGCGGGCGGTCCGCCGAGGCGCGGCGCGGCGGCTACGCCGGGCGCAGGTGCACGATGTCGCCCGCGCCGACCGGTTCCTGGACGCCGGCCTCCGTGGCGATGACCAGGCGCCCGTCGCCGTCCACCGCGACCGCCTCGCCGACGATCGACCGGTCCCCCGGCAGCTCCGCCCGCACCGCCCGGCCGAGCGTCGCGCAGCCCGCCGCGTAGGTGTCCTGCAGCCCGCTGGCCGACGGATCGCCGCCGGCCCGCCGCCAGCGCCCGTACCAGTCCTCCAGGGACCGCAGCACCGCCCGCAGCAGCGGGTCCCGGTCCGTGCCCTGCGCCCCGGCCAGCGCCAGCGACCCCGCCTGCGGGACCGGCAGCTCGTCCGCCCGCAGGGAGACGTTGATGCCGACCCCCACGACGATGCCGTCCGCGCCGGCCCGCTCCGCGAGGATGCCGCCCGCCTTGCGCTCCTCCTCGCCCACCGTCACCAGCAGGTCGTTCGGCCATTTGAGTGCCGTGTCCACGCCCGCGGCCCGGGACAGCCCGGTGGCCACCGCCACCCCGGTCAGCAGCGGCAGCCAGCCCCAGCGGGCCACCGGCACCTCGGTGGGCTTCAGCAGCACGGAGAAGAAGAGGCCGGAGCGCGGCGGCGCTGTCCAGCGGCGGTCCAGCCGGCCCCGGCCGGCCGTCTGCTCCTCCGCCACCAGCACCGCGCCCTCGTCGGCGCCGCCCCCGGCGGCCCGTCCGGCGAGGTCGGAGTTGGTGGAACCGGTCCGCTGCACCACCTCGATGTCGCGGTACAGGCCGCCCTCCCTGATCAGCCCGCGCCGCAGTGCCGTGGCGTTCAGGGGCGGGCGGTCCAGGTCGGACCAGCGGCTGTCGTCTGATGCATTGTGCGGCGTCATGCAAGCCACCCTAGGTGTGGCAAACGACGCACTGCTGATCGGTAGCGCCGCCACTACTCTACGAATGAGTAACCGTCCCCCCTTTTGAGCAGGCAGGGAGCCGTATCCCGATGTCCGAGCCGGAAGAGCGTCAAGAGATCCAAGGGATCGACATCCACACGACCGCGGGGAAGCTCGCGGATCTCCAGCGCCGCATCCACGAAGCGACGCACGCCGGCTCGGAACGTGCCGTCGAGAAGCAGCACGCGAAGGGCAAGCTGACGGCCCGTGAGCGGATCGAACTCCTCCTGGACGAGGGGTCCTTCGTCGAGCTGGACGAGTTCGCCCGGCACCGCTCCAGCAACTTCGGGCTGGAGAAGAACCGTCCCTACGGTGACGGTGTCGTCACCGGGTACGGCACCGTCGACGGCCGGCCCGTCGCCGTGTTCTCCCAGGACTTCACGGTCTTCGGCGGCGCGCTCGGCGAGGTCTACGGCCAGAAGATCGTCAAGGTGATGGACTTCGCGCTGAAGACCGGCTGCCCGGTCATCGGGATCAACGACTCCGGTGGCGCCCGCATCCAGGAAGGCGTCGCCTCCCTCGGGGCCTACGGCGAGATCTTCCGCCGCAACACCCACGCCTCCGGCGTGATCCCGCAGATCAGCCTGGTCGTGGGCCCGTGCGCCGGCGGCGCGGTCTACTCCCCGGCCATCACCGACTTCACGGTCATGGTCGACCAGACCTCGCACATGTTCATCACCGGCCCGGACGTCATCAAGACCGTCACCGGTGAGGACGTCGGCTTCGAGGAGCTGGGCGGCGCCCGCACCCACAACGCCACCTCCGGCGTGGCCCACCACATGGCGGGCGACGAGAAGGACGCCATCGAGTACGTCAAGCAGCTGCTGTCGTACCTGCCGTCCAACAACCTCTCCGAGGCCCCGGTCTTCCCGGAGGAGGCCGACCTCGGCGTCACCGACGAGGACCGCGAGCTGGACACCCTCGTCCCGGACAGCGCGAACCAGCCGTACGACATCCGCACGGTGGTCGAACACGTCCTGGACGACGCCGAGTTCTTCGAGACGCAGGCCCTGTTCGCGCCGAACATCGTCACCGGCTTCGGACGGGTCGAGGGCCACCCGGTCGGCGTGGTCGCCAACCAGCCGATGCAGTTCGCCGGCTGTCTCGACATCGAGGCGTCCGAGAAGGCGGCCCGCTTCGTGCGCACCTGCGACGCCTTCAACGTGCCGGTGCTGACCTTCGTGGACGTCCCCGGCTTCCTCCCGGGTGTCGACCAGGAGCACGACGGCATCATCCGGCGCGGCGCCAAGCTGATCTACGCCTACGCCGAGGCCACCGTCCCGCTGATCACCGTCATCACCCGCAAGGCCTTCGGCGGCGCCTACGACGTCATGGGCTCCAAGCACCTGGGTGCCGACATCAACCTGGCCTGGCCCACCGCGCAGATCGCGGTCATGGGCGCCCAGGGCGCGGTCAACATCCTGCACCGCCGCACCATCGCCGAGGCGGAGGCGAACGGTGAGGACGTCGAGGCGGTGCGGGCCCGGCTGATCCAGGAGTACGAGGACCACCTGCTCAACCCGTACATCGCGGCCGAGCGCGGCTACATCGACGCGGTGATCATGCCGTCCGACACGCGGGCCCACATCGTCCGCGGTCTGCGTCAGCTGCGGACGAAGCGGGAATCCCTGCCTCCGAAGAAGCACGGCAACATCCCGCTGTAGCCCGGCCCGACCGAGAGGAAGCCGTCATGACGATCAAGGTCGTACGAGGCAATCCGACCCCGGAGGAGCTGGCCGCCGCCCTGGCGGTGGTCCGCGCCCGCGCCGCGGCGGCAGCGGTCCAGCCGTCCGGCGCGGAGGGCCCGAGGGACGCGTGGTCCGACCCGTCGCGGATCGCGGTCCGGCGCGTGCCGAACCCGGGCCCGGCGTCCTGGACCCGTACGTACTGGCCGGCCTGATCCAAACGACAGGCCCGAGGCGAGCCGCCCGGCCGATCTGAGTAGCCGTACTCAGGCGCCGCGGCCCGCCCGGGCCGCACGCTGGGAGCATGCTGTGGTCAGACCCCGAGGACGAGCCGCCGAAAGAACTGCGCGACATGCAGGAGATGCTGCGGCGGCTCGGCCTCTTCATGGCGCTGGCCATGATCCTGGCCATGATCGTCATCGGTCTGAGGTGAGCCGGGCGGCTCACCCTGACTAATCTGACGGCATGACTGCAAAGCGCCGCAGGCGACTCGTGCTCGCCTCCCAGTCCCCCGCCCGGCTCGGCCTGCTCCGGCAGGCCGGCCTCGCGCCCGAGGTGATCGTGAGCGGGGTCGACGAGGACGCCGTCACCGCTCCCACCCCGGCCGAGCTGGCGCTCGCGCTGTCCGAGGCGAAGGCCTCCGTCGTGGCGGCGAAGCCGGAGGTGCAGGGCGCCCTGGTGATCGGCTGCGACTCGGTGCTGGAGCTGGACGGGCGGGCGCTCGGCAAGCCCGCCGACGCCGAGGAGGCCACCGCCCGCTGGAAGGCGATGCGCGGACGCACCGGAGTACTCCAGACGGGTCATTGTGTGTGGGACACGGAGGCGAAGCGGTACGTCTCCGCGACCGCCTCCACCGTTGTGCACTTCGGCGAACCGACCGACGCGGAGATCGCCGCGTACGTGGCCTCGGGCGAGCCGCTCTACGTCGCCGGCGCGTTCACCCTGGACGGCCGTTCGGCCCCCTTCATCGAGGGCATCGACGGCGACCACGGCAACGTGATCGGCATCAGCCTGCCCCTGGTGCGCAAGCTCCTCGCCGAACTGGGTGTCGGGATCACGGAGTTGTGGGAGCCGGCGGGATGACCTCGGTGGGGACGGAGTCCCGCGGCTCCTCGTCCCCGTCCCGCGGTGCGCCGCGCTGCTCCGGGACCTGCTGCGGCGCGCCGGCCGGGGGTCCCGGCTCGGCCTGGGCCTGCGGGTCGCCGTCGGCGCCGGCACCGCCGCCGGGGGCCGCCTGTTCCGGGCCCTCGGCGCGGTCGTAGGTCATCAGGAGCAGGACGATGAGTCCGAGCACCACGACCATCGTCAGGAAGGCCGTCCAGCCCACCAGGCCCCAGGCGAACGCGCCCAGCAGGGCGTTCACCACGGCCGCGCTGATCAGCAGGACACGCCCGAGTCCGGCCGGGGCGCGGTCGCGGATCGCGACCAGTACGGCCACCAGGGCGCACAGGGCGAAGTAGAGGCCGAAGACGACGCCGCCGACCTTCGAGGACGTGGCCATCGTCGACGGGTCGAGGCCGGCCAGGGACATGTCCTGCCGGTCGACGACCATCCCGAGGAACCAGTTCAGCGCGGCGACGAGGAAACCCTCCGCCAGCAGGACCAACGCCACGACCCATGCCACCGGTCTGCGCACCACCGGTCCCCACCCACTTTCCAGCCAGCTATCTGTTACCCCAGGTACGTTCGAGCCATCGCGAACGCTACTAACGGGTAAACCGCGGGACAAGGGTCCGTGCGGCAGCAAAGAATCATTGGGCCATTCGTAGGGACTCGACAAAGAATCGGAGTGGGCCGCAGCACCCCACCACAGAGACCTTGACCACATGAGAGGGCTAGGGTTTTCCGGAGGAGTCCTGCGTACCGAGGTGCGAC
The DNA here is from genome assembly GCF_025642175.1 of Streptomyces albidicamelliae. Lineage (NCBI taxonomy): Bacteria > Bacillati > Actinomycetota > Actinomycetes > Kitasatosporales > Streptomycetaceae > Streptomyces > Streptomyces albidicamelliae. The sequence continues at coordinate 5,184,940 of NZ_CP106795.1, read as the reverse complement.
AAGGACTTTCGCGGGTCGGGCGAGCCTCGCATCACGCTCCGTGTGGGCAAGCTCACCATTGGGGACGGGTCGTAGTGCCGTGTCGGCAGTCCCTAAACTCGGCTTGTTTCAAGGAGGGAGCCTCAATCGTGCGCAAGGTGCTCATCGCCAACCGTGGCGAAATCGCTGTCCGCGTGGCCCGGGCCTGTCGGGACTCCGGGATCGCGAGCGTGGCCGTCTACGCGGAGCCGGACCGGGACGCTCTGCATGTCCGCGCCGCGGATGAGGCGTTCGCCCTGGGCGGTGACACTCCGGCGACCAGTTATCTGGACATCGAGAAGGTGCTGAACGCGGCCCGCGAATCGGGGGCGGACGCGATCCACCCGGGTTACGGGTTCCTCTCGGAGAACGCCGAGTTCGCCCAGGCGGTGCTGGACGCGGGTCTGATCTGGATCGGTCCGCCGCCGCAGGCCATCCGCGATCTGGGTGACAAGGTCGCCGCCCGGCACATCGCCCAGCGGGCCGGTGCTCCGCTGGTCGCCGGTACGCCGGACCCGGTCTCCGGGGCGGAGGAGGTCGTGGCGTTCGCCGAGGAGCACGGCCTGCCGATCGCGATCAAGGCCGCGTTCGGTGGCGGCGGCCGCGGTCTGAAGGTCGCCCGGACCCTGGAGGAGGTGCCGGAGCTGTACGACTCCGCGGTCCGTGAGGCGGTCGCCGCGTTCGGCCGGGGCGAGTGCTTCGTCGAGCGCTACCTGGACCGTCCCCGGCACGTGGAGACGCAGTGCCTGGCCGACAAGCACGGCAACGTGGTCGTGGTCTCCACCCGGGACTGCTCGCTGCAGCGCCGTCACCAGAAGCTGGTCGAGGAGGCGCCGGCGCCGTTCCTGTCCGAGGAGCAGGTCGCCGAGCTGTACCGCGCCTCGAAGGCCATCCTGAAGGAGGCCTCCTACGAGGGCGCCGGCACGTGCGAGTTCCTGGTCGGCCAGGACGGCACGATCTCCTTCCTGGAGGTCAACACCCGCCTCCAGGTCGAGCACCCGGTGACCGAGGAGGTCGCCGGCATCGACCTGGTCCGTGAGATGTTCCGCATCGCCGACGGCGAGGAACTCGGCTACGACGATCCCGCCCTGCGCGGACACTCCTTCGAGTTCCGCATCAACGGCGAGGACCCCGGCCGCAACTTCCTGCCCGCTCCGGGCACGGTCACCGCGTTCGACGCGCCGACCGGCCCGGGTGTCCGTCTGGACGCGGGCGTGGAGGCGGGCAGTGTGATCGGCCCGGCCTGGGACTCCCTGCTGGCCAAGCTGATCGTCACCGGCCGCACCCGCAAGGAGGCCCTGGAGCGCGCGGCCCGTGCCCTGGAGGAGTTCCGGGTCGAGGGCATGGCCACCGCCATCCCCTTCCACCGCGCGGTCGTCCGGGACCCGGCGTTCGCCCCGGAGCTGACCGGTTCCACCGACCCGTTCACGGTCCACACCCGCTGGATCGAGACCGAGTTCGTCAACGACATCAAGCCCTTCGCCGCCCCGGCAGAGACCGAGGCGGACGAGGACACCGGCCGCGAGACGGTCGTGGTCGAGGTCGGCGGCAAGCGCCTGGAGGTCTCCCTGCCCTCCTCGCTCGGCATGAGCCTGGCCCGCACCGGCCTGGCGGCCGGGGCCAAGCCGAAGCGCCGCGCGGCCAAGAAGTCCGGCCCGGTCGCCTCGGGTGACACCCTCGCCTCGCCGATGCAGGGCACGATCGTGAAGATCGCGGTCGAGGAGGGCCAGGAGGTCAAGGAGGGCGACCTGATCGTCGTCCTGGAGGCCATGAAGATGGAGCAGCCCCTCAACGCCCACCGGGCCGGCACCATCAAGGGCCTGACCGCCGAGGTCGGCGCCTCGGTCACCTCCGGCGCCCCCATCTGCGAGATCAAGGACTGACCCGCCCCACACCCGGAGAAGCCCGGAGCCCCGACCAGGAGGCTCCGGGCTTCTCGCATGCCTGGGCGTGTGCCGGCCCGATCGGACGAGCCGTGAGGCGGCCGCCGGGGCGCCGACAGGCTCACCGCGCCGTCAGGGGGCGGCCGCGGCCCACCGCGGACGAGGGCACGCGACACCCGTGGCCCTGCCGGACCTCCGGAGGGGTCAGCGGCGGCGGAGGTCTGCTACTCGGGCCCGGTCGGTGGTGGCCGGGTCCGCGAGGCCCGCGGTGGAGCGGAGGGGGACGTGGCCCCTGCGGGGGCCGGGGAGGGCCCGCTGCTGGCGTGCGGCAGGCCCCTGCTCACCCCCCGGGGCTCCGGTCGCCCCGGCCACGGCGATCTGCACCCCCTGGTCGGCCAGGGCCTGCAACTCGGTGGCGGCGCGGTCGTCGTGAGCCGGCGGCTCGTCGGTGACCAGGCGGGTGATGAGGTCCGTCGGCACGGTCTGGAACATCGTGTCCGTACCGAGCTTGGTGTGGTCGGCGAGGACCACGACCTCCGCCGCGGCCTGGACGAGGGCCCGGTCCACCGACGCCGAGAGCATGTTGGACGTGGACAGACCGCGCTCGGCCGTCAGGCCGCTCCCGGACAGGAAGGCCTTGGACACGCGCAGCCCCTGCAGGGACTGTTCGGCTCCGGAGCCCACGAGGGCGTAGTTGGAGCCGCGCAGGGTGCCCCCGGTCATCACGACCTCCACCCGGTTGGCATGGGCCAACGCCTGGGCGACCAGGAGGGAGTTGGTGACGACCGTCAGACCCGGCACGCGCGCCAGGCGGCGGGCCAGCTCCTGCGTGGTCGTCCCGGCTCCGACGACGATGGCCTCGCCCTCTTCGACGAGGCCCGCGGCGAGATCGGCGATGGCCGTCTTCTCGGCGGTCGCGAGATGGGACTTCTGCGGAAAGCCGGACTCCCGCGTGAACCCGCCCGGCAGTACCGCACCGCCGTGCCGGCGGTCGAGGAGTCCTTCGGCCTCCAGTGCGCGCACGTCCCGCCGTACGGTCACTTCGGAGGTCTGGACGACGCGGGCGAGTTCACGGAGCGACACGGCACCGTTCGCTCGCACCATTTCGAGGATCAATTGGCGACGTTCAGCAGCGAACACGAAACTGACAGTAACCCCAGCGACCGTCTGGTTTCAGCAGTTTGCGCCGAATAACAGAAGTTGTTCGCATGGTGGGGCGGGAAGTGGTATAGGACCTATCCGCCCCGACTATGCCGTACGCACACGCCACAACTCCCCGTGACCAGCGGGAAGTTGGGTGAAGGTCAGGCCTCCGCGCTCGCCTTGCGCGTGTGCAGCTGCCGGGCGACCTCCGCGATCGACCCCGAAAGGGAGGGGTACACCGTGAACGCGTTCGCGATCTGTTCGACCGTCAGATTGTTGTCGACGGCGATCGAGATCGGGTGGATGAGTTCCGACGCCCGGGGCGCCACGACCACACCGCCGACGACGATGCCCGTGCCCGGCCGGCAGAAGATCTTCACGAAGCCGTCCCGGATGCCCTGCATCTTGGCCCGCGGGTTGCGCAGCAGGGGCAGTTTGACGACCCGTGCGTCGATCTTGCCCGCGTCCACGTCCGCCTGCGTGTAGCCGACGGTGGCGATCTCGGGGTCGGTGAAGACGTTGGAGGAGACCGTCTTCAGGTTCAGCGGGGCCACCGCGTCGCCGAGGAAGTGGTACATGGCGATGCGTCCCTGCATCGCGGCGACGGACGCGAGGGCGAAGACACCGGTCACGTCACCGGCCGCGTACACGCCGGGAGCGGTCGTCCTGGACACCTTGTCGGTCCAGATGTGGCCCGACTCGCGCAGCTTCACACCGGCCTCCTCCAGGCCGAGCCCCGCGCTGTTGGGGATGGCGCCGACGGCCATCAGGCAGTGGGAGCCGCTGATGACCCGGCCGTCGGCCAGCGTCACCTCGACCCGGTCGCCGACGCGCTTGGCGGACTGCGCGCGGGAGCGGGCCATCACGTTCATGCCGCGGCGGCGGAAGACGTCCTCCAGCACGGCGGCGGCGTCCGGGTCCTCACCCGGCAGCACCCGGTCCCGGGAGGACACGAGGGTGACCTTCGAACCGAGGGCCTGGTAGGCGCCGGCGAACTCGGCACCGGTCACGCCGGAGCCGACCACGATCAGCTCTTCCGGCAGCTCGGTGAGGTCGTAGACCTGGGTCCAGTTGAGGATGCGCTCGCCGTCGGGCTGCGCGTCGGGCAGCTCGCGCGGATGACCGCCGGTGGCGATGAGGACGGCGTCGGCGGTGAGGGTCTCCTCGCTGCCGTCGGCTGCGGTGACGACGACCTTGCGCGAGCCGTCCAGGCCCTGCATGCCGTCCAGCCGGCCGCGGCCGCGCATGACCCGGGCGCCGGCGCGGGTGACGGAGGCGGTGATGTCGTGGGACTGCGCGAGGGCCAGCCGCTTCACCCGGCGGTTGACCTTGCCGAGGTCCACGCCGACCACCCGGGCCGCCTGCTCCAGCGGCGGGGTGTCGTCGGCCACGATGATGCCCAGCTCCTCGTACGAGGAGTCGAAGGTGGTCATCACCTCGGCCGTGGCGATAAGGGTCTTCGACGGCACGCAGTCGGTCAGCACCGACGCTCCGCCCAGACCGTCGCAGTCGACGACGGTCACCTCCGCGCCGAGCTGGGCGGCCACCAGGGCCGCCTCGTATCCGCCGGGTCCGCCACCGATGATCACGATCCGAGTCACGTACTCCATTGTCCCGCACGCTTCAAGGTGCTATTGCCCGGGGGCGTCCCCGGGGTTCCCGAGGGACACGAGTGGCCCGCGTTTCCCCTGCCGTACGCTCTCCTCATGTCGCTCTATGCCGCGTACGCCGGCAACCTCGACGCCCGGCTGATGTCCCGCCGCGCCCCGCACTCGCCGCTGCGCGCCACCGGCTGGCTGAGCGAGTGGCGGCTGACCTTCGGCGGCGAGCAGCTGGGCTGGGAGGGCGCGCTGGCGACGATCGTGGAGGACCCGCTGGCCCAGGTCTTCGTCGGCCTGTACGACCTCGCGCCCATGGACGAGGAGTCGCTGGACCGGTGGGAGGGCGTGGGCCTCGGCATCTACCGGCGCACGCGGGTGCGCGTGCACACCCTGGACGGCGAGGAGTCGGCCTGGACGTACGTGCTCAACGGCTACGAGGGCGGTCTGCCCTCGGCGCGGTACCTCGGTGAGGTCGCCGACGCCGCCGAGTCCGCCGGGGCACCGCACGACTACGTGATGGAACTCCGCAAGCGCCCCTGCTGAAGCGCCCCCGCCGAACGGGCGAAGCGCGGCTCTGCTGCACTTTTGCCCGCCCCTTGTGGAAAACGACAAGACAACGATCTCCATTACGTGGGCATTGTCATCTACGCGCGTAGGCGCAGACCGGCTACCCTCGTCGGCGTGAACGCATTTCTTCTTCCGGACGACATCCAGGGCGACCCCTACGCCGCCGCCGACGCCGCCGCCGCGCGCCTGCGCGAACTGACCGGCGCCGAGACCCACGACGTCGCCCTCGTGATGGGCTCCGGCTGGGCCCCGGCCGTCGACGCACTGGGCGCCCCCGACGCCGAGTTCCAGGTCACCGAGCTGCCCGGCTTCCCGCCGCCGGCCGTCGAGGGGCACGGCGGCAAGATCCGCTCGTACTCCTTCGGTGACAAGCGCGCGCTGGTCTTCCTGGGCCGTACGCACTACTACGAGGGCCGTGGCGTCGCCGCCGTCTCCCACGGTGTGCGCACCGCCGTGGCGGCCGGCTGCAAGACCGTGGTCCTCACCAACGGCTGCGGCGGCCTGCGCGAGGGCATGCGCCCCGGCCAGCCGGTGCTGATCAGCGACCACATCAACCTGACGGCGACGTCGCCGATCGTCGGCGCGAACTTCGTCGACCTGACGGACCTGTACTCGCCGCGCCTGCGCGCCCTGTGCAAGGAGATCGACCCCTCCCTGGAGGAGGGCGTCTACGCGCAGTTCCCCGGCCCGCACTACGAGACCCCGGCCGAGATCCGCATGGCCCGTGTCATCGGCGCGGACCTGGTGGGCATGTCGACGGTCCTGGAGGCCATCGCCGCCCGCGAGGCCGGCGCCGAGGTCCTGGGCATCTCCCTGGTCACCAACCTGGCCGCGGGCATGACCGGCGAGCCCCTCAACCACGAGGAGGTCCTCCAGGCGGGCCGCGACTCGGCGGCGCGCATGGGCCAGCTGCTGACCCAGGTGCTCGGCAGGATCTAGGCGGCACTCGCTCGCGGCACGCACGGCGCGCCGGACCGGGCGCGGGACGGGCACGGTGGCGAACGGGACGCGGTACGCGCGTCACGACGAGCCGGGTGCGGTGCCGCGGTCGGTTCGGGGGCGTGGTGCCGCTGCCCGCCAGGCGGGGTCCGGTGCGGTGCCGGGACCCGCGCGGAACGGGCCCGGACCGCGGTCGGCGTTCACCGGATGTCCCGGACCGCGGTGGGCTTTCACCGGATGTCCCGGACCGCGGCGCCCCGGCCGGACGCGCGCGCCCCGGCGGGCCGGACGCGGCCGCACGGAACGTGCCGTGGCGGGCACACGCAACGCCATCGGCGTCAACGGGGGTTCGGGGCCGAGTCCCCGGCCGGACCAGGCAGACACAGGAGAGGTTGATCCCAAGGTGCACGACGATCTGATCGCCCGGGCCAGGACATGGCTCGCCGAGGACCCCGACACGGAGACCCGTGACGAACTCGCCAAGCTGATCGACGCCGGGGACGTGACCGAACTGTCGGCCCGCTTCTCCGGCACGCTCCAGTTCGGCACCGCCGGCCTGCGCGGGGAGCTCGGCGCCGGCCCGATGCGCATGAACCGCGGCGTCGTCATCCGCGCCGCCGCCGGCCTAGCCGCGTACCTGAAGAAGAACGGGACCCCGCACGGGGACGGCACCGCCGGCCTCGTCGTCATCGGCTACGACGCCCGCCACAAGTCCGCCGACTTCGCCCGCGACACCGCCGCCGTGATGACCGGCGCCGGGCTGCGCGCGGCCGTGCTCCCCCGGCCCCTCCCGACGCCCGTGCTGGCGTTCGCGATCCGGCACCTGGGCGCGGTGGCCGGCGTGGAGGTCACCGCCAGCCACAACCCGCCCCGGGACAACGGCTACAAGGTGTACCTGGGCGACGGCTCCCAGATCGTGCCGCCCGCCGACGCGGGGATCGCCGCCGAGATCGACGCGATCGCCTCCCTGCACGACGTACCGCGTCCGGAGGCCGGCTGGGAGATCCTGGACGACTCGGTCCTGGACGCCTATCTGGCCCGTACGGACGCCGTCCTCGCGGCGGGCTCCCCGCGTACCGCCCGCACGGTCTACACGGCGATGCACGGCGTCGGCAGGGACGTCCTGCTGGCCGCCTTCGCCCGTGCCGGCTTCCCCGAGCCGGTGCTGGTGGCCGAGCAGGCCGACCCGGACCCCGACTTCCCGACGGTGGCCTTCCCCAACCCGGAGGAGCCGGGCGCGATGGACCTCGCGTTCGCGCGGGCCCGTGCCACCGACCCGGACCTGATCATCGCCAACGACCCCGACGCGGACCGCTGCGCCGTCGCCGTGAAGGACGGCGGCGACTGGCGGATGCTGCGCGGCGACGAGGTCGGCGCGCTGCTCGCCGCTCACCTGGTCCGTCGCGGGGTGAGCGGCACCTTCGCGGAGTCGATCGTCTCCTCCTCGCTGCTCGGCCGGATCGCCGGGAAGGCGGGGCTGCCGTACGAGGAGACCCTGACCGGCTTCAAGTGGATCGCCCGCGTGAACGGCCTGCGCTACGGCTACGAGGAGGCCCTCGGCTACTGCGTGGACCCGGAGGGCGTGCGCGACAAGGACGGCATCACCGCCGCGCTGCTGATCACGGAGCTGGCGTCCGGGCTGAAGGAGGAGGGCCGTACCCTCCTGGACCTGCTCGACGACCTCGCCGTGGAGCACGGTCTGCACGCCACCGACCAGCTGTCGGTCCGCGTCCAGGACCTGTCGGTCATCGCCGACGCGATGAGCCGTCTGCGGGAGCAGCCGCCGACCGAGCTGGCCGGTCTCGCCATCACCCGTGCCGAGGACCTGACCCGGGGCACGGAGACGCTGCCGCCCACCGACGGCCTGCGCTACACGCTCGACGGCGCCCGGGTCGTCGTCCGGCCGAGCGGCACCGAGCCGAAGCTGAAGTGCTACCTGGAGGTCGTGGTGCCGGTCGCGGCCCACGCCGACCTCCCGGCCGCCCGCGCCCGCGCCACCGAGCTGCTGGCCGCCGTCAAGCGCGACCTGTCGGCCGCGGCCGGCATCTGACACCCCCGGGGTGCCCCGTCCCACACGGGGCACCCCGAGACCCGTACACGCGGTCGCCGGCGGGCACAGGTGCGGGACCGGTAACCCACTGCCACCGCCGAGCGAGGCCCCCCGAGGGCACGGCGCAGGACAGGGACGGGCGGCCCGCGCCGCCGCCCTCCCGAGTCGACCCAGCCACCGGCCACACCCGGCACGACCGCCCGGGCCCACGCTCACGCCCCGAAGCCCCCAGCAGCCCACACAGCCGCCGGCGCCCCCAGGCAGCCACGCGAGCGCCCCTCGATGGCAGCGACGCGGGACAGGAAGACGGCCGGCCCGCGTCCCCGACGCCCCGAGCCGGCCCAGCCACCGGACGCGCTCGGCACAGCCGCCACGGCCCATGCTCACGCCCCGAAGCCCCCAACAGCCCACACAGCCGCCGACGCCGCCCCCACGCAGCCACCCGAACCCGGCCCTCCAAGGCCACGGCGCGGGACAGGAAGACGGGCGGCCCGCGTCCCCGACGCCCCGAGCCGGCCCAGCCACCGGACGCACCCGGCACGGCCGCCACGGCCCATGCTCACGCCCCGAAGCCCCCAGCAGCCCACACAGCCGCCCGCGCCGCCCCCACGCAGCCATCCGAACCCGGCCCTACCAAGGGCACGGCGCGGGACAGGAAGACGGCCGGCCCGCGTCCCCAACGCCCCGAGCCGGCCCAGCCACCGGACGCACCCGGCACGGCCGCCACGGTCCATGCTCACGCCCCGAAGCCCCAGCAGCCCACACAGCCGCCGACGCCGCCCCGCAGCCATCCGAACCCGGCCCTCCAAGGGCACGGCGCGGGACAGGAAGACGGGCGGCCCGCGTCCCCGACGCCCCGAGCCGGCCCAGCCGGACGCACCCGGCACGACCGTCCCGGCCCATGCGCACGCCCTGGAGCCCCGGCAGCTCACACAGCCGCGGACACGCCCCTTGGACAGCCGCCCCGGCAGCCGCCCTCGGCTCACCGCCCGAGCGTGCCGTCGCCCGACGTGAACCCACCGCCTCGCCGGCCCGCGCCGGGCGGGGAGGTCAGCCCGTCGTCAGCAGGATGATCAGCAGGATCGCGCCGGCCAGCGCCGGGGCGGCCACCTCGTACGCCCAGCGGACCGTCGTCTCGCCCTGGGCCGTCTCCTCCTCCGCGCGGCGTTCCAGCGTCTCGCGGAGGTCGTCCATGACCTGGTCGGTCTCGGACCGGGTCGGGCCGGTCTCCGCGCCGCGCAGGCCGAAGCCGCCGAAGCCGAGGCCGCTCGGCGAGAGGCCGCCGCCGACCCGGCCCGGTGTCGTGCCGCGGGCCGCGTCCGCCGCCGCCCGCTGCTGGCGGCGCGCCGCCTTCTTGCGAGCCCGCAGCGAGACGGGGATCGCCCACAGCTGGTACTTCGCGCCGGACTTGGTGACGACCTCGTTGGAGAAGCCGGAGCGCAGGCCGGAGACCTGGCCCCAGGGCAGGGAGATCACCCGCAGCGGGTTGCGGATGCGCAGCCGGTCGTCGTTCACGAAGACCGCGGGGCGCAGCGTGAAGGCCGCGACCAGCGGGACGACGAGGATCAGACCGGCGAGCGCCAGCCACGGGACGCGTCCGTGGCCCTTGAACAGCGCGTCGAAGCCCAGCCAGCAGACGACGACGAGCAGCAGCACCCCGCCCACGAGCGCCATGGGCGAGCGGTAGATCCGGTCCTTGGCGGCGGGGGCCGGAGACTGTGACGCGGGTGACGGGTGGTCCGGGGTCATGGCCCCGATTCTGCACGACCTCGCCGCGGGTGCTCCCACACGCCCCGGGACCGGCGCTCATCCGTGATCTTCGGGCGCGTGATGAGCACCGGGGCTGTACAGCCGCTACGCGCGTAGATATGCTCGTCTGGTGACCATGCCCACTACCGCACCCACAGCTCACGCTCTCGCCGACGTCACCGCGTCCGACAGCACGCTGCGCCGCTTCCTGCACGGGCTGCCCGGCGTCGACGCGGTCGGCCTGGAGGCGCGCGCCGCGTCCCTCGGCACCCGTTCCATCAAGACCACCGCGAAGGCGTACGCCATCGACCTCGCCATCTCGATGGTCGACCTGACGACGCTGGAAGGCGCGGACACCCCGGGCAAGGTCCGGGCGCTCGGCGCCAAGGCCGTCCATCCCGACCCCACGGACCGTACGTCCCCGGCCACGGCCGCGGTCTGCGTCTACCCCGACATGGTGGCCACCGCCAAGGAGGCCGTCGCCGGTTCCGGCGTGAAGGTCGCCTCGGTGGCCACCGCGTTCCCGGCCGGCCGCGCCGCCCTCGACGTGAAGCTGGCCGACGTCCGTGACGCGGTCGCCGCCGGCGCCGACGAGATCGACATGGTCATCGACCGGGGCGCGTTCCTCGCCGGCAAGTACCTGAAGGTGTACGACGAGATCGTCGCCGTGAAGGAGGCCTGCGGAAGCAGCGCCCGCCTGAAGGTCATCTTCGAGACCGGCGAGCTGTCGACGTACGACAACATCCGCCGCGCGTCCTGGCTGGGCATGCTGGCCGGCGCGGACTTCATCAAGACCTCCACCGGCAAGGTCGCCGTCAACGCGACCCCGGCGAACACGCTGCTGATGCTGGAGGCGGTGCGCGACTTCCGCGCCCAGACCGGCGTCCAGATCGGCGTGAAGCCCGCCGGCGGCATCCGCACCAGCAAGGACGCCATCAAGTTCCTGGTCCTGGTCAACGAGACCGCGGGCGCGGACTGGCTGGACAACCACTGGTTCCGCTTCGGCGCCTCCTCGCTCCTGAACGACCTGCTGATGCAGCGCCAGAAGCTGGCCACCGGCCGCTACTCCGGCCCCGACTACGTGACGGTGGACTGATCACGATGGCTTCCGTATTCGACTACGCACCGGCGCCCGAGTCCCGTTCGGTCGTCGACATCGCCCCTTCCTACGGTCTGTTCATCGACGGCGAGTTCGCCGAGGCGGCCGACGGCAAGGTCTTCAAGACGGTCAGCCCGTCGACCGAGGAGGTCCTCTCCGAGGTCGCGCAGGCCGGCCCCGAGGACGTCGACCGGGCGGTCAGGGCCGCCCGCAAGGCCTTCGAGAAGTGGTCGGCGCTGCCCGGTTCCGAGCGCGCCAAGTACCTCTTCCGCATCGCCCGGATCATCCAGGAGCGCAGCCGCGAGCTGGCCGTCCTGGAGACCCTGGACAACGGCAAGCCGATCAAGGAGACCCGCGACGCGGACCTCCCGCTGGTCGCCGCGCACTTCTTCTACTACGCGGGCTGGGCCGACAAGCTCGACCACGCCGGTTTCGGCGCGGACCCGAGGCCGCTGGGCGTGGCCGGCCAGGTCATCCCGTGGAACTTCCCGCTGCTGATGCTGGCGTGGAAGATCGCCCCGGCCCTCGCGACCGGCAACACGGTCGTGCTGAAGCCGGCGGAGACCACCCCGCTCTCCGCGCTCTTCTTCGCCGACATCTGCCGCCAGGCGGGTCTGCCCAAGGGCGTCGTCAACATCCTCCCGGGCTACGGCGACGCGGGTGCCGCGCTCGTCGCGCACCCGGACGTGAACAAGGTCGCCTTCACCGGCTCCACGGCCGTCGGCAAGGAGATCGCCCGCACGGTCGCGGGCACGCGGAAGAAGCTCACCCTGGAGCTGGGCGGCAAGGGCGCCAACATCGTCTTCGACGACGCCCCGATCGACCAGGCCGTCGAGGGCATCGTCACCGGCATCTTCTTCAACCAGGGTCAGGTCTGCTGCGCGGGCTCCCGCCTCCTCGTCCAGGAGTCGATCCAGGACGAGCTGCTGGACTCCCTCAAGCGCCGGCTGTCCACCCTGCGCCTCGGCGACCCGCTGGACAAGAACACCGACATCGGCGCGATCAACTCCGCCGAGCAGCTGGCCCGGATCACCGCGCTCACCGCGCAGGGCGAGGCGGAGGGCGCCGAGCGCTGGTCCCCCGCCTGCGAACTGCCGTCGGCGGGTTACTGGTTCGCGCCGACGCTGTTCACGAACGTCACCCAGGCCCACACCATCGCCCGGGACGAGATCTTCGGCCCGGTGCTGTCGGTGCTCACCTTCCGCACGCCCGACGAGGCGGTCGCCAAGGCGAACAACACGCAGTACGGCCTGTCGGCGGGCATCTGGACCGAGAAGGGCTCCCGGATCCTGGCCGTCGCGAACAAGCTGCGCGCCGGTGTCGTCTGGTCCAACACGTTCAACAAGTTCGACCCGACGTCGCCGTTCGGCGGCTACAAGGAGTCGGGCTTCGGCCGCGAGGGCGGCCGCCACGGCCTGGAGGCGTACCTCGATGTCTGATCGGCTCACTGTCTTCAAGACCTACAAGCTGTACGTCGGCGGGAAGTTCCCGCGTTCCGAGAGCGGCCGGGTGTACGAGGTGACCGACCCCAAGGGCAAGTGGCTGGCCAACGCTCCCCAGTCCTCCCGCAAGGACGCCCGTGACGCGGTGGTCGCCGCGCGCAAGGCGTTCGGCGGCTGGGCCGGCGCGACCGCCTACAACCGCGGCCAGGTCCTCTACCGCGTCGCGGAGATGCTGGAGGGCCGCCGCGAGCAGTTCGTGCGCGAAGTGGCCGACGCCGAGGGCCTGTCCAAGTCGAAGGCGGCCGCGGTCGTGGACGCCGCGATCGACCGCTGGGTCTGGTACGCGGGCTGGACGGACAAGATCGCCCAGGTGATCGGCGGGGCCAACCCGGTCGCGGGCCCGTACTTCAACCTGTCCTCCCCCGAGCCGACCGGCGTGGTCGCCGTGCTCGCGCCGCAGGAGTCGTCCTTCCTGGGCCTGGTCTCGGTGGTGGCCCCGGTGATCGCCACCGGCAACACGGCGGTCGTCGTGGCGTCCGAGAAGGCGCCGCTGCCCGCCCTGTCCCTGGGCGAGGTGCTGGCCACCTCCGACGTCCCGGGCGGTGTCGTCAACGTCCTGTCCGGCCGTACGGCGGAGATCGCGGCGCCGCTGGCCGCGCACCAGGACGTCAACGCGATCGACCTCGCGGGCGCCGACGAGGTGCTGGCGAAGGAGCTGGAGATCGCGGCCGCGGACAACCTCAAGCGCGTCCTGCGTCCACAGCCTGTGGATCATTTCGCGACGCCGGGCACCGACCGGATGACGGCGTTCCTGGAGACCAAGACGGTCTGGCACCCGACGGGGTCGCTGGGCGCCTCGGGGTCCGCCTACTGACGCGGACCGCGCGAGACGGGGTTCCACGGGATCCGTGCGGGGAACCGCGGGTCCGGCCGGGTGCGGGGCACCTCCGGCCGGTCACGCGGTTCCCCGTTTCCTTCTCCGGCGGTTCAGCGGCCCAGTGAGCCCAGGACCTGCCCGACCACCGGCACGCTGCCGAGCGACTGCGCCTGGGCCAGCGGGCGCGTCACCATCTGGGACGACAGCGGCTGGAAGTCCGCCAGCTGGGTGCCCACCCCGTTGTCCAGCGGGTCCACGCCCGTGCCCGCGAGCGGGTTGGGCTTGAGGCCGGCCACCGGGCCGGTGACGTAGCCGACGATGCCGGTCGCGGCGCCCACGCCCGCCTGGGGGTCGACGTTGCCGAGCCCGAGGGGCCGGTAGTTGAGACCGGCGACCGGAACCGAGTCCGCCGACGCCGAAGCCGCCCCGGCTCCGAGTGCCGCTCCGGCCGCCGCCAGGACGAGCAGGGCGCGCCGCGCGGTGGAGTGCTGGGATGAGGTGTGTCGGGCCATCGCTGGTGCCACCTTCTGGTGCGCAGGGTAATGATGTCGCCACGTAGGGTAGTTGAGGTGCGTCTCACGCTCAAAAGCCGACCCGCGGGGTCGGCAGGCGGGCCGTCGTACGTCAAACTGGTGTTCCGTGAGCCTTCATCCTCCGTCTCCCGCCCGTGTCGTGCTGCTGTGCGGCCCCTCGGGCTCGGGCAAGTCCCTCGTCGCCGCCCGTTCCGGGCTCCCCGTCCTGCGCCTGGACGACTTCTACAAGGAGGCCGACGACCCGACCCTGCCCCTGGTGGAGGGAAGTTCGGACATCGACTGGGACCACCCGGAGTCGTGGGACGCCGACGTCGCGGTCGAGGCCATCGTCCGGCTGTGCGCCACGGGGTCGACGCCGGTGCCGGTGTACGACCTCTCGCTGAGCGCCCGGACCGGCGAGGAGACGCTGAGCATCGGCCGTACCCCGCTGTTCATCGCGGAGGGCATCTTCGCGGCGGAGATAGTCGAGCGCTGCCGGGAACGGGGCGTCCTCGCGGACGCGCTGTGCCTGAACCGCGGTCCGTTCACCACCTTCCGGCGGCGGTTCCTGCGGGACCTCAGGGAAGGCCGCAAATCGGTGCCGTTCCTGGTGCGCCGCGGCTGGCGGCTGATGCGCACGGAACGTTCGATCGTCGCCCGCCAGGTGGCCCTGGGCGCGCATCCGTGCGACCGCGACGAGGCGCTGGGCAGGCTGGCGGCGGCGGCTGTCGGGCGGCAGACGCGGCAGCGGACGGTGGCCTGACCTCCCCGGCGGCCCGCCGGCCGTCGTACCCGCGCACCGCCGTATCCGCCGGGCGTCGGCACGGGAACGCGAAACGGGACTGGTTGGACCCCCCGGCCCACCAGTCCCGCTCCTCTGTGCTCCCCCGTGTTCCCCCGTGGGTCCCACCCCCCAGTGGTCCCCCGCTTTCCCCCGTGTTCCTCCCCCGTGACCTCAGGCGACCAGTTCGCCGAAGGCGTTCTCCTCGTCACGGCCGAAGCTGAGGACCTCGTCCTCGCGCAGCCGGCGGAGCGACCGCCAGATGCTCGACTTCACCGTGCCGACACTGATGCCGAGGATGTCCGCGATCTCCGGGTCCGTGCGGCCCTCGTAGTAGCGCAGGACCAGCATGGTGCGCTGGAGTTCGGGCAGCCGGGCGAGCGCCTGCCACAGGACCGCGCGCAGCTCCGTGCCGCGCATCGCGTCCGTCTCGCCGGGCGTCTCCGGCAGTTCCTCGGTCGGGTACTCGTTGAGCTTGCGGCGCCGCCAGGCGCTGATGTGCAGGTTCGTCATCGTGCGGCGGAGGTATCCGCCGACGGCCGCCTTGTCGCTGATCCGGTCCCAGGCCCTGTACGTCGAGAACAGCGCGCTCTGCAGCAGGTCCTCGGCCTCGAAGCGGTCGCCGGTCAGGTGGTAGGCGGTGGCGTACAGGGAGGCGCGGCGCTCCTGGACGTAGGCGGTGAACTCCGCCTCCGTCAGCGAACGGCGCTCCCCCGAGTCCTCCCTGTACGTGCTTCCCCCGTGTGTTTCCCCCGTGTGCGCGTCAACCACCGTCATGTACGCGGTGTGCTGACGCCCGGTACCGCGAGCGCACCCCCGCCCTCCCCCACGCTCGAATCCACTCGCGCGGGAGGGACCCCCCTCAGCACCGGACTTCTCGGAACCCCGGTGCACGTCGTGCAGACGCGTGACCACTGCGCTGGTGCTGATGCTGTGCAGCGTGTTCATCTCGCGCTCCCCGTCGTGGACTTCCGGTGAATCGGTCCTGCTCCGGGCTGGTTCCGGCTCCCCGCCGTGCCCGTGACCAAAAGACTGCCGGGGCGACTTCATCGCCGTGTCCGTCGACTGTCACAGACCTGTCACAGGGGCCCTTCCCGGCTCCGTCACAGCACGTGCACATACGGTGGCGATAGGGAAGGGCAGGCGTCGGCAGGTCGTCCGCGACCCCCTCCATGGGCCAGAATGAGCCCCGTGCCTTCCCTGTTG
Organism: Streptomyces albidicamelliae; assembly: GCF_025642175.1. NCBI lineage: Bacteria > Bacillati > Actinomycetota > Actinomycetes > Kitasatosporales > Streptomycetaceae > Streptomyces > Streptomyces albidicamelliae. The sequence goes on along the minus strand of NZ_CP106795.1, from coordinate 5,169,073 downwards.
CTGATCGAGGACGACGACGCCATCCGCACGGCCCTGGAGCTCTCCCTGACGCGCCAGGGCCACCGGGTGGCCACCGCTGCCAGCGGCGAGGACGGTCTGAAGCTGTTGCGTGAGCAGCGGCCGGACCTGATCGTGCTGGACGTCATGCTGCCCGGCATCGACGGGTTCGAGGTGTGCCGGCGCATCCGGCGCACCGACCAGCTGCCGATCATCCTGCTGACCGCGCGCAGCGACGACATCGACGTGGTGGTCGGACTGGAGTCCGGCGCCGACGACTATGTGGTCAAGCCGGTGCAGGGCCGGGTGCTGGACGCCCGGATCCGGGCCGTGCTGCGGCGCGGCGAGCGGGAGTCCAGCGACTCGGCGACGTTCGGCAGTCTCGTCATCGACCGCTCGGCGATGACCGTGACGAAGAACGGCGTGGATCTCCAGCTGACCCCCACCGAGCTGAGGCTGCTGCTGGAGCTGAGCCGGCGGCCCGGCCAGGCGCTGTCCCGGCAGCAGTTGCTGCGGCTGGTGTGGGAGCACGACTACCTGGGCGACTCGCGCCTGGTGGACGCGTGCGTGCAGCGGCTGCGCGCCAAGGTGGAGGACGTGCCCTCGTCCCCGACGCTGATCCGAACCGTCCGTGGTGTCGGCTACCGCCTGGACACGCCTCAGTGACCGATACGCAAGGGGGGCTCCGCGGCTGGACCGCGGGGCGCAGGGGAAGTCTGTCGCGGCTGCGCTTCACCAGCCTGAGGCTGCGACTGGTGGTGGTCTTCGCGCTGGTCGCGCTCACCGCCGCGGTGTCGGCGTCGGGCATCGCCTACTGGCTCAACCGGGAGGCCGTGCTCACCCGCGCCCAGGACGCGGTGCTGCGCGACTTCCGGCAGGAGATGCAGAACCGCGCCGGGGCACTGCCGGAACACCCCACGCAGGACGAGCTGCAGCGCGCCGCCGGCCAGATGGCCGCCGGGAGCCAGCACTTCAGTGTGCTGCTGGTCGGCGAGGACGCCGGCGGCAAGAGGGTGTACGGCAACTCGGACGGCATCAGCGGCTTCTCGCTGGAGGACGTGCCCGCGTCGCTGCGGACGGCCGTGAACAAGCGGCAGAAGGTGACCGACTCCAACAAGGAGCCGTACCACCTGTACTGGCAGCGGGTCACGGAGCACGGCACGCCCTACCTGGTGGCCGGCACCCGGGTGATCGGCGGCGGTCCGACGGGCTACATGGCGAAGTCGCTGGAGCCCGAGGCCAAGGACCTCAACTCGCTGGCCTGGTCGCTGGGCATCGCCACCGGGCTCGCGCTGATCGGTGCCGCGCTGCTCGCGCAGGCCGCCGCGACGACCGTGCTGAAGCCGGTGCACCGGCTGGGCGTGGCCGCGAGACGGCTCGGCGAGGGCCGGCTGGACACCCGGCTGCGGGTGTCCGGCACGGACGAACTGGCCGATCTGTCACGGACGTTCAACAACGCGGCCGAGGCGCTGGAGAAACGGGTGGCCGAGATGGCGGCCCGGGACGACGCCTCCCGCCGGTTCGTGGCCGACATGTCGCACGAGCTGCGGACTCCGCTGACCGCCATCACCGCCGTGACGGAGGTGCTGGAGGAGGAGCTGGAGGCCGAGACCGGAAGCATGGATCCGATGATCGAGCCGGCCGTGCGGCTGGTCGTCAGCGAGACCCGGCGGCTGAACGACCTGGTCGAGAACCTGATGGAGGTCACCCGCTTCGACGCGGGCACCGCCCGGCTGGTCCTCGACGACGTGGACGTCGCCGACCAGATCACCGCGTGCATCGACGCCCGGGCCTGGCTGGACGCGGTGGAGCTGGACGCCGAGCGCGGCATCCACGCCCAGCTGGACCCGCGCCGGCTGGACGTCATCCTCGCCAATCTGGTCGGCAACGCGCTCAAGCACGGCGGATCGCCGGTGCGGGTGTCGGTGCGGGAGGCGGAGGACGAGGTGGTGATCCGGGTCCGCGACCACGGCCCCGGCATCCCGGAGGACGTCCTGCCGCACGTCTTCGACCGCTTCTACAAGGCAAGCGCGTCCCGGCCGCGCTCCGAGGGAAGCGGCCTCGGCCTGTCGATCGCCCTGGAGAACGCCCACATCCACGGCGGTGAGATCACCGCCGCCAACTCGCCCGAGGGCGGTGCGGTCTTCACCCTGCGGCTGCCCCGGGACGTCTCGGGGCTGGCCGAGGACGCCGAGGCGGACCGGCACGACGGGGAGGCCGGCCGGGCCGGGAACGGGAACGACGGACACGACGGTGCGGGGAAGGAGGGGTCATGACCGTAAGACGCCTGCTGGCGCTGCCCCTCCTGGGGCTGCTGCTCGCCGGCTGCGGCATCCGGGCCACGGAGGTGCCGACGGACTTCGGGGCGGCACCCTCCCGGGTGCCGTGCTCGCTGGCCGGGCCCGACGTCTCCGCGCAGTCCGCGCACGGGGTGCCGGTGCAGGTCTTCCTGCTGTGCCGGGCGTCGCTGGCGACCGTCGACCGGACCGTGCGGGTCCCGGACGGCACCCCGGACGTCCGGCGCCGCGTGATCGTGGCGCAGGGCCTGCTGGACCAGCTCGCCGCGTCCCCGTCGGCCGCGGAGCGGGCGGCGGGCTACGGGACGCACGTGCCGGGCGGTCTGCGCGTGTCCGGGCCCGGCCCCGAGGACCCCGAGGACACCCTGCGGCTGAGCACCGTGCCGGGCCGCCTGTCGTCGTACGCGCTCGCGCAGATCGTGTGCACCCTGTCGGACTCGGCGGCCGCCGAGGGCGACGGCGCGGTGGTCCTGGGCGGCCCAGGTGCCGCGGCGCCGCGGCGCTACGAGTGCACCGACGACGTCCGCACCGACCCGGGCTCCACGCCGCCCCCGTCGAGCGACGTCACGGGCGGCTAGCACGGGAAGGTTCCGGTGCGGAACCGATCCTGCCCCGCCCTGCGTCTTGGGGGGCGTGCAGCGTCAAGGCTCCATCGGCGACAGCGCCGAGATCCGCATCCGTGCGACCGGGGGTGTCCTCCTCGTCGCGCATCTCGCTCTCGTCGCCTGGCTGATGCTGCGGCCTCTGGACGTGCCCTGGGTGCTGCCGCCCAACCTGCGTCCGCTGGCCGGCATCCGGGCCGATCTGGCGCTGGGCTGGCCGGCCGCGGTGAAACCCCTCGGCGAGGGCCTCGCGCTGCTCGCGCCGCTGGGCGTGCTGCTGCCGATGGCGCACGGCAGGCTCGCCGTGTCCCCGGTCGCCTCCCTGCTCCGTACGGCGGCGGCGGGTGCCCTGGTCTCCCTCGGCATCGCCCTGTTGCAGACCGGCGTGCCGGGCCGGGTCGTGGACGTCGACTCGCTGCTGCTGAACACCCTCGGGGTGATCGTGGCGCACCTCGCCGTGGTGCCCGCGGGCCGTGCCCGGCTGCGGCGCCGGGAGGCGTACGGCCGGGGCGCGGCGGAGCCCGTCACCGTGCAGGAGGAGTTGTCTCAGGGTCGTACCCCGACGATTCCCAGGGTCGGGATCGCCCCGTAGAGCGACGCTTCGTCCGCTTCGTCTCCGTACCGTGGAAGACAGCTGGGGACGCCGCTCGGGCGGCCCCGACCATCGGCCCCGAGCGGGCCGACGACCACGGAGGAGCCGACATGACCGCCCTTGCCCGCCCCACCCACGGCCGCATGATCGGCGGCGTGTGCGCCGCGCTGGCACGGCGCTTCGGCACCTCGGCGACGACGATGCGGGTGATCTTCCTGCTGTCCTGCCTGCTGCCGGGCCCGCAGTTCCTGCTCTACATAGCCCTGTGGATCCTGTTGCCCTCGGAGGACAAGGCCCGCACCGCCTGGTGAGTGCCCGCACCCGGAAAGCCGTCGGGGCGCCCCGGATCCGGGGCGCCCCGACGTGTCGTACCGAAGCCGGTGTCAGCCGACCGGGACGCCGTTCACCGGCAGGCCGTGCGTGGGCAGGCCCTTCAGCGGCAGACCGCCCAGCAGGCCCGCGACCGGCTTGGTCGGCCCCTCGGCGATGACGCTCTCGGCGACCGGCTGCGCGGTCTTCAGGCCCTTGCCGACGGCCGGCATCGCGGCGGCGACACCCCGCTCGGCCACCGGCTTGACCTGCTTCAGGGCGCCGCTGTCGGGCAGCGCCTGGACGACCTGCTGGGGAGGCAGGGTCCTGGTCACGGAGTCGAGGGTCTGCGCGGAGTCCGGGACGGCCGGGGCCGCACCGGCCGCGCCCGCACCGGCGGCGGCGAAGGCGGCACCGAGGGCGGCGACACCGAGGGTCTTGGCGGCAGACTGCTTCATGGTGAATGCGTTCCTTGAATGCGGAGACGGAGATCACGAACGATCCGAGCGGTCCACGACCGTAAACACGCGGTACCGTCCGCCGCAAACACCGAAATGCGGACGCCTTGTGAAAGCGCGTCCGCATTCCCGGCCGGGGTCCGGTCGGCGACTAGCGCTCCGGATGACCGGAACCGCTGGTCGAAGCCGTCTACTGGAACAGCCATTCGGATTTCAGTTCCGCATATCCGGGCTTGACGACGTCATTGATCATCGCGAGTCGTTCATCGAAAGGAATGAACGCTGATTTCATCGCATTGACGGAGAACCACTGGAGGTCGTCGAGCGTGTAACCGAACGCCTCGACGAGGTGCTCGAATTCCCGGCTCATGGTGGTGTGCGACATCAGCCGGTTGTCGGTGTTCACGGTCGCCCGGAAGTGCAGCCTGCGCAGCAGCCCGATGGGGTGCTCGGCGTACGAGTGCGCCGCCCCGGTCTGCAGGTTGGAGCTGGGGCACAGCTCCAGCGGGATCCGCTTGTCCCGGACGTAGGACGCCAGCCGGCCGAGGGTCACCGCACCGTCCTCGGCGACCTCGATGTCGTCGATGATCCGCACCCCGTGTCCGAGCCGGTCGGCGCCGCACCACTGCAGGGCCTGCCAGATCGACGGCAGTCCGAAGGCCTCGCCGGCGTGGATGGTGAAGTGGTTGTTCTCCCGCTTCAGGTACTCGAAGGCGTCGAGGTGCCGGGTGGGCGGGTGACCGGCCTCCGCGCCGGCGATGTCGAAGCCGACCACGCCGGAGTCGCGGTGGCGGTTGGCGAGTTCGGCGATCTCCAGGGATCGGGCCGCGTGCCGCATGGCGGTCAGCAGGGCGCCGACCCGGATGCGGTGCCCGTTCTCGCGGGCGATCCGCTCCCCCTGCCGGAACCCCTCGTTGACGGCCTCGACCACCTGCTCCAGGGTCAGCCCCCGCTCCAGGTGCTGTTCGGGCGCGTACCGCACCTCCGCGTAGACGACGCCGTCCTCGGCGAGGTCCTCGGCGCACTCCCGGGCGACGCGGACGAGCGCCTCCCGGGTCTGCATCACGCCGACGGTGTGCCGGAAGGTCTCCAGGTACCGTTCCAGCGAGCCGGAGTCGGCGGCCTCGTGGAACCAGATGCCGAGCTTATCGGGGTCGGTCTCGGGGAGGTCCGGGTAGCCCGTCTCGCGGGCGAGTTCGACGACGGTGCCCGGGCGGAGCCCGCCGTCGAGATGATCGTGCAGCAGAACCTTGGGGGCCCGGCGGATCTGGTCCGCCGTCGGTACGTGTGCCGGGATGTTCGCCGGGACGGTCCCAGCCGGTGCAGTCTGGCTCGTCATTTCCGCACTCTAACGCCTACGCGCGTAGAGGGCCCGGTGTACGCGTGAGCCCGTCACCGGCTCCGCCGGCGGTGGTTTTCCGTCGATACGCAAAGGTGACCGCGAGTACGGGTTTCGTACACCGCGCCTTCTGACACTGTTCTGTCATGGGACAGCAAGCGACGCCGGTCCGAACGGCCAGGCTGGGAAAGGCAGTCGGCCCGGAGCCGACGGCGGTCAGCGGAGCGGTGCTGCTGCTCCCCGGCGGCGAGGAGGTCTCCGCCCGCAGGCCGTCCCCCGTCCGGGCGACGGCCTTCGTCCGCTCCCTGAGCCGCCGCATCGCCCGCGCGGGCCGCGGGGAGGGCCTGGCCGTCCACACCGTCCAGTACCGCTACCGGGGCTGGAACGGCAGCGCGGCGCATCTCGCCGCGGACGCCGAGTGGGCCGCGGGCGAGATCGTCCGACGGTACGGGGACGTTCCCGTGTGCCTGGTCGGCGTGGACATGGGCGGCCGGGCGGCGCTGCGGGCCGGCGGGCACGAGGCGGTGAACTCGGTCGTCGCCCTCGCCCCCTGGCTGCCGGAGGACGACGTCGCCGCTCCCGCGGAGCCGGTGAAGCAGCTGGTCGGACGCCGGGTGCTGATCGTGCACGGCACGAACGACGAACGGACCGACCCCGAGCTGTCGTTCCGGTTCGCGGCGCGGGCGAAGAAGGTGAACCGGGAGGTGTGCCGGTTCGAAGTGCACTCCGACGGCCACGGGTTGCACGGGCACCGCGACGAAGTCCTCTGGCTGTCGGCCGACTTCACCCTGGGGGCGCTGTTCGGGAACCCGGTGTCGCGGCCGGTGGAGGACGCGCTCGCCGCTCCGCCGCCGATCGGTCTGCGGATGCCGCTCGCGGCGGGGTTCGGCAAGTCGCTGCGGCGGCAGAACGCCTAGGGGAGCAGATTGCCCCGGCGCGAGAGCAGGAACTTCTTGAAGGCGGCCACCGGCGGGGTGTCCGGCCGGTCGGCCAGCCAGGCGACGCCGATCTCGCGGGCCGCCCTCGGGGCCGTCACCGTCAGCTCCACGACCCCGGGACGCGGGACCGTCGGCGGGGGCAGCAGCGCGACCCCGAGCCCGGCGGCGACCAGGCCCCGCAGGGTCTCCGCCTCCTCGCCCTCGAAGGCGATGCGCGGCTTGAAGCCGGCCTCACGGCACAGGTCGTCGGTGATGCGGCGCAGGCCGTACCCCGGTTCGAGGGTGACGAAGGTTTCCTCGGCGGCCTCGGCGAGGCGGATGCGGCGGCGGCCGGCCAGCGCGTGGTCCGCCGGGACCACCAGGCGGATCTTCTGCTCGTCCAGCCGCCGGGCGACCAGGTCGGGCGCGTCCGGGACCGGCGAGGTCAGACAGAGGTCCAGTTCGCCCGCACGCAGCCGCTCCAGCATGGCCTCGCCGTAGTTCTGGACCAGGCTGAACCGGATGCGCGGGTGGTCGGCGCGGAAGGCGTGCAGCAGACCCGGCACGGTCTCCGCCCCCATGGTGTGCAGGAAGCCGAAGGCGACCTTGCCGGTGGCCGGGTCGGCGTCCGCCCGGACCTCCTCCACGGCGCGCTCGATCTCCGCGAGGGCGCGTTCGACGGAGGCGAGGAAGGTACGGCCGGCGGTGGTCAGGGAGACCGTGCGGCCGTGCCGGGCGAACAGGTCGACGCCCAGCTCCTGCTCCAGGCGGGCCATCGCCCGGGACAGGGTCGACTGGGGGACGTTCATCTCCTGGGCGGCCCGGGTGACGTGCTCGGTACGGGCCACGCCGGCGAAGTACGCGAGGCGGGGCGCGAGCAGTCTCGACATCCCATGAATGTCTTCTGTGTCACCGGACGGTGACAGCCACGCCTGTGACCTCTGCTGATGCGCCATGGGAACGATTATGGCGATTCCATGCATTGGACGGATGAGTGGGGCCGTCCCTACGGTCGAGGCATGTCTCCCGCCAGTACCGGGGCGTCCACCACCGTGGACGCCGTCATGTCCGTCCCCTCCGCCGACTCCGCGACCGACTCCCGCATGGCGCCGGGCGGCCCCGGCTACCGCCGGATGAGTTTCGCCCTCTTCCTCGCCGGGGTCGCGACCTTCGCCCTCCTCTACTCCACCCAGGCCCTGCTGCCGCTGATCTCCGGTGAGTTCGGGGTGGCCGCGAGCGAGGCCAGCTGGACCGTGGCCGCCGCGACCGGCGGACTGGCCCTGTTCGTCCTGCCCATGAGCGCCCTGTCGGAGCGCTTCGGCCGCCGTACCGTGATGACCGCCTCGCTGGCCGTCGCGGTCACGGTCGGGATGCTGGTGCCCTTCGCGCCGTCGATCGGCGCGCTGGTGGTGCTGCGCGCGGTCCAGGGCGCGGCCCTCGCCGGTCTGCCCGCCTCGGCGACGGCCTACCTGGCCGAGGAGGTCCGGCCGAAGGCGCTGGTCACGGCGATCGGCCTGTTCGTCGCGGGCAACAGCGTCGGCGGCATGAGCGGCCGGGTGATCACCGGCTGGGTCGCCCAGGAGTGGGGCTGGCGGGTCTCGGTCGGGGTGATCGGGGCGGTCGCCGTGGCGTGCGCGGTGGCCTTCCGGGCGCTGCTGCCGGCGCCCCGGCACTTCCGCGCGGGCTCGCTGCGCCCCCGCGTCCTGCTCGGCACGGTCCGCGACCACCTCTCCGACCCGCTGCTGCGCCGTCTGTACGCGATCGGCGCGCTGTTCATGACGGTCTTCGGCGGCGTGTACACGGTGATCGGCTACCGCCTGACCGAGGCGCCCTTCGGTCTGCCGCAGGGCATCGTGGGCTCGATCTTCCTGGTCTACCTGGTGGGCACGGTGTCGGCGTCGACGGCGGGCCGTCTGGTGGGCCGCCTCGGCCGCCGGGGCGCGCTGTACCTGGCCGGCGGTACGACGGCCGCGGGTCTGCTCCTGTCGGTCGCCGACTCGCTGCCGCTGGTCCTGCTGGGTCTGGTGCTGATCACCGCGGGCTTCTTCGCCGGGCACGCGGTCGCCTCCTCGGCGGTCGGCAAGACGGCCGTGCACGGCCGCGCCCAGGCCGCGGCGCTCTACCAGTCCGCGTACTACGTCGGCTCCAGCGCCGGCAGCACGGCCGGCGCCATGGCCTTCCACTCGGGCGGCTGGACCGGCACGGTCGGTGTCGGCCTCCTCGCGGTCCTCGGTGTCGTGACGATCACCGTCCTCGGTTCGCGGGCGGCCCGGGTGGCGGCCCGGCGGGAGCCGGTGGCCGCGCACTGAGCCACGCGGCCGTGCGGCCGCGGGCCCGGTGCCGTCCGTTCATGTCCCTACGGCAACCGGTCCGGGCTGTGCTTTTCGCGCTCGGGGGGCCATTGTCAGTGGGCTGCGGTAGCTTCCCAAGTGCTGGCGCGCGAAGAGGCGTGAACAGGACGGCCACAGGGGTGGGTGGACGATGGGCAACGGCACGGCTACCGCGGATCTCGACACCGCGCTGGAGAAGCACCGCACCGAGCTGACCGGGTACTGCTACCGGATGCTGGGCTCCTCCTTCGAGGCCGAGGACGCGGTGCAGGACACCCTGGTGCGGGCCTGGCGGAGCTACGACAAGTTCGAGGGCCGCTCCTCGCTGCGCTCGTGGCTGTACCGGATCGCGACGAACGTGTGCCTGGACATGCTGACGGCGGGCAACAAGCGGGCCCGCCCCATGGATCTGACGGAGTCCACGCCGCTCGCCCAGGCCGCGCTCTCCCCCCGCCCCGACAACACGTGGCTGGAGCCGGTGCCCGACGCCCGGGTGCTGCCGGCGGTGGGCGACCCGGCGGAGGCCGCGGTGGCCAAGGAGTCGATCCGGCTGGCCTTCATGGCGGCCCTCCAGCAGCTGCCGCCCAAGCAGCGGGCGGTGCTGATCCTGCGTGAGGTGCTGGCCTGGAAGGCGAGCGAGGTGGCCGAGCTGCTGGACACCACCGTGGCCTCGGTCAACAGCGCCCTGCAGCGGGCGCGGGCCACGCTCGCGGAGCGCGAGGCGGCGGGTGAGCAGGGCTCGGTGTCCGATCCGCTGGACGAGGAGCAGCAGAAACTCCTGGAGCGGTACGTCAAGGCCTTCGAGGGCTACGACATGACGGCCCTGACGGCCCTGCTCCACGAGGACGCCGTCATGACGATGCCGCCGTTCGACCTGTGGCTGCGCGGCCCGGCCGACATCACCGGTTTCATGACCACCCTCGGTGCCTCCTGCGCCGGTTCCCGTCTGCTGCCGGTCACGGCCAACGGGCTGCCGGGCTTCGCGCACTACAAGCCCGACCCGGACAACGGCGGCTTCAGCCCGTGGGCGGTGCAGGTGCTGGAGCTGTCAGACGGCCGGATCACCGGTTTCCACTGCTTCCTCGACACCAAGCGCTGGTTCCCCCTCTTCGGCCTGCCCCTCCACCTGGAAGCGGAGTCCGAGGAGGTCGAGAAGAGCGGGTAGCGCGGGGTCGGGGTCCCGCAGCCGTATCCGCCCGCCGGCCCGGCGGGCGGCCAGCTCCAGCCGGGCCAGCAGGTCCACGATCCCGAGCCCGGGCGGCCCCAGCCCGCCTACGTCACAGACGACCACCCCGGTACCGCCGAGCTCCATCAGCGCCCGCACGTCGTCGCAGAGCCCCGGCACCGCGTCTCGGGTGACGGGGCCCGGCAGCACGAGCACGGCAGGTGTCCTGGCATCCACGTCGGGTAAGACCGGGCGGACCGGCCGAACTCATCGGCGGGGCGCCCGTCCACGGCCGTCGAAGATCACATTGACCGGGCCGCCCGCTCCCGTCGAGGGTGGGTTCCGTGGCGGGGGTGCTGAGCGGTTTCGCGGTGATCGCGGTCGTCATCGGGGTGGGCTACGTGCTCGGGCGGCGCGGGACGCTCGGCGCCCAGGGCGCCGAGGTGCTGACCCGGCTGGCCTTCACGGTGGCCGGTCCGGCGCTGCTGTTCACGACCCTCGCCGAGGCGGACCTCTCGGTGCTCTTCTCGGGCCGCCTGCTGGTGACGGCGCTGAGCACGGCGGCGGTGTGCGGGGTCTTCGTGGCGGCCGGCACGCTGCGCGGCTGGGGAGTGGGCCGTACGACGATCGGCGCGCTGTGCTCCGGCTACGTCAACTCGGGCAACCTGGGCATCCCGATCGCCGCGTACGTGCTGGGCGACGCGTCGCTGGTGGCACCGGTGCTGCTGTTCCAGGTCGTCCTGGTCACGCCGGTCGCGCTGACGATCCTGGACCTGTCCGGCATGGGCGAGAAGGGCACGGTGCGGCGCCGGCTGCTGACGCCGTTGCGGAACCCGATCGCGGTGGGCTCCCTGTCCGGGGTGGCGGTGTCGGCGACGGGGTGGCACCTGCCCGGGCCGCTCATGAACCCCCTCACCCTGATCGGCAACATGTCCGTGCCCGCCGCCTTGCTGGTCTTCGGCATGTCCCTGCACGGCAGCACGGCGCCCGGCCGGGGGCGGGACCGCCCGCTGCTCGTGCTGTCGGTCGCGCTGAAGTCACTGGGCCAGCCGCTGGTCGCCTGGGTGCTGGCCACGACCCTCTTCGGTCTGCACGGCGCCCCCCTGCTGGACGTGGTGGTCACCTCGGCCCTCCCGGCCGCGCAGAACCTCTTCACCTACGCGAGCCGCTACCGCGTGGCCGAGTCCCTGGCCCGCGAGTCCGTCCTGCTGTCGACGGTGGTCTCGGTACCGGTCCTGGTGGGGGTCGCCACGGCGCTGGGGTGACGCGGGGCCGCCGACGGGACCTCGCCGATGCCGATCGGTACGTCACCCCGCTCCGGCACGACGAACGGGACCGGCGGAGGTCCACCGGTCCCGTTCAGCCGTACGTTGAATCCGCGGGTCAGGCGATGCGCTCCAGCACCACCGGGTTCGCCTTGAAGTCCGTACCCGCCGCCGCGATGTCGTACGAGCCCGCCACCGACTCCAACGCGTACGCGAAGCGCTCGGGGGTGTCCGTGTGCAGGGTCAGCAGCGGCTGGCCCTCCGTCACCGTGTCGCCGGGCTTGGCGTGCATCTCCACGCCGGCGCCCGCCTGCACCGGGTCCTCCTTGCGGGCACGGCCCGCGCCGAGGCGCCAGGCGGCGACGCCGATGTCGTAGGCGTCGAGGCGGGTCAGCACACCGGAGGTCGGCGCCTTGACGACGTGCTGCTCCTTCGACGTGGGCAGCTCCGCGTCCGGGTCGCCGCCCTGGGCCGCGATCATCCGGCGCCAGACGTCCATCGCCGAGCCGTCCGCCAGCGCCTTCGCCGGGTCGGCGTCCTTGATGCCGGCCGCGTCGAGCATCTCGCGGGCCAGGGCCACCGTCAGCTCGACGACGTCCGCCGGACCGCCGCCCGCCAGGACCTCCACCGACTCGCGGACCTCCAGGGCGTTGCCCGCGGTCAGGCCGAGCGGGGTCGACATGTCCGTGAGGAGCGCGACCGTCTTCACGCCGTGGTCGGTGCCGAGACCGACCATCGTGGAGGCCAGCTCGCGGGCGTCCTCGATGGTCTTCATGAAGGCGCCCGTGCCGACCTTCACGTCCAGGACCAGCGAGCCGGTGCCCTCGGCGATCTTCTTCGACATGATCGAGGAGGCGATCAGCGGGATCGCCTCGACGGTGCCGGTGACGTCGCGCAGGGCGTACAGCTTCTTGTCGGCCGGGGCCAGGCCGTCGCCCGCCGCGCAGATCACCGCGCCGGTGGTGTCGAGGACGTGCAGCATCTCCTCGTTGGAGAGCAGGGCGCGCCAGCCGGGGATCGACTCCAGCTTGTCCAGGGTGCCGCCGGTGTGGCCGAGGCCGCGACCGGACAGCTGCGGGACGGCCGCGCCGCAGGCCGCCACGAGCGGGGCCAGGGGCAGCGTGATCTTGTCGCCGACACCGCCGGTGGAGTGCTTGTCGGCCGTCGGGCGGGACAGCGCCGAGAACTCCATGCGCTCGCCGGAGGCGATCATGGCCGCCGTCCAGCGGGCGATCTCGCGGCGGTTCATGCCGTTGAGCAGGATCGCCATGTTGAGCGCGGCCATCTGGTAGTCGGCGACCTCGCCGCGGGTGTACGCGTCGATGACCCAGTCGATCTGCTCGTCGGTCAGCTCCGCGCGGTCCCGCTTGGTGCGGATGACGGAGATGGCGTCCATGGCCATGGCTGCTGGCTTCCTTCCGGGAGGTGCGAAGTGCACGGCCCCCCTGAGCGGGTCAGGGGGGCCGTACGGGAGTTACTTGGTGAGATGGTCCGGGCCGAAGGCCTGGGGCAGCATCTCGGAGAGCGGCAGGACGCCCGCGGGGGTGTCCATGACCAGGGTCGGCCCGCCGAACTCGTACAGCAGCTGGCGGCACCTGCCGCACGGCACGAGCAGGGTGCCCGCGCCGTCGACGCAGGTGAAGTGCGTCAGCCGGCCGCCGCCCGTGCGCTGGAGCTGCGAGACGAGACCGCACTCGGCGCACAGGCCGAGGCCGTAGCTGGCGTTCTCGACGTTGCAGCCGGTGACCGTGCGGCCGTCGTCGACCACGGCCGCGGCGCCGACCGGGTACCCCGAGTACGGGGCGTAGGCGTGGGTCATGGCCTCCCGCGCCTCGGCGCGCAGCGCCTCCCAGTCGAACCCGGCGTCCGGAGCGGCCGTCACTTGCCCTGGCCCTTCCGGTAGCGCATGCCGTCCGCCTTGGGCATCCGCAGGCGCTGCGCGGACAGCGACAGCACGAGCAGCGTGACGACGTACGGGGTGGCGCCCACGAAGTCGCTCGGGACCTCGTCGGTGAGCAGGTACCAGGCCAGCACGAGACCGCCCACGATGAGGCTGATCGCGCCCTGCCACACCGAGGTGCGGTACAGCTTCCAGCCGGCGAGGACCACGAGCAGGACGACCAGCAGGAGCAGCAGCGCGTGCACGGTCGTACCGCCGTTGCGCAGCTGGAGCGCGTCGGAGTAGCCGAACAGGCCCGCGCCCATGGCGAGACCGCCGGGGCGCCAGTTGCCGAAGATCATGGCGGCGAGACCGATGTAGCCGCGGCCTCCGGTCTGGCCCTCCAGGTAGGTGTGCGAGGTGACCAGTGCGAGGAAGGCGCCACCGAGACCGGCGAGGCCGCCGGAGACGGCCACGGCCGCGTACTTGTACGTGTAGACGTTGACGCCCAGCGACTCGGCGGCGATCGGGTTCTCACCGCAGGAGCGCAGCCGCAGACCGAACGGGGTGCGCCACAGCAGCCACCAGCTGCCGACGAACAGCACCACGGCCAGGATCGTCACGACGGACAGGTTGGTGACCAGTCCGCCGAGGATGCCGGCGAGGTCGGAGACCAGGAACCAGTGGTGCTTCTCGATCGACGCCAGGCCGTCCGAGAGGCCGGGGACCGTGATGTTCGGCAGCGAGTCTGCGGGCGGGGACTGCTTGGGGTTGCCGCCCGCCTCCGAGGCGTTGCCGTCGGCGAAGAACAGCTTGGCGAGGTACTGGGTGGCACCGAGCGCGAGCAGGTTGACGGCGACACCGGAGACGATGTGGTCGACGCCGAAGGTGATGGTGGCGACGGCGTGCACCAGGCCGCCGAGGACACCGAAGCCGATGCCGCACAGCAGGCCGAGCCAGGGGCTGGTCTGCCAGCCGATCCAGCCGGCACCGAAGGTGCCGAGGATCATCATGCCTTCGAGGCCGATGTTGACCACACCGGCCCGCTCCGACCAGAGGCCGGCGAGACCGGCGAGGCCGATCGGCACGGCGAGGCCGAGCGCGGCGGCGACCTGTCCGGAGGAGTCGAGCGAGTTGGAGCCGGTGATCATGCGGACGGCGGCCACGAGCAGCAGGGCGCCGGCGACGATCACGAGGGTCTGGCCGAGGGAGCGGCCCGGGCGCCGGGGCGCGTTGCCGGCCTTGGGCGCCGCGGGCGGCGGCGTGTCGGTCATCGTGGCAGTCATCACGCCACCTCCTGCTTCTTCGTCGCGGCGGCGGCCTGTGCGGCGAGTTCGGCGCCGACCTTCTGCTGCTGGCGCTTCAGCCCGTAGCGGCCCACGACCTCGTAGGCAATGACGACGCACAGGACGATGACGCCCTGGATGACGCCGAGGATTTCCTTGTCGTAGCCCTGGAATTCCAGGTGGTTGGTGGTGCGCTCCAGGAAGCCCCACAGCAGGGCGCCGAGCGCGATTCCGACCGGGTTGTTACGGCCGAGCAGCGCGATCGCGATGCCGGTGAAGCCGATCCCGGTGGGGAAGCTGTTGTCGTACTGGTGGCTCTCGTTGAGCAGCGTGGGCATGCCGATCAGACCGGCCACGGCACCAGAGATGATCATGCTGGTGGCGATCATCTTCTTCACCGACACGCCGCTCGCGGAGGCGGCGCTCTCGGACTGGCCGACCGTGCGCAGGTCGAAGCCGAACCGGGTGCGGCCGAGCACGAACCAGTACGCGAGACCGACGAGGACGGCGACGACGACGAAGCCGTCCAGGACGCCGGCCGGGCCGGTGTCGATGTTGAAGAAGTGCGAGGCCGACGGCAGCGGCTTGGTGGAGACCAGGGTGCCGCCCTGCTGGAGCTCGCCCAGACGACCGGGCTGGAGCAGGTAGGCGATGACCGCGGTGGCGATCGAGTTCAGCATGATCGTCGAGATGACCTCGCTGACGCCGCGGGTCACCTTCAGGACACCGGCGATGGCCGCCCACAGGGCACCGGTCGCCATGGCGGAGACGATGATCAGCGGGATGGCGATCCAGCCCGGCACGGTCAGCGCGCCACCGAGGACGGCGGCGATGAACGCGGCGAGCCGGTACTGGCCGTCGACACCGATGTTGAACAGGTTCATCCGGAAGCCGATGGCCACCGCGATACCCGCGAGGTAGTACGTCGTCGCCTTGTTCAGGACGTAGACCTGGCTGTCGCTGGCGAAGCCGTAGGTCGTCATGTCGCTGAAGGCGTCGCCGGGGTTCTTGCCGGTCGCGAGGATCACCAGCGCGGTGACGACGAGCGCGGCGACGACCGCGAGCAGCGGCGCGGCGATGCCGAGGAGCAGCCGCTCCTTGTCGATCCGTGAGGTCAGCTTCTTCATCGCTCGTCGTCCTCTGTGTGCTCCAGGTGGCCGGTGGCCGCACCCGTCATGGCGGAGCCCAGCTCTTCGGGGGTGATGGTGGCGGGGTCGGCGTCGGCGACCAGGCGGCCGCGGTACATCACCCGCAGGGTGTCGGAGAGGCCGATCAGCTCGTCGAGGTCGGCGGAGATCAGCAGCACGGCCAGGCCCTCGCGGCGGGCCTCGCGGATGTAGTCCCAGATGGCCGCCTGGGCGCCGACGTCCACACCGCGGGTGGGGTGGGCGGCGATGAGCAGCTTGGGGTGGTGGCTCATCTCGCGGCCGACGATCAGCTTCTGCTGGTTGCCGCCGGACAGCGAGGCGGCGGTGACGTCGATGCCGGGGGTGCGGACGTCGTAGGCCTGGACGATCCGCTCGGTGTCGGCGCGGGCCGCCTTGATGTCGAGCAGCCCGCCGCGCGAGTTGGGGCGCTCGGTGACGTGGCCGAGGATGCGGTTCTCCCACAGCGGCGCTTCCAGGAGCAGGCCGTGGCGGTGGCGGTCCTCGGGGATGTAGCCGATGCCGGCCTGGCGGCGGTCGCGGGTGGCGGCGTGCGAGATGTCGGTGTCGTCGAGCGTGACGACGCCGGCGTCCGGGTGGCGCATGCCCATGATCGCCTCGACCAGCTCGGACTGGCCGTTGCCCTCCACACCGGCGATGCCGAGGACCTCGCCCTTGTGGATGGTGAAGGAGATCTCGTCCAGGATGATCCGCTCGACGCCGTCGAGGTCGGTCTGCGACAGGTGCACACCGTCCAGCTTGAGCATCGGGACGTCCGTGACGGTGGACTCCTCCGTCTCCGGGGTGGGCAGCTCGCTGCCGACCATCAGCTCGGCGAGCTGCTTGGGGGTGGTGCCCCGCGGCTCGACGGTGCCGACGGTGGTGCCGCGCCGGATGACGGTGATCTCGTCGGCGACGGAGAGCACCTCGCCCAGCTTGTGCGAGATGAAGATGACGGTGAGGCCCTCGGCCTTGAGCTCGCGCAGGTTGTCGAAGAGCGCGTCGACCTCCTGCGGCACCAGGACGGCGGTGGGCTCGTCCAGGATGAGGGTCTTGGCGCCGCGGTAGAGGACCTTGAGGATCTCCACGCGCTGGCGGTCGGCGACGCCCAGCTCCTCGACGAGGACGTCGGGGCGGACGTTCAGGTGGTACGCGTCCGAGATCTCCTTGATCCGGGCGCGGGCCTTGCCCCCGATGCCGTGCAGCTTCTCCGCGCCGAGGACGACGTTCTCGAGGACGGTGAGGTTGTCGGCGAGCATGAAGTGCTGGTGCACCATGCCGATGCCGCGGGCGATGGCGTCACCCGGGTTGTTGAAGGTGACCTGCTGGCCACCGACCGTGATGGTGCCCTCGTCCGGCTGCTGCATGCCGTAGAGGATCTTCATCAGGGTGGACTTGCCGGCGCCGTTCTCGCCACACAGGGCGTGGACGGTGCCCGTGCGGACCGTGATGTCGATGTCGCGGTTGGCGACGACGCCGGGGAAACGCTTGGTGATGCCGCGCAGTTCGACGGCAGCGGGAGGGCTGGACGCGTTGATGGCGCACTCTCCTCGGGGAAAAGGGGCTGCGTAGGGGAGGGCAGGCGTCGGCGACGCTAGCGCGGCAACTCCATGCTACACGCGTAGAGTTGACACATTGTTATGGCTCGGCGGGGAGCTCCGGAAGGCGCCCCCGCGCCGAGCCTCAGGTCCGACGGGAACCGTCAGATCACGGGGTGGTCTTGACCTTGACCGAGCCGTCGACGATCTTCTTCTTCGCCGCGTCCAGCTTGGCCTTGACGTCGTCGATGAAGCCGCCGCTGGTGGCCAGCGAGACACCGTTCTTCTCGAGCGAGTAGGTGTTGGTGCCGGTCAGCGGCTTGCCGCTGTGGACGGACTTGACGAAGTCGTAGACACCGACGTCGACGTTCTTGACCATCGAGGTCAGGATGGAGTTCTTGTACTTCGACAGACCCGGGATGTTGTACTGGTCCGAGTCCACGCCGATCGCCCAGGCGCCCTTCTTGCCGGCGACGGCCTCGATCGCGCCGTTGCCGGAGGAGCCGGCCGCCGAGTAGACGACGTCCGCGCCGTTGTCGAGCATGCCCTGCGCGGCCTCCTTGCCCTTGTCGGGGCTGGCGAAGCCGGAGGTGTCCGAACCGTGCGACAGGTACTGGGTGTCGACCTTGATCTTCGGGTTGGTGTCCTTGACGCCCTGGACGTAGCCCGCCTCGAACTTCTTGATCAGCGGGACGTCGACACCGCCGATGAAGCCGACGTGCTTCGACTTGGACTTCAGGGCGGCGGCGACACCGGCCAGGTAGGAGCCCTGCTCCTCGGTGAAGGTGATGCTGTCGACGTTCTTGGCGTCCACGACCGAGTCGACGATGCCGAAGCTGGTCTTCGGGAACTTCGCGGCGACCTTGGTCATGGAGGCGGCGTACGCGTAGCCGACACCGATGACGGGGTTGTAGCCGGCCTGGGCGAGGTCGGACAGACGCTGCTCGCGGTCGGCCTCGGTGTCCGAGGTCTTCGCGGTCAGCTCCTTGATGCCACCGCCGAACTCGGTCTTGGCCTTGTCGGCACCGCGCGCGGCGGAGTCGTTGAAGGAACGGTCACCACGGCCGCCGACGTCGAAGGCGAGGCCGATCTTGACACCCTTGCCGTCGCCCGAGGAGGACGAGTTGGTGTCGTTGTCGGAGGAGGTGCTGCCACAGGCTGTGGCAGTCACGGCGAGAGCTGCGGTGGCGATACACGCAGCAGAAAGCTTGGCTACCCGGCGCACGGGAAGGCTCCTTCACCTGACCTGAGCGCCATGTAGGCGCTTGATGGGAGCACCATGACGATGCCCCGGCCGAGACGCCCCTTCGGCGTCGGCTTCGCGGCATCGTAACGCGCGTAGATGTCGCAAAAAACCCTCTCGCGAAGCCGTTATCGATTCGAGGCAAACAGCATCTGAACTCGGAATCTTGATGCTGTCCGGGCAGTGTTGCGCAGCGTGAACGAATGGCTTGCGAACGTGTTGCGCCGCGAGGGTGAACGGGGCAGGGACCCCGGCGGCACACCATCCGAAACCGGGGCTGGACGGTGCGGCACGCGAGAGAGTCCCTCGGATCCCGGAGGAGGTCGGGCGTGCCCGGCACCGCTACCGATCGGACGAGCCAGGGCGGCACCCGCCATCCGAGCCGCCGGAGTCGTACGTGAACCAGGACGGCACCCCACCCGGTACGCCGGGGTCAGGCACCGCCACCGAGCGGACGAGCCCGGACGGCACCCCCACCCGGCACGCCAGGGCCTCGGGCGAGCAGGGACGGCACCCCACCCGGCACGCCGGGGTCAGGCACCGCCACCGAGCGGGCGAGCCGGGACGGCACCCCCATCCGGCCTGCCGAGCCTCGGGCGAGTCCGGGCGGCACCCGCCCGGACAGTTCTCCCGCCCGTCGGGGACCCGGATCCGTCAGGCGTTTGTCGTGTCCGCTTCCAGGAAGGCCGCTGCCGTGAACATCTCCACTCCGACCATGATCGCGTGTTCGTCCGCGTCGAAGTCACCCTGGTGCAGGTCGCGCACCGTGCGCTCACCCGGGCGGCGCACGCCGAGGCGGGCCATCGCGCCGGGCACCTCCTCCAGGTACCAGGAGAAGTCCTCGCCGCCGAGGCTCTGCTCGGTGCTCTCCACGGAGCCCATCCCGCGCCGGGCGACCATGGCCCTGCGCAGCAGGTCGGTGGACTCCCGGTCGTTGACGACGGGCGGCACCCCGCGCATGTAGTTGATCTCCGACTTGGCCCGGTGCAGGGTCGCGACCTCGTCGATCGCCGCGTGCACGATGTCCGGCGCGTCCCGCCAGGCGTTCAGGTCCAGGCAGCGGACGGTGCCGGACAGCTCGGCGTGCTGCGGGACGACGTTCGGCGCGTGCCCGGACTCGATCCGGCCCCAGGTCACGGCGAGACCGGCACGGGTGTCCACGCGCCGGGCGACGATCGCGGGCACGTCGATGGCGATGCGGGCGGCGGCGGTGACCAGGTCGGTGGTGAGGTGGGGCCGGGCGGTGTGTCCGCCGGGGCCGTCCAGGGCGATCTCCAGCCGGTCGCAGGCGCTGGTGATCGGCCCGTGCCGCAGGCCGATCCGGCCCGCGTCCACCCGGGGGTCGCAGTGCACGGCGAGGATCCGGCCGACGTCGTCGAGCGCCCCGTCGCCGATGGCCCCGAGCGCGCCGCCGGGCAGTACCTCCTCGGCGGGCTGGAAGAGCAGCCGCACCGGGCGGGACAGCAGCTTCTTGGCGTGCAGGTCGGCGAGGACCAGTCCGGCGCCGAGCACGACGGTGGTGTGCACGTCGTGGCCGCAGGCGTGGGCGCGGTCCGGGACGGTGGACCGGTACGGGCAGTCCGTCTTGGTGTCCGGGATGGGCAGGGCGTCGATGTCCGCCCGCAGGGCCAGCAGCGGTACGGCCGGCCGCTCACCCTCCGCGAGCCCGATGTCACAGACGAGTCCGGTTCCGGTGGCGAGGACGCGTGGCCGGAGCCCCGCCGACTCCAGCCGCTCCTTGATCGCGGCGGTCGTACGGAACTCCTGATTGCCCAGCTCGGGGTGCATGTGCAAGTCGCGTCGGAAGGCGACGAGTTCGGCGTGCAGGGACTCGCTCAGCGCGCCGGGGAGCACATCCCCCGCGAGGCCGGCCTCGGACTCTAGGGACATCAATTGCTTCACCCTCTGAAGGGTAGGACGCCCGGATGGTCAACTACCCCTCGATCAACAAAAGTTCAGCCCGTTAGGGGAAGAAAATCTGACCGGCGGACGCATGACGGCGGACTCTGGTGGGTAAAACCTCTGTTTCCTCCTTCCACGGATACCACGCATCGCGGTGGTCACGCGCGTCATGTCCACGAACCGGACCCCCCGACGGCCTCCCTCCGGGTAGGGTCCGCGGCCGTGAGCGACTCGACTGCCGATTTCCTGCAGACCACCCGCACGTCCTACGACGCGATCGCGAAGGAGTACGCGCGCCGCTTCCCGCACGGCCTTCCCCATCCGCTGGACCGCGGTCTGATCACCGTCTTCGCCGAGCTGGCCACGGCGAACGGCACGGCCCCGGTGGCCGACCTCGGCAGCGGTCCCGGCTTCGTCACCGCGCTGCTCCAGGAGAGGGGGGTCCCCGCCTTCGGCGTGGACGTCTCCCCGGCCATGGTGTCCCTGGCCCGTGAGGCCCATCCCCAACTGCGTTTCCACGTGGGCTCGATGACCTCGCTGGACCTGCCCGACGCCACGCTCGGGGGCATCGTCGCCCTGTACTCCACGATCCACGTACCCGACGACCGCCTGCCGGCGGCGTTCGCGGAGTTCCACCGCACCCTGGTCCCGGGCGCGCCGGTCCTCCTCGCGTTCCAGAGCGGTACGGAGGCCGGCCGGCTCCACCTGACGGAACGATTCGGCCACGAGATCGCCCTCGACTATTACTGGCGTACGCCCGACCAGGTCACGGCGCTGCTGACGGAGGCGGGCCTGGAGCCGGTGGCGACGGTGCGCCGTGAGCCGGCCGCCGAGGAGAAGCGCCCACGGGCCTTCCTGCTGGCCCGCAAGCCCTGACGGCGGCCCGCCGGGAGATCACTCGCCCGGCGCAGCCGGACGGCGCCGAAAGGATTCCCCCGTCGGCGGTACGAGCGGTGGTGCAGGTGGCCGAACCTCCGGCCGGGGCGGGCCGCTGCCGGCGCCGCCCGCCCACCGCCGCCGCCAGGGCCGGGGCCGGAGCCGGGTCTCAGGCCAGGGCCGCCACCGCCGTCAGGCGGTGGACGTCCTTCGCGGTGCCCGTGACACCGGACAGGAAGCCCTGGGCACGGGGCGAGGCGTGCTCGGTCAGCCAGCTCGGGTCGATGTCGCAGACCGCCACCCGCACGCCCGTGCCGGCCAGCGCCAGCGGCAGGGTGTGGACGACCGTCGACGGGAAGCTGAGGATCGTGCGGCCGATGGGCCCGCGGCGGGCGATCAGCTCCAGGGGCAGGTCCGGGCGGACGATCTCCAGCCCGGTCTCGGCGGCCAGCCGGTGGAGTTTGTCCGCGCTCTCGCGCCGGTGGGCGAAGTAGCGGGTCGCGCCGTGCGCCCTGGCCAGGTCGCGGACGGCGACCAGGTAGCGGTCGCCGTCGACCACCCCGGTCTCCACCAGGGAGGTGCCGACCATGTCCGACCCCTTGGTGATCCGCGGCGGCCCGAAGCGCGACCGGGTCCAGGAGAAGTCGTTGGCCGTGACGGTGACGCCCTCCGGGGTCTCGGTCACCGGCATGGAGGAGAAGACCTCGACCCGGCGGCGCGCGCTGGGGGTCAGCCGGCGGCGGGCGGAGGAGGACACCGGCGCGAAGAGCAGGTCGCGGGCGCCGGGCCGGCCGCCCTTGCGGTGCCAGCGGACCAGCCGCTCACCGCGGGCCAGTTGGGCGACGAACTCCATCGTCGCCGTGCCGTCGTCGACCACCACCAGGTCGCGGGCGCGGGTGATGGTCAGCAGCAGCTGGACGTAACGGGAGAACGGGTCCCCCATGACGATCCGGTCGGCCCGCCGCAGCGGGCCGGCCAGACCGCCGATGGTGTGGAAGGGCGCGGTCGTGCCGCCTCGCGCCTCCTCCCAGCGCACCCGGTACCCCTCGTCCCGGGCCAGGTCGGCCATGCGGCGCAGCTGGCCCCGGGTCATGGGGTCCGTCGGGGACAGGACGACGACCGTGAGTTCCGGCTCGGTCCGCGGCGGCCCGCCGGCCACCGTCCGCCGTGTCTGCGCGGGCAGGGACGGCAGGGCGTCCTCCTCCGCGCCGTGCAGGCCGTGCAGGTGCGCCCACTCCAGTACGTTCAGCAGCTGGACCGGGCTCTCCACGAAGGCGAGCGTGCGGGGAGGGTGGCCGGCATGACCGGCGCGGGGGCTCATCGGCGTACGACCGTCCCGTCGTAGGGCAATCCGTCAGGCGACCGGGGCGCTCAGACCGCGACCGGCTCGCCCGCGGCCGCGGCGATCTCGGCCTCGGCGACGACGCCGGCGACGCGGCGCAGCTTCTTCATCGGGCCCTGCTCGGACTCGTAGACCTTCTTGACGCCGTCACCGAGGGAGGCCTCGATGGTGCGGATGTCGCGGACGAGGCGGACGAGGCCCTGCGGCTCCACGGAGGCGGCCTGGTCGGAGCCCCACATGGCGCGGTCGAGGGTGATGTGGCGCTCGACGAAGGTGGCGCCGAGGGCGACCGCGGCGAGGGTGGTCTGCAGACCGGTCTCGTGGCCGGAGTAGCCGATCGGGACGTTCGGGTACTCCTTCTCCAGCGTGTTGATCACGCGGAGGTTCAGCTCCTCGGCCTTGGCCGGGTAGGTGGAGGTGGCGTGGCACATGAGGATGTTGTCGCTGCCCAGGACCTCGACCGCGTGGCGGATCTGCTTCGGGGTGGACATGCCGGTGGAGAGGATGACCGAGCGGCCGGTGGCGCGCAGGGCGCGCAGCAGCTCGTCGTCGGTCAGGGAGGCGGAGGCCACCTTGTGGGCGGGGACGTCGAACTTCTCCAGGAAGGCGACGGCCTCGGTGTCCCACGGGGAGGCGAACCAGTCGATCCCCTTCTCCTTGCAGTACTCGTCGATCTGGCGGTACTCGTCCTCGCCGAACTCCACACGGTGGCGGTAGTCGATGTAGGTCATCCGGCCCCAGGGGGTGTCGCGCTCGATGTCCCACTGGTCGCGCGGGGTGCAGATCTCCGGGGTGCGCTTCTGGAACTTCACGGCGTCGCAGCCGGCCTCGGCGGCCACGTCGATCAGCTTGAAGGCGTTCTCCAGCTCACCGTTGTGGTTGATGCCGATCTCGCCGCAGATGTAGACGGGACGGCCGGGGCCGACCTCGCGCGAACCGAACGTACGCAGACGGGAGTTGGTGCTCATCAGGGGATGTCCTTACTTGGGGAGGGAATCGAGAGAGGGGCCGAGGATCCAGCTGGCGATCTCTCGGATCGCGCCGTCGCCGCCGGGGACGGTGGTGACCGCGCGTGCGGCGCCGCGTACGACGTCGTGGGCGCTTCCGACCGCCACGGGCCAGCCCACGAGGGCGAAGCACGGCAGGTCGTTGACGTCATTGCCGACGTAGAGCACGCGCTCCGGCGCGATGCCCTGCTCCTCGCACCACTGTTTGAGGGCGAGGTCCTTGCGGTCGATGCCGTGCAGCACCGGGAGCCTGAGCTTCCGGGCGCGGGCGGCGACCACCGGGTTCTGTTCCGTGGACAGGATCAGCATCTTCAGGCCGCTCCTGCGGAGGGCCGCGATGCCCAGTCCGTCCCCGCGGTGCACGGAGACGAACTCCCGTCCGTCGGAGTCGATCAGCACCCGGTCGTCGGTCTGGGTGCCGTCGAAGTCGAGGACTACGGCGTCGATGTCGTCGTAGGTGGGGAGCGAACCGGGGCGGTCCGCGTCGAAGAGGGGCGCGAGGGCGCGGGCGCGGGCCAGGTCGTGCGGGTCGTCGATCTCCAGCACCCGGGCCGGGTCGGTGCGGACCAGCTCGGTGTGGCCGAAGAAGCGGTGCCGGTGCTCGCGGAAGCCGGCCGCGTCCATCGCGTAGGCGGCGCCGGTCTCCAGCAGGTCCTGCGGGCGGTCCTGGCGGCGCGGGCGGAAGGACTTGTCGTGGTTGACGCCGTAACCACCCGCGGCGGCGGTCTCGGCGACGCCCACGCCGGCCGCGGCGCTCCCGGCGTGGGCGGGCTCGACGGCGACGGCCTCGTCGGCCGCGTCGCGCCAGATGAACCCGTGGAAGGGGGCGACGGTCACCGCGGTGTCGGCGCCGTTCTCGACGACGGCCGCCGCGACCCCGTCGACGTCCTCGCGGGCCAGGAAGGGGCTGGTGCACTGCACGAGCAGGACGGCGTCGACGGCCGAGCCGTGCAGGGCCTCGTGGGCGTCCATGGCGTGCAGGACGGCGGCCTCGGAGGTGGCGGTGTCACCGGCGATGGCGGCGGGCCGCAGCACGACCTCGGCGCCGGCCTGCCGCGCGGCGGCGGCGATGGCCTGGTCGTCGGTGGAGACGACGACGTCGGTCACCAGGCGGGCGGCGCGGCACTCGCGCACGGCGCGGGCCACCAGCGGCACTCCGCCGACGGGGGCGAGGTTCTTGGCGGGGACGCCCTTGGAGCCGCCGCGCGCCGGGATCACCGCGAGCACGCGGCGCACGGTGGCGGCGGGTTCCGCTTCGGGGTTGGTCATGGGCTCTGCTCCTTGCGGCGCTCGGGACTCTTCGCGCACCTGGCGCGGGATCGGCTCGCTCACAGCTCCCCCATCCGCCGGATCACGGGGGCCACCCGCTGCACGCCGTGCCGGTAGGCGCCGCGCGCGGCGCGGCGCACGATCTGGCGGACGGGGCCGGGTGCCTTGTCGGCGGCGGGCGCGCCGGGCAGCGGGGCGCCGTCGGGACCGAGGTGGTGGCGGGCGAGGATGCCGGGCAGGTAGCCGGGCGCGGTCTCGGGTGTGTAGTAGGGGGTCAGGGGCGGCAGGCCGCCGGGGCGGTCCAGCAGCTTGGCGATGCGCTCGCGGGCGGTGTCGAACGCGGTGGCGTAGCCGCCGTCGGCGGCGACGCCCTGGCGGGCCACCCACTCCTCGTTGGGCGACGGGCGGTGACCGGCGTCGAGCTGGTCCCAGGAGGCGAGGCACCCGGAGCCGGTGAAGTGGTGGTTGCCCAGCGTCTCGCGCACCCCGAGGTCGGTCAGGACGACCGTCGGGACGCGCCGGTGCAGGGCTTCGAGGGCGGCTGTGGAGCTGACCGTGACCAGCAGGTCGGTGCGGTCGAGCACCTCGCCCATGTGCCCGTACACCAGGCGGAGGTTGGCCGGCAGGTCCTTGCCCTGGACCAGCTTCTGGTACGGCAGTTCCTCGATGTGCGTGGTGTGCTCGCCTGGCTTGGACCGCAGCTTCAGCAGCACCTCGCGCTCGGGGTGCCGGCGGGCGTGCCGGATCAGCCGGTCGAGCAGGTACGTACGGTCCCTGCGGTTGTCCGGGACGGACGGCTGGGCGGCGAACACCACCGTGAAGGGGTCGTGTTCGCCGGTGTACGGCTCCCCGCCGAGGAAGGGCAGCGCGACCTCGGTGACCGAGGAGGCGTCGGCGCCCACGCCCTCGTACACGGCCCGGAACCGGTCCGCGTCGTGGCGGGAGTTGGCGAGGACCAGGTCCGCGCCGTGCCGCAGCAGCAGCCCGTCGGTGAGCTTCTCGTAGACGACACCGACGTAGCCGGTGACGACCGCGGGGCGCGGGCCGGATCCCCAGGCGTTGCGCAGCCCGTGCAGCATGGCCTGCACACCGCCGCCGACCAGGGCGAGGACGAGGACGTCGTAGGACTCCTCGGTCATCGCCCGCAGGAACTCGGCTCCGGTGACCTCGCGGAGCGAGTCCGCCCGGACGCCGACCTCCTCCAGCTGGCGGGGCGTCGGGGTGGCGCGGCCGCGCAGGAGGTAGCCGTCGAGCCGGACACCGGCAGCCGAGGGAGTGAGACGCTGCGCGGTGAGCGCGCCCCACTTCCATCGGGTGTCGGAGTCCGCGAGGACGGCGACCCGCAGAGACTTCGTTGCACTTGCTGGCACGTCGAAGACGCTAGGAAGCCATTCCGAGGATCCGCCCAACCCGAATGCAACAAACGGTTAACAGCACATCGCCGAATGGCGAATCGGGCCGCGATCGGGGCGGGAAAAAGCCTGGTTCACAGCTTCGCCACGTGTCGTTCACCCAGCATCAAGCAAGCCGTCAAGACGAATGACGGCCTTCGCCCTAACGTCCCTGACGTGGTCAAGCTCTCCGTCATCGTGCCGTTCTTCAACGTGCAGCAATACGCGCCCGACACGCTCAGAAGCCTGAAGGCGAACGCGCGTGAGGACTTCGAATTCATTCTCGTCGACGACTGTTCCCGCGACGGGACACCAGACATTCTCGCGCGCGCGGAGCGCGAGCTGCCGGGCGCGGTCCTGGTCCGGCACGAACAGAACGGGGGGCTGGCGACCGCGCGCAACACCGGGATCGACCGGGCGCGCGGCGAGTACGTGACCTTCCTGGACGGCGACGACTGGCTCGCCCCCGGCTACTACGAGCGGCTGGTCGCGGCCATCGAGGGCCTGGGGTGCGACTTCCTGCGCACCGACCACGTGCAGTGCACGGCACGGGCCCGCAGCGTCCACCGGGTGCCCGTGGGCCGGCGGAACACGGTGCTGGACCCGCGCGCGGCGATCCTGCCCGCCGACCGGTCCACCTCCGTGGACTACGCGTACGCCTGGGCGGGGATCTACCACCGCCGGCTGGTGGACAAGGGGCTGCTGCACTTCACCGACGGGCTGCGCACGGCGGAGGACCGGCCGTGGATCTGGAAGCTGCACCGGGAGGCGGGATCCTTCGCCGCGGTGAGTCTGCTCGGCGTCTTCTACCGGCGCGGGGTCGCTTCGTCACTCACCCAGATCGGTGACGTACGGCAGCTCGATTTCCTTCGCGCGTTCGATCAGGTCATCGCGGAGACCGCCGCGGACCGGGAGGCCGACGCGTTGCTGCCGAAGGCCGTCCGCACCTATTGCGCCATCATTTCCCATCACCTGGGATCCATCGAAAGGTTCGAGCCGGCGGTGGCGAAGAAACTGAAATCCCTGAGCGCCGCGGCCCTGCGGCGCATGCCGCAGGACGTGCTGGACGAGGCGCTGGACTCCATGGACCTCCAGCGCGCCACCAAGCTGCGCCGGCTGCGCCGCCGTCCCGCCGCCACGGGGGTCGCCGCGTGACCACCCAGATCTTCCAGGCGTCGACGCTGTACGGCGCGGCCACGCTGGCCGCCGCCCTCGACTCCGGCTGCTTCCGCCCGGCCGACCGGCGGATCCTGCTGGTCTGCAACAACGCGGCCACCCCCGAGACGACGCCCGGGCCGGACGCGATGCCCGGCTTCGAGCGGCTGCGCGACCGGTTCGACGACGTGGTGTCGTACAACGAGGCGATCTTCCCGTTCCACCCGGGCGGCTGGGCGCCGCGCGCCGATGACCTGCCGCTGTGGGAACGCTACCTGCGCCACGAGTGGCGGCTCGCCGACGACGCCGTCGAGCTGGCCGTGGAGTCCATCCAGGTCAACCCGTCGCTGAGTCTCGCGCAGATCTTCACCGGCGCCCCGGTCACCGTCTACGCCGACGGCCTGATGAGCTACGGCCCCACCCGCAACAAGATCGACCCGCTGGTCGGCACCCGTGTGGACCGGGTCCTCCACCTGGACCTCGTGCCGGGCCTGGAGCCGCTGCTGCTCACGGAGTTCGGCGTGCCCGGCGAGGTCGTGCCGACGGCCGCCTTCACCAAGGTGCTCGCCACGCTCGCCCCGGCCGGGGACGACCTGCCGGCGGTCGAGGAGCCCGCGCTGCTGCTCGGCCAGTACCTGTCCGCGCTGGACATCCTCTCCGCCGAGCAGGAGGAGGACCTGCATGTGCGGATGCTCAGGGGTGCGGCCGGACTCGGCCACACCAAGGTGGTGTTCAAGCCGCACCCGTCCGCCCCGGCCCGCTGGGCCCGCTCCCTGGAGGAGACGGCGGAGAAGCTCGGTGTGGAGCTGACCGTGCTGGACACGCCGGTGCTCGCCGAGGTGCTGTACCAGCGGATGCGCCCGGCGCTGGTCGTCGGCTGCTTCTCCACGGCCCTGCTCACCGCCTCCGCGCTGTACGGCCTCCCGGTCGCCCGGGTCGGCACCGACCTGCTGCTGGAGCGGCTGACGCCGTTCGAGAACAGCAACCGGGTCCCGGTCACCGTCGTGGACGCCCTGCTGCCCGACCTGGGCGAAGCCGCCGCCGTCACCGAGCAGCGCACGGGCATGGACGTGGAGTCGCTGGGCGCGCTGGTGCGCGCGGTGGGCTTCGCGATGCAGCCGAAGATCCTGCCGCGGCTGCGCGCGGAGACCGAGGCCTACCTCACGAAGAACCTGGACGAACGGACCGTCCGCTACTTCAAGCGCAAGCGCCTGACGTCGCTGGCGCTGCCCGGCGGGGTGCCGGCGCAGCTGTCGTTCATCCCGCGCAACGCGACCGTGCGCCGGGTGGCCCGCAAGGCGCGCAGTCTGCGCCGGGTCGTGCGCCGCTGAGTCCCCACTTGGCGAGGGCGGGCCCGGTAATCCGGGTCCGCCCTTTCCGTTCGTCCGGCCTGCTCGGCCTGCTCGGCCTGCTCGGCCTGTTCAGCCTGTTCAGCCTGTTCAGCGGCCGAGGATCGTCCGGATCCGGGCCGCGTTGTCCTGCGTGACCTTCCACAGCTGTTCCTGCCGGTCGTGCACGTCGGCGACGGTCCGGTCGTGGTGGTCGAGGATGTCCAGCGCCCGCTCGGTGAGCACGGCGCCGAGGTCCCGCTCGTGGACGGAGACGCCCCACTCGGGACGCTCGATGTCACGGAGGAAGTACGCCATCTTCGGGTGCGAGATCAGGCTGATGACGGGCGTGCCGACGCCGAAGGGGATCATTCCGGCGTGCCCGCGCATGCCGATGACCAGACGGGTCCTGGCGTACGTCTCGCGGATCGCGTCGTTGTCGAAGTCGTACATCGGGATCACCGGCAGCGAGATCCCGTGCTCGCGGCGCAGGTCGAACGCGATCCGCTCGTCGTCCAGGGAGTGGGCGACGCACCGGACCTCGGTGTGCGCCCCGATGGCCCGGACGGCCTTGGCGATCTCGCCGAGGAAGTGCGCGTAGTCGTGGCCGAAGCGCAGCCCGGCGCGGTCGTAGGCGGCGTTCAGCAGGACGGTGTCCTCGCGGTGCGCCGGGTCGGTCCAGCCGGGCAGCAGCCGGCGCATGACCGTCGTCGGACAGGGCTGGAAGACGACCTTGTCGTGCAGTTCCGGCGGCAGCAGCGAGCGGACCTTGGCGATGGAGCCGTGGTTGCGCAGCCCGAAGAACGAGGACTTCTCCACCAGCAGGCGCAGGCTCTCGTTGAACCGCCGGGCCCGGTACGACTGTCCGTCGAAGGCGTTGAAGCCGACCGCGAACACCATGATCGGCACGTCGACGGCGTCAAGGTGCTCGTCCGGGACGTTCCACTGCCAGGCGCTGTTGCCGTTGGGCATGGTGTCCGGGATGAACAGTCCGCCGCCGCCGATCACCAGGCCCCGGCGGGCGTTGACGCGTTCCAGGGCCGCCTGGTCGAAGAGGCGGTGGGCGTGGACGGAGTGCCAGCGCCGGGAGGTGGTGTCGGCGCCGAAGGCCAGCCGGACGGTCTCGGGCAGCAGCTTGTCGCCGGCGTTGCCCTGCCGGTCCATGTAGAAGGCGACGTGCGCCAGCTGGTCCTCGGCGGCGCCCTGCTCCTGGGCGGGCACCGCGGCGGAGCGCTGGGCCCACAGGCGGCTGGAGCGGTGGGTGGGGTCGACGGTGAGACCGGCCGTGGCGTACTTCAGGGCCTCGGTGTTGTCGCCGTGCACCCATGCCAGCTGGGCGAGGCGGGAGTAGGCGGTGGCGGCCCGGTTGGGGGCGGCGGTGGCCATCAGCAGCTGGGTCCTGGCCTCCTCGTAGCGGGAGACGCTCAGCAGGGCGTGGCCGAGGATCTCGTGCGGCCAGGCCTCGTCCAGCGGGATGCGGACACCGCTCAGGATGTCGACGGCGTCCTGGTACTCGCCGGCCGCGATGTGCGCGGCGGCCAGCTTGCGCGCGGCCTCGACGTCTCCGGTGCGTCTGACGTGCGGGGTGCCGAAGTGCACCAGCAGGTCGTGGTGGTGGCCGCCCTTGGCCAGGTAGGCCGCGTGGAACTCGGCGTCGCCGAGGACGAACTCGCGCCAGCGCTCCTCGGCCTGCGCGTACCCGGCCTCGCCGCCCTGCCAGGGCTTGTGCCGGCCGGTGAAGTGCAGGATCGCGGTGTCGTCGGGGACCGGCAGGTCGCCGGAGAGCCGCCGCTTGACGAAGTTGTAGCGGGTGTCGAGGCGGACGAAGTCACCGTCGAGGACGGCGTTGAGGATGCCCTGGTCGTGCTTGTCCAGCTCGTAGGCACCGGTGCGTCCGGCCTGGTCGATCTTCGCGCAGAACTCGTCCGACAGGTACTCGCGCTGGATGACCAGCAGCCCGGAGTTCAGCTTGTGCCGGCCGTAGAAGAACTGCGGGACGGCCGCGAGTCCCTCGCGCAGCTCCAGCAGTTCGCCCAGGTCGCCGAGGACGACCATGTCCGTGTCGAGGGTGATGACCGTGTCGTAGTCACGGGTCCTGAAGACGTCGAGGATGAAGTACGCCTTGCGGACCAGGTAGTTGTCCTGGTCGCCCTTGACGTAGGAGTCGTAGTGGCCGGCGTCGACGCGGCGCAGCACGATCCTCGGGTGCAGGGCGCGGATGCGGGCGATCGAGGAGGGCTTCAGGTCGTCGTGCAGGACGATGAAGTCCTCGCAGACGCCGGGGTTGGACAGGGCGAGGCTGCGCAGCAGGACGAGGAAGCCGGGCAGGTAGTTCTCGTCGACGAAGCTCGCGAAGGCGATGCGCCGTTTGCCGGTCAGTGCCTGCGCCGAGGTGTCCGGGACGGCGGGGCTGAGTGTGGTGGTCATCGCAGGGATATCCTCATGTCGGTCACGCTCTGGGCCCGCTCCATGACCCATGCCTTCTCGCTGGTGTATTCGTGCACGGAGGTGATGGCGAGCTTCATGGCCTCGGGCACGCGGTAGGCGCCGCTCTCGTAGAAGTCGAAGCCGATCAGGTCGAGCTTCGGGCTGACGTCCAGGAAGTCCAGCAGCCAGAGCATGTTGAAGCCGGTGGTCGGGATGCCGGACCAGACGTCGTTGCCGAGCCGGCCGATGTTGCGCACGGGCCAGCGCAGCGACTCGTCGCCGAGGTACTGCTGGGCGCCGGGCACCAGGCGGTTGCGCAGCGAGTGCTTCCAGTCGCCGGTGACGCCGCCGAAGACGAGCCGGGTGGTCACCGGCTTGCCCCAGTTGAAGCCGTGCTTGTGGATGGTGGCGTGGATGTCGGTACGGCTGCCGGTGTGCCCGGGGTCGATCCTGTACGAGTTGAAGCGCACGACCAGGTCGTAGCCGTCGATCTCGGCGCCCATCCCGCTCTCGCCCACGCGCCCGGAGTTGGCGATCAGACAGATCGACTTGCCGGCGATCAGGTTGCGGAACTCGCCGAGGCCGATCCAGCGCACCCCGCCGACGGTCGGGTCGGCGACCGGGCCGCGCATCCTGAGCCGGCGCTGCTCGGCGTAGAGCGCGACGGCCTCGCTGAGGGCGGCGGGGTCCGTCGCGTGGACGCCGGTGCGCAGGTCCAGGTACTGGCTGAGCAGCTCCTGCCGGTCGGCGACGGGGGCCTCGTCGGCGGCGAGCGCCAGCAGGGCGCCGACCAGCCGGGGCTCGGCCGCCGTCCAGTCGCCGGCGGCGTGCAGGGCGAGGCCGTCGGCCCACACGTCGGTGGCGGGTCCGGCGGCGAACTCGGCGGCTCCCGGGCACTGCTTGCGCAGCAGGTCCAGCAGTTCGCGCTCGCGTTCGGCGGCCCGGCGCAGCCCGGCGATCCGGGCGGCGACGCCGAACCCGTCCTCCGTGGTCAGCTCCAGGTAGCGCTCGTAGGCCCGGACGGCTTCGAGTTCCTCACCGACGGCCTCCAGGACGCGGGCGCGCAGCCGCCAGCCGGCGCGGGAGTTCCGGCGCTCGGCGAGGACGGTCTCACTGATCCGGAGGGCGAGGTCCAGCTCGTCGGAGTAGCCGCATTCCAGGGCCTTGTTGGCGACGGCCAGCAGGGCGTCCAGGAGGTCGTTCGTGATGCCGCCTGCGGGTGCCGCCGCGCCCTTCACGGCCCGCTTGAGCAGGGCGGTCGCGCCCGCGGCGGGGGCCGGTGCGGCGGAGCCGGTCGCGTCGGTGCTGAACACGACGAGCAACTTGCGCAGCTGCTCCGCCAGTTCCGTGCGGCGGCGGTCGAGACTGCCGACGACTTTGCCGCTGTGCACGGCGCACGCGCGCAGGCAGTCGTCCAGCTCCCCTGCACGCACAGGCGTCCGCCGGTTCTGGACCCTTGTCATAGCTCTCCTGATTTTTGCCAAGCAAATACAGCCTTTACGGCTGAATGCCATGCGTTTGCCAAAACGTGGGGGTGGATGGAGAAACTAGGAAGCTAAAACGACGTTCAGGTGAACTGACCGGGGCGCCCGGACGAATGGTTGGGCTGTCAACCAAGCCGTTTCTGTGATTCGCCCAGGTGCCGCAGGTGCGACTCCTCCGTGCCGGGGACCTTCACAAAAGAAACCGAGATGATCAATGGTTGTCCGGGTAGGCGCCGAGCACCATGCCTGCCTCATCCCCCACCCTCGCCGCCGTTTCCGTGTCTCCCGCTCCGGGGACGGCCTCCGCCCCCTTCACCTCCTCCGCTCCCGGCGGCCGCCGGGAGCGCCTGCTCGCCCTGGACGGCCTGCGTCTGGTGGCCGCCCTGATGGTCTGCCTCTACCACTACGCCGGGCGCGGCGGCACGGTGTCCGAGTCCTGGCACCAGACCCCGGCCCATGTCTTCCCGACCCTGTCCCGGGCGGCCACCTACGGCTGCCTGGGCGTGCAGTTCTTCTTCGTCATCAGCGGCTTCGTCATCTGCATGAGCAGCTGGGGCCGCACCCTCGGCGACTTCTTCCGCTCCCGGGTCGCCCGGCTCTACCCCGCCTACTGGGTCGCCCTGGTGCTGGTCACCGCGGCCGCCATGGTCCTGCCGGCCGTCGTGCACCCGGTCCGCCCGGACGAGTTCCTGGTCAACCTGACGATGATGCAGCAGCCCATGGGCGCCGACCGGATCCTCGGCGTGTGCTGGACGCTCTGGGTCGAGGTGCGCTTCTACGCGCTGTTCGCCCTGCTCGTGGTGGTGCGCGGCGTCACCTACCGCCGGGTGGTGCTGTTCGCCTGCGGGTGGACCCTGGCGGCGGTGGTGTGCCGTACCTCGGGCAACGCGCTCACGGACCAGATCGTCATGCCCGACTACGCGCCCTTCTTCGTCGGCGGTCTCGCCCTCTATCTGATCCACCGCTTCGGGAGCGACCTGCTGCTGTGGGGCATCGTCGCCGTGTCCTGGCTGCTCGGGCAGGCCGACGCCACGCGCGGGCTGTGGCACGCCGGCGCCCAGGGCGACTTCCACCGCGAGCCGTCGGTCATCCTGGCGATCGTCACCCTGGCCTTCGCCGCGGTCGCCGCGGTGGCGCTGGGCTGGACGCGGTGGGTGGGCTGGTCCTGGCTGGTCACGGCCGGCGCGCTGACGTACCCGTTCTACCTGGTCCACGAGCACCTGGGCTGGTTCGTCATCCGGGTGCTGCACCGGGGTCTGGGCCTGCCGCCGTGGCCGACGCTCCTGCTGACCGTCCTGGTCATGCTCGGGCTGGCACAGTTCATCCACCGCTTTGTGGAGAAACCTTTCGGTCCGCGGCTGAAAAGGGCGTTGAAGAGGGTCCGAACACCGGAAATCTCCTCGCAGTTCACCTCGGCGAAAGACGGAAAGGAATCGGCCGGTTCCGTGTGAGCGCCGGGAATTGGGCAGTCGTCGCCGTACCGAGGGAGTGCCTCCGCCGCATGGCCACCATCCAGGAAGCGACCCGACCGCCCCATCGTCTCGACGACGTCCCGGGGTGGTTCCCGGTCCTCGACCAGCTGCTCTTCGACTGGCTCCTGAACCGGCAGGAGGCCGCCGGAATGCGCGGCGACCTGCTGGAGATAGGGGTCTACCTGGGCAAGAGCGCGATCTTCACCGGCCGGCACCGCCGGCCGGGCGAGAAGTACACCGTGTGCGACCTCTTCGAGGGCGAGGCCCCGGACGACGCCAACCGGGCGGAGTCCGCCAAGTCCTACAGCGCGCTGACCCGAGGGCGCTTCGAGGCCAACTACCGGGCCTTCCACGACGAGCTGCCCCGGGTCCTGCAGGGGCCCAGCTCGCTGGTGGCCGCCGAGGTCGAGCCGCGGTCCTGCCGGTTCGTGCACGTCGACGGCTCGCACCTGTACGAGCACGTGCGCGACGACATAGGGGCGGCGCACGAGCTGCTGGGGCCCGAGGGCATCGTCGTGCTCGACGACTTCCGCTCCGAGCACACGCCGGGGGTGTCCGTCGCCCCGTGGGAGGCGGTGCTCAACCGCGGCCTGCGCCCCGTCTGCCTGAGCACGCAGAAGCTCTACGGCACCTGGGGCGATCCGGCGCCGGTCCAGCGGGAGCTGCTGGCCATGGCCCGCGAGCGGTCGGACTGCCATGTGAGCGTCCAGGAGGCCGCCGGGCACCGGATCGTCCGGCTGAAGTCCAAGGGCATGCCGGCGCCGGCGTTCCCGCTCTCCCGGCACGCGGAGGAAGCCGCGGAGCCGGCGCCCGGAGTGACCCTGCGGGCGGCGGCGCCCGCACCGGCGCCGGCCGCCCGGCCCGCTCCCCGCTACGGCCGGCGGGTCCGCCGGGTCGCCGTCGACCTGCTGCCGCCGGTCGTCACCCGGGCCATCCGCAACGCCCGCGCGGCCCGGGGCTGACCGCCCCCTCAGCCGATCCCGTACCGCGCCCCGACACCCGCGATCACCAGGGCCAGCCCCTCCTCGAACTGCTCGTCGTAGTCGTCGAAGAGCAGCTGCCCGGCCTCGGCCGCCAGCGGGTGGGCGGCCATGCGCCGGGCCCGCTCCGCCACGTCGTACCCTTCCCGGCGCTCGCCGGGCAGGGGGACGACGCCCTGTTCCTCGGTGACGAAGCCGATGGTGAACATGCTCGCGGTCCGGGCCGCGTTGACCGCCTGCGCGAGGCTGAGCCCGGCGGCCGTCAGCACCCTCAGGTGCTCCTCCATCCCGCGCGCGTGCTCGGTGCCCGTGAAGCGTGAGCCGCTGAAGACCTTGGCGCCGTCCCGGTAGCCGAGCAGCGCGGCCCGCAGCCCGCGGTTGGCCTTGAGCAGCCGCTCCCGCCAGGTGTCGGCCGGGTCGAACACCGTGCCGGCGACCATCCGCCGGTACATCTCCGTCGCCATCTCGTCGAGCAGCGCCTGTTTGTCCTTGAAGTGCCAGTAGAGGGCGGGCGCCTTGACGTCCAGCTCCTTGGCGATGGCGCGCAGCGTCAGCCCGTCCAGGCCGACCTCGTTCAGCAGGCGCAGCGCGGTCCGGGCGACCCGCTCGCGGTCCAGGGGCGTGCGTCGTTCCGTACTCACACTTGACAGCTTAACAGCGTTAAGGGCACGCTCGTCGGCAACGGAACTTAACGTTGTTAAGGAGACAGGTGATGGATGTCCTGATCGTGGGCGCGGGGCCGACGGGTCTCACCCTCGCCATCGACCTCGTCCGGCGCGGGGTGGACGCGCTGGTGGTGGAGCGGGCCGAGGGACTCTTCCCGGGCTCGCGCGGCAAGGGGATCCAGCCGCGCACCCAGGAGGTCTTCGACGACCTCGGCGTCCTCGGCGCGATCCGCGCGGCGGGCGGCCCCTACCCGGCGATGATGATCTGGAAGGACGGCGAACGCCAGGGCGAGCAGCGGATGTTCGACGCCGTGCCGGCGGACGGGCAGAACCCGTACACCGAGCCGCTGATGGTCGCGCAGTGGCGCACGCAGGAGGTCCTGTACGCGCGGCTGACCGAACTGGGCGGCCGGGTCGCCTTCGGGCACGAGGTGACCGGCCTGACCCAGGACGCGCAGGGCGTGACCGTGGAGTGCGCCGACGGCACGCTACTCGGCGCGCGGTACGTCGTCGCGGCCGACGGCGGCCGGTCCGTCGTGCGCCGGGCCCTGGGCGTCGGCATGACCGGGGAGACGGTCGACCCGGCGCCGTTCCTGGTGGCGGACGTGACGGTCCGGGGGCTCGACCGGAACCACTGGCATGTGTTCCCGACGGGCGAGGGCACCGCCGTCACCCTCTGCCCGCTCGCCGGGACGGACGTCTTCCAGCTGAGCGCGCGCTGCGCGGAGGGCACCGCGCCCGAACCGGCCCTGAACGGCGTCCGCGAACTGGTCGGCGCGGCCACGCACCTGGCCGCCGCGGACGTGACGGAGCTGCGCTGGGCCTCCGGCTTCCGGCCGCGCGCCGCCCTCGCGGACCGGTTCCGCGTCGGCCGTGTCTTCCTGGCGGGCGACGCGGCCCACGTCCACTCGCCGGCCGGCGGGCAGGGCCTGAACACCGGTGTGCAGGACGCCTACAACCTGGGCTGGAAGCTGGGCGCCGTACTGCGGGGCGGGGCGCCCGACGCCCTGCTGGACACCTACGAGGAGGAACGGCGCGCGAACGCCGCCGCCGTGCTCGACCTGTCGACGGGGGTCCACCGCGGCGAGGTGCGGCGCGGGAGGGCGACGGTCCAGCTCGGGCTCGGCTACCCGGAGTCCTCGCTGAGCGTCGACACCCGGGGCGCCGGCGAGGAGGCCACCGGAGTGCGCGCGGGCGACCGGGCACCCGACGGCGCGGTGGACGGCGTACGGCTCTTCGACGCCTTCCGCGGGCCGCACTGGACCCTGCTGGGGGCGGCCGGCGCCCTCCCCGGCGTGCGGACGCTGCCGGCCGCCCCGGACTCCTACGGCCCGGGGGTCTTCCTGGTCCGCCCGGACGGCTACGTCGGCTGGGCGGGCACCGGCACGGAGGGCCTGCGCGCGTACGCGGCGCGCACCGGGGCCCTCGTCGCGCCGTGAGGCGTCAGGAGCTCGCGAGCGACAGCTTCACCGCGAACCCGAGGAACAGCGCGCCGGCCGCCGAGGTCGCCGTCGCCGACAGCCGCTTGCGGCGGCGGAAGGCGGCGGCCAGGCGGGTGCCGCCGAAGATCAGCGCGGTGAGGTACAGGAAGCTGGCCACCTGGGCGAAGGCGCCGAGCACCACGAAGGACAGCGCCGGATAGGCGTACCCGGGGTCGACGAACTGCACGAAGAAGGCGACGAAGAACAGGATCGCCTTGGGGTTGAACAGGCTGACGACGAGAGCACGGCGGAAGGGCCGCTCCACGGTGCCGGCCGCCGTGACGGCGTCCTCCACGGCCTTCTTCCGCCGGGTGCGCCACATGGTCCACGCGGTCCGCATCATGCCGATCGCGAGCCAGGTCAGATAGCCGGCACCGGCGTACTTCACGATCCCGAACAGCACGGCGTTGGCCTGGAGGAGGGAGGCGACCCCGGCGGCGGACAGCGTCATCAGCACGGTGTCCCCGCACCACACGCCGGCGGCGGCCGTGTAGCCGGCCCGCACACCGCGGCGGGCGGCCACGGACAGGACGTAGAGGGAGTTGGGGCCGGGCAGCAGGACGATCAGCACGAGACCGGCCAGATAGGTGGGGAGATCGATGACGCCGAACATGAGAAGGAGTGTCGCACGGCGGTACGACGGCGTCTGCGGCGCCGGTCTCAGAACGCGTCGCTCGGCACGTGGCTCCCCCACACCTCGCGCAGCGCCCCGCACACCTCCCCCACGGTCGCCCGGGCGCGCAGCGCCTCCTTCATCGGGTACAGCACGTTGTCCTCGCCCTCGGCCGCCTTCTTCAGCGCGTCCAGGGCCGAGGCCACCGCCGCCCCGTCCCGGGCGGCCCGCAGCTCGGCCAGCCGTGCCGTCTGCCGGGCCTCGATGGCGGGGTCCACCCGCAGGGGCTGGTACGGCTCCTCCTCGTCGAGCCGGAAGCGGTTGACACCGACCACCACCCGTTCGCCCGCGTCGGTCTCCTGCGCGATGCGGTAGGCGTTGCGCTCGATCTCGCCCTTCTGGAAGCCCTGCTCGATCGCCGCCACGGCGCCGCCCAGGTCCTCGACCCTGCGCATCAGGCCGACGGCCGCCTCCTCCACGTCGTCCGTCATCCGCTCCACGGCGTAGGAGCCCGCGAACGGGTCGACGGTCGCCGGCACGTCCGTCTCGTACGCCAGCACCTGCTGCGTTCGCAGCGCCAGGCGGGCGCTCCTGTCGGTCGGCAGCGCGATCGCCTCGTCGAAGGAGTTGGTGTGCAGGGACTGGGTGCCGCCGAGCACCGCGCCGAGGGCCTGCACGGCGACCCGGACCAGGTTCACCTCCGGCTGCTGGGCCGTCAGCTGCACGCCTGCCGTCTGGGTGTGGAAGCGCAGCATCAGCGACTTCGGGTTCTTCGCGCCGAACTCCTCCCGCATCACCCGCGCCCAGATCCGGCGCGCCGCGCGGAACTTCGCGACCTCCTCCAGCAGCGTCGTACGGGCCACGAAGAAGAAGGACAGCCGCGGGGCGAAGTCGTCGACGTCCATGCCCGCCGCCACCGCCGTACGGACGTACTCGATGCCGTCGGCCAGCGTGAACGCGATCTCCTGCACGGGCGAGGCACCCGCCTCGGCCATGTGGTAGCCGGAGATCGAGATCGTGTTCCACTTCGGGATCTCCGCGCTGCAGTAGCGGAAGATGTCCGCGGTCAGCCGCAGCGAGGGACCCGGCGGGAAGATGTACGTGCCCCGCGCGATGTACTCCTTCAGTACGTCGTTCTGGATCGTGCCGGTCAGCCGGTCCGCCGGGACGCCCTGCTCCTCCGCCACCAGCTGGTACAGCAGGAGCAGCAGCGCCGCCGGCGCGTTGATCGTCATCGACGTGGACACCTCGCCCAGCGGGATGCCGTCGAACAGCACCCGCATGTCCTCGATCGAGTCGATCGCCACGCCGACCTTGCCCACCTCGCCGTGGGCGAGGGGCGCGTCGGAGTCGTGGCCCATCTGGGTGGGCAGGTCGAAGGCGACCGAGAGACCGGTGGTGCCGTGGGCGATCAGCTGCCGGTAGCGGGCGTTGGACTCGGCGGCCGTGCCGAAGCCGGCGTACTGCCGCATGGTCCAGGGGCGGCCGGTGTACATGGTCGGGTAGACCCCGCGGGTGAACGGGTACGCGCCCGGCTCGCCCAGCTTCGCGGCCGGGTCCCAGCCGGCCAGACCTGCCGGCCCGTACACCGGCTCGACCGGCAGTCCCGACTCCGACTCGTGCGTCATGGATGCCTCCGCGGTACGTGGTGCTCCCCCTCACCATGCCCCGTAGTTCGGCGGCGGTCACGCGGGGAAGCATCCCCGGCATGAGGAACACGGTCAGATCCGCCGCCGTACTCGCCTCGGCCGCCGCTCTCGCGGCCCTCTTCGGCTGCACCGTGCAGCCCGTGGGCCCGGACGGCAAGCGCTCCTTGCCGGTGCACGTCGAACTGCCGTCGAGCCGGGCTCCCGACCCCACCCGTTCGGCCGCCGGCACACCCCCCGCGTCGCCGTCGCGGGTGCTGTTCTCGCGCGGCGACAGCGGGCCGGGCGTACGGGAGCTCCAGGCGCGGCTGCGCCAGGTGGACTGGCTGTTCGACGGGCCGACGGGCACGTACGACGACCTGACCGAACGGGCCGTCAGCGGCTTCCAGGGCAAGCGGGGCCTGCCCCGGACCGGCGCGGCGGACTCCGTGACCTGGCGGCGGCTGCTGGCGATGACGCGCCCGCCGGGGAAGTGGGAGCTGTACCTGATGGGCGGTCAGCCGGCCGCCGCGCCCGATCCGCGCTGCATGACGGGACGGGTGCTGTGCATCAGCAAGACCAGCCGCACGCTGCGCTGGATGGTGGACGGGCGGACCCTGTCGACGATGTCCGTGCGCTTCGGCTCCCAGTACACCCCGACCCGCGAGGGGGTCTTCCGCGTCTACTGGAAATCACGGCACCATGTGTCGACGCTCTACCACTCGTCGATGCCGTACGCCATGTTCTTCAGCGGCGGCCAGGCGGTGCACTACTCCTACGACTTCGCGGCGCGCGGATACGCGGGCGGCTCGCACGGCTGTGTGAACGTCCGGGACGAGACGGCGGTCGCCGCGCTCTTCGCACAGGTGCGCGGGGGCGACAAAGTCGTCGTGTCCTGGTGAGAGAGGGATTCGGGGCGCGGGCGGGACCGGGGGAACGTGTCCCGCCCGCGCCAGGTGCACGAGCCGTAGGTACGGGGGGAACCCCGGCTCAGTGCGACGGCCGATGACCAGTCGGCTCACTCATTACTGCGTCGCGGGGTCCGGAAACGTCACACCTCGCGCCAAGAAATTTTCGCGATGTCTAAAACCGCAGGTCACAGGGGTGAGTAGGGCTCAGAGGGCGGAGTAGGTCGGGCTCGGTACCGAGGTCGGCGAGGTCCCGCCCGGGTGGCCGGGGGTCTTCGGGGCGAAGGCGGAGGGAGCGGGTACGGCACCCCGGCGGTGCCTCCCCCCGCCGCCGTCACCGTGCTCGCCGCCGCGCCGGCCGGGGTGGCTGTCGTCGTCCCCGCCCTGGCCGTCCCGGTCCTCGCCGTCCTTGCCCTTGTCGCGGTCCTTGCCGCCGCCCTTGCCCCGGTCGCCGTCGTCCTGGCCGCCGGCGTCCGTGCCGTCCTTGCCGCCGGTCGCGCCGCCGGGGTGCCCGCCGGCCGCGAGGACGACCTTGCAGTACCGGCTCACCCGCCCGGAGCCGCCCGCCAGGTGCTCCAGCGCGCGCTTGCGGACGGCGGCGGGTTCCCTGCCGTCCCGGAGGTCGCGGCAGGCGGCGGCGACGCCGTCCCACCCGGTACCGGAACTCGCGGAGGGCGGGGCGCCGGGGCCGGGGACGTCGCTCGCACCCGGGTCCTCGTCCGGGGCTGCGGCCTCGTCGGAGGCGCCGCCGGGGGTGCCGACGGCGCTGCCGCCCGGCGTGCCCGGCGCGGTGCCGGACGGGGTGCCCTGGGAGGGCGAGGCGAGCGGTTCCCCGGAGGTCCCGGCGCTGACGGTGACCGCGGGGCCGGGGGTTCGTCGTCGAACGGCGTGGGCAGCACCCCGCTCCCGGCGGCGACCGCGACTCCGCCGAGCGTGCCGACGGCCAGCGTCGCGGCGAGCGCGAAGCGTGCCGGGCGGGCCCAGCGGGGCGGCGCGCGCCGGTTCCGGTACGGCCCGCGCCGCCGATGCGGATCAGGCCCGCGTCGGCACCGTCCGCGGGGGTGCCGGAGCGCCGGCCGGGGGCGCGGGCGGCGAGATCCGCGGGGGTGCGCTCGGCGTCCGCGGCCTCGCGGGCCTTGCGGAACGCGGCCAGGGCGGCCTCTTCACCGGGGAGTTCCCCTGCGGCGGGGCCGGCTTCCGCGGCCAGTGCGCCGAGTGCCCGGGAGAGGCGTTCTGCCTGGTCACGCGCGCAGGGGTCGACGGCTTCCAGCGGCTCTCCGCGCAGCAGGCGTTCCGCCGTCTCACGGTCCAGCCACTTGTCCTGCTCGTCGGCCATCACATGTCCTTCTGCGTCCGCGCACGCGGATGCGTCACAGTGGCGGACGTCACCGCGCGACCGCGCGGTTCTCGCTGGGGTGGCAGCGCGTCGAGCACGCCCGCCGATTCCGGATCGTCGCCGAGCAGCTCCGCCAGCCGCTTCAGGCCCCGGTGCGCGGCGGTCCGTACGGCGCCCGCGCGTTTGCCGAGCGTCTCGGCCGCGCTCTTGGCGTCCAGGCCGACCACCACCCGGAGGACGACCGCTTCGGCCTGGTCCTGGGGAAGGCGCGCGATGAGGGAGAGGGCGCTGCCGGTCGCCAGGGCCTCGATG
Organism: Streptomyces albidicamelliae; assembly: GCF_025642175.1. Lineage (NCBI taxonomy): Bacteria > Bacillati > Actinomycetota > Actinomycetes > Kitasatosporales > Streptomycetaceae > Streptomyces > Streptomyces albidicamelliae. The sequence continues at coordinate 5,127,138 of NZ_CP106795.1, read as the reverse complement.
GCCTCGCCCGCCGTGTCGGACTCGGCGGCCCGGCCGGTCAGTTCGGTCTCGTCGCCGCCTATGGCGGGGCGGCGGCCGCGCATGCGTATGTGGTCCAGGGCGCGGTTGCGGGCGATACGGGCGGCCCAGCCGCGGAACCGGTCGGCGTCGCCGCTGAACCGGTCGAGGTCCCGGGCGATCTGCAACCAGGCCTCGGACGCGACGTCCTCGGCGTCCGGATCGCCGACCAGCGTGCGCACGTATCCGAGCAGCCGGGGATGCACCGCGCGGTACACCGTACGGAACGCGGTCTCATCACCGTTCTGTGCTGCACGTACTGCGGCGGTCAGCTCCGCGTCGTCCCCCAGCACCGCACTCCCTCTACGCCTGTCTTCGGTCGGCGCGAAAGGCACGTTACGGCGTGAAACCGCTCCTCGTCCATGTCTGTAGAAGATGCAACTAACTCGTGACCGGGTGCGGATGTGCGCAGGGTGAGGACCGGCCGTGGCGGGGTGTGACAGAAAACGCACTCATGGCGCTGTAGGAAGTACGGGCCCGCGCGGCCCGTCCGCGCGACGGCCGGGGCCTCTCCTGTGGGGGGTGGCGGCCCCGGCCGTTGCCTTCGCGGGGCACGGCCGGACGGCCGGACTCACTTCTTGGCGCCGGACCCGCTGTCCGCGGTGGGGCTATCGCCGTTCTTGCCGTTGTTCTCACGGTTGCCGGCATCGCCGTTCCGGTCGCTGTTGCCGGAGTTGTTCCCCTTGTTGGCGTTCGCACCGGGCGAGGCCCCGGCGTTCCGCCCCGGCGAGCCCCCCTGCCGGGCGGCCCGCGCGATCCGGTCGGCGCAGTAGGAGGCGACCTGTTCGGGTCCGCCCGCCGCCGCGGCCAGCCGCTGCCAGGCCGTCGCCTCCAGGGCGTTGCCCCGGTCACCGGCCCGTACGTAGGTACGGCAGTGGGCCAGGGTGTCCTTCGCGGTGTCCGGGTGCCCGGGCCGGGCGCCGGGAGCCGACGGGGACGCGCCGGCGGAACCGGGCGTGGTGCCGGGGGCCCGCGGGTTCGCGCGCACCGACGGGTGCGCGGACCGCGAGGTGTCCCGGCCGTCCGCCGTACCGGACCCGGCCGAGCCGATCGCGGCGACGGCGACCCCGCCCAGGGCGAGGCTCGCGAGCGCCACCGAGAGCCTGCCCTTCAGCGAGAACCGGGTCCGCCGGGCCGCCTTGGGACGCCAGTCGTCCCGGGTCCGCGTCCGCGCGCCGTGCGCCCCGGACTCGCGGGCGGCCCGGAAGGCGGCCAGCGCCCGGCGCTCGCCCTCGGGTTCGGCACCGGACACGGCACCGTCCGCGCGGAGAACGGCGCCGAAGTCCGCCTCGAAGCGGGCGAACTCGGCGGAGTCCGGAAGTGCGGGGGACCGGGTGAGTCCGGGAAGGCCCCGGTGCGCGCGGTGGCGGTGCTCGGGCGCGCCCTGACGCCCGGCGGCCCCGTCCGGACGGCCGGCCGGATCGGCGGGTCCGGGGGTCCCGGCGTGGGCCGACGGGGAGACGGTGCCGCCAGGGTGTGCCCGCCGGCGGCCGGGCAGCCCGCCGCCGCTGTGCCGTTCACCCATGTCCGTTCCCGTCCCTCTGCGATCCGCCCGGCCCACCGGACACGGGCGGTCCTCCGGCCCCGTCGCGGGGGCCGGAACCGATGGTTTTCCCGTATCCATACGGCCCGTGGCCGTCGCCGTTCATCTCACGGCCTGCGCCGTTCATGTCGACTCCCCCAGCGTGCGGGGGTTCGCATCCGTCACACCCTCGTCCGCGGCGTCCGGCACGCCCAGGTGCCGGGCGAGCCGTTTCAGCCCGCGGTAGGCGGCCGTGCGGACCGCGCCGGGGCGCTTGCCGAGGACCCTCGCGGCGGCGGGGCCGTCGAGGCCCACGACCACCCGCAGCAGCACGGCCTCGGCCTGGTCCCGCGGCAGCGCCCGCACCATCTCCAGCGCCCGCTCGGTGGACAGGGACTCCAGCGCCTGGTCGTACGTGCTGTGCCCGCCGGGAAGGTCCAGCACGCTCTGGTCGAGCGCGGCCGCCCGGGGCCGCACCCGCTGGCGGCGCAGGTGGTCCAGGGCGCGGTGCCGGGCGATGGTCGCGGTCCAGCCGCGGAATCCGGCGCCGTCGCCCTTGAACCGGCCGAGGTCGCGGGCTATCTCCAGCCAGGCGTCGGAGGCCACGTCCTCCGCGTCGTCGCCGACGATGCCCCGCAGATATCCCAGCAGGCTCGGCTGCACGATCCGGTAGGCCACGGCGAACGCGGTCTCGTCGCCGTCCTGGGCCCGCGCGACGGCGGCTCCCAGTTCCCCGTCCTGCGGCTGCAGGCGGCGGCGTTCCCCTCCGTGGCCCAAGACCGTCCTCGTTCGTGCCGAGTTCATGGCCACCGCGCGGCGCGTCCCTCACGGTGCGACACGCTCCGGCCGTGTCTCCGCCTTCCAGGATCATCAGCGTCGGGCCCCACAGAAATGTCACAGTCCCCTGCGGCCCGCCACCCGCGCTTGTCAGTGCCCTTCCCTACGCTGCTCGCGCACCGACGAGGAAGCACGAGGGAAGGCATCGGCATGGGCGGCAACTGCTGGACGGACACGGGCCCCTACCAGGAGGACCTGGCGGCGGCCTTCCGCCGGGCGCAGGCGGAGGAACTGGCCGCGGACGACCACGGCTTCGGCGCCGGACGGACCGCGGAGGAGCTGTGGCGCGACCCGGACTGGCAGGAGTACATCCTCACCGGCGGCACCGGCTCGGTCCTGGACTTCCCCCTCATGACCGACGCGGCGGACCCGGACGACGGCCCCTTCCTGCGCCCGCTGACGGAGGCCGAGATCCGCGCCTTCGCGCCCGGCGGCCGCCCCACCCTCGCCGAGTGGGACGCGGCCCTGGACGACGGGCGGCTGGACTTCCCCGACCGGGCGCAGGGCAGATGCACGGTGCTCTACACGGACGGTGAGCCGACCGGCATCGGCTACTGGGGCTGCACCGCGGACTAGCGGGCCGGCCGCGCGTCGAGGAGGCCGCCGACCACCACACCCGTGACGAGGAAGGCGGCCGCCGCGGACAGCAGACCGACCTCGTAGTACGCCGCCGGAGTCGCCCAGGCGGCGGCGCAGGCGGCGCCGGCCGCGTCGAGCACGGCGAGGCCGAGCCGTCCGGCGCCGACCGCCGCGTCGCGCCGCGCCAGGGCGACGGCGGCCACGGCCAGCACCAGCGCCGCCGCCCCGGCCACCGCGGGCGTCCCGAACGTCACGCCGTACCGGATGGCGAGGGCGGGCACGAGGAACAGGGCGAACCAGTGCCGCAGGGCCTGGCGCACCAAGGCGAGGACGGGGCCCGGCGCGGCCGGCTCGCGCAGCCGGGAGGCGGCACGGCGCAGTCCCACGAGCGCGAGGACGGCCACCGCGGCGACCGGCAGCCGCTCGCCGAGCCTGCCCGGGTTGTAGAGCAGGGCGGTGTCGTAGACGACGAGGACCAGGGCGCCCAGCGCGCCGAGCGAGCCGATGAGGACCAGCAGGCCCGGCATCGAGGCGGGGGTGCGGGAGGTCTCGCGGTCCCGGGCCGCGAGCCACCGCAGGAGGCAGGGGGTCACCACGGCCGAGACGGCCCGCACGGCGATGTCGTCGTTCGTGTACGGGTTGCGCAGGTCCCACTCCACCAGGCAGAACACGACCGTGTACGACACGGCGGCCAGCGGCAGCAGCACCGACCGGGCGATCGCCCGGTACAGCCCGGCGTCGAGCCACCGCACCACGACGGCGAACGCCAGCAGGACGAAGGGGAGTTCGAGGAAGGCCTGGACGCGCAGGACCGACGGGGCGAGGAGTCCGGGCGCCGGGAAGCCGTCGGCGAACCGGCGCAGCGCGGGGTGTGCCGGGGCGAGGTCGAACCAGCCCGGCGGCAGGTACCGCGCGACGAAGGACGGATCGCCGCCGTGCACGCGCAGCACGTACACGGTGAACAGCACCTGGTTCAGGTAGATCAGCGCGGTCACCACGGCGAGCGCGGCGAGCGGCGGCACGCGCCGGCCCGGGGACGGCCCCCGGGAGAACTCGGTGCGGCCGGCAGCCGCCGGGCGCGCAGCAGCGCGAGCACGGCGGACACGGCCACCACGGCGTCCACGAACACGCGCGTCCTCACAGCCGGTGCGTCGTGCGGGGAGCCCCGCGCCGGTCCGTCTCGACGTGCCCCGTCTCCCGCGCGCACAGCGCCCGTTCGCCCGCCTCGGTCACGGTCGGATTCTCCTCCGGTCGCCGCCAGGGGTGAACACGGATACGCCGCCCCCTCGTTGACCAAGCGGATGCCGGGCGCGGGGCGTCACGCGTGCGCGGAAGGTGACGTTCGATCGGGGCCCCGCGCTGTGCAGGTGGCACCTGTGACGGCTGGTGCTGTCGTGAACATCGTCCAGAGGTGGGTCAGTGGGTCCTCGCAGTACCCGTGCGTACACACCGCTCAGTCTGAGGAGACGGGCGTGGCTGACGGCCGGGGCGGTCGCGCTGAGCGGCGCGGGCATCGTCAGCTACGCGACGGCCGACCCGCCGGCGCAGTCCGCTCCGTCGCCTCGGCCGACTTCGACGCCGACGGCTACGACGACCTGGTGATCGGCCAGCCGTACACCGCCGAGTCCGGCGACGCCATGGGCTCCTCGGTCTCCGCCGGTGACTTCGACGGCGACGGCCACCCCGACGTGCTGACCGGCCTGCCCGGCGAGGACCTCACGCGCGGCGGGGTGAACCGCTCCGACGCCGGCGCGGTGCTGCTGCTGAAGGGCGGCGCCACCGGGCTCACCGGCTCCGGCGCGGTCGCGGTCTCCCAGGACACCGCGGGTGTCCCCGGTTCCAGCGAGAGCGGCGACCGGCTCGGCTCCTCGGTGTCGCTGACCGACCTGTCCGGCTACGGGCGCGCCGACCTCGTGTTCGGCGGGGCCGGTGAGGACGGCGGCGACGGCGTCCTGATGCACCTGCCGAGCGGCAGCACCGGGCTCGGGTACCCGCAGACGACCGTGTTCGGCAGGCCGGCGCTCGGTACCGCGCCGGGCGCGGCCCTCGGGGCGAACCTGGCGCCGTAGCCACCGCGACGCCGTCCGGCCGGGGCCCCTCGCCCGGGCGCCCCGGCCGGACGGCTCAGCCGAGGGCGGTCGCGTCCCGGCACAGCAGGCGCAGCGAACCGTGCCCCTCGAAGCAGCGCCGGGCCTCGTCCACCGGGTCCCACAGCCGGCCGTCCGGGGTGCGCACCCAGTGCTCGCCACCGGTCGCCCACCACTCGGCACCGGTCTGCCGGACGATCACCTCGCCCGCGTAGGCGCCGAAGCCACGCAGCACGTTCTCCACCGCCGCGTACGGCGGTCCCTCACGGCGTATCTCCTCGATCATCCGGTCCACCCGCCACAGGCTCTGCGCCGAGTAGTCGAGCCGTACCCGCGCACCCTCGCGCATGGTCGCGACCGTGTCCGCCGCCCACCGCACGGGCTTCGCCGCGGCGTGCGGCCTGGTCTCCTGCTGTGCTGTCACGTACTGGGCTGTCACATAGGGAAGAGCGAGCCGGGGATGGCATCCGTCACCGCGATCGGCGACGTTTCACCGACCGTCGCAGGACCGCCCCACGTCCACCGCACCGCTGACACAGGATCGGCCGGTCCGTGAGGTCCGGGGCAGCGGGGACGCCGACGGCCGGAACGACGGGATCCGCTTCCTTCGGCGGCCTCACACGCCCGGCAGGGCGGTACCCCTGGCCCGGCGGGAGACCACCGCGCGCAGGACCCGGCGCCCCTCGACCGAGACGTCCAGTGCGCGGCGCAGCCCCTGCGGGCCGTGCTCGGCGAGGAGTTCCAGGACGGTGACCTGCCGGCGCAGCTCGGCGGCGACGAGCGGGGGCAGATCGCCGGTGTTGCCCGCACGCCCGGCGTCCAGGCCGTCGTCGCCGCAGGCGTCCTCCGCGGCGGGGTCGAGCAGCCGGTGGATGCGCAGGGAGGCGACCGAGCAGGCGTCGGCCCAGACGCGGACGGCGTCGGCGCCGCGCTCGGCGGGGGCCGCGTCCAGCATCCGGCGGGCGAGCCGCCCGGCCTCGTCGGTCCCGCCTTCCCCGTCGGGCCGTGCGGAACCGAGCGCGTCGCGGGCCTTCTCCAGGCCGCTCCCCCAGTCGGACCCGTCGGCGAGGCTGGCCCACAGCGGGCGCAGCAGCTCGTCGTCGCCGCCGAGCAGCGGCAGACACCGATCCAAACTGGCCAGACCGCTGGCCGCCAGACCGCGTTCGTCGGCCTGTGCGATCAGTTCCACCAGGCTCATGAAAGCCTCCCTCGCCAGGGCCCATCCGGTACGGAGCCCGCACTTCCCCTTACTGCGTGCAACGGCGCGGGAGTGTCACAGCCGGAGGTTTTCGGCCAAGAACCGGACGAGGCGCCTCAGTCCAGTCCGTCCGCCAGCCTCTTGAACCCGGCCCAGGACAGGGCCGGCCTGTCCGGGTCCCACAGCTTCTGGATCGTGGCCCGCAGGGGCATCCGGATGCCGGCGGCGACCTGTCCCTCGCTCTGCGCACCGGGGAAGTCGCTCCACACCGCGAACGAACCGCCGAGGATCTGGCCGTCGTAGCGCGCCGGCACGGCGGTCGTGCCGCGCAGCACCCGCGGGTTCCACTGCTCGTAGATGCGCTGTCCCGTCGGGTACACGAAGGTCTGCGGCTGTCCGAGCACGTAGTAGAGGTACTCGTCGTTGTAGTTGAGCACCTCGCGTCCCGCGCTCAGGTACTCCACCGGCTGCCGTGCCCCGATCTCCTTGCCGGTCCAGTAGGCGACCTGGAGGTCCTTGGCCGGCCGCACGGAGGTGCCGCGGTAGAAGCCGTCGTTCCACGCCCGCATGGTCCGGTCGTGGGCACGGACGGTGTCGGCGCGGTCGTTGAGCCAGCCGGTGGCGAGGTCGGCGACGGTGCCACCGGAGCCGTAGGCCTTCCGGGCGGCGGTGGCCAGCTGCGGATACGAGGCCTGCGGGTCCTTCACTGTCAGCGCCTGGTACTCGTCGCCGCCGAGGTGCCACTGGCTCCCGGGGAAGACCCCCGCGTACTCGTTCAGCAGGTCGTCGACGAGTTTCGCGGAGCCCGGCTCGGAGATGTCGATCGCGCCCTTGGTCGGCACCCCGCTCGCGTTGCGCAGCTGGAGTTCCGGGTGGGCCGCGAGAACGGCGCCCAGGTGCCCCGGTGAGTCGATCTCGGGGACGACGGTGATGTGCCGGCTGTTCGCCAGGTCCACGATCTTCTTGACCTGCGCCTTGGTCAGGTGGTCCCGGGAGACGATCTCGGGGTGGCTGCTGGACTCGATCCGGAAGGCCTGGTCGTCGGAGAAGTGCAGCCCCAGCTCGTTGTACTTCAGATCGCCGAGCTCACGTATCCGGTCCTCGATCCAGGCGGCGCTGTACGGCTTGCGCGCGATGTCCACCATGAACCCGCGCCGCGGCTTGGCGGGCTCGTCGCGGACGACGCCCTCCGGTGCCGTGCCGCCTCCGTGCACCGCCTGCTTCAGGGTGCGGGTGCCGTAGAAGACCCCCGCCTCGCCCGGCCCGCTGATCTCCACCCGTCCGTCGCGGACGGTCATCGCGTACGACTCCTGGTTCCCGCCCCCGCCGCCGAGCGCGAGCCGCACGTCACCGGCCCGTGCGTCGTCCTTCTCCCCCGCGTAGGCGAGCCCCAGCTCGCCGGCTATGAGCCGCCCCTCGTCGGCCAGCGCGGGGTCGCCGACGACCACCCGCTCACCGTGCCGGGGTTTCCAACCCGGGCCCCGCGCCGGCGTGTGGGAGCGCACGGCGGGGATGGTGCGCGGCGCCTCGGACATCGGATAGGAGCGGCTGGGCTCCGGACTGGCCGAGGGCGTGGCCGCGCGGCCGGAAACGGCCGCGTCGTGCCCGGCCGGCTCCCCGCCGGTCGCCGCCCACACGCCCACGCCCGTGCCGAGCGCGACCGTGCCGACCACCGCGGCGGCGATCACCGTCCGCTTCCTCACCGCTTGCCTCGCCGGTCCCCGGCGCCTGTGCTGGGCCACCCTGCCAACGTACGACCGATCGCCGCCCCGTTCGTCACCCGGGCGCTCCGAAACTCTCCCGTCCGGGTGAAATTCAGGTATCACACGGACACACAGTGACCACTCTCGATAACCTGGCGACACACATTTCACAGCATCCCCTGCCACACCACATGTGACGCGAGGACCTACGCTGCCCGCCCACCACCTCCCGTATCTCCCCAAGCCTCTCGACGCCTTCAACACGGCGCCGGGCGCCGAGGCGCGCGCGCTTCTGCTGCACTGCCTGGACAGCCTGCGCTGGTCCCACCGGATCGCGGACCACCGCCCCTATCCCGACGTGGAGGCCCTGCTGGCCGCGGCGGACGAGGCGGCGTACGACCTCTCCCCGGCCGACCTGGCGGAGGCCCTGGCCGGGGAGTCGCTCCCGGAGCTCCCCGAGGACACCTACTCGGCGGCCCACATGGCGCTGAGCGCGGCCCACGCGGCCTACGAGGCCAGATTCGGACACGCGTTCGTCATCTCCCTGGGTGATGTGCCGCCGGAGGAGGCCCTCGACCACATCCTCCAGGGCATCCGGTCACGATTGACCAACGATCCGGAGGAGGAGCGGGTCATAGCGGCCGAGGAGCTCCGGCGCCTCGCACGGGAACGGCTGCTGCTCCTGCTCCGGGCCGCGCGCGACTGCGCGACCAGCTCAAATGCCCCCTCACCCGGCAAATAGCGCAAGAACCCACCCCCGCGGTGTCCCCCGCTAGCCCAACCGCGTGCCACTTTGATCACACCGGTAGGCCCCCCGTCAGGCACGGCGCGGCGTCTCGCTACGATGCTGGGGGCCGGTGGACCGTACCCGGCCGGGCCCGACCGACAGTGAAGCCGGCGCGGCCCTAGTCCCCGCTCCCGGAGGGTTCTTCCGTGCCGGCTGGAACGCTGTACCGCGGCCGGGAAGGAATGTGGTCCTGGGTGGCTCACCGAGTCACCGGCGTCCTCATCTTCTTCTTCCTGTTCGTTCACGTGCTGGACACCGCTCTCGTGCGTGTCTCCCCCGAGGCCTACGACAAGGTCGTGGCCACGTACAAGACGCCGATCGTCGCGCTGCTGGAGTACGGCCTCGTCGCCGCCATCCTCTTCCACGCGCTCAACGGCCTGCGTGTCATCGCCGTCGACTTCTGGTCGAAGGGCCCGCGCTACCAGAAGCAGATGTTCTGGACCGTGATGGGTGTCTGGATCGTGCTGATGGCCGGGGCGATCTACCCCGTCCTCGGCCACGCCGCCCGTGTCCTCTTTGGGAGCTGACGCCGATGTCCACGACTGAAACCCCCGCGTCCGGAGTCGGCCCCGTCGAGGGCGCCCCCGTCTACACCGTCGACAACCCGGCCCCGCTGATCGAGGCGCCGCGCAAGCGCACCAAGAAGTCCCCCAAGTCGACCCGGGGCAACTTCGAGCTGGCCGCGTGGCTGTTCATGCGCCTGTCCGGCGTCGTGCTGGTCGTCCTCGTCATCGGCCACCTGCTGATCCAGCTCGTGCTGGACGGCGGCGTCTCCAAGATCGGCTTCGCCTTCGTGGCCGGCCGCTGGGCGTCCCCGTTCTGGCAGGTCTGGGACCTGCTGATGCTGTGGCTCGCCATGCTGCACGGCGCGAACGGCCTGCGCACGGTCATCAACGACTACGCCGAGCGGCCGAACAGCCGGCTGTGGCTCAAGGGCCTGCTCTACACCGCCACGGTGTTCACCATCCTGCTGGGCACGCTGGTGATCTTCACCTTCGACCCGAACATCCGCTAGGCACGGGGCTGCGAGAATCATGAAGATCCACAAGTACGACACCGTCATCGTCGGCGCCGGTGGCGCGGGCATGCGCGCCGCCATCGAGTCGACGAAGCGCAGCCGCACCGCCGTGCTGACCAAGCTCTACCCCACCCGCTCCCACACGGGCGCCGCGCAGGGCGGCATGGCCGCCGCGCTGGCCAACGTGGAGGAGGACAACTGGGAGTGGCACACCTTCGACACGGTCAAGGGCGGTGACTACCTGGTCGACCAGGACGCCGCCGAGATCCTGGCGAAGGAGGCCATCGACGCCGTCCTCGACCTGGAGAAGATGGGCCTGCCGTTCAACCGGACGCCGAACGGCACCATCGACCAGCGCCGCTTCGGCGGTCACTCCCGCAACCACGGCGAGGCCCCGGTCCGCCGGTCCTGCTACGCCGCGGACCGCACCGGCCACATGATCCTCCAGACGCTGTACCAGAACTGCGTCAAGGAGGGCGTGGAGTTCTTCAACGAGTTCTACGTCCTCGACCAGCTGATGACCGAGGTCGACGGCGTCAAGAAGTCGGCCGGTGTCGTGGCGTACGAGCTGGCCACCGGTGAGATCCACGTCTTCCATGCGAAGTCCGTGATCTACGCCTCCGGCGGCACCGGCAAGTTCTTCAAGGTGACCTCCAACGCGCACACCCTCACCGGTGACGGCCAGGCCGCCGTCTACCGCCGGGGCCTGCCGCTGGAGGACATGGAGTTCTTCCAGTTCCACCCGACCGGCATCTGGCGCATGGGCATCCTCCTCACCGAGGGTGCGCGCGGTGAGGGCGGCATCCTCCGCAACAAGGACGGCGAGCGCTTCATGGAGAAGTACGCGCCCGTCATGAAGGACCTCGCCTCCCGCGACGTCGTCTCCCGCTCCATCTACACGGAGATCCGCGAGGGCCGCGGCTGCGGTCCCGAGGGCGACCACGTCTACCTGGACCTGACCCACCTGCCGCCGGAGCAGCTGGACGCCAAGCTCCCGGACATCACCGAGTTCGCGCGCACGTACCTCGGCATCGAGCCCTACACGGACCCGATCCCGATCCAGCCGACCGCGCACTACGCGATGGGCGGCATCCCGACGAACGTCGAGGGTGAGGTCCTGGCGGACAACACCACCGTCGTCCCCGGTCTGTACGCGGCCGGCGAGGTCGCCTGCGTGTCGGTGCACGGCGCCAACCGCCTCGGCACCAACTCGCTGCTGGACATCAACGTCTTCGGCCGCCGCGCCGGCATCGCCGCCGCCGAGTACGCCCACACGGCGGACTTCGTCGAGCTGCCGGAGAACCCGGAGTCCCTGGTCGTCGAGCAGATCGAGCGGCTGCGCACCTCCACCGGCAACGAGCGGGTGGCGACCCTGCGCCGCGAGCTGCAGGAGACCATGGACGCCAACGTCATGGTGTTCCGCACCGAGCAGACGATCAAGACGGCGGTCGAGAAGATCGCCGAGCTGCGTGAGCGCTACAGGAACGTGGCGATCCAGGACAAGGGCAAGCGGTTCAACACCGATCTCCTCGAGGCGATCGAGCTGGGCAACCTGCTCGACCTGGCCGAGGTCATGGCCGTCTCGGCCCTGGCCCGCAAGGAGTCCCGCGGCGGTCACTACCGCGAGGACTACCCGAACCGCGACGACGTCAACTTCATGCGGCACACCATGGCGTACCGCGAGGTCGGCGCCGACGGTTCGGAAACCGTCCGTCTCGACTACAAGCCGGTCGTCCAGACCCGCTACCAGCCGATGGAGCGTAAGTACTGATGGCAACCCCCGTTCTGGACAAGGAAGAGGCGGCCGGCCGCCCCGAGCCCGGATTCGCCGACTCCCCCTACATCACGGTCACCTTCCGGATCCGCCGGTTCAACCCGGAGGTCTCGGCGGAGGCCGTCTGGGAAGACTTCCAGCTGGAGATCGACCCGAAGGAGCGTGTCCTCGACGGCCTCCACAAGATCAAGTGGGACGTCGACGGCACCCTCACCTTCCGCCGCTCGTGCGCGCACGGCATCTGCGGCTCGGACGCGATGCGGATCAACGGCAAGAACCGTCTCGCCTGCAAGACGCTGATCAAGGACATCAACCCCGAGAAGCCGATCACGGTCGAGCCCATCAAGGGCCTCACGGTCCTGAAGGACCTGGTCGTGGACATGGAGCCGTTCTTCCAGGCGTACCGGGACGTCATGCCGTTCCTGATCACCAAGGAGACGAACGAGCCGACGCGTGAGCGTCTGCAGTCCGCCGAGGACCGCGAGCGCTTCGACGACACGACGAAGTGCATCCTCTGCGCGGCCTGCACCTCCTCCTGCCCGGTGTTCTGGAACGACGGCCAGTACTTCGGTCCGGCCGCGATCGTGAACGCCCACCGCTTCATCTTCGACAGCCGTGACGAGGCGGGCGAGCAGCGTCTGGAGATCCTCAACGACCGCGACGGCGTGTGGCGCTGCCGCACGACGTTCAACTGCACGGACGCCTGCCCGCGCGGTATCGAGGTCACGAAGGCGATCCAGGAAGTCAAGCGCGCGCTGATCACGCGCCGCTACTGACCGCCTGGGATCCATGCACCCGAGGGCCCCGTCTCCTCCTGGAGGCGGGGCCCTCCGGCCTACGATGATGCTCTCGACACCCGCCCACGGGAGGCACCTGATGTCCGCAGCATCCGTCGAGCAGCCCTTCGAGCACGAAGAGCCGGTCAGCCTCGCGACCATCGCCGACGAGATCATGGAGCGCCATCCGGGCTACCGCGTCGAGATCATCGGAGGATTCCTCCTCGTGACCCCGTCCCCGGACGTGCCCCACGCCCGCGCCCTGACCGGCCTCATGATCCCCTTCATCGCGGCCGGACTGCACGACGGCGAGACCGAAGTCCTGCAGAACGTGGGGCTCTGGCTCCCCACCGGGGACGAGGACTACGCCATCCCCGACCTCGTCGTGGTGGACGCCGACATCGACGACCACCTCATCGAGAACAACGCCTACGATCCGGCGTGCTTCCGCCTCGTCCTTGAGGTCACCTCCAGGAACTGGAAGAACGATCTGAAGACCAAGGTCGCCGCCTACGCCGCGGCCAAGGTCCCGGTGTACGTGATCGTCGACCGCAAGCACCAGCGCGTCCACGTCCTCACCGACCCGGCGGGAGACACCTACGAGCACCACCGCCCCTACGCCCCGGGGGAAACCGTGTCGCTCCCCGACTCCATCGGCGCCAAGGTCACCCTCGACGTGACCGAGATCCTCGCGGCGGGCCGCCCCCGGCCGGCGCAGGACGCGCAAGGGCGCGACTAGCGCGAGAAGGGCGCCGAACCCCCTGCCGAGCCCCACCGGACATCCGCTCCGGTGGGGCTCCTCGCATCCGTGCGGCACGCCTTCTAATCTGACGACATGTCAGACGAAGAGTCGTACGAACTGCTCGGTTTCGACAACGTCCTGCTGCCCGTCGGCGACCTCGCCGAGGCCGTCGGGTTCTACGAGCGGGCCGGGTTCACCGTGGCGTTCCGGTTCGACGCGGCCGGGATCGCCCTGCTGCGGGTCGGCGGGGAGACGCCCGGCATCCTCTTGCGCGCCGAGGAGGCGCTGAGCCGCCGCACGCCGCCCTGGGCCTCCTCACGCCTCTGGCTGGAGGTACCGGACGCCCGGGCGGCGGCACGGCACCTGGCCGCCGCGGGCATCGAACCCCTGGACCCGGCGTTCCAGGTGGCCACCGGCTGGACCGTGGAGATCGCCGACCCCTGGGGCAACATCCTCGGCCTCACGGACTACACCAAGCGCCCGGAGCTGGGCCGCAGGGCCTGAGCCGTGCCCCCTGCCGAGCCCGCCCCGGCCGGCCCGTGCCCTTGAGTTGAACATGTTCAAAAGCAGGGCTACAGTCATCCCTGTCAGCGTTTTGAACGCGTTCAAGAAGGGGTGGGGCATGGACCGCACCGTCATCGCCTACGTCATCTACCTGATCGTCAGCGTCGCCCTGACCGTCTGGGTGGCCCGCACGCTCAGCCGCAACGGCCGGATCTTCCTGGCCGACGTCCTGCACGGCAACGAGAAGCTCGCGGACGCCGTCAACCACCTCCTGGTGGTCGGCTTCTACCTGGTCAACCTCGGCTTCGTGGCGCTGTACCTCGGGGACGACGAGACGATCGAGGACACCCGCGGCATCTTCGAGGCCCTGTCGACCAAGCTGGGCGTGGTGCTGCTGGTGCTCGGCGTGATGCACCTGGGCAACGTGTACGTGCTCAACAGGATCCGCCGGCGCGGGGTGATGGAGCGGGAGCAGCTGCCCCCGGTCGCCCCGCAGGAGTGGATCGCCCCGACGGCCGGCGCGTGACCGGCATGACCGCCGCGACCGCCACGCAGGGCCGGGGTGCCGCGCGCACCCCGGTCCACGGGCTCACCGTCCTGTACGACGCGGAGTGCGCCCTGTGCACCCATCTGCGCGGCTGGCTGGAGCGTCAGCCGCAGCTGGTGCCGCTGGAGTTGCTGCCGGCGGGCTCGGCCGGGGCCCGCGCCCGCTTCCCCGGCCTCGACCACGCCGCCACCCTCGACGAGGTCACCGTCGTCGGCGACTTGGGGCAGGTCTACCGGGGCTCCCGCGCCTGGATCGTCGTCCTGTGGGCCCTGCGCGAACACCGGCCGCTCGCCCACCGGCTGTCCACCCCGGCAGGCGCCGTACTGGCCCGCGGGGCGGTGCTGGCGGCGGCGAAATGGCGCGGCGCCCAGTGGCAGGGACAGGCGCGCGGCGGACAGTGGGGAGGCCGGGTGTACCGGCGCGGCGACGGATGGGTCTACCGCCCGGACACCGGCTGGACCTACGAGCCGCCGTCCTGCGCCGACGGCGGCTGCGCGACTCGTTAGGCTCTTCTCTCGTGCCCGCGAAGAACGACGGCCCCGAGGCCGGCCCCCAGAGCAAGTCCGAGCAGACCCGTGCGCTGATCCTGGAGACCGCGATGCGGTTGTTCCAGGAACGCGGGTACGACAAGACGACCATGCGGGCCATCGCCACGGAGGCGGGGGTCTCCGTGGGCAACGCCTACTACTACTTCGAGGGCAAGGAACACCTGATCCAGGGGTTCTACGACCGGATCGCCGCCGAGCACCGGGAGGCGGTCCGCGAGGTCCTGGACCGCGAGACCGACCTGGAGGCACGGCTCGGCGGTGTGCTGACCGCGTGGCTGGACATCGCCAAGCCGTACCACGAGTTCGCCGTGCAGTTCTTCAAGAACGCCGCCGACCCCGACAGCCCGCTCAGCCCCTTCTCCCCGGAGAGCGAGCACGCCCGCGAACAGGCCATCAGCGTGCACCGGGAGGTGCTCGCCGGCTCGAAGTCCAAGGTCGCCCCCGAACTGCGGGACGTCCTGCCCGAGTTGATGTGGCTCTCCCAGATGGGACTGGTCCTGTACTGGGTCTTCGACCGCACGCAGGAGCGGGAGCGCAGCTACCGGCTGGCGCGGCGCGGGGCCCGGCTCACCGCGCGCGGTGTCGCCCTGGCCCGGTTCCGCGTCCTGCGCCCGCTCGTCCTGGAGGTCCACGAGCTGTTCACGGACTTCCTGCCGGGCATGACGAAGGTGCTGCCGGACCCGGGCCGCGACCGGGGCGAGTGACCGCCCCGGCCGGGGACCGGAGGGTCAGATCCACTCCAGACGCCACAGCCGGAACACGCCCGTGCCGTCGTCCAGGTACTGCCCCCCGCCCACGTCCTCGGTGCTGACCACGTACTCCTTGCGCTGCCAGAGCGGGATCAGCGGCACATCCTCGGCCACGTCGGCCTGGATGTCACGGAAGTCGTTCGCGGCCCGGCTGCGGTCGGCGAACTGCTGGCTGTCCAGGATGAGATGGTCGACCGTCTTGTTGCTGTAGCCGGTGGCCATCGTGGAGCCGGTGCCGACGAGCGCGGCGCCGAAGGTGTCCGGGTCGGGATAGTCGGCCACCCAGCCGACCGCCCACGCGTCCATCTTCCCGGCGGCCCAGCTCTTCTGGAAGTCGGTCCACTCGTATCCCTTGACGTCCACCTTGAACAGGCCGCCCGTCTCCAGCTGCTTCTTCAGCGAGGCGGCCTCCTCCTTGCCGGCGCCGCGCCCGATGCCGTAGCCGAAGGTGAACCGCACCGGCAGGGTGACCCCGGCCTGGGTGAGCAGCGCGCGCGCCTTCTTGACGCTCTGCTTCGGGTAGCCGTCGAAGAACGCCGTGGTGTGGCCGGTGATGCCGGTCGGGATCAGCGAGTACAGCGGGTCGACCGTGCCCTCGTAGACCGTCGCCGCCAGTTCCTCGCGGTTGACCAGCCAGGCCATCGCGCGGCGCACCCGAGCGTCGTGCAGCGGGGAACCGGCGCGGGTGTTGAGGTACAGGTTGCGGGTCTCGGCGCTGTCCGACTCGGTGACCCGCATCCCGGAGTCGCTCGGGTTCAGGTCCGCGAGCACGTCCGGGGACAGCGTCCGGGTGGCGACGTCGACCTGCCGGGCCTTCCAGGCGCTGTCCAGCTTCCTGGAGTCGGCGTAGTAGCGCAGCGCGATCGGGCGGCCGGTGCCGTCGAGGTAGCCCTTGTAGCGTGTGTTGGGCGCGAGGTCGGCCCGCTGGTCCTTGACGTACCCGGTCAGCGTGTACGGGCCGGTGCCGTCGATCGAGTCGCCGGTGCGCAGGGCGCGCGCCGGGTACTTCTCCTTGTCGACGATCGAGCCGGCCCCGGTGGCGACCTTCAGCGGGAACGTGGCGTCCGGGGACGACAGGTGGAAGGTGACGGTCCGCGCGCCGTCGGCGGTCACCGAGCCGAGCGTGGAGAACAGGGACGCCGGTCCGACGTCGGAGTTGATCTTCCTCACCCGGTCGAAGGAGAACTTCACGTCCTCGGCCGTCATCGCGCGCCCGCTCGGGAAGCTGATCCCCTCGCGCAGGGTGCACTGGTACGTCTTCAGCCCGCTGCCCCGGAACGCGCAGCTCTGCGCCGCGTCCGGGACCGGCTCGACCCCGCCGGGCTCGAACGTCAGCAGCGTCTGGAAGACGTTGCTGAACAACGCCCAGGAACCGGCGTCGTAGGCACCGGCCGGGTCGAGCGCCGTGACGGCGTCCGTCGTCCCGACGGTGATGGTCTTGTTCTTGTTCTCCTGCGACGGCAGCAGTTGCCAGCCGCCCACCCCCACGACCGCGAGCACGAGCAGCGTCATGAGAATCCGCATGCGAACAGATCGCATGGTGGTGCCCTCCCCAAGGGCCCCTCGGGGCCCTACCCCTGGCCAGCACGAATCGCGCCACTCCCCTAAGCGGCGCGGCTCACCTAATCACACCTGTTTCGCCCGGGGGAAGGGCTTTCTGACCGGATGGGAAAGAACTTACCGAGGTGTTGTTTGCGCCGGGTTTCACAGCGCCTTCACAGGCTCGGGGGCGCTCCCGGTCACGCGCGTGCGGCGGCCAGTTCGATCACCGTGACGTCCGACGGCGCCCCCACCCGGGTGGGCGGGCCCCAGGCGCCGGCGCCCCGGCTGACGTACAGCTGGGTGTCGCCGTAGCGGTCGAGTCCGGCGACGGTCGGGTTGGCAGCGGCCGCGATCAGGCTGCCGGGCCAGAGCTGGCCGCCGTGGGTGTGGCCGGAGAGCTGGAGGTCGACGCCGTGCCGGACGGCCTCGTGGATCTGCACCGGCTGGTGGGCGAGCAGCACGCACGCGCGTGCCGGGTCCCGGCCGTCGAGGGCCCTGTCGAAGTCCGGCCCCTGCCCCTCGCTCTCGCCCTGCAGGTCGTTCACCCCGGCCAGGTCGAAGTGGGGCAGCTCGGTGCGGGCGTTCTGCAGCGGGTGCAGGCCGAGGGTGCGGACCTCCTCGACCCACTGCTCGGCACCGGAGAAGTACTCGTGGTTGCCGGTGACGAAGTACGCGCCGTGCCGTGCGGTGAGCCCGGCGAGGGGGGCGGCGGCCGGGCCGAGGTCCTTGACGCTGCCGTCCACCAGGTCGCCGACGACCGCGATCAGGTCCGGCTGGGTCGCGTTGACCGTGTCGACGACCCGCTGCGCGAAGCTCCGGCCGAGGACGGGCCCGAGGTGGATGTCGCTGACGACCGCGATCCGGAAGCCGTGCGCGGCTCGCGGGAGTCTGGCCAGCGGCACGGTGACCCGCTTCACCCGGGGGCCGCGCAGCACCCCGTGGGTGCCGAGGCCGACGGTCGCGACGGCGGTGGTGGCGGCGGCGCCGGCGACGACCCGGGAGACGAAGAGGCGACGGGTGGGACCGGGCGCCTCGGCGCGCTCCGGCCCGTCGGGCCCGGGTCCGTGCGCGGGGGCCCGCGCGTCGGGTCCCGGTCCGTCCGCCGGCTCCCCCGCCGGTACCGTCTCGGGTTCCGGTACGGGGGCGGCGGCCCGGGCCCGCCGAACCGGGAAGCGGCGCAGCAGGGGGCGTACGGCCTCGCCCGCCACCACCGCCAGCAGCAGGTACAGGGCGAGGGCCATCCACAGGAAGCCCGGCCAGGCCAGGGCGCGTTGGAGCGCGAACGGCGCGCCGGAGCGCTCCGCGACCAGGGCGGCGACCATCAGGACCGGACCGGCGACGAACACCGCCGTGCCGGCGCGGCGGGCCGGGCCCGGGCCGCGCGTGGTGTCGCGGACCAGACGCCGCCACACGTACCAGTGCAGGACCGCCACGACGGCCAGGACGGCCAGGGCGACGAGCGCGAAGACGATGACCACCCCGACCGGTCCCCCGCTATGACGTCCGGCGCAGTGCGCGCAGTCCGCGCAACCCGATGACCCCGACGACCGTCCCCAATACGAAGGAGACGACCGCCAGCAGCAGATGCACCCAGAAGTACGCGGTCGGGTGACCGTCGTCGAAGGCGAGTCCGCTGCCGTCCTTGACCAGGTTCTTGACGAAAGTGACCCAGATGACCCAGCTCCACACCCCGAAGGCGAGCAGGAACCAGGAGACCGGGCGGCTGAGCTTCATGTCTCCAGTATCGCCGTCCCGATTCCGGTTCCGTGCCGGGGGTGGGGCGGGGCGCGGGACTTCACCGAGCGCTCCAGGTACGTTCTCGACCGTGTTCGCTCCCCAGAAGACCGGCCGGCGATCGCTGCTGGTCACCTCCGCCACCGTGCTGACCCTGTCCGTCACCGCCCCCGCGGCGCTCGCGGCCCCGACCCCGCCGGCGAGTCCGTCGGCCACACCCCCGGCCGGGATGTCCACCCTCGGCGGCGCCCGGCTCGGCATGGCCGGCACCCAGGTCGACCTCGCGCCGGGCGTGCCCGTGCTGCCCAAGGACCTGACCGCCCGCTCGTGGATCGTCTCCGACGCGGAGTCGGGCGAGGTGCTCGCCGCGCACAACGCGCACTGGCGGCTGCCCCCGGCGAGCACGCTGAAGATGCTGTTCGCGGACACCGTGCTGCCCCGGTTCCCCAAGGGCACCCGGCACAAGGTGGTGCCGTCGGACCTCGCGGGCATGGGCGTCGGCTCCAGCGTGGTCGGGATAAAGGAGGGCAGGAGCTACACCGTCCACGATCTGTGGCTCGGGGTCTTCCTGCGCTCGGGCAACGACGCCGTGCACGTGCTGTCGGCGATGAACGGCGGGGTCCGGCAGACCGTCGAGGACATGCAGGACCACGCCGAGCAGCTGCAGGCCCTGGACACGCACGTGGTCTCCCCGGACGGCTACGACGCGCCGGAGCAGGTGTCGTCGGCGTACGACCTGACGCTGTTCGCCCGTTCCGGGCTGCAGAAGAAGGACTTCCGCGACTACTGCTCGACGGTGCGGGCGCCGTTCGGGTCGTCCGAGATCCAGAACACCAACCGGCTGCTGAGCGGCGACTCCGACGTGCCCGTCTACCAGGGCATCGCCGGCGTGAAGAACGGCAACACCACCCACGCGGGCGCCACCTTCACCGGCGTCGCCGAACGGGGCGGCAAGGTGCTGCTCGTCACGGTGATGAACCCGGAGAAGCGCGAGCACAACGAGGTCTACAAGGAGACCGCGAAGCTGTTCGACTGGGGTTTCCAGGCGGCCGGCAAGGTCGCTCCGGTGGGGGTGCTGGTGCCGCCGAGGAGCGCCGCGCAGCCCACCGCGCCGCCGAGCGGGGGGCCCGCCACGGGGGAGGCGGCCGCGGGGACCGGCGGGTCGGGCTCGAAGCCGGTGGCGAGCGCCACCGCGGGGACCGGTTCGGGCGTCGGCACCGCGCTGGCCGTCGCGGGCGGGCTGCTGGTACTCCTCGGGGGCGGGGCGTTCCTGGTCAACCGCCGGTGGCCGCTGCCGGACCTGATGCGCCGTCGGACCCGTTCCTGAGACCGGTCTCCTTGCTCGGCGTCGCCGTCCAGGAGGCGCAGAACAGGACGAGTTTCGCGGTGAAGTTGATCCACAGCAGCAGCGCCACCGGCACACCGAACGCGCCGTACATGCTCTTCGCGGCGACCCCCTGGATGTACCCGCTGATCAGGAGCTTCAGTAGTTCGAAGCCGATCGCGCCGAGCATCGCGGCCACCAGCAGACGGCGGCGCTGCGGCTCGACGCCGGGCAGCAGGGTGAGGACGTAGAGCAGGACGAGGAAGTCGGCGAGCGCGGCGACGGCGAACGCGGTGACCTGGAGCAGCAGGCTGCCCCAGCCGTGCTCCTGGAGGCCGAGCTGCCGGGACACGAGGCCGACCGCCGCCGAGGCGAGGGCGGACGTGGCGAGCGTGACCAGCAGGGCGCCGCCGAGGCCGAGGAGGATGCCGGCGTCCTTGGCCTTGGTGACGAGCGGGTTCTCCTCGCGGTCGGGCAGCTCCCACACCGCGCGCAGGCAGTCCCGTGTCTGGCCGACCCAGCCGATGCCGGTGAACAGCAGCACGGCGCCGGCGATGACGCCGACCGTGCCGGCGTTGTCCACCAGCGCGCCGATGTCCAGCTGCTGGGAGAGGCCGGGGAACTGGTCGGCGATGCGGTTCTCGACGGTCTTCTGACCGGACGGGCTGAGCGTGGCGGCGGTGATCGCGGCGGCCACGGTCAGCAGCGGGAACAGCGCGACGAAGCTGACGAACGTCATGGCGGCGGCCAGCCGGGTCCATTTCACCCGGTCGAGTCGCTCGTAGCTCCGCCACGCGTGCGTCGTCATCAGCCGTGTGACGAGCGGCCCGATGCCGGGCAGTCTCTTCAGCCAGTCCATGATCCGTCCCTGCCCTCGCCGCGCTCCTCCACACCGCTCAAATGACGTCAATATCAGGGGACATCCCACTAATCACCCGTTTCCAGGACGAAGGAGATGTTTTTTAACTAACCGCCTGTATAAGGGCGATACGGTCGCCAGCATGTCTGGAGACACCGTTCCCGTCACCGGCTGGGGCCGCACCGCCCCCACCGTCGCCCGTGTGATCCGCCCGCGCACCTACGAGGAGGCCGCGGCGGCCGTCCGGGACTGCGGGACGCGGGGCGCCGTCGCACGGGGTCTCGGACGGGCCCACGGGGACGCGGCGCAGAACGCCGGCGGCGCCGTCCTCGACATGACCGGCCTGGACCGGGTCCACGTGATCGACGCCGCCGAGGGCATCGTGCTGTGCGACGCCGGGATCTCCCTGCGGCGGCTGACCGAGGTGCTGCTGCCGCTCGGCTGGCTCCCGCCGGTCGCCCCGGGCACCCGGCACGTGACCGTGGGCGGTGCGATCGGCGCCGACGTCCACGGCCGCAACCAGCACGTCTCCGGCTCCTTCTGCCGCCATGTGCTGTCCCTGGAGCTGCTGACCGCCGACGGCGAGGTCCGCACGGTACGCCCCGGCACCCCGCTGTTCGAGGCGACCACCGGCGGCCTCGGCCTGACCGGAGTCATCCTGACCGCCACCTTCCGGCTGCTTCCGGTCGAGACGGCGTACCTCACGGTCCGCACCGAACGCGCCGCCGGCCTCGACGACCTGCTGGCCCGGATGACCACCGGCGACCACCGCCACCGCTACTCGGCCGCCTGGATCGACCTGCTGGCCCGGGGCCCGGCGACCGGACGCGCGGTCCTCCGCCGCGCCGACCACACCCCGCTCGACGCCCTCGGCGGGCACACGCGCGTCTGGCGGCAGCCCCTGTCCGCCGGCCCGCGCCGGCTCCCGGCCCCCGCCGCCCTCGTCCCGGACGGTCTGCTCGGCCGCACCACCGCGGGGCTCCTCAACGAGCTCCGCCACCGCACGGCGCCCCGCGCGCGCACCGGCCGGATCCAGCACCTGTCCGCGTACTTCCACCCCCTGGACGGTCTGCCCCACCGCAACCGTCTCTACGGCCGCGGGGGGTTCGTGCAGTACCAGTTCGTCCTCGGCCACGGCCGGGAGGAGGTGCTGCACCGGGTCGTGCGGCGCATCGCCGCCCACCGCTGCCCGTCCCTCCTCGCCGTCCTCCAGCGCTTCGGGGACGGCGACCCCGGCTGGCTCTCCTTCCCGGTGCCCGGCTGGAGCCTCGCCCTGGACGCGCCGGCCGCGCTGCCCGGACTCCCCTCGCTGCTCGACGGCCTCGACGAGGAGATCGCCGCGGCCGGCGGGCGCGTCTGCCTCGCCAAGGACTCCCGGCTGCGCCCCGAACTGCTGGCCGCCATGTACCCGCGCGTGGCCGACTTCCGGGCCCTGCGCGCGGAGCTCGACCCCCGCGGGGTCTTCGTCTCGGACCTCGCCCGCCGACTCGACCTCCACACCCCTAGGAGCTGACGTGAAGGACGCCTTCGGTCTTCCCCAGTCACTGCTCGTCCTCGGCGGCACGTCCGAGATCGCGCTGGCCACGGCACGCCGGCTGATCGCCCGGCGCACCCGCACGGTGTGGCTGGCCGGCCGCCCCTCGCCCGCCCTGGAGCAGGCCGCCGGGAGTCTGCGCGCGCTCGGCGCCGACGCCCGCACGGTCGCCTTCGACGCCCTGGACCCCGGGTCCCACGAGACCGTCCTCGGCAAGGTCTTCGCCGAGGGCGACGTCGACGTGGTGCTGTTCGCCTTCGGTGTCTGCGGCGACCAGGCCGAGGACGAGCGTGATCCGCTGCGCGCGGTCCGGGTCGCCCAGACCAACTACACCGGGGCGGTGTCGGCGGGCCTGGTCGCCGCCCGCGCCCTCCAGGCGCAGGGGCACGGCTCCCTGGTGGTCCTGTCCTCCGTCGCGGGCGAGCGGGCCCGCCGCGCCGACTTCATCTACGGCTCCAGCAAGGCCGGTCTCGACGCCTTCGCCCAGGGCCTCGGCGACGCCCTGCACGGCACCGGCGCGCACGTCATGGTCGTACGCCCCGGAGAGGTCCGTACGGGGGCGGCGGCCGGGCGGTCCGGGAGCCCGCTGTCGACCACGCCGGAGGCGGTCGCCACCGCGATCGAGCTGGGACTGCGCCGCCGCTCCGAGACGGTGTGGGTGCCGGGGGTCCTGCGACCGGTGATGTCGGCCCTGCGGCACGCCCGGCGCTCGCTGTTCCGCCGGCTGCCGCTGTAGTCACCCGGGAGAGGGACGCGCCGACGGCGGCCGGGCCCCCCGCGGGGAGTACGGCCGGTCCGCGGGCGGGCTAGCGGCTGGCGATCGACCCGCGTCCGACGTCGGCGTGGCCCGCCTGCGGGGGCACCACGGAACTGCCGAAGGCGTACTCCCGCAGCTTGCGCCAGACCCCGTCGGCGCCCTGCTCGTAGAGCGCGAACCCGGTGCAGGGCCACTCGGCCTCGAAGCCCGCCAGTTCCTCGAAGGCGCGGTCCATCGCCGCGTCGTCGATGCCGTGCGCGACCGTGACGTGCGGGTGGTACGGGAACTGCAGCTCGCGCGCGACGGGCCCGGAGGCGTCGCGCACCCGCTGCTGGAGCCAGGTACAGTCCTCGGCGCCCTGGACGATCCGGACGTAGACGACCGGGGACAGGGGACGGAACGTGCCCGTGCCGGACAGCCGCATCGGGAAAGGCCGGCCGGCCGCGGCGACCGCCGTGAGGTGCGCGTCGACGGCCGGCAGAGCGGTCGCGTCGACCTCGGTCGGCGGCAGCAGCGTGACGTGCGTGGGGATGCCGTGAGCAGCGGCGTCGCCGAAGCCCGCGCGCCGCTCCTGGAGCAGGCTGCCGTGAGGCTCCGGGACCGCGATCGACACGCCGATCGTTACGGTCCCCACGTCGTCTCCTGTCGTCGCGTCTGTTGTGTTCTCAGTCGTCCGGCTATCGACTGTAAGGCCATGACCGTCCTGTGGGCAGGCGCAGCGGAAGTGATGTGCAGCGCTCCGCCCGTGCGGACGTGTGTGCGGTCGTACGCCTCGGTGGCGTTCAGTGCTTCGCCGGCAGGAAGCCCACCCGCTCGTACGCCTGCGCCAGGGTCTCCGCGGCGACCGCGCGGGCCTTCTCCGCGCCCTTGGCGAGGATCGAGTCGAGGGTCTCGGCGTCGTCCAGGTACTGCTGGGTGCGCTCGCGGAAGGGCGTCACGAACTCGACCATGACCTCGGCGAGGTCGGTCTTGAGCGCGCCGTACATCTTGCCCTCGTAGTCCTGCTCCAGCTCGGCGATCGTCCGGCCGGTGAGCGTGGAGTAGATGGTGAGGAGGTTCGACACGCCCGGCTTGTGCTCGGCGTCGTAGCGGATCACGGTGTCCGTGTCCGTGACCGCGCTCTTGACCTTCTTCGCCGTCGCCTTCGGCTCGTCGAGGAGGTTGATGAGGCCCTTCGGCGTGGACGCCGACTTGCTCATCTTGATCGACGGGTCCTGCAGGTCGTAGATCTTCGCCGTCTCCTTGAGGATGTACGGCTTCGGGACGGTGAAGCTGTGGCCGAAACGGCCGTTGAACCGCTCGGCGAGGTCGCGGGTCAGCTCGATGTGCTGGCGCTGGTCCTCGCCGACCGGCACCTCGTTGGCCTGGTACAGCAGGATGTCCGCGACCTGCAGGATCGGGTACGTGAACAGGCCGACGGAGGCCCGGTCGGCGCCCTGCTTGGCGGACTTGTCCTTGAACTGGGTCATGCGGGAGGCCTCGCCGAAGCCGGTGAGGCAGTTCATGACCCAGGCGAGCTGGGCGTGCTCGGGGACATGGCTCTGCACGAAGAGGGTGCAGCGGTCCGGGTCGAGGCCGGCGGCCAGCAGCTGGGCGGCGGCGAGCCGGGTGTTGGCGCGCAGCTGGGCCGGGTCCTGGGGAACCGTGATCGCGTGCAGGTCTACGACCATGTAGAACGCGTCGTGGGTCTCCTGCAGGGCCACCCACTGGCGGACGGCGCCGAGGTAGTTGCCGAGGTGGAACGAGCCTGCGGTGGGCTGGATTCCGGAGAGCACGCGGGGTCGGTCAGTGGCCATGTCCACCATTCTCTCAGGTGTCGGGGCCCGGTTCGGAACTGGTCGGGAACAGCGGGCCGTCGTGAAGGGCGTGCCGCGCCGGCGCCCGCCCTCGGTCCCGGAGCCGACGCGCCGCGCGGCGGCCCGGCGCAGTGCCGGACCGCCGCGAGGGGAGCGGGGAGGTGCCTCGTCAGCCGAGGTCGATCTCCGGGTAGAGCGGGAAGCCGGCCACCAGGTCGGTCGCCCGGCGGGAGATCTCGTCCGCGACCTTGGGGTCGAGGACGTGCTGGGCCTTGGACGGGGCGCCCTTGCTGGTGGTGCCCGGCTCGGTGGTGGTCAGGACCCGGTCGATGAGACCGGCGACCTCGTCCATCTCCGCGGTGCCGAGGCCACGGGTGGTCAGGGCGGGGGTGCCGATGCGGATGCCGGAGGTGTACCAGGCGCCGTTGGGGTCGGCGGGGATGGCGTTGCGGTTGGTGACGATGCCCGAGTCCAGGAGGGCGGCCTCGGCCTGACGGCCGGTGAGGCCGTAGGAGCCGGCCACGTCGATGAGGTTGAGGTGGTTGTCCGTGCCGCCGGTCACCAGGGTGGCGCCGCGCCGCATGAGGCCCTGGGCCAGGGCGCGGGAGTTGTCGACGATGCGCTGGGCGTAGTCCTGGAAGGCGGGCTGCCGGGCCTCGGCGAGCGCGACCGCCTTGGCGGCCATGACGTGCGGCAGCGGACCGCCGAGCACCATCGGGCAGCCCCGGTCGACCTGGTCCTTGAGGGAGTCGTCGCACAGGACCATGCCGCCGCGCGGGCCGCGCAGCGACTTGTGGGTGGTGGTGGTGACGATCTGGGCGTGCGGGACCGGGTCGAAATCGCCGATGAGGACCTTGCCGGCGACGAGACCCGCGAAGTGGGCCATGTCGACCATCAGGGTCGCCCCGACCTCGTCGGCGATCTCGCGCATGATCCGGAAGTTCACGAGCCGCGGGTAGGCCGAGTAACCGGCGACGATGATCAGCGGCTTGAACTCGCGGGCCTGGGCGCGCAGGGCCTCGTAGTCGATGAGGCCGGTGGCCGGGTCGGTGCCGTAGGAGCGCTGGTCGAACATCTTGCCGGAGATGTTCGGGCGGAAGCCGTGGGTGAGGTGGCCGCCGGCGTCCAGGGACATGCCGAGCATGCGCTGGTTGCCGAAGGCCTGGCGCAGTTCGGCCCAGTCGGCCTCGCTGAGGTCGTTGACCTGGCGGACGCCGGTCTTCTCCAGGAAGGGCGCCTCGACCCGGTCGGCGAGGACGGCCCAGAAGGCGACGAGGTTGGCGTCGATGCCGGAGTGCGGCTGGACGTAGGCGTGCCGGGCGCCGAAGAGCTCCCGGGCGTGCTCGGCGGCCAGGGCCTCCACGGTGTCGACGTTGCGGCAGCCGGCGTAGAAGCGGCGGCCGACGGTGCCCTCGGCGTACTTGTCGCTGAACCAGTTGCCCATCGCGAGGAGGGTCGCCGGGGAGGCGTAGTTCTCGGAGGCGATGAGCTTGAGCATCGCGCGCTGGTCGACGACCTCCTGGCCGATGGCGTCGGCGACCCGCGGCTCGACGGCGCGGACGACGTCGAGAGCGGCGCGGAAGGCGGTGGACTCGGTGGAGAGATGCTGCTCTGGCATGGGGACCTCCGGACGTGGCGTTCGGCGTGTTCGGTTCGGCCCAGGCGCACGGCACTCATTCGTGCTCGGGCCGCTCCCCGATGGTCGGTCCCATCCCAGCGCGCCAGTCACGGCCCGCTGATCAGCCTACCCGGCGGGCCGGAGCCGTGAGATCCCGCGTCCACCATGCGAGCGAGCGCGGGAGGGCGGCGGGCGACGCGTCCGCAAGGGCCGTGAGGTCAGTGCAGCGGGAGGTCGGTGCCGTGCTCCGCGGCGGGGCGGGGACCGAAGATGCGCCGGTCGGACTCGCGGATCGGCACGTCGTTGATGCCGGCCTCGCGGCGGCGCATCAGGCCGTGCTCGTCGAACTCCCACAGTTCGTTGCCGTAGGAGCGCCACCACTGCCCGTCGGCGTCGTGGCACTCGTACTGGAAGCGGACGGCGATCCGGTCGTCGTGGAAGCTCCACAGGCTCTTGCGCAGGGCGTAGTCGAGTTCGCGCTCCCACTTCCCGGTCAGGAAGGCGACGATCTCCTCGCGGCCGGTGAGGAACCGGTCCCGGTTCCGCCAGACCGAGTCCGGCGTGTACGCCTGGGCCACCCGGTGGGGGTCGCGGGTGTTCCAGGCGTCCTCGGCCGCCTGCACCTTCCGGCGGGCGGTCTCCTCGGTGAACGGCGGGACGGGCGGACGGTCTTCGGGCACGGCGGCCTCCTCAGGTCGAGAACGAACGTTCTCCATCGATGCGGCTAACCTAGAGAACGACCGTTCTCATAGTCAAGGAGCACGCCGATGCCCGCCCCGATCACCGAGGAACAGACCCGCCTGGACCGGGCGGCGCTCCTGGACGCGGCGGAGGCGCTGTTCTACGCGCACGGCATCCAGGCCGTCGGGATGGACCGGGTCCGCGAGGCGTCCGGACTGCCCCTGAAGCGGATCTACCGGCTGTTCGCGACCAAGGAGGACCTCGTGGTCGCCGTGCTCCGGCGGCGCGACCGGCGCTGGCGCGAGAGCCTGACCGCCCATGTGGAGGGTGTCCGGGACCCGCGGGAGCGGGTGCTCGCGGTCTTCGACTGGCTCGCCGGATGGTTCGGCGAGCCCGGCTTCCGCGGCTGCGCCTGGATCAACGCCTTCGGCGAGCTCGGCTCGTCGTCCGAGCCGGTGCTGGCCGAGGTGCGGTCCCACAAGCAGGCCTTCCACGACCAGCTCGCGGCCTGGGTGCGGGCCACCGGGGTGCCGGTGGCCGAGCCGGTGTTCCTGCTCGCCGAGGGCGCCGTCGTCACGGCCGGGCTCAGCGGCGATCCCTCGCCCGCGGCGCACGCCCGCACGGCCGTCGAGTCGCTGCTCGCGAGCGGCGGAACCCGCTGAGACCCCCCGGCGGGGGCCGTCGCCCGGCGCCGGTCCCGGTGCGCTAGAGGATCACGTGGGGCAGGAAGCGGGCGTACTCGTCGGTGATCAGGCCCGAGGACTCGCGGATCCCGAGGCCGGCCGACTCATCGCGGACGACCCAGGCGCCGAGGACCACGTGGTTGCCGTCGAAGGCGGGCAGCGGGGCCAGCTGCTGGTAGCAGCAGGGTTCGTCGCGGAGCACCGCGGGCGCGCCGGGCGGGTGCACGGTGACGCCCTCGCCCTCGCGGCCCAGGAGGGGCTTGGAGACGTAACCGGCCGGCCCGGCCAGCTCGCGCGGGCCGTCGAGGTAGGCGGGGAGGAGGTTGGGGTGGCCGGGGTACAGCTCCCAGAGGACCGCCAGGAGCGCCTTGTTGCTCAGGAGCATCTTCCAGGCCGGTTCGATCCACAGGGTGCTGCCGGTGCCGCCGCCGTTGTCGAGGGTGTCCAGCACGTGCCCGCCGAAGGCGTCCGTGGTGAGCCACTCCCAGGGGTAGAGCTTGAAGATGCCCCGGATGAAGCGGAGCCGGTTGTCGACGAAGCGGCCGGCGAGGGTGTCCCAGCCGATCTCCTCCATGGAGATCCAGTCGGTGTCCAGGCCGGCCTGCTCGGCGGTCTCCTTGAGGTAGGCGACCGTCATCAGGTCCTCGCCGAGTTCGTCGGCGCAGGAGTGCGCGAAGTGCAGGGGGCTGCCGGGCGGCAGCAGCGCGGCCTGCGCGCGCCAGGCGTCGACGAGGCGTTCGTGCAGGGAGTTCCACTGGTCGGCGCCGGGGAACCGGTCCTCCATCCAGAACCACTGGGGCGAGGCGGCCTCCACCAGGGAGGTCGGGGTGTCGGCGTTGTACTCCAGCAGCTTCGCCGGTCCCGTGCCGTCGTAGCGGAGGTCGAACCTGCCGTACAGGGAGGGGAGTTCGGCACGGCGGTGCCAGGCCTCGGTGACCGCGGCGGCCACGCGCGGGTCGGTGATGCCGAGGTCCCCGAGGCGGTCCTTCGCCACGATGTGCCCGGCGGCCGCCAGGCACATGCCGTGCAGTTCCTCGACGGTCTCCTCCAGGGCCTCGACCTCGTCGAGGGTGAAGACGTAGTAGGCGCTCTCGTCCCAGTAGGGGCGCAGCGAGCCGTCGGGGTGACGGGTGAGCGGATAGACGAGTCCCTGCTCCTCGACGGTCCGCTGCCAGCCGGGGCGGGGTTCGATCGTGCGGCGTTCCATCTCCTGTGCCCGGCTCAGCCGCCGGAGCCGCCCTTGCCGCCCCCGAAGCCCCCGCGGTGGACACCGCCGCCCGAGCCGCCGCCCGAGCCCTTGCCGGGCTTGGTGAAGGAGCCGTCGCCCACGAACGAGCCCTTCTTCGTGCCGCCGTAGTACCAGGTGCCGTGCGAGGAGGACTTGGTGGACTTGCAGTTCTTGTCGGAGACGACCTTGTAGCCCTTGCCGTACGTGTAACTGTCGCGGTCCACGCAGCGCTTGTCCGGGTCCGAGGAGGAGCAGGCGGTCAGGGCGGTCGCCAGCAGGCCCATGCCGCCGAGGACGACCGTGCCGGACCGCAGCCGCCGGCGCGTGCGTGGCTGTGCTGTGCTCATGTCTTCGTCTCCCCCGTGTGTCGGCCGGCCGATGCCGGTCTCGCTGCGGGCCAGCCTAGGCACCGGTGGCACCGGCAGGGCAGGGGGCCCCGCGAATTCCCGCTCCCCTAGAGTCGCTTCGTGCTGTTTGGAATGGTGTGCGCCCTCGGCGCGGCGGTCTGCTTCGGTACCGCGACGGTGTTGCAGGCGGTGGCCGCGCGGGAGGCGGCCGCCGCGGGGACGGCGGCGGGGACGCGGCGCTGCTGCTGCGGGCGCTGCGGCAGTGGCGGTACATCGCCGGGCTGGCGCTGGACGGTCTGGGCTTCCTGCTCCAGATCGCGGCGCTGCGGTCCGTGCCGATCTACACGGTGGGCGCGGCGCTGGCGGCGAGCCTCGCGGTGACCGCCGTGGTGGCGGCGCGGCTGCTGCGGGTGCGGCTGAGCGGGCTGGAGTGGGCCGCCGTGGGGGTGGTGTGCGCGGGTCTGGCGATGCTCGGGCTGGCCTCGGGCACCGAGGGCGAGGAGCAGGGCCCGAACTGGCTGCCGTACGCGATGGTGGCGGCCGCGGTCGGTGTGCTGCTGCTCGGCGCGGTCGGCGGGCGGCTGACCGGCCGGACCCGGGCGCTGCTCCTCGGACTGGGCGCCGGGTTGGGGTTCGGGGTGGTGGAGGTGTCGGTACGGCTGATCGACTCGCTACGTCCGGCGGACCTGTTCACCGACCCGGCGGCGTACGCCCTGCTGATCGGTGGCGGTGCCGCCTTCCTGCTGCTCACCTCCGCCCTGCAGCGGGGCTCGGTGACGACGGCCACGGCCGGCATGGTGATCGGCGAGACGGTCGGCCCGGCGGCGGTCGGCGTGGTGTGGCTCGGCGACCGCACCCGGGAGGGTCTGGCCTGGCTGGCGGTCCTGGGCTTCATGGTGGCGGTGGCGGGCGCGCTGCTGCTGGCGCGGTTCGGCGAGGCACCCGCGGCGGAGGGCGCCCCGCGGCCGGACGAGGCCTGAGCGGGTCCGGCGACGGCTACGGCAGCACCCGGCACAGGGCCTCCAGAGCGGCCCCCCACGCGCTGTCCGGCGGGGTGCCGTAGCCCACGACCAGCGCGTCCAGGTGTTCGGTGACGGCCTGCGGATGGCGGTGATGGGCCAGGCCGTGCAGGGCCAGTCCCTGCCAGAGGGCGGCCTGGACCACCGACTGCTCCGTGCCCGGCGGCAGTCGCAGCACCGCGTGCAGGCCGGCCGCGATCCCGGTCACCCGCACGTCGGGCGCGTGCTCGGCCACCGCCGCGGCCAGGGCGTCGCGGCGGCGCCGGTACCGCAGCCGCGAGGAGCGGACGTGGCGGTCGTAGGCGCCGGAGGAGATGAACTCGGCGAGGGTGAGCTGTTCCAGCACGCCCACCGTGTCGGTGCCGCCCTTCGCCGCGGCCGCCTCCTCGGCCAGGGACGGCGGCAGCACCATCCAGCCCAGCCGCAGTCCGGGCGCGAGGGACTTGCTGGCGGTGCCGAGGTGGACGACCCGCTCGGGATCGAGTCCCTGGAGCGCGCCGACCGGCTGGCGGTCGTAGCGGAACTCGCCGTCGTAGTCGTCCTCCAGGACCAGTCCGCCGGTGCGCCGTGCCCGGTCCACGACGGCGGCCCGGCGGTCGGGGTGCAGGGCCGTGCCCATCGGGAACTGGTGGGCGGGAGTCAGCAGCACCGCCCCGGCGTCGCCCCACGGCTCCGGGTCCGTGCCGAGCGCGTCGTACGGCAGCGCGGGGGTCGCGAGGCCCGCGTCCCGCAGGAGCCGCCGGTGCGGGGCGAGGCCGTACGACTCGACCGCCACCGCCCGCACGCCGCGGGCCCGCAGCACCCGGCCGAGGACGGTCAGGGCGTGCGAGAAGCCCGCGGTGATCAGCACGCTGTCCGGGTCGGCGCGGACCCCCGGGCGCGGGCGAGGTAACCGGCGAGTGCGGTGCGCAGCTCGGGCCGGCCGCGCGGGTCGCCGTAGCCGAGCGCGTGGTAGGGGGCGGTGTTCAGGGCGCGGCGGGCGGCCTTGAGCCACTCGGCGCGCGGGAAGGCGGCGAGGTCGGGGGTGCCGGGGACGAGGTCGTGGGTGGGGCGGCCGGGGTCCCGGCGCCGGGCTGCCGTCGGTCCGGCGGCCGGTCCCGGGGCGTGCGGCGCGGCGCGGCGGACGGGGCGGGCGCTCCCGCGGCCACCCGGGTGCCGGAGCCCTGCCGGGCGGTGAGCCAGCCCTCCGCGACCAGGTCGGCGTAGGCCTCGGCGACGGTGTTGCGGGCGATGCCGAGGTCGGCGGCGAGGGACCGGGAGGAGGGCAGCCGGGTGCCGGGGGCCAGGCGGCCGGTGCGGACGGCGTCCCGCAGCGCGTCGGTCAGGCCCCGGCGCAGGCCGCCCGGACCGGCCGGTTCGAGGTGCAGGTCGACGCCCGAAGTGGCCCACGTTCTCGCCATGGAAATGGACCATACTCCTGGGCTGCCCGGCTCCTAGGGTCGAGGGCATGAGCACTGCACAGGAAACCGTCGAGTACGCCACCGAGCACACCCCGCGTCTGAGCTGGGCCGAACACGCACCCGAGGTCTACAAGGCGATGGTCCGCCTGGACACCGCCGCGAAGAAGGGGCTGGATGCGAAGCTGTACGAGCTGGTGAAGATCCGCGCCTCGCAGGTCAACCACTGCGCGTTCTGCCTCGACATGCACACCAGGGACGCGCTCGCGGCCGGCGAGAGCGTCGAGCGGATCGTGCAGCTCGGCGCGTGGGAGGAGTCGCGGCACTTCTACACGGAGAAGGAGCTGGCGGCGATCGAGCTGACCGAGGCGGTCACCGTCCTGACGGAGGGCTTCGTCCCGGACGAGGTGTACGAGAAGGCGGCCAGGCACTTCGAGGAGGCCGAGCTGGCGCAGCTGATCGCCGCGATCACGGTGATCAACGCCTGGAACCGGTTCGGCGTGACCACCCGGATGGTGCCGGGCCACTACCGGCCGGGACAGCACGCGTGACGGCCGCCCCCGCCGCGGGACCCGGGAGGCCGGCCGCGCCGGGCGGGGCGGACGCGTTCCGCGCGCTGCACCGGGGGCGTGCCCCGGGCGACCCGCTGGTCCTGCCCGGGCCGTGGGACGCGGCCAGTGCCCGGGTGTTCGCGGAGGCGGGGTTCCCCGCGCTGGCCACGCCCAGTGCCGGGGTGGCCGCCTCCCTGGGGTACGCCGACGGGGCCACCCCGGCCGACGAGATGTTCGCGGCGGTCGCGCGGATCACCCGGGCCGTGGACGTGCCGGTGTCGGCGGACGTCGAGGGCGGCTACGGGCTCCGGCCCGAGGAGCTGGTGGAGCGGCTGCTGGAGGCGGGGGCCGTCGGCTGCAACCTGGAGGACTCCGCGGGGGGCGTCCTGAAGGACCCGCACGAGCACGCCGACTATCTGGCCGAGGTCCGCTCGGCCGCCGCCGGCCGGCTCTTCGTCAACGCCCGCGTGGACACCTTCGTGCACGGCGACGGCGATCCCGGGCGTGCCGTCGAGCGGGCGGCGGCGTACGTGGCGGCGGGCGCGGACTGCGTGTATCCGATCCTCGCCCCGCAGGCCGTGCTGCCGCTGCTGCGGGCCGGGATCCGGGGCCCGCTGAACGCGCTGGCCCGGCTGGACGGGAGCGGCCCCTCGCCCGCCGCGCTCGGCGAACTCGGGGCCACCCGCGTCACGTTCGGGCCGGGGTTCCAGCTGCGGGCCGCGGCCGCCCTGCGGGAGATCGCCGCGGGGGTTGGCTGAACCGGCTCAGGACAGCCACTTCTTCCACACGTCGGGGTGGCTGTCCACCCACTTCTTCGCCGCGTCCTCGGGGCTGAGCTTCTCCTGCGCGATCAGCAGCGCGACCTCGTCCTGGTCCTGGGTCGTCCACCGGAACTTCTTCAGGAAGGCCGCCGCCTTGCCGCCGGACTTCGCGAAGTCCGCGTTGAGGTACTTCTGGAGCGGGGTGTGCGGGTAGGCGCAGGCGATCTTCGCCGCGTCCGCGTCGCAGCCCTCCTTGTACGGCGGCAGCTTCACCTCCGTCATGGGGACCTTCTTGAACAGCCACTGCGGCGAGTACCAGTACGTCAGGAAGGGCTTCCTGTCCTTGGCGAACTGCTTGATCTGGGTGATCTGCGCCGCCTCGGAACCGGCGAAGACGACCTGGTAGTTCAGCTTCAGGTTCTTCACCAGCGCCTTGTCGTTGGTGACGTAGGACGGGGAGCCGTCCATCAGCTGGCCCTTGCCGCCGCTCTCCGCGGTGCGGAACAGCGAGGCGTACTTGTTCAGGTTCCGCCAGTCGGTGATGTCGGGGTGCTGCTTGACCAGGTAGGTCGGCACGTACCAGCCGATGTGGCCGGTCACCCCGAGGTCGCCGGCGTGCCGGATCGTCCTCTTGTCCTCGACGTACCGCTTCTCCTGGTCCGGGTGGCCCCAGTCCTCCAGGAGGGCGTCGACCCGGCCCTGGCTGAGGGCGTCCCAGGCGGGCACCTCGTCGACCTGGACGGTGTCGACGCGGTAGCCCAGCTTGTGTTCGAGGATGTACTGGGCGACGGCCACGTTGGCCTGGGCGCCCACCCAGGACTGCACGGACAGCGTGACGCTCTTCGCGCCCTGGGCGTTGGCGAACGGGCTGGCCTGCTTGGTCATGTCGGCGGCGCCGCAGCCGGTGGTCAGACCCAGGACCGCGAGGGCGACGGCGACCGGGCCGGTCGTACGGAATCGACGGAATCGCATGTCAGGCTCCCTTCTTCGCGCGGCGCCCGGTCGGCTGGGTCACCCGGTCGAGCATCAGGCCCAGGCAGACGATGGCGGCGCCGGCCACCAGGCCGGTCGCCAGGTCGCCCTGGGCGAGACCGAAGGCGACGTCGTAGCCGAGGGCGCCGCCGCCGACCAGACCGCCGATGATGACGACGGCGAGGACCAGGACCACGCCCTGGTTGACGGCGAGCAGCAGCGAACGCCGGGCGAGCGGGAGCTGGACCTGCCAGAGCTGCTGGCGGCCGGTCGCGCCGAGCGAGCGCGCGGACTCCAGGGCGGCCTGGTCGACCTGGCGCAGGCCCTGCGCGGTGATCCGGACGACGGCCGGCAGGGCGTAGACGACGGCCGCGGCGACGGCGGGGGCGCGGCCGACGCCGAACAGGGCGACGACCGGGATCAGGTACACGAACTGCGGCATGGTCTGGAAGACGTCCAGGACGGGGCGCAGCGCACGCTCGACGCGGTCGCTGCGGGCCGCGGCGATGCCGGTGGCGAAGCCCAGGACGAGGGTGACGGCCACGGCGGCCAGCACCTGGGAGAGGGTGTCCAGGGACGGCTCCCACACACCGAGCACCCCGATCGCGGCCATGGCGAGGACGGCGGTCAGCGCGGTGCGCCAGGTGCCGATCAGCCAGGCCAGGGCGGCCACGATCAGCAGGACCGACCACCAGGGCAGCCACTGCAGACCGGAGCGGACCGGGTCGAGGACCCAGGTGGTGAAGTGGGCCGCCCACTCGGCGGTGCCGCCGACGACGGGGACACCGGAGTACAGGTGGTCGACCATCCAGTCCTTCGCGGTGTTCACCGGACCGGCGATGTCCAGGGTGGCGCCGGCGGGCCAGTCGAGGGCGCCGAGCAGCCGGGCGGCCAGCGCGACGGCCACGGTGACGGCGAGGGCGTACGGCCAGCCGATCGTGCGGGAACGGGTGTGCCCGTCCCCGGCGGCCGCGGTGACGCGGTCCAGGACGACGGCGAGCAGCACGATCGGGATGCCGGCCGCGAGGGCCGCCCCTACGTCGACCGAGGCGAGGGCCTGGTAGACGCGGTCACCGAGACCGCCGGCGCCGATGACCGAGGCGATGACGGCCATGCCCAGCGCCATCATGATCGTCTGGTTGAGGCCGAGGAGGAGTTCCTTGCGGGCCAGCGGGATCCGGGCGGTCAGCAGCCGCTGGCGACGGGTGGCGCCGAGCGACTCCACGGCCTCCAGGACTTCGGGGTCGGCTCCGCGCAGGCCGAGCGCGGTCAGGCGGGCCATCGGCGGGGCGGCATAGACCACGGTGGCGAGGACGGCCGCGGGGACGCCGATGCCGAAGACCAGGACGACGGGGAGGAGGTAGGCGAACGCCGGGAGCACCTGCATGGTGTCCAGCACCGGGCGCAGGGCGCGGTCCAGGCGGTCGGAGAGACCGGCGGCGAGGCCCAGGAGCACGCCCACGGCCACGGAGACGAGGACCGCCACGACCATGAGTGCGAGGGTCTGCATGGTGGGGATCCACATGCCGAGGACGCCGCAGGCGAGGATCGCCGCGGCGGTGCCGGCGGCCAGCCGGACACCGGCCACGCGCCAGGCGACGAGGGCGCCGAGGACCGTCACGCCGGCCCAGCCCGCGGCGAGCAGGGTGAGGTAGACGGCGCGGACGGAGAGGACGACCGCGTTGCTGACGTACCCGAAGAAGTACAGGAACAGGGGGTGGCTGTCCCGGTTGTCGATGACCCAGTCGCTGGCGCCGGCCAGCGGCTTGGAGAGGTCGACGGTGAGGGCGTGGGGCCAGCTGGCGCCGGGCCAGTGGGTGGCCGCCCACGGGGCGAGGACCGCGGCGACGAGGGCGAGCAGGAGGAGCTTGCCCGCGGCCCGGCTTCTGAGGACGCGGGGCTTGTCGGCGCGGGAGGTGGGGACGGTGAGCGTTGCCATCAGACGGCCTCCGGACTGGTCCGGGGGCGCGGCGGTGCCGCCTGCCCGCTCTTGCCGGGGGCGCCGTCGGCGGCGGCCGCCGTCCGGGCGGCGGCGGTGTCGGCCGCCGCGGGGACGGGCTTCGCGGTGGCGTCGGCCGGGGTGGTGCCGGCGGCCGGTGCGGCCGGTGTGGCTTCCGGTGCCGTCGGTGCGGTTTCCGGTGCCGTCGTTCCCGCGACCACCGAGAGGAGGGCGTCGGAGTCCACGACGCCCAGGCAGCGGCCGTCGTCCATGACGCGGGCCGGGGCTCCGGCGCGGGCCACCGCCTCGATGGCCTCGGAGACCGTGGCCTCGGGGCGGACCGCCGGGCCGGTCCCCGGGTCGGCGCCGGACGCGGGGCGCATGGCCGTACGGACCGTCAGCACCTGTTCGCGCGGGACGTCGCGGACGAACTCGCGGACGTAGTCGTCGGCCGGGGAGCCGACGATCTCCTCGGGGGTGCCGAGCTGGACCACCCGGCCGTCGCGCATGAGGGCGATGCGGTCGCCGAGCTTCAGCGCCTCGCTCAGGTCGTGGGTGATGAAGACCATCGTGCGGCCCTCCTCGCGGTGCAGGCGGACCACCTCTTCCTGCATGTCGCGCCGGATGAGCGGGTCGAGCGCGCTGAACGGCTCGTCGAAGAGCAGCACTTCGGGGTCGACCGCGAGGGCGCGGGCGAGGCCGACGCGCTGGCGCTGGCCGCCGGAGAGCTGGCCGGGTCGGCGCTTCTCCATGCCGGCGAGGCCGACCTTGGCGACGACCTCGGCGGCCCGTTCGCGCCGCTCGGCACGGCCGACGCCCTGGATCTCCAGGCCGTAGGCGACGTTGTCGAGGACGGTGCGGTGCGGGAGCAGGCCGAAGTGCTGGAAGACCATGGCGGCGCGGTGGCGCCGCAGTTCGCGCAGGCGGGACTTGTCCATCGCGCGGACGTCCTCGCCGTCGATGGCGATCGTGCCGGCCGTCGGCTCGATCAGCCGGGTCAGACAGCGGACGAGGGTGGACTTGCCGGAGCCGGACAGGCCCATGACGACGAACACCTCGCCCTTGCGCACGTCGAAGGAGACGTCGCGCACGGCGGCGGTGCAGCCGGTGCGGGAGCGGAGCTCGGCGGGGCTCAGCCCGGTCAGTTCCGGGTCGGCGGGGACGCGGCCGGCCTTCGGGCCGAACACCTTCCACAGGCCGTCCACGGAGAAGACGGGGGCGTCGGTGGGGGGCTTGCGTGTGGGAACCGTGAGAGTCATCGGGACTCACCTCCGATCAGGTCGACGGCCTTCTCCCCGACCATGAGCACCCCGATCATCGGGTTCACGGCGGTCATCGTCGGGAAGACGGACGCGTCGGCGATGCGAATGCCGTCCAGGCCGCGGATGCGCAGCTCCGGGTCCACGACGGCGAGTTCGTCGTCGGCGGCGCCCATCCTGCAGGTGCCGGCCGGGTGGTAGACGGTGTGCGCGACCTTGCGGGCGTACTCGCTCAGTTCGGCGTCGCCCTGGACCTCGGGTCCGGGGCACACCTCGCGCTTGAGCCAGCCGGCCAGCGGCTCGCTCCGGGCGATCTCACGGGCGATGCGGATGCCGTCGACCAGGGTCCGGGCGTCGTAGTCGTCCTCGTCGGTGAAGTACCGGAAGTCCAGGGCGGGCTTCACGGCCGGGTCGGCGCTGGTGAGGTAGAGCCGGCCGCGGCTCTTCGGCTTGGGGATGTTGGGGGTCATGGAGACGCCGTACCGCGGGCGTTCGTAGCCGAGGCGCTCGGGGTTGTCGGTGAACGGGATCTGGTAGAAGTGGAACATCAGGTCGGGGCCCGCGTGTTCGGGGTCGCGGCGCACGAACAGACCGGCGTCGGAGTCCATCGCGGAGTTCTCCGGGATGGGGCCGTTCGTCTCCCAGACGATGACGGACTCGGGGTGGTCGAGCAGGTTCTCGCCGACGCCCGGCAGGTCGGCGACGACCGGGATGCCGAGCGCTTCGAGGTCCTCGCGGGGGCCGATGCCCGAGTGCAGCAGCAGGCGCGGGGAGTCGACGGCGCCGGCGCACAGCACGACCTCGTTGCGGGCCCGGATCAGCAGTTCCTCGCCGTCCTTGGTGCGCACGTGGACGCCCTCGGCGCGGGTGCCGTCCAGCTCCAGCCGGTACGCCCAGGTCTCCAGCAGGAGGTGGAGGTTGGGGCGTTCGTCCATGACCGGGTGCAGGTAGGCCACGGAGGCGGAGGACCGCTTGTTGTTCTCCGGGTGGTA
The DNA here is from genome assembly GCF_025642175.1 of Streptomyces albidicamelliae. Lineage (NCBI taxonomy): Bacteria > Bacillati > Actinomycetota > Actinomycetes > Kitasatosporales > Streptomycetaceae > Streptomyces > Streptomyces albidicamelliae. The sequence continues at coordinate 5,088,717 of NZ_CP106795.1, read as the reverse complement.
GGCGAGGTCGAAGAATCCGACGCCCTCGGTGAACGGCTTGTGGTTGAAGCCCTCGACCCGGGGTACCCCGAGTGCCGACTGGGCGGCGTCGACGAAGTCGCGGGCGATGGCGTTCCGGTCCTTCTCGTCGACGGAGACGATGTTGTTCTTCAGGCGGGCGAAGTAGGCCTCCATGGGGACGGCGCCCCAGCCCTTGGCGCCGGCGGCCTCCCACTCGTCCCAGTCGGAGGGCAGGGGCTTGAAGGAGATGAGGGTGTTGTGGGAGGAACAGCCGCCGAGGACGCGGGCCCGGCTGTGCCGGATGTGGGAGTTGCCGCGGGGCTGTTCGGTGGTCGGGTAGTCGTAGTCGAGGTCGCCGCCGAGCAGACCCATCCAGCGGCGCAGCGTGAGGACGTCGTCGCGATCGACGTCGCTCGGGCCGCCCTCGATGACGGCGACGGTGACGTCGGGGTCCTCGGTGAGGCGGGAGGCGATGACGGAGCCCGCGGTTCCGCCGCCGATGACGACGTAGTCGTAGACATGGGGGGTGTGGGACATGGTGGTACTTACTCCAGGTGGGACGTGCCGCTCGCGCGGTCGGGAGGTCAGCCGGCGAACCAGCGCACGGGCTTGGGCGCGAGGTTCTGGTAGACGTGCTTGGTCTCGCGGTACTCGGCGAGTCCGGCGGGACCCAGTTCGCGGCCGGTGCCGCTCTTGCCGAAGCCGCCCCATTCCGCCTGCGGCAGGTAGGGGTGGAAGTCGTTGATCCAGACGGTGCCGTGGCGCAGCCGCCCGGCGACCCGGCGGGCCTTGCCGGGGTCGGTGGTCCACACGGCGCCGGCGAGGCCGTACTCGGTGTCGTTGGCGAGGAACACCGCCTCGTCCTCCGTGCGGAAGGTCTCCACGGTGAGGACGGGGCCGAAGACCTCCTCGCGCACGACCGCCATGTCGCGGTGGCAGGCGTCGAGGATCGTCGGCTCGTAGAACCAGCCGGTGCCGGGCCGCTGCGGTGCCGGCTGCGGGCGCTTGCCGCCGCAGCGCAGGACCGCGCCCTCGGCGAGGGCGCCCGCCACGTACGTCTCGACCTTGGCGCGCTGCTGCTCGGAGACGAGCGGGCCGCACTCGACGCCGTCCTCGGTGCCGCGGCCGAGCCTGATCCGCTGGGCCCGGCGGGCCAGTTCGGCGACGAAGCGCTCGCGGACGGACTCCTCGACGATGAGCCGGGCGCCGGCCGAGCAGACCTGGCCGCTGTGGATGAAGGCCGCGTTGAGGGCCTGGTCGACGGCGGTGTCGAAGTCCTCCTCGGTGGCGCAGGCGTCGGCGAAGACCACGTTCGGGTTCTTGCCGCCGAGTTCGAGGGCGACCTTCTTCACGGTCGGCGCGGCGGCCTGGGCGACCTTGGTGCCGCTGATCAGACCGCCGGTGAAGGAGACCAGGTCGACGTCGGGGTGCTCGGCGAGCCGGGCGCCGACGGTGTGGCCGGGGCCGGTGACGATGTTGGCCACTCCGGCGGGCAGTCCGGCCTCGGTCAGCAGGTCGATCAGCGCGATGGTGGTCATCGGGGTGATCTCGCTGGGCTTGACGACGAAGGTGTTGCCCGCCGCGAGGGCCGGGGCGATCTTCCAGCTGGCCTGGAGCAGGGGGTAGTTCCAGGGAGTGATCAGCGCGCAGACGCCGACCGGTTCGTGCACCACGACGCTGTGGACGTCGGGCGTCCCCGCGTCGACCACCCGGCCCGGGGACTCGGCGGCCACCTGGTCGGCGAAGTACCGGAAGGCGTCGGCGACACAGTCGATGTCGACGCGGCCCTCCTCGACGGTCTTGCCCGCGTCCCGGCTCTCCAGCAGGCCGAGCTCCTCGCGGTCGCGCACGAGGAGGTCGGCCACGCGGCGCAGCAGCGCGGCGCGCTCGGCGACCGGGGTGCCGGGCCAGGGCCCTGGTCGAAGGCCCGGCGGGCGGCGGCCACCGCCCGGTCGGTGTCCTTCTCGTCACCCTCCGCGACCACGGCGAACGGCCGGGCGTCCGCGGGGTCGAGGATCTCGCGCGTGGCACCGGAGACCGATTCCAGCCACTCGCCCCCCGCGTGAATGGTCGCCTCGGCCTGTCGTATCGTTCTGTCCGCCATGATCGGTATTGCCTTCCGTTCCTGATCCGTGCCCCTGTGTCACACGCATGTCACGCTCGGGGACCGCGAACGCATGCCCGGAGCCCGCGCATTGCATGCGCAATCGGTGGCCGAAAGTGCGCCGCGTCACTGAAAATGCGGTCGAAAACGAACAAAACCGGGCACCTAGCGGGCGCTTGGATGGCTATGGCACGTAAATATCGGTGCACAGTGCAGCCTTGGCGTCACCGCGGCCGGCGCGAACCGGCCGCCCGGCGTCACCCGTGGACGGCCCCGGAACCGCTGGCTACAGTCGGGGGATGGAGACCTTTGACGGCAGTCAAAGAACCGCAGCCCCGGCGTCCCCGGTCCCGGCGGACGACGTGGCCGCCCTCCGCCGCTTCAACCGCTACTTCACGCGCCGTATCGGCGCCCTGGACGACCACTACCTCGGTCAGGACCGGCCGCTCGGTGAGGCCCGGCTGCTCTTCGAGATCGGGGAGGGAGTCTCCCTGCGGGAGCTGCGCGGCCGGCTCGGCCTGGACGCCGGATACCTCAGCCGGATGGCGAAGGCCCTTGAGGCACAGGGGCTGGTGCGCGTCGGCGTACCCCCGCACGACAACCGGCTGCGGGTGATCGAGCCGACCCCGGCCGGCCGCGCCGAGGTCGCCGAGCAGCAGCGGCGCGCCGACGCCCTCGCCGCCGGCCTCCTCGAAGGGCTCGACCCCGCCCGGCGGGCCGAACTGACCGCGGCCCTGACCACCGCGGAACGGCTGCTGCGGCTGGCGTCGATCACCGTCGAGGTGGTCGACGGCGCCTCGCCGGACGCACTGGCCTGCCTGGACGCCTACGCCGCCGACATCGACGCGCGCTTCCCCGAGGGCTTCGACAAGGCCGCCCTGGTGCGGCCCGAGGAGGTGACCGGGGACGCCGGCGCCTTCCTGGTGGCGTACGAGGAGCAGCGCGCCGTCGGCTGCGGGGCGCTGCGCCGGCTGGAGCCGGGGACCGGCGAGATCCGGCACGTGTGGGTGCACCCGCGGGCCCGCCGGCTGGGGCTCGCGCGACGGCTGCTGTCCGGGCTGGAACGGGAGGCGCGGGCACGCGGTCTGGACGCCGTGCGCCTGGACACCCACGCCGAGCTCACCGAGGCCCAGGCGATGTACCGGGCGTGCGGCTACACGGAGATCCCGGCCTACGACGACAACGTCTACGCCTCGCACTGGTTCGAGAAGCGGCTGGGCACCGGTTCGAGAAGCGGCTAGCCGGCTGACTCCCGGAGCATCAGCTCGCGCACGCAGCCGCGCAGCCAGGCGTGCGCGGGGTCGGCGTCGTGCCGGGGGTGCCAGGCGAACCCCAGCTTCACCGCGGGCAGTCGCAGCGGGATCTCGAAGGTGACCAGGCCGAGGGTGTCGGCCAGGGGGCGGCCCCAGTGGCTGACGAGGCCGATCAGGTCGGTCTCGTGCACGACGAAGAGGGAGGCCGGGTAGGAGCCGACGCTGCCCACCACCCGCCGCTGCAGGCCGAGTTCGGCGAGGGCGTCGTCGATCGGGCCCTGCAGCCTGCCGCGCCGGGAGACGATGAGGTGACCCGCCGCCCCGGCGAACCGCTCGGGCGTCAACTCGCCGGTGAGCAGCGGGTGTCCGGCACGCACGACCCCCAGCATGCGGTCCTCGTAGACCGGTTCCACGTGCACCTCGGGCGCGGCCGAGTCGATCACCCCGACCTCCAGGTCGGCGGTGCCCTGGCGCAGGAACGGGGCGTCCAGATGGCTCTCGGACAGGAAGCGCAGCCGGATACCGGGGGCCTCACGCGCGGCACGGGCGAAGAGGGCCGCGCCGTGGGTCGCGGCGATCGCGTCGTGCCCGAGGATCGTGAAGGTGCGGGTGACGTCCCGCAGATCGGCGTCCCGGTCCGGCGCGAACAGGGCCCGGGCCCGCTCCACCACCGCGCTCACCTCGGCCCGCACGGCCAGCGCGTGCGGGGTGGGCACCATCCGGCGTCCGGCACGCACGAGGACCGGGTCGCCGAGCGCCTTGCGGATCCGGCCGAGGGTGCGGCTCATGGCCGGCTCGGACAGGTGGAGCCGGGCGGCGGCGCCCCGCACGCTCTGCTCCTCCAGCAGCACGTCCAGCGCGACCAGCAGATTCAGGTCCAGTCCGGCGGATTGCGTCATGTGCAGGTATTCCTTGCGAAGGTTGCACTGGCAAGCAGGTCACGCGCGAGCCTACGGTGAGAACGCATCCCACACCACCATCCAGCTCCCGGGAGGAGCCGTGCCCCCGCACGCCCTGAAACGCCCCACCCTGCTTTCGCTGTGCGCCTGCGTCCTGGTCGCCCAGAGCATGGTCGCCGCCATCAACCTGCTGATACCGCAGTTGAGTTCGTCGTCCCTGCACCCGTCGCACACCCAGGTCCTGTGGACGGTCGACGCCTACGTCATCGTCTTCGCGGGGCTGCTCGTCCCGGCCGGCGCGCTGGGCGACCGGTACGGCCGCAAGGGCGCCCTGCTCGCCGGGCTCGGCCTGTTCGCGGCGGGCGCCGCCACCAGCGCGCTCGCCACCGGTCCGGCCGTGCTGATCGCGGGCCGGGGACTGTCCGGCGCCGGGGCGGCCCTCATCACCCCGGCCACCCTGTCGATCCTGATGCGGCTGTCCGCACCCGAGCACCGGGCCCGTTCGATGGGCGCCTGGACGCTGTCGATCGGCCTCGGCGGCGCGGCGGGCAACCTGGGCGGCGGGCTCGCCGGCCAGTTCCTCACCTGGCGCGCCCTGTTCGCGGCGATGGTCCCGCTGGCCGTCCTGCTGGCCGTCGCCGTCGTGGTCACGACCCCGCGCACCGAGCGCTCCCCCGACGGCCACCCCGACCCGCTCGGCACCCTGCTGCTGACGACGGGTCTGGTCGCGGTCCTGTTCGGCATCATCGAGGGCCCGGTGCACGGCTGGACCTCCGCGCGCATCCTCGGCGCCTTCACGGCGGGCGCGCTGCTGATCGCGGGCTTCACCGGACACGCCCTGCGCTCCCCGGCCCCGCTGTTCGACCCGCGCGCCTTCGCCTCGGCTCGGCTGCGGGCGGCCTGTCTCGGCACGGCCACCGGCTTCTTCGGGCTGTTCTCCCTCTTCTACGTCAACTCGCAGTACCTGCAGGGTGTGAAGGGGTTCGGCGCCGCCGTCACCGGACTGGCGATCATGCCGCTGGTGTTCGGGATGGCGGCCACCCAGAAGCTGGCCACCCGCTGGGCCGGCCACCCCCGGGCCGTCGTCGGCACCGGTCTCGCCCTGATCGGCCTCGGCCTGCTCGGCGCGTCCACGGCGGACGCGGGCACGCCCTACGCGGTGTTCGTCTGCTGGCTGCTGGTCATCTCGGCCGGCGCCGGACTGTCCATGCCGGCCCTCACCCTGGGCGTGGTCACCTCGCTCCCGCCCCACCGGGCGGGCCTCGGCTCGGGTCTCGGTACGACGGCCCGGGAGACGGGTGCCGCACTGGGCGTCGCCGTCACCGGCACCGTCCTGTCCGCGCACGCCGACCTGCCGCACGGCATGGGGCCGGCGCTGCGGACGGTGGGTGTGGTGGTGCTGGCCGCCACGGCGCTCGTGGTGGCCGGGTACGGCCCGCCCGCCCGGAGGGTGCCGCGCTACGCGGCCGACGGCACCGCGGCCCCCTGAGGTGCGGGGCCGTCCCGGTGGGCGGCGCGGGCGCGAACCGGCCACGACGGACCCGCACACGACGAACGCTCGGCACCCCTGGGACGGGGTGCCGAGCGTCGGCCGCGTGGTGCGGAAGTCCTAGAGCAGGCCGAGGGAGCGAACCGCCTCGCGCTCCTCCGCCAGCTCCTGGACGGACGCGTCGATGCGGGCGCGGGAGAACTCGTTGATGTCCAGGCCCTGGACGATCTCGTACTTGCCGTCCTTGGTGGTGACCGGGAAGGAGGAGATCAGGCCCTCCGGGACGCCGTAGGAGCCGTCCGACGGGATGCCCATGGAGGTCCAGTCGCCGTCGGCGGTGCCGTTGACCCAGGTGTACACGTGGTCGATGGCGGCGTTGGCGGCGGAGGCGGCCGACGAGGCACCGCGGGCCTCGATGATCGCGGCACCGCGCTTGGCGACGGTCGGGATGAAGTCCTCGGCCAGCCACCTCTCGTCGTTGACGACCTCGGCGGCGTTCTTGCCGGCCACGGTGGCGTGGAAGATGTCCGGGTACTGGGTGGCGGAGTGGTTGCCCCAGATGGTCAGGCGCTTGATGTCGGCGACCGTGGAGCCCGTCTTCTTCGCGAGCTGGGTCAGCGCGCGGTTGTGGTCCAGGCGGGTCATCGCGGTGAAGCGCTCGGCCGGCACGTCCGGCGCGGCGGCCTGGGCGATCAGCGCGTTGGTGTTGGCCGGGTTGCCGACGACGAGGACCTTGATGTCGTCCGCGGCGTGGTCGTTGATGGCCTTGCCCTGCGGCTTGAAGATGCCGCCGTTGGCCTCCAGCAGGTCACCGCGCTCCATGCCCTTGGTCCGCGGACGGGCGCCCACCAGCAGGGCCACGTTCGCGCCGTCGAAGGCCACGTTCGGGTCGTCGGTGATCTCGATGCCCTGGAGCAGCGGGAAGGCGCAGTCGTCCAGCTCCATGGCCGTGCCCTCGGCGGCCTTCAGCGCGGGGGTGATCTCCAGGAGGCGCAGCTTGACCGGTACGTCCGCGCCGAGCAGCTGGCCGGAGGCGATGCGGAAGAGCAGGGCGTAACCGATCTGGCCGGCCGCGCCGGTGACGGTGACGTTCACGGGAGTGCGGGTCATGGCGTTCTCCGTATGACAGCTGGCGGTGGGGCGTCACTGCCCCGGGCGGATGATCGATCTCTTGGTATCAAGAGATCGATCCAGCGGTCAGGCTATCGCGCATCCGGCATGCGAGACGTCCCGGGCCGTGTGGCTCACCCCACAAGAGGATCACCGGGGCGGGACGCCGGGGGCGGCGGGGCCGCGGGGGACGAAAAGGCGGCCGCCCGTCCGGGAGAGGAGGGACGGAGACGGCCGCCGGTGGGGGTACCGAAACACCGGACTCCCGTGGGGGTACTGCTCGCGTGCCCGGGATCGGGTCCGCCATGCGCGCCGGAAGGGAATTTCACCCTTCCGGCTCCCCGGGGCGGTGCCTACCGCGCGCGAGGAGCCGTACGGACACGGACGGCCGTCACGGCGTGCAGCCGGTCCGCCCGGACGCCAGGGTCGCGCAGGCCTTGGCCTCCGCCGGGTTCTTCACGGCGACCATCGGGGTGTACGCGATGGCGTCCCCCACGGCGGTGATCTCCCCGGTCTGCTTCACCTTGCCCGAGGACACCTGCACCTCGTCGCCCTGTGTGGCACCGGTGATGCGGCCCCAGACGGTGCCGCACGACTTGCTGTAGCGGACCTCCAGGGTGGTGGTGCCGACGGTGGCGGTCTTGGCGGTGGTGACCAGGTCGCCGCTGCACCCCATGGCCTCGGCGTCCTTGCCGTCGCACGCGGAGCCGGCGCACTTCACGCCGGGCGGCAGCTTGACGTGGGCGCTGGCGGAGGGGGCGGGGGACTTGGCGGCGCCGCCCTTCCCGCCGTGGCCGCCCTGGTTCACGAACCAGAGGACGCCGGCGACGACGACGAGCACGCCGACGAGCCCCGCGAGGAACATCGTCAGCCGCTGCCGGCGGCCCGGACCCCCGGCGGAGGCGCGGTCCGCGGGCCGGGGCGCCCCCGGCTGCCCCTGGTGCGGGACCGGGATGCCCGGGACCGGGATGCCCGGGGCGGGGTACCCGGGGCCTGCGTGCCCGGGCTGCGTGCCGGGAGCCGGAGTGCCCGGAGCCGGGCCGGGACCGTCGACCGGGGCCGGGGGCCGTATCCCCGTGCCGGGACGGCTGCTCGCCGGCGAGGGACCTCTGTACCCGGCCAGCTTCCAGGAGTTGACGCCCGAGTCCGCGCCGTCCGCGCCGTCCGCGGCGTCGGCCGGTTCGCCGCCCGCCTCCTCGCGGGCGTCGCCGCCTGCGTCGGGGGCCGCCGGCCGGACGGGGACCGCCGGGGAGACGCCGGCCGGACCGGCCACGCCCGGGGTCACGGCGGTGCCGCCGCCCTGGCCCGCGGACGGGCCGCCGGTCGCCTCGGCCGCCCCGAAGTCGCCCAGCGCGGCCCGCGCCTGGGAGATCCGGATCGCCTCCATGGTGCGGTCGTGCCGCATCTCCGCCCGGCTCCAGGCCCGTTCGGCCAGCTCCCACATGGTGGTGAGATGGACCGGGCTGGAGCCGGTGACCTCGGAGAGCGCGACGATCGCGCCCTTGGGCGCGAGGAGCCGGCCGCTCAGATAACGCTCCCAGGACGTCTTGCTGTATCCCGTACGGTCGGCCAGTGCCGCGATGCTCAGGCCGCTGCGGTCCACGAGCCGGCGCAGCTGGCTCGTGAACTCCTTGATCTGCGGGTCCAGATCCTCGGGCAGATCTTTCCAGCGAGGCATCGTTTCCCCCTCTTCCCCCCGGTCGGTGCATGTCGTCTCGCGCGCGGCCCCCCGGCTCGCCCCCGCGTGCCGGTACATGTGCCGGCTACCCACAGGGATGCGCTGACCAAGGATCCCAGTTCCCGGTGCGGGGGCGCACGGGGGCATGGGTCGCCGCGGCGGTGCACCCGGTACCACGAGGTCTTCGTAACGTATCCCGAACTGTCAATACGTCGACACCTGAACGGCACAGGCGGGGGTGCGCGCGGACACCGTAGCGGAACGGTCACTTCCGTGCCACAGCGCGGGGACAGGCGTTGAACAGGGAGTTCCCGAGGCGGAAGGCTGTCCCCGGCGGCGGTTCGTCCTTGCTCGGGGGAGGGGACGGGCCGCCGCTCCCGTGTCCGGCGGGGCTCAGCCGCCCGGGGTCAGCATGACTCCTGCCCGAGCAGGACGGCGACCACGGCCATCGCGACCGCGATCAACGTGTCCACGACGAGCGGGCGGGGGGTCCTCGGTCGCATCGCCGCAGGGTAACGCCCGGTGACGGGACACGGAGTCAACCGCTCGCGGTACCGCGGAAGTTGCAGACGCCCCTCGCCTACCGCCGCGGGTGGCCGGGGAGTTCGGCCGCGGGGCCGACGCGGCGCGCGGGCGGTCCGCCGTAGCGTCGGCGACGGGGAGGCACCGGTGGCCCGCACCCCGGGGGAGGTGCGGGCCACCGGTACTGCCGGCTTCGCTATCTGCTGATCGTGAAGTGCAGGATCCCCTTCACGAACGGGATCCGCAGCCACGGGTCGGGCTGCGCCATCAGCGCCAGCAGGACGATCACCACGCCGAGGATGCCGTAGGTCACGATGTCCGTGAAGCGGGACCGGACGGCGAGCATGCCGACGCTCGGCAGGACCCAGCGCAGGACCGCGCCGGCCAGCAGGGCGGCACCGACCACCAGCATGCCGATGCGGAACACGTCGAGCGCGGTCAGCAGCAGGCCGAGCGCGACCGTCGACAGCACGACGAGCATGGGCCACTGCCGGGCGGGCGCCGGGGCGTCGCCGGGGGCCGCCCGGCCGCCGCCCTCGGGGCGTGCGGTGTCCTTGGTGAACAGCGGGAAGCGGCGCGTGGTCCGCCGCGGGCGCCCCTCGGCATCGGGGGCGCTGATCGCGTCGCGGACGGTCGGCTCACCGCCGCGCGTCTCATCGACCGGCACTGCGCTCCGCCGCCTCGACCACGTTGACCAGCAGCTGGGCCCGGGTCATCGGACCGACCCCGCCGGGGTTCGGGGAGATCCAGCCGGCCACCTCCAGCACGTCCGGGTGGACGTCGCCGACGATCTTCCCCTCGGCGTTGCGGGAGACGCCGACGTCCAGGACGGCCGCGCCCTCCTTGACGTCCTCGGCGCGGATCAGGTGCGGGAAGCCGGCGGCCGCGACGATGATGTCGGCCCGCTTCAGGTGCGCGGACAGGTCCCGGGTGCCGGTGTGGCACTGGGTCACGGTGGCGTTCTCGCTGCGCCGGGTCAGCAGCAGCGGCATGGGGCGGCCGATGGTCACACCGCGGCCGACGACCACGACCTCGGCGCCCTTGATCTCCACGCCGTGGGCGCGCAGCAGGGTGATGATGCCGTTGGGGGTGCAGGGCAGCGGGGCCGGCTCGTTGAGGACCAGCCGCCCGAGGTTCATCGGGTGCAGGCCGTCGGCGTCCTTGGCCGGGTCCATCAGCTCCAGGATGCGGTTCTCGTCGATGCCCTTGGGCAGCGGCAGCTGGACGATGTAGCCGGTGCAGGCCGGGTCCTCGTTCAGCTCGCGGACGACCGCCTCGATCTCCTCCTGGGTGGCCGTGGCCGGCAACTCCCGCTGGATGGAGGCGATACCGACCTGCGCGCAGTCGCGGTGCTTGCCCGCGACGTACTTCTGGCTGCCGGGGTCGTCCCCGACCAGGATCGTGCCGAGGCCGGGCGTGACGCCCTTCTCCTTCAGCGCCGCCACGCGGGCGGTCAGATCGGACTTGATCGCGGCTGCGGTGGCCTTGCCATCGAGAATCTGGGCGGTCATGGGTCCATCCTCGCGGATGACCCGGCCCCGGTTCCAATCCGGGTCGCCGGACAGCTCTCCCCGTCTTTTGTCACCGCATGATCCGGGATGTGTCACCTCATGATCAGTGATGTTGCACTTGCACAACACATGCCGATTCCGGCTGGACAAGTAAGAGCCTGCTAAAGAACGATGAGCACACAGTGCCGCGGGCAGTGCCGGGGGGACGGACCGCATCTGTAGAACTCTCCTCCGAACCGTGCCGCGCGTTCGTCCCCGCACTTGAGCAACGGAGGAACACCGCCATGAGCTTCGGCGACCCGAACAACCCCTACGGCCCGCCCCCGCCCCAGCCCCCGTCGGCCGCTCCCGGCTACGGCTACCCGCAGGCGCCGGCCGGCCCGCCGCAGGGCTACGGCTACCCGCAGCAGCCCGCCTACCCCGGCTACCCGGGCGGCAACGCGATGCCCCAGTCGATGCCGGGTCTGCTCGTGACGGCCCGGGTGTTCCTGTACCTGATCTCCGCCGTGCAGATCATCGGCGGCCTGATCTGGCTGTACGTGGCGGCCTTCGTCAACGACGTCTCGAACAAGGCGGACGACCTGGGCAGCTCCTCCTCGGACAACCCGTTCACCGCGATCGGCGAGGGCGGTCACACCGCCGCGGGCCTGATCGTGTTCTTCGCGCTGATCGCGCTGGGCCTGGCGGCGCTGTCCATCACGCTGGGCGTGAAGTTCGGCCGTGGTGGCCAGGGCGTGCGCATCACGACGGTGGTCTACGGCGCGCTCGGCGGCATCCTCGGCCTGATCATGCTGTTCGCGGGCATGGACTCCGGTCTCGCCTCGGCCGTCATCTTTCCGCTGATCTGGGTGGTGTTCGCGGCCGTCATCACCGCGGCGCCGGTCGTTCCGAGCGGTACCGCCTGGTTCAACCGCCCGCGCTACTGAGCGGGCGACCGCCACAGGCGTCGACCGGGCTGCTCCTCCCGTTGCGGGAGGACAGCCCGGTCGCCTTTTCCGGGCCGTCTACGGCCGTTGCGGCAGCACCGGGCGGCCACGGCGGCCGGGCGGGGGTACGTCAGCGGTCCGGCCCGGAATGCCACCGGAAGGACGCGAGACCGGCCGGCTCCTCGGCGGCGGCGCCGTCCGCCGAGGTGCGGACGGCCCCGGACCGCCGGCGGACGAGGCCGCCGAGCACGACGATCGCGGCGAGCAGCACGGCGATCAGGCAGACGAGACCGAGCACGACGGCGGCCAGGCCCACCAGCCCGTAGCCCGCCAGCCGCGCCACCATCTCGATCGGGTTCATGCATCCGCAGGCCTGCATGGGGTGATCCTGCCCGCCGGGGCGGCGGCGGGCAGGGGGCCGTGTCCGTACGGTGCTCAGGAAGTGCCCGTTCCGGTACCGGAGCGGGCACTTCCCCGAGCGGCGGAACTCAGTGGAAGAAGTGGCGCGTGCCCGTGAAGTACATGGTCACGCCCGCCTCCTTGGCGGCCTCGACGACCTGCTCGTCACGGATCGAGCCGCCCGGCTGGACGATCGCCCGGACACCGGCCTCGATGAGGATCGCGGGGCCGTCGGGGAAGGGGAAGAACGCGTCGGAGGCCGCGTAGGCGCCGCGGGCCCGCTCCTCACCGGCCCGCTCGACGGCCAGCTTGCAGGAGTCCACGCGGTTGACCTGGCCCATGCCGACGCCGACCGAGGCGCCGTCCTTGGCGAGCAGGATCGCGTTGGACTTCACCGCACGGCACGCCTTCCAGGCGAAGGCCAGCTGCGCCAGCTCCTCGGCGGAGAGCGCCTCACCGCTGGCCAGCGTCCAGTTGGCCGGGTCGTCGCCCTCGGCCTGGAGACGGTCGGCGACCTGGAGCAGCGCGCCGCCGTCGATGGGCTTGACGTCCACCGGGTGGGCCGGGGCGCCGGGGCAGCGCAGCACGCGGATGTTCTTCTTCTTGGTGAGGGCCTCCAGCGCGCCCTCCTCGTAGTCCGGCGCCACGATGACCTCGGTGAAGATCTCCGCGACCTGCTCGGCCATCTCCTTGCTGACCGGCCGGTTCACCGCGATCACACCGCCGAACGCGGACAGCGGGTCGCAGGCGTGCGCCTTGCGGTGCGCCTCGGCGACGTCCGCGCCGACCGCGATGCCGCAGGGGTTGGCGTGCTTGATGATCGCGACGCAGGGCTCGTCGTGGTCGTACGCGGCACGGCGCGCGGCGTCCGTGTCCGTGTAGTTGTTGTACGACATCTCCTTGCCGTGCAGCTGCTCGGCCGCCGCGAGGCCGCCCTCGCCGGAGGTGTACAGGGCGGCGGGCTGGTGCGGGTTCTCGCCGTAGCGCAGGGTGTGCGCGCGCTCCAGGGTGGTGCCGATGAACTCGGGGAACGCGGAGTCGTCGGCCGGGGCGTAGGCGGAGGCGAACCACGACGCGACGGCGATGTCGTACTCCGCGGTGTGCCGGAAGGCCTCGGCGGCCAGGCGCTTGCGGGCGGCGAGGTCGAAGCCGCCGTCCTGCACGGCGGCGAGGACGTCGGCGTACCGCTCGGGGCTGGTCACCACGGCCACCGAGGGGTGGTTCTTGGCGGCGGCGCGGACCATCGACGGGCCGCCGATGTCGATCTGCTCCACGCACTCGTCGGGCGAGGCGCCGGAGTCGACGGTCTCCCGGAACGGGTAGAGGTTGACGACGACCAGGTCGAACGGTTCGACGCCCAGCTCGGCGAGCTGTTCGCGGTGGCTGTCCAGCCGCAGGTCGGCGAGGATGCCCGCGTGCACCCGCGGGTGCAGGGTCTTCACCCGGCCGTCGAGGCACTCGGGGAAGCCGGTGAGCTCCTCGACCTTGGTGACGGGGACACCGGCGGCGGCGATCCGGCCGGCCGTGGAGCCGGTGGAGACGAGCTCGACGCCCGCCTCGTGCAGCCCGCGCGCGAGGTCCTCGAGACCGGTCTTGTCGTAGACGCTGACGAGCGCGCGACGGATGGCCCGCTTGTTGCTCTCCGCGGTCACTGGATAACTACCTTTCGTCCCTCAATGCGATAGCCGTTGCGGGCGAGCCGCCCCACGACCTCGACGAGCAGCCTTCGCTCGACTTCCTTGATGCGCTCGTGCAGCGCGCTCTCGTCGTCCTCGTCCCTGACCTCGACCACGCCCTGGGCGATGATCGGTCCGGTGTCGACGCCGTCGTCGACGAAGTGGACGGTGCAGCCGGTGACCCTGGCGCCGTACGCGAGCGCGTCACGGACGCCGTGGGCCCCGGGAAAACTGGGCAGCAGCGCCGGGTGGGTGTTCACGAACCGTCCGCCGTAGCGGGCGAGGAACTCCTTGCCGACGATCTTCATGAACCCGGCGGAGATCACGAGGTCGGGCTCGTGGGCGGCCACGGCCTCGGTGAGGGCGGCGTCCCACTCCTCCCGGCCGGCGTGGTCCTTGACCTTCCGCACGAAGGTCGGCAGTCCGGCGCGCTCGGCGCGGGCCAGCCCCTCGACACCGTCGCGGTCTGCCCCGACGGCGACGACCCGGGCGCCGTACGCCTCGGCTCCGACGCGCTCGATCTCGTCCAGGAGCGCCTGGAGGTTCGTGCCGGATCCGGAGACCAGCACGACGAGGCGCTTGACCGCTGGGCCAGCGGGGGTGGCGGCCACGGTGGGGCCCTTTCTCGGGGTGGTGATCTGTCCGGCCGGCGGCTTGTACGTTCGCACGAATGCTTCACGCTTCCCGATACGGGGAAGTCTACGAAGCGGCCGGCCGTCAGCAACGATACCGGCACTGCGGACGGCCCCCACGGGACGGGTGCCTGGCCGGAAGGTAGCGTTCGCAGGGGTTCGGGATGGGGCAGCCTCGGGAACGCGGTCGGCGTGCGGTGCGTTCAACGGGGTGGAAGCTCTCGCCGGACAGCCGTAGCCACCTAGGGGAAGACGCTCTCTTGATGCCCGATCGCAGCCTGCGACTCCTCACGTTCCCGCCGCGCCCGGCCCAGGGAGGCGAGCGTGGCGCCGTCCTGCTGCGGGAGCGGCCGGCCTCGCCGCCCCAGGCGCCCGAGGGCGGCCGGGACGGCGACGGGCGCGGCGGTGAGCAGCAGGACGACAACCCGTTCGCGCCGCCCCCGGAGGGCACCCCGGACCGCCCGTGGCAGCCCCGCCGGCCCGAGGATCCCTCCGGATCCGGTGACGACCGGGACGGCCACTCCCCCTGGGGCAGCCAGTGGAGCGACCGCCAGCCCGGCCGCTCTCCCGGCGGTTTCGGCGACCGTCCCGGTGGCGGACCGCAGGGCCCCGGCGGACCGGCCGGCGGATCCGGCATGCGCTGGGACCCCACCGACCCCGCCCAGCGTCGCGCGCGGTACGCACTGCTGTCGGGCATATGGGCGGTCTTCTTCGCCCTCTTCAGCTGGCCGTACGTGGCGCTGCTGCTGGGCGCGCTGGCCCTGTACTGGGGCATCAGCGCGCTGCGTGCCAGGCCGCGCACCCCGGACCCGGACACCCCCACCGCCACGGGCGGCCGCCCCCAGACGACGGCGGCGATCAGCGGCCTGGTGACGGCGTCCCTGGCCCTGGTCCTGGTGGCCTCGACCTTCACGGTGCAGCTGGTCTACCGCGACTACTACACCTGCGCCGGCGACGCCCTCACCCATGAGGCGAAGGTGTCCTGCGAGAAGCTCCTTCCGGAGCAGCTGCGCGGAGTGCTGGGCACGGGCGACGACTGACGCCCCGTCGCCCGGGCCCCGCGTCAGCGGGTGTCGTCGCTGTGCTCGGGTCCGTCCGTGACGGCCGGGTCCTGGTGCGGTGAGCGGGGCGCGGCCGGCCCGGACGGCGTGGCGCCGGGTGCCTGGGCCCGCTCGTCCGGCTCCGGTCGCGACCACTCGGGGCCGTTGGCCGGATCGCCGGCGGCGGCCTCCTCAGGGCCGCCCAGCGGGAGGCGCGGGCCAGCTCGTCGTGCCAGTCCGGGGCGAAGGGGTCCTCGGCCGGCGGGAAGTCGTACGCCTCGTCGTCGCAGACGCCGGTCGCGACGGGCACCGTGTCCCGCTGAGCGACCGGCCAGGAGCCGGCCGCCTCCGACGCGGAGTGCGCTCCGGACCGGGAATCGTCCGCGGAGCCGGCGGCCCGTGGCGCCGTGGCGGGTGCGGTCCCGGTGGTGTCGGGTCCGGACACCGGCTTCTCGCCCCCTTGCGGCCTCGCGCCCTTCCCGGAGCCGGTCCCGGAGGGCGACCCGGTTTCGCCGGGGGTCCCGTCCTCCGCGCGGTCCCCCGCCCGCTCCCCCGGGCTCTCTCCGGGGGCCGCGCCGCTCCCGCCGTCCGGCGCGGCACCCGTGCCGGCCGCGTGCGCCTGCCCGGCTCCCTCCGGATCGGTTCCGCCCGGGTCCGCGGGGGCCACCGTCACGGGGGCCACCGTCGTGAGGGCCACCGTCGTGAGGGCCACCGTCGCGGGGGCCACCGTCGTGAGGGCAGCGCCCGCCGAACCGGCGGAGGCCGCTGCCGCCGCGCTCACCATGGCCCTCTTCCGGCCCGGCTCGGTGCCCTGCGCCGGGACGGCGTCGGACCGTGTCCGACTGCCGCGGAGCCGCCAGGCCCGCACGGTCAGCGCCACCGGCATCGCGCACACCGCCGTGCAGACACCGGCCGCTCCCCCGGTCTGCCACCACACCGGACCGAACCGGGCCAGCGCGGCCACCCCCAGCGGTCCGCCCGACAGCCCGGCGAGCAGAGCGAGGAACGCGGCGCAGACCGCCGCCGTCAGCAGCACCACCCCGGCGGTCCGGGCGGCCGACCAGCGGACCCGTGCGGGCGCCCCGGACGCCGGGCGGCGCACCGCCGCCCGCGCCACGAACCACCCGGCCGTCACCCCGGCCGCCACCGGCAGCAGCCCGGCGGCCCAGTTGAGCGGTGTCCCGGCCCCCGCGTCCGGCACCGCCGCCAGCAGCGGGAACGGCGGCAGCAGCGGGGCCGGGTCGGAGGCGAGCGGGTGCACCAGGTGCCCGGCACCGAGGACGAACCCGGGACCGAGGGCGTAGGAGGCGGCCCACAGCGCCGCGTTGGGGATCAGTGCGACGCCGAGCAGCAGCACGGCGAACCGGCCCGTCCAGCCCTCCGTCAGCTCCAGGAACGACGCCCGTGCCGCGTCCCCGTGCCACACCAGCGACACCCCGGTCAGCAGTGCCCCGCCGCCGAGGAACACCGCCGTGGCGGCGCCCGCGGCCCGTACGGCGGCTCCCAGCCTGGCCCCGGCGTCCGTGCCGAACACCAGCCGCCTCACCGGGCCCGGGAGCACCACCAGCAGGCTCAGCACCGGGCCGGGCGGGCGGCCGTGCGCGGTCCACACCCCGGCCGCGGCCGAGCCCGCCGCGACGAGCGGCAGACAGCACGTCACCCCCACCCATCCGGGCCGGAGTTCCCCGTGGCCGCAGTACAGCGCGGCCGCGCCGCCGACGGCGAGATAGCCGAGGACGACACCCGTCCACGCGGTACGCGGCGGGACCGGCGGCGGGTCGTCGGGGTCGGCGGAGACGTCGGAGGCGTCCCGGGCCGCCCGGTACAGCAGCCACACCGGCAGCGCGAGCAGCAGCAGCGGGGTCACGCCGACCGGCAGGGGCGCCCCGGACAGCGTGTCGGTGCGGGCCAGTTCCACCCCGTGGCCCAGCAGCCACAGGGCGGCGGCCACGTGCAGCGCGCCGCCCGGCCCGCTGTCGGGGTACGGCGAGCTGACCCACATCGCGAGGACCAGCACGGCGAGCGAACCGAGCCCGAGCCCGGCCGCGACCGCGCCGGCCAGGAGGCTTGCGGCCAGCCCGGGCGAGCGGTCGCGCACGCGCGCGATCAGGGGCGACAACGACGGGCGGCGAGCGGTCATCTGGGGCACGCCGCCATCGTCCCAACGACACGCGCTTTCCGGGCGTAACAGGCGAACCCCCGAAGTGTCGCTCAATATATGTTTATGTTCTTTTTCGTACGAAAGGGTGCATGGTGACGACGCACATCACTGCCGGCCCACTGCCCTCACCGAAGGAACGCCGATACCTGCGCCAGTCCGCCTCGCTGACGCAGGCTCAGCTCGCCGCACGGCTCGGCGTCGGCCGCGCCACGCTGCGCGCGTGGGAGTCCGGCCGCCGCATCCCCGGGGGGAGCGAAGGCGAGGCGTACGCCAGATTCCTGACCGCCGCCGTCGAGGCGACGGCCCGTCAGGAGCGGGCGGCGCAAGAGGGGGACGCGGGCGCCGATCCGACGGCGGGTCCGCCACGGCCCCTGACGCCCGCTCAGGCGTTCGACGCGCTGTACGCGTTCTGCGCCCCCGCCCTCGTACGGCAGACCTATCTGCTCACCGGCCGGCGGGAACTGGCCCGCGAGGCCGTGGAGCAGGCCTTCCAGACGGCGTGGCAGCGCTGGCCCGAGGTGGCCCGGGACCGGGACCCGGGCGGCTGGGTGCGGGCGGTGGCGTACGACTGCGCGCTCTCCCCCTGGCACCGCTTCCGCCCCCGCTACCGGCACGAGGAGCCCCCGCCGGCCGACCCGGCCGACCGTGCGCTGCTGCACGCGCTGCTCGGACTCCCGCCGTCGTACCGGCGCACGCTCGTCCTCTACGACGGGGTCGGCCTCGACCTGCCGGAGACGGCGGCGGAGACGGAGGCCAGCACCCCGGCGGCGGCCGGCCGGCTGCTCCGCGCCCGTGAGGCCGTGGCCGCGCACGTCCCGGCGCTGGCCGACCCCGCCGTACTGCACCGGCGGCTGACCGAACTCGCCTCGTCGGAGCGGCTGCTCGCGGCCAGGCCGACGACGGTGCGGACGTACGGCGAGCGCCGGAACGTGTTCTGGACCCGGGCCGCCATCGCCTTCACCGTCGCCATCATCGGCTCGACGGCCCTGACGCTGCGGACGGCGCCGACACACTACGAGCCGCCGATCGCCCCGGCCCAGGCGGTGCACGGCGTCCCGCCCCCTGCCGCGATGGGCCCCCTCTCCCAGGAGGAACAGGCCCTGCGGACCAAGCTGCACCACTCGGACTCCGGCGGTCCGGAAAGACTGCTGCCGGAATTCCGATGACGGCGGAGGCCGCCGGGCGCTGCCGGTGAACGGGAGGGAAGACGGCGGTAGGCCCGCCCCGGTGAGGGGACGGGCCTACCGACAGCCTGCGGAGGGGCTCAGGCGCTGAGGACCTCGCGGGCCAGCTTCGCCGTCTCGGTCGGCGTCTTGCCGACCTTGACGCCGGCGGCCTCGAGGGCCTCCTTCTTCGCCTGGGCGGTGCCGGACGAACCGGAGACGATGGCGCCGGCGTGGCCCATGGTCTTGCCCTCGGGGGCGGTGAAGCCCGCGACGTAGCCGACGACCGGCTTGGTCACGTTCTCCTTGATGAACGCGGCCGCGCGCTCCTCGGCGTCGCCACCGATCTCACCGATCATCACGATCAGGTCGGTGTCGGGGTCGGCCTGGAACGCGGCGAGGGCGTCGATGTGCGTGGTGCCGATGATCGGGTCACCACCGATACCGACGGCGGTCGAGAAGCCGATGTCACGCAGCTCGTACATCATCTGGTACGTCAGCGTGCCGGACTTCGACACCAGGCCGATGCGGCCCGGCTTGGTGATGTCGCCCGGGATGATGCCGACGTTCGACTGGCCCGGGGTGATGATGCCGGGGCAGTTCGGGCCGATGATGCGGGTCTTGTTGCCCTTCTTGCCGGCGTACGCCCAGAAGGACGCCGTGTCGTGCACGGCGATGCCCTCGGTGATCACGACGGCCAGCGGGATCTCGGCGTCGATGGCCTCGACGACCGCGTCCTTGGTGAACTTCTCCGGCACGAAGATGACGGAGACGTTGGCGCCGGTCTTCTCGATGGCCTCCTTGACGGTACCGAAGACCGGTACCTCGGTGCCGTCGAAGTCCACGGTCTGACCCGCCTTGCGCGGGTTCACGCCGCCCACGACCTGGGTGCCGTCACCGAGCATGAGCTTGGTGTGCTTCATGCCGGTGGCGCCGGTCATGCCCTGGACGATGACCTTGCTGTCCTTGTTGAGCCAGATAGCCATGGTGTGTTGTGTCCTCGTCCTGAGTGCTTACTTGGCGGCGTGGGCCAGCTCGGCGGCCTTGTCGGCCGCGCCGTCCATGGTGTCGACGCGCTGCACCAGCGGGTGGTTCGCGTCGGTGAGGATCTGCCGGCCCAGCTCGGCGTTGTTGCCGTCGAGACGGACGACGAGCGGCTTGGAGACGTTCTCGCCGCGGTCCTCCAGGAGCTTCAGGGCCTGGACGATGCCGTTCGCGACCTCGTCGCAGGCGGTGATGCCGCCGAAGACGTTCACGAAGACGGACTTGACGTCCGGGTCGCCCAGGATGATCTCCAGGCCGTTCGCCATGACCTGGGCGGAGGCGCCACCGCCGATGTCCAGGAAGTTGGCGGGCTTGACGTTGCCGTGCTTCTCACCGGCGTACGCGACGACGTCCAGGGTGCTCATGACGAGACCCGCGCCGTTGCCGATGATGCCGACCTCGCCGTCGAGCTTGACGTAGTTGAGGTTCTTCTCCTTGGCGGCGGCCTCGAGCGGGTTGGCCGCGGCCTTGTCGTGGAGCTCCTCGTACTCGGGGTGACGGAACTCGGCGTTCTCGTCGAGCGACACCTTGCCGTCGAGGGCGATGACCTCACCGGAGGCGACCTTCGCGAGCGGGTTGACCTCGACGAGGAGGGCGTCCGACTTGATGAAGGTGTCCCACAGCTTGATCAGGACGTTGACGACCTTGTCCGCGACCTCGGCCGGGAACTTGGCGGCCTCGACGATCTCGCGGGCCTTGGTCTCGTCCACGCCGTCGATGGCGTCGATCGCGATCTTGGCGACGGCCTCCGGACGGGTGGCCGCCACCTCCTCGATCTCCATGCCGCCCTCGACGGACGCGATGGAGAGGAAGGTGCGGTTGGCACGGTCAAGGAGGAAGGAGACGTAGTACTCCTCGATGATCTCCGGGGCCGTCTCGGCGATCATGACCTTGTGGACCGTGTGGCCCTTGATGTCCATGCCGAGAATGTCCGTCGCCCGGGCGACGGCCTCGTCCGCGGAGGCGGCCAGCTTGACGCCACCGGCCTTGCCGCGACCACCGACCTTCACCTGCGCCTTGACGACGGACTTGCCGCCCAGCCGCTCGGTGATCTCGCGCGCCGCCTCAGGCGTGTCGATGACTTCACCGGCCAGCACCGGTACATCGTGCTTGGCGAAGAGGTCCCTCGCCTGGTACTCGAACAGGTCCACGCGCTTCCGTCCCTATCAGTGATCTCGCGGTTCGTTGGATGCGTGGGCGTGCCGCGAAGGGCAACGTGACGTCCGCTTGTCACTAGGGGGGCGCACACGGTGTCCGAGCGCGCGGCATGTCCGTCTCGCAGGTTATCGCCGCTTGCAGGGGCTCCCTAAATCGAGGGTCACACCTGAGCGGTGATACCTGTCACATGATGCCGGAATTCCTGGCACGGCGTGCCGACATATGTGCTGTACAGGGGCGGTCTGCGAGGCCTCACCGGGCTGGGGTTGACCCGGTGAGGCCCCTCGAGCGGTCCCGGCGGGAACCGGGACCGGGGCGGTTGATCCCCACCCCAATGGGGACCACCCGCCCCTTCCCGCGGGGCACCGGCCGCACGGGCCGATGGCGTTCGGCCGCCCGTAACCGGTCGCCCCGCGGAGCTTGTGAGGGCGCTCAGCCCTGCTGTCGCATGCCCTCCGACGCGTCGCGCACGCCGTAGGGGTCCAGCCATCCCTGCGCGGCCCGCGGCCCCTGGAAGCCCTCGGGGCCCGTGAGCCCGCCGGATACGGCCGAACGGGTGACCGCCGCCGCCCCGCCCACGTCATGCGGGCCCGCGTGCGGGACCGTGCGCGTGAGATCCCCGGCGAAGCCGGTGGCGTGCCCGGCGACGGACTCTCCGAGTCCCGCACCCTGCCCGGCGACACCGTGCGCGAGGTACTCGCCCTGGCTGGTGGCACCGTGGGCGAAGCCGGTGACGTGTCCGACGGCTCCGTGTGCGAGACCGGTCGACTGTCCAGCGGCACGGTGGGCGACGCCGGGCGCCTGTCCGACGGCGCCGTCTGCGAGGTACGCGCCCCGGCCTACGACGCCGCCTGCGAGGCCCGCGCTCTGCCCGGCGGCACCGTGCGCGACGGCGGCGGCCTGCCAGGTGGCACCGTGGGCGAGACCGGTCGCCTGTCCTGCGGCGCCGTCTGCGAGGTACGCGCCCTGCCCTACGACCCCATCCGCGAAGGCCGATGCCTGGCCGGTGGCACCGTGGGCGAGGCCGGTCGCCTGTTCGGCGGCACCGTCTACGAGGTACTCGCCCTGGCCGACGACCCTGCCCGCGAAGCCCGTGGCCTGGCCGGTGGTCCCATCCGCGAAGGCCGACGCCTGACCGGCGACCTCGCCCGCGAGGTACTCGCCCTGGACGGTGCCCCCGCCCGCGAAACCCGTCGCCTGACCGACGGCACCGTGGGCGACGGCGGCCGTCTGCCCGGTGACCCCATCCGCGAGGCCCGTCGCCTGACCGGCGGCACCGTGGGCGAGACCCGTGACCTGACCGGCGGCACCGTGGGCGAGACCCGTCGCCTGACCGGCGGCACCGTGGGCGAGGCCCGTGGCCTGACCGGTGGCGCCGGCCGCGAGGTATTCGCCCTCGCCGGCGACCCCGCCCGCGAAGCCCGTGGCGTGGCCGGTTGCGCCGCTCGTGAATGAGTGGGCGTCGGCCGTGAGGCCGTTGGCGAGGGTGCCCGCGTCGGTTGCGGTCCGGGCGGCGACCGGTACGACACCGTGGACCGCGCCGGAAGCCACCGGCGGCAGGACCGCGTCCGTGGTGTTCCGGGCCGCCTGCTCGGCGAGACCGGTGGCGTACGCCGACCCGTCCGCGACCACACCGGCGGCGACCGGCCGGACGGCACCCGCCGCGCCGTACGCCCCGGAGAGGGCCCGCGCAGCGGTCCCGTACACATCGCCGCGCGCACCCGTGCTCAGGTCGTCCACGCGCGCCTCGGCCTCCCGGCCGACGCCGTACGCACCGGTCCGCGCCTGGTGGGCGACCCCCTGCGCCCCTTCCGCCGCGTCCCCGGCGACGCCGTACACACCGGCCACGGCGCCCGCCCCGGTGTCGTGCACCCCGGAGGCGGCGCCCGTGGCGGTGCCGCCCAGGCCGTACGCCGTGCTCTCTGCTGTCCCGTACACCCCCGGAACGGCGTCTCCGGCCGTCCCCCGCACCCCGCCGACGGCGTCCACGGCCGTGCCGTACGCACCGTTCACCGCGTGGTGCGCCGCGACCGGGACCCCGTCCACCGCCTGCTCGGCGACCGGCACCGCCCCGTGCACCGCGGCGGAGGCCACGGGCGGGACCACGGCGGACACCGCACCGTCGACGACCGGCGTGACCGCGCCCGGTACGGACCTCACCGTGCCGACGACCCGTTCCCGAGCCCCGCCGACCGTACCGGTGACATGCCCCGGCACCCCGGACACCGCGGCCCGGCCCGCGTCGGCCACCCGCGCACCCTCGCCCCGCGCGATCCCGGTCCCCCGCTCACCGGCGCCGCCCGCCGTTCCCGCGACATGCCCAGGCACCCCGGACACCGCCGCCCGGCCCGCGTCGGCCGCCTGGGCGACCTCACCCCGGACGGGGCCGGTCGTCGCGGTCGCCGTGTGCCGGGTCTGTGCCGTTGCTCCCGCGGTCCGGCCCTGCGCGGTCGCGACGGTGCGCTGCGCGGTCGTGCGAACGGCGCCTTCGACGCCCTCGGCCCGCGTGCGCGCGGCGGCCTGCACGGCCCCGAGCCTGGTCTGGGCCGCGGCCAGGGCCTCCTCCACCTCGGGGGCGAAGGTCGCCAGCGGGCCGAAGAGGTAGTCGATCTCGTCCCGGGCGGAGTCGTGGGCGGTGTGGACGGTGTCGGCGGTCCCGGCGGCGGCGTGCGCCGTCAGCCGCGCGCCGTCCGTCCGGGCGTGCGCCTGTGCCCGCGCCGTACGGTCCTGCGCCTGCCCGGCCCGCGCGGCCCGGGCACCCTCGACGGCCCGGGCCGCGCCCTCCGCCTTCCCGGTGGCCGAAACCCCGGCGCCCGCGTGCCCGCGAACCTGGTCGGCGGACGTCGGCACGGCGTCGCCGACGGCGTCCCGCACCGGTCGCCCGGCGCCGTCCGCGGTGTCCGGGACGGTCGAGGCCGCCGTACCGGTCAGGCCGGAGACCGTGTCGTGCAGGCCGGCGGCCACGCCGTCGACCGTGTCGGTGAGCGCGCCGGTGACACCGCTGCCGGCGTCCGGCGTGGACAGGGACGAGGCCGGCAGCTCGTCCGCGTCGGCGGCGGCCGAACCGAGCGCCCATGCGCTGGTGACACCGGCGGCTATCACTATGGAACGACGAATGTTCTTGTTCATCTCTGCGTCAAATCCTCGGGAGAACGGCTGGGGGAGTTCCGTCCGGGGCGCCGGAGGGCCGGCGGGCCGGACGGGCGGGCGGACCTGTTCCGTCCCCGCTCGGCAGGGCCGTGGCGGGGAGGTCGGCCGTGCCGCCTAGCCGGGGAAGACGGGGATGTCGCGGTGCCGTTCGCGGGTTCCGGGCGCGTCGGCGTGCGCGAGGGTGCCGGGCGCGAGCCGCAGGGGCGCCCGGTCGGTGAGGGTGACGGCCTGCGCGTCACCGTGGCGGGACGTGGTGCCGTCGACCGCCGCCTGCTTGCCGAGCGCGCCGTCCGGGTCACCGGCTGGCGCCGGCAGACCGGGCGCCTCGGCGGGCGCGACGGCGTGGCGCGCGGTCGCGGGCGCCGAAGGGCGGAAGGCGGAGGGCGCCTCGGGGCCGTACGGACTGACCGGTACCGGCGCGGCGAAGGCGTCGCGGGCCCCGGCCCGGGCCCGCCGCTCCCGGCGGGCACCGGCACCGACGTGCCGGTGTTCCCCGGCGAACCGGCGGCAGGGGGTTGTTGGCGGGGCGTCAGGGGGTCGGTCAGGTCGGGGAGGCCCGGCAACCCGTCGAGGTCCGGCACGGACACGGGCGGAGCCGCCGTCCGCGTCCGGCCCACGGTCCCGGACGCATCGTCCGCCAGCCGCCGTACGGGCTCGGCGGCCTGCTCGCTGACACCGCGCAGCGCGTCGACGGATCCGGCGACCCGTCCGGCTCCGGCGGTGCCGACCGGCTCGGCCGCCCGGACCACTTGGGTCACCCGGCCCACCACGGTCTCCCGAAGCTGCCGCAACTGCCGCACGGAGGCGGCGGACCGGCCGTCGCCGGCCACCCCGCCCGCTTCGGTCACATGGCCGGCATGGATCACCCGGCCCGCATCGACTGCTCCGCCCACACGAGTCGCTCGGCCGGAGTCAACTGCTCCGTTCACACGAGTCGCTCGGCCGGAGTCAACTGCTCCGTCCACATCAGCCGCGCGGCCCGGGCCAGTTGCTGCGTCCGCATCGGCCGCGCGGCCGGAGTCGGCGCCTCGGACGACTTTCGCGGCCGGGTCGGCTCCGGCGGCCGGGACGCGATCCGTGGTCGCGGCGACCGGGGCCGCCTGCGCCGCTCCCACCGTCGTCGCCGTCCCGTCGGCCGCGTGCGCCTGCTCCCCGCAGAGGAACCCGAGCGCGAACAAGCCGCCGACGAGCAGCAGCAGGTGGAGCGCACGACGCCCGGCCGCCGTACGCAGCACACGTACGGAGGCACCGACAAGGGCGGCTGGGAAGGTCAAGGAGGGGAACATCCTCGGGTCGGCACGACACGGGCGCCGCCGATCCTCGCACGGCACGCCCGAGGCTGCGCAAGCCCCCCGTTACCGATGGGTAGTCATGTCCCCTTTCCCGCCCCTTTCCTGCCCGGGGTCACACGGTGTCCGGTATCGGCAGCGGCCGCTTCTCCAGGGCCGCCGCCATCACCTCGGGGAAGAGATCGGGCGTGCAGGCGAAGGCGGGCGCGCCGAGCGCGGCCAGCGCCGCCGCGTGCTCCCGGTCGTAGGCGGGCGTCCCCTCGTCCGACAGGGCGAGCAGCGTCACGAACTGCACCCCCGACGCCTTCATCGCCGCGACCCGTCTGAGCATCTCGTCGCGGATACCGCCCTCGTAGAGGTCGCTGATCAGCACCACCACGGTCTCGGCGGGCCGGGTGATCTGCGACTGGCAGTAGGCGAGCGCGCGGTTGATGTCCGTGCCCCCGCCGAGCTGGGTGCCGAAGAGCACGTCGACCGGATCGTCCAACTGGTCGGTGAGGTCCACCACCGCCGTGTCGAACGCGATCAGCCGGGTGCTGATCGACCGCATGGAGGCGAGGACCGCGCCGAACACCGACGCGTAGACCACCGACGCGGCCATCGACCCGGACTGGTCGATGCAGAGGACGACCTCTTTCTTCACCGACCGCGCGGCCCGCCCGTACCCGACGAGCCGTTCCGGGACGACCGTGCGGTACTCGGGCAGGTAGTGCTTGAGGTTGGCCGCGACGGTGCGGTTCCAGTCGATGTCCCGGTGGCGGGGACGGCTGACCCGCGCGCTGCGGTCCAGGGCGCCGGTGAGGGTGGCCCGGGTGCGGGTCGCGAGCCGCTTCTCCAGGTCGTCGACCACCTTGCGCACGACCGCGCGCGCCGTCTCCCTGGTCGTCTCCGGCATCGCCTTGTTGAGCGAGAGCAGCGTGCCCACGAGGTGCACGTCGGCCTCGACCGCCGCCAGCATCTCGGGTTCCAGCAGCAGGGAGGCGAGCCCGAGCCGGTCGATGGCGTCGCGCTGCATGACCTGGACGACGGAGGACGGGAAGTACCTGCGGATGTCTCCCAGCCAGCGCGCCACGGAGGGCGCCGAGGCACCGAGTCCGGCCGAACGCTCCCGCCCCGTCGGCGGCTTGTCGCCCTTTCCGTAGAGCGCGGCCAGGGTGGCGTCCATCGCCGCGTCCCTGCCGGAGAGCGCGCACCCGGTCCCGTCCGCCTGGTCGCCGCCGAGCACCAGCCGCCAGCGCCGCAGCCGCTCCCCGTCCGGGTCGGGCGCCCGGGCCGGCGTCGGCACGGATGTCGTCGTCGGTGTCGGTCCGGTCGTCATGTGCCCACCTCCGCGAGTCGGTTGCCGTCGATCGTGCCGGGCTCGGTCTCCAGGCCGAGCAGCAGGCGCAGCACCGGCAGCACCGCGTCGGCCCGCCCGATGTCCGGTTCGGCGGCGAAGCCGGGTGTGACGGTGTGCCCGCCCGGCCGGTCCGCCCGTTCACCCGGTCCGCGCCGGACCAGCTCGCCGAGGGTCCTGCGCACGCCCGGCTCGTACGCCGCGAACGTGCGCCGCAGCAGCGGCAGCACGTCCGTGAACGCCTCCGCCGGCACCCCGGTCAGCCAGGCGTCGACCATGCCGAGCAACCGGTCGTCGTGCACCAGCAGCAGCCCGCCCCCGCCACCGACGAAGCCCTCGATCCAGGCGGCGGCGTCG
Source organism: Streptomyces albidicamelliae (assembly GCF_025642175.1). Classification (NCBI taxonomy): domain Bacteria; kingdom Bacillati; phylum Actinomycetota; class Actinomycetes; order Kitasatosporales; family Streptomycetaceae; genus Streptomyces; species Streptomyces albidicamelliae. The sequence goes on along the minus strand of NZ_CP106795.1, from coordinate 5,061,820 downwards.
GAGGGCGGTGTCCCCGGCGACAGCGCCAGCCCCATCAGACGTGCCGCCTCGCCGGCGTCGAGTGCGCCGTCGTCGAGCAGCAGACGCACGGCCCGGCCGCGGATGACACCGGGCGCGGTGTCCCGCAGGGACAGTGCCCGCAGCACCGTCCGCCAGCGCTCGCGCAGGTCGCCGCGGCCCGGGTCCGCGGTGCCGGCCAGGGTCTCCGCCAGCAGTCCGACCGCCGTGTGCACGGCGTCGACATGGCCGCGCATCTCGTCCGCGGCGTCCGCGTCGAGGGAGGTGCAGGCAGGGGGGAGGCCGACGAAGATCCGCTCGGCGAGCCCGGCCGCGACCCCGGTCAGCGCGCCGGTGTCGGTGCCGCGCACATCGCCGTAGCGCAGCGAACGGACCAGGGCGGGCAGGGCCTGCGCCAGGTGGCCGACGTCCGTGTCCAGGGCCGCCCGGTCCGCCAGCACCCGCATGACCACGGGAAGCGCGTCCGGCAGGCCGGCCAGCAGGCACTGCTCGGCGAGCGCGGTGACGTCGGCGAGGGCCGTCGCGGCGGTCGCGTCCGCCTCCGCCTTGGCCTGCGTGGCCCCGAGCACGGTGGTCCCCCACACACCCGCCTCGGCGACCTTCACCGCCAACTCCGGCTCCCAGCGCAGTCGCCAGGTCTCCCGGAAGGTGCCCGTGCTGCCCCGCGACCGGGCCGGCTCGCCCCAGCCGACGCCGAGCAGCCGCAGCCGGTGCAGGAGCCTGCTGCGGCCCGCGTCGGTGTCCCCTCGCAGGTCCAGCTCCAGCTCGCGCTCCAGGGCCTCCGGTCTGATCCGCAGCGACCGCTGCTGCCGGGCCAGGTCGCGCTGCAACGGCACCGCGGGGGCCGACTCGGGAACCTCACCGAGGACGTCCCCCACCACCAGCCGGTCGTGCACCAGGGAGAGCGGCACGTCCGAGCCGTCGCACATCACCGCGCGCACCGCGTCCATGGTCTCGCCCAGCCCGGGGAGCGGACGGCAGCGCATCGCCGCCAGCGTCTCCGCCAGCCGTACGGCCTCGATGACATGGGCGGAGGAGACGATCATGTCCTCCTCGCGCAGCAGCCGGGCCACCCTGGTCAGCCAGCGCTCGACCGGCCGGTCGGGGGCCCGGAAGAGATGCCCGTACCAGCCCGGCGAGTCGATGCCCGCGCCGTACCCGCTGGACCGGGCAAGCCTGCGGTGCGTCCACGGCACCCAGGTCAGGTCCGTCCTGACCTTGGGGAGCCCCTTCAACAGCGCCCGGTCGGCGGTGACGGTGGTCCGCTCGCGCAGCGCGGGCACGTGCCAGGCCCCGCAGACCACGGCCACCGCGTCGCCGAACTCCTTGCGTGCGTCGCGCAGTCGGAGCCGCATGTGGGCCTCGCGGACGGCGTCGCGCGGGTGGCCGCCGGTGCCGAACCGCTCGCGCAGCGCCCCATCGCCTCGGCGAGCGCGTCGAACGGCGCGAACGGGTCCCGCTCCCCCGGCCCCCGGTGCTCGACGACGTCCTCCCACCACCGCTCGGGATCGTCGTACCCGGCGGCGTCGGCCAGCACGGCGAGGGGATCGACGCGTGCCTGGTCCCCGGCGACGAGCGCGGCGGCGGGACCGTCGGGCGCCTGTTCCCCGGCAGCGGGGCCGAGTTCGCCGGGGGCCCGGCTTCCGCGGTCCGGGGCGCGTTCGTCGGGTCCGGAGACGCCCGGCGCCTCCTTCTCCTGTTCCTGCTTCTGCTTCTGCTCCTGCTCCTGCTCCTGCTCCTGCTCCTGCCACGCGAGCGTGTGCGTGGCGGGCAGGTCGATGAAGCGGGCCGGGACGTCGTGCCGCAGGGCCCAGCGGACGGCCACCCACTCGGGGCTGAACTCGGCGAGCGGCCAGAACGCCGAGCGGCCGGGCTCGTCCACCGCGTGGGCGAGCAGGGCGACCGGGGGCCGCAGGTCCGGGTCGGCGGCCAGCGGGATCAGCGCGTCGGCCTCCGGCGGGCCCTCGATGAGGACCACGGCGGGACACGCCGCGTCCAGGGCGGCCCGCACCGCCCGCGCCGAACCCGGCCCGTGGTGCCGCACGCCGAGCAGCAGCGGCCCGGATCGGCGGGCCGGGCGCGGGCCGGAGTCGGTCATGCGCTCACCTCCCGGCAGGCGCGGTAGAAGTCCGTCCAGCCCTGACGCTCGCGGACGACGGTCTCCAGGTACTCCTGCCAGACGACCCGGTCGGCCGCCGGGTCGCGCACGACGGCGCCGAGGATCCCGGCCGCGACGTCCCCGGACCGCAGCACCCCGTCGCCGAAGTGCGCGGCGAGCGCCAGTCCGTTGGTCACGACGGAGATCGCCTCCGCCGTGGACAGCGTGCCGCTGGGCGACTTCAGTTTCGTACGCCCGTCGGCGGTGATGCCGTCGCGCAGCTCGCGGAAGACGGTCACCACCCGCCGGATCTCCTCGATACCGTCGGGCGCGGCCGGCAGGTCGAGGGAGCGGCCGATCTGCTCGACCCGGCGCGTGACGATGTCGACCTCGGCCTCGGGGCTCTCCGGCAGCGGCAGCACCACGGTGTTGAAGCGCCGGCGCAGCGCGCTGGAGAGGTCGTTGACGCCCCGGTCGCGGTCGTTGGCGGTGGCGATGAGGTTGAAGCCGCGTACCGCCTGGACCTCCTCACCCAGCTCCGGGACGGGCAGGGTCTTCTCCGACAGGATCGTGATCAGCGTGTCCTGCACGTCCGCCGGGATGCGGGTCAGCTCCTCCACCCGGGCCGTCATACCGTCGGCCATGGCGCGCATGACGGGGCTGGGCACCAGGGCGTCGCGGCTCGGGCCGTGCGCGAGCAGCCGCGCGTAGTTCCAGCCGTACCGGATCGCCTCCTCCGGAGTGCCGGCGGTGCCCTGCACCAGCAGGGTGGAGTCGCCGCTGACGGCTGCCGCCAGGTGCTCCGAGACCCAGGTCTTGGCGGTGCCGGGCACGCCGAGCAGGAGCAGCGCCCGGTCGGTCGCGAGGGTCGTGACGGCGACTTCGACCAGGCGGCGCGGACCCACGTACTTGGGTGTGATCACCGTGCCGTCGGGCAGGGTGCCGCCGAGCAGGTACGTCGCCACCGCCCACGGCGACAGCTTCCAGCGGGCCGGGCGCGGACGGTCGTCCTGCGCGGCGAGCGCGGCGAGTTCGGCGGCGAAGGCCTGCTCGGCGTGCGGCCGCAACGCCTGCGCGCTCCCGGCACGGCTCGGTTCGGCGGTCGTCGGTTGCGCGGACACAGTCATGGCTGAGGCCCCCTCCAGCTCGGCCGGTTCGGATCTGGCATCCACCGTGCACCACGCCACTGACAATCGCCCTGACCTGCGCGAACCGCGCCGCCGGGCCGATTGTCAGTGCCGGGACCTACCGTCGATGACATGACTGAGCAGGGGGTGCGCTGGACCGCGGACCAGGTGCTGGCACTGGCGCCTGACGCCGCGTCACGCAAAGCGGGAAGCAAACTCGGCGCCGCCGGGCCGTGGTCGGAGACGGGCAGTGGAGAGGGGACGCTGTGGGGGCTGTGCAAGGGCAGTGGCAGCAGGCCGTACCAGACGGTGGTGGACCTCGCCGGCGCGGCCGGGCCGGCGTACAGGTGCAGCTGTCCGAGCCGTAAGTTCCCGTGCAAGCACGCGCTCGGTCTGCTCCTGCTGTGGGCGGGCGGCGACGGCTCGGTGCCGGCCTCCACGCAGCCCCCGGACTGGGCCGGGCAGTGGCTCGCGGGCAGGCGGAGCCGCGCGGAGACCACGCGGGCGCAGCAGGCCGAGGGGGTGCCGCGGCCGCCGATCCGGAGGCCGCGCGGCGGCGGGCCGAGCGCCGGGCGGAGCGGGTCACGGCGGGCGCGACGGAGCTGGAGCAGCGGCTGACCGACCTGCTGCGCGGCGGCCTGGCCTCGGCCGAGCAGGCGGGATACGCCCTGTGGGACGAGACGGCGGCCCGCATGGTCGACGCGCAGGCTCCCGGACTGGCCGCCCGGGTGCGGGAGTTGGGGGCGATCCCGGCGTCCGGCGCCGGCTGGCCGGTGCGGCTGCTGGAGGAGTGCGCGCTGCTGCACCTGCTCGACCAGGGCTGGCTGCACCGTGACCGGCTGCCCGACGCCCTCGCGGCCACGGTCCGCACGAGGCTCGGCCTGAAGGCCGCGGTGGAGGGCCCGCCGCTGCGCGACCGCTGGCTGGTCCTCGCCCAGTACGACACGGCGGACGCGAAACTGACGACGCGCCGGATCTGGCTGCACGGCGCCGGATCGGGCCACACCCGGCTGCTCCTCTCCTACGGCGCGGCCGGCCGGGCGCCCGAGCTGGCCCTGCCGGTCGGCCTCGCCCTGGACGCGGAGCTGTCCGTGCACGCGGGCGCCGGGCAGTCACGGGCCACGCTGGGAGAGCGGTTCGCCGTGCCCGCTCCGGCCGGGTTCCGCCCGCCCGGCGTGACCACCGAGGAGGCGGCCGCCCGGTACGGCGAGGCCCTGCGCGACGACCCCTGGCTGGAGTCGGTCCCGGTGACCCTGGACCGGGTGACGCCGGTCCCGGACGGCGACCTGTGGCAGCTGGCCGACGCCGACGCCGACTCGGCCCTGCCGCTGTCCCGGACGGCCCGCTCCCGTCCCGGTCTGTGGCGCCTGGTCGCCCTGTCCGGCGGCGCCCCCGTCACGGTGTTCGGCGAGTGCGGGCACCGTGGCTTCACCCCGCTCACGGCCTGGCCGGAGGGCCCGGGTGAGGCGGTACCGCTGTGCTGACCGGACCGCCGCCGAAGGACGCCGCCACGACCCGGCCCCGCCCCGTGAACCGCCCGGGCGAGTGCGCCGGCCGGCTCGCGCACGGCCTCGCCGGACACCCGCGGCCGTCGACGCACCACTCCGGCGGCCCCAACCCGCGGCCGCTCGACCCCACCCCGCGAAAGGCACGGCCATGAACGCGACCCCACCCGCGGCGCCGCCCGCCGGCCCTTCCGGGACGTCCGCGACACCGCCCCCCAGCGCCTCCCCCGCACCCGCTGCACCGCCCACGCCCTCCTGGGAGGACCTGGTCACCACCGCCCTGCTCGGCACCGACCGGCGGCCCCTGGCCCAGGATCCGGACGGCCGGGCCGCCCCCGTCGCGCTGCTGGACGCGGCGGCCGTGGCGACCGTGCGCCGACGGGCCGGACTGCGGCCCGCGCGGGCGGCGCGGCGGCCGGATCGGGCCCCGAGGACCCCCGCCCGGCACTGCCCCCGGCGGCGGCCCGCAGACTCGCCCTGCTGCTGGCCGACCGCTCCGGAGGACCGTCTGGCGGGCGGCGCGGCAGCTCACCGGATCTCATGGAGCTGCTCCCCCAGTGGCTCGCGGCGGCCAACGCGCACGGTTACGCGGCGCCCCCACAGGCGCTCCCGGCCCTGCTGGACGCGGCCCGGGGCCGTACGGACCTGCGCCCGGCCGCGCTGGCGTTCGCGGGCCCCCGCGCGCTCTGGCTGGCCCGGCTGAACGCGGACTGGCGGTTCGCCCTGCGCGCCGTCCCGGGGGCGGCACCGCGCTGCCCGACCCCGATGACGCCGAGGCGGTGCGGCGGCTGTGGCAGGAGGGGCTGTTCGCCGAGCGGGTCGCCCTGCTGGGCGTGCTCCGGGCCCGTACGCCCGCCCTCGCGCGGGAGCTGCTGGTCTCGACCTGGCCGACGGAGCGGGCGGAGGACCGGCTGATGTTCCTCGACTCGCTGCGCGCGGGCCTGTGCGGCGAGGACGAGCCGTTCCTGGAGCAGGCGCTGGGCGACCGCAGCCGCAATGTCCGGGCGACGGCGGCGGAGCTGCTGTCGGCGCTGCCGGATTCGGCGCTCGCGGCGCGCATGGCTGTACGGGCCGCCGCATGTGTGGCTCTCGATCGCATGGGGAACTCGCCGGTGATCGCGGTCGAGGCACCGCTCGAGTGCGACTCCGGCATGGAGCGGGACGGTGTGGTGGCGAAGCCGCCCGCGGGCAGAGGGGAGCGGTCGTGGTGGCTTGGTCAGCTGGTCGAGGCGGCACCGCTCGCGACGTGGACGGAGCGGCTCGGCGGACGGGGCGCGCCGGAGATCGTGGCGCTGCCGGTGGCGGACGGCTGGCAGGGCGAGCTGCACGCGGCGTGGTGCCGCGCGGCCGTGCGGCAGGGCGACACCGCCTGGTCGAGGGCGCTGCTCGGTTCGCCGTCGGCGCCGGAGGCGGGCGGCCCGGGTGCGGTGTCCCTGGCGGAGCGGGCGAAGCTGCTGGCCGCCCTGGGGCCGGACGAGCGGGCCGAGTGGGTGGCCGGATTCATCGCCACCCATGGTCTCTCGGAGGCGTTCCAGCTGCTCGGCGGGTGTGCGGTGCCGTGGCAGCCGTCGCTGGGCAGGGCGGTTGTGGACGCCCTGAACATCGCGCGGGACGCCGGCAGTTACCCCTGGAGTTTCAGCGGGGTGATGGGGCTCGCGGAGCGTTGCCTGGACCCGGCGGAAGCCCTCCGGCTGGAGGCGCTGCTCGCGGTGCCCGACGAGCGGGAGGACGCGGCGCCGGGTGCCGGCGGCTACTGGGCGGAGGCGTTCCAGCGGCTGGTCACCACGCTGCGTCTGCGGGCGGAGATGGCGGGCGAGCTGGGTGCCGCACCGCCCGTGCCGTCGCGGTGACCCGCTCAGCCCCCGGACGCGGCCGGCTGGTGGACGTTCTCCCGGACCCACTCCACGATCGACGTGGTCGTCGCGCCCGGCGTGAAGATCTCCGCGACGCCCTTCTGCTTCAGCGGCGCGATGTCCTCCTCCGGGATGATGCCGCCCCCGAAGACGAGGATGTCCGCGGCGTCCCGCTCGTTGAGCAGGTCGATGACCGCGGCGAACAGCGTGTTGTGCGCCCCCGAGAGGATGGACAGGCCGATCGCGTCGGCGTCCTCCTGGATGGCCGTGTCGACGATCTGCTCGGGTGTCTGGTGGAGCCCGGTGTAGATGACCTCCATGCCGGCATCGCGCAGGGCGCGCGCGATGACCTTGGCCCCGCGATCGTGGCCGTCGAGCCCCGGCTTGGCCACCACCACGCGGATCGGACCGGCTGCCACACCCATCACTGCCTCCATCAAACGATCACGGAAGCGATCGCTTCCGTCCCTGACGACAAGTACCGCACTTTTGGCGCGTCCCGCCACCCGCCGCGAAGTGAACGAACGTTATCTCCAGCATCTCGCAACCGGCAGTTTTACGGTGCGCAGCGAGGGGGAAATCACACGGTGGGACATCAGGGCACACGGGGGATCGAGCCGTCCTCCGGTGTGCCGACAGGAGGTCGGCCATGAAGGTCACCGGAGTTCTTCCGCTCTTCCTCCCGCTCTGCCGCCGCCTGTGGCCCGGCAGGATCGCCGGACTTTCCGTGGCGCTGCTCAAGGCGACCGCCCTCGAGGCCGCGATCCTGGCCGGCCACCTCCTGCTCTATCCGACCGGTCTCGTCCAGGAGCGCCGCGCCGCCCTGCCGCCGGGAGAGGGCCCCGATCCCGCCGCCGCGGGCACCGCCCGGCTGCCCGTCCGGTCCGGTCCGCCCGTGGTGCTGCTGCACGGCTTCATCGACAACCGCTCCGTGTTCGTGCTGCTGCGCCGCAGCCTGGTCCAGCACGGCAGGCAGCGGGTGGAATCCCTCAACTACTCCCCGCTGACCTGCGACATCCGTGCCGCCGCCGAGCTGCTCGGCCGGCACATCGACGAGATCTGCGAGCGCACCGGCAGCACGCGGGTCGACATAGTGGGGCACAGCCTCGGCGGCCTGATAGCCCGCTACTACGTGCAGTGTCTCGGCGGTGACCTGCGGGTACGCATACTCGTCACGCTCGGCACCCCGCACGCGGGGACCCGGGTGGCGCCGCTGGCCAACGCGCACCCGATCGTGCGCCAGATGCGGCCCGGCTCGGAGGTGATCGAGGAGCTGTCCCGGCCCGCGCCCGGCTGCCGCACGCGGTTCGTCAGCTTCTGGAGCGACCTGGACTCCCTGATGGTCCCGCTGGAGACGGCCTGTCTGGAGCACCCCGACCTCGATGCGCAGAACGTCCGGGTGACCGGCATCGGACACCTCGCCCTGCCCGTGCACCCGGCGGTCGCGACCGGGATACGCGAGGCCCTCGACAGCGCACGGCCCGGGGACCGGCGTGCGGACGGCCTGACGGTGGCCTAGCGGACCGCCGTCCGGAGCGACGTCCGGAGCGACGTCCGGAGCGAAAGAGAGGACCGCCGACGGCGCGGTACAGCGCGCGCACAGGTGACTCACCGTCACCCGACATCGAACATTCATCGAACACAAGGCCAAAGTCGCGTCCGGGCTCCCCCGAAACACGGCCGAATGCCCGTTTCCGGCCCACGCGAAACAGGCCGAAGATTGTCGCGCCCGCGTACCGCCGGGTACAGTCGCCGCACTGCTCTGGCAGCCCCTGTTGTCGAGGCGAAAGAGAAGTTGGTGAACGACCGTCACCCGTCGGGGACCATGACCACCCCGGCCCCGGCTTCCGACGCCTCCGCAGCGCACTACGCACCGTACGGGACACCGGAAGTCGCCTACGACGACGTCACCACGTACGGTCATTACGACGCCACGGGTTTCGCGGCCGGTTCGGCCGGCGCCGGTTTCGACGCCGATCCGCTCTTCGGCAGCCTCCCGGGCGACGGGCACTCCACGGGCGCGTACGACACCACGCACTGGCAGACCGGCACCGGTCAGACCCCGCACTACGACCCCTACGCGGCCCAGCACCACACGGCCTACGACTCGGGTACGTACGACAGCACCACCTGGACGGTTCCGGCGCAGGCCACGGGGCACGACGTCAGCGGGCAGTGGGACGCGAGCGCCTGGCTCCAGCCAGGACAGGCGGCCGGCGCCGACCCCGCCCAGCAGTGGGACTGGGGCACCCAGACCTTCGACACCGGCGCCTACGACGCCACGCAGTGGAACGCCGCGGGCCAGGCCGTGACGGCGGAGGCCGAGCAGGCTGCCGAACCGTTCGACCAGCAGGCCACGGCCACGTTCGACCAGGTCGGGGATGCGCACGCCGGCGCCGCGTTCGACCAGACGGGTGACGCGCACGCGACCGCGCCGTTCGAACAACCGTCGTACGAGGACGGCGGGTACGAGGACGCCGCGTACGAGCCCGGCGGGTACGAGCACACCACGTACGACGACGCCGCCTACGACGACGGCGCGTACGAGGAGCGGCCCGCCGGCGAGGGCGATCCGACCGCCACCGGTGAGCTGCCCGCCGTGCCCGACCTGCTGGACGGGCAGGAGGAGATCGCCCCGGTTCCGGCGGCCCGTGCGGGCTCGCGCGGTGCGGGCCGGTCCCGGCGCCGTACGCCCGCCAAGCGCTCCGCCCTGCTGACCGTCGCCGTGCCCTCCGCCTGCGTGATGGGGGTCGCCGGGATCGCCGCCGCCTCCGTCGGCACGCTGACCGACGACTCCAAGGACACCTCCGCCTCCGCATCGGACGCGCACGCGGTGCAGCCGTCGGACGCCAACAGCAAGCTGGACACCCAGCTCAAGACGCTCGCGGCGGGCGCCGACGACTTCGCCGACCGGGCGAGCCGCACCCAGGAGCGGATCGACCTCAAGGCCCAGCAGGAGCTGCAGCAGAAGAAGGCCGCGGCGGAGGCCGCGCTCAAGGAACGGCTGCGGCCCAAGTTCGCGCTGCCCGTCATGGAGCGTGGACTCAGCGCCTACTTCGGCCAGGCGGGCGTGAACTGGATGTCGGTGCACACCGGCATCGACTTCCCCGTCTCCTACGGCACCACGGTGATGGCCGCCACCGACGGCACCGTCAGCACCAAGTGGAACAGTGCCTACGGCAACATGCTGATCCTCACCGCGAAGGACGGCACGGAGACCTGGTACTGCCACCTCTCCAGCTACCGCGTGGCCTCGGGCACGGTCGTCAAGGCCGGTCAGCCGATCGCCTACTCCGGCAACTCGGGCAACTCCACCGGCCCGCACCTGCACTTCGAGGTACGGCCGGCGGGCGGGGCGGCCATAGACCCGCTGCCGTGGCTGCGCAGCCACGGGCTGGACCCGACCTGAGCCCGTCCGTTCCTCGTACCGAGTGAGCCCCGCCGGTGCCGGCGGGGCTCATCGCGTTCTACAGCTTTTCCACCGGCGCGTACCGCAGCAGCAGCCGCTTCGGCTTGGTGTCGCCGAAGTCGATCGTCGCCTCCGCGTTCCCACCCGTGCCCTTGACCGCGACGACCGTGCCGAGACCGAACTGGTCGTGGGTGACCCGGTCTCCGACGGCCAGCGCGACGACCGGCTTCTCCGCCGTGCGCCGCGTGGCGAACCCGGACGCGCCGGACGCCGAGGAGCGTGAGCGGGAGGAGGACAGCGAGGCAGCGATCCCGGAGGCCGGCCCGGAGGACACCGGCGCGGCGGCCCCCGTCCGCTTCCAGTCCACGTGGGTCGGCGGGATCTCCTCCAGGAAGCGGGAGGGCGGGTTGTACGACGGCTGGCCCCAGGCGCTGCGCATCGCCGACCGCGTGAGGTAGAGCCGCTCCCGCGCGCGTGTGATGCCGACGTACGCCAGGCGCCGCTCCTCCTCCAGCTCCTTGTTCTGGCCGAGGGCGCGCATGTGCGGGAAGACGCCGTCCTCCATGCCGGTCAGGAACACGACCGGGAACTCCAGGCCCTTGGCGGTGTGCAGGGTCATCAGCGTGATGACGCCGTCGCCGTCCTCCTCGTCGGGGATCTGGTCCGAGTCGGCGACCAGGGCGACCTGCTCCAGGAAGTCGGCGAGCGTGCCGGTCTCCCCCTCGGCGCGCTCCTGCTCGAACTCCAGGGCCACGGCGGCGAGTTCCTGGAGGTTCTCGATGCGGGTCTCGTCCTGCGGATCGGTGGAGGCCTGCAACTCGGCCAGGTAGCCGGTGCGTTCGAGTATGGCTTCCAGCACCGTCGCCGGTCCCGCCCCGGACTCCACGATCGTCCGCAGGTCCTCCATCAGCGTGTTGAACCGCTTGACCGCGTTGGTGGAGCGCGCGGCCATGCCGTACGCCTCGTCGACGCGCTTGAGCGCCTGGGGGAAGCTGATCTTCTCTCGCTGGGAGAGGGCGTCGATCATCGCCTCCGCGCGGTCGCCGATGCCCCGCTTGGGCACGTTGAGGATGCGGCGCAGCGGCACCGTGTCCTCGGGGTTGGCGAGCACACGCAGGTAGGCGAGGACGTCCCGGACCTCCTTGCGCTCGTAGAAGCGGACACCGCCGACGACCTTGTAGGGCAGGCCGACGCGGATGAAGATCTCTTCGAAGACACGGGACTGGGCGTTGGTGCGGTAGAAGACCGCGACGTCGCCCGCCTTCGCGTCGCCCGCGTCGACCAGGCGGTCTATCTCGTCGGCGACGAACTGGGCCTCGTCGTGCTCGGTGTCGGCGACGTAGCCGGTGATCCGCGCGCCCTGGCCGGCGTTGGTCCACAGGTTCTTCGGGCGGCGGGATTCGTTGCGCTCGATGACCGCGTTGGCGGCGGACAGGATGGTCTGCGTGGAGCGGTAGTTCTGCTCCAGGAGGATCGTCGTCGCGTCGGGGTAGTCCTCCTCGAACTGGAGGATGTTGCGGATCGTCGCGCCGCGGAAGGCGTAGATGGACTGGTCCGCGTCACCCACGACGCACAGCTCGGCCGGCGGCAGGTCGGACTCGCTGGGCGGTACGTCCACCGGGTGCGCGGCGGAGCCGACGAGCTCGCGGACCAGGGCGTACTGGGCGTGGTTGGTGTCCTGGTACTCGTCGACCATGACGTGCCGGAAACGGCGGCGGTAGTGCTCGGCGACGTCCGGGAAGGCGCGCAGCAGATTGACCGTCGTCATGATCAGGTCGTCGAAGTCGAGGGCGTTCGCCTCGCGCAGCCGCGACTGGTACAGGGCGTAGGCCTGCGCGAGGGTCTTCTCGAAACCGTCGGTGGCCTGGGCGGCGAAGTCCTCCTCGTCGATCAGCTCGTTCTTCAGGTTGCTGATCTTGGCGCTGAAGGACTTGGGCGGGTAGCGCTTGGGGTCGAGGTCCAGGTCACGGCAGACCAGGGCCATCAGGCGCTTGCTGTCGGCGGCGTCGTAGATCGAGAACGACGAGGTGAAGCCGAGCTTCTTGGACTCCCGGCGCAGGATGCGCACACAGGCGCTGTGGAAGGTCATGACCCACATCGCCTGGGCGCGCGGGCCGACGAGCTGCTCGACGCGCTCCTTCATCTCGCCCGCGGCCTTGTTGGTGAAGGTGATCGCGAGGATCTGGCCGGGGTGCACATGCCGCTCGGCGAGCAGGTGCGCGATGCGGTGGGTGAGCACGCGGGTCTTGCCGGAGCCCGCACCGGCGACGATGAGCAGGGGGGAGCCGGCGTGCACCACGGCGGCGCGCTGGTTCTCGTTCAGCCCCTCCAGGAGGGCCGCCGGGTCCAGCGCGGGGCGCGGGGCGCCGTCGCGGTAGTGGGCGTCCCGCTCCGGCGGCACGTCGAACTTCCCGCCGAACAGATCGTCCGGAATCGGCTCCGGCGCGTGATCGTGCTCGGACGGCGGCGGGGGTTCCTCGTCGTGCCCGCGAGGGGGCCGGAGGTCCGCCAGGAAGCTGTCGTCAAAGAGGCTGCTCATCGCTCTACGAGTCTAGGGCGCCCCACCGACAACCGGTCCCGGTCCCCGGAACATGGCCCGCGGACGGCCGTTCCCGGGCTCTTCCGCGACCGCGTCGATCTTCCGGGCGGGCCCCCTCCACACCCCTCACGCTGCGGAAGCGCCTGGTCACCCCCGTATAAACCTGACCTCAGGTCACAGAAATGTATCGGACAAACCTCGCACCAACCTTCACAGGAGACACACGAGTTGGCTAGGTTGCCGTCAGGCCGCACGACCCCACTCCGGCGAACGTCGCCGGGCCGCGCGGCCTCCGCCGAGTCCGGCGCGCCTCGCACGGCGCCCAGAGCCGGGGACCCACAGATCCCGGGGTGAATCGGCCGACTCCCACCCGGGACGACGCCGTAGGGCAACCCTTCCGAACCACCCGCCCGAACCCGACAGCTAACCCGGTAGGCGGCCGTTTGGAAGGAGTCGCCAGCCTTGGCGTCGCACCGCAAGCCGCGCCCCGGCGGCACCCGTGGACCGGGCCTGCGCGGGCCCGCTCTCGCCACCGCCGCCTTCACCTCCGTGGCCGTCCTGTCGCAGACGGCCGAGGCCGCCACCGACGACGGCAGGCCGAGCATGGAGGAGATCGAGAAGAAGATCGACGAGCTCTACCGCCGCGCCGACTCGTCTCCGGAGGACGAACCGGCGGCCAGGCAGCGAGCCCGCGAGGAGGAGCCGCGCCAGGAGAGCGCCCGCCGCGGGAACCGGCGCGCCAAGGCGCCGGAGGGGCGGGTGGCGTCCGCCGCCGGCCCGGACACGGCCGCCTCCCTCCTCGCGGAGTTCCCGCAGGACCACTTCGCCCAGAACAGGGTGATGAACCGGCTGGCCTCGCGCGTACGGGACACGGCCGAGCGCGGCAGGACCGGCAGGAGCCCGCGGACGCCGGACGCCGGCACCGACGCCGCTCCCTACGACGTGAAGGCCGCGAAGGCCGCCGTCCAGCGCAAGCTCGCCACCACGCGGGACCTGCTCTCGCGGCTCACCCCCCAGGAGCACGCGCGCCCCACCGAGCCGGACCCGGCACCCTGGGGTACCGCGCGCCCCGCCGAGCCCGACCCGACACCCTGGAGCGACGCACGCCCCGCCGAGCCCGACCCGGCGCCCTGGAGCGACGCGCGCCCCGCCGAGCCCGACCCGACACCCTGGAGCGACGCCCGGCCCGCCGAGTCCGACCCGACACCCTGGGCCGACGCGCGCCCCGCCGAGTCCGACCCGACACCTTGGGCCGACGCCCGGCCCGCGGTGCTCGCACAGGCGGCCTGGGAGGACGGGCCCTCCACGGCATCCGGCCCGGCGGCCTGGGAGGACGGACCCTCCACCGGCTCCACCCCCGCGACCTGGGAGGACGGGCTCCCCGCCGCTTCCGCCCCCGCGGCCTGGGAGGGCGGACTCTCCACCGGCTCGGCGCCTGCGACTCGGAATGGCGGACGCCCCGCCGCATCCGCCCTCGCAGCCTGGGAGGACGGGCTTCCCGCCGTACCCGCCCCCGCGACCTGGGAAGACGCCGGGCCGCAGACGTACGCGGCCGCGACGCCCTCCCCGGCACCCGCGCCTGCCGCGTCCGCGGCCTCGCAGCAGGCCACCAAGGCCGAGAAGGCGATCGCCTTCGCCCGTGCCCAGCTCGGCAGGCCGTACGTGAGCGGTGCCAGCGGCCCCGGTTCCTACGACTGCTCCGGCCTCACCCAGGCCGCGTGGAGGGCCGCCGGCGTCACCCTCCCGCGCGCCGCCCGTGACCAGGCCGTCGCGGGCACCCCGGTGGCCCTCGCCGACGCTCGCCCCGGTGACCTGGTCTTCTTCCACGAGGACAGCAGCCACGTGGGTCTGTACACGGGCGACGGAGCGATGATCCACGCCCCGGAACCGGGCGCCTACATCCGTGAGGAGCCCGTCCACCGGGGCGGCGAGGGACTCGTCCAGGGCGTGGTACGGCCGGCCTGACCACGCCCTCCCGCGCGTCCACGCGCGCGTGCCGGTGTTTTTGCCCGCTACGCGCGCGTGGCCTGCCCGGTCGGCCCGTCGCCGCTGCCTAGCATCGGCGCATGCCCGGCATCTCGGAATTGCGTGCATGGTGGGCGGGGTGGCCTCCCGCCGCCGGCGCCGCGGTCATGGCGACCGGCATCGTGTCGATGGGCCTGCACCTGTCCGGCGACGAGACGCTGTCCCGGGTGGTGCTGGTCCTGGCCGCGATCGCCTGGGTGGCGCTGGCGGCCGACTTCGTCATGCGGCTGGCCACCGACCGGCCGCGGTGGCTGGCCGACGCGGCGACTCCGGGCGCGCTGATGGCGGTCGCCGCGACGACCGTGCTGGGCACCCAGCTCTCGATGCTGGGCTGGGAGACCCTGGCCGCGGCACTGCTCGCGCTCTCGGCGCTGCTCTGGCCGGGGCTGCTCGTCTACGTGATGCGGCACTGGGCCCGGCGCATGCCGGGATCGGTCTTCCTGTGCTGTGTGGCCACACAGGGCCTCGCCGTGCTGGGCGCCACGCTGGCGGCGGCCGTCGAGACGGCGTGGCTGGCGCACACCGCGATGGTGCTGTTCTGGCTGGGGCTGGTGCTCTACGGCCTCGCCCTGCTCCGCTTCGACCTGCGGCAGGTGCTGGAGGGTGCCGGGGACCAGTGGATCGCGGGCGGGGCACTCGCGATCTCGGCGCTGGCCGGCGCAAGGCTGATCGCGGCGGGTGACGGGTCCATGTACCTGTGGAACCTGGACGACCGCGGCGTACTGCGTGACGTGACGGCGGCCCTGCTCGCGCTGGATCTCGCCGCGTACGTCGTGCTGCTGGTGGCCGAGGCGGTCCGCCCCCGGCTCCGCTACGACCTCCGGCGGTGGGCCACGGTCTTCCCGATGGGGATGACGGCGGCGGCGACGCTGTCCGTCTCCGCCGCCATGGACGCCCCGTGGCTCAGGGTGCCGGGGCAGGTGCTGGTGTGGGTCGGGGTGGCGGCGTGGCTGGCGACGGCCGTCGGCGCCCTGCGCACCGCCCGCGCCGGCGGCGGGCCCGGCTGACCGTCGGGTCCGGCCGGGCCCTCAGCCGCGGCGGCTCAGGTCCACAGGACGGCGATGAAGACGTTCGCCGTGGTCAGCGCGCCGACCAGGGCGAACAGCCCCTTGTCGACCCGCTCCTCGTCGCGCTTCACGTAGACCAGCCCGAGGATCACGATCAGCAGGGCCAGCTTCACGCCGATCTTGAAGGTGTTGACGTGGTGACCGTCGGCCTGGTTGAGGCCGACCAGGGCCACGCCGGTGACCAGCATGGTCGCGGCACCGTGCAGCATCCCGGGCACGAACCGGGCCGCGCCCTGGCCCATCGCCTTCATCTGGGTGAGGAAACCGCCGAGCAGCGCGGCGATGCCGATGATGTGCAGGCCGACGAAGAGATGGATGAGTACGTCCATGGAGCCGGAGCCTAGCCAGGGACCTGCCGGGTCCCTCGCACCGGGCCCCTTCGCACCGTCCTCACCGGCCGGCCCCCGGCGGGCCGTCTGCGGACCACCTGCGGGCTGCCTGCGGGCCGTCTGCGGGCCGTCGGAGCGGGCGTCCGGGTCTCGTCGCCGACCGCCGGAGATCTTGCATATATGCGCGCCATAGCACCACACGCATCCCGCCCGTCCCCCTTTCCGCGCTTCGGTCACCACGCTGCGTGAAGGTGTCGACTCCGGAAGGTCAACACGGTCACATACGGTCACTCCACGATCCGTCGGCGCCAGTTCCGTACACCGCGTTACCGACTCGTCACCGACCGGCCTAGCGTCCTCCCCCAGGTGACCGGCTCCCCACCGCCGCCCGGGCCAGGGGCGGCAGTCGGCCACCTCCGCCGAGAAAGGCCCGGCGGTGGCGCGCTCCCCCTGTACGGGCCGCCGCCGGGCACATCGACCGCTCGGTCGTACGAGTCCTACGGAAGGGACGTGACGGTCCAGGTGGCAGCCCACCGAAAGCCCCGGCAGAGTCCGCTCAGCGGCCATACGGTCCGGACGGCCGCCACCCTCGCCCTCGCGGGCGCCGCCACGGCCACGGCGTTCGACGGAACGGGCCACGCCGAGCCGCAACTGACGCCGACCCAGGTCAAGGCGAAGGTCGCCAGGCTGTACCAGCAGGCGGAGGACGCCACCGAGAAGTACAACGGGGCCAAGGAGAAGGCCGACACCGCCCGGCACCGGCTCGACGGGCTGCAGGACCAGGCCGCCCGCAAACAGCAGCGGCTGAACACGGCCCGGGACGCGCTCGGTTCGATCGCGGCGGCCCAGTACCGCGACGGCGGCATCGACCCGGCCTGGCAGCTGGCCCTCTCCAGCGACCCCGACCACTATCTGGAGGGCGCTGCCTTGGCGGAGCGGGCCGGCGACCGGCAGGCCGACGCCGTGTCCCGGGTGCGCGATCAGCTGCGGGAGATCGAGCGGCTGCGCGGCGCCGCACGGGTCGAGCTGAAGTCGCTGCGCTCACGGCAGACGGAGCTGAAGCGGCAGAAGAAGACCGTCACCGGCAAGCTAGAGGAGGCCCGGCGGCTGCTGTCGCGGCTCACTCCGCAGCAGCAGGCGGAGGCCACCGGTGACGGGACCGGGGCCGGGCGGGCTTCCCGGTCCGCGTCGGAGCCTCGAGACACACCGGAGCCGACCGCGTCCTCCCCGGCTCCCAACTCCCGCGCGGCGGCGGCCGTCTCCTACGCCTACGCCAAGCTCGGCAGCCCCTACGTGTGGGGCGCGTCCGGCCCGAACGCCTTCGACTGCTCGGGCCTCGTCCAGGCCGCCTACCGCTCCGCCGGCCTCTCCCTGCCACGCACCACCTACGCCCAGATCAACGCGGGCCCGCGCGTGTCCCGGTCGGAACTCCAGCCCGGCGACCTCGTGTTCTTCTACTCCGGCATCAGCCACGTCGGGCTCTACGTGGGCAACGGCCAGATGATCCACGCCCCCAACCCGTCGGCACCGGTCCGGCTGGCCCCGATCGACCAGATGCCGTTCGCCGGAGCCACCCGAGTGGCATGAGGGTTCCCCCAGGGGGATCAGACCAGCCGGCGCGCGGTCGCCCAGCGGGTCAGCTCGTGCCGGTTGGACAGCTGGAGCTTCCGCAGCACCGCCGAGACATGGGACTCGACCGTCTTCACCGAGATGAACAGCTGCTTGGCGATCTCCTTGTAGGCGTAGCCACGGGCGATCAGGCGCAGGACCTCGCGTTCGCGCTGGGTGAGCCGGTCCAGGTCCTCGTCCACGGGCGGGGCGTCGGTGGACGCGAAGGCGTCGAGGACGAACCCGGCGAGCCGCGGGGAGAAGACGGCGTCGCCCTCCTGGACCCGGAAGATCGAGTCGACCAGGTCGGTGCCGGTGATCGTCTTGGTGACGTAGCCGCGGGCCCCGCCCCGGATCACACCGATCACGTCCTCCGCCGCGTCGGAGACGGACAGGGCCAGGAAGCGCACCGGTTGCTCGGCGTCCGCCATCAACGCGGCACACCGGCGCAGCACTTCGACCCCGCCGCCGCCCGGCAGGTGGACGTCGAGCAGGACGACCTCGGGCCGGGTCGCGGTGATGACGGTGACCGCCTGGTCGACGTCCGCCGCCTCGCCGACCACCTCGACACCCGTCTCGGCGGTCTGCCCGATCTCGGCCTGGACACCGGTACGGAACATCCGGTGGTCGTCCACGAGCACCACGCGTACGTGCCGCCCGCCCGCGCCGCCGTCGCCCGGGCCGGCTCCTGCCGCATCCGCCGCTCCGGTCGTGCCGTTCGCCTCGGTCGCGTCGCTCATGACGTCTTCTCCGCCCTCTCCATCTCCAGCTCGACCTCCGTGCCGCCGCCCGGCACCGCCCGCAACCGGGCCGTGCCGCCGTTGCGCTCCATGCGGCCGATGATCGATTCTCTGACGCCCATGCGGTCGGCGGGTATCGAGTCCAGGTCGAAGCCGGGACCGCGGTCTCGCACGGACACGAAGACCGTCCTCCCCTCGACTTCGGCATAGACCTGTACGGCGCCGCCCTCGCCACCGTACTTGGCGGCGTTCACCATGGCCTCGCGCGCGGCCTGCATCTGCGCCGCCGTCCTCTCGTCCAGCGGGCAGTCGCCGACGACGACGACCTCGATGGGGACGCCGTGCTTGTCCTCCACCTCGGCCGCACTGCGCCGCACCGCCTCCGCGACCGTGTCCGGCTCGTCGGCCTCGTCCTTGCCGGTGCCCTCCGGCTTGTACAGCCAGGTGCGCAGGTCGCGCTCCTGGGCGCGGGCGAGGCGGCGCACCTCCCCGGCGTTGTCGGCGTTGCGCTGGATCAGGGTGAGGGTGTGCAGCACGGAGTCGTGGACGTGGGCGGCGACCTCGGCGCGCTCCTGGGCGCGGATGCGCATCAGGCGCTCCTCGGACAGGTCCTGGGTCATGCGGACCAGGTAGGGGCCGGCGAGCAGCGTGATGCCGACCAGAACGGCGAGCGCGGCCTGGAGGACGGCGCCGAGGTGAGCGGCCGAGCCCTGCAGGACGAAGATGGCGGAGACTCCGGCCGTGACGAGCAGGACGCCGCCGGCCGCCCGCAGCAGGGTGAGGGTGCGGCGCCGCCGGCCGACCTCGGCCCAGCGGGCCCGGCGGGCGTTGTCCGCCTGCCGCCAGACCAGCGCGACACCGGCCGCGACGAGCACGGCGGGCACCAGGTACGCCTTCGCCGCGTTGCCCATGTTGACGCTGCCCACGAAGACCACGGAGACCACGACCATGAGGAGCAGCGCGACGATCTGCCCCCGGTCCGGCTTGCGGGCCACGAGTCTGCGGCGGCCGTCCGGCGAGGTCTCCGTGCCGACGAGCGTCGGCGGCTTCTGCTCGCCCACACCGCCGACGCCGAGCGGGACGAAGAACCAGAACGCCGCGTACAGCAGGGCGCCGAGCCCGTCGGCCATGAAGAGCCCGACGAAGACGAGCCGCACCCAGATGACGGGCAGCCCGAGATGCCCGGCGAGGCCCCGCGCCACTCCGCCGAGCCAGCGTCCGTCGCTGCTGCGGTAGAGCTTGCGCGGCGGCCGCGGGTCGTCGAGGGGCAGGCTTGCGGCTTCCGGCATGGCAACGATGGTCACACGGCAGGCGGGACGGAGCATCAGGGTCGGTCCCCGAGACGCCCCTGATCTTCGCCGGGGTCGGGCCGGGGCGGGACCGGCCGGGGCGGTCCGGCGCCGGTCGAACGCTTCCCGGCCGCCTCTCAGGGCCGAATTCAGGGTTCGCCCAGGGTCGTCCCGACTGCCACGGCGGCGGCCGGGCCGTCACCATGGACGCATGACGGATCACGAGCACGCCGCGACGGGTCCGGGACCCGGCACCGGCCCGCGCCCGGCACCGGGTACCGGGCCGACGGATGCCGCGCCCGCCGCGACGGAGAGGACGGGAGCGGCCGGCCGGGGCCCCGCCGACGACCGGAGCCACACCCACGCCCGCACCGGCCCCCGCGCCGACGCGGGCACGCAGAAACCCGAAGACGACGCGGGCACGCAGGGACCCGGAGAGGGGCAGGAGCGGCAGCCGGGCGTCGGCGAGGCACCCGACCGGTTCCGGCGCGACCGTCGGCACAAGATGATCGCGGGCGTGTGCGCGGGTCTCGGGCGCCACACGGAGATGGACCCGGTGATCTTCCGGATCACCCTGGCCGTGCTGTCGGCGACCGGCGGCATCGGACTCATCTTCTACGGCTTCGCCTGGCTCCTCGTGCCCTACGAGGAAGAGGAGGAGAACGAGGTCCGCAAGCTGCTCACCGGCCGGGTCGACGGGCAGGCGCTGGCCGCCGTGCTGTTCGCCCTGGTCGGCTGCGGGATCTTCCTGACCATGCTGCGCAACGGCGGGGTGCTGACCTTCGCCGTGGTGCTCGCCCTGCTGCTCGCGGGCGCCGGGTACTGGTCGCGGCGCCGCGGTGACGCCGACCCCGACCCGCTCTCCGCGCAGGCCGCCGCCGATGCTCCGCCGGAGGCCCAGGCGCCGCCGGTCGTCGCCTCCTACCCGTCCTGGTGGCGGGACCCGATCGTGAAGGACGGCACCCATGTCGGCGGCACGGGCTATCTGTGGGGCCCCGACGACGCCCGGCAGCGGGACCTCGTCTCGGTGATCGACGTCGGCGTCGCCACACCGTGGAGCCATTCCGGTGCCGCGCAGCCGGCGGCGGCCCGGCCCGCGCCCCCGAGACCGCGTGGACCGCGCTGGATCGGCGGCTGGGTGTTCCTGCTTGCCCTGCTGGCGGGCGGTCTGGGCACCGGGCTGACCTGGCACACGCACCCGCTGGGCACCAGCCTGCAGACCGGTCTGGCCTGTGCCCTCGCGGTGTTCGGGCTGGGGCTCGTGGTCAGCGCGTTCCTCGGCCGCACGGGCGCCGGCACGGTGTTCCTCGCGCTGGTCACGGCCGCGCTGCTCGCCGGGGTGTCGGCCATGCCGAAGGACATCACCACGCACTGGCGGGACACCACGTGGAGACCCGCCGCGGCGGCGCGGGTGAGCTCGGACTACGAGCTCGGTACCGGGCGGGGCACGCTGGACCTGAGCCGGGTGAGCCCCGCGAAGGGACAGCAGGTCTCCACGAGCGCCCATGTGGGCGCGGGGCGGTTGAAGGTGATCGTGCCGACGGACGCGACCGTGCGGATGGGCATCGATGTGGGAGTGGGCGACATCCGGTTGCCAGGGGACGACAGGAAGGACGTGGACGTGCAGCCTGGCAGGCACAAGGACGTGACGCTCGAACCCACCGGGGGCGCCAAGGACACGGGCACGCTGGACCTCACCCTCGAGGTCGGTGTGGGAGAGGTGGTGGTCAGCCGTGCTGCGTCATGAGTTCGAGCCGGGGAAACTGGTCGCCGGTCTCTTCCTGATCGCCGCCGGTGTCGTGTACGCCGGGGACGCGGGCGGTCTGTGGGAGACCCCGTGGTTCGCGATCGTTCCGCTGGTCGTGGGCGGCCTGTGTCTGGCCGGGGCGACCGCCGTCGTGGCCCGGGGGATGCGCAGACGGGGCGGCGCCGAGGGCCGCTAGCGGTAGCCGCCGGACCGGCGGCGCCGGGTCCGCCAGGCCGCGTCCACGGAGAGATAGGGGGCGCCGGCGAGGATGAGGGGCAGCCAGGCCATCAGGTAGGCGAGGTCGTTTCCGTAGTAGTAGGGGCTCGTCGCCCAGCTGACCGTCAGCCACAGGCTGAGCGAGATCAGCGCGCCACCGAGGGCGGCGAGCCGGCCCAGCAGACCGAGCAGGGTGCCGATGCCGACGGCCAGTTCACCGAGGGCGATGCCGTAGCCGAAGCCGACGGGGCTCTTGAGGGCGAGGTCGATGAGGGCCGGGACGGCGGCGGAGCCGCGGGCCGCGCGCATGGTCTCGCCGATCGAGCCGGCACCGCCGGACTTCAGGAAGGCGCTGTCGGTGAGCTTGTCCAGGCCGGCGTAGACGAAGGTGATTCCGAGGAAGACGCGCAGCGGCAGCAGGGCGTAGTGGGCGGCGGTGTCCCGCAGTCCGCGGGGGCCGTCCAGCCGGGTCGAATGCGTGTCCGTCCGAATACCGTGAGTCATCGCTGCCAGCCACCTCTCAGCCCGCCCTGCCACCCCTCACTTGTCGATACGTATGACAGGCGGGGCCCGTTCAATCCTCTACCAGATGATTTTCCGGATTCAGGAGCCGGGCGCTAGCCGCGGCGGCGAGTGGGGGTGTGTCGGATGCGGACCAGGGTTCACCCGACGTGCGGGGCGGGCCTGCCCATCGGGCCGTCGCACCCCCGGCCGCCCGGTGGTTCACTCGGTCACCTGGACGACGCAGCGGTTGGTCGCCACCCCGGCCGCGGTCACCACCTGCACCTCCACCGAGCCCGGTTCCACCTCGGCCGGGACGGGCACGGTCAGGACGGTGTCCGTGGGATTGCGGAAGCCGCCCGCGACGGGGACGAGCGGTACGTGGACGTCGACCGCGCCGATGCGGACGACCATGCGCGACAGCCGGTCGGCGCTCTGCGCGCCGGGCGGGACGAAGCCGGTGCCCCGGATCTCGATGTCGTCGCCGGTGCGGATCGGCCCGTCCAGATCGCCGGGTTCGCGGGCGCGGACCACCGAGAGGACGGCCGGGCGGCCGCCCTCGGCGTACTTGCCGGCCAGGTAGGTCGCGGCCGAGATCAGCACGATCACGCCCAGCCCCCACGGCAGGTCGGGCAGCCGGTCGGGGCGGCGGGCGAGCCGTACGGCGGCGAACAGCAGCGCGACGGCGCTGATGGCGACGTACTGGATGTCGGCGAAGGCGCCCCGGCCGGAATCGTCGGTGAGCAGGTCGGCGGCGCGCGGCCGGTGGGCCGGCACCTTCTGCAGTCGCTGGGAGACGATGCGCAGGCCCACCACACGGCGGACCAGGACGGCGATGCCGCACACCACGGCGAGGACGGTCACGGCGCCCGCGCCGCGCGCCAGGCCCAGCCCGGAGATCAGCACGTCGCGCTCGGCGTGACCGGAGGCGGCGGCCAGCCGGACGGCCAGCATCAGGACGGCGTAGAGGACGAACAGCACCCAGCAGGCGGCCACCGAGCGCGAGGTGGACATCCGGTTGTCCTCGCCGATCACCGGGGCCAGCGCCCCGCCGCGCGCCCGGTGGAGCAGACAGCCGGCGGTCAGCGCGCCCGCGACGACCAGCGCGGCGAGCAGGGCAGCGGTACGGGCGCCGGTCCAGCCCGCGCCGATCGCGGTGAGCGCCTCGGCCAGCAACAGGGCGGC
The DNA here is from genome assembly GCF_025642175.1 of Streptomyces albidicamelliae. Lineage (NCBI taxonomy): Bacteria > Bacillati > Actinomycetota > Actinomycetes > Kitasatosporales > Streptomycetaceae > Streptomyces > Streptomyces albidicamelliae. Next base: position 5,038,564 of record NZ_CP106795.1, on the reverse strand, counting down.
CACCGCGCCCCACACCACGCACAGGGTCCGCAGCCACAGCCGGGCGAGCCATGCCTCGCCCTCCTCGCGGCCGCGTTCGGCGACGGCCTCGGCCCGCTGGGTCAGTTCCTCGGAGACCCACTGGCGGGACGCCGAGGCCGAGTGCGCCACGGCCGGCGGCAGCCCCTGTCCGGCCGCGAACTCGTCGCGCCGGCGCAGGAACGCGGCGACCGCCCGCCGGTGTCCCTCCCGGGCGCCGTGCGGGCAGCCCCCGCAGGTGCAACCACCCTCATGGGCCCCGTCAGGGCCCGTGCCCCCTCTCGCTTCCTGCACCGCCACGCCCGACGCCCGCCTTCCCCACGGCCTTCCGACCCGGTCGGCGGCACCCGACGGTGCCCGCGCCACGGCCGATAACTCCCCTGTGTCGAGAGCGAATTGTGCCCTACGCAAGGCCCCGTGGGGTCACGGGACCGCGTCAATGAGGGTGAATCCGGAGGCGCCGGGTTGACCCGGCCGCGAGAAGTGCGCGGGGGCCTCAGCTGAGCAGGTCGGGTTCGCTGCGGCTGATGTCCTGCCACAGCGGCTGGTAGTTGATCCACGCGACGAGGTCGCCGCCGAGCTGTTCGCGGGTGGCGACGGCCTGCCGGTGGTCGATGAGCACCGGCCGCCCGGCCGCGCGCGCCATGAGCTGCACCTGACTGGACCGCTCCAGGGAGAGGAACCACCACGCGGCCGCGTCGACCGAGTCCCCGACGGTCAGCAGACCGTGGTTGCGCAGGACCAGCGCCTTGCGGGAGCCGAGCGCACCGGCGATGCGGCGGCCCTCCTCGGCGTCGACGGTGACCCCGCTGTAGGCGTCGTAGAGCGCCACGTCCTCGTAGAAGGCGCAGCTCTCCTGGGTGATGGGGTCGACCAGCTCGCCGAGCGCGGCGAGGGCGCGGCCGTGCACGGAGTGGCAGTGGGCGACGGCGACGACGTCCGGGCGGGCGGCGTGCACCTGGGCGTGCACGGTGAACGCGGCCTGGTTGACGTGGTAGCGGCCCTCGACGACCTGGCCGTCCTGGTTGGCGAGGACGAGGTCGCCGACGGTGACGTGCTTGAACGGCATCCCGAACGGGTTGACCCAGAAGCAGTCGGAGAACTCGGGGTCGCGGGCCGTGATGTGCCCGGACACCCCGTCCTCGAAGCCGTGGCGCCCGAAGATCCGCAGGGCCCCCGCGAGGCGCTCCTTGCGGTGCCGGCGTTCGTCCTCGACCGAGTCGTGCATCGGCGGCATGGCGAACTTCAGCTGGTCGGTGGGCAGCGGCGGGGGCGGGGTGGGCCCGTGCATAGGTCCTCCAGCGCTGGGATTGCGGTACGGGCCGGAAATTACCCCCGGTCGGCGCAAAAAGGCAGGGCTGTTCTGTAAAGATGACGCGCAGGCCGGATTCTCCGGGGAATCGGCGGCGAAATCCCGACAGAAGATGTCCGGTATCGGCGTCAGACTGCGGCCATGAGCCGGATGACCTGGGCGGCCTTCGCCGCCGCCGAACCCGATTTCGCCCGGACCGTCGAGCAGCGCTTCGGCGCGTTCCGGCACCACGTCCTCGCCACGCTCCGCAAGGACGGCTCGCCGCGCACCTCCGGCCTGGAGGCCGACTTCCGCGCGGGCGAGCTGTGGCTCGGCATGATGGACGGCTCCCTCAAGGCCCGTGACCTGCGCCGCGACCCGCGCTTCGCCCTCCAGGCGAACCCGGGCGAGGGTACGGACCTGGGCGGCGGTGACGTACGGATCGCGGGACGGGCGTACGAGGCCGGCGCGGAGACGAAGGCCTGGTACGTGGAAGAGGCGGAACCGCCGCAGCCGTTCCACCTCTTCCGCACCGAGGTGACGGAGGTCGTGCTGACCCGCGTCGAGGACGAGACCTACCTGGTGGTCCAGGTGTGGAAGCCCGGAGAGGCGGTGCGCACTCTCAAGCGGACCTGATCGCCCGGACTACTCCCACTCGATGGTGCCCGGCGGCTTCGAGGTCACGTCGACGACGACCCGGTTGACGTCCCGGACCTCGTTGGTGATCCGGGTCGAGATCTTCGCCAGGACGTCGTAGGGCAGCCGCGACCAGTCGGCGGTCATGGCGTCCTCGGAGGAGACGGGGCGCAGGACGATCGGGTGGCCGTAGGTGCGGCCGTCGCCCTGGACGCCCACGCTGCGGACGTCGGCGAGCAGGACCACCGGGCACTGCCAGATGTCGCGGTCCAGACCGGCCGCGGTCAGCTCCTCGCGGGCGATGGCGTCGGCCTCGCGCAGCAGGTCCAGGCGCTCCTTGGTGACCTCGCCGACGATGCGGATGCCGAGGCCCGGGCCCGGGAACGGCTGGCGCTGGACGATCTCCTCGGGCAGGCCCAGCTCCTGGCCGACCATCCGGACCTCGTCCTTGAACAGCTTGCGCAGCGGCTCGATCAGCTGGAACTCGAGGTCCTCGGGCAGGCCGCCGACGTTGTGGTGCGACTTGATGTTGGCGGTGCCGGTGCCGCCGCCGGACTCGACGACGTCCGGGTACAGGGTGCCCTGGACCAGGAACTCCACGGCCGGGCCCGCGTCGGCGATGATCTCGGCCTGCGCCTGCTCGAAGACCCGGATGAACTCGCGGCCGATGATCTTGCGCTTCTCCTCCGGGTCGGAGACGCCCTTGAGGGCGGTGAGGAAGCGCTCCTCGGCGTCGACGACCTTCAGCTGCACGCCGGTGGCCGCGACGAAGTCCTTCTCGACCTGCTCGGTCTCGCCCTTGCGCATCAGACCGTGGTCGACGTACACACAGGTGAGCTGGGAGCCGATGGCCTTCTGGACGAGCGCGGCGGCGACGGCGGAGTCCACCCCGCCGGACAGACCGCAGATGGCGCGCTTGTCGCCGACCAGCTCGCGGATCGCGGCGACCTGCTCGTCGATCACGTTGCCGGTCGTCCAGTCGGGCTTGAGGCCGGCGCCGCGGTACAGGAAGTGCTCCAGCACCTGCTGGCCGTGCGTGGAGTGCATGACCTCGGGGTGGTACTGGACGCCGTAGAGCTTCTTCTCGTCGTTCTCGAAGGCGGCGACCGGGACGACCTCGGTGGAGGCGGTGACGGTGAAGCCCTCGGGGGCGGCGGAGCAGGCGTCGCCGTGCGACATCCACACGTGCTGCTCGTCGGGGGTGCCCTCGAAGAGGGTGGAGGAGTTCTTGGAGACGTGCAGATCGGTGCGGCCGTACTCACGCGCGCCGGTGTTGTCGACGGTGCCGCCGAGGACCTGCGCCATCAGCTGGAAGCCGTAGCACATGCCGAAGACGGGGACGCCGGCCTCGAAGAGCTCGCCGTCGAGGCGGGGGGCGCCCTCCTCGTACACGGACGAGGGGCCGCCGGAGAGGATGATCGCCGCGGGGTTCTTGGCGAGCATCTCCTGGACCGGCATGGTGCTCGGCACGATCTCGCTGTAGACCCGCGCCTCGCGGACGCGACGGGCGATGAGCTGGGCGTACTGCGCGCCGAAGTCGACGACCAGGACGGTGTCGGGGCTGGCGGCAGTGGGAGTCGCTGATGACACGGGGTGCCTTCTGGTGGTCGGGCGGGGGTCTGTGCTACCGAGTCTAACGGGGAGGGCGGGGCGGCATCCCCGGTAAGGGGGCCGTGGCATACTGGCCCCATGTTCACGCAGACGACCTACGTCTTTACCTATGGCACCGGGCCCGCCGGCTGCCATGGTCGTGCTGCTTGAGCTGACGCCAAGCGACTTCCCAGGCGCCCCGGGCCGACAAGGCCCGGGGCGTCTGTCGTTCTCCGGGTTCCGCCGGCCCAGGGCCTCCGCCATCCCGAACGAGGAGCCCGACGTGACCACCACCAGCCCGGAAGCGATCACCAGCCCCGCAGCGGGCCCCACCACGGCGGCGCCCTCCGCGCCGGCGGCGGCCGGCGGTCCCGCACCGGCCACCGCGCCGGAGGCGGCCATCGCCGACGCCCGTGAGCGCATCGACGTGCTCGACGACCGGATCATCGGTCTCATCCAGGAGCGGATGGCCGTCTCCGCCGTCGTCCAGCGGACCCGCATCGCCTCCGGCGGCCGCCGCGTGCACCTGTCCCGCGAGATGGAGATCCTCGGCCGCTACCGCGACGCCCTCGGCAAGCCCGGCACCCCGCTGGCCATGACGCTGCTGGAGCTGTGCCGGGGTCGCATCTGAGTTCGGACCCGGTCTCACCCGTACGGCGCGTGACCGGCTCGCGCACCGCTTCGTTGAGGGGAGTGTCCGTGCCAGCCAGGGGCGGGCCCGACAGAACCACGCGTGGCTCGCTGGAGTGATGAGGCGTACGGGTCGTGCCGTACGCCGTGGGACCTCGCTCCAGGAAGTGACCGGACGGCAGGGGACAGCAGCCCGGTCACCCAAGAGAAACGGCCGGCTCCGGGGACGCCCGGGGCCGACCGGCGGAAAAACTGCAAATATGCACCAGTGCCGGGTCAAACGGTTGCGGATGCCGCGCTCATCCAGCACGATGCGTACAGCCCCAAGTCCCGGCGCAGACAACGGCATTGGGTGCACCGGCCGACCGCCACAGGTCGTGCCCGTCCGCCACGAGGCAACACGAACAAGCGGCGCAACCCCCCGGCGCCGCTCCCAGGCACCGGCGCCGCCCTGACGCCGGTGCTGACTGAAAGAAGGGCCCCGCGGCCTCTCCGTCCCGCGGGGCCCTTCGTCATGCCCTCGATCGCCCCACGACCGGACATGTGACCCACCCCACACGAGAAACCCGTGCGGCCCGGGCAACCCTTCCGCCCTTTCGCCGATCAAACCTGCCGGATCAAGAAACCGGTGCGCCGGATCACGAGACGGTGAGAGGGAGCTGCCTTCGGAGGGGGAGGCAGGTCCCTCTTCGCCGTTCCGGGCCCTCCGGCACCGGGCCCCCCGGCTCCCGGTCTCCCGCCTCCCGGCCTACTTCTTCGGCGGTACCGCCGGCATCCCGAGGAACGGCAGGCGCAGTGCGCCGAACGCCTCCGCCGGGACCGCCGGGGCCTGCGGCTCGACCGGCTTCAGCCGCTCGTACGCCGTCCCCACCGCCGGACGCGGGTCCTCCTCGCCCTTGTTCGGCCAGAAGGACATCGCCCGCTCGGCCTGCGCGGTGATCGTCAGCGACGGGTTGACACCCAGGTTCGCCGAGACCGCGGCGCCGTCCACGACCGAGATGCCGGGGTGGCCGTACAGCCGGTGGTACGGGTCGATCACCCCCGTCTCCGCGGAGTCGCCGATGGGGCAGCCACCCAGGAAGTGCGCGGTGAGCGGGGTGCCCATCAGCTCGCCGACGTTGCTGCCCGCGAAGCCGTTGATCTCGGTCGCGAGCGCGGTGGCGGCCTCCGTGGCGGCCTTGATCTGCTTGGGGTTCGGGGCGCCGTGCCCCTGGCGCGCGGTCAGCAGCCCCTTGCCGGGGCCGCCGGGCTTCAGGTACGTCGTGAGGGAGTTGTCCAGGGACTGCATGACCAGCCCGATGATGGTCCGCTCCGACCAGCGCCGGTTGGACAGGGAGCGGGCGACCAGCACGGGGTGCCGGGCCGCGTTCGCCAGCCACGCCAGCACGCGCGAGGAGCCCTCGGCGTACGGCACCTGGAGGATGGAGAGGCCGCCCATCGAGTTGGAGCCCTTGCCGTAGCGGACCGGCTCGATGTGGGTGTTCTCGTCGGGGTGGATCGAGGACGTGATGGCGACTCCGCGCGTGAAGTCGGCCCGCGGTTCGCCGGTCGCCCTGCGGTAGCGGCGGTCGTCGGTCTGCGCGCCGACCAGCGCCTCGGAGTTGGTGCGGGTCAGGTCGCCCAGCCGCTTCGACAGGTACGGCAGGTGGCCGGCGGCCTTCATGCGGTGCAGCAGGGTCTGCGTGCCGTAGGTGCCCGCCGCGAGCACCACCCGGCGTGCGGTGAGGACCCGGCCCGCGCCCTTCTTCTTCCGGTCGGTCGGCAGGGTCGCGACGGCGTACCCGCCGCGCGAGTCGTCCGTGACCGACACGACCGTCGTCATGGGGTGGACCACCGCGCCCGCCTTCTCGGCGAGGTGGAGGTAGTTCTCGTTGAGGGTGTTCTTCGCCCCGTGCCGGCAGCCGGTCATGCACTCGCCGCACTCGGTGCACGCCTTGCGGGCCGGGCCGGCCCCGCCGAAGTACGGGTCCGCCACCTCGCCGCCCGGCCGCGCCTTCGCCGTGCCGTCCGCGTCCTTGCCGTCGCCGAAGAAGACGCCGACCGGCGCGAGGTGGAAGGTGTCGCCGACGCCCATCCGCTGCGCCGCCGCCTTCAGGTGCACGTCGGAGGGGGTCATGGTCGGGTTGAGCCGTACGCCGAGCATCCGCCGTGCCTGGTCGTAGTACGGCTTCAGCTCCTCCTCCCAGTCGGTGATGTCCCGCCACTGGGGGTCGTCGAAGAACGGCTTCGGCGGCACGTAGAGCGTGTTGGCGTAGTTGAGGGAGCCGCCGCCGACGCCCGCGCCGGCCAGCACCATGACATTGCCCAGCAGGTGGATGCGCTGGATGCCGAACATGCCGAGCCGGGGGACCCACAGGTAGTTCCTCAGGTCCCACGAGTTCTTCGGGAGGCTGTCCCGGGTGAAGCGGCGGCCCGCCTCCAGGACGCCCACCCGGTAGCCCTTCTCGGTGAGGCGGAGCGCGGACACCGAGCCCCCGAACCCCGAACCGACGACGATGACGTCGTAGTCGTACCCGTCCTTGTCCCGGGTCTGGACGGACTTCTCCTGCGACACGTGCTCTCCTCGTTGAGAACGGGGGTGGGAACGGGGAACGGGGATCGGGGCCGGGGAATCGGGGCGAAGGGCCGGCTAGCGGAAGCGGAAGGCCTTCATCAGGCGCAGGCTGCGGCTCATGAAGGCCGCGTACCTCTCGTCGTCCATGCCCAGCGACGGCGCCATCGGCAGCAGCCGCTGCTGGGCCACCGTCTGGGCCTCGGTGTACTTGAGGATGCCCTCGGAGCCGTGACGGCGGCCGAGTCCGGAGTCCTTCATGCCGCCCATCGGGGACTGGACGCTGCCGTAGGCGGGGGCGTAGCCCTCGTTGACGTTGACCGTGCCGGTGCGCAGGCGCGAGGCGACGTCGAGGCCCCGGCGGGCGTCCTTCGTCCACACGGACGCGTTCAGGCCGTACGGCGTGGCGTTGGCGCGCTCGACGACCTCCTCGTCGCTCGTGAAGCGGTAGACCGAGACGACCGGGCCGAACGTCTCCTCCTCGCACACGGCCATGGAGTCCTCGACACCGTCGAGGATGGTCGGCTCGAAGAAGTAGGGGCCGATGTCCGGGCGGGCGACGCCGCCGGCGACCAGCTTCGCGCCCTTGGCCACGGCCTCCTGGACATGGCGTTCCACCGTCTCGAGCTGCCGCTCGCCGACCAGCGAGCCCATGTCGGCGCCGTAGGCGAGGGAGTTGCCGAGCCGCATGGCCCGGGTGCGGGCGGCGAAGCGCTCCAGGAAGGCGTCGGCGACCGACTCGTGGACGTACAGCCGCTCGATGGAGATGCAGAGCTGGCCGGCCGAGGAGAAGCAGGCGCGGACGGCGCCGGCGGCGGCCTTCTCGATGTCGGCGTCGTCCAGCACCAGCATGGCGTTCTTGCCGCCGAGTTCGAGGGAGACGCCGACCAGCCGGGCGGCGGCGCCCTGGGCGACCTCGCGGCCGGTGCGGGTGGAGCCGGTGAAGGAGACGTAGTCGGCGTGCTTGACCAGCTCCGGGCCGACGACCGGGCCCTCGCCGAGGACGACCTGGAAGACACCCTCGGGCAGACCGGCCTCGATGAGCAGGTCACGGGCCCACAGGGCGGTGAGGCAGGTCTCCGTGTCCGGCTTCATGACTACCGCGTTGCCCGACACGAAGGCGGGCAGGGCGTCGCCGACGGACAGCTCCAGCGGGTAGTTCCAGGGGGCGATCTGGCCCACGACCCCGCGCGGGTGCCGCAGTTCGGAGACCTTCGTCAGGGTCGGCATGGCGCCCGCGTGCCGCTTCGGCCGCAGATAGGCGGCGGCCCGGCGGCCGTAGTGGCGGGCCGCGACGGCGACGGCCTGCACCTCCTCGTGGGCGTGCAGCCGCGCCTTGCCGGTCTCCAGCTGCACGAGGTCGAGGACCTCGGCCTGCCGCTCCAGCAGCAGGTCGTGGAAGCGGAGCAGGACGGCGGCCCGCTGCCGTACCGGGACCTTCGCCCACACGGCCTGCGCGGCACGGGCCGCCTCGAAGGCCCGGAGCACGTCCTCGGGGGTGGACTCGGGCAGGTCGGCCAGCTTCTCGCCGGTGAAGGGGGTGTGGTTGGCGGTGCGTCCGGAGCCGGCGACGCCCTTGGTGAGCTGGGCCACCAGTTCCGGGGTGACCACGTCGGCGGCGGTGCGGGCGCCCGCGGGCGCGGGGGCGAGGGGGTTGGTACCGGCGATGTCCGGGGCCTGCGTGTCCGTCATGAGGCGCAGGGTATGCCGGTGGGGAAGCTTTGTGTACCCGTCGGTAACGGGGATTCACCGACCGCTCACACACTGCCAGTGATCACTGGCAGCAAATGTGCTGATCAGGGCGTTGGGGTGCCGACGGCCACGACGATCATTCGGCTCCGGGTTTTTTCGCGAGGAGTAGGCCGAGGGCGGCGAAGGGGGTGCGGCGGCGCGGGTCGGCGGGCGGGGCGGGAGCGGTCGCGCGGGAGCCGGTGGGCGAGTCGGGCCCGCCCCCGGCCGACGGCTCCGACCGCCCCGACTCCCCCGGCCGCTCCGACTTCTCCGACCGCCCCGACTCCCCCGGCCGCTCCGACTTCCCCGGCTGCTCCGGCTTCTCCGACCGCCCCGACTCCCCCGGCTGCTCCGACTTCTCCGGCCGTCCCGACTTCCCCAGCTGATCCGGCTGCTCTGACCGCTCCGACCGCTCCGCCTGCTCCCGTACGGGCGTCAGCCCCAGGTACGCGCGCAGTGCCGCCTCCGCCTCCTCCGCACCGGGCCGCGCCCCGGGCTCGTCGGCCTGGAGCCGGTCCGCCAGCGGGCCGAGCGGGCCGGGGTCGGCGTCCCCGAGGGCGGCGCGCAGCAGCGCGCCCAGGGACCACAGGTCGGAGGCCGGACCGGCACCGGGTCCCGCCGCCCGCTCGGGGGCCACGAACCCGGCGGGTGCGTCGTCCGGGTGGCCGTCGCCGATGCCGAAGTCGGTGAGCACGACCCGCCCGGTGCCGTCCTCCAGGAGGACGTTGGCCGGCTTGACGTCCCGGTGGACGATGCCGACGGCGTGGGCGGCACGCAGGGCGCCGAGGACGGCGAGTCCGACCCGGGCGGCCTCGGCGGGCGGCAGGGGGCCGCGCCGCAGGGCCGTGCGCAGGGACTCGCCCTCCACCAACTCCATGACGATCCACGGGACTTCGTCCTCGGTCACGACGTCGTGCACCGTGACGGCGGAGGGATGCCGTACCCGCGTGGCGGTACGGGCCTCCCGGTAGAGGCGGTGCGCGACGCGCCGGCTCTCCTCGTCCTCGGCCGGATCGCCGGGCAGCAGCGGCTCCTTGACGGCGACCCGGACGTCGTCCCGTTCGTCGCGGGCGTGCCAGACGGTCCCGGCCGGACCGGAGCCCAGGCGCCCGGTCAGCCGGTAACGGCCGCCGATCAGACGTCCGTCGGGCGGGTGTTCGCCGTCTTCGGTCATGTCACATGAGTACCGTGCGCACCACACCGTTGTCGAAGCGGGCGGTCAGGCGGCCCATCGGTGCAGGGTGAAGCCGTCGCGCGCCTTGCGCACCTCCACCGCGCCGGCCCCGGCGAAGTGGGCGGGAACGACCAACGCCCTGTCCGCCGCGGCACGTTCCAACTCGCGGCGCCTGGTCGCGGCCGCCTGCCGCGGGTCGAGGCAGAAGCAGCTGCTGCACTCGGGCCGCAGGATCTGCACCGGGCTGTGCAGCAGGTCGCCGACGAACACGGCGCGTTCGCCGCGGGAGGCGACCCGCAGGACGGAGGAGCCGGGCGTGTGTCCGGGGGCGGGCGCGAGGACGAGGTGCTCGTCGATCCGGTGCTCCCCCTCCCACACCCGCGCCTGTCCGGCCCGGTGCACGGGCGCGACGCTGTCCTCGTAGAGCAGCCGGTCGTCCACCCGCACCCCGCCCCCGTAGCCGCCCTCGGGGCCGAAGTGGTGGTCGTCGGCGGCCGGGAGCAGGTACCGGGCGTTCGGGAAGGTGGGCACCCATGTGCCGCCGGCGTCCCGGGTGTTCCAGCCGACATGGTCGGCGTGGATGTGGGTGTTCACCACGAGGTCGACGTCCGCCGGGTCCACGCCGGCCCGCCGGAGCCGTCCGGGCAGGTCGCCGTCGCGCCGGTGGAACCGCGGGTTCGCGGGCCGCTCCCGGTCCCGGCCCACCCCGGTGTCGACGAGCACCGTCCGCCCGCCGCTGCGCACCACCCAGGTCTGCAGGGCCGCCACGGCCAGGTCCTCCGCGGGCTGCCAGTGGCCGGGGGCGAGCTGGTCCTCGTGCTCCCGCCACAGCTCGGGGCGGCTGTCCGGGACGAGGCGGCGGGCCGGTGCGAGCGGGCCCTGCCACTCGACGACCCGCAGGACCTCGACGTCGCCGATCATGAACTTCTGCACGGTGTCTTCAGCCATGTGCAGGACACTAGAAGGGCGAGGTGAGCATTTCGATGCTCACAAGGCTCGATCGAATACGCTGACGTCTCATGGATGTGGTGAGCGACGCGATCTCCGCGGTCCGGGCCGGCCGTCCCTCCTCGAACCGGCTCCGGGTGACCGGCTCGTGGTGCGTGCGGCTGGCGCCGTACGAGGGGGCGGGCTTCCACGTGGTGCTCGGCGGTTCCTGCCGGCTGCTCACCGACGGCGGCAAGCCCGTGGCCCTGGGGCCGGGCGACGTGGTGCTGCTTCCGCACGGGACCGGGCATCTGCTGGCGGACGGCTCGGAGCGGCCGGTGGACGTCCGGCGGGCGGTGCCGTTCGAGGAAGTGCGGGACAGAGACGCGGTGCTGCCCGGCGGCGGCCCCGAGGTGGAGCTGCTGTGCGGCAAGTACCGGCTGGACCGCAGCCGGACGCACCCCCTGCTGGCGGAGCTGCCGGATGTGGTGCTGCTGCCCCACCGGGACGGGGAGAACCCCGAACTGCGTTCCGCGGTGGACCTGTTGTGCCGGGAGCTGGCCGGTGCACGGCCCGGCGGCAGCCTGGCCCTGCCCAGTCTGCTGGACCTGCTGCTGGTCTACATGGTCCGCGCCTGGACGGCCGGGGCGCACACCGGCAACTGGCCGGCCGCGCTGAGCGACCCGGCGACCGCCGCGGCCCTCGCCGCCCTGCACGCCGAACCGGCCGCTCCCTGGACGACCGGCCTGCTGGCCGCGCGGGCCGGTGTCTCCCGCGCCACCCTCGCCCGCCGCTTCACCTCACTGGTCGGCCGTCCGCCCATGGCGTACCTCACCTGGTGGCGGCTGACACTGGCCGCGACCCGGCTGCGCGACTCCGACGCACCGCTCGCGACGGTGGCCCGGGAGACGGGGTACGGCAGCCCGTACGCGCTGTCGCACGCGTTCAGCCGGGAGTTCGGGACGACACCGGGCCGGTACCGCGGCGGCCTCAGGGCTTCGTGACGTCGGTCCTTCGTGCCGTCAGCGCTTGCTCGGAGGTGCGCGTCAGGGCTTGGTGACGTCCAGGTTCGCGATCGCCGCCTTCGCCACCTCCTGGCCGCGGGCGGTGAAGTCGCCCGCGCCCGGATACCCGACGACGAGGGTGTACAGGTCCCCGGCGGTGGTCCGGTAGTAGAAGATCTGGAGTTCGCGCGGACGGGGGTCCTCGCTGTCGTCGGTCTTGAACCTGACGGTGTTCTGCGCGGCCTGCCTGCCGCGGTACGTGGCCGTGTCGTCCGGGTGCGTCCTGGCGCCCTCGGGCATGTCGAGCCGGTACTCGCCCTCGTTGCGGAACTTCTCGTCGTCGGCGTACATCTGGGACCGCGCGGTGTTCTTGATCTCGTGCAGGGAGTCCTGCGCCTTCCGGGCCAGGTGCAGCTCGATCCGGATGCTTCCGCTCCAGTCCGCGTACGCCACCCAGTTCTTGTCGGAGTCGTCCTTCCCGGGCCGGGCGGCCTGGTAGCCGACGGGGACGGCGAGGGTGGCGCCCAGCCGGGCCTCGGGCCGCTTCTTCCAGCCGTCGGGCAGCGGGCCGGCGAACGGGTCGGCGAGGACGAGGTAGCCCGCCACGGCGGCGGCCACCACGGCCGCGCCCACGCCCAGCCACACCCCGCGGCCGAGGCGCCGTGGCCCGGCGGCGGGCCCGTTCCCGGGTCGGCCGTCCGCATGGGACGGGTCGGCGCGAGGGGCGCCGGGGGCTTCGCCGCCTCCTCCAGCAGCGCGCGGACCCGGTCCGCGGCCGGCCGGTGCGCGGGGTCCTTCCGCAGCAGCCCGTTGATGACCTCGGCCAGCGGGCCCGAGGCGGACGCGGGCGCGGCGGGGGTGGCGTTGAGGACGGACTGGAGGGTGGCCGGGGTGTTGCTGCGGCGGAACGGCGAGACGCCCTCGGTGGCCGTGTACAGGACCACGCCGAGGGACCACAGGTCGCTCGCCGGTCCGGGCCGCTGCCCCAGCACCCGTTCCGGTGCGATGTACTCGGGCGAGCCGACGAAGCCGCCGGTGTCCGTGAGCCGTGTGTCGCCCTCGATCCGGGCGATCCCGAAGTCGGTGAGGACCACCCGGTCGTACCGGCCGAGCAGGACGTTGTCGGGCTTGACGTCCCGGTGCAGGACGCCCGCCGCGTGCGCCGCCTCCAGCGCGCCCAGCACCTCCAGGCCGACCCGGGCCGCCTCGCGCGCGTCCAGGGTGCCCTCCTGGAGCGCGCTGCCGAGGGTGCGGCCGCGCACCAGCTCCATCACGATCCACGGGCGGTCGTCGACGACCGCGACGTCGTACACGTTCACCACGGCCGGGTGGTCGAGGCGGGCCGCGGCGCGGGCCTCACGGCGCATGCGCTCGTAGGCGTTGGCGCGTTCCCGTTCGGGAAGGTGGTCGGGGACGCGGGGCTCCTTGACGGCGACCTCGCGGTCCACCATCTCGTCCTTGGCCCGCCACACGGTCCCCATGCCGCCGTGGCCCAGCTTGCCCAGCAGCCGGTAGCGGCCCGCGATCAGCCGTCCGCCGCCCGGGACCTGCGCGGGGACGGACGGGGCCGCGGGAGGCCCGGGCACGGCGGCGGCCGGCTCGGAGTGCGGGTCCGGGTGGGAGGCCGGGTGAGCCTGCGGCTGCGGGGCCGGGTGCGCGTGCCCCTGCGCCTCCGGCCGGTGCTGCCACTGCGGCTGCGGCGGCCGCAGAACGAAGCTCGTCGTGTCGTCGGTCCCGTGACCGGCTCCCCCGTCATTGCTCATGCTTCATCCATATCGCGCCGACCGCGCCCGCATCCACAGGGAGCACGAACCAGTCACACACCCGTGACCGTGCCGCCGAGGGCCCGGTACGCGCCCGGCCGCCCCGCGGGGGCGAGACGCTCAGCCGCGCGGGGCGCGGAAGGTGTCGACCGCCACGTCGAAGTACTCGCGGGCCTCGCTGACGTCGCCGACCGGTGCCGACACCCACAGGTCGTACATCCGCCCGGACTCCTCCCAGCACAGGTCGAAGGTGTGGCGCGGGCCCTCGGCGGCGCTGAAGCCGTCCCAGGTGAACTCCCACAGCGCGGCGGGGTGTCCGTCGTGCTCGGTGCCGGTGACCCGGCCGTCGCGGTAACCGGGGTTGTTGGCCGGTCCCTTGGCCGCGGACCGCTCCATCACGAGCCGCGGACCGCCCGGTTGGACACCGGCGACCTTGATGCCGAGACGGAAGGTCCCGCCGGGCGAGAGGTAGAAGACCCGCTCGCCCTCCTGGCTGCGGGTGAAATCCTCCGGTACGGCGAGGGAGTACCCGGCCGTCTCCCGCGCCGTGCGGTAGCCGGAGGGCGCCGGACGCGAGCCGCCGGTGGTCGGGCCGGTGGCGCCGGGCGACGTACCCGGTGCTCCGGTGGCCGGGGGTGCGCTCGTGCCCGTGCCGGTCCGGGTCGCCGGGGACGTCGCCGTACCACCGGGTCTGCCCCCGCCCCCGTCGCCGCCCCCGTGCAGCAGCAGCGCCGCGGCCGACACACCGGCCCCGGCCAGCGCGGCGACGAGCAGGGCCGCGACGAGCACCGGGCGGCGGGACGGCCGGGACACGGCGGAGGTGGGCGGACCGCTGTGCGGGACGTCCCGCTGCGTCGGCGTGTAGGGCGCGGGCGCCTTCCCCGTACGGCCCGTACGGCTGCCGCCGAACCGGGGGACGCGCCCGTTGCCGTGCCCGCCCGCCGCACCGGGGCCGCCCGGTCCGAGCGGGGTCCGTCCCGTCTCCAGGTAGGTCCGCAGCATCCGCTCGGCGTCCGCCGTGCCGAGCCGCCGGTCGGGGTCCCGGTCCAGCAGCCCCCGTACGACGGGCAGCAGCGGCTCGGCCTGCGCGGGGGGCCGGATGTCGTCGGCGACGACGGCGTGCAGGATGCCGCCGAGCGAGTCGCGCCGGAACGGGGACTCGCCGCTGAGCACCGTGCACAACAGGGCGCCCAGCGACCACAGATCGGACTCGGGGCCGGTGCGCAGCCCCGACATCCGCTCAGGAGCGGTGTATTCGGGCGAGCCGACGAAGGAGCCGGTCTCGGTGAGCGTGGTCGCGCCCGCGACCTGCGCGATGCCGAAGTCGGTGAGCACGACCCGGTCGGTGCCGGACTCGATCAGGACGTTCGCGGGCTTGATGTCCCGGTGCAGCACCCCAGCCTCGTGGGCGGTGCGCAGCGCGCTCAGCAGGGCGATGCCGATCCGCGCGGCCTCGGCGGCGTCGACCGGGCCCTGCCGGGCGATCCGGTCGGCGAGCGAGCCGCCGTCCACCAACTCCATGACCAGGTACGGCCGGTCGTCCTGCTCCACGACGTCGTGCACGACGATGATGTGCGGATGACGCAGCTGGGCGACCGCGCGCGCCTCGCGGAAGGTGCGGTCGCGGCGGCGGCGCGCGTCGTCGTCCGCGAACGAGTCGTCCGGGAGGAGTTCCTTGACCGCCACCAGGCGGCCCAGCACCTGATCGCTCGCCCGCCACACGACGCCCATGCCGCCACGCCCGATGCGTGCCTCCAGGCGGTAACGGCCCGCGATCACCCGGAAGTCGGCGCCCTCGGTCCCCATGCGCCCATCATGCCGCACCGGACCCATGCGCTCCGGGGCACCGATCGGCCAAGCCGGGCCGCCCAACCTGCATTTCCGGCCGTCCTCGGCCGCTTTGGGCGCCTGGGCGCCCCGGCCGGATCAGCCCGCCTCCGGCTGCTGCCAGCCCCGCAGCACCCAGGTGAACTGCCGGCTGGTCGTCGGCCAGTCCTGGGCCGGAGTGGACATGTAGATCGCGTACTCGGTGCCCTGACGCGAGAAGTACGTCTCCTCGATGGCGCGCCGGGGGCCGGGGACGAAGGGCGCGTCCTTCTTCAGCGCGGTCCAGGTGTATTCCCACACCGCGCCCTTGCAGTCGCGGTAGGTGTTCGCGGCCATCTGCACGCGCTTGTACTCGAACAGCCGCTGGAGCTGCTGCTCCAGGTCCTTCTGGTGGGACAGCGGATCGGCGAAGTCGGGTGAGCCGTCGATGGCGATGCGGACGAAGTGCCTGCCCTGGTCCGGCGTGTAGTCGACCTGCTTGAGATCGCCCTGGATGGAGTACACCTTGCGCTTCCAGCCCTTGGGCAGGGAGAGGCTGAAGCCCAGCGGGTCGTGGTAGGTCCGCCAGCCGGCCGGGAGCGCACCGCCCGGGCCCGGCGAAGCGCCGCCGCCGGCGGAAGCCGGCGCGGGACTCGTGCCGTCCCCGCCCCGGCGCCGGTGCCGGTGTCCGAGCGGGTGCCGTCCCACTTCTGGTACGCCACCGCCGCGCCGCCGCCGAGCACGGCCGCGAAGGCGACGACGAGGGCGAGCGTGCGCAGCCGGCGTCGTGGCCGGCCCGCCGCGCGGCCGCCCGCCGCCTGGGACACGGGCGCCACGGCCGTGGGGCCGGTCCCCGAACGCCCCGCGCCCGGTGCCGTGTTCGTGCCGTGCGTGGCAGCCGTACCGGAGCCGTGACCCGACGTCCCGTGCCCGTAGCCCGCAGTGTCCGGCCCGTGGTCCGCGGGGCCCTGGCGGTGGCCCCGGCCGACGGACAGGCCCGAGCTCTGCGTCGGCACGAACGCCTGTGCCGTGCTCGGCCGGCGGCCCTCCGCGGCCTCGGCGAGCATCTGTTCCGCGTCTTCCGCGCCCGGCCGCTGGCCGGGTTCCTTGCGCAGCATGGCGGCGATGACGGGCCCCAGCGGACCGGCGTGCCGCGGCTCCTCCGCCTCCTCCTCGACGACCGCCTGCATCGTGCCCAGCGGCGAGGTGCGGCGGAACGGCGAGCGGCCCTCGACGGCCGTGTACAGCGTCGCGCCGAGCGCCCACAGGTCCGAGGACGGGCCGGGGTCGTGGCCGCGCACCCGTTCCGGCGCGAGGTAGTCGACCGAGCCGACGACCTCTCCGGTACGGGTGATGGTCGTGTCGCCCTCGATCTGGGCGATGCCGAAGTCGGTGAGCAGGACCCGGCCGTCCTGCCCGAGAAGGACGTTGCCGGGCTTGACGTCCCGGTGCAGGACTCCGGCGGAGTGCGCGGCGCGCAGCGCCCGCAGCACCCACAGCCCGATGCGCGCGGCCTCCCGCGGCTCGACGCGTCCCCGTTCCTTCACCGCGTCCGCCAGCGAATGGCCCTCGACCAGCTCCATCACGATCCACGGGCGGCCGTCGTGTTCGAGCACGTCGTGCACGGTGACCACGGCGGAGTGGTTGATGCGCGCGGCGGCGCGCGCCTCGGCGCGGGTACGGGCGAGCAGAACGGCCCGGTCGGCGTCGGAGACGTAGAGAGCGGCGGTCAACTCCTTGACGGCGACCGACCGGTGCAGCACCTCGTCGTGGGCGCGCCACACCCGGCCCATGCCGCCGCTGCCGATGGAATCGGCGAGACGGTAGCGGCCCGCTATGAGCAGGCCCTGCATCTGATTCACGTTGCCCCGCAATGCTCTTGACAGGGTCAGACTAAGGACCGCCCCTCCCTCTGGGAACAAGCGGGGTACCAAGGTGACAGTCCTGTGACGGTTGTCGTGTTCCGGGCCGCCCGACCGGTATACGGGGCGCTCAACCCGTGTAGCGGTACGTCGCCGTGGCCTGGTCGTAGAGCCGTGTGATCTCGTCCCGCTGGGCTTCGGGGCCGCGCACCTGCACGAGGTGGTAGCGGCCGTGGATCAGGATCGCCATGTTGCGCACGAACAGGTCGCGTCCCTGGCCGTCGGTCCAGGTGAACTGCCCCTCCGCCATGGTCCGCCCGCCCACCTCGATGGTTCTCAGGCCGGTGGCGGTGGACCAGCTGGAGTCCCGGTACGGCTGGAGTTCCTTCTCCTTGTCCCGCTGGTAGACCATCGGATCGCTGCCGTAGGACGAGGTGCTGTCCCGGCCGGGCACGAGGATCAGCTCGAAGTTCCCGTGCGCGTAGACCACCTGGCCGCTGCCGTTCCTGGGCGTGCGGTCCCAGCCCTTGGCCACGGCGACCTGGAAGCCGTCGGGGTCCTTGCGCAGGGTGAAGCCGTCGGCGACGGCAGGGCCGCCGCCGGTCTGCGTCCCGGTGGCCGGCGCGGAGGCCGAGGGGCTGCCGTCGGGCGTGCTGCGCCCGGACGCCGGTCCGGCCGAGCGGGAGGGCGCCGGACTCGCCTGCCCCGCGCTGCCGGTGCGGTCGTCCCCCGCCGCGCCGTCGTCCTTCTGCTTCGGCAGGAACAGCATCGCGTACGCGACCGCGCCTGCCAGCAGGAGCAGGATCAGCAGGAGCAGGGTCCGGCCGAGGCTGCGCGGCGAACTCCGGCCCTCGCGCGCACGCTTGTGCCGGCCGTGGGGGTGGGTGTCGGGCAGCGCGGCACGGCGTCGCCGGACCAGTTCGCCACGGCGCCGGACGATCGGCAGCCGGCTCGGGTCGGCGGGCGGAACGGGGACGACGTGCGTCCCGGCGTCCGGCTCGGGCGCGGACCGCACCAGTGAGCGCAGCCAGCCGCTCAGCTCCTCGAAGTCCAGCCGGTCGGTGGGGTCCTGGCGCAGCAGCGACTCCACCACCGGGCGCAGCGGTCCGCACTCCTCGGCGAACGCGGGCGGCTCGGCGCACACCAGCTGGACCAGTTCGGCGGTGGACTCCTCGGGGTAGGGCGCGTGTCCCTGCACGGCCCGGAAGAGCAGCGCGCCGAGGGCCCACAGGTCGGTCTCGGGGCCGACCGGCGCGGCCAGCTGCCAGTTCTCGTGGACGGGTCCGGCCTGCTCCGGTGCCCACCGCTCGGTCACCGGCCCCACCACGGTCATCCGCACCTGCCGCGCCCGCTCGGCGGCCAGCGCGGTCCCGGGCCCGCGGCGTACGGCGCTCCCGGCCCGCTCCTCGCCCCAGCCCGGCGTCGCCTGGGCGGGGAGAGCGGCCGTGGCGCCGGAGTGGCCTGGGCCGTCGGGTGCCTGCGGGACGAAGTCCGCCCGCGGTGCGGTGCCCGGCCGGCCGGTGTGCGGGTCGCCCGGGGGAGGCCGGCCCGCCGGGGAGCACCGCCCAGGGCCGGGGGCGTCGCGCCGGTGCCGGTACGCGGCGCGGCGCCGTGCCAGGGCGCTCCTGCACGCCGTAGGGGTCGGCTATCCGTCCGGGCGGCGTCGCACCGCCCGCCCCGGTGGCGTAGGGCGACGGCGGCGCCGCGTCGGCGCGGCCCGTGCCGGTGTCGTCCTCCTCGGCGGGCGGCCGGGCGCCGGGCAGGGCGGCGCGCCCGTTCTGCTGGGCCTCCTGCACGCGGGCGGCGGCACGGGCGCCCGCGCGGTAGGCGGCGATGGCACCGGCCCGGGCGGCACGGATGTCCCCGCCGCTCTCCAGGGCCCGCTGTCCCGCCGGACCGGACCGCGTCCCGGGCGCACCGGGCCCGCCGGAGACGCCGTCGGCGCCCGGCGCGGGCAGCCCGCCGGCCGCCCTGGCCTGGATCGCGGCCCGGCGCGCCGCCTCCGGGTCGACGTCCGGCGCCGGGACACCGCCGGAACCGACGGCCCCGGCGGGCCCGCCCGCGGCGCCGCCACGAGCACCGGGGCCGGGGCCGGGGAGCCTGCGGCCCCGCGGTCACCTGCCGGGTGCGTGCCGGGGCCGGAGCCCGGGCCCGCCCCGGGTTCCTGCGCCGCACGCGCGCCCGGCTCGAAGCCTTCCTGGGCCGGCACCGGGTCGTAGCCGCACAGGGCCTCCTCGGCCGCGCCGACCGCGAGCCCGGTGAGCATCACCCGCCCGTCGTCGCAGACGAGGACCGTACGGGCGGTGATGTTGCGATGCACCCAGCCGTGGGCGTGCAGCACCCGCAGGGCCATCAGCACGTCGGCGGCGACCTCGGCCGCCCGGTACGGCGTCAGCGGTTTGTCGGCGAGGAGCGCGGCCAGCGGGCGTGCGGCCACCAGCTCACTGACCACCCACAGTGACCCGCCCTCGGCGAACACGTCGAACACCTGGTCCAACCGGGGGTGGTCGGGGATGCGGGCCGCGGCCTGCGCGGCCTCCACGGCGCGCCGCACCGCGGGATCGGCGGGGCGCCGGGTCGCGGTCCGTGTCGCCGGTCCCGGACGGGTGCCGCGCGCCCGTGCGGTGAAGCCCTCGGGCAGCCCCTCCGCGTCGAGCACCTCCGCCTCGACGACCTCGGGCAACGGCACCTGACGGACGAGCACTTCCTGGCCGCTGTAGGTGTCGAAGGCCCGGCTCTCGGTGAGCTCGTACTCGTCGGACGGCGGCAACGGCAGGCGGTAGCGGTCGGCGAGCACCCGACCCGCGTAGTCGTCCACTGCGCCTCCCCCGGCCGCCCGTCGGTCACTTCCGTTCGCCTCGCGGACCGTTTCGCACACCCGTCCGGCTGCGTACGGTCCGCAACCATTCACGATACGTGCCGGAAGCAACCCGCACGGAGTGGATGACGGATTCTCACGCGGCAAACCGGCCGCGAACGTCTACGACTTGGGCCTGAAGGACTTCGTCAGCGTCTTCCAGGTGTCCTTGCGCAGCTCGCTGCCCCAGTTCGCGGCCTTCGCGCTGTACATCAGTCCGTAACCCTGATGCCCGTTCACCACGAAGCCGCGGTCGATGCTGCGGTACTTGGTGCCGCCCTCGGAGTAGGTGAACTCCCAGTCGGCGGTGTTCCAGTTCCGGTAGTCCACCGCCTCTATGCGGATCCGCCGGTACTGGGCGCGGACCATGCTGCGCTCCTGGTTCTTCCAGTCCGCCACCGGATCGCTCTTGGGCGTGCTGGTCCACCCGACGAGCAGCCGCTGCCCCTCGGGCCCGGTGTAGCGGTCGCCGGCGCCGTCGGAGGACTTGAACGACCAGCCCTTGGGCAGTCCGATCGAGTAGCCCTGACCGCTCTTGCGGGTGGTGACCGCCGGCGCCGCGCCGGACGAGCCCTTGTCCCCCGAGTCGTCCGAGCCCTTCGAGCCGGACTTGTCGTCGGAGGCGCTCGCGCTGACGTCGGTCGCCCCGTCCGAGTCCGAACCGGTGCTCGCGGGCGCCGAGTTCGCGCCCCCGGAGCGGGTGCCGCCGCTCTTGCCCTGCGTGCCGCCCGTGCCCTTGTCCTGCTTGGTGGAGGCGCTGCCGCTCGCCGCGGGCGCGGCTCCGCTGCTCCCGCCGTCCTTGTCGTCGCCGTTCAGGGTCAGGGCGAGCACCGTGCCGAGCACCGCGAGGGCGACCAGTACGGCGATGACGATCAGGGTGCGCTTCGGCACCACGTCGGTCAGCGGCGCCCGGGGCACCGGCCGCGGCGGCAGGTCGAGGTCCGGCGGCGGTACCACCGGCCAGCCGGAACTCGGCTTGTTCGCATCGGCGCCCGGTGTGGTGGCGGCGTCCGGGGCGCCGGCCGCCGGCCTGCCCGCGCTCCCGCTGCTCGCGGATCCGGCGGAGCCGGGCTTCGTGCCGGCGGCGGCCGCACCGCCCGCCCCGGCCGCACCGCCGGTGCCGGACCTGGCGGTGCCCGGCTTGGTAGTGCCCGGCTCGGCGGTGTCGGGCTTGGCTGTGTCGCCGCCGGTCTTCGACCGCGCCGCGGCCGCCGCGGTGGCCGCACCCGCGGCCTTGCGGACCGAACGCAGCGCGCCGCGCAGCTTCTCGCCCGCCTCCTCGCCCCGCTTGCCCTCGGACGCGTCGGGCCGGCCCGGCAGCGGAACCACCCGCGTGGCGTCCATCGGCTCCGGCGTGGGCGAGTGGAGCACCACGCTCAGCATGGCCCGGGCCCCGGCGTCGTCGAGCCGCTTGGCCGGGTCCTTGGTGAGCAGGCCGTAGATGACGTCCCGGAGCGGGCCCGCGTTCTTGGGCTCCTCCAGGGGCTCGGTCATCACCGCGGTGAGCGTGGCGATCGCCGAACCCTTGTCGTACGGCGGAATGCCTTCCACCGCCGCGTACAGCAGTCCGCCGAGCGACCACAGGTCGGCCGCCGGCCCGGGCTTGTGGCCGCGGGCGCGCTCGGGGGAGATGTAGGAGGGCGCGCCGACGAGCATGCCGGTGGAGGTGATGGACGGGTCGCCCTCGACCTGCGCGATGCCGAAGTCGGTGAGCACGACCCGGCCGTCCTCGGCGATGAGCACGTTGGACGGCTTCACGTCCCGGTGCAGGATGCCCTCGCGGTGCGCGGAACGCAGCACGTCGAGGATGGCGAGGCCCACCTCGGCGGCCCGCTTCGGCTCCAGCAGGCCGTCCTCGCGGATGACCTCGGCGAGGGACTTGCCCTCCACCAACTCCATGACGATCCAGGGCCGGTCGTCCTCGTCGACCACGTCGAAGACCGTCACCGCGCTGTTGTTGCGGATCCTCGCGATCGCCTTCGCCTCGCGCAGGGTGCGCGTGATCAGGCGCCGCTTCTCGTCCTCGTCGATGTTCGTCGGGAACCGCAGCTCCTTGACGGCGACCGTCCGGCCCAGGGTCTCGTCCTCGGCGCGCCAGACGGTGCCCATGCCGCCCCGGCCCAGCACGTCTCCCAGCCGGTACCGCCCGGCGAGGAGACGCCGCTCGTTCTTGTCCCGACGAGTCTCCTGACGAGATGTTCCCGCCCGCTCCGCCTCCGACATGCGTCCCCTCATACAACCCGCCCTGACAGAGCCTCCATTGTCTCTCACCCGACAAGTGGCCGACGCCCAGGGTGCCTCTGGCCGCGGCCCGCCCCCCACACACCGGGAACCCCCCTGAACCACGCGTTCCGCTTACCGGGATGATGGCCCGCAAGAAGGGAGGAACCGGCATGCCGACACTCAGGTCACTGCTGCCCCTGGCGGTGTCCGGAGCCCTGCTGCTGGCCCCGACGGCACGCCCCGGCACCGGCCGGACCGCGCCTGTGGACACCGTACTGCCACTGCTCGTCTCCGAGGGCGGGGCGCCCGCCGCCGCCCTGCTGACCCGGGACGGGGGCCACGCCCACTACACGGCCGCGGGCCCTGGCATCGCCCGCGCCGACCACTTCCGGGCCGGCAGCGTCACCAAGACCTTCATCGCCACGCTCGTGCTCCAACTGGCCGCCGAGCACCGGCTCTCCCTGTCCGACACCGTGGAGCGGCACCTGCCGGGACTGCTCCGCGGACCCGGCACCGACGGCCGGCACATCACCCTGCGCGCCCTGCTCACCCACACCAGCGGGCTGCCCGACTTCACCGAAGCCACGCACGGCACCGTGCCCCTGACCGCCTCTCAGGCCGTCCGCCTCGCGCTCCTCCTCCCTCCGGCCCACCGGGGCCGCTACTCCTACTCCAGCACCAACTACGTCGTGCTCGGCCTGGTCGTCCGTCAGGTCACCGGTCGCTCCTACGCCACCGAGGCCGAGCGGCGCATCATCGCTCCGCTGGGTCTGACCGGCACCTCCTTCCCGGGATCCCGCACCTCTCTGCCCTCGCCGCACGGCCGCGCCTACGCCGCCGACGGCTCCGACGTCACCCGGCTCGACCCGCGCGTGGCCGGCGCGGCGGGCGAGCTGGTGACCACGCTGGCCGACCTCGACCGCTTCTACGCGGCACTGCTGGGCGGCCGCCTGCTGCCCCCGCGCCGGCTGCGCGAGATGCTCGACACCCGTGCCGCACACGGCGCGTACGGCATGGGCCTGTTTCCGGTGAGACTGCCCTGCGGCACCACGGTGTGGGGACACAACGGCCGGATATCCGGCAGCTACGTGCGCAGCGCGGCCACCGCCGACGGCCGTCGTGTCCTCACCTTCCGGGTGAACACGGACGCGATCGCAGACCCCCGTCTCGAACCGGCCGTGCTCGAAGCCGAGTTCTGCCCTCGCACCTGGTAGAACGAGCCGGTTCCGCACAAAGATCCCGGTTCACGACACTCGTTCGAGTGAACGCCCGGGCCGTCAGGTGAGCGGCACGATGTCCGGCGCGCCCAGGCGTGCCGCGTCCGCCGTGAGGTCGTCCGGCTGGCGCTGGGACTCCCGCTCCGCCTCCACCCGCTTCTCGTAGTGCTCGACCTCGCGCTCGATCTGGTCCTTGTCCCAGCCGAGGACCGGGGCCATCAGCTCGGCCGCCTCACGGGCGCTGCGGGTGCCCCGGTCGAAGGTCTCGATGGAGATGCGGGTGCGGCGGGTGAGCACGTCGTCCAGGTGCCGGGCGCCCTCGTGCGAGGCGGCGTACACCACCTCCGCGCGCAGGTAGTCGTCGGCCGCGTGCAGCGGCTCGCCGAGGGCGGGGTCGGCGGCGATGAGGTCCAGGATCTCCTCGGCCATCGAGCCGTACCGGTTCAGCAGGTGCTCGACCCGGACCACGTGCAGGCCCGTGCGGGCGGCTGTCCGCGCTCGCGCGTTCCACAGCGCCTGGTAGCCCTCCGCGCCCAGCAGCGGAGTCTCCTCCGTGACGCAGTCGGCGACGCGCATGTCGAGGCCGTGCACCGCCTCGTCCACGGCGTCCTTCGCCATGACCCGGTAGGTCGTGTACTTGCCGCCCGCCACGACGACCAGTCCCGGGGCCGGATGGGCGACCGTGTGTTCCCGGGACAGCTTGCTGGTGGCGTCGGACTCGCCGGCCAGCAGCGGCCGCAGACCGGCGTACACCCCCTGCACGTCGTCGCGGCTGAGCGGCACCGCCAGCACCGAGTTCACGTGCTCCAGCAGGTAGTCGATGTCGGCGCTGGACGCGGCCGGGTGCGCCTTGTCCAGGTCCCAGCCGGTGTCCGTGGTACCGATGATCCAGTGCCGGCCCCAGGGAATGACGAACAGGACGGACTTCTCCGTGCGCAGGATGAGGCCCGTGGTGGAGTGGATGCGGTCCTTGGGCACCACCAGGTGGATGCCCTTGGAGGCGCGGACGTGGAACTGACCGCGCTCGCCCACCATGGCCTGGGTGTCGTCGGTCCACACACCGGTGGCGTTGACGACCTGCTTGGCGCGGATCTCGTACTCCCCGCCGCCCTCCACGTCCTGCACCCGGGCGCCGACGACCCGCTCGCCCTCGCGCAGGAACCCGGTCACGCGCGCGCGGTTGGCCACCTTCGCGCCGTAGGACGCCGCCGTGCGCACCAGGGTGGCGACGAACCGGGCGTCGTCCATCTGGGCGTCGTAGTACTGAAGGGCGCCGACGAGGGCGTCCTTGCGCAGGCAGGGCGCGACGCGCAGGGCGTGACGGCGGCTCAGGTGACGGTGCAGGGGCAGGCCCCGGCCGTGGCCGCGGGCCATGGACATCGCGTCGTAGAGCGCGACGCCCGAGCCCGCGTACAGCCGCTCCCAGCCCTTGTGCTGCAGCGGGTACAGGAAGGGCACCGGTTTGACCAGGTGCGGGGCGAGCCGCTCCAGGAGCAGACCGCGCTCCTTGAGGGCCTCGCGGACCAGCGCGAAGTCGAGCATCTCCAGATAGCGCAGACCGCCGTGGACCAGTTTGCTGGACCGGCTGGAGGTGCCGGACGCCCAGTCGCGGGCCTCGACCAGTCCGGTGGACAGGCCGCGGGTGACCGCGTCGAGCGCGGTGCCGGCTCCGACGACTCCACCGCCGACCACCAGTACGTCCAGCTCGCGCTCCGCCATCGCCGCCAGTGCCTCGGCGCGCTGCGCCGGCCCCAGAGTCGCTGTCCTCACCGCTGCCTCCCGCTGTCGCACATCGCTCGCGTCGGCCGCACCCGGTGGGCGAAGCCCGGTTCACCCCCTCCTCATGCCCAAATTCTGACCGGGTTGCCCGACTTCAGCCACCACGCGCTTCCAACCTGTGGACAACTCGCGCACAACCCTCGCAAGACACACGAACACAATCACACATGGTGGTCATATGTGTACCTAGTCTGACATTGCACTCGCTCTGGTTGCCCACAGCGGTTGCGCACCTGTCCCGCTCCGGCTATTGGGAAGGACGGCCCACGCATGCCCGCAGACCTCGCCGTCATCGGACTCGGCCCCTACGGCTTGCCGCTCGCCCAGGCCGCGGTCGCGGCGGGCATCCACACCGTCGGCTACGCCACCGGCCCGGAGGCGGGCTCGCTGAGCCCCGCCGAACTGCGCCGGATGCACTCCGCGGGCTTCCGGCCCGTCACCGACCCGGCCCAGCTCGGCCGGGTGCGCACCGCGGTGATCTGCGCGCCGACCCCCGCGGCGCCGACGGCGGGGTCGACCTCGGCCAGGTCGAGTCCGCCGCCCGCACCCTGGCCGCGCGGCTCCGCCCGCACACCACGGTCATCCTGGAGTCCCCGGTGCTGCCCGGGACGACGGAGAAGTTCCTGCGCCCCCTGCTGGAGGAGGGCTCGGGCCTGCGGGCCGGACGCGACTTCCACCTCGCCTACTCCCCCAGCCGGGTCGACCCCGGCAACCGCGACCACACCCCCGGCAACACCCCCAAGGTCATCGGCGGGCTCACCCCCGCCTGCACCGAGTCGGCGGCCGCCTTCTACGGCCGCCTCACCGACAAGGTCGTCCGCGCGCGCGGGCTGCGCGAGGCGGAGACCGTACAGCTGCTGGAGACCAACTTCCGGCACGTGAACATCGCCCTCGTCAACGAGATGGCCGTGCTCTGCCACGACCTGGGCGTCGACCTGTGGGACGTCGTCCGCTGCGCGGAGACCAAGCCCTTCGGCTTCCAGGCCTTCCGGCCGGGACCGGGCGTCGGCGGCCACGGCGCCCCGCAGGACCTCGCCGGGCACGCCGGCCGCACGCTGCGCATGGTGGAGCTCGCCCAGCAGGTCAACCACCGCATGCCCCGCTACGTCGTCCAGCGCGCCGCCACCCTCCTCAACGAGCACGGCAAGTCCGCCCGCGGGGCCCGCGTCCTGCTGCTCGGCGTCACCTACAAGGCCGACCTCGCCGATCTGCAGGGCACGCCCGCGCGGGAGATCGCGATCCGGCTGATGGAGCTGGGCGCCTCCGTCAGCTACCACGACCCCTACGTGCCCGCGTGGAACGTCCTGGACCGCCCGGTCCCGCGCGCGGACTCCCTGTACGAGGCGGCCGCCGACGCCGACCTGACGATCCTGCTCCAGCCGCACCGCACGTACGACCTCCAGGGCCTGTCGGTGAAGGCCCAGCTGCTGCTGGACACGCGGGGTGCCACCCCCACCGGGGCGGCGCACCGGCTCTAGGGCGGCACTGGCCGAAAACGATCGCGAACGGAAAGCGGTCACGAACGGAAAACAGCCGGGGGCGTTGTCGTCCCCGGCTGTTAGTCTCCGTCGGACTCGCCGCAATCGCGTGCGCATGTCATTCTTTTCCGCCATCCAGTTGTGCACAGCACGGGGGGATTCCTGTCATGAGCCAGTCAGCTCCGCAGCCGCCGCAGTCGGGGCCGGTCGACGGCAACCCGTTCGCGAAGGAGGCGCCGGCGCCCGCCCCCGGAGCGCCGTACCCGCCGCAGCCGGGCGCCTTCGCGCCGCCGGCGCCGGCCGCGCCCAGCCGCAACAACATCGCCCTCGGCCTGGTCGCGGCCGTCGTCGCCGCCGTGGCCACGGCCGCCCTGTACGGCCTCATCATCGGCGGCACCAAGCACGAGATCGGCTGGGCGGCCGTCGGTGTCGGCTTCGTCATCGGTCTCGCGGCCGGCAAGGCGGGCGGCAACAACCCGGTCCTCCCCGTCGTCAGCGCGATCCTCGCGCTGGGCGCGGTCTACATCGGCCAGCTGGTGGGCGTGGCCATGATCGGCGCGGACCAGCTGCACGTGAGCTTCAGCGAGCTGTTCTTCCAGCACTTCGACGTGGTCCAGAAGGTCTGGAAGGAGGACGCCGACCCGCTGACCTTCGTGTTCTTCGCGATCGCCGCGTTCGCCGCGTTCTCCGGCAGCAAGAAGGCCGCCCAGTAGGCGAGCCGCCCGCACGGGAAAGGGCCCGGCCACCGCATCGGTGGCCGGGCCCTTCGCGTCGTACGGAACGGCTACGGATCAGCGCCGGTGCTGGCTGTCCGCCACCGTCACCTCGACCCGCTGGAACTCCTTCAGCTCGCTGTAGCCGGTCGTGGCCATGGCGCGGCGCAGGGCTCCGAAGAAGTTCATGGAGCCGTCCGGGGTGTGGGACGGGCCGGTGAGGACCTCCTCCAGGGTGCCGACCGTGCCGAGGTCGACCTTCTGGCCGCGCGGCAGCTCCTCGTTGACCGCCTCCATGCCCCAGTGGTGGCCCTTGCCGGGCACGTCCGTGGCGCGGGCCAGCGGGGAGCCCATCATCACCGAGTCGGCACCGCAGGCGATCGCCTTGGGCAGGTCGCCGGACCAGCCGACCCCGCCGTCCGCGATCACGTGCACGTACCGGCCGCCGGACTCGTCCATGTAGTCGCGGCGGGCCGCGGCCACGTCGGCGACGGCGGTGGCCATCGGGACCTGGATGCCGAGGACGTTGCGCGTGGTGTGCGCCGCGCCGCCGCCGAAGCCGACCAGGACGCCGGCCGCGCCGGTGCGCATGAGGTGCAGGGCGGCGGTGTACGTGGCACAGCCGCCGACGATCACCGGGACGTCCAGCTCGTAGATGAACTGCTTGAGGTTCAGCGGCTCGTGCGAGGAGGAGACGTGCTCCGCGGAGACCGTCGTACCGCGGATGACGAAGATGTCCACACCCGCGTCCACGACCGCCTTGGAGAACTGGGCGGTGCGCTGCGGGGAGAGCGCGGCCGCGGTGACCACACCGGAGTCGCGCACCTCCTTGATGCGCGCGCCGATCAGCTCTTCCTTGATGGGAGCCGCGTAGATCTCCTGGAGGCGGCGGGTCGCCTGCTCGGCGGGCAGCCCGGCGATCTCGTCGAGCAGCGGCTGCGGGTCCTCGTACCGCGTCCACAGGCCCTCGAGGTTGA
Organism: Streptomyces albidicamelliae; assembly: GCF_025642175.1. Lineage (NCBI taxonomy): Bacteria > Bacillati > Actinomycetota > Actinomycetes > Kitasatosporales > Streptomycetaceae > Streptomyces > Streptomyces albidicamelliae. Next base: position 5,010,337 of record NZ_CP106795.1, on the reverse strand, counting down.
GCACGCCGAGGCCGCCCATCTCGCCGATGCGGATCGCGGTGGCCGGGGAGACCACGGAGTCCATGGGGGCGGCCAGGAACGGCAGCTCGAAGCGGTAGGCGTCGATCTGCCAGGCGATCGAGACCTCCTTCGGGTCCCGCGTACGGCGGCTGGGGACGACGGCGATGTCGTCGAAGGCGTACGCCCGGCGGCCGCGCTTGCCGCGCCCGATCTCGATCTCAGTCACGTTGGTGGCCTTTCCCTATGCGTTGCAGCGCCTTCCAGTATCGCCGACGGGCACGGCAGGGGCGGCCCCGGATGCTCCGGAGCCGCCCCTGCGTGGCCTCATACGCGCGCGTACGTCACTTCTTGCTGCTGTAGTTCGGCGCCTCGACCGTCATCTGGATGTCGTGCGGGTGGCTCTCCTTCAGGCCCGCGGACGTGATCCGCACGAAGCGGCCGTTGGCCTGAAGGTCCGGAACGGTGCGGCCGCCGACGTAGAACATCGACTGGCGCAGACCGCCGACCAGCTGGTGGACGACGGAGGCCAGCGGGCCGCGGTAGGGCACCTGGCCCTCGATGCCCTCGGGGATCAGCTGCTCGTCGGAGGCGACACCCTCCTGGAAGTAGCGGTCCTTGGAGAACGACCGGCGGTCGCCGCGGGTCTGCATGGCGGCGAGCGAGCCCATGCCGCGGTACGACTTGAACTGCTTGCCGTTGATGAAGAGCAGCTCGCCAGGGGACTCCTCGCAGCCGGCGAGCAGCGAGCCGAGCATGACCGTGTCGGCGCCCGCGACCAGGGCCTTGGCGATGTCGCCGGAGTACTGCAGACCACCGTCGCCGATCACCGGGACACCCGCGTCCTTGGCGGCGAGCGCGGCCTCGTAGATCGCGGTGACCTGCGGGACGCCGACGCCGGCGACCACGCGGGTGGTGCAGATGGAGCCGGGGCCGACACCGACCTTGATGCCGTCGGCGCCCGCGTCGACCAGGGACTTGGCGCCGTCGCGGGTGGCTACGTTGCCGCCGATGACGTCGACGCCGGAGGAGTTCGACTTGATCTTGGCGATCATGTCGCCGACCAGGCGGGAGTGGCCGTGGGCGGTGTCCACGACGATGAAGTCGACGCCGTTCTCGATGAGCGCCTGGGCGCGCTCGAAGGCGTCACCGGCCACACCGACGGCGGCACCGACCAGGAGGCGGCCGTCCGCGTCCTTGGCGGCGCTCGGGTACTTCTCCGCCTTGACGAAGTCCTTGACGGTGATCAGGCCCTTGAGGACACCGGCGTCGTCGACCAGCGGCAGCTTCTCGATCTTGTGCTTGCGCAGCAGCTCCATGGCCTCGGGGCCGGAGATGCCGACCTTGCCGGTGACCAGCGGCATCGGGGTCATGACCTCGTGCACCCGGCGGCTGCGGTCGCTCTCGAAGGCCATGTCGCGGTTGGTGACGATGCCGAGGAGCTTCTTGTCGCCGTCGGTCACCGGGACGCCGCTGATGCGGAACTTGGCGCACAGCGCGTCGGCCTCGGCGAGCGTGGCCTCCGGATGGATGGTGATCGGGTCGGCCACCATGCCGGACTCGGAGCGCTTCACCAGGTCGACCTGGTTGGCCTGGTCCTCGATGGAGAGGTTGCGGTGCAGGACGCCGACGCCGCCCTGGCGGGCCATCGCGATCGCCATGCGGGACTCGGTCACCTTGTCCATGGCGGCGGACAGGAGCGGGATGTTCACCCGCACGTTCCTGGAGACGTGAGAGGCGGTGTCGATCTCGTCGGGCGCCATGTCCGACGCGCCCGGCAGCAGCAGCACGTCGTCGTAGGTCAGCCCGAGTGTCGCGAATTTTCCGGGCACTCCGTCGACGTTGGCAGTCATGACACCTTCCCCAAATGGCCTTGATCGGTGCGGATGTCCATGCTAACGGGAAGCATCGCCAGCAAATTCCACGGTACGGGGTGACTTCAGGCTTCGTATGTTCGTACGGAAATGACGGCGCGCGCGTTCAGCCGCGAACCGTCGGTGCTCCGCCCAGGGGGGATCACTGCTCGGCGAGCGCCCTGAGGCGGCTCAGCGCCCGGTGCTGGGCGACCCGGACGGCGCCGGGTGACATTCCCAACATCTGCCCGGTCTCCTCCGCGGTCAAGCCCACCGCGATGCGCAGCAGCAGCAGCTCGCGCTGGTTCTCCGGGAGGTTGGCCAGCAGCTTCTTGGCCCATTCCGCGTCGCTGCTGAGCAGGGCGCGCTCCTCGGGGCCGAGGGAGTCGTCGGGGCGCTCGGGCATCTCGTCGGAGGGCACCGCCGTGGAGCCGGGGTGGCGCATCGCGGCCCGCTGCAGGTCGGCGACCTTGTGGGAGGCGATGGCGAAGACGAACGCCTCGAAGGGGCGGCCGGTGTCGCGGTAGCGCGGCAGAGCGAGCAGCACCGCCACACAGACCTCCTGGGCGAGGTCCTCGACGAAGTGGCGCGCGTCGCCGGGCAGCCGGGACAGCCGGGTGCGGCAGTAGCGCAGCGCCAGCGGGTGCACGTGCGCGAGCAGGTCGTGCGTGGCCTGCTCGTCCCCGTCGACGGCACGGTGCACGAGCGGGCCGATCGGCCCACGGGCCGTGCCCGCCTCGTCGTCGCGCATCGGTCCATCGTGCCCTGTGGCCGTCCGGTCCGTCGCATTGTGCTCGTGGTTGTGCACCGAAGCGTTATGAGTAGGTGCGCCGGCACTCATCCCCTGCGCCCTCCCCTTCCGCTCGACCGACTCGTCCCCGAGAGACTCCACACCTCAAGGATGCGGCATCCGCGCCGAAACGAGCAGCGCGCGTCCGGCGGGTCGCCTTGCGCACCGCCCGCGAGTGGCTCCGGCGGGGTTCCGCTCCGGGCGCGGGAACGGCCGGCGCGGAAACGTCCCGCCCGTCGCCGAACGGCCCCGGAACACAGGGTCTTTCCTGGTACGGGGCAAGGCGAGCGGCCACCGCCCGCCCCGGCGGCACGGTGCGGCGGGCAGCGGCGGGCGCGGTTCCGCAGCGGCCGGCCGGCGCGCTCCGGGGTGACGCACACCTCGCCGGGAGCCGGGTCCGGCCGGCCCGGTGCGGGCACGGACGCGTCCCGTGCCTTTCCCGGCGACGGCGGGCTCGACGGCCCGTGAACGGCGGCCGGCGACCCGGTCGCCGGGGCACGCCCGAGCCGCCGGGCAGCCGTGCGTCCGCGGGGGACGCGGCGCACACCGCCCGGACCCCGTCGTGCCGTCCGGCTGCTGCCGGGGAGGCGGCGCCGTTCCCGGCGTCGGGAACGGTGCCCGGTGCGTTCCGGTCCCGCCCGCCCCGCAGGGCTGCGCATGTCCTACCGGACCAGTCCCCAGCGGAAGCCGAGCGCCACCGCGTGGGCCCGGTCCGAGGCGCCGAGCTTCTTGAACAGGCGCCGGGCGTGGGTCTTGACGGTGTCCTCGGAGAGGAACAGCTCGCGGCCGATCTCCGCGTTGGAGCGGCCGTGGCTCATTCCCTCGAGGACCTGGATCTCCCGCGCGGTCAGCGTCGGCGCGGCACCCATCTCGGCCGAGCGGAGCCGGCGCGGGGCCAGTCGCCAGGTCGGGTCGGCGAGCGCCTGCGTCACCGTCGCACGCAACTCCGCGCGTGAGGCGTCCTTGTGCAGGTAGCCGCGGGCGCCGGCGGCGACCGCGAGGGCCACACCGTCGAGGTCCTCCGCGACGGTGAGCATGATGATGCGTGCGCCGGGGTCGGCGGAGAGCAGCCGGCGGACGGTCTCCACCCCGCCCAGGCCGGGCATCCGCACATCCATCAGGATGAGATCGGAGCGGTCGGCGCCCCAGCGGCGGAGGACTTCCTCGCCGTTGGCCGCCGTCGTCACGCGCTCGACACCGGGCACGGTCGCGACCGCGCGGCGGAGCGCCTCTCGGGCAAGCGGGGAGTCGTCGCAGACGAGGACGGAAGTCATGACCGCCCTCCGCAGCTGATGCGCGTCACCTTGAGCCTCCAGGCTGGTACGGAATCGTCACCTGTGCGGTCGACCGTCTCGGACGCCTGCCCGAGCGCTTGTGTTTTCAACCGCCTCCGCACTCTCAACGACGGTCACTCGAAAGAGTTACGGGGCTGCGTGCCGTCTTCGGCACTCTACGTGAGGGCGTCGACACGGTGCAGACATGCCCGACGGACCCTCAACTTTTCATCACAACCTATGCCCCATTCAGCCCTTTTTCTTCCCGTTTCGCAGTGTCCGGGGCTAGATTCGCAATGAGTCATATTTTCATCTCCTTAGACCGGAGATGTACGGTCGTTGGCACCGTATCCGCCCAGAACGGCTACAAGGGGTCACGTAATGGCAGATTTCTCCCGCCTTCCCGGACCGAACGCGGACCTGTGGGACTGGCAGCTGCTCGCTGCCTGCCGCGGGGTGGACAGCTCGCTCTTTTTTCACCCGGAGGGCGAGCGCGGGGCGGCTCGGAGCGCTCGCGAGAACTCGGCCAAGGAGGTCTGCATGAGGTGCCCCGTCCGTGCGGAGTGCGCGGCGCACGCGTTGGCGGTGCGCGAGCCGTACGGAGTGTGGGGCGGCTTGACCGAGGACGAGCGTGAGGAGTTGATGGGGCGGGCACGCAACCGCCTGGTGTCGGCATCGAGCACCAGCGGCGACACCGCCTCGAACCACTGAAGGAACGTTTCAGCACCCACAGACCACCGGGTGCGTCCCATCCCCTCCTGGGCACGCGGGAAGGCGTGCCCTTGACTCTGCGGCCGCCTCTCTTACTGCCGGCCGGCCGCCCGGGCCGCCCGGGCCAGCTGTTCCAGCGTCGCCGCCACGGTCGGCACCTGTGCCAGGTCGGGCAGGGTGAGCGCGACGATCTCCCGGCGTACGGCGGGCTCCAGCCGGACCGCCCGCACCCCCCGAGGCCGCACCGACTCCACCGCGAGCTGCGGCAGTACGGCGACCCCGAGCCCGGCGCCGACCAGGCCGACCACCGCCGGATAGTCGTCGGTGGCGAAGTCGATGCGCGGGGTGAAGCCGGCTCCCTCGCACACCTGCACGAGCTGACCGCGGCAGCGCGGGCAGCCCGCGATCCAGGGCTCCTCGGCCAGTTCACCGATGGCGACGCTCTCCGCGCGCGCGATCCGGTGCCGCTCGGGCACGAGGGCGACCAGCCGGTCCGTCAGCAGGGGCCGTACGACCAGGTCGTCCCAGTCCTCGGCGGTGGCGGCGCCCTCGTAGCGGAAGGCGAGGGCGAGGTCGCAGTCCCCCTCCCGCAGCAGGTCCACGGACTTGGGGGGCTCGGCCTCCTCCAGGGAGACCCGGGTGCCCGGGTGGGCGGCGCGCAGGGCGGCCAGAGCGGTGGGCACCAGGGTGGAGCTGCCGCTCGGGAAGGAGACCAGCCGGACCCGGCCCGCCCGCAGACCCGCGATGGCGGCGACCTCCTCCTCGGCCGCGGTGAGGCCCGCGAGGATGCCGGAGGCGTGCCGGACCAGGGCCTCGCCGGCCTGGGTGAGGCGCATCTCGCGGCCGGTGCGCACGAGCAGCGGTGTGCCGACCGAGGCTTCCAGGGCCTTCATCTGCTGGCTGACGGCGGGCTGGGTGCAGCCCAGTTCGCGCCCCGCCGCCGAGAAGGAACCGGTGGTGGCGACGGCGCGCAGGACACGGAGATGACGGGCCTCGATCACCCTTCGAGCATAAGGGCTGCTTGGGGAGGGCGTCACAAATCCGCTCGACGCTTTGAGGCGGCTCCCGTACCGTTCCCGGCATGCAGCTTCTCTCGGTCAATCTGGGCCGCCCTCAGCCGGTGCCGTACACGGACCAGCCGGACGGCGTGACGGGCATCGACAAGAAGCCGGCCGACGGGCCGGTGCGGGTGGCGGCCCCGGGCCCCAAGGGGACCGGGGCGAGCGGGCTCGCCGGGGACGCCGTGTGCGACCTGCGGCACCACGGCGGGGTCGATCAGGCGGTGTACGCGTTCGCCCGCGAGGACCTCGACGAGTGGGAGCGCGAACTCGGCCGATCGTTGGCCAACGGTTGCTTCGGAGAGAACCTGACGACGGCCGGTCTGGACGTCTCCGGCGCGCTGATCGGCGAGCGGTGGCGGATCGGTTCCGAGGTGGTGCTGGAGGTGACCTCCGGGCGGATCCCGTGCCGGACGTTCCAGGGCCATCTGGGCGAACGCGGGTGGGTCAAGAGGTTCACACGGAAGGGCGCGACGGGTGCCTACCTCCGGGTGATCGAACCGGGCGGGATACGGGCGGGCGATCCGGTCGAGATCGTGCACCGGCCCGGGCACGGGGTGACGGCGGCGATCCAGTTCCGTGCGGTCACCACCGAGCGGGAACTGCTGCCGCGGCTGCTCGACGCGGGCGACGCGCTGCACCCGGAGTCGCTGGCCGCGGCCCGCAAGTACGTCGCCGCGCAGGCCCGCTGAGGGCTTGTCACCGGCCGCGCCGCCGTCGGTGCGGGTCACTACCCTTGGGCCATGACAACGGCTCTGATTACGGGATCGACCGCGGGGATCGGCGCCGCGTTCGCGCGGCGGCTGGCGGCTGACGGGCACGACCTCGTCCTGGTCGCCCGGGACACCAAGCGGCTGCGCGAGCAGGCGACCGAACTGCACGACCGGCACGGCATCGAGGTGGAGGTGCTGAGCGCCGACCTGTCCGAGGACAAGGGCATCGAGACGGTGGCCGACCGGCTCGGCGACCGGAAGAACCCGGTCGACCTGCTGATCAACAACGCCGGCTTCGGCAACAAGGGCCGCTACCTGGACGTGTCCATGGCGGACGAGCTGAAGATGCTCAAGGTGCACTGCGAGGCCGTGCTCCGGCTGACCTCGGCGGCGGCCGCCGCGATGCGGGAGCGCGGGCGGGGCGGGGTCGTCAACGTCGCCTCGGTGGCCGCCTTCGTGCCGCGCGGTACGTACGGCGCGTCCAAGGCGTGGGTCGTGCAGTTCACGCAGGGCGCGGCGAAGGACCTGGCGGGCAGCGGCGTGCGCCTGATGGCGCTGTGCCCGGGCTTCGTGCGCACCGAGTTCCACCAGCGGGCCGGCATGGGCACGGACAACATCCCCGGCTGGATGTGGCTGGACGCCGACAAGCTGGTCGCGGCGGCGCTCGCGGACCTGGCGCGCGGCAAGTCGCTGTCCGTGCCGGACCCGCGGTACAAGGTGCTGATGGGCCTGGTGAAGGTCACCCCGCGCGGGCTGCTGGGCGGGGTCAGCTCCCGGACGGGACGCAAGTACGGGCCCCAGTAGGACGGGTGGCGCCCGCGTTCCGGTGGGAAAATGAGCCTGACGGATCCGGACCCAGGGGGCCGGGAGGCGGCGCCATGACGTTCGTACAGCTCATCGACTGCAGGACCAGCCGGCTCGACGAGATGAACCGGCTGATCGACCAGTGGGTCGAACAGACCAGGGGGAAGCGCACCGCGACGCACGCGGTGATCGGCACGGACCGCTCGGACGCCGCGCACGTCGTCGAGATCGTGGAGTTCCCGTCGTACGACGAGGCGATGCGGAACTCGAAGCTGCCGGAGACCGACCGGATCTTCCGGGAGATGGCCGCCCTGTGCGAGGGGACGCCGACCTTCACCGACCTGGACGTCGTACGCGACGAGCCGCTGGAGGCCGCCGCGGCGCGCCGCTTCTTCGAGACGATCGCCGTGCGGGGACCTCTGCCCCCGCTGAACGGTCTGCTCGCGGAGAACTACCACCACCACGACCCGGGCGAGGAGCAGGACGCACTCGGGCTGGACAACATGCGGCGCGAGATCGAGATGTGGCGCGGCGCCTTCGACTTCACGTTCTCCGTCGAGGACCAGCTCACCCAGGGGGACCGGGTGTGCACCCGGTGGACGTGGAACGGCGTCCAGAGGGGCGAGTTCCTGGGCCTGCCGAACACCGGCCGGGAGGTGTCCATGACGGGGACGACCGTCTTCCGGTTCGACGGCACGGGCAGGATCCGCGAGGGCTGGTGGCAGTACGACCGGCTGGGTCTGATGGAGCAGCTAGGGGCGCTGGACGCGCTGGAGAACTAGCCGCGCACGGGCGAGGGCCCGGCACCCCGAGGGGTGCCGGGCCCTGCTGCTGCCTCGGTGCTGACGTGCGTCAGTGGGCGTGGCCGTGCGAGTGGCCGTGGCCGGCGGCCTCCGGCTCCTCTTCCTTCTTCTCGACGACCAGGGTCTCGGTCGTGAGCAGCAGGGAGGCGATGGAGGCGGCGTTCTCCAGGGCGGAGCGCGTGACCTTCACCGGGTCGATGACGCCGGCCTTGATCAGGTCGCCGTACTCGCCGGTGGCGGCGTTGTAGCCCTGCCCCTTGTCCAGGTCCTTGACCTTGGACACGATGACGTAGCCCTCCTGGCCGGCGTTCTCACCGATCCAGCGCAGCGGCTCGACCACGGCGTTGCGGACCACGGAGACGCCGGTGGCCTCGTCGCCGGTCTTGTCGAGGTTGCCCTCGAGGACCTTGGAGGCGTGGACCAGGGCGGAGCCACCACCGGAGACGATGCCCTCCTCGACCGCGGCGCGGGTCGCGGAGATGGCGTCCTCCAGACGGTGCTTCTTCTCCTTCAGCTCCACCTCGGTGGCGGCGCCGACCTTGATCACGCACACGCCGCCGGCCAGCTTCGCGAGGCGCTCCTGGAGCTTCTCGCGGTCCCAGTCGGAGTCCGTGGACTCGATCTCGGCCTTGATCTGGGCGACGCGGCCCTCGACGTCCGCCTTGTTGCCGGCGCCGTCGACGATCGTGGTGTCGTCCTTGGTGACGGTGACGCGGCGGGCGGAGCCGAGCACGTCGATGCCGACCTGGTCGAGCTTGAGGCCGACCTCCTCGGAGATGACGGTGGCGCCGGTGAGGGTGGCCATGTCCTGGAGCATCGCCTTGCGGCGGTCGCCGAAGCCGGGGGCCTTCACCGCGACGGCGTTGAAGGTGCCGCGGATCTTGTTGACGACCAGGGTCGACAGGGCCTCGCCCTCGACGTCCTCGGCGATGATCAGCAGCGGACGCGAGGAGTTGGCCTGGATGACCTTCTCCAGCAGCGGCAGCAGGTCGGCGATCGCGCCGATCTTGCCCTGCGTGATCAGGATGTAGGGCTCGTCGAGGACGGCCTCCATGCGCTCCTGGTCCGTCACGAAGTACGGCGACAGGTAGCCCTTGTCGAAGGCCATGCCCTCGGTGAAGTCCAGCTCCAGACCGAAGGTGTTGGACTCCTCGACGGTGATGACACCGTCCTTGCCGACCTTGTCCATCGCCTCGGCGATGAGCTCGCCGACCTGCTGGTCCTGGGCGGACAGCGCGGCGACCGCGGCGATGTCGGACTTCTCGTCGATCGGGCGGGCCGTGGCGAGCAGGTCCTCGGAGACGGCGGCGACGGCGGCGTCGATGCCCTTCTTGAGGGCGGCCGGGGAGGCGCCGGCGGCGACGTTGCGCAGACCCTCGCGGACCAGCGCCTGGGCCAGCACGGTGGCGGTGGTGGTGCCGTCACCAGCGATGTCGTTGGTCTTGGTCGCCACCTCCTTCACCAGCTGCGCGCCGAGGTTCTCGTACGGGTCCTCGATCTCGACCTCGCGGGCGATCGTGACACCGTCGTTGGTGATGGTGGGGGCGCCGAACTTCTTGTCGATGACGACGTTGCGGCCCTTGGGGCCGATCGTCACCTTCACCGTGTCGGCCAGCTTGTTGACGCCGCGCTCAAGGGCGCGACGGGCGTCCTCGTCGAACTTCAGGATCTTCGCCATGACAGCGGCAGCCCTCTCGGAAATCTGTGGGTGTAAACGGCGCTGCGCCCCGGGCGCCCGGCTTCTTATGTGGTCGCGGGGGCCAGGGGCGCAGCATCAAGCATCAAAGGTGCTCGAGGTGTCTTACTTCTCGATGATCGCGAGGACGTCGCGAGCCGAGAGGACGAGGAACTCCTCGCCGTTGTACTTCACCTCGGTGCCGCCGTACTTGCTGTACAGAACGACGTCGCCGACCTTGACGTCGAGCGGCAGGCGCTCGCCGTTCTCGAAACGGCCCGGGCCCACGGCGAGGACGGCGCCCTCCTGGGGCTTCTCCTTCGCGGTGTCCGGGATGACCAGGCCAGAGGCGGTGGTCTGCTCGGCGTCGAGCGGCTGGACCACAATGCGGTCCTCGAGCGGCTTGATGGCAACCTTGGAGCTGGTGGTCGTCACGATCCGACCTCCCCCTTCGGAGATCTCACGGGGTTAACTGTCTGAGGTGGCGACCAGGTGGATCCGTCGTCGCGGGTGCCGGACCTGCCCGTCGCGTGTTGGCACTCTCCAGGGGGGAGTGCCAGAGCCGAGACTATGACCGCGATTAGCACTCGGTCAAGCGGAGTGCCAATGCCGTGCGGCGCGTCGGCGGAATCGGGTGCCTGGAGCCCGCGGGGCGAGCCGTCCTCGGCCCCGCCCCCGAACGCCGGACGGGCCGCGTTCCTACAGGTAGTCCTCCAGCCGTCCCACCGTCAGGCCCCGTTGCTGGACCCGGCGCAGGACGCGGGTCGTGCGCTCCCTGAGAGTGGGACCCGTGGACTCGTCCGGGCCGACCAGGATGATGTCGCCGCGGCCGAGCCGGTGGTCGCCGTTCGTGTAGACGAGGTCGGCCGGGGTGACGGCGGCGCGCCACAGGACGACCGCCGAGATGCCGCAGTCGCCGGCCGCGCGCAGGGTGGTGCGGTCGTACGTGCCGTAGGGCGGGCGGAAGAGACGGGCGCGGACGCCGAGCCGGGCGCTCAGCCGGTGCTGCTGGCCGCAGATCTCGGCACGCTGGCCCGCGTACGGCTGACCGGCCAGGGCGCGGTGGTCGAGGGTGTGGTTCTGGATGCCGGCGCCGAGCCGGCGCAGCCGCGCGAAGTGGTCGTAGCCGGGGCCCGCGATGCTGTCGGTGAGGAACATGCTCACGGGGAGATGGAGTTCGCGGACCATGTCGACGAAGCGGGGGTCCTGCTCGGCGCCGTCGTCGTAGGTGAGGAAGACGACCGGGTCGCCGGTGGGGACGCGGTCCAGGACGCGCGGCAGGGTGCGGCGCGCACCGTCCGTATGCAGCTCGAGCGGCCGGGCGGCGGGGCGGGGTGGGCGGCGCAGGGGCTCGGTCAGGCCCCAGTGGCGGTAGGAGCGGTCGGGGGCGGGGCCGGACGGGCGTACCCCTTGGGCGGCCTTCTTGCCGAGGCGCTCGATGGGGTCGACTGACTGCGCGCAGCCCGTGAGGAGGAGTGCCGCGGCGAGGACCGCGGCCGGGCCCCGCGCCCGCCTCACAGGTAGTCCTCCAGGCGGGCCACCGCGTAGCCCTCGCGCGTGACCTTGTTCAGGAAGCGGCGCATGTCGTCGACCATCGTGCCGTTCCAGTCGTCCCGGCCGCGGAAGTGGGTGAGCACGATGTCGCCGCGGCGCAGCCGCTGGTCGTCCTCGCGGTACTCCCAGTGGTCGACGAAGACCTCCTCGTTCCAGATCGGCGCGTACTTGATGCCGCAGGACTTGGCGGCGACCAGGGTGTCCTGGTTGTAGTTGCCGTACGGCGGCCGGAAGACGGTGGGCGCCTTGCCGAACTGCTTCTTCATGATGTCCTGCATGCCGCAGATCTCGTCCCGCTGCTCCTCGTAGGACAGGCCCGGCAGGTAGGGGTGGTGCAGCGTGTGGTTGTTGAGAGTGTTGCCGTAGCCCTTCATCGCCCGGAAATAGGCGTAGTCGTCCTTCACCAGGTAGTTGCTGAGGAAGGCGGTGTACGGGACACCCAGCTCCCGCATCATGGCGAGGAATTTCGGGTCCTTCTCGGCGCCGTCGTCGATCGTCAGGAAGACGACCTTCTGCTGGGTGGGCACCGTGGTGAAGACCGGGGGCAGGTTCCAGTCCTCCTGGTGGTCCACCTCGAAACCCGCGCGGGCGGTGATCCTCGGCTTCTTCGCGGGGGGCGCCGGAGGCGTCAGCGGGGCCCGGTCCAGCCCCCAGCGCCGGGCGGCGGCGGCCAGCCTGGCGTGTTCGGCGGCCTGGCGGGCCTCGGGGCCGAGGGCCTGCGCGGGGGCGCGTTCGGCGGGCGCGGAGCGCCCGGAGTCCGGGCCGGCGCAGCCGGCGAGCAGGGCCGCGGTGGCCAGCGTGGCGGCTCCGCCGCCGAGGAGCAGCCGCCGGAGACGAGTCCGGCTTTTGTCATTTTGTACTACTTCTCGCATGGTGCCGGATCCTCGCAGGACCCCTCCCCGAACCCGGGCCGACACCGCCGCCGGAGGCACAGCATCCACCGACTGGCCCACAATGACCCGGTGAACGACCTCGCCCTCCTCCTCACCCCCGAAGGCCGCGCCCTCCTCGACGAGGTGCGCGACACCGCGCCCGCGCAGGAGCTGGCCGTGGCCACCCGGCTGCGCCGCGACCATCCGGCCGAGCTGGTGTCGGCCGCGCTCGGCCAGGCACGGCTGCGGCAGCGGGCGGCGGCGAAGTTCGGCGCCGAGGACGCCGGGCGGATGTTCTTCACGCCCGACGGCGTCGAGCAGTCGACGCGGGCCACGGTGGCGGCGTACCGGGCACGCCGGTTCGCGGAGCTGGGGGTGACCTCGGTGGCCGACCTGTGCTGCGGGATCGGCGGCGACGCCATCGCGCTGGCGCGGGCGGGCATCCGGGTGCTGGCCGTCGACCGGGACCCGGTGACGGCGGCGGTGGCCCGGGCGAACGCCGACGCGCTCGGTCTCGCCGGCCTGATCGAGGTGCGGGAGGCCGACGTCACGGAGGTGGACACCGCCGGGTACGACGCGGTGTTCGTGGACCCGGCCCGGCGGGGCGGACGCGGCCGCATCTTCGATCCCGAGGCCTATTCGCCGCCGCTGTCCTGGGCGGTCGGCGCGGCGCTCGCGGCACCCCGGGCGGCCCTCAAGATCGCTCCGGGCATCCCGCACGAGGCGGTGCCGGCCGAGGCCGGTGCGGAGTGGATCTCCGACGGCGGGGACGTGAAGGAGGCCGTGCTGTGGTTCGGCACCGGGGCCGCCGGCACCGTCCGGGCCACGCTGCTGCCCGGCCCGCGCACCCTGCCGGGCCGCGGCCTGCCCGACCCCGGGGTGCGCGCGGTGGGGCGGTACCTGTACGAGCCCGACGGCGCCGTGATCCGCGCGCATCTGGTCGCCGAGGTGGCCGAGGAGGTCGGCGGCGGGCTCCTCGACGCGACGATCGCCTACGTCACGGCCGACGAGCTGCGGCCCACCGCGTTCGCCTCGGCCTACGAGATCACCGACCGGCTTCCGTTCAACGTGAAGAAGCTGAAGGCCCTGCTGCGGGAGCGGGAGGTCGGCATCCTGACCGTGAAGAAGCGCGGCTCGGCCGTGGAGCCGGAGGAACTGCGCCGCAAGGTCAGGCCCCAGGGACCGCACGCGGCCACCGTGTTCCTCACCCGTGTCGCGGGGGCACCGACCATGCTGATCGGCAGCCCCGCCCGGCCCTCGGACCCCGGCTCGGCGTAGGGCCCCGCTCCCCGCCCGGGGCGGGCCTCAACCGGTCGGCAGGGACCGGAGCCTGGACTCCAGCAGGGCGCGTTCGCGTCCGTTGCGGGCCAGTTCCACCGCCCGCAGGAACTCCTCGCGCGCCTCGGCCGTACGGCCCAGACGGGCCAGCAGGTCGCCGCGGACGCTGGGCAGCAGGTGGTACTCGCGCAGGGCCGGCTCCGCGGCCAGGGCGTCGACCAGCTTCAGGCCCTCGGCCGGACCGTCGGCCAGGGAGACGGCGACCGCCCGGTTCAGCTCGACCACGGGAGACGGGGCCCGGGCCGCCAGCAGGCCGTAGAGGGTGGCGATGGCGCGCCAGTCGGTCTCCTCGTAGGTGTACGCGTGCGCGTGGCACGCGGCGATGGCCGCCTGGAGGGCGTAGGGGCCGGGGCCGCCGCTCGCGGTGGCGTCGGCGCGGGCGAGGGAGCGGACGCCGCGGGCGATCAGCATGCGGTTCCAGCGGCGGCGGTTCTGGTCCCGCAGCAGCACCGGCGCGCCGTCGGGGCCGGTGCGGGCGGCCGCCCGGGACGCCTGGAACTCCAGCAGCGAGGTCAGCGCGTGCACCTCGGGCTCCTTGGGCATCAGCCCGGACAGCACGCGGGCCAGGCGCAGGGCGTCCTCGCACAGACCGGGACGCAGCCAGTCGTCGCCGGTGGTCGCCGCGTACCCCTCGTTGAAGATCAGGTAGATGACGTCCAGGACGGATCCGAGACGGGCTTCGCGATCGGGGCCGTACGGCACCTCGAAGGCGACGTTCTTCGTGGCGAGGGTGCGTTTGGCGCGGACGATGCGCTGGGCGATCGTCGGTTCCGGGACCAGGTGGGCCCGGGCGATCTCCGCGGTCGTCAGGCCGCCGAGCAGGCGCAGGGTGAGCGCGGTGCGGGCCTCGGAGGACAGCACCGGGTGGCAGGTGGTGAACACCAGCCGCAGCAGGTCGTCGTCGATGTCGTCCGCGGCGGAGGGCTCCGCGGGCGGTGCCACGGTCTCCAGGTCCCGGCCGATCTCGGCGAGTTTGCGGGCGTAGGTCTCGCGGCGCCGGATCAGGTCGACGGCCCGGTGCCGGGCGGTGGCCATGAGCCAGGCGCCGGGGTTGTCGGGCACGCCGTCGCGCGGCCACCGCTCCAGGGCGGCGACCAGGGCGTCCTGGGCCAGTTCCTCCGCTATGCCGACATCCCGGACGATCCGGGCGACACCGGCGATCACCCGGGGCGACTCCAGCCGGAAGACGGTCTCGATCGCGTGCGCGGTGTCGGTCGCCGCGCCGGGCGCCGGGGCGGCGGGCCGTGCGGCGGGCGGCTGGGGCGCGGCGGGCTGCGGTGCGGTGGGCTGCGTCTCCACAGCCCACCATGCAACACCCCCGGACGGCGGAAAGCCAGGAACGCCTAGCCCTCGGCGATCTCCCGGACCTCGCAGGTCACGGTCCAGAACTCCTCGTGGACCTGGAGGAACCGCTTGGTCCACTCCAGGGCCTCGGCCTTGTCCTTGCACTGCATGAGGGCGTAGCCGCCGATGACCTCCTTGGTCTCGGTGAAGGGACCGTCGGTGACGGAGATCTTCCCGCCCTCCCAGGTGACCCGGGTGCCCTGGGAGGTGGGGGTGAGACCCGCCGTGTCGAGCATCACTCCGGCCTTGGTGATCTCCTCGATCAGCGCGCCCATGCGCTGCATCAGCTCCTCACTGGGGCCTTCCGCCGGCGCGGAGTTCTCGTCGATGCGCACGAGCGACAGGAAGCGGGGCATGGTGACTCCTTCGGTGGGGCGGCGGGACCGTTCCCCGCCTCTCACCCATGCGTCGAACGGGAGACGGCCGGATCGACAGGCTCGGCGGAATTTCTCGAAGATTTTTTCTGGTCGCTGTCTGCGCAGCTCAGCGCGCTTGTCTAGCGCAGGGACGCCCACAGTTCACCGGCCGCCGGCTCCTCGGCGACCACCCGGTTGGGGTCGGAGGGCGCGGTGACGACCGGCATCATCACGGTCCTCGTCCGGTCGGCGGTCAGGCCCCGCAGGCTGCGGCCGAGGCTCATCAGCTCGTTCAGGGAGTCGAGGCCGGTGTCGGTGGTCAGGCTCGCGGTGACGGCGTCGGCGACCTGGTACAGCCCGGCCGGGTCGGTGAGCAGGTCCATGGTGGCCATGCGCTCCAGCAGCGCCTTCACCAGCTTCTGCTGCAGGCCTATGCGGCCGAGGTCGCTGCCGTCGCCTATGCCGTGCCGGGTGCGGGCGAGGGCCAGCGCCTGGGTGCCGTCCAGGTGGTGGTCGCCGGCGTCCAGCCGCAGATGGCTCTTGTCGTCGTCGATGTCCTGGTCGGTGGTGACGTCGACCCCGCCGAGCGCGTCCACGAGCTTGGCGAAGCCGGCGAAGTCGATCTCGACGTAGTGGTCCATGCGGACGTGCGTGAGCGACTCGACGGTCTTCACGGCGCACACCGGACCGCCCACCGCGTAGGCGCTGTTGAACATGGCGCCGTGGGTCACCGCCGTCGAACCGCCGGACGGCAGCGGGCAGGACGGGCGGGTGACGAGGGTGTCGCGCGGGATGCTGACGACGGTGGCCTTCGTACGGCCCGCGTCGATGTGCACGACCATCGCGGTGTCGGACCGGGCGCCACCGCTGTCGCCGCCGCCGAGCGCCTTGTTGGCCTTGCCGCTGCGCGAGTCCGAGCCGAGGACCAGGATGTTCAGGGAGCCGCTCGGCAGCGGGGAGGCGGCGGCCGCCGACGGGGTGACCATCGCCCGTGCGGGCCGGTCGTCGCCCAGCGCGGTGTTGATGTCGACGCTTGTGATGTTGTCGCTGAGATGCCAGTACGCCCAGGTCGTCGTGGCGGCTGCGAGCACCAGCGCGCCCGCCAGGGCGAAGCCTGCGATCCGCAGTGCTCCGCGCCGTCGGCCCACCGGTCCGCCCGTGTCGCCGTGTTCCTCGTGTCGCGTCACGGGCAGGAACGTAAGTCCGAATTATTAGGGGACTGTTAGCAGAAGCCGCCCGAGTCGGTTTTCTAGGGAAATTCTCATCCCGGGGACATCGGGGCCTCGTTCGCGGGCCCCGCTTCGGCTCCGGCTCCGGCTCCGAAAGTTTCGAAGCCGACCGGTGTCAGCCCGCGGCCGGCGCCGCCGTGCTCGACCGGACCACCAGACGGGTCGCCAGTTCCACCCGGGTCGCGGCCCGCTCCTCCCGCTCCCGGCCGAGCTCCAGCACCAGCCGGGCCGCCGCTTCGGCCATCTCGGTCAGCGGCTGCCGGACGGTGGTCAGCGGCGGCCCGACCCAGCGGGACACCGGCAGATCGTCGAAGCCGACCACGCTGAGGTCCTCGGGGATGCGCAGCCCCAGCTCGCGGGCCGCCTCGTACAGGCCGAGCGCCTGGAGGTCGTTGCCCGCGAAGACGGCGGTCGGCCGGTCGGCGCGGCGCAGCAGCTCCAGGCCCAGCCGGTAGCCGGCGTCGTGGTGGAAGTCTCCGGTCAGCACGAGCGAGGGGTCGGCGGGCAGCCCGGCCGTCTCCAGGGCGGCCCGGTAGCCGTCCACGCGGGCCCGGCTGCACATCATCCGGCCGGGGCCGCTGATCGCCCCGATCCGGGTGTGGCCGAGGTCCACCAGGTGCCGGGTGGCGGCGAGGCCGCCCTGCCAGTTGGTGGCGCCGATCGAGGGCACGTCCGGGCCCGGGTCGCCGGCCGGGTCCATCACCACGAACGGGATGGACCGGCTGGTCAGCAGCGCCCGCTGGGACTCGTCGAGTCCGGACAGCACGAGCACCACGCCGTGCGGACGGCGGGCGGCGACCTGGTCGGCCCAGGTCCGGCCGGGGGTGAGCCGTCCTGCGGACTCCGACAGCACCACGCTCAGCCCGGCGTCCCGGGCCACGTTCTCCACGCCCCGGATGACCTCCATCGCCCAGGCGCTCTCCAGTTCGTGGAAGACCAGGTCGATCAGCGGGGAGCGGGAGGCCTCGGCGCGGCGGCGCCGGTAGCCGTGGGTGCGCAGCAGTTCCTCGACCCGGGTACGGGTCGCGGCGGCGACGTCCGCACGCCCGTTGAGCACCTTCGAAACAGTCGGAGCGGACACCCCGGCCGCGCGGGCGATCTCGGCCAGGGTCGCCGTCTGCGTTTCTGCGGACTTCGAGGGCTTCATGGCCGCGATCGTATCGCCGCTGGGCCTCTTGACGAAGGCGTGCGCGCCCCATAGGTTCCCGGAACATTCGAGATGTTATTCGAAACATTCGATCGCAGGGGGCCCGACCCGGCCGCCGGCACGATCCCGACCGTCCGACGGGAGTTCCCTTGACCACCGCTCCTTGGCGCGACCCCGCGCTGCCCGCCGCCGCCCGCGTCGACGACCTGCTCCCGAGGATGACCCTCCGGGAGAAGACCGCCCAGCTGTACGGCGTGTGGGTGGGGGCCGCCACGGACGGCGACGGAGTCGCCCCGCACCAGCGGGAGATGACCGCCGCGTACGACTGGGACGCGCTGATCGCCTCCGGACTCGGCCAGCTGACCCGCTCGTTCGGCACCGCACCGGTCGAACCGGCCCTCGCCGCACGGGCCCTGGCCCGGGCCCAGCGGCGCATCGCCGCCGCGAACCGCTTCGGCATCCCGGCGGTCGCCCACGAGGAGTGCCTGGCCGGCTTCACCGCCTGGCGCGCGACGGCCTACCCCGTGCCGCTCGCCTGGGGCGCCTCGTTCGACCCGGAGCTGGTCGCGGAGATGGGCCGCCGGATCGGGCACGACCTGCGCTCGGCCGGTGTCCACCAGGGCCTCGCGCCCGTCCTCGACGTGGTCCGCGATCCCCGCTGGGGCCGGGTGGAGGAGACGATCGGCGAGGACCCGTACCTGGTGGGCACCCTCGGCACCGCCTATGTGCGGGGCCTGGAGTCGGCCGGGGTCGTGGCGACCCTCAAGCACTTCGCCGGGTACGCCTCCTCGGCCGGCGCCCGCAACCTCGCTCCGGTGCGGGCGGGTGTACGGGAGTTCGCGGACGTCACGCTGCCGCCGTTCGAGATGGCGCTGCGCGAGGGCGGGGCCCGCTCGGTGATGGCCGCCTACACGGAGACCGACGGGGTGCCCGCCTCCGCCGACCCGCGCCTGCTCACCGAGGTGCTGCGCGAGGAGTGGGGCTTCACCGGCACGGTCGTCTCCGACTACTTCGGCATCGGCTTCCTCCGCACCCTGCACCGGGTCGCGGCGGGCGGGGCGGAGGCCGCCCGGCTGGCCCTGGCCGCGGGTGTCGACGTGGAGCTGCCCACCCTCGACTGCTTCGGCGACCCGCTCGCGGAGGCCGTGCGGAAGGGCCGCGTCCCCGAGTCCCTGGTGGACCGCGCGGCCCGCCGCGTGCTCCGCCAGAAGTGCGAACTCGGCCTGCTGGACGAGGACTGGAGCCCGGAGCCGGACGGCCCGCCGGAGCTGGACTCCGCCGGGAACCGGGCGGTCGCCCGGCGCCTCGCGGAGGAGTCGGTGGTCCTGCTGGACAATCCCCGCGGCCTGCTCCCGCTCGCCCCCGGCGGCCGGATCGCGGTCGTGGGCCCGCGTGCGGCGGACGCGCTCGCCATGCTCGGCTGCTACTCCTTCCCCTCCCACGTCCTGCCCCATCACCCCGGGGTTCCGCTCGGCATCGAGGTCCTGCCGCTGCTGGACGCGCTGCGCGCGGAACTCCCGAACGCCGAGGTCACGTTCGCCGAAGGGTGCGGCGTCTCCGATGCGGACACGGGCGGCTTCGAGGAGGCCGTGGCCCGGGCGGCCGCGGCGGACGTGTGCGTCGCGGTGCTCGGCGACCGCGCGGGACTGTTCGGCCGGGGCACGTCCGGTGAGGGCTGCGACGTGGCCGACCTGCGGCTCCCCGGCGTCCAGGCGGAGCTGCTGGACGCGCTGGCCGCGACGGGCGTCCCGGTCGTCCTCGTGCTGCTCACCGGCCGCCCCTACGCGCTGGGCCGCTGGCACGGCCGGCTCGGCGCGGTCGTGCAGGCCTTCTTCCCCGGCGAGGAGGGCGGCCCGGCGGTGGCGGGGGTGCTGTCCGGCCGGGTGAATCCCTCCGGCCGGCTGCCGGTGAGCGTGCCGTACGGGCCCGGCGGCCAGCCCTGGACCTATCTCCAGCCTCCGCTCGGGCTGGCCGGCGAGGTCAGCAGCCTGGACCCGACCCCGCTGCACCCGTTCGGCCACGGACTGTCGTACACGACGTTCGCCTGGGAGGGCCACGCGGACGACGAGGTCGCGGAGATCGGCACGGACGGCGGTCACGACCTCTCGCTGACGGTCCGCAACACCGGCGACCGGGCGGGCGCGGAGGTCGTCCAGCTCTACCTGCACGATCCGGTGGCCTCGGTGACCCGCCCGGACGTCCGTCTGATCGGCTACCGGCGGCTGGAGCTGGCCCCCGGCGAGGCGCGCCGGCTGACCTTCCGCTTCCACGCGGACCTGTCGTCCTTCACGGACCGCACGGGGACACGGGTGGTGGAGCCGGGCGAACTGGAGCTGCGGCTGGGCCCGTCGAGCGCGGAGACCCGGCACACGGTCCGGCTCCGGCTGTCGGGGCCCGTGCGGGTGCTGGGGGCGGACCGGCGGCTGCGGTGCGAGGTCCTCGACACGGCGGACTGAGCCGCGGACCCCCGGAACGCGAACACCCCGCTCCCGGAGAACCGGGAACGGGGTGTGTGTGGAGCGCCGGGCAGGCCTTGCACCTGCATCTCCCCGCAGGAAGCGGGACGTCTTTCCTTGGACCACCAACGCACTGCGTCCGGGCCGTTGTTCCGGCCGTTCGCTGTGTGATGATCATAGCGCAGTCGGCGGGGTTCGCTCAACCTCAGCTCTCGGCCACCGGTTCGAATCGCCAACGGTGCACCGCACGGGTCGTCAACTCCCCTTTGGGCTCGGGAAGTTCGGGCAGCGAGGCGTCGTAGGGCGCGTCCCACCACGTGATGACCAGCACCCGGTCCCCCGGCGCCCGGAAGGTCTCCCGGCGCAGCGGGGGCCGGTCCAGGACCTGCCCCCGCACCCAGGCCAGCAGCTCCTCGCCGCGGCCCTCGGCGGCCCGGGCCTCCCACATCAGCGCGACGGTCACGAGTAGAGGTTCTCCTTGCTGACCTCGTGCACATGGTCGTGGTCGTGTCCGGGCACGTGCGGGTCGGTGACCGGCAGGGAGGAGTCGGCCGACAGGTCCCAGCTGGAGGCGGCCCGGTTGCGGGCGACCATCTCGGCGCCCAGCGCGGCCACCATCGCGCCGTTGTCCGTGCACAGCTTGGGGCGCGGGACACGCAGCCGGATGCCGGCCGCCTCGCAGCGCTCCTGGGCGAGGGCGCGCAGCCGGGAGTTGGCGGCGACACCGCCGCCGATCATCAGGTGGTCGACGCCCTCGTCCTTGCAGGCGCGGACGGCCTTGCGGGTCAGGACGTCGACGACGGCCTCCTGGAAGGAGGCGGCCACGTCCCGCACCGGGACCTCCTCGCCGGCCGCGCGCTTCGCCTCGATCCAGCGGGCCACGGCGGTCTTCAGACCGGAGAAGGAGAAGTCGTACGCCGGGTCGCGGGGACCGGTGAGACCGCGCGGGAAGGCGATCGCCGCCGGGTCGCCCTCCTTGGCGTACCGGTCGATGACCGGGCCGCCGGGAAAGCCCAGGTTCAGCACGCGGGCGATCTTGTCGAACGCCTCGCCGGCCGCGTCGTCGATGGTCGCGCCCATCGGGCGGACGTCGGAGGTGATGTCCTCGGACAGCAGCAGCGAGGAGTGGCCGCCGGAGACCAGCAGGGCCATCGTCGGCTCGGGCAGCGGGCCGTGCTCCAGCTGGTCGACGCAGATGTGGGAGGCGAGGTGGTTGACGCCGTAGAGGGGCTTGCCCAGGGCGTAGGCGTACGCCTTCGCCGCGGAGACGCCGACCAGCAGGGCGCCCGCGAGGCCTGGGCCCGCGGTCACCGCGATGCCGTCCAGGTCCTTGGCGGAGACCCCGGCCTCCTTCAGGGCGCGGTGGATGGTGGGGACCATCGCCTCCAGGTGCGCGCGGGAGGCCACTTCCGGTACGACACCGCCGAAACGGGCGTGCTCGTCGACGCTGGAGGCGATGGCGTCCGCCAGCAGGGTGGTGCCGCGGACGATGCCGACGCCGGTCTCGTCGCAGGAGGTCTCGATGCCGAGGACGAGGGGTTCGTCAGTCATTGCTCTCGGTTCCTTGTACGGGGGGAGCGTCCGCGGCGGGGCCGCCGGCGGAGGCGGTGGTCAGGCGCATGACCAGGGCGTCCACGTTGCCCGGCTGGTAGTAGCCGCGCCGCACGCCGATCGGCTCGAAACCGAAGCGCTCGTAGAGCTTCTGGGCACGGACGTTGTCGACCCGGCATTCGAGCAGCACCTCGTGGCACTCGAACGCGGTCGCCGCGCGCAGCAGCTCGTCGAGCAGCCGCCGGCCGAGGCCGGTGCCCTGCTCGTCGCGGGCCACGGCGATGGTCTGGACGTCGGCCTGCTCACCGGAGGCGACGAGACCCGCGTAGCCGACGATGCGGCCGCCGGTCTCGGCCACGAGATAGCGCCGGGTGGCCTCGGAGCCCCGGGAGTGGGCCAGTTCGGACCAGAACATGCCCCGGGACCAGGCGTCCTCGGGGAACAGGTCCTTCTCCAGCTCCAGGACCGGGTCGATGTCCCACCAGCGCATCTCGCGCAGTACGGGGTTTGCCGGTGCCGTCACTTGGGGGTGACCACCTTGTAGTTCTTGGGGACCTGGGCGTCCGGCCGGCGCAGGTACAGCGGCCGGGGCGCCGGGAGTTCCTCGCCCGCGGCCATCCGCCGGGCGGCGAGCGAGGCGAGGGCCGCGGCGGACACGTGCTCGGGCTCGTGGGCGCTCGGGAACGTGTCCGGGTAGAGCAGGGCGCCCGCACCGACCGCCGGGAGCCCCGCGACCTGCTCGGCGATGTCGGCCGGCCGGTCGACGGCGGGGTCGGTGAGCCGGGTGCGGGAGTCGGCGTACTTCGCCCAGTAGACCTCCTTGCGCCGGGCGTCGGTCGCCACGACGAAGGGGCCCTTCTCGATGTCGGCGGCGTGGGCCAGCGCGTCCAGCGTGCACAGGCCGTGCACCGGGACGCCGAGCGCGAGGCCGAAGGTGTCGGCGGTCATCAGGCCGACCCGCAGGCCGGTGTAGGGGCCTGGGCCGGTGCCGACGACGATCGCGGTGACCGCCTCCAGCTTCAGCCCGGCTTCGGCGAGCACGCGGTCGACGGCCGGCAGCAGCAGCTCTCCGTGCCGGCGCGCGTCCACCTGGCTCGACGAGGCGATGACGTCCGTGCCGTCGTGCAGCGCGACGGTGACGGCGGGTGTGGCGGTATCCAGAGCGAGCAAGAGCACGCGAACAGCCTACGGCTCCCGCGGCTCGGGCATCGCCGTCCCGGTCGTACGGTCACCGACTGCTACGGTCTGTACGAAGTACGACATATCGCACGAGACGGAGGTGGGCGCACGTGGCCGGGACCAGCTCGGGAATCGTGGCCGGCCTGACCGCGGCGGCGCTCGGAGCGGTCGGTTTCCTCGCCTACCGCGCCCAGGCGACCGTCCCGGCGGGTCTGGCCGGCAGGCCCGGAGCGAGCGCCTCCGCCGCGTCGCCGGCCGCCAAGGCGCCCCGGGACCGCCGTAACCCGACCGCCCTGCCGAGCGCGTCGGGCAAGGGTGAACGGGTCGTGTACTCGGTGGACGACGACCGCGTCTGGCTGGTCGAGGAGCACGAGCACGTGGCGCGCACCTTCCGGGTGCGGCCCGGCAGCATGGACCCCGCGGTGGGCACGTACTGGGTGTCGTCCCGCTCGAACGCGGCCACCGGCACCGACGGCACGCCGGTCGAGCACATCGTGCGGTTCTCCAGCGTGGACGGCGTGGCGATCGGGTTCAGCGCGGCCGTCGGCGACGGCGCGCAGACGGCGGTGGACCCGTCCGTGAAGACCGGCGGCATCCGGGAGGACCGGGCCGACGGGAACGCGATGTGGAACTTCGCCACGATCGGCGTGAAGGTGGTCGTGATCCGCTAGACCCGGTCGCCGGTTCCGGTCGGCGGCCCCTAGGCGGCCTCGCGCCGCTCCGGTGCGGCACCGGGTTCCGTCCGCGCCGCCTCCGGGGCCCGTGGCGGTGTGGAGACCGCGGTCGCGGCCGCGCACGAAGCCAGCAGATCGCGCATGGCCATCCCGGCGGGCACGGCCGGGCGGGACTGCTCCGCGGGGCGGTGAGCGGTCATGGACGCCTCCTGAGCTGCCGGGGCGGGCATAGTTAGGCACACCTAACTACGGGCTGGCCACCATGTGACCACGCCCGGGACGTCCTGCGCAATATGTTGCCGACGGCATGTCGGAAAGCCGTCGTGCGGTTCAGGCCGCGAGAGTCTCCAGGCCGCTGTCGGCCCACCGCCGGCCGAGCCCCGTCAGCGTCACGTGCCGCACCTCGTCCGTGGTGTCGCCGACGGCCCGGTGGATGACGACCTGCAGCCGGTCCTCCGTCAGCTCCTCGACCTTGCCCTCGCCCCACTCCACGACGATCACCGAGTCGGTCAGCGAGACGTCGAGGTCCAGGTCCTCCATCTCGTCCAGGCCGCCGCCGAGCCGGTAGGCGTCCACGTGGACCAGGGGCGGCCCGTCGCCGAGGGAGGGGTGCACGCGCGCGATGACGAAGGTGGGCGAGGTGACCGCGCCGCGCACACCGAGCCCCTCGCCGAGGCCCCGGGTCAGCGTGGTCTTGCCCGCGCCGAGCTCCCCGCTGAGCATCACGAGGTCGCCCGCGCGCAGCAGCTTGGCGAGGCGGCGGCCCAGCTCCCGCATCTGCTCGGGAGAGGTGATGGTCAGCCGGGTCTCAGCGGTGTCGTGCGGTGCGGCAGTAGCTTCCATCGTCACTCACTTGCAGTAGTACACGGATGAGGTCCCACGCGGGACCGGTCCGGGCCGGACCGCGGCCGTACGGCCGGTGGCCGCTCCCTCTAGGAGGAGGCGGAGTCACAGCCACTTACGGTAGCCGGAAGCGGCACGGCACCGGCACGGGCGAGCAGATCGGCGAGGCGGTCTATGACCACTTCGGGGTGTTCCAGCATCACCAGGTGCCCGGCGTCCGGCACGAGCACCAGCTCCGCGTCGGGGAGCAGGTCGGCGATGGCCTCGCTGTGCTCGCTCGGTGTGACCAGGTCCTGCACACCGGCCAGCACGAGCACGGGCATGCTCCGGAAGCAGGCGAGGGCCTCGGTCTTGTCGTGGTCGTTGAAGGCCGGGTAGAACTCGGCGACCACGTCGATCGGCGTGGACTCGATCATCCGTTCGGCGAACCGCTCGACGGCCGGGTCGACGTCCCGCCCCGCGAACGAGTACCGCTTGATGATCCCGGCGAACAGGTCGGCGGTGGCCCGGCGCCCCTTCTCCACCAGTTCCGCCTGCTGCCCGAGCGCCTTCAGCACTCCGGGGAGGATGCGGCGCACCGCGTTGACGCCGGCCAGCGGCAGGCCGAAGTTGACCTCGCCGAGCCGCCCGGACGAGGTACCCACGAGGGCGGTCGCGACGACCCGGTCCCGGATCAGCTCCGGGAACTGGGCGGCAAGCGCCATCACGGTCATCCCGCCCATCGAGTGGCCGACGAGCACGACCGGGCCGTCCGGTACGGCGGCGTCGAGGACGGCCTTCAGATCGCGGCCGAGCTGGTCGATGGTGACCGGCACCCCCTCGCGGGTCTGGGCCGCGCCCCGCCCCGAGCGCCCGTGGCTGCGCTGGTCCCAGTGCACGGTGCGGACGACCCCGCGCAGGGCGGCCCGCTGGAAGTGCCAGGAGTCCTGGCTGAGGCAGTAGCCGTGGCAGAAGACGACGGTGACGGGGGCGGGCGCCTTGCGTCCGAAGAGCCGGCGGCGGCGCGGGGAGGGGGTCGGCCCGGGGTCGGGCTCGGTCTCGTCGACCTCGTAGTACAGCTCGGTGCCGTCGTCGGCGTACGCCTTGCCCGGGGTGCCGCGCAGGGTGCCGTAGGGGCCGGCCGAGTCCAGCGCCAGCCGGGCCTTGCGCCGCATGCCGCGGCCGACCGTCATCCGCTCGATGGCGACACCGGCCGCCGCACCCGCGGCGAGCACGCCTATCGCGGCGCCGGCGATGCCGGTCGCCCTGCGCCAGCTCCCGGCCGTCGCCCCCGCGGCGGAGGCGACGGCCGCCGAGGCGACGACGTCCGCCAATGCCTCCGCACTGCTCTCGCTCACGTACCGCTCCTCTTCGCCGTACTGCAGTTCGCCCGTGGGTGAAACGGGTGAGGCCCCTGTGGTGCCCGAATACCGGGGTCACCCGGAGGACCCGTCGCTCCCGGACGGGTTACCCGAGTTCTTCCCCGTTCACATAGACGCGCGGAACCCGCGTTCCGATGCGTGTGACGATTTCGTACGCGATCGTGCCGCACGCCTGCGCCCAGTCCTCGGCGGTGGGTTCACCGCGGTCGCCGGGACCGAACAGCACGGCCTCGCTGCCCACCGCGGGCTCGTCGCCGCCGAGGTCCACCACGAATTGGTCCATGGCGACCCGCCCGGCGACCGTCCGCCACTTGCCGTCGACCAGCACCGGCCCGGTGCCCGAGGCGTGCCGCGGGATGCCGTCCGCGTAGCCGACCGGCACCAGGCCGAGGGTGGTCGGGCCGGGAGTGACGTAGTGGTGGCCGTAGCTGACGCCGTGTTCGCCCGGGACGTGCTTGACCAGGGCCAGCGAGGCGCTGAGCGTCATCACCGGGCGCAGCCCGAAGTCGGCCGGGGTGCCCAGCTCCGGGCTGGGTGAGATGCCGTACATCGCGATACCCGTGCGGACGAGGTCGAAGTGGGACTCGGGCACGGTGAGCGTGGCGGGCGAGTTGGCGATGTGCCGCACCTCGGGGCGCAGGCCCTGCTCCTCGGCGTGCGCGAGCATCTCCCGGAAGCGGTCGAGCTGGTCGGCGACGGAGGGGTGCCCCGGCTCGTCGGCGCAGGCGAAGTGGGACCACAGACCGGTGACGCGGACCAGGTGGTCGGCCTCGGCGCGCCGGGCCTCGGCGACGAGTTCGGGCCAGTCGGCCGGCTGGCAGCCGTTGCGTCCGAGTCCGGTGTCCGCCTTGAGCTGCACGCGTGCGGTCCGGCCGGCCTGCCGGGCCGCCTCGACGGCCTCCCGCAGGGCCCACAGCCCGCTCACGGAGACGTCGATGTCGGCCTCGATCGCCTGTCGCCAGGGGCCGCCCGGCACCCACAGCCAGCACAGCATGCGGCCCGGCAGGCCGGCCGCGCGCAGCGCGAGCGCCTCCTCGGGCGTGGCGGTGCCGAGCCAGTCCGCCCCCGCGGCGACGGCGGCGCGGGCGCACGGCACCGCGCCGTGGCCGTATCCGTCGGACTTCACGACGGCCATCAGGGCCGCGCCCCGTGTACGGGCGCGCAGCGCCCGCACGTTGGCGCGCAGGGCGCCCAGATCGATCTCGGCGCGGGCGCGCAGGGGGGCGGTAGGCACAGCTGCAGTCTCACTCATGGCGCCCCCAGTCTCTCAGAGGGCCGTGCGGGCCCCCGGTGCCGTGTCAGCTACCCGGCTTCCGCCCGCGCACGGAGCAGGGGGCCGCCCTTCGCGAGCACGGGTGCTCTCCGGCGGGGTGCGGGGCGGCCCGCGGCGGGACGCGCACTCCGCTCGCCGCACATCACCTCGACGGCGGCGCCCGGCCGGGCGTGTCGATCCGCCGGGACCGACACCGGGTACGACGTGCTGTGTACCGGTGGGAGGCGCGGGGTGAGCGGGACTGACGCCCCGTACCGCGCGGCGGGCCGCGTACCGGCGCAAGGCCCGCGGGGCCGGGACCGACACCGGGTGCCGCATGCCGGCGCGGGGCGCGGGGTGAGCGGGACCGACGCCGTACATCGCGCAGCGGGCCGCATACCGGCGCGGGGCGCGGGGCTGTCCGCCGAGACCGTCGCCACCGGCCCGGTCGTCGCGGGGGCGAGCGGCGCCGCGGCAGCCCGGCGTGTGACGCGTCCGCCGGTCGCGCGGTCGGCGGCGGTCGGCCGTGGGCCACAGCCGGGCGCGCTCCGCCCGTCCCCGCACGCCGGGCGGGCCGCCGGTCCCGTGCCCTCAGTGGTACACGTCGCGCCACGCCTCCGGGATCAGCGCGGCGACGTCGTGCGCCCCGGCGGGCGCCCCGTCCGCCGCGAACCTCCCGGCGAGTCCGTGCAGATGGGCGGCCGCGCTCCCGGCGTCCCGCGCGGCGAGTCCCGCCGCCAGCAGCGACCCGGCGAGCCCCGACAGCACGTCGCCGCTCCCCGCCGTGGCCAGCCAGGGCGTCCCCGTCGCGTTGACCCGGACGGCACCGCCCCCGTCGTCGGCCACCAGCGTCGTCGAACCCTTGAGCAGCACGGTCGCCCGGTACGCCGCCGCCAACTCCCGTGCCGCGGCCAGCCGGGCGCCCTCGACCTCCTCCCGCCGCACCCCCAGCAGCGCGGCGGCCTCCCCGGCGTGCGGCGTCATCAGCGTCGGCGCCGTACGCCCGCGCACCGCGTCCCGCTCGGCCAGCCGCAGCCCGTCCGCGTCGAGCAGAACCGGGACGTCGGCCGCCAGCACCTCCGCGACGGTCGCCGCGTCGTCGCCCGCTCCCGGCCCGACCACCCAGGCCTGCACCCGCCCGGCCCCCGCGGGGCCGGCGTCGGAGACGAGCGTCTCGGGGAAGCGCGCGATGACCGCGTCCCCGGCGGGCCCGACATACCGCACGGCTCCCGCGCCGCCCCGCAGCGCACCGGAGACGGCGAGCACCGCGGCCCCCGGGTACCGCGCGGACCCGGCGGCGATGCCCACGACACCCCGCCGGTACTTGTCGCTCTCCGCCGCGGGCGACGGCAGCAGCTGCGCCACGTCGGCGTGCTGCAGGGCCTCCAGCTCGGCCTCGCCGGGCAACTCCAGCCCGATGTCGACGAGTCGGACGATCCCGGCGTACTCGCGCGCCGGATCGACCAGCAGGCCCGGTTTGTACGTGCCGAACGTGACCGTGAGGTCCGCCCGGACCGCGGCCCCCCGCACCTCCCCGGTGTCCGCCTCGACACCACTGGGCAGGTCCACCGCCACCACGGCGGCCCGGGACCGGTCCGCCAGGCCCGCGAGCCGTTCGGCGTCGGGGCGCAGCCCGCCCTTGCCGCCGATCCCGACGATCCCGTCCATCACGAGGTCGGCCCGCGCGATCGGCCCCTCGGCGTCGTCGGCCCCGGTGACCCGGCCACCCGCCCGCCGCAGCGCGTCGAGCCCGCTGGCGTGCGCCCGGCCGGGCGCGAGCAGCACGGCCGTCACGCCGGCCCCGCGCCGGGCCAGCCGTGCCCCGGCGTACAGGGCGTCCCCGCCGTTGTCACCGCTGCCGACGAGCAGCACCACCCGGCTGCCGTACACCCGGCCGAGCAGATCCGCGCAGGCGGCGGCCAGTCCGGCAGCGGCCCGCTGCATCAGCGCGCCTTCCGGCAGCCGCGCCATCAGGGCCCGTTCGGCCGCCCTCACCGTCTCCACGCTGTACGCAGTACGCATGGCACCGAGTCTGCCCCGCACCCCCCACACCCCACACCCGGGCTCACCCCTCGGCGACCACCACGGCCGAGGCCACGCCCGCGTCATGGCTCAGGGAGACGTGCCAGGCCCGCACGCCCAGCTCCGCGGCGCGCGCGGCGACGGTCCCCTTCACCCGCAGCCGCGGCTGCCCGCTGTCCTCGACGTACACCTCGGCGTCGGTCCAGTGCAGCCCCGCCGGCGCCCCGAGGGCCTTGGCCAGCGCCTCCTTGGCGGCGAACCGGGCCGCGAGCGAGGCGATGCCGCGCCGCTCCCCGCTGGGGAGCAGCAGCTCCCGTGCCACGAACAGCCGGTCGGCCAGGCCGGGCGTGCGCTCCAACGACGCCCGGAACCGGTCGATCTCGGCGACGTCGATCCCGACTCCGATGATGCTCATGCCGCGCAGCCTACGGTCACGGCCGGGCGCCGGACGGCGGGACGGCCCGTGCCGTCTACGCTCCGGGCATGACATCCAAGGCCTATCTCTCCGACCTGTTCGCGCTGGACGGCCGTGTCGCCGTGGTCACCGGAGGGAGTTCCGGCATCGGCCGGGCCGTCGCCGGGGCGCTGGCGCGTGCCGGGGCGAGCGTGGTGGTCGTGGCCCGGACCGAGGCGCAACTCAAGGAGACTGTGGCGGAGTTGACGGCCGACGGGTGCCGGGCCGGCTGGGTGGCCGCGGATCTGTCCGGCCGTGCGGGGGTGCGCGCGGCGGCCGAGGAGGCGGCCGCGGTGTTCGGGGAGCCCGACATCCTCGTCAACTGCGCCGGGGTCAACCTCCGGCCGCCGATGGGCGAACTGGGCGAGGAGGTGTGGGACACCACCATGGCGCTGAACCTCGACGCGCCGTTCCTGCTGGGTCAGCGGTTCGGGCCGGGCATGGCCGGGCGCGGGTTCGGCCGGATCATCCACATCACCTCCCAGCAGGCCCACCGGGCGTTCGTGCAGAGCGGCGCCTACGGCGTCTCGAAGGGGGCGCTGGAGTCGCTGGCCCGCTCGCAGGCCGAGGCGTGGTCGCGGTACGGCGTCACCTGCAACACCCTCGTGCCCGGCTTCGTGATGACACCCCTGAACGCCCGGCTGTCGTCCGATCCCGAGCGGGTGGCGGCGCTGGCCGCGCGGACGATGGTGGGGCGCAACGGGCTCGCGGAGGACTTCGCGGGCGCGGCGGTGTTTCTCGCGAGTGCCGCGTCGGCGTACGTCACCGGCCAGTCGCTCTTCGTCGACGGCGGTTTCTCGGTGCACTGACGGGTGGGAAAGGACTTGGAGATTCTCCGGCGCACCGGGGGAAAGGACGCGGGGACCGCCGCACCCCCGTTTCCGGGGGGCGGGACGACGGCGGTCCCCGCGAAGGACGCGTGCCGGGTCAGGGCCGGGCTTGCGCGTCCGTGGCGTCCATGGAGGTCCGGGAGCCGCTCCGGAGGTCCTTGGCGCCGTTCGGCGCCGGCACGGGCGGGGAGCCTCCCCCGTTGCTGAAGCCTGGGAGGTACCCCGTCGCCCTGCCGACACCCACCAATCTGCCGGACCCGTGTTAAGCGGGTGCTGCGCGCACGTGACGCCCTCGTACCGTTTCCGATACGGCCCGATCGGCCGAGGTCACCGCAAGTTCGCCGTGGTCACGGGCAGTTCACCGCGCGTTCGCTACTTGGTGCCGCCCTTGGCCAGGAAGGCCAGCAGGTCCTGCCGGCTGACCACGCCGGTCGGCTTGCCCTCGACCAGGACGATGGCCGCGTCGGCCGTGCCGAGCACCGACATCAGGTCGCCGACCGGCTCGCCGGAGCCGACCTGGGGCAGCGGGGCGGACATGTGCTTCTCCAGCGGGTCCTCCAGGGACGCGCGCTTGCTGAACAGGGCGTCCAGCAGCTCCCGCTCGACGACGGAGCCGACGACCTCGGCGGCCATCACGTCGGGGTGGCCGGCGCCCGGCTTGACGACGGGCATCTGCGAGACGCCGTACTCGCGCAGCACCTCGATGGCCTGGCCGACGGTCTCCTCGGGGTGCATGTGCACCAGGGAGGGGATGGCGCCGGCCACCTTGTCGTTCAGGACGTCGGCGACGCGGGCGCTCGGGCCCTCGTCCTCCAGGAAGCCGTAGTCGGCCATCCACTCGTCGTTGAAGATCTTGCTGAGGTAGCCGCGGCCGCTGTCCGGCAGCAGGACGACCACGACGTCGTCCGGGCCGAGCCGCTCGGCGACCTCCAGCGCGGCCACGACGGCCATGCCGCAGGAGCCGCCCACCAGCAGGCCCTCCTCCTTGGCCAGCCGGCGGGTCATCTGGAAGGAGTCCTTGTCGGAGACGGCGACGATCTCGTCCGCGACGGTGCGGTCGTAGGCGGTCGGCCAGAAGTCCTCACCGACGCCCTCGACCAGGTACGGCCGCCCGGACCCGCCGGAGTACACCGAGCCCTCGGGGTCGGCGCCGATGACCTTGACCTTCCCCTGGCTGGCCTCCTTGAGGTAGTTGCCGGTGCCGGAGATGGTGCCGCCGGTGCCCACGCCCGCGACGAAGTGGGTGATCTTCCCCTCGGTCTGCTCCCACAGCTCGGGGCCGGTCGAGTGATAGTGCGAGAGCGGGTTGTTGGGGTTGGAGTACTGGTCCGGCTTCCAGGCGCCGGGGGTCTCCCGCACGAGCCGGTCGGAGACGTTGTAGTACGAGTCCGGGTGCTCGGGGTCCACGGCGGTCGGGCAGACGACGACCTCGGCGCCGTACGCGCGCAGCACGTTGATCTTGTCGGTGCTCACCTTGTCGGGGCACACGAAGATGCACTTGTAGCCCTTCTGCTGGGCCACGATGGCAAGACCCACACCGGTGTTCCCACTGGTCGGCTCGACGATGGTGCCGCCCGGCTTCAGCTCACCGCTCTGCTCGGCGGCCTCGATCATGCGCAGGGCGATGCGGTCCTTCACGGAGCCGCCCGGGTTGAAGTACTCGACCTTGGCCAGGACGGTGGCCTGGATGCCCTGGGTCACGTTGTTGAGCCGCACCAGCGGGGTGTTGCCGACGAGGCTGATCATCGAGTCGTGAAAATGCACCGTTGTCTCCGGTTGCTTGCACAAAAACTGCGGTCGTAGTTGGTATCGCCAGCCTAAGGCCCTCGGGTGACACCCGGTGGGCGTTCACTCCCCGTCGAGATTGGCGCACGGTCCGTACGGGGCAAGGAGTGGATGTACGGCTACGAGGAGGTGGCGGCGACGCATGACGAGCATGTCGAGGGCGAGGGTGGCCCGGCGCATCGCGGCCGGGGCGGCGTACGGCGGTGGCGGGGCGGGGCTGGTCGGCGCGGCCGCCGTCGGTCTGCTGCTGGCCGAGGTGCAGATGGCCCGGCGCCGCGTCGGCAACGGCAGCAGCGGGCGGGTGCCGATGGCCGACGGTGTGTACGGGCACGCGTACGACGTGCCCGGTGAGCAGGGGCTCCGGCTGACCATTCTCGGCGACTCCACGGCCGCGGGGCAGGGCGTGCACCGGTCGGGCCAGACACCGGGGGCGCTGCTTGCGTCGGGGCTCGCCGCGGTCGCGGAACGGCCGGTCGAGCTGCGCAACGTCGCCCAGCCCGGGGCCCAGTCCGACGACCTGGACCGGCAGGTGGCGCTGGTGCTGTCCTCGCCCGCGCCGGTCCCGGACGTCTGCGTGATCATGATCGGCGCGAACGACGTGACCCACCGGATGCCGCCGACGCGGTCGGTACGGCACCTGTCGGCGGCGGTACGGCGGCTGCGCACCGCAGGCGCGGAAGTGGTGGTCGGCACGTGTCCCGACCTCGGGACCATCGAGCCGGTGCAGCAGCCGCTGCGCTGGCTGGCCCGGCGGGCGTCGCGGCAGCTGGCGGCGGCGCAGACGATCGGGGTGGTCGAGCAGGGCGGGCGCACGGTGTCGCTGGGCGACCTGCTGGGTCCGGAGTTCGAGGCGAATCCGCGGGAGCTGTTCGGGCCGGACAACTACCACCCTTCGGCGGAGGGGTACGCGACGGCCGCGATGGCCGTGCTGCCGACGGTGTGCGCGGCGCTCGGCCTGTGGCCGGAGGAGGAGCGGCCGGACGTGTCCCGCCGCGAGGGCTTCCTCCCGGTGGCCCGCGCGGCCGCCGAGGCCGCGTCCGAGGCAGGCACCGAGGTGACGGCCGCCATGCCGACGGGCCCCCGTGGTCCCTGGGCCCTCCTCAAGCGGCGCCGCCGCCGCCGCGTCCACGAGGCCGAACCGGCCCGCCCCACAGCCTGACCGGCCGGCCGGGCGCTGGCCCCGTTATCGGTGGCCGCCCGTGAGCGTGACCTGCCCGGCGCACCGCACGGGACGACCCGTGCCGCCCGGCGCCCCACGGCGAACCCGGGACCGCCGGTCTGACGCCGTCCCGGGCGATCGTGGGCCCGTCGCGGCGGTGGTGGCGGGGCCTGCCGGCGGGGCGTCCGTCGGCGGGGCGCCACCTCCGGCTTTCCCGGGCCAGAACCGTCGGCCCCGTCCTCGGAGCAGACTCCGCGAGGTGGGTGGTGTGCGGGCTGGTGGGCATACAGGAGGTGAGAGGTCCGGGCCGGCTCTCGCTGCGGCATCGCGCGAGCGGTGGGCAAGCAAGCGCTTAGTAATGTGAGGTCAGTGTCACACCGCGACACCGATGACCTGTCAGGTACGGCCGGGTAACTTCCCAGACGGCCCTGCCCAATTCCGTCCACTGGAGCCGTGATGCCCGAAGCCGTCATCGTCTCGACCGCCCGCTCCCCCATCGGCCGCGCTTTCAAGGGCTCCCTGAAGGACCTGCGCCCGGACGACCTCACCGCCACGATCATCCAGGCGGCGCTCGCCAAGGTCCCGGAGCTCGACCCGCGGGACATCGACGACCTGATGCTCGGCTGCGGCCTGCCCGGCGGCGAGCAGGGCAACAACCTCGGCCGTATCGTCGCCGTGCAGATGGGGATGGACCACCTCCCGGGCTGCACCGTCACCCGGTACTGCTCCTCGTCCCTGCAGACCAGCCGCATGGCCCTGCACGCCATCAAGGCCGGCGAGGGCGACGTCTTCATCTCGGCCGGTGTCGAGATGGTCTCCCGGTTCGTCAAGGGCAACTCCGACAGCCTGCCCGACACGCACAACCCCTTCTTCGCCGAGGCCGAGGCCCGCACCGCGGCCGTCGCGGAGCAGGAGGGCACCACCTGGCACGACCCGCGCGAGGACGGCCTCGTCCCCGACGCCTACATCGCGATGGGCCAGACCGCCGAGAACCTGGCCCGCTCCAAGGGCGTCACCCGCCAGGACATGGACGAGTTCGGCGTCCGCTCGCAGAACCTCGCCGAGGAAGCCATCAAGAACGGCTTCTGGGAGCGGGAGATCACCCCGGTCACCACCCCCGACGGCACGGTCGTCGCCAAGGACGACGGCCCGCGCGCCGGCGTCACCCTGGAGGGTGTCCAGGGCCTGAAGCCGGTCTTCCGCCCCGACGGCATGGTCACCGCCGCCAACTGCTGCCCGCTCAACGACGGCGCCGCCGCGCTCGTCATCATGTCCGACACCAAGGCCCGCGAGCTCGGCCTGACCCCGCTCGCCCGCATCGTGTCCACCGGCGTCTCGGGCCTGTCCCCCGAGATCATGGGCCTCGGCCCGGTCGAGGCGTCCCAGCAGGCCCTGCGCCGGGCCGGCCTGACCATCGGCGACATCGACCTGGTCGAGATCAACGAGGCGTTCGCCGCCCAGGTGATCCCCTCCTACCGGGACCTCGGCATCGACCTCGACAAGCTGAACGTCAACGGCGGCGCCATCGCCGTCGGCCACCCCTTCGGCATGACGGGCGCGCGGATCACCGGCACGCTCATCAACTCGCTCCAGTGGCACGACAAGCAGTTCGGCCTGGAGACCATGTGCGTCGGCGGCGGCCAGGGCATGGCGATGGTCATCGAGCGCCTGAGCTGACACACCGTCCG
Source organism: Streptomyces albidicamelliae (assembly GCF_025642175.1). NCBI lineage: Bacteria > Bacillati > Actinomycetota > Actinomycetes > Kitasatosporales > Streptomycetaceae > Streptomyces > Streptomyces albidicamelliae. The sequence continues at coordinate 4,975,565 of NZ_CP106795.1, read as the reverse complement.
TAGCCGACCGGACACCTTACGTCAGCCGGAGGCCCGGAACCCATGGGACACCAGGGTTCCGGGCCTTTCCGTGATCCAATCTCCCCCAGGATGTGACCTATCTCCCTCTCCGGAGATATCCGCGCAGGTCAGCGCCGTTCCACCGGAATCAGGACGACCGAAGTCCCGTCCGTTTCGTGACGTTACGCACTGACAGCTGGTTAGTCCGCCCTTCAAGCTGATGTAGGAAGTCGGGGGTCGACTTTGAACCGGGAGTACGTCAGTGAGCGCCATGCCGATCGCCTTGCTGCTCACCACGGCCGCCACGGGCGCCGTGGGCGTCGCCGTCCTGCGCACCGTTCTGAAGCTGCGCCGCCAGGTCTCGGAGCTGCACGCGCAGCTCGCGGGGAACGCCGAGAGCAACGCGGCGACCATGCGCGCGCTCCTGCCGAACGCGCGCAGCCACGCGGACGCCGACCAGATACGCGCCGCCGTGGCCGAGGCGCTGGCGGAGGAGCGCGAGCGGGAGCTGGCCGAGGCGCGCGCCTTCTGGGCGGCGCAGGAGGCCCGTGACGCCTCCGACGCGCCCTCCCTGCTCGGGCTGCCGGACACCGACCTGTTCATGCCCCGGCAGACCGACTTCGTGGGCCTGGAGCCGGTGGCCGAGCCCGCCACGGACGCCGACGAGTTCGCCGGGGACTCCCCCGAGCTGGCCGCCGCCCGCCGCCGCCACCCCTCGCACCCGGACTTCGTGCCGGTGCAGTCCCCCGCCGTGACCGACCACGAGCGCACGGTGACCACGCTGGAGCAGCTGGCCGACGGACGCGTCGAACTGTCCGACGTCCGCCCGGGCCCGCTCGGCACCCTCGACGTGTACGTGTTCAGCGACGGCACCACCCTGTGCATGACGCCGGGTCACCGGGAGACGGCGGAACGGCTCGCGGCAGCCCTGGACGCGGGCGAGATGCCGTACCTGCTCGGCGGCTCGGGGATCTCCGGCGCCTACACGCTGACCTTCGCCTGCGGCGAGGACACGGTCTACGTCCTCGCCGACCGGGTCATCGCCTCCCTCTGAGCCGGCCGGGGCGCCGCCCCGCCCCGGCTCACACGCCCGCGCGCTGCCGGGCCTCCTCGACCCGGCGGACCGCCTCGGCGACCTCGTCGTCGCTCTTCAGCACCAGGGCCAAGTCGTGAGCGGCGACCAGGATTTGGTCGGCCACCGCGAACATCCCGGCGTCCGGCATCTCGCGGGGCTCCGTCCCCGGCTCCTCCACCCGCTGCACCCAGCGGGAGAACTCCCGGGCCAGCGCCAGTGCCTCGGCCGCGGCGCTGCGTTGCAGCCGGCTCTGCGGCGCCGCCCGCAACCGGTCGGCGAAGTGATCCACTGCTTTGGTCAAGGGGGTCGTATCAAGCACGGGCCGAGCGTAACGCGCCGCACTGTTGCCAATACGCGAACGCTCAGGCACGGTGACGTGAAGGACCGGCTTACATCCCCTTTGCGTTCGGAGGCGCCGATGTCCCAAGTCTTCTCCGAGGAGACCCACCGCAATCTGCTCGCCCGCATTCCCCACTGCACCGGTCGTGAGATCTCCGACTGGCTGCGCACCGTCGAAGAAGGCCCGTCACTGTTCCGCTTCGAGGAGAAGGTCAGCTGGCTCCGGCACGAGTACGACCTGGCGTACGGCCACGCGAAGGCCATCGTGCACGAGTACGACCTGAGGAGGGCGGCGCGCAAGCTGCTCTGACAACGGCGAAGGGCCCCGGGCGTGTTGCCGCCCGGGGCCCTTCGCAGGACCGGCGTGACCGCTAGTCGTTGCTGCTGAAGATCGCGACCAGGCGCAGCATCTCCACGTAGATCCACACCAGGGTGAGGGTGAGGCCGAACGCGGCGAGCCAGGACTCGTTGCGCGGGGCGCCGTAGGCGATGCCGTCCTCGATCTGCTTGAAGTCGAGCGTCAGGAAGAACGCGCCGAGCAGGATCGCGAAGATGCCGACGAGCGCACCGAGCGGGCCGAAGCTGCGCAGTCCGCCGTCCTCGGCGACACCGAAGGCGACCAGCAGCAGGTTGACCGCCATGACCACCAGGAAGGCCATCGCGATGGCGAGTCCGATGCGGGCGTAGCGCGCGGTGACCCGGATCCAGCCGGCCTTGTAGACCAGCAGGGTCGCGCCGGAGACCGCCATGGTGCCGAGCACGGCCTGGAAGGGCGCGCCGCTCCACCGGCTGTTGAACATCTCGCTGATCACGCCGAGGAACACGCCCTCGAAGGCGGCGTAACCGAGGATCAGCGCGGGCGACGGCGTGCGCTTGAAGCTCTGGATCATGGCCAGCACGAAGGCGACGATCGCGGAGCCGACCGCCAGCCCGTAGCTGGTCGTGGAGACCGGCAGCAACGCCCAGGCGAGGACGGCGCCGACGGCGACCGTGCCGAGCGTGAGGGCGGAGCGGACGACGACGTCGTCCATGGTCATCCGGTCGGTGGTGACCGGGGCCTGCGGCGGCGCGCCGGCCGGGGCACCCTGCTGGGCGTAGGGGTTCTGCGCGTAGGGATTCTGCGCGTAGGGGTTGCCCTGTGCGTACCCGGCCTGCGGTGCGGTGTTGAAGCCGGCGTAGCCGTTGTCGCGGCTGAACCCCCGTCGCGAGAAGACCGGGTTACTGCTCCTCATTTCACTCCTCCATGGCCACCCTGCGCGGCCTTGGCCTCAAGAGTAATGGATTGGCAAAGGATCGTCCGTAATACCTGGGGAGGATCTTTCCCCCGTCGTGCTGCGCAACACGCTACGCGTACCGGTGATTCCCGGCCACGGAGATCCACGGGTCGTGACGAACCCGCAGCACTTCACCGGTGCGGCTCACTGGAGCGGGAAGCCCGTGTACGCCTCGGCCAGATCGGTTCCGGCCGCATGGGAGGAGGCGATCCGCTCCAGCCGGGCCCGCTGGAGGCGGGCGTCGAAGGCGGTGGCGCCGGGAGCCCGGTGCAGCAGGGTGGTCATGTCGTAGGAGAACCGCTCGGCCTGCCAGATCCGGCGCAGGCAGGTGGCGGAGTAGGCGTCGAGGAGTTCCTCGGAGCCGGTGTCCCGCCGGTGGACCAGCGCGCGGGCGAGGGTGACGACGTCGCCCACGGCGAGATTCAGCCCCTTGGCGCCCGTGGGCGGCACGATGTGGGCGGCGTCCCCGGCGAGGAACAGCCGGCCGTGGCGCATCGGCTCGTGCACGAAGGAACGCATGGGCGTGACCGACTTCTGGGTGACGGGGCCGCGCTCCAGCCGCCAGCCGTCGGCGGTCTCGAGGCGCCGCTCCAGCTCGTCCCAGATCTCCTCGTCCCCCCACCGCGCGGCGTCGGTGCCCTCGGGGACCTGGAGGTAGAGCCGGGAGACGGTCGGGGACCGCATGGAGAGCAGGGCGAAGCCCCGGTCGTGGCGGGCGTAGACGAGTTCGCCGTGGGACGGCGCCACGTCGGCGAGGATGCCCAGCCACGCGTAGGGGTACGACCGTTCGAACACCCGGGACGGCTCCGCCGGGAAGGCGCCCCGGGCCACGCCCCAGAAGCCGTCGCAGCCGACGACGTAGTCGCACTCCAGCACCTGCTCGACGCCCCGGTGCCGGAAGGGGACGCGCGGGCGGTCGCCCTCGGCACCCTCCACCGCCAGCGCCTCCGCCTCGAACAGCAGCGGGCCGCCCTCCTCCACCTGGAGGGCCACGAGGTCCTTGCAGACCTCCGTCTGGGCGTAGACCGTCACGGACCTGCCGCCGGTCAGCCCGGGGAAGTCGACGCGGTGGCGCCGGCCGTCGAAGCGCAGCTCGATGCCGTCGTGCCGCAGCCCCTCCCGGTCCATCCGCTCGCCGGCACCGACGGCGCGCAGCACGTCGGCCGTGCCCTGCTCGAGGATCCCGGCCCGCTGGCGCTGCTCCACGTACGCCCGGTCGCGGCTCTCCAGGACGACCGAGTCGATGCCCGCGCGGTGCAGCAGCCGTGCGAGCAGCAGTCCGGCCGGCCCCGCTCCGATGATCCCGACGGTGGTGCGCATCGGTCGTCCTTCCCTCGGTCCACACGGTCCGGCCGTCCGGCGGCTGTTCGCCTGGTGAAGCTTTCTTCACATGATTCCGGGCGTGAGTCTCCGGCCGCACGGGTGCCGCTGTCAACGGTCGCGCGGCACGCCGAAGGATGAATCGAGGGCGGAAAGGTGCCCGGAGCCGGACTTGAACCGGCACGCCCGCGAAGGGGCAGCGAGGTTTAAGCTCGCCGTGTCTGCATTCCACCATCCGGGCAGGCCATGGGCTCCGCAACGAGGGTCCGAGCCTATCGGGACGCATCCCCCGAACAGCGGAAGGGCGGACCGATGTTGTCTTATTTTATTGACGTCTGAGGGTGCATCAGCCCACGGAACACGCCATCCGCACTTGCCAATAGCCTGGCGTGACGCGGGTGCGGCCGCACGCGAAATGACGGAATTTCACCGCCTGAACGAGGTCGCTCCACCTGTTCTCGACATGTTTCGAAGGCGCGTCCGACGGCGCGGCCCTCAGGGACGCCCGTCCTCCCCAGGTATGACACCGCGCCCCGCCGTCCGACCCGAGTCGCCCTCCGGAACCGGAACAGCGGCTGACTACACCGCGGTCCGGCGCCGGGACGATGGACGAGTCCCCAGGAACACACGTCGTCCCGACAGGAGCACCGCCCCGTGACCACCACACCCACCGCCGGCCGGACCACGGCCGTGGCCGCACGCGCCACCGAGCTGTCGAAGATCTACGGGCAGGGTGAGACCCGGGTGGTCGCCCTGGACCGGGTCTCCGTCGACTTCCGGCAGGCGGAGTTCACCGCGATCATGGGCCCGTCGGGCTCCGGCAAGTCCACGCTGATGCACTGCGTGGCCGGCCTGGACACCTTCTCCTCCGGCTCGGTGCGCATCGGCGACACCGAGCTGGGCTCCCTGAAGGACAAGCAGCTCACCAAGTTGCGCCGGGACAAGATCGGCTTCATCTTCCAGGCGTTCAACCTGCTGCCGACGCTCACCGCGCTGGAGAACATCACCCTGCCGATGGACATCGCCGGTCGGAAGCCGGACAAGGCGTGGCTGGACCAGGTCATCGAGATGGTCGGGCTCTCCGGCCGGCTGAGCCACCGGCCCGCCCAGCTCTCCGGCGGGCAGCAGCAGCGGGTGGCCGTGGCCCGCGCCCTCGCCTCCAAGCCCGAGATCATCTTCGGCGACGAGCCGACCGGGAACCTCGACTCGCGCTCCGGCGCCGAAGTGCTCGGCTTCCTGCGCAACTCCGTGCGCGAGCTGGGCCAGACGGTGGTCATGGTGACCCACGACCCGGTCGCCGCGGCCTACGCGGACCGGGTGGTCTTCCTGGCCGACGGCCGGATCGTCGACGAGATCCACGCCCCCACGGCCGACTCGGTCCTCGACCTCATGAAGCAGTTCGACGCGAAGGGCCGTACCAGCTGATGTTCCGCACCGCCCTGCGCAACGTCTTCGCGCACAAGGCCCGGCTCCTGATGACCGTGCTCGCCGTCATGCTCGGCGTGGCCTTCGTCTCCGGGACGCTCGTCTTCACCAACACCATCTCCGACGCCTACCAGAAGAGCTCCGCCAAGGGCTTCGACCGGGTCGACGTCGCCGTACGGCCCGAGTACCAGGACTCCGAGGGCGACAAGGTCGGCCGGACGGCCGAGCTGACCCGGGCGCTCCTCGACAAGGCCGCCCACGTCCCCGGGGCCGCGTCCGCCACCGGCGTCGTCAGCGGCTTCACCGCCGTCGCCGACAAGGACGGCAAGCTCCTCGGCGGCGACTGGCAGTCCGCGGGCGGCAACTACTGGGGCGCGAAGGACCCCCGGTACCCGCTCGTCGCCGGCCACGCCCCGCACGGCCGCGGCGAGGTGCTCCTCGACTCCAGGACCGCCGAGCGCGCCGGCTACCGGGTCGGCGACACCGTCCGCCTGTCGGTCGACGGACCGGTCCTCACCCCGACCGTCGCCGGCATCTTCACGACCGACGACGGCAACGTGGCCGCGGGCGGCAGCCTCGCCCTCTTCGACACGCCCACCGCGCAGGCGCTGTTCGGCAAGAAGGGCAGCTACGACGAGATCGACGTCCGGGCCGCCGCGGGCACCGCCCAGTCCGCGCTCAAGGCCGAGCTGGACAAGGCCCTGCCGTCCCGCCTGGTGGAGACCACCACCGGCGAGCACCTCGCCGACGAGCAGGCGCGGGCCATCTCCGCCTCGATGAGCGGACTGCGCCAGGCCCTGCTGGTGTTCGCCGGCATCGCCCTGTTCGTCGGTACGTTCATCATCGCCAACACCTTCACCATGCTGGTCGCCCAGCGCACCCGGGAACTGGCCCTGATGCGGGCGGTCGGCGCCTCCCGCCGCCAAGTGACCCGCTCGGTGCTCATCGAGGCGTTCGCGGTCGGCGCGGTCGCCGGCGTGACCGGTCTGGCCGCCGGTATCGGCATCGGGGCGGGCCTGCGCGGCCTGCTGGGCTCCTTCGGCGCGAGCGTGCCGGACGGGCCGCTGGTCGTCACCCCGGGCACGGTGGCCGCCGCTCTCGCGGTCGGTGTCCTCATCACCATGCTGGCGGCCTGGCTGCCCGGCCGCCGGGCCGCGAAGATCCCGCCGGTGGCGGCGATGAGCAGCGTGCACGCCAAGGCCACCACCAAGTCGCTGGTCCTGCGCAACACCCTCGGCGCGCTGTTCTCGGCGGCCGGCGTCGCGGTGGTCCTCGCGGGCACCACGATGAACGCGGACAGCGGCCAGGGCGCCATGGGTCTCGGGGCCGTCCTGCTGATCGTCGGCGTGTTCATCCTGACCCCGCTGCTGTCCCGGCCGCTCATCGCGGCGGCCTCCCCGCTGCTGCGCGTGTTCGGTGTCTCGGGCAAGCTCGCCCGCCAGAACTCGGTGCGCAACCCCCGCCGTACGGCGGCCACCGCCTCCGCGCTGATGATCGGCCTCACCCTGATCACCGGGATGACGGTGATGGCGGGCAGCCTGCAGACCTCCATCGACAAGATGGCCTCAGCGGCGATCCGCGCGGACTACGTCGTCTCCATGGCCAACCGCGGGCCGCTCTCCCCCGACGTGGCGGACAGGCTCGCGACCGCGAAGGGCGTCACCGCCAGCAGCCCGCTGCGCAACGGCGAGTCCCGAATCGACGGCGGCACGGAGTTCCTGACCGGTGTCGACGGCTCGGCGATCGGGAAACTGACCGACCTGAAGGTGCGGGACGGCTCCTTCACGGTGGGCGGCTCGCGGGTCGTCGTCGACGAGGACCGCGCCAAGGAGTACGGCTGGACGGCCGGTTCGCGGTTCACCGCGCACTTCGAGGACGGCAAGGCCGCCCGGCTGACGGTCGCCGGGGTCTACGAGGGCAACGAGATGCTCAACGGGATCATCCTCGACAACAAGGTCCTCACCCCGCACCTGACCGACCCGGCCGACATGCAGGTCATGGTCAAGACGGCGGGCGGCGCCTCCGGTGCGGCCAAGGACAGGCTGGTGGAGGCCCTCGGCACCAACCCGGCGATCAAGATCCAGGACAAGCAGGACATCTCCAACGAGATCGCGAAGATGTTCACGCTGATGCTGAACATGGTCTACGGCCTGCTCGGCATGGCGGTGATCGTCGCGGTGCTCGGTGTCATCAACACCCTCGCGATGTCGGTGTTCGAACGCTCCCAGGAGATCGGCATGCTCCGGGCGATCGGCCTGGACCGCAAGGCGGTCAAGCGGATGGTCCGCCTGGAGTCCCTGGTGATCTCCCTGTTCGGCGGGGTGCTCGGGATCGGCCTGGGCGTGTTCTTCGGCTGGGCGGCCGGTGAGCTGCTGGGCACGAAGATGGCGACGTACGAACTGGTCCTGCCCTGGGGCCGGATGGCGGTCTTCCTGCTGCTCGCGGGCACCGTCGGCGTGCTGGCGGCCCTGTGGCCGGCCCGGCGCGCGGCCCGGCTGAACATGCTGGCGGCGATCAAGGCCGAGTAGCACCGCGGCGCCCTCAAGGGCGCGCCGGGCGGGGGCCCCGTTTCCGGTCGCGGAACGGGGCCCCCGCCGTTGCCGGGGTCAGGGGTTCCAGGTGCGGGTCCGCAGCGGGAGCCCGGAGACGCCGGACTCGGGCGGGCGGACGGCGAGGACCTGGTTGACGCCGATGCGGTTGCGTTCGAAGGCGAGGGCGCAGGCGGCCATGTACAGCCGCCAGACACGGGCGCGGCCCGGGCCGGTGAGCCGGACAGCGCGGCCCCAGCCGGCCTCCAGGCGGGCCACCCAGTGGCGCAGGGTGCGGGCGTAGTGCTCGCGGAGGGACTCGACGTCCCGCACCTCGAAGCCGGCCCGCTCCAGCTGGGTGACGGTGGTGCCGAGCGGGGCGAGCTCGCCGTCGGGGAAGACGTAGGAGTCGATGAACGGGTCGACCCGGTAGGCGGTCTCGTCCCCCTGGGGGCGCCGGGCGATCTGGTGGTTGAGCAGTCTGCCGCCGGGCTTCAGCAGGGCGTACAGCCGGTTCGCGTACTCCAGGTAGCGTTCGGCGCCGACGTGCTCGGCCATCCCGACGGAGGAGATCGCGTCGAACGGGCCGTCCGCGACGTCCCGGTAGTCCTGGACCCGGATCTCCACCCGGTCGGTCAGTCCCTCGTCGGCGACGCGCTTGCGGGCGTAGGCGGCCTGCTCCTGGGACAGCGTGATCCCGACGGCGTTCACACCGTGCTCGCGGGCCGCGTGGATGACCATCGAGCCCCAGCCGCAGCCGACGTCCAGCAGCCGCTGTCCCGGCGTCAGACCGAGCTTCACGCAGACGAGTTCGAGCTTGTCGCGCTGGGCGGACTCAAGGGTGCCGTCGTCCTCCCAGTAGGCGCACGAGTAGACCATCGACGGCCCGAGGACCAGCTCGTAGAAGTCGTTGCCGACGTCGTAGTGGTGGCTGATGGCCCGCTTGTCGCTGCGCCGCGTGTGCAGATGCCGGCGCCTGCGCACCTCCTCGCGCGGCGGGGCGGGCGGGATCGGCGGCCCGACGAGCCGCAGCAGCTCGCGCCCGGCGGCCCGGACGTCGGGATCGCGCAGCGCCTCGGCCAGGGTGCGGGCGTCCTCGCCGCGCTCCCAGACGGAGCCGGCCACGGCTTCGAGGGCGGTGTACAGGTCCCCCTCGATGTCCAGGTCCCCGGCGACCCAGGCGCGGGCCAGGCCCAGCTCCCCCGGCTTGAACAGCAGCCGGCGCAGCGCGCGGCGGTTGCGGACCACGAGGGTCGGGACACCCGGCGGCCCCGACTGGGAGCCGTCCCAGGCGCGGATCCGCAAGGGGAGCGGTGCTCCCAGCAACTGTTCGGCAACACTCGTCAGCCGCGACGCGGCGTCGGCCATGGCGCACCTCCGCTGAAAGGGATCGGCCCGCTGGATCGTCTCCGTCCGAGGGAGGGAAACGACATCGCACGCCGACGTCATTCCCCTCCACGCGCTCATGCCGACACGATGGCCGAACCGTCACACGGTCGCGTTACCCCGCGGTCCCCGGCCGGTCAAGTCCCGAACGCCCGTGCCACGCGGATCAGGGGCATGACCCCGCGCGCGGGCCGGGGGTCAATGGAGGCAGAACATCTCGTTCGCCTCCCCCTCCCCCTCCCCCTCCCCCTCGGATCGGATGTGCATCGCCATGACCCGTCGTTCCGCGCTCCGGCGCCTCGTCCTGCTCGCCGCCTCGACCAGCGTGATCACCGGTGGCGTGCTGCTGCCCACCAGTGCCTTCGCCGCCCCGCCACCACGGACCGCGAGCGTCGCCACCGCCGACGCGGGCAGCGGGGACGCCGCGGGATGGAGCCGTACCACCGACACCACGAGCGGCATCAGCGTCCGGCTTCCGGACCGGCCCCTGGTCCGGCAGAACAACGAGGACGGCGTCCGCACCCGCCTCTATCTGGTGCCGACCGAGTACGGGGCCATCGGCTTCTCGGTCTTCGAGGCGCCCGGCACGGATCCGTCGGCCCCCTGGGACCTCAAGGCCACGCTCTCCTCCGTACTGGAGGGCTACAACAGCGACGCCAAGTCCTCCCGCGAGGTGCTGCGCAGCACCGGTGCCCACGCGGGCACCACCAAGGGCAGCCCCGACCTGGGGGCCGACCTCACCGCGGCCGACGGCTCCAGGGGTCACATCCGGCTCATCGACCTCGGTGAGCACATGGTGGTCGTCATGACCGTCTCCGAGCGCGGGCACCAGGACCTGATGGACAAGGACCACCGGCAGGTGCTGGACAGCGTCCGGGTGCCGGGCGACGACGCCACGCGGTCCGGCGACTCCTCGCGGCCCGCCTGATCCTCCCCGGCCGTCCGGCCGTCCGGCCGACGGCGAAGGAGTCCCGACGGACGCCGAAGGGGCCGCCCGCACCACGGATGGCGGGCGGCCCCTTCGGGTGTGGCCGGGGGGACCTGAGGTCAGGAGGCCTTGGCCTTCTCCTCGGTCTTGCTCGCGGCGGCGACGGGCGCCGGCTTGGCGGCCTCGTAGAACTCCTCGCGGGGGTTCTCCATGGCGCCCAGGGAGACGACCTCGCGCTTGAGGAACATGCCGAGGGTCCAGTCGGCGAAGACGCGGATCTTGCGGTTCCAGGTCGGCATCGCCAGACCGTGGTAGCCGCGGTGCATGTACCAGGCGAGACGGCCCTTGAGCTTGATCTTCATCTTGCCCATGACGATCATCGCCACGCCCTTGTGCAGGCCGAGACCGGCGACCGCACCCTTGTTGGCGTGCTCGTACTCCTTCTGCGGGAAGCCCCGCATGCCGGAGATCACGTTGTCGCCGAGGGCACGGGCCTGGCGCAGCGCGTGCTGGGCGTTCGGCGGGCACCAAGCGTTCTCGTTGCCCGCCTTGCGGCCGACGAGGTCCGGGACCTGTGCGTTGTCACCGGCGGCCCAGATGTAGTCCGTGCCCTTGACCTGGAGGGTCGGCTCGCAGTCCACGTGACCGCGGGGGCCGAGGGGCAGACCGAAGCGGGCGAGGGCCGGGTTCGGCTTGACGCCGGCCGTCCAGACGATCGTGTTGGAGTCGACCTCGAGGCCGTTCTTCAGCACGACGTGGCCGTCGACGCAGGAGTCCATGGAGGTGGAGAGGTAGATCTCCACGCCCCGGCTCTCCAGGTGCTCCTTGCCGTACTGGCCGAGCTTCGGGCCGACCTCGGGAAGGATCTTGTCCGCCGCGTCGACGAGGACGAAGCGCATGTCCTCGCGGGAGACGTTCTTGTAGTACTTGGCCGCGTCCCGGGCCATGTCCTCGACCTCGCCGATGGTCTCCGCACCCGCGAAACCACCGCCGATGAAGACGAAGGTGAGCGCCTTGCGGCGGATCTCCTCGTCGTTCGTGGAGTCGGCCTTGTCCAGCTGCTCCAGCACGTGGTTGCGCAGGCCGATGGACTCCTCGATGCCCTTCATGCCGATGCCCTGCTCGGCGAGGCCGGGGATCGGGAAGGTGCGGGAGACCGCGCCCATCGCGATGACGAGGTAGTCGAAGGGCAGCTCGTACGCCTCGCCCACGAGCGGGGCGATCGTGGCGACCTTGCGGTCCTGGTCGATGGTGGTGACCCGACCGGTGAGGACCTCCGCCTTCGGCAGCACGCGTCGCAGCGGGACGACGACGTGGCGAGGGGAGATGCTGCCGGCGGCGGCTTCGGGGAGGAAGGGCTGGTAGGTCATGTACGACCGGGGGTCGACGACCGTGACGGTCGCCTCGCCGTAGCGCATCTTCTTGAGAATGCGCCGAGCTGCGTACAGGCCTACGTACCCACCGCCTACTACGAGGATCCTGGGACGCTCCGTGGTGCTCATGCCATCGAGTATCCACCCGCCTCGACAGGGGTGCTCGTGCGCCCCTTCACAAGGTTCGACAGGTGCTGTGCTAAACTCCGCGGCCCGCGTGACGCAGGTCATGTCGTCCAGGGGGAACCACTGGGCGTTCTGACCCGTTGTCAAGGCCGCGTGAGCTGCCTCTCTTCGTCCGGCGGGGCGTCGTGAGCACTTCGCAACACCCCCGGAGCACCCCCCTTGCGGGGCCCCTCGTACCTATCTACTGAACATGTTCAAACGGGCCGGGAACCCCCGGAAGGGCCGATCGGCCCCCTTTCACGGCCCCGCAGGACAGAATCTCTTGTGAAGAACTTCACGAACTTTCCCGACCGGCCGTCACCGAGGGGCCCGCAAGGGGCCCCTCAGCCCCGCTCAGACGTTATCCGACCTGCTCAGCCGATGGCTACCGGTCAGTAACCAAAGAGAGCTACGCCACCGACCACGCGATGCCGTCGAGGATGTCGTGCTCGCTGACGACGACCTCCTCGGCGCCGATCCGTTCCATGATCGCCAGCAGCACCAGGGCCCCGGCCCCGATGACGTCGACCCGGCCGGGGTGCATCGACGGGATCGCGGCGCGTTCGGCGTGCGTGGAGCGCAGCAGCCGTCCGGTGATCTCGCGTACCCGGTCGTGGGAGATCCGGGAGTGGTGGATGCGCGCGGAGTCGTACTCCGGCAGGTCCTGGGCGATCGCGGACACGGTGGTGACCGAGCCCGCGAGGCCCACCAGGGTGTGCGCCTCGCGCAGCGGGACCGTCCGCTCGGCGAGGTCGAGAGCGGCCTCGATGTCGGCCCGCATGGCGGCGATCCGCTCCTCGGTGGGCGGGTCGCTCACCTTGCCGTCGTGCACCAGGTGACGTTCCGTCATCCGCACGCAGCCGACGTCCACGGAGCGCGCGGCCGCCACGTGGTCCCCGCCGACGACGAACTCGGTGGAGCCGCCGCCGATGTCCACGACGAGGAAGGGCCTGGTGAGGTCGTCACGCCCCGTCAGCTCCCTGGTGGCGCCGGTGAAGGAGAACTCGGCCTCCTGGTCCCCGGTGATGACCTCGGGCTCGACACCGAGGATGTCCACGACACCGCGGACGAACTCGTCCCGGTTCTCCGCGTCGCGGGAGGCCGAGGTGGCGACGAAGCGGAGCTTCTCGGCGCCGTGCTCCTTGATGATCTCCGCGTACTCCCGGCAGGCGGCGAAGGTCCGCTCCAGCGCCTCGGGGGCGAGCCGGCCGGTGCGGTCCACTCCCTGGCCGAGCCGGACGATCGTCATGCGCCGGTCCAGGTCGACGAGTTCGCCGGTGGCCGGGTCCGCGTCGGCGACCAGGAGGCGGATGGAGTTCGTACCGCAGTCGATGGCGGCGACCCGGGTCACTTGCCGTCCTCCTCGACGGGCCGGGCGGCGAAGAAGCCGTCCTCGGTGGCGTCCACCTGCCACTCCTCCCCGCACGGGGGCCCGGACGGCGTCACGCACGGCCCCTTGCTCCACCACTCCGGCAGCAGGGCGATCGCCTCGTCGCCGAGCGGGTTCACGCCCGGCCCCGCGGCCAGCGAGTGCGCCACGAGGACGTGCAGGCACTTCACCCGGTCCGGCATGCCGCCCGCACTGGGGAAGCCCGCGAGGACCTCGATCTCGTCGCGGCGCCGGATGTAGTCCTCGTGCGCGGCCCGGTAGGCGGCGGCCAGCTCGGGGTCGGTGCCCAGCCGCTCGGTCATCTCCTTCATGACGCCGTTCGCCTCCAGCGTGCCGATCGCCGAGGCGGCGCGCGGGCACGTCAGGTAGTACGTCGTCGGGAAGGGCGTGCCGTCGGGCAGGCGCGGCGCCGTCTCCACGACGTCCGGCTGGCCGCAGGGGCAGCGGTGCGCGATGGCCCGCAGGCCCCGCGGCGGTCGGCCGAGCTGCTGCTTGAAGGCCTCGACGTCCGCGTCGGTGGGCTCGGTGTGCGGAGTGGGCGGCGGAGGCGTTTCCATGACTGCTTTCAGGGTGGCTTTCTGTCGGTGACCGGACGGGGCCGGCTACTGGTCGGAGGCGTCGGACTTGTCGACGCCGTCCCAGACGTTCGCGTACCAGGGCCGGTGCGCGGCCCGGAGATCGGTGCGGGACTGCTGGGCGGATCCCGGGTCCACCACCACGTACCCGGTCTCGCCGGGCCTCACGTAGTGCAGCCGGTGCCGGATCTGCTGCTCGGCGTAGGCGTCGTCCTGCCAGCGCGCCTTGAGGTCCCGCAGCTGCTCGACGCGCCGGCGTGCCTGCTCCTGGCGGTGCTGGAGATCGGAGATCTCGGCGCGCTGGGAGACGTACTGCCGCATCGGGTAGGCGAGCGCGACGATCATCGTGCACAGCACCAGCGCGAGCAGGGCCGCGCGGCCGGTGAGCCGGGAGCGGCGCGCCTGGCGCTTGGTCTGGGAGCGGTAGACGCGGGCCGCCGTCTGCTCGCCGAGCAGCCGCAGCCTGGTCGCGGTGGAGAAACGGTCCCGGTCCTTCACGGCCATCTGGTCCTCCGCCTCCCCTTTCACGTGCGTACGTCCCCGGACACGGTACGGGACCGGGGACGGGGACGTACGTACGACTGGCTAAGACTTAGCCCGGTGGAGGTCAGCCCTTGGAGACCTCGTGCTGGCCGCGGAAGCGCGGGAAGGCGCTGCGGCCGGCGTACACCGCGGCGTCGTCGAGGATCTCCTCGATGCGCAGCAGCTGGTTGTACTTGGCGACGCGCTCGGAGCGGGCCGGGGCGCCGGTCTTGATCTGGCCGCAGTTGGTGGCGACGGCGAGGTCGGCGATGGTGACGTCCTCGGTCTCGCCGGAGCGGTGGGACATCATGCACTTGAAGCCGTTGCGCTGGGCCAGCTCGACGGCGTCCAGGGTCTCGGTGAGCGAGCCGATCTGGTTCACCTTGACCAGCAGGGCGTTGGCCGCGCCGTCCTCGATGCCGCGGGCGAGGCGCTCGGGGTTGGTGACGAACAGGTCGTCGCCGACCAGCTGGACCTTGTCGCCGAGACGGTCGGTGATGACCTTCCAGCCGGACCAGTCGTCCTCGAACAGCGGGTCCTCGATGGAGACGAGCGGGTAGGCCGCGACGAGCTCCTCGTAGTACTCCGTCATCTCGGCGGCGGAGCGCTCCTTGCCCTCGAAGAGGTACTTGCCGTCCTTGTAGAACTCGGAGGCGGCCACGTCGAGCGCGAGGGCGATCTGCTCGCCGGGGACGTAACCGGCTTCCTTGATCGCTTCGAGGATGAGGTCCAGGGCGGCGCGGTTGGAGTCCAGGTTCGGGGCGAAGCCGCCCTCGTCGCCGAGGCCGGTGGACAGGCCCTTGCTCTTCAGGACCTTCTTCAGCGTGTGGTAGACCTCGGTGCCCCAGCGCAGCGCCTCGGAGAAGGACTCCGCGCCGATCGGGGCGATCATGAACTCCTGGATGTCCACGTTGGAGTCGGCGTGCGAGCCGCCGTTCAGGATGTTCATCATCGGCACCGGCAGCAGGTGCGCGTTCGGGCCGCCCAGGTAGCGGAAGAGGGGGAGGTCCGAGGCCTCGGAGGCGGCGTGCGCGACGGCCAGGGAGACGCCGAGGATGGCGTTGGCGCCGAGCGAGCCCTTGTTGTCGGTGGCGTCCAGGTCGAACATGGCCTGGTCGATCAGGCGCTGCTCGGTGGCGTCGTAGCCGACGAGCTCCGGGCCGATCTGCTCGATGACGGCGAGGACGGCCTTCTCGACACCCTTGCCCTGGTAGCGGTTCGGGTCACCGTCGCGCAGCTCGATGGCCTCGAAGGCGCCCGTGGAGGCGCCGGACGGGACGGCGGCACGACCGGTGCTGCCGTCGTCGAGGCCGACCTCGACCTCGACCGTGGGGTTGCCTCGGGAGTCCAGGATTTCCCGGGCTACGACGACGTCGATGGACGGCACGAGCATCTCCTTCTTGGATGTGACGCTGGAAGTGCGGGGCTGGGTGCCTCACGGCTCCGGGCCTTGCGCCTAGAGCCTATCCGTCCACGGGCCGTCGGCCACCGACCGACCGTCCCGTGGACAGGGCGGGACACGCAGACGGTACCCATTGTTCACCGTCGGAACAAAGGGGGGCCGCGATGAAGAACAGGGAAAGGGCCGGAAGCGGGCCGGGAGACGAAAAACCCCGCCCCGGCGCGTACGGGGGAAAACGCGCCGGGGCGGGGAGCCCGTGGGGACGGGGGTGACCCTCACGAGGTCTGCGGGGTGGGCACCTCCAGGGTGCCCACCGGGAATGTGAGGGCGCTGTGGTCCGGCTGGCGGCCGGGTGTCACTTCAGGTGCAGCTGCTGACCGGGGAAGATCATGTCGGCGTCCTCGACGATGTCCTTGTTCAGCTCGAAGAGCTTCTTCCAGCCGCCCTGGACGTGGTGCTTCGTGGCGATGGTGCTGAGGGTGTCGCCCTTGACGACCTTGTACTCGCCGTCGCCCTTCTTCACCTTCTTGCCGGTCGGGGTGGTGACGGTCTTGCTCGCGGCCGGACGCTCGGCGGACCGGGAGGCGGCCTGCGTGTCGGTGGAGCGGGTGGTGGTGGCCGGCTTCGACGAGGAGCCACCCGTCGGGGTGGAGCCGGTCGAGCCGTTGTAGGGGGTGCTCGACAGACCCGTGCCGCAGACCGGCCAGGCGCCCTTGCCCTGAGCGGCGAGCACCTTCTCGGCGACGGCTATCTGCTGCGCCTTGCTGGCCTGGTTGGCCTGCGGGGCGTAGGCGGTGCCGCCGTACGCGGCCCAGGTGGAGGCGGAGAACTGCAGACCGCCGAAGTAGCCGTTGCCGGTGTTGATGGACCAGTTGCCGCCGGACTCGCACTGGGCGACCGCGTCCCACTGGGAGGCGGTGGCGGCGGAGGCGTTGCCGGCCGCCATCAGCGGAGCGGCGACGGCGGCACCGGTGACACCGGCGAGCGCGACGGCGCGGACGGCCTTGGACGGACGGCGGTGCTTGCCCTTGCTGGAAAACAGCATGGATCGATCCCCTCACCGACGCCTGCGAGGTGAGCTGTCGGGTTCGGGCCGGTTGAGTTGCCCGGCCGCACTCCCGCTTGCGCGGAGTGCGGCTTCACCCCAAGCCGGTGCCGGCTCAACTGCCGGCAACGGCACTTACCTTGGGTCCCCCGCTCCTGCCTACGGCGCATGACGCGACGACTGTTCCCGGGCAACCGCTGGCAGGATTCGGCGTTGCGACTGCCGGGGCTCGTGGTGACGAGCGGCCTTGACCGTAGACACGCGATCCGCGGAATTTCAAAGACGATCAGGGCTTCTGAGACTCATCCCACACTTTCACCAAACCGGACATTAGCGCCGCAAGTGGGGCGCCAACTCGCGCTATCCGGCGTCCGTTTCGCTACCGATTTCCAGGGTCTGACCGGCCGTGATGCGGTTCGGGTCGGACCCGATCTCCTTCTTGTTGTCGGCATAGAGGGCGCGCCACCCGCCCTCGACCGCAAGGGACTCGGCGATGGAGGCGAGCGAGTCGCCCTGGCGGACGGTGTAGTCGTCCGCCTCGCGGGAGGCGTGACGGCCGGTCGCGGCGGAGTCCTGACCGTTTGTCACGTTTTCGTCCGCGCTCTTGCCGCGGTGACGTCCGCCACTGCTGAGCGCGCCGGTGTCGACCAGGCTCCAGGATCCGGCGCTCTGCTGGGAATTGTCCGAGTTGCCGGTGTCCGGAACGGCCGTGGGCGAGCCGCCGTCCCCCTGTGCGCTTCCGGCGTCACCGGTCTCGGGAGAGGTGGACTTGTCCGGCTTGGGGGTGTTGGTGCCGGTCGATCCGTCCTCGTTGTCGTCCCCCTTGCCGCCACCCTCGCCCGGGTGGGAGGTGGACTTCCCGTGCGTGCCATCGGAGGAGTCCGCGTCGCCCTTGGAGCCGGTGGAACCGGAGGCGGAAGAGTCGCCGGACGACGACGAATCCGGCAGACCGGACGATGAGGAGTTGTCACCCGATCCGGACGAGTCGTCCGAACCCTGGGCGTTCCCGGACTCGTCGACGCCCGTGTCGACGTCCAGCGAGCCGGAGTTGTAGGTCAGCCCGGAGAGCAGGGCGCAGGTGGCCCAGGGGGTGGTGCCCCGGTCGGCGAGGATCTTCTCGGCGACGGAGATCTGCTGCGAGCGGCTGGCCTCGTCGGCGCTGTAGGCGTACTGCCCGCCGCCGTACTTGTCCCAGTCCTCCTGGGATATCTGGAGTCCGCCGTAGTAACCGTTGCCGGTGTCGGCGCTCCACGAACCGCCGCTCTCGCACTCGGCCACCTTGTCCCACGTGGTGCCGTCGGCCGCGTTGGCGCTCGCCGCGCCGAGCAGCGGGATGGCGATGGCGGAGCCGGTCACTCCGGCCGCGACGAGGAGAGCTGGAGCCTGACGGGGGCGACGATGGCGGCCGTTCCCGGAGAGCATGCGGAAGCCTTTCGTGCGACAGCAGGGCCGGCGCGGCGGATGGTGCTCGTCGCCACGCTGAGGGAGGAACGTATCGGCAGACGATCACTTGTCACAAGTTCATGCCGCGCAGATCACGTGAAGATCACAGAGTTGAACGCCTGTCGTGTTGAAGGTTCTACGAACTCTGGGCCGGCCCCTCGCCGGTCCCCCGGCCGCCGGGGCGGCCGGGGGACCGGGGTGAACTCCACGGGCAGGGTGCGCAGCCCGCGCATGATGAGTCCGCCCCGCCAGCGCAGTTCGGCCGGGTCGGCGGCGAGCCGCAGATCGGGCAGGCGGGTGAGGAGGGTGGCGAGCGCGGTCTGGCCCTCCAGACGGGCGAGCGGCGCGCCGAGGCAGTAGTGGATGCCGTGGCCGTAGCCGAGGTGCTGGTTGTCGCGGCGGGCGAGGTCCAGCACGTCCGGGTCGGTGAACCGCGCGGGGTCCCGGTCGGCCGCCGCGAGCACGACCAGCACCGGGTCGCCCGGCGCGATGTCCTGCCCGCCGACGGTGAGCGGCTCGGTGGCGAACCGCCAGGTGGCCAGCTCCACCGGCCCGTCGAAACGCAGCAGTTCCTCCACCCCGGTCTCCAGGAGGTCCCGCTCCCCCCTCGCCAGGGACTCCTGCAGCCGCCGGCGCTGCGCGGGATGGGTGAGCAGGGCGTAGGTGCCGTTGCCGATGAGGTTGACGGTGGTCTCGAAGCCGGCGAACAGAAGGATGAAGGCCATGGCGGCGGCCTCGTTCTCGGTGAGGTGCTCACCGTGGTCGGAGGCGCGGATGAGACCCGAGATGAGGTCCTCGCCGGGCCCCGGCTCGGCGGGCAGGGCCGCACGCTTCCGGTGGATCAGCTCGGCCAGGTAGCCACGCATCTTCTTCACCGACCGCGCGACCCCGCCCCGCGGTCCACCGCCGTGCCGGATCATCATCCCGGCCCAGTCCCGGAAGTCGTCCTGGTCCTCGCGCGGGACGCCCAGGAGGTCGCAGATGGCGTAGATGGGCAGCGGGAAGGCGAACTCGTGGATGAGGTCGGCGGAGCCCCGCTCGGCGAACCCGTCGATGAGGTGGTCGGTGAGCTCCTGCACGCGGTGCGCGAACTCGGCGACCCGGCGCGGGGTGAACGCCTTGCTCACGAGCCGGCGCAGCCGGGTGTGGTCCGGCGGGTCGATGTTCAGCAGGTGCGTCATCAGCTCGGCCTTGCGCTCACCGGGGATGCCGGTCTTCCCCTTGGCGTGCGCGGGCTCGTCGTGGTGCGCCGGGTTCTTGCTCAGCCGCTGGTCGGCCAGGGCCTGCTTGGCGTCGGCGTAGCGGGTGACCAGCCAGGCCTCGACACCGCTGGGCAACCGGGTGCGGTGCACCGGCGCGTGCTCGCGCAGCCAGGCGTAGGCGGGGTACGGGTCGGTGGCGAACTCCCAGGTGAAGAGCTCGGGCACGGAACCGGGGGCGGTCGAGGGGCGGGGCTGGTCGGTCACCCCTCGACGGTATCCGGACGGGCCCGCCGCCCCTTGCGCGGTGTCGTGCCCTGTGCCGCCGGGGTTCTTGCCTCCCGTGCCGCCGGGTTCCGTGCCTGCCCGCGCCGCCGGGTTCCGTACCTCCTCGCGCCGCCGGATTCCGTACCTCCCCGCGCCGTCGGATTCCGTGCCTGCCCGCGCCGCCGGGTTCCGTACCTCCTCGCGCCGCCCGGGCCCGCTACCCCTCCTGCGGGGCCGGGCCGTCCGTCCGGTCCGTGCCCTCCGCCGCGCGTATCGCGTCCCGGTAGACCCGTGCCGCCGCGCGCAGCGCCGCCTCCGGGTCGACGCCGGACGCCTCGGCGCGGACCGCCATGGCGAGCAGTTCGTAACCGACGCCCTCCCCCTGCGGCAGCGGGACGTCCAGGTCCGCCGTGCGGGCGCGGGAGGCGAGCTTGGCGGCGAGGGCGAGGCCGGGCTGGCCGAGGGGGACGCCCTCGGTGACCGAGGTGCGCTGCTTCTCCTCGGCCTTGGTGCGCAGCCAGTGCTCCTTGACGTCCTCCGGCGTCTCGGCCTTCTCCTCGCCGAAGACGTGCGGGTGACGGTGGATGAGCTTGGCGACGATGCCGGCGGCCACGTCGTCGACGGAGAAGGGCGCCTCCGGGTCCTCCTCGGCGATGCGGGAGTGGAAGACCACCTGGAGCAGCACGTCCCCCAGCTCCTCGCGCAGCTCCTCCCGGTCACCGGCCTCGATCGCCTCGACCAGTTCGTACGCCTCCTCGATGCCGTACTTGGCCAGGCCCAGGTGGGTCTGCCGGGAGGACCAGGGGCACTCGACGCGGATGCGGTCCATGACCTGCACCAGGTCCAAGAGGCGGGCGCCGGGCAGGTCGTAGGAGGCGGGGAGCAGCTCCAGCTCCGGCATGGAGACGCGCCCGGAACCGGCCAGCCGGGCCAGACCGTCGGTGAGCGCGGGCTCGCCCTCGCCGGTGGCCACGACGACCACCGTCCGCCCGCCGGCGCAGGCGTCGACCAGCTCCTCCGCGGTGGGGGACGCCTCCCGCACCGCCGTCCCGGCCTCCCGCAGATACGGCAGCTGCGGGTGCGTGCCGTCCGCGCACAGCACGAGGTCGGCGGTGCGCAGGGCCTGCCAGGCGGGCCAGGACAGCAGGCCGGGGGCGACGCGGTGGCTCGTGGTGAGCAGGACGATGCGGCCGCGGGCGGGCTCGTGGTCCGTGGGGCCGGGGACGGAGGGTTCGGGGCGGGATGCGTTCACGATCCGAACGTAACCCACCGCGGCCCGGGACGGATTCCGTTGCCCACAGGGCCGAGGGGATCATGTGATCGTACGACCGACGGCCCGCCGACACGGCGCGTCACGCGGTCAGCGGCTGCCCACCCGCCGTGGAGACCTCCCGCACCCACGGCGTCTTGGCGTCCACGCGGCTGCTCTTCTGCACGTCCCAGGAGCCGTAGCGCGGGTTGAGGTCCACGTGCAGTTCCCCGGACGCCTTGGACAGGGCCTTCCAGAAGGCCGGCTGCGTGGTGTCGGTGCCGAGCCGGGACGCGAGCTTCTGCGCCTCCAGCTGGAGCCGCAGGTTGTCGTCGAGGCGCGCGGGGGCGATGCCGTACTTCTGCAGCCACGCCGACTCCAGCCCCTTGGCTCCGCCCGCCTGCTGCTCCAGGCCGGCGCGCATCCGCTGGATCTCCTTGCGGGTGACCGAGATGCCCTCGTCCTGCGCGGCGCGGTGCAGCACCCGGTCGAGCACCATGTTGTGCAGGGTGTCCCGGGTGAGGCTGCTGGTGGAGGCGACCACCTGCTCGTACTGGGCCTGGTCCGGAACGGCGGCGCGCTGTGCGCTGCGGACCTCGTTGACCCGGTTCTCCAGCTGGGAGACGGTGATCCGCTGCCCTCCGACGACGGCCGCCGCGCCCGGGTGCGCGTCGTTGCCGCACGCCGTGAGCAGGGGGGCCGCGGCGGCGATCGCGGCGGTGAGGACGAGCGCGGTGCGACGGCGGCGGTGCAAGGAAACCTCCCGAGGAGATTGTGCGACGGTGCACAAAGTCTTGCGGTGATCGATGGTAGGCAGTGGGCGGGCTGCGGCCAACCCATTCGACCAACGATTCGCGCGCGCTTCGGGCACCGCCGCGCCCCGCGGAAGGCGTCCGGGTCAGCCGGTGACGGCCACCGGCGCGTCCCAGGCGTCACGGTCGACGGTGAGCGTGACCCCGCCGTGCGTCTCCTTGCTGTTGACCATGTACTGGTGGCCGCGGCTGTGACCGGTGAACAGGGTGGCGCCCCACGGCCAGTCGGTGGTGGTCGTGTTCTTCTTGTCCCACAGCGCGTACCAGAGGTTGCCCGGCAGGTCCGTCCTGTCCTTGGCGGTGGCGATCGCCTTGGCGCTGGAGCTGCTGAAGCCGTAGTAGCCGAACCGGTACGTCTTGGCACGCAGGCCCTTGCCGAAGGCGCGCACGTACGTCAGCACGGCGTCGTTGCACGACGTGTTCGTGCTGTCGTACGCCTCCATGTCGAGGTAGATCGCGCTGCCCGCCTTCATGCCGAGCGCGGCGGCCTTGGCCACGGCGTCGGCGGCGTCCTTCGCGCCCAGGGAGGCCGCGGTGGAGGCGGTCAGCTTCTCCGGATTGGCGCCGGACTGGCACGGCGGCTGGGCGCCGACGTAGAGGGGGATGAGCTTCCAGCCCTGTCCGCTGACCGACTTCACCCAGGAGGCGGTGAGGTTGGGCTGGTTGCAGCCGCGGTTCCGGCCGCCCACGTAGACGGCGGCGGCGCCGTAGAAGCCGGTGTGCCACGCCTTCATCGCCGACACCGAGGGCGCCGTGCAGGTGTCGAACGCCCGGCCCGTGAAGGTCTTCTGCGCGGGCCAGGCCGTGGCGGCCATGGAGGTCTGCGCCGCGATGCCCGCCCCGGCGACGACGGCCGCACCGGCCACCGCCCACGTGAGGTACCTGCGCTTCTTCGACTGCCGATGGCCGGCCATACGTCCCACCCCTGTCCTTTCACGGCGCCGCACGCGCGCGTGTGCATGTCGAAAACGAAGCGCAAAGTATCGAGCACAGCCCCGGACTTCGGAAAAACCGAGCCCTTGCAGGACACAAGAATCGCCCAGGGAACAGCAAAATCTAGCCGCGCACCTGTCCCAGCCACTGCAGGGTGCGCCGGATCTCCACGGCCATCGGGTGGCCGGGTCCGTGCAGCCGCTCCACGTCCATCAGCAGCCGCGCGAGCATGTCGTGCGCGGCCGGCCGGTCGCCCAGGGCGAGCAGCAGATGGCCGATGCGCCGGCGCACCTCGTGCGCGAGCTGCGGGTCGCCGGAGACGTACTGGTTCTCGTAGTACGGCAGCAGCGCGCGGTACTCGGCGAGCGCCGCGGCCGGTTCACCCAGCTGCTCCAGGCACTGCGCGGCCTCGTAGCGGAAGCGCAGGGACTGGGGGTCGGCCTGGCCGGCCTCGGCGGCGCGTTCGTCGGCCAGCCGGCGCAGTTCGGGCAGGGCGCGCCGGTACTGGCCGTCGTCCATGAGGGTGGCCGCGTACTGCTTGCGCAGCGTGCGCACGACCGGGGAGTGCTCACCGTGCTGTTCGGCGGCGGCGGGCAGGATCGTGCCGAGGATGTCGACGGCCTGGGTGATGCGCCCCTCCCCCAGCAGCCGCTTGACCTCGTCCACGGCCGCGGCCACGTCGGGCTTCCCGGCCACCGGCGGCGCCGGCACGACGGGGGCGGGCTGCGGCGCGGGCGTCCGCGCACGGTCCGGCCAAGGGGCGTGCGGGCGCAGGAAGGGGCGCGTCGGGTCCAGCGGCGCCCCGGTGGGTATCCCGCGCGCGGGCAGGAGCAGCGCCAGGTCCTCGTAGACCTCCTGCGCGGACGCCGGCCGGTGCTGCGGGTCCTTCGCGAGCAGCCGCAGCACCAGGGTCTCCAGCGCCTCGGGGACCTCGGGGCGGATCCGGCGCACCGGCAGCGGCGGCTCGTACAGGTGCCGGTGCAGCACGCCGAGCGCCGTCGAGCCCGCGAACGGCACGTCTCCGCTGAGCAGTTCGTGCAGCAGCACGCCGAGCGCGTACAGGTCGGTGTACGGGCCGACCGCGCCGCCCATCGCCTGCTCGGGCGCCATGTAGGCGGGCGAGCCGATCGGCGAGCCGGTGTGGGTGAGGCGGGTGGTGTCGGTGTCCATGACCGAGGCCACGCCCAGGTCGAGGACGGTGACCGTGCCGTCCTGCTTCACCATCACGTTGCGCGGCTTGAGGTCGCGGTGGACGATCGGCACGGCGTGCACGGCGCTCAGCACCGCGCACAGTTGCGCGGCCACCGCGACCGCCCACTGCCACGGGTACGGGTCGTGCTCGGCCAGATGGTCGGAGAGGTCGGCGCCGTCCACGTACTGCATGACGAGGAACAGCTCCTCGCCCTCGCTGCCCGCGTCGTGCACGGTGACCAGGCCGGGGTGGTCGACCTGCGCGGTCACCCGGCACTCGCGCGCGAACCGGCGGCGCAGTTCGTCGGCCTCCTGCCCGGCCACCTTGTCGGGGCGCAGCAGCTTCACCGCCACACGGCGGTCGAGCCGTTTGTCGTAGGCCGTCCAGACCTGGCCCATGCCGCCCTGGCCGATGAGGGTGGAGAGTTCGTACCGGCCCGCGACGACACGTCCCGCCACCACGCTCACCTGCCGTCCTCGTGGTTGCCGTCCTGCCGGCGCAGGTAGTCGCTGAGCTCGTCGAGTTCGGCGCGGACCTGGTCGATGCGGGCGGGCGCGGGGCGCTGCGGCGGCTGCTGCGGATTCTGCTGCGGCGGTACGGGGTTCTGCGGCACCGGCGTCTGATGGAGGGGCGTCTGGTGCGTGGGGGTGTGGTGCGTGGGCGTCTGGTGCGTGGGCGTGTGGTGGGCCGGCGGCTGGGGCACGAAGGGCTGCGGCGCGGGCTGGGTGACCGCGTACGGGGACGGCGCCTGCGGGTAGCCGTACGAGCCGCCCGGCACGGTCGCCGCTCCGGGGGGCGCGTAACCGGCGTAGGGCCCGGCCTGGTTGCCCAGCCGTATGTCCATGATCAGGAAGTAGGCGCTGGAGACGGCGCCCAGCAGCAGGACCACGGCGAGGGCGGCGTCGCCCCGGTGGTCGGACTCCTTCACCGAGCCGACCACCGCGAAGCACACGATGGCCAGCGGCAGGCTCGCCCAGGCCGCCGTCCAGTTGAACCACTTGCCGCGCAGGAACGCCACCCGGAACAGCGGCACGCACGCGAGCAGGCCGCACGAGAGGAAACCGGCGGCGGCGAAGAGCACGCGCAGGGTGATGACGGTACTCGCGCTGCGGGTGGGTGGCGGCGCGCCGTGGCCGTACATGACTGCTCCTGGACCGGTGATGCCGATGGGACGGACGAGCGAGCGACGGTTGATGTCGGAGTTCGAGCGTATAGGCCGACACGTGAGAGCGGTCCCGGGTTGCACCGAACCGTTGTCGTACTGATCACTTCGCCGGACCACGACCGGACCGCGCGGGGGCGGGCGGGTGCGGGGGCGCACGTGGAGGTGCGCCTTCCGGACGGCGGCCGTCCCCGCGCCGGTCCTGGTGAGGATCCCGGCGGGGATCCCGGTGGGGCGGCCGGTGTCAGTCCGGTGCCACCGTCCCGTCCGTCAGGCCGTCGTACATGCCGCGCACGAGCTGTTCCCCGAGCCGGCTCGCGTGGCGCAATGCCCGCTCGAACTCGTCGAGCGCGCGGAACCGCGCGCCGTAGCGCCGCTGTTCGTCCAGCGGCAGCCGGGGCAGTTGCAGTCGGCGCACGTCCAGCCGCGTGGCGGTGGAGGCGTAACTGCTGGCCTGCCGGTTGTTGGCGGTGCCGCGCAGGAAGCCGGCCAGGAACCATGGGTCGAGCGCCGTGCCGTCGGGCCGCAGGAGCACGAGGTTGCGCCCGAGAGCCGCGCCCGCCGTGGCGTCGTCGATCACACGCGCCACCGAACCGCCGCCGAGCACCGGCACGACGACGTCGCCCGGCTCGGTCATCACGGCCTCCTCCTCGCTCTCCGGAAGCGTGCCCGAGGGCGCCGAGCCGGCGAGGACGTCATGGTCGGTGAGGACGGGCACGCGCGCGTGGCCGCCGTTCCCGCCGGTGCGCATCACCAGGGCGCCCCCGCGCGCGAGTTCGCCGACCGTGGTGAGGGGCCAGCGCGCGGCCGGCGCCGGGTCGGCGGGGGGCGGAGTGAGGTCCGCGGTCAGCCGCAGGGTCGCGCCGAGGCGCTCGCGCACCGCGGTCAGCTGTTCCGCGCCGTCGGCGACGGCCGGCGGCGGCAGATGCCGGGCGGGGGCCAGGTCCACGTCGTCGTCGAGGAGTTCGATGACGGGCACGGAACGGGCCAGCCCCGGCCGCTCGTCCAGCCGGCCCGCGCGCGCGAAGGCACGCCAGGCGTCCAGGACCGCGTCCCGCACCGCCGCCCAGTCCGGGCCGCCCCGGCCCTCCCCGGCGAACCTCCCGCTGTCGACGAGCAGCACCTCGGGCGTCGCCGGCGTCCGGTCGGGCCGGCGCAGCACCCACACGTGCAGCGGGATGTTGTACGGCGGTGCCGCGCCGACCGGCAGCGCGACCACGGCCCGGAGCGCGCCCCGGCGCAGCAGGTCGGCGCGGATACGGCGCCCGGAACGCCGGGAGGCGGCGGCCGGCGGCATGAGCAGGACCGCGGTGCCGCCGTCGGTCAGCCTGGCCAGCGCGTGCTGCACCCAGGCCAGCTCGGACTCGGTGCGTGCGGGGAAGCCGTACTCCCAGCGGGCGTCGTAGGCGAGTTCGTCGTGGCCCCAGTTGCGCTCGTTGAACGGCGGATGGCACAGGACCGCTTCGGCGCGCAGGCCCGGCCGGGCGTCGGCACGCAGGGAGTCGCCGACGGCCGCGCGCACGTCGGCCCGCGAGTGCAGCGCCAGCCGCAGAGCGGTGAGCGCGGCGAGGTCGGGGGCGCCGTCCTGCGCGTACAGCTCCTGTCCGGGGCGGGGGTCGACCGCGCGCAGCAGGGCGCCGGTGCCGCACGCCGGGTCCAGGACGCTGCGGGCCGGCCCGGCGAGGTCGGCCATGAGCCCGGCGAGATCGGCCGGGGTGAGCGTGTACTGGCGGGGGTTGGCGTCCAGGTGCCGGCCCAGCAGGAACTCGAACGCCTGCCGCGCGCCCAGATCCGCGGCCAGCTCGGCGGCACCGCGCAGGAGGGGGACGGAGGGGAGGAGCTGGGGGCCGGTGGGGACGCGCAGAGCGTTCACAGACGGGGTGGCCGCGAGGGTGGCCGTGGGCGCGTTCACAGCGGGTGCGGCCGTGGGGGCGTTCACAGCCGGCGATGGTGCAGGTGCGTTAGCGGTGGCGGCGTTCACGGCCGACGAGGGTGCGTGAGCGTTCACGGCTGGCGAGGGTGCGTGAGCGTTCACGGCTGGCGAGGCTGCCGGAGCGTTCACGGACGACGTGGACGCGAGGGTGTTCACAGCGGGCGCGGGCGTGAACGGGCCCGCCGCTCGGCCTGCCAGTGAGGAGTTCACGTCCGGGGTCGCGGGTGCCGTGTTCACAGCGGGGGCGGTGGACGGTGCGTTCACAGTCGGCGCCGAGGGTGGAGCATTCACAGCACCCGCGTCCGGCGCGCTGTCCACAGCCTGTGGGGCGTCGACGGCGTTGACAGCCGAGGAGGCGCTCGCGGGACGGCCGCTGTGAACCGGGCGGCCCACCGCGTCACCGAACCGCGGCGTCAGCACCTGGTCCAGCGCGCCGGGCAGGAGCGCGGCCAGCCGTTCGTCGGAGCCGGCGACGGCGTCGAGCCAGACGGTGGGCCGCTCATGGATCAGCAGCAGTACGCAGCCGGCGTGCACCAGGGCCGTCAACGGGCCCTCCGGATGGCCGACGAGCTGCTGCCAGACGCGTTCCCGCAGCGGGACCTCGGCGAGTTTCCCCTGCTTGCGCAGCCAGGCCTCGACCTCGGTCAGCGCGAAGGAGGGGCTGGTCTCCGTGCCGCCGACCGGCTTGGGGAAGTCGGCGTGCCGGCGGCGCCAGTTGCTGACGGCGGCTCGGCCCACTCCGGCGAGCCGCGCGATCCCGGCCGCGGTCACCTCTGTCGCGTTGTCCTGCACCGGCGCCGCTCCCCTCGTCCCTGTGTGCGCCGAGCATACCGGCGCAGTTGTGATCCATGCATTCACGACCGTGTACACACCTGATTGCGTGAACCGTGTTGACTCGGTTCACAGGCTCTGGTCTTATTGACCCAGCGAACGAGCGGCCACCGGAGGGGGAGGCCGCCGCTTTGGGGAGGGATTCGCCATGGGGATGAAGGCCAAGGTCGCGCTGGGCGCCGTCGTGGGGTTCGTCGTCATCGGTGCCGTGTCCGCGAACGCCGGCAACGACGGCAAGAACGGCGGTTCCGACGGCAGCGGCTCCGGCTCTTCGGCCTCCGCCGGGCAGCACACCGACGGCCAGAAGGACACGGGGAGCGCGAAGGCGGCCAAGACGAAGAAGGCCGCCCTCGACGGCGACGGGGAGTACCGGGTCGGCTCCGACGTGAAGCCGGGCACGTACCGCACGACCGGCAACACCGACGACATGTGCTACTGGGAGCGCGCCAAGGACGCCAAGGGCGAGATGGACTCGCTGCTGGCCAACGACAACGTCAGCGGTACGAGTTACGTGACCGTCAAGCCCACCGACAAGCTGTTCAAGTCCAGCGGCTGCGCGGACTGGGAGGCCGTCGACCCGAAGGCGAAGGGCAGGCCCGCCTCCTCGATGGACGGCGACGGGGGGATGTTCAAGGTCGGCACGGACATCGCGCCGGGCACCTACCGGTCCACCGGCAACGCCGACGACTCCTGCTACTGGGAGCGCACGAAGGACGCCGAGCACGGGCTGAACTCGATCATCGCGAACAACAACGTGACCGGCAGCGCCGTCGTGACCATCAGCGCGACGGACGCCTACTTCAAGTCGGCCGGCTGCGGCGACTGGAAGAAGGCCTGACCGCACAGGCCGCCGTCGGGACACGGTGAGGCGTCCGGCCCCCGCGCCGGGCACCCCCGGCCCGGCGCCGCTCACCGGGCGCATCGCGCCTCGTACGCCCCGCCTCGCGCATCCCGCCGGCCCCAGTCCCAGTCCCGTCGGCCCCAGTCCCACTGCACCGTCGCGGCGCTCGCTCCACCGACCGAGGCATCGCCGCCACACCACCGCCGCATCACCCGCCGCACCGCCGTTCGCACCACCCACTGCCCGGCTCACCGCACCACCCGATCCACCACCCGCTCCATCGGCCGGGCCGCCGCCGGCTCCATCGGCCGGCCACCGCTCAAGCACCGCTCACCGCACCGCTCACGCCGACACGCCGTTGGGCTCGCACTCCCCGGCCACCGGGCCGTTCGCCATCGCACGCACGGTGGCGGCACCGCCCGACCGCTCATCACTTCTCTCAGCAAGGAATTGCCATGCGCCGTACCGCACTTGCCGCCCTCTGTCTCGCCGCCGCGGCCACCGCGGGACTCACCGGCTGTCTGCCGGGGCAGGACTCGGCGGACAGCAAGCCGCAGGGCCCGTTCGCCGGGCTGAGCGGCGGCCAGATCGCCGACCGGGCCGTCAAGGCCACCAAGGGAGCCTCCTCGCTGCGGATGAAGGGCGAGGTCACCGACGACGAGAGCAAGGGCACCATCAAGATCGACCTGGCGCTCGACAAGAAGGGCGAGTGCGCCGGCACGATGAGCATGGGCGGCCAGGGCAAGGCCGATCTGATCAAGACGGCCGACACCGTCTACATGAAGTACGACGAGGCGTTCCTGCGCGCCCAGAGCAAGGGCGAGTCCAAGGCCGATACGGACGCCGCGGTGGCCATGCTGGCGGGCAAGTGGTCCAAGATGTCCCTGAAGGGGCAGGACGCCAAGGACATGGCGAGCCTGTGCGACCTGGACTCGGTGCTCAGTGGGATGGACGACACCGGCAACGGCACCACCGCCCGCGGCAGGACCACCGAGTCCGAGGGGACGCCGGTGATCACGCTGCACGAGAAGGACGGCAAGGACCGGTACACCGCGTACGTGGCGACCGAGGGCAAGCCGTACCTGGTGCGTATCGACAAGACGTCCGGTTCCGACGGGCCGCAGCACCTGTCCTTCACCGACTACGGCAAGCCGGTCCCGGCGCAGAAGCCCGCCGGTGACGTCATCGACCTGGACGCGCTGGGCGGCTGACGCCCGGCCTGTTCCGGCGCGGGGTCACTCCGGGTGGCCCTGCGTCGGTTTCGGCGTGGGCGGCATGCCCACGCGCCGAGCGTTCTCAGTGCGCCCGGAAGCGCTTCGGTGCCTCGGTTGGGTTGCCGCCCGAGGGGAGCTTCTGGTGCGGGCAGGTGACGAGGACCTTCTTCATGGCGGTCTTCTCGGCTGCGGTGACCCACAGGCCGTACTTCTTCTTGACCGCCACCTGGGCGGCGACATACGTGCAGCGGTAGGACTTGTTCGGCGGGAGCCAGGTGGCCGTGTCGCCGTCTCCCTTGCCGCGGTTGGTGCTCGCGTCGACGGCGATGAGGTTGAGGGGGTCGTTGGCGAGGGCTATGCGCTTGCTGGGGGCCCAGTACTTGGCGCCCTTCTGCCAGGCGTCCGAGAGGGCGACGACGTGGTCGATGTCGACCTGGCTGCGGCCGCGCCGGTAGGTGATCTCCTTGCCGGAGTACGGGTCCGGGTCGAGCAGGCCGTAGGTGACCTTGCAGGTGCCGCCGGTGTACCTCAGCTCCTTCAGGTCGCGCTTGAGGATGTCGTCGCGGGTGTCGCAGGAGTTGGAGTCGGTGTCCGCCCAGGCGGTGCCGAACCGTTCGCGGTCGTACCCGGTCTTCGGCGCCCGCCCCTTGACGGCGAGTGAGTCGGCCGCTTTCAGGGCCGCGCCTCCGCCGCCCGTCTCCTCGGGGCCGGACGCCCCGCTGGTCTGCTCGACCTTGCAGCCGGTCACGGCGACCAGCACGGCCACGGCTGTGACCGCCCCGCCCCTCAGACGCGTCACGGTGCGCCCTCCTCGCTCGCCCTGTCCGCCGCTCGGCCGGCGGCGGATCGTTCCGTCCCACGGTAACCGCCCTTCCGTTGCCGCAGGATGGGGCGCAATGGGGCGATTGGCGGGCAAGGCGGGCCTGTGTGGGGTTACTTGACGTGGCGACGAGGGAGCGCGGCTGCCGACCGCGTGCGCCCGCTCACACCTTGCCTATGCCCAGGGTGGATTCCGAGGGGAGCAGTCCGGTGGACAGGACGGCGACCCAGTAGTCGCCGAGGAGTTCGGTGAGGCGGTCGACGCCGGTCCCGCCGAGGCTCTGCCAGGGGGCGGCGGCGAGACGGTCGGTGTCCTCCTCCACGCGTCGGCGCAGGGCGAGGCCCGCCTCCGTGGCCGTACCGTCCGGGGCGAGGAGGCCGCGGCCGGCCAGGCGGGTGGCGGCGGCAGACCACTGCTCGGGACGCCAGCCGCGGCTCTCGAACCGCTCGACGGAGGCGGCGCCCATCGCCGCGAAGGAGACCAGGGACTCGACGGGGTCGAGGTCCGCGAGGAGCAGGGCGGCGAGATGGCCGTCGCCCCGGTGTTCGCGCAGGATCGTGGCGGCGTGCCACAGCTGCAGGTGCGGGGCCTCGGGCCAGGGCAGTGCGGCGTTGGCCGCGGCGAGGGGGCGGCCCGCCGTACCGGCCGCCTCGGCCGCGCGCCGGGCGAGGGCGGCGGCCTCGGCCAGTTCGGGGCGGTCGACCCGGTCGCCCAGGATCGCGCGGTAGGCCCGGTCGATGCCGCGCAGGCGGGCGTCCAGCACCTGCTGCGGAGTCGCGACCTGCCAGGCGGATTCGATGTGCTCGGTGACCATGTGCGGCGCGAAGCTGTAGAAGGCGGAGGTCACCCGCTCCGGTCCGGTCGCACCCAACGGGGCCGCGCGCAGCGGGAAGTAGCTCGGCCAGCGGTCGCTCGGGTCGTATCCCAGTGCGGCCGACTCCTCGAAGACCTCGGGCGCGTAGTACAGCAGTGCGTGCAGCGGCTCCAGCAGGTGCCACAACTGGCGGGCCCGCGCCGCCGGCACCGCCTCGACATCCACAGCCGCACCTACAGCCGCACCCGCGGCCGCCGCCCCTGTCGCCGTCCCCTTGTCGGTGTGCTCGGACATGACGCGTCTCCTCCCCCGTGCACGGCCCGCTCGACCGCGCCTGAACTTGACACTGACTAGATTGCCGTGCCGCATCAAACTTGTCAATGCCTAGATCCGGCGTACGCTGCTCCCATGAGTCCTGCGAAGTCCCCGGCCGCGTCCCAGCGGTCGTACCACCACGGTGATCTGCGCCGTGCCGTACTGACGGCCGCGCTGGAGGTCATCGCGGCCGACGGCCCCTCGGCCCTGAGCCTGCGCGATCTGGCGCGCCGGGCGGGGGTCTCGCACGCGGCGCCCGCGCACCACTTCAAGGACCGCGCCGGGCTCCTCACCGCGATCGCCGCCGAGGGCTACGGCCTTCTGGCGCAGGCGCTCGCGGATGCCCGCGACCTGCGGGAGGCGGGCGTGCGCTACGTGCGCTTCGCCCGCGAGCACCCGGCGCACTTCGAGGTGATGTTCACCCCCGGGCTGCTGCGCGGCGACGACCTCGAACTCGCCACCGCCCGGGCGCTGGCCGCGGACGCCCTGCGCACGGCGGTTTCCGCGGTCGATCCCGGCGACCGCGGCCAGGACGCCGGCCTGGCCGGGGTGGCCGCCTGGTCCCTGGCCCACGGCTTCGCCACGCTGCTGCTCGGCCGCAATCTCGACACGGCCGTCGGCGACCGGGACCCGGAGGAGGTGTTCCACACGCTGGCGGGCATGCTGTTCCACTCGGCCGGCCCGCACGGGCGCCAGGACTGACCGGACGGCACCACTGCCACCTCGCCGCCGGTCTACGGCCGACCGACTGCGTCACCGCCATCGGCGACCGCCCCGGCCACGTCACCGCCGAGGCGGGCCGCCCCCGGCCACGTCACCGCCACCGGCGCCTGCCCCCGGCCGGAGGACGGTACAGCCCCGCCCTCCGGTCGCCTCCCTACGACCCCAGCACCGAGGCCAGGAACTCTCCGACCCAGCCGAGCAGTTCGCGTCCGACCAGCGGCTTGCCGCCGACCTTCGCGGTCTTCGGGCGCGGCACCAGCACCTGGTGCGCGGTCGGCTTGATGACCGTGCCCGGGTAGAGCCGCTTGAGCCGCAGTTCCTGCGATTCGCGCAACTCCACCGGTGCGAAGCGGATGTTCGTGCCCTGGAGGACGATCTCGCCGACGCCGCACGCGCGCGCGAGCATCCGCAGCCCGGCCACCAGCAGCAGGTTCTCCACCGGTTCGGGCAGCTTGCCGTAGCGGTCGGTGAGTTCCTCGCGGACGGCCTTGA
The DNA here is from genome assembly GCF_025642175.1 of Streptomyces albidicamelliae. NCBI lineage: Bacteria > Bacillati > Actinomycetota > Actinomycetes > Kitasatosporales > Streptomycetaceae > Streptomyces > Streptomyces albidicamelliae. Next base: position 4,942,578 of record NZ_CP106795.1, on the reverse strand, counting down.
TGTCCTCCTCGGAGTTCGCGGAGGCGATGGCCCGGTAGGCCTGCAGTCGCAGCCGCTCGCCGGGGGCGTAGTCGTGCGGGACGTGCGCGTCGACGGGCAGCTCGATCTTGACCTCGAGCGGTGCCTCCTCCTCGGCCTCGCCGGTCTCCAGCTGGCGCCGGTAGTCGGCGACGGCCTCGCCGACCATGCGGACGTACAGGTCGAAGCCGACGCCCGCGATGTGCCCGGACTGCTCGCCGCCGAGCAGGTTTCCGGCGCCGCGGATCTCCAGGTCCTTCATCGCGACGTACATGCCCGCACCCATCTCCGTGTGCTGGGCGATGGTCGCGAGGCGTTCGTGCGCGGTCTCGGTGAGCGGCTTCTCCGGCGGGTAGAGGAAGTAGGCGTAACCGCGCTCCCTGCCCCGGCCGACGCGACCGCGCAGCTGGTGCAGCTGGGACAGGCCGAAGTTGTCGCCGCGCTCCACGATCAGGGTGTTGGCGTTGGAGATGTCGATGCCGGACTCGACGATCGTGGTGGACACCAGGACGTCGAACTTCTTCTCCCAGAAGTCGACGACCACCTGCTCCAGCGCGGACTCCGACATCTGGCCGTGGGCGGTCGCGATGCGCGCCTCGGGGACGATCTCGCGCAGGCGCGCCGCCGCGCGGTCGATGGACTCGACCCGGTTGTGAATGTAGAAGACCTGGCCCTCGCGCAGCAGTTCGCGGCGGATGGCGGCGCCGATCTGCCTCTCCTCGTACGGCCCGACGAAGGTCAGCACCGGGTGCCGCTCCTCGGGGGGCGTGGTGATCGTGGACATCTCGCGGATACCGGTGACCGCCATCTCCAGGGTGCGCGGGATGGGCGTGGCCGACATGGTCAGCACGTCGACGTTGGCGCGGAGCTTCTTCAGCTGCTCCTTGTGCTCGACGCCGAAGCGCTGTTCCTCGTCGACGATGACCAGGCCCAGGTCCTTGAACTTGGTCTCGGAGGAGAACAGCCGGTGGGTGCCGATGACGACGTCGACCGCGCCGTCCTTCAGGCCCTCCAGGACGGCCTTGGCCTCGGTGTCGGTCTGGAAGCGGGAGAGGGCCTTCACGTTCACCGGGAACTGCCCGTAGCGCTCGGAGAAGGTGCCGAAGTGCTGCTGCACGAGCAGGGTGGTGGGCACGAGGACGGCGACCTGCTTGCCGTCCTGCACGGCCTTGAAGGCGGCCCGTACGGCGATCTCGGTCTTGCCGTAACCGACGTCGCCGCAGATCAGGCGGTCCATGGGGACGGACTTCTCCATGTCCTCCTTGACCTCGGCGATGGTGGTGAGCTGGTCGGGGGTCTCCGCGTAGGGGAAGGCGTCCTCCAGCTCGCGCTGCCACGGTGTGTCGCCGCCGAAGGCGTGGCCGGGGGCGGCCATCCGCGCGCTGTACAGCTTGATCAGGTCGGCGGCGATCTCCTTGACGGCCTTCTTCGCGCGGGCCTTGGTCTTGGTCCAGTCCGCGCCGCCCAGGCGGTGCAGGGTGGGGGCCTCGCCGCCGACGTACTTGGTGATCTGCTCCAGCTGGTCGGTGGGGATGTACAGGCGGTCGCCGGGCTGGCCGCGCTTGGCGGGCGCGTACTCGACGACCAGGTACTCGCGGGTGGCGCCCTGCACGGTGCGCTGCACCATCTCGATGTAGCGGCCGACTCCGTGCTGTTCGTGGACGATGTAGTCGCCCTGCTCCAGGGTGAGCGGGTCGATGGTCTTGCGGCGGCGGGCCGGCATGCGGGCGCCGTCCTTGCTCGCGGTGCGCTGGCCGGACAGGTCGGTCTCGGTGAGCACGGCGAGCTTGAGCGCCGGGTCGACGAAGCCGTACTCGACGCAGCCGCAGGAGACGTGCACCACGGAGGGGCTCAGGGCGCCGAGGTCGGCGTCCAGGCGGGCGGCGATGCCCTCGCCGCCGAGGACCTCCACGGTGCGGGCGGCGGGGCCGTGGCCCTCGGTGACGAAGACCGTGCGCCAGCCGTCGGCGAGCCAGCCCTTGGTGTCGGCGAGGGCCCGCGCGGTGTCGCCGCGGTAGGTCTCGGGGGCGTGCATGCCGAGTCTGAGGGTGTCCCCGTCGAGGGCGTCCGGTTCGATGTCCGCGGCGAACGGCGACACCGACCACCACATCATGTCCAGGTCGCGCGCGCGGTCGCGGACGTCGGCGATGGACCACAGGGAGGCGGCACCGACGTCGATGGGTGCCTCGCCGCCGCCCGCGGTGGCCGCCCAGGAGGCCTGCAGGAACTCCTGGGAGGTGGCGACCAGGTCGGAGGCGCGCGTACGGACCCGCTCCGGGTCGCAGACGACGGCCATGGCGCCCTTGGGCAGGACGTCGAGCAGCAGCTCCATGTCGTCGACGAGGACGGGGGCCAGGGACTCCATGCCCTCGACGGCGATGCCCTCGGCGATCTTGTTGAGCAGTTCGCCGAGTTCGGGGTGCTCCTCGGCGAGGGCACGCGCGCGTGCCCGGACGTCCTCGGTCAGCAGCAGTTCGCGGCAGGGCGGGGCCCACAGGCCGTGCTCGGCGACTTCGAGGGAGCGCTGGTCGGCGACCTTGAAGTAGCGGATCTCCTCGACGTCGTCGCCCCAGAACTCGATGCGCAGGGGGTGTTCCTCGGTGGGCGGGAACACGTCGAGGATGCCGCCGCGCACGGCGAACTCGCCGCGCTTCTCGACGAGCTCCACGCGCGCGTAGGCGGCGGCCGCGAGGGCCTCGACGACGTCGTTCAGGTCGGCGTTCTGCCCGGTGCGCAGGGACACCGGTTCCAGGTCGCCGAGGCCCTTGACCTGCGGCTGGAGGACGGAGCGCACGGGCGCCACGACCACGGAGACCGGGCCGGTCTCGGGGTCGTCGGGGCGGGGGTGGGCGAGGCGGCGCAGCACGGCGAGGCGGCGGCCCACGGTGTCGCTGCGGGGGCTGAGCCGCTCGTGCGGGAGGGTCTCCCAGGAGGGGTACTCCACGACGCCCTCGGGGGGCAGCAGCGAGCGCAGGGCCGCGGTCAGGTCCTCGGCCTCCCGGCCCGTCGCCGTGACGGCGAGCACCGGGCGGCCGGCCTCGCGGGCCAGTGCGGCGATCGCGAAGGGGCGGGCCGCCGGGGGGCCGACGAGGTCGACGTGCATGCGGTTGCCGTCCGCGGCGGCCTTGATCGCTTCCGCGAGAGCGGTGTCCTTGACGACGGCGTCGAGCAGACCGTGCAGACTCATGGAGGGTTTTTTCCGTCCCGATGGGTGGGCAACACGAACGACCCGACACGTGTGACGGCCGGGGTTGTCCAGCGTACGACTCCGTCGGCGTTGCCGTCGGAGCCTGTGGACAACTCCGCGGTCGGTGGCGGTCGGGTGGCGGGTGCCCGGCCGGGTGGGCGGAGGGCGGACGACGGCCGAAAACCCGGGGCCGGGACGTCCTGTCAGGACGTCCCGGCCCCGGGCACTCCCCCGCAACCCCCGTGTGCGGTGGTCGTCGGGCCGGGCGGCTACTCCGTCGCGATCGCGTTCAGGACGTTCATCCGGCCGGCGCGGAAGGCCGGGATCAGCGCGGCGAACAGTCCCACGAAGGCCGAGCCGACGAAGACGGCGATGATCGTCGGCCACGGGATCTCCAGGACCTTCAGGCCCTGGAGGGCCAGGAGCTTCTGCGCGGTCGCGCCCCAGCCCATGCCCAGGCCGAGGCCGAGCAGGGCGCCGAAGACGGCGATCACCACGGACTCCAGGCGGATCATGCGGCGCAGCTGGCGGCGGGAGAGGCCGATGGCCCGCATGAGGCCGATCTCCCGGGTCCGCTCGACGACCGAGAGGGCCAGGGTGTTCACGACACCGAGGACCGCGACGATGATCGCCAGCGCCAGCAGGCCGTAGATCATGTTGAGCAGCTGGCCGATCTGGTCCTTCAGCGCCTTCTTGTAGTCGGTCTGGTCGCGGACGGTCAGCTCGGGGTAGTCGTGCAGCGCGGTCTTGAGCGCCTTGTAGGCGGCGGCCTGCCGCCCGTCCTCGGCGGAGGCGAAGAGCAGCTGGTTGAGCGGCATCTGGTCGGCGGGGACGTACTTGGCCATGGTGGCGACGGAGGTGTACATCGCGCCCTTGTCGATGACGGTGTCGTCGCTGGTGATCGCGCGCACCGTCAGGTGGGCGGCCTTCGTGCCGTTCTGGAAGGCGACGGTGATCCGGGAGCCGAGGTGGATGCCGTGGTCCTCGGCGAAGGCCTCGTGGACGGACATCGAGTCGGGCAGGTAGGCGTCCTTGAGGTCGCCGGCGACCGTCTTGGTCCGCAGGTCGGTCGCGTAGGACGGGTCCGCGCCCGTGATGTCGGTCTTCTCCAGGGTCTTGCCGTCCGGGGTGGTGAAGGCGGCCACGGTCGGCCGGTACTCGGTGACGCGCGCGAGGCCCGGGACGGACTTGACGGCCGCGACCTCCTTCGCCTTGATCAGCTGCTCGTTGTCGGGCGTGATGATGAAGTCCGTGCCGACCGTCTTGTCGAGCTGGTCGGTGGCGGAGGCCACCATGGAGGAGCCGACGACGGACAAGCAGGCCACCAGGGCCAGGCCGATCATGAGGGCGGCGCCGGTCGCGCCGGTGCGGCGCGGGTTGCGCAGGGCGTTGCGCTCGGCCATCCGTCCGACGGGGCCGAAGATCCGCAGGATGACCACGCCGAGGACGCGTACCAGGCCGCCGGCGAGGACCGGTCCGACGACGACGAAGCCGATCAGGGTCAGCACCACGCCGAGGCCCAGCCAGCCCGAGCCGGTCGTGGCCTTGTCGGCGGTGGCGGCGACGTACAGACTCCAGGCGCCCGCGCCGGTGAGGACCAGTCCGACGACCGCGCGGACGATGCCGGCCTTGGCGTCGGCGGGGGTGCCGGCGTCGCGCAGGGCGGCCATCGGGGAGATCTTGCCGGCGCGGCGGGCGGGCAGGTAGGCGGCGAGGACGGTGACGACCACGCCGAGCAGCAGGCCGAGGGCCGGCGTCGTCCAGGCGACCGTCAGGTCGTCGGTGGACAGGTGCATGCCCATCTGGCCCATGAGCTTCATGAGGCCGACCGCGATGCCGACGCCCGCGCCGACGCCGAGGGCGGAGCCGATCACACCGAGCAGCAGGGCCTCGAGCAGCACGGAGCGGTTGACCTGCTTGCGGGAGGAGCCGATGGCGCGCATCAGGCCGATCTCCCGGGTGCGCTGGGCGACCAGCATGGAGAAGGTGTTGATGATGAGGAAGATGCCGACCAGGAAGGCGATCCCGGCGAAACCGAGCATCGCGTACTTCATGACGTTCAGGAAGCTCTGGACGCTCTTCTGGTTGGCGTCGGCGACCTCCTTGGCGGTCTGCACCTTGTAGGCGTGCCCGAGGGCGGCGGCCACGTCCTTCTTCAGCCGCGCGTCGCTCACGCCCTCGGCGGCGGTGACGTTGACGTTGGTGTAGACGCCGCTCTCGCCGACGAGGGCCCGCTGGGCGGTCTTGGTGTCCAGGTAGAAGATGGCCGCGCCGGGGTTGGTGACCTTGAAGGCGGCGATGCCGGACACGCGCGCGTGGCGGGTGCCGACGGCGGAGATCAGACCGATCTCGTCGCCGAGCTTCAGGTCGTGCTTGTCGGCGGTGTCGGCGTCGACCATCACGTCGTCCGGGCCCTTGGGCGCCGTACCGGTGGTGATCTTCATGGTGCGGGCGTCGTTGCCGTTCCAGCTGCCGACGATGGTCGGCGCGCCGCTGCTGGGCGACAGCTTGTCCTTGTCGCCGTCGACGACGGTGACGGAGGTGGAGAACACGGTGCCCTCGGCCGACTTCACCCCGTGGGCGCCGCGGATCCTCTCGATAACGGAGGCCGGGATCACGGGCGGCTTGCCGGTGCGGGAGGTGGTCTGGCCGGTGTCGGAGGAGCCCTTGGCGCTGACCGTCACGTCCGAGGCGGTGGCCTGGAACAGCTTGTCGAAGGTGGTGTTCATCGTGTCCGTGAACACGAGGGTGCCGCAGACGAAGGCCACCGAGAGCAGCACGGCGACCGCCGACAGCGCCATGCGGCCCTTGTGCGCGAAGAAGTTGCGCATCGAGGTCTTCAGGACGGTCATGACGTACGCCCCCGGGCGTCGAAGTCCTTCATGCGGTCGAGGACCTGCTCGGCCGTCGGCTGGTACATCTCGTCGACGATGCGGCCGTCGGCGAGGTAGAGCACGCGGTCGGCGTAGGAGGCGGCCACGGGGTCGTGGGTGACCATCACGATGGTCTGGCCGAGTTCGTCCACGGAGCGGCGCAGGAAGCCCAGCACCTCGGCGCCGGCGCGCGAGTCGAGGTTTCCGGTCGGCTCGTCACCGAAGATGATCTCCGGCCGGGCGGCGAGGGCGCGGGCCACGGCGACGCGCTGCTGCTGGCCGCCGGAGAGCTGGGTGGGCCGGTGCTTGAGCCGTCCGGCGAGCCCGACGGTCTCCACGACCCGGTCCAGCCAGGCCTTGTCCGGCTTGCGGCCGGCGATGTCCATGGGCAGCGTGATGTTCTCCAGCGCGTTCAGCGTCGGCAGCAGGTTGAACGCCTGGAAGATGAACCCGATCCGGTCCCGGCGCAGTTGGGTGAGCTTCTTGTCCTTCAGGCCGGTGATCTCGGTCTCGTCCAGGTGGATCTGACCGCTCGTCACGGTGTCGAGGCCGGCGAGGCAGTGCATCAGGGTGGACTTGCCGGACCCCGAGGGGCCCATGATCGCGGTGAACTGGCCGCGGGCGATGTCCACGTCCACGTGGTCCAGGGCGACGACACGGGTCTCGCCGGACCCGTACGCCTTCACGACCTGCCGCGCCCGCGCGGCAACGGCCGATCGCCCTCCAGTGCCCCCGTGCCTGGGAATGGTCACAGCCGATGTCACGGTAAGTCTCCTATGTCGGTTGGCAGGTGCGTGGCTCGGTGCTCCGGTGTGCCGAAGCGTCGTCCTGGGTACGCCGTTGAGTCTCTCGGCCGGCGGGGGTGCCGCGCGCTGGTGCGGAGCCCCCTCTTTCCGGGGGGAAAACCCCACCCCCACCGGTACGGCCGACCGCCCCCCTGCGGCGTAAAGCCAGGTTAAGGACCGCACCGGCACCGGCTCGTCCTCCGCCGGGACGAACCCTCCCCGAGCCGTAGTAAGGAGGTGCCCCTAGGGGTCCTCCACCACCGGGTGGAGGGCGACTCGGGGTCGCCTCCACCCTTCGGCGCGGCAAGCCTCCACCCTTCCGTCGCGTCAGGGTCAAGTCGCGGGCCGCGTGGGAAGCTGTCGTACCGGAGACGGATGCAAGGGGCACGGGACTCGGTCCCGCGGGCGGGCAGGGGGGTACACGGTGGGGGGCACGACACCCGCGATACGCGGCGGCGCGGCCCGGCGGCCGGACACCCGGCGGCGGGGAGCGGTCGTCGCCGCGCTGATGCTGGCGATGGCGCTGGCGGCGCTCGACTCGACCGTCGTCTCCACGGCCGTGCCGCAGATCGTCGGCGACCTCGGCGGCTTCTCCGTCTTCTCCTGGCTGTTCTCCGGCTACCTGCTGGCCGTCACCGTCTCGCTCCCGGTGTACGGCAAGCTGTCCGACACCTTCGGCCGCAAGCCGGTGCTGGTGGTGGGCGCGGCGGTGTTCCTGCTGGGTTCGCTGCTGTGCGCGGCGGCCTGGAACATGGGGGCGCTGATCGCGTTCCGGATCGTGCAGGGCCTGGGCGGCGGGGCACTGCAGGGCACCGTGCAGACGCTCGCCGCGGACCTGTACCCGCTGGCGGAGCGCCCGAAGATCCAGTCCAGGCTGTCCACGGTGTGGGCGGTGTCCGCGGTCGCCGGCCCCGGGCTCGGCGGGGTGCTCGCCGCGTACGCCGACTGGCGCTGGATCTTCCTGGTCAACCTGCCGATCGGCGCGGCCGCCCTGTGGCTGGTCGTGCGTCATCTGCACGAGCCGGAACGGCGGAGGGCGCCCCGCGCGCGCGTGGACTGGGCGGGCGCGCTGGCCGTGTTCGCGTGCGGCGGGGTGCTGCTGACCGCGCTGGTGCAGGGCGGGGTCGCGTGGCCGTGGCTGTCCGCACCGTCGCTGGCGCTGTTCGGGACGGGCCTGGCGCTGGCCGGCGTCGTGGTGGCGGTGGAGCGGCGGGCCGCCGAGCCGATCATCCCGGGGTGGGTGTGGCGGCGGCGGACGATCGCCGCCGTCAACCTGGCGCTCGGCGCGCTGGGGCTGCTGATGGTGGCGCCGGCGGTGTTCCTGCCGACGTACGCGCAGTCGGTGCTCGGACTAGCGCCGGTGGCGGCCGGGTTCGTGCTGTCGGTGTGGACGCTCAGCTGGCCGCTGTCGGCGGCGCTCAGTCAGCACGTCTACCGGCGCATCGGCTTCAGGGACACCGCGCTGACCGGTATCGGACTCGCGGCGCTGATCCTGTGCGCGTTCCTGTTCCTGCCGTATCCCGGGTCGTGGTGGCAGCCGACGCTGCTGATGCTGCTGCTGGGCGGCGCGCTGGGACTGTTCCAGCTGCCGCTGATCGTCGGAGTGCAGTCGACGGTCGGCTGGTCGGAGCGGGGCACCACGACCGCGTCGGTGCTGTTCTGCCGGCAGACCGGGCAGACCGTGGGCGCGTCCCTGTTCGGCGCCGTCGCCAACGGGGTGCTGGCCGCGCGGCTCGGCGGCGCGGGGGACCTGGACTCCGTCACGCGCGCGTGGGACGCGGGTACGGCACCGGAGGCGACCCGGCGTGCCATCGCCGAGGCGGTGCACGCGGTGTACCTCGGCGCCGCCTGCGCGGCGGCACTGGCGTTCCTGGTGCTGCTGCTGGTGGCCCCGCGCAGATTCCCGGTCCTCGACGACTGAGACCGGGGCGGCCCGGCGGGCGGGACTCGCGGGCGGGACTCGCGGGCGGCCCGGCGGGGGGGGCTCGCGGGCGGGCGGGCGGCCGTTCCCGCAGGTTAACGGCGGTAACACCCCTTCTCGGCACCGGTATTCGTGCAGTAAGCGCATACCGACTGGCCAGTTTGGCGAAAACGCCGCGCGATGCGCGCCTCGCGAGTAGCGTGCGTGGCTCCGCTCCCCACCTCCCTGCGGTCCGCCGCCACGGACCCGAGCCATGCAAGGAGCCCCGGGATGTCCTACGACCCGCCGCGCCCGTCGTACACCTACCCCTGGCAGCCCGCACCGCCCGAACCGCCCCGCCCCGCCCGCCGGCCGGCCCGCGAACCCCTCGGCCACCACAGCGATCTGCGCCTGCTGCGCAGCGCCTACCGCTGGCAGCGGCGCACCGCCACACTCACCGCGCTCGGCTACTTCACGCTGTTCCTGGTCCTGTCCGCCTGCGCGCCCGGCGTCATGACGAGCACGGTCGCCGACGGCATCCCCGCCGGCCTCCTGCTCGCCCTCCTCCAACTCCCCGTCACCTGGTTGGCGATCGCCCTGTACGAGCACACGGCGCGCCGGCAGGTCGACCCGCTCGCGGACCGCATCCGCAAGCAGGCCGAACTGGACGCACGGCGAGGAGCGACGCGATGACCATCGCCGCAGGCTCCCCCGCAGGCCAAGGCTTCACCGGTTTCAGCGGCTCCGCCCAGGCCATGTCCCTGGTGGCCTTCTCCACCGTCGCCACGGTGACCCTGCTGCTGTGCGTGATGACCGGCCCGGACCGCGACGACCTCGACGAGTTCTACACCGGCTACGGCTCCCTGTCCCCGCTGCGCAACGGCCTCGCCATCGCCGGCGACTACATCTCCGCCGCCACCGTCCTCGGCACCGGCGGGGTGATCGCCCTGTGCGGGTACGACGGGGTCGTCCTCGCCCTCAGCACCGCCCTGTCGCTGATGCTGCTGATGTTCCTGCTGGCCGAACCGCTGCGCAACGCGGGCCGGTTCACCATGGGCGACGCGCTGGCCCGCCGGCTGCCGGGCCGCAGTGTGCGCATCACGGTGTGCGCCGTGACGATCGCCGCTCTGCTGCCGCTGATGCTGGTGCAACTGGCCGGCACCGGGCAGCTGATGGCGTTCATCCTGGGCTTCTCCAACGAGTCCCTGAAGACCGGCTGCGTGGTGGGCGTCGGCGCCCTGATGATCGCCTACGCCGCGATCGGCGGCATGAAGGGCACCGCGCTCATCCAGATCCTCAAGATCGTGATGCTGGTCGGATCCGGCGCCGTGGTCGCCCTGCTGATCCTGCGCCGCTTCGACTGGGACCCCGGCGCCCTGTTCACCGCGGCCTCACGGCAGAGCGGGGCCGGACCGGCCTTCCTGCACTCCGGGCTCCAGTTCGGATCCGGCGGCCGCGCCCGCCTCGACATGATCGCCTCGGAACTGACCGTGGTGCTCGGCGGTGCCTGCCTGCCGCACATCACCATGCGCATGTACACCGCTTCCAGTGCCCGCCAGGTACGCCGCTCGATGTCCTGGGCGGTGTCCATCGTCGCCCTGTTCGTGCTGGTCATGACGGTGGTGGGGTTCGGCGCCACAGCACTGGTGGGACGCACGGTGATCTCCGCGGCCGACCCCCGCGGCAACACGGCGTACCTGCTGGGCTCGCGCGCGGTGTTCGGCACGGACGTGACGACGGCGGAGACCTTCCTGTTCACCCTGGTCACCACCGCGCTCTTCCTGACCCTGCTCGCCTCGGTGGCCGGGATGATCCTCGCCTGCGCCAACTCCCTCGCCCACGACGTCTTCGCCGCCCTGGTGCGGGAGATGCCGGCCACCCGCGAGATGGGCCTGGCCCGCCTGTCGGCGCTCGCCATCGGCATTCCGACCATCCTGCTGGCCACCCTCGTGCAGCACTACAGCCTGCAGCCCCTGGTGACGCTCTCCTTCTGCCTGGGCGCGTCCGCCCTGGCACCGGCCATGGTCTACGGCCTGTTCTGGCGGCGCTACACCCGCACCGGGCTGCTGTGCACGCTGATCGGGGGCTCGCTGACGGTGCTGCTGCTCATGCCGGGCACCAACCTCGTCTCCGGGTCACCGGTCTCCGCCTTCCCGCACGCCGACTTCAACTGGTTCCCGTTCACCACGACCGGCATCGTCTCCATCCCGGCCGGCTTCCTCTTCGGCTGGCTCGGCACGGTGGTCTCCGGGCGCGCCGAGGCGGAGCAGCAGCGCCGCCAGTACGAGGCCGTGGAGGGCTGGATCCTGGCCGGCGCGGTCCGCAGATGACCCGCCCGACGGGCCGGGCCGCCGCTACTCCGCGGCGGCCGGGCCCGTCAGCGAGGTCAGGTCGCTGCGCGCCTCGTCCATGTGCGCCCGTACGGCGTCCCAGGCCTCGCCGTGCTCGCGCAGCATCTGCTCGGTACGGCGGGTGATGCCCTCCTCGCGCGCGCGTGCGTCGGCGACGATCGCGGCGGCACGCGCGTGTGCCTCCTCGTCGACGCGCCGCGCGGACGCCTCGGCCTCGGCGAGGGCCCGCCCGGCCTCGGCCAGGTCGGCCTCGGCACGACTGGTCCGCTCGGCGTACCGCGTCTCCAGGTCGGCGGTCCGCTCGTGCTCCTCGCGCTCGGCCCCGGCCCAGTGCCCGGTGTGCTCCCGGGACTGCCCGTCGAGCAGGCCGGCGGTGCGCCGGCGCACCTCACGCACCGCCTCCAGCGCTTCCCCGCGCCCCTTGCGCACCTCGCGCCGGGTGCCGACGCGCAGCGCGTCGGCCTCGGCGCGCGCGGCGAGGAGACGCCGACGGGCGTGCTCGTCGGCCTCGGCGCGGAGCGCGTCGGCCGCCTTCCGGGCCGCGCGGAGCGCTTTCTCCCCGTCGGCCTCGGCCCGTGCGACGCACTCGTGGGCCGCGCGCCGGGCGCGCTCCCGGATGTCGCGTTCCTCCTCCAGCGCGAGCCGGAACAACCGCCGCGCACTCGCGCCGAGCGTCTCGTAGTCCTGCGGCGCGAGCCCCGCCACGGTCTCCCGCAGCCGCGCGGCCTTGGCCTCCATGTCCCTGGCGAGCACGGTCAGCCGCGCGGCGCGGTCCCACGCGGCGTCCCGCTCCCGCCACAGCGCCGCCAGGCGGGCGTCGACCTGCTCGGGGCGGTAGCCGCGGCCACGGGCCGTCGCGAAACCCTGCGGCGGCATCGATGCGCTGCTCATCCGGGAAACCCCTCTCCACCGGACATGCACGACGGGATGATTTCGCGCATATCTTGATGGATCGGACGTAAGTGTTCATAACGCGACACTCCGTGGTCACCGGACGGTCGCGATACCGCACCGCGGCGTCAACCCGCCGCTCGCCCGTAGCGGGTGAGGACGGCGGCGCCCACCCGTTCGGCGGACAGGCACTGCAGACCGGCCGGCGGACTCCCGGCCGGGAACAGCGGCCGGCCCTGCCCGAGCACCACCGGGAACGTCAGCAGCCGGTACTCGTCCACGAGGTCCCGGGCCATCAGCTCGTGCACGACGCCCAGGCTCCCGGTCACGACCACGTCGCGCCGCTCGGCCCGCACGGCGGCCGGCAGATCGCCCTCCAGCAACCGCGAGCCGGCCCACCGGGACACGTCCGGAGCACCGCGCGAGACCACCAGCTTCGGCACGGCGTTCATCCGCGCCGCGAACGGATCGTCCCGTCCCGGCCAGAGCCGCGCGAACAGCTCCCAGGTGGTACGGCCCAGCAGCAGAACCCCCTCGTCCAGGACGGCGCCGAGACGGAACTTGTCCCCGGCGACCGCCTCGGGCCCGTACCGGAACGCCCAGCCCCCGTACGCGGTACCCGCCGACCCGTCCGGATCCGACACGATCCCGTCCAGGGTGATGAACTCGATGACGACGACACTCATGGCGACGGTCCCTCCACTCGACGACTCACCGGTACATACCGGCGGCACCGGCCGGACTCATCGCTCCCCGCCACGAAAAGACGAACTCGTCCTGAACCGCCGGGAGGCCGGGGACCGGGGGTCGGGGAAACCGGAGGACCGGGGGCCGGGGAAACCGGCGGACCGGAGGACCGGAGGACCGAAGGACGGCACGAGGGCGCGGCGAACAGGCCGACCGCACCCTCGTCACCCACGCGCGCGTGCGGGCCCCCGGAAGTCGGCGGGCACCGGGCGCCTACGGGGACGGCGCGAACGCGGCCAGCACGCGCGGGTCCGCGAACACCACGTTGTGCGCGACCCGGCCGCCCGCGACCGTCAGGACCTGCACGCTGTGCAGACGATGCCCGGCCCCGCGCTCCGGCGCGTACGCCGCCAGCGCCGGCTGCCCGTTGGCCGCCACCCGCTCCACCCGCCAGTCCGTCCCACGCAGCGCGAACACCCGCTCCATGAAACGGCCGTACTCCCGCCGCCCCCGGTACCACAGCGGCACCGGCGGCATCTCCAGCACCGCGTCCTCGGTCAGCAGCCGCACGAGCCCCGCCACGTCGGCCGCCTCGAAGGCCCGCACATATCGCCCCACCACCGCCCGCGTCCCGGCGTCGACCGGCTCGCCCACCGCATCGATGCCGTCCCCGCGCGCGAGCGCGGCACGCGCCCGCTGCAACGCGCTGTTGACGGCCGCCACGGACGTGCCCAACTGCCCCGCCACCTCCGCGGCGGAGAACTCCAGCACCTCCCGCAGCACCAGCACCGCACGCTGCCGCGCCGGCAGCAGCTGCAGCGCCGCCACCAGCGCCAGCCGCAGATCCGTGCGCGCCTCCACGTCGCACCGCGCGTCGGGGAACGGCTCCAGCCAGGGCACGTCGACCGCCGGCGTCAACGGCGCCCCGGGATCCTCCGAGGGCGCCCCCAGCCCCGACGGCAGCGGGCGCCGGGCACGGCCCTCCAGAGCGCTCAGGCAGACACGGGTCGCGATGCGGTACAGCCAGGTCCGCACGGACGCACGCGCGGGGTCGTACCGCTCCCGCGCCTTCCACGCCCGCAGCATCGTCTCCTGCGTCAGATCCTCGGCCTCGTGGAACGAGCCCAGCATCCGGTAGCAGTACGCCACCAGCTCGCCCCGGTACGGCTCGAAGTCCACCGGCCCATCCTGCCCTTCACGCACGCGTGAAGGGCAGGAACGGACTCACACCCGGGCCGGCCCCCGCTACAGCAGGCCGTCCCACATCTGCTCCAGCAGCACCGACCACCAGCTCTCCGGCGAACCCAGCGCCGCCGGATCCAGGGAGGCCAGCTGCGCCTGGAAGTCGACCGTCCAGCGGCCCGCCTGCTCCTGGTTCAGCCCGAACCTCAGACGCCACATACGGCCCAGCAGCGCCAGGCAGCGCGCGAACTCCGGCAGCCCGCTGTTCACGAACTGCGGCGGCACCGGAGCACCGCCCGGCCCCGCCTCCACCGGCACGGCCACGATGTTCGCCGTGCCGTACTGCACACAGATCGCCTTGCCGAAGTCCGTGCCCATCACGAGGTACGACCCCGCGTCCGCTGCCGGCTGCACCCCCCGCTCGGCCGCCAGCTCCGCCAGCGTCGGCACGGGACGGCCCGGCTGCGCCTGCGCCCAGAAGAACGGACCCATGTCCACCGGCAGCCCGGCCACGACCAGCGTGTGCGCCACGACCGGCGGCACACCCTGCCGCGACACCGCCTGCTGCTCGAACCGGAACACCCCCGGCCCGAACGCCGCCGCCAGCTCCTGCCCGACACCCTCCGGCGGAATCGGCGGCACCGCCTGCACCGGCGGCAACGGCGCCCGCACCGGCGCGGGACGCGCCGGACCGTCGGCCACCTGATGCAACTCGCCCTGGTGCGCCAGCAACTGCTGCATGCCCTGCTGCCGGCTCGCGTGATCCGTGCCGTACGGCGCGATGCTCGCGATCCGCGCCTGCGGCCACTGCTCCCGGATCATCCGCGCGCAGTAGGCACCCGGCAGCGCACACGACTCCAGCTCCGTGTGCAGCTCCAGCACCTGGTCCGGCGGCACGTTCATCGCGCGCAGCTCGTGGAAGATCTGCCACTCCGGATGCGGCGTACCCGGCGCCGAACGCCGGATCAGCTGCTGCTCCGAACCGTCGTGCGCGCGATACCGCAGCACGGCCTGGTAGCCGGGACCCACCGTCGGCTGACCCACCTGCGGATACCCGTACGCCGGAGGCTGCCCCGGCACCGGCGCGCCCGGCGGCGGCATCGCGCCCGGCGGCATCGGCTGCGGCATCCCCGGAGCACCGGGCGGCGGCACCGCACCCGGCGCCGGCGGCGGCATGGAACCCGCGGCGGGCGGCGGCGGAGGCATGCCCGGGCCGGCCACGGGAGGCGCGGCCAGCACGGTCTCCGCGTGGTGCACGGCACCGCGCGCACCACCGGGAACACCCGGAGCGCCGGGCGCACCCGGGACACCCGGAGCCGCCGGAGGCTGCGGCGCCCCCGGGCCGGGCGGCATACCCGCGGCGGCAGGCGCACCCGGCGGGTTCGGCACGCCCGGAGCCCCCGGAGCACCCGGCATGCCCGGAGCAGCCGGCGGCTGGGGTGCGCCCGGGCCCATCCGCCCGGGATCGGCCAGCATCGTGGCCGCGTGGTGCACCTGGCCCGGAGGAGTACCGCCGCCCGGCACTCCCGGAGGCGCGGGCGGGTGGGACGCACCCGGCGCCTGCCCTCCCTGCGAGCCCCCGGACCGGCCGGCACGCCCCCGCCCTCGGGCCCGTCGGGACCCAGCGACGACACGAGCTGCGTCGGCACGTACCCGCCCGCGGGCGCACCCGGAGCGGGCGGAACCGCCGCACCACCCGGACGCGCGCCCGGCGCACCCGGAACACCCGGCGGAGGAGGCGGCGCACCCGCGCCGCCCCGCGGCTTCCTCGGCGGCGGCGCCGCCTTGCTCGTCGCGGCGTCCGCGATGTCACCCGCGTTCGGCGCGAGGCGCCGCCCGGGCCCGCCCGGACCCGCCGGCGGCTGCGGAGAGCCGTACCCCTCCGCGTCCTGCGCGGCACCCGGACCCTGCGGGTACCCGTACGGCTGCCCGCCCGGGGGCGGAGGCGCAGGCGTACCGCCCTGCGCGACACCCGGAGCCGCCGGAGGAGGAGTGCCGTGCACCGGCGGATAGCCGTACGGCTGCCCACCCGGCGGCGGCGGCGTACCACCCTGCGGCACACCCCCGGGGGCCGGCGAACCACCCTGCGCGCCCGGCACGTTCGACGGATCCAGCGCCGGCGCCACCGCCGTCGGCGGCAGCTGACTGCCACCCGCCATCAACGCCGTCTTCGCCTCGGGCTCGGCCGCCGGCGGCCGCGGACCGTCCGCCTCCGCGTCACTCACCTGCGGCGCGAACACCGTCGCCGGCAACGGAACCGACCGGTCCTCCTCACCGCCGTCCGCATTCGTGTCCGTACCCGCCCACGGCGTCGCACCCGACGGCACGTCCACCGCAGCGCCGGCACCGGGCGCGGGCACCGCCGGACCGGCAGGCGCCCCCGGGAACGCCCCCGGCGCGTCCACCGGCACCCCGGCCTGCGTCCGAGCGAGCCCGGCGCCACCGGCACCCGCCCCGTCGGCGGGCCCGTCCTGCGAACGCCCCTCCCCGAGACCCAGCCGGTCCGCCGCCTCCTGCAACCACTCCGGAGGAGTCAGCAGGAACGACGTCTGATTCAGATCGACCCGCGCCGCCGCAGCCGCGGGAACCGCGTCCCGCGGCTCGTCCGCACGGCCGTACTCCTCCTCGTACCGGCGGATCACCTCACCCACCGGCAACGCCGGCCACAGCGTCGCCTCCCCGCTGTCCCGGGCGATGACCAGCCGCTGACCACCCGCGTCCGAACGCGGGCCCTCCGCACGGTCCTCGCCCCACACCACGAAACCGAGCTCGAACTCCCGCACCCGCACCTCACGATGCTGGTACGCGGGAACGTCCCCGTTGATCCACTCCTCGGCGCGCTCCTGCGCCTGCGCGTAGGTCACCATCGCCCGCAGCTCACTCCCCCACCGCACCGGAAGACGCCGCACCGGAGGACACCGGAACGACACGGGCGAACCCGCCGTCCACCATCAGATCGGCCACCGTCTCCAACTCCGGCGGATTCCCCGCCAGCCGCGACAGGAAGGCGTCGAAGTCGTCACCGCACGGCAGCAGCAGACGCTCCACCCGCTCCGCCGGCGACCACGACGGATCCACGTCCCGCACATCGTCGTACGCGCAGAACCACACCGAACCCGCCCGCTCACCGCGCACCTTCACCGCGAGCAGGCCACCCTGCACGAACGTGACCCCCAGATAATCCTTCGTCAGATGGTCACGCAGACACTTGTTGACATACACCAGGTCATTGACCGCGGCCTCGTCCCGCACCGTGAAGAACGGTTGGTCCAGCAGCAACCCCAGCTCGGCGTCGAGCGCCGCACCCACCGGCGCACACCCACCCGCCGCCTTCAAGAACGAACGGTACGCACCCGGAAGCCGGTACCCGAGATCCTCCTCGACCCCCTGCACCTGCGCCTCCGTCACCGCCACACCCGACTTCGGCAGCCCGAAATGCGCCGGACGCGTCTCCTGCAACGGCCGCGTCCCCCGCTTGGCATGGTCCACCCCCGACGTCGCCACCCCACCGTGGTGCCGCAGCAACGCCTTCACCTCCACCGGAACCAGCTCCAGCCGCCGCGACGCCGCCACGTGATGCCACGTCCAGCCGTGCGGCGTCGCCACATCCGGCACCGTGTCCCACAACTCGTGCCCCGACGCCGCCAGAGCCGCGTTCGCCGACACGTAGTCCGTCAGCCGCAACTCGTCGACCCCGAAACCCTCCGGAGGCTCGGCGATCTCCGCCGCCACACGCGCGTACGGCGAAAGATCCGGGTAACCCCGCTCATCGACCCGTACCCCTCTCGGGTGACGTGCCGCCCGAACCGGATCCGGGAAGTGCACGACCTGCCCGGCATAGGCCGCGTTCGGCGGCGCGGCTCGCTGCCCGAGCCGACCTGTCGTCATGGCGGTTGCCCCCTGCGGCGTTCTCTCTGGCCTGAACGGCGGTGTCGATCGCGGATGGCGACAGCCTATGCGGTACACGAACGCCGGTCACCGGCCCACCTCATCCCGGCG
The DNA here is from genome assembly GCF_025642175.1 of Streptomyces albidicamelliae. Taxonomy (NCBI): domain Bacteria; kingdom Bacillati; phylum Actinomycetota; class Actinomycetes; order Kitasatosporales; family Streptomycetaceae; genus Streptomyces; species Streptomyces albidicamelliae. The sequence goes on along the minus strand of NZ_CP106795.1, from coordinate 4,924,705 downwards.
GACACCACCCCTCCGCTTCCGTGACCAGCCATCACCGCACCGTCACCACCAGAACAGCCCCGGGCGTGTCGCACCGCCCCAGCTTCCGCACCAGCCACGGCATTTGGCACCCTGTGTCCTTCGGGGGACACCCGGGGAGGGGAGAACGAGCATGAGCACCTTGCAGACCGGAGGCACCGACGTACGGGCCGGCGGCGACCCCCGCATCGACTGGAGCGGCACCGAAACACCCCCCGCACCCACACTCCGCCACCGCCGCGACGGCATCCTGCCCACCGTCGCAGCGGCCCTCTCCGTCCGCGGCGCCACCCTCACCGGCACCGCCGCCCGCGGCGAGGAACCCCCCGCCCTGCACCCCCTCGTCCAGGACTTCCTCGACACCCTCACCAGCGCCCAACGCGACCGCTTCACCGGCCGCTGCGCCGAAACCATCCTCATCTCCCGGCACATCACCGCCGCCGACGCCACCCGCAGCAGACGCGCCGCCCGCAAACCCATGACCAACGGCGAAGCCCGCAAAGCACTCAAACACGCCAAACTCACCACCCGCCGCATACGCGAGGACGGCGACCCCCTCCACGGCAGCTTCGCCACCCCCTGCCGCGCCTGCACCGCCCTCAGCGCCCACTTCGGCGTCCGCGTCGTCGACCCCACGGCAACCGACGGCTGACCACCCCCGTCCCCACAGGCAACAGCCGCACCACCCCGCCGGCACGACGAACGAAGGGCAGATGCACCCCGACCGCACCACCACCCGCTTCCCCGTACCCGTCGACGCCGCCCTGCGCGCCGCCGGCTGGCAACCCGGACGCTGGGACATAAAACAAGCCGAGATCTGGGCCGACACCCTGCGCGAACACACCTCACCCGCAGGACACCGGCACACCGTCTTCCCCGCGGCCGTCGAAGCCTGGGCCGAATTCGGCGGCCTCACCATCACCCCCGGCGGACCCGGCCGCCAGATCGCCCCCGCCACCCTCCACCTCGACCCCCTCCACGGCCTCCACCACGCCCGCACCCTCGGCGACCTCGGCCGCGCCCTCGGCACCGAACTCAGCCCCCTCGGCGAAGAGACCGACACCGCCGCCGTCCTCGCCATCGACGCCGAAGGCCGCGTCTACACCCTCGACCACACCGGCGACTGGTACGTCGGCCCCGACATCGACCACGCCCTGTCCATGCTCCTCACCGGCATCGGACCCGCCCGCCTCACCGCCGGCTGACCCCACAGGGAAGGCCCCGGACAGCACCCGACGGACCTACACCGCCGGAATCACCGCCGACACCCGGAAACCCCCCGCCTCCGTCGGCCCCGACACGAACACACCACCCAGCCCGACGACCCGCTCCCGCATCCCCACCAGACCGTTCCCACCCGACGGCAACCCCGCCGCCGACGCCGAAGCGGCCTCCGGCGGCGGCTCGTTCTCCACCTGCATCGCCAGCTCCGCCACCCGATGCGCCAGCCGCACACGCGTCTTCGCACCCGCCGCATGCTTGTGGACGTTCGTCAACGCCTCCTGCACCACCCGGTACGCCGTCTGCTCCAGCTCCGCCGCATACGACCGCACCTCCCCCTCCACCGACAGCTCCACGACCATCCCCGCGGCCGCCGACTGCCCGATCAACTCCTCCAGCTCCGACAGACACGGCCCCTCCGCCGCACCCTCCACCTGAACCAGCCGCGAAACCACCACGGCCGCCTCCCCCACCGCCACCGACGGCACCGCCGCCGCACGCCGACCCGCGTCCCCACCGGCCCGCAGCACCCCGAGCATCTCCCGCAACTCGGTCAACGCCTGCCGGCCCATGTCCCCCACCAGCGACGCGTTGCGCACCGCCTTCTCCGGATCCTTCCGCGCCACCGCCTGCAACGCCGCCGCGTGCACCACCATCAGACTCACCCGGTGCGCGACGACGTCATGCATCTCCCGCGCGATCCGTGTCCGCTCCTCGCTGCGCGCCCACTCGGCCCGCTCCTCCGCCCGCTCCGCGAGCAGCTGCAGCTCCCGCTCCAGCGAATCCGCACGCTCCCGCAGACTCTCCATCAGCCGGCGCCGCGCCCCCACGTACAGCCCCAGCAGCACCGGCGGAGCCGTCAGCCCCAACGACGTCGTGACCGCCGCGAACGGCACGAACCAGTCACCGAGCGTCAGATCGCCCCGCGCCATGTCCTGCCGCACCCGCACGAACGTCACGATCATCGTGCCCAGCAACGACATCCCCGCCAGCGCACCGATGATCCGCCGCGGCAGCTCGCACGCCGCCAGCGTGTACAGACCCACGATGCCCATCAGGAAACCCATCTGGGCCGGCGTGATCGCGATCGCCACCAGCACGACGGCGATCGGCCACTTCCGCCGCACGAGCAGCACCGAACCGGCGATCAGCCCGAACACGATCCCCACGGACAACGGGACACCCGCGTCCCGGGCGAACGGGATCCCCTCCGCACCGCACTCCACGGCGGACACCAGCGCGAGACTCCCGTCGAGCACCGCACTGCGCCACCTCGCCCACCACCAGGGGCCGGACCGGCCCCTGGCGTGCTCTTCCCCCGTCGTGGTCATGCGTCCAGCCTACGGGCGACGGGTGCGGCTTTTCCGGTGAGTTTCCCCGACCTCCACACACCACACTCCGTAGTCGGACGACCTCGAAATCCACCGGAATCCCTCGAACTGCTGAACCCTTCGCGTTCGGCACCGGAACAGCACATTCCGGCCGGACGGTATGCCCATGGCACATTCACCCGGCACATACGCCGACCTCGACGCCCTCCGCGAGCGGGCCGTCGCCCTCCGCCGCGCCGGCCACAGCCTCCGGCAGATCCGGGACGAACTGAAGATCTTCAACAACGACGTCCTCAACCGGCTCGTCAAGGGCGAACCCCCACCGGAGTGGACCAAGCGCCCGAGGGCCAAGGACGACCTACGAGCCCGCGCCCGGGAACTCCGCCTCCAGGGCTGGACCTACGACCGCATCGAAACCGAGCTGGGCTGCTCCCGAAGCTCGGTCTCCCTCTGGGTACGCGACCTGCCTAGGCCCGAGCGCAAGCGCACCCGGGAAGAAGCGTCGGCCATCGCAAAGAAGGGCTGGGAGGAGAAGCTGCGCCTCAGGGACGAGGATCGCCGCCGCACCAAGGAGGTCGCCCGGCAGGCGATCGGCGGGCTGTCGGCCCGCGAACTGTTCCTCGTGGGGGTGGGCCTCTACTGGGCCGAGGGCGGTAAGGACAAGCCGTACGACCGCCGCGAGAACGTCACCTTCGTCAACAGCGACCCCGGGATGATCGAGGTGTTCCTGGCCTGGCTGGACCTGCTCGAAGTCGATCGCGACCGCCTCCGGTTCACGGTGATGATCCACGAAACGGCGTACGTCGGAGCCGCCGAGCGCTACTGGGCGGACCTGGTCGGCGCCCCCTCCTCCTCCTTCAACAAGACCACCATCAAGAAGCACAACCCCAAGACGGTCCGCAAGAACACGGGCGACGGCTACCGGGGCTGCCTCGTGATCAAAGTCCTGAAGGGTGCCGACTTGTACCGTCGCATCGAGGGGTCCTGGTACGGCATAGTGGAGGCCGCACGCGAAGCCGATCAATCAAATCGGACGTAGTGCGCAAACCATCCCGGATCGTCTAAGGGCAGGACAAACGGTTTTGGTCCGTTGAATGAGGGTTCGAATCCTTCTCCGGGAGCCCACAGCACACAAATCCTAGGTTCGGGTCCTAACCGGCAACGTCGGTCAGGGCCCGCACTCGTACCCCCCAAACCCCGCCCCGGTATCCTGCGGCTGTCACCCCCACCCATCCAGAGCCGAAGGGCAACCCCGTGAGCGCCATCCGCCCGGCAGCCGTCGTCGTTCTCGCAGCGGGTGAGGGCACCCGTATGAAGTCGGCCACACCCAAGGTCCTCCATCAGATCTGCGGCCGGTCCCTGGTCGGCCATGTCCTCGCCGCCTCCCGCGAGTTGGACCCGCAGGCCCTGGTCGTCGTGGTGGGCCACGCCCGCGAGCAGGTCACCGAGCACCTGACCGGTATCGACCCGGACGTGCGCACGGCCGTGCAGGCGAAGCAGAACGGCACCGGGCACGCGGTACGGATGGGTCTGGAGGAGCTGGGCGGCGCGGTCGACGGGACCGTGGTCGTCGTCTGCGGTGACACCCCGCTGCTCACCGCGGAGACGCTCAAGGCGCTCGCCGGCACCCATCACGCGGACGGCAACGCCGTGACCGTGCTGACGGCCGAGGTGCCGGACGCGACCGGTTACGGCCGGATCGTGCGGGACGAGGCGACGGGTGCCGTGACGGCGATCGTGGAGCACAAGGACGCGACCGAGGCGCAGCGGGCGATCCGGGAGATCAACAGCGGTGTGTTCGCGTTCGACGGGCAGCTGCTGGCGGACGCGCTGAAGAAGGTGCGGACGAACAACAGTCAGGGCGAGGAGTACCTGACGGACGTGCTGGGGATTCTGCGGGAGGCCGGGCATCGGGTCGGGGCGTCGGTGGCAGGTGATCACCGGGAGATCGCGGGGATCAACAACCGGGTGCAGCTCGCCGAGGCGCGGCGGATCCTGAACGACCGGCTGCTGACGCGGGCGATGCTGGACGGTGTGACGGTGGTGGATCCGGCGTCGACGTGGCTGGATGTGACGGTCACGTTCGGGCAGGACTCCGTGGTGCATCCGAACACGCTGCTGACCGGGTCGACGCATGTGGCCGAGGGTGCGGAGGTCGGTCCGAACAGCCGGCTGAGGGACACGAAGGTGGGCGCGGGGGCGCGGGTGGACAACACGGTGTCCGAGGGTGCCGTGGTGGGTGCGGGGGCGAGTGTGGGGCCGTACGCCTATCTGCGTCCGGGGACGCGTCTGGGCGCGAAGGGCAAGATCGGTACGTACGTCGAGACGAAGAACGCGCGGATCGGCGAGGGGACGAAGGTGCCGCATCTGTCGTACGTGGGGGACGCGACGATCGGTGAGCACTCGAACATCGGTGCGGCGAGTGTGTTCGTGAACTATGACGGTCAGGACAAGCACCACACCACGATCGGGTCGCACTGCCGGACGGGTTCGGACAACATGTTTGTGGCTCCTGTCACGGTCGGGGACGGCGCGTACACCGCTGCCGGTTCGGTGATCACGAAGGATGTGCCGCCGGGTTCGCTGGCCGTGGCCCGTGGTCAGCAGCGGAATATCGAGGGCTGGGTGGCTCGGAAGCGTCCGGGGAGCGCGGCGGCGAAGGCGGCCGAGGCGGTGTCCCGGCAGGGCGGTGACGAGGGCTGACCGGAAACGGGTGCGCCAAACACGGCGTACCGTGATAAGTGCACATCCGCATGAGTGCACCCCCGCACTACCAGCTGTTTCGGCCTCTCACGCGCAGCCGAGGGGCCGGCGGCCGGCTGGTTGAGACAACCTCTGAGGAGACAGTGCTGTGACCGGGATCAAGACGACCGGCGAGAAGAAGATGATGTTCTTCTCCGGCCGCGCCCACCCCGAGCTTGCCGAGGAGGTCGCCCAGCAGCTGGGTGTCGGGGTCGTCCCGACCAAGGCCTTCGACTTCGCGAACGGTGAGATCTACGTCCGGTATCAGGAGTCGGCGCGTGGTGCGGACTGTTTCCTGATCCAGAGCCACACGGCTCCGATCAACAAGTGGATCATGGAGCAGTTGATCATGATCGACGCGTTGAAGCGTGCGTCGGCCCGTTCCATCACGGTGATCGTGCCGTTCTACGGTTACGCGCGGCAGGACAAGAAGCACCGTGGTCGTGAACCGATCTCGGCGCGCCTGATCGCGGATCTGATGAAGACCGCGGGTGCGGACCGGATTCTCACGGTGGATCTGCACACGGATCAGATCCAGGGCTTCTTCGACGGTCCGGTGGACCACCTGTTCGCGCTGCCGCTGCTGGCGGACTACGTGGGCCGGAAGGTGGACCGGGAGAAGCTGACGGTCGTGTCGCCGGACGCGGGGCGTGTGCGGGTGGCGGACCGGTGGTGCGACCGGCTCGGTGCGCCGCTGGCGATCGTGCACAAGCGGCGTGACAAGGATGTGGCGAACCAGGTGACCGTCCACGAGGTCGTGGGTGAGGTCAAGGGCCGGGTGTGTGTCCTCGTCGACGACATGATCGACACGGGTGGGACGATCTGTGCGGCCGCGGACGCGCTGTTCGCGCACGGTGCGGAGGATGTCATCGTGACGGCGACGCACGGTGTGCTGTCGGGTCCGGCGGCGGACCGGCTGAAGAACTCGCGGGTGAGTGAGTTCGTGTTCACGAACACGCTGCCGACGCCGGCGGAGCTGGGCCGGGATCTGGACAAGATCAGCGTGCTGTCGATCGCTCCGACGATCGCGAGTGCGGTGCGTGAGGTGTTCGAGGACGGCTCGGTGACCAGCCTCTTCGACGAGCAGTGAGGTTTCTGCAGACCTTCTGCGCGTCGGCCGGCCCGACCGGCTGAAGATCCTTTTGGTGCGGCCTCCCCCGCCGGGTAAACTGTGCGAGTTGCTCGGCGAGGGAGGCCGTTCTCCGTTTTCTGACGGGGTACGGCGATCCGTTATCGACGCGCTCTTCGTAGCAGGCCGTTCGTGGCCGGGTGACCACGTCCGCATCCGAGTTCTACGAGGAGTGATCCACATGTCCGAGGTCAAGCTCGCCGCCGAGACCCGCACCGAGTTCGGCAAGGGTGCCGCGCGCCGCATCCGCCGTGAGAACAAGGTCCCGGGTGTCCTGTACGGCCACGGTTCCGACCCGCTGCACCTGACCCTCCCGGGCCACGAGCTGCTGCTCGCGCTGCGTACGCCGAACGTCCTGATCTCCCTGGACATCGACGGCAAGAGCAACGAGCTGGCGATCCCGAAGTCCGTGCAGCGCGACCCGCTGAAGGGCTTCCTGGAGCACGTCGACCTGCTGCTGGTCAAGCGCGGCGAGAAGGTCACGGTCGAGATCCCGGTGCACGCCGAGGGTGAGCTGGCCCCCGGTGGCAACCTGCTCGAGCACGTCCTGGTCGCCCTGCCGGTCGAGGCCGAGGCCACGCACATCCCCGAGGCCGTCACGGTCTCCGTCGAGGGCCTGGAGGCCGGTGCCTCCGTCCACGCCAAGGACATCAAGCTGCCCAGCGGCGTGACCCTGGCCGTGGACGAGGACGCGGTCGTCCTCCAGGTGCTGCAGGCCCAGGTCGAGGAGACCGAGGGCGAGGAGGCGGCCGCCGAGGGCGAAGAGGTCGCCGAGGCCTGATCGCCGGCTCACGGTCGACGGTAGTTTGCTGTTCAGCCGCCGCTTCCCTCGCGGGGAGCGGCGGCTGGCGCGTATCAAGGAGGCATGGACGTGACCACCCCCGCCAGTGGCCCCTGGCTCATCGTCGGGCTCGGTAACCCCGGGCCGGAGTACGCCATGAACCGGCACAACGTCGGTTTCATGGTGGCCGACCTGCTCGCGGAGCGGATCGGCGGGAAGTTCAAGCGTGCGGGCAAGGCGCAGGCGCAGGTGCTGGAGGGGCGGATCGGTCCGGCGGGGGCGGCGAGCCGCCGGGTGGTGCTGGCCAAGCCGATGTCGTACATGAACCTGTCCGGTGGTCCGGTGAACGCGCTGCGGGACTTCTACAAGGTGCCGCAGGCGAACGTGGTGGCGGTCCATGACGAGCTGGACATCGACTACGGCACGCTGCGGCTGAAGCTGGGCGGCGGGGACAACGGGCACAACGGTCTGAAGTCGATGACGAAGGCGATGGGTCCGGACTACCACCGGGTGCGGTGCGGGATCGGGCGGCCGCCGGGGCGGATGCAGGTGGCGGACTTCGTGCTGAAGGACTTCTCGTCGGCGGAGCGCAAGGATCTCGACTGGTTCGTGGACCGCGCGGCGGACGCGGTGGAGTGTCTGCTGGCGGAGGGGCTGGAGCGGGCGCAGGGCGCGTACAACTCCTGAGTGTGCGCGGGGTGCCGGCCGGTGTGCCGTACAACTGCGGACTTGTCCGTCCTTGCCTCCCGGCGGAGTTGACCGGCCGTGCGGGTATGGCCAATGATCCCGGCCATGCCTGCCTCAGCCAGTAACGCTCGCGCCCGCCGGGCGTCCGTGTCCGCGGTGCGGTTCGGGCGGGTCGCGGCGACGGGTGTGGTCGCCGTGCTGATCCTGTTCGCGGGGGTGTGGGGTTCCTGGGGGACCGCGCAGCACGTGATGCTGACCAAGGGGCGTGAGCGCGGCACGGTCGAGGTGACGTCCTGTGCGGGTGACCGCTGTTCCGGGCCGTTCCGGCCGGTGTCGGCGGGTGCGCGGGCGCGTGCGCGGGTGGAGATCGCGCAGTCGGTGGCGGTGCGCAAGGGGCGGACGTACGACGTGGTGCTGAAGCCGGGTACGGCGGACGCGCTGCGTTCGGGTCCGGCGGGGGTTCTTTACGCGTGGGTGCCGCTCGGCGGGGCGTTGCTGCTGGCCTCGGTGGTGGTCGCGGGGGGTCTGCGGCTGACGCGGGTGGCGTGGGGGCTGGCGTTGTCGGGTGCGGGTCTGCTGACGGTGGCCTTCGTGGCCGTGCGGTGACGTGGACGTGAGGGTGCCCCCGGGGTCGTGGACCTCGGGGGCACCGTCGTGTGCGGGGGCGGGTGTCAGCCGGTGTTGCGCAGGCCGGCGGCTACGCCGTTGACGGTGAGGAGCAGGGCCCGGGAGAGCAGCGGGTCGGGGTCGGTGCCCGCCGCGGCCTCGTCGCGCTGGCGCTTGAGCAGGGCGACCTGGAGGTAGGAGATCGGGTCGAGGTAGGCGTCGCGGATGGTGAAGGTCTGCCTGAGGTCGGGCTGGGCGTCGAGGAGGCGGGCCTCGCCGGTGATGCGCAGGACCTCGCGGACGGTCAGCTCGTGTTCGGCGCGGATGGTGTCGAAGACGTGCTTGAGCTCGTCGGGGACGAGGGTGTCGACGTAGTGCTGGGCGATGCGCAGGTCGGTCTTCGCGAGGGTCATCTCGACGTTGGAGATGAAGTTGCGGAAGAAGTGCCACTGTTCGTGCATCTCGCCGAGCACGGTGTCCAGACCGGTTTCCCGCAGCGCCTTGAGGCCGGAGCCGACGCCGAACCAGCCGGGCACGATCTGCCGGGACTGGGTCCAGCCGAACACCCAGGGGATCGCGCGCAGACCGTCGAGGGAGACGCCCGAGCCGGGGCGGCGGGAGGGCCGCGAGCCCAGGTGCAGCTCGGCGAGCTGGTCGACGGGCGTGGAGGCGAGGAAGTACGTCGGCAGGTCGGGGTCCTCGACGAGCCGGCGGTAGGCGGCGTGGGCGGCGTCGGAGACGACGTCCATGGCGGCGTCCCAGCGGGCGAGGGCCTCGTCGGACTGGCGGGGCGCGGTGTGCAGGGCGGAGGCCTGCAGGGTGGCGGCGACGGTCAGTTCCAGGTTCTCCCGGGCGAGGGAGGGGATGAGGTACTTGTCGGAGATGACCTCGCCCTGTTCGGTGACCTTGATCTCGCCCTCCAGGGTGCCCCAGGGCTGGGCGAGGATGGCGTCGTGGGAGGGGCCGCCGCCGCGGCCGACGGTGCCGCCGCGGCCGTGGAAGAGGCGCAGGCGTACGCCGTAGCGGTGGGCGACGTCGCGCAGCCGGCGCTGGGCGCGGTGGATCTCCCACTGGCTGGTGGTGATGCCGCCGAACTTGGAGGAGTCGGAGTAGCCGAGCATGACCTCCTGGACGTCGCCGCGCAGCGCGACCAGGCGCCGGTAGGACGGGTCGGAGAGCATGTCCTCGAGGATGGTGTCGGCGGCCTTGAGCTCGTCGGTGGTCTCGAGGAGCGGGACGATGCCGATCTTCGCCCAGCCGGCGTGGAGGTCGAGGAGGCCGGCCTCGCGGGCGAGGACGGCGGCGGCGAAGACGTCGTCGGCGCCCTGGCACATGGAGATGATGTAGGACTCGATGACTTCGGGGCCGAAGACGCTGAGGGCCTTCTTGACGGTCTCGAAGACGCCGAGGGTCTTGGCGCCGGCGGCGTCGACGGGTGCCGGGGTGGGGCCGAGGGGGCGCCGGGAGCGCAGTTCCTTGGCGAGGAGCCGGGCCCGGTAGTCGCGGGGCATGTCGGCGTAGCGCCAGGACTCCTCGCCGAGGCGGTCGAAGAGCTGGCCGAGGGCGTGGTGGTGGGCGTCGGCGTGCTCGCGGACGTCCATGGTGGCGAGCTGGAGGCCGAAGGCGGCGAGGGTGCGGATGGTGCGGCCGAGGCGGCCGTCGGCGAAGAGGCCGCCGCGGTGCTCGCGCAGGGAAGTCTGGATGATCCGCAGGTCGCTCAGGAGTTCGCCGGTGCCGAGGTAGTCGCGGCCGTCGACGTGGGGGGTGCCGTTGGCGAGGCGCTGCTTGGTGTTCTCGAGCTTCTGCCGGATGCAGGTGGCCTTGAGCCGGTAGGGCTCCTCGGCGTTGAGTCGCTTGTAGCGGGGGCTGATCTCGGGCAGCTGTTCGAGGTCGGTGTGCAGGGAGGTGAGGAGTTCCTCGGTGGCGCCGGCGTAGCGGATGGAGTTGGAGAGCAGTCCGCGCAGTTCGTCGACCATCTCCAGGGCGTCGTTGATGCCGTGTTCGTGCTGGAGGATGAGGACGTCCCAGGTGACCTGGGGGGTGACGTTGGGGTTGCCGTCGCGGTCGCCGCCGATCCAGGTGCCGAAGGTGAGCGGCCGGGTGTCGTCGGGGAGCCTGACGCCGACGCGTTCGAGTTCGGCGGTGAGGTCCTCGAGGACGTCGCCGACGGCGTCGGCGTGGAGTTCGTCGAGGTAGTAGATGGCGTTGCGGGCCTCGTCGGCGGGTTCCGGGCGTACGACGCGCAGCTCGTCGGTCTGCCAGACGAGGTCGATGTTCTCGGCGAGGCGGACGTCGTGGCGGCGGCGGTCGGACTCGAGGACGGGGGTGTCCAGGAGCGCGGCGATGCGCCGGAGCTTGTTGAGGACCGACCGGCGCGCGGCCTCGGTGGGGTGCGCGGTGAACACGGGGCGGACGTTCAGGTGCTGGACGGTCTGCTTGAGGTGTTCGGGGTCGGCGTCCTTGAGCCGGTCGGCGGTACGGGCGAGGAGGCCGCCCTCGGCGGCGCGCCGGGCGCGCAGCTCGCGGCCCCGGTGCACCTGCTCGGTGATGTTGGCGAGGTGGAAGTAGGTGGAGAAGGCGCGGACCAGCTTGGCCGCGGTCTCCAGTTCGGTGCCGCGCAGCAGCTCGGCGGCGGCCTCGCCGTCCTCGCGGGTGAGGCGGCGGACCTTCTCGACCAGTTCGAGGAGCTCGGGGCCTTCCTGCCGGACGAGGGTCTCGCCCAGGAGGTCGCCCAGGCGGCGGATGTCGGCGCGCAGCTCGCTGCCGTTCGTGGTGGTCTGGTCGTCGGCACTGCTCACAGGTGCGGCTCCTTGCAGTGTTGAAGCTCGTCTGGGAGGGAACCCGAGCGTCAGCCACGCGGCGGCGGGCGCCGCTTACGGGCCGGAGCGTCCGGGAAGAAACTTCAGCGGACCGCGCTGTCCGACCGAGACCAAGGATAGGTGGCCGTGCGGAGGCGCAGGCCGTGGGGCTCTTGCCGCCGCACGACACGCTGCCATACTTACGACGCCGTAGGTTACGGAGCCGTAGGGAAGTACCGTCGAGACCCGCCCGGTCCCGGCGGCCCGGCATCCGCCTCATCTCTCGACCCTCGACCCCACAGGGGACGCGCATGACCTCAAGTTCCGATGTGATCGACGAAGCCCGTCAGGCCAACGACACCTCCACCTCCCCCGCCACCCTGGGCGGCGAGCAGAAGCGTTCGATCGAGCAGATCACGCTGCTCCTGTTCATCGTCGTGCCGTTCGTGGCACTCGTGGCGGCCGTGCCGCTGGCCTGGGGCTGGGGGGTGAGCTGGCTCGACCTGGGCCTGCTGGTCTTCTTCTACTTCCTGGGGTGCCACGGCATCACGATCGGTTTCCACCGGTACTTCACGCACGGCTCGTTCAAGGCGAAGCGTCCGCTCAGGATCGCGTTGGCGATCATGGGGTCGATGGCCGTCGAGGGCCCCCTGGTGCGCTGGGTGGCCGACCATCGCAGGCACCACAAGTTCTCCGACGCCGAGGGCGACCCGCATTCGCCGTGGCGGTTCGGTGAGACGCTGCCGGCGTTGATGAAGGGCCTGTGGTGGGCGCACATCGGCTGGATGTTCGACGAGGAGCAGACGCCGCAGGAGAAGTACGCCCCGGATCTGATCAAGGACGGGGCGATCCGGGCGATCTCCCGCCAGTTCGTGCTGTGGACGGCCGTGTCGCTGGCGCTGCCGCCGCTGATCGGTGGTCTGGTGACGATGTCGTGGTGGGGCGCGTTCACCGGGTTCTTCTGGGGTTCACTCGTGCGGGTGGCGCTGCTGCACCACGTGACGTGGTCGATCAACTCGATCTGTCACGCGGTGGGCAAGCGGCCGTTCAAGTCGCGTGACCGTTCGGGCAACGTGTGGTGGCTGGCGGTGCTGTCGTGCGGGGAGTCCTGGCACAACCTGCACCACGCGGACCCGACGTCGGCCCGGCACGGGGTGATGCGCGGCCAGATCGATTCGTCGGCGCGGTTCATCCGGATCTTCGAGCGGCTGGGCTGGGCGTACGACGTGCGCTGGCCGTCACGCTCGCGTATCGATTCGCGCCGCAACAGCGGGGAAGAGGGCTCCGGGCGCCGGAAGGAGGCGGCCGAGGCGGCATGATGGAAGCCGTGGCGACCGATTCCAGCAGCAATTCCGGCAATGACAAGCAGCGGCGGACGCGCCGGACCCGTATGACCGGTGCGGAGCGCCGCCAGCAGCTGCTGGAGATCGGTCGCACGCTCTTCGCGGCGAAGGGTTTCGAGGGCACCTCGGTGGAGGAGATCGCGGCGAAGGCCGGGGTGTCCAAGCCGGTGGTGTACGAGCACTTCGGCGGCAAGGAGGGCCTGTACGCGGTGGTGGTCGACCGTGAGATGCGGCGGCTGCTGGACATGGTGACCGGCTCGCTGACGGCGGGTCATCCGCGTGAGCTGTGCGAGCAGGCCGCGTTCGCGTTGCTGGACTACATCGAGGAGTACACGGACGGGTTCCGGATCCTGGTCCGTGACTCCCCCATCCCGCAGTCGACGGGGACCTTCGCGTCGCTGATCTCCGACATCGCCACGCAGGTGGAGGACATTCTCGGCCGCGAGTTCAAGTCCCGCGGCTTCGATTCGAAGCTGGCCCCGCTGTACGCCCAGGCGCTGGTCGGCATGGTCGCGCTGACCGGCCAGTGGTGGCTGGACGTGCGCCGCCCGAAGAAGGCGGAGGTGGCGGCGCACCTGGTGAACCTGGCGTGGCACGGGCTCGACGGGCTGGAGCCGAAGCCGCGACTGATAGGACACCGCAAGGCGTGAACCGCCGGGTCCGGCGGTACCTGGGCCGGCCGTCGCCGGGGGCTGCGCGCCTGCAGGGCAGTGCAGGCCGGGCTGGTGTGCCGCGGGGCTGATTGTCAGTGGGGCCGGTGCGCCGGTGGGGTTGAGATCGTCAGCGGGGCTGCGCGTCGGCCGGGGCTGTGAGTCGGCGGGGCTCCGCGCCGTCGGGGCCGCGAGTTTGCGGGGCTGTGCGCTGGCGGGGCTGCGCACCGGCCGGCCCATGAGCCAGTCGGGCCGCGAGCCGGACGGGCAGCGCGCCGACGAGGCCACACGTCAGCTGACCCACGAGCCGACCGGACCACAAGCCAACCGGGCTGCTACCGGCGGGGCCGCGCACCGGCCAGCCCACGAGTCAGCCGGGCCGCGAGCCGGACGGGCAGCGCGCCGACGAGGCCACACGTCAGCTGACCCACGAGCCGACCGGACCACAAGCCAACCGGGCTGCTACCGGCGGGGCCGCGCAACGACCGGCCCACGAGTCAGCCGGGCCGCGAGCCGGACGGGCAGCGCGCCGACGAGGCCACACGTCAGCTGACCCACGAGCCGACCGGACCACAAGCCAACCGGGCTGCTACCGGCGGGGCCGCGCAACGACCGGCCCACGAGTCAGTCGGGCCGCGAGCCGGACGGGCAGCGCGCCGACGAGGCCACACGTCAGCTGACCCACGAGCCGACCGGACCACAAGCCAACCGGGCTGCTACCGGCGGGGCCGCGCAACGACCGGCCCACGAGCCAGTCGGGCAGTGCGCCGGACGGGCAGTGCGCCGACGAGGCCGCGCGTGCCACAAGCCGACCGGACCGTGAGCCCGCGCGGTGCGCGCCGTCCGGCCACGAGTCAGCCGGGCCGCAAGCCGGACGGGAGGTGCGCCGGACGCGCGCCACACGTCAACGGGCCCACGAGGCAACCGGGCTACAGATCAGCCGGGCCGTGAGCCGGCCGCGCCACAGGTCAGCCGTGCCGCGAGCCGACCGCGCCACAGGTCAGCCGTACCGCGAGCCGACCGCGCCACAGGTCAGCCGTGCCGCGAGCCGACCGCGCCACAGATCAGCCGTGCCGCGAGCCGACCGCGCCACAGGTCAGCCGGGCCGTGAGCCGGACGGGAAGTCAGCAGGGCTGGAGGAATTCCAGTCGGTTGCCCACGGGGTCCCGGGAGTAGAAGCGGCGGTGTCCGGGGAGGTTGTCGTCCCAGGTCACCGGGGCGCCGCGGGCGGTGAGCCGGTCCGCGTAGGCCTCGATGTCCGTGACCCGCAGCCCGGGGTGGGCCTTCGTGGCGGGCCGGAAGCCGTCCTCGACGCCCAGGTGCAGCTGTACGGCGCCGGCCCGGAACCAGCAGCCGCCGCGCGCCGCGAGTGCCGGTGGTTTGGGGATCTCCGTCATGCCGAGGACGTCCCCGTAGTACGCCCGCAGCAGGTCCTCCGATCCGGGCGGGGCCGCGAGCTGCACGTGGTCGACGGCGGCGAGCACGCTCACGCTCCCTTGACGGCCACGGCGAACAGTCGGCGGAACGGCAGGACGGTGCCGTAGGGGGCGCTCGGGTACGCCTCGCGGAGCCGGTCCCGGTACTCGGTGACGAAGGCGTCGCGCGCCTCGGGGTCGTCGGCCAGGGCGGTCAGGGCGGGCCGCAGTCCGGTGCCCTTGACCCAGTCCAGGACGGGGTCCTCGCCGGCCAGAACGTGGAAGTAGGTCGTCTGCCACACGTCGGTCGCGCAGCCCAGGCGGGCCAGGCGGTCGAGGTAGGTGCCGGGGGTGTGGACGGAGTCGGTGTGGCGCAGGACCTCGGCGAGGCGGCCCTTCCAGCGGGGGGTGGCGGCGAGCTCGCGCATCAGGGCGTGCAGCGGGGCGTCGATGTTGTCGGGAACCTGGAAGGCGAAGGTGCCGCCGGGGCGCAGGGCGGCGACCCAGTCGGCGAACCGGTCGGCGTGGCCGGGCACCCACTGGAACACCGCGTTGGAGACGATCAGGTCGTACGGCTCCCGCGGCGCCCAGGTGCGGGCGTCGGCGTGGGCGAAGTCGAGGCGGCCGCCGCCGGCCGTGGGGCCCTCGTGCTCGGTGTGGGCGCGGTCGAGCATGTCGGGCGAGTTGTCGTAGCCGGTGACGTGGGCGGTGGGCCAGCGTTCGGTGAGCCGGACGGTGACGTTGCCGGGGCCGCAGCCGAGGTCGGCGATCCGGGGTGGGCCCGCGGACGGTTCCCGTTCCGCCGGGAGGGCGGGGACGGCGGCGAGGAGGTCGGCGAAGGGACGGGCCCGGTGCCCGGCGTGCCGGAGGTACTGGGCGGGGTCCCATGTGGGGTGCGTCATGTTCGTCATGTCTTCCACTGTCTCCGGCGTTTTATCTCGATGTCAAGAGACTCGACTTCAAGAGACTTCATGTCGACACAACCACTACACTGATCTCCATGGAGGACGAGGTCGATCGGCTGGTCGCAGCGTGGCGCCGGGAGCGTCCGGACCTCGACGTGGAGCCGCTGGAAGTGCTCAGCCGGGTGAGCCGACTCGCCCGGCATCTGGACCGCGCGCGCCGGCTCGCCTTCGCCGAGCACCAGCTGGAGCCCTGGGAGTTCGACGTGCTGACCGCGCTGCGGCGCGCGGGCACGCCGTACCAGCTCTCCCCCGGGCAGCTGCTGACGCAGACCCTGGTCACGTCGGGCACGATGACCAACCGGATCGACCGGCTGGCGAAGAAGGGCCTCGTGGAGCGGCTGCCGGACCCGAGCGACCGCCGCGGTGTGCTCGTCCGGCTGACCGAGACCGGCCGGGACCGCGCGGACCAGGCGCTGGCGGGCCTGCTGGACCAGGAACGGGCGATCCTGGCCGAGCTGTCCCGCGCCCAGCGCGGTGAACTGGCGGGGCTGCTACGCCAGTTGACCGCCCCGTTCGACAACATCCCCGGCTAGGTCCGCCGGGCCGACCCCGGCCCGCCGGGCGAGCGCCACGGCGGCGAGGGTGGAGTGGACGCCCAGTTTGCCGAGGACGTTCTGCATATGGGTGCGCACGGTGTGCGGGGAGAGGAACAGCCGCTCGGCGACCGCCTTGCGGCCGAGCCCGGCGACCATGCAGCGCAGCACCTCCCGCTCGCGCGGGGTCAGGGACTGCACCAGGCGTTCGCTCTCGGTGCGGTGCTTGCGCGCGGCCGTCAGTTCCCGGAGCACACCGGTGAGCAGGGCGGGCGGCAGATGGGTCTCGTCGCGCAGCACGCCGCGGATCACCGTCAGCAGCCGGGACAGCGAGCAGTCCTTGGCGACCCAGCCGGAGGCGCCCGCCTGCAGGGCGAGGGCGGCGCGGCGCGGGTCGTCCTTCTCGGCGAGGACGACGAGCCGTACGGCGGGCTGGGCGGAGCGGACTCCGGCTACCAGCGAGATGCCGTCGACCAGGCCTTCCTCGTCGCCGTCCTGCACGGGCACGGCCGGGCGGGCGCCGGGCAGGCTGCCGCCGAGGTCGGCGTCGACCAGGAGCACGTCGAAGCGGCGGCCCTCGCCGGCCGCGCGTTCCAGGCAGCGCAGCGCGGCCGGGCCGCTGCCGGCGGCGGAGACGTCGACGTCGGGCTCGGCGGCCAGCGCGGCGGCGAGCGACTCGGCGAAGATGCGGTGGTCGTCCACGACCAGGACTCGGATACGAACCACGAAACCCCCTTCCCCAGGCTCCGCGTGGAGCAGGGGATACCCAAGGTCCGGACAGGGCCCGGCGATCGGCCGGTCCGAAAGGCCCGGCAAAGGCTCGGGAAACGACGACTCGCACGGGTACGACACCCAGCGGAAGGACGCCCACCGCACGGCCGCCGCCGTCGCGGAAACTGCTACCCCCACCGCGGGCGTCGTACCCGCCTGTCTCGCCCCCTGATCAGCACCGGCCCCCACCGGTGCTGTTCCTCAGAGTACGGATGCGGGCGGACAGCGGAAGCGGATTTGCAGAACTGGCCGTCCGACGCGTTTATGGTGTGCCGCATGTTTCGTATTGAGGCGGAAGTCGACAAAGGACGACGTGATCTGCTCCGCTCACGGCTGTGGGACACCAACACGGCGGC
Source organism: Streptomyces albidicamelliae (assembly GCF_025642175.1). Taxonomy (NCBI): domain Bacteria; kingdom Bacillati; phylum Actinomycetota; class Actinomycetes; order Kitasatosporales; family Streptomycetaceae; genus Streptomyces; species Streptomyces albidicamelliae. The sequence continues at coordinate 4,907,359 of NZ_CP106795.1, read as the reverse complement.
GTCCCCGGTGCTGGCGGCGCTGCGCGGCACGCCCGGCGAACGCGAGGTCCCGCTCCATGTGTGGGCGCTGGACGGCTCCGGGGAACTGGCGGGCGGGCTGGTCGGCCACACCTGGACGACCTGGCTGCACGTCACCTACCTGTGGGTGGACGACCGCCACCGGGGCACGGGCCTCGGCTCCCGGCTCCTCGCCGAGGCCGAACGCATCGCCCGCACCGACCGGGGCTGTGCGTCGGCCCGCCTGGAGACCTGGGACTTCCAGGCACCGGACTTCTACAGGAAGCAGGGCTACGCGGTGGTGGGCACGATCCCCGACTACCCGCCGGGCATCACCGAGTACATCCTCACGAAGCGCCTGACCTGACGGCGGCTCACCCCCGCGGAGCGGGCGGAGCGGGAGGCGGCGGGTAGGGGGGCCGCGGCGGGATCCTCGTCCCGGGCGGTCCCACCGGCGGCGGTGGCTGCGGCTCCATCGACCGGCGCGGACGGGCGCCGGCGGCCGGGGGACGAAGGGCGGTGCCGGGGCGGGCGGAGGCGGCGGGGGCAGCAGCGCCTCGTCGTCCGCGAGCAGGGGCCCGCCGGCCCGCAGCCGCTCGACGGTCCGCTCGGCCCGGCGCCGGGCCCGGGGGTCGTCGTCACGCCGGAAGACGAGCTGCACGGTGGCCGGGGGCGGCGGAAACCCGAGCACGGGGCCGGGCCCACCAGTCCGCTCGGCGGAGACCAGCTCGTAGCCGAGCACGTACGCGACCCTCTCGGCCCGCTCCTTCAGCGACACCCTGCCACGGAGCTCGACCACCCCCCGCCCGTCGAACCGGGCCCGGATCTCGTCGTCGTCCATCAGCGGTCCTCGTACCTGGGCAGTTCGTCGGGGAAGTCACGGGGCTTGTCGCACTCGGCCAGCCGGTAGGCGTGCTCAGAGAGCCGGTAGGCGAAGTCGGTCAGGGCCTGGCCCAGTTCCGTGCCGGAGATCCTGGCCTTCCCGATCACATATGCCTCGGCGACGACGGCGTAGGACTGATCGGCGTCGCCCGCCCGGACACCGCGGGGGGTGCAGGGGACATAGACGGAGGAGCTGACGCGGTCACCATGTATCTCTGCCAGGGCTTCGATCCCGCCGGAGGACGCCCGCACCGTACGGCGGTCGGAGGAGCCGGCGTAGTGGCTGAACCAGGTCTGCGGGGAGGCGTCGTCCACCCGCGCCACACCCGAGAGGATGGAATCCGCACTCGTGTACACGTGGCAGGAGAAGCGCAGGTCAGCACCTTCGCGCCGACGCTCGGCCCCTTCCTCCGCCGTCCGTGTACGCGGGAGCGTACGGATCACCAGGTCCCGCTCGACAGCACCGTCACACACTTTGGACGGCAGCCGCTCGAGCCCCGTCGTGAGGGCGAACCAGGTGCCTGTGCCGACGAGAAGAAGACCCACCACGCAGGCGATGAACTTCTTCGCGCTGTACTCCCTGGGCCCGCGTTCTCCGCTGCCGGACCGGTCATCCACGCGGACGCTCCTTCGTGTTGCTCAAGAACTCACTGGCGTCGTCCCAGCCTTCGTTGACCGCACGACGGACAGTGTCGTTGGTGCCGTCCTTGGGGAGATCCACATGATGCTGCTCCAAGGCGTCCGCGACGGAGGATTGCGTCTGCTGGTTCACCGAGTCCCGAGTCGCGTACAGGTCCTTGGCGCTGGCGTAGAGGGCGCCGTCGCGGGCATCTTCCCTTTTCTGGCCCTGCATCAGACGGGGCGTCGGCGGCCGGGGGACGAAGGGCGGTGCCGGGGACGGCGGAGGCGGCGGGCGTCGTCGCGCCAGGCACCCCGAAGCTCCACGATCCCCCGCCCGTCGAACCGGGCCCGTATCGCGTCGTCGTCCATCAGCGGTCCCGGTACCTGGGCAGTTCGTCGGGGAAGTCACGGGGCTTGTCGCACTCGGCCAGCTTGTAGGCGTGCTCGGTGAGCCGGTAGGCGAAGTCGGTCAATGCCTGCCGCAGCGGCACACCGGCGGCCCTGGCCTGTCCGTCTGTACGGGTCTCGCCGACGACCGCGTAGGGCTGGGAGGCCTCGTCCGGGCCGAGGCCGGGCGGATCGCAGGGCACGTACACCGACGACGTGTCCCCATCGGGACCCATCTGTGCCAAGGCTTCCACGTCGCCCACGGAGACACGGAGGACCTGATGCCTTCCCCCCGCGTTCCTGTAGTCGTCGAGCCACTTGTCGCGCGAGACTTGGACGACTCTCGCCTCCCCGGAAAGGGAATCGTCATCGCTGGTGGTCACGTGACACCAGAAACTGAGGCGGCCTCCGGCTTCCTGGCGGTCGGATCCGCTGTCGGCCGATCGCGCCCGCGGTAGCACTTGCTCGACCGTGTCCCGTGCGAGAGTGCCTTCGCACATCCTGGCCGGGAGCAGGTAGAGGCCTTTGTTCAGAAAGAGCCAGCCGGCACCACAGAAAAGACCCAGAGCGACGAAGAACAGAACCATGACCTTGGTACTACGCCATTTCTCCACTACGGACGCTCCTTGGTTCTGCTCAGGTACTCACTGCTGGCGTCCCAGCCCGCGTTCACCGAAGTGCGAATGACGTCGTTGGCGTCGTCCTTGGGTACGTTCACGTGATGCCGGGCAAGTGCGTCTGCGGTGGACCACTGCGCTTGCTGCGTGACCGAATCCCGCATGGCATACAGGTCCTTGGCGCTCGTGTACAACCCGCTGTCCTTGGCCCCATGCATCTGCTGTGCCTCGATCAGTCGGTCGACCGCCCCGTTGGCGACGGCTCCGGCCGTTCCGCCGACTGCGGCTTCCATGATCTCGCCGCCGTAGTGGGCGGGAACCTCGAGCCCGGTGAAAGCGATGGTGATCCAGCTCTTGGCTGCATCCCCCTTGTCCTTCAACGCACTGTTGTAGTCGGTCTCTCCGTCGATGGCGGCCTTCACTTCGCCATCGGCGACGGAATGCCCGACGATTCCCTCGATGACACCCGCGTTCCTGCCGATGTCTTCGAGAACGTGCTGACGTGACCCTTGGAACAAGGACGGGTCCGACAGGTGTGACTCAAGGAGGCTGCCGGTGTAGATGCTCTCCCCGAAAATGATCCCGGCCCTGCCTGCCGGGTCGGCGGACGTAGCGGAAAGAAAGCGCACCACATCGCGGACGCCCTCTCCTTGGAAGGCGTCGGGGGCATCGCTGTGCGTGAGGAAGGCGGCATCGGAGTTCGGGCCGGCCAGAGCCTGGCTGATCTCCGGCATGTACGCCGCGGCCATGTCCCCGAAGCTCTCGCCCAGCCCCTGGCTCACCAGGTTCGCGCCCCCGTCGGGGTCGGCCACCGCCTTCATGATGTTGGCCATGATCTTGACCTGGGCCGTGCTGTGCGGCGGGGCCGCGGCAGAGGTGTCACCGGCCGCGACCCCGGTGACAGCACTCTCCAGAGCCCGCCCCAAGGACTCGCCCCTGTCCGTGTACGTCGTCGTACCGAGCATGTGATCCAGGTCCGCCTTGGACGCGAAGGCGTGCTCCGACGCCTCGGGGTTGTGGGAGAGGCCGTCGAAGAGTCCCTCCAGCGGGTCCCGGCCGTCGCCGTCGCCGAAGCCGAGATCCAGGCCGTTGTAACCCTTGACCCACCGGTCGTCGGTGTTCGACTCTCCCGCACCCCTGTCCGCCTTGAACACGTCCTTGCGATAGGCGTCGAGGAACTCGGTGTCGTACTGGCCGTTGCGCATGAGGCTGCTGATGACCTGGTAGCCGAGGGCGCCGATCGGGTTCGGGGAATTGGGCGCGCGGAAGTTCGTGGTGGTCTCGTCGAGCAGGTTCTTCTTCCACCCCTGCATCGCATCCGAGTCCGAGAAGGAGGCCGTGGCCAGAGTCAGGCTCAGGTTGTTCTGCAGGTCCTTCATCGTCTCGAGTTCCGGCCCCTTGGCGCCGGCGTGGGCGTAGGTCATCTCGGTCCAGAACTGGAGCGTCCCCTTGGCGCCCAGACCCCTCGCGAACTTCTCGGCGAACAGCGGGTCGTCGTGGTACTTCGCCATCTCGCGGTTGAAGGCCTTGATGTCGTCCAGGGACATGTCCGACGGCTTCTTGGCCATCTTGGCCAGTTTCTCGGCTGCTGCGACCGCTGCGGCGGCCTCGTCCCGGTTCGCGTAGGAGGCGTCGGAGAAACCGTACTTGGCCTGGTCGACAAGGAGCCTGAGGGCTTCCGCCGCGGTGTCGTCGCTCTGTGTCGCCTTGGTCAGGATGCCCTGGATCTCCGTGACGAAGGCGTCCACGGTCTTCTGGTCGGTCGCGCCGGTCTTCCCGCTGGGGTCCGACGACCAGTCGGGTCGGGTGTTGCCCATGACGGAGAACGTGCCGTCGTGGTTGTCGACCACGGTCAGATTCTGGTCGTTGGCCCGCTTGATCGCGTCGTTCACCTGGGTGCGGTAGCCGATGAGCTCGCCCCGGGTGTCGCTGAGGATCTTGGTGATGGAGTCGGCCTGGGTGTGCGCGTCGGCGAACTCGGCGGCCGTGCGATCGATGAACTCGCGGCTGACGGTGGCGTTGACGCCCTTCCACTTGGCGGCGTCGGCCTTCGCCTTGAGCTTGCTCTCGGCGTCCTCCTTCAGCTCGGCCAGCTTCTTCGTCATCTGCTCCCAGTCGGTGACCGCATCGCCGAGTTTGGCGAAATTGCCGTGGCGCAGTGTGTCGAGGTGCATCGGCGCTCAGTGGCCCTTCCGGTCGTCGAAGCCCTTGTCGAGCGTCGCGATGCTGCTCACCGCACCGGCGATGTAGGAGTCGTCGGCGGCGTGCTGGTTCTTGGTGTACCGCAGGTGGTTGGAGATGTGGGCGCAGGCGTCCAGCAAACTCTTCGTCTGCTCGCTCCAGCGCTCCGTCACATGCTCCAGCGCCCCTCCCAGGGCGAAGCCCTCGCCCTTGAGCCCGCCCGCGGCCGCCTCGGACGCCACACGCGCGTGGCCGCTGTAGGTCGTGAAGTGGCCGAAGAGGTCATGGGCTGCATGGCCGACCTGCTCCAGGTCTTTGTGGCCGACGACGAGGTCCCCTTGAGTGCTGCCACCTCCCTGGTCGGCCGGGTACTGATTGAGCTGCATCCGTGTGGAATGCCGATCGGCCGCCTGGGCCTTCAGCTGCTCCCACTCCTCCCACGCCATGTGTGGTCTCCCCCGTGTCTTGCGGTCCGGTTCCGGCCCGGGCGGGCGGGACCGGCACGCAGCGCCTCACTGAGCGGCATGTACATTACCGGGCCGTCGGTAAGTGGCCTTGGGCGCAGTGGGCTTCGGCAGGACCCGGGCGGGTCAGGTCGCGGAGCGGACCGGCCCGCCGCGCGTCTGTGGCGTGCGGCGGGCCGGGGTGGGGCGGGGGGGGTGTCAGGTCAGGCGGTGGGCTCCCGCCGACGGGGTCGCCTCGAAGACGCGTGGGGGTGTGAAGGCGGCCGCGGCGAAGGCTTCCTCGATCGACTTGGTCAGGGTGTCGGCGTCCGTCGCCCGGGTCAGGACGATCGCCGAGCCGCCGAAGCCGCCGCCGGTCATCCGGGCGCCGAGCGCGCCGCCCGCGAGGGCGGTGTCGACGACCAGGTCCAGTTCCGGGCAGGAGATGCGGAAGTCGTCGCGCAGCGAGGCGTGTCCCTCGGTGAGGACGGGCCCGATCTCGTGGGTCCGTCCGGCGCTCAGCAGGTCGACGACGCGTTCGACGCGGTGGTTCTCGGTGACGATGTGCCGGACGAGACGGACCACCTCCTCCTCGTCGCCGAGCCGGGCGAGGGCCGCCTCCAGTCCGTCGTGGGGGACGTCCCGGAGGGCGTCGACGCCCAGCAGGGCCGCGCCCTTCTCACAGCCGGCCCGGCGCTTGCCGTACTCGCCGCCGCTGTGGGCGTGCTTGACCTGGGTGTCCACGACGAGCAGGCGCAGGCCCTCGGCCGCCAGGTCGAAGGGGATCTGCCGCTGGGACAGGTCCCGGGTGTCGAGGAACAGGGCGTGCCCCGACGTGCAGCACGCGGACGCCGTCTGGTCCATGATGCCGGTCGGCGCGCCGACGTAGACGTTCTCCGCGCGCTGGCACAGCCGGGCGAGCTGCCACCGCTGGAGACCGAGTCCGTACAGGTCGTCGAGCGCCAGGGCGATCACGACCTCCAGCGCGGCGGACGAGGACAGGCCGGCGCCCGTGGGGACCGTCGAGGACAGGTGGACGTCCGCGCCGGTCACCTCGTGGCCCGCCTCGCGCAGCGCCCAGACCACGCCGGCCGGGTAGGCCGTCCACGCGCTGTCGGACCCCGGGGCGAGGCCGTCCAGGCGCAGCTCGGCCACGTCTCCCGCGACGTCCGCCGAGTGCAGGCGCAGCAGCCCGTCGTCCCGGCGGGAGACGGCCGCGACCGCCTGGTGCGGCAGGGCGAACGGCATGACGAAGCCGTCGTTGTAGTCGGTGTGCTCGCCGATCAGGTTGACCCGGCCCGGCGCCGCCCACACGCCTTCGGGTGCGGTCCCGTACAGCTCGGTGAAGCGCTGTGCGACCTGCTGTGCCCCCACTAGTGCTCCTCTGTGATGCTCTGCGCGAACTCCCACGCGTCCGCGACGATTCCGGCGAGGTCCGCGCGGGTCGGGTGCCAGCCCAGCTTCTCGCGGGCGGTGTCCGCGGCGGCGACCAGGACCGCCGGGTCGCCGCCGCGGCGCGGGGCGACCACCTCGGGGATGGGGTGGCCGGTGACCTCGCGGACGGTCTCGATGACCTGGCGGACGGAGAAGCCGCTGCCGTTGCCGAGGTTGCAGATCAGGTGCGTGCCCGGCCGGGCGGCCCGCAGGGCGAGCAGGTGGGCCTCGGCCAGGTCCGCCACGTGGATGTAGTCGCGGACGCAGGTCCCGTCGGGGGTGGCGTAGTCGTCGCCGTAGACCGAGATGGCGTCGCGGCGGCCCTGGGCGACCTGGAGGACCAGCGGGATCAGGTGCGACTCGGGGTCGTGGCGCTCGCCGTGGGCGCCGTAGGCTCCGGCGACGTTGAAGTAGCGCAGGGACACCGCGGCCAGGCCGTGGGCGTTGGCCTCGCTGGTGATCATGTGGTCGACGGCCAGCTTGGTGGCGCCGTAGGGGTTGGTCGGCCGGGTGGGGGCGGCCTCGGTGATCGGGACCTGCTCGGGCTCGCCGTAGGTGGCCGCCGTGGAGGAGAAGACCAGCGTGCGCACGCCCGCGTCCCGCATGGCGCCGAGGAGCGCCAGGGAGCCGGCGACGTTGTTCTCCCAGTACTTCTCGGGCTTCGCCACCGACTCGCCGACCTGCGAGGACGCGGCGAAGTGCAGGACGCCCTCGTAGGAGGCGTCGAGCCACTTGGCGGCGTCGCGGATGTCGCCCTCGACGAACGCGGCGCCGGCCGGGACGCCCTCGCGGAAGCCGGTGGAGAGGTTGTCGAGGACGGTGACCTCGTGGCCCGCCTCCAGCAGGTGCTGGGCCACGACACTGCCGACGTATCCTGCGCCACCCGTCACCAGGTACTTCATGAACTCGCTACCTCTCGCAGTCGCTCGGCCGCGCGCTCCGGCGGCACGTCGTTGATGAACACGCTCATGCCGGACTCGGAACCCGCGAGAAACTTCAGCTTGCCGGAAGTGCGGCGGATGGTGAAAAGCTCGAGGTGGAGCGCGAAGTCGTCGCGCGTGACACCGTCGAACCCCTCCAGCGTGCCGAACGGGGCCTGGTGCCAGGCCGCGATGTACGGCGTCGGAGGCTCTTTGTCCCCGAAGATCCGGTCGAAGCGCCTCAAGAGTTCCAGATAGATCTGGGGGAACTCTGTGCGTGCCGCCTCGTCGAGCGCCGGCAGATCGGGCACGCGGCGCCTCGGGTACAGGTGGACCTCGTACGGCCAGTGCGCCGCGTACGGCACGAAGGCCACCCAGTGTTCACCCGCAAGGACGACCCGCTCACCGGCGAGTTCGCGCTCCAGCACCGCGTCGAACAGGTTCTGTCCGCCGGTGGCCTCCTGGTGGGCGGCGAGCGAGCGGAGCATCAGCGCGGTGCGCGGCGTGGTGAAGGGGTAGGCGTAGATCTGTCCGTGCGGGTGCCCGAGGGTCACACCGATCTCGGCGCCGCGGTTCTCGAAACAGAACACCTGCTCGACGGAGGGCAGATGGGACAGCTCCGACGTCCGGTCCGACCACGCCTCCAGCACCAGTCGTGCCTGCTCCGGGGTGAGGTCGGCGAAGGAGGCGTCATGGTCGGACGTGAAGCAGACGACCTCGCAGCGGCCGGAGTCGCCGGCCAGCGACGGGAAGCGGTTCTCGAAGACGACGGCGTCGTAGGAGGAGTCGGGGATCTCGCTCAGCCGCTCACCCCGGGTCGGGCACAGGGGGCACTCGTCGGCGGGCGGGTGGTAGGTGCGGCCCTGGCGGTGGGAGGCGACGGCGACCGCGTCGCCGAGCAGCGGGTCGCGGCGGACCTCGGAGGTGGTGACGGTGGGGTCCAGCGGGCGCCGGTCCACGGCGTCCCGCACGGCGTCGTCCCGAAGGTCGTAGTAGATCAGCTCACGACCGTCGGCAAGCCGGGTCGAGGTCTTCTTCACGCCTGGCTCCTTGTCCGACACCCCGCGGGGACATCCGTGGAGGCTGGTCAGCACCCACTCACTCAACACAACCAAACATAACAAACCACAACTCGACAACACCTCGGTCGATCACAATCAAACAAAGAACACCACCGGAAGTGTTCAAATACTGAACACGTCGGCGTAGGTTCCGCTCTGGATCAGTTCGCGCAACGAAGCGAGTACTCATGCAAACCCCCACAGAAGCACCCGCCGTCCTGGCGGCGGAGCTACGGCTCCCCACGAACTGGCTGGACTACACGATCCTGGCGATCTACTTCGTCGTCGTCCTGGGCATCGGCTTCGCGGCCCGCCGCTCGGTGAAGACCAGCCTGGACTTCTTCCTCTCCGGACGCTCGCTGCCCGCCTGGATCACCGGCCTGGCCTTCATCTCCGCCAACCTGGCCGCCACCGAGATCCTCGGCATGGCCGCGAACAGCGCCCAGTACGGCGCCTACACCGTGCACTGGTACTGGATCGGCGCCATCCCCGCCATGGTCTTCCTGGGCCTGGTGATGATGCCCTTCTACTACGGCAGCAAGGTCCGCTCGGTCCCCGAGTTCCTGCTGCTGCGCTTCGACCGGGCGGCCCACCTGCTCAGTTCGATCCTGTTCGCGTTCGCCGCCATCCTGATCGCGGGCGTCAACCTCTACGCCCTCGCGATCGTCGTCGAGGCCCTGCTCGGCTGGCCGCAGTGGGTCGCCATCGTGGTCGCCGGCGCCTTCGTGCTCGCGTACATCACGCTGGGCGGCCTGTCCTCGGCGATCTACAACGAGGTGCTGCAGTTCTTCGTGATCCTCGCCGCCCTCATCCCGATCACCGTGCTCGGCCTGAAGAAGGTGGGCGGCTGGGGCGGCCTGACGGACAAGCTCACCGCCACCCACGGCGCCGACTTCACCACGGCCTGGGGCGGCACCGGCATCGGCTCGGCCAACCCGCTGGGCGCCAACTGGCTGACCATCGTCCTCGGACTCGGCTTCGTGCTGTCCTTCGGCTATTGGACCACCAACTTCGCCGAGGTGCAGCGCGCCCTGTCCGCGAAGAACCTCTCCGCCGGCCAGCGCACCCCGCTGATCGCCGCCTACCCGAAGATCTTCATCGTCTTCCTGGTGATGATCCCCGGCCTGGTCGCCGCCGCGGTCGTGCCGAAGTTCGGCACCACCGGCTCCGGCTACCAGTACAACGACGCCATCCCCTACCTGATGCAGGAGCTGCTGCCCAACGGCGTGCTCGGCATCGCGGTCACCGGTCTGCTGGCGGCCTTCATGGCGGGCATGGCGGCGAACGTGTCGTCCTTCAACACGGTGTTCACCACCGACATCTGGGCGAAGTACGTGGTGCGGGGCCGCGAGGACGGGTACTACGTGCGGTTCGGCCGCCTGATCACCGCGATCGGCGTCTGCGCCTCCGTCGGCACCGCGTTCCTCGCCTCGTCGTTCTCGAACATCATGTCCTACCTGCAGACGCTGTTCTCCTTCTTCAACGTGCCGATGTTCGTCGTCTTCATCGTCGGCATGTTCTGGAAGCGCGCGTCCGCCAAGTCCGGCTTCTGGGGCCTGCTCGCCGGCACCGTGACCGCGATGGTCAACTACTTCGTGTTCTACAAGAAGGGGATCATCTCCATCCCCACCGACCAGGGCGCCAACTTCGTCTCCGCCATCGCCGGCTTCGTCGCCGGCGCGGTCGTGATGTTCGCCGTCTCCCTGTTCACGAAGCCGAAGCCGGCCAACGAGCTGCAGGGCCTGGTCTACGGCACCCGCTCCCCCGGCATGTCCGAGCCGCCCGCCAAGGGCGACGACGCCTGGTACCGCAGGCCCGCCCTGCTGGGCTGGGGCGCGATCGTGCTGGCCGCCGCCTGCTACATCCCGTTCTCGTTCTGACGCGGGAGGACCGAGGAAACCATGACCGAGAACCCCGACCGCCCCGAGCGGTTCCACTACTCCGAGGACGACGTCCAGCGGGAGGTCACCGAGCTGGAGGGCAAGTCCGAGACCGCGGCCCGGCTGTTCGACCTGCGCCGCATCATCGGCGGACTGTTCGTCGTCTACGGCGTCATCGTCACGATCACCGGCATCACCGACTCCCCGTCCGCCATCGACAAGGCCCAGGGCGTCAACATCAACCTGTGGACCGGGATCGGCATGCTCCTGCTGGGCGTCTTCTTCCTGGCCTGGCTGAAGCTCCGGCCCACCCCGCCGCCGCTCCCCCCGGAGGGCCTGCCCGAGGAGCCGGCGGAGAAGCACTGACCGCCCACCGGCCCCGGACCGGGGCGCGCGGGAGCCGATCACGCGGTTCCCCGCGCCCCCTCGGCGCACCGGGCGGCTACTGCGGCCCGGACTCCCGCAGGGAACCCGCACGGTCCAGCAGTCCCGTCCGCGCGGCCAGTGCCGCCGCCTCCAGCCGCGACCCGACCCCGAGCTTCATCAGCACCCGCTGCACGTGCGTACGGGCGGTGCTCGGCGCGATCCCCATACCGGCCGCGATCAGCCGCGTGTCCTCGCCGTCGGCCACCCGTACCAGCACCTCGACCTCCCGCGGCGTGAGCATCTCCAGCAGCCGCTGGGCCTCGTCGTCGGGCTGGGCGGCCGGGTTGAGCAGCTCCCCGAACGCCCCCTGGAGCAGCTGCGGAGCCACCGCCGCCTCCCCCGCGCGGGCCTTCATGATGGCCCGCTCGACGCCCTCGATCCGCTCGTCGTGCCGCACGTACCCCGACGCGCCCGCCGCGAAGGCCGCCGCGATGCCCCGCGGTGACGGGACCGGTCCCAGCACCAGCATCGCCACCTGCGGCCGCTCCCGCTTGATCTTCACCACCGGGTCGAAGACGCCCGGCTCGGCCGGGGCCGCCGTACCCAGCAGGCACACCTCCGGCGCCCGCGCGATCACCAGATCCGCGGCGCCCGCGGCCGGCGCCGCCGCGGCGAGCACCCGGTGCCCGCGCAGCTTGAGCGCGGACGCCAGCGCCTCCGCGAGCAGGCGATGGTCGTCGACCACCATGAGCCGCACTCCCATAGAGCAACCCCCCAGTCCCCCCCATGGATGCCCCACTATGGACGCCCACGGGTCCGCAAGGACAGAGGGCCCCCCGGCGCCCCGCCCCTATCTGCCCCCGGAAGCTACACGCTTGTTCGACGTCGCGCTGCCCCTACTCATGAGAAGTGCCCCGGATCGATGAAATCCGGGGCACTTCTCGGCAAGTCACCCTTTCGGGCGTGAGCGGCGCGCGGGGGCCCGGCGCCGCCGGCCGGTCAGCCGTCCGTGCCGAACGCCACGACCAGGTACTGCTTGCTGCCCGAGCCCGAGCTCTTCGTCTCGGTGAACACCTTGGACATGTACAGCCGCCCCTCGCCGAACAGGATCTCGGAGTAGTCCGGCAGCATGCTGCTCTCCGCCTCCTGCGCGATACCGGTGGCCGGGTTCTGCAGCAGCTTGGTCTCCTTGAAGCTGCCGCCGTCGATGCTGACGACCTGGCCGCCCTGGTCGTACGGCGTCCGCTTGTAGGCGATCAGGTTGCCGCCGTCCATGCGCAGCGGGGAGAGCGTGCAGCCGTCGCCGGCCTCGGCGCGCTGGCCGGTCTGCTTGCCCGTGTCGAGGTCGAAGGAGACGATCTCGTTGGTGTCCTTGTAGGCGGCGGAGCCGTCGTGCTCCTCGGTCGGCAGGTACAGCCGGCCGTTGCCCGCGACGATCTGGTGGCAGTCCTCGACGCGGGTGATCCCGTCGCAGCGGCCGCTGTACGTCTTGCCGGGCGCGGAGATCCGGGCGAGCAGGCTGCCGGTCCTGGCGTCGATGGAGAAGTAGTCCGAGATGCCGCTGCCGTCACCGGCACTGTCGCCGACGTCGGCGGCGACCACCAGCGGGTCGGTGGAGACGACGGCGGCGTACTCGACGCCCGCGGGCATCTTGTACTCGGCGATCACCTTCCCCGTCTTGGGGTCGATGTTCTGGATGTGCAGCTGCCGGTTGCCGTAGTCGCCGCACTTGCGCACCGCGACCAGCTTCGCGCCGCCGCCGTATCCGGCGTCGTAGCAGGTGTCGCCGGCCTTCGGCTGCCACAGCAGCTTGCCGGAGTCGAGGTCGAAGGCGGCGCCGCCGCCGGTGCTGCCGACCGCGACGGTGTGCTGGGCAACCGTCAGGTTCTGGAAACTCACCGGGTAGTCACCGGACTTGACGGACTTCGTCCACAGCCGCTTGCCGGTGTCGAGGTCGATCCCGGAGATCAGGCTGCATCCCGAGGTGGCGTCCTTCTGGGACATCTTCGGCCGGAAGGCGATCGCCGTCCGGTTCTCCGAGTTGACGTGACCGGTGGTCGCGCAGACCGGGCCGGGCAGCTTGATGGTCCAGTTCTCGGTGCCCTTGACGGGGTCGTAGCCGACGATCTCGGCCACACCGCTCTTGGCGTACACCTTCTCGGTCAGCCAGGAGCCGGTGGTGCTCGTCAGCTCCTTGGTCGTGGGCATCGCGACGTTGAAGAGGGGCTTCGCCGAGGGGTCGGACGGCACCTTCTCCTTGCCGCCGCCGGTGGTGCCCCCGGAACCCTTCTCGTTGCCGCCGCCGGTGCCGCCGTCGGAGGACGCGGTGTCGTGCTTCTTGCCGTCGTCCCCGGAGGACTTGGCGTACCAGATGCCGCCGCCGACGATCAGCGCGATGGCGACGACCGCCGCGACGACGATGTACAGCGCGGTGTTGTTCCGGCCGCCGCCGCTCTGCCCCTGCTGCTGCATCGGCATGGTCGACGGCTGCCCCGGATAGCCGTACCCCGGCTGCGCGGGGTGCATCGGCTGGGTGGGCTGCGCGTAGGGGTTCTGCGGGTGGGCGCCGTAGGCGGGGGGCTGCTGACCGTAGGCCGGGGGCTGCTGGGCGTACGGGTTCTGCTGGCCGCCGGGGTAGCCGTAGCCCGGCTGGGGCTGCGGGGGCTGCGGGGCCGGGGCGGCCTGCGGGTAGCCGTAACCGGGCTGCGGCTGCGGGGGCTGCGGCGGCTGCTGCTGCGCGGGCGGGGTCGCCGGCGGCCCGGCCGGGGGCGCGGGCGGCTGGTCCTGGGGGGAGCCGGAACCGGGCTGCTGCGGGGGCTGGTTGGGCGGCGGAGGGGGCGGCTGGGTCATGGGAGCGGATACCTCGGTGAAACGCTGAAGGCCGGACGGCGGAGGGGACTCGGGACGTGGTGCGAAGGGATGTGCGCCGGGGTCAGTTGCCGAAGGCCATCATCAGCTTCTCCTTGGACTGGTCGCTGCCGGACAGCCGGCCGGAGGAGATGAAGAACCGCCCGTCCACCCAGTCGACGACGCCGTTGTAGAAGGCGTCCTCGACGTCGGCCGCGCCCTGCGGGTTCTGCAGCAGCTTCGTGGGCTTGTGGGAGGAGCCGGCGACCGGGATCGACACCACCTGGCCGCCCGCGTCGTACGACGGCTGCACGTACGCGACGAGCTTGCCGCCGTCGATCTTCAGCGGGGCCATCGGCTCCTCGGCCGGAGACTTGGCCCGCCACTTCTCCTTGCCGTCGGCGAGGCCGATCGCGACGATCTCGTTGGCGCTGCTGAGGGAGTCCGTGGGCAGGTACAGGGTGTCGGCGTCAACCGCGACGCCCTGGCAGCCCTGGAGGTCGCGTTCGAGGATCGCCCAGCCGCAGCGGGGCGCGAACTTCTCGTTGACCTTGACCTCCGAACGGAACTTGCCGTCCTTGGTGAAGGTGGAGATGTTCCACGCCTTCTTGTCCTGGTTGGTCAGGTAGACCACGAGCGGGTCGACGGAGTACGTCCTGGTGACCCGCCAGCCCTTCTTGACCGGCTGGGTCCACCGCGCCTTGCCGGTGGCCGGATCCAGCTCCTGGATCTCGTCGTGCTCCTTGTCGGTGCCGGCCGCGCAGGAGGCCACCTGGACCAGCCGGCCGGTGCCGCCCGCGAACGCGGTCGGGAAGCAGGCCGCTCCGTACTTCTTCTTGTCGTACAGCTTCTTGCCGCTGGTGATGTCGTAGGCGGTGCCCGACTGCGAGCGGCCGACCATCAGCGTCCTGCCGCTCACGGTCAGTTCGACGGAGAGCGAGCTGTCGAACAGGCCGCCGTCGGCGACCTCGCCGCTCCAGCCCTTCTTGCCCGTCGCCAGGTCGATCTGCTGGAGCTGGTTGCACTTGGCCCGGTCGCCCGCGCCGTTCATGTACGCCACGACGACCTTGCCGCCGGCCGCCTGGGGGGTGGCCGCGCAGATCTTCTGCGGGAAGTCGATCGGACCCCAGGCGGTCCTGCCGTCGGCCGCGCCGAAGGCGAAGACCTGCTTGTAGGCCGCCTTCACCGCGGTGTCGCCGGTGACCCACATGCCGGGCGCGTCGGCGCCGGAACCGGGGGCGTCGGGCGCCGACTTGTACCAGAGCACCTTCGCCTCGCCCGCCCGGCGGCCCTCGTTGAGGTTCTCCGGGTCGTCGCCGCCGGTGCCGCCGGCGGACTGGGTGGGCTCCGCGGAGGCGGAGTGCTTGGGGTCGTCGCTCTGCTGGGCGACGGGCTTCTTCTTGCCGTCGTCGTCGCCGCTGAGCGCGTAGACGGTGCCGCCGACGACGAGCAGCGCGGCCACCGCGGCACCGATGATCAGCAGCGGCTTCTTCTTGGATCCCGGCCCACCGCCCTGGGGCGCGCCGGGGAAGGGCGGCTGCTGCGGGTAGCCGTACCCGGGCTGCGGTGCGGCGCCGTAGGGGCCCGCCTGCTGCGGCTGCTGCGGGTAACCGTAGGGGCCGGGGGCACCGGGTGCGGCGGGTGCGCCGTACGGGCCCGGGGTGCCCGGTGCGGGCGGGGCGCCGTACGGGCCGGGCTGCTGCGGGTAGCCGTAGCCGGGCTGGGGCTGCGGGGGGCCCGCGGGCGGCTGCTGCGGCGGTGGGGGTGTGGCGGGTGCGCCGAATCCCGGCTGGGCCGGAGGTGTCTGCGGGGGGCCGAACCCGCCGCCGCCCTGGGGCGGCTGGTCCTGCGGCGACTTCCCCTGTGGCGCTCCGAAACCGTCCTGCGGCGGCTGGTTGGGCGGCTGAGTCATCAGCGCTCTTCCCCCTCGTTCACTGATTTTTAGCCACGCCCTGAGGTTCGCGATGGACCCAAGGTCGTACTCAGAAAGTTCTCAGACGGCCCTTTGTATCACCCGGCACCGACAGCGCACGGCCCCGGACAGCCCGCTGTTCCCAAGGGAGAACCGGCCTGTGATGCCGCCGTTACGCGCCTTCACGCCCCCTTCACGCGGCGCACGCGCCAGCATCGCGCGCCCCACCGCTGCTTACGCGTCCTCCGCCAGTTCCAGCCAGCGCAGCTCCAGTTCCTCGCGCTCCCCGGCGAGATCGCGCAGCTGGGCGTCGAGTTCGGCGACCTTCCCGAAGTCGGTGGCGTTCTCGGCGATCTGGGCGTGCAGCTTGGTCTCCTTCTCGGAGATCTTGTCCAACTGGCGCTCGATCTTCTGGAGTTCCTTCTTCGCCGCCCGCTGGTCGGCCGCGCTCTTCTCGGTGCCGGCCGGCTTGGGCGCCGCGGCCGGCGCCTGCGCGGCGACCGCCTCCTCCATGCGCCGGCGCCGCTCCAGGTACTCGTCGATACCGCGCGGCAGCATCCGCAGCGCGCCGTCGCCGAGGAGGGCGAAGACCCGGTCGGTGGTGCGCTCGACGAAGAACCGGTCGTGGGAGATCACGATCATCGAGCCGGGCCAGCCGTCGAGGACGTCCTCGAGCTGGGTGAGGGTCTCGATGTCGAGGTCGTTGGTGGGCTCGTCGAGGAAGAGGACGTTGGGCTCGTCCATGAGGAGGCGCAGCAGCTGGAGCCGGCGGCGCTCACCGCCGGAGAGGTCCCCGACCGGCGTCCACTGCTTCTCCTTGCTGAAGCCGAACGTCTCGCACAGCTGACCGGCGGTCATCTCGCGGCCCTTGCCGAGGTCGACGCGCTCGCGGACCTGCTGCACGGCCTCGAGGACCCGCAGAGCGGGGTCGAGTTCGCCGACCTCCTGGGAGAGGTAGGCGAGCTTGACGGTCCTGCCCACGGCGACGCGCCCGCCCACGGGCTGCGCCTCGCCCTCCGTGCGGGCCGCTTCGGCCATGGCGCGCAGCAGGGAGGTCTTGCCGGCGCCGTTGACGCCGACGAGACCGATCCGGTCGCCGGGGCCGAGCTGCCAGGTGACGTGCTTCAGCAGCACCTTGGGGCCGGCCTGGACGGTGACGTCCTCCAGGTCGAAGACGGTCTTGCCCAGCCGCGAGGAGGCGAACTTCATCAGCTCGGCGCTGTCCCGGGGCGGCGGCACGTCCGCGATCAGCTCGTTGGCGGCCTCCACGCGGAACCGCGGCTTGGAGGTACGCGCGGGGGCGCCGCGCCGCAGCCAGGCCAGCTCCTTGCGGACCAGGTTCTGCCGCTTGGCCTCCTCCGTGGCGGCGATCCGCTCGCGCTCGGCGCGGGCGAAGACGTAGTCGGAGTAGCCGCCCTCGTACTCGAAGACGTCCCCGCGCTGCACGTCCCACATGCGGGTGCAGACCTGGTCGAGGAACCACCGGTCGTGGGTGACGCAGACGAGCGCCGAGCGCCGGGTCTGCAGGTGCCGGGCGAGCCAGGCGATGCCCTCGACGTCGAGGTGGTTGGTGGGCTCGTCGAGGACGATCAGGTCCTGCTCCTCGATGAGCAGCTTGGCGAGCGCGATGCGGCGCCGCTCGCCACCGGAGAGCGGTCCGATGACCGTGTCGAGGCCCTTGGGGAAGCCGGGCAGGTCCAGTCCGCCGAACAGGCCGGTCAGCACGTCCCGCACCTTGGCGTTGCCGGCCCACTCGTGGTCGGCCATGTCGCCGATGACCTCGTGGCGGACGGTGGCGGACGGGTCGAGGGAGTCGTGCTGGGTGAGCACGCCGAGGCGCAGCCCGCCGGAGTGGGTGACCCGTCCGGTGTCGGCCTCCTCCAGCTTGGCGAGCATCCGGATGAGGGTGGTCTTGCCGTCGCCGTTGCGGCCGACGACCCCGATCCGGTCCCCTTCCGACACACCGAGCGAGACGCCGTCGAGCAGGGCACGGGTGCCGTACACCTTGCTGACGTTCTCGACATTGACCAGGTTGACGGCCATTTCACTCCTGTGCGCGGGGCGGTATCGACATGCGGCTCCGCCGCGGGGGTCAGCCTTCTAGCGTAGGGCCTGGGCGGGGGGCGGCGGCGCGGCCGGGGTGGTCCCCGGCCCCGGACCCGGCGGGCGCGGTGCCGGCGGGCGCGGACCCGGCGGGTGCGGTGCCGGCGGGTGCGGTGCCGGCGGGTGCGGTGCCGGCGGGTGCCCTCAGATCACGGTCGCCCCGGGCACCGGGCCCGCGGCCGTCCGCACCGACCGGCAGGTGCCGGACGCGCGCAGCGCCTCGGCCACCTTCTCCGCCGAGCCGGCGTCGCGCGCGAGGAAGGCCGTCGTGGGCCCGGAGCCGGAGAGGAGCGCGGTCAGGGCGCCCGCGGCCCGTCCGGCGGCCAGGGTGTCGGCCAGTTCGGGGAAGAGGGACAGGGCGGCGGGCTGGAGGTCGTTGGAGACGGCCGACGCCAGCGCGTCCGGGTCTCCCTTGGCGAGCGCCTCCAGCAGGTCGGGGGAGGCGACCGGCGCGGGGATGTCGCGGCCCTCGGCGAGCCGGTCGAACTCGCGGAACACCGCCGGTGTGGACAGTCCGCGCCCGGCCATCGCGAACACCCAGTGGAACGTGCCGCCGAGTTCGAGCGCGGTCAGCCGCTCACCGCGCCCGACGCCGAGGGCGGCCCCGCCGACCAGGCTGAACGGGACGTCGCTGCCCAGTTCGGCGCAGAGCGCGAGGAGCTCCGCGCGGGAGGCGCCCGTGCCCCAGAGCGCGTCGCAGGCGAGCAGCGCGCCCGCGCCGTCCGCGCTGCCACCCGCCATGCCCCCGGCGACGGGGATGTCCTTGGCGATGTGGATGTGCACGGCCGGTTCGATGCCCCGCCGGGCGGCGAGCTCGACGGCGGCGCGCGCGGCGAGGTTGGTGCGGTCCAGCGGGACCTGGTGGGCGTCGGGGCCCTCGCAGGTGACGCGCAGCTCGGCGGCCGGGGTGACGGTGACCTCGTCGTACAGGCCGACGGCGAGGAAGACGTTGGCGAGGTCGTGGAACCCGTCGGGGCGGGCGGCGCCCACCGCGAGCTGGACGTTGACCTTGGCGGGGACGCGGACCGTGACGCTCACTGCTGACCGGGCTCCTTGCTGGGCGGGCGGGGTGGACGTGGCCCGGCGGGCACCGGTCGGCTCCGCCGGTGCCGGGTGCCGTCCGGGGCCTTGCGGCTAGGCGGCGGGCTGGGCGTTCTCGGCGATGCGGGCGAACTCCTCGACCGTGAGGGACTCCCCGCGAGCCTGCGGTGAGACCCCGGCCGCGACCAGCGCGGCCTCCGCGGCGGCGGCGGATCCGGCCCAGCCGGCGAGTGCCGCGCGCAGGGTCTTGCGGCGCTGCGCGAAGGCCGCGTCGATCACCGCGAAGACCTGCTTGCGGGAGGCGGTCGTCCTGATCGGCTCGGTCCGGCGGACGAGGGAGACCAGTCCGCTGTCGACGTTGGGCGCGGGCCAGAAGACGTTGCGGCCGATGGCGCCGGCCCGCTTCACCTCGGCGTACCAGTTGGCCTTGACCGACGGCACGCCGTACACCTTGGAGCCCGGCGCGGCGGCGAGCCGGTCGGCGACCTCGGCCTGCACCATCACCAGGGTGCGTTCGATGGTGGGGAAGGTCTCGAGCATGTGCAGCAGCACGGGCACGGCGACGTTGTAGGGCAGGTTCGCCACCAGGGCGGTGGGCGCGGGGCCGGGCAGCTCGGTGACGTGCATGGCGTCGGAGTGGACCAGCGCGAAGCGGTCGGCGCGCTCCGGCATGCGCGCCGCGACGGTCGCGGGCAGCGCGGCGGCGAGGACGTCGTCGATCTCGACGGCGGTGACCCGGTCGGCGGCCTCCAGCAGCGCGAGGGTGAGGGAGCCGAGCCCCGGGCCGACCTCCACCGCGACGTCGTCGGGACGGACCTCGGCGGTCCGGACGATACGCCGGACCGTGTTGGCGTCGATCACGAAGTTCTGGCCGCGCTGCTTGGTGGGACGGACACCGAGGGCTGCCGCGAGTTCGCGGATGTCGGCCGGACCGAGGAGGGCGTCGGGGGTGGGGCTGCTCACGGGACAAGGGTACGGGGGCGCGGTGGGCCGGATCGCCAGGTGTCCGGCGTGCGGGCGCACCGCACTGCCGGACGTCGTGGATCGGCGCCCGCCGCCCCCGCGCCGGGGATCGCCCGCGGCTACCCGTGCAGCCGTCTGCCGCAGGCCGGCCAGGGCGTCGCGCCCCGGCTCACGTACAGCTTCTTCGCGCGGAGGGTCTGCTCCTCGGCCGGGGCGTCCTGCGGGCGGCCGCGGCCGCCGAGGCTGTGCCACGTGTGCGCGTCGAACTGGTAGAGCCCGCCGTACGTGCCCGAGGCGTCGACGGCGTGCGGCCGGCCGCCGGACTCGCAGGCGGCGAGGGCGCGCCAGTTCAGGTGGTCCGCGCCGTGCACGGAGGGCGGCAGCGGCTTGGTGCCGACCCTGACCACCTGGCGGCGCGGGCGGCGCACCACCTCGGTCTTCTCCCGGCGCGGCGTCTGCCGGACCCCGTTGACGGTGCGCACGAGGAAGGTGGTCCGCCGCAGTCCGGGCTGCCCGGGCTCGGAGACGACCTCGGTGCCCTTGAACAGGGAGGGGTCCTCGGTCCGCCGGACCCCGAAGGGGATCTGCTCCTCGCGGATCTCGCGGCTGCCGGTCACCCGCAGCACGGTCACCGTCTGCCCGTCGCGCGGGAAGCTGTCCCCGGGGACGGAGGTGGTGTCCTGGCCGCGCAGGGTGATCCCGGCGTCCTCGATCGCCTCGCGGACGGTGGCGGCGTTGGTGCGGACGGTGCGGGCGCGGCCGTCCGCCATGATCGTGACGGCCCGCTCGGTGCGCACGTCGAGGGCGAGTCCGGCACGTCCGATGCTCTGGGAGCGCGAGGCGGACAGGTACGCGCCCTCGGCGCGCACGCCCAGCTCGTGCAGCGCTCCCTCGACGGTGCCGGCGGTCGTCCACACCTCGTGCCGGTGGCCGTCCAGGGTGAGCCGTACGGGGCGTCCGTAGCGCACGGCGATCCGGTCGCCGCCGGCGAGCGCGGTGCCGGGGGCGGGCGCGACCATGTCGTGGGCGCCGACGTGCACGCCCTCCTCGGCGAGCAGTTCGCCGACGTCGTCGGCGAAGGTGTGCAGGCTGCGCTGCCGCCCGTCGACGCTGAGCTCGACCGCCTTGTCCTGGGCGACGAAGGCGGTGGTGCCGCCCGCCAGGAAGGCCACGACCAGCGCCTGCGGCAGCAGGCGGCGCACCGCGGACTCCGGGCGCTCGGCGGAGCGCGCCCTGCGCCGGCGTGCGGCCCGCCCGCTGCCGTCGGCGTACCCGTCCTGAACGAGGGTGTCCCGGTCCTCGGCACCCAGGATCTGCACGAGCGTGTCCTCGTCCGGCGGGCGAGTGTCCTCGACCAGCTCGACCAGGGTGTCGCCGCTCTGGCGCGGCAGCAGCGGTTCGGTCGCGAGCTCGTGCGCGGGTACGGACGCCGGGGCCCGCACCCCGGCCTCGTAGGCGGGCCGGTACGTGTCGTCGTACGGCACCCCGTTCGGCACGGTCTCGGCCTCGTGCAGGCCGGGCCAGGGACCGCCGGGCGGACCGGCCGGAGCGGTGTAGGGGCCGTACGCCTCGTAGGTCTCGTACTGCGACTTGCTCACGCCGACACGCTCCAGAGGGCCAGACGGGTCCGGAAATCGGGCCCAGAACCTAGCGGAGCGCCGGTCACTCTCCAAAGCGGCGCGACTACGCAACGTGGCGCTCGAACCCAAGCCCGAGCCGCCGGTCCGTTACCGGGCGGTTATGTTCGGCGTACGGTCAGTAACCGAAGGCGCGGGCGGTGTTCGCGCCCAGGGCCGTCGCCAGCGCGTCCTCGTCGAGGCCGCGCACGGCGGCCATCGCCCGGACCGTGACCGGAATGAGATACGGGGCGTTGGGCCGTCCGCGGTACGGCGCCGGGGTGAGGAAGGGCGCGTCCGTCTCCACGAGGACCAGTTCCAGCGGGGCGACGGCGAGCGCGTCCCGCAGGTTCTGGGCGTTCTTGAAGGTGACGTTGCCGGCGAAGGACATGAAGTAGCCCTCGCGGGCGCAGATCGCGGCCATGTCGGCGTCGCCGGAATAGCAGTGGAAGACGGTCCGCTCGGGGGCGCCCTCCTCCTTCAGCACGCGCAGGACGTCGGCGTGGGCGTCGCGGTCGTGGATGACGAGCGCCTTGCCGTGCCGCTTGGCGATCTCGATGTGGGCGCGGAAGGACCGCTCCTGCGCCGCCTTGCCCTCGGGGCCGGTGCGGAAGTGGTCGAGGCCGGTCTCGCCGACGCCCTTCACCTGGGGCAGCGCGGCCAGCCGGTCGATCTCGGCCAGGGCCTCGTCCAGGGCCGCGTCGCCGCCCGGCTCGCGGGCGCCCTGCCGGGACCAGCCGTCGGGGTCGCCGTGGACGATGCGCGGCGCCTCGTTGGGGTGGAGGGCGACGGTCGCGTGGACGTTCTCGTGCTCCGCCGCCGTCTCGGCGGCCCAGCGCGAGCCGGCGAGGTCGCAGCCGACCTGGACGACCGTCGTGACGCCCACTGACGCCGCCTTCGCGAGGCCTTCCGCGACCGTGCCGGACTGCATGTCGAGGTGGGTGTGGGAGTCGGCGACGGGCACCCTGAGGGGTGCCGGGAGCGGCGGAGCCGCGTTCTTGTCGTCACGGGTGGTCCGGCCGGTGTTCGAAGGCATGCCCCGATCCTACGAAAGGGGCATGCGCCCGAGAGCCGGTGATCCGTTCAGCCGGCCTTGCGCTGGAACGGGTGGAGGAGATCGGACAGGTGCCAGTGGTGCGGCTCCCTGGGCTGCGCGGGCACCTCGGGCGTACCGGGCACGTCCGGCACCTCGACGGGGCCCGCCGGGGGCACCCGGTGCGGGTGGCCCTGCGCCGCGCTGCGCACCGACGAGACCTGGCCCGCGCGCATGATCCGCAGGACGTGGCCGTCGCAGTTCTGGCAGCTCGGCCGGCTCAGCGGTGACGGCACGACGCGGCCGTCGGCCACGTAGCGCACGATCTGCTGTCCGTCGGCGTCCGTGTGGTGCTCTATCTCGTACGACTGTTCCCAGCCGTGCCCGCAGCGCATGCAGGCGAACGAATACGACTCGTGAACGACGGCGGTGGCCGTGCCGTGGAGGCCGGTCTGCCCTGCGATCTCACTCATGCCAGCTCCTCTTGTCCGCTGGACAAGCGCCCCGGCTCGGGATTCCCCCCGGAACCCCTGGGGCGAGGGACGGGTGCGTCCCTTCGACCAGTGGACGCCTCCGCCGGCGTGAATGCAGCAGGCCTGTCGAGTGTTGGAGGCGATTTGGTCGTTCCTTGCAGAAACCACCCTCTTCATGCCCCTCGGGCTTTGCTTTCGGCGCCAGTCTTTTGCCCGCCCATGGGGCGTTCGCTCACCCGAGGACAGACCTGCTCAGAGGGAGCGTTTCCGCAGGCCAGGGGCGCACGGGCGGATAGAGGGCGCGATGGGCGGCGCGCTCGGCCCGCGGGGCCGCGGGCCCGCCGGCGCACCCCCTCAGGCGCCGGCGGTCTTGGCCGCGACCACGGCGTCGAACACCACCCGCTTGGGCAGCCCCGCCTCCACGGCCACCGCCGCGATGGCCTCCTTGCGGCGCTCGCCGGCCTCCTCGCGCACCCGCACCCGGCGGACCAGTTCGGCGGCGTCGAGTTCCCCGGGCCCGGTCTCCGGAGCACCCTCGACCACGACGGTGATCTCGCCCCGCACGCCCTCCGCGGCCCACCGCGCCAGCTCGGCCAGCGGGCCGCGCCGTACCTCCTCGTACGTCTTGGTCAGTTCGCGGCACACGGCGGCGCGCCGCTCGGCGCCGAAGACCTCGGCCATGGCGGCGAGGGTGTCGTCGAGCCGGTGCGGGGCCTCGAAGTAGACGAGGGTGCGCCGCTCCTCGGCGACGTCCCGCAGCCGGGACAGCCGCTCGCCCGCCTTGCGCGGCAGGAAGCCCTCGAAGCAGAACCGGTCGACGGGCAGCCCGGACAGGGCGAGCGCGGTGAGCACGGCGGACGGTCCGGGCACGGCGGTGACCCGGACGTCCTTCTCCACGGCCGCCGCGACCAGCCGGTACCCCGGGTCGGAGACGGACGGCATCCCGGCGTCGGTCACCAGCAGCACGCGCGCGCCGCCGAGCAGCTCCTCGACCAGTTCCGGCGTACGGGCGGTCTCGTTGCCCTCGAAGTACGACACCACGCGGCCCCTGGGCGTCACCCCCAGCGCCTGGGTGAGCCGGCGCAGCCGCCGGGTGTCCTCGGCGGCGACCACGTCGGCGCCGGCCAGCTCCTCGGCCAGCCGGGGCGGCGCGTCCGCGATGTCGCCGATGGGGGTACCTGCGAGGACAAGGGTTCCAGTCACGCCCCCATCCTCCCAGGCGCGCGGGGACACACGGGCGGCGGTCGGGACCGCCTCCGCAGCCACAGGAAACGCATCGCGTACCGACCGGTACCGCACATGCACGGGACTCGCACAGAACGGTTCCCTACGATGGCGCGGTGACCAGTACCGCGTCCTCCATGGACCTCCGGCAGGGCCAGACGCCGCACGACCGGCGGCCGTCCTGGCAGCAGCGGCTGCGCCGATTCGGGTACGCACCGGCGAAGGACGCGCCGGAGGGCGACGTACGCGACCGGCTGGTGCCCCCGTACGCCGAGCCGAGCACCCGGCTGTGGCAGGCGCTCGGCATGTCACCGGTCCTCGCCGAGCGTCTGGTGCGCTGGTCGGGCTGGGGCGGTCCGCTGCTGGTGACGCTCATGGCGGGCCTGATGCGGTTCTGGAACCTGGGCAGCCCGCGCGCGGTGATATTCGACGAGACGTACTACGCCAAGGACGCCTGGGCGCTCGTCCACCACGGTTTCGAGGTGAACTGGGACAAGTACGGCAAGAGCGCCAACGACCTGGTCCTGTCCTCGCACGGCCATCTGGCGGTCCCGACGGATCCGGCGTACGTCGTGCACCCGCCGGTGGGCAAGTACGTCATCGGACTGGGCGAGCTGATGTTCGGGTTCGACCCGTTCGGCTGGCGGTTCATGACGGCGGTGCTCGGCACGCTGAGCGTGCTGCTGCTCTGCCGGATCGGGCGCCGGATGTTCCGCTCGACGTTCCTCGGCTGCCTGGCGGGCGCGCTGATGGCGGTGGACGGCCTGCACTTCGTGATGAGCCGGACCTCGCTGCTCGACGGCGTGCTGATGTTCTTCGTGGTCGCCGCGTTCGGCTGCCTGATCGTCGACCGGGACCGGGCGCGGGAGAGACTGGCCGCCGCCCTGCCCGTCGGCCCGGACGGCCGGGCCCGTCCCGACGCGCGGATCGCCGACACCTTCCGCTTCGGGCTGCGCCCCTGGCGCTGGGGTGCCGGGGTGATGCTCGGCCTGGCGATCGGCACGAAGTGGAACGGGCTGTACGTGCTGGCCGCGTTCTGCGTGATGACGGTGCTGTGGGACGTCGGCGCCCGCAAGGTGGCCGGCGCCCGCCACCCGTACGCCGCCGCCCTGAAGTACGACACCGGCATCACCTTCCTGGCGACGGTGCCGGTGGCGCTCGTCGTCTACCTGGCCTCCTGGACCGGCTGGATCCTTTCTCCGGCCGACGGCCGCGGCGGGTACTACCGCAACTGGGCGGCCACCGACGGCAAGGGGGGCGGCTGGACCTTCCTGCCGGACTGGCTGCGCAGCCTGTGGCACTACGAGCACGAGGTCTACAACTTCCACGTCCACCTGTCGTCACCGCACACGTACCAGTCCAATCCCTGGAGCTGGATCGTGCTGGGCCGCCCGGTGTCGTACTTCTACGAGTCCCCCTCCCCCGGCGCCGACGGGTGCCCGGCGGACGCGGGCCAGAAGTGCGCCCGGGAGGTGCTGGCGATCGGCACGCCGGCGCTGTGGTGGGTGGCCTGCTTCGCGCTCCTGTACGTGCTGTGGCGGTGGGCGTTCCGCCGCGACTGGCGGGCCGGCGCGATCGCCTGCGGCGTGGCGGCGGGCTACCTCCCCTGGTTCATGTACCAGGAGCGCACGATCTTCCTGTTCTACGCGGTCGTGTTCCTGCCGTTCCTGTGCCTGGCGGTGGCGATGATGATCGGCGCGATCGTCGGCCCACCCGGCTCCACGGACACCCGCCGCGTGATCGGCGCCTCCGCGGCGGGCGTCCTGGTCCTGCTGATCGCCTGGAACTTCATCTATTTCTGGCCGCTGTACACGGGCCAGGCCATCCCGATCGACAGCTGGCGGTCGCGGATGTGGCTGGACACCTGGGTCTAGCCGGGCGGACGTCACGAGGGCGCGGCCGTCCGGCCACGCGGGAGCGCCCCGCGGCGCATGGCCTGCGGGGCGCCCGGCGGGTGTTCAGTCGACCATCTGCCCGTCGCCCGTACCACCGACGCACTTCATCCCGACCACCTTTCCGCCGCCGTCCACGCACTCACCCGGGGTGAGGCTTTCGGTGTGGGCGTTGGCGGGGGTGTGGTGGGTGGCGGCCGTGGCGGTGGCGGCACCTGTGAGGCCGAGCCCGGCGAGGGCTGCCGTGGCGAAGACGGCGGCGAGAGTTCGTCGCATGCGCATGGGGATTCCCTTTCGCGGATTGCCTCGGTTGGGGCACCTCTCAGCTTGATCTTCACCCATGTGGGTGGCGCGTTTGGTTACTCCATTCGAGTGAAACCTGCCGGGGCGGGTCCGGCAACTCGGGGCGCGCGGGCGCCGCTTACCGCTTACAGTGCTCACGCAGCCTGTTTTTGAACGCGTTCAGGAAACGTGTCGCAGGGTGACGGGGAAACGGGGAGGGGTGCGCGGATGCGCGGCGGGGTCAAGGGTGCGGTCATAGGCGGCGTCTGTGCGGTGATGCTGGGGGGCGCCGGGTACGGGGCCTACAACTTCCTGCACGCGCTGAGCGACGACGGGGGGACCGGTGTCGCCGCGTCCGTGAAGTCCGGGCCGCCCGACGGTGGCGAAGTGAAGGACGCGACCGGCAAGTTCTTCGCCGCCTGGGAGAAGGGCGACGCGGCGACGGCGGCGTCCTACACCAACTACCCGGAGGCGGCACGGCGGTTGCTGACCGCCTACGGCGACGACGCGCACATCACGAAGGTGCGCATCACGCCCGGCACGGCCGACGGCAGGACCGTGCCGTTCTCGGTCAGGGCGACGGTGTCGTACCGCGGCAGGAGCGAGCCGCTGCACTACCGCACGAGCCTGACCGTCGTACGCGGCGCCAACTCGCACCGCCCGCTGGTCGACTGGCGGCCCTCGGTCGTCCATCCGCGGCTGCGCGAGGGGGACACCCTCGTCACCGGTGCGGCGGCGGCCCCGCCGATCGAGGCCGTGGGCCGCGAGGGCACCGTACTGACCGAGGAGAAGTACCCCTCCCTCGGCCCGGTCCTGGACGAGCTGCGCAAGCGGTACGGCGACAAGGCCGGCGGCCGGGCCGGTGTGGAGCTGGCCGTGCGCCACGAGGCCGGCGCGGACGGCGGCCAGGCCGCCGACACGCCCCTGCTGACCCTCGTGAAGGGCAGGGCGGGCAGGCTCACCACGACCCTCGGCGCGAGCGCCCAGGCCGCCGCCGAGACGGCCGTACGGAAGTACACCGACGCCTCCGTCGTGGCCGTCCAGCCGAGTACCGGCGAGATCCTGGCCGTCGCCAACCACCGCTCCGACGGTTTCGACGCGGCCCTGCTCGGCGAACGCGCGCCCGGCTCCACCATGAAGATCGTCAGCGCGGCGGCCCTCATCGACAACGGTCTGGCCACCGCGAACGGCCCGGCACCCTGCCCCGCCACCGCCGTCTCCCTGAGCCAGACCTTCCACAACCTCAAGGACCTCCGGCCGGACGAGCACGCCACCCTCTCCGACAGCTTCGCCCGCTCCTGCAACACCGCGTTCGTGAAGTTCGCCGACGAGGTCCGGCCCGACACCCTCACCAAGGAGGCCGAGGAGCGGTTCGGGCTCGGGAGGAACGACTGGCGGATCGGCGTGCCGTCCTTCGACGGCCGGGTGCCCGCCGCCGGCGGCTCCGACAAGGCGGCCGGCCTCATCGGCCAGGGCCAGGTCCAGATGAGCCCGCTGAACATGGCCTCGGTGACGGCGACCGCGATGACCGGCGCCTTCCGGCAGCCGGTGCTCGTACCGCTGGAGCTGGACCACCGGGAGCCGGCCCACGCGCGCGGGCTGCCGTCGGGCACCGTGGCACAGCTGCGCGGCATGATGAACCGCACCGCGCGCAGCGGCACCGCCGCGGCCGTGATGGCCGGGATGAGCGGGGACATCGGCGCCAAGACCGGCTCCGCGGAGGCCGCCGGGCTGGCGAAGTCCGACAGCTGGTTCGCCGGTTACCGGGGTGACGTCGCCGCCGCCGCGCTGGTGCAGGACGGCGGACACGGCATCGACGCGGCCGGTCCTATTGTCGCAAGCGTGCTACGGAACGCCGGCTGACGTCACCCGCCGAGGTCGGGACCTTAGGGTGAGGGACGTCGTTGGGGAATTGTGAGGGCCGCGGGGACCCTGAGGAAGGCGCGGAGGAACTGAGGCTGTGGGCAAGAGAAGGCGCGTCGCCGAGCGACGGAAGACCCCGCCCGCCGTACTCGGCGGGATGATCGCCGTGGTCGTCGGCGGCGCCGGCATCGGCGCCTACGCCCTCTACGGCGGCGGCGCCGCGGCCGACGAGGGCACGTCCGCGCAGGGCGGCCACAAGACCGTCAGGACGGGCCCGCTGACGACGGCCGAGGTCCGCACCGCCTCCACGCACTTCCTCACCGCCTGGCAGAAGGGCAGCGTCACCGACGCGGCGGCCGCCACCGACGACCCGTCCGCCGCCGGCCCCCTCCTCACCGGCCTCACGAAGGACGCCCACCTGACGGACCTCACGCTCACCGCCGGCCGGGCCAGGGGGGCCGAGGTGCCGTTCTCCGTGAAGGCGACCGTGTCGTACCGGAAGCTCAGCAAGCCGCTCGCCTACGACAGCGCGCTCACCGTCGTGCGCCGCAAGAGCGACGGCAGGCCGATGGTCCAGTGGCACTCCTCGGTCGTCCACCCCGACCTGAAGGACGGCGACAGGCTGGTCACCGGCGAGTCCGGGACCCCGCCGGTGACGGCGCTGGACCGCGACGGCGGGAAGCTGACGGACACGGAGTACCCGTCCCTGGGCGTGGTGCTGGACGGCCTGCGCGAGAAGTACGGCAAGACGGCGGGCGGCAGGGCGGGCGTCGAGCTGCGCGTGGTGCGCGGCAAGGCGGCCAGGGCGGACAAGCTGTCCGACAAGACGCTCGTCGAGCTGAGCAAGGGCACGCCGGGCACGGTGCGGACGACGCTGAGCCCGTCCCTCCAGGCCGCGGCCGAACGCCAGGTCGCCAAGCGCACGCGCGCCTCCGTGGTCGCCCTGCGGCCCTCGACCGGCGAGATCCTCGCGGTCGCCAACAGCGGGCACGGCTTCAACACCGCCTTCCAGGGCTCGCTGGCGCCCGGCTCCACGATGAAGGTCATCACCTCGTCGCTGCTGATCGACAAGGGCCTGGCCTCGGCGGACAAGGAGCACCCCTGTCCGAAGACGGTCACCTACGGCGGCTGGAAGTTCCACAACGACGACGACTTCCAGATCAAGGACGGCACGTTCAAGGCGAGCTTCGCGCGCTCCTGCAACACCGCCTTCATCAGCCAGGCGAAGAAGCTGAAGGACGACGACCTGACCAAGCAGGCGCAGCAGGTCTTCGGTCTGTCCATGAACAACTGGGCGATCGGCGTGCCCACCTTCGACGGCGCGGTGCCGGTGCAGTCGCAGGCGCAGATGGCGGCCTCGCTGATCGGGCAGGGCGGGGTGCGCATGAACCCGCTGAACATGGCCTCGGTGGCGGCGACGGTGAAGTCGGGCGGCTTCCACCAGCCGTACCTGGTGTCGCCCTCCGTCGATCACCGCAAGCTCGCCACGGCGTCCCGGAAACTGTCCGCCAAGACGCTGTCCCAGCTGCGGGAGCTGATGCAGTACACGGCCGCCTACGGCACCGCCGCCGAGGCCATGTCCGGGCTCGGCCCGGACTACGGCGCGAAGACCGGCTCGGCGGAGGTCGACGGGCAGAAGAAGCCGAACGGCTGGTTCACCGCCTACCGCGGCGACCTGGCCGCGGCGGGTGTGGTGCAGGCGGGCGGCCACGGCGGCGACACGGCGGGCCCGATCGTGGCGACCCTGCTGAAGTCGGGCGGCTGAGGGCATCCCTCGCGGGCGGTCAGGTCCGCACCGTGCGCGGGCGGTCAGGTCCGCACCGGCTCCACCGTGTAGGTCCGGCGCAGGAACCTCACCAGCGCCTTGGACTCGAACTGCACCACGGCGACACCGTTGTCCGTCTGCAGTTCCACGATCGCCTGGACCCGTCCGCACGGCCACACGCGCACGTCACCGCTCTCGGCGGGGACCCGCAGTCCGCGTTCCAGCAGCGCACGGGAGAACGTCCACTCGTGGGGGCCCGGCAGTCCGACCCGCACCGAGCGCGGATCACTGTCGGGGTCGTACCGCAGCACCACGGGTACGGCCCCAGGGTCCTCCTCGTCCGTGACGATATGGGCGCGCGCGTACTGTTCGACCACAGACATCGGACCGCCCTCTCACGCTGAGTGACCTAGGTGAAAGCTGTGCATCCGCTTCTCCTCCAATGTCGCACATTTTCCCGTTCACGCTTCCCGGAGGCCGGGATCCCGCGGGCCGGCGGCCGCGGTCGGCGGACGACCGACTGGTACTTGCAAACCCTTCGCAACAACCCTTTAAAATCAAACGGTGCACGTACCTGACGGATTCATCGACGCCCCCACCTCCGCGGTCACCGGAGTGGTCGCCGCCGGCGCCCTCGCCGTGAGCCTGCGCGGCGCCCGCCGCGAACTCGACGAGCGAACCGCACCGCTGGCCGGTCTGGTGGCGGCGTTCATCTTCGCCGTACAGATGCTCAACTTCCCCGTCGCGGCCGGAACAAGCGGCCACCTCCTCGGTGGCGCCCTGGCCGCGATACTCGTCGGCCCCTGCACGGGCGTGCTGTGCGTGTCGGTCGTGCTGCTCATGCAGGGTGTGCTGTTCGCCGACGGCGGGCTGACCGCGCTCGGCGTGAACATCACCGACATGGCGCTCGTCACGACCGTCGTCTCCTACGCTCTCTTCCGCGGACTGCTCGCCGTGCTGCCGAGCGGGCGGCGCTCGGTGACGGCCGCCTCGTTCGTCGCCGCGCTGGTGTCCGTGCCGGCCGCCGCCGTGGCCTTCACGCTGATCTACGCGATCGGCGGCACCACCGACATCTCCATCGGCAAGGTCGCGACGGCGATGATCGGTGTGCACGTGCTGATCGGTATCGGCGAGGCGGTCATCACCGCCCTCACGGTCGGTGCCGTCGTCGCCGTACGGCCCGACCTGGTGCACGGCGCGCGCGGTCTGCGGCAGCGGCTCCAGCTCCGGGTGAACGGCACGCTGGTGGACGCGCCCGCGCCGACGGCGCCCGTGGCGGCCCGCACCTCCCGGCGCACACTGTGGGTGACCGGTCTCGTCACCTCCCTCGTGCTCGCCGGCTTCGTCAGCTTCTACGCCTCCGCCGACCCGGACGGGCTGGAGAAGGTCGCGCACGACAAGGGCATCGACAAGAAGGCCGAGGCGCACGCCGCGTCCGACTCCCCGCTCGCCGACTACGGCGTCAAGGACGTCTCCGACGCCCGGCTGTCCGGCGGTCTCGCCGGGGTGATCGGCGTCGGCGTCACCGTCGTCGCGGGCAGCGCGGTCTTCTGGGCGGTGCGCCGGCGCCGCGACGCGGACGTCTCGCCCGCCTCCACGGCGGGCACGGGCGCCTGACATGGGGGCGGGACACGCGCACCGGCTCTACCGGCACGGGCACTCGCCCGTGCACGCCCTGCCGCCGCACACCAAACTGGCGGCCGCCTTCCTCTTCGTGGTCGTCGTGGTGTCGACCCCGCGGGAGGCGATGTGGGCGTTCGCCGTGTACGCGGTCCTGCTCGGCTGCGTCGCACACCGGGCCCGCGTGCCCGGCGGTTTCCTGCTGAAGCGGCTGCTGATCGAGGTGCCGTTCGTGGCGTTCGCGGTCCTCATGCCGTTCGTCGCCGAGGGCGAACGGGTGCACGTCCTCGGCATGTCGCTGAGCGTGAGCGGACTGTGGGGCGCCTGGAACGTGCTCGCCAAGGGCACCCTCGGCGTCGCCGCGTCCGTGCTGCTCGCCGCCACCACCGAACTGCGGGAACTGCTGCTCGGCCTGCAGCGGCTGAAGCTGCCGCCGCTGCTCGTGCAGATCGCGTCCTTCATGATCCGCTACGGCGACGTCATCACCGACGAGATGCGCCGGATGCGGATCGCCCGCGAGTCGCGCGGCTTCGAGGCGAGGGGCGTGCGGCACTGGGGCGTCCTCGCCAAGTCGGCCGGCGCGCTGTTCATCCGCTCCTACGAGCGCGGGGAGCGCGTGCACCTGGCCATGGTGAGCCGGGGGTACGCCGGCTCGATGCCGGTGATCGACGAGGTGACCGCGTCCCGGGCGCAGTGGTCGCACGCCCTCGCCCTCCCCTTCGCCGCCCTCGCCGTCTGTCTGCTGGGATGGGTCCTGTGACACCTACGCTGGAAGTGGCCGGACTGGCCTTCGCCTACCCGGACGGCCACCAGGCGCTGTTCGGCGTCGACTTCACCATTGCGCGCGGCGAACGCGTCGCGCTGCTCGGCCCCAACGGCGCCGGCAAGACCACCCTGGTGCTGCATCTGAACGGCATCCTGGGCGGCGGCACCGGCACGGTGACCGTGGCCGGGCTCCCCGTCTCCAAGCAGCACATGGCCGCCATCCGGCAGAAGGTCGGCATCGTCTTCCAGGACCCGGACGACCAGCTGTTCATGCCGTCCGTGCGGGAGGACGTGGCATTCGGGCCCGCCGCCGCCGGGCTCAAGGGGGCGGAGCTGGAGGAACGGGTGCGGCGCGCGCTGGAGCGGGTCGGCATGCAGGACTTCGCCGACCGGCCGCCGCACCACCTGTCCTTCGGTCAGCGCCGGCGTGTCGCGGTGGCCACGGTGCTCGCCATGGAACCGGAGATCCTGGTCCTGGACGAGCCGTCGTCGAACCTGGACCCGGCCTCGCGCCGTGAGCTCGCCGACATCCTGCGCTCCCTGGACGTGACGGTCCTCATGGTCACCCACGACCTGCCGTACGCCCTGGAGCTGTGCCCGCGCTCGCTGATCCTCAGCGACGGCGTGATCGCGGCCGACGGCCCGACCGGCGAGCTGCTCTCCGACGACGCGGTGATGCGGGCGCACCGCCTGGAGCTGCCCTTCGGGTTCGACCCGCGCGCGGCGGCGCCCGCGCCGGGGCGCGCGTGACACCGGCCGCGCCTTTGTGACCGTACGGGCGGCGCTCGGCGCGGCAGTACCCCGACAATGGGGGCGTGATGCGTCAAGAGGACCGGGACGACCCGGGGGCCACCGGGTCGCTGCTGCTGGAGGACCAGCTGTGCTTCGCGCTGTACGCGGCGCAGCGCGCGGTGACCGCGGCGTACCGCCCGCTGCTGGAGGACCTCGGGCTCACCTACCCGCAGTACCTCGTGCTGCTCGTGCTCTGGGAGCGGGGCGAGGCCGGCGTGAAGGAGCTGGCGGGTGCGCTCCGGCTGGACTACGGCACCGTCTCGCCGCTGCTGAAGCGGCTGGAGGCGGCGGGGCTGGTGCGCAAGGAACGTGCGGCGGACGACGAGCGCTCGGTGCGCGTCGCGTGCACCGGACGCGGTGAGCAGCTCCGGGAGCGTGCGGTGCGCGTGCCCGGCACCCTCCTCACCTCCACAGGGCTCGCGGCGCAGGAGGTCGCGCGGCTGCGCGAGGAGCTGTGGCGACTCACCGAGCGCGCGGCCGCGGCGGCGGACCGGTACTGAGCACGATCACCGGCGCCCCGGCCACCGGCACTGATCCCGGTCACCGGCGCCCCTCCCACCGGTACTGATCCCGGCCTCCGGCCCGCCGTTCGCCACCCTGCCGGTGCCTGCTGACCTACCAGCCAGTACCTTGTGCGCAATGTACTTGTGTACCACTAGTTCTGGGGGAGGCCGGCCATGACCGAGGGCACCGCCGTCGACACCCGTCCGACGAAGATCGTGTACGTCGCCGAGGCCACCGCACACGGCGGCCGGGACGGCCATGTCACCAGCCAGGACGGCCGGCTCCAGCTGAAGGTCGCCATGCCGCCGGCGCTGGGCGGCGACGGCGACGGCACCAATCCGGAGCAGCTGTTCGCGGCCGGGTACAGCGCCTGCTTCCACAACGCCCTGATCCTCGTCGGCAACCGCGCGGGCTACGACCTGGCCGGCTCCACGGTGGCCGCCAAGGTCGGCATCGGGCCGAACAGGACCCGCGGCTACGGCCTCGCGGTCGCGCTCAGCGTCTCGCTCCCGGTGCTGGACGCCGAACTCGCGGCCCGCCTGGTGGACGAGGCGCACGAGGTGTGCCCGTACTCGAACGCGACCCGCGGCAACATCGACGTGACGATCCTGCTCGGCTGACCGGCCGGGGCGGCTGTAAGACACCTCACGTCCGCCCCCCTCCCGCCGAGGAATCGCAGGCGCACGGCCGATGTTGCAGCCACTGTCGCAGGCGATCGGAAGGGACGGCGGGGCGTGGACGTGAACGGCACTGTGGCCGAGGGCTTCGAGCCGGTCAGGGAGGCGTTCGCAGCGAACTTCGCGCTGCTCGGGGAGCGGGGCGCGGCCGTCGCCGTGTACCGCGACGGACACCGGGTCGTGGACCTGTGGGGCGGCACCAGGGACGTGGACGGCGGCACCCCCTGGGAGGCCGGGACCGCGCAGATCGTGCGTTCCGCGACCAAGGGCGTCGCCGCGGCCGCGCTGCTGCTCCTGCACCAGCGCGGCGAACTGGACCTGGACGCCCCCGTCGGCACGTACTGGCCGGAGTACAAGGCGGCCGGCAAGGAGCACACCCGGGTCCGGCACCTGCTCGCGCACCGGGCCGGCGTGCCCGTGCTGGACCGCCCGCTGACCCCCGCCGAGGCCGCCGACCCCGACCTGGGCGCCGCGGCCGTCGCCGCGCAGGCCCCGGCGTGGGAGCCGGGCACGGACCACGGCTACCACGCCCAGACCTACAGCTGGCTGACCGGCGAACTCGTCCGGCGCGTCACCGGCCGCCCGATCGGCGAGTGGATCGCGGACGAGATGGCCCGCCCGGTCGGCGCGGACCTGTGGCTCGGCCTGCCGGAAGCGGAGCACGCGCGCGTGGGGCGCGTCGGCCCCGTCGAGGGACCGCAGGCCGCGGGCGCCCTCAGGACCCGGCCCAAGCGCGCGGTGACGGAGGCCTACGCCGACCCGGAGTCGCTGACCCGCCGCGCGTTCGCGGCGATCACCCCGCTGCCCGACGAGAACGCGCCCTCCTACCGCGCGGCCGCCCTGCCCGCCTCCAACGGCATCGCCACCGCCGACGGACTGGCCCGCCTGTACGCCTCGCTGATCGGCGAGGTCGACGGCGGCACCCGCCTGTTCACCCCGGAGACGACGGAACTGGCCCGCACCGAGCAGTCCGCCGGGGCCGACCGGGTCCTGGTCGTCGGCACCCGCTTCGGCCTCGGCCACATGCTGCACGGCAGCGCTTCCCCGCTGCTCTCCCCCACCTCCTTCGGCCACCCCGGCCGCGGTGGTGCCCTCGGGCTCGCCGACCCGGAGACGGGTGTCTCCTTCGGCTACGTCACCAACGGCTTCAGGCAGAGCGTGACGGCGGACCCGAGGGCACAGGCACTGCTGCGGGCCCTGCGCTCGGCGCTCGCGTAGGACGCGGGACCGGCGCGGGGCCCGCCCCGCGTCACACGTTGATCGGGTGCGAGATCCGGCCGGAGACCGCGTCGATCTCCTCGTGCGCCTTGCTCAGCAGCTGCATGGCCAGTTCGTTCAGGGCGCGGGCGCCGGCGATCTCCTCGCCGACCCTCGGCTGGTTGGAGTCGACGTCGTGCCGGCTGGCCCGGCCGTGCGCCCGTACCTCCGTGCCGTCGGGCAGACGCACCATGGCCGCCGCGCGCGTGTGCTGATCGTCCTCCATGAACTCCAGCTCGACGTGCCATCCCACAGTGGTGTGCATCATGTCGGACCACCTCCGAGAATTCCTGCTTCCAGGGTGCGCCCGGGCATCCCGGCACGCACTCCTGGGGCTCGTGGAGACCGGACCGGGGTCGCGGCCCCCTGGCGTGCTCAGCCGCGCGGCTTCTCGTCGAAGCTGGCGAAGTACGCGGCGGCCATGTCCTCGTCCGCGTGGCCCTGGGCGGCGGCGCGCGCGAACCGCTCGGCGGTCGCGGCGGCGACGTCGAGCCGTACGCCGTTGCCCTCGCCCGCCTCGACGATGAGCCGGGCGTCCTTCTCCGCGGTCGCCACCGCGAAGGACGCCGGTGACAGCTGGCCGTCCAGCACCAGCGCGGCCTTGGCACGCAGGTACCCCATGTCCAGCGGTCCGCCCTCGATGAGGTCGAAGAACATGTGCGGGTCCACGCCGAGGGCCTTCGCGAGCGCCAGGACCTCGCCCGTCGCCGCGGTCGCCGCGAGCACCCAGCTGTTGGCGACCAGCTTGAGCCGGCTGGCGCTGCCGGCGCCCGGGTCGTCCCCGGTCCACAGGGTCTTCGCGCCCACCGCGTCGAAGACCGGCGTCACCTTCTCCCGGCCCTCCTCGGGCCCGGCGGCCAGCACCGTCAGCTGTCCGGCCTCCGCGGGCTGACGGGTGCCGAGCACCGGGGCGTCGTAGAGGACCAGCCCGTGTCCGGCGGCGAACGCGGCCAGGTCGGCGGCCAGGTCGATGCCGGCCGTGGTGCACTGCGCCCACACCGCCCCGGGGCGCAGGCCCGGCGCGGCCTCGCGCATGACGTCGAGGACGGTGGTGCCGTCGTGGAGCATCGTCAGGACGACGTCCGCGCCCTCGACGGCCTCGGCGGGCGTCCCGGCGACCCGCGCGCCGTCGGCGGCCAGCGGCTCGGCCTTCTCCCGGGTGCGGTTCCAGACGCGGACGGCGAACCCCGCGCGGCACAGGTTCCGCGCCATCGCGGCCCCCATGATGCCGGTGCCCAGGACACTGACGGTCGGCTTGTCGGTCATTGACGGCTCCCTGTCGTCCGGTTGCTGCCTCGTGCTCCGACGTCATCCTCGTACGGATCACGGCACCGGTCGCGGTAGGGATCGCGGTACGGGCGCGCCAGTACGGGGGACGCGCACCGGGTGCCCCGCGGGCCCCGCGCCACCCGCGCGGTCCCTATCCGGCGTGCAGCATCAGGCCTATCCCGACCACCAGCAGTCCCGCCGCCGCGATGCGCGGGGCTCCGAAGCGCTCCTTGAAGAACACCGCGCCGATGGCCGCCCCGACGATGATGGACGACTCCCGCAGGGCCGCGACGGGCGCCAGGGCCGCGCGGGTCTGCGCCCACAGGACCAGGGCGTACGCGGCGACGGACAGGACGGAGCCGAGAAGGCCGAGACCGGCGTGGGGCCGCAGCAGCCGTACGGTGTCGCCGCGCCTGCGGGCGTACGTGTACGCGGGGATGACGACGCCCTGGACGGCCATGAGCCAGGCGATGTACCCGAGCGGCGAATGGGCCGCGCGTACGCCGAGGCCGTCGAGCACCGTGTACGCGGCGATCGTCAGGCCGGTCGCGAGGGCCGCGCCGATCGCCGCCCAGTCGGGCCGCCGCCCGCGCAGGCCCCACACGCTGACTCCGGTGAGTCCGAGGCAGGACACGGCGATGCCGGCCGCCGCCCAGCCGGAGGGCAGTTCGTGCGCGAAAACGGCGGCGAGCACGGTGACCACGAGGGGCGCGCTGCCGCGCGCGATGGGGTACGCCTGCCCGAAGTCGCCGAGCCGGAAGGAGGTCATCAGCAGGGCGTAGTAGGCGATGTGCACGACCGCCGACGCCAGCAGGAACGGCCAGGCGGCCGCGGCCGGACGGGCCACGAACGGTGCCACCGCGAGCCCGATGAGCACCCCGCCGCCGGAGATCAGGGTGAAGCCGACCAGCTTGTCGGTGATGCGGTGCGCGATGGCGTTCCAGCTCGCGTGGGTGACCGCGGCGAGCAGGACCGCCGCGGTGACCAGCGGCGTCACGCGGTCTGCTCGCGCACGTCCACCAGGTCGGCGCCGGCGTGGGCGACGAGGTCCTTCGGCTGGATCGGGAAGACGGCGTGCGGGGTCCCGGCCGCCGCCCACACCACGTCGTGCGCGAGCAGCGAGCGGTCGGCGAGGACACGCGTGCGCGTCCGGTGCCCGAAGGGCGGTACGCCGCCGATGGCGTACCCGGTGGTCTCGCGGACGACGCCGGCGTCGGCGCGGGTGACCTTCGCCGCGCCCAGCTCGCCGCGCACCCGCTCCACGTCCACGCGCGAGGCCCCGTCCATCAGGACCAGCACCGGCACGCCGTCGGCGGCGAAGATCAGGGACTTGCAGATCTGGCTCAGCTCGCAGCCGACCGCGGCGGCGGCTTCGACGGCGGTCCGGGTGCCCTCCGGGAACCGTCGGGTACGGGCGAGCACGTCGTCCAGCCCGAGGGTCCGCAGCGCCTCGGCGAAGCGGGGGTGGGCTCCCGACCCGTCGGCGTCGTTGGCGGCTGTCGTCGTCATGGACCGCACGCTACGGCATCACCGGAGCCGCGTTCACGGGGTTCACCCGCGCGCCCCGCCGCCCGCCCGCCGGACACGCGGGAAGCCGGTGAGGGTGCAGCCCCGTCCCCACGGGCACCCTCACCGGCGGTCCTTGTGCGCCGTTGCGTCAGGCGCGCACCAGCTCCCGGTCCCCGTCGGGGTCGGCGTCGCGCAGGCCCTCGCCCTCGACGTCGACGTTGGGCAGGGCGCGGTCCAGCCACTTCGGCAGCCACCAGGCCCGCTTGCCGAGCAGCGCGAGCACCGCCGGGACGATGGCCATGCGGACGAGGAACGCGTCGAAGAAGACGGCGACCGCGAGGCCGAAGCCGATCATCTTGACCATCGACTCGCTGGAGCCGATGAAGCCGGAGAAGACGGCGATCATGATGACCGCGGCGGCCGTCACGACCCGGGCGCCGTGCCGGAAGCCGGTCACCACCGCCTGGCTCGGCTTCTCGCCGTGGACGTACGCCTCGCGCATGCGGGTCACGAGGAAGACCTCGTAGTCCATGGCGAGTCCGAAGACGACGCCCACCATGAAGATCGGCATCATCGACATGACCGGGCCGGTCTGCTCGACGTTCATCAGGCCGGACAGCCAGCCCCACTGGAAGACCGCGACCACGGCGCCGAGCGCGGCCAGCACGCTGAGCAGGAAGCCGAGGGCCGCCTTCAGCGGGACCAGGACCGAGCGGAAGACCACGATCAGCAGCAGGAAGGCGAGGCCGACGACCAGGGCGAGGTAGGGCAGCAGGGCGTCGTTCAGCTTCTGCGAGACGTCGATGTTCATCGCCGTCGAGCCGGTCACCAGGATCTCGGAGTCGGTCTTCGCCCCGATCTCCGTGCCCTCGTCACGGATGGTGTGCACCAGGTCCTCGGTGGTCTTCGAGGACGGCTTGGACTTCGGCACCACGGTGATCGTCGCGGTGTCGCCGGCCTTGTTGGGCGCGGCCGGGGTGACCGTGACGACGTCCTTCAGGCCCTCGATCCGGTCGCCGACCTCGGTGAAGACCTTCTTGGGGTGGGCGCTGTCCTTGGCGTCGACGACGACCATCAGCGGGCCGTTGAAGCCCGGCCCGAAGCCCTCGGAGAGGAGGTCGTAGGCGCGGCGCTGGGTGGTGGAGACCGGCTGGGAGCCGTCGTCGGGGAGGCCGAGTTCGAGGGAGGCGGCCGGGATGGCCGCCGCGCCGAGGCCGAGCACGCCGAGCAGGAGGACGGCGACCGGGCGCCGGACGACGAAGCTGGCCCAGCGGGTGCCCATGTTGGGGCGGCCCGGCTTCTTCGGTGTGCGGCCGCCGCCGAGCAGCTTGCTCTTCTGGCCGGCCGGCTTGATCCTGCGGCCGGCGTAGCCGAGCAGCGCGGGGATGAGGGTGAGGGCGATGAGGACGGCGATGGCGACCGTGCCCGCGGCGGCGACGCCCATCTTGGTCAGCATCGGGATGTTGACCACGGAGAGGCCGACGAGGGCGATGACGACGGTCAGGCCGGCGAAGACGACCGCGGAGCCGGCCGTGCCGACGGCGCGTCCGGCCGCCTCCTCGCGCTCGCGGCCCTCGGCCAGTTCGGCGCGGTAGCGGGAGACGATGAAGAGGGCGTAGTCGATGCCGACGGCGAGGCCGATCATCGAGGCCAGGGTGGACGTGGTCGAGCCGAGGTCCAGGGCACTGGCGAGCGCGGTGATCGTGGAGACGCCGATGCCGACGCCGATGATCGCGGTCAGCAGCGGGAACCCGGCCGCGAGGAGCGAGCCGAAGGTGATGACGAGGACGACCGCGGCGATCGCGATGCCGATGACCTCGCTGGAGCCGGTCTCCGGGGTGGCCGTCAGCGCGTCACCGCCGACCTCCACGGTGAGACCCGCGTCCCGCGCGTCCTGCGCGGCCTCCTTCAGCGCGTCGCGGGAGGAGTCCTCCAGCTCCATGCCGGAGACCTCGTACTTCACCGAGGCGTAGGCGACGGTGCCGTTCCTGCTGACGGCGTGCGCGAGGTAGGGGTCGGCGACGGAGGTGACCTCCGAACCGCTCGCGAGTTCCTTGACGGTCTTCTTGACGGTCGCCTTGTTGACGGCGTCCGTCATCTTCTCGCCGGCCGGTGCCTTGAAGACGACCCGGGCGGTGGCGCCGTCGGCGCTCATCCCGGGGAAGCGCTGTTCCAGCAGGTCGAAGGCCTTCTGGGCCTCGGTGCCGGGGATGGAGAAGGACGTGTTGCCGGCGGCCGGCGCGGAGGCGGCGCCCACCCCGGCGAGGGTGAGCAGCGCGACCCATATGAGGGCGGCGAAGTGCCGTCGCCGGAAGGCGAGGCGGCCGAGTCGGTAGAGGAACGTGGCCATGGAGGCGTACTCCCGGTCAGGTCGTGGGGTGAATCTGGGCAGGGGCGATCAGCCCGACGACGTGAGCGGTGACGTCAGGTTGCTGGGCTTGCGGGGAGGATCGCGCGGTACCTGATCGGGAACCGCGATCAGGCGGACCGGCGGACCGGGGTGGTCCGGCCGGTCAGGTGGTGCGGGCGCCGAGGGCGGGGAGGACCACGGCGTCGATGTACGAGAGGAGGAAGGACTGCGTCGGCGGCTGCTCGTCGATCATCGTGCGGGCGGCGAACCCACCGATCATCATGTGCATCACGAAGTCGATCGCCGGGTTGTCCGCACGGACCTCGCCCCGGTCGATCGCGCGCCTGAGCACACGGTGGAACTCCGCCATCTCCGGCTCGATGAGGTGCTCCCGGAACGCCTTCAGGAGGTCCGGGTTGGAGTGGGTCGCCATGGCCAGGCCCCGCATCAGCGCGGAGTTCTGTTCCATCTCGCAGTCGTCCGCACGCATGGTGAGCGCGTGCAGATCGCCCTTGAGCGACCCGGTGTCGATGTCGTCGGCGGAGGCGCCGGGCTTGCTGTGCCGCACCGCCTTCGCCACCAGCTCGGCCTTGCCGCCCCACTGGCGGTAGAGCGTGGCCTTGCTGGAGCGCGTGCGGGCGGCCACGGCGTCCATGGTGAGGGCGTCGTAACCGACTTCCCGGAGCAGGTCGAGCACGGCCTCGTACAACTCGGCCTCGCGCTCGGGCGTGATCCGACTGCGACGCGCCGTTGCGACGACCTCGGTCATGCCTGTCACCTTCTCGCTCCGGAGCCTGCCGGCTCGTGTTCCGTACGTCTTTGAAGATACCCCTCCAGCAAGCGAAACGAAACCGTTTCGTACGTGTGGTGGGTCACGCCCGCCGGAATTCCCCGA
Organism: Streptomyces albidicamelliae; assembly: GCF_025642175.1. Taxonomy (NCBI): domain Bacteria; kingdom Bacillati; phylum Actinomycetota; class Actinomycetes; order Kitasatosporales; family Streptomycetaceae; genus Streptomyces; species Streptomyces albidicamelliae. The sequence goes on along the minus strand of NZ_CP106795.1, from coordinate 4,865,918 downwards.
GACGGGCCCGTGCGCGGCGCCGAAAACCCCCCTGTCCACGAGTTGCCCGGGCCCTTTGCCCGGAAAAGCATGGGGAGGTGAGCTATCTGCGCTTTCCCCACATCAACGGCGACCTGCTGTGCTTCGTGTCCGAGGACGACCTCTGGCTGGCCCCCCTGGACTCCCCGGGCCGCGCCTGGCGGCTCACCGCCGACCGCACGAAGTCCGGCCACCCCCGCTTCTCGCCCGACGGCAGCCGGATCGCCTTCACGACGTGGCGCAGCCTGGTCCCGGAGATCAACCTCGTCGCCGTGGACGGCGGTCCCTCACGGCAGCTGACGTACTGGGGCAGCGTCGACACCCAGGTCTGCGGCTGGACACCCGAGGACAAGGAGGGCCACACCGACATCCTGGCCGTCGCCTCCCACGGGGAGCCCTTCTCCTACTTCACCTGGGCCTACAAGGTGCCCACCGACGGCGATCCGGGCGGGCGCCTGCCCTGGGGCCCGGTCGCCGACATCCAGGTCGCCGACGTCGACGGCGAGCACCGGACCCTGCTGCTCACCGGCACCCCACCGCACGAACCGGCCTCGTGGAAGCGCTACCGGGGCGGCGCCACGGGCCGCCTCTGGCTGCACGGGCGGCGGCTCCTGCCGGACATCGGCGGCCACCTGGCCAGCCCCATGTTCGTCGCCGGCCGGATCGCCTTCCTCTCCGACCACGAAGGCGTCGGCAACCTCTACTCCTGCGCCCCCGACGGCACCGACCTGCGCCGCCACACCGACCACGACGCCTTCTACGCCCGCAACGCCGCGACCGACGGCACCCGGGTGGTCTACCAGTGCGCGGGCGACCTGTGGCTGGCGGACGACTTCTCCCCGGGCGGCACGCCGCACCGGCTCGACATCAAGCTCGCCGGAGCGGCCACCGGCCGCCGCCGCTACCAGGTGCCGGCCGCGCAGAACGTGGACGGCATCTCCGTCGATGAGACGGGGCGGGCCAGCGCCGTCGTCGTACGCGGCAGCCTGTACTGGCTCACCCACCGCGACGGCCCGGCCCGCACGATCACCGAGACGGCCGGCGTCCGGGTGCGGCTGCCGGAGATGCTGGGCTCCACCGGGCAGGTGGCCTACGTGACCGACGCGGAGGGCGAGGACGCCGTCGAGATCGCCCGGCTCCCCCGCGCCTCCGGCGACCGCCCGCCGCGCCGGCTGGCCTCCGGCGAGCTGGGCCGGGTCCTGGAACTGGTCTCCGACCCGCTCGGCGAGCGCTTGGCCATCGCCTCGCACGACGGGCGCCTGCTCCTGCTGGACGTGCCGGAGGAGGCCGGGGAGGAGGCGGGCGAGGAGACCGGGGAGGAGGCGGTCGCCGACGCGGGCGGCACGGTCGTCGAGCTGATCCACTCCGGCAACGGACCCGTGCGCGACCTCGCCTTCTCCCCCGACGGCTCCTGGCTCACCTGGTCCCACCCGGGCATCGGCCGCTCGCTGCGCATGATCAAACTGGGCCGGATCAAGGACCGGCTGATCGTCGACGTGACGAACGGCCGCTTCGAGGACGAGAGCCCCGTCTTCACCCGCGACGGCCGCTACCTCGCCTTCCTCTCCTGGCGCGGCTTCGACCCCGTGTACGACGTCCACACCGGCGACCTGTCCTTCCCGCTCGGCTGCCGCCCCTACCTCGTCCCGCTGTCCTCGGCGACCCCCTCCCCCTTCGCCCTGAGCCCGGAGGGCCGCCCGGCCGCCGGCGGCCTCGACCCGCTGGAGGAGGAGGACACCGGTGAGGGCGGCACGGTCACCGTCGAGGTGGAGGGCCTGCCGAGCAGGGTCACGCCGTTCCCGGTCATCGCCTCCAAGTACTCCGCGCTGTACCCGGTCGCCGGCGGCGGACTGGTCTGGCTGCGCTGGCCGATCTCCGGCGCGCTCGGCGAGACCTTCGCCAGCCCCGACGACACCACCGGACGCCCGACCCTGGAGTACTTCAACATCACCAAGGCCAAGAAGTCCGAACTCGTCGGCCACCTCGACTGGTTCGCGGTCAGCGGCGACGGCACCCGGCTGGTCGTCGTGGACGAGGGCGACCTGCGGGCCGTGCCGTCGACCGAGCCCGGCGACGGCGACACGACCGTCTGGATCGACCTGCGCCGCATCCTGCACGAGGTCGACCCGCCCGCCGAGTGGCGGCAGGCGTACGAGGAGGCCGGGCGCCTCATCCGCGCCTACTTCTGGGACCCGGGCATGTGCGGCATCGACTGGGACGCGGTGCTCGCCCAGTACCGGCCGCTGGTGGACCGCGTCGACTCCCCCGACGAGTTCGCCGACCTGATGCGCGAGGTCCTCGGCGAACTGGGCACCTCCCACGCCTACGTCACCGCGGCCCGCCGCAACGAGGGGCCGCCCCACTACCAGCGCTGGCAGGGTCTGCTCGGCGCCAACTTCGTCCGCCGCGACGGCCGCTGGACCATCAAGCGCATCCTGCCCGGCGAGTCCTCCGACTCCAAGGCGCGCTCACCGCTGGCGGGCACGGGCATCCGCGAGGGCGCCGTCCTCACCCATGTCGACGGCCGCCCGGTCGACCCGGTCACCGGCCCCTACCCGCTGCTCGCCGGCTCGGGCGGGACGACCGTGGAGCTGACGTTCACCCCGGCCGAGGGCGGATCCGCCCATCCCCGCCGGGTCGCCGTCGTCCCGCTCGTCGACGAACGCCCCCTGCGCTACCAGGACTGGGTGGCCAAACGCCGCGCGGTCGTGCGGGAGTTGAGCGGGGGCAGGTGCGGATACCTGCACATCCCCGACATGGGCGGCTCCGGCTGGGCGCAGTTCAACCGCGACCTGCGCATGGAGGTGTCCCGGCCCGCGCTGATCGTGGACGTGCGCGGCAACGCGGGCGGCCACATCAGCGAGCTGGTCATCGAGAAGCTGACCCGCACGATCCTGGGCTGGGACCTGACCCGGAACGCCCAGCCGGTGTCGTACACCTCCAACGCGCCCCGCGGCCCGGTGGTCGCGCTCGCCGACGAGGCGACCTCCTCGGACGGCGACATGATCACCGCCGCCGTCAAACTCCTCGGGCTCGGCCCGGTCGTCGGCCAGCGCACCTGGGGCGGCGTGGTCGGCATGACGGGCCGGCACCGGCTCGGCGACGGCACGGTCATCACGGTGCCGATGAACGCGGCCTGGTTCGACGCCTACGGCTGGTCCGTGGAGAACCACGGCGTCGCCCCCGACCTGGAGGTCCTGCGCACCCCGCTGGACTGGGCGGAGGGCCGGCACGCCCAGCTCGACGACGCCGTCCGACTCGCCCTGGAACTGCTGGAGACCAACCCGCCGGCCGTCCCGCCCGGCTACGACGACGTCCCGGACCGCTCCCGCCCGAAGCTCCCCCGGAGGCAGTAGGGACGCGCCCCGAAGGGGCGCGGGGAACTGCGCGACAGGCCCCCATGGACCGGTACGACGGACAACGCACCCCAGCCACCCCGGACATGGGCGCGGACACGGGCGCAGGGCACCCCTCACCAGGAGGAGTGCCCCACGTCCTACGGCCAAGGCCGAGCGCAGCGGCTACGCGTCGTAGTCGCGGTCGAAGCGGTCGTCCATCTCCCGCTCCGTCTCGTCGGTGTCGCGCATGTTCTGGCGACCACGCTCGGACTGCGGCTGCTGGCCACCGCGCGGCGGCTGGTGCTGGCCGCCGCGCTCACCGCGCTGGGGCTGCTGGCCACCGCGCTGCGGCTGCTGGGTGCCGCGCTCGGTGCGCTCGCGGCCCTGGCCCGCCTTGTCCTTGGCCTGGTTCTGCCACTCGTTGGCCTTGTCCTGCATCTGGTCCTTCATACCCATGTGGGTTCACTCCTGTGGTGAGTGAGGGTGGGGAGTCGGCCCCTCGGTGGGGCCTCGACCAGATTCACACGGGCGAACACGCCCCGCATGTCGATCAGTTACGGTGCGTAGCACGGGCCGCCTCGTCGGCCTCCCCACCTGCGCCGACGAGTCCCGAGCGCATCCCCTGGAGCCGGGGCGCGAACCGCTTCATCTCGCGCTGGCCGACGGTCCCGATGAGCGCGGGGAGGTAGCCGCGCACGCCCTGCATGCCCCGCAGCCACCACTGCCCGTACACGTGCGCCGAGCGCCGCTCGACACCCGCGACCAGCCGGTCCACGGCGGGACCCAGCGGATACGTCTTGTTCGACGGCCACGGCAGCCGCCGGCGCAGCTCCCGCATGACGTCGTCCTGATCGGCGCCGCGCACCATGTCGGTGTCGGTCCAGGACAGGTAGCCGACCCCGACGCGCACGCCCTGGTAGCCGACCTCGGCGCGCAGGCTGTGCGCGTACGCCTCCACACCCGACTTGGACGCGCAGTACGCCGTCATCATCGGCGCCGGGGTGATCGCGGCGAGGGAGGCGATCTGGAGCAGGTAGCCGCGGCTCTCGACGAGCACCGGGAGGAACGCGCGGGCGGTCACCGCCGACCCGATCAGGTTCACCTCGATCACGCGCCGCCACGCCTGCGGATCGGAGTCGGCGAACGGGCCGCCCGTCGCCACACCGGCGTTGGCGACCACGATGTCGACCTTCCCGAACCGCTCCTTCACCTCTCCCGCGACCCGGCTCATGGCCTCGTGGTCGGTGACGTCGGCGTACCAGTACGCGCTCTCGCTGTGCAGCCGTCCGGAGACCTCCTTGAGCGCCTCCTCCTCCAGCCCGACCAGGGCCACCTTCGCTCCGCGCGCGGAGAGCTTGCGTGCCAGCAGCTCTCCGACGCCGCGCGCCGCTCCGGTGACGACCGCGACCTGCCCCTCGAGGCTGACCCTGCTCATGCGCCCTCCTTGATCTGCTCAGGGGTGGAACCGGGCTCCGGGGCCGCCCCCTTGACGTACGTGCTGACGAGCTCCCGCATTCTGGCGCTGACCGGCTCGGGAGCCTCGATCGGAGTCATGTGGCCGATGCCGGGAAGATCGGTGAGACCGACGCAGTTCGGCAGCGCGGCGACCAGGGCGCGGGCGTGCACGGGAGGCGTGAGCCGGTCGGACGCGCCGTGCAGCACCGCGGTGGGCGCGTGCAACTCCCTTACGCCGTGGTCGAGGTCGAGCGCCTCCAGGACGGCCGCCCAGGCGTGGCGCGCGGCCCGCGGGCAGGCGTGCACGATCCGCGCGCACGCCTCGACCATGTACGGCGCCGAACCGGCGCCCATGGTGGCGTACTTGAGGATGCGCTTGGCGACCGGCGTGACCGGCCCCAGCGGCGCGCGCGAACCGAGGACCCGCCCGGTCAGCCAGGTGCGGGCCCGCCCGGCGCGCCACGGCACCACGCGCGCCTCCGCGACCAGCCGCGAACTTCCGGTGCTGCACAGCAGGACGGCGGCGGCGTGCTCCCGGAACCGGGGGCGCGCGGCGGCGGCCATGACGGTCATGCCGCCCATGGAATGACCGGCGATCAGGGCCTTCTCCCCGGGCGCGAGGGTCGCGTCGAGCACCGCTTCCAGGTCGTCCGCCAGCGCCTCGGTGGTGCAGGCGGGGCTCGCGGGACTGCGCCCGTGCCCCCGCTGGTCGTAGGTGATCACCCGGTGGTCGGTGGAGAGGTCCCGCACCTGGGCGGCCCAGAAGGCGGTGGAGCAGGTCCAGCCGTGCGCGAGGACCACCGCGGGAGCGCCGTCGGGTCCGTGCACCTCGGCATGCAGCCGCGCGCCGTCGGCGGAGACGACGGTGAGCGAACGGGAGGGGACGGGCGGGGCGTACGGACCGGAGGTCACGTGGGCGAGGCGGCTCATGCGGCGCTCTCGCTCTTCTCCGTGGCGGTCCGCGCCTTCTGTGCGGAGGCCGGCCGCTGCTTCCCGTCGGGCCGCCGCTCCCCGGCGGGCCTCCGCTCCCCGGCGGGTTTGCGCAGGACCTCGTACTCGGCGAGGTCCACCCGCCGGGTCGCGCGCCGGAACTCGGTCGTCGTCCCGGGCCAGATGGTGGTGTTGCGGCCGCTCGGGTCCAGGTACCAGCTGGTGCAGCCGCCGGTGTTCCACACGGTCCGCTTCATGCGTTCCTGGACCTTGTCGTTCCAGGCGTCGACGGCGGCGGGCCGCGCGTCGAGGGCGGTACGGCCGCCGAGCACGTCGAGCTGGCGCAGGTAGTCGGCCATGTAGTTCAGCTGGGACTCGATCATGAGGATCATGGAGGAGTTCCCGAGGCCGGTGTTGGGCCCGATGATCGTCATCCAGTTGGGGAAGCCCGCGGCCGCGGCGCCGCGCAGTGCCTGCATGCCGCCCTTCCAGGACTCGGCGAGCGTGACGCCGTCCGCGCCGACCACCCGCTCGGCGATGGGCATGTCCGTGACGTGGAAGCCCGTACCGAAGACGATCGCGTCGGCCTCGGTCTCGGTGCCGTCGGTCGCGACGAGGGTGGACCCGCGGACCTCGGCGAGCCCGGACGCGACGACGTCCACGTTGGGCCGGGCGAGCGCCGGGTAGTACGTGTTCGACAGCAGGATCCGCTTGCAGCCGATGCGGTAGTCGGGGGTCAGCTTGGCGCGCAGCGCCGGGTCCTTGACGGCGCGGGCCATGTTCCGCCTGGCGAGGCGCTCGACGAGGCCGAGTTCCTCGGGGTGCTTGGTGAACGCCTGGACCTGCAGCTCCCTGATGCCCCACAGCACCCCGCGGCGCAGCTGGGTGGTGAAGGGGACCGTCCGGTGCAGCAGGCGCTCGGCACCGGTGATGGGGCGGTCGAGGCGCGGCATCACCCAGGGCGGGGTGCGCTGGAAGAGGGTGAGCCGGCCGACCTGCGGCTGGACGGCGGGCACGATCTGGATGGCGGAGGCGCCGGTGCCCACCATCGCGACGCGCTTGCCGCGCAGGTCGTAGTCGTGGTCCCAGCGTGCGGAGTGGAAGACCTTGCCGGGGAAGGACCCGAGGCCCGGGATGTCCGGGATCTTCGGGTCGGACAGCGGTCCGGTGGCGGAGACGACGACATCGGCGGTCAGGGTGCCGCGCGCGGTCTCGATCACCCAGCGCAGGTTCTCGGCGTCCCAGGTCATCAGCTCGACCTCGGAGCCGAGGCGGAGGTGCGGGCGCAGGCCGAAGAGGTCGGTGACGTGCTCCAGGTAGGCGCGGATGTGCTGCTGGCCGGAGAAGGTGCGCGGCCACTCCGGGTTGGGCGCGAACGAGAACGAGTACAGGTGGGAGGGCACGTCGCAGGCGCACCCGGGGTAGCTGTTGTCGCGCCAGGTGCCGCCGACCTCGTCGGCCCGCTCCAGGACGACGAAGTCGGTGATCCCCTCGCGGCGCAGCCGTACGGCGGCCCCCAGACCGCCGAAGCCGGACCCGATCACCGCCACCCGTACATGCTCGTGCTCGGTCATCCCGAAGCCTCCACGCATCACCTTGGACCCTGCCAGTGAACACTGGCGCAATGGGACTGTAGAGCAGCTCCGTACCGAGCGGTAGGGGGCGCGGGAAGGAAAGTTACCGGCGGTACAACATAGGCTTCGGGGGTGGCAGGAGACGCAGAACACCCGGCGGCACACCCCCAGGACCGGCGCGAGTACCGCATGGAGGAACTGGCCCGCCTGGCCGGCATCACCGTACGCACGCTGCGCTTCTACCGGGAGCGCAAGCTGCTCCCGGCACCCCGCCGCGAGGGCCGTATCGCCTGGTACGACGACCACCACCTGGCCCGTCTGCGCACCATCGCCGCCCTGCTGGAGCGCGGTCACACCCTGAACGGCATCGCGGAGCTGGCCGAGGCCTTCGACCACGGCCGTGACGTCGCCGACCTCCTCGGGGTGGGCACCCCCACCGAGGAGGAGCCGGTCCGCCTGACCCCCGAGGAACTCGCCGCCCGCTTCGAGGGCGAGGTCACCCCCGAGAACCTGGCCGCCGCCATGGACCTCGGCTATCTCGGCACCGACGGCGACGAGATCGTCCACATCAGCCGCCGGCTGCTGGACGTCTCCTCCGCGCTGGTCCGCGAGGGCATCCCGCTCGCCGACGTCCTCACGGCCGCCGCCCGGGTGCGCGAGCACGCCGACGCCCTGGCCGAACTCTTCGCCTCCCTGATCCTGCGCCACGCCCCCGAGGAGGACCTCCACCGCCTGCGCCCGCTGGCCGGCAGCGTGGTGGAGGCGGAACTCTCCCTGGCCCTCGACCGCCGCATCACCAAGGCGACCGGCGGCACCGCCTGAGGGCGCGGGCCGCCGCCTACAGGTCGTAGACGACGGTTACGGGCGCGTGGTCGGACCAGCGCTCGGCGTGGGTGGCCGCCCGCTCGACGAAGCCCTTGACGGCCTGGCCGGCGAGCCGGGGCGTGGCCGTATGGAGGTCGATGCGCCAACCCGTGTCGTTGTCGAAGGCGCGCCCGCGGTACGACCACCAGGTGTACGGCCCCTCCACGTCGGGGTGCAGGGTGCGGACGACGTCGACGTAGCCGCCGTCCTCGGGGGCGAACACCCGGTCGAGCCAGGCCCGTTCCTCCGGCAGGAAGCCGGAGCTCCCGGTGTTGCCGCGCCAGTTCTTGAGGTCGGCCCGCTGGTGGGCGATGTTCCAGTCGCCGCAGACGACGACCTCGCGCCCGTCGGCGGCGGCCCGCTCGCGCAGCTCCTTGAGGTACGCGAGGAACGCGTCCATGAAGCGGACCTTCTCGTCCTGCCGCTCGGTGCCGACCTCGCCGGAGGGCAGGTACAGGGAGGCGACCGTCACACCGGGCAGGTCGGCCTCGACGTAGCGGCCACTGTCGTCGAACTCGGCCGAGCCGAACCCGATCCGCACCCGGTCCGGCTCGCGCCGCGTGTACAGGGAGACGCCGGCCCGGCCCTTGGCGGCGGCCGGGGCGTGGACGACGTGCCAGCCCTCGGGCCGTCCGACCCCGTCGGGCAGCTGGTGCTGCTCGGCGCGCACCTCCTGCAGGCAGACGACGTCCGCGGAGGTCTGGGCGAGCCACTCCACGAAGCCCTTCTTGGCGGCGGCTCGCAGCCCGTTCACGTTCACCGAGGTCACAGTCAGCACCCGGGCACGATACCGGCACACTGGTGGGAGCCCTCACCGTCCGAGGCCACCGGCCACCTGCATAGAAGTACGATACCCCGTATGAATATTCGCTCCGTCCGCTTCGATCACCCCGACGCCGTCAAGCTCAACGACGAGGTCCAGGCCGAGTACCACGTGCGCTACGGCGACGGCGGCGACGCCACCCTCCTCGACCCCACGGACTTCGACCCGCCGCGGGGCGTGTACCTGATCGCGTACGACGAGCACGGCCGCCCCGTGGCCACCGGCGGCTGGCGCAGCCAGGACACCAACGACGAGGGCAACGAGGACGGCGACGCCGAGCTCAAGCGGATGTTCGTGGTCGAGGCGATGCGCGGCCGGGGCCTCGCCCGCCGCATGCTCGCGGCCCTGGAGGAGGACGCCCGCACGGCCGGCCGGGTCCGCATGGTCCTGGAGACCGGCAGCAAGCAGCCGGAGGCTCTCGCCCTGTACGCGTCCAGCGGGTACGAGCCGTGCGCCAAGTTCGGTTACTACCGCCACTACGACGAGAGCCGCTGCTTCGCGAAGAAGCTCTGAGGCGCATTTCCCTGTAACTCGGATCACAGGGGGCCCGCTTGGAGCCACGAGGCTTTCCGGCGGGCCCGCCACCGGGCCCCCGCACAAACGATGAAGCCCCAGCCGAAGTGAATCGGCTGGGGCTTCATGCTGCGTGGACCTGAGGGGATTTGAACCCCTGGCCCCCTCGATGCGAACGAGGTGCGCTACCGGACTGCGCCACAGGCCCTTGCAACGAGTGAAACTTTAGCATCCCGATCGGGCTGCTCGGAAATCCGCTCCCGGACCGGTCGGAGCGGGAGTTTCCGAGGGGCTCACTCGTTGGCGGCGAGCGGCCGGTCGCCGTCCTCGTACTGGTCGAAGAGGGGGGTGTGGCCGCGCTCGCGGGACCGGCGGGCCGAGGCCGCGCGGCGCGCGTCGCTGCGGCCGTCCACCGGCTTGCCCGCGGCCGCGGGCGCCGTCCCGTCCGCCACCACCGCCTCCTGCGCCCGGCCCGTCTCCTGCTCCGGCAGGACGGGACCCGAGCGCGCCGCGCTCCAGGTGTCGGGCGCGCCCAGGTCCACGTCGGAGGAGGCACGCGGCGCGACGGGCGCGGTCACGTACGTCGGCAGCGGGACCGGCACCGGGTCCCAGCTGTCGCCCTGGCCCGGACGCCGCTCGCGCTCGCGCTGCTGGTCGACCCACTCGGCGTGGTCGGTCTGCTCGACGAGGGCGCGCCGGTCCGCGGCGAGCGCGGAGAGACCGGTGTCCGGGTCGGTCGCCGGAACCTCCTCCGGTTCGTCGGCGACGGGGGCGTCGAGCGGGGCGCGCCGCCGGGGCTGCCTCTCCCGCTCGCGCAACCGCTGGGCCGCCGCCTCGGCGCTGCGGCGGTCCATCTGGTAGGCGAACCGCCGGCGCTCCTGGGAGCGCAGGTAGGCGATGTAGGCACTGAGCAGGACGGCGGGCGCGGCGGGCGCCCACAGGAAGGCGAGTCCGCCGACGGCGGCCACGATCGCGCCGAGGGTGAAGGCGAGGAAGAGCATGACGGTGGTGCGCCGTCGGCGGGCGAGCACCTTCGTGCGCTGGGCGCGTGCCGCCGCCGCCTGCGCCGAGGGGCCTGCCGCGCGGTCGGCACCCGCTTCTGCGCGGGTACCGACGCACCGGCGTGCGCGGATGCGCCCGTGGAGTGGTGCGCGGGCACGGACCCGGACCTGGGTGCCGGTGCGTCGTCGGGACCGGGGGCCGGCTCCGCGCGGGAGGGCGTCTCGGGCTCGGCCTCCCCACGGGCCTGACGGCGGGTCGGAGGCACGGCGAAGGACCGGACGTCCACCGAGTCGGTGACCGCGTCCGGAACGCCGGCGTCGGGCTCCCCCTCCTCGGTGGAGCGCGCCCGCAGGTCCTTGGCGTATCGGCGCTCCATGCCCGCCCGTCCGGACAGCAGCCGGATGGCGGTGCTGAAGCGTTCCGTCGGACGGGCCTCGTTCAGCTCGTCCTGCCTACGGAGCCACATCGGCACCAAGTAGGCGGCCCAGGCCCCGACAATGACTGCGTAGATGAGGCCGCTGCTGCTCACTCTCACACCGTAGAGGGGTTTGCACGGGGCCATCGGCCAATTGGGCCGGTGTGTCGCACGATCCGGCTGATATTTCCAGCTTTTTTCGCGACCGATGCGATCACCGGACCACCCTCGTCCGGAATTCAATGCCCGGAGACGGTCAACTCCGGACCAATTTCGAACATGTATTCAATTTCGCGGCCGGGCGGGATTCCCTGGTGTGTTCTACGGATTCCACGGCCCGCGGGGCGTGCCCGAGGCGTCCTGGGAGCCCGCCGCGCCGGTACCGCCCGCCCGGCGCTCGGTGCGCTGCGCGTCCCGCGCGCGCTCCCGCCGCCAGCGTGCCAGCAGCCCTTCGGGCACCTCTTCCGCGGTGAGCGCGAAGACCATGTGGTCGCGCCAGGCTCCGTCGATGTGCAGATAGCGCGGCCGGATCCCCTCCTCGCGGAATCCGAGTTTCTCCACGACACGGCGGCTGGGCCGGTTCTCCGGGCGAATGCACACCTCGATGCGGTGCAGCCCGACGGCACGGAAACAGTGGTCCACCGCGAGCGCGACCGCCGTCGGCATCACGCCGCGTCCGGCCACCGCCTCGTCCACCCAGTAGCCGACGTGCCCCGAGCACATCGACCCCCAGGTGATCCCGGCGACCGTCAACTGGCCGACGAGCCGCCCCTGGTACTCGATGACGAAGGGCAGCATCCGGCCCGCTCCGGCCTCGGAACGCAGGTGCCGGACCATCTGCCGGTAGGTGGGCCGGTGCGTGATCGGCCCGCTCGGCGTGGGTGGCGGGATGGTGGCCTCCCAGGGGCGCAGCCAGTCCCGGTTGCGCCGGTTCACCTCGCGCCAGGCCGCCTGGTCGCGCAGCTTTATGGGCCGGAGGACGACATCGCCGTCCACCAGCACCACGGGCCAGGACGGGCTGTTCAGCTCGCACCCCCGCTCTCGGGTCTGGGGTGGTCGCCGCCGCGGATCTGGTCGACCGCGTGCGCCAGCAGCGGTTCCAGCACCGCGAGGCCGTCCTTCACCCCGCCCGTGGAGCCGGGCAGGTTGACGATCAGGGTCCGCCCGGCGACACCGGCCAGGCCCCGGGACAGCGCCGCCGTCGGCACCTTCTCCCGGCCGAAGGCGCGGATCGCCTCCGCGATGCCCGGGACCTCGTAGTCGATCACGGCACGGGTCGCCTCGGGCGTGCGGTCGGTCGGCGAGACGCCGGTGCCGCCGGTGGTGACGACGGCGTCGTACCCGGCCTCGACGGCGGCGCGCAGCGCCGCCTCCACGGGGTCCCCGTCGGGCACGACCTGCGGGCCCTCGACGGCGAAGCCGAGGCTTCGCAGGCCGTCGGCGACCAGCGGGCCGCCCCTGTCCTCGTAGACACCCGAGGCGGCCCGGTTGGAGGCGGTGACCACCAGAGCGCGCATGGTCATGCCCGGCTCCAGTCGCCCGACTTGCCGCCCGTCTTCTCCTCCACCCGCACGTCCGTGATGACCGCTCCCTTGTCGACCGCCTTGACCATGTCGATCACGGTGAGCGCGGCGACCGTCACGGCGGTGAGGGCCTCCATCTCGACGCCCGTCCGGTCCGTCGTCTTCACAGTGGCCTGGATCTCCACGGCGTCGTCCGCGACCGACAGATCCAGTTTCACACCGGACACCGACAACGGGTGGCACAGCGGGATCAGGTCGGGGGTGCGCTTGGCCCCCATGATGCCCGCGATCCGCGCGGTGGCGAGGGCGTCGCCCTTGGGGACCCCTTCGCCGCGCAGCAGCTCGACCACGCGCGGTGAGACGAGGACCCGGCCGCTGGCCCGGGCGGTGCGCGCGGTCACGTCCTTCCCCGATACGTCGACCATGCGGGCCGCGCCCGCCTCGTCGATGTGCGTCAGCCGTTCCTGCGTACTCATGGTGTGCCGCTCCCGGTCCGGGCCCGTCGCAGTGCGGTGCACGGGCCTGTTGTGCGCGACACGGTACCCCCAAGGCGGGGCGCGCAGCGGACCAGGACCGGCACCGCGGTCGGCGCGGGCACCCTCAGCCGAGCAGCACGACCTCCACCTCGGCGCCGGGCTCGACGGATTCCGCGTCCTCGGGTACGACGATCAGCGCGTCGGCCTGCGCCAGCGCCGCGATCAGGTGGGAACCCGCGCCGCCCACGGGGGCCACCTCGCCGTCGGTGTACGCGCCCCGCAGGAACTGGCGCCGGCCCTTGGGCGAGCGGAGCGCCCTGTCGCCCTTCAGGACGGCCCGCGCGCGGGGCCGGTGGAGATCCGTGAGGCCCATGAGGGCGCGGACGGCGGGGCGGACGAACAGCTCGAAGGAGACGTAGGACGACACGGGGTTGCCGGGCAGGGCCAGCAGGGGCGTGTGGTCGGGGCCGATGGACCCGAAGCCCTGGGGCTTGCCGGGCTGCATGGCCAGCTTGCGGAACTCGACACCGGCGCCGGCCACGTCCTCGTCGCCGACGGACTCCAGCGCCTCCTTGACGACGTCGTACGCGCCCACGCTGACCCCTCCGGTGGTGACCAGCAGGTCGGCGCGGATGAGCTGGTCCTCGATGGTGGAGCGGAGGGTCTCGGCGTCGTCGGCGACGGCGCCCACCCGGTAGGCGATCGCGCCGGCGTCACGGGCGGCGGCGGTGAGGGCGAAGCTGTTGGAGTCGTAGATCCGGCCCGGGCCGAGCTCCTCGCCCGGCTGGACGAGTTCGCTGCCGGTGGAGAGCACGACCACGCGCGGGCGCGGACGCACCCGCACGGTGCCGCGGCCGATCGCGGCCAGCAGCGCGATCTGCGGCGGGCCGAGGATCGTCCCGGCCTCCAGGGCGAGGTCTCCGGCGCGCACGTCGCTGCCCTTGTCCCGCACGTGCGCGCGTGCCACGGCGGGGCGGTGCACGCGCACGTGCCCCGCGGCTCCCTCGGGGGCCAGGCTGCGCGCCCGCATGCCGCTGACGGGCCCCTCACCGAGCCCGCCGTCGGTCCACTCGACGGGCACGACGGCCTCCGCCCCGGGCGGCAGCGGGGCGCCGGTCATGATGCGGGCGGCCTGGCCGGGGCCGACCCGCACCGGGTCGGCCGCGCCCGCCGCGACGTCCCCGACGACGTCCAGGACGGCCGGGAACTCCTCGCTCGCGCCCGCGACGTCCGCGACCCGCACCGCGTACCCGTCCATGGAGCTGTTGTCGAACGGCGGCAGTGACACCGGCACCGTGACGTCGTCGACCAGGACGCAGCCCTGGGCGTCGAGCAGTTGCAGCTCGATGGGTTCGAGGGGGCGGACCGTCGAGAGGATGTCCTCCAGGTGCTCGTCCACCGACCAGAGGTGGTCCGAGTCGGCGGAGCGGGTCGCGGCGCTGCTCAAGATTGCTGCATCTCCTCGGCTACGAAACTGCGGAGCCAGGTCCGGAAGTCCGGGCCCAGGTCTTCACGTTCGCACGCGAGTCTGACAATGGCACGCAGATAGTCGCCGCGGTCGCCGGTGTCGTAGCGGCGGCCCTTGAAGACGACGCCGTGCACCGGGCCGCCGACCTTCTCGTCCTGGGCGAGCTGCTGGAGGGCGTCGGTGAGCTGGATCTCGCCGCCGCGGCCGGGCTCGGTCTTGCGGAGTATGTCGAAGATGTGCGGGTCGAGGACGTACCGGCCGATGATCGCGTAGTTCGACGGGGCGTCCGCCGGATCCGGCTTCTCGACCAGGCCGGTCACCTTCACGACGTCCCCGTCGGCGGTGGCCTCCACGGCGGCGGAGCCGTACAGGTGGATCTGCTCGGGCGCGACCTCCATGAGGGCGATCACGCTGCCGCCGTGCCGCTCCTGGATCTCGATCATGCGCTGGAGCAGCGGGTCGCGCGGGTCGATCAGGTCGTCGCCGAGCAGGACCGCGAAGGGCTCGTGGCCGACGTGCGGGGCGGCGCACAGCACGGCGTGACCGAGACCCCGGGGGTCGCCCTGGCGGACGTAGTGCATGGTGGCCAGGTCGCTGGACTCCTGCACCTTGGCGAGCCGTTCGGCGTCGCCCTTCTTCTCGAGCGCCGATTCGAGCTCGTAGTTGCGGTCGAAGTGGTCCTCGAGAGGACGCTTGTTGCGTCCGGTGATCATGAGCACGTCGTCGAGCCCCGCCGACACGGCCTCCTCGACCACGTACTGGATCGCCGGCTTGTCGACGACCGGCAGCATCTCCTTGGGAGTGGCCTTGGTGGCCGGCAGGAACCGGGTGCCGAGGCCTGCCGCGGGAATGACAGCCTTGCTGATCCTGGGGTGCGACTGAGTCATGCCCGCAACCTTATCCGTTGCCTTAGATGGGAATCTGTGGCTCAGGTTCGATTGCCCCTCATATGACTGCATTACGAAGGGTGCGGGAACGACCAGTGGAACATGCCGGACCTGAGGGCGACCCTGACAAGCGAATGTTGCGGCGGGAGTTCCTCACGGTGAGGAACAGGTTGACGGGCGATGACGTCCGCGCGGCGGGCCTGGCGCTGGCCGAGCGCGCGCTGGAGCTGCCGGAAGTGGCGCGGGCGCGGACGGTGGCGGCCTACGTCTCCGTCGGCGGCGAGCCGGGTACGGGCGCGCTGCTGGACGCCCTCCACGCGCGTGGGGTGCGCGTCCTGCTGCCCGCGCTGCTGCCCGACAACGACCTGGACTGGGGCGAGTACACCGGCCCGGACTCGCTCGCACGGATCCAACACGGCGGGAAGATGGCGCTTTTCGAGCCCTCCGGCCCGCGCCTCGGCCCGGACGCCGTGACGGAGGCGGACGTCGTCCTGCTGCCCGGACTCGCGGTGGACGCGCGCGGGATGCGGCTTGGGCGGGGCGGCGGCTCGTACGACCGCGTGCTGGCCCGCCTGGAGCGCGCGGGCGCCCGTCCCCGGCTCGTGGTGCTGCTGTACGACGCGGAGGTCGTCGCACACGTCCCGGCGGAGGCGCACGACCAGCCGGTGCACGCGGTCGTGACACCCTCCGGCACCCGCCGTTTCGCGACCGGCTGAGCCGCCTCGCCGCCCTGCCCCGGAACGGGGAACGGCCCTCCACGCGCGCGTGGAGGGCCGTTTCGGCCGAGTGCCTCAGCGGCTCACGGCTTGAGCACCAGGGTGTCGCTCGTGCTCTTGCCGACCGCCTTGTCCGAGAAGGACCACGGCAGCAGCTCGCCCTTGGCCCACATGCCCGTCTGGTCCGTGTAGTGCGCGCTGAAGGCGTGCCCGGAGGCGCCCGTCAGGTTGATCCACCTGGACTTGTCGAGGTCGGCCAGATTGACCACCATCCGCATCGACGGCACCCAGACGACGTTGTAGCCGCCGGCCGCGTTCCAGCCGCTCGCGTTGACCGTGGACTCGCCGCCGCTGAGCTTCCAGGGGCCGCGGTTCAGCACGTACTGCAGGAACTTGGGGCCCTCGGTGCCGAGCGTCTGGTTCTTCAGGAACAGGCGGTGCAGCCGGCCCCAGCTCCAGGTGTCGATGTCCTTGCCGAGCTTGGCGGTCAGCTCCCAGCGGGCGTCGATCATGGCGCGGGCGAACAGCTGGTCGCGGTTCTCGGCCTTCGGGCGGGTGCCCGAGGCGGGCGTCTTCCACCAGTCGCTGCCGGGCTTGTCCATCAGGGTGCGCACGACCTCGAACCAGCGGTCGCCGCCGTCCGGCTGCGCCTGGTCGGCGTCGCGCTCACCGCACTCGCGGACCTTGGTGTCGTCGTCCACCGGGCCGGTGCTGTCGATCTTGTCGACCCACAGGCACTGTCCCTTGACGCGCACCTCCTTCGGCAGCTTGTTGCCGAAGCCGAGCTTGAGGATGTTGCGCCAGACGGCGTTGAAGTACGCGGCCGCCGCGGAGTCGGCGTCCTGGGTGTAGTCCCAGCCCTCCAGGAGCTTCTGCGCCTGGCGGACCTCCGGGTCGTCAAGGTTGATCTTCAGCAGCTTGGGCACGAGGAGCTTGGCGATCTCGCTGCTGTTGTCCAGCTGCATCTGCCGCATGTCGTCCGTGGAGATCCGGCCGCCGTCCTTGATCTTGGACTCGATCAGGTCGGTGATGCGCTGGCTGCGGGTGCCGTAGCCCCAGTCGGTGGTGAGCGTGTACGGGTACGTGTCCTTGTCGACCACGGCCTGGTTGGCGGTCACGATGTAGCCGCGCTCGGGGTCGTACTCGTAGGGCAGCTCGTCCTTCTTGATGAAGCCGGTCCACTTGTACTTCGATTCCCAGCCCGGTGCCGGGATGGCGCCGTCGTCCACCGAGGAGCGGGTGGGGATCTTGCCGGGCAGGGTGTAGCCGATGTGCTCGCCGTCCGCGTAGATCAGGTTCTGCGAGGGCACGTCGAACAGCGCGGCGGCCGCGCGGAAGCCGTCCCAGTCCGCCGCCCTGTCGAGGGCGAACACGGCGTCCATGGAGGTGCCCGCGTCGAGCGCGGTCCACCGCAGGGCGATGCCGTAGCCGTCGCCGCGGTCGGGGGCGGCCGTGGTGACGGACGCCTTCTTGCCGACCTGCACCAGTTCGTCGTCGCGGTCGGACAGCAGCGGCATCCCGTCCCGGGTCTGCCGGACCACGATGGTCTTGGACTTGCCGCCGGCGACCTTGATGGTCTCCTCGCGGGTCTTGAAGGGGCGGATCTTGCCGTCGTAGAGGTAGCCGCCCGCGGTCACCTTCTCCAGGTACAGGTCGGTGACGTCGACACCGGAGTTGGTCATGCCCCAGGCGATCTTCGCGTTGTGCCCGATGATCACACCGGGCATCCCGGCGAAGGTGTAGCCCGTGACGTCGTACTGGCACTTGGCCGACACGGCCCGGCAGTGCAGGCCCATCTGGTACCAGACGGACGGCAGCGACGCCGACAGGTGCGGGTCGTTGGCCAGCAGCGGCTTGTGGGTGATCGTGTACTTCCCGGACACGACCCAGGAGTTGGAGCCGATGCCCTGGCCGTTCACGCCGACGGCCGTGGGGACGTCGTCGAGCACCTTGTACAGGCCCGCCAGCTGGCTCGTGAGGCCCGAGCCGGTCGCGCCCGAGGTGGTGGAGCCGGTGGCCCCCTGGGAGGTGCCCGTGCCGCCCTGGGTGGTGCCGGTGGTGCCTTGGGTCGTGCCCGTGGAGCCCTGGGTCGTGCCCGTGGAGCCGCTCTGCCGGAACGTCTCGGTCAGCTTGTCGTACTGGCCTTCCTGCACGATCGGCTTGTTGCGGCTGTAGGGGTACTCCGGGTACAGGTCCTGGATCTGCTGCGGGCCCAGGCGGCTGGTCATCAGGGCGCGGTCGATCTCGTCCTGCATGTTGCCGCGCAGGTCCCAGGCCATCGCCTTCAGCCACGCGACGGAGTCGACCGGGGTCCACTTCTCCGGCTTGTAGTCGTTGGTGAGGCCCAGCGCCGCGTACTCCAGGGAGATGTCCTCGCCGTCCTTGCCCTGGAGGTAGGCGTTGACCCCCTTGGCGTACGCCTGGAGGTACTTCTTCGTGGAGGCCGACAGCTTGGTGTCGTACTCCTCCTTCGCGACGCGGTCCCAGCCGAGGGTGCGCAGGAAGGCGTCGTTGTCGACCTGGCCCTTGCCGAACATCTCCGACAGGCGCCCGGAGGTCATGTGCCGGCGCACGTCCATCTCGTAGAACCGGTCCTGCGCCTGGACGAAGCCCTGCGCCATGAACAGGTCCGCGTCGGAGGAGGCGTAGATCTGCGGGATGCCGTAGCCGTCCCGCTTCACGTCGACCGGCCCCGACAGGCCCTGGAGCGTGATCGAGCCCTTGGTCTGCGGGAAGGAGGCGCGGACCGTGCTGATCGACCAGTACGCCCCGTACGCCAGGCCTCCGATGAGGGCCAGGACCAGGACCAGTACGACGAGTCGGGCTTTGCGCCCCTTCTTCCTGCCGGACTTGACGGGCGTGGCACCGGTTGTGGCGGTGTCACCCGTTGTGGCGGTGGTGTTGGGGGGCATCGCTGTCCTTGCTGTCCTAACGCGAGCGGCAGGTCGGGCTGTGACTTTGAATGAGCGCTGGAGCAACCATAGGCGCAGGGCCCTTCGCCGCTTGACGCGGAGTCGGGAACCGGCGCGCACGAGCGTTCGATCTTGCCCCGTCGAGCGTCAAGAAAGCGTCAAGAGTTAGGTAAGGTAACGAAGTACTTGGATGCGGTGCGCCGCAGCCTCGGGTCGCTGTACGTGCGTCCGCGCGCCCCGCGCGCGGGCCAAGGAAGGGAACCGCCGCTGACTGTCCACCACCTCAACCAGCTGCTGCTCGTCTGCTCCGTCGTCCTGCTCGTCGCCGTCGCGGCCGTCCGGGTCTCCTCCCGCAGCGGGCTCCCCAGCCTGCTCGTCTACCTCGGCATCGGCGTCCTCATGGGCCAGGACGGCGTCGGTGACATCCACTTCAACAGCGCCGAAGTGACCCAGGTCATGGGATACGCGGCCCTGGTCGTGATCCTCGCCGAGGGCGGCCTGGGCACGAAGTGGAAGGAGGTCCGGCCGGTCCTGAAGTCCGCCTCCGTCCTCGCGACGGCGGGCGTCGCGATCAGCGTCGGCGTCACCGCGGCGGGCGCGCACTATCTGGTCGGGCTGGAGTGGCGGCAGGCGCTCATCATCGGCGCGGTGGTGTCGTCCACGGACGCGGCGGCGGTCTTCTCCGTGCTGCGCAGGATCCCCCTCCCCGCGCGCGTGACGGGCACGCTGGAGGCGGAGTCCGGCTTCAACGACGCACCGGTGGTCATCCTGGTCGTCGCCTTCTCCCAGGCCGGCCCGGTCGAGCACTGGTACACCCTGGTCGGCGAGATAGCGCTGGAACTGGTCATCGGGGCGGCGATCGGACTGGCGGTGGGCCTGATCGGGGCCTGGGGCCTGCGGCACGTGGCCCTGCCCGCCTCGGGCCTGTATCCCATCGCCGTGATGGCGATCGCCGTCACCGCGTACGCCGAGGGCGCCCTGGCGCACGGCAGCGGCTTCCTCGCCGTCTACCTGGCCTCGATGGTGCTCGGCAACGCCAAGCTGCCCCACTGGCCGGCCACGCGCGGTTTCGCCGAAGGGCTCGGCTGGATCGCGCAGATCGGCATGTTCGTCGTGCTCGGCCTGCTGGTCACCCCGCACGAGCTGGGCGACGACGTCCTGCCCGCGCTGGTCATCGGGCTGGTCCTGACCATGGTCGCCCGCCCCCTGAGCGTGGTCCTCAGCCTCGCCCCGTTCCGGGTGCCGTGGCAGGAGCAGGTCCTGATGTCGTGGGCGGGCCTGCGCGGCGCCGTGCCCATCATTCTGGCCACCATCCCCATGGTGAACGGGGTCGCCGGCAGCCGCCGGATCTTCAACATCGTCTTCGTCCTGGTCGTCGTCTACACCCTGGTGCAGGGGCCGACGCTGCCCTGGCTGGCCCGCATGCTGCGGCTCGGCGAGAAGGGCGAGGCCTCCGACCTGGGCATCGAGTCGGCACCCCTGGAGCGGCTGCGCGGCCATCTGCTGTCCATCGCGATCCCCACGGGCTCGCGGATGCACGGCGTGGAGGTCGGCGAGCTGCGGCTGCCGCCGGGCGCCGCCGTCACGCTGGTCGTGCGCGAGGAGAAGTCGTTCGTGCCACTGCCCTCCACCGTCCTCAGGCGGGGCGACGAGCTCCTGGTGGTCGCCACCGACCCGGTCCGCGACGCGGCGGAGCGGCGGCTGCGCGCGGTGGCCCACGGCGGCAAGCTGGCGGGCTGGCTGGGCACCGACGGGGCCGACGCGGGGCGGTGAGCCGCGGGCGCGTACCGCACCTACCGGGGCGCGCGAGACGGCGGTGACCCGTGCGAGCTGCGCGGTCGTGCGTTACGGGTGCGTTTCAGGCGATTCACACCCGCGCCAATCACAGGTGAACGGGCGTCGTGGTGCTCGTTTTCACAGGGGCGCAAGGCGGTGATCCCTGTAGTATCAAGGCACCCCTGATCGAACCAACTCTGCCTGATGCAGAGCTGGCGCGACCGTATGGCGGCCGGCACGCCCACCACCGTGGCACCGGTATCTACCGCAGTTCAGCGCAAGAGGACAGCTCTCGGCGCCCCCGCACGGGCGCGCTACCAGGCGGCAGAAAGGCACGGCCGTGGAATCCACGGTCACCACCGAGCCGTCGCGGAACCCGGCGGCACCGTCCCGCCCGGGCTACGGACAGCTGCTGCGCACCCGCGGCGCCTGGACGTTCCTGCTCCCCGGCTTCGCGGCACGCCAGCCGTTCGCCATGCTCACGATCTCGATCGTGCTGCTCGTGCAGCACACCACCGGCTCGTACGGCGCCGCCGGTGCCGCCGCGGCCGCCACCGGTGTCTCCATGGCGCTGTTCGCGCCGTACAGCGGCCGTCTGGCCGACCGCTACGGGCAGCGTGCGGTGCTGATCCCCGGCGTACTCGTGCACACCCTGGCGGGGCTGACGCTCACCGCGCTCGCGCTGGCGCACGCGCCCCTGTGGGCGCTGTTCCTCGCGGCCGTCCCGACCGGCGCCTCCGTGCCGCAGGTCGGCCCGATGGTCCGCGCGCGCTGGGGCGTGAAGCTCCAGGGATCGCCCCTGATGACCACGGCCGCGGCCTTCGAGTCGGTCACCGACGAGCTGACCTTCGTCGTCGGCCCGCTGCTCGCGACCGCCCTGTGCACCGCCGTGACCCCGTCGGCCGGCCTGATCACCGAGGCGGCACTGACCCTCGTCGGCGGCCTGTTGTTCGCGGCGCAGAAGAGCACGCAGCCGGCGGTGGACGCCGCCGCCGGCGGCCACGCGCGCGTGCGGCACGCCTCCGCCCTGCGCGTCCCCGGCGTGCGGGTGCTGATCGTCACCTTCCTCGGCATCGGCTCCGTCTTCGGCGGCATGCAGGTGTCGCTGGCCGCGTTCACCGAGTCGATCGGCGAACCGGGTCTGAACGGCGTCCTGTACGGCGTCTTCGCCGCGGGCAACATGCTGTCCGGCGTCGCCTGCGGCGCGATCGCCTGGAAGGTCGCCCCGCAGCGGCGCCTGGTCGTCGGCTACGCGGCCCTCGCGCTGACCGCGTCCGCCCTGTGGACCGCGCACTCGGTGCTGCTGCTCGCCGCGCTCGGCCTCCTGGTCGGCATGTCCATCGCGCCGTCGCTGATCACCGGCTACACGCTGGTCGACAGCCTGGTCCCGGCCGGCGCCCGGACCGAGGCCTTCACCTGGCTGACCGGTGCGGTCGCGCTCGGCCAGGCCGCCGCCGTCACCGTCGCCGGACAGCTGGAGGACCGGCTGTGGGACGGTGCGGGATTCCTGGTGCCGATGGCCGGCACGGTGCTCGCCCTGGTCACCCTGGTGGCGCTGCGCTCCCTGCTGGCCGGCCCACAGCGGAACCGCACCGTCGCACGTGGCGTCGGTCACCGCGTGCCGGTGACGGTGGACTGATCCCCGGGAATACGTCACTATGGATCGTCGTTAGCACTCATCGAGTGAGAGTGCCAGGAGGAAGACAGTGCCGACGTACCAGTACCAGTGCACCGAGTGCGGCGAGGGCCTCGAGGCGGTGCAGAAGTTCACCGACGACGCCCTGACCGAGTGCCCCAACTGCAGCGGCCGCCTGAAGAAGGTGTTCTCCGCGGTCGGCATCGTCTTCAAGGGCTCCGGCTTCTACCGCAACGATTCGCGCGGCTCCACGTCGAGCAGCAGCCCGGCGTCGAAGACGAGCTCGTCGTCCTCCGACGCTAAGCCGGCCTCCTCGGCGTCCTCGGCGTCGTCGTCCTCGTCCTCGTCGTCGAGCTCCGCCAGCAGCCCGGCCGCCTGAGACCTCCCACCCAGGCCCTGCCGTCCACGACGGCGGGGCCTTCGGTATGCCCGACGCCCGCTGCCGCGCGGTTCGGCGGCCAGCTAGTGTGCTGGTCATGGCGAACGCAGAGATCGGCGTAATCGGCGGCTCGGGCTTCTACTCGTTCCTCGACGACGTGACCGAGGTCGAGGTGGACACCCCCTACGGGCCGCCCAGCGACTCCCTCTTCCTCGGCGAGATCGCCGGCCGGCGGGTCGCCTTCCTGCCCCGGCACGGCCGCGGCCACCACCTGCCGCCGCACCGCATCAACTACCGCGCCAACCTGTGGGCCCTGCGCTCGGTCGGGGTCCGCCAGGTCCTCGGCCCGTGCGCGGTGGGCGGCCTGCGCCCCGAGTACGGACCCGGCACGCTGCTGGTGCCCGACCAGTTCGTCGACCGTACGAAGTCCCGGATGCAGACCTACTTCGACGGACTGCCGCTGCCCGACGGCACCGTGCCGAACGTCGTGCACGTGTCCGTGGCCGACCCCTACTGCCCCACCGGCCGGTCCGCCGCGCTGAAGGCCGCGCGCGGGCGGGACTGGGAGCCCGTGGACGGCGGCACGCTGGTCGTCGTCGAGGGCCCGCGCTTCTCCACCCGCGCCGAGTCGCTGTGGCACCGGGCGCAGGGCTGGTCGGTGGTGGGCATGACCGGCCACCCGGAGGCGGCGCTCGCCCGGGAACTGGAGCTGTGCTACACGTCGCTGACCCTGGTCACCGACCTGGACGCGGGCGCCGAGACCGGCGAGGGCGTCTCCCACGAGGAGGTGCTGCGGGTGTTCGCCGCCAACGTGGACCGGATGCGGGGCGTGCTGTTCGACGCGGTGGCGGCCCTGCCGGAGACCGGCGCGCGTGACTGCCTCTGCGTGAACGCGCTCGGCGGCATGGACCCGGGCTTCGACCTGCCGTAGCCCGGCCGGGCCGACGGGGCCGGCGGGTGGCTCCGGGGGTGCGGGTGCGGTGCCGGCCGGCGATCGCGGATGGGCCCACGGGACACGGGTGCGGTGTGCGCCCGGGGATCGCGGTGGGCCCGGTGGATGCGGGTGCGGTGCGCCCAGCCGTCGCGGGCGGGCCCGGGGGTTGCTGGTGCGGTGGCCCGGCTGGGGGTCGGTGGTGGTGACCCGCTTCGGGCGACGCGAGATCGGTGGGCGGAACTCCTCGTTCGGGTGGGCGGGTTGTCCACAGTCCGTCCGCCGTCCACCGGCTCCGGCGGGATGCGGTGCGGGACCTCATCGTGGTGTCGCAGGCCCATTCCTCGTCGCAGGCGGTGATTCCCGTGTCCGTGCCCGTTTCCTCGTCGTCCCCCGATCCGTCCCCCTTCCTCCCCGGCCACCCGCCGGCCCGTTCCCCCTTCCCGCCGCCCCTCCGTCTCCCGCGCCCCCTGGGCACGGACGCCCCCGCGACCTGTGCGATCCCGCAGTTCGCCCCGGTGCGCGTGCGCGGCGGCCGGTATCAGCTGCAGCGGCTCCTGCGGCACCGCAGGCGGGCCGTCGCCGCCGGTCTCGCGGTGACCGCCGCGGCCCTGGTGGCCGCGGGACCGCGTGCCGCGAGTGAACCGCACCGGGCGGAGCGGCCCCGGGGACATCCGGCCGCGGAGCCGGTACGGCGGCACCCGGCGGCCGGCGTCGTGACCGCGCCGGTGCGGATCGCCGACGCCGCCACGGTCCGGCTCCTGCGCGCCGGTGACCGCGTCGACGTCGTCGCCGCCGAGGACGCCTCGGCCGGTGGCGCGGTCCGGGTGCTCGCGCGGGGTGTGCGGGTGACGAAGGTGCCGGAGCCGCTGGAGGGCACGGCGGAGGGCGGGGCGCTGGTCGTGCTGTCCGTGCCGCGTGCCACGGCGGCGAGGCTGGTCGGCGCGAGTGCCACGGCACGGCTGGCGGTGACGCTGTGCTGAACCGGCTGCTTCGCTTTCTTGGCGGCGGGCCGTCAAGTCACACCATCGGGCAACAGGACTGGACAGGACGGCCGCACCGTGCCGTAGGTTGCGGAGCGTTTCGTTCCACAGCCTGTGCACGCGAGGAGAGTCCCCTAGGTGAGCGCGAAGAAGGAACCGAGCGTCTGGCAGGGCTTCAAGGCCTTCCTGATGCGCGGAAACGTCGTCGATCTGGCAGTCGCGGTGGTCATCGGCGCGGCCTTCACGAACATCGTCAACGCGGTGGTGAAGGGGATCATCAGCCCGCTGGTCGGCGCGGTCGGCACGCAGAACCTCGACCACTACAGCTCGTGCCTGAAGGCCCCGTGCAAAGTGGCCCCCGACGGCACGGTCGAGGGGGTCCAGCTCCTGTGGGGCTCGGTCCTCGGGGCGACTCTCACCTTCGTGATCACCGCGGCGGTCGTGTACTTCCTGATGGTCCTGCCGATGGCCAAGTACCTGGCCCGGCAGGCGGCCCGCAGGGCGGCGCGCGAGGGCACGAAGGAGGTCCTGGAGGTGACCGAGCTGGAGCTGCTCAAGGAGATCCGCGACGCCCTGGTCGCCCAGCGGGGCTCCGGGCACGACGAGCGCTAGCCGGTCCTCCGCGGGCGGCGCGGACGGCCCGGCCGGCGGTGCAAAGGCCCCTTCGGGCGGCGCAAAGGCCTCTGCGGGCGGTTCAGATGTGGTGGGGCGGCTTCTCGTCGAGGAAGCGCTTGAGGTCGGCGGCGCTGTCGCCGGCCGGGCGCTCGCCCCACCCGCGGTCGGTGTCGTCCGAGGACTGCTGGTCCAGCGGGTCGTCGAAGACCAGTGCCGGCCTGGGCTCGCGCTGCTCGGGTTCGGGGGCGGTGCTCATGCCTCAAGGGTACGGCCCCGCCCCTGGCGGGCCGGTGTGCCTCCACGGACTCCCCGGGCGGGGACGGCCCGGTCCCGGGGCGGCCGGGGACAGACTGGGCCCCATGACAGTTGACGCATTGACGGACGTCGCCGGGCTGCGGGTGGGGCACGCCTCCCGCAGCGGCGGCGGCTGGCTCACCGGCACCACGGTCGTCCTCGCCCCGGAGGGCGGTGCCGTCGCCGCGGTGGACGTGCGCGGCGGCGGGCCCGGCACCAAGGAGACGGACGCGCTCGACCCGCGCAACGTGGTGCGGACGGTCGAAGCCGTGGTCCTCACCGGAGGCAGCGCCTACGGCCTCGACGCCGCGTCCGGTGTGATGGCGTGGCTGGAGGAGCGGGGGCGCGGGGTGCCCGTCGGGACCGACCCGGCGCACGTCGTGCCGGTGGTGCCCGCGGCGTGCGTCTTCGATCTGGGGCGCGGTGGCGACTTCCGCGCGAGGCCCGACGCGGCCATGGGCCGTGCGGCGGTGGAGGCCGCGGCGGCGAGTGAGCCGGGCGCCCGGGTGCCCGAGGGAGGCGTGGGCGCCGGGACGGGCGCCGTGGCCGGCGGCCTCAAGGGTGGGGTGGGCACCGCGAGCACGGTGCTCGGCTCCGGGATCACCGTGGCCGCCCTGGTGGTCGCGAACGCCGCGGGGTCGGCGCTGGACCCCGAAACGGGGGTGCTGTACGGGGAGTTGTACCAGGGCCGGGTGGAGTATCCGCCGCAGCGGGTGCACGAGGCCGCGCGCCGGCGGCTCGCGGAGGCGGCCGCGGACAACGCGCCGCCGCCGCTCAACACGACGCTCGCGGTGGTCGCGACCGACGCTGACCTCTCCAAGGCGCAGGCGCAGAAACTCGCCGGCACGGCACACGACGGGATCGCGCGCGCCGTGCGGCCGGTGCACCTGCTGCACGACGGGGACACGGTGTTCGCGCTGGCGACCGGCGCCCGCCCGCTCGACGCACACCCGTTGGCGCTCAACGAGATCCTGGCGGCCGGCGCGGACCTCGTGACGCGCGCGATCGTGCGGGCCGTCCGCGCCGCCGGGTCGGTCGACGGGCCGGGCGGAGTGTGGCCGTCGTACGGGGAGTTGTACGGCACGGCGTAGAGGCATCGCCTAGCGGCACGGCGCAGCGGCACGGGCGGTGCCGGGCGCGGCGGCGGGTCGCCGACGGGTGCGGATTGTCGCGGTTCTGTCACGTGACGGCGTTCAGGAGGCACGGAGGGAACCCCACCGTGCGCCGGGGCCCTCTTTCCCCACGCACTGGAACGGATCACGCACATCACACGAACATGGAGCAGCCCGTGGCAACGCCGGACATTCGAGCGCGGCGCGTACTGGGGGCCTGTGCCGCCCTGGTGGTCGGCGCCCTCACCCTGACCGCCTGCGGAGGCGACGCCAGCGCCGAGAGCAACGACGGCAAGGGCGGCAAGGGTTCCGCCGACACGTCGACGGCGAAGATCGCGATCTCGGCCAAGGACGGTTCGACCGGCGCGTCCATCAACGCGACCGGGGTGAAGGCCAGCGGCGGCAGGCTGACCCAGGTGAAGATGACCGTGGCGGGGTCGGGTCAGGCCGTGCCGGGGTCGATCTCGGCGGACGGCGGCAGCTGGAAGCCGAAGCAGCAGCTGGAGCGCGGGACGAAGTACGAGATAAACGCGACCGCCAAGGACGCCGACGGGCGTACGGCCGCGGCCAACTCCATCTTCACGACCGTCTCGCGGGCGAACAGCTTCATCGGCACCTACACGCCGGACAACGGCGCGACGGTCGGTGCGGGCATGCCGGTGTCGTTCACCTTCGACAGGTCGATCACCGACAGGAAGGCCGTCCAGTCGCACATCACGGTCAGCTCCAGCAGCGGTCAGCAGGTGGCGGGGCACTGGTTCGGGGACCGGCGGCTGGACTTCCGGCCGCAGGACTACTGGAAGGCCGGCTCCAAGGTCACGATGAAGATCGACCTGGACGGGGTGCAGGGGGCGAAGGGCGTCTACGGGGCGCAGAAGAAGACCGTCTCCTTCACCGTGGGCCGGTCGCAGGTCTCCACGGTCGACGTCGGCACGCAGACGATGACGGTGGTGCGGGACGGCAGGACGATCAAGTCGGTGCCGATCTCGGCGGGCAGCGCGGAGCACACCACGTACAACGGCCGGATGGTGATCTCCGAGAAGTTCACGCAGACCCGGATGAACGGCTCGACGGTCGGATTCGGCGGGGAGTACGACATCCCGGACGTGCCGCACGCGATGCGGCTGACGTCGTCGGGCACGTTCATCCACGGCAACTACTGGTACGACAAGGGCAATCCGCCGTTCGGGCGGCAGGGCACCAGCCACGGCTGCGTCGGCCTCGCCGACGTGCAGGGCGCGCAGGGCGACACGACGGCCAAGTGGTTCTTCGACAACTCGCTCGTCGGCGACGTCGTGATCGTGAAGAACTCCCCGGACACGACCGTGGCCCCGGACAACGGCCTCAACGGCTGGAACATGCCCTGGAGCGCCTGGACCGCGGGAAGTGCCGTCTGAGCGGCGGCTTTTGACGGAACTGGGGACCGCGCGGGAACACCTCGCGCGGTCCGCGCGTTTTCCGGGCAGACGTTTTCTCGGTTCGCGGACATGATGTCCGACCGAGGGGCTACGGTATGCACCCACTAGGTGACATGCAGCAACGCCGGGAGATGCCTTGAGCGTTCCGTACGAGACGGCAGCGTACGAACCAGCCGAGTCGCCCGAGTCTCCGGAGGAGCACCTCGCGCGGCTCCTCGGCCGTGCCCTGAACTCCTTCGAGCTGCCCGACGAGGTGATACGGCGGCTTGACTGCGCGCTCGCGCACGACAGTTCGCTGCACTCGGCGCACCACTGCGCGGGGCTGCACCGGGAGACGTACCGGCACACCTGGCTCCTCGCCGACGGCGCGGCCGTCACCCTGTGGGAGCTCGTCCACAACGCGGTGCCGGGCGGCCCCGCGGAGCACGAGGTGTACGCCGACGAGGAGGAGCTGCAGGCGGCCACGGGCCGGCTCGGCCTGCCGGAGGACACCCCGGACTTCGAGCTGCCCGCGCTGATGCGGCTGTGGTCGATCCCCGCGCCCCGGCACGTCTTCGCCTCGCAGGACTCCGCGGACCACGCGCGCCGGCTGCTGCGCCGCGCGGAGAACCCCGACCGGCCGGGCGCGGAGACGGCGGCGCTGCTGGCGACGGCGACCGCCCACGAGATCACGCAGGCGTTCGGCCGCCCCGGGCGGGCCGGCCGCGCGGCACTGAGCTACACGCTCTACGAGCACGCGTTCCTGCTGCCGGGCGGCGACGAGGTGTCCCTGTGGGAGGTCGAGCACACGGCGACCCCCGACGGACGGCACATGTGCGAGGTGTACCTGTCGGAGGACGCGGCGCGCGGCGCCATGGAGAAGCGCGCGGCGCGCCGGGGATAGTCCCGGACCCCGGTGCCGGGTGTCCGTCCGGTCAGCGGCCGCCGAGTTGCCGTACCAGCCCGGCGAAGGCGTCGCGCTCGGCGGCGGTCAGTTCCACCTTCTCCAGGGCGGGGCCGGCCTGCCGCTGCGGCGGGAGGACCGGGAGCCGGACCGTCGGGATCTCCCGGAGGGCCTGCGCACGGAAGCGGCGCAGCAGGCGCAGGACGACGATCGCCCAGGCCACACCGGCCAGGGTGAGGACGACCGCGCCGGTCCACTGGAGAGTCGAGACGTGCTCAGGCATGCGTTCCAGTACACACCACGGTCCGGGACTTTGGCCCCGGACCGTGACGTATCTCGCAGGTGCCGTGAACAACTCACAGCGAACTTAAGGGACAAGGGTGGCGGGGTGATCAGGCCGCCACCGGCTGCTTCGCCCCCGTCGGGGAACCGGCCGCGCCGGCGGGGTCGGTGGCCGCACTCCCCGGGGCCTGCTTGCGCATTCCCTTGAGCAGGATCACCAGGGCCGTGGTGGCGCACACACCGGCCGCGACGGCGACCAGGTAGAGCAGCGGGTTGCCGATCAGCGGCACGACGAACACGCCGCCGTGCGGGGCACGCAGGGTGGACCCGAAGACCATCGAGAGGGCCCCGGTGAGCGCGCCGCCCACCATGGCGGACGGGATGACCCGCAGCGGGTCCGCCGCCGCGAAGGGGATCGCGCCCTCGGAGATGAAGGAGGCGCCCAGCACCCAGGCGGCCTTGCCGTTCTCCCGCTCGGTCCGGGTGAAGAGCCGGCCGCGGACCGTGGTGGCGAGGGCCATCGCCAGCGGCGGGACCATGCCGGCCGCCATCACCGCCGCCATGATCTTCATGGCGGAGTCGCTGGGGTCGGAGACCGCGATACCGGCGGTGGCGAAGGTGTAGGCGACCTTGTTGACCGGACCGCCCAGGTCGAAGCACATCATCAGCCCGAGCAGCGCGCCGAGCAGGACGGCGTTGGCGCCGGTGAGGCTGTTCAGCCAGTCGGTGAGGCCCTTCTGGGCGGTGGCGATGGGCTTGCCGACGACGACGAGCATCAGGAATCCGACGATCGCCGAGGAGATCAGCGGGATCACCACCACCGGCATGATGCCGCGCAACGGCGTCGGGATGTTCACCTTCTGGATCGCCATCACCACGCCGCCGGCGATCAGACCGGCCACCAGTCCGCCGAGGAAGCCTGCGTTGATGTCGAGGGCGATCGCACCGCCGACGAATCCGGGCACGAGACCGGGCCGGTCGGCCATGCCGTAGGCGATGTAGCCGGCCAGGACGGGGACGAGGAACTTGAAGGCCACGCCGCCGATCTGGAAGAGCAGGGCGCCCCAGCTGTCGGTCTGCGTCCAGATGAAGTGGTCCATGACCGACGGTGCCTTGTTGACCTGCCAGCCGCCGATCGCGAAGCCCAGGGCGATGAGCAGGCCGCCCGCGGCGACGAACGGCACCATGTAGCTGACGCCGGACATCAACCACTTGCGGAGCTTGGTGCCGTAGCCCTCGGTGGAGTCGCCCGCCCGGTCGACGGGTGTACCGCCCGCCGCCGCCGGGGCGCTCACCTCGCCGCGCGCCGCCTTCTCGCGGACCTCGGCGATGAGTTCGGCGGGCCGGTTGATGCCGGCCTTCACCCCGACGTCGACGGTGGGCTTGCCCGCGAAGCGGTCCTTGTCGCGTACGGAGACGTCGTGCGCGAAGATCACGCCGTCCGCGCCCGCGATCACCGCCGGGTCCAGCCGGGTGAAGCCGGCGGACCCCTGGGTCTCGACGAACACCTCGACGCCCGCCTCACGGCCCGCGTTCTCCAGGGACTCGGCCGCCATGTAGGTGTGGGCGATGCCGGTCGGGCAGGAGGTGACGGCGATCAGACGGAAGGGGCGCTCTCCGGCGGCGGCGCCGGAGTCCGCGTCCGCGGGGGCCGCCGGGGCCGGGACGGAGGCGTCCGGTGCGGGCGCCGTACTGCCCGCCGCGGCGCCGGCGGAGGCCGCCACCGGCGTCGCGGCGGTGTCCTGGGGGTGCCGCTCGCGGCGTCGGCGCCCGGTTCGGCACCGGCGCTCGCGGTGTCCCGCGCGCTCTCCGCCGGTGCCGGCTCCTCGCCGCGGATGAGTGCCGCCGTGGTGGCCGTGTCGTCCGCCGCCCGCAGCGCGGAGGTGAAGTCGGCGTTCATCAGCTGGCGGGCCAGGGAGGAGAGGATCGTCAGGTGGGCGTCGTCGGCGCCCGCGGGAGCCGCGATCAGGAAGATCAGGTCGGCCGGTCCGTCCGCGGCGCCGAAGTCGACGCCGGCGCGGCTGCGCCCGAAGGCGAGGGTCGGCTCGGTGACATGGGTGCTGCGGCAGTGCGGGATGCCGATGCCGCCGTCGAGGCCGGTCGGCATCTGGGCCTCGCGGGCGGCGACGTCGGCGAGGAAGCCCTCCAGGTCGGTCACCCGGCCCTGGGCCACCATGCGCTCGGCGAGAGCGCGCGCCGCCGCTTCCTTGGTGTCGGCGGACAGGTCGAGGTCGACCAGGTCCGCGGTGATCATGTCGCTCATCGCGGGCTCCTATGCGCGCGTATCGCCCGGGGGAGAGGTGGGCGGCGGGAGGGGGACGGGGGTGCGGTGCGGGGAGGCGGTGGGTGCGGCCGGCGTGGTGGGTGACGGGGAGCCCCGCCACGGCCGGTGGAGCGGGATCGCGGGACGGCGGAACCTGGCCGTACGCCCGGTTGCCCGGGCCGGGTCGACGCGGCGGCGGGCCGGGGCGTTCATGACGCCGGCTCCGTCAGTTCGCGGTCGAGCGGGATCTCCGCGGTGACCGTCACCGCGGCCGGATCGAGGTCGGCGGGGGTCGGCATCACGCTGCCGGGGAGCTGGACCGCGGCCGCGCCGTGGGCGACGGCGGAGGCGAGGGCCTCCGGGCCGGTGCCGCCCGCGACGAGGAAGCCGGCGAGGGAGGAGTCGCCCGCGCCCACGTTGCTGCGGACGGTGGTCACGCGGGCGCGGCCGAACCAGGCACCGGTCTCCTCCACGAGGAGCTGGCCGTCGGCGCCGAGACTCGCGAGCACGGCGCCCGCGCCCAGCGTCCGCAGTTCCTCGGCCGCCTTGAGCGCGTCGCCCACGGTCGCCAGGGGGCGTCCCACGGCCCGCGCCAGCTCCTCGGCGTTGGGCTTGACCACGTCGGGCCGGGCGCGCAGCGCCTCCAGCAGCGCCCGCCCCGAGGTGTCCAGGGCGATGCGCGCGCCTCCGGCGTGCGCCCGCATGACCACGTCGGCGTACCAGGAGGGTGCGAGGCCGCCGGGCAGGCTGCCGCAGCAGGCGATCCAGTCGGCGTCGCGCGACTGCGCGCGCACCGTCTCCAGGAGCAGTTCCTGCTCGGCCGCCGACAGGTCGGGCCCGGGTGCGTTGATCTTCGTCAGCACCCCGTCGGACTCCGCGAGCGCGATGTTGGAGCGGGTGGCTCCGGCGATCGGGACCGGCGCGACCTCGATGCCCTGGGCGTCGAGGAGTTCGGCGACGAGCGCGCCCGGCGCACCGCCCAGCGGGAGGACGGCGAGCGTGCGCCATCCGGCGGCCGCGACGGCCCGCGAGACGTTGACGCCCTTGCCGCCGGGGTCCGTGCGCTCGGTCTCGGCGCGGATGACCTCGCCGCGCTTCAGCGCGAGGACCTCGTAGCTGCGGTCGAGGGACGGGTTGGGGGTGACGGTGAGGATCATGCGCGCACCACTTCCGTGCCGCCGCGCTCGATGACGGCGGCGTCTTCGGGGCTCAGCCCGCTGTCGGTGATCAGGAGGTCCACGTCGCTCAGGTCGCCGAAGCGGGCGAAGTGCTCCTGGCCGTGTTTGGTGGAGTCGGCGAGCAGGACGACCCGGCGGGCGGCGGCCACCGCTGCCCGCTTGACCGCGGCCTCGGCGAGGTCGGGGGTGGTCAGACCGTGCTCGGCGGAGAAGCCGTTGGCGGCGACGAACAGGACGTCGGCGCGGATCTCGCCGTAGGCGCGCAGCGCCCAGGCGTCCACGGCGGCGCGTGTGCGGTGCCGGACGCGCCCTCCGACCAGGTGGAGCTGGATGCCCGGGTGGTCGGCGAGGCGGGCCGCGATGGGCAGGCTGTGGGTGACGACGGTGAGGGCCGACTCCAGCGGGATGGCGGCGGCGACCCGGGCGACCGTCGTACCGGCGTCGAGGATCGTCGTGCCCTCGGCCGGCAGTTCGGCCAGGGCCGCCTTGGCGATGCGGTCCTTCTCGTCGGCGGCGGTGGACTCGCGCTCGGTGAGGTCGGGCTCGAAGTCCAGGCGGCCGACCGGGATGGCGCCGCCGTGCACGCGGCGGACCAGGCCGGCCCGGTCGAGGGCCTTCAGGTCGCGGCGGATCGTCTCCGCCGTGACCTGGAACTCCTCGGCCAGCGACAGCACGTCCACCCGGCCGCCGTCACGGGCGATCCGGAGGATCTCCTGCTGCCGTTCCGGTGCGTACATGTCCGCTCGCCTCCGCCTGGGTGTCCGACCCGTTCCGACTCATGCCCGAACGTGTGGTTTCCCAAGCGAGGCTACGCCCGCGTATGCGGAAAGTAAACAGGTTCGGGCGACAATCGGGCATGAACGGACTTCCGGAGGTCTCCGGTGCGGCTCGGGGGCACGGAAGAGCCCGGCACCTGCTCGGTGCCGGGCTCTCGGGTCCGCTCGCCTTCCTCGGCCGCGTCCGGTCAGGACACCAGCTCGGGCTCCTTCGCCGGCTCCGTCGACTCCGCCGCGGCGCCCTCGACGTGTACTGCCGGCCGCTTCGGCAGGGCGGACATCAGCAGGAAGATCACGCCCATGATCCCGGCGACCCACCACAGCGCGTGCTGGAAGGCGTGCACGAAGGCGGGGCCGACCTGGACGAGGGTCAGCCGGTCGCCGATCTCCCCGAAGAAGACCACCGAGACGAGGCCCAGCCCCAGCGCGTTGCCCATCTGCTGCACGGTGTTGGTCAACCCCGACGCGGAACCGGCGTGCTCGCGCGGCACCTCGGAGAGCACCGCGTCGGTCAGCGGGGCGACGATCAGCCCCATGCCGGCGCCCATCACGACCAGCGGGAGGGCCATCTGCCAGGAGGCGATGGAGAGGCCGTACCGGTTCGCCTCCCACAGGTAGAGCAGCACGCCCGCGCCCATGATCAGCGCACCCGCCTGGAGCACCTTGCGGCCGAACCGCGGGACCAGCTTCTGCACGGACATGCCCGCCGCCGTGGACACCGCGAGCGAGAACGGCACCCCGGTCAGCCCGGCCCGCAGCGGGGTCCAGCCGAGACCGATCTGCATGTACAGGGTCCAGACCAGGAAGAAGATGCCGAGGGCCACACCGAAGACGGTCTGTACGGCGATGCCGGCGGCGAAGCTCTTCACCCGGAACAGGGACAGCTCGACCAGCGGGGAGCCGTCCCGGGCGGCCTTGCGCCGCTCGTACGCCACCAGCGCGGCGAAGACGCCGAACGCGCCCGCCATCGACACATGGCCCCACAGCGGCCAGCCCAGTTCGCGGCCGCGGGTGAGCGGGTAGAGCAGCATCAGCAGGCCCAGCGTGACCAGGGCGACGCCGACGAGGTCCAGCTTGAGTGCCTTCGGGGCGCGGGACTCGGTGATGAAGCGGCGGCCGAGCAGCCAGGCGGCGACGCCGACCGGCAGGTTGATGAGGAAGATGGGCCGCCACTCCAGGCCGAACAGGTTCCACTCCGTCAGCAGCGCGCCGAGCAGCGGGCCGGAGACCGCGCCCAGACCGACGATCGCGCCGAACAGGCCGAAGACCTTGCCGCGTTCGTGGGCCGGGAAGGTGGCGTGCACGATCGACAGCACCTGCGGCACCATCATCGCCGCCATGCCGCCCTGCAGGAGGCGCGAGGCGACCAGCATCTCCGGGTTCGCGGCGAAGCCGCACAGCGCGGAGGCGAGGGTGAAGCCGCCGATGCCGATCAGGAACACCCGCCTGCGGCCGTGGATGTCGCCCAGCCGGCCACCGGTGATCAGGCCGGCGGCGAAGGCGAGGGCGTAGCCGGCGGTTATCCACTGGATCTGGCTGACCGAGGCGTGGGCGGTGCGCTCGATCGACGGGATGGCGATGTTGACGATCGTGACGTCGACCAGGTCCATGAAGGCGGCGGTCATGACGATCGCGAGCGCGAACCAGCGCGTTCGGTCGGTTGCGGCGGGGTGCGCCGTGGGTGCGGACACGGCGGCCGCGCCGTCCGTCCGTCGCGGCTCGTCGCGCAGTTTTCCGCGCCCCTTCAGGGTCGTGCGGTCGTTGTCGGTCATGAGAAGAAGGTAGAACCCGATTAGGTCAGATCGTGTCCTAGTTCTCCGGCATTCTGAGGGGCATGACGACGGACACACCGGCACGGCTGCTCCAGCTCCTCTCGCTGCTCCAGACGCCCCGCGAGTGGCCGGGCGGGGAGCTGGCCGACCGGCTCGGGGTGTCCCGGCGCACCGTGCGGCGGGACGTCGACCGGCTGCGGGAGCTGGGCTATCCGGTGCAGGCCTCGAAGGGCGCGGACGGCGGGTACCGACTGGTCGCGGGCAAGGCGATGCCGCCGCTGGCACTGGACGACGAGGAGGCGGTGGCGATCGCCGTCGGGCTGCGGGCCGGCGCCGGGCACGCACTGGAGGGCGTGGACGAGGCGTCGGTACGGGCCCTGGCGAAGCTGGAGCAGGTGCTGCCCGCCAGGCTGCGGCACCGGGTGGCCACGCTGCAGGCCGCCACGACGGCACTGACCAGCGGGGACGGGCCGAGTATCGCCCCCGAGACGCTGACGGTGATGGCCTCGACGGTGGCCGGGCGGGAGAGGCTGCGGTTCGCCTACCGCGACAAGGACGGCAGCGAGTCGCGGCGGCTGACCGAGCCGCACCGGCTGGTGTCGACCGGACGGCGGTGGTACCTGGTCGCCTACGACCTCGACCGCGCGGACTGGCGCACCTTCCGGGTGGACCGGGTGAGCGCGCCCTTTCCGACCGGAGTCCGGTTCCCGCCACGGGAGTTGCCGACCGGCAACGCGGCCGAGTATCTGCGCCGGTCCATCCACCGGCGGCAGGAGACGTACGAGTTCGCGGTGCGGTTCGCCGCCCCGGCCGAGCGGATGGCCACGCGGCTGCCGGCCTGGGTGGGTGCGCCGGAGGACGACGGGCACGGCGGGTGCCTCCTGCGCGGCGCCACCGGCGATCCCATGGAGTGGCTGGCGGTACGGCTGGTGATGGCGGGCTGCGAGTTCACCGTGCTCGAACCCGCCGAACTGATCTCGTGTGTGAAGGAGTTGGGCGGCCGCCTGACCCGCGCGGGAGGCTGACCCCCGGGCCGTCCGGCTCCCCTGGGGCACCCGACTCCCGCCCGGTGACAGGGCGGCCGGTCCGCGGACGCCGAGTCGTCCCGCAGGGCCCACCCCGGACCACCTCCGCAGGCGCCGGCGGCAGCGGTGGGCACCGCGCGGTGCGGTCGGCCGCCGCCCCGGGAGGCGCGGCTAGCCCTCCGCTGTCCAGTCGAAGTCGCGCAGCGCCCGCAGGTTGCGCAGTGCCAGGGCCGCGGGACCTTCGGGGCCGGTGGGCCGGGCCCCCGTGGCGGCCCAGGACTCCACGGCCACCCGGACGGCGGCTCCGGCCACGGCAGCGGCGAAACGGAGGCCGGGGGTGAGCGGGGCGGGGCCGGACGGCGGGGAGCCGTCGGCAACGTTGTCGTCGGCCGGCCTCTCCTCGCCCGGCTCGGCGTTCCCGGCGTTCTCGCCACTCTCGCCACCCGCGTCACCCGCCGGGCCGGTCCGTGCCGCGAAGATCTCCGCCAGCGTCGTCTCCGACGCCTGGCACACCTCCGCCCACACCTTGCGCAGGGCGGGGCTCGTGTCGGCCAGGCGGATCAGGGTGCGGGCCCACTCCCAGGACGCCGGGGAGACACCGGCTCCCGGGGTGAAGGTCTCGCGGACGGCGTGTTCCAGTGCCTCGGGGACGCCGAGGTGGGCCGGGGCCGCGTGGACCGCTTCCGCCCAGCGTCGGGCACCCTCGGCGTAGAGGGGGGCGACCGACTCCTCCTTGGTGGCGAAATAGCGGTAGAAGGTCCGCGGGGCGATGCCCGCCGCGTGGGCGATGTCCTCCGCGCGGGTGGCCCGCAGGCCCTGGTGGACGAAGAGGCGGGCCGCCGCCCGGGCGATCTCCATCCGGGTCTCGGCCTTGCGCCGCTCGGTCAGGGAGAGCGGCGCGGAGGCGGAAAACGGCTGGTGGGCGGTGTTGCGGGTGGTGCTCATCCCGGCAGGCTATGCCCATGTGACAGAATCTGCCATCCAGCGGTCCACCCCGGGGTTCAGGTACGGGGTGGGCCGCCGTTTCCCTGCGTTCCCCCACCGTACGAGGGTGCCGCGGAGGCCGCCTGACGAGGACGGATGCCCACCGGCGGCGGGCCCGCACCCGGGATGGCGGCGAATGCCCGTCCCACAGATCCCCACCTCGCCCTGCCCGGGCACGAAGAGAGCCGGGCCCCGGCGCCCGGGGGGGGGATGGGCGCCGAAGCCCGGCTGGGAAGATCCCGGCGCCGGGGGGGATAGCGTCGGGACCTGGCTCATGTGGTGTCGGCCGGTGGTGCGGTGCCGTGTGCGGTGTCGCGCTCGGGCGGACCGGACCGCGAAGGTCCGGGCGTCCGCCAGGCTCGGCCGGTGGGGCCGGCCGGTGGGGTGGGGGTGGGCCGTGCGGGTGCGTGACGTGGTGCGCTGGGGAGTGCGGTCGCGGTTCCCGGG
Source organism: Streptomyces albidicamelliae (assembly GCF_025642175.1). NCBI lineage: Bacteria > Bacillati > Actinomycetota > Actinomycetes > Kitasatosporales > Streptomycetaceae > Streptomyces > Streptomyces albidicamelliae. The sequence continues at coordinate 4,828,250 of NZ_CP106795.1, read as the reverse complement.
GCCTCGATCCCGGGCCCGGAAGGGTTTTTCCCTCGGGCCCCGGAGTTGAAGCGACGGGACGACGTCGTGTTTGCGCCGTCTTTCACCACCGGGCGTGCGCGTGGCGAGGGGCGAGCATCACGCACGCCGGTCTCACCACCGTCCCGGAACCGGGCCCACTCCTCCGCGCCGTCAGGCAGCCGCGTCGAAGCCGGTGTCGCGGGCCAGCTTCTTCAGTTCGAGCAGGGCGTGCTTCTCGATCTGGCGAATGCGCTCGCGGGTCAGGCCGTGCTCCTTGCCGACCTCGGTCAGGGTGCGCTCGCGGCCGTCGTCGATGCCGTACCGCATCTTGATGATCGAGGCCGTGCGCTGGTCCAGGCGGCCGATCAGGTCGTCCAGTTCCTCACTGCGCAGCAGGGTCAGGACCGACTGCTCCGGGGAGACCGCGGAGGTGTCCTCCAGCAGGTCGCCGAACTGGGTCTCGCCCTCGTCGTCCACCGACATGTTCAGCGAGACCGGGTCACGGGCCCAGTCGAGGACGTCGGTGACGCGCTCCGGCGTGGAGCCGAGCTCCGTGGCGATCTCCGCAGGCTCCGGGTCGCGGCCGTTCTCGCGGTTGAACTCGCGCTGGACGCGGCGGATTCGGCCCAGCTCCTCCACCAGGTGGACGGGGAGCCGGATCGTGCGGGACTGGTCGGCGATGGAGCGGGTGATGGCCTGACGGATCCACCAGGTCGCGTACGTCGAGAACTTGAAGCCCTTGCGGTAGTCGAACTTCTCCACGGCGCGCACCAGGCCGGCGTTGCCCTCCTGGATCAGGTCGAGCAGGGGCAGGCCGCTGCGCGGGTAGCGCCGGGCCACCGCGACGACCAGGCGGAGGTTGGAGCGGATGAAGACGTCCTTGGCCCGGTCACCGGCGGCGACGAGCGCCTCCAGTTCCTCGCGGCTGGCGTCCGACGCGCTCTCCTCGAAGCCGTCGAGGACCTGCCGCGCGAACACACCCGCCTCGATGGTCTGCGACAGCTCGACTTCCTTCGCGGCGTCGAGCAGCGGTGTGCGCGCGATCTCGTCGAGGTACATGCCGACCAGGTCGCGGTCGGCGATCTCGCCGCCATGGGCGCGAACACTGCTTGCCGAGTCGACCGTCTCGCCGGTGGCGGACTGACGACGGGCGACGGCACGGGTTGCCATGCGTGCTCCCTTGCGATGGTGGGCTGGCGGGTGGTCGTGAACGCCGGGCACTCCGGGGGTGTCTCCGGGACTCTTTCCGAGTGCCCTGCATCCGAGGGGAACAACGACTGGAATCAGGACAGAATTCCCAACCCGCACCCCGAATTTTCTGATCATGCAGTACCCTGTCGGCCACCTGGCGCGCAGGATGGCGTCGTCACGCACAGAGGTGCAGGTCAGAGCCTGGACCGAGGAACACCTCCGCACCCTCCCGACCCTCTGCCACCACCGCGCGCGTGAGACGGCCGTCACATTCCGACACGGCTGGTCCTCACTGCGGGAGAGCGTCGCCTTCGACCGCCCTCCCACCCCGGAAGACGGCCCGCGTCGGCCGTTGGTTGCCACGGACGCGCGCTCACAGGAGATTCATGGCCCGCGGCCCCCTCCCGGTCAGCCGAACTGCACGGACCGCTTCGCCATTCCCATCCAGAAGCCGTCGATCACGGACTTCTGCGCGTCGAGCTCGCCGCCCGCCTCGGCGGCGCCCATGGTGACGAACAGCGGGGCGAAGTGTTCGGTGCGCGGGTGGGCGTACCGGCCGGCCGGGGCCTTGTCCAGGAAGTCGAGCAGGGCGTCCCAGTCGCGGGCCTCCAGGGCGCGCCGGCCCCAGTCGTCGAACTCGGAGGACCAGCTCGGGACACCGCCGGCGTGCCGGAGCGCGGCGAGGTTGTGGGTGAAGAAGCCGGAGCCGACGATGAGGACGCCCTCGTCGCGCAGCGGGGCGAGCCTGCGACCGATGTCCATCAGGCGGACCGGGTCGAGGGTGGGCAGCGAGACCTGCAGGACGGGGATGTCGGCGGCCGGGAACATCTCGACCAGGGGGACGTAGGCGCCGTGGTCGAGGCCGCGGTCGGGGATGTCCTGGACGGGGGTGCCGGGGGCGCGCAGCAGCTTGCGGACGGACTCGGCGAGCGCGGGGGCGCCGGGGGCGGCGTACCGGACCCGGTAGTAGTGCTCGGGGAAGCCCCAGAAGTCGTACACGAGCGGGACGGTCTCCACCGCGCCGAGCGCGAGCGGGGCCTCCTCCCAGTGGGCGGAGACCATCAGGATCGCCTTCGGCCGGGGCAGTCCGGCGGACCAGGCGGCGAGCTGGCCGGGCCAGACCGGGTCGTCCGCGAGGGGCGGGGCGCCATGGCTGAGGTACAGGGCGGGCATGCGCTCCTGGGCGGTGACGGACATGGTCGCGGCTCCCAACATCCTGTTGCTTTAACTCTCAAGCTTTCTATTCCAGAATACGACCAACTTGTTCAAGTTTCAAGGAGCTGCCTCGTACAGTGGGACCCATGAACACGGCACCGGACTCCGCGGCGGGGCACCGCTGGCTCACCGACGAGGAACAGCGCGTGTGGCGCGCCTACCTGCACGCCTCCACCCTGCTGGAAGACCACCTCGACCGGCAGTTGCAGCGTGACGCGGGCATGCCGCACATCTACTACGGCCTGCTCGTCGGCCTCGCCGAGGCACCGCGCCGCCGGCTGCGGATGACCGAGCTGGCGATGCAGGCGAAGATCACCCGCTCCCGGCTGTCGCACGCCGTCGCCCGGCTCGAGAAGAACGGCTGGGTGCGCCGCGAGGACTGCCCCTCCGACAAGCGCGGCCAGTTCGCGGTGCTCACCGACGAGGGTGTCGAGGTGCTGCGGCGCACCGCGCCGGGCCATGTGACCGCCGTACGGCAGGCGCTGTTCGACCGGCTCACGCCCGCACAGCAGAAGGCCCTCGGCGAGATCATGGAGATCGTCGCCGAGGGCCTCCAGCCCAACGAAGCGGGTGCGGACCTGCCCTGGCTCCGCTAGCGGCCCCGGGTCAGTGGGCCACCACCGGCACCGGCAGCTCGTCCTCGACGCCCTCGCCGGAGGCCACCGGGGTGCTGCCCGGACGGCCCGCGTTGACGAAGGTGAAGGCGATCAGGGAGGCGAGCGCCAGGATGCCGACGGCGAACCAGATCGCACTGGTGTAGCCGTGCACCATGGCCTGGAGCTTCACCAGCTCCGCCTGCGGCTTGGCCGTGACACCGGCGATGTGGTCCGTGATGTACGAGGTGGTCGCGGACGCGGCGATGGTGTTCAGCAGGGCGGTGCCGATCGCGCCGCCCACCTGCTGCGAGGTGTTGACCATCGCGGAGGCGACACCGGCGTCCCGGGGCTCGACGCCCTGCGTGGCCAGCGACATGGCCGGCATGAACGCGGTGCCCATGCCGAGGCCGAGCAGCACCATCGCCGGCAGGAGCAGGGCGCCGTACGAGGAGTCGATCTCCAGCTGGGTCAGCAGCAGCATGCCGAGCGCGGCGACGAGGAAGCCCGGGCCCATCAGGAGGCGGGCCGGGACCCGGGTCATGAGCCGGGTGCCGATCTGGGTGGAACCGGTGATCATGCCGGCCACCATCGGCAGGAAGGCGAAGCCGGTCTTGACCGGGGAGTAGCCCTTCACGACCTGCAGGTAGTAGGTCAGGAAGAGGAACAGGCCGAACATGCCGATGATCGCGAGGCCCAGGGAGAGGTAGATGCCGCCGCGGTTGCGGTCGGTCACCACGCGCAGCGGCAGCAGCGGGGCCTTGACCCGGGACTCGACCAGCGCGAAGGCGAGCAGCAGCACACCGGACGCGACGAACATCGACACGGTCACGGCGTCGCCCCAGCCGTCGGACTCGGCGCGCGTGAAGCCGTAGACGAGGGAGACCAGGCCGAGGGTGGACAGGATCACGCCGGGGACGTCGAGCGGGGAGCGGTTGCGGCCGCCCTCGGGCTCACGGACGACGAAGTAGGCGCCGGCCGCGGCGACGACGGCGAACGGGACGTTGACGAAGAAGGTCCAGCGCCAGTCCAGGTACTCGGTGAGGAAGCCGCCGAGGATCAGGCCGACGGCACCGCCGCCGCCCGCGATCGCGCCGTAGATGCCGAACGCCTTGGCGCGCTCCTTGGCGTCGGTGAACATCACGGCCAGCAGCGAGAGCGCGGCCGGGGCGAGCAGGGCGCCGAACACGCCCTGGAGGGCACGGGCGCCGAACATCATCGCGCCGGTGGTGGCGGCACCGCCGAGCGCGGACGCGGCGGCGAATCCGGCCAGTCCGAGCACGAACGCGCGCTTGCGGCCCCACAGGTCGGCGATGCGGCCGCCGAAGAGCAGCAGACCACCGAAGGCGAGGGCGTAGGCCGTGACGACCCACTGCCGGTTGCCGTCGGATATCCCGAGGTCCTGCTGGGCGGAGGGAAGGGCGATGTTCACGATGGTGGCGTCGAGGACGACCATCAGCTGGGCGAGCGCGATGAAGACGAGCGCCTTCCAGCGGTTGGCGTCACCGCTCGGTGCGGCGGCGCCGGGAGCCTTGAGGGCTGTTTCGGACATGGGGATACCCACTTCGGGACTTCGTGACGGAAAAAACGGAAAGATTGGGAAAAACAGGAAGAACGGACAAGCGCGAAGAACGACGAGGAACAGCGAGGCACGGCGAGGGGATCGCGCAGGGGCTCTCAAGGGCGGAGCCGAGCCGGTCGGTCAGGGCGAGCGCAGCTCCTCGATCGTGACGGCCGTGCCCGGCAGGACGGAGCGGGCGGGCGCCCGCAGGCCGTCGAGGAACAGTTGGAGATGGCGGTGGACGAAGCGGTCGCCGCGGACGCAGTCCGTACCGGCCGGGGGCCGGCTGAGCTGGGCCACGACGATCATCAGGTCGCCGACGCCGACGTCGGGACGGAGCTGCCCGGCCGCCTTCGCCCGGCCCATGACCTCCTCGATGAGCTGCTCGACGCGCTCCCGGGAGGCCTCCAGGTCGGGATGGTGCCGGTCGAAGCCGTCGGACATCATCGGGCACAGCGCGCTGAGCCGCTCGTCAGCTGAGGCGTGTACGAAGTGCTCCAGCGCGGCGAAGGCGTCCCCGGTCTCCGTGAGGGCCGCCTCGGCCGCCTCGGCCGTACGGTCCATGACGGAGCAGACGACCTCGCGCACGAGGGCCTCGCGGTCGGGGAAGTTGCGGTACACCGTGGCGTTGCCGACGCCGGCGCGGCGGGCGATCTCGTCGAGCGGCACGTCCGGACCGTGCTCGACGAACATCTCGCGGGCGGCGGTGACGATCCGCTCCCGGTTGCGCACGGCGTCGGCGCGGGGCCGGGGCACCTTGCGCTGCGCGGGGGATGCGGTCGCGGTCGGCACGGCGTACTCCTTCAGTTGCTGAGGACGATCAGTTGCTGAGGACGATCCGGTTCGGGTGGGGGAACGATCCGGTTCGTGGTGAGGCGATCCGGGGAGGCAGTCCCCGTTTCGCTCGGACACAGGGCTAAACGGGGAGAGGGTCCCCGGTTATTTCCCGGTACCGGAAAAGAATCGATGTGACCTGCGCCACACTCAACGTCCGCCGGGATTCACCCTCGTGCGGCCCCGCTTTCCCACGATCGGTCTCCTCCAGCGCGCGCCCGCCACCCCGTCGACACAGGGTGATCGCAAGGGTGCAGCCGGCGACCGGCGGCTGCCGTGGAGCGAAGGGCCCGTGCATGCCGCCGCAGCCGCCCCGCCGTCACATACGCCCGCGCCGCGTGGCCGCCCTGACCCTCGTGACCGTGCTGACCATGGCGGTCAGCACCTCGGCCGGGACCGGGCATCCGCCGGCGCCCACCACCGCCGGGCCCGTGGGCCTGGCCCGCTCCGCCGCCCTCTCGCCCTGTCTGATCCACGGCGGCCTCGACGTGCAGATGACCGAGGGCGTCCCCACCCCGCACGGCTACTCCCGCTCCACGGGCACGGTCCACGCCCTGACCCTCATGGTCGACTTCTCCGACGCGCCCGGCCAGGGCAGCGCCATGGACCGCTTCCACGAGTTCTTCCCGCAGACCCAGGAGTGGTTCCGCACGGCCTCCTACGGCCGCCTCGACTACCGGCCCGAGACCCCCGTCACCGGCTGGCTGCGGATGCCGAAGTCGTTCCGCCAGTACGGCATAGAGCGCGGCGCCCCCTTCGACCCCGGCTACCGGCAGCTGGTGCAGGACATAGTGGCCGCGGCCGACCCCACCGTGGACTTCCGCTCGTACGACCTGCTGAACGTGCTCGTCACCCCGAACGCCGGGCCGTCCGCCCTGGACACCGTGCTGTCCGTGACCTTCGCCGGCAACGGGGAGGCCCCGGTCGCCGACGGGGTGCCCGTCGCCAACGCCTCCTTCGTCTACTCCCGCCAGGACGACGGCTCCGGTTCCTACGACCGCACCGGCTACCGCGTCCTGCCCCACGAGAACGGCCACACCTTCGGCCTGCCCGACCTGTACACGCAGGAGGGCGGGGGCACGGTCGGGCACTGGGACATCATGAGCGAGGACTGGGGCGCCAACAACGACCTGCTCGGCTGGCACAAGTGGAAGCTGGGCTGGCTCGACGGCGGTCAGGTCGGCTGCGCGACGACCGACGGGACCGTCGAGTACACGCTGTCCCCGCTGTACAAGCCGGGCGGCGGCAAGCTGATCCTCGTACCCATCGACGTGCGGACCGCCTACGCGCTGGAGGTGCGGGCACAGGGCGGCAACGACGAGGTGGTGTGTCGGCCGGGCCTCCTCATCTACAAGGTCGACGCGACCGTGGACACCGGGCGCGGCCCGGTCACCGTCTACGACAGCACCCGGGGCAGCGGCGGCTGCACCCGCAGCCCCAACGTCCACACGGAGCTCTCCGACGCACCCTTCGTCCCCGGCGAGACCTTCAAGGACCCCAAGCACGCCATCGCGGTCCACGTGGTCGGCACGGACGCGGACGGCAACTACCGGGTGCGGATCACGCGGGGCTAGCTGAAGGGGGCGCCCGACGGGGTTCACCGTGGGCGCCGGACACGGGCCGCAGGCCGGGTTTACCGTGGGCGTCCGGCACGCCCTACGGTGGGCGTCCGACGCACGCCGTACCGGAGAGACGATGCCCGCGCAGACCGCCCAGGATTCCGGCAGCCGTGCCGAGGCCCGGCCCCCGGCGGGGACGGTCGAGGCGGCGGCGGGAACGGACGGGCCGCCCGCGGAGGCGGTCGGGCCGCTGCTGCGCGGGGTCGCGGTACTGCGGCGGCTCACCGAGGCGGGCGGCACGATGAGCCCGAGCGCGCTGGAGCGGGCCACCGGACTCGCCCGGTCCACCGTCGACCGGATCACCGCGACCCTGGCCCGCATGGGACACGTCCGCATCGACGGCCGGGACGTCGTCCTCACCCCGCGCGTGATGGAGCTGGGCAACGCCTACCTGACCGCCCTGCGCCTGCCCGCGCTGCTCGGCGCGCAGGCCGACGCCGTCGCCGACGAGCTGGACGAGTCGGTGTCCCTGGCGGTGGCCGACCTCGACGGCATCCGCTTCATCCACCAGGCGACCCGCCGCCGCGCGATGTCCGTGAGCTTCCGCATCGGCGACCTGCTGCCGGCCGAACGCACCGCCCCCGGGGCGCTGTTCGCGACCGAGTGGGATCCGGCGGACTGGCGGCGCTGGCACGCCCGGCACGCCGGGGACCCGGCGGACGCCTCCTTCCCCGCCGTGCCGCCCCGGTCCCCGGCCACCGCCGGCGACTTCGCCGCCCGGGTGGAGCGGGCCCGCCGGGACGGCTGGGCGCTGGACGACCAACTGGTCGAGCCGGGACTGGTCGCGGTGTCCGTGCCGGTGCGCGAACCGGACACCGGCCGCGTGGCGTGCGTGGCGAGCGTGGTCAGCCACACCAGCCGGCACACGGCGGCCGGTCTGCGCACCGCCCTGCTCCCCCGGCTGCGTACGGCGGTGGCGGCGATGGAGGCCGAGCTGCGCACCGCGCCGCCCCCCGAGCCCGGGCCGCCGCCCTCGGAACTGGCCGCCTGGACGGGGGCGTCCAAGCTCGAACTGGGCCGGGACTTCGTGGAGTCCCTGGCCCGGGGCCTGACCGTGCTCACCGCGTTCGGCGCGGGCCGGTCCGCGCTGCCGCTCGCCGAGGTCGCACGGGCGACCGGGCTGTCCCGCGCCACCGCGCGCCGGGCCCTGATCACCCACGAACACCTGGGCCTGGTGACCGCGCGCCCCGACCACACCTTCGCCCTCACTCCACGCGTGCTGGACCTGGGCTTCCCGCCGCTGTCGCGCAGCACGCTGCCCCGGCTGGCCGAGCCCCATCTGCGGGCGCTCGCAGGCCGGCTGCACGAGCCGACGGCGCTCGCGGTGCTGACGGGCGGCGGCACGGAGATCCAGTACACGGCCGGGGCGGCCGCGAGCCGCGTGCTGACCGTGCACATCGCCGTCGGCACCCGGCTGCCCGCCGCCGCGACCTCCTCGGCCGGGTCCTCCTGGCCGACACCACCCGACCGGCGTCCGCGGAGCCGCAGGACATCCGCGCGCCCGGCCAGGCCGTCGCCGGTGAGGAGCTGGAGGCGGTCCGTGCGCGCGGCTACGCCCTCGTCGACGAGGAGCTGGAGTCCGGGCTGCGCTCCATCGCCGTACCGGTACGGGACCGGACGGGCCGGGCCGTCGCCGCGGTGAACGTGTCCACGCACGCGGCCCGCCGCACGCTGGAGGACTGCGTGCGCGACCTGCTCCCCGAACTCCGCGCGACCGCCGACCGCATCCAGTCGGACCTGCGCGCGGCGGACCGCTTCACCCGGGTGCCGGTGCTGTGACCGCCCCTGCCGGAGGGGCCGCCCGGGATGCCGGCGTCAGCCGCGGGCATCCCGCCGACGGCCGAAGCCGTAGTAGAGGCCGATCAGCACGCCGCCGATCACCGCGACGGCGCTGACGGCCCGGCCCGAGCCGAAGGCGGCGGTGAGCCCGACGGCGACCCCGTAGCCGGCCGGCAGCAGCCAGTTCGGACGGAGACCCGATCTTGAGGTCCGCTCCATGGTTTCCCCCTGTTTCGTCCTGTCCGGACCGTTGTCCGTACGGACTTGATCATGTCATCCGGGGCACCGGGCCGAAACGGGTTCGCGGGCATCCCGGGCGGGTCCGAGGGGCCCTCATATTCCGGGCAGCGGCTGGCGCTTGCCGGCGAACCCGGCCTGACGGGCTACCCGTCAGCACCCCCGACCGCGCCTCGTAGGCACCCTTGGAGGATCCGCCGGGCGCCACCGCGAAGCGGCCCCGGTCGGCCCGCTTCGAACCGACCCGCACCCCGGCGCCGGGTCAGTCGAATCGCCCAGGGTGACGGGTCACCGGTCGGACCGTGACCGCCCCGACCGGATCACCCCAGCGCGTTCCCTCCCCCGTCCGCTAGGCTGTCCCCGGTACCTCTCCCACCCCTGGGAGGAGGCCGGGGCTGATCTCTCACCCCGCCCCCTGCCAAGGACAGACAGAGGCACTGCCTTCGTAGCTCAGGGGATAGAGCACCGCTCTCCTAAAGCGGGTGTCGCAGGTTCGAATCCTGCCGGGGGCACACGACCAAGGGCCGGTCCAGAGGCTTGACCCTCTGCACCGGCCCTTTGTCGTGAGCACGGCCGTGCCACACGGCCGTCACAAGGTCGGCCAGGCCGTTTCCCCCGTGCTCATGGCCCGGCACCGCCTGGAGTTGCCGTTCGCCTTCGTGCTGAACCCCGCCGCCCGACTTTGGTCCGACCGGCTGGATGTGCCGGTGGTTCATGCCGGGGCACTCCGCGGCGCGGCGGAGTCGAGGTTATGAAGGATATCGAACGGAATCGGATGGAAGTTCGCCATCCGCTCGTTCCCGGACATCAACCTCAGGAGTCACATGATGCGCCCCATCAGAGCGGCCTGCCTCGGCGCGGCCACGCTGGCCACTGTCCTCGCCTGCACCCCCGTCGCGGCCGCCGCGACGGACACCGGTTCCGCCCAGGCCGGGAACACGACCCGAATCATCACAGTCCTGGCCGAAGTGCAGCAGCTGACCCGCTTCCCCGTCGCCCCCGGCAGCGTCTCGCAGGGCGATCAAGTCGTCGTCCGCTCGGACCTCTTCGACGCGGCGCACAACAAGGTCGGCGAGACCCACGGCACCTGCACCACCACCCGGGGCGGCGTCGATGAAGCGGAGCAGTGCGTCGTGACCTACGTCCTCCCGGGTGGCCAGCTCACCGTGCAGGGACTGTACTTCAACTACCTCGACCAGGGTCCTTTCGACAACGCGATCACTGGCGGCACCGGGGAGTACAAGAAGGCTCGCGGCTGGGTCCACTCCGACACGATCGCCACCACCCCCAAGGTAGTGAGGCGCTTCACGATCCACCTCGTCTGACGGACCTGGACGTCCACATAACCCCGGAATCCGGCCTTCTCCCCTCGCGTCGCACCCTGGGAGGCGGTCGTACGAAAGAAAGTGCGGGTCAAGGGGACGTCCAGGATGCCTCACCCTTCAGACCGTGGCATAGAGCCAGCGACGTTCGCGAACTTCCCCGCGCACAAGTCCGATGGTGCAGGTAGAGGCGGGCGTGGCACGGCCCCCGGCGTGCCACTCTCGTGCCAGACCGGGCTCTCCCGAAGTGGGTCTCCAGCTCGCTGACCGAGTTCTGACGTCAACGCGGGCCGGCACTGACGACGGACGTCCTCGTGTAGTGCTTCATCTCCTCGATGTCGCCGATGTAGGAGCGGATCTCGGCGAGGAACGGGGGGAAGTGCGGGCCGCCGCGGAAGCCCTTCTCGTGGTCCTCGACGGAGGACCATTCGATCCGCAGGATGTAGCGCTCGGGTTCCTCGATGCCGTGGGAGAGCTCGTATCCGAGGCACTGGGGGGCGAGGTCCAGCTGCTGGGCGGCGGCCGTGTAGGCCTTCTCGAAGTCGGCGCGGCGCTCGGGTTCGGCGATGCGGTAGCGGATGTATTCCACGATCATGGTGATCCTCCGTAGGTCGCTGCCGCCAGGACTCCAGCGGCCCTCACGAACCCGGCGGAGTTCGCGCAGAGCGCATCCGACGGATGCCGGCCGCCAAGGCCGTGTCCGTCCGAGGGCGACCGATCACGGGTCCGTCACTCCGCCGGACGCCGAAGGACACGAAGGGCGCCGTCGCGAGGGTCGCCGCCGGCAGCAGCCCGCCTGCACCGCCTACGCCCGGTCGTCCCACCTTCCCTGCGCAGCCAGCGTCCACAGACGGCGACTTGACCGTCTCGGGACCCTTGAGCCTTCGTAGGCACCGTACGGGCCGCGAGCCGCCCTCTCCGGATCCGTGCCGGAACGGGCGGGCTCGCGAGAAGGCCACCTACGGGTGTCCGCAGGTGGCCTTCCGTGTACGGGCGAGGTGCGTCCCGGGACCTACTTGTGGGCCGCGCCCTTCTCGCCGATGTGGACGATCTTGTGGCTGCTGCGGCTCATGTCGACGACCAGCTTGCTCGTGCTGCCCCGGCTCCAGGTGAGGGTGACCACAGCCTCCGTGGTGGTGCGGGTGGAGCCGCTCTCGGTGACCTTCCAGGCCAGCGGGACGTTCTGGGCGCGCAGGACGCCGTCGGCGTGCTCACGGTTCTCCCAGGCCGCCAGCTCCTTCTGGAAGGCGGGGGTGAGGTAGTGGCTGCGCAGGTCCTTGCCGAGCTTGCCGCTGTCCTCGTCGGACACCGCGTCGATGTAGGTGCCGTAGAAGTTGGCGATGCGCGTGATGTTGTCGTTCGTCTTGCCGCTGACGCTGCGCGGGGCGCCCGCGGAGGCCTGGGCGGTGGCGCCGAGGCCGAGGGCGGCGGCGAGGACGCCGGCGGTCAGGACGGTGCGGGTCTTGCTGTTCATGTGAGTTCCCCGTTTTCGGAGTCGTGCCGGATCACGCCGAATGGCGCCGGCGGTGGTCGATGGGTGCTCTCCCCACCCCCGTGGCGGAGAGCGGCCCCGGTCGTGCGGTCAGTTGAGCTTGTTCACGGCCGTGACGGTCGTCTTCTTGAAGGCCTTCACCGGTGCGCCCCTGAAGTCGCCCAGCTGTCCCCAGTCCACGACCGTGACGGTCCTGCCGTCCCGGCCGACGGAGAGCAGGCGGATGTCGGAGGCACCCCAGGAGGTCTCCGTGTGCAGGCCGTAGACGTGGGCGCCCTCCTCGACCGGGAGCGTGCCGTAGTCCCGCAGCGTCGCCTCGGTCTCCGGGTCGGCCTTCTCGATGCGTGCCGCACAGGACTTGATGTCCTTGTTCAGCCGCGAGAAGCGCCCCTTCGCCGCGGCGGTCGTGGACAGCCGCACGCTGACCTGACGGGCGCTCGTGTCGAGGTCGGTACGGAACTCCCGGTACCAGGTGTCCGAGCCGCCGCCCAGGGCCATGCTCAGGCAGCGGTCCTGTTCCACCGCCTCCGGTACGCCGGCGGTCACCTTGCCGGCCGTCCAGGTCGAGCTCGGGTGCGGCGGAAGATCGGCCGCCTTGAGGAAGCCGGGCGCCTTGGCCGCGGCGGCGTTCGCCGGTGTGGCGAGCGTCGCGCCGAGGGCGAGGCCCGTGACGGCGACAGCGAGAAGCGCGCCTGCTCGGGTGCTCTTGGGCATGGGTGTCCCCCGTGGATGAGTGCATGGGTGTCGTCTGTCGCTCGCCGCCGGCTGGTCGGTCGGGCCCTGATCGGTGCGACACCAAGAGCATTGGCCGTCGGGGCGGCCCGGCGCAACGCCGGAAGCCCGTCCGGCGACGGTGGAACCATCCCAGCCCATCTGACGTGCAGGTATATGGGCCGCCTGGGATGCGGGGACACGGGGGAGACGGGGGCAGCGGTGCCGACCGGGGACGACGTCGAACAGTTCGCGGCGCTGCTGCGCCGGCTGAAGGACCGCACGGACCGGAGCTACGGCTCCCTGGCCCGGCGCGTCAACATGAACACCTCCACGCTGCACCGCTACTGCGCGGGCGAGGCGGTCCCGCAGGACTACGCCCCGGTGGAGCGTCTGGCCGCCTTCTGCGGGGCGACACCGGAGGAGCGCCTCGAACTGCACCGCCTGTGGCTGCTCGCCCTGACGGCACGGCAAGTGACGGCACGCCAAGTGACGGCACGCCAGCGGCCGAAGGCGGGCGACGGGGCGGCGGAGCCGGCCGGGGCCGAGGGGGTGCGGGAGTCGGCCGTGGGCGAGGGATCGCGGGATCGGTCCCGAGCCGAGGGGGTGCGGGAGCCGGCCGTGGGCGAGCGGGTTCCGGGTCCCGACCGCCGGGCGGAGCCTGGGGGCAGCCCCGACGACGGCAGGGAAGGCAGCGGCAGCGTCCCCGGCACCGGCCCGTCCGCCTCCGACGCCCCCGCCCCGGCAGCCCCGAGCCGGCACCGCACGCGGACGCGGTGGCGGTTGCGGACCGCCGCTCCACCGGACGGCGCTGGTACCGCCGTCGCCGTACCGTCGTCGGCGCCGCCGTGGCTACCGTCCTGCTGGCGACGCTGGGCAGTCTGCCGGCGCTGTCGGCCGGCGGGTCCGGCGGCGACCAGGCGGCCAAGGCCCCCGTCCGGTCCCGTACGACGGGAATGGGTACGGCGGGAACCGGTGCGCCGGCCCGTCCCTCGGCCGCCTCGACCGGCCCCTCCCCCGGCGGCAGTTCGTCGGCACCGCCCTCCGCGAAGGCACGGCCCTCGGGGCGACCCGAGGTGAAGGGCGGACCGTCGGCGGGGGCGAAGAGCGGCGCCCCGGTGCCGACAGGTGTGCCGCTCACCTGGACCGCCGACTCGCAGGTCTGGCAGGGCGGTTGCGGGCACGACTACGTGATCGGCAAGAAGCCCGACCAGGTGCCCCCGCCGCCGGTGCAGCAGGACGCGGGGGCGTGGGCGGCGACGCAGGGCGCGGTGCACGGGCGGCAGACGATGGTGCAGATCTCCGTGCAGGGGAAGTCGTCCGCGGCCGTGGTCCTCACGGCCCTCCGGGTCCGTGTCGTCAGCCGCGGTACGCCGCTGCCCGGTACGGCGTACGCCATGGAGCAGGGCTGCGGCGGCGACCTGACGCCCCGTGAGTTCTCGGTGAACCTGGACGTCGACCGGCCGATCGCGCACGCGCGTCCCGGCAACGACACCGGCAGGCCCATCCCCGCGGTGCGGTTCCCCTACCGCGTCTCCGCCGAGGACCCGGAGGTGCTGCTGGTCACCGCGACGACCGAGGCCCACGACTGCCAGTGGTACCTGGAACTCGACTGGTCCGCGCGGGGCCGCACCGGCACGGTCCGCGTCGACGACCACGGCCGGCCGTTCCGCACCAGCGGCATCAAGGGCCTGCCCCGCTACTGGTACGGCACGAACGACCAGGGGGTGCGCCAGTGGGTGCCGGCCGACTCCTAGCGCGCGCGGAAGGCGCCGGCGTCCGGGGGCGCGGGCCCGGACGTCCTGCCCGTTGGGTCCCGGCCGGACTGGGTCTATCGTCGGAATCATGGGGCCAGGAAGAGGAGGACGGCCGGTGATGCCGCAGGACGAGGCCGTGATCGGCTGCACGGGGAAGGTACTCATCGGAACGCGCGGTTCCACGGGTCCCGGCGAGGTCCTGGTGCGCGTCAGAGGCGGTTCGGAGACCTTCCTCGCCTGGTCGGAAACTCCCCTGGCCGTGGGCACGACCGTGCTTGTGATCGAATCACGAGGATGCCGCGAGGTCGGCGTCATCGAGTGGGTGGATCCATTGGACGCGCTGGGCGGGGACACCGCCCGCGCCGACTGAGGAGTACGTGCATGTTCGGATACCGCGTCCCCGCTCCCGACGAGGCGATGTTGATCTCGGGGGGCAGGCGGGGATTGGGGGGCGCGCCGTTCCGAGTGGTCACCGGGCACGGGAAGTTCGTGCTGCCGGTGTTCAGGAAGGTCCGGTTCCTCACGCTCTCCATGTGCGAGGCGGAGGTCACCGAGACCTGCGTGACCAGGCAGGGCATCGCGTTGCACGTCCGTGCCGTGATCGCCTTCAAGGTGGGTAACGACCACGAGAGCATCATCAACGCCGGCCAGCGCTTCCTCTCCGACCAGGAGCAGATGTCGGTGCTCACCGGCCGGATCTTCGCCGGTCACCTGCGGGCCATCGTGGGCTCGATGACGGTCGAGGAGATCGTCACCGAGCGGCAGAAGCTCGCCGCCGAGGTCCTGGACACCTCCAAGACCGAGATGGCGAAGATCGGTCTGATCGTCGACTCGCTGCAGATCCAGTCGATCGACGACGGCGACACCGGTTACATCGACGCGATGTCCGCGCCGCACAAGGCGGCCATCCAGCGGCAGGCGCAGATCGCCCAGGCGCAGGCGACCCAGGCCGCGGTCGAGGCGGAGCAGGCGGCGGCCCGTAAGCAGGCCGAGTACGCCCGGCAGACCGCCATCGTCAAGGCCGAGTACTCGGCCGAGGTGGACCGTGCGCAGGCGCAGGCCGGGCAGGCCGGACCGCTGGCGCAGGCGCACGCCCAGCAGGAGGTGCTCGCCGCCCAGACGGAGCTGGCCGAGCGCCAGGCCAAGCTGCGCCAGCAGCAGCTGGTCGCCGAGGTCGTGAAGCCCGCCGAGGCCGAGGCCGAGCGGGTCAGGATCCTCGCGGCCGCCGAGGCGCAGCGTATGAAGATCCAGGCGGAGGCCGCCGCCTCGTACGACCGGGTCGCGCTCGACCGGATGCTGATCGACCAGCTCCCGCAGATCGTCAAGGAGGCCGCGGGCGGTCTCGCGGGCGCCAACGTCAACGTCCTCAACGGTGCGGACGGTCTGGGCGAGATCGCCGCCGGCCTGGTGTCCCAGGGTCTGACGATCCTCGACTCGGTCCGGCAGAACCTGAACGGCCCGGACACCGACGGCCACCGCTCCTCGGAGAGCGAGGGCAACGGCCTCTTCCAGCTGCCCACCAGCAAGGGCAGGAAGTCGAACGACGGCCCGGTGGACGTCGACTAGCGGCACCGGCCGAGCGCGCTGACGGCGACCACCTCCTCCCGCTCGGATTCAGGGACGTCGGCGATCTGGACCGTGATCCTCTGCACGGACGGGGCAAGGCGCCGGACCCGTGCCGTGACGGGCCGGTCGTACCCCATCCAGCACTGGAACTCGACCTCGTGGTACCGGTCGTCGGACAGGGAGTCCGCCAGCACGTCGGGTCCGCCGAGCAGCGGGGCTCGCCCGCAGTCCGACGTCTGGCGGGAACCGAAGAGTGCGTCCGTGAGCGGATGGACGACGGCAGTCCCGCGGCGCCGAGCTGCTTGGGCGGGCAGCCGGACGTGGTGCCGGCGGACGTAGTGCGCCGGCTCGGCCGGCCAGAACCAGGTGCCGCCGGTGACGAGGGACCCGGCGCCGGGGATCCAGGTGTCCCCGGTGACCACGTCCCGCTCGGCCCCCAGGACGGAGTAGATCTCGGTGGACGACTCCAGGTAGGCGACGAGGCTGTCCTCGTCCTCCTCCCCCGTGGCCCGTGCGGTGTGGCCGAGAGGGTTGTCGGGCCGGCCGGTGAAGCCCGCTCGGTTGATCATCTTCTCTCCTGCTCCGGGGTCATACTGAGGGTGTGAGTGCGGCTCGCACGGGTGATGGCGCAGCGAAGGGGCAGGTCGGGCGGCCTGTGCCGCGGGCGGCTGCGATCATCCAGTACGAGTGGGACGCCGCGTGGGTGATCGTCGCGTACGGCGAGTACGACATCGGATGCGTCGCGTCCCTGGCGGAGGCCCTGGAGATCGCGTCCAAGAAGTACTCCAAGGTGGTCGTGGACGCTTCTCGGCTCACCTTCGCCGACTCGGCGTTCCTGAACCTGCTGCTCAGAGTCAACAACACGACCGCGCTGCGGGTGGCCGAGCCCGCGCCGCAGTTGCGGCGGTTGCTGCGGCTCACCGGGGCGGACTCCGTGCTGGACGTCCGCGAGTCGGTCGAGGAGGCCGCGGCCTCCTGACCCGCCGCGGCCCGTGCCCGCGCGGTGAGCGGTGCCCGGCCGGTCTCCTCCGGGAGGTTCGTGCCCTGCACCCCGTCGAGGACCTGCTCCGCGACCGTCCGCGGCTTGACGTCGGCGGTCCGGGAGACCTCCGTCAGGATCCCGAGCGCCTGCTCGGGCCGCAGTCCCTCCAGCGCCATGACCACCCCGATCGCCGTGCCTGCGGGCGGCCAGGTGGGCCCGGTTCACACATGGCGGAGGCCGTGCCGCACCGCGCGCGTGCCCACCGGCCGGTCAGACGGGGATCCGGGCCGGCCACGAGGGCGGGACATCGCTCGCGGGGCAGAGGCCGGAGTCGCCGGGACAGCCGTCCAGCGTCCCGCGGGTCGCGAAGAGCCACCACGCCGCCGACGCCGTCGCGACGATCACCGGCAGTGCCGGCAGCGACATCCGGACGGCCGCCGGTGCCCCGAACGCCAGGCGCCGGCCGACGGCCGGCGCCACGAGCCCGACCGCTGCCCCGGCCGCCACGGTCACGGGGAGCAGGAAGGTGAGTTCGAGGCGTCCGCCGGCGTCTTACCCCGCGTCGCAGTACGCCCGCGCCCGGACGGTCAGCACCCAGGCGACGCAGCCCATGGCGGCCCCGAAGAGGGCGGAGCCCGCCCAGGGGAGGGAGGAGCCGGATCCCGGCTCGGCTGTGTTCACGACGTTCACGACACAGCACGCCATCGACCCCCGCGCCCGCGGTTCCCCGTACCGCTCAGTCGTCCTCGTTCTCCTTGTGCGTGGTCGTCCCGGGACGCGGGGGCTTGCCGGCCTTCGCGGGTGATCCGTGGTTGCCGTGCGGCTTGTGACGGGGGTGATCGTCCCGGGAGCGGGGCGGCTTGTGACGGGGGTGATCGTCCCGGGAGCGGGGCGGCTTGGGCTGGTGCGGGTCGGCGCCGTGGTGGCGGCCCGACGGGGCCGCCCGGCCGGGCGGGTTCCGGGTCAGGGAGACCGGCTCGGCGCGGGCGCCGGTCGTCGCGGACGCCGGCCCCGACGCGCTTGCGGCAGCGGGCCGAGCGCCGTGGGATCCGCTGGACGGGGCCGCACTCGGCCCGCCGCCCGGTGTCGCCGTGCCGGACGACGGGCGCGTGGCCGTCGAGGCCGCGTCGGCCCGGTCCTCGCTGCTGCCGCTCGTGCCCGGGGCGACCGCGAGGGTCGTCCCCAGCGCCACGGATATCGCGGCCAGGACGGTCCCCACGGCCAGGCCGCGGCGGTGCCGGACGCCTCGGGTGTCACTCGGCGGCCCGGCCCGCCCGGTGAGGGCCAACTCCTCCGTGCGTACGGGCTCGTTCCCCCCGGGGTGAGCCGCGCGGGGCAGCGGCAGCCGGACCACGGCGGGTGACGGCTCGCGCCGGTCGGGCCCGGGCGTCAGGGAGGAGAGCGCCCGCGCGCACTGTTCGGCGTCCGGGCGTGCCTCCGGGTCCCGGTCGGTCATGGCCCGTATCAGGGCGGCCAGGTCCGGGGAGAGCCAGGCGGGGACCGTGGGCGGCCGGTGGAGGCGGGCCACCGCTGCCTCCAGCGGGGTGCCGTGGTACTCCAAGTCCCCTTTCAGGCACTCCAGGAGGACCAGACCGAGCGCGTAGACGTCCGCGGCCGGTCCGACGCGGCCGCCCTCGACCTGCTCGGGCGCCAGGTAGGCGGCGGTCCCTGTCAGTACGTCGGGTGCGGTGTGCCGGGTGGCGTTCGCGAGGCGGGCGATGCCGAAGTCCGCCAGGTAGGGGTCGCCGGCCGTGTCGAGCAGGACGTTCGACGGCTTGATGTCGCGGTGCACGATGCCGGCCCGGTGCACATGCGCGAGCGCCCGTGCGAGGGCGGTGCCCAGCTCGGTCACGCGCCGCCGGGGCAGTGCCCCGCGGGTCAACAGGCCGCGCAGGGTGGGGCCGTCGACCAGTTGCATGACCAGGTAGGCGCGGTCGTCGTGACGGCCGGCGTCGTAGACGGTGACCAGTCCGGGATGCTGCAGGCGGGCGAGGAAGACGGCCTCGGCGGCGAGACGGTCCTCGGTCTGGGGATCGGAGCCCGGCCGGAAGACCTTGACGGCCACGGGCCGGCGCAGACGCGTGTCGACGCCTTCGTAGACGTCGGCCATCCCTCCGGAACCGATTCTCGAGCCCAACCGGTAGCGGTCGCACAGGACTTGGGCGGACTGTGTCTCCGCGGGGACCGGCGCGGGAGCCGGCAGGGCTGCTGATCGGCGGGCCATCATCTGCTTCTCCGTTGCTGTCACCTGCTGTCACCGCATTCGGGCTCGGCCGGGGGCGTACTGCGAAGCGGGTACCCCGGGCCGTGTCAGGTAGCCGGACGAAGTCGGCGCCGCGACGGGAACCGGACCTCCGGGCGGCCCGGCGGAGCCCCTCCCCTTCCGTCACCCCGGTCTCGCCACTCCGTCCCCGGCACGGCTCGCGCCAGAAATCGAACACATGCTTGAATTCAGCCATGCGACCGATTCCCGACGACCTCGCCCACGCACAAGAGGAGTGGCACGCCACCTACCGGCAGCTCGCCGTGCACCCGCGCACCGCGCTGCGGCGGCGGCTGATCCGCCTGTCGTCCCAGGTGCTGTTCCACCCGTACTGGCAGGGGCGCGGTACGGCCGCCCGGTCGGCGTTGTCCGTCCCCGGGCGGGGTGGAAGGAGCCGGTGATGCACGGTCGCGTCCGGTGCGCGGCGACGGGCCGCGGGGATGGTGCGTGCCGTGTCCCTGCTGCCGCCTGATCCGCGCCGGCTCCGGGCGATCCTCGCGTACCTCGACGAGCGGCTCGCCCAGAGCGAGACGGTCGCCGTCTACCTCCGGCTCCAGCGGGAGGCCGTACTCGCCGCGCTCGCCGGCACCGAGGGAGGCGGACGCCCCGCGCGGCGGCGGTCGAGGCGCGGCGGCGACGGCGTCGGGGGCGGGGAGAGCGGCGGGCCGCCGCCCGGCCCCGCCGCGTCGGCGCCGAGGAGCGGGTACGCCGTCGAGCGGAAGCGCACCCCGCACGGGCGTGAGCCCGCCGTCGTCCACCGGGCCCTGTGCACGATGATCGACGGCACCCCGCGCCACCTTGGGGCCGACGAGGCGCGGGCCGCGCTCACCGACCCGGACGGCGAACCCTGCCCGTTCTGCCGGCCCGACACGGAGCTGGGCACGGACCTGGCGTGAGCCGGAGGGGCGGGCCGGGGGGCCGTCGTGATCCCTGTGGCCGTCCACGAGCTGCCGTGCCGGGCGGACGTACGTACCGTCGGCACCATGGACGGGATGCCGCGGCGCATCGAACCCTCGACGGACCGGACCGCCGCGGCGCGCATGCTGGACTGCGCGCCGGACGAGGTCGGCTATTGCCCGCGCTGTCAGGGGCTCACCCGCCGCTACGGCCGCGGTGCGCAGATCATCTGTACGGCCTGCCGGGCGGCCGAGGAGGCCGGGCGGGCGGCGTCCGGGGCCGGCTGAGTCCGCGCGGTCGGCCCACGGCGGCCGGGCGGCCGTCGCCCGGGGCGCGCGAGGCGGTTTCTTTACCCTTCCCTGACGCCCCTGCCGCATCCATCGGTCCCGTGCCGGTGTCCTCCCCGTTGTCCGCAACTGGCGGGAGTCATGTCGGAGAGGGGAAGTGCCATGGAAGGCACCGTCGTCGCAGTGGTGGCCGTCGGCCTGCTGCTGCTCGTCCTCAAGAGCGGGATGCGCGTCGTCAACCAGGTGGAGCGGGGGGTCGTGTTCCGGTTCGGGAAGGCGCTGCCGAGCCACCGGCAGCCCGGCATCACCTTCCTCGTCCCGTTCGCCGACCGGATGCGCAAGGTGAACGTGCAGGTCGTGACCATGCCGGTGCCCACACAGGAGGGCATCACCCGGGACAACGTGTCCGTGAAGGTCGACGCGGTCGTCTACTTCAGGGTGACCGATCCGGTCCGCGCGGCCATCGAGGTGCAGGACTACACCTTCGCCGTCGGGCAGGTCGCCCAGTCCTCCCTGCGGTCCATCATCGGCAAGAGCGACCTGGACGACCTGCTGAGCGACCGGGAGCGGCTGCACGAGGGGCTCGCCCTGATGATCGACAGCCCGGCGGCCGGGTGGGGCATCCACATCGACCGCGTCGAGATCAAGGACGTCCAGCTGCCGGAGTCGCTGAAGCGGTCCATGTCGCGGCAGGCCGAGGCGGAGCGGGAGCGGCGGGCCCGGGTCATCACCGCGGACGGTGAGTTCCAGGCCGCGCAGCAGCTCGCCAACGCCTCGCGGATCATGTCGGACACGCCCGAGGCGATGCAGCTGCGGCTCCTCCAGACCGTCGTCGAGGTGGCCGCGGAGAAGAACTCCACGCTCGTGATGCCGTTCCCGGTGGAACTGCTGCGGTACTTCGACCGGGCCACGGCGCGGATCGACGCCGACCTCAGGACGGCGAGGGTTCCCGCGCAGACACGGACGGAGGCAGAGCCCCGGCCGGTGGAGCAGGAGACCGGCGGGCCGGAGTCCGCCGAGCGGCCGTAGCCAGCGCCAGCGTCACGCACACCGAGCCCGCCGCCGTCGCGGTCATCGCGGCGGCGGGCGAGGTGAACTGCGCCACCGCCCCGGCCAGCACCGCGCCGAGACCCTGGAGGGTGAGCATGCCGGCCGAGTGCAACCCGAGGGCCTGACCGGCGAGTTCGCCGGGGGTCAGCTCCATCAGCCGCTCCTGCTGCACCAGACTCGCGCCGAAGCCGGCCGAGGCGACCGTCACGCACACCGCGGCCACGAGCAGCGGCGGGCGGGCGCAGAACACCAGGAACGGCACCGCGAGCAGCAGCAGGAGCGGGGTGGCCAGCCGGCGCCGTACCCCGGGCCGCAGCAGCCGGCCGGCCGTCACGTCCCCGGCGAACATGCCGAGCGCCCCGCAGGCGAACAGGGCACCGGCCGCGTGCGGGGCGTACGACACGTACAGGGACTCGCAGCCGACCACCAGGCCGCCTGGCACCCACAGGCCCAGGTAGGTGAGGCGGCGCGGGCGGGAGGACCACAGCAGGGCGTTGGCACGCCAGGTCGCCGACGGGGAGGGGCGGCCCGTGGTCCGGGGCCGGCGGGCGGACAGGCCCAGCCGCAGGACGAGCGCGGCCGTCAGCTGGAGGGCCGCCGAGAGCAGCAGGCAGGCCCGCGGGGAGAGCGCGGCGAGCAGGGCGCCGCCGGTGGCGAACCCGGCCACCTGCAGGAGCCCGTTCATCATGTGGAACAGCGAACGCCCGGGCAGGTAACCGCCCTTGGGGAGGATCTCGTGCAGCAGGCCCCAGCGAACGCCGCCGCCGAGGGAGGCCACCAGGCCCAGCGCGAGGAGGACGGCGAAGACCGCGCCGACGGGCAGGCCGGGCACGGCCTGCACCGCCGTACCGGCCGCGAAGGCCAGCGCGATCGCCGACAGGGCCGTCCGCGGGGGCAGCCGGTCGGCGCCCGAGAGCAGCACGGTCGCGCCCAGCACCTGGGCGAGGGAGGGGCCGAACATGCTCACCGCCGACAGCAGCGGGGAGCCGGTCGCCCGGTACACGAGCGTGCCGAGGGCGAGACCGCCGACGGTCTGGGCGGCGGTCTGGGCGGCGGAGCCGAGGAGGAGCGGGGTGAACTCGGGGGTGCGGACCAGGGATCGGTAGCTGGGCATGTCCGGGAGTCTCGGGCGGTCCGGGCCGGGGCGGTTACTGTTTCGCGGCAGCGCGAAAGGTCCTACGGCCGTGAGGAGGGGTTTCCGGTGGGGTGGTGGCAGCTGAACGCGGACACCCTGGCCCGCAGCCGGTTCGTCGTCTCACCGCTCGCGGAGACCTTCGCCTGTCTGAAGCTGCTGCACGCCGGTGAGGGAGCGCATCCCGGGGAGCGGGACTGGCTGCGCGCCCACCTGCCCGGGTACCGGGCGCGGTCGGCCGCCGACCCGGTGACGGCGCTGCTGGTGCGCGCGGGACTCGGCCGGGAGTGGATCGCCGACTTCCTGACGCCCGCGCCCCGCGGCGGGGAGGGGTTCGCGGACGAGGTCGCCCGGGTGCGGTCGGTGGCGCCCGCGGCGGCCCGCGCCCAGCTGCGCACCGCCCTCGCCGGTCCGCTCCCGGACGCCCTGGACCGGGACGACCTGCCCGAGCGGGCGGCCGTCCTGCTGGAGTGGGTGTGGCGGGAGACGGTACGGCCGTACTGGGAGCGGCGCCGGCGAGTGCTGGAGGCGGACGTGGTGGCGCGCACCGCGCAGGTGAGCCGGGGCGGCTGGGTGAGCGCGCTGGACTCGCTGCGGCCGGGGCGCACCCGGTGGCTCGGAGAGAACCGGCTGCAGGTCAATCTGCACGAGTATCCGCCGCGCGAGATCTCCGGGGCCGAGATGCTCTTCGTGCCGGTGACACCGCAGCGGCACGGCTGGGTGGCCTGGGAGGACGGCGAACGGTACGCGGTGGTCCACCCGTGCGCCGGGGTTCTCGCCGACGCCGGGGACCGCGCTGTCCCGGCGGGCCTCGGCGCGCTGCTCGGGGCGGCCCGGGCCGGGGTGCTGGTGCTGCTGGACTCCCCCATGAGCACGAGCCAGCTGACCGCGGTGACCGGCCAGGGGCTCGGCTCGGTCGGCCGGCATCTGAAGGTGCTCCGGGAGGCGGGGCTGGTGACCCGCCGCCGGGCGGCCCGCTCGGTGCTCTACACGCGGACGGCGGCGGGCGAGGTCCTGGTGGAGGCGGCGGGCCCGGCCGGGGCGACGGGGCCGCGCGCCGGGGGCGTGGACGGGCAGGGCTAGCATCCGGGGCATGACGACTACTGACCACAACGGATCCGTGCTGGACACCGAGATCGGGGCCCTCAAGGGCGGCTCCGCGGACCTGCCGCAGTTCACCGGCAAGGCCGTACTGATCGTGAACGTGGCCTCGAAGTGCGGGCTGACCCCGCAGTACACGGGCCTGGAGAAGCTGCAGGAACGGTACGCCGAGCAGGGCTTCACCGTGCTGGGCGTGCCCTGCAACCAGTTCCTGGGGCAGGAGCCCGGGACCGCCGAGGAGATCGCGGAGTTCTGCTCCGCGACGTACGGCGTGTCCTTCCCGCTGACCGAGAAGGTCGAGGTGAACGGCGAGGGCCGGCACCCGCTGTACGAGCGGCTCGTGGGCTTCGCCGACGCCGAGGGGCACACCGGGGACATCCGCTGGAACTTCGAGAAGTTCCTCGTCGGCCGGGACGGCCGGGTCGTCGCGCGCTTCTCGCCGCAGACCGAGCCGGAGTCGGCGGAGGTCGTGGCCGCCATCGAGGGCCAGCTGGCCTAGGCGGTTGACCCTGCCCCTGGGGCAGGGACGAGCGTTCCCGTCACCGGGCGGAGAGGCCGCCCGGTGACGGAGGAGCGAGCGGCCGCGGGGCGGTCCGCTCGGCACGAGGGACGGACACCGTGGACGAGGAGCTGCTCACCATCGGCGCGTTCGCCGCGCGGGCCCGGCTGTCGGCCAAGGCCCTGCGGCTGTACGACCGGCTGGGCCTGCTGGCGCCGGCGCACGTCGACGGCGTCAGCGGGTACCGCTACTACCGCGCGGACCAGGTCGAGCACGCGCGTCTGGTGGCCCTGCTGCGGCAGCTCGACATGCCGCTCGCCCGGATCGCCGAGGTGACCGGTGCCGAGGGCGCCGAGGCGGCCGACCGGCTCGCCGCCTACTGGGCGGACGTGGAAGCCCGGGTGGCCGGGCAGCGGACCCTCGCCGAGTACCTCCGTGGACGGTTGTCGGGGAGGAGCTCCGAGATGTACGAGAAGTTTGCGATCGAAACCATCGACGTGCCGGCACAGGTGGTGATCACCGAGTCGCGGCACACGCTGGCGGACGAGTTGCCGACCTGGATCGGCGCGTCCCTGGGGCGGCTGGAGGCGGGCGCACGGGAGTGCGGGGGCGTGACGGGCGCGCCGTTCGTCGTCTACCACTCCGAGGTGTCGATGGAGAGCGACGGGCCCGCCGAGTCCTGTGTGCCGGTGGCGGACGAGGCCGCGGCCCGTGCGTGGGCCGGACGGCAGGGACGGGCCCGGGGGACGGCGGTACGGGTGGAGCCGGCGGTGCGGCTGGTGTACACCCGGATCACCAAGGCGCAGGTGGCCCATCCGCAGATCCTGGCCGCCTTCGAGGCGGTGGAGCAGTGGACGGCCCGCAAGGGGCTGTCGATCGCGGGGCCCTGCCGGGAGATCTACTTCGCCGACTGGGACGCGGCCGGGCCCGGTGACCCCGTGTGCGACGTGGCGTTCCCGGTGCGCCGGTCCGCGGTGAGCACGGAGTAGGCGCACCGGGCCCACGGAGAAAGGTGAGCCCTCTCGGCAAGGACGGCGACTCGTCGAGAGGGCGCTCCCGGTGGTGCCTGTGCGGTTGTGGGGGCCGGACCGGAACGTCCGGCTCGTCCGCGGACCAGGGTCAGGGAAGGTCTGCCTACGCCTTCACCGAGGCCACGAAGGCGTTCCACGCGTCGGTCGGGAAGGCCAGGACCGGGCCCTCGAGGACCTTGGAGTCGCGGACGGCGAGTTCGGCGGTGGTGGGCGACTTGACCTCGACGCAGGCGCCGTTGCCCGCGGAATAGGAAGACTTCATCCACGTCTCCGAAGCGCCCTGAATCAGTGCCATGTCCACTCCTGTTGCGAGTTGCGATAGTGCGGTTCACGCCAACCTTGCGACTGATTGGCGTGATCGACGCTACCGGGCAACTGCCCCCGCCGGAGTAGTCGTTCACTCAACCGGATGGCATATTCCAGGTGAGCCTTCCAATGGAGTGGACCGACGGTGTACGATCCGGCGCCCTCTGTGACAGCAGGTCATTCGGCGTAGTCTTTGGCCCGTTCCGCAATGAACTGTCGGGATTGCTCCACATTGAGGGACTGTGCCCGCAGATGCTCGTACATCACGGCGTACTTCTGCACGTCCTGCGCCTTCTCCAGGTACAGGTCGCTGGTGACGCCCTCCAGGTACACCACGCTGGAGTCGGCCGCGTCGGTGAACTCCAGGATCGCGTACTGGCCGTTGAGGCCCGGGTGCGCGCCCACCTCGAAGGGCAGCACCTGCACGGTGACGTGCGGCAGCTGGGACATCTCGATCAGGTGCTCGAGCTGCTCGCGCATCACCAGCTTGCTGCCGACGACCCGGCGCAGCGCCGCCTCGTCCAGCACCACCCACAGCCGCAGGGGGTTCCCCTCGGCGGTGATACGTTCCTGTCGCCGCATGCGCACCTGCACGCGCTTCTCGATCTCGGCCGTCGACGTCTCCGGCAACGCGCCCTGCACCAGGGCCTCCGCATACGCGCGGGTCTGCAAGAGACCGGTGACCAGCTGGGGTTCGTAGACCCGCAGGGACTCGGCGTCGGTCTCCAGGCCGATGTACACGCTGTACGGGATGTCCCCGAAGGTGTGCCACCAGCCCTGCTGCCGCGAGTCCCGGGCCATCTCCATCAGCGAGTCGACGATCCGCTGGTCGTCGACCTCGTACACCCCGCACAGGTCGCGCACGTCGCGCTGGCTGATGCTCCTGCGGCCGTTCTCCAGCCGGCTGATCTTCGACTGGGACACGAGCAGCCGCTCCGCGACCTCTTCGGCCGTCATGCCCTTGAGCTCACGGAGCCTGCGCAGCTCCTGACCCAGGCGGCGCCGCCTGACGGTGGGATTCACATTGGACGCCACGGGACGTGCACCTCCGGCTGCCTGCCTGTTTCTTGACACTTTCCGTATCTGCTGTTCAGCAGACTGCCACCAAGGTGCTTTCTACCGCTGGGAAACGGTGGATATGCGGCGCGTACGCGTCAGTTCGGGCACAGATACGAAAACCCGAGGCCACCGGGGACGCAGTCGAGCGGGGCGGAGGGATCACAGGATCTCTCCGCCCCGCTCGGACCAGCGGCTCCCGAACCGGGGCTGTGGGGACCGGGGTTGCGGCTCAGTGGGCCACGGCGCGTGCCATGGACCCGCGGTGCGGCTGCATCGGAACCCCGCGTGCGGGTTCCGCCGTGGACCTGCCTCCTGGCGCGGCCGGCCGGCCGGGCGAGGCCGGGCCACGGCGCGGCTGGGCGGCGGCGCCGTTCTGCACGTCCATCACGGCGTGCGCGACGAGCCCGCCCATCGGGTCGTGCCGGATCAGGTCCCGCAGCCGGGACCTGGACGAACGCCCCTCGTTGCCGGGGTAGAGATGCTTGCCGAGTCCGACGGCGTGCGCCAGGGCGGCGAGCGCCGCGGTCCGCGGGTCCGGCGGTACACCGGTGCGGATCGCGGAATCCAGCCGGGCTCGGATCTCCCGGCTGATCTCGTTGTCCGTCGCCTGATAGCGCGTCGTCGGCAGCACCCCGCACATCTGGCCCGCCACGGCATGCACCATGCCGCACCGCTCCAGGTGCGAGAGGTAGGTCTGACGGAGCCCCAGCCGGGGTCCGCCGATCCAGTGGACGGCACGTACCGGAGCGCCGCGCCTTCGCAGCAACTCCAACGCGCAGTCCAGAGTCGGATCTCCAGTCGGCCGTGGTGCCACCACGGCGATACGATCCCCGTCTGGGGCTATCCGTCCGGCCAGCGCCAGCTCCACTAGCTGTGCTCCGGCCAGACCGAGGTCGAGCGACTGCGGCTGTGCAGTGGTACCCGTGGTCGGGTCCAATGCCAGCAGCAGAAGCTCCTCCGGAAGTGTTCTGCGGCTCCTGCCCATCCATGCCTCCCCGCGTGGATGAATGACAGGGTGACCCCTCTCACATTCATCTGTCGAGGGTGCGTGACCGGTTCGTGAGGGAACCGGTAGGTATGTCGTTCTCGTCTACCACAGGGGCCAAGCCCTCACACAGGACACTGGTACATGGTTCGGACAGGGCGCGCGTGCATACGTGCGGCGCATGGAGGAGGCATCGGTGGCGGGCGAGTCCCCCGACAGGTCGAAGCAGCGCGAGTCGTCGGCGGAACCGACGTCGGGGAGCGGGGGTTCGGTTCCCGAGGCGCGTGATCCACGCCTCGCGGTCGCCCGCGAAAAGGATTCCTCGGGCGGTGGCACGGACACCGCGACGAAGATCCTGTCGGTCCGGGACGTGAAGGAACCGGCGGCGACGGAGGAGCCGGCGGAGGCGGAGGAGTCCGCGGGTTCCGGGGGCGCCGACGCCGAGGGGTCGGCCGACGCCGCCTCCGACGAGGACACCGCGCTGCGCGACGCCGTCTCGGCGTGGGTGCGCGGGGCGGACGCGGGCGAGCGGGAGGCGAAAGCCGACGCATCTGCAAACGCGGCGGAGCGACGGGAGTCGGGGGCCGACACGGATGCCGAGGCCGGCACCGACGCGGAGGCGGGGGCGAGTTCGACCGCCGACGCCGACACGGACGCGGAGTCCCGGTCCGAGGCCGAGTCCGAGTCCGAGTCCGAGTCCGGGAAGGCTGTCGAGGCCGGCACCGGTTCGAAGGCCGACGCGGCCGAGGAGACCGGCAAGGACACCGACGGCAAGGCGAAG